>CP032931.1 GCA_003666485.1 Levilactobacillus brevis
ACGGCCTATGCGACTTGGATCGAAACCGCCAAGCCGATTGCCTTGAACGGCAACAAATTAACGTTGGAACTCCCATCACCCCTGCATCGTGATTACTGGACCCATCAACATCTGGACCAGCAATTGGTAGAATACGCATACCAAGCCGCTCACGAAGATATTCAGCCCGTCCTCATCTTAGAGGGGGAACGCCAGCAACAAGCGACGCTCAAGGCCAAGACGGCCACCCCTGGAGAAACGGTGACGACTGAACCGACGCCGACCTTTATGAAGGAAACGGCGCTCAATTCTCGCTATACGTTTGACACGTTCGTCATCGGTAAAGGCAACCAAATGGCCCATGCAGCGGCCTTGGTCGTCTCTGAAGAACCCGGCGTGATGTATAATCCGCTGTTCTTTTATGGTGGCGTCGGGTTGGGCAAGACCCACTTGATGCACGCGATCGGCAACAAAATGCTGGAAGATCGCCCGGACACCAAGGTCAAATACGTCACCAGCGAGGCCTTCACCAACGACTTTATCAATGCGATTCAAACGCGGACGCAGGAGCAGTTTCGTCAGGAGTACCGCAACGTTGACTTACTGCTAGTTGATGATATTCAGTTCTTCGCTAATAAGGAAGGAACCCAAGAAGAGTTCTTCCATACATTTAATGCCCTCTACGACGACGGCAAGCAAATCGTGCTGACGTCCGACCGGTTACCCAATGAAATTCCCAAGCTACAAGACCGCTTAGTCTCACGGTTTGCCTGGGGCTTGTCCGTAGACATTACGCCCCCGGACCTGGAAACGCGGATTGCCATCTTGCGCAACAAGGCCGATGCCGATCAGATCGACATCCCCGATGACACACTCAGCTACATCGCCGGGCAGATTGACTCCAACGTCCGCGAACTAGAAGGGGCCTTGGCCCGCGTTCAGGCTTATTCTCAGCTGATGCACCAGCCGATCACCACCGACTTGGCGGCCGAAGCCCTGAAGAGTCTGAATTTGGCCAACGCCAGCGATGCCATCACGATTCCCGTGATTCAGGACCGTGTGGCCAATTATTTCAACGTTTCCTTAAAGGATCTCAAGGGCAAGAAGCGCAAAAAAGCCATCGTCATGCCCCGGCAGATCGCCATGTACCTGTCCCGTGAACTCACAGAAGCGTCACTGCCCCGCATCGGTAACGAATTCGGCGGCAAGGATCACACGACCGTGATTCACGCCTATGACAAGATCACGGAATTCTTAAAGACCGATGCCCAGCTCCAAAAGGACATTGATAGCTTAAAAGATGAATTGCGGCGCTAGGACGGATCGTCGCTGGTCACCAATCGGCAGACTCGCGACGGTCTTTTTGTGACCACTTGCGGTATGATAGAAACAGGTGACCACAGCGCGTGTGGATAAAAATTGAAAACAGCTAAAGTTGTCCACAAGTTATCCACAGGTGGAAAGACTAGTGCGACAGCCTGTTTCTCAAAGTTATCCACAGAATACACCGCTCTACTACGGCTACTATTTTTTTCTTTTAATTAAGTTAAACAACACGCACCACGAAAAGGAGTGTCAGTTTATGAAATTCACCATCAACCGGGCTGCGTTCGTCAAAGAACTGAACAACGTCTCCCGGGCCATCTCTTCAAAGACTACGATTCCCATTTTGACGGGACTCAAAATCGTCGCTAGTGACGCTGGGTTACTCTTAACCGGATCTAACGCCGATATTTCTATTGAAACCTTGATTCGGGCCGATGATCCCGACCTGGGATTGTCCATTGATGAACCCGGTTCGATCGTTTTGACTGCCCGTTTCTTCAGTGAAATCGTCAAGCGGTTGCCTGAAAAGGAAATGACGGTCACCGTGAAGGATGGCTTCCAAACGGAGATCACCTCTGGGGCCGCGGCCTTTAACATCAACGGTCAAGATGCCAACAACTATCCGCATCTGCCCGAGATCGATGCGGCTGATTCCGTGGTCTTATCCGGCGCGGTCTTCAAGGAATTGATCGGCCAAACGGTTATCGCGGTGTCCAACCAAGAGAGTCGGCCCATCTTGACGGGGGTCCACTTCGTCTTGTCCGACAACCAATTTTTGGCGGTCGCCACGGACAGTCACCGGTTGAGTCAACGGCAAATTGAATTGCCTACGCCTAGTGACGCAACGTTTGACGTCATCATTCCTGGGAAGAGTCTGACGGAATTGTCCCGGATGATCGGGGATGACGATGCCGACGTGAAGATGCAATTCTCCGAAAACCAAGTGTTGTTCCTATTAGGTGACACCTCGTTTTACTCCCGGCTGCTGGAGGGCAACTACCCCGATACGTCGCGGTTGATCCCAAAGGAAGCCTCAACGACGGTGGAATTCGAAGCGCCAGAACTGTTGGCGGCGGTCGAACGGGCCTCACTGTTGTCGCATGAATCGCGGAACAACGTGGTCAAGTTGACCTTAACGCCGGCCGATAACCAGGTCACCATCTTCAGTAACTCCCCGGATGTCGGGAACGTTGAAGAAGAGTTGGCCCCCAAGGAATTGGATGGCGACGACCTTGAAATCTCGTTTAACCCCGATTACATGAAGGACGCGCTCCACTCCTTTGGTCAAAGCACGATTCGGGTGGCCTTCACCTCAGCGTTGCGGCCATTTACCCTGGTGCCCACCGAAGATACCAGCAATTTCATTCAACTGATCACGCCGGTGCGGACGTTCTAGAAAATTTCACAAGCCATTTCACAAGCAAATTCACAAGCGTCGTTCTGCGTTGGCGGGCGGCGTTTTTTTGTCCCCACAGCAAGGAAGCGGCAACCACCACGGGGCGTGGGGCGCTATTCGGGGGTGCATCAGGCCCTTTTAGCGGGGAAAAACGCGTGAACCGACCCCGTAAACGGTTAACATAACAATTTTTATGAAAAATCCGGCTAAAATTTGGCGATTTCCGCCATAACCGGGTTATTTTTGATTCTGAGCAAAGATACTGGTTTTTTGGCAAAAATATCAAAAACGGCATAAATCGGCTGAGAGGCGAAAAATAAGGTAGTTCAACTGTACCTTTGCTACAAAAAGCGGTATAATATAAGAGAAGAAAAATAAGGGGTGAAATTGTGAAAAAAGAAGTTTTCATTGAGACGCCCTACATCACTTTAGGCCAGTTACTCAAAGAAGAATCCGTGATCAGTACGGGCGGTCAAGCCAAATGGTATTTACGGGAAAACACCGTAAATGTCAATGACGAGCCGGATAATCGGCGGGGCCGCAAGCTGTATCCAGGTGATACGGTCGCCGTACCTGAGGCAGGATTATTTTTTATACGCTCAAAGCAGGGTGAATAATGTATTTGCAGGAGTTGCAGTTGCAGCATTTTCGCAACTACCCATCCGCTGATCTGCAGCTAGGCCGCGGTATCAACGTGTTGTTGGGCGAAAATGCACAGGGTAAGACCAATCTATTAGAGGCCATTTACGTGTTGGCATTAACGCGCAGTCACCGGACGGCCAACGACCACGATCTCGTCAACTGGCAGGCCAAGACGGCCAAGGTCAGCGGCAAGGTGGTCAAGGCGGCCGGGACCGTGCCGTTAGAGCTGACATTTTCGCGTCAGGGCAAACGCGCCAAGGTCAATCACCTGGAACAAGCGCGTCTGTCGCAGTACGTGGGGCAGCTCAACGTGATTTTGTTTGCGCCGGAAGATCTGGCCATCGTCAAAGGCGCGCCATCCGTGCGCCGGCGATTCATGGACATGGAGTTCGGGCAGATGAATCCGCGCTACCTCTACAATCTGAGCCAGTACCGCACGCTATTGAAGCAACGGAACCGCTACTTGAAGGATCTCCAGCACAAACAAAAAAAGGACCTCCTTTTTTTGTCTGTGTTGTCCGATCAGTTGGCGGCGTTCGGGGCGGAGATCATTGCCCAACGGTTGACGATGCTTAAAAAATTGGAGCATTGGGCCCAGGCGATTCACGCCGAGATCTCGCAGCAACGCGAGACGTTGACGTTTCATTACGCCACGCAGGTCCCAAACGACCAGTTGACGGATGCCAAGACCATTTGTGCGGCGCTCACGGCACTGTACGACAAGCAACGCGATAAGGAGCTTTACCAGGGGACGACCTTGGTGGGTCCGCACCGCGATGATCTGCATTTTCAGGTCAACGACAAGAACGTGCAGACGTTCGGGTCACAGGGTCAACAGCGGACCACGGCGCTCAGCGTGAAGTTGGCCGAGATTGATTTGATGAAAGAAGAGACCGGTGAGTACCCCGTCTTATTGCTCGACGACGTGCTCTCTGAACTCGACGATGCCCGGCAGACTCATCTGCTGACGGCAATTCAGGATAAAGTCCAAACGTTTATTACCACCACCAGTTTGAGCGGGATCACCCGTCAGCTGATCAAGGATCCGACCATTTTTCACGTGGCCGCGGGGTCCGTGGTGGCCGACGCGTCGTCAAACGACGCAGCAACAAAGGAGGATTAGGCAGTGGCTGATTACGAACACGAAACCAAAGCAGAACAGGCACGGGAATACGATGCCAGCCAGATTCAAGTCTTAGAGGGCTTGGAAGCGGTCCGGAAACGGCCCGGGATGTACATTGGCTCGACTAGCGCCCAAGGTCTGCACCACTTGGTCTGGGAAATTGTGGACAACGGGATCGATGAAGCCTTGGCGGGCTTTGCCGACGAGATCCACGTGACCGTGAATAAAGATAATAGTGTGACCGTTACGGATAACGGGCGGGGGATTCCCATCGACATCCAAAAGAAGACGGGGAAACCCGCTTTGGAAACGGTCTTCACCATCCTGCACGCCGGGGGTAAATTCGGCGGTGGCGGGTACAAAGTCTCTGGTGGGCTGCACGGGGTTGGTGCGTCCGTGGTCAACGCGCTGTCGACCGAACTGGACGCCCAAGTCATCCGGGGTGGTAAGAAGTATGGCATCACCTTTAACCGTGGCCACGTGGTCACCCCAATGCGGGTGGTTGAAGAGGGCTTGCCCGAAGATCAACACGGCACCATCGTGCACTTCTTGCCAGATCCAGACATCTTCCGGGACACGACGACGTTTGATATCAAGACGTTGACCACCCGTATCCGGGAACTGGCCTTCTTGAACAAGGGCTTGCGGATCACGATCCGTGATGAACGTCCTGAGACACCAACGGAAGACGATTTCCTCTACGAAGGCGGGATTCGCCACTACGTTGATTATTTAAACGAAAACAAAGAGACCCTGTTCGAGCCCCCAATTTACGTGGAAGGGCAAGAAAACGGGATCACGGTTGAAGTGGCCTTACAATACACTGACGATTACCACAACAACCTGTTGACGTTTACCAACAACATCCACACCTACGAAGGTGGGACCCACGAAGAAGGGTTCAAACGGGCGTTGACGCGGGTCGTCAATGACTACGCGCGCCAAAACAAGCTGATGAAGGATAACGAAGCTAACCTGACCGGGGATGATGTCCGCGAAGGGTTAACGGCCGTCGTTTCCGTCAAGCACCCGGATCCCCAATTCGAAGGTCAGACCAAGACCAAGTTAGGGAACTCGGATGCGCGGACGGCCGTGGACCACACGTTTGCCGATCACTTCATGCGCTTCTTGATGGAGCATCCCGACGTGGCCAAGAAGATCGTCGACAAAGGGAATCTGGCCTCCAAGGCACGGGTCGCTGCCAAGCGTGCGCGAGAAGTGACTCGGAAGAAGAGTGGGTTGGAAATCTCTAACCTGCCTGGTAAATTGGCCGATAACACGTCCAAGGATCCAGAAATCTCCGAACTGTTCATCGTCGAAGGGGACTCCGCCGGTGGGTCGGCTAAGCAAGGCCGTTCTCGCTTGACGCAAGCCATCCTGCCAATTCGGGGGAAGATCTTGAACGTCGAGAAGGCCTCCATGGACCGGATCTTGGCTAACGAAGAAATTCGTTCGCTATTTACCGCCATGGGCACGGGCTTTGGCAATGATTTTGACGTGTCAAAGGCCAACTATCATAAGTTAATCATCATGACTGATGCCGATGTCGACGGCGCCCACATTCGGACGCTGCTGCTGACGCTGGTCTACCGTTATATGCGGCCGTTGCTCGATGCCGGCTACGTTTACATCGCTTGCCCACCCCTGTATCGGGTGCGTCAAGGGAAGATGCAACGGTATTTGGACACCGACGACGAATTGAAAGACTTACTCGGCCAGTTGCCACCAGCACCTAAGCCACAGATCCAACGGTACAAAGGGTTAGGGGAAATGGACGCCGAACAGCTGTGGGATACCACCATGAATCCGGAGAACCGCCGTTTATTGCGGGTCGATGCGGATGACGCCATCAATGCGGACCAAGTGTTCAGCATGTTGATGGGCGATAAGGTTGCGCCCCGCCGTGAGTTCATCGAGGACAATGCCACCTTTGCCGAGTTGGATGTTTAGTGAGTGTTAGGGAAGAACGGAGGGTAAAAATTTGGCTGATGATCAAAACTATTTAGGTCGGATTACCGACGTTGACCTGTCACAAACGATGCGCTCATCCTTCTTGGATTACGCAATGAGTGTGATTGTTCAACGGGCGTTACCGGACGTGCGGGATGGCTTGAAGCCAGTCCACCGCCGGATTTTATACGATATGCATGAACTGGGGATCACGCCCGACAAGCCATTCCGGAAATCAGCCCGGATGGTCGGGGATGTCCTTGGGAAGTACCATCCCCATGGGGACTCCGCCGTGTACGAATCCATGGTGCGGATGGCACAAGACTTCTCGTACCGCTACATGTTAGTCGACGGTCACGGGAACTTTGGGTCCGTCGATGGTGACGGGGCCGCCGCCATGCGGTATACCGAAGCGCGGTTGAGCAAGATCGCCATGGAAATGCTGCGGGACATCAACAAGGATACGATCGATTTTCAAGATAACTATGATGGGTCCGAACGCGAACCCGTCGTCTTACCATCACGATTCCCCAACCTGTTAGTCAATGGGGCTTCCGGGATCGCCGTGGGGATGGCGACCAACATTCCGCCGCACAACTTGACGGAAGTCATTAGTGCGCTACACATCTTGATGAAGAACCCCGATGCCAGTCTGGCTGAATTGATGGAGGCCTTACCAGGTCCCGACTTCCCAACCGGTGGGATCGTTATGGGGAAGGCAGCCATTCGCCGGGCTTACGAGACCGGGAAGGGCACCATCACCTTGCGTGCCAAGGTCGATATCGAAGAAGAAAAGAACGGTAAGCAACGGATCGTGGCCACGGAAATTCCGTACATGGTCAACAAGGCTAAGCTGATCGAACGGATCGCCGAACTGGCCCGGGACAAGCGGATCGAAGGCATCACCGATGTCAACGATGAAACCGACCGGACCGGGATGCGGATCGTCATTGACGTCCGCCGAGATGCCAGTGCCGAGGTCATTTTGAACAACCTGTACAAGATGACGTTGATGCAGACCTCATTTGGGATCAACATGCTGGCTATCGTTAACGGGGCGCCTAAAGTGCTGGGGCTCAAGGCTATCTTGCAGTACTACCTGGAATTCCAGTTGCAGGTCATCAAGCGGCGGACTGCCTTTGAATTACGCAAGGCCGAAGCGCGGGCCCACATCCTGGAAGGGTTGCGGATCGCCTTAGACCACATCGATGCCATTATCACGATCATTCGCCAATCACAAACGGCGGAAGTCGCGAAGAATGAATTGATGACCCGCTACAGCCTGTCAGACAAGCAATCGCAAGCCATTTTGGACATGCGGTTGGTTCGGTTGACCGGTCTGGAACGTGAGAAGGTCGAAAAGGAATACAACGATGTCATGGCGAACATCAAGGACTACAAGGAAATCTTGGCCTCCAAGGAACGCCAACAAGACATCATTTACCAAGAATTACTTGATATTCAAAACAAGTTTGGGGATGCCCGCCGGACCGAATTGATGGTCGGTGAAGTCCTCAGCTTGGAAGACGAAGACTTGATTGCTGAAGAAGACGTTGTGGTCTCATTGACGCATAACGGCTACATCAAGCGCCTGCCAACGTCTGAATTCAAGGCACAGAATCGTGGCGGTAAAGGGGTCCAAGGCATGGGCGTGCACGATGATGACTTCATCGAACACCTCGTGGCGACCTCCACGCACGATATGCTGCTGTTCTTCACCAACACGGGGAAGGTCTACCGCATGAAGGGGTATGAGATCCCTGAATACGGTCGGACTGCCAAGGGGATTCCGGTGATCAACCTGCTCGGTATCAACAATAACGAGCACGTGCAAGCCGTGATCAACGTGGCCAACCCTGGTGAAAACGGTAAGCGTGACCTGTTCTTCACGACGGTGCAAGGAACGGTCAAACGCACGCCGGTCGACGAGTTTGCCAACATCCGGAGTAATGGTCTGAAGGCCATCAACCTGAAGGAAGATGACGAACTGATCGACGTCGACATCATCAATGCCGAGGCCAACATGATCATCGGGACCCATTTGGGCTACGCCGTGAGCTTTGCGGCCCAAGACGTGCGTTCAATGGGACGTTCCGCAACCGGTGTCCGGGGGATTCGCCTGCGCGACAACGATTACGTGATTGGTGCCAGCGTCTTGAAGCCAGATAGCCGCGTGTTTGTCATTTCCGAAAAGGGTTATGGGAAGCAAACGGCCGCCAGCGAGTACCCAATTAAGGGTCGGGGCGGTAAAGGGATCAAGACCGTCAACGTGACGGCCAAGAATGGCCCATTAGCTGGCCTGACGACGCTAGACGGTGACGAAGATCTGATGTTGGTCACCGATAAGGGTGTCATGATCCGCTTTAGCGGCAGTGACGTTTCCGAAACGGGCCGGGCCACCTTAGGGGTGCACCTGATCCGCTTGGCGGACGACACCACGGTCGCCACCATGGCCAAGGTCGACAAGGAAGAAGACACGCCAGAGGACGATGCCAATACGGATAGCAGTGCTGCGACAGAAGCGACGCCAGCTCCCGCAACGGACAACGCCACCACGACGCCGGATTCTGATGCGCCAGAGGCTTAAGTGAATAATGAATGAGACGAAGGGTACCTGCCGGTGTGGTGGGTGCCCTTTTTTTGACGTAAACGATAAATGATAATGAAACTTATACAGTAACTAACTGCTTTGCAAGTTTAGCTGTTTCAACAAAATGCTAATCGGAGAAACAAATATCTAACGAAACTTAATATAATCAAACTTATATAAGATATTTAAATAATTGTATATGGTTTAATATGTTTACTTTATTCTAACGTTTTGGTATCGTAGCAGTAACAACTATTTCACAAGGGGGAAGGACGATGACGGGAGAATCTGTCGGTAGTTATTTGCATCAGTGCCGTCAACAGCAGGGGGTAGCATTGGCTGCTTTGGCGACGCGTCTGTGTCCATTAAATGTGTTAGCAGCAATCGAGCAGGGGCAACAGTCGCCCAGCGTGGCGCAACTGACACAGTTGTATCAGCAACTGCGAGTCGAACGTAATCAGCCGTTGCCACAGGACTACCCTATTCGTCGTCTCCCGACGTTTAACCGTCAGCTGCAATCCTGGTGGCAAAAGCAGGCGTATGAGCAACTGGTGGCTAATGTGGCCGCTGGGGACGTACTCCATCAGCTGACCACCGACACGGATCGCCAAGCCGTCTTGTATTATTACGGGCGCTCCTTGGCGGCGATTGGGGATGTGGAGGCGGCCCAACTACATTTGCGGGCGGGGCTGATGTTCATGACGCCGCAGTACCCGCGTGTTTACCGCTCATTGGATCTCTTGTTGCTGGCGGCGGAAAATAGCGTTAGCGGCCTCACGTCGGCTGATCCGGATCTGTCAGGATTTGAGCGGGCCGTGACCGCCATCCGCCAGGGTCGCGTGCGTGATGCCCCGGAAAATCTAACGTTGGTCTTTTACCAATACGCCCAAACACTCCTGAACCTGAACCGTCCCCAAGCGGCGATCCAGTCGTTGCGTGAGGCTATCGCCTGGGATAAGCAACAGCAGACGACGTATCTCTTGCCAGATTGTTATCTCCTGTTGACCTTGGCCCTGAAAATGACGCAGTCGGAACGCGCAGCTTTCTTTAATTTAGCGGATCAGCCTGAATAATTTAAAAAAATTGGCCAATTTAAAAAATATTCGTGGACTTTTTACGGAGTTGACCTACGTAACGTAAGTAAGCACCCATCGGTCGGCCCCGATTTGCTTCAGCATTAAATCTATGCTATACTACTAGCTTGTGAGTATCTGGCTTACGCTAGTGTCTCTCCTTGCTTCCGCATTGCAGCGGGGGCCTGAAGTCCATAAGGAGGTGTAACATTCATGGAAACTACTAAATACGAAATCACCTACATCATTCGTCCAGACCTTGACGATGCCGCTAAGACCGCTTTGGTTGAACGCTTCGACAACTTACTGAAGGACAACGGTGCAGAATTGATCAACTCGAAAGACTGGTCAAAGCGTCGGTTCGCATACGAAATTGGTGGCTTTAACGAAGGTATCTACCACGTTATCACGTTAAACGCAACTAATGACGAAGCCTTAAACGAATTCGACCGTTTATCCAAGATCAATGACAGCATCTTACGTCACATGATCGTTAAGCGCGAAGACTAATTTAAACTTTAACTTTTGAGAGGAGTTATTCAGCAATGATCAACCGAGTAGTACTTACTGGCCGACTGACACGGGATGTTGACTTACGCTACACCCAAGGCGGTGCTGCTGTTGCCACCTTCACGCTGGCCGTTGATCGGCGGTTCACCAATAAATCTGGTGAACGGGAAGCTGATTTCGTAAGTTGTGTCATCTGGCGCAAGTCTGCGGAAAACTTTGCCAACTTCTTCCACAAGGGTTCCCTTGTCGGAATTGAAGGACGCATCCAGACCCGGAATTACGAAAATCAACAAGGCCAACGGGTTTACGTTACCGAAGTTGTTGTCGAGGACTTTTCGTTCCTTGAACCGCGTTCACGTAACGCGAACAACAACGCCGGTGGTAACTACAATGGCGGTTCCATGAATAATAATGCTCCTCAGCAAAATCAGAATCAAAATGCCAACCCGTACACGAGTGGTAACCCAGCACAGTCTGGTCCCGCTCAAAATGCGACGCCTAATCCTGGAAACAACAATCAGGGGAATGCTGGGAATAATAACTCAGCCGATCCGTTTGCGAACTCCGGCGATTCAATTGACATTTCCGATGATGATTTACCGTTCTAATTTCTAAATACGAGGAGGGAATTTCCTATGGCAGGACAACGTCGTGGCGGCCGTCGCCGTCGTAAGGTTGACTTTATTGCAGCCAACCACATCGAATACATTGATTACAAAGATACTGACTTATTACGTCGGTTTATCTCTGAACGGGGTAAGATCTTACCTCGCCGGGTAACTGGTACTAGTGCCAAGAACCAACGTAAGTTAACTATCGCTATCAAGCGTTCACGGATTATGGGCTTAATGCCTTTCGTCAGTGAAGAAGGTTAATCCTTCAAATTAAGAGACCAACTGCAGAGATGTGGCTGGTCTTTTTATTTGGATAGAACCAAAAAATCATGCCCCAACGCGCGGATTCACCGCCCACGTTGTGACATGATTTTTTGTGACCTAGAATTCCCGGTGGCCGCCTAAGTAGACTTGCTTATCGGCCTGCTTAACGTTAGCTGTGTCCGCTAGGGGATCAGCTTTGAGGACTTGGAAATCAGCAAACTTGCCCACTTCTAGCGTGCCGTATTCCTGGTCAACGCCCAACAAGGCTGCCGAGTTCAGACTTGAACATTGGTAGGCTTGGGCGGGCGTCATACCCACACGCGTTAACAGGCCAAATTCGTCTGGCGTTAGGTCAAAGCCATTAAAGGGAGTGCCGGCGTCGGTCCCACAAGTAAATTTCACACCGAGCTGAAAGGCGCGGCTCAAATTCTCATAGGTATCGTTCAAGGCGTCGGCACATTTCTTCACTTCCCAATCCGGGAGAACGCCCTTGCCAAAGGTCGGGATCGTCCATTCGGCAATCAGCGTCGGGGTGAGGTAGGTTCCTTGCTTGACCATTTGCTTGGCCTCATCGGCGGTGACGTAAAAGCCGTGCTCGATGGAATCTACGCCGGCATCCAAAGCATTTTGAATCCCGGGATTGCCCTCGGCATGGGCGGCGACTAAGCGGCGTTTGTGATGGGCCTCTTCCACAGCCGCTTGCATTTCGGCTACGGAGAGTTGCGGGTCTTCCATGAAATCGTTGGGCGTCATGACCCCGCCAGTCGCCATGACCTTGACGGACTCGGCCCCCGCTTTAAACGCCTGGCGTACGCTCTTACGCATTTCGTCGGGAGAGTCGACCAGGTAGGCGGCGTGGGGTGAATCGCCGTGGCCACCAGTCATGGAGAAGGCCCGGCCAGAGGTCAGCATGTGCGGGGTGTGTGGCAACAAGCCTTGTCGTTGCAGGCGCTTGAGTTTCACGTCGGCGTCGTAAGTGGTCCCGCATTGGCGGACGTAGGTGACCCCCGACTTTAACAGGGTCTGCAAGTTTTGATAAGCAAAGACGGCGACTTCAGATTCGGACTGACCAAATTGGCCGCTAAATGAATCCGGGCTGAGCGTGACGTGGGTGTGCACGTTGAAGAATCCCGGCATGACGTATTGGCCGGCTAAATCGACCTGGTGATCAGCGGCAGCGGGGGTTCCTTGGCCCCGGTCAACGAGTTTGCCGGCGTCGTTATCCACCGTGAACCAAGCGTTGGGTTGGTTCTGATCGGACGTGCCATCAAAGAGGGTGCAGTTAAAAAATGTGGTTTTAGTCATGAGTTATTCCTCCTAAAATTTGGGTAACTTGTGAAATAGATGAAGCTGAAATGGGGCGTTAGCGGCCGTTATTTCCAGTAAGCATATTGGTACTGCGCCTCGTTCAAGAGGGAGTAGTGTAAGCCGCCAACCTGTGAGCTAATTAATTTGGCCTCTGAAGGTTGATACAAAGGCAAGTAGCCCTTAACCTGCATCAAGTATTTGTCGGCCTGCATTAGCGTGTTGTAGCGAGTCAGGCCCGTTTGTTGGTTGGCGGTCGCTAGCAGACGGTTGTAGTGGGCATCCTGCCAATTGGTAAAGTTAACGGAATTGCCCTTGGCTGCGAGGTTGAGGTAATCGGACGCGTCTAACCAGTTGGATGACCAGCCAGTCAGGTTTAGTTCGAAGGTGCCGGCAAAATCGCGGGCGACGTGTTGGGCGTGGGGGATCGCCGTGGTGGTGATCGTTAGGCCCTTCAAATGCTTTTCCATCACGGATTGTAGATAGGTGCCCACCTTTTTGTCATCGTCGGTATCGTCCGTTAAAAGGTTTAGGGTGACCGACGTTTTACCAGTTTCTTTTAAATATTTCGCCCAGTAGGCTTTGGCCTTGGCCACGTTATGGGGTAATAAGTTGCCAACCTCTGTGGCCATGTCTTGGCCCGTTTTCGGATTTGCCTGGTCGCCGCGTGGCACGGCACTCAGAGCAGCCTTGGAGCCATCTTGCAGCACCTGTTGGGTGAGCTGTTGGCGGTCAATGACGGCGGAAAGGGCTTGCCGGAGATTCTGGGACTTGGTCGCGGCCTTCTTACTATTGACGTAGAGGTAGTTCAGGCGGCCGGTGAGGTGCGTGTGTAGGTTCTTGTTGTTACGGTTCGCGCGGACATATTCGCCCGTCACGGTGGTCTCTTGGACCTTGTCACTCTTGAAGAGGTTGGCGGCCGTGTTCACGTCCTTGGTCACGGCGACCTTGACCCGGCTGATCTTGACCTGCTTGGCGTTCCAGTAGTGGGGGTTCTTGACGTAGTGCCAAGTAGAATTACTCCCGGTCCAGCCGACCAGCTTGTACGGGCCGTTGGCAACGGTCTTGGCCGCGCTAGTCCCGTATTTCTGGCCGTATTTTTTAACGGCCGCCGTGTTAAGCGGATAATACTTGCTGGCAACTAGATCGTTAAAGTAGGGTACGGCCTGACTCAGTTGAAATTGGAGCTTGGTTTTGCTCAGGGCCTTAACGCCGAGCTTGGAAGCGGGCAGGGACCCCTTTTGGACGGCCGCAAAGTTCTTAAAGGCGGACAGGATGCTGGCATACTGGGCCTTGGTCTTGGGGTCGGCCATCCGCTGGAGGGCGGTCACAAAATCTTGGGCAGTGACCGCCTGGCCGTTCGCCCACTTGGCATTCTTCTTCAGCGTAAACGTGTAGGTCTTGCCGCCGTTAGTAGGTTTCACCACCTTGGTTGCCACGCCAGGCACGATCTTGTTGGCGCGATTGTAAGTGTAGAGGCCCTCCATGGTTTGGTAAATGACGCTGGCGCTGTTGGTATCAGTATCTTTATTCGGATCAGCGGTGGCGGGTTCACTGGCCAGCGTGACGTTTAGCGTGCGGTTCTTATTCGTGTGACCGGCGGCGGAATGGCCGCAGCCGCTGAGTGTGACTAACAACAATAGCGAGACTGGCGCTACCCAAACAAAATGTTTCATGTGAAACACCCTCCTAGAATACGATTGATTAGAACGTTAGTGAATGCTGGGCACAAAAAAGCACCCCTACAGAAAATGATTCTCTGTAAGGGTGCAGTTAGCACGGTACCACCTTATTTTTGCGACACGTAAAAACGCGTCGTCTTAACTATGAACGGCAGGTTTCCTAGGGGTCACGGCCATGCTAGGATCAATTGAAGCCGTGACGACTCCTGCGATTCACTGCATTGATAACGGATGCTCCCGGTTGACACTTACTTAAATTTCAGCTAACTGCTCCGAAGGGATGTTCACCATGAGTTGGTTGACCCGCTCTCACTTAACCGGGCTCGCTGACAACCAAAATCACAGCTACTGGACTTCATCATCACATTTTAATTTTCTAATCAATTGTTAATGATTGCTAGTTTAGCACCAAATTCAGGAATGTCAAGCCGCAAATTTAAAATTTTTGGTCGTCAGCGGTCCCAAGCGTAGGCCCAATTGGCGATTTCAATGGCTCCGGCGATGCCAAGGATAAAGTGACTTAAAGACAGTAAAAGGTGCCAGTCGTCCCCCAACGGTAGCCACTGAATGGCAGATTCCAACAACCCAAAGATCAGCCAGAAACTCAGCGCGACCGTTACGAGCCAAGCCAGTCCGCGTGCGAATTGGCGGCCAAGATTTTTCATAGGATAGCTCCCCCCGTAGGTTTGTGTTTCCTCAGTATAGCAATGCTGGTGGGGGAGTCAATTGGAAAATCGTTGTCATAAATAAATAAATTTAAGCGACACTGGAACCCGAAACTTCAGCGGGCCTCGCTGTCATCGCTGGTCGTTAAAACTGACGGTGACCACCGAGGTAGACTGCCTTGTCGGGCTGCTTCACGTTGGCGGTATCCGCTAGGGGGTCAGCCTTGAGGACTTGGAAATCGGCAACTTTGCCTACTTCGAGTGTGCCGTAGTCGTCCGCAATTCCCAGCAGGATCGCGGAATTAATGCTGGAGCACTGGTAAGCCTGGGCGGGAGTCATGCCCACTTTGATCAAGAGACTGAATTCATCAGGCGTGCGGTCAAAGCCGTTGAACGGCGTGCCCGCATCAGTGCCGCAGGTGAACTTGACGCCGAGTTTGAAGGCGCGCTTGAGATTGTGGTAGGTGTCATCAATGGCGTCGGCGGCCTTCTTGACTTCCCAGTCAGGCAAAACGTTGCGGCCCTTTTCGGGGATGACCCATTCGGCGATCGAAGTCGGGGTGAGGTAAGTGTTTTGGGTAATCATTTGGTGAGCCTCGGCTTCGTTCACGTAAAAGCCGTGTTCAATGGAATCGACCCCCGCGTCCAGGGCGTTTTGAATTCCCGGGTTCCCTTCGGCATGGGCGGCCACGATGCGCCGTTTGTGATGGGCCTCTTCAACCGCTACCCGCATTTCAGGGACCGATAACTGGGGGTCCTCCATGAAATCATTGGGGGTCATCACGCCCCCGGTGGCCATGACCTTGATGCATTCGGCGCCAGCTTTAAAGGCCTGGCGAACACCCTTGCGCATCTCGTCCGGTGAATCTACCAGGTAGGCCGAGTTCCGACCGTCACCGTGTCCGCCAGTCATTGAAAAGGCCCGACCAGACGCCATGATATGCGGCGTTTGTGGCAGGATACCCGCGGCTTGAAGCCGTTTGAGCTTGATATCGACATCATAGGTGGCCCCACACTGGCGAATGTAGGTGACTCCAGACTTTAACAACCGCTGGAGATTCTTGTAGCCGAAGACGGCGGATTCTGATTCCGACGCCCCAAAGCTGCCGCTGAAGGAGTCGGGGTTACTGGTGATGTGGGTGTGGACGTTAATGAAGCCGGGCATGACAAACTGTCCCTGGAGGTCAATTTGTTCATCGGTGGTGTCCGGATGGCCGGTGCCCTGCGCGGTTAGCCGACCGGTCGAGGTATCCACGGTGAACCAAGCGTCAGCGATATTTTGGTCATCACGCCCCGTGAAGAGGGTGCAGTTGAAAAAGGTTTTTTGGGTCATAAGTGAGTCCTCCTTGATTGATAAATGGTTGTGTAACGTGCGAAATCAGTGACACACAAGAGAAGCGGGGGTCACCACCTTTCCGGGTAGGGGTAAGTGTTATTTCCAGTAGGCATATTGGTATTGGGCGTCATTGATGAGTGAATACGTCAGGCCGCCCACTTGGCCGCTGATCAATTTTGCTTCAGCGGGTTGATATAACGGGACATAACCCATGACGTGCATCAAGTATTGATTGGCCTTGACCAGCCCCGCATAACGCGCTTGGCCAGTCTGGTTTTCAGCCGTCGTCAAAAGCCGGTTGTAAGTCCGATCATTCCAGTGCGTGAAGTTGACGGAATTATCTTTGGCAGCCAAGTCCAGGTAGTCCGAGGCGTCGAGCCAGTTAGTGGACCACCCGATCAGGTTGAGGTCAAAATCACCGGAGAAGTCGCGCGCAACGTGTTGGGCATGGGGTAAGGCGGTCGTGGTCACGGTCAGGCCTTTGAAATGCTTTTCCATCACGGATTGGAGGTAGGTCCCAATCTTTTTATCATCATCGCTGTCGTCGGTCAAAATGTTCAGGGTCACGTGGGTCTTCCCGGTGGCTGCTAGGTATTTTTTCCAGGAAGCCTGCGCTTGCGTCACGTTGTGGGGCAAGAGATTGCCCGTTTCGGTTGCCATGTCTCCGCCGGTTTTCGGATTGGTTTGATCGCCCCGGGGGATGGCGCTGAGGGCTGGCTTAGACCCGTCTTGGAGCACCTGTTGCGTGAGCTGTTTGCGGTCGATGACGGCGGAAACGGCTTGGCGAAGAGCTTGGGAGTCAGTGGCCCGGCGTTGGTGATTGAAGGTCAAAAGGGCCATCCGTCCCAGCAAATGGGTGTGTAAATTTTTCTCGTTGCGGTTGGCGCGAACGTATTCGCCACTAACGGTGGTTTCCTGGATCTTGCCGGCCTTGAAAAGATTGGCGGCGGTCGTGGCATCCTTGGTCACGGCGACCTTGATCCGGTTGATTTGTACGTGTTTGGCGTTCCAGTAATGGGGGTTCTTGACGTAGTGCCAGGTCGCGTTACTCCCCGTCCAGCCCACCAATTTGTACGGGCCGTTGGCAACCGCAGTGGTCGCGCTCGTGCCGTACTTACTGCCATACTTTTTCACTGCGGCCGTATTGAGCGGATAATATTTGCTGGCCAGGAGGTCGTTGAAGTAGGGAACGGCCTTCGTCAGCTGAATGCGGAGCTTGGTTTTGCTCAGCGCAGTGATGCCCAACTTCTTGGGTGAGAGGCGACTGCGCTGAATGGCATCGTAGTTCTTAAAGGCGGACAGCACACTGGCGTATTGCGCCTTGGTCTTGGGGTCAGCCATACGTTGCAGGGAGGTCACAAAGTCTTGGGCAGTGACGCGTTGCCCGTTGGCCCATTTGGCTGTGCGCTTCAGCGTGAAGGTGTAGGTCTTGCCATGATTGGTGGGCTTCACGATTTTGGTGGCAACACCGGCCGTGATGTGCTGCTGGCGGTCATAAGTGTAGAGGCCCTCCATGGTTTGGAAAATGACGCTGGCACTGTTGGTATCTGTGTCTTTGTTGGGATCGACGGTAGCGGGTTCATCAGCTAAGGTGACGTTCAAGGTTCGGTTCTTAGTGGTTTGGCCGGCAGCGTTGCCACAGGCACTCAGCGTGATTACCAGCAGCATCGTCAGGGGAAATAGGACAGTAAAATGTTTCATGTGAAACAACCTCCTAGTATCAATTGATTAGAAATAGTTGTGGCCGCAAAAAAGCACCCCTACGGAAATAACTTCTCCGTAAGGGCGCTGTCGCACGGTACCACCTTAATTTTTACTCGAACATGAACAGCGACACTCCTAGAGGCCAAGTATCATCGGCTAGGTCCGGTGAGTTGGCCAGGTCGCGATTCACTGCAAGGATAACGGTTTGCGACCGGTCGGACTTACTTGAATTTCAGCGGACAGTTCAGAAGGGAGTTCATGTCGTCGGGGTGGACCCGCTTGCACTTAACCGGGCTCGCTAACCAGGACCAACCACACTACTGGTCTTCATCATTACTTTTTAATTTTCTAATCAATTGTTAATGATTGCTAGTTTAGCAGGAATTATGCGAATGTCAATAAGAATTTTTCGTGGGCAGGGGATGGGGCTAACAGTTTGGTTGGGGGACTAGTAGTAGAGATTTGGCCGTCATTATTTTTGGCAGGGCGGTTAATTTGGACGGTAGGACTACTGACATTAGGGGTACTAATCCAGAAAAATAATCAAGCGTAGTTACTATATTTCCTACCGCGCATAGCGTAAAATAATGGCGACCAACGTCTTCGTAGCGTTGGGCAAGCCGACGTGTTCGTTATAGTAGGCGGCAAAACGTTCGTCCGCTGCATACAGATTGGCCAACCCGCGATGAGTCGCAGCTGTGTAATTGTTCCACGTGAAACATAGCCATTGGCGATGCAGTTGGTACACGCGCTGGGCCGTGGCACTGGCCAGGTCGCCACTGTGTGCCACCGCCTTTAATGCGGCGAACAACGCATGTTCAGTTGCCTGCATGGCCTGGTAGTCGGCAGCACTGAGGTGGGCGAATTTTTGTTGACTGTCGGTAAAGGCAGTCGTGCCATAGCGTTCACGCGCCTCATCACCAAAGGCTTGTTCATTTTGGGTGACTTGTGCCCGTTTAAATGCGGCAAATTTTTCGGTATCGGTCATTTGAGGACCTCCGTTTCTGGCCGCAAGGGTGCGGTCTAAGGTAGTCAGCAATTCAGTGAGGTGATCGCGCTGGGCGGCTAGTGTGGCCCGCTGTTTCGCTAGCGCTGCCGTTTGTTGTGCCGGGGACTGTGCGAGTAGCGATTGGATCTCCACCAGGCTGAAACCAAAAGCTTGAAAATAACGAATCAATTGAAGTTGATCCACGGCGGTTGCCGGATAAATCCGGTAACCATTAGTTGGATTACGCTGGGCAGATAATAATCCAATCTGATCATAGTAGCGAAGTGTGCGGGGACTAACACCAGCCAATTTCGCTAGGGCTTGGATGCTGTAAGCCATGGGGACCCCCTCCTTTCTTGCTTAAAATCTACTATAGAGGTTGTCGTAACGTCAAGGTCAAGGGGTGATTTTCCGGTGCGCCTGTTATGCTAAACCAGCCCCGTCATGCCGGGGTTTCATCCGGAAACGGTTGTTTTGTCCTGACCCTGAAGTGTGCTAAAATAAAGGTATTATTTGTAACTTTCTGACCCAGTGCAAATCGCTTGGGTAACCATAACTTTTTCGATGAAACAGATGAGGAGCAAGTATGAATAAAATATTTTCACGAGCCAATGTGCCCGAGTTCTTACAGAATCGGCGGCTCCGCGGAATCGCGCTGCTCATGGCGTTACTGGCGATTCTCGGCATTGTCCTGTCGTTTCTGTTGAACTGGATCTTTGGCCTTGTCATTTTGGTGTTGGTCGGCATCTCGATGCTACTGGTCTTTAATACCATGGCCGAGATTGGGGCCGACACCACGCAGTACATTTCCGACCTGTCGTTTCGCATTCAGCAGGGCGAGCAGGAGGCGCTGATTCGTATGCCGCCGGGTGTCATGATTCTGGGCGACAATGACCAGATTGAGTGGGTCAACCCGTACCTGCAGCACTACTTCGGGGATACGGATGTGTTGAACCGGCCGCTCAATGAGGTTGATAGTGACCTGGCCAAACTGGTTGCGACGACGAAGCCGCAGACCATGACGACCGTAAGCTGGCGCGACTATCGTTTCACGCTGTACGTTCAGCCCGATTTCCACGCGGTCTATCTGTACGACATCACGCATTACCAGTTGATTCAGGAACAGTACGACAACGAAAAGATTGCGATTGGTCAGATCTTCTTGGATAACTACGATGAAATTACCCAGTCGATGACCGACCAGGATATTTCAAACCTGCGCAATTACGTGACCAACGAGCTGTCTGCTTGGGTCCAGCAGTTTGATATGTACCTAAAGCAACTGGATGATGACCACTACTTCGTGCTGGCCTATGCCAAGTCACTGGCGGCCATTGAAGCAGATAAGTTCAAGATCCTCGATACGATTCGGGAGAGCACGTCGAAGCAAAACTTCCCGTTGACCTTGAGCATGGGGATCGCGTATGGCGATGCGAACCTAAATAAGCTGGCCGACCAAGCCCAGAGTAATCTGGACCTGGCGCTCGGTCGGGGTGGGGACCAAGTTGTCGTCAAGGCGGCCGACCAAGAAGCTCGCTACTACGGTGGCAAGACCAACCCGATGGAGAAACGGACGCGGGTTCGTGCGCGGATGATTTCCCAAGCACTGCAGGAACTGATGAACGAATCGGATCAGATCTTCGTGCAGGGGCATACGCAACCGGATATGGATTCGCTGGGCGCTTGCTTGGGGATTCGCCGGATCGCCAAGATGAACAACAAGACCTGTTGGATCGTGCTCGACAAGGAGACCGTCCATTCCGATGTGCAACGGTTATTGGATAACTTGAAGGCCTATCCGGACGTGGACGCGGCCATCATTTCGCCAGCCGAAGCCTTGGAGAAGGCCACCGACCAGAGCATGCTCTTGATGGTCGACCACTCGAAGCCATCTATTTCGATTTCAGCGGAGCTCTACCAACGCCTGGAAAACCGGGTCATGATCATCGACCATCACCGGCGGGGCGAGGAGTTCCCTGAAAACCCACTGCTGGTCTACATCGAACCGTACGCCAGCTCGACGTGTGAGCTGATCACCGAAATGTTTGAGTACCAGTCCCAAGAAAGCGAACCAATCAATAAGCTGGAAGCCACAGCGATGTTGACGGGGATCTTCGTGGACACCAAGCATTTCTCGTTGCGGACCGGAACCCGGACCTTTGACGCCGCGAGTTACTTGCGGTCAGCCGGGGCCGATGCCGTTGAGATGCAACAGTATATGAAGGAAAATGTCGACAGTTACCTGCAGCGCAATCATTTGATCGAAATGGTTGAGTTCGTCAATGAAGACATGGCCTTGATCACGGGGGAAGAGGACCAAACCTACGACCCCGTCACGGCAGCGCAGGCGGCCGATGATCTCTTGAACATGTCGGGCGTCGACGCCTCGTTCGTGGTGACGCGCCGGGCTGACGGGCGCGTGGGCATTTCCGCGCGGTCCTTGGGTGAGATCAACGTTCAGCTGACCATGGAAGCCATGGGCGGCGGCGGTCACTTGTCCAACGCGGCGACCCAGATCAGTGACAAGACGGTTGCTGAGGTCAAACAAGAGCTGTTAGACATCTTAAACCACAGCGCGGAGCCGGAACCAGCGACCACATAGTTAATTGCTTCTGGGCGTGAGGTGGCGTAGGATAAGATTAGATATGCAATAAGTGAGGAGTGAACGACGTGAAAGTTATTTTTGTGAAAGACGTTCGCGGTAAGGGTAAACGCGGGGAAATCAAGAATGTTCCCGACGGTTACGCCCAAAATTTCCTGATCAAGCGGGGCTTGGCTAAGGAAGCCAACCAATCCGCCATGAGTCAGTTGACCGCTGAACGTAAAGCGGAACAACGCCGCGAAGCTGAAGAACTAGCCGAAGCTAAGGAATTGCAAAAGCATTTGGAGGCTGACAAGACTGTGGTTGAAATCGTGGCCAAGGCCGGGGAAGACGACCGGTTATTCGGGTCGATTCCTAGCAAGCAGATCGTTCAAGCCTTACAAAAACAATTTGATTTAAAGATTGATAAACGCAAGGTTGAACTCCCTGAACCAATTCGCACGTTAGGATTTACCAACGTGCCGGTCAAGTTGCACAGCGACGTGACCGCCAAGATTCGGGTCCACGTGGTTGCCAAGCAAAAATAAAGTTAAGGGAAGGTCGTCCGTTCTGGGCGGCCTTTTTGCGTGAAAAAAGCCAGGCACCAGATTCGCTCGTGACCCCATTCCATGGTAAAATGGAACTCTAGTTTCTGTCGGTGATTTTTTTAAAGAGGTAATCAAAAAGCATGGATAATAACGTTCTAACAGATCACACACCACCACAAAGCCTCAGCGCCGAAAAGGCCGTCTTAGGGGCGATCTTTTTGAGTACCGACGCGTTGGTGGATGCGCTGGAATACCTGGCCCCAGAGGACTTTTACCGCCGGGAACACCAGATTATTTTCCAAGCGATGATCGATCTAAACGACCGGGATGAGGCCATCGATGTGGTCACCATCACCGACCGCTTAACGTCGAAAAATGAGTTGGATGACGTTGGCGGCGTCACCTACATTGCTGAACTGGCGGGTTCCGTCCCCACGGCGGCCAATGCCACCTACTACGCCAAAATCGTTCAAGAAAAGGCCATTTTACGGCGGCTGATTCAAACGGCTACCAACATTGCCACGCAGGGATACCAGCAAGATGGCGACGTGGCGGACCTTCTGGACAACGCCGAACGTGACATCATGGGTGTGGCGGAAACCCGTAACCAGTCCGGTTTCAAGCCGATTCGCGATGTCTTGAACAGTTCATTTGAAGAAATCAACAAGTTATCGGAACAAGGCGACGTGATCACCGGGTTGTCGACCGGGTACGCGGAGCTGGATAAAATGACGACCGGTCTACACGACGACGAGCTGATGATCTTAGCCGCGCGGCCAGCCGTTGGGAAGACCGCCTTTGCGTTGAATATTGCGCAAAATGTCGGGACCAAGACGGACAAGACCGTGGCCATTTTTAGTCTGGAAATGAGTGCCGAGTCGTTGGTCAACCGGATGCTCTGTGCGGAAGGGTCTATCGATGCCAATCACTTGCGGACCGGGCAACTGTCCGAAGAAGAATGGCAAAACCTGATCGTAGCGATGGGGAGTCTGGCCAAGGCCAGCATTTACATCGACGATACGGCCGGCAATAAGATTACCGAAATTCGGGCCAAATGTCGGCGATTGGCCAAGGAAAAGGGCAACCTGGGTCTGATCGTGATCGATTACCTGCAGCTGATTGAGGGAACCAACCACGAAAGTCGGCAACAAGAAGTCTCTGATATTTCACGGCAGTTGAAGAAGCTGGCCAAGGAATTGCATGTGCCGGTCATTGCGTTGTCTCAGCTCTCACGGGGCGTGGAACAGCGGCAAGACAAGCGACCGGTGTTGTCCGATATTCGGGAATCCGGGTCGATCGAACAAGATGCCGATATCGTTTCCTTCCTGTACCGGGATGACTACTACGAACGCGAAGGCGACGAGGATGGCGGTGGTGACAACGACAGCGACCCACGTGAAGAGGGCGACCAAGATGTCGGCGAAGTCGAAGTCATTATTGAAAAGAACCGGTCGGGTCCTCGGGGAACGGTCAAGCTGCTCTTCGTAAAGTCGTTTAACAAGTTTTCCTCGGTGGCCTACACCCCGGGACAATAAGATTAAACGAGAGTGGGACAACAGGCGGTTAGCTGGCGAGCATTAAGGCTGATAAGCGAATAATCCCGGGTTTGGATTGTTTGCTTATCAGTTTTAAGCGGAACCAGCTGCCTTTTGGCCCAGGTTTCAACACCAGATATTCGGAGACACAAAGGGTCTGAGACTTTTATCCCAGACCCGTTTTTGTATAAATTTTTGAATAAACCGGTTTCAACTGCATAAAGACAATTCGGTGGGCAAAAATAGGTGGCAAAATGATGCGCAGATTAAAATCACTTGTGGCCCAAAACCCTTGGTACGCTTAGGTTATAACGAATTCAATAGTCAACATATTTAAAATTCATAAGAGTGTGCCAGAAAGTTCACAATTTCATCATATTTTCCCATTAGTATATAAAGCATAGAAGCTAACCAATCGGTTACTTCTACCAAAGATTAACAATCTTTTTTCATGTACTCCTCCTCCCCTGGAATAATGAAAAAATAGTTAACGTCATTCTTATATAATGACGTTACCCCTACTCCGATGACCATCGCTTTCCCCGAGCGGTGGTTTTTTTGTGGTTGTAAAAGCACATTTGTCAAAAATAGTTCTTGACGTTTGTTCACAATAACGGGTATGATGTAAGCGTTACCAAAAGTGAAAAGGAGTGGCGAACAAATGGCAAAAGAAGTGCAAGCAGCAGTCGTAGAAAAACGAAACGATCCCTTCGTTGTGAAAAATGTGTTGGTGGATGACCAACCAGGACCTAAGGAGGTTTTGGTCCACATTGTTGCGAGCGGAATTTGTCACAGTGACGAAGCCGTGCGGGTCGGTGATGCTGGCGACCTGCCGTTGCCAATCGTGTTGGGCCATGAAGGCGCCGGTATCGTGGAAAAGGTCGGATCCGCTGTGAGTGGCGTGGCCGTCGGGGACCACGTGGTGTTGTCATACGCCTACGATGGCACGTGTGACAACTGTTTGGCTGGTCAACCCGCTTCTTGTGAGCAGTGGGTACCCTTGAACATGGGCAGTGGCAAGCGGCCGAACGGCAAGCCCGTCTTTACAGATACCGCCGACACCAGCAAGGGCCTGGGCAGCATGTTTAACCAGGCTTCCTTCAGTACGACCACGTTGGTTCAGGAAAGTAACGTGACGGTCGTGGGCAAGGACGTTGACCTGCGGAAGGTTGGCCCACTGGGCTGTGGCTTCGTCACGGGGTCAGGGACGGTCTTCAACACCTTGAAGCCGGAACCTAATTCAACGATGGCCATCTTTGGGACTGGGGCAGTCGGCTCGGCAGCGTTAATGGCTGCTAAGATCTCAGGCTGTGCCAAGATTATTTCTGTCGACATCGTGCCAGAACGTTTGGCTATGTCCAAAGAAATTGGTGCCACGGACACGGTCAACTCCAAGGAAGTCGATGCCGTTGCCGCAATTAAGGAAATCACCGGTGGTAAGGGTGTGGACTACGCGGTCGACACGACCGGACTGACTGCCGTGATGAAGCAAGCTGTTGATGCCATGGGCATTAACGGGGTCTTCGCACCGCTGGCCGTTTCACAAAAGGAACTGGACCTCGTCCCATTCAATGACTTGGTTGCCACGCAAAAATCCGTGGTCGGTGTCTTGATGGGCAATGCGGTGCCACAGATTGAGATCAAAAAGTTGATTTCCTTCTGGCAAAAGGGCCTCTACCCCTTCGACAAACTGGAAAAGACCTTCAAGTTCGCCGACATCAACGCCGCCGATCAGGCCTCAACGAGTGGCGAAGTGATTAAGCCAGTGTTGATTATGGATGAGGATTATACGGTTTAAATAAAAATTTAGGGCCCATGATGCTGACTTTTCGTTAGTGTCATGGGTTTTTTCGTTACTTTTGTGTTTGGTCGGTCACTTGACGGACCCTGACGTAGCAGCTATTATGAAATTGTTCACAAACTACTGATTAAAAGGAGTGGCGTCTGATGACAAAGAAAGTAGAAGCTGCAGTTGTAGAGAAGCGCAACGCCCCGTTTGAACTGAAACAAATCTTGGTTGACGATAATCCTGGTCCCAAAGAAGTCTTAGTTCATATCGTAGCAAGTGGTATTTGCCATAGTGATGAAGCGGTCCGAGTCGGCGATGCTGGCGATTTGCCTTTGCCGGTTGTTTTAGGGCATGAAGGTGCTGGTATTGTCGAAAAAGTCGGCGCTGCGGTCGATGGTATTCAGGTGGGTGACCACGTGGTTTTGTCCTATGACTATGATGGAACCTGCGACAATTGTCTAGCTGGTCAACCGGCGTCTTGTGTGAACTGGGGGCCACTGAATATGGGTGGCAAACGCCCGAATGGACAAAGCAGCTTTACCAAAGAAGATGGTAGCGACGTCAGCAATTTCTTTAATCAGTCATCGTTTAGCACAACGACGCTAGTTCAGGACCATAATGTGACGGTCGTGGGCAAGGACGTTGACCTGCGGAAGGTTGGCCCACTGGGCTGTGGTTTTGTGACCGGGTCAGGGACTATCTTTAATACCTTGAAGCCAGAACCAGGTTCCAGCATTTCCATCTTTGGGACGGGTGCCGTGGGCGCAGGTTCACTGATGGCGGCCAAAGTAGCGGGTTGTACCCAAATTATTTCGGTAGATATCAAACCCAACCGGTTAGCGACTGCTGTGGAAATTGGGGCGACAGACACGGTCAATTCGGCCGAAGTCGATCCCGTCCAAGCGATTCGTGACCTGACTGGTGGTAAGGGTGTGGATTATGCAGTCGACACGACTGGGATTACCAGCGTGATGAAACAAGCCCTGGACGCGACGGGAATCAACGGGGTATTTGCCCCATTAGCCGTTTCCCAACAGGAAATGACACTGGTGCCATTCAACGATTTGGTTGGCGCGCAGAAGACAATCACTGGTGTGGTTATGGGCAATGCCGTGCCGCAAACTGAGTTGAAACGCTTGATCTCTCTTTGGCAAAAGGGCCTCTATCCCTTCGACAAACTGGAAAAGACCTTCAAGTTCGCCGACATCAACGCCGCCGATCAGGCCTCAACGAGCGGTGAAGTGATTAAGCCCGTGTTGATTATGGATGAGGATTATACGGTTTAAATAAAAAAAATAATGCTCGTGGACAATTGCCGATGAGGTAGTTGCCACGAGCATTTTTTGTTTCACGTGAAACAGCTTAGTGTTGGGTATGAAGCTTAGCGGCCAGTTGCCAGTAACTGCCAGGGAGGTCGGTCATCGCGGCGACATCTCCAGGGCCGTCAGCCGTCACGGTCGCTGTCCCTTGAAATGACATTTTGAGCCATTCGCAGGAGTGTTGGACGGCTTGGGTGATACCTAAAGCCTTGGTCTGGGGCGCATCGGCACCGACGACCAGAAGATAGAGACGCTTATTGGCAAAGTCAAATCCGTTGGTGTAGCTGTCAAACCAGCGGTCCATGAAGACCTTGAGCTGGCCGGTCATTCCGTACCAGTAGACCGGGGTGCCCAAGACGATATCATCTGCCTGCGCAAAGGTGGTCATCAACTGTTCGTAGTCATCCGTCGAATCGCGTTGTGGGCGGTCGGTGTCGCGGTTGTCCTGGACAAAGTGAAGGGGATGGTCGGTGAGGTGAATAGTGCTGTGGGGATAGTCTTGCAAGAAGCGTTCGCCTAAGGTGGCAGTGTTGCCGTGCTTGCGGGGACTACCATTAATGAACAAAAGTGTCATGATTCAGGGCTCCTCTCAAGCCTAGTTTACGGGACGCGGTCGCTAAAAGGCAATTAACTCGTCGGCCGGAGATAGTGTTTGGCCGGAAAAATATGTTAGAATTAGTCTAATTAAATTTTAACTTTAGAGAGAAGGCGGCTTATGCGCGAAATTCGACTCCGCTGGTTATTGCTGGGCGCCTTGTTCAGTAGTATTGGTATGAGTTTCATTTGGCCCTTAACGACGATCTACATGCATAACCGATTGGGGGCGTCGTTGACGTCAGTCGGGGTCATTCTTCTGTTGTACTCCTCAGCCAATGTGGTGGGAAGCGTGATTGGTGGCCGACTGTTTGACCGGTACAATCCCTTCTACCTGATTGTGGGGAGCGTGACCACGTCATTGGTAACGTTAGGGAGTCTGATCTTTAATCACGACTGGCCGGCATTCCCGATCTCCCTGATCTTCTTGGGGTTGGCCTCGGGGTGGACGCTGACGATGGTCAATTCACTGGGAACGACCATTCACAGTCGCGATGGTCGCTACATCTTTAACATGCTCTACTTTGCGCAGAACCTCGGGGTCGTCTTGGGGACGGCGCTGGTGGGCTTCGTGTATAGCGTGAGCGTGACGCTGCTGTTTGTGATTGCGTTCAGCCTGTTCGTGTGTTTCTTAACGGTCGTGGTGACCTGTTACCATGCACCCGCGGTGATGCAACGGCAGGTCGTGACCCAGACGACGCAGGTGATCACGATTCCCCGGCCCAACCGGCGGATCATGGCAACCTTTTTTATTTCGCTAATCGTCATTTGGGTGATGTACGAGCAGTGGGTCTCTAACTTGTCCGTGTACATGACCGGGATGGGGATTCCGATGCGTGAGTACAGCCTGTTGTGGACCATCAATGCGGGTCTGATCGTGGTCTTCCAGGCGGTGCTCAACTGGTTGGCGAACTTCTTTAGCAATCTGTACCTGCAGGTCTACGCCGGTATCTTCTTCGTGGCGCTATCGTTTGCGACGCTGATTTTTGCCAAGGATTATGGCCATTTTGTGTTAGCCATGGTCATCTTGACGCTGGGCGAAGCGACGGCCTTTCCGGCAATCCCAGCGATTGTGAACAGCCTGACGCCCCGCGCGGTCAAGGGTAAGTATCAGGGCATGGCCAATGCCTGGGCCAATGTGGGCAAGGCATTCGGGCCCTTATTCGGGGGCTTGGTCATCGATCACGGTTCTTATACGCTGCTATTCGTGATCGCTGCGGCCGCCAATCTGGTGATTTTAGGGGTCAATGGGCTGATGATTACCAGCAACCAACGGAATGTGGAAATTTATAAGTAAGTTATTTGCCTTTTGGGTGTATAATTGACTAAGAGGAAGTATTACGCACAAAAGGGAAATCAGGGGACAAGCACATGACAAAAAAAACAAGGGGAATCAGTGGTATCTTGCTGGGCCTAGTGGCTGGGGGCTTGCTCTTCAGTCAGGTACCGCAAAGTCAATCCACTGTAACAGATTCGGTCGTTCAACCGGCTTCCGGGCAAACGGCCGTGCAATTGGATACCACCGGCAAGGGGCACGTGGCAGTCAAGACGCAAACAACGACTAGTCAGGCGGGCAAAACGGTGAGTCGGCAAACGACCACCGTGACGCAGGGCCATCGGCAACAAGACATGCATAAATAAAAAGTTTGCGGGCGATTTTACAGGCGTGCAACGCAAATATACAAGGAGACGAACCTACGGCGACGCGGGTTCGTTCTTTTTTTACGCGATTATTCAGAAAATATACATAAAAATGAATGTTTATAAAAGGATTGACAATCAAAATGAATGATGATAAATTTAATATCAATCAAGAAGACGTTGCCAGAAGAGTAACCCGCTACCGTTTGCTTAGCGAGTCCGGAATGATGAGAGCCGGATCAAACGCACGGGTGAAGCGCATCTGGAAGTCGGCGCGGTGAAATTGGTAGCCCCGCCTGGGTCGTGTCCATTACCACACGGTGCATCAGCACGCTGAGAGATAAAACAAGGTGGTACCGCGAGTCGTTCGCCCTTGTTGACCAGAGATGGTCGACGAGGATGGGCGACTTTTTTGCTTGGTACCGACAAAAATTGAGGAGTAATCAATATGAAAAAACTTTTAGGATTAGGATTGGGATTCATGGCCATCACCGCACTGGCCGGTTGTGGGGCCACACAGGCACAAAGCAACGCTGATAAGGCGTTAAACGTCACGATGATTGGGAATCCGGCGACCGCCGACCCAGCCATTTCGGGTGACAGTAACAGTTCAAGCCTGATTGCGCAAACGGAAGAGGGACTCTACACGCTTGATCAAAACGGCAAGGTCGTGGCGGGCGTCGCTGAAAAGGTCGTAAAACCAACCAAAAACGGCACGGTCTACACGTTTAAGATCAAGAAGAATGCCAAATGGGCCAACGGGGATGCGGTCACAGCCCAAGACTTCGTGACCTCCTTTGACTGGCAGGTCAATCCCAAGTCCAAGTCACAGGTGGCCAACAAGCTGAAATATTTAAAGAATTATGACGCGGTCCAAGCCGGTAAGAAGGCGCCATCCGCGTTGGGCGCGAAGGCACTGGACAAGCAAACCTTACAGCTGACATTGTCACAACCCCAACCATGGTTGCCAGATATCTTGGCCACGGCGGCCTATCCCATGAAGACGGACCTCTTTAAAAAGTATGGCAACCAGTACGGGACCAGTGCAGAAAAGACGATGTCTGAGGGACCTTATAAGTTGGTAGGTTGGAGCGGCTCGACCGACAGTTGGTCTTACGTAAAGAATCAGCATTACTGGAATGCCAAGGGTGTGAAGATCGCCAAGGTCAACGTGCAAGTCGTCAAGGATCCTGGGACCTCCGCCAACCTCTTCAAGTCCGGCAAGGTCCAAGAAACGGTCCTGTCTGGTCAATACATCAAGCAAAATGCCAATAATCCTGAATTGAAGACCACACTGAACAGTTCGATGCGGTTCTTGGAATTCAATGATAAGAAGACGGTGACGCACAACACCAAGGTTCGGCAAGCCTTCTCCTACGTCGTTGATCGGCAAGCGCTGACCAAGAACGTCTTACAGGATGGGTCGGCGGCTGCTAAGAGCCTGATTCCGACCGGTGATGGCGATGACCCGACGACTGGTAAGGATTTCACGGCTGATGTCGGTAATCTCTTGAGCTACAATCCCAAGAAGGCCACGCAACTGTGGAAGCAAGCCAAACAAGAACTGGGCATCAAGAAAGCCAATTTGGAGCTCCTGACGGCGGATACCGATGAACAAAAGCACGTTGCACAGTACCTGCAACAACAGGCCCAAAAGTACATGCCAGGGCTGACGATCACCATCAAGTCCATGCCACTGGCCCAACAGATCGCCAAGGGCGCCGCTGGCAACTTTGACATCGACCTCGACGGGTGGACGACCGATTGGCGGGACCCTGCTGACTTCTTGCAAATGGCCGACGGTACCAGCTCCGTGAACTTTACCAAGTGGGATGACGCCCACTTCAACAAGCTGATGAAACAAGTCGATGATACGGCCAACCACACCACGCAACAACGGTGGGATCTGTTAAAGGAAGCCGACACCTACGTGACGAAGCAAGCCGGTCTGGTGCCGCTCTATCAACAGGCTAAGGCCCACCTGGTTTCGGATTCTGTGGGTGGACTGAAATACACCATGATGAGTGATGCCCAATATAAATATGCTTATTGGAAATAGTCACTGAGAAAAAAGTCGTTTCGCTATTTAGCGGAACGGTTTTTTTTCGACAAATCAAATAGTCAGGCTGGTGTTTACAGATTAAACGAGTGTATACTTACAGATAGAAACTATTTGGTTGCTTAACTTTGGGGATAGCGTGGGGAAAACGCTAAGTGGGGCAAGTGGCTTGAATCTAGAGGAGGCGCGGGGATGGAATTTCAACGCTTATTGAAGGAACAAATCGTGCAAACGGTCGATCTACTAGGGGTTTTCTTGTGTTTGTTAGTACCAGTTTTCCTGGTGAAAGGGGTCGTGGACCTCATCACCTTGGGCGAACTGTTTTGGGTCGACTATGGCGTCTTCTTCGTGGAAGCCGTCGTGGGATTTATCGCGTTATTCGCGGTAATCGACCTGATTGAGGTCGCCTGGCGGTACTGGCATAAGTAATATAGGTCATGTAAAGCGGGTCTAGGACAAAAGTCTCAGGCCCTTTGTGTCTCCGAATATCTGGTGTTGAAACCTGGGCCAAAAGGCAGCTGGTTCCGCTTAAAACTGATAAGCAAACAATCCAAGCCCGGGATTATTCGCTTATCAGCCTTAATGCTCGCCAGCTAACCGCCTTTTGTCCCACTCTCGTTTTTGACGTGGAATCTGGCCTACGCAAAAACCAGGCCGTGGTAGCGGTCTTCTTTTTTCCAGGCCTTGATCAGGTCCTGGGCGAGAAAATGGTAGTCTTTGGCTGACATTTCTGGCCGTACCTGGTGGAGCTGTTCGGCGACGTCAGCGGCGGATAATGCCTGACGGTAGAACAGGCTCTGGTTTAGGAATCGGTCGAGGCCGGTAATTTGGGTGTCGGTAAACGGAAAATTTAAAAGTAGTAGCGCGCTGGGGGTGATGCGAGATTTCTGCGCGAGCACGTTGAGCGCTTCTAAGATCAGTGCGTCGCGGGTCAATTCAACTTCATTCATGACTAATGATGCCTCCCTTATTTTGCTAGAATACGGGATTTTTACGCAGAAAGCTAGTGAAATTGCTTATAAATAATTTCATAGTGTAAACGCCAGTCATACCAAGGGATACAGCCGCTCACAAATTTAATTTTGACACCACTTTCACTAAAAAAACCGGCATCCTCGTCGTGAGAATGCCGGTTATAATTCGGTTAATGTGAGACCCGGAAATTGTGGTACAGGTGAGGCATAATGTGCTTGTCCGATGCGGCGATGATGACCCCATTGAAGAGAATGGAGTACAGCGTGCCGACGTTGACGGAGTAAATCTGCCGGGTAAAGAAGTAGCAGATGGCGATCATCACGATTGGCGGGATGAAGTCCACGAACTGCGAGGCCGTGGCCCGGCCGCCCAGGTACATGAAACGTAGGATGTTGGACGTGTCATCGTTGGGATGCATGATGAGGTTGGCCCGTTGATAAATTGAAATCGAACAGGCAAAGATCGTGACACCCAAGATGCTGAGGAGCATGCGCCACCCGAGACCCAGCGTGGGAATTCCCCATTTGGTAAACATCGCCACAAAAATATCAATAAAGTAGCTGAAACAAGAAATGAAGACGACTTCGCCCACAAAGCGGGGAATATCGACTTGATGGATCAACACCTGATTCAACAGCGCGCTGCAGACCCCCACAATCAGGAGGATGACCCCCACGTTGCCGTGAATCCAGTAGGCGATGTTGACGGCCGCCGCGGTCCAGATACCACTCCCGGCGTTGGCGGCGACGCTCAAGGCGTTACCAAACGCATTTAACACTAGTCCAATAATTAACGCGACGACCCGATAAGACATGCGATTCTTCTGCTGTTTCTGTTCCAAAACGACTCACCTCGACAAAGTTTCCGTAGCGTTTCTTCTATAGATAGCAGTTAGCTGGGCGCAAAATCGTCGCGGCCCGTTATGAATAGATATTAAATGTAGCGGATATTTATTACCTAATGATACAAAAAAATCAGCAACCACGAAGTTAACTTCGTGAAAGCTGATTAGTAAGTGATGGGCAGTCAGGGGATCGAACCCTGGACCCACGGATTAAGAGTCCGTTGCTCTGCCAGCTGAGCTAACTGCCCATGTGATTAAGTTGTTGTATGTCTTCCATATCAACGAGAACTATCATATCATGCGGACGGGGGGTGCGCAACCCCTTTTGCGAAAAAAGTTGATTTTTATTCAAAAAAACTGGGTATTTTATCAAAAACCTGGAACCTAAAATCCCGGTTTAACGCGGATTATCATTATTTTTGTGCCGGACAAAAATTTTTTCGCTTTTTTTGAAAAAAAGCCAAAATCAGGGCCAATCAGCCCTCACTGCGAGACAGTGGAACCAAAAAAACCGAAATTTTTTTGAAATTTCGCTCGATGATGGGTTTTGCCGACAGATTTGACGGATTCTCCCTCAGTTCGGTGTGAGAAAAAGCTATGCAATGAAAATTTTTGGAAAATAAACTGCCTCCAGCTACGCCAGAACCAAAACAATTAGCCGGCACTCGTCAAAATAACGGCTCACCGTCTCACCGGGGCAGCAATGACTTGACCACCGGCTTAAAAAAATATCGTTAAAATCACGTTACGCAATTGCAAAAAAACTGCCGTCAAAATGTAAGAATCCCAAAAAGCCTGGGAGCCAGGCCCGATTTTTCATGAAAACAGCCTACGATAATAGGCATATTTCAATATTTTGTTCAGGAAATACCAATATTTCCCGGGAAATATCAAGTTAAAACAACCTTAAATCCTTGATAGACTAGGACTGAAAGAAACTTCATGATGTGTTATAATTCAGGTAGCGTTGCTCTAAACGGCACTGGAACCTTATCAGGCCGGGCAACGTCCCTGAGAACCACGGGGCGCCAGCAAAACGGGCCCCACTATTCCTTGACTTTAAACGATGAAATAAAACTGAAAACACTAACTGGAGTGGCCCCATTGACGGTGGTAAATTGACACCCAATGGCCGGCCTGCCGGTAATCCTGCAATTACCGGATTCGCTTGTATTTCCCTTAAGGAGGAAATTTTTACTATGCCTAAGAAAATTCTCGTTGTCGATGATGAAAAGCCGATTACTGATATTATGAAGTTTAATTTAGAAAAAGAGGGCTACGAAGTTGATGTGGCCTACGACGGTGAAGCCGCCATTCAGCAGGTCGAAGAGGGAAACCCCGACCTGGTGATCTTGGATCTCATGTTGCCTAAAGTCGATGGGCTGGAAGTTGCCCGGGAGATTCGCAAGAAGCATGACATGCCAATTATCATGGTAACGGCCAAGGATTCCGAATTAGACAAGGTCTTGGGTCTGGAATTAGGGGCCGATGATTACGTCACGAAACCCTTCTCGAACCGTGAACTGGTAGCCCGGGTCAAGGCCAACTTGCGGCGGCAAAATACCGCAGCACACGCCCAACCCGAGGAACCAGAGAACCAAGACATTGAGATCGGTGATCTGACGATTCATCCAGAGGCCTATTCTGTCTCCAAACGGGGCGCCAACATTGAGTTGACCCACCGGGAATTTGAGCTCTTGCACTACCTGGCCCAACACATTGGCCAAGTCATGACCCGGGAACACTTGTTACAAACGGTCTGGGGCTATGACTACTTCGGTGATGTCCGGACGGTCGACGTGACGGTTCGGCGCCTGCGTGAAAAGATTGAAGACGCGCCTAGCCATCCAACGTGGTTGGTGACGCGGCGGGGTGTCGGGTACTACCTGCGCAACCCAGATTCCGACCAGGCTTAAGCTAGCGGCAACGCTAAATCTCGCATTGAGGAGTATGTGACTTCGTGAATAGTAAAATAAAATTTTTCCAGTCGATTCACTTTAAAATCGCGCTGGTCTTCGCGCTACTCCTACTTTTAACGCTGGAGATCGTTGGCGCCGTCTTTGTCCGCCAGTTGGAGCGGCAAAACCTAAATACGTTTAAAGCCCAACAGGTCGTGCAGACCTACATTGTGAATCGCTTGTCTGACGAGTTGACGACGACCAATACCACGAAGAGTGATAAGCAGATCAAGTCAACGCTGTCTGAGATCAACAACACCAATAACGCCCAGATTCGGGTGATCGACAACAAGGGGACCATTCGGGGAACCAACGAGGTCGATAACCAAGGAATCGTGGGCCAAAAAACCACGGATAACAATATCAAGAACGCCATCTACAATAACCGAGACGTGGTGCGGACGACCTATAATTCGCAGAACAACAGTCGCTACTACACCACGATCACGCGGCTGATTCGCACGCAGGGAAATAACAGCGAGTTGGTCGGGGTTATTTACATGCGCTCAAGCCTAGACTCAGTCTACCAAAACATCAACCAGATCACGCTGATCTACGTCTCCGCGATGTTTGTGGCCATCATTTTGGGACTGGTCATGGCCATCATTATTTCCCGGGCAATAACCCGGCCAATCGATGAAATGAAGAAACAAACGCTGCGCATCGCCCGTGGGGATTACTCTGGGCACGTCCACGTTTACGGCAACGATGAGCTGGGACAACTGGCCAGTGCCGTCAACAACCTGTCTGTGCGGGTGGAAGAGGCGCAGGAGTCCACTGAGTCCGAGCGCCGGCGGCTAGATTCCGTCATGGCGCACATGACCGATGGTGTCATTGCGACTGACCGCCGCGGGAACGTGACGATCATTAACGAAACAGCCAGCAGCTTCCTCGACCATGAGCCGGACGATGCGGTGGGCAAGTCGATTTTGGACCTGCTAGACATTCGGGACGACTATACGTTGCGTGAATTGCTGGAAGATCCGGACGACTTGGTTCTGGACTTCTCGACTGACGAACATGATCTGATCTTGCAAGCCTACTTCTCCTTGATTCAACGGGAATCTGGCTTTATTTCTGGGTTGGTCTGTGTCTTGCATGACGTCACGGAACAACAGAAGATCGATCAGGACCGCAAGGAATTCGTGTCCAACGTGTCCCATGAATTGCGGACGCCGTTGACCAGTGTGCGGGCCTACATCGAATCCTTGTCCGAAGGGGCTTGGAAGGATCCTGAGGTGGCCCCACGCTTCTTGAAGGTCACCCAGGAAGAAACGGACCGGATGATTCGGATGATCAACGACCTGTTGACACTGTCACGAATGGATTCCGGGACGCAAAAGGTTGACCTGGAAATGGTCAATTTGAACGAGTTATTTAACTATGTCTTGGACCGCTTTGACATGATGTTGAAGCAAGACGACAAGCCTGAAAAGACGTACACCATCAAGCGGGACTTTACCAAGCGTGATCTCTGGGTCGAAATCGACACGGACCGCTTCACGCAGGTCTTGGATAACCTGATGAATAACGCCATCAAGTACTCACCAGACGGCGGCGTCGTGACGGCCCGCTTACTGGAGACCCACAACAACGTGATCCTGAGCGTCTCTGACCAAGGGTTGGGGATTCCGCGCGCAGATATTCCGCGAATCTTTGACCGCTTCTACCGCGTTGATAAGGCCCGTTCTCGGGCACAGGGTGGTACCGGTCTGGGCTTAGCGATTTCCAAGGAAGTCGTCCAAATGCTGGGCGGTCGAATCTGGGTCGATAGTCGCGAAGGTCGCGGGTCCACGTTCTACATTTCCCTGCCTTATAAGCCGTACGATGAGGAGGATCTTTGGGATGAAGATAACTAAAGCATTTCTACCACTGGGGTTGACCCTAGCCGTGGCAGTCAGTGTGGCGTTATCGGCCATGATCTGGACGAACCCGGCGCAATATGAGCGCAGTCGGCAGCGCAGTTCGAATACGCCGACGACCGAGCTCAACACCCGGCCACAAAAGGATGTTTACCTGCCAACGGAGGTCGTGTCTACTGACGTCAACGGCAATCAGGAATTGTTGAACAACCGGAAAGTCAACTTGACGACCGAGGTACGTGAGGCCCTGTCCAAATGGGACCTGGGCGGCATTCGGCGGGTGCGGACCGGTTCACAGGCGAGCTACATGCGCTACCTGACGATGAAGAACAGCCTGTTGCTATCGTACTCGGCACCGGTCAATGTGAAATTGTTCAATACCGTGTTCGGCAGTCGCCTGGCGCGGCTATCGACCGAGTTCTCGCGGATCATGATTCCCCTGGACAACACCAAGGCCCTTTACCTGCTGGACGACAGTGGGCAAAAGGTCTACCGGGTGACCGTGCGCAAGAGTGATCTGAAGGCGATGCGCAAGATCCTAAAGGAAAATCTCTTCCGCATCAACGTCAAGATGCAGTGGTTGAACCGGTCGGCCATGCCGTACGTCACCAATACCGTGACGGTGCAGGCCTACAGTTACTTGGTCAACCAGCAGTCGACGGATTACTTCACGACGCGCTTGTTGAACAAGGGTGAGTCGACCAACGTGTCGGCCAAGCGGAATAAAGATAACACGATCTATAGCGACGGCGCCTCGCGGCAGTTGACCGTTTATAACAAACGGGGGACGGCCTTGTACGAGGACTACAGCGCGCTACAGTCGTCATTTACCTTTAGTCAGGCCCTCACGGCGAGCTATAACGCGGTCAAATCGATCGGAATCCCCATGGAAAACCTACGTTACTACGGGTATACCAAGAGCAACTCGACCGTGACCTACCGGAGCTTTGTTGAAGGGTTCCCAATCTTCAATCAAAGTAACTACGGTGCGGCCCGGGTCCAAATGTTGTCACAAGGCGTGCGGCGCTACAACTTCTCGCTTTACAGCCTGCAAGTGCCAGTGCCCACGGATAAAAAAGCCGAGAGTCTTCCCAGCACGCAGCGGGTCATTGACCAACTGACGGCGGCCGGGTATAGTCAAAAGAAAATCGTCAGGGTGCAGTTGGGTTATCAATGGCTGGCCTCGTCCTCCTCGGATAAGGTGGTCAACCTGACGCCAACCTGGTACGTGTACTATCAGGGGTCCGGGTGGAAGACCTATAACCAACTGTTGAAGCAGCAATAAACCGGTCAAAAAGGAGGGCGGTCTGGCATGGATTTTCGCCGCATCGAGTGGTTATTTCTAGTCGCGTTCATTGTCATTGATATCTTCTTGTTCGCCGCCTTTCAGCGCGATACGTCCGGTGAGACCGATACCACATCAGCCCGCTCGGCCGATAGCGATACGACCATCATCAAGGAAATGCGGGCGGACGACATTACCTTCAGTGCCCCGTCCAAAAAGATTGGCGAGGGCTACTACATTTCCACCAGCAACGACGATAGCATCAAGAGTAGCTTGACCAGCCTGAGCGACCAAACCGTTCGGTACCACACGGATGGCACGATTGCGTCAACGTTTAAGACCCCCATCACCGGCGTCGACCCCAAGCATCCGGACAAAACGCTGGATACCGTGGTCAACAACGGTGCGTTGATCTTAAATGGGACGAACTACTATTACAATCAGCAGTTGTCGAGCCGTAACACCGTAGTCTACACGCAACACGTGACGGATGGTCAGATTTATTCGCGGTATGGCGAGATTCGCTTCAGCCTGACCAATGACGGCCAGGTGACGGGCTATACGCAAGGCTATTTGGCCAACGTCGCCACGTTGCGGGAAAAGACGGAGACCATTTCAGAACGCAAGGCGTTGATCTGGCTGTACCAATATAACCAGATTGCCAACAACACCAAGATTGTCTGGACCAAGCTGGCCTATACCCGCTACTTCACGTTGAAGAACAGTAGCGTCTACATCCCGACCTGGGTCATCGCCGTCAAGGCCAATAGCGGCAACAACGCCGGCGTCTTGCAGCTCAAGCACGTCAACGCCTTTACCGGAGCCATCTTGACCAATGATAGCAACGTGAAGACGGTGAGTGGCACGTCGAGCACCAGCGATTAATCTGACAGCGTTTATAATCAAATAGCAGCACAGAGGCGGCCGTGAGCCGTCTTTTTATACTGGTAGGGTGGCAGCCAATACAAACAGATTAATATTAGTTACAAGACCGGTGAAATGCGGTATGATAACGGTAATCAACCACCCCTGACTAAAGTCAGAGGTTTGTGGGAACAACATCCTAAAATGTTACGACCACAATTTGCTTAGATACAGCGATTGCCTGCATGCAGGTCTTACGGGCTAATTAACAAAGCCTTTAATGTCCGCAGGTTGCCAGACGGACGATGTCTTTTACTAATCTGTTAGTGTAACTAACCCCTTAGCTAAAATATTCTTAGCAGCGTTATGGTCACGAACGTGGTAAGCGGCACATCGCGGACAGGTCCATTGGCGATCAGTCAGAATCAATTTTTGAGTTGCCTCAGTACCCATAACAAAGCTGCAAGTACTACACATTTGCGTGGTATTTCGTGGGTCCACGGTCACAAATTGACGTTTGTACAAATCGGCCTTATATGCCAGCATGCCTAAGAGTGTCCGCCACCCGACATCGGCAATACTCATGGCCAGGGCATAGTTGCGTAACAGATTTTTACTTCTTAACTCTTCGGCGACAACCAAATCGTGGTTCTTGATTAGTGCTGTCGAAACAAGATGTAAGAAGTTTTTCCGTCGATTAGCTACCTTGCGTTGAATAATAGCTACCCGTTGCCGTTGTTTCTGATAATTTTTAGATTCACGCAAGGAGCGATGGGCTTTCTTAGCGCGCGTTGCCCGTCGAGACAGTGTCCGCTGAGCCTTAGCCAACTTACCCTTGATTGACCGGTAGAATCTGGGGTTAGCAATCACATTGGCGCTGGAATCCGTCAGAAAATTATCCGTATTTAGATCAATGCCAATGGCTGCCCCAGACTTGGACGTCACTAAGTTAACAAATGGCTGGTCAGATGCCAACTGGAGGGAAATGTAGTAGCGGCCCGTCGCGTCCATGGAGATAGTCGTTGTGCCAATACGAATTTTAGCTTTACGCTTGATCAATTTGGATGGCATTCCCTTAAAGCGTAATCTTCCCAGCTTGGATAGCTGGATATGCTTGTCATCTAGCAGGCGAATACTGCCATTAAGCATATTGGGCGTCTCAACTTTACTGGCATAGTGATTGGAAGTCTGATATTTTTGTTCGGTTCGTTTCTTGTGGAACACGGGTGTTCCCGCTTGATGAACTTTACGAAAATTCTTCCAGGCGGTGCGATAATTCTTGATGGCATTGACCTTCATGTTGCTGTCGAGCGCTTTGTCATTCAACCAACCGTGAATATTAGAAATGTTAATAGCCGGGTGCTTTAATCGTTGCTTCAATGTTTCAATCCGTGTTTGAACTAGCTTAATAGGCGTTTTAACTTGGCGCAACGCAAATAACTCCCGGTTCATGCCGTTCATCTCGTTGTAAATAAATCGACTAGCATCGCTATTCAGCTTAATCAAGCGTTTCTGCTCATTCGACGGAAAAACTCTTAATTTTACGCCGTAATGATATGGTAACTGGGCCATCGTTTTACGCAAATCACTTCCTCCTTTCACTATGAAATTATGATATCATATAAGGTAATCAGAACATACTGAATACACTTATAAATAAATTTATAGGAGGATGCAGATGAGTAAAGAAGATAGTCGGTTACTGGATGCAATTTACGAACGAGGTTATGTCTACAATTTCCATTTTCACCTAATTTGGGTCACAAAGTACCGAAAGCCTATTTTTACGACACCAACGCTGGTGTCTGACATGAAGAAAATTTTGACACGAATTGCCCAACTAAATGAGGTCACCGTGGAAACAATAGCAATCATGCCAGATCATGTTCACCTATTAATCAGTTTCAAGCCTAAATACGCACCCACAAATATTGTCAAGGCATTTAAGGGCGCTTCTGCGCGGATGTTTTTTGAGAAGCATCCCGAAACCAAGCAACAACTCTGGGGCGGACATCTCTGGTCAAATAGTTATTACATGAGTACCTTGGGTAACATGAGTAAAGAAATCGTCGAAAAATATATCAAGAACCAACCTACCAAGAACATTCGAAAAAAACAGTGACTGGCATTCCTCTCCTGATTGAAATCAGAAGATTCCTGCCTTAGCTATCATTGAATTTAAGGAGAGGTCGAATTGGATTTGCGAACGGATACAGCAGTAGCAGATGATTTGCGCATTAGCATCTTGTCGAGCGGAAGTACGGGTAACGTGGCCTACGTGGAGAGCCCCAACGAACGGATCATGATCGACGCGGGACTCAGTGGCAAGAAAATTGAAAAATTAATGGGCGACATCAACCGCAATATGTCAGACGTCAATGACCTGCTAGTGACGCACGAGCACTCGGATCACCGCCAGGCCGTGGGCATCTTGGCGCGGCGCTACGAGCAGTTGAACGTCCACGCCAACGCCGGGACCTGGGACGCCATGGCGGGGAAGATTGGTAAGGTCGACCTGGCCCAGAAGCACATCTTTGCGCCGGACACGGTCCAAACCTTTGGCGACATTGACGTCGAGAGCTTTTCTGTTTCCCACGATGCGGCGGAACCCCAATTCTACGCGATCCACTATCATGGCAAAACGTTTATCATCTTGACGGACACCGGCTACGTTTCCGAGCACGTCGAAGGGGTCATCAAGGACGCCGACGCCTATCTGTTGGAATGTAACCATGACGTCGAGATGCTGCGGATGGGCGAGTATTCCTGGCCACTGAAGCAACGGATCCTGGGCGATAAGGGCCATTTGTCTAACGAAGAGGGCGCGGATGCCTTGATGGATGTCTTGGGAAATCGGACCAAGAAGATCTACCTGGGCCACCGCAGTCTGCACAACAACATGCAGTCGCTGTGCCACCTGACCGTCGCCTCCATGATGGAGAACCGCGACTTTGGTGTGGGCCATGATTTTCAGTTGATCGACACCAATCCAGAAGAGGCCACCCCCTTAGTCGCGCTATAGTCCGCGTCAGTATAAGTTTTGGTAAACTTTAGGACTTCAGCACCGAATCATCAAGAAAAATTCATACTCAGTCGTTACTATAAAAACTATTAAACGACCGGTCGGTGGCTGTGACCACTGACCGATGAATGGGAGGGTTCGCGCGTTAGCGCAATGTGATGGATAACAACAATAATCAAAATAATAATTTGAATGACGAAAACCAAGCAACTCCAACTCCAACGCCTACTCCGGAACCAAAAAAGCGGGGCGGCCTGACCTTAACCAAGGTGGCTGTGACCGCACTGGTCGCTGGCCTGTTAGGTGGGGGTGCCGCTTACGGCGGAATCACTTACCTCAACAACAGTGGTGTCAACGATACGGCGGTGCCGACTGGCAGTAATAAGAGTGGCAACGCGTCAACGTCCAACGTGACGGTCAACGTGTCTAGCCAATCGACCAAGGCCTTCAATAAGGTCAAGGGCGCCATGGTCTCCGTGATCAATTTACAAAAGCAAAATAGCAGTAACAGCACCTTAGGGCAGTTGTTCGGCCAGGAATCTTCTGGCTCGAGCTCGAAGTCCAAATCTGAACTGGAAGAAGCCTCCGAAGGGTCGGGGGTCGTCTACAAGAAGAGCGGTAACACCGCCTACATCGTGACCAACAATCACGTGGTGTCCGGGTCATCCGCCCTGCGCGTCGTGACCAGCTCGGGTAAGCAACTCCAAGCCAAATTGGTCGGGAAGGATTCCGTCACCGACTTGGCCGTCTTGAAGGTCAACGGTGCGGATCTGAAGACCGTGGCGTCATTTGGGAACTCCGACAAGGTCAAGGTCGGTGAAACCGCGTTGGCCATCGGGTCGCCACTGGGTAGCCAGTACGCGACCTCGCTGACGGAAGGCATTATCTCCGCCAAGAAGCGGACGATTGAAACGACCAACTCCTCCGGGACGCAAACGGGGAACGCGACGGTCATCCAGACCGATGCCGCCATTAACCCCGGTAACTCCGGTGGGGCGTTGATTAACGTCGGCGGGCAAGTCGTCGGGATCACGTCGTCCAAGATTGCCAGTGATGCGGAAGGGACGAGCGTTGAGGGGATGGGCTTTGCCATTCCATCGAACGAAGTCGTCAACATCATCAATCAGTTGGTCAAGAAAGGGAAAGTGGTTCGGCCGGCGTTAGGCATCACGTACGTGGACTTGGCCAACGTTTCCAGCGCCCAACAGAAGTCGATCCTGAAGCTGCCATCTAGTGTGGAAAGCGGGGTCGTGGTCATGAGCGCCAGCGCCGGGTCACCAGCGAAGAAGGCCGGCTTGACCAAGTACGATGTCATCACGGCATTGGGTGGTCACCAGATTTCGGATCAATCCACGCTGCGAGACATCCTGTACAAGTACAAATTAAATGATACGGTCTCCGTGACCTACTACCACAACGGGAAGAAGAAGACCGGGAACATCAAGTTGACGGAAACCTCTTCACAATTGCAGAGTAGCACGTCAGCCACCTCAGAGTCATAATTTAACGAAAATGAAAGCGTCCGCGGATTTTTCCAGCGGGCGCTTTTTGGCTGTGGTAAGCTGTTTGATGAAAAGCCGAAGTTTAAGGTGGCGTTAGAGGAAATGAAAACGTCCCCGCTGGTAACTTTCACGAACGAAAAGTGAGCGACGCCTGGCGGTAATTCAGGCCCAAAACTGGCGGCGAAAAAAGCTGTGGATAACTTGGGGGATAAAAGGGTACAATAGACAGTGAAAAAGTTATGAACAGGAAGAGACCGGCAATGGAACCGGTGTAAAAGTTATCCACAGGCAGTGAGGATAACTGTGGATAGAAAAAGTTGATGACTCGATTCTGCGTCTGAAAGCCAGTCACCATGCGGTTTGTAAGCGGATAGACCGAACGGGCGTTTCGTCTGTGACCGGTGGATAACTAATTTTATATTGACATTTTACAAAAAATCAAATGTGGGGGGTCACCCAGAACTTACCCCCTATATCTAGGAAAACAGGTTGTGCACCTGTGGATAACTTTGTGGACAACCTGTGTACAGGAGGCTAATTATGAACATCAAATTCGTGGTCGTGGGTAAATTGAAGGAAAAGTATTTTAAACAGGGGATTGCGGAATACGCCAAGCGATTGTCGCGTTTCTGCAAATTTTCAATCGTCGAGGTCCCCGATGAAAAGGCCCCAGAAAATCTCTCGCAGGCCGAAATGGACCAGGTCATGGCTGCGGAGGGCGAGCGCATCTTGAGTAAGATCAAGGACCGCGAATACGTCTATGCGTTGGCCATCCTGGGCAAGGAACGCTCGTCAGAGGAGTTTGCCAAGGAAATCAAGGACTTGACCACCTACGGCCACTCAGACATCACGTTCGTCATTGGTGGCTCCCTGGGCCTCACCCCAGCCGTCCTGAAGCGCGCCGACACCCAAATCTCGTTTGGCCGCTTCACGCTACCGCACCAGTTGATGCGGTTGGTGTTGACGGAGCAGGTTTATCGGGCTTTTATGATTAATGAGGGGTCACCTTATCATAAGTGATGCGGTTTTTCTTGTGATTACTCGTTGTTAGACAGGTACGGTAGTCCTTATCACAAGTAGTGCGGTTCTTAGAATATGTGTAGTATAAAAGCCATCCGTAAGCTGGATGGCTTTTTTGAAGCATACATTAGTTAGTATGGCTGAGGACTTTAAATGACCCCTTCTTGAAGTGAGCACTGTAGCCATACTTGCTGGTCATTTTATATTTGTGAGGACTTTTTATAATAAATTCAAAGCCTTCATGACCAGAGTATGTAGTCTTAACGATAGAACCCTTGTGTAAGGTGTAATGACCAGTGACCTTGTTCTGATAGGCAAGTGCTCCGTACTTGATGCGTTTAACTTTAGTAGTCTTCTTGATTTTCACTCGATACCATCCGTCAATGTATTTCATTTCCCAAGCGGATGCCTGTGCAGTTTGAGCCGGGCTAATTAATGGTGCGGCAACTGAAAGTCCTAGAACAGTAATGGCCGTCAGTGCAATTGATTTTACTTTTTTCATGGTGTGACCTCCTACTTGATATCCTCAGTATACAAAATTCGGAAGCCAATTCAAGTGAACAATAGCCCGTACTTTTCCTTATAAATGGTCTAATGAAAATGAGTTATCTAAGTTTTCAAATATATATTATTATCATGAAGGCTTAGTGTATCTAACACTAGGCCCATTTTTGTGTACAGAAAGGATGTTGAATTATGAGCAAGAATGTTGTCTATGATGCTCTATTTCCAATTTACCAAGAGTTAAATGATTTAGTGGGTGAGGAGAAGATGCTGAAGATTTATGGCTATTGGCGAGGGTCACAAATCAGCCTACCAATGCGGCTATACAACCCTAAGCAGTTGCGACCGATTTTAAAGGCATCAAGGGACAGCAATAAAGATTTAGCTAGACTATACGGGTATTCTGAGCGCTGGGTTCGAGACAATCGTCGGTAAGAAGTTAGTGCAGAATTCAAGGAAAGTGTAAGTACATTTGTAAGGACGTTAAGCAGTTACGAAAAGAACCAGTATCAACTAAAATTTCAATTGAGAGGTGGCGAGTTAATGGCCGAAGATGTTGAGATTAAAGCCCTACACCAGTTTTACCGAAGCTTAAGTGAAGTAGTTGGCACAGAGGCTATGTTGCGCATCCATGCTCAGTACAAGGGAACCCAACTGAGTATCCCAATTCATCTGTACGACCGTAAGCTGGCCGCTCAACAAGTGAGAGAAGAGTTTGATGGACACAATCAAATGGCATTGGCTCATAAGTATGGCTACTCACAAAAGTGGGTGTACAAAGTCTTGAGACGAAATGAGGAAGGTAAGGCAAAGGAGGAATAAGTAATGGGATTTATTTTGTTAATTGCTGTTATCGTGGGAGTTTGGATTGCACATAGCAAATTTGGTTTAGGTTGGGGTAAAATAGGAGCTGGGGTCGCGGCAGGATTCATTTTTTTGACGCGATGGGCATTTAGTCAAGATCATGAACGTAGTCAGAAGATAGATGCACGGTTTAAACGATTGAGTCAACTGACCAATGAAGAGTTGAAGAATTACGCTAACGATTACACAAACTCTCCTGAAGAACGAAGCTCAGCACTTAGAATGCTGAATACGCGTCGTGAGAATGGAACTGGACCGTTCTGATTTTCTAAATGCTGGGATTCATTATTAATACTTATTAATTTGGAGGTAAGATGATGGGAAAATTTAGTAAGGCGGCTGTTACAGCAATGACCGTGTTTCTTGTGGGCGGAACGGTATCAACTACGGCCAGTGCCGCGACATGGCATAAGGGAACGCCCAAAGCTTTGAGGGGTAACTGGAAACGTAGTTATAACGATCGTGGTTCAAAGGTTACTATTCACTTTCGTATCAAATCCAAGTCGATGAATATTGGTCGTCCAGGCTGGGCCGCGGAGAGTTGGTCAAGCTTGAAGTATCAAAAAGTGGGAGCTGGTACCTACAAGATTAAAGGCACGTATCGAAATGGTGGTACGTTAACAAAAAAGAATTCTCATATGAAGTTAGTGAAGAAGTCAGGAAAGGTCACTTACAAAAATTCGTGGTCTAGTAGCTACTCATATCTTGGCTGGTTTCACAAGTAATAATTAAAATAGTAATTATAATTTCAGGGCCAATCGACGTTGTACAGAAACGTCGATTGGCCCTATTTTTTGTGCACTGGATCATAGGAACATAGAAAAAGGAGAACGAAATTATGACAGAATCAGCAACGACAAGTCCTGTAAATTTTAAGCTTGAAGGAACGGTAAAATTCAACAAGGCAAAGACTCACCGGTATGAATTGAAAATAACGTGGAATCAACCGGCTAAGAAATTAGCTATGATCATTACCAACTTCCCGGGTAGTAGTGATGGTGTAGTCATGGATTTAACAACAATGCTGATTGTCAATCATGTGAGCCAACTAGGATTTGACGGTGTGGTCATGGTCAACTTATTTTCAGCCCTAGGCATTAATGAAAATCCCAAGCTAATGACGAGGGGGGTAGATTCGGTCACCGATCAGGTCATTTTACTATCTGCCAATGAAGTGAAGCAGGTGATTTTGGCTACAGGTTCATTTACTAATCAAAATGTGATGGCTCAAAAACGGCAATATAGCATCATAAATGGTCTTAAGAAAGCGGGGTTTGATAAAAAATTAGCGATGCTTTGCGATGGCAGCGGGAAACCAGCACATCCATTAGCAGCCAAGGTGCGTAAGGACTGGCATATCCAAGTCCTTTCAAATTCAAAGGGGGACAAATAGCCATGATTATCGACGAGCAGATGTGGAAACAAGCCTTGGCTTATGCGGCTGGAAGTTACCTGAATAAGAAGGTAACTCCGCAAGAGTTAGTTGGCGAGGCAGAGCTATTTGAACGAGATGAGTTGGATCCAGATTGGCTTCCGGTGGATAGTAGCTCGATTCTGCCAGTGAGAGTTGTGGGATATGTGTACGGTATCGCTGGTACTGACTTGATAGCGTATTCACTGGTTGGCCTGGAATCAGAGACGCTCTACTTGATGGGACTGTTTAAAGGCGGACGTCTGGTCTGGTTTGAGGAGGGATAATTCATGAAGATGAACAAGTTTGTTTTACAGCGGATTGGCCTAAAAGTGGTCGCAGCCATTATTACGGAGCTAGTAAGATTGGTTGATTTAGCAAATAAAGAAGCGCAAAGGCAATCACATTAGTTGTTGATAATATTTTCCCAATCACTAGTATGATTGGTTGCCTGATTGAGTTGATTAATGATGGGCCGTATTTTAGCAACGGTTTCTTTGATTTTATCCAAATCTGAATTCGGTAAATCTGCAAAGTTCTCGTTCCATTGCTTAAAGTAGTCGATGATTTTATTGGAATCATCAGTTAAGGCCTGGGATAACTCCGTCGAGAACGTGGATGCATCGAGTGTGCCTGTAACCATTTGATTATCGAATTTTTTCAGAGCATTGGTGACTCTTTGCAAAGGGTAGGTTGTTGTCTTTACTTGAGTGTTTTTTAATAGGACACAGGTAAGATAGGTATCTAATGCGACGAATAATTGAGTGACAGATGCAGCGTCAATCTGGTCTACATCGTCGACATGTTTAACTAAACTAGCGTTATTTGTATCGTAATTTAGAAAGTCACTAATAGTTATATAACGCGTAGTGCTAGTAATGTAATATTTCAAGAATTGAATAACAAGCTTAAGTCCTAATGCATGCAAAAAGCCCGCATTTGCGGTAACTTCTATGGCGACGAAACCAAGAAAGAAGAACCGTAAATGCTAGGCCTCCCTAAAGTTATCGCAAAATTCAATCCAATTCAAGTCTCTGTCATGAAATTCATCAAAATTGTCCAGCCATATTACAATCAGTTAGCCAAAAGGTTTCGCTTTCGGTGTAATTATCGTGAACTTAAAACCAGTGATGTGGTCATCATTGCCTGCATGTTAGCTCGAATAGACTTGCGCGAAGTGTCTGAATCCCAGTTCCATCGGAATCTCATCGCTTCGGGGATTCGGGTTCCAGAACGAACCCGTTACAATCGGCGTTGCCGTCAGCTAACGATGGCTCTCAAGCTCATTCGTATTTGGATGCTCAAGCGTTACCGGCACGAGTCTGTCTATGAGATCATTGACAGCGCCCCAATCACCTTAGTTTCTGCACGGCGAAGCAATCGTGCCAAGGTGTTAAAAGGCATTGCCAATAAAGGCTATAATGCCACCAAACGGGTCTATTACTACGGCTTCAAGCTCCATGCCGTCATGAGTAATGACGGGTACTTCATTGATTGGGAACTAACACCAGCTTCCGTGGACGATCGTAAAGTCACAATCGAATTACTACGTGAAGCTCCGGCAAAGTACGTTTTAGCAGATGGTGGTTACTTAAGCCGCCCACAGCAACAGTTTCTCAGACAAGAGTTTGGGATTCATCTGTGGTTTCCATTGCGAAAGAACATGCGACACAGTAAGCAAGTCAACTCAGCATTCTTGAAGAACCAGCGGCGACACATCGAGACTTGTTTTAGTAATTTGAACAAGGTCGGCCATTTTGAACACCCAGAGACTGATACGATGAGCGGCCTTAACAGCCGGTTATCAACGCTTTTTCTCTGGAATGTCATTAAAGTTCATCATCAATTAGAACAAGGGTTAAGCGGGCTTAAGATTAATTGAAAAGTTACAAAGCTAGCACAACACGTTATATACGCTTTTTTAGCGGTTATACCTTTATAAGGGCCTATCCGTGATTTTAGTTGTGACGATTTTATAGGCTTGGAGTTTATTTTATTAAAGTTGTCGATAACCTTAATGACCATATTAGTGCCTAACCGCTTGTTCGGAATCCCGGCAAGTAGTTCAATGTCTTGATGTATCTCAAGTGCGGAAGGGTCTCTTTGTGTTGAGGAGGTTGATGGAGTGGCTACAGAATTATTAGTAGGATGTGTGCTTAAAAGCCCTCTTTGAACTAGAAGAGGCTTTAGATACAGGGCGATACCTTCTTTCGTGAATGGGTGATCAGCGTATATTTGCTGGATCAGATTTTTGATTTCAGTTTCAAGATTAGAAGGGAACCTGTTTTCAAACTTTAGAGATTGAACATTGGAAAAGGAATCGTCGGTTTCGACTTTGTCCAAGACTGATGAAATATTATTAACAGCATTAAATGAATTTGTGACAGCAAATTGTTCAAGTAATACATTCAATAAGTCAATGCTGTTAGCAGTCTGTTCCATGTAGTCAGATGTAGATGATGTACCATTTAATGTAGAAACAATTTCGCCTAGTACTTTTTCGCCGATGTTCTTGTTCCCATGAATCAGATTTTGACTATAGTGATATGCCCGGGAGTGATGAATAGTTTCATAACCGAATTTTTCTTTTTGGATATCGACTATCTTTGTTAAACTCTCATTTTTACTTTTGAGGACAGCATACCGATTTTTGAGGGCTGGTTCTTTTCGGCTATCTACCTTGCGTGCTAGGGCATTGGAGGTAGCAATCGCTGCTAGCCATGGAATAGCTTCGAATAGGTATATTGAGTCCTCGTAGTCCCGAAGGGATAGAGTGCTTGCCACAATCTCCTTGACCTTCTTATCTAGAGGTGAATTAGATTTGACGGAATGGACGTTGTTTAGTGTTTGTGTGTTTCCTAAATTTCTGTGTTTTAAGATTTTCTCTGCTTCAATAGCAATAGTTGCGAGATCATGTGAATCTAGATCGAAATTATTTTCTGACATAATATCTCCTATCTATAAAGTACCCGCGTTTTTGAAAAGAATAGACGGGTATAAATTTTGGGTGCTCATTGACTGTAATATGAGTGTCATCAAGAAGGAGGAATCCCTTTTGAAATTATAACTTAGTTGTGCTTTGTAGTGTGACTAGGTTTGAAAAGAGGATGTTTAAATGTCTAGTAAAACAGCAAGTAAGTTGGGTGATTATCGTAAGAAACGTGTCAGTCATCCGCTAGGGCTACCAGGGGTTCAGATTCTTTTGGGGGCTTATGGTATCGGTGAGACCGTGACAACGGCCGAACTAGTGACACAAGCCGAAAAGGAAAAATACACAGAACGACAAGTTTATGGCGCAATCTCTTCAGCCGTTCACCATGGTTGGCTGGAGAAGGTTCTAGACGAGACGAGAACTTATCGGGTTTGTGCAGCATCTAAAGAGCCGTACAAAGCCAAATGGAAGCCAAATATGCCAGCACCTAAAGATGAAGGGAGTGATGTTTTATGAACAATGAACTAGTTTCATGGAAGGATATCCCTGTTCCTAAGGGATTTATCCTTAATGACACATCTCTTGGTTATACTGACAAGGATAAAATATATCACTACCTAGCACCTGCTATGGGATTGACCCAAGGAATTTCATCCTTGGAGACCGATATCCAAAGCTACATGCTTCAATACCGTAGCCCAGGTGGAGTAACTAAGATTCGTGAAGTCCCCGCCACTGTTCTTACTGGTCGAGATATTGAAGGATTGGTGGCCTATGGAGTTGGGATTACGCCAGCCAATAAAGTTGCCATCCTGCGATACTTTATTGGTCAACGTATGCTTATTCCAATGGATACCGTGTATGAAGGCGTCGGCTGGCTAAGTGATGGTGACTTTGGATTAGAACAGTTAATAAGTAAGGACTCTCAAAGAAAAGGGTTTCTTAAATCTGATGCATTGGACCTAGCCCCTAAGGGTAGCAGAACACAGTGGTTTAAGATGTGGGATACCGTAAGCGATTCAATACCGTTGCAACTAGCACTTGTAATCGGTCTGACTGCACCGTTGCTACGCCCGTTGTCACAGCAATTTCCAGATCTTGAAACACTCCTCTTTTCCGTAGTTGGTGATAGTTCAACTGGTAAGAGCACAATGCTGGCTTTGGCACTTAGCACTGCTGGCGCCAATCGTGCTATGCAGAAGGGTAGTCTATTTCAGTCGTGGAGTGGGACTGCCAATGCGCTTTCCTTACGTTTGAACGGTAACAATGGTGTGCCTTTTGGTCTGGACGAGCTTTCTAGATATATGGGACGAAATATTACCGGAACGATATATAACTTGGCTTCGGGCACTGAGAAGGCCCGTGCAACCAAGACGATGTCCTTGCGCTCAACGGCGTCCTGGCAGACAACCATAATCAGTACGGGAGAACGGGGGTTGTTAGATGGCATGGCAGACCAAAACCAAGGCCTCCGCATGCGCGTTATCGAATGTGAGGGAATTACATGGACAAGATCTAGTGAGGAAGCCGAGTTGATTAAATCTGTCGTTGCAAATAACTATGGTTGGCTCTTTCCTGATTTCGTCAAAGCGATTCTGACCAACGCAACCAACCTCACGGCTGCGTTTCCGGCGACTGTTAGCGAGGTAAAGTCATTGATGCCGGATTCAAAATTTCGGGATCGTATTTCAACTAAGCTAGCTGTGGTTGAAATTGCAGCCCAGTTGGCCAACATCACTTGGCCTGAAATTAACATTAACGTTCAAGAGATCATGCGGTTATTGATTAAAAGTACCACTGCAACTTGGGGAACCGATTTAGGTGATCGTGTCTATGCTCGTCTTTTGGATTATTTAAAGACAAATCAAGGCTCGTTACTTCTAAAGGGGCGGGTTGGTCAAGCTGGGCCACACGTGATTGGGAACGTCTCGATGACGTTTAACCCGGTAAAGATGTACGTCAATCTTTATCCTTCAGAGTATACGCGAATTGTGACTGATGAGCTTGGTGCACAGAGCGAACGGGTTGTGACGGCAAGTCTTAAGGAGAAGGGCTATATCCAGTCAGAACCTGGCCGCAATACGATTCGAAAGATTGTTGATGGCAAACGTGTCACTTTCATTTCAATTCTCGTACCAACGAGTGAGGAGAACGATTTCATATTACGTAATAGCTTTGATGCTGACGGTCGCTTAAAAAATTATTGAGACAGGAGAGTAGGTACTATGGCTAAGGATACTATTGGATTGGATGAGTTTGCTGATGAGGTGGCGAATGTGCTGTTAGAGCATGTTCTCTGGCATCGTGAAACGACGGATAATGAGAGAGGGAACGCTGATGACTGACTTAGCTGTCGGGTACACCCGGGTTAGCACTACTAATCAAACTGGGCCTGATAGTTTTTCACTGGCAGCTCAAAAAGCGGTTATTCAGGAAATGGCGTCGACACGAAACTTGGCGGTCGGCGCCATTTTCACTGATGTTGCTTCTGGTTCTAGTGATAAACGTGAAGGACTAAGCCTTCTTCTCAGTGCCTTAGATAATCCGCAGGTAAAATTTCTGCTGGTGTATCGCCTAAATCGCTTAGCACGCAATCTGCGACTATTGCTGACTATTGTACACATGTGCGTTATAAACAGCGTACAAATCATAAGTCAGATGGAGTCGGACTTTTTTACTAACACGGCTACTGGAAAGCTACAATTATCCGCGTATGGCGCCATTGCTGAGCTTGAACGAGAGATGACTCGCGAAAATCAGCGTAATGCTCTAAAGGAAAAACGTCGACAAGGTGAAGTTCTTTCGGAAAATGTGGCGTTTGGATACAAGTATGATGCAGTCAGTAAACATGCAGTCATATCAGCAGTGGATGCTGAGGTTGTTCGTTGGCTTTACCAGCGATATACCACGATGGATGAAGGGTATCGGTTACTGACCATAGCTTGTAATGATCACTTTGGCATGAATTTAAAACAGCCTCATGTTGGACGCATTTTACGAAATGGACGCTACGCGGGGAAGGACATCAACTATCCGGCGATTATTTCACAGAAGCTGTTTGCGAAGGCAGAGGCAAAGCGAAAAGCGCGAGGTGCAGTTAAAACGCACAATGAGTCGTGGCTCCATGGCAAGCTAGTTTGTCCTATCTGTAGAAAAAAACTATTGGTTAACACGGTAACACGTCGAGGAAAACGCGTTCGCTACTATGCGTGCCGTCAAGAAGGGCACACATTCTCGGTGAAAGCTACAGTGGTTGAGCAACTCGTTTTGGGACAGTTAGAGCAGTTAGTAAAAGTGAAGAGTTTAAAATTGGCTATATCACGTGGGATAGAAGCGTCATCTGTGCATAATTCTTCAAGGGTATTGCCAGATGTAAAAGAGCTGCTAGGTAAGCTTGAAGCGGGTCAAATCTCTTCCGCAATGTATATCAAGCAAAAGGGCGATATTGAGCGGTCGACTAAGCAATTTCGACAACAGGCTGAGAATCAAGAGCAGGCCATTGCAAAGGTTATTCAGGCTTTCAAAAACGATGATTCGCTGAAAGGTGAGGTCTGGAATAGGCTGCTTGGTCGTATTGAATTCGATGAAAGCAAGCTTGTTACAGGCATTTTCTTAGCTGCTTGGCCGACTGATAATTTACTGAAAGGAGAGAATGAATTTGGAGAATACGACTAAGGAACGAGCAGTTGCCTATGTTCGGGTATCAACGACGGAACAAGCCGAACGGGGGTATTCAATTGATGCGCAAATTCAGACCATTAAAGACTATTGCCAAAGATCTGGGTTGCAACTAACCCAGATTTACGCTGACAAAGGGATTTCTGGCAAGTCCTTGAAGAAACGGGTAAAGCTTCAGCAGCTTATTGTGGATGCTAAAGAAGATAAGTTTGACCGTGTTGTGGTTTGGAAAAATTCTCGGCTGGCACGTAACGTCAAACTACTGCTCGAAATTGTGGACACACTTCAGACTCACAACATCGAATTTGATTCTATCAGCGAAAACATCAAGATTGATACGGCTTCCGGTAAATTTATGTTGCAAATGATGGCGAGTGTGTCGGAATTCGAGAGAAACGAGACTGCTGAAAATGTGCGTTTAGGAATGCGAAAGCGGGCCCGTGAAGGCTACAAGAATGGCAATCGGGTGCTCGGCTATGACAACGTCAAAACAGAAGATGGAACTAAAATTCTTGCGGTCAACGAGGATGAGGCGAGCATCATTCGCTTCATCTTTGATAGCTACATTCAGCAACGCGGATTACGAGCCATTGCTAATGAATTGAATCATCGTGGGTATCGTACTAAACGCGATAACGCCTTCTCTACAACGGCTGTACATGATATCTTGAATAATCCTTTATATGTTGGGAAAATTCAATATGCAAAGTACGAGCAATGGGAGCTGAAGCGCCGTAAGGGCCGTAGCGAGCATCCTATCGTGGTTGAAGGCAAACATGAGGCCATCATTAGTCAAGATGTCTGGGAACGCACACAACGACGCTTGAAGGTCCAGAAACGCACTCCTAAGTGGAATCACCTGGGAACTAATGTCTTGACGGGTCTACTACGTTGTCCAGAGTGTGGAGGTGCGATGATAGCTAGTAATACAACCAATACTTTAAAGGATGGAACGAAAAAGCGCATTCGCTACTATAGCTGTGCTAACTTTCGTAGTAAGGGTTCAGCTGTTTGCCACGCCAATAGCATTCGAGCCGATGAGGCAGAGAAGTTGGTTGCTCTGAAACTAAGAATGGTACTGAGCAATCCAGAAGTTGGACAGGTCGTTGTTCAACGGATGAAGGCTAGTGAAGCCAATCAACGAAAGTCATTAGATGAAATTATCGTAAACAAGCAGCGTGACATCGAAGCATTGACCCAGAAGTTGCGACGACTACAGTCGACAATTGATGAGGAACCAACCTTGAAATCGGACTTGGAGCCAAGAATTCATCAGTTGCTGGGTGATCAAGTAGAGCTTGAGTCAGAGCTAAGAGAGCTACGGGAACGCGATGTACAATCGGATTCTAGCCTGTCAGTGAAGAATGTGACGCAATTGCTCAAGTTGATTGCTGAGGTGGTTCAGGGACGTGATACGGATACATTGAATCTACCAGTGTTTCATTGAAAAAATCACTTTTGACCGCAAGAAGAAGCTAGTGTGGGTGCACATGCGGTTTGATAGTAACGTCACCAAGGAGTTAGCAGAATATACAAAGGCAATGTCTGATGAGGGCATTGCCTTTTTGCATGGTCGGAGTATTCACCTGACCATTTGAGCACGGGAGAGCGGGTATATTGCGGGAGAGCACAAGTATATATGAGACATGGATGTAGCTAAGTTTTTCCCGATACCCCGTTAGATTATACGTATATCCTGAATTATTCATACCTTTCAAAAAAGTCGTCAGTTTTCATGTTTTTCAAAAACTGACGGCTTTTGATCTTGCTTACTATGTATTGAGACTCTAAATTTTGATGGTATCACCTAACGGTGAGTCATTTTTGAATTTTTGGGTGCACTTATCCCTTGATCGTACAGAATTTTTTTTAATTGGGGCTATTTAATAGCCTGAATACGCTGTAATACCTGATAAAAGAGTCGATGATAAACGTGATGAGAACTCAGTCGTAACTGGATTCGTCGACCGGTAAACACAACGCGGGCAGCGACTTTGAATAAACGGATTCGTAATGTACTAACACGCAATCCGGTCTCTGTTTTAGGTAGGGCTATTTGCTTCATAAAATTGATAATATTGTACGCTAATACACTAACCATCATACGGGCAGCGTTGGCGGTAAACGTTGAACTATCAGTCTTATCAAAGAAGAAGCCCTCTTTGGCTTCCTTGATATAATTCTCCATCTGACCACGCTTATGATACAGTTCAAATGCTGCTTCTACGGTTAAATTTGTCAGATTAGTCACAATAAATTCATGTGAAAAGATCAATTCGCCAGCTACACGAGTTGACTTAACGTATACTTGACGCGGTTTAGGCCACGAAGTGGCCTGATAAGTTGCTGAGTAATAGTGAGTTTCGGTTTCATGCCACTCAGTTGTGTCGCTTATCTGTACAAACTCTTCTGCCAAGTTGTGTAGTCGCTTATTACGTTTGAGGCGAATAATGTAAAAGACATCATCGGCCTCGCAGGTATCATAAACAGCTGGTGTGGCGAACCCGCTATCACCGCGAACCAGAATATCAGTTTCTGGCAATTGGTCTTGATAATGTTTTAATAACGGTTCTAAAAAGGCTTTTATATCTGTGCTGGTATAGGCATTACCAGGCCGTAGGATGGCTTTCATGAGATTACCATCATTATCGATAGCTAGTAATGGATGATACCCCTCCGAGCCATAATGGGCGTTATAGTCAGTAGCTTCTTGATTGCCATAAGTGTCAGAATGGGTTGAATCAATATCAATAATGGTGGTCGTCTGATTAGTTAGCAGTCGAGCTTGATCAATAAGAGCTTGATTTAAAGTCTGGAAGGCGTCCACACCTGCGGAATCGATACGTTGCCAGAAACGGGATATCGTCGCTTGTGAAGCTAAGGCTGGTTTGTCCAATAAAAGTTTAAACAATGGTTCTGCAACCAATGAGGTTGCAGCAGAATCTGTATTATAACCGGCAATGATCTGCAGAACCAACTGCATTAAGATACTTGAATTACTATGTCGGCAGTATTGTCGATGGTCGTTGAACTTCAATAGATTGTCAGCTAAGTTCGTGAACTGAAACTTTGCCATCAGTTCAACACACAAGGTTAGGCCACCATCAGAAGATAATTGACCGCCGGTATGCGATGCTAGAATGTTTTTATTGAAACTAAATGCCATTTCCTGTACAGTTTTCATTATAGAGTCCTCTTCTCTTTATAGTGTCTTTTGGTCGAGTTAACTATACCAGAGCTGAGGCTCTTTTTCTGCACTTAAAAGGTGAAAACGTAAAATTCCCATCAAGCACTTGAATCATGTGTTTGATGGGGATTTTGGAGTTTCTGGTGAATAATTCAGGGTATATGTATAATTAGAACATCCTGTATACAATATTATAATATGTCACTCGAATTTTACGGGTTTACGGGTAGATGTTTATGTGCCAATGAATTAGACAGATATACGGCGGGGCCTTATAGGGGCACCGCCGTATTTTTTTAAAATCCTAGTGGGTAATTGTTGACATGTCAGGACTATTAGCTAATTATTTTAGATGATTAGTCGGGAATTCATCGGTTTGATTATCCTCGTAGATTATGAGGACTATCTTAGCTATCGCGTCAAAGTGCAGACGATTCTACTCCTTACGAAATGAACGTGACCCGTTCATTCCTTAGGTCGTTGCAATTGAGGTTTATGTATTTTGAGATTATTCTTGCATGGGTTTAGACTGAGCATTTACTATAGGGGTAGGCAGGTCAGCCCCAAGCTGCCTGATACCCCGGTGATTGAGTTTATCGTATAAAAAAGAGCTAGCAGTTAAGCTAGCCCCATTAGCTGTGAGTGGTTTACAGATTACCTCTGCACCGGATTAAGCATCCTACTGGTAAGTAAACCAGAGACACAGCTAAGATGACAAGTAAAAGATACATATTCGTTACCCCTTTCAAGGAGTCGTAGAGACAACTTGCGAAAAGAGATTGGAGTAAGGTGCTTAGAACCGGTAATATCAGATAGCAGGAGTGGGGGTCGAACCCACAAGCTCTAAGGCTATATGAATGGTTTACTTATGAGAATCAGTATATCATACTTGAATCAACTGATTGGAGTAATCGCAGAGTAGTCTGATACGGATCGCCGTATCATAAGTGATGCGGGTGAATAAAAAAAGGAACATCGACCGGTTGCTGATCGATGCTCCTTTCGCTAGCAGTACCTAACTATTCGAAGACTAGTACAATTCATCTGCATAGAGATAACCAGCATTCTTTCCAATGCATGAGCTGGAAGAATCTCAAATTGGTGCCTAGTTTAATCCTTGTTTGTGCATTAATTTTTCTAGAAGCAGATCCTTTCGAACGCTATCTACGATCCGGTAATTTGCTTGCCATAATGTTTTGCTTTTTCCTGTTTGTTGAGGATTAGTGTCAGTATCGAAAGTATTTTGAACAAGACGAACACCAGCGGTTTCCCATACATCCAAAGGATCAAATTCCCATTCAATATTTTTTCCAGTTGAATCAAATTTAATAAGGGCTCTAAATGCGCCAAAGATTGGCATTAAAAATCCGTTTGAAACGTCGTAATCCATTTTAGATTGCGTAAAGTCAGTAGTTAAAATTCCACGATTATCAACACCCCGTACAGCACCGAATTTGGCATTTTTTCCTTCCTCATGCTTTTTAAATTGTTGATATTTACTACCAATTTCTTTTTGGATAAGTTCATACAGATTGACTAACTTTGGAAGATGAGGTGCTAGAGTTTTGTAGATGTTAGGATTAGACGAGTACTCTTTTTTGTAATCTTTAAATACGGTTGCCTTACCAGAGTACGCAGAAATGGGGGCCTGACTATCATTAGGGTATCGTTTAATATTAAAAGAAAACAGTAATTTTAGTAGATTTGCAATAGGGATACGCTTGTTATCATTATCCTTGTACGCAATGTCATTTGCATAGCTTTCATTTGCAACAGCTTCTTTAATGAAATCAAACTTATCATCTAATTCAAATAGGGCAATGTCGCTGACCTGAATTGACGTGTTTCGAGCATCAGCTAGTGCTGAGACATCAAGGTCGTCACCAACAATGATCTCTAATTTGACATACTTTTCGATATCTACAGGTGCTTCATCACGATTTTGGATAATTGCTGTGTAGGTGTGACCACCATCTAGAATACCAAAGCGAGAGCGATCGTCGTCGAGGTCGAGGGTCAACATACCGTGGCTTGTCTCAAAAGCTACTTTTTTAGCAGTAATGACAATTCCACGATTATTTACATCGAAATCCGAGTCTGAATCCTTCACAGCACGTATTAATTGTTTAGCAACGGCCGTTGTCATTTTGGGTTTTCTAGGGTTGACATCCAATGAAATGTTGTCGGGTAAATCCTTGAAATTCACCCAAACGTAATATGTGGTGACGGAAGGGTTAGACGGTGATTTGACAGTACGAACCGATTTAACTTTGAATTTTTCAGTAGTCATGATGAACTACCTCCTTCTTTTATTTTCACTTGAGCATATTTGCTAAGCTACAAATAGAGTATATAATGTAAAATGTACATTTTCAAGGAACCGGGGTTCCCAATCAGATCAGAGAAGGAGGATGCCTATGACTACAAGAAAAACACAAAATGCCAATGCTGAAAAAATCGGAAAGATAATCTATGGATACAGAATGGAGTTGTCCCTATCGTCTAATTCTAGAGAATATTTTATTGAAGATAGAATAGAGACAGGCTTATTATCTGAAGGATGGATTTCTGCAAAAAGTTTGACAAATATTGAATTAGGGAAAAATTTTCCTAGTTATACGTCATTGAAGTTGTTATCAACAGCACTTGAAGTAGATTTCTTAATTTTATTGGAAGCTGTAGGGCCGTACATGCCAGATAGTCTTAATGAAATTTGGGTGTTATTAAAAAAGATGAATTTTGAAGGTTTGTAATCTTAATATGGATGGTCTCTGGGTGTATAAGCGCTTGCTGGATGCTGAGTTGATAACCCGGTGCCATTGATCATATTTAGTTGTGTTCCAAAAGAAGTAGCCCTTTCGATCGTGCCAGATTACGGCGCAGATTTTTAACATCTCACAGATATTCGTGATAATTTGAACGTGGCTATCTACTATCCTGATCTATATTCCTCAGAATAGCACGACACTGAGGAAAAACATCAATGCCTTAATTCGAGAATATTCTCTCAAAAGAAAGCACCTGAATCGCCATTCCAAGAAGACTTTGAACTATCGAACTCCTGAGGAAATTTTGTTTGATAAAGTATTGCGTTTGGCTTGATAATTCCGGCATTATATTTTCGTGAATATATTGGGGTTATAATAATGTGATTACTGTAAAATCTGCGCACCTTTGGCGATAACGGAAGCAAATTTTATAGTCTCACCGAGTGGAACTCACACGAGAACGAAAATGAATTGAGGAAAAATGAAAATTATTGAAGTGAAAGACCGCAACGTCACGCTAATTAAATATCTTTTGACGGTATGGGAAAGTGCTGTGCAGGCCACGCATCTCTTCTTGTCAGCAGACGAAATCGCCACCATTAAGCGATACGTGCCACAAGCGTTAACAGAAATACCACATTTGATCGTTGTCGAAAATGAACTGCACATCCCAATTGGATTTATGGGGATTACCGAGCAGCATATCGAGATGCTCTTTATTGCGCGTGAGGAAGAGGGCAAGGGCTTGGGGAAAGCCTTGATTAACTACGGTCTTGAAAAATATGCGGTGACTGATTTAGCAGTTAATGAGCAGAATCCGCGCGCGAAGGGCTTTTATGAGCATATGGGGTTTGAAGTGTATAAGCGAACGGAACATGATGAACAAGGCAATCCTTATCCACTTTTGTATATGAGAAGAGCTTGATTGGATTCAGCGAAACGATTATAAACCGCAGTAGCTACTACTGTGCGGGAGCAGCAGCCAATTGCGAAGAGAGTCTAGAACAAGAGAAGTAAGCACTTTGCTATTTGTCCAACAACATCACCCCCAGAATCAATCATTTGACTTAACTATTAAACAGAGTTAAGATTCTGGGGAGTTATTAGGGCAAATTTGATCAGGTCTCTTTCCAAACAAAGACCCGTGATGGGTTGCCTTCTTTGAATTTTATGAACGGGAGGCTGTTTTGGTTGATACGTATATAACTAAATCTGCTAACAAAGAGTTAATTGACTGGATTCATGACCGACCATCACGTTACGCTAAAGTATATCTATCTGACGCACACACATGCCGACCATTTCTTTGGTGCGGGGATGATTAAAGACGCTTTTCCGGGTGCAACGATCATTGTCACCCGAGCCACGGCTGATGGTATTCCAGCCGTGATGACGCCCGCGAACTTAGCAGGTACCTGGGAAAAACTTTTTCCAGGTAAATTACCAACGCCCATAGTTGGTGCTGATCAAGTGGTTAAGGATCACTTTACTTTGGAAGAGCACCCAATCACCATTATTTCAGATGGTTTCACGGATACTCATGACACGACTAGCTTATGGGTGCCAGACTTGCAACTGATTGTGGCTGGCGATGCCACCTATAAGGGGATTCATGCCTATATGCAAGAAACAACCTTAGCTGCCCGCCAAAACTGGATTAAAACTAATGAACACTTGAAGACCTTCAAGCCACAACACGTTGTTGCTGGCCATAAAATTCCAGAAAATGCGGATGATCCTGCCATTTTAGACAGCACAATCGCGTATATTACTGCGTTTAACAAGTTCGCCCAGAAGGCAACCTCGGCATTAGAGCTGTATCGCCAAGTGCTAGCCCTTTACCCGACTTACGCAAATCCTGGTTCGCTCTGGAGTAGTGCACATGCCGTTATTCGATGAGGGCAATTTAACCATGAAAAAAGGTACTTGTTTATGATGAGTAGAAATAATGGGCCAGAATCGCTAACAATCAAGTGATAGCTGATGCCCATCTTGCCCAGTTTGCAATGTTCTCTCAAAGGAATCAGACTAACGATGATTATTCTCGTTTTCCTGATCCTTTTGTTTACACTAGCCGCCGACTGGCTAGCTTTTCTGGTTGACTACCTTTAATCACCTAAATTCAGTGCCCACTTCAAGTTGCTGGTCAGACCGTCATCAAATCAACTGATACTCAATCGATATCCGATTCGAAGTCGCTTTGTCGGTGAGTTGTTCGGATTCGTTGAGTTGCCAAAAGTTGTTGGTGATTTCGGGCTGGTTGTTTACATTGCTCACATCACGGCACTATCTCCAGCCAAATACCGTTCCAACTTATGATCAATCACCTTCAGCTGCTCCTGCTTATCAGCAATCGCAGCGATAACGCGTTGGCGTTGTTCGCGCATTAAGGCAATACGCTGGGGTAAGCTGCTATCACCTTCACGCACCAAGGCGGTGTAGTGTTGCAATTCAGCGATCGACATGCCAGCTTCTCGTAAATAATGTAAGTTCGTGATCCAGTGGAGATCTTCCTCATCAAAGAGGCGTTGCTGATTTTTATTGCGTTTTTCTGGTGGTAATAAGCCACATTCTAAGTAATATCTGACGGTCCGAATCGTAACATTAGCAGTTTTCGCAAACTCACCGATCCGCATTAATTGATTATTGTTCATTTTGACTTGACCTCCCGTTACGTTAGGTTGATATAGTAGACCCATCATAACAGAAAAGGAAGCTATGGATATGACAAAGACATTAATTACTGGCGCTGATCGCGGAATGGGGTACGAATTGGCCCTAGAACTTGGCTTGAAAGGTCAGTATATCTATGTGGGTTCTAGGAATCTAGCGCGGGGACAGGCTGCGGTTACCCAGCTCGAGGCTGCCGGTGTTCAAGCGCAGGCGGTACAGCTAGACGTGACCGATCATGAGTCAATCGTTGCCGCGAAAACGCGGATCAACGCTAATTTAGATATTCTCATCAACAATGCCGGGATTGCCGTTGATCATGAGACGAAGCCGTCAGAGCTGTCACTAGACGCGATTCGGCAGGATTTTAACGTGAATTATTTTGGCTTGATCGACGTCACGCAGGTCTTCTTACCACTTTTGAAGACGGCGCCGGCTGGCCGGATCATCAATGTCTCCAGCGCGGTAGGGTCACTGACTCTGGCCAGCGATGCCAATACCAGCATTCACAGCCTACAGGCATCTGGCTATCAGGCTTCTAAAGCGGCGGTCAATATGTTCACCGTAAAACTCGCCGCGGAACTTGAGGGAACGTCAGTCACGGTAAACGCGGTCAATCCTGGTTGGGTAGACACCAGTTTCGGTGGTGGAGGCGGCAATCGGACCGTTCAAGTTGGGGTAGCGCGGACTGTGGCCTTAGCCAGTGCTGATGTGTTAACTGATTCTGGCACATTTTCAGATATTGATGGTATCGTCCCTTGGTAAGCCATACAAACCAGTCAAAGGCCTATACACTTACTAACGAATCTCAATGGAAATTTGTAACCGCCAAATGCAGGTACTTAAGAAAAACGCAAAAAGTACCTGCTCAGGTTAAGTATTTTTCGAGAGCCTGTGGATCCAATACGTTAATGCCGTTTCCTGAAATCGTGATTAAATTTGCGTCCTTGAGTTTTTTGATGTTTCTGGACATATTGGTGGGATTGACAGCAATAAGAACAGCAATGTTTTTTTGCCGGATTGGGATTAAATTCCCGGTTGGCCGATGTTCCTTGAGATAGTAGGTCAAAAAGGACACGAGACGTTGCATGCCAGACTCGGTAATTAGTTGGCTGATATCATTTAAGTAGTAATCCATGTGATTGAGGTAAGTCTGATTGAGTTGCTGACGTAAGGCCGGTTGCGTCTGGGCGTAATTAGACAATAGAGCACTGTCATAACACCATAACGTACTAGGCTGAATAACACGAAAGAGTAACGTATCACGAGATTTCATTGATGCTGAGAATAGTGGTGGAAATAGGGTTTTCGGACCATAAGCGACTAGAGCATGCTCTCTGCCATCTTCCAGTAGCAACAATTCAATAACACGTCCAGTAACGATAAAATAGGTTTTATTTGTGAGTGAGACTTCATCATTTGCCATATATGTTTTTTGGATATGCGGTAGTTTTAGCAGTTCATTTTTAAACTGTTGATAATCATTTTGAATTAAATAGTCCATTTTAAAAATAAGTCCTCCAAAAATTGTCTTAAGATAATTCTTTGTAGCGGCCTTCAAGTTAAACTATGTCTTGTAGTTTGATGTAGGAGGAATTTGAAATGACTGAAGAATTTACAAGAAATATTCCGGCTAACGCGACCAGTTTTCCGTATTACAAGTACTACTTACAAGACATGGCAGGAGTCGACCCTGTGTCACAAAAGGTAATGGCTGAATTTCCCATTGATCCTAAGGATGCCACGCCGGTTCAGAAGCGTAATGAGTTATTACTCCCAGGATATTTAAAGACTGAAATGGGGTATTGTCAAATGCCAGATGGCACGGCGTTTATGGCAAATTACTTGAAGATGCCTAACGTCACGGCTGAGATGTTTCACTGGTGGTTTGCTTGGCATGGTTTAGAGCCAATGCGCTATATTGTTTGGAATAAAGATGATCATTTTGATGTGGTGATTAAGAATGGCACTGAAAAACAATTAACTGATCAATCAATTCCGATGAACGAACGAATTTATGGCGTTACCCATACAGTCACTGAGGATACGGGATTTGGTCCTGAAAAAATTGACATCAATTTTGAGAATCCAGTTGACTTAGCCTGAAATATTCATCAATATAGCTAGAGCACCCGATTAATCCTATGATTACTGGGTACTCTAGTTTTTTTGGCCTCACCCACCAGGTGAGACCAAAAAAAAGGTTAAAAAAAGAACCCCACAATGGTATTGTGAAGTTACCACACAAAACAATAATCAAAGGGGAGTTCCTAATGACTAATATACTCGACCGTAGCCTAGACTTCAATTCTAATATTTCTTTTTGTGACGATGGCACTCAACTCACTAATGACGCGGGTCTGCTTTTAATGACTGATTTCCTTAATTCACTTGACTTTGACAAAATGGTCCAGCACTTTTTTGCCCAGGTGGAGTGGCGTCGTCGACCGCAGTACAGCTTTTATGAGTTGCTATCGCAACTCTTACTTCAAAAAATTGCTGGCTATCAAAATGATGCAATGACTGAAGCCCTTTCTGAAGATGTGGCTTTGAAACTCTGCTTAGGTGTCGATCGGTTAGCTTCTCAACCCATGATTTCTCGTTTTATTAATCACTCAGATGAGAAGATTACAACTGGTTTCAATCAACTTAATCTTGCACTTAACCGCTGTTTAATCGCCCACAATAATCAATCTGATATGGTCCTTGATGTGGACTCTACCCACTGTGATACCTTTGGCCGGCAAGCTGGTTCGGCCTACAATCCACATTATGCTGCGAATGGACTTCACCCGCTGATTGCGTTCGATGGCCTAACTGGCATGCTTCTAGGGGCCCAATTGAGACCTGGTAACGTCTACACGTCTCACGGTGTGGCTGAATTTCTTGCACCAATCATCGCGTTTATTAATCAATCAAATCCCCGAATGAATTTATTGATCCGGGGTGATAGTGGTTTTGCGACTCCTGAACTTTATCAGCTTTGTTTGGCTAAGAAAACCCAATTTCTGATCAAGTTAAAGTCTAATCCCAAGCTTGTTTCACTGGCTCTAGACTGTGTCGCCGAGCTACGACCTGATGATTTTTGTGACCATTATTTCACCCTTGATTATCGGGCGAATAGTTGGCCTGAAAACTGGCATTTACGCGTCGTTCTTAAGGCTACCAAGTCCGTCGACGACTTGTTCTGGCACTTCGAATATTTAGTGACGACGCTGAAAGAAGCTGAAATTATCGACCTATTTAGAGCTTACCACAAACGTGGGATTGCCGAGAACTTCATCAAAGAAGCCAAAGAAGGCTTTGGTTTTGATAAGACCAACAGTCATTCATTTCAAGCCAATAACGTCCGCATGTGGTTGGCTGTTTTGAGCTACACACTTACCCTATTGTTTAAGCGGCTAGTTCTTCCCCAGTCCATGCAAACCAAAACAGTTTCAACCGTTAGATTTCGTCTACTTCACATGGCTGGACGAATAACTAATCATGCGCGTAAGACCGTCGTTCATCTCAGCCATAGTAATCCCTTTCTTCGTTTATTTTGGTTTGCTCTGCACCGCATACATCAGCTAGGGTAAGAGACAGATAAAAATGCAAAACTGTAAAACCAAGGGGAAATTCTGCTCAAAAGCATCACAACGTGGTGCGCTAGTATCTGAATCTATCTTTGAGTTCCTAATAATAACTTCATAGTTCAAATGACGAGTTCTAAATCGGTATTTTCCGATTTAGAACTCGTCATTTTTTGCTGAAACCTTGTTGATGAATAATTCAGGCTTAGGCTATGATCCGCAATTATTGGTAGCGTCAAGAATCTTGTGTAAACGAAATGCCTTCGTACATATAATATGTATCTAACTTAAATAAATGATGCTTCCAAGGTGTCCTGGAGTCCTTTGAACCCTCGGTGGATCCGCTTCAGAGACTTCTCGTTATAAACATTAAACTGAGAAACCAGGAAGCGATCCAGTGAATCTTCCGTTGGAAATTGTTCTTTGTGGTGGGTGGTGCGCTTGAGATGCTTATTAAAGTTCTCAATCGGGTTAGTGGAGTATAGTGATTGCCGGATAGCTGGTGGAAAGTCCATGAAAGTGAGTAAATTCGGCATTTTAAGCAGATCTTTGATTAATTTGGGATAGGTCTGATGCCAGTTGTTGGCGAACTCATTCAGTTTCAGTTCGGCTGCTTCACGGTTGGCGGCCCGATGAACTTGTTTAAAGTCACTGATCACGGCCTTGCGGTCTTTTACGCGAACTTTGTTCATCAGATTCCGCCCAACATGAACCAGGCAACGTTGTCGTTTGGCTTTAGGGAAATTCCGATTCAAGCCTTCATCCAAACCAACTAACCCATCGGCCACAAACAACAGCACATCTTTAACGCCCTGCTTGATCAAGGTTCCCAGCAGTTCAGTCCAGATTCCAGTCGATTCCGTTGGCGCCACTTGGTAGTTCAGCACTTCTTTCGTACCATCTGGACGAATGCCAATCGCAATATGAACGGCTTCTTTTTGAACGGTATCCCGCTTTAACGGCAAGTAAGTGGCATCTAAGAAGATGGCCGCATATTGTGAAGCCAGTCGACGTTGCTGGAAAGCTTGAACCTGTTCATTGACGGCTTTAGTCATGTTGGAAACCGTGGCTTTGGAGTAGTGAGCACCGTACATTTTCTCAATGAGTTCGGCAATTTCAGCAGTGGTAATTCCCTTGGTATACAACTGAATGACCGTTGTTTCTAAATTATCACTGTGCCGACCGTAGGCTGGCAAGGTATGATTTTTAAACCGGCCATTGCGATCTCGAGGAATGGTTAAGTTAAGTTGGCCGTACTTCGTATCAAACGAGCGCTCATAACTGCCGTTGCGGTTATTACCAGTGTTAGTCCCAGCGTATGAGTAGCGTTCGTAACCCAAAAACTCTACCAATTCGGTTTGAAGCAGCTGGTTAATCGCAATTTCGAGGTGGTGACGAAAAACTTCGTCCAAATCTTGCTTTTGGGCTAGTGCAGCGATAATTTCTGTGGTAAGTTCATTCATGGGGAATGCCTCCTGTGATGTTTTCTGTGGTTACTAAATATCATAAGGGAAGGCATTCCCTATTTCTATACAATTCAGAAATCTTTTATGCATTTACACAAGATATTTTACGCTCTCCAATTATTAGCGAAGAGTGATACTAAGATTGTCGCTGCTGCTAATGGTGAGACAGCCTTAATGTTGCACACCGTCCGGCCCATCAAGGGTGGCATTGAATTACGTAGCCGCTTCTGGTTGGGATGGAATGTTGATCTCCAAACCCACGAACCAATCCGGGTTATTCCTGACGATGCCAAGATTGATGGCGAAATTGCTAAACGACTTGGTATTCATAGTATTAAAGAAATGACGAACTTGGCTAAAATATTACCAAGTATTTACCGTGAGAATAAAGATAATTTCTAAATAGCAGGACGGTGAACGATAATCAGAAATTTAAGCCATCGTTTTAATCAGGTAGGTGCCACAGCACTCTTCATAGGTATCATACCACCATTGTGGGCAGTGTTTATTCCTGTAATCGGTGTTGAAACCGGAGCCGTTGCGCTCATTTGTGCGGGAATATTTACGGCAGCGGGTAATGATCCCAAAAATGCGGGTAAAATTATTTTAGGCCTGTTAATCGGCATTCCCTGGGGAATTCTTGTTTTGCGCTTTACAGCATTACCTGGAAGTCATTCAGTTAACCAGTTCTTAGCATTAGGTGTTTTGGGAGCGGGTAGTATCTTGATTTGTGGACTGACCATTGTGGGTAAGTATGTTGACTCTACGGCGTGGCTATCAGGGTGGGCCATTGCACTGCTAGTTTTAGGCCATGTGCCAATGGCCAGTTGGCATTGGTTGCCCTGGCAGCTGGCGCTATCCATGATTGTGGGTGTTTATTTAATTGGTGTTGGTGGGACTGTCGTTAATGATTGGGTCAAAAAACGTTCATAACACGCAAAAGCGCATTGACCGATTCCCAGCCAATGCGCTTTTACTTTACCGATGAACAAAACTGATCCAATTAGCCCCAGGGTAGCTCCCTTTGTACTGAATGACGTGTTTGCCCTTGGTACGCAGCTTGATAGTGCTATTTGCGTCTAAATAAGTATATTCATAGCCGCGAATCTTATAGGCATGCTTCCCCGTCTTCTGGTATTTGACATTTTTCAGATTAAACGGTCCGACTGAGTACAATTAGACGTGAGATTTCGTAATGTGCAGCCGTTCCACGCTAGGAGAACCGTGCTTGACCCGCCATTTACCCCGCAGTGCCTTTGGGGTGCCGTGGTGCCAAACGGCTGCTTGGGCGGCCTGTGCGGGTGCGGTGATGGTTAGCCCCAGAATGGTTGCGGTGGCCAGCCCAATTACTGCTAAACTTTTCATGGATGTTCTCCTCCAATTCGAATAGCGAAACTTTAAATCATTGCAGCGAGGGTTCTCATCAACTATTTGCAAGCAAATTACTTGCCACCATAAAAATTAACGACGGTCATGTGCTTTGCTGATTTGTAAATCGGGTGGTTGACCTTTTTCTTGGTCAGTAGCGTGACCCGGCTAGTATTTTCGCTGACAACTGGAACGTAAGCCAAGGCTTTTTGATGACCGTACTTAACAGGTAGCACCTGGCCATAACTGATTTGTGAAGCCAATGGGTTCCGATTGTATTTTAAATTAACGGAGAAGTAATACCAATGGTAGCGGGATTTTCGCAAATCAATATTGGGAAGATGCTTCTTTTTATAGGCAGTCTTCCAGGATTTAGCGTACTTCAACGTACGTTTGCCAGCCGTGGTTGCCACGGTGAAGGATTTTTTGTTGATGGTGAGTTTGCTTGGGTGTTTGTCATAAGAAGATTGATAGCCATACCAGGTGCCGCGTATAGATTTAGGCGCCGTTCGAATAGACTTATCGGATGTACCAAATGTCCAAACGACCTTGGCATCAGCAGAAGTATTGGCAAATCCAATGAATCCGGTTACAGCGAAAAGCATGACAATACCAGTTTTCATACACAAATGTTTCATTGAGATCTCCTCCTTAGTGCTTTTAGTATACCGAAGCAGTTGCGGGGTGCAAATGCGGATGACAAGGAAGCCTGCCATAAGTTCTTCCCAATTTTTGCCGCCAGTTGTACCAGAATACGCTGGAAATAAAGTCAGCGACCAGACGCTCAATTCCTCAGCAAGCAGGTTAGTTGCTTTAAACAACCAATTCGCTATAATAAAAGCTGAATAATAAACCGCTTACACAATCGTGCTAGCCAGTAACGTAAGGAGGAACCGGGGATGAAGCCGTTTGTACCCATTCCAGTCGTGGACTCGAGTCTCTATTTATTCGGGGGGCATCAACGAACCGTGCCAGGGGGCTGGCAGTTTTTTGAGCAAAAACATCAAGCGTTTGAATTAATGTGTGTCGTTGACGGTCGGCAAACCACGGAGATCAAGGGGAGTGGGGCGTTTGACTATGGTGCGGGTGAAGTGATGATCATTTCCCCGGGGACCCTGCACACCAATAAAAATACCAGCGATGATGCTAGCATGACCTACATCTGCTTTCACTTCAGCATTGAAAGCCTGGAGCTCAAGGCAGAGATGCTCAGCAACATGGTCAATGCCGTGATTCCGGCCGCTCATCCCGTTGCGAAAGCCGCCATGATTGCGGCAACGACCATTGTTGCGGCCAGTGCAGACCGGTCTTTGAACAAGGAACAGGTCAACCTCCAGATTCAAATTGCCGTGCTCAACTTCTTCTACGCCGTTTCGACTGACCTGCGGACCTCTGCCCAACAGAAGGGCGGCCGCTACAGTGAAAACGAGGCCAAGACGAGCCGGCAAATGGCGTCGCTGATCAAGCAGTACATCTTGAAAGAAGAAATCCCGTCCTTTTCGTTTGCCACCATTTGCCAGCAGGTGGGCGTCAGCAGTGGATATGGGCACCGCATCTTCAAGAAAGTCTACGGCGTGACCCCGCTACATTACATTGAAAGTCAAAAGTACAACAAGGCCAAGCGCCTCTTAGGCTCACCGGAATATTCTATCGAGGATATCGCCTACCTGATGGGGGCCAGCAGTGTTTCCAATTTTAGCAAGCAATTTAAGAAGTGGTCTGGCATTACCCCTAGTCGCTACCAGCGGCAGTTAAAACAAAAGCGGCGGGTCCGGACAGTTAAGGAAAGTGGCTATTTTGAATAGTTTTGGTTAGAAAAAGATAAATGACCCCGTCAAACATTGATTTGGCGGGGATTTGTTTTACCCACAAGGTCAGGATTTAACTAAAACCGGTCATGAAAGAAGATAGCGAGTCTTTATGAAAGCGGATACAATTCAACGTGTAAGTTAGCTAACGGAGAAATGCGTGAGGCGTCGGCCAACGGCTCACGAGATAAATTGTTGGCGGTCACTCAGCTAGAAGCGGCTGCCAAGTACTTATTTTCCAATTTGAAAGGGGTTCTCGCACATGGCCTCAAATACACAGGCTACTGCCACAGAGACTCAGGCTACTGATGAATTTGCCAAACTTTCTTGGCGTGAACGCATTAGTTATGGTGCCGGTGATCTCGCGCAAAACTTGATCTTCGGTACAGTTGGTTCCATGCTCTTATTTTACTTAACCACCGTTTATGGTATTTCGGCCGCAGTCGGTGCCACGATCTTCTTGATTGTCCGTTGGGTCAACGTTTTCTGGGATCCGTGGGTCGGCGCGTTTGTCGACAAGCACAATTTTAAAAAAGGTAAGTACCGGCCATATCTGATTTATGGCGGGGTGCCGCTGACCATCATGGCCGCGCTGCTCTTCTTGCCGATCGATGCCGTTCGGGGCAACGTCTTTTATGCCTTCATCGCTTACCTGGCGACCGCATTGATTTACTCATTCGTGAACATCCCCTACGGCGCCTTGAACGCGTCTTTGACCCGGGACAACGATGAGATTTCAACGCTGACCACGGTACGGATGACGGAAGCAAATATCGGGAACCTGTTAGTCTACACGTTCCTACCGCTGTTCGTTCAAATGGCTTCACCAAACCCACAATCCAAGGACATCGGCTTCTTCGGGATTCACATGAACTTGGGGGATTACACCTCACCTAAGGCCGGTGGCGCCTACTTCATGGTCATGGCAATCTACATGATCATTGGGTTTGTGATGTTAACGGCTACTTACTTTGGCATCAAGGAACGGGTCTTGCCAACGCAAAAGGAATCCGATGCCGTTAAGTATTCCGACCTCTGGACTGAATTCAAACAAAACAAGCCATTACAAATCCTAGGCCTGTTCTTCTTGATTGGCTTTACCTTCATGTTCTTTGGCAACACGGTTTGGCCATTCTACATGCAATACAGCATTGGGCACTCCGAGTGGATGGCTTCCATCAACTTGATTGGGTCGATTCCAGGGATTTTCTTGGTTTTCTTATGGCCAATCATTCGTAAAAAGATTGGTAAACGCCAATTCTTCTACGCTTTCTTAACACTATTTATCATTGGGACGTTAATTCTGTGGGTCTGGTCTTTCCCTGCCTTTAAGAATAGCGTTGCCCTTGGCTACACGGGCCGTTTCCTCATGCAGTGGGGGATTACCGCCGCAACGGGTTACATGTGGTCCCTGGTTCCGGAAGTCGTTTCTTACGGCGAATACACGTCCAAGAAGCGGGTGGCTGGTATCATCAACGCCATCATGGGCCTGTTCTTCAAGATTGGGTTAGCCCTCGGGGGAATCATCCCAGGCTACATCAACGCCTTCTTCAAATTTGACGGGACGAAGGCGACGCAAAGTGCCGGCGCCTTAATGGGCATTCAGTGGTCCATGATTTGGCTGCCAATTATTCTGGCCATCATCGCGATGTTTGTCATGAGTCGCTACACGTTGACCGATGACGAAGTGAACAAGATGAACGAAGAATTAACGGCCGCACGCAAAGCTGAACTGGATTAAGGACTCAAACATGAAAGGAAGATCTCTAATGAAGATTCAAAATCCTGTGTTACCTGGTTTTAACGCTGACCCGAGCATGATTCGGGTCGGCGACACCTACTACATTGCCAACTCGACCTTTGAGTGGTTCCCAGGTGTCCGGCTGCATGAGTCTAAAGACTTGGTTCATTGGAACCTCTTGCCATCACCGTTGTCCACGACGACGTTACTTGATATGAAAGGGAATCCGGCTTCTGGCGGGATTTGGGCGCCTGATCTCTCCTACGCCGACGGTAAGTTCTGGTTGGTGTACACGGACGTCAAGATTACGGATGGGCCGTTTAAGGACATGACCAACTACCTGACGACGGCTACCGATATTCACGGACCGTGGTCAGATCCCATCAAGATTAACGGGGTCGGCTTTGATTCATCCTTGTTCCACGATAAGGATGGGCGTAAGTACCTGGTCCAACAAACCTGGGATCACCGTGAATACAACCACCCATTTAATGGGATCACGTTGACTGAATTCGACCTGGACACGATGCGCTTAAAGCCGGAAACGGCACGGAACATCTACAACGGGGATGACGTTAAACTGGTAGAAGGGCCTCACCTTTACCAAATCAACGGCTACTATTACCTGTTTGCCGCTGAAGGGGGTACCGTCTTTACGCACCAGGAAATCGTGGCGCGGTCGAAGACATTGGCTGAACTCTCCTTTGAAGGGGAACCCGATGGCCCGTTCATTACCAACCTGGATACCCCAGACTTTTACCTGCAAAAGCAAGGGCATGGGGCGTTGACCTCGACGCCTGGTGGCGAATGGTATTATGCGTCACTAGTCTCACGGCCATGGAATCACGCCACGGAATCGAGTCATGATCCACGGGGATGGAGTACCTTAGGCCGAGAGACGTCGATCCAAAAAGTTGAATGGGATGAAGACGGCTGGCCACGCGTGGTTGGCGGCCATGGTGGACAGGTTGAAGTTGACGCCCCCCAAGATGCCATCTTAACGGATGCCCCTAAGGACCACTCGCAACATGATGACTTTGATCAACCAACGTTGGACCTGAACTGGAATACGCTGCGGCAACCCTTTAGCGCAAAGCTAGGGACTGTTGGGAACGGTGAATTAAAGCTCGTGGGGCAACAATCCCTGTCCAGCACGTTTGACGTTTCGTTTATCGCCCGGCGCTGGCAAGCCTTTAATTTTGATGCTGAGACCAAGGTGAAATTTGACCCGTTCAGCTATCAACAAATGGCAGGACTGGTCAACTTCTACAATGACAAGCACTACTCCTGGATTTTCATTACCAATGATGAAAAGAAGGGCCGGGTCATTGAAGTCGCCCAAAATGACAACAACCACTACACGTCCTTCCTGAAGGACCAGGCCATTGCGATTCCGGCCGACACCGAGTACGTTTGGTTCAGAGTGCAGGCTCGCAAGGAATCCTACACGTACCAGTATTCCTTTGACGGGCAGGACTGGCAAACGGTTCCCGTAGTCCTAGATGCCGCCATTCTATCCGACGATTACGTGCTACAGACATCGGGTGGCTTCTTCACCGGGGCCTTCGTGGGCTTGGCAGCGGTGGATTACGCTGGCTACGAGGCGGTCGCGACGTTTGACCACTTCGATTACCAAGAATTACCAGACTAGTCTGGGTCAATGAGCAGAATATAGAGAACGACGCGCTTTCGGCAATTTGCTGAGGGCGCGTCGTTTTTGGGGTTGACAGGCAATCAGCCAAAAATATGGGAGTCTCATGAGAAATCATGGGGCGCAAGACGCATAGTTGAAGGCGGCATTTATTTATAGTAGAAACTGGGTTTTAAATTAATTTTGCAAAACAATCATCGTTACAAGTCATTTAGTATGTAACAAGATTACGGTATCAATCTAATAAGAAATTACATATCGAGTTCATAACTTATTCATAATTCACTGATATTCTGGGGGCAATTAAGAAAAAGCAGCTCGCAACCCGCTTGATAGGGAGGTTACCCCCATGAAAAAATGGTTACGCATGGTTTTAATTATCGGTTGTCTCTTTGGTTTAACACCGCTCTTGCGTAGCCAAGCGCAGAAGCACACAGCAGTCATTCAAACGGCGGACCTCCAGACCCAAGCGGGGGAAGTCGTGGCCAACCTCGATAGTCACCAACCGCAGGACGTGCAACTGGCGCTAAACCTGACGCTCCCTGCAGGCGAAACGGTGATGACGTTGGCGGAACAAGATGAGGCCGCATTCCAGTCCGGGCAGATTGACGACCCGCAACTGGCCGAGGCCGTGACGGCGGAAGTTGATTCGAAACAGCGGTTGGTGCTCCAAAATGAGCAGGACCAGCCCCAGAAAACGGCCGTGGTCGTGCCCGTCAAGCTCGTTGACCCACTCCTGGTGGCGAAACTCCAACTGACTTTGAAAGTGGCGGACCAAGCCGAAACATTCGTGCTCCCGACAGTCACGGTCAAGGCGGCTGAGAGTGGCGAGGCAGAATCGTCAACGAACAGCAGTCAGAGCAGTAATCAGAACAATAGTCAAAGCAGCAGTCACAGTAGCACCACTAGTAGTAGCACCAGCAGTCAATCCACCACCAACGCACAAACGTCCGTGAGTCAGCGGTCGCAGTCCAGCCAGTCACGCTCACGGTCGAGCAAGGCGTCAGCGGCCAGCACGACCAGCAGTCGTTCAGCAGCTAAGGCCGACGATGACGACGCGGATACCGCGACCACGGCGAAGACGCAGACTAGCAAAGCGCGAGCAACGACACCGGCATTGCCAACGGCTTCGCTCGACGTTCACCGCGCACAGATTCAGATCGGCAGTTGGTCAGACAGCCTGGATATTGGCGGCACCTTAGTCACTGATAGCAACGTCGTCGGGCCCAAAAAAGCCGCGACGGGCGGCAACACTTACTGGGACAACACATATGCCAACCAGTACTACTACTCTTACCAACAAGCAGACCACGCGCAGGCCTATACGGTTGTTTTGAATGATAGCCCAGTACCCGCAGCGACGGATACCATCGTGGTTTACTATCAAAATGTTGGGGCCTACACGACCTCAGCTTCGGCAGAAAGCCCTACTGAGCAGATGGGCGCTATCGTTAAGATTTCTAACATTGTCTACAATAAGAATGCACCAGCAGGGAAGGATCGCTACATTGATTTTTCCACCAATTTCTACTCGGGAATCGTCTACAACGGGATTGAAAGCTTTGACCTGGATATCACGTTTATTAACGAAGACGGGACCAAGATGCTGAACTTCCCGCAACCCACTGCCGATAACGATTACAACTCATACTTCACATTTGGCTCCTTGAACGGTAACGAGGAAGGCGAACATGAATGGGCAGGAACGCGGTCGGGATTGGAAGGCATGCTGTCAGCGGAGTCGCTGGTCAAAAAGCAAGACAACGGCTGGTACGAAGGTATCGGTAAAGGGATCTGGCAGGCTGGCCAATCGTATACGGGTAAGGACGAATGGGGCGACTTCCTCGGGTCCACCAACTATGAAAAAGGCGCGGTTTCCTTCCCACTAGTGGGGACGACGCAGCTATTCAAGCTGAAAAGTGAATCGGGCTTCACGTGGCAGTCATTTTCCAGCGGCTACCTCGTGGCTCTCGAAGCACCGGCGCCGCAAAAAACGGTTCACCGGACCGCCGACCTGGGTCTCGACCACAACAACCTGGATGGCGTGACGATCGACCGGGATGACGATGACCTGAACAGCTTTTACTACACGATTTATCAACCGACTTACAGTATTCCGAACGAATCGATTGCCAAGCCGGATCGGATCATCCTGAAAGATCAATTGCCGGCGGGGATGACACTCGAAGGCTTTCAGCTGTACAACACGGATGGCACCCAGATTACTGAGGGGGGCAAGCTAGACGTTTCTGATAGCGGTCAGGTCATCTATGAACTCGCCGACAAGGAAATTGAAAAGTTGACGTTTGACGGTCGCGCCTTTGCCTTTCAAATGCGGGTCGTGATTGACGATGACTTTGTCGGGACCTTCAAGAACCAGGCGACGGTGACGTTTGACTCCGGGGAAAACTACACCTGGGAAAAGGAAACGAATGAAGTGGTCACGCATTTCCAACGGGACCTGACGACCTTGAAGCTGAAAAAAGTGGGCGACCTCATGTGGGACCCCACGGCCAGCGAACCCCTGAAAGATGTCGTCTTCACGGTGACCGACCCGAACGGCCAGACGTTCACGGTCACAACGGATCAGGCCGGTGAGGCGACTCTGACGCATTTGAGTAAGCGACACACGTACACGATCACTGAGACCACGCCCGCGGGCTACATCTCAGGGCCGACCTTCACGCTAACTTACGACACCGCTGTTAATCGCTGGAAACTCACGACCGACACGCTGCAGGTCAGCATCTCTGACGACGCGCAGCAGGTTATCACCGTGACCAACCAACGCAAACGCGGGGACTACGGTTTCCACAAGGTTGATAGCACCACTGGCAGCAAACTCGCCGGCGCCGAATTTATCATTCGCAACCAGGCGAAGCAGTACCTGACGTTTGACGCGGACGGGCACCTGAGTGGCGTGGTCGACCAGCGTGAGCAAGCGACCAAGCTAACGGCGGCCGATGGTATTTTCAAGGTCACTGGCTTGCCATACGGCGATTACCAGTTGATCGAAACGCAGGCGCCAGACGGCTACACGCTCGGTAAGGCGCATGACTTTACCATTTCAGACAGAGAAGCATCCGCACCAGACCGGATTGAAAACGACCCATACAGTCTTCCCGTGACCGGGGGGCAGGGCATCTTCTGGTTCATTGTCTTAGGGCTCATACTCACCCTATCGTCTCTCGCCATTTGGCGCACCCACCCTAGAGGAGAATAACCCATGAAAATTACAAAATTACGACAACTCGCAGTCGCTGCTTTCGCCGTTTGTGGCTTGGCGTTAGGGGGTGGTCAACTGACCGCTCACGCCGCTGAGGCCGCGCCGGACACGGTGACGTTGAAGTTGCACAAGTTGGATAACACCGCTGATAAGACGATTCAAAACACCGGCGACGAGGTCGACACGCAAGGCCTCAAGCCCTATGACGCTAGCAAATATGGCGCTGTCACGTACAGCGTGTACGATATCACGGCCCTGTTAAAGGCGCGGGACGTGGTTGCAGGGCAAACGGACCAGGACACGTTTAAACAAGTTCGTGATGAATTGATTCAAGAAATCACCAACGGTCAGACCGATCCTGAAAAAGTCTTAGCGGCGCAACAGGCCTTCGTCGATCAGAATGACCTACAGGCAACGGCGACCCAAACGCTGACGGATAGCAGTGGCCTGCTGACGTTTGCCGGCCTGAGTAACAAGGGCTTCTATCTCATCATGGAAACGGCGGCACCTGTGGACCATTTAACGGGGATGTCCGCACCGATGATTATTGGCTTACCCCTGAATGACAAAGACACGATTCACTTGTACCCTAAAAACGTGGTGGCTAGTGGCATCGACCCGACCATTCACAAGGTTGGCCTGGACCCAGAGGCACCGACCAGCGATAAGTACGTGACGCTGGAAGGCATCCAGTTCACGTTGGCACCGGAGAACGACCCAGACAACGCGATCACGTTGACCACGAATGCACAAGGCGACATTGACTTTGGCGGCCTGGAAGTCGGGACGCGCTATGTGCTGACGGAATCTTCCGTAGCCAGCCACCCGTGGTACCACCTCACCGCTAACGGTCAGGCCATCTCCCTGACTTTCGCTGTTGATAAGGATGGGAACATCAAGAAAGCGGTTGCCCAACCTAGCGCGGGTTACTTTAAAATCTCTGGCAGCACGATCGGAATCACGAATCACCTGATTCTGGGTGGCGCCGAGTTCAAGAAGGTCGACGCACAGACGGGTAAGGAGCTGGCCGGAGCGAAATTCAAGGTACAAAAAGTCGCTGACGGCGAAAAGTTTTGGGCTGTGTTTGACGGCAAGACGTTTGAGAAATGGGTGAAGGATGAAGCGCAAGCGACAGTTCTGACGTCCGGTTCGGATGGGAAATTTGACTTCACCGGCGTCCCTTACGTTTACGATAAGCACGATAAAAAGCAGGTCGTCTACAACTTGATTGAAACGCAAGCACCGGCTGGATATGCACTGCTGAAGTCCGCAACGCCATTTGAAATTAATGAAAAGACGGAAATCAAGGACATTGAAAACGAACGTTACGCCTTACCGATTACCGGGGGCATGGGCATCTGGCTCTTCCTTCTCATCGGGGGACTCCTGATGGGCGGCTCCGGCTACCTGTACTACCGGCAACGGCGGCAAAACAAGGCGTAACCTAGACAGCTAGGAAGGTGGCACGCAAGAAACGGCGACACAGTTCGGCTACAGAGATAAGTCACTAGCAGTCGGTTTAGTTCTCAGTAACAGTGAAGCTCAGCCAAAGTTGACCCAATTCAGTGGTACTGGCTGTGCCGACCGGTTACCTGGCTATTAAACGAACCGGAAGACCGCTTCCCAAACCGGCAAAACTGTTGGTTGACGGAGCTTTCCGATTTCACCGATTTCCACGAAACTACCTAGCCGAAAACGGCATAACTAGACTAAAGAAAGGGGGGACCCCCTAATGCGCAGATGGTTGATCATCTTACTCTTTTGCTTGGGCCTGGGCCTGATTGGCTATCCGGCCGCCAGCAACGTGGTGACCGGTTGGCGCCAGCAGGGGGTCCTGACGGCGTACAAGCAACAGCTCCAACGGGCGAACCAGACCCAACTAAAGACACTGCAGCGGGCCTTACAGAAGCAAGAAACCAGTGATGAGGCCACGGTACCAGACCCGTTTAACGCGACGGGGAAGTCCTTCGTGACGACCACGCCGCTCACCCTGATTGCGATTCCCAAGATCAACGTGGAACTACCAGTCTTCGCGGGGACTGGTGAGGATGTCTTGCAAAAGTATGCGGGGCTGGTCCGCGGCACGGATGTCCCTCAGGGCAAACGGAATCAACACAGCTTGATCACGGCGCACCGTGGTCTGCCGGGGGCACAGCTTTTCACCGATCTTCCCCGGCTCCAACGCGGGGACCGGTTTTACCTTAAAAATGCTTACGGGCTGATGACCTACGAGGTGACGACGCGCCGAACCGTGAAGGCCGCGACTCAACAGCCCATCCAACGCGCGGCAACGCAGAATCAAGTGACGCTGATGACCTGTACCCCGTATATGATCAACACGCACCGCTTGCTGGTCACTGGTCGGCGCATCCCCAACGAGACGCAAACCATTCCCCGCGGCCAGTTCGTGTGGGACTGGTACAAGATTGGCTTGCTGGTGGTCGCGGCCCTCCTCATCATCGCTGGTGGGTGGGCCGGCTACCACCACTACCGACGAATGAAGGAGGGAAAGTAAATGGCAACACGTAAACGACGTTTCAAAAAGGCTTCCCTCTGGTTGCTGGGGATGTTTCTCATCGGCAGTGGGTTGGTGCTCCTGGCATTGACGCAAAGCTTTTCGGTCACGCAATTAGGCGAGGCGGCGAAACGCCAGATGACGCCTGAGAGCGTCCAGCAGGCTAAACGAGCGGCACAAGGCAAGACGGCCCCGTTCAATTACGCGCAGACATCTCAGCTGAATCCCGTGTCGGTCGCAGGCTACGGACTACGGGGGCTGGCAGGCGACCAGACGTATGGGGCGGTTGGGCAGTTGCGCGTCCCCGCGGTGAATCTGGATTTACCGATTGGCGTGGGAGTGAGTAATAACGTCCTGGTGCGCGGGGCCGGCACGCTCAAGGCCGACCAGCAGATGGGCAAAGGCAATTACGCGCTGGCCGGCCACTACATGACGTCCCAACGGCTCTTGTTTTCACCGCTGAAGGGCGTTCGCAACGGAGATAGCGTCTACCTGACCGACCAGCGGCGGATGTACCGGTATCGCGTCACCCGCGTACAGGTGGTGGACCGCTACCGCGTCGAGGTGATCGACGACGTGCCCGGCAAACAGCTCGTGACCCTGGTCACCTGTGCCTCGGCTAAGCGCGGTGAGCCTAAACGGTTGGTGGTGCGAGGGACGTTGCAATCGGTGAAACGGATCACAAAATAGAGAAATGTATAACGTGTTATTGAAACGATTATCCGTGATGGATGGTCGTTTTTTACTGCGGCTCAGAAAGAGAATTCAGATTATTGCCGTAATGTAGCGGATTATAATTCAATGACTAGTGAAGAATTAGCCTTCATCGATGAATAAGAAAACAGCAACAAACAAAGTGAACAAAATCACATAAGGATGGCTGGATACATCGTCATCTGATATAATGAACTTGTAAATAACGTAGACACCCTTTTCGTGCGCACTTTAATCATATAGTAAACGAGGATTGCTATTAATTAGTATTTGACATGAATCCATGAGGAGGCGTTATTCATGAGACGACGGGTAATCGGTCTAGCAGTGACCGCAATCTTGGTAATAGGTGGGATGGCGGTTGGGGAAGCTTTACCAGAGATGACAGGTTGGTCGCCAACGGTAACGGCACGGGCAGATAGTATGAGTACGACGGATGAAGGCGAACTGGGGACTTGTAAGTGGTGGTATGAGTCAGACGAAGAAGTCGTTCACGTTAGTGGTGGTGAGCTTCCAGAGGCTGAAGCGAGTTATTTGGGTTACTCACCGTTTGTAAAGGTCATTAATAAAATGAGATTTGATATAGAAAACCCGCATGAGACTAAGGCTATTTCGCTAGAGGGCCCAATTGTGTTGCCTAAAAACTCATCCCACTTATTTGACATGCTGATATATGACTTTGAGGATAATCCACAGATTGAAAATTGGCATTGGTTAGATAGTAGTCAGACGACTAATATGGCCTATATGTTTTCTGGTAGCAAACAGCAGACAATTGATGTTTCTGGTTTGGACACGCGGAACGTAACGAATATGCATGGTATGTTTATTGGGAATATTGATCTTACAGATGATATTAAAGGAATTAATCAATTCGACACGAGTAAGGTTACAGATATGGGTGAGATGTTTAATGACTATGGTTCTGACATCACTGGTAAAGAATCGTTTACTCTTGACCTGTCCAGCTGGGATGTCAGCCAGGTCAAGGAGGGAAACAGCGAGAATTTTGGTAAGACAACTGGATTTGAACAGATGTTTGCGAGCAGTGGCCGATTGTCCATTGACCTAAGTGGTTGGCAGCCATCGATTCCTTTAGGTGATATATTTGAAACTTGGTACAATAATATGAATTATTTAGATCGATTGACACTGAATCCCAAAATTGATTTAAGCCAGACAACATTTCAGTCGCAAATCGATGATGATTCGGCAATTACCGGTAATTGGGTGAACTCAGCAGGTAGTCAATTTACAACTGACCAACTGATTGCTTTGTACAGTTCTGGAAGCGTTGATTGGCCGACGACAGCAGTGACCTATATGCCAGAAAAAAAGGCCAGCGGGCCAGTGACTATCCACTTTGTTGATGAGGCAGGGGAAAAGATTCAGGCAGACCAGACGCTTGCTGGCGACTACGGCCAGGCATTTGATATTGATCCAGTGGCTTATCCGATTAGAGGCTATGACTTTGTTGATGTACAGGCGGGATCACTGACGGGTAGTTACACGGCTGACCCGCAAAGTGTTACGCTGACGTACCGGGTGAAGCCAGCACCGCCGATAGCAGGAGTGGTAACGCCTGATGTGACGACGGATACGGGAAGTGAAAGCACTGAGAGTCAACCGGACAAAGTTGTTGACCAATTACCAATCGCTAAAAAGAATCGGACCATTACAGCTGTGCAAAAGCTGGGGTTGTATACAACGCCTAACTTCACTAAAAAATCACGGATGTTTTACTACAATCGTCAGTTGCGGACGAACCGGCCACAATTTGTGATTGTAGGATTAACTAAATCAGCGAAAGGAACACCCCGATATCTGGTCAAGGACGTAACGCCAGGATCAAAGCGGCGAGGACAGATGGGTTATGTTACGACTAATCAGAAATTCTGGACCCATTCTTACTATCAGAAGAAACCCAAGACCATTAAAGTAATCGCGGCGAATGGTATCAACGCTTACCGCCAAGTTTCGCTTAAGGGACCCGTCAAGCACTACAAAAAGGGACGCGTGCTCCGGATTAAAAAACTTAAACGCAATCGAATGACTACTCGCCTCCAACTCAGTAATGGCCGGTATATCACGGCCAATAAGCGTTTAGTATTGATGAAATAACAGAATTGCATCAAACAGACGACTAGCTCCGGCTGGGTCGTCTGTTTTTGTGGGGCCCAATTGACCGGAGTTTGGCAGACGTTGACGTCCTTTCCACAGGAGTGGTATCGTAAATGGGAGATTAGGGAGGATGAATAACATGAAAAAACAGCTATTAGCCGGCTTGATTGGGTTTGCAGCATTGTTGACAGTCGGCACTGGTGAGACTGCCCATGCGGCCGCGACGGTCAATATTGGCGGAACCACCGTCAGTCGTTCTTATTTAAATAGTGATACTTACTACCGGGCGACCCGGGCGGTCAAGGCGACCGTAACGTACTACCAGGCGAAGACCGAAAAGCGGCAGTACAACAAGACCATCACGTTACCCAAGGGAACCGTTGTGGCGGGAAGCATCATCCCTAAACATCAGCTCGCGCATGGTAAGTGGGGCAATGAGTTGGCCCTGGGGCAAGGAAATCTGAACTACAAGCTGCTTAATTCGGGCGCCAAAAAGGGCTACGTGGCCGGTGGCATCGTTTCCTACGCGTTGACCCATCTTAAAAAGGTGAAGCGGCCGGCGTACATGCCAACGTATAGCTATGGTGATTTGTATTTAGGCGGTGCCAAGGCAACCTTGCAGGGAGACAATCAGCAGAAACGCGTCTTTCGGGTCACGACCAACGGCTATGTTGAGCTGATTGCCCGAAACACCAAGGCTGCTGGCGATGCCATTTTTGCGGGCAAACCTTTGCATCAGGCCAAGATCAAGAAGACCCGCGTTAAGGGCGCCACACGGTATCTGTACCTAGGCACGAAAATGTCTGGGACCGGGATTAAGACGACGCGTGTGGGTAAGAAGGGGGCTTACCAGTACCGGCTGGCCTTCAAGAATTTGCATAAGCCGCAGAATTTAAGCTACTATGACGATGATCGGGGTACGGTCTACGTGTTTGATAGTCTCTACGCCGTTGGTGGGGTCACCTACTACACGCCGATTTGTTTTGGTAGTGAGATTGAAGATTAGTGTGTGTAACTTAAAGTATTAGTTGTGAAATAGGCGTTAACCGGGTTAGTAGCAAGTCGGTTAGCGCCTTTTTTGTGCTGGAGATAGCGGATAGTCTAACGTGGAAAGTCCGGCGGCACATCAAAATGTAAGCGGTTAAAAAGTTGCCAAAAATATGCTGCGTGTGTACTGTTTAACAAATGATTTGATATAATAAACGTATAAAGTCGGATGGCAATTTTCTATGGCAATTTAATTGTGATAGTAAATGAAATCTAACCGTGATCAATGTTTAGCATGATAGTTATGGGGAGGCTTTATGTTATGAAACATCGAATAGTTGGTGTTACTTTGGCAGCAGCGTTGGTTTTAGGTGGCGCGACCATCATGGGTGATTTGCCAGCGGGGACGAGTTGGTCGTCACCGGTGGTAGCGCATGCGGCTGCGACCGTTATGTCTCAAGGAACGGTGGGAACTTGCCCATGGCAGCTGACCTCAGATGGCGTGCTGCACGTGGGTGAAGGGACGTTGCCGCCAGCGACGGAAACCATTCAAACGTACCCAGACGGCTCGCATGGGTATTTTTGGAGTTCACCATTAAAAGACATTTTGGAAACTCCGGATTACACCAATAATATGGTCGTTAAAACCATCTCTTTTGATGGTCCGATTAAAGCACCAGAGAATGCATCCCATCTTTTTTATGGGCTTAATAATGTTAATAGTCAAGCAGGAAGTTCCTTGGGCCCACAGATTGTGCATTTGGACCGGTTAGATGTTAGTCAAACGACGAATATGGCGGAGATGTTCAGTAGCTCGGGGCAACAGACTCTGGATGTCTCTAACTTTAATACGAGTAAAGTCACGACGATGCAGGGAATGTTTGAAGGGAATAATAACCTGACCAGTAATATTGTTGGCCTTGATAAATTTAATACCAGTAACGTTACGGACATGGGAAAGATGTTTTATGAAATTGGCGATGGCTTTTATAACGTGATCCTAGATTTATCACACTTTGATGTCAGCAGGGTGACCGAGAGAGCGTAAAATATCTTGTGTAAATGCATAAAAGATTTCTGAATTGTATAGAAATAGGGAATGCCTTCCCTTATGATATTTAGTAACCACAGAAAACATCACAGGAGGCATTCCCCATGAATGAACTTACCACAGAAATTATCGCTGCACTAGCCCAAAAGCAAGATTTGGACGAAGTTTTTCGTCACCACCTCGAAATTGCGATTAACCAGCTGCTTCAAACCGAATTGGTAGAGTTTTTGGGTTACGAACGCTACTCATACGCTGGGACTAACACTGGTAATAACCGCAACGGCAGTTATGAGCGCTCGTTTGATACGAAGTACGGCCAACTTAACTTAACCATTCCTCGAGATCGCAATGGCCGGTTTAAAAATCATACCTTGCCAGCCTACGGTCGGCACAGTGATAATTTAGAAACAACGGTCATTCAGTTGTATACCAAGGGAATTACCACTGCTGAAATTGCCGAACTCATTGAGAAAATGTACGGTGCTCACTACTCCAAAGCCACGGTTTCCAACATGACTAAAGCCGTCAATGAACAGGTTCAAGCTTTCCAGCAACGTCGACTGGCTTCACAATATGCGGCCATCTTCTTAGATGCCACTTACTTGCCGTTAAAGCGGGATACCGTTCAAAAAGAAGCCGTTCATATTGCGATTGGCATTCGTCCAGATGGTACGAAAGAAGTGCTGAACTACCAAGTGGCGCCAACGGAATCGACTGGAATCTGGACTGAACTGCTGGGAACCTTGATCAAGCAGGGCGTTAAAGATGTGCTGTTGTTTGTGGCCGATGGGTTAGTTGGTTTGGATGAAGGCTTGAATCGGAATTTCCCTAAAGCCAAACGACAACGTTGCCTGGTTCATGTTGGGCGGAATCTGATGAACAAAGTTCGCGTAAAAGACCGCAAGGCCGTGATCAGTGACTTTAAACAAGTTCATCGGGCCGCCAACCGTGAAGCAGCCGAACTGAAACTGAATGAGTTCGCCAACAACTGGCATCAGACCTATCCCAAATTAATCAAAGATCTGCTTAAAATGCCGAATTTACTCACTTTCATGGACTTTCCACCAGCTATCCGGCAATCACTATACTCCACTAACCCGATTGAGAACTTTAGTAAGCATCTCAAGCGCACCACCCACCACAAAGAACAATTTCCAACGGAAGATTCACTGGATCGCTTCCTGGTTTCTCAGTTTAATGTTTATAACGAGAAGTCTCTGAAGCGGATCCACCGAGGGTTCAAAGGACTCCAGGACACCTTGGAAGCATCATTTATTTAAGTTAGATACATATTATATGTACGAAGGCATTTCGTTTACACAAGATTCTTGACGCTACCGTGACCGAAGGCAAGGATGAAACTTTTGGAGATCCACAGGCGGGTTTTTATAAGATGTTCTATTTGAAAGGGCCCAAGACGACGGTTAACCTGTCAGGCTGGCAGCCGCAATCACAAGTACCGCTAGATAATTTGATAACGGACGATACGACCCTAGCGCAGTTAACGTTAAGTCCAGATATGAATTTGACAGCTAATAGCCTGCCGCAATTAAATTATGGTGGTGCAAGTGCGCTCACTCAGAAATGGGAGAATAGCCGTGATCTATATTCAAATGCGCCAGACAAAGTAACCTACACCTTGGATGGCATTTCTAAGCTGTATAGCCAAGGAAATACTGACAAACCGACAACGGATGAAACCTACGTTTGGGTGCCAGCAGTCACTCCAGGCAACCCGGTCGTCGTACACTACGTTGATGAGAATGGCAAGACCATTCAGGCGGACCAAAGTGTTCCGGGTGACTTAGGAAAAGCCTTCACCATCACCCCACAAGCATTGACAGGGTACCACTACGTTAAGGCTGAAAAAGGATCACTGACCGGGACCTATACCTCGGATCCCCAAGAGGTAACGTTGGTGTACAAGGCCGATCCTACGCCGTCAACGACAGGTCCAGCAGCCGAATCAACATCGTCTAGTTCCAGCAGCGATGCCACCGAGAGTCAGCCGGACCAAGTCACGAAGCCGTTCCCGGTAGCTAAGCAGGACCGGACGCTCACAGCCGTGAAGAAGATGGGCTTATACCAGACACCTAACTTCACTAAGAAGTCCCGCGTGTTCTATTACAACAAGCAAACGCGGACGAAGCGGCCACAATTTGTGATTACGGGCATGGCCAAATCAGTGAATGGCACGCCGCGGTATCTGGTCAAGGACGTGACGCAGGGATCGAAACGCCGCGGTAAAACTGGTTATGTGACGATTGATCGGAGTTTTTGGGTCCACTCCTACTATCAACAGAAACCTAAAGCCATTCGGGTCATTGCCAAGGAGGGTGTTAATGCCTATCACAGTGTGACGCTGGGAGGTAAGTCAATTCATTACCAGAAGGGCAAGGTGCTGCGAGTCAAGCAGCTCAAGCGTTACCACTTAACCACGCGGTTACAGCTCAGCAACGGGCGGTATGTCACGGCAAATAAGACTTTTGTCATTCAAAAATAAGTGTACAAATAAGGCGACTCACGCAATGATAGCGGGGGCCGCCTTATTTTCGTGAAGGACGGACATACACGAAGTAGGGGAAACAAATTGACCAGTTGATCACAGGAGAAAATCCATAAGGTATTTGATGTGGGAAATGGTTAACCAAGTGCTATACTTTAATGGGAAACAAAATACATAGTCCAACGGAGGAATTATGATGAAAGCAAACCATTTAATCATCGCTGTCGCTTTGAGCTTGGGGTTAGCCGGGGGCATCACAGCGACTACCCAACCAGCTAGCGCGGCGACTGACAATAGCCAGTATTATAAGACGTATCATGTTATTCCCAAGGTGCTACGGGGAACTTGGCGAACTAAGGGGTATTCAGAGTATAACGGCGAGAGCAAGAAGAAAGTTCGCTGGACCTATACGTTTAAAAAGCATTCTTACACAATGAAAGTGGATTTTCAAGGGAAAAGGAAATCCAAGAGCATTCATTTCTTGAAGAAAGAAATCCGCGACATCGACTACCGGTACAAAACCAAGCGATATGAAATTTACCCAACCGCAGCTGCTGAAAGCAAGCGTGCCTATGCATCAATCTTATACTTGAAGCCAACTCGCAAGAATGGCAAGAAGGTCATCAAGTCATACCCAGTCGTCGGGAAGCATATCACTTACTTGTATCGGCGGTAGGATGTTTCATGTGAAACATTCCGAAATCAAAAGAGGTGTCGTACGTGGTAGAGTGGGTACCAGTTGAGAACGGCCAAACGATTGGGCAACTCGGAACAGAAAATGGCGTTATCTTGCGAGATGAGGAATGGCCTGGTGTCGGCAGAATTACGCTGGAAGAGAGTCGGACAGAGGCTGCGATTACTTGCGGGCTATACGGTACATTTTTTGATACGGCATTTGCTTCGCCAGCGGAAGCTAACCAGAAATATGATGCCATGAAAGAAGCTCTGGAGAAGTCACCAAATGATGTCCAGGGACTCGGAGAATGGTGTGACTGGTTCGTTTGGCATTTCTAGTCTAAACGAAAAAGGACCCCAGATTTTGTTTCTGAGGTCCTTTAATTTATGCTATTCACCATGATTTAGTTCCAGCAACCGTTGCCGTAGCGCGTCATCATAAGCCGTCAAATACAGGCCGTACTTGCCACGCTTCATCAGAACATTCAAGACGTTGGCGATGAATGTCTTGTACTCGTCACGCGTGAAGTGCTTGTCCTTACGCTTCTTGAAGATTTCCTTGTGAGAATACTTTTCGGGAATGATGGTCATGGTATCGGTTCGCTTATCGTAGCCAAATGATGGGCCGATGATCATACCGACGTAGTTCAGGTCAAAGCCCTGCAGGGTGTAGATGGTCCCCACCTGGGTGATGGAACCCTCGCGCTTGGCCCAGTGTGTTCGTTGGGGATCCCATTCATCCCATGGGAGGCTGAAAGAATCCATTTCAACGTTGTGTCGCCCGTCGATCCGCGGGAACCCTGAGGTAGCGACGACCCGGCTCATGCCGACTTCCTTGTTGCGTTTCTTGATATTTTCAAAGAGGTCGCCCGCAGTATCGAACATTTTAAATTCAAACTGGCTGTTGTCGGGGAAGGTCCGTAGTGGTTTTTCGGCGGTGAGGTCGTCCATCCAGGCCACCTGCTCGTCGCTAGCGACCATCCGGTACTGAAAGTTCATGCTGAAGAGTTCGTGTGGGTGGTTGCCGATAGTCTTGTAAAGCAGGTCTTTGTCCCAGTACATTTTAGACTGGAAGACTTGGTCGAAATCGTAAACGACCACGACGACTTTGGCCAATGCCATCAAATCCGTCAACTGGTTTTGGCCGCGGTAGTGGGCGTATGGCTCGGACTTGGAATAGAGCAAATGGGCTTCATCGACGAAAATGATGTCATATTTCTTGTGATTCTTTTGCGCGTAGTTGATCAGTGACGTTGGTCGCCGAATTTCGCCCGCTTTCATATTGGGAATCGACTCAGCGAGGTCACGGTAGGCCTTGTAGAGTTCGGGATGGTTCACGACCAACGAGGTACGGTAGTGCTTGTCGGTCATGTATTTGCGGACCAGTTCCATCAGAACGACGGATTTGCCGGTCCCCGCCGCGCCTTCGATGATGGCGACGGAGGACGTGTCGCCTGCGAGGCCTTGCTTGATATACGCGTTAAGGTTAGTGATGACGCGCTTTTGGTCGTCAGAGAGGTCCTTGACGAAGAATTGTTCCTGTAAGATTTTATTCATGGTAAGCTCCTAATCAATTGATTTGTAGGCGATGCCGGCGCCCATACAATTTTTAATTATAACAGTTATATTCTTGGGGAGGGATGTGGATGTGTGGGAAGGGTTTCATGAATTTTGAAATGGCGAATTTTAGAAAGCATGCATGTCCAGCTGGGCTTAGAGAGTGGGGCTACTGGGTGCTAGGAGAATAGTAAAGTCGAACTAAAAAAGTGATTTTAAAAAAATAAAAACCGAGGGAATATCGACGCTTATTTGGTGTTGCGTTTGAGACAAAACGCCTAAACCCTTTGGTGTCTCCGAACTTAGATTGCTGAAACTTGGGCCTAAAGTCAGCTGGTTTCGCTTATCAGCCTTAATGCTCACCAACTAATCGCCTTTTGACTCATTTTTGTGTTACTTACTGGCAAGCTAGTGGTGGAAAAATCAAGTGGGGTTTATAGACAATGTTTAGTCTAATAGTGATGGCGTTTGGCGTAATTATCGAGAAACTCATCTTTACCGTTAATGTATTAATATTATGATATAATATTAATATAATTGTTTAACCAAAAGATATTTAACCGGAGGCGTACATATGAAATTAAAAAAACTTGCTATTGCGGTTGCATTAACGCTTGGAATTACTGGTGTAGTGTCAGCAACGACTAGTACAGCTGATGCGGCAAAAAATGATGTTAACCCAGGCTTTCGTCAGTACAAAACCATGCCCCAACCATTGCGGGGAACTTGGCAAGAAAAGAGCTATGGTAAGTACAAGAAGGGGATTAAAGTTCGCTGGACTTATAAGTTTAACAAAAATTCGTATGCCATGAAGATGGATTTCAAGGGTGGTCATAAGAAGAGTAAGACTATTAAGTTCTCTAAGAAAGAAATCGGCGGCATGTATTATGATAAGAAGCACAAGACGTATGATGTTTACCCTGGTGGAAATAAAATTCCTAAGAGTAAGCTTCCTTACGCAGGGTATATGACACTAAAACCAGTACGCCATAGTGGAAAAAAAGCCTTGGCACTTTACCCGATTGGTGGAAGTAAAATCACTTACCTTTACTGGAAATAGATCAGTATAAGGTGCCCAAACTGTACTCTAGACAAAGCACCGTTTTTTAAAAGGACGCTCAGCTGTTAACAATCAGTAGTTGAACGTCCTTTGTTGTACAAAATTTAGTTGTCATCGGGAATCTCGCCGTAAGACGTGTAGAAGGTCTTGCCGCAAAACTTCATCAAACCATGGTATACGGGGGTGAGTTCTTCCTCGTCGTGGTAATGTTCACCAGACAAGTACCATTTTGTCTCAAACTCATTTTTGCGTTTTGCAGTTATTTGTTCTAGTAGTTGACGACGAGAAAGGCGATTTAGGAAAATTAGGTAATCCGTTGATTACTTAGTAAGCAAGAAGGGGCGGAAAACCACATGGTAAATTGGATTTCAGTGGAAGCGGGCAACACGATTGACTAAGTTGGTACTGTGGGTAGTGTGATTTTATAAGATGAAGAATTGCCCGGCGTCAGTCGAATTACCTTGGAACAAAGCGTCAGGGTACTGCAATTACCTGCGAACTGGAATCGTTTATCTGCTAAAGCGTAGGTAACGCCCTTAGTCAAAGGACACAATAATTTTTCCATGCGCGTGGCCAGCTTGCGCATAGCTAAGTGCTTGATTAAGCTGGCTGAACGGATAGACGCGGTCAATGACAGGATGCAAACGTTCCTGCTCAATCAGGTGGGTGAGAATCTCTAGCTCCACGTGGCTGGGGTGCATGAAGAGAAAATTGTAGTTGGCTTGTGCTTGTTTAGCTAAGTGGGTCACCCGGTGGCTGGCTGCCACGAGTAACTGACGTTTCCACCAGGGGAGACCATAAGCAACTGCAAATTTACCGTCGGGAATGCCAGAAAGGCTGACGACATGACCGCCGGGCTTTATGATTTGGAAAGACTGCTCAAGTGCCCGGCCCCCCAAGGTATCAAAGACGGCATCGTAGTCGTGAAGAACAGTCGCAAAGTCCTCGGTATGGTAGTCGATTAGCCGATCGGCACCTAATGCAGCGACCTGTTCAAAGCTTTGGTGACTGACAGTGGTTGCCACAAATGCACCCAACTGTTTGGCCAATTGGATTGCCAAAGTCCCAATGCCGCCCGCACCAGCTTGAATCAGTATTTTTTGGCCCGGACGCAGGTGTATCAGGTCGTGGAGCGCTTGGTAGCTGGTTAAGCCAACAAGCGGGATGGCCGCTGCGGCTTCGAAGCTCAGGTTTTGGGGTTGCAAAGCAATATCGGCCTGGTTAACGGCAATGGCTTCAGCAAATGTCCCGATACGATTCTTACGCGGACGTCCATATACGGCATCTCCCACGTGAAAGTCGGTGACGCTCTGGCCAACTGCCACAACCGTTCCGGCGAAGTCACTGCCCAAAGTCAGTGGCATTTGATAAGAGAGTAGGAATTTAAGACCACCATGCATGATCTTTAAATCAATCGGGTTGATACTGGCAGCATGAATCTGAACCAGCACGTCCGTGGGACCAGGCGTGGGTTGGGAAATGATTTGAGTAACGGGTAGTGTTTGGCCGTAGTGAGTGATTCGCGCAGCCTGCATAGTTTTAGTCATTAGAAAGCTCTTTTCATGGTTCGCATTTTTAAACGATTAGGGTGAAGTATACGACAATGGTTTAAAAATATCAACCATTAAACTTGACTAACAGATAGCAATACATAAGTGTTGACAAGCGTGTTTCTTCATGGTTTAATGGTTTAAAATTGTAAACGAAAGAATGATAAAATTGGCAGGGTTGATAAAATTAAAACATGAATTTACGAAGGCTAGTGACTTTTTAGTTGCACTTGGGGATCAGAAACGACAGGCCATCATCATCGCGCTATTAGATGAGAAGGTTATTCATCAAGGGCTACAGGTCACCGACTTAATCGGTGTGACGGGGCTATCGCGGCCAGCCATTTCCCATCATTTGAAAATTTTACGTGAGGTCAAACTCGTAGACTACCGGCGAGACGGGACCAAAAACTTTTACTACCTCACACATCAAACGACTCAAATTGATCAATTGAAGACACTGTTAAACCACGTCACGGAGGTAATGGCATGCAATCAGCAACAAGAAAGAAAATTTTAATCGTATTAACAAATATGCTAAGTTATGGTGATACGGCGGCCCCCACTGGCCTCTGGTTGGGTGAGGCGACTGAGTTTGCTGAAATAATGGTGCAGGCCGGATACCACGTTGATTACGTGAGTCCGCGTGGTGGTTTTGTCCCATTGGATCCGCGAAGTATGAAGTATACGAATGCGGAAATTATGCAAACGTATGCTACCGCCGACTTTCAACGCCGTGCGCTAGCGGCCTCTTTGGCACCAGTGGATGTAAGGCCTGCTGACTATCAAGCGATTTACTATGCTGGTGGTCACGGCGTGATGTGGGACTTTCCAGACAATCAACCGCTCCAGCAAATTGCCGCTCAGATTTATACGCAAGGTGGATACGTCACGGCGGTCTGCCACGGAATTGCGGGCTTATTGAATATCAAGACCGCAGATGGCCGCTACTTGATTGCCAATCGTCAGGTAACGGGGTTCACCAAGAGCGAGGAATTTCTAGCGGGCAAGCAACGGGTGGTTCCTTTCTTTAACCGGGTGGAGGCAGAAAAACGCGGTGCACACTTTCAACAAAAGCGGGCATACCGTGAGTTTGCGGTTCAAGATGACCGGTTGATCACGGGACAGAATCCCTTTTCAGCGAAGGCAGTTGCGCGGCTGCTGGTCCGAAGTTTGGCGAATTAAATAATCGGTTGGAAATGGGGTTAAAGGGTTTGGCAGACAGCAAATCGCGGTAGTAGGCCGGTTATCAGCAGCTGGCGATTACCAAAATTGTATGGTGAGACGCCAGATTTTGGGGGAGGTAGGCAACGTGTAAGTTATAACTGCCTTTTGGGTCACGGATTAAAAGTATGCTATGATAGCGGTATCATTACGAATAGAAGAAAGGATACTTGCTATGACGAACCGCGACAAAATGCACACCGGTGATCTCTATCTCCCAGATGATCCCGCCATTGAAGTCGAGCAGAAACGTTATCTGGATCGACTTTACGATTACAATCAAACGCGGCCGAGTAAACCAGCGCAGCAGCAAAAAATCCTCCGGGAACTTTTCGCTGACTTGGGAGAAAACTGCTACGTAGAACCGCCATTTCACGCAAACTTTGGGGGACATCACGTTCACTTTGGTGATAACGTTTACGCCAATTTTAACCTGACATTAGTTGATGACACTCATATCTATGTGGGTGACCACACCATGATTGGCCCCAACGTGACGCTGGCCACGGCCGGTCATCCCATCAACCCGGAATTGCGGGCACAAAATTATCAGTACAATATGCCGATCCACATTGGCCGCAACTGTTGGCTGGGAGCGGGCGTCATCGTGCTCCCAGGGATTACGATTGGCGACAACGTGGTCATTGGTGCCGGTAGCGTGGTCACCAAGGATCTGCCAGATGGCGTCGTGGCGGTCGGTGATCCGTGCCGCGTGCTCCGGGAGGTCAACGAGCATGATCAGGAATTTTATTTCAAGGACCGGCGGATTGATCCGGCACTATTTAAGGCGTAAAAGGGACGGCAATGCGCTTTTAAGCTAGCGACAAGCAACTAATTTTTGTGAGTGCCATCATGTGTCATGCCGGTGTTGTAGGATAGTGCTGTGACGGTGTCTTGTCACACCCAACTCAGTTACTAAGGAGATCCGCATCATGAAATTATCCAAGTTCATTGCTATCACCGCCGCCATCACCGGTCTGGGGCTTACCAGCGCACTGACCACGCCAGCCACCTCAGCGCAGGCCAAGGCCAAATACACGTTGAAGACCTTCCCCAAGGCTTTCCGCCACAGCTGGTACACTTCAGCAGGGAAGCGCGGCAATGCTATCAAAATCAAGGCCAAGACCGCGTGGATGCGTTACGACACGAACACGACATTTGCTAAGTTCCACCTCCACGCGAAAAAGCTACCGTTGAAGGACAGTACCAAGCCATGGATCTACGCCAAGAAACAGCATGGTGGTATTCACATTGGCCTGTGGGCAAAAACCGTCACCTTGCCGCTTGAGGGGACTTACCGTGTTCGAACCAAGACCTACCAACACCACCACATCAAGGTGCTCCAGGAATTTTCTGGCGGCCATGTCAATACCACTTATTACCCCAGCAAAAAGATTGCCGGTCATTTTAACCGGTAAATGAAAAAAGCTAGCGTCCCTCGCACATTGAGGGTCGCTAGTTTTTTAGCTTCGCCAATACCCATGTTCCTGTTTCACGGCCAGTTGGCCCGCTAAGTTCAGGTAGTTGAAGGGTTCGTTGAAGTTCGGTGAAAATAACATGTCCAGCAAGGCCAGCTGATCAATCGTTCCGCCATTTTGAATCAGGGCGGAGACCGTGTTGGCCGCTTGGGAAACGTCATGGGCGCAGAACAATTGTGCACCTAAAATTTTTCGGTTGTTGCGATCGTACAACAGCTCCACCGTAATGGGGTGGGCCGCTGGCATGAAGCTGGGCCGGTACGTTCCGGTATATTCGACGTGGCCGACGTTGAGGTTGGCGGCCTTAGCCGCAGCGACCGTCAAGCCGGTGCAGGCCATGGTGTGTTCAAAGATTTTCATGCCCGTAGTCACCTGTGTGCCCAGCGTCCGCATTCGCCGTTCGCCGACGTTGATGCCCGCCACGGTCCCTTGCCGGACGGCGCTAGAGACCAGCGGTGCGTACACGCTGTCGTCCGTGGGATTGTTGTGGTTCATGGCCGCATCACCCGCCGCAAAAATGTCGGGGTCTGACGTCTGCAGGTAATCATCCACCAAAATAGCACCATTCTTGGCCATTTTGACTTGCCCTGCCAGTAGGTCGGTTTGGGGAATCATGCCCGCACTAATGGCGGCCATGTCGACATGGTAGCTATCTTGGTCAGTGGTAATCAACAGCTGATCGTCCGGGGCATCTTGAAATGAAGTAACCACCGTATCGGTCAGGACTTTCACACCCTTGCGAATCAGCAGCTGCATGATCTTATCCCCGATAGCTGGTTCCACGTAGCCGTTAAGTAGGTGAGCGGGCTTTTGGATTAAGAGGACCTGGTAGCCCGCGGCGGTATAGCCTTCCGCTAGTTCCACACCAACGTAGCCCCCGCCAACGATAGCCACGCTCTGTTCGTCAGCCGCGTAAGAGCAGAGGTCGTGGGCCTCATCGTAAGTTTTGCACAACAGAACCTTGGGATTTTCAACCCCGGAAATAGCCGGGATGGCCGTGACCGAGCCAGTCGTCACAATGAGTTTGTCATAACTATCACGACTGATCTTTTTCGTCAGTAAATCTTGGACTAATAAGCAATGTTCTTGCGCGTTAACGCGAATAACATCAAAGTCCGTTTTCATCTGAACCCCTTGTTTCACAAACTCCTCGGGCTCAGCATAGCGCGCATCGGCCAGGGCGGCAACGGTCCCTTCGATGTGCAGGTAGGTTGCGCAGGACAAGTACGAAATCATATTTTGCCGTTCGTAGACCGTGATATCTGCCTCGGGGTAATACGTTAAAATTTGTTTGACCGCCGCGATTCCCGCGTGGGTACAGCCGATGACGACGACTTTCATAACATTAATCATTTCTTTCTATTACTAATTTACTTAATTATAGTATACTGTTCTATAAGATAAAGCAATGCAAACTGTTCATGAGGGGGTAGTATCTTTTGGAACCAATTTATCGGTATTTTGTCCAACCACAGATTAATACGGAAACGAAAACGGTTTTCGGTTATGAATTGTTGATGAAGCAATTGACCCCTGACGGTTGGCGTTTACCAGCATCATTTTCGGCCATTGACTCACAGATCGTGGCGGACTTGTTAGTTGAAACAACGAAAGTTTTATCGCCTAAAGTGCGGTATTGTTCAGTAAACGTTAACCGTGAGCAATTAATGACGACGTCAATTGCATCGGCGATTACCAAAAGCCAAGAACAGATTTACCCGACCCGTCTGGTGGTGGAGTTAACGGAGGACGATGGGCCGCAGAAATATTCGGTCCAAGACCTGATTCCGCAACTAAAAAAGTTCCTAAATCAGGGCATGGAATTGTCCCTGGATGATGTCGGCACGGGTGATAATTATTACCAGGGCATCCAGGATTTATTGCCGATGGTGTCCGAGATTAAGTTTGCGTTACAAAATTTCCATCAGGACTTCAGCGACCCCGTTATTCAGCGCAAAATCCACTTCTGGCGGGCAATCACGGAAGAATATGGGTTGCGTCTGGTGTTGGAAGGCATTGAGGATCACGCGGACAGTCAACTAAGCAAAAAGCTGGGCATCAAGTTGAAGCAAGGCTATTATTTCAGTAAGCCACGCTTGTTGAAGCTACCACAGGATACCTTTTCAGACTGATTTTCAAAGCAGGGGCCTTCCGTGGTGCTTAAGCCGGAAATGCATGAGGAGTGAACGCCAGTGCCATACCTAGAAGATTTCACGCTAGCCAGCGAGGACCAGGAGTTTCAGTTCTTTTTAAACCAGAAGAGTCGGGCCTACTCGGATTATTATCCCTTTCAGGTGTTTCCAGCAAAACAGTTGCCCACATTAAAATTTGCGTCCATCACTATTTTTTACGGCGACAATGGCTCGGGTAAATCGACCTTGCTGAATGTGATTGCGGAAAAGCTACACCTCCAACGAGGCGCGCTGTACAACCGGGCCAGCTTCTTTGAAGACTACCTGGACCTGTGCACGTATACGATGCACGTGCCGTTGCCGGAAAAATCGGCCATTATTACCAGCGATGAGATTTTTAATCACATGCTGGACCTACGCGCGTTGAATCAGGGGATTGACCTGAAGCGCGAGGAAACCTTCAAGGATTACCTCAATCATAAATTTGGTGATTTCCAATATCATGATCTGGCGGACTACGATGAACTGAAAAAGACGTTAGAGACCCGCCGGAAAACACAGTCGCGATACGTCCGGGAGCATTTGCAAAAGAACGTGACGGAACGCTCAAACGGCGAGAGTGCCATGCAGTTTTTTGCCGAACGGATTCAGGACAATCAGCTGTACTTGTTGGACGAACCCGAAAACTCGTTGTCCCCCGCCCGACAACAGGAGTTGGTGCGTCTCTTAACGGATAGCGCCCGGTTCTTCGGCTGTCAATTTGTGATTGCCACACATTCGCCGTTCGTGTTGGCGCTGCGAGATGCCAAAATTTATGATTTGGATGCGACGCCAGTGGTGACCAAACGGTGGACAGAATTGCCGGCGGTCCAGGTGTATGCAGATTTCTTTGCGGCCCACCGGCAGGATTTTGAAGCTTGATGGCACTCGTGGCTGGGTGTTAGTGACTGAAGGTTTGTACGTGCAAAAATCTCAGCTGACAAGGTTTCTGAACATTAAATTAGTCCACACCCAACACCCATGGCTACCAGAGATTCCGGTAGCTACGGGGAACGCTGGCGGCCTGAGGAACGGTCCACCGACTCGGTTTGAATTTTGACTCGACCCGTCCGCCCACAGCAACACGACCCATATTTGGCGGACGGTAGGCGGCCAGCACGGACAAAGTTGCATTCAAAGACTAATTATGTCGCCATAAACCCCGACATCACAATGAATCTAGCTACTCTCAAACTTGCATATTTTAATAATAACAAATAGCCCCAGCGCTTTCTCAAACTGAGTAAACGCTGGGGCTATTTGTCTGCCTAAAGGATTAGGGCCGTTGGGGTGTCGCCGCCTGGAGCGCCTGCATCGTTGCCGTTTGGAAGGTAGCAATCAGGTCATGGATGGTTTCCAGCGATTCTTGCTGACCACCGAGCAGCCATTCGCGCCAGATACGGTAAATGCCGGCTGACATGAATTGAGTCCAATACTTCTTCTGGATCGGCGTGGCACCGGGCCAAGTCACCGTTGCGGCATAGAACCGCTGCATGTTCTCGTCAAATAGCTGTTGGAAAACGGGCTCGAACCCACGCGTGACGGCTAGCCGGAGTGTTGGGCCGAGGTCCGTAAAGAAGGTGCCCAGGGCAGTGAGCTTTTGGTCCTGGGGAACGTGCGCCAAAATGTCATCGAACTGGCCTGAGATGATGGGGCTGAAGTGGGCAAGCAAGACATCCGTCAAGGTCGTAAAGTTACGGTAAAAAGCCATCCGACTGACCCCGGCCCGTTTGACGACAGCGGTGACGGTGAGGTCGCTGAGGTCCGTGTGTGCTAATAGCTGGAGCAGGGCGGTGGCGAGGTAGTCCTGTGAGTCTTGTTTGAGGTTTTGTGCGTGCTGGGTAGCTGCCATAACAATTTCTCCAATCTGTCACTGATGCGCTGTTGGCGCTTGCTTTGGTGGCACGCTCATTGTATATTACTGGCACAGGCGTTACAAGTGAAACAATAGCGAGGAGGAAATAAAGATGACAAAGAAATTAGTGGTGGTCACGGGTGGCAGTGGGTTTATCGCCGTTCATATCATTTTACAGCTGTTGCAACAAGGGTATGCGGTGCGGACCACGGTCCGGTCGCTGGAGAAAACGGCTTTGATTAAAGAAATGTTGACTAACGGTGGGGTGACTGATTTTAGCGCACTATCCGTGGTTGAAGCAGATCTGACCAGTGATCAGAATTGGCCGGAGGCGTTGCGCGGGGCCACCTACGCGATTCACGTGGCATCACCCACTCCCAACCGGGTATTCAAGGATGAAAATGATATGATCCAGCCGGCCGTGCAGGGTGTTTTGCGCGTACTCACGGCGGCCAGAGACGCGGGTGTCAAACGGGTCGTGCTGACGTCGGCCTACGGGGCCATTTTTGCCGGGCACCGCGGACGGACGACGCCGTATACGGAAAAGGATTGGTCGGATGTCATGGCGCCTCACGTTCACCCCTACCAGAAGTCAAAGACACTGGCAGAGAAGGCGGCTTGGCAGTTCATCGCAACGGCGGGGCAGGGAATGGAACTGGCCACAGTCAATCCCGTGGGCGTCATGGGGCCGGTCTTGGCCAGTGACTACTCACATTCCAATGTCCAGATTCGGCAATTGCTTGAGGGCCAACTCAAAGCGGTTCCTCACGTGGATTCGGGGTACGTGGATGTACGCGACGTGGCGAGCCTACATTTGTTAGCCATGACGAGTCCCCAGGCCGCTGGCAAACGCTTCCTGGCAACGACGGGCGAGACCCTGTCGATGCTGGAGGTGGCCGACGTGTTGCGAACAGCGTTCCCAGCATTTGCGGCAAAGCTCCCGACAAAGACGATTCCCAATGCGGTCATCAAGGCCGCGGCACTGGTCAAGCCGGAGTTGAAGATGATTGCCAGCATCGTTGGGCAGTACGCGGGGACCAGCAACGCGCAGGCCGTGAACCTACTGGGCTGGCAGCCACGTTCAGCCAAGGCCGCCATTATTGCGACGGCGCAATCCATGATTGATTTGGGCATTGTGACGGCCTAAAGCGTGCCGTAAACGGGTATCGGGGGATGTTTTCCCGGATGCCCGTTTTGTGGTATGGGGTAAAACGATTAATGATATATAAATAAAATAATATACACTTTATCATAGATTTTCGCCGAAAGAGTTACTATAATGTGGGTAGCAAGCTGAAGATTATTAACGGGTTCAGGGGAGAATAAACTGCAAATAACGGATTCGTTAATCGTATTTACTTATAATCCAGTAAAAAAATGGACCGAACCTAAAAAATCAGAGAGGGCGACCAGCAATGGGACGGAGAATACGGTATTGGGGAGTTATCTGGGGCATCATGTTAGTCATGGTCGGCGTTTGGCAACTGCTACCACTATCTCCGCGTTTGGTTCAGGCTGACACAGTACCTGGAATAAAGCCACCCAGTCCCGCACCGTTTGGCCTATTCGGATTTTATCTAAACACCGGCTTTAGTCTCCAGCCGGATGACCGCTACACTTACCTGGGATCACCCGATACCAAAGTCCTGACGACCGACACGGCACACTCGATGTGGGCTATCGTGACGGGAATCACTGCGTATGATCATTTTAAATGGTATCAGTCGACGGACGCCGGGACGTCCTGGCAGGTAGTGAAGAATGGCAACAAGGCTGATCTGATTATCTCATCAGATAAAGAAGGGACGGTCTACTACCAGCAAACCTTTCAGTACTACACGTTCTTTCCGATTCCTTTGGTGACGGCTACGTACTATTCTCGGGTTGCCAAGGTCACGACCCTGCCGGCCCCAGTGAATGCGACCGACTTGACGGTCACCAGCGACAGTGACTACCTTTACAACAACCAAAAGACAGCAGCGACGACCTACGTTCACGGCACACCTACGCCGGCCAACGCAACCGGGAATCTGAGTTGGACCAGTAGTGATGACAGTTTGGCAACCGTGGATACTGCGACGGGGAAGGTGACGGCCAATACTGCCGGTAAATCCGGCAAGGTCACAGTGACGGGAACCTTGCAAAACGCCAATCAAACAGCCGCTACCGCCAGCACGACCATTACGATTGGCGGGGGACTAGCTGACCAGACCGTTGAGGAACCTCAGCCGGCAACCTTTACCATTTCGGGTGCAGGGCAGCGGGTGCCCGATGAAGTGACCTGGCACAAGGTGATGCCCAGCGGGACTGACACGGTGGTGGCGAAAAACAAAAGCCTGACGTACACCACGCCCGCCACCACGCAGGCAGATAACCAATCGCAATTTTATGCGGAAATCAAGATGACCATGCTTGATGAACAAGAAAAGCCACAGACACAAACAATCACGACTGGTCGGGCGAAATTAACCGTGACCCCTAGTCGTGCGCCGCAAATAAAGGTGACCAGCCAACTCAAGAATCTTACCGATAGTACGGGAAATACGAATACTTCGCTGAGTAATGTGATTCCCGATGACCAGTGTGAAATCTCGGGCATGATCCTGAATCTAAATGTCGATTCCAAATTAACGGATGGCGATTTTGTGGTGCGGTTACCCAGCAGTGCGCAAGTGTCGGGCGTCCAGATTGACGGGGAGACAGTCCAAGCCAATCGACAATCGACTGCGGATGGGACCGACGTGGACTTGATCGTCAGCGGGCTGGTCTTAGCGAAGACCCTGTGGCACACGTTTACGGTGGACTTCACCTCGCAACAAACGGCGTTACTGGACTATACGACGCGCGTTCAGCTGGTGGGGAGCGATGCGGCCAACCAGCCGTTGGGAACCTATCAGGGGAATCCGCTCGCACTACACTTCACCGATGGCAATTTACATGCGACTGCCCAGCCGGTAAATTTTGGAACGGTCGGCCCGGATAATTTCAATCAGGACGTGGTGGCGACGCAAGGCACGGGCAACCTGTTAGATGTGGCCGACTATCGCCGCAAAAAATCCGCCACTCAGGTCGCGCTTCAACAGGTCACGGCCTTTCAAGATGGCACTCACCAACTGGCGGCGTCCCTGTGGTTTGATGATGGCCAGGGGGATCGCCTATTGTTGGGGCCGGCCGCCCAAGCGGTGACCACGATTGCGGATGGTCAGACAGTGCCACCACTGGGGCCAAATTACTGGCGACAACTGGCCTTGCGATTAGCACCGGCTGTCATTCACCCCGGACCCTACACAGCAACGCTACAGTGGACGTTCATTTCGGCGCCGCAGGGATAATGTTTCATGTGAAACAGCGGTGGTGAAATTGTTGGAGGGCCATGATATACTACAAGTATCTAATGGTTTAGGGGATGTTAATGTGAAACGATTAAAGAAGAGCCTCATGTTAGGCTTGGCAGTGCTCACAGCTGTGATTGGGTTGAGCTTCGGTGGTCCAACGGCCAATGCAAAAATGAAGTTTTACAAGTCAGTACCCACGGCATTACGGGGTACTTGGCAGACAAAACACTGGTCTGGTCAGGCTAGCAAACTGAAGTTTACCAAGTACACCCGGGTAAAGGGGGGCTCAACCACAACCATGAAGGCCAAGTGGGCGCGCCGGCTGGCCGTTAAGGGCAAAACCAAAGCGGGCTACTATGTGATTGGCCTTGCCAGTGGTGACATGCCTGAAAGACTGAAGCCGGTCAAACATCATGGCAAGAAAGCTTTGAAGACTTATGCGTATGATCCAATCAAGAACAAAAATATCTATTTCTACTATTATCGAAAATAGCGCCCCAATGCGCTAAAATAACCGCTGCTGATCTCGTCATGAGAAGGCGGCGGTTTTTTAACGGCAGCAATGCATGAAACGGAAGTATTTGCAACGAATAACACTCAGCTTATATATCGATAGTTAAAATAATTGACGATTAAAATGGTATTTATGCGAAATAAAAAGTATAATAAAAATAGACAGAGTAGTCAATTCGTAACACTAGGAATTATGAGTTGACGAAGCTACTTGTGCGTTGAAAGGCAGGCCGTGATTAGCCCGCGGAGACTGTCACAAGTGATAATCGGGGAGTTACGTAGAATATTCGTTAAAAGGCTGAGTTGGGTCATAGTTTTAACGAAAAAATTCGGGAATTACCCGTTCAGATTCGTGAAGCAGCGTTGCGTAATGACCAGGTGACATAGGATTCGGTACGGGTGTCAGTCCAATAGACAGCAATAACCGGGACGAAAACGGGGATATTCTGCGTGAATAGCGTGTGTAGAAGGAGACGATAGTATGACGAGTAAAAAACTAGGGCGTCTACTCGTTATGTTGATGACAATGTTAGTGGCAGTTGTTTGTTTTGGCAATGCTAGGCAAACGACGGTGACGGCTGATGCGGCGACCGTGTCTGGGTATGGCACGCCAACGGCTGATCCAGATAGCTTTTTGCTTTGGTATACCAATACGGGGTTTCGACTACAGCCACAGGATGAATATACCACGGTAGGACAGTCTAAAACGTTAACCTCGGCGGTGGGATATTCTTTTTTGGATACCTTCTTTAATCCACTGGCATACAATCACTTTCAGTGGTATCAATCTACGGATGCAGGTGCACACTGGAGTACAATGAGTGGACAGACCAGTTCTAACTTGACGGTAACGCCATCCAAAGCAGGAACGACTTATTATCAAGAATCTTTTGGTTACTACTTATTCATTCCACCATTGACTCCTGACATGTATTATTACTCGCGGGTAGCGTCCGTCACAACCTTGGGTGATCCGGTTAATGCCACGAACTTGTCGGTTAAGGCGGATGACACGTATCTTTATAATAACCAAGACAAAGCGGCGACAACTACAGTTTACGGGACACCAACACCAGCTGACGCAACCGGGGATATCACTTGGTCCAGTAGTGATGCGAACTTGGCAACAGTCAATAAAACGTCAGGTGCAGTAACGGCTAACACGGCGGGGCGTTCTGGAACAGTGACGATTACTGGGACAATTAAGAATGATGATGGGACCACTGAAACTGGTTCTGTAGACATTAAGATTGGTGGGGGACTGGATGATCAAACCGTAAATTCCGGTAAGGCTGCGACGTTCTCCATCCAGGGGAGTTTTGCCGCAACGCCTAAGTCAGTGGTTTGGTATAAACAATCCGCTGGCAGTAGTACAGCAACCCAGGTCGCCAGCGGAACGAGTCTTACGTACACGACGCCGACAACAACATCTGCGGATAATAAAGCACAGTACTATGCGAAGATTACGATTGCTTCTGATTCCAATACTAAGACAATTACAACCAATGCGGCCACGCTTAATGTGATGTTTAGCTATTCGCCTAAAGTTAGCTTTACCAACAAGATCACGAACTTAACGGATAGTACAGGTGACACCCCAACCTTGTTAAGTAACGTGATTGCTGGTGATCAATGTGAAATCTCAGGGAGTTTTATCGATTCAAACCCAGATACGAAAATGAAAACGGCAACGTTTAAAATTTTACTTCCTGCAAATATTGAAAATACGCCATTGGTGGTTGGCGGAAAAACGCCGGGACTGTTTGAATATGCAACCGAGCCTGGCCCTAATGATTCGGAAGTTTATGTTGAGTTTAAGAACATTCCAGTTACACCCAATCAGTCAATTCCTTTTGATGTTAAATTCACCTCGGATATCGTCACCGATGGGACATTTCAGACAGTGCCACTTATTGTTGGTTACGATGCGCAGGGGAATGAATTAGGTACGTATACGGGTAACACTAACCTGACAGTTAAAACGTCAAATAATGCGCTGACTACTAAGGCAGCAGGTGAAGTCACCTTTGGTTCATTATCCTATGCGAATATTGATCAAAACATTACCGGGCAAGTTGTCGGCGGTGGTGACCTGCTCAATGTGACTGATAATCGACGGACGAAGACGGGGACGACGATTACGCTACAGCAAGAGGCACCTTTCAGTGATGGCACCAACACATTAAATGCGACGCTTAGTTATAATAGCAATGGGATGACTAAGGCTCTGAATAATCAAGCGCAGGACGTTCTCTACAGTGGCCCGGGTATCAAGGTTGGCTCTTTAAATGCGAATAACGGGGACAAGCTACTCTTAAATATCCCCAGCCAAGCCATCTATCCCGGAGAGTATTCTTCAACACTGCTCTGGACAATTACCTCGGCACCATCATAAAAATAAACGATTCAAAAATGATCGACACCAGTTGTCGGTCATTTTTTTAAATAGCAAATAGCGTTGACCCCGTAGTAGTGAACGGGTATGCTAAGCGTAGCTAGGCCGGCTGTGTGCGGGTTTTGCGGGTTCTGGCAAAATGACATAATCGGAGGCAGTCTGATGAAACTAACAAAATGGGTAACGCTAGTTCTGCTGGTCGGTGCGACGGGGACCGTTAGTCCTGTGACGGCGCAGGCTAAACGTCGAACGTCTTTAACAACATTTCCGCGCGCGTTGCGGGGAACGTGGTATCAGGATGTCGGCAAAGTAGATGGGTACCACTACTATAATGGCGTGCGTTTTACGACGCACAAATTTTACTTTCTCGCCAATATGACTAAGAACTTTGTGGGCAGTCCACTCCATGCGCGGCGGCTACCGGTCAAGCAAAAGATGCAACATCTTGACTGGGTCTATGCAACGCAGAAAAAAGGAGTAATTCGCGTTGAACCGTGGTCGAATCGCATCACGTTACCACTAGCGGGATATTATCGGCGCACCACAATTAAGCGCAACGGACGTCGGGTCAAGGTCGTCCAGAATGTTTCGGCCAACGGCAAACAAGTTAACAGCCAATACTATGCAACAAAGAAGCTGGCTCGGCAGTTTAAGGTGAGGTAGGCGAATCGAAATATGCGAGTAATCACAATAACACGCAACTTTTTAGCGGTGGGAATTGCTGCGGGGTTAGGGTTAGCCTCAGTGACAGCCAATGCCGCGAAACTAACGACGGTACCGCGGGCCTTACGTGGCACTTGGGTAACCCACTATCGGGGCAATCAAGCGGGCAGTTATGCGTATGGCGTAGAAATTTTCACGGCTAAGACGTATCGCGAGCGGATGGGCCAGACCAAGGTACGGGCGCTTCATGCCAAAAATAAATCGCGGTTAATGTTGAGCCGTCAGTTAAAGAATCACCGAACCTTTACGCTGACAAAGCGGCACGCCAATCTGTGGACCTTCACGTACAAGCTAAATGAGATGGCGTTTCCCAAGCAAACCATGCTGTTGAAACGTAGTCGTGTGAAAGGGCAGGACCGGCTAACATTGACCGCCTACAATCCCGCACGAACGACAATTTTTACGAAAGTCACACGGTAAATAGGGTCATCAACCGGAGCCTGGGACAATCGCGTCCAGGCTTTTCGTGTAGTCGGTTGCCACCATACGCAGTTCCCAGGTGCATTCTCTGCGTGGGTACGGTAAAATTGACCTACGATGAATACCAAATAGGGAGGCATTATTGGTGGCAAAGAAAGCAGAAAACACACTTTGGTCTAGTTTTCAGGCCTCGGCGGATTACCGTGATCTGGCCGAATTTCCAGATGAAATGGTCCAGCAAATGCTTGCAGGGTACCTTTCAGGCATTGACGACAGTGGCAAAACGGCTGATTTTCGTCAGTGGACGACGCAAACCATGGTCGGTGCTTTAGAGGATTTCACGACAGTTATCGTTCAGCAGGATGCGCCAGGTACCGAAGAATTCTTTCTCGTTAGTTATAGCATCATCAAGAAGTTCTTACATTATCTGGTTGAGACCGGCGCCACTAAGATTCAGGCAACAGCCTTAGCCACCGCGTTAGATCAGTTTGAACAAGAGTATCAGTTGAGTGATGTGTGGTTGGGGTCGCAACCCGAAACGCCAGTGGCGATGGGTGATTTTGATGAGCGGGATGATCCCAGCTTGCCCCAGTGGCAAGAGTATACGGCCAGAAGCATTCGGCGGTACACGGCAAAGTGGGTCGCGGCCTACCTTAAGAGCCCAGGTTGGCGTAAGGATCGCAATCCCGGCTTAACCCGCGACACGTTAGAGTTGGCCGTTGAGCAGTTGGGTGAACAGGCCTACGATACGTACCGGAAGACCCCAAAAAGCTGGACGAAAAAAGTCCTGTCCAGCGTCTTGTGTGGGTATTTTGTCTCGAACCTGGATTTGACAGCGGCAGAGATTGGGGCTGTCATCCCGGTCATCGGCCACGTCATGACTTTTGCGGCCGAGCAAGGCTGGTTGAATGTTAATCGGGCCGAGAATTATCAGCGGTACTTGAACGACATTGCCCCCAAGGCAGTCGCACAAGCCCAAGACCCCAACAACTTTGGTCCAGCCAAACAAGCGATCATACAAATGCGGGCTGAAGACATCGATACTGACGATGATACCGCAGTTCAGGCCTTTATGGACAAAGTCAACGCGCAAGGGGGGCTAGATAGTGCCTATGAAGGGGGAGCTCGTCTCCCGGATGGGACGGATTTTACGGCCGAGGAATTCCAAGCCTTATTAGATCATGACAGTCTCATGATCGACTTGGCTGTTAATTTTGACACGGATCCACAAGAAACCTACTTGACGAAGGACCATGTCACTGAGATTAGTGGCCATCGTTGGCGTAAAGCCGATGCCAGAAAGGCTCATGCCTTTAGTGTTGTCTGCGGCTTACGGTTGTGGTTGTTGCGGACCCAGTATCCATTAGAAGGGGCGTCATCTGAGTGGCAAGGGGCATATAAGCTCATGGATACGTTGACGCAACTCGCAGATATGCTCTACGGGCAAGAACTGGTCATGCTGAATGATTGTCCGCCGGTTGTTTGGGAAAACTTTGCCAAGTGGATTCGGCATGATGGCCGGGAGCCGCAGCAGTTAGTGGCTTTGTTGACAGCGTTGATGCACATGTTTGTTGACGAGGGTTACCTCACTGCCGAAGAGGGAAAACGAAATATCGCGGCTCTCCAACCAGTGGTCAACCGTAAGCGGGGCAATGTCATTTCGATGAAGGCGGCTCGCAAACAACGACGGCGGAAGAGGCGTTAAGACTTGGCAAACATAATTGAGAAGGGAGTTATGAAGTGATGAAACAGATAGTCACGGGCATCGTCGCCCACGTGGATGCCGGCAAGACCACGTTATCGGAGGCACTATTGTACCAGTCTGGCGCGGTTCGACAGCTGGGCCGCGTCGACAACGGGGATGCCTTCTTGGATTCCGATGATTTAGAAAAACAACGCGGCATCACCATTTTCTCCCATCAGGCCAGCCTGACCTATCAGGACCTGCAGTTGACCTTGCTGGACACCCCGGGTCACGTGGACTTCGCCTCGCAAACGGAACAGGTCCTCAGCGTCTTGGACTATGCCATTCTGGTGGTCTCGGCCACCGATGGCATTCAGGGCTACACCCGAACGCTGTGGCGCTTGCTAGACCATTACCACGTCCCCACGATTATCTTCGTTAATAAAATGGACGCCGTAACGGCGGATAAGGACCGCGTTTTGACGCAATTACAGGCCACCTTTTCGCCCGGCTGTATCGCCTTTGACGGAACGGACCTGTCTGCGGATGCCACGGAAAACGTGGCCATGCAAGACGATGACGTGCTGGCCGACTACCTGGATACGGGCGCGTTGGCTGATGACACGGTGCGTCGGTTGATTCAGCAACGACAAGTCTTCCCGTGTTTCTTTGGAGCAGCCTTGAAATTAGACGGTATTGCCGAATTCTTGTCTGGATTGTCCAAATGGACCCAGGAGAATAACTATCCCACTGAATTTGGGGCCAAGGTCTTCAAAATTTCACACGACCAGGACGAACGACTGACCTGGATCCGCGTGACTGGGGGCGTCTTGGCCAACAAGGACGTCATCTTGGGTGAGCAGAAGGTCAATCAGCTGCGGGTCTACAATGGGTCTAAATTCACGGTGCAACCACAAGTCGTGGCGGGCGAGGTCTGCGCCATTCCCAATCTAACGGACACGCATCCGGGACAGGGGCTGGGCCAACAAGTCGCTGGCCGGTCGCCAGAAATCCAGCCAGTGTTGACCTACACGGTGGACCCCGGCGACAATGATATTCATCACTGCTTGACGGTTCTCCAGGAACTGGAAGATGAGGATCCGCAACTACACGTGACCTGGTCCAACCAGCTGCAAGAGATTCGCGTCCAAATCATGGGCAGCGTGCAGCTGGAAATCTTGCAACAACTGTTGCGCGACCGCTTCGACTTGGCGATTGGCTTTGGCGCCGGCAGTATTCTCTACAAGGAGACCATCACCCAGCCGGTTGAAGGGGTGGGGCATTTTGAACCGCTGCGGCACTACGCGGAGGTCCATCTGCTGTTAGAACCCACGCCGCGGGGCAGTGGGCTAACGTTTGCCACCAACTGCTCACTAGAGGTGTTGGGGAAAAATTGGCAACATCAAGTCCTCACCAATCTGCGTGCCAAAACGCAACTGGGGGTCTTGGTCGGAGCCCCATTGACCGACGTGAAGATCACGCTAGTCACCGGGCGCGCCAGCATCGTCCACTCGGTTGGCGGAGATTTCCGCGAGGCCACCTGGCGGGCGGTCCGACAAGGCTTGATGATGTTGCGTCAGGAACAGGCGTGCCAGCTGTTGGAACCGTGGTATCAATTTCGCCTGGAAATCGGCCAAGATCAGGTTGGCCGTGCCATGAACGATATCCAGCGAATGCACGGCCAGTTTGACACCCCCGATGGGACGAGCAGTGCGGCCGGGATGGTCGTCTTGACCGGGACGGCGCCAGTCGCCGAGATGCAGGATTACGCCCAAGCGGTGCAGGCCTACACCCACGGTAAGGGCCAACTGGAATGTTTGGTCGACGGCTACCGGCCGTGCCACAACCAAGATGACATCGTGGCGGAACAGGCCTACGCCCCCGTGGCGGACTTGCCGAATACGCCGGATTCCGTGTTCTGCGCTCATGGGGCCGGCTATCCCGTGCCGTGGGACGAGGTGCCGGGCATGGCGCACGTCGACTATGCTTACTCGCCGGCGGATTTGCGGAAGTTAGGTCGGTAAGTTGCCAACGTGTTGACAATCAGCGTGCAGCCATGATAATCTAATGGCAATTAAATGAATCGGAGGGTTGCTCGATGTCAGTCGGTTACTAAGCGTTACGCAGGATGCTAAAAAAGTGGGAAATTTCCCGCTGTGTTTAGTGTGCCCGTAATGGTTAGCACGATCTACTGACTGTCGAGCGTCCCAATTAGTGGGCGTGGTTTTGACGACGCTCTTTTTTGCTACCGTCAATCAGCAGTCAGCGTCGACCTTTCGGGTACCGTCATTGAAGAAAGGAACCGATAGCATTGACCATTGATTTACAAGAATTTGGCGCCACTACCGACCGATTTGCCCAAGCGGGAACGCTGCCCGGACAGACGTTAGCACGGGTTACGGCGCAACACCGTGAGCTGTATCAAGTGATCACCGCGCGGGGCAGTCAATCCGCCCAAGTGGCTGGTCGACTCAGTCACAACCTACGTGAAGCGACTGACTTTCCCGCAGTGGGGGATTGGGTCGCCGTGACCGCCACTCAGACGCCAGCGATGATTCAGCGGGTCTTGCCGCGTCAAAGCGTTCTGATTCGTGGGGCCGTGGGCAAGGCGGGCGGTCAGGTAATTGCCGCTAACGTCGATACCATTTTCATCTGCATGTCGTTGAACGCGAATTTCAACGCCCGGCGAATCGAGCGCTACCTGACGATGGCCTGGGATAGTGGCGCCGTGCCGGTCGTGGTGCTGACCAAGGCCGATTTGTGTGCCGACGTGGCGGCTAAATTAGCCGAGTTGGCCCCCGTGACCGTAGGAGTGGACGTCCTGACGTGCTCCGCCCAGACTGGCGAAGGGGTCGCTGCGTTGAAGGCTTACGTGACGGGCAACCAGACCGTTTCGTTCATTGGGTCTTCGGGGGTTGGCAAGTCCACGCTGATCAACCATCTGTTAGGGACCGCCCAGTTGGCGACCAAAGCGATTCGCGCCGATGACGACAAGGGCCGGCACGCCACGACCGCGCGAGAACTCTTGCGGTTGCCAGACGGGGGTGTGGTGATCGATACCCCGGGGATGCGTGAACTCCAGGTCCAAGGCGGTAATTTAGACCAGGCCTTCGCTGATGTCACGGCGTTGGCCAGCCATTGTAAGTTCCGCAACTGCACCCACCAAACAGAACCCGGGTGCGCCGTTCAGGCCGCCTTGGCCGCCGGGCAACTAGATGCCGAGCGCCTGGCCAGCTACCAGAAGCTCCAGCGTGAACTGGCATACAGCGACATGAATGCGCGTGAACGGGAGAATGCCAAGATTGAACGCGCCTTTGGGAGTAAGCGCGCGATGAAGCAGACTATGGACCACGTGAAGCGGGTTAAACGACGCTAACGTTTCATGTGGAACAGTGACAGTAATTGATGAAAATAAGGACCGGTGACCGCGGATTTGGCGGTCGCCGGCCCTTTTAAGAGGGAAAGATTTTTTGGGGGGAGATCCCTGCAAAGTCGGTCTTATGAGTGTGTTTATATGTGGTTAGTAAGGCTAACAGTTAGCTTTACTACATCGGCTTTTGCAACCCGTAACCTTTGTTAGTTTAGCTAATTGTATTTCCACCAAACACTTTGGTAAACTAAGGGCGAGGTGATAGCAATGGCAACAGAGAATAGTCAGGCCATCAGTGCCCGGATTCGGGAGATTTTTCTTGCCGAGGAACGGCAAATTGCGGCCACGTTGGCCGATGACGCGGCCGTTACGCCGCAACAGGCCGTCGTTTTGCAATTGATTGACGAGCGACCAGGATTGATCCAAAAAGATATTGTGACGGCGATGCAACGGCGCGCGGCGACGGTCTCAGCTTTTTTGAAGAAGCTTGAAATAGCGGGGTACATCGTCCGTCGGGTCCCCGCCGACAATTCACGGAACAAGCAGCTGTATTTGACCGTGAGTGGCCAGCGGGTCGTCGCCGCTTTCGAGCGGGCGCGCGCCGACGCTTACCAGCAGTTGACCGTAGAGTTGAATACCGCTCAGCAGCGGGAATTGCTGACGCTACTGACGGCGGCCCAGAGCGGATTGGAGGGGTAACATGCGGGTGCACGAAGGATTCATGCCGTTTCGCCAGTACCAAACGTATTACCGGGTCGTTGGGGATTTAGCGGCGGGACCAACGCCCTTACTCCTGTTACACGGGGGTCCCGGTTCGACGCACAACTATTTCGAGGGCTTCGATCAGTTAGCGGAGCAAACGGGTCGACCAATCGTGATGTATGATCAGTTGGGTTGCGGGCGCTCCAGCATGCCTGACGACGCCAGCTTGTGGCGGGCGGATACCTGGGTGGCGGAGTTGACGGCGTTGCGGCAGTATTTGGGCTTGGAACGTGTCCACTTGCTGGGCCAATCTTGGGGTGGCATGTTGGCCATCATTTACCTGTGTGACCACCAGCCGGCTGGGATTCAGAGCCTGATCTTGGCCAGTACGCTGTCGTCGGCTGCCCTGTGGCGTCAGGAACAACATCGGCTGATCAAGTTCATGGCCCCAGCCGACCAAGCCGCCATCGCGCAGGCCGAAGCCAGTGGGGATTTTACCGCGCCTGCTTACTTGGCCGCCAATGACCGCTACATGTTGGCCCACGCGGCGGGACCAGTCACGGCGGACTCGCCTGAATTTTTGCGGCGGCCCAAACGTGCGGGTACGGCTGCGTACAACGTGGCGTGGGGGCCCAACGAATATGTGCCAACGGGGACGTTGCAGGCTTACGATTACACGGCTAAATTGGCGCACGTCACGACGCCCACGCTGGTGACCAGCGGCACCAATGATCTGTGCACGCCGCTAGTCGCTAAGACCATGGTCGATGCCTTGCCACATGCGACCTGGCACCTGTTCGCTCACAGTCGACACATGGCGTTTATCGATGAGTCGACTGCCTATTTGACGCGGTTAAGCGCGTGGTTAGCGGCACATGATTAAGTCGAAAAAATTGAGATAATTTTTATCATGTCAAAGAAAAGTGGTGTTAATTGCCGATTCATGACAATTAACACCACTTATTATTTTGGATTCTGGGAACTGTCTCAAATTTTTACAGAATTGGTCTATCAATTTTGGGTAGCCAGGGATGTAGGCTGAGTTTGTCTTGTAAAATACGGTCTTGGTCCCTTGCATAGATCAAGTGGAATAATTGGTCATTTGAATAGATTTTAACAGCATCAGCTGAACGTGCAATTTTGGGTAAATTATTCAGTGACTGACGGAATCTTTTCAAAATTAATTCAGTAGAAACGCCATGGCCTCCCTTTGAGACCCGTTCGGCAACCCGACTCACTGCGACTTGGGGGCTGGAGACACCAACGTACAATAGCGTTACGATAAAGCCTTGACTATGTGCTTGAGTAATCAGCTCTTGTTGCGTCTTGCCATTACCTGCTAGCGTTGTTTCCATGTGAAATGATGTCCTTTGCTGTATATATGCGTCAATTAGCTTCAGTTCTGTACGCATGGCACGTAAATTATCAGCATAACTGCGCCAATCACCGCGCTGCTGACGCAAAATCTCATCAGCATTGACACGTTTAGTATTGGCAAAAAGGCTTTGATTGTCAGTATACAGCGTTGTTTTACCTGCACCATTGACTCCAGCCACGACAATAAACTTAGGATTGGCCATTAGCGGACGAATCCTTTCTGGCTAATGGTCTTTTTTTGACGTTCGCCCAAGACGTAATTGTATAGGGCTAAATAGACATCCTTCTTCTGGGGGTCTTTTTCGTATAGTGCACCATGCAACAAAGCATCGATATCATATTTTTCGGGATCGTCAAAGATTCTAGAAACTGGATTACTAGCCATTTATGATCATCATACTTTCTGTTTAGATTTAACATTAGTATAACGTATTTCTAGTTACCAGTCTCGTAGCGAACAACCAAATCGGTATTGCACGTAATCAAGTCTCTGGAAACTGTTATCGTTACGTCCTCAATGTCGTTTATCTCTAAAATATCTGAACGAATTTGCGATATGGTGTGTGCCCTAATTTAGTGTTAGGTCAGGATAATTAGCTATCCTCTCCCAAGTAAAAAATGGTGTTAATTGTCAACGAACCGGCAATTAACACCACTTGTTTGTTAGAGCTTATTTCAAGTTTTTAAGTTAGCTTAATCTTCATTGACCACGCCCATCTTGCGGAGGCTGGGAATCGTGAGCATGACCGTGAAACTGATGATGTAGAGCACGGACAGGAAGCCCATGACCACGGTTAGCGTGTAGTGGTCCATCAGAAAGCCAATGGCCACGGAGGAGAAGCCGCCGATGGCCCGACCGACGTTGACGATGACGTTGTTGGCTGTGGACCGGATTTCAGTGGGGTAGAGGCGGCTGATGACCGCGCCGTAACCGCCGAACATCCCGTTAGAGAAGAAGCCGATGATGGCACCGGCTAGCACTAAGGTCAGCTGATTGAAGGCCAAGGTGATGCTGAAGACGGCGATGGCCGAGGCAATCAGGAAGATGCCAAATGCGCGCCGTGGACCGAAGTAATCCAGAATGCTACCAAAGGTCATCATCCCAATACTCATGCCGACAATCGTCGCAATCATCCATACCGATGACCCGGAGACCGTCAAGCCCAGCTTTTGTTGCATGATGGCCGGCAACCAGTTCATCAACCCGAAGTATCCGGCAATTTGTACGATAACCATGATCATCAGCGCCACCGTTTGGTAGGCCAACTTAGGCGTCTTGAACAGCGCGCGAATTTGGACCGGTTGCTGTTGGTTGCGAGGGGCTTTTTTAGCGGCTAAAAATTCGTCGCTTTCACGCAGGTGGCGCCGAACGAAGTAGGTCAAGGCGACGGGCACCAAGCCTAGGACGAAGAGTGCTTTCCATCCCATCGTGGGGATAATAAAGGCTGCGGCAACGGCGGCGAGGATGGCGCCAATCTGACCGCCGACAGCGGCCACCGAGGTCATTTTCCCAATCTTATCCCGCGAGAAGCTCTCGGCAATCAGCGTGATACCCACACCGTACTCCCCACCGGCACCGACGCCGGCTAGGAAACGGAAGACGTAGATCCAGGTGATGTTACTGGCGAACCCCATGGCAGCGGTCGCGAAGGCGAAAATGAAAATGGTGTGCGAGAAGGTCCGAACGCGGCCGAAGCGGTCGGCCAAGATGCCAAATAAGATGCCGCCCACGAGCATACCCAGGTTGGTGATCGAAGAGATCAGGCCGGCCTGAGCCCCGCTGATATGTAGGTCAGCGATGATTGAAGAAAGGGCGAACGATAAGAACATGACGTCCATATTCTCCAAGGCGAATCCTGCCGAAGTCGAAGCAATCGTCCACTTCTGGTGCGAGTTAAGCGCGTGGTCTTGCGTGGTGGTTTCCATTATTCAGTTCCTCCAAAATGAATGTTCACAGACATTCGTTATTTTTGCCGGCTAACCGGACGTTGGCAATATTATGCCATGACCACCACCGAAAAGCAACCGTTATTCCTAATATTAAATTAATTATACGGATTCTTGAAATTGTCAATCATTAGGAAAATTAACTATTTTGGTGGGAAAAGGCGTTGTTCCTTTATTTTTCTAGGTAAATCGTCTAACCTGAAAAATGAGGTTGACGCGAGCCTGGATTTTCGCTAAACTCAATAGCAACTAAACTTTAACTTAGCCCTGTGAGACTAAAAAGTTGGACGGAAAATCCTGCAGTAAACCGATTTGTGGGTAAAGTCCGGCTAGCCCTCTGCAGGTGCTAGCCGGACTTTTTTTGAAGAAAGGACCTTGCACATGCGCCCAGTGATTATGGCACTAGACTTTGAAAATCAACAGATCGTGCGCGAGTTTTTAGCCCACTTTCCCGCAACTGATCGGCCGATGGTCAAGGTAGGGATGGAACTCTTTTATGCGGCCGGCCCCAGTATTTTACGAACATTACGACAGGACAAGCTGCAGATCTTCTTGGACTTGAAATTGTATGATATTCCCCACACCGTCGAGCGGGCTATGCGTCAGCTGGGGCGGCAAGGGGTCGCGTTGGTGACGGTCCATGCGGCCGGTGGGGCAGCGATGATTGCGGCGGCTCGGCGGGGCTTGGACCAGGGAAGCCGTGAAGCTGGAGTGGCACCGGCAAAGTTATTGGCCATCACCCAATTGACGTCGACCACGGAAGCACAGATGCAAGCTGAACAGCTGGTCAACGTTGACTTACCGACGAGCGTGCAGCATCTCGCGCGCTTGGCTCAGGCCAATGGTGCGGACGGGGTCATTGCCTCGGCGCTGGAGGACCCCGTGATCCATGCGGCGACCGGCCCGGACTTTCTGTGCATCAATCCGGGCATTCGGCTGGCCGCGGATACAACCGATGATCAGCAACGCGTCGTCACCCCCGCTCAGGCCGCATGTTTAGGCAGTGACGGCATCGTCGTTGGCCGGTCGATCACGCAAGCCGCCGATCCAGTTGTGGCGTATCATCAGGTGTTAGCAGAATGGGAGGCAGGAAAATGATGACGATTACGGATAAGATTGCAGCAGACCTCTTACACATTGGGGCAGTCAGCTTGGCACCGCAGACCCCATTTTTGTGGGCCAGTGGCATGCAGGCCCCCATTTACACGGATAATCGGCAAACGATTGCTTATCCGCGTGTTCGGGCGGCCATTGCGGACGGATTAGCTACATTGATTGAAGAGAACTATCCGACCGCCACCGCCATTGGTGGGGTGGCCACTGCGGGAATCCCGCATGCAGCCTTGGTAGCTGATCGACTCGATCTTCCCATGAATTACGTGCGCGCCAAACCCAAGGATCACGGCCAGGGGAAGCAGATTGAGGGCCAACTGAACGCTGATGACCAGGTGGTCTTGATCGATGACCTGATTTCAACCGGCGGCAGTGTATTGGCCGCTGCACGGGCGGTTCAGGCGGCCGGGGCCACCGTCTTAGGCGTTGTGGCGATCTTCTCGTATGAACTCCCCGATAGCGTCGTTAATTTCCGGCAAGCTGGCCTGACGCTGACGCCACTGACCACTTACAGCACCCTGATTGCGGTTGCTCGGGCCGAGGGCGACATGTCCGCCGCAGAGTTCGCCTCCTTACAACAATGGCGGGCCGACCCTTGGCACTGGCCGCGCCGGTAGTGTTTCATGTGAAACAACGGCGTCTTGAATGGGAGGCCGGTGCTTCTAACGTCGTAAAATCTACCCATGGTGACAACGACTAGCGCTGTGTTTACAATTTAGGCCTATTTGTTGTAAATATTTACAACGATGGTAAAATCAAGATAACCTTTGATGCAGAATGTCACTATGTTTGTGGAGGTGGATGCGGTGAACAATGAAATCGTTATTAAAAACATCAAAAGTTGGTTAAAGAAAAATAATCATCCTCAAAGTTGGTTAGCCAAGCAAATTGATGTTAGTGCGCCTTTGGTCAGTCAGATGCTCAATGGCGAGAGAAAAATGCAAACGAAGCATTTGTTGCGCATTTCAACGGTTACGGGCTTGACGCCAGATGATTTGGCTAAGGATGCGCATAACCCGGCTGACAATGAATTGAAGTGTACGTTAAGGGGAAGTTTTTCCAATCCTAAACTTGCAAAGAATTTTGACAAATTGCTTTGGGATATTCAGTGTTACGTGGATTTAGAGGTAGCCAATCATGAGTAAGCAGACGCGTTTTTCTGAGAAGGTTGCTGAAGGTGCGGCCGAAGTTTTTTTAAAGGAAAATATTGGTTCAGAGATATTTATCGGGGCTGACATTGAGAGCTTGATAGCTGAAAATGCACAAGTTGTCTATCAAAATATTGATGATCCCAGCTTCTTTGGTGCTTTGGTTGCTTATAAAAGTAAACAATTTGTGGTCTTGAACACACATCAGGATTTGCGGGCGCGATATTATAGTGCGGCACACGAAATGTGGCATTTAGCACTGGCAAGCGCAATGTTTGGGGAGCAAAGCGAGGTCATCAAGCACAGTGCAGCTGCTCCCAATTTTGACAGCGAACGGGCTGCTGACCACTTTGCGGCGGCGTTAATGTTACCGCAGGCTACGGTTGTGAAGATTTGGAACAAGTACGTACAGAACCAGGAAGTGCCCACTAAGCAAGTAACTAAAGAGCTGGTCGTTCGTATGGCTAACCTCGCAGCAATGCCGTACGTAGCCGTTTGTCGTCGTTTAAGCGAATTGGGACTACCGGTGCAGCGGACGATTGTGAATTGGGGTAAGCAGAGATGGCAGTTGTATTTAGAACAGTCTGAGTTCCCACCCAGTCCACTAGATGAAGCAGTGAGGTTTGAAAAATTTGCGGGACTGTCTGAATTCGTTAAAAATCAGGTCGATCATAAGCAAATGACTTTAATGGCAGCCGCGAACTTTCTAACCCATGCTGATCCTAATCAGGCGACGCAGTATCTCAAGCAGCGCAAAGAAAAGATCGATCGACTTGAGGTGGCGGATGATTAATCGGCAAGATATTCGTACCTTCATTGATACAAATATGTTGATATTTGCTGAGAGTTATCAAAAAGATAATGCGCAAATTGCAAGAACAAGTTAGCCATTTGAACCAAATACTGATACCAAGGGGTTCTCAGGGGATTGGAGAGGAGCGGTGCGCCTAGCCGCAGGCGTTGGCGAAGCGCTCAGCTGGCGTTTGGAAGCCCAGTTGACGACGAGGTAAGTTGTTTAGCTTGTCAGCCGTCTCGGCAACATCAGCTGGACTGATGGCGTCGAGGGACGTGCCCTTAGGAAAGTCCCGACGAACCATGCGGTTGTGAACCTCGTTGGAACCACGCTCGCTGGACGTGTAAGGATGGGTAAAGTAGACTGGGGCAACTGATGCCATGACTTGCGTAAGGGTCGTAAACTCCGGCCCATTGTCCGCAGTAATCGACTTGATAATGGGTCCGTACTCAGCGATGATCGATTGCATTGCGTAGGCCACTGAATCGGCGTTACGACCATCAATCAAGCGAATGATTTGGAAGCGGGTCTGGCGTTCAATCAACGTTAGAATAACGCTCTCTTGCCCATCGCGCTTCCCGACAATCGTGTCGATTTCAAAGTGTCCAAACGTCTCGCGAGAGTCCACTTCCGCTGGTCGTTCCTCGATACTTTGACCCAACAGACGCCGGTACTTGTGAACCGTGGTTACGTGCTTGGGCGGGCGACGACTCAGCTTCTCGGCAAGATCCAAGTTACAGACCTCTAGAAGCTGTTCATCGATGTACTTGTACAACGTTTGGGTGCAGACCATCTCTTCTGGTCGAAAGAGTCCAAGGGCCTTAGCGCGGCCGACCACAGTGTCTGGTGCCCAGTCATCGGTTTTAAACCGTTCCACAAAGAAAGCCAGAAAGTCCAGCGACTGCGCGAACTTGTATGGCCGGTGACAGGCCACCCGTTTCTCGTGATAGCGCCGCTCAGCAGCTTCCGCCACGTAGACCTCATAGTACTTTTCCTTACCGTTAATCCGTTGTTTATTGGTTACTAGGCCACGTTTGATCTCATTGTTTATCGTCTGGGGACTAACACCTATCAGATCAGCTATTTTACGGCGAGAATACCCGTCGTGATTGAAGTAGACCTCAATATTTCCACGCTCTTTCAAAGTTAGATGGTGACCCTTGGGACGATTCATGGTAAGCTGTTCTTGCATCAAGACGAAGACCTCTTTCATTGTTTGTGTGAGAACTCCAATGATACCTGAGATTTACGTCTTGGTGTATTTATTTTGTCCTAAAATCTAGTGGCTAACTTGATTATAAAATTCGCCGAATTTTTTTATTTAAAAATCAAGCAGAATACCTTTGATTTCAATCAAAGGATGAATGCGAAATCTTAACCTTTTAAAACGTACATTCCCCTTCTTAGGTTCTAGTATGTGCTATACTTAATCCAACCTTTCGGGGAGGTGAATATATGACGACGCTAGGACGAACACTGAAGCTTAGACTCTATCCCAACACGATTCAAGCTATCCAGCTCCTAGAAATGAGCCAGGAATACCAGCGCTTAGCTAATCTAGTGAGTCAATGGGTCTTTGATCACGATTTTCCGTTGAATAGTTTAAAAATCAATCATGCCCTGTATAAAAAATTTCGGCAAGAATCTCCATTGAACAGTCAAATGATCCAGTCTGTTTTTAGAACGGTGGTCGCACGGTACAAGACGGTTTTGGAACAGTTGAAACAACATCCCTATCGCTATCAAGATGACAATAAAAAGTGGATGAGTGTCACTAAAGACTTGACCTGGTTGTTCAAGCCACTTCACTTTTCACGTCCGCAGGCAGATTTGGTCCGACAAAGTAATTACTCTTTTAGCTGTGGCCTGACCGAGATTTCCTTAACAACCCTGGGAAAAAGAACTAAGATGCCCTTCACTGTTAAAGGATTTGAACACTATTTCCAAAAGGGGTGGAGACTGGGAACAGCAAGATTAGTACATAGCAGGGGCAAATGGTACTTGCATATTGGTATGACTAAAAAGAACGCGGACTTTGATCCAACTGTTCCAGCTCAGGTCGTGGGCATTGACCGCGGCTTACGTTTCATAGCGACTACCGTTGATCAACAAGAGAAAACGAGATTTTTTGACGGTAAGAAAATCCTTTTGAAACGTCACAAATTCCAGAAGGTACGAGCAGAATTACAGCATCGCGGGACCAAATCAGCTAAGAAAAAGTTGAAGCAATTACAGCGACGAGAGAACCGCTGGATGACCGATATCAATCATCAGCTATCTAAGACACTCGTTGCATTGTACGGTCCCCAAACACTCTTCGTCTTGGAAGACTTGACGAACGTGACGTTCAACACCAATGATCTGCCTAAGTCTCTGCGAAATAGCCACCGTTCCTGGGCCTTCTTTCAACTGGAAGCGTTCCTAACCTATAAAGCCCAAGCGGTTCAAAGTCAAGTGTTGAAGGTAAGTCCGGCTTTTACCTCCCAACGTTGTCCCAAGTGTGGACTGATTGAGAAGACTAATCGTCATCACAACATTCACGAGTATCACTGCCAACAGTGTCAGTATCGGTCTAATGACGACCGACTAGGCGCCATGAATATCAAAATGCTAGGCCAAGAATGGTTGAGTGGGGTCAAACACCCCAGAATCAAGAAAACAACAGCTACCGGGTAAACCTGGTAGTTAAACGGGTAGCCGTCAATTACCCGACGATGTTGCCACTACGAGTAGGAGTTCTCAGTGAACGTTGGACTACTGCGTCGAGAGACACGTGAGCGACAAGCCGCTGAATTTATTCGGCGGTAATTGACTACGATAATGTTGTCATTCATCCAACTGTACAAACGCCGTATGGCCTAAGCCACCGCCAACTTGCATGACGCTGCCACCGTGACGGAGCTTGCCGAGGTTGACCGGGTGGAAGTTCAGCGGCTTGACCAACGCAGCGAATTCTTTCTTAGCGGGGCGATCATCGCCGGCGTAGAATAATACCCGCTGTCCCGGGCCAGCCACCCGACCGGTCATCAATTCGTGGGGTAAGGTGTTGAAGGCCTTGATGACCCGGGCGTTGTGAGCCGCTTTGGCAATCACTTCGCTACCGGTCAACGGTCGCGTGTCGATCTTCTTGAAGTCTGTGTTAAACTGATTGGTCACGTCAATCACGATGCGTTGCTGATAATCGGCAATCTGGTGCAGGACCTCGGGAGCAACCGTAAATGGTACGGCGATGATGACGACCGGCTGCTGCAGAGCCACCATGACCTCGTCAAAAGTTACGTTAGCCGCGAATTCTGCGCGCCGAGGTGCTAAGCTGGCGGGCCCGCCTTGATGACTTAAGATGACGGTGTGCTCACCGCGGCTAAATGTCTGCGCCAGAATCGTGCCGACCGTGCCAGAACCAACGATACCAATGTTCATGAATACTCAATCCTTTCAGTAAAATGACTTAGGTCTAGTCTACGGGAAGAATTGCGAAAAGCGAAGTTATTTGTTTACCCAGATAGCATAAACGACGATTTAATTAGACAAGTTAGATTTTAAATAGTCTAAGTCGTCGGAAAATGCTATGCTAGTGATATGAGGAGTGAACGAACATGATTAATCAAAAAGACTTAGTGCGTAAGCTAAATCAGGTTATTTTAATTGAAGGCTTTCAGAAATTATCAATGGGCAAGCTCGCCACTGCGGTAGGCGTCAGCCGGGCTAGCCTGTATCTGTACTTTAAAAATAAGGATGAAGTGGTCCAGGCCGTGGTCGATCGCCATTTGGAATTCATCGCGGAACATCCCGTGCCCCAACAGTTCTCACCGGCGACCTTCCTGCCGATTTGGCTGGCATCGCTACAACTGATGGGATCGACCACCGAACAGTTCATGGCTGATCTGCGAAAGAGCTACCCGGAACACTTTCAGGCAGTCACGAAAGCCCAACAGGATTACTTTACCAGACTGACGGCTTACGTCGCTCAGGGGCAGACGCAACAGGTTTTGATGGATGTTTACCCCGCCGACTACGTGATCTTTCAAGCCCAAACGCTGATCCAGGGGATCTTGACGCAGGTCCAGCACCAGCAGTTGACGGTTGACCAAGCAAGCCGGTATTTGGAAGCGACCTTGCATCTACAACTGGTCAGCTTGTTAGCGGCAAATCGGCAGGCCAAGCTAGACGTTAAACAGGTTGCGGGACTGGAGTCAGCGGTTTTGCGGAAGTTTCGGGAGACTTATGCACTGATTTTGTAATTAAAAAGTGAGCTTGAGGCAAAACGCCCAAACTCATTGGTATCTCCGAACTTATAGTGCTGAAACTTGGGACAACAGGCAGCTGGTTCCGCTTAAAACTGATACGCAAACAAGCCAAACTAGGATTATTTGCGTATCAGCCTTAGCGCTCGCCAGCGAACCGCCTGTTGTCCCACTATTATTTTGATTACCAGGTTAATCTCGCGGCAACTGTACCCGCCGCAATAGCGCAATGAGCTGTTGGCTATCTGCGGGGGATAGCTGCGTTGTCAGTTGATCTTCGACATCGGTAAAAATCGTGGTGAGGGCCACAACTTTGGCTTGGCCCGCCGCAGTCAGTGTGATACGGTTGGACCGGTTCTGGGTGCCGTGACTCGCGTTCTTGACGATCAAGCCGTCCCGTTCTAAGATTTTTAAAAGGTTGGACACGCTGGCGCCTCGACGGTGAAAATGGTCGGCGATTTCACGCTGATTGACGCCGGGGTGTTGTGCGATGAAGCCCAGTGTGCGGGCTTGTGGCAAGGTGACGCCGACTTGGCGTGCTCGCCGATCATAGACTTGCTGTTCCGCAACGAGAATCTCGCGCATTAAATGGTTTAGTTCACTGGCAGCTGTATTTTTCATGGGAAACCTCATTCTTTAAGTGACTTGACAAGTGGCATTGTACGCGCTAGACTACGGTCATTGCAAATTAGACATCTAACTTGATGGAATAACAGACCTGGGAGGATGACATCATGCGTGAATTAAAGATTTTTTGCCGCCATAGTTTATCGGGACATGGGACCGCGAGTCGCCGAGAATTTTGGTGGGCGGTAGTGATGGTCTATGCGATTGGCTTGGCCATGATTGTGGGACTGGCGTTGGCACAAAGCTATGGTTGGCAAGCGATTGTGACCGTTCAGCTACCCACATTGCGGTTGACCGATCGGCTTATTTTGATGGTGGCTTGGGCGTTGCTGCTGAGCGTTAAGGTCCGGCGGTTACATGACTTGCGGTTATCCGGTTGGTGGGTCGTGCTCAATGCGATTCCCGTATTGGGCGCGCTGGCCATGACGGTAGCTGGGTGTTGGCCATCGCGGGCGCCACAGATTAGGGCCGTAAAGTGATCTGAAATTGCTGATTGGGCAATAATGTTACGGAACCGGCACAGCAGATTAATTAGGGCAAGCTTAGCGCTATAGATTAAAGGCGATGAACCAGTTTAAAACTTTTCCCTTGCCTTGAAGTACACATCAAGGTCTATCCTAAGGTCATTCAAGTAACGGAAAGGAATGGCACTTATGACAAAAAATGTATTGGTTCTCGCGGCTAATGGTCAAATTGCCCGGCTCGTGGAACACCGTCTCTTAACGGCGGACGCCTACCAAGATGTTGTACTGACACTGTTTCTGCGCAATGCCAGTCGACTGGCGACGTTGAAAGACAACCCGCGCGTGACCCTAATCGAAGGCGACATCACGGATTCCGCTGCAGTTTCAGCAGCGATGGCTGGTCAAGACCTGGTCTTTGTGGCTGTGGTCGATCACGATAGTCAAAACCGGCTGACGAAAAATGTGATTGCGGGGATGCAGGCTAATCACGTGGACCGCGTTCTGTTCACCAACGTCTTGGGCCTGTACGATGAGGTTCCCGGTGAATTTGGCCGCTGGAACTTGGAAATGATTGGCGCAGGGATGGCGCCAGCACGGCAGTCCGACCAATTGTTGGCGGATTCCGGGTTGGACTACACCACGTTGCGATTGCCTTGGTTAAATGACCGCGACGTTAATTATACCGTTACCACCCGCAATCAGCCCTACGACGGCGTTTCGGGCTCACGGTCCAGTGTCGCCGACGTGGTCTTGCAGATCATTGCTGACCCAAGTCGCTACAGTCGTGATAGTATTGGGATGGCAGATCCAACCACAGCGGGACAAAACCGGCCAGTCTACTAACAGTGAGGAGCTAAGACAACATGAACATTAAAGAAGCTAGCGAAAAAACGGGGGTCTCCTCCGCGGCCATTCGGTACTACGAAAAGGAATCCCTGATTCCCGCGATTGACCGGACCGCAGTGGGTAACCGCGACATCGATGACCGGATCATTCGCCGCATTCGCTTCGTCACGCAAATGCGGGCGGCGGGGATGAGCATTGAAAATCTCCGGCGGTACATTGAGCTGTTTGACGCCCAAGAGGACAATACCAAGGAACAAAAGGCGTTGTTAAAGGAACAACTGGCCGTCATGGAAGAAAAGCGCGACGACTTGCAGGCCGCCATTGACCATTTGAATTACAAACTCAACCACTTCCATGACCATATGGAATCAACGGAAGCGGAACTGCGGGAACTGGAGCGCCAACACGCGGACAAGGTGGCCAAGGAAGACCCGGCAGACGAAGATAACTTTTAGACGATTAAGACCAATAATTATCCAATTAGCGATTTAGCCAATAGCTAGATTGCTTTTTATTTTATAAAAATTTGCCTTCGAGTTGACTCGAAGGGGTAAGCTGATCCTATCAGAAAAGGAGCGATGACATGAAAGTGTTAATTTTAGGTGCATATGGTCAGATTGCCCGCTTGGTGCGCCAGCGGTTGTTGGCGGAAACGGACGTGCAGTTGACCCTCTATTTGCGCCGTGCTAATCGGTTGCAAGACGTTGATGCCACGCGAGAAACGGTCATTGAAGGTGACGTGAACGATTACGCCATGTTGAAGGCTGCCATGGCCGATCAAGACCTCGTGTTAGCCGACTTGGGTGGGACGTTTGAACCCATGGCGAAGAATATCGTGCGCGCCATGGAAGAAACTGGCGTGCAACGCTTACTGTATATCACGGGATTGGGGTTGTACCACGAATTGCCAGCGAAGTTTGACGCCTGGCTGGAACGGTCGATCGGGCATGCCGTCATGGAAGACACGCGGCGAGCAGCCAAACTGATCGAAGACTCGCCGCTTAATTACACGATCATTCGTGCCGGCTACATGACCAATAAGGATGAAATTGATTACGAGCTAACGGAGAAGGGCGAAACGTTCAAGGGCACCACGATCTCACGGAAGAGCATTGCCGATCTGATCGTGAAGATTGCTAATCATCCTACCCTGCACAGCCATAGTAGTCTAGGCATTGCCAAGGCGGGTACGGATGGCGATACGCCGGTGTATGCCTAGTTAAAGTTGGCAAGGCGGGGACGGTGAGTCCGCCAGATGAATTTGCGAGAACAACTAAAACGACCACCCAACAAGAAGATCCTTGCTGAGTGGCCGTTTTTAACTTAAGACTTCGGTGCTTTCGGATGCGTGAACTTATGCTGGCGAAAGGCACAGAAACTGACGAACGAGAAAATGACGGCCAACGTTAGCGACCAGCCAAAGGCTCCCTGTGGTCGATTATAAGCGATGATGGGAATTAGCTTTAGTAAATGATGGTCCTGATAGGCCGTCATAAATAGTCCTATGGCGCTGCCCCACAACAAAATAGTGGCCCCGTAAATCCAGTAACGTAAGGCGAAACTCCGATTGTTTTTCAAGTAAATCCCCTCCTCAATCAGTATACGATTAAGGGAAATTGCGCACAAGTTGTGGATGGCTTGTTGGGAAGATATTGCGGCAACCAGACCTTTCGTTCGGCCATCGAGATGTCGCTATATTTTTCAAAAAAGCGCTTGCCTTAAAGTCCACTTTAAGGTCTAAACTGAACGTATTGAATCGATAAAGGAGATCTGCACATGGCAACGAAAGTGTTAATCATTGCTTATTCATGGTCCGGCACCACGGCCAAACTGGCGACGGCGCTTCAGCGTGTGACTGGTGGTGACCGGGTGGACTTGACGGTCGCCGCGGGAACCTTTCCCAACGATATGTACGCCACGTCCGATGTGGCGAACCAGCAACTGGCGACGCATCAGTTACCAGCCTTAACCAATGCTGTTCCCGATGTTAGTGCCTATGACGTGTTGCTCGTGGGGGGTCCCGTTTGGTCGGCGAAGGTCTCGACGCCGGTGCGATCATTCTTGCAGTCACTCTCGAATTTCTCGGGAATCGTCGCGCCGTTCTACACCGATGCCGGGACCCCCGGCGGTTATGAGAATGATTTTGCCAGCTTGGTCACCTCAGCCACTGTGGCGTCAGGTATTGGCCTGACATCAAGTGAGCTTCAAGGGGCCAATCAGCAACTGGCGAGTTGGTGGCAGCGTTTAACAACGAAGTAAATGGAGGAATTTTAAATGAAAACAGCAGTATTTATCGAACCAGGCAAGGTGGAAGCTCAAGAATTACCTAAGCCAGCGGTCAAGAACCCAACGGACGCCGTCTTAAAAATCGTACGGGCTTGCGTCTGTGGCTCCGACCTGTGGTGGTATCGCGGCATCAACGATCGGCAAAAGAATACGCCCGTCGGCCATGAAGCCATTGGCATCGTTGAAAGTGTCGGGTCCGCCGTCACCAACGTCCAACCGGGCGACTTTGTGATTGCGCCGTTTACCCACGGCTGTGGTCACTGTGCGGCTTGCCTAGCTGGCTTTGACGGTGATTGTGAAAATGCCCGGACCGATGACGAAATCGTCGGCTACCAAGGCGAATACTTACGCTTCAAGAATGCCGACTGGGCCTTGGTCAAGGTGCCTGGTCAACCCAGTGATTACTCTGATGCCCAGTTGAACGACCTGTTAACGCTGGCTGACGTCATGGCGACTGGTTATCATGCTGCCGCTACGGCCGAAGTCAAGGCCGGCGACACGGTCGTGGTCATGGGCGATGGCGCCGTGGGCTTGTGTGGCGTGATTGCCGCCAAGCTTCGTGGGGCTAAGCGGATCATTGCGATGAGTCGTCACGCCGATCGCCAAGCCTTGGCCACCGAATTTGGCGCTACGGATATCGTTGCCGAACGGGGCGATGAAGCTGTTCAACGCGTGATGGACCTGACCAATGGTGCTGGTGCCGACGCCGTGTTGGAATGTGTCGGGACCGAACAATCCGTGGACACAGCCGTAAAGGTAGGTCGTCCGGGCGCCGTTGTGGGTCGCGTGGGTGTGCCACAGAAGGCCGAAATGAACACCAACAACCTGTTCTGGAAGAACATTGGTCTGCGGGGTGGCATTGCTTCGGTCACGACTTATGACCGCGCCGTTCTGTTGGATGCTGTCTTGAAGGGTGAGATTCACCCGGGGAAGGTCTTCACACAACGATTTGATCTTGATCACGTGCAAAATGCCTATGAAGCGATGGACAAACGTGAAGCTATTAAATCATTATTAGTTATTAGCGATTAATTATTAATAATAGATATTGCAAAGGGCCACTGTGTTTTTTTACAGTGGCCCTTTTTACTAACGAATGCCTCAACTAATCTCGTAACATGATTAACCCCTTGGTCCCGCGGGAAGTCGCGACGTACCGGCGATTCGCGCCAGTTTCTGGGTCAGCGTAGTAGGCAGAATCCCAATCGGTGATGATTGCAAAATCAAACTCGAGGCCCTTGGCGACGGGAAGCGCCATGATGTTGAGCCCTGGCTGAACCGTGTGGGTGCCGTTGCCAGTGATCAGGTGAGCCTGTGGCAGCTGTTGCGCTAAGCGGCTAGCAGCGCTGACGGTTGGCGTGAAGAGACCGACACTTTGCGTTGACTTGACCGGGAGTTGTTTGAGAAGGGTGGGCCAATCCGCTTGTTGACTCACTTGTGGCGGCGTCCCCGCCGCTTGCACAGCCTTAACTGTATCTTGCCAGTCCCCCGCATACTGGGCAAAGAACCGGGTAATTTCGCCGGTCGCCCGGTAGCTAGTGGTCAGGCGTAGGGTTGTGGTCTGACGCGACGGAAAGTAGGTGGCAATCGTGGGGGCCGTGCCCGTTAATCGCTGACGGTGATCCCCGACAATCGTGATTTCAGCGTTCGCAAATAAGGTGCTTAGAAATAGCCAAGCGTCAGCGTCATAGTCCTGAGCCTCATCGACAAATAGTGCGGCGGTGGTTGTTTGGCGATAGGCAGTGAAGTTGAGCAGAAGGTAGAGTTGGTCGTAGGGGGTGAGCACCGGCATTTTTAAATCTGTCGCCAAGTTGGGCCAGTCAAGCCATTGGCTGATATCCGCGGGACGTTTGCCAACCGCGGACAGCCAGCGCCAAGCCCGTTGCATGCGCACCAGCCAGGGGTCGCGGTCGTTGGATTGGGCGTAAGCTTGGGAATCGAGACCGGCTGGTGTGAGGACAAGGGGCTGTTGCAGGCGGGCAGCGAGTTGTTCGAGATGGTTATTGGCGGTGTCCAAGATGTCCAGACCGAAACGCTGGCCCCATGAGCGGACCAAATGATGATAGGTACTGCTTAACGGTTCGGCCTCTCCCAGCGCGGGGAGCACGCCACGAATGTAGCGACTGAAGGCCACGTTGGGCGTTAAGATTAAGATGTCAGCTGGCGTCCAATCTGCGCGGTGGCGGTAAAGTTGATAGGCGACCCGTTGCAGGAGCACGGAAGTCTTACCGCTGCCGGCAACCCCATCAACAATGACAATGGGATGCGTATTTTCACGGATGATGGCGTTTTGTTCCCGTTGAATGGTGGCGGTGATTTCTTGTAACCCGCCTCGCCGGTCACTGGTAAGGACGTCAAGGAGCAGGGGGTCGCCGATGGCCGTGTCGGTGTCGATGACCTGTTGTAAATGATCGTGATCAATGACGAATTGTTGGCGACCAAGGACGGTGACAGGAATTTGGCGGCCGTTTGCCTGGTAGCTAGTGGCACCAGTACGATTAGCGTAGTAGGCGTCAGCTACCGGGGCGCGCCAATCGTAAATCAAATCGTTGGTGTCTTCGTCCGTATAGCCAACTTTTCCCAGATACAACTGTTCTGGCGCATCATCACCAAAGTCCAAAGTGAGCTTCGCAAAATAAGCCTGGGGAAGCAAGAGCTTGGCATGGGCTAACCGCGTGATGGCGGTGTCACGCCGGGCATTGAGCGTGTCGATCTGACGGTTATTACTCTCGATGCTGGCAAAGGTTTCAAGTTGATCGTTGAAAGTGCCTAGGTCTAAGTGTCCTTCACCAATTAACTGTTGTTTCATGGTGCGCGCTTCCTGCGTGAGACGGGTTAATTGATCGGTAAGCTGTGCAATATCACCTGTTAGTTGTTGGTAAATCACCTGTAAATGTTGTGCTTCTGAATGCATCCAATCACCTCCGAGTTCTCTAGTCTACGCGCTTTAGCGGCAATGACCAGTCTGTTTCTGAAGTGGTTGGCATGGTATAATAAATGTGGGGAAAGAGTCGGACGACTAACAAAATATGATTATTAATAATCAAGGCACAGGTTGACTATAACTAGTTGAACTGTGCCTTAAAAATTAAAGTGTAAAATCATGTAGGAGCTGTTGCCGCAGAGTCGAATTGTTCACGATACGAGGGGTGAGATTGAAATGGTGAAGAGCGCGTTGAAATACTTATTAGTCTTGCTTTACGGGATAATTCCAATGCTGGTTCTGCTTACTTGGAATACACGAAATCTTAAGAACGGTTGGCTAGTCCCCATAACGCCTTATATAGCTTGGGTATTTCTTAGCTGGTTATTATGTTATCCCTGGTTAAGGGGTAAACTAGGATTCTTGTTTATTAAGAATGATAAAAACAGAAGATTAACATCAAATGATATTTACGCGTATCCATTCCAATACACGCTAGGAAGCACGCGGAATATTGGCGAAATTTTTAGGCTGAACTATATATTATTTAAGCATCTATTGATAAGTTTTTTACTAATACTGTTCGGTCCACTGATCATGGGCACGCTGCTTCTAATGACGTTGCTCAAAAGAATAAGGTCGTAATTATTCTGTCGAGAGTTATTTATGCGGGGGTTAGGCCTCTTAATTTTCATGAGCATAAAAAGATTGTCAGATTACTGAGTGGAACTGTTACTGTCCGACAAAAGCATTTAATGGCTTGATCGGACTTTTAACTTTCAGTTAATGAGCTAAATATTGCGGGTCTATTTCTTCGGCCGAACAAAGCCCCCACTACTCTTACTAACGAAATTGGCAGGGAATTTGTGACCTTTTGTGGCCGAATTTAAGGCTTTCTTACAGAATTGTTGGCTTACCGCACAGTTGAAGATAATAAAAAATACAGGATTACCTTGAGTATTTTCAATGGTTTGACGTCAGATGTATGTTAAAATGATGTCAAAAGGAGGCGTTTCTAATGAGCACAACACCGACAACAATTCGTCTAGATGATGACCTACGTAAAGAATTAGATGTTCGTTTAAAAGCAGTTGGTATTAGTTTAAATACCTATGTCACAATGGCTGCGAAACAATTGGTCATTCAAAATCGGATTCCTTTTGACGTTGTAGCGGCTGAAAAAGATGAACCTAATGAAGTCACTAAGCGGGCGATGGTACTAGCAGAGGCTAAGGACTTAGGTTTGTTGGCCGAGGATTCACCGGTATTTTCAGACGTCGATCAAATGATGAACTTTCTAGAGCGTGGGGAGTAAATAGATGTATCTACTACGATTTGAACCCCAATTTAAGAAGGATTACCAATTACTGAAAAAGAGTCATCCGGAATTTGTTTCTGAGTTACGGCAGGTGCGTATCGGAACGCATCAGGAGCTATTTCATGGCGAATTAAAGTAGTGTCGTTACCATATAAAACCAAAGTTTCTTAACTCTCGACCAATCACCGGCCGAGAGTTTTTTCAATTATTTTAAAATTCCCCCTTGCCTTGAAGCATGGATGAAGGTCTAAACTCCTAATCATTCACTTAAAGACGAGGAGCAAATACACATGGCAAAGCAAAAACGATTTGACTGGATTTTACTGGTCATCTTAATGAGTTACTTCATGATTCTCTTGGACAATTCAATCATCTTTACGGGGACGGTCAAAATCGCCCAGGATCTTCACCTGAACCAAGCGACATTGTCTTGGGTCAGTAGCGCCTATTCGCTGACGTTCGGCGGTTTTCTTTTGTTAGGTGGCCGCGCCGGTGACTTATTTGGCCGGCGGCGGGTCTTTCAGTTAGGGCTGATCATCTTTGGGCTGGGGTCGCTGATCGTCGGCCTAGCGGTAAATGCACCAATGATTATTGCGGCGCGCGCCTTTCAGGGAATTGGGTCAGCCATCCTGGCGCCCACGACGCTGGCCATTTTAATGGACACCTATGGAGGGGCCGAACGCACCAAGGCGATTGCGTATTACGGCGCCATGGCCGGCATCGGTGCCAGCGTGAGTCTGGTGATTGGTGGCGTCTTCGCCAGTCTATTGACCTGGCGAGTCGGCTTCTTCATCAATGTGCCGATCAGCATGTGGATGTTCTACCTGGCCGTTAAGCACCTGAGCAAGGACAGCGGTCAGACTGGTAAATTGGATTGGGTGGGCACCCTCAGTTCCCTGATTGGGATGAGTGCGCTGGTCTACAGCATTGTCGGCGATTGGGCCCAGCTGCCAGCGCTGGTGATTGCCGTGCTCTTCTTGGCCGGTTTCATTTTCCAAGAGCACCGCACGGGCCAACCGATCATGCCGCTGCGTTTATTCACAGACCGCGAGCGCATCGGTGCCTATATCGGCCGTTTCCTGTATCTGGGTGCCATGATGGGCTTTTGGTTCATCACGCCCCAGCTGATGCAAAATCAACTTGGCTTTTCGGCCTTGATGGCGGGGGTGGCCTTCTTCCCACTGACCATCGTCAACTTTATCGTCGCCCTACAAGTGGCCCGGTTAACGGCGAAATGGGGGAACGGTGGCTTGCTAGTTGGTGGCATCGCGCTGACTGGGGCGGGGATGCTCTGGTTGAGCTTCTTCACGCCGGCAGTGGGGTACTGGTGGGGCATTGCCGCGCCAATGCTCGTGATTGGTTTGGGTCAAGGCCTGTCGCTGAGTCCCTTCACGGCGGCCGGAGTCGCCCACACGCAGGGCGCTGACGCTGGGGCCGCTTCCGGCGTGGTCAACGTGATGCACCAAATCGGTGGCTCCGTTGGGCTGGCCATCTTGGTGACCGTGCAGGATCTCTTCGGCGACCAAGTCGTGGGTTTCCAACACGCGATTTTAATGGGTGCCATCCTACTGGCTGTAGCTTTGGTCGCGGCGGCCTGCCTGATTGTACCAGGTGAACGGCAAAAATAATTTCAGAAAAGGCCTTGCCTTGAAGTAACTGCAAGAGTCTATATTAAGGGCATCAACAAATGAACTGGAGGAATTTATCATGACAAACGTTTTAATTATTGGGGCAACGGGTTCCGTGGGTAGCGTTACCCGTCAGTACTTCTTAGACCATACGGATGATCAGTTGACCTTGATGGCACGCAATACCCGTCGCTTAGGCCAACTGTCAGACCGTGAACGCGCAGTTACGGGGAGTGTTACGGGCACAGCAGCGTTGACAGCGGCTCTCAAAGGCCAGGATGTTGTTTTCGCCACGCTGAGCGGGAACCTCGCTGGGATGGCGAAAAGTCTAGTCGCTGCCATGGATGAGACGGGCGTCAAGCGCCTCCTGTTCATCGCTTCAATGGGGATCTACAACGAAATTCCAGCTAGCGTGGGCGCCAGTGGCAACTTGGCTACTAACCCGATGCTCCAGGGGTATCGGAACGCCGCCGACGTGGTCGAAGCGTCTGATTTGAACTATACGGTCATCCGGCCCGGCTGGTTTGACAACGGCAACGATACCGACTATCAGGTGACTAAGAAGGGCGAACCCTTCGGTGGCCACGATGTTTCGCGGAAGAGTATCGCGGATCTAGTCGTCCGGTTGGCTCACGATGAAACGTTGGGGTCACGCGATAGCTTGGGGATTAACCGGAAATAAATGTATACAGATAAAGACTTTCCAAAAAATCCCACCACAGGCGGGATTTTTTAGTACTAGGCCAGAGCCACAGCTGCCGCATGAATGTATTGCACGCTGTTGATGACCAAGGGAAAGCCGATAACCGGGACCAACTGGTAGAGAGCCTCGAGAATCGTCTGCGCTGAAATGCCTTGGCGTTGGGCCGCGATAACGTGTTGCGGCAACATGGCGGGTGTGTGCTGGACGGTCAGCGTGATGATAGCAATCAAGCTGGCCTCGCCAGGTGCGATGGCTGCCGGGGCCGCATCAATAGCCGTCATCAGCCGGTTGACGATTTGTGCTAAGTCCGGGTCGTCGGAAAAGTAGGTGGCGAGTAGGTGTTCATTTTCAGTCATTGTGAGGACTCCTTATTGTAGATTCACCTTTCAGTGTACCGGTTGGACAGCATAAAGGATAATACTTAGTCTTTATGGCCGTCTAAGAGAGAGGGCCATCACAAAATATTTGTCAAAGTGGCTTGCCTTGAAGTAACTGCAAGGGACTAAAGTAAATGCATCAAATGAAATCGCGTTGAGAGGAGATTTTTTAAATGAATACTGAGATGTTACAACTTTACCGCGACTACAACGTCGCCATGGCAGCAGACGATACGGTGGCGCTGGATCACCTGCTGGGACCAGACTTTACGTTGACCCACATGACGGGGGTCGTGCAGCCCCGCGCCGAATGGCTAGCCGAGTTAGAACATGGGACCATGCATTACTTCTCCTCGGTCGAGGACCACGTGACCATGCAAGCGACCGCGACAGGCTGGCAGGTAACCGGGCAAAACCGCGTTGTAGCCAGCATTCATGGTGGGGGTAAGTACGAGTGGCCGTTAAACACAGTTATGGCGGTGGCCCGGATTGACGGCCGGTGGCAGATCTTATCGGCGGTCGTCACAACGTATTAGGAGGTTAGTAAAAATGAGTGTATTTGAAAATTTACGGCGCGGTCAGGCCTATGATATCCATGACTCAGAATATTTAAAAGAAGTTCATGGTGAAATTGACCGGTCAGACGATCTGTAATTTCAGATTAATCAAACCAATCCCAAATACAAGCAACGAATCATAGACTTGGAAAACACGTTACTCCACGGGCAAATGGCCGATGGTACCTTCTTCACGCCGCCGATGCACATCGACACGGCCAGCCGGGTCTTCCTGGGTAAGAATGTGTATGCCAATCATGGATTGACCAGGATGGCAGCGGGGACAATCACCATTGATGATGGCGTCATGATGGGACCGGAGGTGGGTTTCTTCACGGTTAATCATGAGCCGAAAAACATTCGGACCATCTTGGCTAAGGAGATTCACATCAAGCGCAATGCCTGGATTGGCGCCCGCGTCAGCATTTTACCAGGCGTGACGATTGGGGAGAATGCGATTGTCGGGACTGGTGCTGTGGTCACCAAGGACATTCCCGATAACGCGGTTGCCGTGGGCGTGCCAGCCAAGGTCGTGAAGACGCTGGATTAGGTGGAGATGTTTCATGTGAAACACCGGTAGATGCGAACGACCTGAATGAAGTAAATTTTTGCAATTTTTAGAATAATCATTCCAACATTTGATTTTGGAATGCTGTTTTGAGCTTTTGAAGAAAAATCATTCAATGGCCAAATAAATAGCGCAGACCCACCACGGATTTCCCGCCCGGTAGATCTGCGCTATCTTATTTTAATCGGTTGTATTAGATGAATTGAATCAACGACATCAAGACTGGTACCACCACAATGAACAGCACCGTACTGGTCGTGACCACGTTGGTGGCATAGGCCACGTCACCGTGGGCTTCGTTGGCCAGGATAGGTAAGACGGCCAACATTGGTGTAGCGGATTGGACGATCAACGTTTGCGAAGCCATGCTGGGGAAGGTGGCGCCAAAGTGACCGGCTGCCAGGAGCACTGCCACCATCAGGATAGGGGACAGGACAAACCGGCCCAGCAGAGCGACGATGGTGTCGCGGTCAAAATGAATGCTCTTCAAGCCGGCATCGGCTAGGACAATCCCGATGTAGACCAGGGACAGTGGCGTCACCAAGTTGCCGACATAGGTCAGCGTGGAGTTGATGAAGCTGACCTTGAGCACGGGGATGTTTAGCAGCAAGAAGACCAATGCGACCAGGAAGCCGACCAGCGGCATGGGGATGACCTTTTTCCAATCGATGTGGTTGTGGTGCTTTTCCTTGGGCTTGGTCGGGTCATCGTTGGAAATCAAGAAGACCCCAAACGCCCAGGTCGAGACCGTGTTCACGATGTAATAGACTAGAAAGTAGGTCATGCTCTGGTCGCCAAACAGCGCGATGTTCAGCGGTAACCCAATGAAAATCGTGTTGGCGTTGACGATGGCATTGACGAAGATTCCTTTCCGGCCCGGCCGCACGTGCATGATTCGTACCAGAGCGAAGGCAATTAGGTAGCCGATGATGACGGCTAGAAACGCATACCCCAGGTACCCGGAAAAAGAAACCAATTGCCCCCGCGTCAGCCGGCTCAATACCGACACGAAGATGGACGCGGGAAGGGCAATATTTTTGATGAGCTTAGAAATGATACCGCCAAATTTGTCATCAAACCAGCCTTGCCGCCGCAGGACAAAACCTAAAATCATAATTAAAACGACGACAAGGACACTTTGAATAGAGTTCCACAAAACAGCCATGGAAGTGATGCCTTCTTTCTGAAAAATTAGTCTCATAATAGTGGCTGGTTAATCGAGCCAAGCGCGCCAATCAAAATGGCTAATGACCAGCGACTTTTAACCGGGCATTAGTATTGTACGGTTTTCGGTTAACCAGCTGAAATAACACTGATAATAACAACGTACCAGTAGTGAATGGGCTGAACCCATAGCTACTGGTACGTTTTCGGATAGATTGAATTGTTAACTTAAAGGGCGAACGGTAAGGCGGCCAGCACGGACTAGCTTGCGTGCAACGATTAATTTTGTCGCCAAAACCACAAATTAGTTCCGGTAGGCGGGAACCCACTTCATGTCAGCGACGGCCTGCTTGGCGTCAGTGATTGGTTCCTTGTTCAAGCCTTGGTCCAAGACGCTTTGGGCCACGACTTCTGCCAGCTTTTGGGAGAAGGACGTCAGTTGTGAAACGGGTGGCAGGACGGCGGCACCCGGTTGTGTTGGGTCGACCAGACCACCTAAGGCGTGGCAAGCTGCGGAGAGCGTTTCGCCGTTCAAGACCTTAGCCGTTGCTGCAATCAGACCGAAGCCCAGACCGGGGTACATCAAGGCGTTGTTGCCTTGGCCAATGTGGTAAGTCGTCCCCTGGTAGTCCACGTCGCCAGCCGGAATCCCGGTCGCGATGAGGGCCTTGCCATCGGTCCATTTGAGGGTCTAGAATTTTTGGTGTTGGAAAGTATTTCCATTCCAAAAGTACTAGGCCCTTTTTGATAACAAAAAAAGGCATCTAAGCCTCCCTAGTGCTATGCTTTAAGCGACGAAACTCAAGATAAGCGGGGTAGGAATAGATGTCTCAACTGGATAATACACTTAAATTACTGGGAATTACAGACACAAACATTCAGGTGTTCGGTACTCGTGAGGAATTTCATGGTCGGGGCTCGGGTCGCAAAAAGTATTTGGTCATCCAGGCAGAGCTTACCTACACACTCAGGCGCTGTCCCAGCTGTGGATACAATACGTTGCACCCTAACGGACACAAGCTCACTCATGTCCACATTGCAGGACCCATGGACCGGCCCGTAATTCTAGAGCTAAACAAGCAACGCTGGCGTTGTAGTAACTGCCATAGCACTTGTACGGCCACCACTCCAGTGGTATCAACCAACCACGCCATCGGTCACGGACTAGCGACTCATGTGCTGAAGCTAGCCAGTAAATCACTCCCGGCTAAGACTATCGCCAGTCTCACCGGTATTTCGACAAACTCAGTTCAGCGTATTTTGACGGCTAATATTCATCCACACGCGAGCCGCCGGTTACCGATTAATCTATGCTTTGATGAATTCCGTTCCACGCACGGCTCCATGTCGTTTATTTGCATTGACGCCGACACTCACAAATCAGTTAAAGTACTTAGCGACCGCCTTAATAGAACCATCAAACAGTTCTTTCTTAGTCAGTACAGCACCGCAGAACGGACCGCGGTTCAACGCGTCATCATGGACATGAACGCCTCCTATCAGGCATTCGTGCACGAACTATTCCCTAACGCCGAACTCATTATTGATCGGTTCCACATTATTCAATTAATGGGCCGGACGATGGATACCATTCGCACTCAATGTTTAAAGCAACTCGACAAGCATTCGCGGGAATATAAAGTACTGAAATCACTATGGCGCCTATTCCACAAGGCCAACCCTGACGCACAAAAGAGCCGCTACCTCTTCGGCCTGAATGAGTACTTGACCGAACAGAACGCTATTGATATTGGAACCGATGCGTTTCCGGCCTTCAAAACAGCTTATGAAACCTACATCGATCTCCACGATGCTTTGATGGGGCGTCACGCTGATGAACTCAAGAATATCATCACTAACTATCAGCCTAACGGCACGCACCTAGATACGGCCATGCATACCCTACGAAAGAATCTTAATGGAGTAATTAACGCCGCCAAATCGTCCTACTCTAACGGACCGATAGAGGGCATCAACCGTAAGATCAAGGAGCTCAAACGTGCTTGTTATGGCTTATCCAATCAGGCCAATATGTTCACACGCGTCTACCAGCTGATTGCCTAGATTATCTACCACAATAACGTCACGATGGTAGGCTTATTTGTTATGCCTTCAAGTACGATATTCAGACAACACACCAGATTAAACGCCGCAACTAATAAAACAACAAAAAAGATCTCCCACACGAGGAGATCTCCAAAGGATAGAAACTATCCTTCAACACCATTTGACAAACTTCCCCATTTGATGAGGTCGGCAGCGGTGGCTTCGGCTAATTTCGTCGGGTTCGACAGCGGGAAGATGATGGGCCGTGGGGTGTGCGCCGCCATGTCCTTGACGATGTCTTCGGTAAAGGTCCCGGGTTGCGTCGAGGTCCCAATCAGAACGGTGGGGTGAACGGCCTTGACCACAGCGGCCAGGTTCGTCAGCTCATCGGCGTTGGCAAACTCGGACCGGTCCCGCGTGAACGGCTTTTGAGCGGCAGTCAGATCTGGCGTGTCGTTAAACAGCAGGCCTTGACGATCGACGGCGTAGAAGTGTTGCCGCGCTTCGTCTTCAGAGAGACCGGCGCGTTGGAGTTCGTCTAAAATTTGGTTGGCAATGCCCATGCCGGCGGTCCCGGCGCCAAAGGTCACGAACTTTTGGTCCTTGATGTCTTCCTTAGAAATGTTGAGGGCGCCCAGAATGCCGGCTAACACGACCATACCAGTCCCTTGAATGTCATCGTTAAAAGTTGGAAATTGGTCCTTGTACTTGTCAAGAATGACCTGCGCGTTGGCCCGACCGAAGTCTTCCCAGTGCAGCAGGGATTCGGGGAACAGTTTACGTTCGGCGGTGACAAATTTATTGATCACAGCCAGGTAGTCGTCACCGGCCAACCGCCGATGATGGTTCCCCAGGTACAGGGGGTCGTCCAGTAATTGCTGGTTGTTGGTCCCGGCATCAATACTGACGGGCAGTACTTGAGCGGGGTCGATGCCAGCAGCGGCCGTGTAGACCATCAACTTGCCGACCGCGATGTCGACGCCGTTGACGCCCCAGTCGCCCATGCCTAAGATCCCTTCCGCATCGGTGACGACGACCAGGCGGATGTCCCGGCCGTTGGCGGCATTCTTCAGGGACGCTTCGATGTTGTCGGGGTCATCCACGGAAATGAAAGCCGCGTTTTGCGGGTCAGTGAACAGGTGGCTGTAGTCTTCGATTGAATCAGCCACCGTGGGGTCATACACGATCGGCATGAATTCCACCACGTGCTCGTCCATCAGCTTGAAGAACAGCGTCCGGTTCTCGTTGAACAGGGTCATCAAGTAGATCCGCTTTTCCAGATTGCTAGGCTTGCTTTGGTATTGTGCGTAGGCCTGCGTTGCCTGTTCATCTAGCGTTTGAACGTGACTCGGTAAGGTGCCGACCAGCCCCAAAGCCTGGCGTTCAGCGGTCGTGAAGGCCGTGCCCTTGTTTAAGAATGGGTTATTTAAAATAGAATCTGCTGTTTTCATCATAAGATTCCTCCAATTTGGTTTGCGTTAACTTTACAAGACACAGTATAAAAGGCGCATAGACGTATAGTCAAATGTAGCAGTCATTATAAAAATAATTTATAATGGTCTCATAAATGGCGTTATTAGGAGGACTTGAAATGAATACCAAGGACCTAGCTTATTTTAATCAATTAATTCGAGTGAAAAATTTTTCCAAAGTCGCGCAGGCCTTCAATGTGACCCAGCCAACCATCACCATGGCCATCAAACGGCTGGAAGCTGAATTCCAGACCAAGCTGGTCTTGCGCGACCGTATCCACAACGAGCTGGTCGTGACGGCTAGCGGCCAGCAACTGGCCGTCCACGCCCAAACCGTTTTGCGTGAACTGGACCTGGCGCACCAAGAGATTACGCACCTGACCCAGGATCGCACCGTGTTGGGATTGCCACCGATCATTGAAAATTACTACTTTCCCCGAGTGGCGGCGCATCTGCAGGCCCAGGGGATGTTGGCCAATCTGCAAACGTTGGAAGGTGGGTCGGTATGGCTACGTAATGCGTTACGTGATGGCCGCGCGGACCTGGCATTGTTGGGGTCGACTGAGCCGTTATCGTACAAGACGTTGGTAGCCGAGGAATTCGACCGGCAGCCATTTAACATCTTCGTGGCGGCGACCCACCCACTGGCCAAGCGTAAGCGCATCTACTTTAGTGAATTGAAGGGTGAGAAATTTGTCCTATTTAATAGTAGCTTTGTCCATAATACGGCCTTCAATACATTAACGCGACGTAACCATTTCCGGCCAGAGGTGGTCTTTCGGGCCAACGACACTCACGTCATCATGAACCTGGTTGCGGCCAACGTGGGCGTGACCTTTCTCACGGATATTGTTGACCAGCATCGCCAAGACGTGGTGCGTCTGGAATTGTTAGACGACGAGCAGCCGGAATTTATTTCCAGCATCGTCACCCGCACGTCCCACGTCTTGACGCCGACGCAAGAGCAGGTGCTCGCGGTCTTGCGGTCGACGTTGGGGGATGACTGATTTTTTGTTCAGTATACTGAAAGAAAACCAAAAATTTGGAGATTTATTCAGTATAATGAAAGAAACCTAGAAATTTGTGATTTTTATCCATTATAATAGAAGAAATTAGAAAATTTTAAAGTTTATACGTTATATGAAACAAAAGTAACTAATTTTAGCTTTTTGTATAGTATACTGAAAGAAAACTGAGGAGTGTTCAATCGTGGTAGTCCGCCAACTTTACCTAAATCGTTTGAAAAAGTATCAAGATACAGAATTTGTTAAAGTCATTACCGGCGTGCGACGGTCGGGGAAGACTTACGTATTACGCATGTTTCGCGACTATTTAAGGGATAGCGGTATCTTGGCGGAACAGATCGTCTTCTTAAATTTTGAATCCATGAAATACAGCTCGCTACTCACTAAAGAGGCGCTTTATCAATACGTGACTGATCGGGTTGTTCCTGGTAAAAAGATGTATCTGTTCTTTGATGAAATCCAACGCGTCAATGGTTGGGAAGACGCTATCAATAGTTTTCGAGTAGATTTTGATGTGGATATTTACGTTTCGGGGTCCAATGCCTCCCTATTATCCGGTGAGTTGGCAACGCTATTGACGGGGCGGATGGTGGAAATTCCAGTCTATCCGCTGTCGTTTAAGGAATTTATGGCATTTACCCAGACGACTAAAAACCCTGACCTGGCGTTTAATGACTATGTCACGGAGGGGGGCTTTCCAGCGGTGGCGCTAGTGGATGATTCAGAAGTCAAGCGCAGCGTCTTGGATGGTATCTATAGCTCAATTCTGTTGCGCGACGTGAATGAGCGAGCGGCGGTTAGAAATGACACGCTGTTGACCCAGGTGGCGGCCTACTTGCTGAGTGAAATTGGCAACCCAATTTCTGGCAATAAAATTGCGGGGGTCTTGAAGAATGACGGCTGGTCCAAGGTAGGGGTTTCCTCGGTGTTGCGATACATGCAGCTGCTGAGCGATGCGTTCATTTTTTATCCAGCTAGGCGTTACGACTTGCGGGGGAAGAGTTATTTGCGGTCAACGGCCAAGTACTATGCTGTCGATACAGGATTACGCAACGTTACGCTGAACCGAAACTATCAGGATAATTTTGGCCACCAAATTGAAAACATTGTGTATCTGGAATTGTTGCGGCGCGGCTACCGGGTGGATGTCGGTAAATACGAGACCCAAGAAATTGATTTCGTGGCACGCCGAGGATCTGAAGTGGCCTACTATCAGGTCACCAGACAGATGCCCGCGGCAGATAATCGAGAAATTGGGAATCTTCAAGTACTGGCGGATAATTATCCTAAGACACTAATCACCGCGAACCGTATGGATGTTGGCGAGGTTGCGGGAATTCCTATCGTGCATATTGTTGATTGGCTTTTAGGCCAGGACTGTTCTATTTAGGCTAAGCATCTTTTTTAAGCGCATAAGGTTTCACAACCAATGAGTGTGTTTCAGGCACTTTCGTTGATGTTACTGCTCGGCACGTTTCTAATAGCGTTGCTGACGTACATTGACAAACGCAAATAAAAAAGCCGCCCCCACAATAACTTTGGCGAGTTAAGGGACGTCTAAAATATCGTTCAGTTTCTAGTCACCGTCTTTGAAGCGGTCTGCTGTGGAAGGGCCTGGTGTACAATCACCGGGCCTTCTCGTTCACCCTATTTATAATATCATGGATATAATTATTCAATCAACAATTGTCTTTCAGACAAAAAATTTCCGATAATTCTTACTATAATTACATTACATATAGTGTAATTATAGTAAGTGTGGAGAGGGTGTGATAAGGATGAATGGTAAAGAAATTATAGAGCCGAAATAAACCCACTAACAGCGATTGTCACGCTAGCAGGTTCAGTGATTAACCTGATTGCCGTTGCTACGGCTACACGAAAGCCGAAACGGCACCACAGGAAACGTAAATAGAAGCAATGAGCGGGCGGCAACCCGCTTATTGTTGTACAATATTATAACATAAAGGGAGTGGAGGTAATGACACATATAATTTCAATTACAGCTTTGGGACTTTCTATCATTGGCTTACTACTGGCGATTTATAATTTAGTTAGGGTAAGTCACAATGGCAAAGAATGAGTACACTGAGGTACGTGCCAAGGCCAATAAGGAATGGGACGAAAAGAACAAAGAACGAACACACTACCTTCGATCCCAATCTAGCGCACGTAGTTTTATTCGCACTAAGGCGACAACTGACGACCTACAAGAACTTAGAGAACTACTTGACCAACGGGAAGCTGATTTAAAGTAATAACAATAAACCGCCCTGCCGATTAATAGGGTGGTTTTTAATACTTTTAGGCTTGCGTTATACTGTCCAGTAAGGAATTATATTAGGGGGTAATTGTTTGTTTAAAATGGGAAGTAAGAGCGCGGTATTATTAATGCTGCTAGGTGCTGCTGCTGGTAGTCTAGCTGTTACCAATGCCAGTGCAAACAGTAACGTGGATATCCTTGTAAACAAAATTAATATTAATAATCTTTTCAATGTAAACACAGTGTATACGGGCGGAATAGGTGTTACGGAAAACAATAATGGTATTTCGATATATAATCGCTTTCAAACCTACAAAATAAAGCGTTCATTAAAGGTTACTAATGAATACAAGCATAAAACAGCAACACTACCAAAAGGATCAGTTGTTACCGGATATAATGACGGCCAAGGAAATTTGGTTAACATTGACAATACAACCTTGAGTATTAAAAACCAATCCCGAGTTCGCAAACTAGGAAATTGGCATTACAGCTATCCGAGCGTTAAAGAAAACAATGGTGCGGCCAATAAGTATGTCCGAAATACGGCATTTTCTTATAATTCTTTGGCTAGTGTTCCTATGCTATCAGTAAAAACGTCAAAGGCTCAGGTTGATGGTGCGACTTCGGAACTGCCATTCATATCAGTAACTGCTGATAAAAAGCTTGTTTACCACAAAACTGGCCAAACTTTTCGCGCAACTAGCTACGCGAAAATTAGCAAGGTAAAGCGCACTCATTCTATGATTACCTATTATCTGAATCGCCGGACTAGTGGTGTAACCACAAAGAAAGTAAAGGTTGGAAAGCATTACCGGTACAGAGTTAGCCTCAAATTAGCTGGTAGTTTCCAAAGCGGTTACAATGGTGACCGCGGTGCGTATAATTTAAACGTCAAAAACGGTAAGCAGGTATTTTTCTTACCAATTGACATAAATTCACCCGTTGAGTCACAGCTAGATTTGATAACAGGATATGAGACGGTTAGTGCTCACGACAAAAAAATAAGTGCTGCCTATGTTCAAGGGTTGTACTAAAAAAAGACACCTCGATGGGTGCCTTTTTACTAGCAATTTCACGGCTGCAACCGTACCACCTGTGTCGCCACATCAGCGATAAAGTCCTGGTCATGCTCAACCAAGAGCAGTGTCGGCTGCGCTTGCGTGAGCAGGGTGGTCAGCTGATCTTGGTTAAATACGTCTAAGTAATTTAACGGCTCATCCCAAATGAAGAGGTTGGCCGGCGTCATGAGCGACTGGGCGAGTTCGACTTTTTTCTGCTGGCCCAGGCTCATCTGGTCGATGGGCGTGGCAAATACGTCACGGGGGAGGCCCAGCTTCTTCAGGGTATTCAACAGATCACGGTAGTTCAGGTGACGGGCCGTAGCAAATGCCGTCAGCGAGCCGTGTTCGGCGGTCAACTGGCGGGTCACGCTCAGGGTTAACTGCGGATGCATGGTGGCGAGCCCGGTGTGGTGGCCGGTGAAGGTGCCTCGCAAATACTGAATGAAGGAGGATTTGCCACAGCCGTTGGGGCCAACCAGGGCGAGCCGGTCGCCGGCATTGAGGTCAAAAGAAATCGGCTGAAATAGCTGGCGGTCGCCATACCACAACGAAAAATCAGCGACGTGAATCAATGGTTGGTAGTGCGTGGGCACCGACGTCAAGGAAAGTGGGGCCACGTGCTCGATGTTTTGTCGTAGTCCCTCGGTGGCTTGAAGTTCGCGGTCACGGCGGCGTTCGAGGTTCTTGGCGCGTTTCATCATCTTGGCCGGTAGGGTGCTGGCCCCGGCCGCTTGCCAACCACTATTCTTTTGGTGCGGGTTGCCGTGCTTGCGGCTTTCGGTGACCTGCGCCCAGTTGGTCCGGTCGACGGCCACTTGTTTCAGGCGGTCGGCTTCCTTCTTTAATTTGGCGTCCTGCTGGGCTTCAAAGGCATCCTGGCGTTGTTTTTGGTCCTCGTAAACGGCGAAATTTCCCTGGTAGAGGCGAATTTGTCGGCGTTCAATGGCCAGGGTGTGGTCGGTGACCTGATTGAGAAAATGGCGGTCGTGACTGACCACGATGAAACCGCGGCGCTGGCGTTTGAGATAGGCCGCGACCTGTTGGCGACTAGGTAGGTCCAGGTGATTGGTGGGCTCGTCAATTAAAGGCAAGGCGTTTTCGTCGGCAAATAAGATAGCGAGTAGCGCCTTGGTCTGTTCACCACCAGACAGCGCGGCAAACGGCTGAGTCAAGCGCGTGGGGGCCAACTGGAGCTGACGGAGTTCCCGTTCTAATTGCCAGTCGGCGACGCCCGCAATGTCCTGGAGAGCGGTCATTGCCGGTAAGCCGGGGTCGAGTACCGCGGCGGGAAAATACGTATAGGGCGTGGTACTGGTGATTTGTCCCTGGTAGGGGTAGTGGCCTTGTAAGAGATTGAACAGCGTGGTCTTCCCCCGCCCGTTGCGACCGACCAAGCCGAGTTTCCAGCGGGTATCGAGGTTTAAATCCACGTGATCAAAGAGTAAGTCGGTGTTCGACGCAAAGCCGAAGGTCAATTGGTGCAATGAAATTTTGGGCATACTGTGAGACTTCCCATCTAAGTTGGCTAGGTTTCCGCAATAATGGGGTGTTCTGTGTTAGGTTCTTCACGTGAATCGCATTCTTTCAATTAGTGTGGGGATGGGTAACCCATCTTAAAGTAAATTTTAAATTAAAATTTGATTAAAATCAATCGAGTTGTATCAGAATCTGGCGGTTACGCCGCGGTCAAGATCAAGCGGTAGCCTCAGAACCGTTACGCCAGCCAATGCCGTACAATAAAGGGGTGACCGCGGCGGAGCCCGCACCAGTGAATTTGGTTTTTGTTTTTCTTTAATTTTCACAGAATATTTGGTATGCTAGTCGGATACTGAAAAAAGCTCGGGCGACTATCGGAGTAGGCCTGGAGGGAAAGTGAGTTATCATGTCCGCAATGTACTTGAAGGGCCTGCTGTTGAGCCTGGCTCTGGTATCCTCGATTGGGATGCAAAATTTATTCGTCTTTAACAATGCCATTAACCAGCCATTGAAGCGGGCCTGGCCCGTCACCATCATGGTCTGGTTCGCCGATACGGCGTTAACGTTAGCCGCCTTCTTCGGCATGGGCGCCATCATCAGTTCCCATGAAATGTTCAAGCTGATCATCATGTTCTTAGGGGGCCTGCTGGTCATCTGGATTGGTTTTGGTATTCTGCGCTCGGCGGCCAGTTTTAAACTGGAAAGTTCCAACACGCCGCTACCAATGAAGAAGTCGTTGGTCAACGCCTGGGTCGTGACCTGGGCCAATCCACAGGCCATCATCGATACTAGTCTGATGTTCGGGGCGATGCGGGGGTCCTTGGCAGATACGGAAGTGACGCCATTTATTACGGGGGTCGTGTCGGCCACGGCCATCTGGTTCTTCGGTATTACGTTGATCTTGGGCCTGCTCAAGGAACGGTTGCCACAAAAGTTCCTGATGTGGGTCAACATCGTTTCCGGAGTCATCGTCATGGTATACGGGGCTTACCTGTTGTACCAGGCTGTGATGATGGTGATTTAGAAAAATATTTATGGGAGCACACTGGCATTGGCTGGCGTGTTCTTTTATTTTATTCAAGTGGATTGTTAATGCCAAGCGGCCCTGCTAAGATAATGGCAAGGCATGAAAGGAGACTCGCTATGAAGACAGCACAAATCTTAAATGTTCTCCGCACCGCCGCCGTGGCGGATGCCCTGGGCGTCCCGGCGGAAATGAAAATTCGCGGTAGTTATCAGCTAACTGGGATGACGGGCAATGGTAGCTGGCCGCAGCCGGCCGGAAGTTGGTCTGATGACACCTCAATGACATTGTGTTTACTGCAAAATATTTTGGAGCAAGGAACTTATGAGGACTTACTAGATAAATTTGAACACTATATGATGTTTGGTGACTGGACGCCGCGCGGAATCGCTTTTGATGTTGGCCACACCTGTGCGCATGCCGTTCGCCAGCACGCCATCAATCACGTTCCTGCTCAGCAATGTGGGGATGCGGCCGAGAATGCCAACGGCAACGGTGCGCTGATGCGAATTGCACCGCTGGCATTTGTACTGGCCAACCAACCCAGCGTGGCAGCGCGCTTTGCAATCACTAAAGCCTACACGACGCTGACGCATGGGCATCCACGGGCAGTCGTGGGAAGCTTTATTTACCTGGAATTGTTGCATGAATTATTAGCAGGGCAGAACCTGGTCGCCGCGTTGGCCGCTGTGAAAGTCACGCTCACGGGGTTGAATCCGGATTCAGCGTATGCGCTGGAAGTCCCGGCCTATCAACGATTGCTTACTGAAAATTTCCAGAATTGCCAGCTAGCTGATATCCGAACCTCCGGCTACGTCGTCGACACACTAGAGGCGGCCGTGTGGGTGGCCTTGAACGCGACCGACCTGCGTACGGGACTTCTGCAAGCGGTCAATCTGGGCGGTGACGTCGATACGATTGCAACAGTAGCTGCACCGTTATTGGCAATAAGCCATCCCGAGCAACCCGTTCCGGCAGACTGGTGGCAGGTCATGATCAACCGACCACTGCTGGATCAAGTGATGGTGCCGTTCGCACAAAAATATGGCGATTAAAATGGGGAGTGGGCCAAAAGGCGGTTAGCCGGCGAGCATTAAGGCTGATAAGCGGAACCAGCTGCCTTTTGGCCCAGGTTTCAACACCAGATATTCGGAGACGCAAAGGGCCTGAGACTTTTTGTCCCAGGCCCTTTGTGATGCTATTTATCTTTCGGTCGAAACGGCAGCACGTTTCCGGTATCATCCGGGTCGCCGCCCATGTCATCAAACATGGCTTCCATAAATTTGTCAAATTCTGCTGGCGTATCCGGCACGTCTGCCGCCGCGGTTTCGTCTGGTTTCAGTTCCGTGTAAAGCTGGTGTTCCCGCGCGTACGCAAAGATGGTGTGCAGGGCCTTGAGGTCGGCCGGGTAGGCGTACAGGGCAAAGTTCAGGTTGGCTTCGTCGATGAAGTATTTAAAATCCCGCTTGCCCATGGCCATTTTGGCCGCCTGGTAGGCATCGTGCATGATGATGCCCAGGACCGAGTCCTTAAAGGTGAGATAGACCACGTCCTCATTGGCCGCCACATCGGTGAGGTCGGCCAGCGTAATTTGGTGGATTTCCCGCCGCCCAGACCGTGGATTCTTTCCGGATAGCTTGACGCGTTGGGCTGTGGTGGCGCGTTGCGGCGTCGCGGATTCAGGCGCCGCTTGCTGTAAGGACAGGTGTAAGAAGGCTTGGAAGGCCTGTTCGTCCGTCAAATGTAATTGGTCCCGCATCTCGCTGATCAACTGCCCGAGCACCTTACTGTAAGTCGCGGGATCTTTCATGACGGCCGCAGTATTGGTCGCTTTGACCCACGGTTTGCCATCGCCCCCAACCCCGATCGTGAAGAGGGGAAATCCATCAACTGCCATATTTTCCTCCTGTGAAAATGCATTTAGTGCCTATAGTATACCGTAATTTGGGGGAAGCTGGACGTACGCGCTAGAAATTGTTCCATGTGAAACACCCCCGAGATACGGTATCATGGAGACAGATAGGAGTGATCACATGAACCTCGAAGAAAAATTCACGTACATGGCTACTGGGAAGCCTTATGACGACAGTGATCCCTTGCTGGTAGACGCGCGTGACCGGTCGACGGCCAAAACCAACGCGCTCAATGCGGCGTCGACCATGGCTGACCGTGGCCGGTTGTTTCAAGCATTGGTGGGCAGCGCCGGCAGTGTGGTGACCCACGATATCCCGGCCAATGTGATTGCGGCGGGCAACCCGTGTCAGGTGCTGCGACCGATCACGGCAGCGGACAAGACGGACTTCGTGGGCCACGATTTCATTTGAGCACAATAACTAGGCCAATACCGATGAACAGTAGCGGCGACAGCCAGGCCCCAAATCGCGCGAAGAAGTGGCTGGCAATGGTGGACCGTGCCCAGTGGTGACTGAGAATGAGCCACAGGCCAATCATCGTGAGAAAGACCACCAGAACCACCACAAACTCAGGGGTGTTGAGGTGCGTGAAGTAGGGGATGTAAATGCTGAGGTTGTCGCCACCATTGCCAAGCGTCAATGACCAGACCAGCGGCAGGCTGACGGGATGCGTCAACGTGGGTGGGAGTTGCGCCACGCCGCGGTTATGCCACCAACGCGTGAGCCCGATGAGGCCAAGTGACAGTGGCACCAGCCCCAGCCAATGGACCAGACCACCGACGTTGTAGCGCAGGATGCCACGACTGACCAGCCAAGACACTAAGATGAGTGTGGAAATGCCCAGGTACTGGCCAATCACAACGTGCCGCTGCTGGGCTGGGGTGGCCGCGGCTAGCCAAAGTAAGAGTAAGACGACCAGGTCATCGGTATCGGTGACGAAAAAGATGCCCATGGCGGTCAAAATAAAGGATAGCGTACGACTCACCTTCCTTGGTGGTGCAAGATTACCTCCATTGTACAAGAAAATTAGGAGCGATAACCGGATTGCTTGAAAAATATTTAACAAGCAGGTAAGTTGGGTAACCGTGCGAAGAGGTAGGGGAAAACGAGGAGCCGGCATCAGCCAGATTTCCGCCTGCTCTGAGGAACGCCGTCGACCTGACCAACCCCTGCAAGTTAACGCTTATCAGTAACGTTGTGTTGGCTAGGAACTAGTTGACGGGTTAACCTACTGTCGGTGGTTAGGTCAATTATTGTTGACAAGCACGCCAGTAGCCGAGAGTCCGCCAAATATGGGTTCAGCCGTGGGAGTTATCTGAGCGGCATGAACCATGCCACTCAGATAACTGGCGTCTTTGAGACGTGCACTTCGGCTCAAAGGCGAGGTGTCGAGACCGCACTTTGGCTCGACCCGTCCGCCCACAGCGACCCGACCCATATTTGGCGGACGGTAGGCGACAGTTGAAACAAGTTTAAAAAATGAGCGCCTAACCGCAGTGGGTTAAGCGCTCAAAGTATTGTTCAAACAAATTTAGTCAGCTGGGGCCGGTTGGTTCTTGAAGACCAGCTTCTTAGATAAGAAGAAGTTCAAGACCAGCGCGATTGCGTGGCCGATGACCTTGGTCATGGTCCCGTTGGCGTTGAGCCAAGAGATCCCCAAGAACAAGATGACCGTTTCCAGCAGGAACGTGGCGACCCGGGTCATGTAGAACGTGCCCATTTCTCGCATGGGCTTGTCGGACTTGTGTTTGAACACGAAGGTCCGGTCGAGCCAGAAGGAGCATTGCACACTGATGACCCAGTCAATAAAGTTGGCCAATTGGTACTCGATACCAAAGGTGTGGTAGAACAGGTAGAACAACGTGATGTTGATGACTACCGAGATGGCCCCAAACAACAGGTAGCGGGCAGCTTGGCCCTGAACCTTGTCCTCGACTTGTTGGAGCTGTGCAGCGTATTCGTTTTCCGTTTCGGTTAACTCAGCTTCGTACTCTTCTTTCGAAGCCGGGTAGTGATCGTGACGTAAGGGTTGACTTTCCATAAATTTCGGAACCTTTCTGTGACGTTTCACTTAGCTGGGTGAAACCTTTTTGAAAACTCCCCGGGTCCCACCTGAGTTATGAAAACGTGTAATTGTCGTGCTAGCTTAATTATACCGTTTTTGGCTGGCACTGCAACGAGAATACCCTGGTAAATTTAAACGGTTAATCAGTCACGTAAGCGTGCTGATAGTCGGGGCTACCATTGAATTTGTTATAAACGATGCCCTTGATCTGGGGATTGACCAGCGTGTTGGTCCGCGCCTCGTACAGTGGGGTGACGGCTTGATCGGTCAAAGCGGTCTTGGCTGCCGTCAACAGGTCTTGATACCGTGCCGACCGGTTGAGTGCGTCGCTGCCTTCAGCCTTGGTGATGGCCTGGTCGTAGGTCTTGCTGTCGTAGTGCCCCATGTTAGAGTTGTTGGTCGACGCCAGAATTTGCAGGGACTGAATCGGGTCGGCGTTGTCCATGCTCCAGCCGGTCAGGTTCAGCTCGAAGTTCCCCTTGGAAACGTTGCTGAGCATGGATGGAAATGGCATCGCGGAGACGTGGATCTTTAAGCCGAGTTGACTACCCACCGTGCTTTGAATGAATTCGGCCACGTTTTGGGTGGTATCATCATCGCCACAGGTAATCGTGACGCTAAGGGCAGATTTTCCCAGCTGTTTCAAGGCGCGCCGGTAGTATTGCTTGGCTAGCGTCGGGTTGTAATTGGCGGTGTTCTTGACGTACGCATCGGTCGTGAAGTCCTTGCCTGTCTTGGCGTTGGTCATCATGTGGTGAATGGCAAAGGTCTGGGCGGGCCGTGAGCCGTTCTTCAACACCTTGTCAGCCAATTGTTGGCGATTGATGGCCAGCGAAATGGCTAGGCGCAGATCCTTGTTCGCCGCAATCTTGTTTTGTTGATTGTATTGGATAAAGCCAATTCGACCGGCCGCTAATGACTTGAGGTCGGGGTTGTGCTTGTTTTGCGTGGTTTGTTCACCATCCAGGGTGACAGCATCTAGTCGTTTAGACTGGTATAAGTTGTAAGCCGTCGAGCTGGTCTTGATGACCTGGTACTTGATGCTGTTGAGCTTGACGGTCTTGGCGTCAACGTAGGTCGGATTCTTCTTTAACGTCCAGCTGTCATTGGTTCCGTTCCAGTTCTTCAAGACGAATGGCCCGTTGTAAACGGTCGTGGCCGCCGATGACCCGTACTGCTTGCCGTATTTCTCGACGGCACGCTGGTTCAGCGGATAATAGGTGGTGCTGGCCAGCATTTGCTTGAAGTAAGAGGCGGGGCGGCTCAAGGTGATCTGCAATTGATACTTGCCGGTTGCCTTGACGCCCAATGTGTTCACAGCTTTTTTACCCGCCGCGATGGCACTAGCGTTCTTGATATTAGCGAATTGGTAAGTGAACTCCGACTTGGACTTAGGGTTGAGCGTCCGTTTCCAGGAATAAACGAAGTCCTGCGCCGTCACGGGAGCGCCATTGCTCCACTTGGCGTCGTGCCGCAGGTCAATCGTGTAGTGGTGGCCGCTGTCCGTGACCGTGGTCTTGGTGGCCAGGGCGTTTTGGGCCTGACTGTCAGCGTTCAGGCGATACAGGCCTTCGCCGACTTGACTCAAGGTGTTGCTAGAGACGCTGTCGGTAATCTTGGCGACGTCTAAGCTTGTGATGGGTGCCGTTTCGGATAGGCGTAATCGCTGGGCCACGGCCTTCTTAGTGGCTTGAGAGTGACCGGTCACGGCAAAGATCCCGCCGATTAAAATAATCCCGCCGCAAAGGGCAAGTGCTTTCTTGTGTTGTAATAAACTCATGATAATTTCCTCCTGATAGATTGAAGTTGTCGGTTAGAAAAGATAATGAGCGTTGCCATCGAATCATCATAGGTGAATCCCCCTCGGAAAAAAGTCGACAAAAAACCGCCCTCAACAGCCAATGTGTTAAGGACGGTTTTAACCGCGGTGCCACCTTAATTAGACGGGTCCCCAAAAGAGACCGCGCCCCTCTCCACAGGAAACTAACATTTCCCTGACAACTGACGTATGTCGCACGTCTTCCCGTACTAAAGGTTCGGGGAAGCCCTCGGTGGTCCATTTAACTATCTGCGTTCGGCCGTACTCTCAGCAACGACGGCTCTCTGCACGTGCACGATAATCTTGATCTCCACCTCAATGGTTTGTTTCGGACGATTTATTGAATTGAGGCTAGTGTACCCCTGGAAAGGGTGGGTGTCAACGGAAAATTGAAATTCGATTGTATTGATTATTAAATCAATATTAATAATCAACGTTTAATAATAGATTGATAACTCCCATCAAGCAATTGAAACAACGTCTCGCGGTCCGTATCCTGGTCCAGCACGATCGACAGCCAGTGCTCCTTGTTCATGTGGTAACCGGGCAAATAACCGGGCTTGCTGCGCAGGATGCCGCTCAGTTCCGGATCGACCTTGACATCTAGAACATCGATTTCTTCCTTGCCAGCCAAGCCGAGTTTCTCGCGGGGGACGTTCATGACCAGCCCGAACCATTTGCCCTGCCGGTTCTTGAGCGCGGCATAGTGGGGGTACTGCTTGAAGGTGTACTCAGGGGTAACGCCGTAATTATCTTCAGTGTAGGTAAAAATATCTTTGCGCGTGACCATGGTCAGCATCCTTTCTGAAAGCGCGTGATTACCTCTAGTATACAGCTCATAAGCACAAAAATAAGCAGGGCCCATCAATTGGACAGTGCTTATTTTAAGGTTAAATCGTTTATTTAGTTGTTGGTGCTTGAGGAGTTGGTGGTGTGGCCAATCCCGTCTTCAAAGCCGCGCCCACCGCGGGAATCTGGCCTAAGTCGGCCACGTGATCGTTCGGTACGACCACCACGTTGGCAGGGGACTTGGCCAGGTCGCTGAAGGCTGAGATCGACTGGTTCTCAAAGAATTCCTTGGTAGCCGATTCCAAACTGGAATTGACCGTGTCGATCCGGTACTTTTCGGCGTCGGCACGGGTTCGCGTAGCCGTGGCCTCGGCGGAAGCAGTGGCCATCAAGGCGTCGTTCTTGGCCTTGGTGGTCAGCTCGATGGACTTGGCTTCCCCTTCAGCCTTGGCGATGGCGGCGATCCGTTCCCGGTCGGCCGTCAACTGCTTGTCCATGGCGGACTGAATGGCCTTAGAAGGCGTGAGTTCGTCGATGTTGGTCCGATCAACGTTGATGCCGTAAGTGTCGGTCAAGTCGCCGATTGCTGTGGCGAGTTCCTGGTTGATCTTGGCCGTGGACCCCAACGCTTGGTTCAGGTCCATCCGGCCAATGATGTCGCGCAAGTGGCCCCGCACCAGTTGCGCCATGGATTCCACGGAGTCCGTGTTTTCGTATTGATACTTCACCGCGTTGGTCACGTGGTAGTTCAGCGTCAAACTGGCCGAGACGTCCGCGTTATCCTTAGTGATGACCGAATAGTTCGGTAAGGCCAGCGGCGACATGGCCAGGCTGACGGTCCGAATTTTTTGAATGCCGGGCAGATAAAAATGAATCCCGGATGAGACAGAGTGCTTGTACTTTCCCAGTGTTTCTACCAAACCGACGTTATTTTGCCGGACGATTCTAATCCCAAGCATACCAATTCCCCCTAGATCTTCTTCAATGTCAAAATATTCCCATGACTCTCGATGACCGTGTAAGTCGCAGTTGCGTCCGGTTTTTCTGGTGCCTCCAACAGGTAGCGGTAGTAAATACCAGCAACCAGGACCAGACCGGATTTCACGTCTAGTTCCTTCCCCGAAATGGCGCGGCCAATCAATTGGCGCTGCTCCCAGTTACCAGCTGGTGCCGCACGTGAGAGAACCTGTGAAATGTAGGCGTTGATGCTCCGTCCATCAGCGTCCGCTGCCGCGGCAACGCGTTCAAATAGGCTCTTGTCTAAGCGTAAGAGAAATCGTTTCTGTGGTTCCTTAGCCATGCAAACACCCCTTCCTGATGATAGCTTAATGATATCACGATGATATCACTTTTGCCAGCCCCATGAACGATTAATTGGTGGGGGATTGTTTGGCTTGGGTTCTTAGGTCCTGTAAATGTTGCAGGGCACCGCGTGTATCATCAAGAAAATTTACCGCAAAAAAGCACGATACCTCACAGGATACCGTGCTTTCGGATAACGCTTAAATTAAGTTATTTGCCAGGAATGTAGCTGTCATCAATGACCAGAACTGGCTTGATGGTCTTCCCGGAAACGGAGTCGGCGTTGGCTTCGTTGATTTGACTGAACTTGTAGAACTTTTCAGTCTTATCGAAGTCGAACATGCCCAGCTTGTAGAATTCAATCAAGCGAGGGATGTCGATTTGTGGAACGGAGTCGCCCATGTTAACCCCGATGACACTCTTGTCGTTGACACACAGGTCATTCCAAGTGTCGAGGTCAATGTGTTGGTCGGTCACAGCGATGGCTGCGGAGACCCCACCTTGTGCTAAGGCTTGGATGGAGTTGGCAATCACGCTGGAAACACCGGTCGTATCAACCGCGTAGTTGACACCGAAGCCGCCAGTTAAGTCTTGAACGGCCTTGACCACGTCGTCGACCTTCTTGCTGTTGATGACGTCAGTAGCGCCGAGTTCCTTGGCTAATTCCAAACGAGAATCAACGATATCAATAGCAATGACCTTGGTGCAACCGGAGATCCGGCCAGCCATCATGGCAGCCAACCCAACGGCACCGGTCCCAAAGACGGCGATGGTGTCACCAGGCTTTGGCTTCAAGGTGTTCAGGACAGTCCCCGAACCCGTGACATAGCCACAGCCCAGCGGTCCGAGCTTCCGTAAGTCTAAGTCCTTGTCGACCTTAACGGCGTTCCGTTCACGAACGACCGTGGTCGAGGTAAATGAACTTTGGTCGAACATGTCGGCAACCTTGTGGCCGTCTTCAGTGAAGTGTGCGGTCCCATCTGGACGAACACCAGAGAGGTTGTTAGCCGCGTAGTTTTCACATTGCGTTGGCTTGCCGGCCAGACAGCTCTTGCAGTTTCCACAACCGTAGAAACTCAAAACAACGTGGTCACCCGGCTTGAATTGGGTAACTTCTGGTCCAACCTTTTCAACGATTCCAGAGCCTTCGTGACCTAACACGATAGGGTAGTCGATGGTCGCAACCCCGGAACGCAGGGCTTCATCGGAGTGACAAATCCCACTGGCAACCATGTGGACTTGGATATCATCCGCACCCATGTCAGCCAGTTCAACGTCATCACGAATTTCAAAATCAGCATTTTGCTTATCAACAACTGCAGCTTGAATCTTCATAATCGGCACCTCGGTTTAAAAGTTATTTACACTTGATAATTATTACACAACTAGAGAGAAAAGCAAGCGCTTTCATGAAAACGATAAGTTTCGGTATAGCCTAACAAACCGTTGTCGTTGCTGTTATGGCGCCTATTGTTAACACCTGACTCCAAATTTAAAAATTGGTAACGCTTTATTTCACATGCATCGTTTAGCCAACGGAATAAGGGACCGTGACCAGCGCCACCGCCCCTCGTTCGTCGCGTTGAAATGACTGACAAAGGTATACGGATATTGCTGGCCGCCTGCCGTTACCCAAAATTGCGCTGGAACGCGGTGGGCGGATCGGTCGAGCCAAGGGGCGGTCTCGATCTCGCTTTGAGCCGATTGACCCGTCTCAAAGACGCCAGTTCCCTAACCGACTTGAGACCATGCCGCAAGGGAACTTCCACGGCTGAGCGCAATTTTGTGTCACTCTCGGGTTATACTGATTCTGGCCATCCGTAAGTCACTATGGCCATGAATGCGGACGGCACGAGCATGAAGTATTTTGACAATCGTGCCGGAGGTCGTCAGGGGTGGAACCAGCTGTGTCGACGGTGTTACCTGGCGTGGTTTGCCAGGTTACAGCGTGGGGCGACTTGAGAGACTCGTGGTTTTGGCGAGGCTTTCAAGCGAACCGGAAGCCCGCACCTGGGCTGGAGGTGTCCCCCATAGCAGGTGGAACCCCTGGCAGCCGCAAGCAATGGGAACCACTAGCCTTGAGTCTTCTCTGGGTGGCCTTGGAGGTAGATGACGTGGGTGTTGAGGAATTCTTCGATTCCGTGCTTCCCGTCATCGCCGCCGATTCCGGATTCTTTCCAGCCGGAGTGAGAGCCGTTCATGGCTTCGAAGTTGAAGCGGTTAATGTAAGTTTCACCATCTTCGAGCTCGTTGGCAGCCCGCATGGCATTTTCAATGTTTTCGGTAAAGATGGAAGAGGTCAGGCCAAAGTCACTGTCGTTGGCCATGTCGATGGCGTCGTCCAAGGTCTTGAAGGTCAAGACTGGCAGAACGGGGCCAAAGATTTCATCTTGCACGATTTCGGAATCTTGCTTGACGTTGGTAATGACGGTTGGTTCGTAGTAGAAGCCGTTGGCAATCTTAAGGGTGTGGCCACCGGTAGCTAATTTGCCACCGGCCTTGACTGCGCGGTCGACCATGCCGGCAACCTTGTCCAAAGCACCTTGGTTGATCAGCGGACCCATGCCGATGTCTTCATGTGCCATAGGGTCACCGACCGTGACGGCAGCCATCTTATCGGCTAACTTCTTGGTAAATTCATCCGCCACGTCTTCTTGCACGTAGACCCGTTCACAGTTGTTGCAGAGTTGGCCGTTGTTGTCGACCCGAGAGTCGATGATGGATTGAACGGCCAAGTCGATGTCGGCATCCTTGCAGACGATGGCAGGGGCCTTCCCACCTAATTCCAAAGAAACCTTGGCCATGTGAGTCGCAGCGGCTTCCATGACGCGTTTCCCGGAGTTGACGGACCCGGTCAAACTGATAATGCCGACCTTCTTGTTGCGGGATAATTCGTCGCCGATGACAGACCCAGGACCCGTAATGATGTTGACGACGCCCTTAGGAATCCCAACTTTTTCAACGATCTTCGCAAATTCCAAGCCCAGGTTAGGTGTATCGGTACTTGGCTTCATGACGATGGTGTTCCCGGTAACCAAAGCTGGCCCCATCTTCCGGGCAATCAGGAAGAATGGGAAGTTCCAAGGTAAAATGCCGGCGGCAACGCCAATTGGTTGCTTGGCAATCATGATGTTTTCGTTAGGGTTGTCGGATTGTAGAATTTCGCCTTCGTAGGTCCGTGAAGCGCTGGCCATGTAATCAAAGTAGTCAGCGGAGAACAGAATTTCCGTAGTGGCTAAGGATTTGATCTTGCCTTGTTCTTCTTGGAGCATGGCAATCAAGTGGGCTGAGTCTTTGCGAATCTCAGTGGCGACGTCGTGGAGATATTGGCCCCGAGTTGCGGCTGGGACTTTCTTCCAGGACTTTTGAGCCACATAGGCAGCGTCGATGGCTTCTCGGCATTCGTCGAGCGTAGCGCTAGGGACGGTCGAAATTGGTTCGCCAGTTGCGGGGTTAAGTACGGTAATCAGATTACCAGAAGATGAATCCTTAAACTCACCGTTAATGTACATTTGATAGTGTTTGAGTGCAACTGAACTCGTAGACATAATGATAAGACTCCCTTCAACAGCAGTGAAACAGACTAACTTGATCCGCAGTTGCGATGAGGTCATGCGCCCGCGTAGGTTATCCGACAAAAGACGAGATGATTAATTATTTCGTGGGTAATGCCTCAACTCTGTTATAACGCATTTATGGGTGTATATGTGATAATTTTCACAAATAAAATAACCGTTGATAACGTGGCGGATTAAAATGGCCTGGGCGCGTAGGTGTTCAGTTTGTAAAGATACTTGACGAAGCAGGCGCCCCAATGCTTTGGGAATGCGAGACAGCAGAAAAAATGAGAGTGAGACAAAAGGCGGTTAGCTGGCGAGCATTAAGGCTGATAAGCGAATAATCCCGGGTTTGGATTGTTTGCTTATCAGTTTTAAGCGGAACCAGCTGCCTTTTGGCCCAGGTTTCAACACCAGATATTCGGAGACACAAAGGGCCTGAGACTTTTGTCCCAGACCTAAGAGAGTTATTGACATGTGGTTAATCATTTAAAAATTCCGGATGTTGCTGTAAAAAGGTGGCCGCCTGGGGATGATCCTGCAAGAAGGCCTGTAATCGGGCGGGGTCTTGCGTCGCGGCTCTGAGTGCCGTGAATTCTGACTGCGTTTGCTGGCCGTGCGGGTACAAGATTTCCGTGCCCTGGCGGTCGGCCACGGCCTGAAGATAGGCCTGGGCGACCTGGTCTGGTGCCATGGCAGCGCTGGTATTTGCGATGCCTTGAACCGTGATCAGGCCCACGTAAACGGCGGTGTCGGCTAGTTCATCGGCCAAGGAGTAGGCGTAGCTACGCAGGGCCGCCTTGGTCAAGGATAACGTGGTGGTTTCCTTGACCGGGTGAAGGGCCGCGCCACCCCCGGTGATGAGAATGTTGCGCGGCGTTGGGTCATCGGCATCGAGCAAATCGATAAATTGCCGAGTCGTACGGATGGCGCCGAGAACGTTGACGTTGAGGGCCGTCGCAATGCGGTCGGTTGGGGTGTCGCGGGGCCGGTCCAGCGTGGTGTCGGCCACATTGTAGACGAAGGTCTCGGGCACGCCAAAGTGTTGTACGACCTGTCGGAAGAGGTCCGCAGTCTGATGGGAGCTGGTGGCGTCCGCGACGAGCCAGTCGGCACTGATATCGTCCGCCCGGAGTTGGGTCACCAGGTTTCGCAAGGCTTCAGCGTGCCGTGCGGCGAGAACCACGTGTTTGCCTTGCTGTCCAAATGCTTTGGCGATGGCCAGCCCGAATCCCGAGCCCGCCCCTAAAATGACAACTGTTTCTCTCATAAAATGCCCTCCAATTTGCCTTGTCCACTACCACCTAATTTACTGTTAACAGAATCAGTATAGGGGTTCCCGCTGGCGAAGTCTAACGATTCAGCTTACAAATTTACTTGTTTTCAGTGACCGGGTCCAGCTAGATTGAGAATGACCACGCCCAAGATGACCAGCGTAATTCCCAGTAGACTGGCAAAGTTCAGCGGTTCATGCCACAGCACGACGGCCAGCACCGTGGTGACCACGATGCCGACGCCGGCCCAAATGGCGTAGGCCACGTTCAAGTCGATGTGTTTCATGGCCAGCGAGAGAAAGAAAAAACACAGCCCGTAGGCCACCAACGCCCCCACCGTCGGCCAGAGCCGCGTGAATCCCGCTGCGGCCTTCAAGAGGTTGGTGCCAATCAGTTCGCCAATAATGGCGGTCCCCAAGTAAACGTATGCCATGTACCACGCCCCCTCGCATGTAAAATACTTGCTTGGAAGGCTAGTCTAGCAGGCTGAGAAACAAGAAGAACGGGAAAGGCGTGGGTTGGTAAAATGACTCACCCAAGCAGCAAAAAAAGCCTGAGCGCGGTTGGCTCAGACTTCCCTGGATTATTTGGTTAAAAGCCATTAAGTGATTGGACCGCGACCCAAAATTGAGACTGGTCAAACCCGCAGCCTACGTCAGCTAAGACCCGCAATGACTTTAAGTTAGCCGGGGCGAGACGATAAATCTAGTCGCTAGGGGCTAAACCAGATGTCGCTGACTAGCACCACCGTAGCCGAGAGTTCGTCAAATATGGGCTCAGCCGTGGGAGTTCCCTTAGCAGCGGTTTTTGCTGGTTAGGGAACTGGCGTCTTTGAGACGCGGATTTCGGCTCAAAGGCGAGGTGTCGAGACCGGTCTCTGGCTCGACCCGTCCGCCCACCGCGTTCCAGTCCCATATTTGACGAACGGCAGGCGGTCAGTTCGGACGATGTAGCTGTGCACAACCAAATTTATAGTTACTTAATGTGTTCGTTGGTAATGGCTTCGATGTCGGCTTTGGCAATTTTGGCCATGTGCTTCTTCAGGTGCTTGACGTCAGTCTTGTTGGTGATGAAGCCGGATTCGACCAGACTGTAGTCGATGCCGCGACGGCGTAATACGTTGCAGTTCCGCAAGTTGGTCCGGAAGCTGTAGCCGTTGTAGGCGCGGTTCAAGCCGACGTACTTCTTGATGACCTTAGCCAGGCGCTTGTCACGGGCCGTGGGGTGCTTCTTGTGAATGATGACGTGACCACCGTGGCCGGCAGGGGCGTCCAAATGGAACATGATGACCGTGGTCTTCTTGCTCAATTTGTAAGACCCCTTGTGATGGTAGAGGGTGTCGCTGACCAGGTTACGCTTGGGATTGTAGAAGGTGATCTTGGCATTCGTGACCTTCTTAGCATACTTACGGAGTTGCGGTAACATGTAGTGCCGCAAGAAGTGGGCTTCCGTCGTACCGTTGCCCCGGGCGCCGGGATCGCCGGCACCATGGCCCATGACGATGAGGTAGTGCTTCTTCGGGGTCGTCTTCTTGGCCGCTTTAGTCTTCTTAGCGACTTTAGTCGTTTTGGCAGTGGTTGTTTTGGCCGTCGTGGTCTTGGCTGAGGCTGAGACGGTGCCCAGTGCCAGTGGCAGGCACAGTAGGGCGGCCACTAGGCCGATTTTCCATTTACGCATATGTAATTCGCTCCTTATTCAAATTGGTTACCAGTCCAGCTGGTTAACAGAATTAAGCATACGCCAAGTCACTGATTTTTGGTAGTCTAAGTTGCACGGCCAAGGAATTCTACATGCCAAAATGCACTGCGATAGGCAGTTGAAAAGGGAAGGATACCTTACAGGTATAAGGTCTAACGCAGTTTTAACGGCACTACACCTTTGTTACACTATAAAGGCAAAAAAACAATTGGTTAGGAGAATGCGGCATGGCAATGCGGACAGATTTACTACAAGAATCATACGCGCAGCTCTATGATTTAGTGGGTGAGGAGTTAACGGAGAAAATCTACGAAATGTATCGTGGCCGGCAGATTTCATTTCCCATGCGACTGTACAATCGCGATAAGGTTGCGGCGCAAATCGTCAAGGAATATGACGGCCACAACTTGGCGGAGCTGACGAAGAAGTACGAGTATTCCCAGCGCTGGATTCGCCAAATTATTCAGAAAAGTCGGGAAGCCACGGAAGCAAAAAAGTAAGTAGACATAGGACGTGTTGCTGGCTTGATTTGGGGTTAAGAACCCAAATCAAGCCAGCAACACGGTTTTTTCGGCTGCGGTTAGTAGTGACAGTCGGGAATTGTCTGCTAATTGGAAATAAGCAGGATAAAAATACCAACCGTATTTCTCGCGTGAAATGTGGCTGGTGTTTTTAAGGTGGCTAAGCAAGTGCTACTGGAGTACAACGGCCACAACATTGCGGAGTTAACCCGGAAGTATGATTACTCGCAGCGCTGGGTGCGGCAAATGATTCAGTTGGGGAAAAACAAGGGCAAACTAACGAAATAGTGGATAAATAATCTTGGGCAGATGTCATTAAAAAGATGTGGTCGCTTTTATAAGTTGGATATTATAAATTGATGATACTTTGTCATGTGAGCGGAGAAAGCTCTGGTGAAACGGCGGCATCAAACCGAGAAGGCGCCATGGTCATCTTCCCTGTCACTTGCAATCCCCACCACACGCGGTATCGTAGAGGCAAAGACCTACGAAAGGGAGTCATTACATGAATACCACCACACTCTACCAACATGGGACGCTGGCCTTGCTAGTGCCGGGGCTTTTGGCCGGCACACTGACGATGAAGGAACTACTACGTCACGGCGACACCGGCATTGGGACCGGCGCCGGCCTGGATGGTGAGCTGATTATTTTGGATGGGCACCCGTATCAAGTCACTGCGCAGGGGGCTGTGCATGAGGTGCCGGATGACTTTACCATGCCGTTTGCCAACGCCCACTTTGCCGATTACCAGCCGCTGATGTCGGTGCTGGGGGCCAGCGATGCCGATTTGAATCATCAGATCCGCGCGCTGGCACAGTTCGACAACGCCTTTTTCTCCGTCAAGGTCACCGGTGTGTTCACGGCCATCCGGACCCGCGCCGTGGCCAAGTCCGAGCCACCGTACCAGACGTTGGCCCAGGCCGCTAAGCAACAGCAAGTTTTTTCTCGTGGCGAGATTGCCGGCACGTTGATTGGCTACTACGCGCCACAGTTATTTGATGGCATCGCGGTTGGCGGCTTTCATGACCACTTTCTGGCAGATGACCACTCATTTGGCGGCCACTTGCTGGGCTTTGAAAAGGTCACCGGCGACGTTAGTGTTCAAGCATTCAGTACGCTTGAACAGCATTTGCCCGTGACTGATGCGGCTTACCGCAGTCACGATTTCAGTGCAGATGACATTACTGGAGATATCCACCGGGCGGAACACTAGAGTGATTAAAAACGCAACGGCCATCACCAATTCGAGTGAGGGACGTTGCGTTTCATTGTATGGACTTGTGACAAGTACTGCTGAAAATTAAGATTTAAAAAAATGAAAAAATCAGCCCCGACCGCCATTCACGGCGACCGGGGCTGATTTTTTTCCTTGGCGTGGGACCGCAGAAAATAGAAAAACGTCGCCCACTAGGTAATAGCGGCGACGTTTAGTTGGTTAATCTTCGACTGATTTTGGGGCTAAATTTTCGGCTGGAGCAGTCCGCTTTTGGACGGCACCCAGGATGGCGCGGGCGATGGGCCCAACGATCAACAGTTGTAATGGCAGGGCCATGAACAAGTTGAAAATCCAGGTGTGCAGGTAAGTTAGAAGGACGTTGTCGCCAAAGTTCTGGGTGACGACCATGCCGAACAGAGACATCAGCGTGACCATGCCGGCGACCATCATGACTGAGATGGTCAGGGCAATCCTAATTTGTTTTTTCTTCATGTAATCGTTAATAATAAAATGGAAAAAGATGTATTTGACGCCGGGGCCAATAATCCCCAGGTCACAGATCGCCGCGACCACTAAGGCTAGCGGGTAGCCGGTCAGGACCTCCCGGATGAAGTGATGGGAGAAGCCATCGGCTAAGGCGATATTGTAGCCAGCCATGACCAAGACCATCAGGCCCGCCATAACGGCAGTGAACAGTAATTCTTCTTTGAAATTTTTAGGCATTGTGTTGCTCCTCGTTTGAATTTCCCACGAGATGCTAGCGTACCATAAATTAGGGCTGAGCGTAAGGATTATTTTGCAGGCCAGATAAAGTATTTGGCGGATAGGCCGGCCAAATGACCCTTAAGCTTGGTACGGCGGCCTTGCTGAGGGTGTAACCTTTGATGTGTAGGAGGTTGAAGTTGACGGTGTGACCCTTCTCAAGGTAGTCGTAATTGTTGGCGATGTGGACCTGACGTGTCTGGGATACGTGACCGGTATTTCTAAGATGAGTTACTGTGCATAAATGCCGGCATTCTGCACAGTAAACCGCATTACCCCGCTTCACGAAACTCTTGTAGAATAACTATGAGTTCATCATTTGATAACTTAATAGTTAACCAATCAGGAGGGATTTACCGTGCATCGTCTCAAATACATATTGAGTGGGTTCTTTGCGTTGGGATTAATGGCGACCGGCTTTGCGAGCCAGCCTGTCACCGCCCAGGCCAGCAATGCCGCTGACAAGACTGTTTACAACAAGGCTGTTAGCAAGACTAAAACGCTTTACCACACCAAGTATGGCTTCTACAAGAAATTATATAAGTCTGGCATGAAGCGGTCAGCCTCGGCTAAGTATGACTACAAGCACCATTTCAAGGTGACGCGAATGGCGAAGAACGGCCATGGGGTCTTCTACAAGACCAACCGCGGTTGGATTCGTCAAGATGCCTTTTACAAGTGGGTCCGTTACGCGAACAAGATGGATTACACCATGAAGGTCAATAAGCAGCACATTTTGCTCTACAACAAGCCTAAGGGTCTAAAGGGGGCTAAGGTGACGGGCAGTACCAGCACCAAGCAGCTTGTTGGCAAGTGGGTTCACGTGGACAAGCGCGTGGAGCTCAACACCACGCCATCCAAGTCCGGGTATTACCGCATGAACGTGGGCGACAAGAATTACTGGATTCGTGCCAAGTACCTGACCATGGACCAGAAGGCTTTGAAGGGCAACATCAAGAAGGTCGAAAAGGCCATCAAGACTGGGTCTGCCTTGGTCGGCAAGTCCAAATATCTGTGGGGTGGCGGTCGGACCAGCTCCAGCATTGCGGCGCGCCGCTTTGACTGTTCATCGTTCATTCACTGGATCTACGCCAAGTCTGGCGTACGCTTAGGGCCGACGTCCAGTTGCACGACCTACACGTTGATTCACATGGGCCGCAAGATCAAGGCCAAGAATATGAAACGCGGCGACATTTTCTTCTTCACCGACAAGTCTGAAGGGGTCAACTGCCACGTCGCGATTTACCTGGGCAACCAAGTCTTTCTACACGATTCACCGAGCTCAGATACCGGTGGTGTGGGCATCTCAAGCCTAAACGATAGTCACTGGAAGAGTCGGTTCAATGGTAATGTTCGGCGGTTAGTGGGGTAAGTTGCATAGATTCGAGAGTCGTGACTGCGGTCGCGGCTTTTTTGATCACAATCAAAAAGGCCTGGGAGGCGCTCCCAGACCTTTCACTTACCACAAATTATCTAAATGCTTAACCCAATTCATTCCCAGGCTCACCCTTATCAGCCGCGTCGTGGTCCTGGCTGTCGTCGTCCTTAGGCTTTTTCTCCGGAAACAGCTTGAACATGACTTTGTTGAAGTAGTCCGAAGCGTAGCCGATGACGAAGATACCCATGAACATTGAAGCCAGCAGTTCAAAGCAGAACATTGGCCAGCTCTTGATGGTGATGTTGGAGATGATCAGCATGGTCGTCCCCCAAGTGATCAGCCAAGCCGGCACCTCGGTGAACGGCAGGATGGTTCCTTGCAAGAAGAGGGCCAGGAACGTCAGAATCCCAAACATCACGGACGAAGCCACCAGCCCGGAGATCCAAGACACGTGCAGCAGGGAGAAGGCCATGAGCCCCCAAATGAGGCCCAGGCAGAAACTCAACAGAATATTCCAGATCTTATCCTTCGGGAAGCCGGCACCGAAGAAGTAGGAGACCGCAATGAAGGCTGCGGCACCCATCCACAGTGAAAAGCCAGTCATGATCAAGCTGTACTTTAGGTTTCACTTGGAAATTGGACAAGAAAAGCCAGGAAAGGTTTTCACGCTGGAATACCTCTCCTAGTTTTTTTTGGAAACAGGGTATGCTTCTAAATCCAAAATTGTGAATTGGGCATACATCTGGTTAGACAAAGCCATTTAATTACGGTTGGTTATGAAAGCGTTAGTGTTTAGAGGTTGGCAAGAATTGTGTTTCAACTTTGCAATCGTGACTGCATGCAATGGTCCAGCCAGCTTCTTCAGAAGATTCATTAACAGGTTTTACTGATAAGGTTTGTAATGCAAGTAGTTCTTTCATAGATACTACATCTCCTAATTTAAAATTGAAGAGTGACTTGAGCAACTATTCATTTCAAAAGTATATAGAATAATACTAAGCTAATCGATAGCTAGCCGTAAAAAGAGAGCGTAAAATATCTTGTGTAAATGCATAAAAGATTTCTGAATTGTATAGAAATAGGGAATGCCTTCCCTTATGATATTTAGTAACCACAGAAAACATCACAGGAGGCATTCCCCATGAATGAACTTACCACAGAAATTATCGCTGCACTAGCCCAAAAGCAAGATTTGGACGAAATTTTTCGGCAACATTTGGAAACGGCCATCAATGATTTAATGCACGAGGAACTTTCATCGTTCCTCGGTTATGAACCCTACGACCGCCAAGGTTTTAACAGCGGCAATTCACGCAATGGGCATTATCTGCGAACCTTTAAAACTAAGTATGGGGAACTAAACTTGAAGGTTCCACGCGACCGAAATGGCATCTTTAATACGCAAACTATTCCAAGCTATCAACGCCAAACGGATGGTTTAGAAGCCACGGTTGTCCAGCTCTACGAAAAAGGGATTACCACTAGTGAGATCGCGGATTTGATTGAGAAAATGTATGGCGCTCATTACACACCACAAACGGTTTCAAACCTCACGAAGGTCGTTGACCAACAGGTCAACGCCTTCAAGACGCGCCCTCTAGCGAGCCGTTACGCAGTCATTTATGTGGACGCAACATACTTACCTCTGCGCCGGGACTCAGTGGCTAAAGAAGCCGTGCATATCGCCATTGGCATTCGACCAAATGGGATGAAAGAGGTCCTAGCATATCAAGTCGCTCCAACTGAATCCAGTACCGTTTGGGAAGAACTTCTCGTGGACATCCAGCAGCGTGGTGTAAAAGAAGTCCTCTTATTCGTGGCCGATGGCTTAGTCGGCCTTACCAACACAATTGGTGACCACTTCCCTAAGGCTAAGCTCCAGCAGTGCCTGGTCCACGTCAGCCGGAACATTGAAGCTCACGTTCGAACTAAGGACCGACAAGAGGCCCTTAACGACTTCAAACTGATCCATCAAGCAGCTACCATGGACGACGCAAGACAAGCTTTAGCTGACTTCATAGACAAGTGGCAAAAGACGTATCAAAGAGTAACGGGCAAGCTAGAAAATAATCCTCATCTCTTGACCTGTTTCACGTTTCCAGCTGCGATACGCAGTAGCATCTACAGCACAAATCTCATTGAGTCGTTCAACAAGAAGCTAAAACGGCAGACAAAGAAGAAAGAACAATTTCCAAATGAACCAGCACTAGAACGAGTTCTGGTCACAGTTATTCGTGACTACAACGGCCAAAATTTTGAGCGAACGCATCGAGGTTTCAAGCAAATTCAGGATACGTTAGAATCCATGTATTAGAAGCTAGCTAATGGGAGAGGACTTCCATTTACACAAAAAATTTGACACTTCCCGTAAAAAAATTGAATTGTAAAACCAGGTATCAGCGAGTTGTTAAGATTGAACAACCTGTTGGTATTTTCTATTCTATGCATACAAGATAAAAATTCAAATTGGACGGGGTGAATGAAATGAGTATGGAAGTTTTAAATATTATCTCAAAGAGAAAGGTTTTTATGAAAAATCTGAAGCTTAGTGTTGATATATTGCCAGAAGATGTTGATGAACTGGTTTTGAGTAAATCAAGCTGTGATGAAGTAAGGATTTTCAGACAATTTAATTTTGCTGCCAGTGAACTTCCGCATCAGGGATTTAAAATACATGTTTCATGTACTTTGCAGAATTTTCAAGATGTACTGGATAGTGTTTACGTCTACTGCAAAAGAAACATGCTCACTTTTAAATATATATCGAATTTTGACTACCTTGAATATAATCTTTCTGGTAATGGTGATTTATGGGAGGCAGGCAAGTTTATTACGATTTATCCTACAGATTTGCGAGAATTTGTAAAAAATATAAAAGGACTCTATAGATGCATTTCTCCAAAAAAGATGCAAGGGATAGCTATTTATACGGATCGTAGGTTCAAGGATGCTACGAATATTTTTTACAGATATGGTATTTTATCAGCGAATGGGAATCGAATCATTTATGACTTGAATGGGACTCCACAGTATGAGGATTATAAGCTGTCTGAATATTTTCTGCCAAACTTTATTGAAGAACCATTTCCAAAAAATAAAGATGATGGAATGATCTCAAAAAAATTATTCAAGATGTATCAGCCATACCGGGCACTAAACTCGAAAGTGTCTGGATCTGTTTTCTTAGCTAAGTATGGAGATGAAGATGTTGTTCTTAAGACTGCTAAGGATGGGTTTAGCGATACAAGAGAAACCTGTATTTGTAAGTTGCAACAAGAATCTCATTATTTGAAGGTGCTAGAGGATTGTGAGTGCTTTCCTAAGAAAATCGATTCATTTTGGGAAGACGATGATTATTTCTTAATTGAAACAAAAGTCAATGGTGTGGATTTTGATGTTTATCGAGCCACCGTAGTTGATCGCGTAGTGAATAGTGATAGAACAAGAACAAACTATTCAGAGCTCAAGAAGATTATGCTTGATTTACTTAACAAGGTGCAGCGGCTGCATATGCGTGGATATTACTTGGGAGATATTTCGAGTGCTAATGTTTTGATTGATAGCAATACGGATACGGTGTCATTTATTGATTTGGATACGATTTCCGAGTTAAATGTACAAGATAATCAACGAAAAGTTCAGTATAGAACGGTAGGATTTTATAATTCTGAAATATCACACCTTAGCTTAAATGAACAGGATAACCAGCAAATTGGTTACTTACTTATTTCCTTGTTTTGTAGAGCTAACAGTTTTTTAGGTGTAGATGAATCTGGGGAAATGACGCTTAGGTTTTTTAAAGAATGGGCGATTAGGTATCATTTACCACTGGTCTTTGTTGAAGTTATTGAGATTTTGATAAAAGGCAGGAAAGATTCGTTGAGAAGAAGCATCCAAGTAATAGAAGACGGAAATTTGGAAGTTATCTTTGAAGATGATGAGCATCATGATAAATACTCAGCTAAGTATATAACTGACGAGTTAAATAAAACTGTCGAACTGGAGCGATTGAGTAATGGTGGGGTGAACATGCTTTCGCACACTGGAAAGAAAATTGCGTGTGATCATTTAAGTGAAGATTTTCCAGTAGGCATCTCAATGGATTCGGACGTGTTAGTTGACATGGCATTTGAATTGCTCCATAAAGATCGAAGGATGGCAGCAAGATTCTGCAGTTTGAATAGGATTAAAATACTAATAGATGATTTAAGACTGCTCAATGTTAGACTAAATCGGGGAGTAATTGGTGATAAAGAGAACATCGTGTATATTAAACGTGCGTTGGCTTTGGTGATTTGTACGGGATATGCCTTGCATCATCTAAAATTACGTATGAGGAAGGATAAGTTTAATGACAATAGAACGTTAATACTACAGACGTTTGATATGTTGATAACTACTTATTCAGTTTCGATTGATCAGAGTGATAAAATTGGTTTCCGAATTAGTAATGTATCTCGTTATGTATCTCCATACTTATCTGATGGTATGTCAGGGGTATTGGTCTGTTCCATTTATTTATCTAGATGGTTTAAGACAACTAAGTACGACAAGTTAATGGAGGAGTGGGGAGAGTCTCTGTCCAAAGTATATTTACCTCAAAGCGTTACATTGTATCGGGGCTTGTCAGGGATTATTTTGGCAGTACTACTTTTTAGAAAATATAAAAAGAATAGTAAGTATGATCAATGGATATCTAAAAGTAGTTGGGACGTTGGTGAATATCTGTTGAAATATGATCGGAAATTATACGTTGTAAATGAGTCGTTTCAATTACTTGATTCAAGCTTTGAACATGGAAATAGAGGAGTTTCCTTTGTATTGAAAGAGTTATTGGGGGCAAATCTATGCGATTGATGGGAATAATCAGAACAAATAAGGTAAGGAGTTCCATAATTATGATTGTTAGTGTGTTATCCGCACTGTCAATTACATTGGGAAATTATAGCCTGACCTTTGCGATTAACGTGTTAAAAAACGGAAATTTGTCTCAATTTATTACGAAAATGGTTTTTTTTATTCTCTTACTACTAGGAGGCTATGTTAGTAATATACTAATGGGTTATTTGTTCAATTCCCAGGTTCAGATATATTCTCATCAATTAAGAGAGAATTTTGTCCAATCAGCCTACAATAACAGTGATACGTCAGTTGATTTTGTTCAGAACAAGTTGACAAATGATTTAAAAACGCTTACTAATCAATATGCAACGCCTTTGTTCTCAATTTTCACGGGAGCATTGACACTGGCTTTTTCGTGTGTTGCTCTCTTTACGCTTAATTGGACATTAATGATTCTTGTAGTGGTATTGGCCATTGGTATTCTGTTCTTACCACGGCTACTTTCAAAAAGTCTGCAAGTTACGACAATGAATGTGTCAAAATCTAATCGAGAGTACTTAAGTACGATTGATGAATGGTTTTCAGGACTTTCTGAAATTAGACGTTATGGGGCAAAGGGGCATTTTTATAAGGTACTAAGTAGAGAATCAGAACAGCTTGAACAAAATATTATGAAGAGGGTAGGAAAGGTCTGTACGTTGGGAATTCTAAATACGTTTGCTAACGTTTTTTCGCAGTTCTTAGTAATCGCATGGACAGGGTATTTGATAAGTAAAAATTCAGTTTCATTTGGAACGATTTTGAGTGCAGGACAATTTGCTGAAATTATATTTAATGGAGTAGTTACAATCTCCAATTCTTTTGGCTCTATTTTGTCTTCAAAAACGTTAAGCAAAGAGTTTATGGAGCATGCAAGGCAAGTGAAGAATATCAGAGAAGGGCCAGACAATAATCCTAATCAAGTTAGATGTCTAGTCACTCATAAATTAACTAAAAGTTTTCCGAATGGCGAAACGCTTGTCTTTCCAGATCTATGTATTCGTATGGGAGAAAAGATTTTAATTACAGGAGATAGTGGTAGTGGCAAATCGACACTATTGAAAATTCTCATTGGAGAAGTGGAGCCTACAAAAGGTAATGTAGAGTTTTTGAATGGTGAGTCTAAAACTGTGAAAGTTAATTTAAATAAAATTGGATATATTCCACAAGATGCAATATTGTTTCCAGATACAATTAAAAACAATATAACGATGTTTAATGCAAAGCTTGATTCGCTTATTAACGAAGTGGTCAAAGGTGCAGATTTGAAAAAGGACATTGATTCTTTTGATTCTGGACTTGGTACAGTACTCAACTTAAAAGAAAAGAATTTTTCAGGAGGTCAGCGACAAAAGATTATAATTGCAAGAGCAGTAATACATGAGCAGAAGATTCTTATTATTGATGAAGGGACATCGGCTATTGATTATGAGGGTACGTCTGCCATATTGAAGTCTCTGTTAAGCTTACCAATTACTGTTTTATTTGTTGCCCACAATTTTGACGCTAGTACTCGTAGCCTTTTCGATCGCGAGATTTGCATAAAGAAGTGAGTGAGCATTGGTGAGGTGTGTAATGGATTATTTACTTAAAGATTGGAAGTGTCAAATTTTTTGTGTAAATGGAAGTCCTCTCCCATTAGCTAGCTTCTAATACATGGATTCTAACGTATCCTGAATTTGCTTGAAACCTCGATGCGTTCGCTCAAAATTTTGGCCGTTGTAGTCACGAATAACTGTGACCAGAACTCGTTCTAGTGCTGGTTCATTTGGAAATTGTTCTTTCTTCTTTGTCTGCCGTTTTAGCTTCTTGTTGAACGACTCAATGAGATTTGTGCTGTAGATGCTACTGCGTATCGCAGCTGGAAACGTGAAACAGGTCAAGAGATGAGGATTATTTTCTAGCTTGCCCGTTACTCTTTGATACGTCTTTTGCCACTTGTCTATGAAGTCAGCTAAAGCTTGTCTTGCGTCGTCCATGGTAGCTGCTTGATGGATCAGTTTGAAGTCGTTAAGGGCCTCTTGTCGGTCCTTAGTTCGAACGTGAGCTTCAATGTTCCGGCTGACGTGGACCAGGCACTGCTGGAGCTTAGCCTTAGGGAAGTGGTCACCAATTGTGTTGGTAAGGCCGACTAAGCCATCGGCCACGAATAAGAGGACTTCTTTTACACCACGCTGCTGGATGTCCACGAGAAGTTCTTCCCAAACGGTACTGGATTCAGTTGGAGCGACTTGATATGCTAGGACCTCTTTCATCCCATTTGGTCGAATGCCAATGGCGATATGCACGGCTTCTTTAGCCACTGAGTCCCGGCGCAGAGGTAAGTATGTTGCGTCCACATAAATGACTGCGTAACGGCTCGCTAGAGGGCGCGTCTTGAAGGCGTTGACCTGTTGGTCAACGACCTTCGTGAGGTTTGAAACCGTTTGTGGTGTGTAATGAGCGCCATACATTTTCTCAATCAAATCCGCGATCTCACTAGTGGTAATCCCTTTTTCGTAGAGCTGGACAACCGTGGCTTCTAAACCATCCGTTTGGCGTTGATAGCTTGGAATAGTTTGCGTATTAAAGATGCCATTTCGGTCGCGTGGAACCTTCAAGTTTAGTTCCCCATACTTAGTTTTAAAGGTTCGCAGATAATGCCCATTGCGTGAATTGCCGCTGTTAAAACCTTGGCGGTCGTAGGGTTCATAACCGAGGAACGATGAAAGTTCCTCGTGCATTAAATCATTGATGGCCGTTTCCAAATGTTGCCGAAAAATTTCGTCCAAATCTTGCTTTTGGGCTAGTGCAGCGATAATTTCTGTGGTAAGTTCATTCATGGGGAATGCCTCCTGTGATGTTTTCTGTGGTTACTAAATATCATAAGGGAAGGCATTCCCTATTTCTATACAATTCAGAAATCTTTTATGCATTTACACAAGATATTTTACGCTCTCTAAAGATTGTAAAGCAATGGATTATTTTGAGAAAATAAATGGGCCGCTTATACAGTCAGTATCGAGTAGTCTAAGTGAAGATGGTTTTCTTTTGAATCAAACTATTGTGATGAGCACGTTCAATGATGTGTTGGAAGGAATGTCTGATAATATTAATAGTTCATTAATCAGAGTTGCAAAGGAGGGGTTCCTAGAAGATTTGAAAAGAGAAATAGGAACAATTGACAGTTTAAAGGATGAAAGGGACTTGTCATCTATAGATGATATTTCCCGAGACTATAACTTAGTAATGCCGTTTGAATTAAAAACAGTGCGAGTTAAAAAGATAATTAAGAAAGTTTTGGTTAGAAATAGAATTGAGAATGTAGCACGCAGGCGGAAACAAATGTGTAAAGTTATTCATTTCTTATTTAAAGGAACAGCTAAAGACATCAGTGTAAATGACTTTTATCTAAAAGTAGTAAATTTTGAAAGAATCATGGCTAACGAAGCTTTTGATTCATCTGACCAGAAGTACTTTTATGTAGAGCAAGCGTCTAATCACCAAAATGTTGATACAATTCTTGTAATGCAGAATAAGTATCAATGCAATGAAGTATATAATGTTATTATTAAACATTTTGATGAATTTCGTTGTTGGGTGCTGTTGGCAACAGCGCTGAGCAACAGTATGTTTTTGGGAATGCACTTTTTTGAGTTAGCAACGGGTATGTCTTCTGGTGATAAGAGTATGGATAAATTGCTGAGTAAAAGCATTATGCTTCGGCTTTATCCTCAACAAATTATGGTTAATGTCTTAAAGCGATTGAACGTTGAGAATACAGTTAGGCGACTAGCGGATTTTGTTAGAATCTTACAAGCAAGAGAAGTATCGTTAACTTGCTTTACCACTGCTGCGTCCAGGCTAATGCAGGTAACGGAAATTGTTCTTCCGAGGTTCTCCAAAGAAAGACCTGAAGAAGTTATTCCAACGACATATCAAGAAGTTATTAGTATTTTAAAGAAAAACAAATTAGCTGATTTCACTCAAAATGAGCTGCTTCAAATTATAACGAGGGGAATTTTTTTCGACAGAGAGAGATTGAAGATTACGGTGCCATTAAGCTTTTTGATGCCACCGTATGTTGAAAAATCACACTTCTATGGGCTAAGTGTGATTTTATCTCATGAATTATTTCATTCAATTGATTCAGTAGCTAGTCGGAGAATCAATACAGGATTTGTGGAAAATCAAAATTTGGCAGATATTTCTAGGAAGATTGTGCAGAAAATTCAACATATTTCCTTTGACGGCATCCCATTGGCTCCTGGTAAAACGAAAAATGAAGACTTAGCTGACTATGTTGGTTTGCATGTTGCCTTTGAAGTGTCGTCGAATTTAACGGATAGTTTTTTCCAGGAGGCTTTTTTTGAAGCGTATGCAAAGCTTTTCTTAGTCCATTTGACTATTAGTGATCAAAAGGAAGAAATACTGAAGTCAAAACATTCACCAGTTTTTGTGAGATGTAATCTGCAGTTGAGTTTGTTGCCATCATTTCAAACATGGTGTAGAAAGACCAAAGTAACACCGATGTTTGGATAATTGTGAGCTGAAAGTTGATGAGCAGCCAGTTATTGGTTGTTTATTTACTGAATGATGAATTGTAAACCAGCCGGATTTAAATTATAGGGACATGAACATACGAAGAAATGAGTCTGGGACAAAACCATAGAATCTGAAGTAATAAGTGGTGTTAATTGCCGGTTCGTGGCAATTAACACCACTTTTCTTTGGCATGATATGAGCCTGTTTAACTGTCTTCGATAACTTTGATAGGTTCTCAGCCATTAAGGCAATGCCAATCTCATTGGTAGCTGCGGTTAAGCCGCGAACTGAGAATCGTTTGAACTTCAGGTAGGTCTTTAAATCAGCGAAGATTGGTTCAATCTCAATTTTACGATGCGCATACAAAGCATGGCCAACCTTACTAGTCAGCCGTTTCTTCGCCTGGTCTTTAAAGTAAAGCCAATTTTCACACTGATTTGACGGCGGTTACCGCTCTTGGTTGTCGCCAAAGTCTCGCGCTTTGGGTCTTCAAAGTATTTGACTGAGCGATAAACCTTAAATTGTCTTTCGTAGCCGTAGCGGTCATGGCGGGTACTGTAATGGTGAAAAGTAAAGATTATGCCATCAGGATCGGTGTACTGATCGTTCAGTTCATCGTATTGCCAGTTAGCGACTTTGCGCCGGTCTTTATGATAAGAACGGGTTTGTTCTTTTTCGTACATGCCATAAGGAATCAAATACTTAGTTTGAAAGTCATCAGTAAGCTTTTGGTAGTTCATCTCACTGCCATACCCAGCGTCCGCCACCAAATATTGAACGACTCGCGGCGACTGTTTAAAGATATGCGTCACGAATGGAATCAAGGTTCACGTATCCGTTGGGCGCTGGAAAAGCTGATAATAAAGGGCAAATTGTCGTTGACTGGCGACCTGTAAATTATATCCTGGTTTTAGTTGGCCATTTCTCATGGGATCCTCTTTCATCCGCATGAAGGTCGCATCATGATCAGTCTTCGAGAAGCTATTTCGGTCACTAAAGGTCTTCTCAGCCAGCTCATAGCGCTGTTTACGAGGTAAATAGTCCGTCGTCAACAGGTGGAGAAAATGCTTTAATTTCCGGCGATGACGTTTGGCTTGTGAACCACCACGATGCGGCTTTTCTAAGTTGATTTTTCAGTTAAACTATTGATTGCGAGTGTTAAGTTAGTGGTTAATTTAATCAGCTCAGCACTAGTTAACGCGCATTTTTGCGGCGAGAAATGCGGTACGGATACTTGATAATTCAACAATTCTTGATAAAGCGAGGCCGTCTTATCATCGAGCTTAGGTTCGGCCTTCTCAATGGATTTACGCCAGACAAACGTGTATTTATTAGCGTCAGCCAAGATCTTCGTCCCATCAATGAAAAGTGCGGAATTATTGAAGAGGCCGATCATCGTCAGGTAATCACGAAAGGCGCGAAAGAGCCCTTCAATCAGTCTCAAGGTTTTAGGATTACTGCGGAATCGATTGAAGGTACGATAACTCGGAATGGCCAGATTTGGGCCAATGAACCAACGCATCACTAAGTTTTCGTTGGCCATTTGAACTAGCTTACGTCCCGAAAAAGTCCGGCGTAAGTAACCGAAGAGCCAAAGCTTTAAGAGTAACTGTGGCGGATATGAAGGTCGACCGGTAGGAGCTGAACTGGTTTGAAAAGTAGCGGTCGGAATATCGTCCACAATAGCGTTAATAGCCCATGCGACGCTGTTTGGTTGAGGTTGCCAAGATAGATTGAGTTTTTAAAGTGGTGCGATTACTGGTATAATTCATTTGCATAGAGTTGGTTATCTCTTTTCTTTTTTGGTTCAGCACCTAAAGAATAGCAGGGATTACCATCTCTGTGTATACATAAGCTCAAAAGGGGTCCTCTCAAGAAATCATACGATTTCTTGAGAGGACCCCTTTTAATATGCGAGTTGGGAGTTTTGTCCCAGGCTCTTTCCTTCGTATTGTTTGTACATAAAATTTAGATGATTGAAACGATAAAAAGAAGTTAGTTTTTCTTAAAGTTGATATCCCAATATCCCAAATTCTAGAATTATCTGACTAGTAAACTTAACACCTGATCGATGGTCAGCTATCCCTTGTTTTACTCATAAACAATAGCTCTTTAACCCAATTCATTCCCAGGCTCGCCCTTATCAGCCGCGTCGTGGTCTTGGCTGTCGTCGTCCTTAGGCTTTTTCTCCGGGAACAGCTTGAACATCACCTTGTTGAAGTAGTCCGAAGCGTAGCCGATGACGAAGATACCCATGAACATCGAAGCCAGCAGTTCAAAGCAGAACATTGGCCAGCTCTTGATGGTGATGTTGGAGATGATCAGCATGGTCGTCCCCCAAGTGATCAGCCAAGCCGGCACCTCGGTGAACGGCAGGATGGTTCCTTGCAAGAAGAGGGCCAGGAATGTCAGAATCCCAAACATCACGGACGAGGCTACCAGTCCGGAGATCCAAGACACGTGCAACAGGGAGAAGGCCATCAGCCCCCAAATGAGGCCCAAGCAGAAACTCAACAGAATATTCCAGATCTTATCCTTCGGGAAGCCGGCACCGAAGAAGTAGGAGACCGCAATGAAGGCTGCGGCACCCATCCACAGTGAAAAGCCAGTCATGATCAAGCTGTAAACGATGGTGAACCCACCAACGCCGATGGAGTCGAACCAAACTTTTTTACTAATTTTCATGATGTGATTTCCCCTTTACTAGTTAGCGCTTCCATTTCTCAGTCAGAATACCAGTGTATCTGATTCTGTGAAATGGCGCAAGGACTTTAGGTAAAACGTTTAAACCCAAAATGAGGCGGACCCCAAACGCAATGTTTTTGGCCCAGCCTCTTTTGGGGCGTCACACCCCGATCACTCAAATTTTTTAAATCCCCCGGACAGCGGGCGTGACGCGCTTGTCGTTTTAGAAGTGCGTTAAGCGTGGTGACTCGATCTTGATATCTTCTGGATTGCCTTCACGGCCTGGCTTCATCACAACTTCACCGGTCGAGATGGCGCCCACTGGGCAGACCAGGTTGCACAGGTGGCAGCCGACACATTTTTCGGTATCGACCGTTGGGCGGCGAGCTTCTTCATTCCAGGAGATAGCTTGGTGCGCGCCATCGAAGCAAGAAATGTAGCAGCGGCCACAACCGATACACTTGTCCCAGTCGATCTTAGGGTAGACTTTGTAGTCCCGGTTCAGAGACTCAACGGGAACGATGCTCTTGTTGGCAGCGCCAATGATTTCTGACAGGTGGTCAATCCCTTGTTCTTCCATGTAGTGCATCAACCCGTTCTTCATGTCTTCCACGATCCGGTAGCCGTATTGCATAACGGAGGTGGTTACTTGAAGAGTAGTTGCCCCTAACAGGAGGAATTCAGCGGCGTCTTGCCAAGTTTCGATCCCACCGATCCCGGAGATTGGCAGTTGTTCCAGACCAGCGGCTTCCCGTAATTGTTGGATAAAGCGTAAGGCGATTGGCTTAACGGCTTTCCCGGAGAACCCGGAGATGGAGCCCTTGCCGTCAACCGTTGGTAAGGCCGTCTTGCGGTCGATATCTAAGTTGGCGATAGACTTGACCGTGTTGATGGTCGCAATCCCATCAGCCCCGCCATCCAGGCTGGCTTTAGCAGCTGGCACCATGTCGGTGATGTTGGGTGTCATCTTGGCTAAGATTGGTAAATCAGTTCCGCGACGAACGGCGGCACAGTACTTCTTAACTAATTCAGGGTTAGTCCCAACATCAGAACCCATTTCGTGAGAGGTCATCTGTGGGCAAGAGAGGTTCATTTCAATCATGTCAGCCTTGGCTTCGGTGACCAATTGGGCCAGTTCTTCCCAGTCTTGTTCGTTGGTCCCCATGATGGAGGCAATGATGATCTTGCTTGGGTAGTTTTCCTTTAACTTCTTCAAGTCATGCAGGTTTTCTTCCAAGGAGTGTTCGGCAATTTGTTCCATGTTCTTGAACCCAACGAACGGGGTGCCTTCCTTGGTCAGTTCATCAAACCGTGGGGAAACTTCGTCAACTTTAAAGTGCTTAGGGCCAATCGTCTTGAACGCAACCCCAGCCCAGCCTTCATCAAAGGCCTTGGCACACATTTCATAACAGTTATCTACTGGCGAAGATGATAGGAGGAATGGATTTTCAAAATGTACTCCTAAGAAATCTACGGATAAGTCTTTTTTAATCATTATTCGTTACCTCCTACCAAGTCGGCTTCTTTTGCGTCGCCCATAATCATTTTGTCCATTTGTTCTGCAACTTCTTTACCCTTGCGAACGGCCCAAACCACGGTCTTGTCGCCTTGGGCAATGTCACCCGTGACGAAGACCTTAGGATCAGCGGTACCGTAGCCAGCGTAAGGAACTTCTTCATGCTTATCAATAGTGATGCCGAGGTTAGCGGCGTTGACGCGTTGACCAACAGCCAAGATGATCTTGTCGGACTTGATGGTCATTTCACTATCAATGTGACGGTGTTTGAAGGTGACTTCATTGCCGTTCACAGCGGTTGGCACGTAGCCGTCGACGATTGTCACGCCGGCTTCACGAGTGCCTTTGAGTTCCTTCTTGGAAGCTTTGAATTCGTCAAATTCTTCGTAAGCCATGTCGGTAACGTTCTTAACGTTTAAGCGGCGTAAGGTCGTGGCCACATCCATGGCAACGTCCCCACCACCAACGACAACGGCGTTTTCAGGCAAGTCAGTGATGTTACCTTTGGCTTCCTTGACACGAGCTAAGAAGCCGACTGCCGTTTCAACGTTTTCGTTGTTAGCAAACATCGGTAAGACCTTGCTTTCGCTGGCCCCAACGGCGATAACAACGGCGTCATTGTTGGCTTTCAGTTCGTCCATCATGATGTCTTCACCCACCGTGGTGTTGTAGTGGATGTTGGCACCTAAGTTGACGATCCGCTTGATTTCGTATTCCACGATGTCGTTTGGCAGACGGTATTCTGGAATCCCGTAGGTCAGGTAACCACCGGCCTTTTCGGCTTTTTCGTAAATGTCTACGGCGTAACCCTTGGTCAACATGGTCGTGGCAACTTGTAAGCCGGCAGGACCACTCCCAACGATGGCGATGTGGTGGCCGTTGGACTTGCCTTGCTTTAAGATATCCATCTTAGCGGCTTGTTCAAAGTCGGTGACGTAGCGTTGAATCCCACCAATATCAATGGGGCAGTCAATGCCAGTCCGGGAGCAGGCCAATTCACAGTACTTTTCGGTTGGGCAGACGCGGGCACAGATGGCACCCAAGGCGTTGTTTTCCCGAATCGTTTCGGCAGCACCCTTGACGTTGTTGAAACGCACGCTGCGGATGAAACGCGCTGGGTCAGTGTCAGCGGGGCAAGCCTTGGAACAAGGTGCGTCGTGGCAAAGCAGGCAACGAGCAGCTTCTTCCATCACAGTGGTCATGGTGTATCCTGGGGCTTCTGTTTCGTATTTTTTAGTCATGCTGATACCCTCACTATCTTTTTTTGATTTGGTTGATTGCTATAATGATGAGGCCCGTGATGGGTTGGATAACCTGGTTATGTAACTTGTTATTTCTTTCACGTGCCTTGAACACTTAGAGAATAGCATGTCTAGCGGATACGGTAAAAAATTCCCGGCAATTCTCACGGATATTCGTGAAAATGCCGGGTTTTTATATATAATTATATATAGAAAAAACACCAACCATTTGGCATAATTGAGGGTTTTGCCTAATAGTTAGCGCTCGTAAACTGCCGTGAAAACGTGATTTAACAAGGATTTGGCCGTTTTTGATGAAAATGATGAAATTTTTCCATGTCATTTTGGCATAAAATACTGGCGACATTTTATTCCTAACTTTATGCGGGAAATTCTGGCAGTGGGTATATTTGGTCAGGCGGCTAAACCAGGAGTGCTCATCCCAGCGCAAACCGCTGGCGTATGGTTAAATGGAAGTAACCTAAACGAAGGTCGGTGGACAATTTTGACTGATGAGATTAATTTACTGGTGACCCTGAACGCGGGCTATTTGCCGCCACTGAAGGTCATGCTGTACTCGGTACACGCCAATAACCCGGGCGAGCGGATTCATCTGTGGCTGTTGCACGCCTCATTGACGCCAGCAGAAGTGGCAGCGGTACGGCAACTTACGGATGCGTTTGGCTGGACGCTCAGTAATGAACAAGTGACCACGGACTTTGCGGCGGGGGTGCCCCTGATCAAGCGGTATCCCAAAGAAATGTACTTTCGCTTGCTGAGCGGGCAAATTTTACCGCCAACGGTGAAGCGGGTCATCTATTTGGACCCGGATCTGTTGGTGATTAATCCGCTGCGGCCTTTGTGGGAAATTGATTTGCGGGGGAAGATGCTGGCGGCAGCCGTTCACCGCGGCGTGACCAAATTGGTTGATGGGCTGAATCAGCTGCGACTGGGCACGACGACAGCTTACTTCAATTCCGGCGTGCTGGTGATTGACCTCGACCAAGCGCGGGCTAAGATCAAATTGGGTGACATTACCGCTGCCATTCAGAAGTACGAAAGCGAGCTGATCTTGCCAGACCAAGACATTTTAAACTTCCTGTACGGCGCGGACATTTTGGAGATTCCCGAGGAAATCTGGAATTACGACACGCGCAAATACTTCGTCTACCAGACGCGCAGCCTGAACGCCCACGAGATTCACTGGGTGATGGCCAACACGGTGGTACTGCACTATTGTGGCACGCCCAAGCCGTGGGAAGCGACCAGCGACAGCAAGTTCACCGGGCTGTTTTTGACTTATCAGCAGCAGTTGCGGCGGTTGGTGGCGAGACTTGGTAACGGGTCACGAAAGGTCGAGTAAGCTATTTTCCAGCCCGAATTGGCCAAATCAGATGCTTGCGTCAGCTTGCCCTGGGGATCACCTCCAGCCTGAGTAAGGCTGTCAAGGATCCGCTAGTCTCTTGCCAATGTGTGTCATGACGCTGTAAACAACTAGTTTTATCCTTATGAATCGCGCTAAAGGAATGCGTCTAGTTGGCTTCTGTCTTTCAAGTTTTAAGAGTAAGTTTAATAGCCGTCGACTGTAGTAATGATGTCGGCGGCTATTCGTATGGCCATAAATGTTATTTCTGCTCGGGTGGTTCCAAGACGATAGGAACCTCAGGATCAAAATGACTGCTGTCCAAAAATTTCTTGGTATAGGTGTGGCGAAATTCAGTTGGTGTTAAGTAATACCGGGCCTTGAAGGCCTTCATGAAGCGTTTTTCGTCAGAAAAGAAGACAGCGCTGGCGATACGTTTGATGGGAAAATTAGTCTGTAGTAATAATTCAGCTGCTTGTTGAAGCTTGAGCTGATTGATGTACTGGATGATAGTCTGGCCAGTCTGTTCCTTGAAGATGCGGACTAGATAGTGGGCGTTCAAGTCAAAATGCTCTGCAACGGTACTGGCCTTGAGTTCAGCATTGAGATTGGCACGAATCCACTCCTTGATGCCGTCGATGCGGGCTTCAGCGCTAGAGGCATTGGCACCAGATAGTGAGCTGTAGAAGTCTTGTGAAATTTCAATTAGTAGGGCGGTCAGGAGATAATCTACGGACATCGACGTGAAGTAGTGGGTCTTGGCCACGTCTAGGACCTGGTAGATGATGATCAGAATTTTTTCCAGACTCACAGCCTGGTACTGTAGCGGCAAGACGATTTGGTCTTTTTTAAATAAGTTGGCCAAAGATTGGTCATCTTGGCCGTCCACGTGTAATGACCGCATGGCATTCTTGTGTGTAAAGAAATGAAACCAGAAGTATTGCGTGTTCTCAGGCGATTCCTTGTAACCGTGGAGATGGTGAAATGGTGGTAATGCAAAAACATCGCCGGTTTGAATGACATAATAGCTGTTATCAACTTGTAAGTAGAGAGTGCCCTTGACGACAATGATGATTTCAAAATTCCCATCATGATACATTGGCTTATGTTTCCAGTGAGAACCCGCTGTGAATTTTCCGGATGAAAAATGGAGAACGGGTTCACTGATATCAATACAAGTTATGGTTCGCATCGTGATTGACTCCTCTCGTGAGTGTAGCGATTCATATTTGGTTAAGCACTATTTTCACCCGTTTTGGGCACGTCGTCTAGATGTAATGGCCTAAAAGTGAGAAATTACCACTAAATCGCCTGCTAATAGTTATAAATAAACACCTTTCCTACAAAATACACCATTTTTAACGTAATTGAAACCGTTTACAATTAGGCTAAATAACCTAATTGCTAGGGAAATGATTATCTGGATTCAGTAACCTACTTAGACAGATTGGTCGGTTAGAAAGGGAAGATAAGGATGGAAAATTTTGCGGTTGAAACGGATCACGCACAGCTGAAGTTTGAAGTGGCTCAAGAAAAGGTTCGCTTGGTCGTCATGAATTCCAATGACTTGCGTGCGGCGGATGATGAGCTCAAACAACATTTACAGATTGCTGAGGTACAGGTCACTGGTCGAAACTTCCACCACAAAGGGGTCGGTTTTGTGGATACAAATCCAGGACGCGACCTACGTTACGTCAGGCATACCGTGGTGGATGAATCTGATGGCAAGCTCCTAACAGTGGTACAAGAAGATACGGACCACACGTTGCGGGTCAGTAGTTTTTATAGGCTCTACAACGGGACGGCCGTTGTACGGAGTTGGACGCAATTGGAAAACATCGGGTCCGCAGATCTGGGGATTGAATATGCCTCATCTTTTGCGTTGAGTGGTATCAATCAAGCTAAGGATCTAGCTGGCAATTATGCTGAACACAATGTGGTGTACATCCCCAACAATGATTGGACAGCGGAGGCCCAGTGGAAAGCCAATACGCTCAAGGACGCTGGCCTAGATTACTGGGTCGATGGTGACCAAGCGCAAGCATCGACGAAGCGTCTGAGTGTCACCAACAATTCCTCGTGGTCCTGTTCAGAATACTCGCCGAACGGTATCTTGACCAATACCCAGACGGGGCAGACAGCTATTTGGCAGATTGAAAACAACGGGGCTTGGCATTATGAGTTGAAGGACATTGGCCGTGGAAACTTATTGGCCATTCGTCTGTCCGGACCTGAGGAATTCGATAATCATTGGTGGAAGAACTTAACGCCGGGAGCTACCTTCACAACAGTACCGGTAGCATTTGGTCAGTTGATAGGGGATTTTGAGGATGCCATTGGCGAGATGACCAAGTACCGACGTGCAATCCGCCGGCCTAATGCAGACGACCAGAAGCTAGCGGTCATTTTCAACGACTACATGAATGGCCTATCTGGTGACCCAACGACGGCCAAAGAACTGCCGCTGATCGATGCGGCCAAGAAGGTTGGTTGTGAGTACTTTGTTATTGACTGTGGCTGGTATGCGCCAGGCTACTGGTGGGACAGCGTGGGTGAATGGCAACCATCGAAGGAACGATTCCCTGACGGCATCGAAAAACTGATTCAATACATCCGTGACCAGGGCTTGACTCCTGGTTTGTGGTTGGAGTTAGAGGTCATGGGAATCAAGAGCCCGCTAGCCGCAGAATTACCGGATGACTGGTTCTTCATGCGTCATGGCAAACGTGTGATTGACGCAGACCGTTACCATTTGGACTTCACTAATCCAGCGGTCCGTGACTTTGCGGATGGCGTGATGAAGCGTCTGGTTGAACAGTACGGTGTGGGTTATATCAAGATGGATTACAACATTACTACCGGTATCGGGACGGATCGTCAAGCCGATAGTGTTGGCGATGGACTGTTGAAACATAACCGTGCTTATCTGAAATGGTTAGATGCCATCTTCGCTCGTTACCCTGATTTGGTTATTGAAAACTGTGGGTCTGGTGGGATGCGGCATGACTATGCCATGCTTGAACGCCACAGTATTCAGTCAATGACGGATCAAACCAACTATGTCCGCAATGGTAATATTGCCGCGGTAGGCGCATCGGTCGTCGCTCCAGAGCAGTGTGCCATCTGGTCTTACCCACTGCAGGATGGGGATGACGAAGAGGTAGTCTTTAATATGGTCAATGCCATGCTCTTGCGAATTCACCAGAGCGGCTATCTGAATAAAGTAAAGGGTCATCGTCTAGACCTAGTTGCTGAAGGCATTCGGGCTTACAAGACCTACCGGCAAAAAATCGCAACTGGTTTGCCAATTTGGCCAGAAGGATTAGGACAGCTGGATGATGACTGGTTTAGCTATGGTTTTAAGCAGGGTAAGGACCTGTATCTAGCCGTTTGGCGGGGGATTGGGCAAACGGTCGACCATACTGTGTCACTAGCCAAATACGGCCAAATTGCGGCCGTCACGCAGCTCTATCCCAGTGCGACTGGAAATAGCGATTTTACTAATGATCAAGAGACGTTACACGTGAACTTCTCTCGCGAAAAGATGGCGCGGCTTTACCACGTACAGTTACAGTAGCTTTAAACCAAGACCTGTTCGGCTTACTTGAGCCGAACGGGTCTTGTTCACGTCTGGTGAGGAATACGGTACCAGTAGATTCTGATAGAAATTGCGTGGAAATTAACGAATGTGAGATTTTAACACTAATTCGCATTAGGCCCGTTACTTTATACCACTAAATGTACGTTATCGTTTGTTGAAAGCGTTTTCTTAGATGCTATGATGTTGAGTGTACATAGGATATCCAAGCAAACAACGCACTTAATAACCGGTGATTGAGTGATCAGAAAGGATACTAAGCATGACTCAAAAATTTAGAAGTTTTGCCGCAGTTCCACCGAAGGGCTGGAATAGTTGGGATAGTTATGGTGCCTCGGTTCGGGAACCAGAAGTCAAACGCAACGCGGATTATCTCAGCCAACACCTTAAGCAGTTTGGCTGGGAGTACGTGACCGTTGATATCCAATGGTACGAACCGACTGCGGATTCGTCAAAATATCACAATTTTACGCCACTAGTGATGGATGATTACTCACGACTGATGCCAGATCCCAAGCGCTTTCCTTCGGCTACTAATGGACAAGGCTTTCGCCCGCTAGCCGAGTATGTTCACGGACTGGGCTTGAAATTTGGGATTCACATTATGCGAGGAATTCCACGTCAGGCCGTCCATGCGGCCACGCCGATTTTGGGAACGACCAAGACGGCACGCGATATTGCTGAAAACACGATTTGTCCGTGGAATGCCGATACGTATGGTGTCAACGTTGACCTCCCAGAGGGACAAGCGTACTACGACTCACTGATGGCGCTGTATGCCGAATGGGGTGTTGACTTTATCAAGTGCGACGACATTGCTAATTCAGTGATTTACCGCGGCACGTTGAAGAAAGAAGTGGTGGCCTTACGCAAGGCCATTGACAAGACCGGTCGTGATATGGTGCTGTCGTTATCGCCAGGACCAGCGCCGGTTGAGAACGGTGCGTTCTTGCAGCGTAATGCCAACATGTGGCGAATCACGGATGACTTTTGGGATGACTGGTCGCTACTCTTGAATATGTTTGACCGTGCTGAAAAGTGGTCAGCCATGTCGCGGCCTGGAAATTGGCCGGACTGTGGCATGCTTCCACTAGGGCACATTGGGATCCGGTCCGTCGATGGCCCGGGTGGTGACCGCCAGACCCGTTTCACCCACGCAGAACAGAAAACCATGATGAGTTTGTGGAGCCTGATGCAGTCACCACTAATTATGGGCGGTGAACTACCAGATCTGGATGAGTGGACGACTAAATTGCTGACGAATGCTGATTTGCTCGCAATGGATGATCAAATTACGGAAAAGTATCAGGTCACGCGTGACGAGTCCCAAATTACTTGGTACGCCACGAGTCCAAGTCACGAGTACTACGCTGTCTTCAACATCTCTGAGCGGCAACTGACGCTCACGGGCCAAGACTTGATTGGCCTGTCGATTCCGTTAGCTGGACACGATGTTTGGCGAAATCAAGACATCGCGTTGTCATCGGATCAGCAATTAATCATTGACGCGCACGATGTATATTTGCTAAAAGTTTAAGACAAAAATTCTGAGGAGTTGAACACTATGGAAGAAAAAGCAAGTAGCCAGCCTAAAAGACAGATTGTTCCCTGGCTGGAGAAGTTAAGTTACGGTCAACTGGACTTTGCTGGTCAACTGGTCGCCACAGTCGTTGGGAGTTACCTGATGTACTTCTTTACTGACGTGGTCTTATTACCTGCCGCCGCAGCCGGATTGATTTTGTTAATTGCCCGGGTTGTGGATGCCGTAGGAGCCCCCGTTTGGGGAACGTTTATTGACATGACACATACCAAGTATGGGAAGGCTCGGCCTTACTTCTTGTGGCTGGCATTTCCGTATGCAGCAATGGGTGTACTCTTATTCTGGGCACCACAGTTGAGTGTTACCGGTAAGATTTGGTATTGTGGGATCACCTACATTATCTACGGAATCTTATATTTGGGAATCAATGCACCTATTACCACGATGTTACCATTGATCACCTCGGATCCTAAGGAACGGGTGGTTCTTAACTCTTGGTGGATGGTCGGATCTAACTTAGGGGTCTTCGTTGTGAACTCCCTGACACTGCCGTTAGTTGCATTCTTCGGTCGAGGCAATGACGTTAAAGGTTTCCGTATTTTTATTGTGATTTTTGCTATTTTAAATGTCACGCTGACCTTATTCTCATTTGCGCACACTAAGGAACGAGTTTCCTCTAGTACTAGTGAACGAGTTACCTTGAAACAAGGGATTCACGCCATGAACAAAAATTGGCCTTGGTTGATTCTGGTTGCCGGAAACTTCTTGTTCTGGGTAGCTCAACAGAACCGGCAACAAGGGATGGTTTACTATTTCACGTATTACTTTAAGAATAAAGACCTAGTCACTTTCTTTAATTCGATTGGCCTGATTCAAGTGGTCGGGGTTATTGCCATTCCATTCATGAATAAGTATATGTCGAAGAGTAAAATTTGGGCATTAGGTTTTGCAATTGCTGTTGTGGGTCAATTAATCATTACCGTATCTGGTTTAAGCATCGTGGGCGCTGTAATCGGCTGGTTAATCGCCTTGATTGGTTCCGGAATTGCTGTTTCCATGCCATTTGCCATGTTAGGGTCCGCTGTGGACTTTGGAGAATGGAAAAACGGTATCAATGCGGCTGGTCTGTTGACTACGATTGGTTCGGCGTTCTGTATGTCCATGGGCCAAGGGTTAGCTGGCTGGTTGAACGGGACGTTCCTGTCTGCCTTTGGTTACGTGGCCAATCAAGTTCAAACTGCCCATGCTCTGACTGGAATTAGCATCGACTTTAACTGGATGACCATGTTATTGTACGCTGCTGCCATCATTCCAGCATTAATGTATCAACGCTACGAAAAGATGGAAGGTCAAATCACAGCTGATTTAGCGAAGACACGTGACTAATAATCTGAAATAACTTATTTAGAATAACGAATGGGGGTCCCTGTCATTAACCGGTGACAGGGACCCCCATTCGGTTTAAACCAGCTGTCCCAAGCAGGCGGCCAAGAAGCAAACGACCGTCATCACCAATGCAACGGTCTTCAATAGCCAGGCAACCTTGTACGAGGTTGCCTGGTTTTTGTGGGCCGTGAGAAATTCACCCAGCCAAGCTGACAGGATGACGGCGACAATTAAGTAGACCGACAGCTGGTCGCTGAACGAGACGCGCAAAAAGACTGGCGGCAACAGGCTAATAGATAAGATGGCGAATAGGTCGTAAAGGTAAATGAACGATAACTTTACTGATTAAAACAAATCCATTCAATAGATAATGAACACCTCATTATTTAAAAAACCGTCGTGACCACAATCCTTCAGGATAGTGTGGCCACGACGGCTTTTCAGTTACGCCTGGTGCTGTTCACGTTGGTGTTTCTTCAGCTGTTGCTTAGCGGCGCAATCGTATTCACACGCCGGACAGCTACCAGCCTTGGACTTTTTCAAGTGACGGTAGAGCACGACGCCCGCGCCGCCGATAATCACGGCAACGATGAGGATATTAAGTAGCAAGGACATGGTCAAGACTCCTTTTTTAAATGAAGAGCGATCCCACCTGGTAGATGAGTAACGCCGCCAGGTAGGCGATGACGGTGCTGGAGACCACCGAGTACAGCGCCCATTTCTTCGAGTTGGTCTCGGCTTTGATGGCCGCCAACGTGGCGAAGCAGGGGGCGTAGATCAGGATGAAGACCAGTAGCGCGTAAGCCGACAACGGGGTGAACAGCGAACTAAACGTGGCAATCAGGCCAGTCTGTCCGCTCAGATGGAAGAGCACGATCATGCTGGAACTGATGACTTCCTTGGCTAGCACGCCAGTCATCAGCGCGCTAATGGTTTGCCACGAGGTGATGCCGATGGGCCGGAAAAGTGGGAGCACGAACTGACCGATCATGGCCGAGAAACTCTGGTCGATGTTGGTCACGATACCGCTGGGCCCCAGGTTGGACAGCAGCCAGATCAAGACGGTACCACCAAAGATGACGGTGCCGGCCTTGCGGATGAAGCCCTTGCCCTTTTCCCAGGTACCCATGGCAATGATGTCTGGACGCGGCACGTGGTATTTGGGCAGTTCGATGATGAAGACCGTGTTTTCGTGGATCTTGAAGGCCCACTGATAGATTTTGGCCATCAGTAGCGCAACCGCAATGCCCAGGAAGTACAGGGATAACACGATCAGCGCTTGATTGCGCTGGAAGAAGGCGGCGACAAACAGGCCGTAGATCGGCAGGCGGGCCGAGCAACTCATGAACGGCGAAATCAGCGTGGTGACCAGCCGTTCCTTGGGCTGCTCGATGGTGCGGGCAGCCATGATACCGGTCACGTTGCAGCCAAAGCCGATGATCAGCGGGATAAACGCCTTGCCGTTGAGGCCAATCAGCTGCATCAGCCGGTCGGTCACCAGCGCGGCGCGGGCCATGTAGCCGGAATCCTCGAGGACGGAGATACAGGCGAACAGGACGAAAATTTGAGGGATAAAGCTCAAGACACCACCGACCCCGGCGATGATGCCGTCCACAATCAGGGATTTCAGAAAGGGCATTGCCCCAACGCTGGTCAGAAAATGACTGGTCGTGGTGGACAGCGGCCCGGAGATAAAGGCATCCAGCCCATCCGATAGCGGCGTCCCAATCCAATCAAAGGAGAGCTTGAACATTAGCAGGAATATACCCACGAAAATGGGCAGACCCAACACGGGGTGGGTCACGATGCGGTCGATCTTGGCCGTGAGGTTGTCGTTAGATACCTCGTGTAAGTACTTGGTCGTGGCCGACAGCGTTTCGTCAATGAAGGCCAGACGCGTTTGGAAAATCTGTTCTTCAAAGTTCTGGTCGTCGTAGAGTTTCTGTTGGCTCAGTAGCGGCTTGAGGTGGTGCTTGCTGGCGTAACGGCGCACGATTTGGTTGCGGTTCATGTACTGAATGGCTAACCAATTGGCAAAGGCCGCGGGCTGCTGGTAGTCGTCGATCAATTGTTGGCTAGCCGTGGTAATGGCGTGTTGGACCGCTGCCGGGTAGGCCAGGTGGAGCGGTTGCGTGGCGGTGGGCGGCGTGGTCAGGAGTTCTTGGCGCAACTGATCCAGACCCGATTTCTTCCGGGCGTTGGTGGCGCGTACCTGACAGCCCAAGCGTTTGGCTAGTTCGGCGAAATCATAGCTGATGCCGTTGGCCTTGAGGTCGTCGATCATGTTGAGCGCTAAGACCACCGGCCGGCCGAACTCCAGTAGTTCAATTGACAACAAGAGGTTGCGTTTGAGCTGACTGGCGTTGGTGACGTTTAAGATCATATCCGGTGAGTCGTTGAGTAAGTAATTACAGGCCACCGCCTCGTCTTTGGTGATCGGCGTCAGTGAGTAGATGCCGGGCAGGTCGACGACCACCATTTCCGAATGGCGGATGCGACCGAGCTTCTTGTCCACGGTGACCCCTTCCCAATTACCAACGTAGGCGTATTTATCCGTCAGCTCGTTGAAGAGCGTGGTCTTGCCAGTATTTGGATTTCCTAAGAGGGCAACGGTGGTCATGCTATTGCCCCCCTACTAGTGATTGGAAAACGACGTAGCGGATGCCGATCTTTTGTTGGTCGAATTCGACGATGACCGGGCCGTGAAACGGGTATTGCCGTAGGACAGCGAGTTGACTGCCGGGGTGGATGCCGAGGTTTTGTAAACGATGGGCAGTCTGACCATCGAGTTGGCTCATTTGGCGAACGATAACGTTAGGATAGGCTGATTCTGAATAACGGAGTTGCATGCTCATCAGGCCTTTCAAATGAATTAGATTCCGATTAATTGGTTCTAGCTTACCATGTAAGCACTTTCACATATATTAGGGAAATGCCTAATATTATTCCAGGAATATTCTGCCTATAATAATGTCAAGCGCTTACAAAGAGCGGCCTAGAGCGAAACACTCTGGAATAATTTTATGCACACTTCACGGAATATGCGGGCATAATTTGTGAAAATCGCACAAAGCCGTCAATGAAAAGACGCCTTAACAGTGAATTTCATACCTAATGGAGGTTGATGGATAATGGCAACACTAGAAATCAAAGATTTACACGTTGAAGTGACCGATGAGGAAAACCAAACGGCTAAGGAAATTTTAAAAGGGGTCAACCTGACCATGAACACCGGCGAGATTCACGCCATCATGGGGCCTAACGGGACTGGTAAATCAACGTTGTCGCAAACCATTATGGGTCAACCGGCTTACCACGTGACGCAAGGGGATATCCTGTTGAACGGCGAAAGTATTGTCGGTATGCCCGTTGATGAACGGGCCCGCAAAGGCTTGTTCCTCGCGATGCAATATCCCGCCGAGATCCAGGGCGTGACCAACGCCGAATTTCTCCGTGCCGCAGTCAATGCGCGTCGGCCGAAGGATGATCAGATCTCGGTCATGGATTTCTTAAAAGAACTCGATAAGAACTTAGATATTTTGGACATGAGCGAAGCCATGACGGAACGTTACCTGAACGAAGGCTTCTCTGGTGGGGAAAAGAAACGTAACGAGATCCTCCAGCTGTTGATGATCAAGCCAGCCTTTGCCTTACTGGATGAAATCGACTCTGGCCTGGATATCGATGCCTTGAAGGTGGTCTCCAAAGGGGTCAACGCCATGCGTGGCGACAACTTCGGTTCGATGATCATCACCCACTACCAACGCCTGTTGAACTACATCGTGCCAGACGTGGTCCACATCATGATGGGTGGCCGGATCGTCAAGACCGGCGACGCGTCACTGGCAGAACGGTTGGAAAAGGAAGGTTACGCCGGGCTGCGTGACGATTTGGACATTGACGTGGCACTCGTGGATGAGAACTAGGGGGTGGCAAAATGGATACCATGGAAACGCAATCGCAATCGCAAACGGCGACGGCCATCCAAACCGCTGCCCAGCAACATCATGAACCCACTTGGTTGATTCACAAGCGGCTCGCGGCCCTGGCCCAAATGCCAGACCTGCCAATGCCACGGGTTCAACGCTTTAACTACCGGGACTGGGCCATGATGCCCGACACCTTTGCTTGGCGTGAATCCACGCCGGAATTGGCGGACGTTGCGGCAAGTGACTGCCAGATCGTCCAGGTCGGCCAGACTACGGTCCGGGTCAATTTACCAGAAAAACTACAGGAACAAGGGGTCATCTTGACCAACATCTTCACGGCGGCTCAAGACTATCCCGACCTGGTGCAAGCCGCCTTCATGACGCAAGCCATCAAGGCCAACGAAAACCGACTGGCCAGCTATCACACCGCTTATTTGAATGCCGGGGTCTTCCTCTACGTGCCGGACAATGTGATCATCGACCAACCCGTCGATATTCAACTGATCCAAGACAGCACCCAAGACCAGCCACTGGTCTCTCACGTCTTAGCCGTCGCCGGTCGCAACGCCGAGTTCTCCTTGAACCAGCATTTGACCACGGTGGGCACTAACGCCAACCTGGCGAACTGCTTGCTGGAAGTTGTGGCTAATGAAAACAGTCACGTGACCATCGCTGCTTTGGATGAATTGGGGCCACAAACCTTGGCCTACGTGGAACGTCGGGCTTATGCGGCGGACAACGCCGTGATCAACTGGGCCGTGGGCTTCATGAACGAAGGCAATACGATCGGTAATTTCGATACCGAATTGAATGGAACTGGTGCGCAAGCCGACGCCAAGGTCATTGCCATTACCGACCATGACCAACGGATGGGTGTGAACACCAAGATCACCAACCGCGGTAAGCACACCAACGGCAACATCTTGCAACGGGGGGTCATCTTAGAGAAATCCGAGTTGGTCTACAACGGTATCGGCGACATCATTCACGGTGCCGCGGGCTCTGAAGCCGGACAGGAAAACCGGTTACTGATGATGTCCAGCGATGCGCACGGCAACGCCAACCCGATTTTGCTGATCGACGAAAACGATGTATTGGCCGGCCATGCCGCTAGTGTGGGTCAGGTCGACGAACAACAGTTGTACTACCTGATGAGTCGAGGCCTGGAACGGGCAACGGCCGAGCGCCTGGTCATCCGGGGCTTCCTGGGGGCCGTGCTTAGCGCTATTCCTGCCAAGGCCGTCCGGCAACAGCTGATTGCCATCATTGAAAGGAAACTTGAAAATGGCCGTTAAAAATTTGGATTTACGCGCAGATTTTCCGATCTTAGACCAGCGGGTCAACGACGAGCAGTTGGTGTATCTGGATAACGCCGCCACGGCGCAACGGCCCACGGCGGTGACTGACAGCCTGGTGCATTTCTACCAGACCGATAACGCCAACGTTCACCGCGGGGTCCACACCCTAGCGGAACGTGCGACCGAGGATTACGAAAACGCTCGGGTCAAGGTCCAACACTTCATCAATGCCGCCGAGGCTGCCGAGGTCATCTTTACCAAGGGGACCACGGACGGGCTCAACCTGGTGGCCAGCACCTATGGCGAACAGGTCATCCAGGCCGGCGATGAAATCGTGATCTCCATCATGGAGCACCACAGCAACCTGATTCCTTGGCAACAACTGGCCATCAAGAAGCACGCCACGCTCAAGTACATCGGCTTAACGGCCGACGGCGAACTGGACATGGCCGACGCGGCGGCCAAGATTACAGACAAAACCAAAATCGTGGCGATTGCCCATGCCAGCAACGTTTTGGGAACACTCAATCCGTTGGCTGATTTGGCAAAATTGGCCCACCAACACGGCGCCATCATCGTGGGCGATGGGGCCCAAGCAGTACCGCACCACCCCGTGGACGTCCAAGCACTTGATGTTGATTTCTACGCTTTCTCCGGCCACAAGATGATGGGGCCGACTGGAATCGGTGCGTTGTACGGCAAGCGCGCGTTGTTAGAACAAATGCCACCGTATCAATTTGGTGGCGAAATGATCGACTTCGTGCACCAACAGGACAGCACCTGGGCCCAACTGCCATACAAGTTTGAAGCCGGGACCCAAAATATCGCCGGTGCCGTGGGCTTAGGCACCGCTGTGGACTACCTGAGTGACATCGGGATGACCAGTGTGGCCGCCCATGAACAGGCCATCGTCGATTACTTATTGCCAAAACTCGTGGCGGACCCGGATCTCGAAGTCTATGGCCCCCACGATCCCGCTAAACATACTGGGGTGATTGCCTTTAATTTGAAAGGTATTCACCCACACGACGTGGCTACTGCCTTAGACATGGAAGGCGTGGCCGTCCGCGCCGGGCACCACTGCGCGCAACCACTGATGACCTACTTGGGTCTGGTGGCGACCGCCCGTGCCAGCTTTTATCTTTACAATACCAAGCAGGACGCTGATCGTTTGTTAGTCGCCCTGGCCGAAACAAAGGAGTTCTTCAATCATGGGGCTGTCAAAGCTAAATAGTTTGTATCGTGAGGTTATCTTGGATCACGCGGATCACCCGCGCCACAAGCACGACCTTACGACCAGTACCAATACCATTACCCTGAAAAATCCCACCTGTGGCGACGTGATCAATCTGTCGATTCAGCTGGACGACCAGGAACAGATCCAAGACATCGGTTTCAGCGGTGACGGCTGCACCATCAGTCAATCTTCCGCCAGCATGATGACCGATGCCGTGATGGGCAAGGACAAAGAAACGGCGCTGCGGATGGCCAAGACCTTCTCCGACATGGTGATGGGCACCAAGCACCCGCAAGCCGACCTCGATGAACTGGGCGACGCGGCAATCCTGTCCAGCATCATGAGTTTCCCGGCCCGTATCAAATGCGCCACGTTAGCTTGGTGGGCGCTCCAGCGGGCTTTACTGAACGAAGAGACGCCGACAGATGAGGAGGAAGCATAATGTCAACGATGCCAGAAGAAGTGGTCAAGGACAAGGACTACGAGTTCGGATTCCACGATGATATTCAGCCCGCCTATTCGACAGGCCGGGGCTTAACGGAACAAACGGTGCGTGAGATTTCCGCAGCCAAGCATGAACCCCAATGGATGCTGGAATATCGCCTCAACGCTTACGAAATTTACAAGAAATTACCGATGCCTAAATACGGTCCGGACCTGTCCGGCTTGGACTTAAAGGACATGCTGTACTACCAAAAAATGACGGATAAGAAATACCGGGATTGGGACGATGTGCCCGCTGACTTGAAGAAGACCTTCGATCGGTTAGGGGTTCCGGAAGCTGAACGGCAATACTTAGCCGGCTCTTCCGCCCAATACGAATCAGAAGTGGTCTACCACAATATGCGAGATGACTTCGCCAAGTTGGGCATCATCTTCACGGATACTGATACGGCGCTACGGGAATATCCCGAACTGTTCAAAAAGTGGTTTGGCAAATTGGTCAAGCCAACCGACAACAAGTTTGCCGCTTTGAACACGGCCGTCTGGTCCGGTGGCTCGTTTATCTACGTGCCCAAAGGTGTCCAAACCAAGACGCCGATCCAATCGTATTTCCGGTTGAACTCCGAAAACTCCGGGCAATTCGAACGGACTCTGATCATCGTGGAACCTGGTGCGCGGGTCGATTACGTGGAAGGCTGTACCGCTCCGAATTACTCGTCGGATAGCCTGCACGCCGCCGTGGTCGAAGTCAACGTCGAAAAGGACGCCTACTGCCGCTACACCACGATTCAAAACTGGTCGAACAACGTGTACAGCTTGGAAACCAAGCGCGCCGCTGCCGCAGAGAATGCAACGATGGAATGGGTCGACGGGAACCTGGGATCTAAGGTCACCATGAAGTACCCGTCCGTTTACTTAAACGGTGAAGGCGCTCGCGGGACCATGTTGTCGATCGCCGTGGCCAGCAACAACATTCACCAAGACTCTGGTGCCCGAATGATTCACAACGCCAAGAACACGTCCAGTACCATCGTGTCCAAGTCCATTTCCAAGACCGGGGGCTCGACGGACTACCGCGGGACGGTGCGTTTCGGCCGTCATTCGGATGGGTCCAAGGCCCACGTGGAATGTGACACCATCATCATGGATGATCAGTCGTCCTCGGACACGATTCCGTACAATGAAATCTCGAACGCTAACGTGTCGATGGAACACGAAGCCAAGGTTTCCAAGATTTCTGAAGAGCAACTGTACTACTTGATGAGTCGTGGGATCTCCGAAGCCAAGGCCACAGAAATGATCGTCATGGGCTTCGTGGAACCGTTCACCAAGCAATTACCAATGGAATACGCGGTCGAATTGAACCGCTTGATCAGTTTTGAAATGGAAGGGTCCATCGGGTAAGACGGACCACAGATCATAGGAGGGTCAACGGATGATATTGGATGAAGAAAAACAGTTAACGCCGGCGGAATCTCAAGTCATGAAGGCACTGGAAATGGTCATTGATCCGGAACTGGGCATTGACCTGGTCAATTTGGGCTTGATCTACGACGTAACGGTGACGGGCGATACTTGTCGGGTCGATATGACGCTGACTACCATGGGTTGTCCGCTGACACACGTCTTGGACGAGGCTATCAAGCAAGTGGTCACGGCCGTTGAAGGCGTGGAACACTGCGAGATCAACCTGGTCTGGGAACCGGCGTGGGACATGGCCAAGATGACCCGCTACGCCAAAGTCGCTTTAGGTATTCACGAATAAGGGTGAGGTAAATGAATATTGGCATCTTTGTGGCTCGCCGCAAGGCCCTCAAGATTTCCCAAGTCAAGCTGTGTACGGGAATCTGCACGCAGGCGACGCTCAGTAAATTTGAAAATAATAACCGCGTTCCGTCGTTGACGATTCTGAGCAAACTCTGTGTGCGGTTGGGGTTAACGGTGGATGATCTGTACCAGGAAAGCGCGGAGACGGCGGTTCAGCTGCGTCACGACCTGGATAACATCGAAAAGGAACTGATGATGGAAAACTACCAGGCTGTCTTAAAGCAGCTGGCTAAAATCAAGATCAACCAAATCGATGAGATCAACGTGAAGATGCAGTTCTGTTACCTGCGCGGTTGCGTGAACGCCCTCGTCAATCAGCAACCTGACAAGATTCTCTTTGACTTCGCGCAGATCTTAAATGATTTAGACGAACGACACCAAACGATTTTTACCCAGCTGGCTTTTCTGGGGTCGGGCATCATGTACGCTCGGCACCAAGAGACACAGCAGGCAGAGTTCTACTTTGAAAAGGTCTATCAACACATCAAGGCCTACCACCCAGACGACCATCTGGATGAGCCCAATCAATACTACTTGCGCATGCTGACACTGATCTTCTTCACCGCCGAATTCTATGCGGGTCAGGAGAAATACCGGCTGAGCAATCAGCTGGTCGATACCGGTGTGCAGCTGTGTTCGGATGAACGGGTGACCTATTACCTGCCACGGTTGAAATTTCTAGCGACGCAAAATGCGGTCAATCAAGGGAAACAACCAGCGACGATTCAACGGCTGATGGATGAGACGTTGGCCTTTACCCGTATCAATCAAAATGAAGTCATTGAGGTGAAGCTGGCGGCGTTGAAGTGCCAGTATAACCGGCAGGTGGCGGAAAATAAGTGAAGCAATCAAGTGTGGGCGATTGCTACGAAGAAAGCGTGCTTGCTGTTGGCGGCGCGCTTTTTTGTTGGAACGATGTCATTAATTAGTTAAGAATGACAACTAACCAGAAGGTGGGTGTTTGCACAAACCGCCCACTTTTTATGTGCAACGGCACAAGAAACGCCAATAACTGTAACCGCTTTAATGACGATATGGTATACTACAGGGATAGGAAGGTAGGCCGCTAAACGGTTATGACCATTGTTGATTAACGGCAATCTACATATTTTAAGTAGTCAACCAGAAATAGGACAGGAGGATGGGCTTTGAATGAGAACGAGAAGTGGATCACGCGTTACTTTGAAAATGCCCCCGTTGCCATTATTTTATTCCGAGAAGATGAGATGTTAGCGTGTAATCAGGCAGCGCGGTGTTTGAAAGCACAGTTGAACTTTGATCCGCATTACTTATATGAAATTGCGCAAGCGGCAGTCGACCGGCAAGGACAGCCTGTAACGGATTGCCCGACCTGTGAAGTTGTCAAGCAGATGCACGAAGTAGTGGTCCCGGTCTTGGCCGAAGAAGATGATTCGGTCGATGCGGGGTATTTGATGTTTTATAAAGCGCTGGACACAGCGGCGCACATCACTTCCTTAACGTTAAAGAGTTGTAGTTCAGTCAATCGGGGCTTGCGGTTGGCGCAACACGACGAGATCAATCGCGTCGTCGTACGGGCCAACGAGGCCGACCGTCATCAAATCTCGGCGGACTTGCACGACAATATTGCCCAAGGGTTGTACTTTGCGACGACCGGGGTCAAACGCTTGGCGAGTGGTGAATTGAGTGCTACTGAGCGGGCTGATCAAGCGGCGGCCATTACGCAGCAGTTGCAGGCCACTTTGGCGGAGGTCAAGAACATGGCGCTGACGGTACGGCCGTCCGTCATGGATGACTTCGGCTTGTTCGCGGCATTGCGGGCACTGGCGACGCGGCTACAAGCCACCACTGGCATTCAAATTTCGGTGAGTGGCAACGCGGCCCCAGAAAAGTTGTCTAGCGCGATTCAAAGTGCGATGTATCGGGTGGCACAAGAGGCCATCAATAACGCCTTGAAACATGCTAATGCCCAAGAAATTATGATTTTATTGGTCGAGCACCATCACTTCATAACGCTACAGATCATTGATGATGGGGATGGCTTTGACGTCAGTCAACACACGCAGTTCAACGGCCATTCGCTTGGTCTGAGTGACATGCGTGACCGCATCAGAGCGCTCAATGGGGTCTTTACGTTAAATTCGCAACCGGGAGCGGGTACTACCGTGCAGGTCAAGTTCCCCGTTTGCACGAGTAAGGGGAGCCTACAAAATGTATAAAGTCTTAGTAGCGGATGACCACGCCATCGTGCGTGAAGGGTTGAAGAATATTATTGACCAACAGGCGGATTATCAGGTGGTTGCGGAGGCCGCAAATGGTAACGATACGTTTGCTCGGGCTGGTCAGGGTGATATTGATATTATTATCATGGACCTGAGTATGCCGCCGGGCGAAAGCGGACTGGTCACGACTAAACGAATCCACAATCAGTATCCCAAGATCTGGATCTTGATCCTGTCGATGCATGGTGAGGAAGATTATGTCGATCAAGCCATTAAGAATGGGGCGGCGGGCTATGTTTTGAAGAGCTCGCCAGATGCGGAAATCATTAATGCCATCACGACCATCGTTACTGGCCGACATTACGTGGACGAGAACGTGATCCTGTTGAAGTCAGACATTGAGAATATCTTGTCTGACGTGGACAAGACGAACCTGTGGGGACACAGCCCGCTATCCAAACGGGAGCGGGAGGTCATGCCCCTGGTGGCGCTGGGGTATTCCAATAAGGAAGTCGCGGCCAAGCTCAACATCACCACGAAGACGGTTGAGGCCCATAAGGCCAGCATTATGCGCAAATTGGAACTGAATTCTCACGTGGATCTGGTACGGTATGCAATTCATCATAAGCTAATTGAATTTTAGAGACACGACAGCGTCCGGGAGAGATTCCCAGACGCTGTTTGAGCAAGATAAGCAAGCCAGCAAGTGAACCCAGCTGCTAGGGGTGAGAACAGCTGGTTGGTTCAGTATACCAGACTGTCAACCGTTTGTGGGGTGCGTTAACTAGTAACCTGGTTGGGGGTTAATTGGTCTCTGGGGTTAGCGATTTGACGAAAAGGGGCTTGATTACCTGGCGTTCCTAGCGTGAATAGCCATAAAAATGGCAATAAAAAATGATGGCGGCCGTTAAAAGTCGTCATCATTTTGTTAATTAGCTCATATATAACGTATATTGTAAATGAGGCGTGCCGGCAGTCAGACTGCCGCTCAGCTTCACGTCCAGGAGGTACGTTTTGGCGTGATGAGCGTCCAGAGCCTGCTCAATCGTTTGGACCAGTTGGACACCCAATTGACCCTTCCCCGTGGTCTCTAAGGTTGCGTCGCCCTTCTTCGGATCGATCAATTTGGCCAGGTGTAAGACGTTGTCCTGGCTGGCATCCGAGATGGTCGTAGGGTCGAGACCCTTGATGCGGACCAGGTTGATGACAGCGGCGTAAGACATTTGTGCCGGTGTCAGGTCGTTGGACCGGTAGTAGTCGAACATCATGGCCAACTGGTTATTGTAGTCGTAGCCATCTTTTTGGAGCTTAGTGATCATGAAGTTTTTCAACGTTCTGTCATCGCCGTTGGTCAATTGCGACGACAATTTTAGCCCATCAGTTGTGAGTTGTTGGCGCCGGTAAGTCCCGGATTGTAAGAAGCCGTGCCAGACCCAACCAGCCGTTCGCTTATTCTTGCTGACCACGTAATAGTAGCGGGCCTTATGGGTGCCGTGAATGAACAGCGCCGTTTGTTTGACGACCCAGGTCGTGTGCGGATAATTCTTGAGATTATGTAGCTTGCGTGAGTGCGACCAGTTCCAAATGGTATGTGATTGGCTGTTCTTGTTGTGGTAGTACATCGGACCGGTCTGAAACGTGATGTGGTCGGCCATCGTGTAGCGACTGGCGTGTGCCGTGGCTGGTAAAATAAGACCGCAAAACAGTGTGGCGGCCGTGATGGTAACAATCTTTTTAATCATCGAATCCCCTCCGCCACTTAGTATACCAGACCGAAAACAATTCGGCGGAATAATCGCATAAACTGCGAATCAGTACAGCATATTATGAGTTGCAATTGCCGGCCAGACCCGGTATAGTTGGGCACAACTAAAAAAGACACTAGGGGTGCCAGTGTGGCTGAGATGGACCAAGTCCAATCCCTTCGAACCTGTTGAGTTCATACTCGCGTAGGAAAGTGGTCGGTCTACTGGGTCATCAGGAAAGCCGTCGTCGTGGGGAACGGGGACTTTTTTGGTAAATCTAAGTAGGGATGTGGGTATTATGTCGAAGAAAGTCTATCCGATGACGCTGACCGCCATGTTGGTGGCCTTAGCGGTAATCGGTGGGAGTGCCTTTTCATTTGCCATTGGGGTGGCCAAAGTCGCGCCAGTGCAACACTTGATCGATGTCGTAAGCGGGGTCTTACTGGGACCGTGGTGGGCCTTGGCCCAGGCCTTCTTGACCTCGGTGATTCGTAATATCATGGGAACCGGGACCGTTTTGGCCTTTCCGGGTAGTATGATTGGGGCCTTTTTAAGTGGCTGGCTGTTCCAGCGAACAGGTAAGTTACTGGCCGCTGCGCTGGGTGAGCTGGTGGGGTCTGGCATCTTAGGGGCCTTTGTAGCCTATCCCGTGGCGGCTTGGCTGATGGGGACAACGGGGGCAATCTGGTTGTTCCTGCCGAGCTTCTTTATGAGTGCGCTGGTCGGCGTGATTATCGGCTACGCGTTACTGAAGGCCATGTGGCCAACCGTAATCGCACCGCGGTTGCACAAATTGCAGGGCAAATAAAAACGCGTGCGTAGCGGCGATTGCCGTTACGTACACGTAGGATGCTCTCGTTTATTTTGCCAATAGATGCGCGCTCATCTTGGTCTGAAACTGTAATTGATAGGACTTACCAGCTTGCGCGATGAAGCGGTGACCAGCTCGTTTAGTCCCATATTTTTGTAGCGTGACGGTTTTTCCGGTCCGCTGCAGCTTGGTGTAAGACCAGGTCTTGTCCAATCGATCATAGGCTCGCAGCCGATATTGCTTCCCGGTTTTCCGGTAGGCTAAGCGATTGCCGCCATAGTCGTGATTGCCGTAGTCGTACATGACGTACAGCCACTTGGGCGTGAGAATCATGGCGTTATTCGTGACGGTCGTGTCGTGGCCCTTTCGTTGGACCCGCGGCTTGGCGTACCACACGCCGCGCATGACTTTAGGCGTCCCCGTGGTCCATTTCGCTGCCTGCGCCGTGGTGGTGCCGCTGACGCCGATGGCCAGACCTAAAGCCAGGATGGTACCTGTTAGTAATTTGTGCAAATTAATCCCCTCCGATAGTGCCAGTATATCAAATTTTTCACGTAACCGGTACCATCGACGAATGGTGGTAGCCATTTTCTAGCAAAAGTTCTAAACTTTTGTTAGGAGGGATTTGCGAAGTGAAAGAGCAAGCAACATTATCCAAGAAAACCATTTTATTGATGGCGGTGGTGACCGGGGTCATCGTCGCCAATCTGAACTTTATTCAACCGATTGAAAACCTGATTGCCGCAGACTTTAATTTGTCTAAGGCCGTCGTTGGGATGCTGGCGATGGTCACACAACTGGGTTATGCATTTGGTCTGTTACTGATTGTCCCCTTGGGAGATATTTTTGACCGCTATCATCTGATTCAGTTCATGATGGTACTGTCGATTGGATCCTTATTACTGGCCCATTGGGCGCCGAACGCCGGCATCTTTGCCGTGGCGACGGCGCTGGTGGGGATCACCTCGGTGGCACCACAGATCATCATCCCCTATGCCGGGTATTTAGCCCCTGGCCTGCAGCGGGGCAAGGTGCTGGGCATCGTGCTCAGTGGGCTACTGACGGGGATCTTGTTGTCACGGTCCTTCAGTGGTTTACTAGGGAGCATCATGCCGTGGCAAGACATTTACTTGGTTGCAGCGGCCATCGACCTGATCTTCCTGATCGTCGTTCACTTTCAATTACCCCATGACGAACGAGGTCATCAGGATTTGAAATACTGGCCGGTCATTCGGACGCTCCCCAAGTTATTCGCGACCCAGCGGCCTTTACGTGGGGCAGCCATCAACGGCTTTTGCATGTTTGGCATGTCCAACGTGCTCTGGTCCACGTTAGCCTTTTACTTGGCGGCACAATACCATCTAGGTAGTAACGTTGCCGGGTTGCTGGGACTATTGGGTATCGCCGGCGTTTTGGCGGCTCCCGTGATTGGGACCATGGTCGATCAACGCTCCCCACGGTTGACGGTGGGGCTGGGGATGCTCTTTTCCGGTGTCGCCTTCGTGATCTTTTGGCTGATTGGCCACTGGATTGGCGGTCTGATCATCGGCATCGTCTTGCTGGACCTGGGAACCCAATTCAGTCAAGTCTCCTGCCAAGCCATCGTCCAATCCTTGAATCGCCAGCAGAGTAGCCGTAACAACTCTGTCTTCATGTTCAGCTACTTTTTAGGTGGGTCCATTGGCACGTTGTCGGCCACCTGGGCGTGGAGTCACGCCGGTTGGCTAGGCGTCTGTGGCGTTGCGGTCGTCTTCTTACTTATCGCGATTGCCGGCCACCTGATCATCGGTGAACCGAAACACTTAGCTACTGATTGAACGAAACTCGTCGCATAGTCGGCGGGTTTTTCTTTTGAGTAAAAGTTGACACGGTGTCACCCACGTGCTAAACTACAGGCATCGATTAAAGTGACACCGTGTCACTCTCGGAACGAAAAGGAGCGAAAACCCATGCCAACCCAGACATTTGACCATTTAAATGCAGAGAAAAAAGACCGCGTGATGGCGGCCCTACTACAAGAATTTTCAGCACACAGCCTAGCCGACGCCCAGGTGGCGCGAATCGTTTCAGCCGCTGGCATTGCCCGTGGCGCGTTTTATAAATATTTTGCTGACCTAACGGATGCCTACCAAACACTGTATCGCGTGGCTATGGCCGCCGTTCATCAAGGCGTGCCGACCGCACCCCAGGGGCCGTTTGACCCGCAGCGCTACTACCAAGCGGTGACGGCATTTCTGACGCACTTCACTGGTAGCCAATACGATGAGCTCATTCAACGCCACTACGGGGAGAACGAAAGCCTTTTACCGGCGCGGCCCGTCCCGACGGACTTACCCGCCGCGGACTGGGCGGCCATGATCCTCAGTCACGCCACGATTAAGGCCGTGATGTTGCGGCCAGATACGCAAGCGGCCGAACTGGCCCGGTTCCAGCAGGCACTGCAACTATTGGCGAAGGAGGCCTGAACATGTTTTTAGCGTTAAAAGAAATTCGTCACGAAAAATTGCGTTACGGTTTGATTGTGGGGATGGTCGTGTTGGTGAGTTATCTGGTCTTCGTGTTGAGCGGCTTGGCATACGGCCTCGCGCAGCAAAACACGCAGGCCATCAGCAGCTGGGGCGCGAGCAAGATCGTGCTCAACAGTGATGCGAATGAGAGCCTGTCGCAGTCGCTACTGACAAAGCAGACGACAGCTAAACTTAACATGACTGCTAACGAAGCCTATATCGGCCAGGCGGGCGTCGTGGCCAAGGCGGCTGGTCAGCCAAAATTATCCGCGCAGTTCATGGGGTTGCAAGCCAACCAATTCGTGGCGCGCCGTCTCCAGGTTACCAGTGGTCATAAACCAACGACATCCCGGCAGATTCTGGTCGACGATAGCTTTCATGACAACGGCTACCGGTTGGGCGACCGGGTGAGCCTGAATGCCGCCGATGGTAAGTATGAAATCGTCGGCTTTACCCACAACGCCAAGCTGAGCGTGGCACCGGTGATCTACGGGTCCCTGGGCACCTGGCGGACGTTAAGCCACGTGACTGCCAACTTTAAGGCCAATGGGGTGGTGTCCAACAATGCCCAGTTTGCCCCAAAGACGGCCGGTGTGCAGACCTTGACGCGCCAACAATTTATTAATAAATTGCCGGGCTATTCAGCGCAGAACACGACCTTTACCTTCATGATTGCCTTTCTGATGGTCATCGCGATGGTCGTAATCGCCGTGTTCCTGTACATTTTAACCATGCAAAAGTTGCCGAACTATGCGGTGTTGCGGGCCCAAGGGATTCCGGCCAGCGTCCTGGTCAAGACCACAATCAGTCAGGCAATGTTGCTGGTCATCGGGGGCCTGGTGATTGGTGCCCTGTTGACCGCGGTGACCGTCTTAGCGCTGCCTGCAGGGGTGCCGATGAGCTTTAACTTGCCGTTGCTCGGGGGTGTCACGGCCGGCATTTTACTGACCGGCGTAATTGGCGCTTTGATTCCCGTTCGTTTGATTTTGCGCGTTGACCCCGTCAGCGTGATTGGAGGCTAGATGATGCCAGCATTAAAATTGGAACATATCAGTAAAAAATTTGGCCACGATACAAATGAAGTGACCGTGCTCCACGATATTAATTTTAGTGCCACCGCCGGAGAAGTCAGCCTGGTGTTAGGCCCGTCTGGTTCGGGTAAGAGCACCTTTCTCACGATTGCCGGTGGCATTCAGACGCCCACGACCGGTCAGGTGCAGGTCCAAGCGCAATCATTGGGCCAACTCACGACCAAGGCGCGAGACGCGTTGCGGTTGAATAAGATTGGGTTTATTTTACAAGCCTACAATCTAGTGCCCTATCTAACGGTTCAAGACCAATTTTCTCTGGTCGACCGGGTGAAGCCACAGGGCAACCTGACCGCCGCTGACCTGACCGCATTGCTCGACCAATTGGGTATTGGTCAGCTGACGCAACAGTACCCGGCCGAGTTATCTGGCGGGCAAACGCAGCGGGTGGCCATTGCTCGAGCGCTATACCAAAATCCGGATATCATCTTGGCGGATGAACCGACCGCGGCATTGGATAGTGCGCGCGTCAAGGTGGTGGGCCAACTGCTCCACGACCTGGCTAAGCAGCATCACAAGGCCATTGTGGTGGTCACCCACGACTTACGGATCCGGGCATTTGCCGATAAGATTTATACGATAATGGACGGCAAAATGGCGTTAGCGTAAAATAGTTAATCATGTGGGTGAAGGACCACTAAAGCGTGGGAATCAGACCAGTAAGTGCTGGTTGATTCTCACGCTTTTTTTGAGCGAAACATGGTAAACTAAGTGCATTACTAAAGGAGGTTATCTCATATGTTTGGAAAAGAAAAGCCAGCGAATCGGTTTGAGGTTGAGACACCCAAGACAGATGGCGCGACGACGGTGCAAATCATCACGGATCGCGAGACGGGCGTCCAGTATTTACTGGGAATGTACGCCACGTTAGGTTCAGGCATGACGGTGTTGGTCGACGCTGAAGGCAAGCCGTTGTTAAAACAGAGAAATGGTAAGATTACTGATTGAGTTGATACCCAGGTAAGTCCCCCAAACGCGCCAGACATTCCGTCCGGATGGCGTTCACTAGGGCGGCTGGCGCCGTTAGCAACGTTGCGTCTTGGCCCAAATATAAGTACCACCGGGCAAAGTCTACCAGCTGTTGTGGCTGGTCCAGCGGCAAATAACAGTCTAGCTTAGCCGTCTGCTGATACATATCCTGAAATTGTAGCGGTTCTGTGGGGTGGGGATGATGGCGAAACTGACTGATGGCGGTCGCTTTCAGGTGAAGGACAACGTTGGGCCGTGGCCGAGCCGCTTTGATTGCCGCCGTGATGGTGGTGGTAGGAAGCGCTTGGTCTGCGGCAACTGGGATGACTGATTTGATCGTCGTCACCGCAATCTCACGAAATTGTTTCGTGGTCAGGTCCCAGGCGTCCACGACCCAGTTTTCCTGGCGATTAAACACGTGACGGACCCAAACCGTGACAGTGGCATCGGCGAGGGTCAGGTGAAGCTGGCGAGTAGTCAGGCAATGGTTCAGTAAGACCTTCAACATGGGCGGCGCAAAATCAGTCAATTCCGTCAGCTTGGTGTTGGCAGGATTGGTGTGGCTGAAAACGAGTAATTCTTGCAGCGTCAGGAGGTCGTCTTGCTGCGTCTGCGAGGCAATGGCCACCAATTTTTCCGTTAAGGTATTGCGATTTTTGAGATAGGGAAGTTGGGTGTTGCGCGTCGCAAGAAAACTGACAAACAGGGCTTTGAGCTCCTCACTATTGAACTGGACGGCCGGCAGTAGCTGGTTTTGCATGACCGCGTACCCGCCATCGCGGCCAACACTGGCCGTTAGCGGCATGCCAAGTTCCTGGATGTTTGTCAGATCTCGAATGACCGTGCTCCGGGAAACGTGAAACTGAGCCATGAGCTCGCGAATCGTAAAGAATTGGCGGTTATTGATGTAGCGCATCATGGTATTGACCCGTGCCGTTTTATTCATGATAGCCCTCCTAATGGTGTCAGTTTTTGAAACCATTTCTGTGTATACTGAGTCTATCATCTAAAGGAGGCCATCACAACATGGCAAATTACACGATTGAAACCAAACCGGCGTTCACTGTTTTAGGAATCGATACCGTTTTAACTGGGGACTTTCCCACGATGGGGCAACAGAAGACGGACTTCTGGCAGAAGATCAACGCAGATCACGCCTTGGACAATTTAGCAGGAATCAACGACTATCCGTTTGCCGTGAATGAAGCCATCAACGGCGAATTCCACTACTATGCCGGACGGCAGGTCGCGACGGATGCCACGGCCGCAACGGGCCAACGGCTGATTGAATTTCCAGCGGGTAAGTATCTGGTCATTACAGGCAGTGCTACGGACCAGATGGGGCTGTACAACAGTCTGGAAGGGCCAGCCTTTGGCGAGATCCTACCCCAGTTGACCGACTACGCTTACGTGGGTGGTCCCAACACCTCCTACGTCACGGGCAGCGACGACCAAGGCATCCACGGTGAAATGCTGGTACCATTAGTTGCTAAATAATTGGGGGAATCGTCGGTTTAAATGGCTGACGATTTTTTAGTATAATGAAAAAAGTAAAATACGAGGAGGCTTTCCCGTGAAACACGAATGGCGTAAAGCAGAAAAGGCGTGGTACTTGCCCAAAGCACCGACGTTACTGACATTACCCGCAATGAATTTTATCACGCTTACAGGGACTGGGGACCCCAACCAGCCGGACTTTGGTGAACACGTCGCGGCGTTGTATCCGGTCGCTTATCAGCTGCGCATGGCACTCAAGCGCGGTGAAATTGGCGAACCGTACGTGTACACGGTCTATCCCCTAGAAGGCGTGTGGACGACTACCGATGGGTCACGAGGCGCGACCCTGAACAAGGCTGCGTTAAGCTATAAAATTATGTTACGTCAGCCAGATCGATTGACCGAACGTGATTTTGACCGGGCATTGGCCGCTGTTCAGGCTAAGAAAGCGAATCCTTATTTGGCTAAGGTGACCTGGGAAACCTACGCAGAAGGCCGCGTCCTGCAGACGGTGCATCATGGACCGTTTGACGATGAGCCAGCAACGTTTGCAAAACTGCAGACGATTTTAACTGAGCAACAGCTAAAAGTCGTTCCCATCATGGGCGACTACTGGCACCGCGAGATCTACCTGACAGATCCCCGGCGAACTGCGCCGGAGAAGGCCAAAACGGTGTTGCGATACCGGGTCGCGCCTAAGTGAATGCAGCACGGCTCGCACTGGCCGCCTTACCGTTCGCCAAATTTGGACCGTGACGCTGTGGGAAGGACCGGTCGAAGCCAAAGAGCGGTCTTCAACCTCGCTTCGAGCCGAAAAGCACGTCTCGCAGACGCCCGTTTCCAAGTAGGTCACTTGAAAACGCCCACGGCTGAGTACAAATTTAGCTCACTCTCGGCTACGTGGCAGAATGCCCTTAATGTGGATGGGTATTGCTGTTCCGGCGTGGCTACTCCTAATTGTGATTGGGCTGTCTGACAGGTACTGGTGGTAAATTAGATTAATACTTGTACTCCCGTTGACTGAGGATTAGTCAGAAAACATTTGCACTTGAAACTTTTAGTTAATTACAAAAATAAAGAGTCGCTCAATTGAGTGGCCCTTTTGGTATACAGGGGTGTAACCAACCTCCGTAAAAATACGTGTATGCTTTTGATATGTTAACAGTAAAATATTTAGTGCAACCACTGCAACACTTCATCCAGCGTGGTGACCATGTGTGTTGGCCGGGCGGCTGCGGTTGGTTGGGCATTTTCACGGTTGACCCAGATGGATGGCCACTGTAAGTCGTTGGCCGGCACAATGTCACTCGGATACCCTTGGGCAATGTGCCAGTGGTTCTCTGGGGTAAACCCATAGTGCTGATCGACGGCATTGAAGAAGGTGTGGTCCGGCTTATACGCGTGGACGTCTTCAGCGGTCCAGATGTCAAAAGGCACCTGAAGCGCATCGGCGTTGGCTGGAATGATATCCCAACTGGAATTGGACATCATGATTAAATGATAGCCGCGCTCACGCAGGGTCTTCAGGGTCGCGATGACTTCTGGGAATGGTGTCAGGTCCCGGTGTGCCATCAGGATTTCCGGATAATAGCGTTCGAACTGGTGCTTGAGGCCAAACTGATAGTCCAGATGAATCAGGTTATTACGCGTTAAAAGGTCGTAGTCCAGGTAGGGATGCATGTTGTTGCGGTCAGCCTGATAAGTGATGAACCGTTGCCGCGCTAATTTAACATCCACCCCGATCTGATGGGCTGCGCGGACGATCTCGGCGTAAGTCCCTTCTTCACGGAGAAGCGTGCCGTAGCAATCAAAGGTTAAAAATTTTTTCATAGTAAGAACTTCCTCAGTAGTTAAATCGCGCATAAGCAAAAAAACCACCCGCAAAGGTGGTTTTTAAGATGTCATACACAATCAATCTTGTTTTTTTGATGACGACCACGAGGGGGTAACCAGTGGGCCGTCAATTTTCATGGTCGGGCGGTTAACCCCAACCCTGGTGTTTGCAAGGAGTATCGCGAGTGATTACGGGACTGGCCGCAATCGTCGCGCTAGTTGTCTGGTTATTTTGCGTCGTAAGCAGCTTGGAAGATCTTGATGATATCTTCTTTAGTCCCCTTACGAGGGTTGGAGAAGGCGTTCCCGTCCTTCAAGGCGTTTTCGGCCATCAGCTCGAAGTCTTCTGGCTTTGCACCGATTTCCTTGATGGACTTTGGAATACCAACGTCTTCTGACAATTGCTTCATGGCCTTGATGGACAATTCAGCAGCGTCACGCGTGGATAAACCATCGGTGTTTTCACCCATGATCTTAGCTAATTCAGCAAAGCGTTCTGGGCAAGCGATGATGTTGTATTCTTCAACGTAAGGCAGGAGCAAAGCACAGCAAACACCATGAGGCGCGTCGTATTGACCACCCAATTGGTGAGCCATGGCGTGAACGTAACCCAAGTTGGCGTTGTTGAAGGCCATCCCGGCTAACATTTCAGCTTCGACCATCTTAGTCCGTGCTTCCAGGTTGTGCCCATTGGCAACGGCTTCACGTAAGGAAGTTTCAATCAACTTGATGGCTTCGATACATTGTGAGTCGGTGATTGGGTTGTGGTCAACGGAAACGTAAGGTTCAACGGATTGCACGAAGGCGTCCATCCCAGTTGCGGCAGTTAAGCCCTTAGGCACATCCAGCATCAAAGTTGGGTCGTTGAAGGAAACCAACGGAATATTCCGCCATGAAACGACAACGAACTTCAAGTGGGTTTCTTCGTTCGTGATAACAGCGTGACGAGTCAATTCTGAACCCGTCCCAGCAGTTGTGTTAACGGCAATCAATGGTGGCAAAGCCTTGTCCAGCGTTTCGATCCCGGCTAATTTGGTGATATCGTCACCATTCGTCAAGATAATGCCGGCACCTTTACCAGTATCATGAGCAGAGCCCCCACCAACAGTGATGATGGAGTCGGCGCCTGATTCTTCGTAAAGTTTCTTAACTTCTTTGATGTTCCGAATCTTAGGGTTCGGTTCAACGTTGTTGTAGACAACGTAGTCAACACCAGCAGCCTTTAAGGAGTCGAGCGTTTGTTCAACCGCACCGTTTTCCATTCCTTCAAGGAACTTATCCGTTACGATGACGGGCTTCTTCATCCCTAACATCTTTGCACGGTCACCAATCTTGCTAATTACGCCAGGGCCAAAAAAGTTGACGCTGGGCATAAGAAAATCATAACTACGTTCAGCCATTATACAAATGCCTTCTTTCGGAAGTTTTGAAAATCATTGGTACCAATTTCACAAAGCAATTATAACTAAAAAATTTACAGTTTGCAACTGGTTTCGAAAAAGAGTTGGTTAGTTGTGTGATAAAACCTGGTATTATCGCTGATTTGATGGTATTCGCTGGTCGATAAGAAAATTTATTTAACGCTTACAAAATGGCAAATAGGTTAATGAAAGATTAAACAAATTGTTCTCATTTGGTCGTGATTTCGCAATTGAATGCGCACATGCGTGAGGTTTCAGTGGGTCGTGAACCCCCTGCTGGAATTTACCGTGACGACATTAAATGACGTTTACCGGAAACCATTTATCTAATTAGTTATATTCGATGCTGGTCGTTGTAGTTGTTGACTACTTGCCGTAAACTTGAGGTATTGGATACATAACAATCTTTCAGACGGAGGCGGATTCACATGATAAAGCACACACACTGGCTCACGTTGCTGGCAGTGGGATTGGCGGCCAGCGGTCTAGCAGGCTGTTCGTCCAACTTGAGTGGCCATCAGGTCAAGGACGCGCTCAAACAGGCACAGTCGAGCAAGAAAACCAGTGGTAAAACAGCTAAGGATGAGTCGATCATCAAGGCGGCTCAGGAACTGAATGCAGATGGCAAATATAAAAAGTCTAATCAAAAATTAAGCACGATTAACCTGACAGATCTGAACAAGAAGGGCTTTGGTGCGCTCAAAACCGAATTTTTCAGTTTGCAGAAGAGTAATGACAAATTTCTGCTGAAGAAGAGTCAGGGGAAACAAGCCACTGGGACGACTGGGTCGACTAGTCAGGCTAGTGGGAACACGACGACCACGTCAACCACGAATCACAGTTTTGACGGCTATAGCAAGTACACCGGCGATTACTATTTCTATAATGATGACGATGGTGACCGGCAACAAGAGACCCTGACGATTCACGGCGACGGGACGGTCGTGCAAAACAACAACGACGGCTCAGCCTTTCACGGAACCGCGACCATCAAGAATTCCAGCGCGTCGGGCGTCTTGTCCTATGACGTGACGACGGGGACCAACGATACCAAGACCATCGATGCCAACGTGGAGATCGACGTGACCTGGAGTAATGGCGAGCACGAAGCCTACTACGGCTACACGTCTTACGATGACGATATCGTCTTGACCGATGGGAATTCTTATGATGGTGATTTGGTCAATGAAGTTTGGATGCAGTAGTAAACCTGACGTGCGCAGGGGCCAAAGTTTTTGGCGCGGCGCACAAAATGAGTTTAGGCGGTCGTACCTAAACTCATTTTTTTGAGGAGGAGATCATATGAAATTAACCGGGTTACTGGCCCTTTGCGTCGCGTTGAGCTGGGGGGCGGCGGGCTGTCAACGCCAAGCACCGCAGCGGTCGGCGGCAAGCTCATCGGTCGCGACCCACCACGCGACCAGGCAAGCGTCCCAGCGCAAGACACCAACTGTGCGTGCCCACCAGACAACGCAACGGTCGACTGCACACCCCCAACTGCCGTTAAAAGCAATTGCCCAGCAGACGATGGGGCAGCTCGCCGGGCAAAATGCGGTCTACATACAGACGACTGGGGGACAGACCCTGAGTTGGCGGAATCGTTCGCAAAAAGCGGCCAGTGATATTAAGCTATTTATTTTGGCGACGGTCTATCGGCAGGTGACCGCGGGCACCTTCAATTTATCAGCGCCCTACACCTTGCGTGCTGCCGATAAAGTTGGGGGTACCGGGAATCTGCAGGCCCAACCAGATGGCACGCGGGTAACCAACCGCGACTTGTTGCGGGCCATGATGACCGTGAGCGACAATACGGCAACCAATATCGTGATTCGCCGGGTTGGCGGGCTAAGTGCGGTCAACCAGGAAATTAAACGGTTAGGGGCCACGCAGACCGTCTTGCGGCGAAAGATGATGGACCAACAAGCCCTTGCGGCAGGCCGCGACAACGTCACCTCGGCCCGGGACCTGGGCCAATTATTAATGAAATTGTGGCAACACCGGCTGATTTCACCGACCGCAGATGCGGCCATGCTCAAGCTGCTGGCGGCCAACACCAATCACACCAAGTTACCTCGTCACGTGCCGGCCGGTCGTCAGGTCTATAACAAGACGGGGGAGTTCGACACGTACGGCGTGGAAAATGACGCCGCAATTTTTGCGCAAGGCAAGCGCGCCGTGGTGGTCGTGGCCTTGTCGCAACATGGCAGATTAGACCAGCAGATTCCTGCGATGAATCGCCTCGGCCAACGGGTGGATCACGTGGTCTTTGCGGCTGAGAAGTAAACGGTCCACCGCTAGCTAGGAGGGCTATAATGGACCTAGCTGAGAGGATTAGAGGGATTGGCAATATGAACAATATGCAAGAGCATCAGCAGCAGGAACAGGCGGCGTGGCAGGCCCGACAACAGGTAGAACTGGCCAAACTGCATGGGGCCCAACACCATTTGTACCTAAACGTGGGCGCCTACCTGGCCATTTCCGTGATTGAATTTTATCTAGCGGTCATTGGCCATTCGCAAACGTTACGTGCGGATGCATTTAATAATCTATCGGGCATTATCTCGTCGGTGCTGTTACTGATTGGCATCTACATCGCCCGGGATATTCACGACGATGACTTGATGGGGCAGCCGCTGCCGGGAGATTACAGCCACAGCGGCCAGCGCCTCCAACTGACGCGTTTTCACTACGAGACCGTCTTTACCATGATCACGGGAATCGTGATGATTGCGATTGCTGCTAGCGTCATCTATGGCGGGATCAAAAGCTTGATGCATCCGGCGGACCAGGAGATTCCCCAGCCGATTACCTTGCTGGGGGCCGGCGTGGCGACGGTCATCATGTTGGGTGTCTGGTGGCTGAACAAGCGCACCGGGCGGAAATTAAAGAACGCGGCGTTAACGGCCGCAGCGCAAGATAGCTTGAGCGATGCCGTGACTAGCCTGGGCACCATGATTGCCATCGGCGGGGCACTAGCGTTTAAGCTGACCTGGCTCGATGGGGTGGCCAGTATGTTAGTCGGGATCTTTATCCTGACGGCGGGCATCAAGATTTTCCGAGAGAGTAGCTTGAACCTGGCGGATTACTTTGACCCACAAGTCGAAGAACAATTTCGCCAAATGGCAGCGCGTTTCGCTGGCGTCAAGCGGGTCGTGGATTTGAAAGCCCACTACAACGGCAACGTGGTCACGGTCGACATGGTAATTGCCGTGGACGCGCACATGGAAGTGCAGGACAGCTACCGTCTGGGCGAGAAGATTGAAGCGGCCATGCGCCGCGAATTCGGGGTCGTCGATACCAACGTGATGGCGGTGCCGGCAGAATAGGAATTGGAAAATGATTGGCTTGACGAGATGATGTCGTGGGCCAATCATTTTTATGACTAGGAGTTATTAATGATTATTAAACATTGATAATTGTTGACAGCTGATGAAAAATTGATACTTACCAAAAGGTGCCTACTCCCCAAATCGACAGTTAAGGCGTACAATGAGGAAAAACATTTGGGAGGTCATCACGTGAAAAAGTCATACGACAATGGGGTTGAGGCCACGCTAGGCGTTATCGGGGGTAAATGGAAGCCACAACTGCTCTGCCACCTGGGTAATCAGCCACAACGGACGTGTGACCTGCGCCGGGAGTTGCCGGCCATTTCGCAAAAGGTGTTGACGCAACAGCTCCGAGAACTGGAACATGACGGTATCATTGTGCGGCACGTGTTAGGCGACCGTGCGCCGTTCAAGGTTACGTACGCCCTGACTGATCTGGGTCGTTCGTTGGGCCAGATTCTGGTTCAAATGTCTGTGTGGGGTGAACGCCGGGCCAGCGAGGTACCAGACATGGAAGTGACCCATGATCACAGCGGATTCACACATATTTTAACGACTAACTAGGAGGTACTTTTAAGTGCCTTCTTTTTTTATTTTGGCCCAGCAGTTATGCTAGGTCTCGTTAAGGAGGTGACGCGATGAGCCCAACAGTTCGGGGGCTGGCAGTGACGCAAAGTCTGGTTGGCAGCCCCACGGAATGGCACCTATTATTGTTGCTGGCACACGGGCCGCAGCATTGGTGGTGTCTCCAGCGCCAGATGCTGGGAACTAAGTGGCACCGATGCTGGCAAGGACTCTGGCGCTTGTGGCGGCACCACCTGATTATGTTTCACGTGAAACACGGCTGGATGTTGACCACCGCGGGCGAGACGCTCCGGCCGATTCTAATCGCAATCCAAACCTGTAATCAAGAAAGGCGGAAATCAGAATGACTTATCATTTTCAAACATCCTATGCATTTCAAAATGGCTTAACCTTAAAGAATCGCGTGGTCATGTCCCCAACGACCACCATGTCTAGCTTCTACGACGGTCACGTGACGAACGACGAGATTGACTTTTACAGCGCTCGGGCCGGTGGTGTGGGCCTGATTATTGGTGAGGTGGCCAACGTGGTCGCTGGTGGTAAGGGCTTTGAAGGCGAATTGTCGATTGCTGATGACACCGACATTGAGGGCCTCAGTCGCCTAGCCAATGCGATGAAGCGCAACGGCACCAAGGCCGTCCTGCAGATCTTCCACGCCGGCCGTAAGTCCAACGACAGCATTTTGCGGGGCCAACAACCGGTCAGCGCCAGTGCGGTCAAGGCCGTCTTCCCGGCTGATTCACAAACACCGCGGGAAATGACCGCCGCTGAGATTGACGAACTGATCGTTGCTTTTGGTGAGGCAACGCGGCGGGCGATTGCCGCGGGATTTGATGGTGTCGAACTGCACGGGGCCAACACGTACTTGTTGCAGCAGTTCTTCTCTCCTAACTCGAATCGTCGGACTGACAAGTGGGGCGGCGACCGGGATGCACGGATGGGATTGGCCAAGGCCGTGATTGCCCGCGTTCATGACGCCATTGCCACCTATGCGGACCGCCCATTCTTACTGGGCTACCGCATCTCGCCAGAAGAAATCGAGACACCCGGCATTCGGTTAGCTGACAGCCTGGCCTTCCTGGATATGCTCGGCGAGTCTCCTGTGGATTACGTCCACATGTCCATGGGTTCAGCGCAACGGACCTCATTGAATGATAAGTCCGATCACGAACCCATTATGAAAAAGTTTGTGGCGCAATTGGCTGGCCGCAAGCCACTGATCGGTGTGGGTTCGGTGGAAACGCCTGCCGATGCTGAAGCAGTCTTGGCGATGGGGGCCGACCTGGTCGCAATGGGTCGAGAAATGATCCGCGAACCCCAATGGATGGAAAAGGTTGAAGACCATGATGAGGCCAGCATTCGTTACCAGTTGTCACCCTCTGAAATGACGGAGCTGAAGATTCCCGTTGCCATGCAATACTACCTGAAAGGGGCCTTTTACTCGGTCATGCACTTCACCACGGATCCCGCAACGGCGGTAGATTACCAGAATGAAGCGGCACCGATGGAAGGCTTCGAGAAGAAAATGTAGGGTTTTCGGTTTATAAATCTCACGAATAGAAAATACTTGTTAAAGCAAACTTGTCCCCAATCGCAGGCGAAAACACCTGGATGGCGGACAAGTTTTTTCTATTGGGTGATTTTGACTTGGCCGGAGCCACTGGTGATGGTCAGGGGATGCTGACCGGAGACGGCATAGCTATGGTTACTAGTGGCAACGCGACGGCCGTTAAGGTGGGCCTGGCCATTTTTCACGGCGACTTTCAGTCCAGCGCTCGTCAACTTAGTCAGAGTGGTGCTGCCATTGTCCTTAATCAGCCGACCGGGACCGTTGACAGTCAGGTGATCGGCTTGAGTCGTGCCATTGTGATGGTGGATCAGAAGTTGCTGGGTCGTCAGATCGTTTAGCTTGAGTGTTCCGTTGAGCTGATTGATGGTGAGGGCGTCTAATTGGGTGTCGGCGGGCAGGATCAGCGTAACGGTTGCCGATTTACCAATTTCGAATTGGTGGTTAGTGGCTTGCGGTTGCGTTAACTTGAGCGTGCCGTTGTTTTGAGCGATGTGGTACTGATCGGCAGTCACGTTGGTTAGTTGGAGTCCCGGGTGCTGGCCCGTTTGGATGATGACAACGGCAGTTCGAAGGGTCAAGTCGAGCTGACGCGGCGTTTCCTTCAAGGTAATCCGTTGATTGGTCAGAGGTTGAACCTTGAACGTGTTGACGTTGAGACGGCGATGGCTCGTGGTGGTCCAGAGGACGAGGCCCCCGATGAGTACGGCGAGGACGATGAGAATTAGGCCTAAGATTAAGAAAAATTTTTTCATGATAGCTCCTTTATGGTTGTGAATGAACATAATTATTATTCATTCACTTTTTGACTTAAAAAAATAACCGTCATGGCTATTTTAAAACGACTTTGAGAATACCGACGATGAGGTCGTTGAGGACCTGAAAGTAGTCGGCCGACTGAAGCTCATTTTGATGGAAATCCACGACGACCAAGGCGTTGAATAAGTTAACGGCGCGTTTGGGGGTCATGCCGTCTGCTAGAAGGCCCCGGGCCTGCCAGCGGTCGATCAAGTTAAGTAGGGTCGCGTAGACCACACTATCTGTGACAGCGTTTTGGTTGGCCTGCGCGATTTGCGCGTTGAGCTTGGGATTGTGGAACCACTCTTGTAATACCAGATTGTCCGCGGACTGAGCGAAAATTTGCTGGATCACTGTCCGTAAGACGGTTGCTGGGTCAGCGTCGAGGTCGGTCTGCGCTAGAATAGCGGCTTTGACCCGCTCATTTTCGGCATTGTAGACGGCTAGAAAAATCGTGGATTTGGCATCATAAAAATTATAAAAGGTCCCAACCGCCACGTTGGCCCGCGCTGCAATGTCAGCGATGCTGGTGGCCTTGAAGCCGTTGGCTAAGAATAGGTCACGCGCGGCGGTGAAAAGGCGTTGTTGCTTTTCTTCCATGAGAGGTCCTCCTTACTGAATGAATAATAAGATAATTCATTCATTTTGTCAAGGATAAGTTATTTGGGTGGAGGTGTACACCTAAAAAACTACTAGCCACATCAGCGAAAAGGACTGGTGGGACTAGTAGTTTGGCGATTCTAGAAAAGCTAGTAAATTGAAAGAGAAGTTATGAGCGCCCAATTTTGTTGATATATTGTTTGCCCTTAGATGTGTAGTTATAGTTGTGTTGAATCTTTTGCCGTGTGTAAACTTCAAAATTCCACATATTATAATACGATTTCATCACGCGACGACCCTTGATTTTACGCGGAGAAAGCCAGAAGTTTCCCAGCTGCTGATAGTCGCCTTTAAACTTGCGTTGAACGTATAATTCGTGCCACCATAACCCTTCAGGCCACCGGATGCTTCTTGTCCCTTCTTGTGATGTAAGACATACAGTTTATGCCAGGACTTCTTCTTCGGTGTGTACAGTGTCTTGCCATTCAGCTTGAAAGCGTGCTTTTTAATCACAATTTTGGTCCATTGATGATGCCCTTGATACTGGTACCACGTGCCCCGCAGTTCAGTCGGGGTGGTACTATGGTTCACGTATTTCGCGCTGGCTGGTGCCGAGAAACTCAGGCCGACCGAGACACTTAATCCAGTTAATAGTGTCATCCATAAGCAGCGTTGATGCTTCATCACAACCATCTCCAAAGATTAGTTAATAATCACTATTAAGCATACCACTTCTGCTAATAGTTGGCTTGGGATTTTGTAAAAAAGACGCCCAGTCAGCTGACCAGACGTCCTGTCGATTACAAAAATAGGGATTATTCCAGCGGTTCTTCAACCACCGGTTCGGCTTCAGCCGTTAAGCGGGCCTGCAACTGTCGGTCGTAGGCGCGTACACTCGGCATCAGCAACATGGCCAAGCCACAGATCAAGGAACCCACGCCGCCGATGATAAACAACTTTTCCACGCCAATCGTGTCGGCGAGGGGCCCAGCGAAAATCAGGCCCACGGGCCCGGCGATACTGGTCAGGGAATTTAAGACCCCTAAGACGCGGCCCAATTCGTTAGATGGGAAACTCTGCTGAATCATCGCCATTAACAAGGTACTGTAAAATGGCGTCACGGCGCCGGCCAATACGTTGAGAACCACGAACCAGATGAAGCCGGTTTGATTACCGGGAAGCAGGCCACTGCCGCCAAAGGTGACACCCATGGCGATGGTCGCCCAGAAGATAGGCTTCATGCGGTCACGCCAATTGCCGAAGAGGCCAATGATGGCGCCCCCGCCCAGCATCCCGACCGAGTAGATGACCTCAATCAAGCCAGCCTGGCCGACCGTGCCGTGGAAATAACCCATGGTCATCAGGGGATACAGGCTAGCGGCGGGCATGAACATCAGCGTAAACGTCGCGCCGATCATGGTGATGGCCCACAAGCCGCGAGTGTGACGGAGCTTATTCAGCCCAAATTTGGCATCGGCGAGCACGTGAACCTTTTCGTCGATGACTGGGTGTTCGGGGATGGCCACGAAGGTCAGCAGGCTGATCCCAATGATGGCGCCCAAGACGTCCACTAAAATTAAGAAATTCATGGGGATGATGGCAAATAAAAACGCGCCAAGTGCAGGGGAAATAATCATGTTGGCCGATTGGACCATACCCAATTGACCATTGATCCGCGTCAGCTCTTCTGTGGGCACCATGGTCGGTAGAATCGACTGGATGGTGGGCATTTGGAAGGTCTGCGCGATGGAACGAACCAGAAGTGAAATGAAAATCAGCCACAGCGGAAAGGTCGCTTGCAGCGTACCAACAACGGACAAAATAATGGCAAAGATGGCTGCCACCACGTCGGGAACGATCAACAAGGCTTTCTTGTTGAGGCGGTCGACGAAGGGCCCCACAAACGGACTGAGCAACACCATCGGAATCATGCCCAGCAATGTGGCTAGGCTGAGGACCGTGGCTGAACCGGTCTGCTTGGTCAGATACCAGATGATGGCGTACTGGACGACCATGCTGGTGATGCCTGACAGAAACTGACTGGTTAAAAATAAATAAATATTGCGCCGCCAATGCGGAATTAGTGCTGTTTCCAAGGGTCAGACCCCCTTTTAAAAAATACGCAATAGATGCTTCACAGGCTGTTAATATTAGCATATTAGTAAAGGGGGTACAAGGAAATTGACTCAGAAAAAAACCACCTCACAGGATACCCCGTGAACTGGCTGATTTGGTTGTGATTCTGCTAGTGGGAGCCGGTCAAGCTTAAGCCGTTTGGTCAGCGGCTGTGTCGCGCAAATTGGACGGCACAAAGCTATCGGGTTCGTGGTTCTTCATGATGGACGCGTAGTGGTCCACCTTAAAGTTGATGGTTGACAAGTGATGTTGCAAGTCAGCGATTTCGCTCAGCGTTCGTTCCTGTTGCGCTTGCATCATGGCGTAGCGCTCGGGAACGGTACTGTCACCTTCTTGGACTAAGTCGAGGTAGTGATGGATCCGTTCGACGGGCATTCCGGTGCCACGGAGGCAAACGATGATGTGCAGCCATTCCAGGTCGACATCGTTAAAGACGCGGTTGTTGTTCTCATCACGTTGGACGTAGGGCAACATACCATGGTCGTGGTAATAACGAATGCTGTAAGTGGAGATGCCCAGCTTTTGGGCAACTTCGTGGATGGTATAAGACACGCGAGTTTCCTCCTTTTAGGGTTAGCGTTCGACTAACTGTAAGTGATGTTTTCTATCATACGCGTCCAATCTCCTCGGCGCAAGCATTTGTCTTGGAAATTTGGGCAAAGCGCTTGCCTTCAAGTAGGGCGAAGGGGGTACACTACGGTAAGCAGAAAGGTGGTGGGGGTGTGAAACAATTTAATGTCCAACGGGCTGGCGCGGATTTTGTGCCGCTATTGCCGTGGTCAACGGATCCGGCGGTAAGTGCGGCGGCGTTAGTGGGGCCTGATGTGCGGGACTTGTTGGTCATCGACGAGGCGACCGATGAACTGACCATCGTGCCACAAGTATCCGTCGAGACACTACTGGAACGGCTGTCACACAGCGTTTATGGCCGCATCGCTAGTCAGCTGATGACGGCTTGGCCATTGACGCGCGACCCAACCACGCCCGCGACGTATTTACTGACTGACTTGGCCGTCACGGACCACGCCACGCTGCTAGCAACCACGGGCGCGCTGGTCGCGTTGATGGTCACGCAGCATAAAGGGTCCAGTTCACCAGCGCGATTGGCCGGTATGGCGGGACAGGCCCAGTGCTGGCTTCAGCAGATGGGGTTGTCGGAACATCAGTTATTGCTACCGGCCGGCGTGACCGCCCTACGTCAATTGTTCCAGCAGTTAGTGGACCAGGACGCCAGTTGCGACGTGTACGTACCGGTGGGCTGTGACACCCGCGCTGGCAGATTGGCCCAGGAGGCTACGTCCCTGGCGGCCGGCCGGCTGAAGGCGCTGACGTTGCCCACTTCCTGGCAGTTATTGCGGGTAGCCGGAACAGAACGCCAACTAAAACGAGATGAACGTAATAGTCATTAAAAGGATGTGTGTCCCGATGAATTTCGTGGCACACTTTTTTAATCGCTTAACTATATACGAATTTAATAACGATTTTAATTATAAATGTTCGCATATTAAGAGATAATAGTAGACACCCAAGCAATAATCCCGTATGATGGTGAAACAAATACGAATTTTAACGAGTGGGGGAATTGGGTGTGCATTGGTTAGCGGACTTGTTGGCGGCGATTGGCGTGGTCTTGAATGGGATTCCTCAAGGGATTATGGCGATGTCTCTGGGATTTGCCATCTTTCCGACGATGTTTTCGTTTGTTTTTGCTTCAGCGGTCAATGGCGTCTTTGGGGCTGTCGCACCGCTGTCTTTTCAGGCAGAGTCGTTGGCACTGACGGGGAAACTCGGGCGTGATCTGCGGGAACGAACGTCGATCATTCTAGGGGGCTCGGTCATCATGCTGCTGATTGGGGTGACGGGTACCCTGACCAAAATCGTTGCGGTCCTGGGCAACCAGATCATGGCGGGGATGATGGCCGGTGTCGGGGTGATGCTGGTGCGAATCGCTGTCGGCATGGCCAAAAACGAACGCTTAACAGGGTGGTTATCCGTCGCCCTGGCCGCTGTGACGTACTTGGTGACCAAGGACCTGGTGTGGACCATTGGGCTGTCGGTCGTCGGATCAAGCCTCGCAGCCGTCTTCTTGCAACACTATCGCGCCGAACTCCCGGAACACGTGACGGCCCGGCGCTTTGTGTTTACCAAGCCGACTGTGAATTCCCGAGTCGTGCGGGGCGCATTGAGTCTGGCTTGCTTGAACATTGGCGCCAACATCTCATATGGACTGATTACCGGTGAGATGACGGGATTGAAGCCCAATCCGGTGAATCTGAACCTGCTGACCATCACGCAATCGTTAGCCGACATGGGAACGAGCCTGCTGGGTGGGGCACCGGTCGAGGCCATCATTTCTGCGACGGCCAGTGCGCCAGAACCCGTGGTGGCTGGCATCATGATGATGCTGATTATGGCGGCAATTCTGGCAATCGGCTGGTTGCCCAAGCTGGGAAAATATGTGCCAAGTGCATCGATTGCGGGATTCCTATTCATTTTGGGCGCTGTGGTCATCTTCCCGGCTGATGCGGCGACTGCGCTCCACGGGTCAGACGCAACGATTGCGGCATTGACGCTGGTCATCACGGCCGTGGTCGATCCGTTTGCGGGCCTGTTGACGGGCGGAATCTTGAAATTTGGCTTACCACTTTTAGGACTGGGGGTTTAACACATGTTGAAGACGTATCAGTTAAAAATCGGACCACTCACGCGGCAGTTGCCAATCGTTCAAATTAGCCAGGACCTGGCGATTGCCTCGTTCGTGTTATTGGGGGATGCGGAGCTCACGGATTATGCGGCAGCGGAACTGGTGAAATTAATACCAGCGGATTTCGATTATTTGGTCACCCTGGAAAGCAAAGGCATTCCCTTGGCACAGGAATTGAGTCGCCTGACCAATCACCCGCAGTTTGTTGTCCTGCGGAAGTCGACCAAAGACTACATGCGCGCACCCATCAAGTTGCCGGTTAACGCAATCACGACTAGTAAACCGCAAGAATTGGTCCTGGATGGGGCCGACGCCGATCGGTTGGTGGCTAAACGCGTGGTAATCGTGGATGACGTCATCAGTAGTGGCGGTTCCTTGACGACGGCGCGGACGTTGATTGAACAGGCGGGCGCGACGGTCGTGGGGCAGTTGGCGATTTTGGCCGAAGGCGGTGCCGTCAGTCGTGACGACATTCGGTATTTGGCGGAATTGCCCTTATTTCCCTTGGACTAAGCCAAACGAAAAAGCACCAATTCCCAGCGCTCGCAGTCACAGGAAGCTGATGCTTTTTGAATTCACATGTTACTTAAACAGGTAAACCTTAGTTTCGTAAGGCCGCAACGTCGTCCCTTGATCGTCGGCATAGTTGCCGATGAGCTTGTCACTGGCTTGGGCTTGGTCGTAATCGCGGGTCACCGTTTGGTCGGTGAAATTGCTGATGACCAGCAGCGTTTGGCCTTGATAGTGGCGCCGGTAGGCAAAGACTTGGTTGTCGTCAGGGTCGAGTTCTTCGTAAGTACCGTGAACGATCAGGTCACTCTGGTGTCGTAGCGCAATTAAGCGGCGGTAGTAGTTAAAGACGGAATCGTCATCGTCGACTTCGGCGGCCGCATTGATGTCGGTGTAGTTCGGATTCAACGCAAACCACGGTTGTGCATCGGAGAAGCCGGCGTTCTTGGAGGCGTCCCATTGCATTGGTGTCCGGGCATTGTCCCGAGACATATGCGACAGGTAAGCCAGCATGGTTGGCTGGTCGATGATCTTTTCGTCATCCACGATTTCGTGATAAGCGTTCAGGCTCTCCAGATCTTCGTATTGATCCAGTGAGGTGTAGTGAACGTTGGTCTCGCCCAGTTCTTCGCCTTCGTAGACGTAAGGGGTACCTTGTAGCATGTGTAGCGTGGTCCCCAACATCTTGGCGGACAATTCGCGATATTGCGGTGTGTCGTTACCGAAACGGGAGACGGCGCGGGGCTGGTCATGGTTGTTCCAGTACAGACTGTTCCAACCCTTGCCATCCAACGCTTTTTGCCACCGAGATAAGGCGTCCTTTAGTTCGGTCAGCTTGACTGGCGCGTCGTTCCACTTACCCAGTCGCTGATTGGGGTTCGGTGAGAGGCTGACGTGTTGGAATTGGAAGACCATGTTCAGCTCGTTGGCGTCTAGACCGGTGTAAGTAATGGCATCGGCTGGCGTTGAGCCGGGCATTTCCCCCACCGTCATGACGTCGTAGTGGGAGAGAACTTCATCGTTCATTTCCCGCAGGTAGTCGTTTAACTTCGGTCCATCGGAGACTAGGGGCTCCACGTTACCGTAAGGCGCGCCAGGTGCTTGTGGCGCATCGGGAAGGCCAGCGGGCTTGGAAATCAGGTTGATGACGTCCATGCGGAAGCCGTCGACACCCTTATCCAGCCAGAAGCGCATGAGGCTCCAGATCTCTTGCCGAACCTTGGGATTCTCCCAGTTCAGGTCGGGTTGGCCTGGTGCAAAGAGGTGTAAGTAGTACTGTTGGCGCTTGGGTTCAAAGGTCCAAGCAGAGCCGCTGAAGTAAGAACCCCAGTTGTTGGGGGCGTGACCGTCGACGGGATCGCGCCAGATGTAGTAATCTGCGTACGGATTGTCCTTGGACTGCCGGCTTTGTTCGAACCAGTCGTGTTGGTCGGACGTATGGTTGACGACGAGGTCCATTAAAATCTTCAAGCCTTGTTGATGAGCTGAAGCCAGCATCGTATCGAAATCAGCCATGGTACCGTAGACGTCTTGAATGTTGCGGTAATCGCTGATGTCATAGCCGTTGTCCTTGTCGGGAGACTTGTAAATGGGGTTCAACCAGATCACGTCGGCCCCTAATTTCTTAATGTAGGGCAACCGTTGCGTCAGGCCGGGGAGATCCCCAATCCCATCGTGGTTACTATCTTGGTAACTACGTGGGTAAACTTGGTAAACGACGGCATTTTTCCACCATTGCTTGGACATAACAGATAACCTCCTAAAAGTATGTGTCTTTAGTTTACAGAATTTTCAGATAATTTGGGATGAATAACACTCACGGCGACGGCCCCTAAGAGAAAGGCGATGCCGGCGATGACTAACATGCCGGGCATGGATTGACCGATAGCCGGGAAGATGGCGAAACTAGCAAGTGAAGCGATGATCTGGGGTAGGCAGATTCCACAGTTGAACAGGCCCAAGTAAGCCCCTTCGTTTTCTCCGTTCAATGATTCGGTGAACAGTGACATCGCTTGCGTTTGCATGGTCAGGTAGCAGATGCCAATCAAACAGAATGGCAGTACTAGTAACCATTGTGAGTGAATGAAGTAGATCCAGATCATTCCCAGGCCACCCATAATCAGGCTAATGCGGAACCAGAATTTCCGTTGGCTGGGCTTGGTGTGGGACAATACAGCGAATCCCCAAATAACGGCGGCCACGGACTGGATGCAAGAGAGAATCCCAAACCAGTTACCGGCGGCCTGATAGCCAGCCGAAGCGGCGTTAGCGGTGTGCCAAACGTTATCGGCAATGGCACCGGTCCCGTAAGTCCAGAGGTATTGAATGGCGAACCAGTCGAACAGCTGGACAAATGAGATTTCCCAGAAGGCCCGCGGCGCTGTCTTGACCAGGTGCCAGAGACTAGCGGTCTTTTGCTTGGCCTCGGTCTTCACGTGGTGGTAACGGTTGTAGGTATCGGGGTCGTATTCCTTCACAGAGATGATGGTGTAGATGGATGTGAGTAACAGAATCGCGGCACCAATGTAGAAGGCCAACCGTACGGATAACGGCACGGTTCCCTTGGCGGCCACGTTGGAGACCCCAAACCAGGTCAGGACAAAGGGGAAGATGGTGGCCAAGACCCCACCCAAGTTGGAGTAGGATTGTTGCCATGACCAGGCCAAATCTTTTTGGTCTTCGTTGACCATGTCACCAATAATCATCTTAAACGGCTGCATGCAGACGTTAGAAGACAGGTCCATGAACAGGATAGCGACGGCACCGAATAGCAGGGCAGCCAGTGAGGCGTACCCAAACCCAAACGATCCGGCGTTTGGCAAGAGAATCATGACCAATGCGGCGATGGGGGCACCAATCATGAGGTACGGCATCCGCCGACCGAACCGGTTCCAGGTGACGTCCGAATATTTCCCAATCAGGGGCTGGACGACCATGCCGGCCAACGGTGGCAAGAGGAAGAAGAACCCGAGCTTCGTCGGATCCGCCCCAATCGTCTGGAAGATGCGCCCCATTTGGGATGACTGTAGGGAAAAGGCCATATTGACACCAAAGAAGCCAAATGTCATGGCAAAGATGGTCTTCAATGGTAATTTTGGCAGTGAGTTGTCGGCGACGGTCGTTGTGGTCGTTGCGGCGGGCTCACCATCTAGGGCTGTATTTTGCGCCATAGTGATTCCTCCTTGAAAATGAAAAATAGAATAATTGCTATCACGGATTCAATTAATTAAGTAACCGCTTACAAAATAAATTCTATCACTTTACACAAACGTTTACAATAGCTTTAAAACAGAAAAGCAAACGTTTGTGTAAATTTACCCATTTTAGCTGGATTGGCTTTGTGGTTTAGGTCAATTAACGGTAGAATAAGAACAGATGCTGATCAAATTGAAAGCGAGGTGGTCGTGATGGCCGCAACGATTAAGGATATTGCAAAATTAACGGGGGTCTCCACGGCCACCGTTTCACGGGTGCTGGCGAACAAAACGGCTTTCTTCAGCGAAAGTACGGCCCAGAAGGTCCAGACGGCCGCAACGGAGCTGGGGTACCAGAAGAATACGGCTGCCGCAGAATTGGTCACGCGCCACAGCCACGTGATTGCGGCCGTGGTCAATTCGACTAAAACCAACTTTGCCAGCCAGATCATTGAAGGGATTCAGGCCGAAGCCCACCGCTACGACCTGAACGTCATCATTTTGTATGCGGGGGATGCCGACGCTGAGCAGCAACGGCGCGCGTTGACCACGGTGATTGAGCGACCAGTGATGGGAATTTTACTCCTGTCGGTCGATCTGGCGGCGGAGAACTTGGCACTGCTGCAACAGTCGCAGATTCCCTACTGTTTCTTGTCGATTTCTTTTGATGGGGCGCGATTACCCTACATCACCTCTGACGACTGGCAGGTCGGCTACCAGGCCACCCAGGCGCTGATCAACGCCGGCCACCGCCGCATTGGTCTGGCAGGCGTCGACAGCGATTACCACACCGGCCGTCAACGGGTGCTGGGGTACACCCAGGCCCTAGCCAATGCAGGAATCACGCCAGACACCGATTGGATTCAGCTCGGCAATTACAGCTATGATGCCGGGCAAACGGCCATGCGGGCATATGGCGCACAAACGGCTTTGACCGCTATCGTCGGCGCCAGTGACATGGCCGCTATTTGGGTCATGAATCAGGCGCGTGACCTGGGCCTACGCGTGCCGGCTGACTTGTCGATTGTCGCCATCGACGGCACAGAATTGTGCCAGTTAGTCCAACCTCAGCTGACGAGTGTGTCACAGAACTTCTATGAAATGGGCGTTGCGGGCGTCCAACAGTTGCGGGCTAAGGAAACGTTGCCGCAGAAGATTACGCCGATCCAGCTGGTCTCTCGGCAAAGTATTCGCCAATTATTAATGAAATAGCCACAAAAACAGGTTTCCACCGGAGCGCACTTCAAACGCCGATGGGAACCTGTTTTCTACTATAGATAAAGACATTTATGGAACTGACAAGTAGAGCTGGCTGATGAGGCCTGCCAACGACTGGTAACTAGGGGGATCAACCAGTCCTTGGACGAAGCACCTAGGTCGTGTGCTTACTTGGCGATGTAAGTCGTCTTGAAGTCATAAGGGACACCAGCGGGGTTGTAGTTGATGTTCTTGACGTTTTTCCGCAGTAATTGTGACTTGGCTGCTTGGTACAGTGGAATGGTACCTTGATCGTTCATCAAGACCTTTTCAGCTTGAACCAGCTTGGCCCACCGCTTGGCAGGTTGGTTACCGTCTTGGTTTTCGGATTCATCCAGCAGTTTGTCGTATTGCTTGTTGGACCAGCTTGACGTGTTGTAACTGGAGCCAGTTTCGTAAACGTCCAGGAAGTTGATTGGGTCAGCGAAAACGGATTGCCAGCCACTCAGGGTCAAGTCATAATTCTTGTTGTGTTGCCGCGTGATCAGTTGGACATAAGGAATCGTGTTGATGGAGACCTTTACGCCGGGGAGCTTTTGCAGGGAACTTTGGAGAAATTCGGCCGTTTGCTTGCTGGCGTCGGTGTCAGAGACTAAGAGGGAAACGTCGAGTGACTTCTTGCCAGTCTGCTTGAAGCCCTTGGCCAACAGCTGCTTGGCTTGTTTCAAGTTGTAAGAAACGGCGGAGCTGACCTCGGCTTCTTGGTCGAACCCTTCGCCAGTCTTAGGATTGTTGCCCATGCCAGCTGGTACGAAGCCCTTTGAGACGGTCGAGCCGTCTTGGAGCACATCGTTGACCAATTGCTTACGGTTGATGGCCAGTGAGAAGGCTTTGCGAATGTTGACGTTCTTGAAGGCAGGCACGGTCTTTTGATTCAAGCTCAACCGTTGCGTCCCAGTTGGGAGGCGTTTAACAAAGTTTTCGTTATTCTTATTGTTCTTAACTTGTTGGCCGTCGAGCAACGTTTCGTCGGTCTTTTTCGCGTTGAACAGGTTGTAGCTCGTAGTCGTACTCTTGGTCACGACCTCGTTGATCTTGTCCAGGTGGACGGCTTTCTTATCCCAATAAGTCTTGTTCTTGGCCAGCGTCCAGGTGGTGCTGGTCCCGTTCCATTTGGTCAGGCGGAATGGGCCGTTGTAAACGGTCGTGGCGGAACTAGTCCCGTATTTCTTGCCGTATTTCTGAACGGCATTTTGGTTGACCGGGTAGAAAAGCGGCCAAGCCAGTAATTTCTTGAAGTACGAAACGGGCTTGGTGAGTTGCACGGTTAATTTGTACTTACCATCGGCCTTGATACCCAGTGCGCTCAGTGGCTTCTTGCCATTGTTGATGGCTTCGGCGTTCTTCACCTGGAAGAAGTAAAAGGCGTCTTGTGAAGCGGTCTTGGGGTTGACCGTCCGTTGCCAGGAGTACACGAAGTCTTTGGCGGTCACTTCGTCGCCATTAGACCATTTGACCCCCTTACGCAGGTTAAACGTGTAGGTCTTGCCGCCGTTGGTCAGCGTGGTCTTGGTGGCCAGCGCGTTGGCCGGGTTCCCCTTGGTGTTCAGTCGGTAGAGTCCTTCTTGCGTGTTCTGCAAGACGGTAAAACTCAGGGTGTCCGTGGCTTGGGCCAAGTCGTTGGTTGCCAGCTCAGACGTTTCCGTCCAGTTCAGTGTTTGGTCGGCAGCGTACTTGGCGCTACCAGTGCTACTGCTTGAACTGGCTTCATTCCCACAACCAGCTAATGCTAGGAGGCTCAAGGCCGCCACCGTTAAGATCGTTCCCTTTTTCTTCATCCAAAACATCTCCTCAAAATAAAAATCGTCCTTATGTAAACTAAACATAAGGACGATTTCACTCGCGGTACCACCTTGATTTATGGGGGACTCACATCCACCATCTCCGTAACTTCTGTTGCCAAAAGTCGGAAGCGGTAACGGGCTTCAAATCGAACAATCAGCTTCCACCAATTGTTAGCAACCAGGCTCATCTTCACGACTCCGTTGTAAGCCACCTTTTCAGCTGCCGGTGGTCTCTGAACTTAGCGGGAGTCATTACTCTTCCTGGTGATGCGTTCGTGTATTTCTAATATGGCTCTAATAATAACGAGGTCGGCGGGGTTTGTCAACAGGTAATTTTTAGGTCGTGTAGGAGGTGATGTAACAGTGATTTTGGCTGGGTATATAGAAGAAACTCGGAGAAATTGGCGCTGTTATAATTTTATTTATAATTATTTTCACATTTTTATTTTTGGATAATTATGCGAGGTAAAACGTGGTACGTGAATATTAAAAATATTGTGCTCTTTATAAATAATTAACTAGTTGTAAAAGGTGTAGACAAGTCGGATAAGTCAGCATAAAATGAGAACAGCTGATGAAAAAGACTAGGCTATCCAGAGCCTATCAGTAGAAGTCATCAGCAATACTTAAGGAGGCGTTATCGCCATGAAACAGAAGCATGAACCATATGCCATTGGATTAGACATTGGGACCAGCTCTATCGGTTGGACCACTGCTGACATGAACGGCTATGTGACACGAACCAAGGGCCAAACGGGGTTGGGGGTTCGGTTATTTCAGGAAGGTCAGACAGCAGCTGAACGACGGGGATTCCGGACCACTCGACGACGATTGAGTCGGCGTCGTTGGCGGTTACGATTGTTACGAGAGATTTTCGATGAACCGATTTCATCTATTGACGAAAACTTCTTTGCACGTCAGAAAGTTTCTAATGTGTCGCCCAAGGACAGCAGATTTACGAATAAGTATCAGCTTTTTGATAATCAAATAGATCATGAATTTTATTCAAAGTACCCGACTATTTATCACTTGCGTTGGCAATTGATGACGGAACATCGAAAATTTGATTTACGCGAAATTTATTTGGCTATCCACCACATTGTGAAGTATCGGGGGAATTTTTTACGTTCAGGTAGTCCAGCTGGTTTTAAACCGGGAGAACTAGACTTTAAAAAACGCTTTGCGTCTGTGAATGATACTTGGCGCGTGATTTTTGACGAGGCGGCGCCACAGTTGCCAGAGGCTAATTTAGAAAAGATTACAGCTTTGATTCTGGATAACAACCGTAGTCGATTGGATCGACAACGGGAGCTTGTGAAATTACTGATGGCCGTAACTGGTGAGAATAAGAATTGGAAGACGAATTTTACTGAATTTTCTAAGGCAATTCTAGGATTAAAGGCTAAATTATTTTTATTGACAGGCACGCAGGTGGATAAGGCTGATGAGAAAACATGGACCTTTAGCTTAGCTGATATTGAAGATCATCGAGCAGATTTGGAAAGTGCGTTCGACGATGCAGCGTTGGAGCTGATTGAAAAATTAGGTGACCTTCAAGCTGCCATTCAGTTAACTGAGATCATGCCTAGCGGTCAATATTTCTCACAGAGCATGTGTGAGCGCTACGAGGATCATGCGAAGCATCTTAAGTGGTTACGGGAGTATATTGATCAACAAACAGATGCCAAGAAAGCCCAAGCCATTCAAGTAGCTTACGACCATTACATTGATGGTAAAGACGGTAAAGCAGTTACCCAGACAGATTTCTACAAAGATTTGAATAAAGTTTTGAAAAATGATGATTCTGAGTTAGCTGTTAAAATCAGTAATGAGATTGAATTAGAGCATTTTATGCCTAAACAACGGACAAAAGAAAACGGAGTTATTCCTTATCAAGTGCATCAGCAAGAATTAGATATGATTATTGATAATCAAAAATCCTACTATCCCTTCCTAAGTGAGCCTAATCCAATTGTTGGACACCGGGCAACGCAACCTTACAAAATTGATGAATTAGTAAGCTTCCGTGTGCCTTATTACGTGGGGCCGATGGTGACACCTGAGGTACAATCCAAGACTGAGAATGCTGAAAATCAATTTTCCTGGATGGTACGTAAAGATGCTGGTGACATCACACCGTGGAACTTCGATGATAAGGTTGACAGGATTGCTTCAGCGACGAACTTTATTCAGCGTATGAAGACGACAGATACGTACCTCATTGGTGAGGATGTCTTACCACAACGAAGCCTTATTTATCAGCGCTTTACAGTTCTGAACGAATTAAATAACGTTCGGGTAAATGGTAAGCCATTGACTCGTAATCAGAAACAACGAATTTATGAAAAATTATTTGTGGGTCGTAAGAATCATGGCACTGTCAGTATCAAGGCGTTACAGGAAAACCTGGTTCATAGTGGAGAAGTACTCACCACGCCTAAAATTGAAGGGTTAGCTGATCCTAAACACTTTAATAATGCATTAACTACGTATCATGACTTTAAAGATTTGTTGCCAGATGATATTGATCTGCCGGAACGACAAGCAGATATTGAAAAGATTATTAATTGGTCAACCGTTTTTGAGGATACAGATATCCTTAGAGAAAAGCTACGAGAGATTGACTGGTTAAGTGACTTGCAACGGAAACGACTCAGTCAAAAGCGCTATCGTGGCTGGGGACGACTGTCAGCACGTTTGTTAACTGGTATCAAGGATGCTCAAGGACTGTCGATCTTAGACCAGTTATGGCAGACACAATTGAACTTTATGCAGATTGTTAGCCAACCAGACTATGCGAAAGCCATTGCTGAAATTAATGCAGCGGGGATGGCAAAGCAAGATGTGCTGGATACGATTAATGAGATGTATACGTCACCGCAAAACAAAAAGGCCTTACGCCAGATTTTGTTGGTAGTGCGAGATATCCAAAAAGCCCATCATGGGCAGGCGCCTAGTCGAATCTTCATCGAGGCGGCACGTGGTGCTGAACAAAATCCACAGCGGACACGACAACGGCAGAAGCATCTCAGTGATCTGTATGCTGATCAAGCAAAGCAAATTATCGACGATGCGGTTAAAACGGAACTTGGGGATAAAATCAAGAATAAAGCGCAGTTTACCACGCGGCTAATGCTTTATTTCTTGCAAAATGGTCGAGATATGTATACGGGTAAGCGCCTGAATATTGATGCATTATCGATGTATGATATTGACCATATTTTACCGCAGTCGTTAGTTAAAGATGATTCGTTGGATAATCGGGTATTGGTAAGTCAAAAAATTAATCGGACAAAGAATGATACATTTGCTTCAGAGCTTTTTGAAAATAACATGCGTGGCACATGGGAGCGCTGGCGTTCATCGGGCTTAATTAGTGCACGTAAGCTCAAACACTTATTAATGCGGCCAAATGAGATCAATAAATATGCAACTGGGTTTATTAATCGGCAATTGGTTGAGACACGCCAGGTCATTAAGTTAGTTACAGATGTGCTGAGCACTGAATTCGATTCGGAGGCAACCAAAATTATTTCGGTTAAGGCCGGTCTGACGCATCAATTACGCCAGGAGTTGATGCTGCCTAAGTTGCGTGAGTTAAATGATTACCACCATGCCATCGATGCTTTTTTAGCAGTCCGGATTGGGACTTATTTGCTGAAACGTTATCCTAAGTTGGAACGATTCTTTGTCTATGGTCAGTACAAGGTTGCACCACAGATAGATTTACGCCGGTTTAACTTTATTCATGATTTAGTTACAGATAAGGTGGATAAGATTACTGATCCGCAAACTGGTGAGATTCTTTGGGATCGAGAAAATGACGTGGCGTATGTGAAACATCTAATGAGCTTGAAGCATTTGTTGGTTACGCATGAGGTGCTTGAGGACCATGGGGCTTTATTTAATCAGACGATTTATAAGGCAGTTATGGATAAGCAAAATCCTGGAGAAGCTAAGCATAAGCGTGATTTGATTCCTGCTAAAAAGAATCGTGAGACAACAATTTATGGTGGCTATTCTGGGCAAAAAACAACTTATTTAGCAATTGTTCGTGTGAATGGTAAAAATCCGTCGTTCAAAGTAGTAGGGGTACGTACTAATATGCTCGAACGACTGAGACAATTGCAATATAAGTCTGGTTTGACGTTGAATCAAGCAACTAAGCAGGTGCTGATGCCGCAGTTCACAGATGCTAAAGGAAAGGTTAAAGATTTTGATGTCCTGCTGCCTGAGGTTTATTTACATCAACGGGTACAAGATATTGTTGATGGAAAGCGGTATCAGTTCGGGTTAAACACAAATACCTATTACCGAAATTTCCAACAATTAGTGTTACCGCTAGGGCTACAGATTGAGTTGCAATTTTCTAAGGAAGACTTAAAGAAAGATACGTTAATGAAGATTTTTGACGAGATTTGTGCGCAGATGGAAAAGTACTTTGCACTTTATAGCAAAGTGAACAATTTTACCGATATTTTAGTCAATTCACGAGAAGCGTTCAGTAAATTGCCAATTCAGGATGTTTGTGATGCTCATGGAAAGGTTACTCAGCCGGGTATGAAATCGACATTAATAGATATCATGATGGGATTGCATAGTAATATGGCCAGGAAGCCCCTTAAGCAATTAGGATTTAAGACGCCATTTGGTTTTTTACAGGTGCCGTCGGGAATTAGTTTGACAGCTCAAGCCCAAATCGTCTACGAATCACCAACAGGACTCTTTAAGCGATGCATCAAGTTAGCAGATCTTTAGACTGCTGAAATAAAAAAAGTGTGCACCCAGAAAACTCCGGCGTGCACACACTACATATGTAATGGCTCGATAACGGGCTCATAAGATGAAACTTGGCGGGAAAAACCACCTTGTTTGACTTTAACTCAGTTCTGCAAATCAGTGAGGTCAAGCAGGTCAACTTGACCAATAACAGAATACCATGTTGCAACGTATAACGCAAGGAGGATAAATGATGGGATGGCGAACAATCATGATCAGCCAGCACGCTAAAGTCTCGCTGACTGCAGGTAACTTAGTAATTCAAACGGATTCGGACCGACTACATGTGCCGGTGGATCAAGTGAATGTCTTACTGATTCAGACACTACAAGCGGTGATCACGACTGCAGCGGTAGCGGCTTTGACCGAAGAACACGTAAAGATTATTTTTACCGGAAGAGATGGCCAGCCCATTTGCGAGACTGCCGAGTGTTATCCCCGCTTGCGGACGGCAGCCTTGGTTACCTCTCAAGTAAATTGGCCCCATGACCGCATTGCTAATTTGTGGACGAGAGTGGTTGCAGCTAAGATGGCTAATCAAATTACCGTGGCCGATTTTCTTGGTGCGGAGACACAGGGATTAAGAGACGAGGTAGATAAATTAGAATTGAATGATACCACTAACCGAGAAGCAGTAGTTGCCAGACAATATTTTCCACTGCTTTTTGGTGAGGACTTTTCGCGGTCGGATTTAGTTCCAGAGAATGCGGCTTTAAACTACGGCTATTCAATTCTATTATCGCTAGTTGACCGAGTGATTGTCTCACGTGGATATCTAACCTGTTTTGGCATTCATCACAAGAATGCAGGGAATGGCTTTAATCTGGGCTCTGACTTGATGGAACCCTTTCGACCAATCATTGATTATTGGGTTGCCCAGCAAAAGATCAATGACCTAACCCCAGACGTGAAGTTTGGCTTGGTTCGGCTGTTTGACTTGGAAATGATCTATCAAGGGAAGAAGGAGCTCTTTAGTAATGTCGTGGAGAAGTACGTTGGGCAATGCCTAAAGTAACGCGTTGTGCTAGCTTCGTAATATTTTCAATTGATCTTAAGTCCGCTTAATCCTTCTGCCAATTGCTGATGAACTTTAATGACATTCCAGAGAAAAAGCGTTGATAACCGGCTGTTAAGGCCACTCATCGTATCAGTCCCTGGGTGTTCAAAGTGTCCGACCTTGTTCAAGTTACTAAAACAAGTCTCGATGTGCCGCCGCTGATTCTTCAAGAATGCTGAGTTGACTTGCTTACTGTGTCGCATGTTCTTTCGCAATGGAAACCACAGATGAATCCCAAACTCTTGTCTGAGAAACTGTTGCTGCGGGCGGCTTAAGTAACCGCCATCTGCTAAAACGTACTTTGCCGGAGCTTCACGTAGTAATTCGATTGTGACTTTACGATCGTCCACGGAAGCTGGTGTTAGTTCCCAATCAATGAAGTACCCGTCATTACTCATGACGGCATGGAGCTTGAAGCCGTAGTAATAGACCCGTTTGGTGGCATTATAGCCTTTATTGGCAATGCCTTTTAACACCTTGGCACGATTGCTTCGCCGTGCAGAAACTAAGGTGATTGGGGCGCTGTCAATGATCTCATAGACAGACTCGTGCCGGTAACGCTTGAGCATCCAAATACGAATGAGCTTGAGAGCCATCGTTAGCTGACGGCAACGCCGATTGTAACGGGTCCGTTCTGGAACCCGGATCCCGGAAGCGATGAGATTCCGATGAAACTGGGCTTCGGACACTTCACGCAAGTCTATTCGAGCTAACATGCAGGCAATGATGACTACATCACTAGTTTTAAGTTCACGATAATTGCACCGAAAGCGAAACCTTTTGGCTAACTGATTGTAATATGGCTGGACAATTTTGATGAATTTCATGACAGAGACTTGAATTGGATTGAATTTTGCGATAACTTTAGGGAGGCCTAGCATTTACGGTTCTTCTTTCTTGGTTTCGTCGCCATAGAAGTTACCGCAAATGCGGGCTTTTTGCATGCATTAGGACTTAAGCTTGTTATTCAATTTTTAAAATATTACATTACTAGCACTACGCGTTAAAGTATTTAAACGCAGAAATGGATCAGATTAGAATCGAGGTTGAAGTTCCCAATGAGGTATCAAATTATGCGATTAATGATTATGTTTGATTTACCAATGGTGAGTAGCGAGGATCGACGGAACTATAGACATTTTCGAAAGGCGTTGATTTCTGAAGGATTCTTTATGATGCAGTTTTCTGTCTACGTACGTGTTTGTGCTAATTCTAAGAATGCCAAAGCTGTTGAACAACGGATTGCGGCTATCACACCGAAAGAAGGGCTAGTGCAATCAGTCATGCTGACGGAGAAACAATACCAAGCCATGCATTTTATTTCGGGGGAACCCAACCGTGATATTATCAATTCAGCGGAAAGGACGATTATGATATGAACGTGACCTATTATAGTTTCCCACCGTTCTCTGTGCAGCCAGGAAAGATTACGGTGATTGATACCGGGTCACAGCGAATTTATCGTAACTTGACTGCCGGTGTTCAAGGAAAGGCGGACACAGTCAAGGTGAGCGATGACGATTTTGCATCGGTACCAGCCAAGATGGGTCCACAGTGGTTCGGGGACCCGATGTTGACGTTGAATTTGAACGATCTATTTCAGCGTAAGTTGCAGGCTCAACTCGTCAAACTGTTAGCTGATAACCAGACGGTAAAATTAGCCGATGGATTACGTGAGCTTCTATCACAAATGTTAGCGGATAGCTACTTAATGGACGTGCCAATGGAGTTACCAACAATTCCTGAGATTGCCAAGTTAGTGAAATTCAGTGGAATTCAGCTGGCACCTGACATCCAGGAAAATCCGTATGGTATAATCGAGACGTTAGTTAAGGTGCTTTTAGAGTTGCATGATCAACACATGATTGTTTTGACCAATGTTAGCCATTATCTTCAGGTCAGCCAGCTGAAAATGTTGGTGAGGTTTATGGCTAACGTTGATTTGCCGCTTCTTCTAATTGAATTTTCACCTATTCGTCGTAAAGACTACTTCGGGGGATGCGATTACCACTACATCGATAGCGATTTTGTCCTCTGGTAAGAATTTATGATGAGATATTAGTGTGAAAATAACGGCTTTAGAAGTTCTGTAAATCAGTAAGGTCAAGAACAGCTGGATGGCCAGCACTACGACGCCTATCGCTTTAGAAGTTCTGTAAATCAGTAAGGTCAAGAACTGAGACGACTAAACGTTTTCTGAAGTGGTTGCTTTAGAAGTTCTGTAAATCAGTAAGGTCAAGAACTTGTCCCAATCAATAGCAAGATTAATTTTAGCTTTAGAAGTTCTGTAAATCAGTAAGGTCAAGAACCTTCCGTAGTTTTATCTGCAACGGATAGGTGCTTTAGAAGTTCTGTAAATCAGTAAGGTCAAGAACGCCCTGGTTGCCGTCAACAACCCCGTAGGCGCTTTAGAAGTTCTGTAAATCAGTAAGGTCAAGAACGGTGTTGTGGGACACCGAAGTCTTTAGAGTGCTTTAGAAGTTCTGTAAATCAGTAAGGTCAAGAACACAAACAGTGCTTGCAGTAGGCTTACAACGGCTTTAGAAGTTCTGTAAATCAGTAAGGTCAAGAACTCAACTCGTCAGATTTGTGCCATGATATACGCTTTAGAAGTTCTGTAAATCAGTAAGGTCAAGAACGCCAAGGGCTACTTGCGGTTAAACGGATGCGCTTTAGAAGTTCTGTAAATCAGTAAGGTCAAGAACTTAATCTCCTCTTTTTTGGGTTTAAGTATGGCTTTAGAAGTTCTGTAAATCAGTAAGGTCAAGAACTGTGGGATCACCATGGGAGTCCCACCAACCGCTTTAGAAGTTCTGTAAATCAGTAAGGTCAAGAACCAAAGAGCACTCGCAAGGACTTGGGAAAGCGCTTTAGAAGTTCTGTAAATCAGTAAGGTCAAGAACCCACGGGAACCGTTACTGGTGTGTGCGTCGGCTTTAGAAGTTCTGTAAATCAGTAAGGTCAAGAACCATCCCCATCATGATGGCCTTTCAGAAATGCTTTAGAAGTTCTGTAAATCAGTAAGGTCAAGAACACGCTGTTCGGAGAATCTGCGGGGATGTAAGCTTTAGAAGTTCTGTAAATCAGTAAGGTCAAGAACTAAGTCAAACTACACCGGGCGCCTGGCATCGCTTTAGAAGTTCTGTAAATCAGTAAGGTCAAGAACCAATGACCTGATTGACATCGACAATTACCTGCTTTAGAAGTTCTGTAAATCAGTAAGGTCAAGAACGGACAATTTAAGATATGTTAAGAATCATGAGCTTTAGAAGTTCTGTAAATCAGTAAGGTCAAGAACAAAAATATAAGACAAGAAATAAAGAGACTTGCTTTAGAAGTTCTGTAAATCAGTAAGGTCAAGAACGGGCCGTGGGTGGGACAAACTCACGGTTGCGCTTTAGAAGTTCTGTAAATCAGTAAGGTCAAGAACACTGGGTTTATGACTGTTACACTTTATGGCGCTTTAGAAGTTCTGTAAATCAGTAAGGTCAAGAACACCCGAGCCAAAACCAGTGCCTGGTTGGGGGCTTTAGAAGTTCTGTAAATCAGTAAGGTCAAGAACGCGGCGGTGTCGGCCATGCTTTTAAGTGGGGCTTTAGAAGTTCTGTAAATCAGTAAGGTCAAGAACCCGGCGGGCGTTGAGTACGATTTGGCGGGGGCTTTAGAAGTTCTGTAAATCAGTAAGGTCAAGAACGGGAGTTATTCTAGTACCATCGAAAGAATTGCTTTAGAAGTTCTGTAAATCAGTAAGGTCAAGAACGCCAAGTAATGCAAGACGCCCACATCGTTGGCTTTAGAAGTTCTGTAAATCAGTAAGGTCAAGAACAATCAAACTTACTGGAACGCTTCTTAGGGTGCTTTAGAAGTTCTGTAAATCAGTAAGGTCAAGAACATTGCAGGTGCTTTACGTAGAGGCATACAAGCTTTAGAAGTTCTGTAAATCAGTAAGGTCAAGAACTCACCGGGTGCAGTTCGATGTTGCGCTTGTGCTTTAGAAGTTCTGTAAATCAGTAAGGTCAAGAACTTTATCTAGGGGGGTGCAGACATGATTGATGCTTTAGAAGTTCTGTAAATCAGTAAGGTCAAGAACACCAATTTGTCCGCATCCCCAAATGCTACAGCTTTAGAAGTTCTGTAAATCAGTAAGGTCAAGAACAAGAAGAATTCAATCGCATGGGTGTTTCTGGCTTTAGAAGTTCTGTAAATCAGTAAGGTCAAGAACTTACGGGCGTAAGTCGCCTTTTGGTTCCCTGCTTTAGAAGTTCTGTAAATCAGTAAGGTCAAGAACCGATGCTTCAGTCTTTTAATCCACAGATGAGCTTTAGAAGTTCTGTAAATCAGTAAGGTCAAGAACCGCCGTATGGGCTTGCCCCTGTGCTGGCTAGCTTTAGAAGTTCTGTAAATCAGTAAGGTCAAGAACTAAAGTTAAACGATTCGTTTAGTTGGAAGGGCTTTAGAAGTTCTGTAAATCAGTAAGGTCAAGAACTCGGTTTTAAGCCGACGGAGGAAGACGTAGGCTTTAGAAGTTCTGTAAATCAGTAAGGTCAAGAACCGCAATGCCCGCAAGCACATGTATGGAGGTGCTTTAGAAGTTCTGTAAATCAGTAAGGTCAAGAACCATCCCCATCATGACGGCCTTTCAGCAATCGCTTTAGAAGTTCTGTAAATCAGTAAGGTCAAGAACCGCAGTAGTCAAACAGATTGACGAGCAGAAGCTTTAGAAGTTCTGTAAATCAATAAGGTCAAGAACTACTTGTGCACCCGCGGCATATGCTTTTCCGCTTTAGAAATTCTGTAAATCAGTAAGGTCAAGAGCTACTGCCCTGCAATTCCATAAGGGGCTGTGTTTTAAAAATTTTGCAAATCAATGAAGGTCATCGTCAAAAAAGGGAACGCCAGCCAAAGCCAGCGTTCCCTTTACCTATACCTAAAAATCAATTACCCAGCCGCATAAGGCACGGGTTTGCTATAGTAATACCCCTGCGTCATCCCGGCGTTGTACTGCTTGGCCAGGGCGACGTCGTTGGTATCTTCAATGCCCTCCAGCGTGAAGCCCAGCTGATACATGTCGGCAATTTTACGCCAGGCCTTTAAGCTTGGCAGCAATTCCTTTTGCCGGTGCTGCAGCCGGAAATTTTGCATGGCGAACTTGATGCTGTCCATGAAGGGCAGGACGTCTTGAATCTTGGGACCCCAGGGATTATCCGTCCCGACATCATCAAGACTCAACTTAATGTCAAATGACCGATACAACGCAACGAAGCGGTGGAGTTCTTCCAAGCTTGGCGCCTCAGTCAATTCGACAATCAGATTTAACTTTTTAATGGATTTTTTTAAGTGAATTAAGTGGCCAATCGTATGGATGTCTGAGAACTGCTGGCGATTTAAGTTCAGCGAGATCTCAGGATTGTCGGTGCGGTCCTTCAAGATGTTGGTGATTTCTTGATAGGACAACGACACCTGCTGGTCCATTGGAAGCGCGGTGAAATCAGTCGGGGTTACCCAGTAATCATGATGATATGAGCGCAGTAACAGCTCATAGCCAGCTAACTTCTGCGTTGCCACGTTCACTTGTGGCTGGACGAAAAATCGATACATTTAACAGAAAATCCCCTTTCCGGGTTAAACTCAGTTACTTACGGTACTGACCATTATACATCATCCTGGAATTATTTTATAGCCATAATGGTGTAGGACTTTAGTAATTATACCACCCATTCCCGTCTGGTCGTCCGCTAAATGAGTCTGCTTGGCCAAACTTAATGTGACACTTTGGCAGAACCAGCCGGCAAATTCAGCTCATAGGCGCGGCGGGCGTTGTCACCAGGCTCATCCACGTGAATGGTGCCGCGGTATTGGTAGCCCAGGCTGGTCGCGATGGCCTGCATCCGCTTGTTCATGTCGTGCGTGTCGATCCGAAAATTCCGAATGCCCGCTTGGTAGGCCTGGCTGATCAGGTTTGAGAAGAAGAAATGACTCAGATGATGCCCAGCAAAGTCAGCGCTCAAGGCGATCCGGTGAATCGTGGCGTAGGGGTCCGTAGTATTTTGCCAGCCGGCACCCGCGATTTCGTGGTAGTTCGGGTCGTCAGCAATCACCTGTGCGGCGGTTCCTGCCACCTGACCGTCAATCAGCAACAGCCAGCTACATTGGGCCATAATATCGCGGCGAATGGCCGCCTCGTCCGGATAGCCATCCTGCCACTGTGGACTCCCATCCGCGTGCAATAACGCCTTAGCGTTTGCAATGATCGGCATGATTGCCGGCACGTCAGCCATCGTTGCCCGTTTGATATAAATTAAACTCATGAATTGTCCGCCACCGTTTCGCTTAGAATAACCTCTAGGATACCACTAAACGTTAGTGGAGGGATAGTGATTGCGACGGTCACGGGTTGGGGAAGATGAACAATTATTTTGTAAAGCCATTTCGCGTACCGGTAAGGCGAACCACCACACCGTACAAAAAATCGGCCAGGCCGCAGCCTAACCGATTTGTCTGAATAGTTAAAGGGCGCTGTTGTACAGCGATTCGACGTAACTCGCAATCGAGCCGCCCACCAAGTTGGCCGCAATAAAGCCAAAGATGAAGAACGCCACGACCAAGGCCAATTCCGCCAGCAGGACCGTGTAGAACTTGTCCATCCGGGGCAGGGCCACGTCGTCGATGATAATGAAGATGAACGCCGCGCTGAGCAGGATGTTGGCGGGAACCAGGAATAACAGGAAGATGCTTAGGCTGGAGAAGTTTCCCGCACCCGTGATCATCCCGAGTAGGAACGTAATCAGATTGAAGATCAACAAGAGGTTGGTGACCCCAGCAAAGTGATTGAGGAATTCCCAGAAATTCTGCGTCTCACCGGTAATGATTCGCCGAAAGGCATAGCTAATGCCGACGTAGATGGCGTAGCCGATGATGATCAAGAAAAATAGGGTCAGCCCGGTCTTGAAAATGAGGCCGTTGACGTTGAGCACGCGGCTTAGTTCGGCGGCAGCATATTGATCCATCGAACGGATGGCCAGAGTCGTCAGCTTTTGGCTAAGGATGACCAACGTTAAGGAGAGCAGCAGGGCTTCGACCACCAAGGAGATCAGGCCGAAGAAACGGTTCGTGCCAGGGAGGGCCTGGCTAGGGTGCCGCAGTGTGGCGAAGTACCAGTTGAAGTAGTTCCCGGTAGCGCCAGTCGGTTTACCGGTGGGCGTTGTGGCTTGTGGGGCCGGTTGTGGCTGGGCCGTTGGCGTCGGTTCCGGTTGGACGGGGTCCGCAGTTGCGGCGCTCACGGCGTAGCCACATTTGGGGCAGAACTTGGCGTCTGGTTTTAGTTCATTGCCGCAGTGGGGGCAAAATTTAGATTGGTTGGTCATGGTATCGTCTCCTTAGTCTTCGTCTTCATGCCGGTCGTCGGTCTTGACGGCGTGCCCGTATTTCACGATTTCATAGCTCTGTGACGAGTCATCGTTGCCGGCTGGTTGAACGGTGGCGGTGTATTGGAAGTCTTGGACGTGATCGTAATCGTAGTTGGTCAGACCGAAGTCGTATTCCACGGTAAACGTGACGATGCTGGTGCCGTTGGGGCCGGGATTGACGGCGGACACGTGGGTATCCATGCCGATTGCGTCCAGGTCATCGTTGTCGTAATACCCTCTGGCCATCTTCTTGAGGTCGGTGTAGTACGCGTTGTTGGCGCCGTTGACAAAGAAATCAGACATCGGATCACCGTTATCGTCGGTCGCATCGTCGGTTCCGCCAAATCTGGCTAACCCGTCAGCCGCCTCAAACAGGTTACTGATCAAATCATCGGCGTCGCTCTGGTCCATCAGATCCTTGTAGTCCAAGTCGACGTAGCTGTCATCATCGCTCTTCTTCAGCTTGGTTGTCGGCGTCGTGGCCTTACCAATGTCAGAGGTGTAGGCTGCGTAGACCGCCATATCCGAAGACCACGGTTCGTTCTTCAACTGGTAAGACCCGCTACTATCGGCGGTTCCGAGCTTCTTACCATTGAGGTAAACGGTGGATCCGGGGACCGTGTCTAACTCCACGGTAATAGTCGTCAGTTGTAGGTCGTAAGTCTTGTTAGTCGTGATGTGATAATCGCTGCTATTGGTCAGATTGTGGCCGCCGATTCGGCCCTTGGATTGCAGGTGATACTCACCCGGCACCAGGGCGCTGAGCTTCTTGGTGTAGTTGTCGGTCGTGGCCGTCGCGATTTTGTGATTGTCCAGCGTGATGACGTTGCCCGTGTGATTGGTGGTCACAGTCGGGTAGACGGGGCTGACGCTGATTTGGTACTTGGGGAAGAATAAGAAATGCCGCCCGGTTTGTTCGTAGACGAAGTTGCCATCGCTGGAACGACCGCTGCTGGCGAGGTCGGCCTTTAATTTACTGAGGTCGCGCGCGTGATCGCTGTAGTAGCGGTTGATGGGTAGCAGCTTTTGCTTGTTGAGCGTCAAGTCGGTGCTGGCGCTGGTAAAGTCGGCCGTTAAATGTTGGCCGCTCTTGATGTCGTCGATGGTCCGGTTGAGCGTGGCCGTACGGGAATAATGGCTACTGCCCCAGGCAAAGCAGGCAATCAAAACCACGGCCAGACCGCCTAGGCCCCACCACAACCGTTTCTTTTTCTTGGACCACGGTTGGCGGACCCGTCGCGTTGGTTGTGCGGTCGGGGTAGCTGTCGTTTGCGTCGGGGTTGGCTGGGGCTGACCGGCCGCCTGTTTAGCCGCCTGCAGGTCGTACCCACAGTTGGGGCAGAAGGTGTCGGTCGCGGCGACGGGTTGACCACAGTTGGGGCAGAAATTAGCCTGGGCCCCGGGTTGCTCGTTGGCCGGTGCGTGAAAAGTCAGTGGCTTCATGGCCGCGCCTCCATTCTCGAGGAGGCATCCACAACCAGCGCTTCGCCGTACAGGCACAACTGGCTCGGTTGCATGGGTTCAGGTTGGATGGACACCCGCGTCACACCGGCATAGCCCTTGGCCAGCAGGAGCGCGTAAACGTGTTTGAACAAGTCCTCCCAGGCCGCCTTGGCGCCAGCACGCGGGGCAACGTCGCTTTCCGCAAAAATCAGACCGGCTGATCGGTAGCCAGCGGGGATCGTTTGGTCCGCCGTGATTTTAAAATTCTTGGTTTGGGCGACCTCATCGGGGGTCAGCTCTAGGTCAAATAAGGGGAAGGTCTGGTCCGCAGCGTGGGGAATCAGCGCGTACTCGTCAGCGGCAGACAGCGTCGTGCCACATTTCAAGCAGAAATTAGCGTCGGCCGCGTTCTGGTTACCACAGTTGGAACAGATCCGGTAGTAAGTTTGCTTCATGGGGAAACGTCCTTTCTTTAGTCGTCGGTATCGACAGTTTCAAATTTACCCGAATCCGAATTGTATTCGGACAAGATATCGTGGATGTCATCGTAGCGGTAGGTGCCGTAGTGGTCGCCGGTGTCCGCGTCGTACAGCTTGACTTCGGTCACGTCCGGGTGGGCCTCCGATTCCGTGTAGGTGTAATCATCTTCGCTATCAATATAATCATTATCATTCAGCTCATCGACCGCTATTTGGGCATTGGTCGACAGGTCGTCGTAACTATCGTAGTCGTTATCGCTATCGTCATCGTAATCGTCATCATCGTGGGTCGTGTTGTCCGTGACCTGGCCGTTGGTGGCGTCTCTGACGGTAGCCTCATCGTCGTTGGCGTTGGTCGTGTCATGGCCCTTACGGCTGGCCTGGGCGATCAGGTCCACGTGCTTGGCGACGTCGTTACTGGCAATCAGATTCGCCGACACCTTAGCGTGAGAGCGACTCCCACTGAGCTTAAAAGTGTAATGACCCGGGAACAGCGGCCCCGCCTTAAAGGTGTAGTGGTCGTTCTTCGAGGTCGTCAGGGCGTGACTGTTGGCCATGAGCGTCGCGTTGGCCACGTTGGTCGTCAAGACGGGATGCATGGTCGTGACCCGTAGTTTATAGATGGGGAAGACTAGCAGGCTGTGACCGGTCGTGACTAACGAGAAGGTGTGATCGCGCGTTTCACCCTTGGTCTGCAGGTCCGTCTTCATGGTCTTGACATAATTGGGATGCGACCGCGCGTAGGTCAACAGTGGCTGGACGGTATTGCCGGTAATCTTGAGATTGGGGTTATCGCTGACCAGGCGCTGGGCCAGATCATCACTCTGGTTATCGGTGATGTAGTCCGTGATCGTGGCAATCTGCTTTTCTTTACCGGCCTGCTTGTTGTAAAAGGAAAATCCCAGGACAATAACGGCAATCGCAGCAACGGCTAGCACGCACCAAACGCCGCGGCTGAGCCATTTCGACCGCTTACCCGGCTTAGACGACGTGTGGTGTCGTTGCCGCCGTTGTGGTTTAGCGGGGGCCTGGCTGAGGTCAAACCCACAGTGCTCACAAAACATGCTGTCTGCCGCAACTTTTTGATGACAGTTCGGACAAGTCTTCATTTGAAAGTTCACTCCTTAACGGGTGGGCGCGGGGTGACTATGTATGACATGAATAGGACTTGGTAAGAATACTTGGCGCCCACACCTAGATAGTTTCTTAAGTTTTTGCTACGTTTATTATTATACGCCAATCCGGGCTGAGTGGGTGGTTGGTTTTCACAAATGAGTTGACTCAAGGTTGCAAGTTTAAAAGTAGCTAAATTTATGGTGACACCAAGGTTTACAGGGATAAATTTAGTCTTTGAACGTACCTTGCTCTGTGCTGGCCGCCTTACCGTTCGCCAAATTTGGACTGTGACGCTGTGGGAAGGACCGGTCGAAGCCAAAGGGCGGTCTTCAACCTCGCTTCGAGCCGAAAGTCACGTCTCGAAGACGCCAGTTTCCAAGCAAATCACTTGAAAACTCCCACGGCTGAGTCCAAATTTAGCTCACTCACGGCTACGCGGGAGATCACCCACTAATGTAGCTGGACATTGCCATTTCAGCGATTTTCCTGTTAATTTTGTGGTTAACCACCGACGTAACCGGAGGCAGTCAGAGATGGAGGTCGCTGTGACAACGGTGTTAGCTGAGCGTTATCAGGTGTTTTTGTACTTGCAACCTTTAATGAGTTGATATTTGGCGAGTCGTCGTTAGATGGGGTGCGTGGATTTGAAAAAGTCTGCGCACGAAAAATGCGTCCGGGAGAAAATAGCCAGACGCATGAGTTGGGTTGTTAAATTGGCAGGGCCGTCAAGCAAAAACCGATGCCACCGGGTAACTGGTGTGCTAGGCCCTATCACAGTGATTGGCAAGCACGGATTAATCGTCTAATTGGTCAAAGTAAGCCTTGGCCGCGGCCAACATGTCAGCCGTCTGTTGGTTCAACAGCGGTGGCAACTGGTCAAGCGGAAAGTATTTCAAATCCAGAGTCTCGTCGGTCGCCTGGTCCAGTGTGTGGCCGCCGATGGGTTGGAGTAGGTAGAGTTGTGAAATGACCTGGGTAACGTCACCGTTGGGGTAGGTCGTGAAGCCCTGATCGAAGATACCCAGTGACTTCACGATTTTTACGTCGAGGCCAGCGTCTTCCTTGTATTCCCGGACCGCGGCTGCCGCGAAGGTCTCGCCGTATTCCAGGTAACCGCCGGGCAGACTCCAGTTGTGGGTGTCCGTCCGCAAGTTCAGTAACACTTCATGCCGGTCGTTGGCAACGATACCACCCGCCGCATTTAAAATAATGGGCTTGTGGCCGACCAATTCACGAATTTCTTTAATATAATTTGCCATCAGTCTATGACCTACCTTCCGAGAGAATTGTCCTCAGTATACCGCAAAGTGAGGGTGGCCAGGAACCCAAAAAGTCGTCCCGATTGTCTCGGTGGCGACTTTTTTAAGGCTTACTTATTGATTCGCTTGTAGTTGGCGTCGAAGTACTTACCGGCACGAATATCGTCTGGCAGGCTAGGGTAAGGCGCTTCACTGATGACGTCCTCGTTGTTTTGGCCAGCATCGCCCATGTAGGTGATCTTAGCAAATTCGGGAACGAGCAGCTTCGGGTAGGTATCGTACTTTTCCCGGGCGGCTTCCATCACGTCAATGTGTTCGTTTTGATAAGTGACCGTGATTTCGGGATGGTCTTGGACCCACTTGGGGAAGAAGATGGTCCCGTTTAATTTGCCTTCGTTGGGGACAAAGTCTAAGGCCACGTCGGTCCCAGTTGGTTCCGTCCAAGCCACCTTATAGATGCCTGGAACCAGCATGACGATGTTGGCTTCCTGATCGGTCACCCACCGGCCAGCGACCATGCCGCCGTGGATGCGGTAATCAACGGTGTGGTCGTTCTTCGCGTACCATTCGTATTCCCAGCCGTTATCGTAGGTGTAAATGAAGTGGGTGCCTAAGAAATCATCGAGCGTTTTGAATGTTTTAGTCATGTAAAAATCTCCTTCTATTCTGCAGTTGAACATGTAATTAATTACATGTTTTTATTTACTCGATTACTATAACGGCTGGGCAGTTGATTGTCAACGATTTTCCTTGATGTTTTTCGTGGGAACTGGTTCAATTGAGTCAGGACAATACGAAAGGGGGCTGGTGATCATCGGCCAGCGTAATCGATTGCAATACATTATTTTAGGCCTCTTGAATCAGCGCCCGCAGACCGGCTACGACCTGGCCAAGGCATTTGAAAATGAGATTGGTGAGTTCTGGCAGGCACAGCACAGCCAAATTTACCCGATGCTCAAACGGATGGAAACGGCCGGCGACATCACCCACGAGGACACGATTGCCGGGGAAAAACTGGCCAAAAAGCGGTACTCCTTAACGCCCGCCGGTCACGAAAAATTGGTAGCCTGGGTCAGCGAACCCTCACCGGAATTAGCGGCAAGCAAGGATGAGTTTATTTTAAAACTCTACTTTATTAAATCGGCCGATGACCCGCGGCTCCAGCCGATGCTGCAGGAGCAAGCGGTCTTGCACCGTACGCAGCTGGCCCATCTGCAGCAGCGACGCCAAACGGTCTTTCCCGACCAGGCCGCCGTTGATCAAGCATACGGTCACTACCTGATCTTGGACCACGCCATCGGTCGCGAACAGTACTACGTCGATTGGTTAAATCAATTGTTAGAGCGTTAAATAGTCAGTCAATCTAAGTGAGGTGACTGGCTTTTTTACTACATTTGGAATGGCACCTAAAACTATCGGTCGGCTTAGGGGGAACCGTTTTAATTAAACTGTTAGGAATCGATTGAAGCAATTTGTTGGAGTGCGCACAAATCCTCCAGTATAAAAATATTAATAATACCCACAATAATTAATACGTAAAATTTACAAGAATCTTGCGTGAATTTTACATCGGCTTGGTAAATTGAACTTACACAGAAAGGGGATATCAATTTCTATGAAAGTTCGTGCCATGTTAGCTTCAATCAGTTGCTCATTAGTTTTACTTGGTGTGGGGGTTGCACCTGCACAAGCAGCCACGACCCAAGCAGACGCGGCTTTACAGCCAGCAATTTCGAAGAAGGTCAATGCACCCATTAAGTTAAAGGGTGCGGAAAATGTCCGTGACCTGGGTGGGTACAAGACCAAGACCGGTCAACGCGTGAAGAAGGACCGGTTATTACGGAGTGATTCACTGGATAAATTGACGAAGGCTGACACCAAGAAATTGGCTAAGAAGTACCATGTCAAAGAGGTCTTTGACTTAAGAACCAAGTCACAGATTGCAGAAAAGCCAGACGTGAAGATTGCTGGTGCCAAGTACTTAGGGTCATCTATCTTGGGAACCAAGTCCAACTACGATAACGATGACGAGGGCATGTACCGGGATATGGCCAACAAGCCAGCCGCAAAGAAGAGCTACCACAAGTTCTTAGTGGCTGCGGCCAAGAATAAGAAGGGCGCACTGTTATTCCACTGCTCCCACGGAATGGACCGGACGGGAACGTCAGCTGCCATTCTCTACACGATCCTCGGCGTTAGCAAGAAGGATATTCAACGGGATTACTTACTGTCCAACACACAACTGAACGTGACGTGGGCCAAGCCAGACCTGTTGAACTTGTTCTACAGCGAAGTAAAGGGTCATTACGGTTCCATGAACAACTACATTAAGAAGGGCTTAAAGATTACGCCAGCCCAAATCAAGCAGATCAAGGCCAACTACCTGACGAAGGCATAAGTCCCTTGAATCGCTACTAATAAGACCAACATGGCAGTCCGCTTTCTCAGGTAATTTGAGAAAGCGGACTGCCTTTTATGCGGGCAATGATCACTTGGTTAAAACTGATAACTAATTAAGCCCCCTAATCACTGCTTTTCTCAAATATCGCGTATGATAGAGTCGATAGTAACGGTTGGTTAGTCAATTTGGGTTAACAAATTCGACTAAAACTAAGAGGAGGTTGGAAAAGGTAAGTTGCCAGTCATAATTTAGGATTTCGCTTGGGATAGTTAATCGTTATGCTATATATGTAAACGGTTACAAGACGCTGATAGTACGGAAAAAGCTTTGGGGGAGGTAAGTATCATGAGTAAAGCTCAGTTATGGAAACAACGAATCTTTTATGGGTCAACCGACCTAGCTGGAAATTTGATTTGGCAAATTGTTGGGCTGTACCTGCTGTTCTACTACACCACGGTCATGGGCATCTCGCCTGCGTTTGTGGGGACTTTGTTCTTCGTGGTCAGAATCATTGATGCCTTTGATGGTGTTGTTTATGGATTTTTGATTGACCACACCCACTCGAAATACGGGAAGGCGCGGCCGTACTTCTTATGGTTCGGGATTCCTTTAGGGATTTTGACCATGTTGCTGTTCTTCAATCCATCATTCGGTGGTAACAAGATCTTTCAGTTAGCTTGGATTTCAATTGTTTATACGTTATTCAGCTTAGTCTATTCTGGGGCTAACACGCCGATTACCGCCATTCTACCAAGCTTGACGAAGGATCCCGATGAACGGACCAACCTGGCGAGTGCACGGATGGTGATGACCAATATCGGGACCGCAATTATCGGGGCGATTTCCTTGCCGATGGTCGCCAAATTAGGTGGTAAGGATGCTGAAAAACGCTGGATGATTTGGGGGATCTTTATTGGGATTGCCATCATTGTTCTGTTTTTAGGGGCATTTGCCAACTTGCGTGAACAAGACGTTCAGGAGAACCGTGCCGAAGATGCGCCCGAGATTAAAGGCCATCTGTCAATTGGGGAATCTCTGAAAGGCGCGGCTAAGAACAAACCGTGGGTCACCTTGAGCCTGTGTTTCATCCTACTGCAAACGTTCTGGGTGATCCGGATGCAAACGGCGGTTTACTACCTGACCTACGTCTACCGGCGGGCTGATTTAGTTGGGGCCTTCAACGGGTTAGTGATTGTCGCCGTGATTGGGAATATCTCGATTCCATTCCTGAGTAAATTTATGAAGCACCGTAACGTCATGTTGCTGTCGATGGCCGTGTTCGCGGTTGGCGAAATCATCATGGACTTCAAGAGTATTCCGTTCTTGTTTGCCGGCAATATCATTGCGCTGATCGCCATGGGAGCGGCATTCTCCATTTCCTTCGTGATGATTGCGGACACGGTGGAATACGCCCGTTCTGAAATGCACATTGATGAACCCGGGATTCTTTCCTCCGTGCCAATGGTTGGTGCAAAGTTGGGCATGGGCTTTGGTGGTTTAGTTTCCGGCTGGCTGTTGTCTTGGGGTGGCTTCCAAGCCTCCGCTAAGATTCAAGGTGCCAAGGCACTGTTCGCCATTCGGACTAGCTTCGTTTGGCTGCCACTTATCCTGGCGTTGTCAATTCTGGTCATTCTGTTCTTCTTCTACCAATTGGATGAAGACGAGATTACTTCCGCTAAGGCCGTCAATACGGAAGCGTTAGACGATGATGAAGATATTTAAGTTAACGGTCGGCCAACCGGATTTCCCGGTGACCGTCACCGTCTATCAACCGGCCGCCATCGCTGATTTTAACCAGTCGCCGCGGTGGCCACTGGTGATTCTCCTACCGGGTGGCGGTTACCGGTTCTACATTGACCGCGAAAAGGAAGTCGTGGCCCTGCAGTATTTAGCGGCAGGGTATGCGGTCGCAATCGTGGCTTACCGCCTGGTTGATCAGCCACCGGTCTATCCGGCAGCGCTGTATCAATTGACCCACGTGGTCGCGGAATTTCATCAGCACGCCACGACTTACGCGATTGATGCCCACCGAATCTTGCTAGTTGGTTTTTCAGCCGGCGGGCACCTGGCCGCATTGTACGCGGATCTGTGGCCGCAACTGGCCCAAACGTGTCGGTTGCCTAGTGCGGACTGCGCCGTCCAAGCGCTGGTATTGGCCTATCCTGTGATTGGTCTACGCCTTGGTTGGCCGCCAGACTTGATGACGCGCCAAGCCATCAGCGGGACGTGGGACCTCACCGAAGCGGATCAGCTGGTCACGAGCCAGAATCCGCCGACGTTCATTTGGACCACGGCGACTGACGAATTGGTCCCGCCGCAAAATGCGCAGGCCTACGTTCAGGCCTTACAGCACGCGGGCGTGCCGGTGGCGGCGCACCTGTATCCGCACGGGCCACACGCGTTGAGCCTGGCCCGATTCATTACGGCGTTTCCGGCCGGTGCCACGCAGGAGGCCACGTTCGGTGACCGCTACGTCGAGCCGGCAGTGGCGACCTGGTTTGCGACGCAATTGGCCTGGCTGCACCGGGTGTTGGGTTAACGGATAGGCAAGTCATTTGCGACGGTTTACATCAGTGAAATTCGGTGGTAAAACGTAGCCAAGAGCCCTGACGAATGGGGATTTACCAGGCATCACCGACTGCGTTAACGCATAATAAAAATCATTTCGGAGTAAAGCAGTTCATGAAAAGGGGTAGTCAAAATGTTGAATGATACGACAACCAAGCAGTCTTTGGGGTACAACGATGAGTTGCGACGACTGCAGAACATGCACGTGTCGAGCGTGGAAGATGGCGTGACCAGCTGGATCAAGGAGCGAGACCCCATTCACACGTTTGAGCCGTTGGTTTGGGAAACTGTGGCTGAAATCGAAGAGAATCCGCAACTGCCAACAGATTTATTCAGTTTGCGGCAAGGGACGGAAACTTCGGGGCAACGGGACCTGACGAACGTGGAAATGAAAGTCGAAATGCAGCAGATTGTGTCCATGAACCGGCGGGTACGGGTGATTCGCATCGCGCGGATGGACCGGTTGACGGCGGACAAGGCGCTGATTTATTTCCACGGCGGCGCTTACTATGGCGGGACGCCTGAAGATGTGTTGCTGGCCTTGAAGTTCGTGGCCGAACAAGCCAACTGTGTGGTGTACAACGTGGATTACGCGTTGGCGCCTGAACAAGCTTACCCAGCCGGCATTCTCGATGGGTTAGCCGTGGTTGCGGCCATGACCAAGTCCTATTCGGAGATTTCCTTAGGCGGCGACTCGGCTGGTGGGTCGATTGCCTTGGCCGTTAGCCAATTGTGCAAGTCCATGGGTATTTGTACGATTGCCAGTCACCTGCTGTTCTACCCGACCTTGATTCAGGGGTCCGACCTCAACGGACCGCTGTGGGATGACCGCAGTATTCCGATTATTGACGATCAGCGAGACGCGCTGCACCGCAGCTACCAGTTATTTGAACAGTTAGACACGATTATGAGTGGGTATTACGTGGCGGATCAGTCGCTAGACTTGACGGCGCCGCTGCTCTCACCACTGCTGGCGGACCCAAGTATTTTCCACAAGGTCACGGTGTTGGTCGGCGAGTACGATCCGTTCCGGCTACAAGATGAAGCCTTTATCAAGAAGGTCGGCCAGGCCAACGACGACGCGACTTACTTCCGCTATGGCGGCATCAGCCACGCCTTCCTGAACTTCACGGGAAACGTACCAGCGGTGGAAGACGCCTTAGCGACGGCTGCACGATTGATTTAAGAGTTATTGGGGGGAGATTATTTTGACTTTACGCGACTACCATTTAACGTTACGCGACGTAGCAGATCACCAACCGGAATACCTGGAAACGGTGTTCTCGCTAGCCAATGGGCATTTCGGCGTCCGCGCCAATGACCCGATCACGGGCAATCCCATTACGGGGACGCTCATCAATGGGTTCTACGAAACGTCGCCCATCACGTACGGGGAAGCCGGTATCGGCTACGCCACCCAGAACCAAACGATTCTAAATTTACCTGACCTGCGCCACATTCACGTGGCTACGGCGACGGGCCATGACTTCACGACCAGTGAGCGGACCGGTGCTGACCTGGATTTGTCGACCGGTGCGTTGGTGGAACATTACACGTTAAAAACCTTGCAAGGCGAAACGATTACGTTGACGATGAAGTCAGCCATTGGCCAGACGCAAACGGAATTCTGGGCCGCCAGTTACCAGTTCACGGCGGACAACTACTCGGGGGGATTGGTCGTCAGCAAGGCCATCGCAGTACCAGCGGAAGCAGAAGCGATTGCGTCTGCCGACCCACGGAAGACGCGGATGGCGGGCTTACCGTTGTGTGAGACCAAATTTGTCAGTCACAATCTGCAGCGCTATCACGTGAAGACCCGGCAGACGAAGCAGACCGTGACGATTTACCTGGGGAGTCTCACCGAGGGGAGTAGCCTGTTGCGGCAGGCAATCGACCTGAGTGACGACAGCGACCACACCCTGAGCTACGAGGTCTATGTGGGCAAGATGGGCCAGCAAAACACCATTGACCCGGCCGCACCGTTCATGGCCAATTCCTTGTCGGCGTTGTTGGCGGACAGTCGCGACTTCTGGCAGGACGTCTGGAATCGCAGTGAAGTCACGGTTGGCGGCAATGATGAGCTGGACTTAGCGATTCACTATAATCTGTTCCAACTGAATCAAGCTGCCGGTCGAGATGGGCGCACCAACATTGCGGCCAAGGGCCTGAGCGGGTCGGGCTACGAAGGCCACTACTTCTGGGACACGGAAATGTACATGCTGCCGTACTTCATTTACACGAATCAAAAGATGGCCCGGCAACTCCTGTTGTACCGCTATCAAACGCTGCCCAAGGCACGGCAACGGGCCCGGGCACTGGGCGTTTCGCAAGGCGCGCTCTTTGCTTGGCGGACCATCAACGGGGAAGAGGCCTCGGCCTACTTCCCAGCAGGGACCGCGCAGTACCACATCGACGCAGACATTGCCTACGCTGTGGGCAAGTACTACGAGATTACTCGTGACATTGACTTCATTGAACAATGTGGCTTTGAAATGGTCTTGGAAACGGCGCATTTCTGGGAAGCGTTCGGCTCCTGGCATCAGGTGGGAACGCAGAACCGGTTTGAATTTCACACGGTGACTGGCCCTGACGAGTATACGGCGCTGGTCAATAACAACTACTACACGAATCGGTTAGCCAAGCATAATTTTGAACTCGTTACTTATTTGGCACATGAAATCTTGAAGGATGATCCGAATGGCTTGAAAAAATTTGGCATTGGCCTATCTGATCTGGACGTCTTCGACAACTTGGCCCAGCACGTTTACCTGCCGTACAGCCAAGAACTGCGGATCAACGAGCAGGATGACAGCTTCTTGAGCAAGCCGCGGTGGCCAGTTGACCGCTCGACGCCAGAGAACTTCCCGCTGTTACTGCACTACCACCCGCTGACGATTTACCGGTACCAAATTGCCAAGCAAGCCGACACGTTGCTGGCGGACTACCTGTTCCCAGAGGACCTGTCCGTGTCGCAGTTAAAGCGGGAATACCACTACTATGAAGGCGTCACGACCCATGATTCCTCGTTGTCGCGGTCGATCTTCAGCATTTTGGCCGCACGGATGGGGGACCCAGAAAAGGCCTACCACTACTTCATGGATACGGCGCAAATGGACCTGGTGAACCTGCAGAAGAACACGGCGGATGGCTTACATTTGGCCAATCTCGGTGGCAGTTGGTTGGCACTGGTGGCCGGCTTCTCGGGCTTCTACGTCCAAAATGAAGTCGTTCACTTCGCCAATCATTTGCCGAAGGAACTCACCCGCTTGACTTACCGCATGAAGATTGCGGAAAGCGTTTTGGAAATTGAACTGACGGCGACGACCACCAACGTCACGGTCATCAGCGGCCCCATCCCAACGTATGGGGTCAGCGTGAATGGTCATCTGATCTCGCTGGAAAAGGTCGTTTAGGGGATACGCAAGTAGAATAGAAATGAAAAGCAGCTGCTCCAGCGAGGTTGTCGTTGGGGTGGCTGCTTTTGGGTGGTCTATTTGACGCGGTAATAATAGCGAATGGCGTGTTGCGTTGGGTGCTTGGGGTTAAAAGTGGGGTAGTAATTACGCAGTGCAGTCCGATTGTGGTGCTTGACCTTCTTGAGTAAGTATTCATCGTTACTTTGGCTCAGACCAACGGACCAGTACCCCTTGGCATTCTTGTGGTTACTGGCCATGAGGCTAGGAATGCCCAAACCTTTGGTGATTTTATTGCCACGGGCTGTATAGGAAGTAGCCGCACTCTTGTGACCGTTCTTATGGTAATTGGTGACGGTCAGCGTGTACTTCGTGATTCTCAGACGGCGCTTAAAATGGTTGGTCGAGTTACGGGCTAACCAAGTTCCGCGAATCGACTTGGGCGTGGTTACGTAGTCATGGTGCGCGGCCGCGGCTGGTGTGGCGGGAGCAATGGTCCCGATCGTGATGAGGGTGAGGCCTATAGTTCCCATAGCTAGCAGGATTAGCAATGTAGATTTGAGCAATTTCATGGTGACGCCTCCTCAGATGATAGGCCAAGTATACCATAGGAAACGAAATTCTCGGGAAATTAAAAAGAGGATTGACCATTGGAACTAAGATTGTGTACGGGGGTTAAGGCACATTGTTTTGCAATGACGCGTTTGCTGAAAATGATGGTGTGAACTGCCTTTGTCACCTGGTCATATTGTATGAGGTGAGCTAGTAATCTAAACCACGTATGGTATACTAATTTCATGAAAAATCGGGCAGTAATCCCAGAAGATGGCCTGCCTGAGATTGGAGACCAACGCTTCATGAATGACGTTATCGACTACTTCCAGTCCATTAAGATTCGGGGGATGGGCTGGATTTTATTAGGTTGCTTATATTTATTCGCCAACCAACCCCTCCTGATCATCGTCTACCTCTACATCGCGGTGGTGATGGTCTTACGCACCTGGCTGGCCCGCTTCCCCCATTTAGCTAAAATTGGCCTGACGGTGGTGTACGCGCTTTTGATGGCGATTCAGATTGTCTTCGTGTCGGTCGGCGTCTTTCCGTTGCGGGGCACCTTTCCCGCTTATCTGCTAGCCAAACTCGTTGGCGTAATGCTGGTCGTACTCCCGCTGTGGGTGGAACGCTTCGTGACGACCAATGACCAAACGGCGTTTTACCTGCCAACAGTAGAGGAAGCGACCGCGGTCAGCTTCGATGAGTTGCGGCAAAGCGCCGACAAGCTCAGTGACCTCCTCAACACTGCCGCTGAGGCCAAGGACAAGGTGTCCGTTGACCACGTGAAGACGATCATTGAAGATTTGCCGCGGCACAGTGCCGTGCATTACATCAACCACGGGACCCTGACGCCGGCGTACTTTGAGGCGGTAGAGGCCACGATGGCAGATTCACGACTTTACTTAGCTGTGTCCAATACTGGGAGTGCGGCCAGTGAGATGATCTCGGTTTTTACGCGCAAACAGTTTAATCACGTGTCACTGGCATTTGACCGGGAATTGGCGACGATTATCAGCTACAACGGGGGCGATAACGTCTACCCACCGGGGATGAATGCCAAGACGCTGGCGTTCTTCCATCAAAAGGCGGGGGCCTCGATTCTGGTTTACAGTTTACCAGTGACGGCTGCGCAAAAGCACTTTGTGGCCGATAAGATTGCCGAAATCAATCGCGAAGGCAGTGCGTATAACATGGTTGGGCTGGTGTCCAAGCACTCTGCGAAACCCAACATCATGTTCTGCTCGCAGTTCGTCTACACGATGCTCAAGCAGGCCGGCGTGGCCTATTTCGACATGAAGCCCGGAGAGGTCCGGCCGACGGATTTGATTGAACAGGATTATTATAAAAAATTGAAATTTGAATATGAATTAAAATTTTAATCGGAGTCAATGAGGTGTGTCGCCAACAGTCAGTTGGTTACACACTTTTTTTGGCGGCTTGTAAGCGTGACGGGTCATAAAATAAGCGTTGTGCTCCGCAGAACTTTATGATAAATTTATATCTGTAAGCGCTTGCTAAAACGTTTAACCTATCTGGATAAACCGGCAATTTTAGTGTGTGTCTTATAATTTTATACATATTACGGAGGAGATTCATGATGAAGTTCGGTAAGCAAGTTCTGAGTGTCTTAGCAGTTACAGCGGGGGCCGTTGCCATGATTGGTGGCACCACCACTGCCCAAGCCAAGAAGAAGACCACGACTAAGCCTGTGACCATTTACTTGACCCGCCACGGGGAAACGACTGGGAACGTGATGGGCCGGGTCCAAGGTTGGAGCGACTTCCCATTGACTAAGAACGGGACCAAGGTCGCTAACGATCTCGGCCGCGGGTTAAAGGGCAAGAAGTTTGTTGCTGCCTACGCTGGGAACTTGACGCGCCAACAAGTCACGGCTAAGCATGCCCTGAAGTATTCTGGCAACAAGAAGGTCAAAGTCAACGTTTCCAAGTACCTGCGTGAAGGCGGCTACGGGAGCTTTGAAGGTGACAGTATTGCTACTGACAACGCCTTGATCGCCGGCGTTTACGGCTTCAAAAATGGTGACGAGATGATGGCTAAGCAAGGTAAGAACTACTGGACCAAGCTCCAAGACGCTTACTACAAGCTGGACAAGCAGAACAGTCAAAAGACCAAGTTGGTCAAGGCTGACCGTGCTGAAAGTTCCAAGCAAGTTGAAAAGCGGATGGCCAAGGAAATGAAGACCATTGCCAAGGCAACCAAGAAGCGTGGCGGCGGTAACGTGCTGGTCGTCAGTTCTGGGATGTCCATCAACGAATACCTGTCAACCGTTACCAAGAAGTACAAAGGGACACCGCTGAAGAACGTTTCTGTTACCAAGCTGGTTTACAAGAACGGCAAGATTAGTGTTTCCGGAAACATTGGCTCCATGTACTATGCTAACAAGGGTGCCAAGCTCGCCAAATAAATAGTGTCGTCGAAGCGCGTGGCCGGAATTGCCGCGCGTTTTTGCGTATAATGAAATTAATTATGCAAGCGAGGTGAGGCATCATGCCAGTCTTCTACCACTTAGTCACGCGTCAAGCCGTCCACGAACGGCAGGTCTTTGACTTCTCAGACGGTCGGACCAACGCACAAGCCAGAGTCATCTTGGGCCGCGGGGAACAGCTTCCATGGGACCAAATTTTAAAAACGCCACGGTTGGCGCTGACACCGACGCAGACCACGCAATTGCGCGGCGACCGGGACCGCCAAGTCCATGCGTTGCGAGAAACCGTGCTGGAATTGGTCCGGTTGCGTGATCACCCCGACTACCCCTCACGGTTGGCCTGCTTATTTGCGGCGCGGACCTATGATCACGCGTTGGCGTGGCGCGAGTTGTTTGAAAGAGAGGGCCGTCACGTTCTCCAAATGGTCCAGGTCACGACGACTGGTCCCGTATTCGCGGGGGATGCCAGGCTGTTGCCGGCCACGGATGGGTCCGCGGTGAGTGTCAAATTGGCTCAGGCCAAGCGCTACTGGGACACGCCAGCTGCCAAGGATCAGTTGAGTGAGGTATTGCTAGGTGGCCGCAGCGTGGTGACGCGAGTCGTGCGGACGTTTTAAGATAAAGGAATTTGTGGGTCGGTTTATACCGGCCTTTTATATTGCTTATTAATCTCGTATATAGCTGAAATATAATAAAATTTATGGAGTGAAAGTGCTTGCCAATCACGTCTCAGTCACTTAAGATAGTAAACATCAAGAGTGATTGCAGAGGGGCATTGAGAGGAGCTGGCGACAGTTGAGACGAGTGATGGGGTTAGTCTTTTTGGTAGCACTATGGGGTGGCGTCGGGCTGACGACTCCCGCACAAGCGGCAACGTGGCATCACGGGACGCCGAAGCAGCTGCGCGGCATGTATCAGTCAACGACGCCGCTGGGGAAGCATTCAGCGGCGGGATTTGCGCCGGTGGTCACGGTCAGAGCGAAGACGTTTAGCCTGAGTATTTCCAACAATCCAGAAAGCTTAGTGAAGCATCTCAAATATCAATACGTGCATGGCCATTACCAATTTAAGGGCACACTACAGCACATTGGTTTTGTGAAGGGCGGCAAGGTAACGTTTGGCTTAAAGAAGAAGGGGCACAGCCTGTATTTTGTCCAAAAGCGTAGCAACACTTTTGCCATGCCGGATCGGTTTAAGCAAACGACGCACGTGAAAGGATAGGCGAATGAAACGGTCGATTTGGTTACTCGTATTGTTGGCTGCTCTTGGTGGTGGTCTGAACACGACACAACCCGCATTAGCCCAAGGAAAGCAGACGTTACGACGGTTTCCTAAGCGGTTTCGCGGGACTTGGTACACCTACAGTGGTGGTCATTATTACTGGATGAAGATAACAGCGACTAAGATGCGGGTTAGTCACTGGACTTACAACCTGCATGCAAGACCGATAACTGCAGGAGGCGACCCCCGGTCCAAACGGCATCAACACTGGATTATTGCAACGGCTGGTAAGAAGTGGCTGTGGACATACGGTTGGAACCAAGGCGCCGGTGCCGGCAGTTACTACAGCGAACGGCATCATCGAATTCATGGTAAGAGCTATGACACATTGCAAATGGCCAGTGGTGCGGGTGCTTGGGTTGACGGCTATGGGTATCGTAGTAAATCTGCGGCGAAACGGTTTGCTAATAAACGATTCGGTGACGAAAATTATCGTTAATGAAGTTCCACTTACTGGCGGTTGGACGCGGTGTATACTGGGTACAGATAACCTTTAGGAGGAGTACCCATGACCATCACTATTAATCCCGCACAGTCCCAAGATCTGGCCCAAATTATGACCATTGAAAAAGCTGGCTTCACCCCCGCCGAAGCGGCGACCGAAGCCAGCATGGCCGAACGGATTCGGCTGATTTCAGACACTTTCTTAGTTGCTAAAGATAGCGACACAATATTGGGTTATATCGTTGGCCCAGCGTTTGATCAGCGCTATTTGACTGACGAACTGTTCGCGCAATCGACCCCCAATAGGCCGACCGATCCGTACCAAACGGTCTTGAGTCTGGCCGTTAGTCCCCAGCACCAACAAGCGGGACTAGGTAGCCAACTCCTGACAGCCTTGGCCCAAGTCGCCCGCCGGCAACACCGACAAGCCATTACGCTGACCTGCCTGCAGCGGTTGGTCCCATTTTACGAGCGCAACGGATACGTCAACGAAGGCGTTTCCGCTTCAGCCCACGCAGGTGAGACCTGGTACAACTTGGTGTTGCCATTAGCTGATTAGCTTAAGGCCCATGGTAGCTCCCAAAATCACGACGACCCACAGGAGCTTGCGCCAGTCCTTGGATTCATGGGAGAACAGCATGCCAGTGATCACACCGCCAGCGGCACCGATTCCGGTCCAGACGGCATAGGCAGTGCCCATGGGCAAGGTCTTGAGTGCCAATTCAAGCGCGCCGAAGCTCAGACTGAAGGTCACCACCATCAGGAACCAGAGCCACCATTTCTTAGCATGCAAGGCCCAGTTCATGAAGGTGACGCCCAGCATTTCGTTGAGACCAGCAAAGATTAAGAATAACCAAGCCATGATCAGTGACCACCTTTCGTTGTGAATTGTAAGCCGCCGATGCCGACCAGCAAGAGCGCAATCAGTCCAATTTTAAGCAGACTGACGGGTTCACCAAAGGCCAGCATACCCACACTGGTAGTTCCTAGTGTGCCGAGCCCGACGAAGACGGCGTAGGCTGTGCCGGCGGGGATGTGCCGACTGGCTCGAATCAGAAAATAAAAACTTAAATAAACGGCGATTCCCGTCAGTAACCATTCCCACGGGGTCGAGGCGTGCTTAAAGCCCACGACCCAGCTGACTTCAAAGACCGCGCCGAAAACAACGGTCATCCAATGTTGCCACATAGAAAATCCTCCTTAATCTACAGAAAAAGCCTGAGAAATTTCGTCAGTAATTGACAAAATCTCCCAGGCTTTTTCCCTTCCGTGTCTGCGGCTCAAGCCACAGGTTCTCTCTCGGACCAGACCCAATTGGCGGAACCCTAGAGAACAAAAGTATTCAGTTTGCTTCAGTAGCGCTAGTCTATCACATCTCAGAATTTGGGGCAAGGGGCTTGGAAAACGTTTGATGTTAACCGTTTTCATCTTTATAATGGAGGTGTTGTGAATAACATCACACGTAAGCTATCATAAATACAGTTAGGAGCGATTTTTAATGACACAGATGTTTGGGAGTCCCGCTTCATATGTACAAGGCAAAGGTGTTTTGTTTGATAGTGTCCAATACTTAGAAAAACTGGGGCGCAAACCGATTTTGATGGCTGATACCGCTGTCTACAAAATCGTGGGTGACCAGTTCAAAGATTACTTAACAGAAAATAAATTTGATGTGCACAAGGTCATTTTCCGGGGTGAAGCTTCTCCAGAAGAAATTGATCGCATCACGGGCATTGGCAGCGACTTTGGCGCCGACGTGGTGATTGGTTTAGGTGGCGGGAAGGCACTGGATTCCGCCAAGGCGATTGCCGACAACCTGAAAGTTCCTGTTGCTATTCTGCCATCATTGGCCTCGACTGATGCGCCGTGCTCACGGCTGTCCGTCATTTACCATGAAGACGGGTCCTTCAAGGCTTACCGGTTCTACGACAAGAACCCTGACTTAGTATTGATCGATACCCGTTTGGTTGCCGGAGCACCAGCGCGCCTGTTGGCTTCTGGGATTGCGGATGCTTTAGCCACTAACGTTGAAGCCCAAGCCGTAGCCAAAGGGAACAGCGATAACATGCTGGGGGCCAAGCAGACCTTGGTCGGCAACGCGATTGCCCAAAAATGTGAAGATACCCTGTTCAAGTATGGTCGGCTAGCGGTCGCATCCGTTAAGCAACACGCCGTTACCAACGCGTTGAACAAGATCGTTGAAGCCAACACCTTGATGAGTGGGGTCGGCTTTGAAAGTGGTGGCCTGTCCGCAGCTCATGCCATTCACGATGGCTTGACCGCGTTGGACGGTCCTATTCACGAACTGACCCACGGGGAAAAGGTGGCTTACGGGACTTTGACCCAACTCTTCTTGGAAGGCCGGTCTGAAGAAGAATTCGACCGGTACTTGGCCTTTGACTTGTCATTAGGCCTGCCAACGACCTTAGCTGACTTGAAGATTCCAAATGTTACCGATGAAGAACTCCTGAAGGTCGGTGAACAAGCCACGGCACCAGCAGACACTATGAGCCGGATGCCGTTTGAAGTCACCCCAGACGACGTCGCCCAAGCGATGCGCGGGGTCGATGCTTATAGTCGGGCTTATCAAGCAAGAAAGAGTGTAGAGTAGGGCGGTTAGCTGGCGAGCATTAACGGCATTAAGGGAATAACCCCGGGTTTGGGTTATTTGCTTAATGGTGTTAAGCGGAACCAGTTGCCCTACGGCGCACGTTTCGAAGGCTGCCAGTTTTCGGATGAACTGGCCAAAAGCCGTAGCTAAAGGACTTCCCCGGGTCTTTGGGGGAGTTTTTTAGCTGGGTTAAGCGCAGGAGTCTGGCTAGTGGCGCACGTTTCGGCGGCCGCCAGTTTCCGGATATATTGGCGAGAGTGGCCAGAACGCCCTGAGACAACCGCGTATTTTAGCCGGGGTTATTTGCTTAATGGTGTTAAGCGGAACCAGCTGCCCTACGGCGCACGTTTCGAAGGCTGCCAGTTTCCGGATGAACTGAGTGAAATCAGCCACTCAAACAAACTGAATCGGTACCATCCAAGGCGTCCCGCCAATTAACGGGGCGCTTTTATTAGTTGAAATAAAATGAAAGCGCTATCATAAATCGAACAATTACGCTGATTTTGTTGAATAAGTGACTAATTTCACGATAAATACAATCGTTTGTATTTCGATAATCATGCGATTTCGGCGCGTTTTCTGAAAATTTTCGTGACAAAAATACCTTAAAAATCCGTAGTGAGCTTGCTATACTGAAAACGATTTAAAAATGACTGTATCAGTCATCATAACTTAGATAAAAGGTGCCGCGGGTCACGGCCCCCGGCGTAAATGTGGAGGTAGCAAATATGCAACTCGGAAGTATTGAAGCTGGGGGAACCAAGTTTGTTTGTGCAATCGGTAACGAAGATTATCAGACTAAGGACAAGGTTCGGATTCCCACCACAACTCCGGAAGAAACCTTAAGCAAGACCATCGCGTACTTTAAACAGTTCCCGGAGCTAAAGGCGATTGCCATTTCATCATTTGGCCCGATCGAACTGCGACGGAACTCACCGAAGTACGGCTATATCACCAACACGCCAAAGCCTGGCTGGGCCAACACGGATTTCGTGGGTCGGCTAAAGCAGGAGTTGGACGTGCCGATGTACTGGACGTCTGACGTGAACGGCTCTGCCTATGGTGAGTACGTGATGTCCACGCTGTTCAACGAAAATATCGACTCGTTAGTTTACTTCACGATTGGGACCGGCGTGGGGGCCGGCGCTATCATTAACGGGCATTTCGTGGGTAGTCTGGGCCACCCTGAAATGGGGCACGTTCGCTTGAAGCGGCATCCCGACGACTTAAATTTCGCGGGAATCTGCCCATTTCATGGGGATTGCTTGGAAGGCTTGGTCAGCGGACCAACGTTCGACGCGCGGCTGGGGAAACCCGGTAAGGACGTTCCGTTGACCGACCACGTCTGGGACATCATGGCTTACTACGTTGCCCAAGCAGCCTTGCAAGTCACATTGATGATGCGGCCTGACAAGATCGTCTTTGGTGGCGGCGTTGTCAGTGAAGCCTTCTTGAAAAAGGTCCGGCACGAATTTGCTGAGTTATTGAATGATTATGTCAACGTCGGCAAGCTTACGGATTACATCGTGATGCCTGCCGTCAAGGACAATGGTTCAGCCACGCTGGGTGATTTTGCCTTAGCGCTTAACGAGTACAACAAGTAAGAGAGGAAGAATTTTAATTATGAAAGCCTTAGTTTTAACTGGAACCAAAAAGATGGAGATCCAAGACGTTGCCAAGCCAGAAGTTAAGCCCAACGAAGTGTTGGTCAACACCGCTTACGCTGGTATTTGTGGGACTGACCGGGCCCTTTACGCCGGCCTTCCTGGCTCCGCAGACGCTGTGCCACCAATCGTGTTAGGCCATGAAAACTCCGGGATCGTTGCCGCTATCGGTAGTGACGTGACCAACGTGAAAGTCGGCGACCGCGTAACCGTTGACCCTAATATCTACTGTGGCCAATGTGAATACTGCCGGACCGACCGCCCAGAACTGTGTGACAACCTGTCCGCCGTTGGGGTTACCCGCGATGGTGGCTTGGAAGAATCCTTCACGGCACCTTCATCCGTCGTATACCCAATTCCTGACAACGTGTCTTTGAAGGCCGCTGCCACGACTGAACCCATCTCCTGCGCGGTTCACGGCATGAGCTTACTGAGCGTTAAGCCTTACCAAAAGGCATTGGTCATCGGCGATGGTTTCATGGGGCAATTATTCGTGCAATTATTACAAGCTTACGGCGTTCACCAAGTTGATTTTGCCGGCATCGTTGACGAAAAGCTGGCCTTCAACAAGGAAAAGTTTGGCGTTACCAACACTTACAACACCACGCGTGACAGCATTCCTGCCGACTACGACGTTGTGATCGAAGCCGTTGGGTTGCCACAAACCCAAGAACAAGCCGTTGAAGCTACCAAGAAGGGTGCCCAAGTCCTGATGTTTGGTGTGGGTAAGCCTAACCAAACCTTCTCCATGAACACGTACGAAGTTTACCAAAAGCAATTGAAGATCCAAGGGGCCTTCATCAACCCATATGCCTTCGAAGATGGGATTGCCCTGTTATCCAGTGGCCAATTGGATGTTGAATCCTTGATCAGCCACGAAGTTAGTTTGGAACAAGTTGAGGATGTCTTAAACGGCAAGGTTGCTGGCGTCAGCAAGGCCGTCGTTAAAGTCAGTGACTAGTAAAGGTAAGGGATTATTGTGAAAGTTGAAGCAGCAAGCGATTTGAATACGGGTGCCGACGTTACGGTAAGTAACCAGCGGACGATTTCCATGTCCAAGGCGATTGCCTACTTCGCACTGTCACTGGTCATCAACTCGGCCGGTAACGTGTTGACGTTGGTCACGAGCGCTAAGATTCACCCGTCCTTCCTGGGGGCGGCCTACTGGTCCGCAGCCGAAGCCAACCTGGGAACGGCCTTCCATTGGAACCTATTCTGGGCGTTTCTAATCATGGGATTCTTGACGGCGGTGCTAAACGCTATCTTGATTCACCACTGGGATTGGAAACGGATTGCCGGAAACATGGTCTTCATGGTGCCATTCTCCGCGTTGATTCAAGTGTTTGAGGACTTCTTTGATGGCAAATATCCGGCGTTGTTCGCCGGGCTACCGGAAGCGCGCGGCACGGGGATGGTCATCCTCTACGTTGCCTTGAACTTCTTGGGCGTTGCGTTTATCGCGGTGGCCATTTCCATCTACCAACGGGTCAACCTGGTGTTGCACCCCGCGGATGACTTGATGCAGATCCTGCGTTTCCGCTACTTTAAAGGCCAAGCTTCCAAAGCGATGTGGGCGTCATACATTCCACCGACCATCATGGCGATTATTGCCTTGGTCATCACGCGGCAATTCACCAACTTTGGATTGGGAACGGTCTTTGCCTTCCTGGCCCAAGGTGGAATTACCGGGATCGCTGACAAAGTGATCTTCCCGAAGCTGAAGCACCAAGCCGTTGATGTTGGTCAAAAGATTGAATAGGAGCTAATGCAAAATGGCAGTTCAAGATTTTATTACTGGAATTCAACACGTGGGCATTCCCACGGCAGATTTAGATAAGACGATGGCGTTTTACGAATCATTAGGGTTCGAACGCGCGGGATTATTCCCAAACGGTGACACCCGGTGCGCCTTCATGCGCCTGGGCAACCTGACGATTGAAACATGGGAAGGCGACCCAACCAATCCAACGGCCGGCGCCATCAACCACATTTCGTTGAACACCACCGACGTTGACAAGGCCTTCGCCGCCGCAAAGGAACAGGGCTTAGACCTGGTCAACGACGAAATTCAATCCATCCCATCGTTCTGGGAGAAGGGAATTCGGTTCTTCAACATTTTGGGACCGAATCACGAAACGATTGAATTTTGTGAGATTCTAAAGTAAGAGTGTGGAGCAGGGCGCCTAGCTGGCGAGCATTAACGGCATTAAGGAAATGACCCCGGTTCTGGGTCGTTTTCTTAATGGTGTTAAGCGGAACCAGCTGCCCTGCGGAACACGTTTCGGAGGGCGCAAGTTTCCGGATATAAAAGACAAGAACGATTCCAACGCCTTAAGCAAATATCTCCAGCAAAGACTGGGGAGTTTTCTTAGCTGGGTTAAGCGCAGGAGTCTGGCTCGCGGAACACGTTTCAGAGGCCGCAAGTTTCCGGATATAACCAGCCAAGAGCGGCCCCAACACAGCACCACCAAATCAACAGCAACAACCCACCAACCCCTTTTCCGAGCACCTCATCACTCTCGAGAAAATCAAGCCCAAAACCTTCGCGTGGACGGGTTGGTGGAGATACCAAAAGCGAGCTACCCCAGCCAGGGTGGTTCGCTTTTTTTCGGGATTTTTCCTGATAGTTTTTAGTTTACCGGATGGGTGGCGAGCTGACAAGCAGAGATGAAATAGCCTGGAATTGGTTGGACTGGCAGACGATTTTAACCTACATATTTGTAAAGCCCGCATCAACAGCTAATGTTGTGCCTGTAACGTAAGAAGCCATGTCGGATGCTAGGAACAAGCTACCTTGTGCAATCTCACGGGGATCGCCAAAACGGCCTAGCTCGCTCAGTGCATCAGCGACTTGTTGCGGGTCTTGCCCAGTCTCTGCAAGTGATTGATGAAGCATAGGCGTATCAATCGCGCCTGGTGCCAAGCTGTTAACGCGAATATTATGTTTACCATTTTCAAGGGCGGCTACCTTCGTCATACCGCGAACACCATGTTTTGCGGCGACGTAGACCATATTGTTGGGTTGTGGCCGGAAGCCAGAGACGGATGAGATATTGACGATTGAGCCGCCTTTTCCTTGCTTAATCATCGTTTGTAATTCATATTTCAAACACAGGGCAGTTCCCTTTAAGTCAACACTCATCAGGCGATCCCAGTAGGATTCGTCGAATTGATCGACGGGCGCTTGGTCAGGGGCTAGAGCCGCGTTGTTGATGGCAATATTTAATTCGCCATAAGTTTTGACGGTGGTGTCGACTAAATGTTGAACGTCGGTACTCTTAGAAATATCAACGTGAACGAATGTCGCTTCATTTCCGGCAGCAGTGATTGCGTCGGCTACAGCCTGGCCCTTTTCATCATTAAAATCTGCGACGATAACTTTGGCTTTGGCCTCCGCAAAAAGCTTTGCGGTAGCGGCACCCATACCCATGGCAGCACCAGTAACAATGGCAACCTTATCTTGTAAAATAGGAAAAACGGTCATAACGAAAACCTCCTGTGAGCTTTGTATACACTTTCACAATAATCATAGCACAAAATTTAATTTGACGTAAAGCGACTATCCAATCCCGCCAATTTACCGTATACTAGCTCCCAAAGGAGATGAAACGCCATGAACGCCCCCAAGATTCCCACTGAAACACTGATTCCCCAGTCATTCACGACCATCACCCAGGCCGAAGACCAGTTGCTGGCCCAGGTTGCCATGAAACAAGAAACCATCGTGGAACAGCGCCTGGAACATCCACTGATTGACCAGTCGACGCTGACTAGTATGGTGTTTATGGGCGATGCTTTTAGCCGCTTTGAAGTGACCGATACGATTTTTCACAATTGTACGCTGGTTAACTGTGACTTTGACGGTATCAGCCTGTTTCGCGTCCGTTTTGAGAACTGCAAGCTGGTTGGGACGACTCTGGATCACGGCACACTAAAAGAGGTCACGTTTGTGGACTGTGACCTCTCACTGACAAATTTTAATGAAGCCAAGCTGACCCAAGTCGCGTTTCAGCGGAGTAAGCTCACGGAACTGAACTGCTTGGGTAGCACGCTGAAACAGTGCCAATTCGATGATTGCACCCTGGACCAAGCCGATTTTTCTGAAACGTCGTTGAAACACCACGACCTGAGCACCTGCCGATTTGACACGTTACAAGTCTCCGACTGGGCCGTGCGTGGGTGCCGTTTCAATGAAACGCAGGCCGCGTACCTGGCCCGGTTATTTCTCGGTATTACTCTAGCGTGAAATGGTGGTCGCGGCCAACCGAATCTCTTCGGGCAACAGGTCGGGGTCGTCAATCTTGGCGACTAGGCGATCGATGGCTGTTTGCCCCAGCTCGGCAATCGGCTGGCGCGCCGTGACGATGGGTTGCGGGAGAAAGTCAAACCAGTCCTGATCGTCGAAGCCGCCTAGCTGTAGGTTGGGGACGTTTAGGTCGGGGAGCTTACGCAAGACACTTTCCATAATGGTATTATCCGCGACAAACAGGCCGTCACACTTCTGGTTAATTAATAATTGCCGGGTCATTTGCTGGACATTACTATTGTCCGTGCGAGCCGTGGCCTCGATGGCTTCGTCCGGTTCAATGCCGGCCGCAGTCAGGGCCTCTTGGTAGCCAGCCAGTCGTTCATTGGCGGTAAAAGACACGGCGCTATTGATAATCCCAACGCGGGTAGCGCCCTGGGCAATGAGCTGGGTGACGATGGCGCGGGTGCCTTGGACGTTGTCGACCAGTACCCGGTCGTACGGCGCGTGGTTGGGAGTCGGCGGCATGCGGTCAACGAAGACGGCAGGGGTAGGGCCAAGAATGGCTGCGTAGTCGGTCGGGCCACCAGCACTGGTAATAATCACGCCGTCGACTTGCTTTTCGAGTAACAGATTTAGGCCGCTGGCTTCCTTGGCCAAGTTCTCATCCGTGTTGACCAGGATCACGTCGTAGCCCGCTCGTGAGGCTGCATCCTCAATCGCACGACTCAGATGGGTGAAGAAGGCATTGAGGATGTCAGGGATGATCAACCCCAACGTGTGGGTCTGTTGGACCCGGATACTTCGTGCCAAGTCGTTGGGGTGATAGCCTAGGTTGCTGGCAATATTTTGGATTTTTTGGCTAGTATCCCGTTTGACGCGCGGACTGTGGCTGAGCGCTCGTGAGACGGTGGCTTCTGAAACGCCCGCCGCTTTGGCAACATCTTTGATGGTAACTTTTCCGGTCAATGTCTTCACCTCATATAATTAATAATTGTTTATTAATATTAATAGTCATGGTCATTGGTCACATTTTTTGCTCACACCATTTATGGTAACGGTTTGATTTGGCCGGCGCAACTAAATCCAATCGCAAAAATTTTCAAAAAAGGCTTGCGTTCTCCCCCTGATTAATGATAAAATTTATTTCTGTTGGGTCAGTGATGACTTCAATTCTTGGGCTATAGCCAAGTGGTAAGGCAACGGGTTTTGATCCCGTGATGCGCTGGTTCGAACCCAGCTAGCCCAATCAAATAGATTTATGGGTCCTCGTCGTGTTTCAGCACGGCGAGGATTTTTTTGACTGCTGGTGGAAAGCGCTGTCATTTTCCTTTAAAATGGACTTAGTAAGCCATAGAGGAGCGAATACTGATGACAACCAAGATTATTTTAGACTGCGACCCCGGCCACGATGACGCGCTGGCCATGATGCTGGCGTTGGCCAATCCAGAAATCGAACTGCTGGCCGTGACCACCTCAGCCGGTAACCAGACGCCGGAGAAGACGCTGAACAACGCCATGCGCCTGTTGACGCTGATGCACCACCAAGAGATCCCAGTGGCTGGCGGCAATCGCACGCCGCTGTTAAAGCCGCTGGAAACGGCCGGTAACGTGCACGGTAAGAGTGGGCTGGACGGTGCTGAGCTGCCCGACCCGGACTTTGCGGTGCAAGACATGACTGCCATCGAATTGATGGCCCAGACGTTGCGGAACAGCGCTGAACCGGTGACGCTGGTGGTGACGGGGCCGATGACCAATTTAGCCCTGTTCCTGCGCGTGTACCCCGAATTGAAAGCCAAAATCGCCCGCGTCGTCTTCATGGGTGGCGCGATGGGATTGGGCAACTGGACGCCGTCGGTCGAATTTAACATCTACGTTGATCCCGAGGCGGCCAAGATCGTGTTGAACGCCGGCATCCCACTAACGATGGCTCCGCTCAACGTGACCCACAAGGCGCAGATCTTAAAACCAGAGATCGAAGCCATCGGAAAAATCGATAATCCCGTGGCTCACGCGTTTTACGGCCTCCTGAACTTTTTTGAGCTGTACCATGAGAATCCGAAATGGGGCTTCAAAGGCGCGCCACTCCACGATCCGTGCACGATTGCCTGGTTGCTTCACCCAGAGATGTTCCACAGTGAGCTGATGAACGTGGATGTGGAAACGCAAGGTGAACTGGTTCGTGGCGAAACCGTTTGTGATTACTACGAACTGACTGGCAAGCCAAAGAACACGGACGTGCTACTTGACCTCGACCGTGACGCCTTTATTCAGCTGATCACCACGTCTTTAGAAACATTTAACTAGCCGTGTAAACCCTTGACCCATCAGTAACGGATGCCCGTTACCGGTGGGCCTTTTGGGCGTCCTTGGAAAAACTTAAACAATTTCACTTATACTAAAAGGACGAAATTTTTGTGTAGGGGTGAATGATAGTGAGACAGAAAGCTTTTCCAGTACATGAGGAGTTGATCTTCGGGAGTGGACTGACCATGATTGCCGGGGCGCTCGATGCTTATTCTTACCTGGAACATGGCGCCGTCTTTGCGGGCCTACAGACGGGAAATTTGATTCTGCTGGGGATCAACTTTGGCCACCTCCAATTGGCACAAATGGGGCGGTATTTGACGGCCCTGTTGGCCTTCGCCTTGGGTACGGCGCTGGCCCGGTTATTGCAGCACTTTTTAGCCCAGCGAAAGACTAGCCCACAGAGCGTGGCGTTGTGGGTCGAGTTTGCCATTTTAATTGTCGCCTTAGCCACCACCAACGTGATTCCGGATTGGGCGGCGACCGCGTTACTGTCCTTGGCAGCGGCCGTTGAGCTCCAGGAATTTCGCCGCATCAAAGGGGCACCGTTCACGCCCTTGATGATGACCGGTAATCTCCGTACGGCCACGGAATCATTGGTCGACGGTCTGCGTTATCACGACCGCGAAGCCCGCGGCAAGGCTATCGACACGTTTGCCGTTCTGGGCAGCTTCATCGTCGGCGCCGTGCTAGTCGCAGCCTTCAGCCACCTGCTGGCGGGTTACGCCATTCTGGTGCCCATCTTGTTGGTGGCAGCGCTGATTTTCTGGCTTTACCAACAGAGCCACCGGCGACAGTGGAAACACTGATGCACATTTGGCGAGCTAGCTTCTAGCTTTAAGACTAAGTCGTTCCACTCTGTGATTTGGTCACCGATTCCCACTACCTGAATTGCCAGCTTGACGGTAAGATAGTCAGAGCTGTCTTTGGATTACGTGTGTACGAGATGCTATAATGCACACAAAAATTAAGGAAGGGACTCCCTATGACTAATCCAGAAAAACTAAACGGGCCAGTAAAGTTAGTTAAGACTGGAAATGCCTATGCTTTTCGGCTTTCTAAAAGTGATTGTGAGTTTTTAGATGTAGACGGCGATACGACTTTTGAAAAAATCATATCGCCAGATGGTAAGGAAATTACTTTTAGAAAGATCGAGCTAGTTAGAGCAAACATTTTGGCAACGGCTAACGAATTGTTTGATGAGCATGAGGACTTGATGAAGAGACTAGATGGACTATTTACGTAATTGAAAGGATTCACAGCTAGTGGAAGTGGACTAACTTAATATTCATGAACTCTTTTAACAGGGTGTTATCAGAAACTATTGTATGTACAACTTTTAGCTTTAGCTATAGATGTAGTTAGGCTAGAATTTTCTTTGAGTAGAAAATTCTAGCCGCTTTTTCTCTTTAAATAATTGAATGTAATTTATATATGTACATTGAATTGGTGCTATTATGAAAATATGAGCAAGCTTAAAATGTTGTTGGATAATATTCATTAGAAGGGGTGGCACTTTGAATTGGAAAAGGAATATTTTCATTGGCATTCTTGTTGGATTTTTATTGGGATTTTGGGGTGGATTTAGCCAAATACAGAATGGACCATTGTTCCTAAAGGAGGTAACTACAAATGCTGAGACTGTAAATCAAGCTGAAGGCATTGATGGGACCTGTCAATGGTATTTAACACAAGATGGTGTTTTACATATTGGAGCAGGAAACCTAGCAGAACCAACTTCAACAGTATCAAACATGAATGCTAGTCAAGTTGGTTATATGATTGCACAGTCGTTACCAGAGGGGGCGGCCAATCCGACGAATAGTCAGGCAACGGCAGCAGCGATGTTGGTGAAACGGGTCGTTCTGGATGGTAAAGTACAGGCACCGATTAATTCAGCTAATTTGTTTGCACAGATGGGAAATGTAACCGCATTTGATAATTTGTCGGATTTGGATACTAGTCAAACCACAAATATGGCGTACATGTTTATGAATAATTTGACTATAACGAACATAGACTGGCTGACCGCTTTAGATCTTTCAAACTTCGATACATCTAAAGTAACTGACATGGATTGGATGTTTGGTGGGCTAGATTTACAGCATATCGATTTGTCCAGTTTTGACACATCTAAGGTAACCAGCATGATGTCCATGTTTAACGGAGATAGCAATTTACAAGAGGCTAATCTATCTAGCTTCGATGGGTCGTCAATGAAGTCCGGTCAAGGTCAAACCACGTTCTTCATGTTCTATCAGAACCATTCTCTTCGGAAAGTCTCGTTTGGTCCACGGATGAATTTTGTGGCGGATCCCTTTCTAGGTGTACGTGGGTACGATGTAGGACAGCTTCCTGTTGCTGATGACACCTACACGGGCAAATGGCAGGCGGTAGGCGATGGTTCAGATGTTAATCCGTTAGGAACAAAGTTTGATTCAGCTGCAGACATTGTTAAATTGTACACTGAAAATTCCCGACCAACTGAAGTTGAAACTTATGTTTGGGAGCCAGTAACGCGACAGACCCGGGTTACAGCTAAATATACCGATGAGAATGGTCGGCAGATTGCCGATGATGTTGTAACAGCATATGGGAAAGTTGGGGAAAATGATCCTGGGTACGCGACAGAACAATTAGCAATAAAAGGTTATACTTTTGATAAGGTTTTAGGCGATACGAATGGCGCATATCCGAAAAACGATGCGACTGTAACCTACGTTTATAAGAAAAATACGTCAGTAATTTCGTCGGCTGACACGAATAAGACACTTCAAGTCAAGCCAGTAACCGTTCAGTTTTTAAATGAAAATGGACAGAAGGTAGCACCAAGTGAGTCGCTCACGGGAAGTTATGGCGCAGCTTATCAAGCAAGGAAACGTAATTTAGAGGGCTACACCTTGGTGAAGGACTCAGGAAATACGACAGGGATATTTACGACCGAACCACAGACCGTCACGTATACGTATCAACGTGTACAAGCGCTCAAGGCGGGTCGCACATATATGGTAGTTTCTTCCACCAAGAAGATTGGATTGTACCGTACTAAGAATTTCAATCCTAAGCGGCGTATTTGCTGGTACTTGCGCAAGTCGCGGACAAAGTGGCCAATGTTTATTGTAACTGGGCAAGTGACTTCTAATCAGGGTCACGTGCGTTATCATGTCCGTGATGTTAACCATGGTTCAGCAACATTTGGTAAAACAGGGTATATCACGGCAAAGGCACAATATGTAGTCTCAACGTACTATCAGCACTTTTCACAGGCCGTGAGGGTGTTGAGCAAGTCTGGTCTGAACACTTATCGGCAGGATAGTCTGAAGAAAAAGGTTAACCATTATCGGATTAACCGCACTTTAAAGATTAAGCGGATTGTCCATTATCATCGGACAACACGTTTCCAGATTGCGAATGGTCAATATATCTCGGCTAATAAAAAACTAGTGAAGATTGTTAAGTAGTTAGTGAACTTAGCAAATTATGAGACAAGAAAAAACACCCCTGAGAAAAAAATCTCAGGGGTGTTTCACGTGAAACTAAATCCTATTTCGTCGCATCAAATTGGTAATCGGCACTGTAGAACGGTACCCGGTAAGCCCGGTAGGCGTAGGCCTTGTCCGCCGCGCTTTGCATGGTGGCGTTGAAGACTTGCTTGCCTGACTTGGTAACTTCAATGACGTTACTTTGCGCACCGTTGTGCTTGTAACCGAAGTCAATCAGCGTGTTGCCATTTGGTTGTCGTTCGGCGTACCCGATGACGTAGGTGAAGTTGTCCTTCCCTAAGGACTTCCCGTAAGACCAGGTCGTCTTGATGGTCATCTTCTTGGCATCCACGTGGTATTGCACGGCTTGAGAGTACTTCCCGGACGTCTTTTTGTTCCCATTGGTGACGGCAATGTTGTTGTCGTATAACAGGAAGTCTTCGCTATCCGCGGAGTTCTTGCCGCCGTTGTTCAGCAGGTAGATTCCGTGTTGACCACCAGTGATGACCGTGCCCTTTTCCGGCTTCAACAGGTATGGCCGGTAAGCCTTAGGCCAAGTGGAGGTCTTCTTACCAGAGTAGATCCACTTGATGTGGTCGGTCTTGTAGTCCAGCTTCATGATCATGTCTTGGTTCCGGCTAGAAATGACGATGGACTTGTCATTCTTATCGTAGTCCACGGCATTTTGGTGGAGCCAGTCAATCTTGCCGTCCGCACCCTTGGCGTACTTGGTCCACATGGACTTCGGCAACAACTTCTTCATGTCGATGACCTTCACGATTTTCCCAGTCTTGTGAGAAACTTCGATCATGGTGTCTTCCTTGTACTTGGATCCGTCGGAAACGGTGGCTAAGAAGTTGTGGTTGGGGAGTTCGACCAGGTCATGGTGAATGACAGTGGTTTCGCTATTGGCCTTGGCCGCGGCCTTACTGATGCTGGCGGCGTCTGAACTACTGGTATTGGCCGCGAAACTGTATTCCTTGTACACGCGTCCCAGGTAGTCGGTTTCAAGTAAATCGTTATAAACGTCGGAGTCGACGTCCTTCTTGGACAGCATCATGATATTACCGCCCGTCCACTGTTCAATCGTGTGTTGGGAGTAATCCGTGCTGTACCACCGGACTGTTCCGTCTGCGTCGATGGCAAAGGGTTGCTTGGTGGTCCGGTTCATGATGGTCAATTTGTTTTTACCGATCTCCATCTTGGACTTGTCCACGTTTTTCGTGGTGACCGTGGCGTTGGCAACGTAGGTCGGTAATTTGCCGGTCTGCATCTTCAGCGTCTTGGTCTGTGTCTTGCCGTCCTTGTTGGTGGCGGTGATCTTCACCGTGTTGTTGGTGTCAGCGTACAAGCCAACCACTGGTACCTGATGCGTCGTGGTGTAGCCACCCGCCACGGTGTTGGTGATAGACGTCTTGTCAGACTTGCCGACGACGGTGTAGCTGACCTTTTCGGCGTCCTTAGTTTTAAATGTGACTAACGCGGACAGTGGGGACGTCTTGTAAGGGTTGACCTTGACGTAGGGACTGTCTAACGTGTATTTGCTGTTTTGCGCTGCTGCTTTATAAGTTGCGGTCAAACGCTTCTGACTGTCTTGACGGGTCGTGATGAGCTTGGTATCCAGATTCTTCTTGATCTGGGTATCCGTCAACACGGATTTGTTCGTCTTGATCTTGTAACTCGCCGCCGATGAGGTTGACGAGCTCTTGGTACTGGAACAACCGGCCAAACCAACTGTCAGAACTGCCAGGGAGGCAACAGCAAGCGTTACCATCCGGGGGTGTTTGAATTGCAAATGAGCCATCTCCTTTAAAAATTGTCGAAAAAAAGGGGGAGTGGTCACTAAGACCAATCTCCCCCAATGCTATGTAACACCTTACAATATACGCTTTTGCCGGAAGCGTTTTGTTAATAAATGCTGACTCTTTTGTGAACAAACTGTGAACTTTATGAATTCTACTATAATTAGCAGGTTATAAAGTGTAATGTGAAAAATGGATGGTTTTTTAAGCGGCGGATAACGTTATCTAAGAAATTCTTATTTCTTGTTTAGAAAACCATCAGGACGTCGACGTTAATCACATGATATAACTAAAGACGTATTAATTACGGGGCGACCCGTTAGAAGAGGTGAGACCGTGGCCGAACGGAAAAAACGGCGGTATTTACATGAAGTTGATCTCATGCGGGTCATGTTTATCGGTGGGGTGTTGTTAAATCACACCACGACGGCATTTGAGAACCGCTTAGTCGATACCACGAATAGTCAGTTACTGTTGGAAGCCACCCACTTGGCCCTGCATTTTACCCGGATGGGCTTTATGTTTATGACCGGGTTAGTGTTGGTCCTGAATTATTATAACCGTGACCATCAGTGGCTACGCTTTTGGAAGAAGCGTTACATCAGTTCCGGGGTCCCCTACATTGCCTGGAACGCAATCATCATGATCGTGGCGACCCTGATTGCCAGCGGCGGCATTGATTGGCCGAAGTACTGGGCCCATCTGGGCAACGCGCTGCAGTATGGGAATGAGTATTACATGTATTATATCGTGGTCACTTTCCAGCTGTACCTGTTGTTCCCCGCCATTGTGTATATGTTTAAGAAACTCCCGACGCACCATCTGGCCATCATCGGCATCAGTGGGGCGGTCCAGCTGTTCCTGATTACGGGAATCAAGTACTGGCTCCCACACATTGACACCAGCAACTGGCTGTGGTGGTTCCGGGCCTACGGGAACAACGTGTTTGTGTACCAATTCTACTTCGTGGTCGGTGGCTTCGTGGCCATTCACTACGACGATGTGGTTGCCTTCATTGAAAAGCACCACAAGTTCATCAACTGGATGGCGGGACTGCTGGCGATTGGCACGGTCTTCTTATTCTTCGGTGACCGTGACATCTTGCAGCTGAGTCGCAAGGCCGTGTTCTCCGTGCACCAACCGTTCATCTTCATTTACGACTGTTTTATGATTTTATTTGTTCTCTGGTTCGGCCTGCAGTACGCCAAAGCGCGCCAACACGGCCTGCCGGACTGGTTAGACAACCTGATTCAGGCCTTCTCCAAGGTTTCCTTCGGGATCTACCTCTGTCAAAGTTTACCGATCTTTGCCTTAAATGCCATCTTGGCACACATGAGTCTTCCCGCCTGGTTGCTGCTGTTGCTGCTGCCAGTGGGTTACCTCTTCGTTGCCGGGGGCGCCTTACTGATTTCTTGGTTCTGCTTCAAGGTGCCACCATTCGGTATCTTGATTGGCCGGCCCCAATGGCACTTGTTCTCGAAAGGAGCACGTTCACATGTCAAAAGTAACGCTTAAATTAACCAATCAATTGAAAAAGCACGCTAACGATAAAATTATCAAAGACGAAGCCCGCGACCAATGGTACACCGGTGCGGAACTGGCAGCCGATGTCGATCAACTCGACGATCAGCTGCGCGGCCTGCACGTGGGTCACGGCGACGTCGTTTACGTTTGCCTGCCCAACTCGGGGATGTACCCCGTTTTGACGCAAGCCATCTGGGAGATTGGGGCCATCATGAACCCCGTTTCCGCCAACACGCCAGCCGCTGAAATGCTCGCCGACTTGAAGGAACACGACTACGCGGCCGTTATCGTGGCTGACGACCTGGTCGATGCTGTCTTGGCTGACCGGCAGACACAACGCGCCGATTTGACGCTCAACACGGCCGACAACTTGACCGTTATTCGGGATACCAAGGTGGCCGGTCACGTGGCCGCAACGCCGACCGAAGAGGACTTAGCGCTCATCCTGCACACGTCCGGGACCACCGGGAAGCCTAAGCGGGTCGGCTTGACCCACGACTTGATTCGCCACGGTGCCCAACACGACATCGACGCGCACCGGTTGACGGCGGCCGACACGACCCTGATCACCATGCCGATGTTCCACATCAACGCGCAGGTCGTTTCCGTTCTGTCCACGCGCCTGTCTGACGGCAAAATGGTCATCACGCCGAAGTTTTCCGCGAGCCGCTTCTGGCCACAAGTACAAAACAACGGCGTGACCTGGGCATCCGTCGTGCCAACCATCATCAACATCTTACTGTTAAACAACAAGGCCAAGGCGGCCTACAACGACCAGACCCATTTGCGGTTCGTGCGTTGTTCCTCCTTCTCCTTGCCACTAGAAAAACTGACCGACTTCGAAGACACGTACCACACGCGCATCTTGGAAGGTTACGGTATGACCGAAACTGCCAGCCAATGCACCTTGAACCCATTTGACAAGCCTAAGGTCGGTTCCGTGGGCCTGCCAGTAGGGACCGATATGGCAATCTTGGTCGATGGCGAATTTACCACGACCCCTGGCCAATCCGGTGAGATTGCGGTTCGTGGTGATCACGTCATCAAGTCCTACCTGGACCCACATCCTGATTCCTTCAAGGATGGCTGGTTCTTGACCGGTGACTTGGGTTACTTCGACGACGATGGGTACCTCTACATCAACGGTCGGAAGAAGGATATCATCAGTGTTGGTGGCGAAAAGGTCGCCCCAGCACGGGTAGAAAATGTTCTGAGTGAACTGGACTTCATCAAGGAAATCACAGTCATTGGGACCCCCGACGACCTGTACGGTGAAGCGGTGACCGCCGTTGTCATCAGTCGGCCAAACAGTGGCTCTCAAAAAGACCAAGAACAGGCCATTTTTGATCAAGCTAAGAAGGCCCTGGCCGGCTACGAACAACCGAAGCACGTGTTATTCGTTCATGATTACCCACGGAACGCCACGGGCAAGGTCGTCCGGCCAAAGCTACGGGACCTGGTCGTTAACGATCCGGTGAAGTTGGGTGCTAGCGCATGAGTCGGACCAAGCGAACCGTTTTAAAATGGCTAGTTGGCATCGTGTTGGTCTTGTGGGTCGGGGTGGCCTTTTACGGCTACCAACAAACGGATGGCGCTAAGAGTAGCCATACCAACGGCTTGACCACGGTGACGGTCGGTTATCAAAAGGGGGATCCCTTTGATATCGCCAAGCAACGCGGCAAGCTGGTCAAGAAGATGAAGGCCAAGGGCTACCGGTTGGTACTCAAGCAGTTCCAAGACGGGAATGCGCTGATGCAGGCGCTGAAGTCCGGCAGTATCGACTACGCGCGGGCCGGCGATACGCCACCCGTTACGGCGCAGTCAGCGGGAACTGATCTGGCTTACGTCGGCGTGGGCTCCACCAAGGCCAAGGGTTCCGGTATCCTGGTCAAGAAGAACAGCGGCATCAACTCGCTGAAGGACTTGAAGGGCAAGAAGATTGCTTACACCAAGGGGACCAGTTCCCAGTACCTGCTCTTGCAGCTGATTGAAAAGGCGGGGCTTGAGGTCAATGACGTCGATTGGGTCAACATGGACCAATCAGCGGCTAGTGTGGCCTTTGCCAAGGGCAAGATCGATGCGTGGGTCACCTGGGATCCGTACACGGCCCAAGCAGAGTTGACGCAAAATGCCAAGGCCCTGAGCAATGGGGTCGGCATGAGCAACAACCGGGACTACATTTTGTCAATGCAGACCTATGCTAAGTCGCACAAGACGGTATCAAAATACCTAGTGGACTATCTGGAAGATGATATGCACTGGGCCGATACCCACCACAAGCAGTTGACGACCATGCTCAGCAAGTCGCTGAAGCTGAAGAAGTCAGTGGTCAAGAAAATGGTTGACCGCCGGCGTTACAGCATTCGCGGCATGTACGCCAGCGTTGTCAAGGAACAACAGGAAATGGCCGATAACTTCTACAAGAACGGCATTACCACCAAGAAAATTAACGTTAAGAGCGCTGTGACTTATCTGAAATAGGTCACGTGCGGGGTCGCCAATCAGTGAGTTGGCGGCCCTTTTTTGCGTTAGCAAAAAAGGGTGTCTACGGTTACTAACGAAATTGGTGGGGATTTTGTGTAGGGGTTGAGGGAATGTTAAGGGTTATTTAAGAGTTATCTGGTGATAGGTGATGGTGGGATAAGAAAAACAAATATTTCCCAACATTCTACATAGTTGAAATCATTGTGTTAATAGCGGTTCAAAGTTGTATTTGATTAGAAAAGGGATGATTCTACGAATTGGCAGTGGCTACTGGCTTTGAATTATCCTGATAAAGCTGCTTTTTGAAATAGAGATACCCCAAATAGAGTTCAAATAATTCAACAGTTTTATGTGGGTCTAGATTGAAACTTTGCTTAATACGTTCTAGACGGTAACTGAGTGTGTTTCGGTGTATATGTAAAGCCGCTGCAGTATGAACCATACTACCATTATTGTGAATAAATGCGCTTAAAGTTTCAATAAGTTCATTTCCTGACTCAGACTTATGCTCTTTCTCAAAGAGTCTTTCAAGATTTGTAAATGATAGTTCGCTATTAAGAAGTCTATCAACAAAGGCAACTTGCTGATAGTAAATCAAGTCTGATCGGTTAAAAATAGTACTGATTTGAAGAGCCTGAGTAGCCTGTTGAATAGACTTTCCGATGTTGCGTGTCGCTAAACCGATACCAAGACGAATTCTTTTTGCACGACAATACTTGATTAGACGATCAATAGTGGCATTCAAACGAGTTAAAATAATTGTTGTTTTAGTATCAAGAATAATTTTATAGTCTGTGCCATCCATGATACCAATGGGAAGATTTTGTCTTTCAATGGCAATTGCGGTGCGCGGCTTTAATATATCGATTTTTAACTGACTAGCTTCTAAGAGCAGTTCCGTTTTAGATTCAATATCGCTAGTAACCTGTGACCACTGATAAAGAAAGCGATTGAGTGTATTTTCTCTCTTCTTTTCTTTCAAGTTACTTTCATTTTGACTCAATAATAGTTCTGTTGCAATTCTTAATAGAGAAGCTAAGGGGGTGACTTTGTCGGGATCACCAGTTATTCCGATGACACCGACAATTTCATTGTCAAAAAAGATGGGCATATTTATTCCTGGCTGTCCATGTTGTCCAAATGAGCGTGCCATTGGCAATGTCTTTTTTTGCTCAATTGCATCAAGCGCGCCGACATGCAATGTATTAATTCGAGAACTATCACCACTGGCGATAACGTAGCCGTTTTGGTCCATAAGATTAACGTTATAAGGAATCTGTGCCATCATTTTATTCACAATTGATTGTGCAAGTACTGGGTCGATTTTCATAGTATGTCCCGCCTTCAATTTATTACAGAGCGTCATTGGATGAAGTGTAATTATTTAGTTAATAGACTAGTTTCAATCAATAAATTTGTGCAATTGACAGATAAGCAGTTAAGTTTCGTAAGTAACTATAAATGTTGGCGTAATTTTAATCAGAAAAATGAAAGCGCCTCCACATTATTTAAACGCAGAAATTCAACTTTTTCAAGTACAAGTGGTAATCGCAATTTTAGAGCTGGTGGGAGCCTTAACTTTGGATTGATGGGTTTTTATACCAAAAATTGCTAAACTGAGGCGGCTACTACAAGCCTGTTAATTACTCAGAGCAATGTATGGCAACATATCCTTGGGGGTAGTCATGGTCCTGCCTTGAGTGTTTAACCAAAGTTAGTTGTTTAAAGTTTGTGCAATTGCATACATGATTAGGCTTTGTTATGTAATAAACTAAGACTTGTAAAAACGAAGTAACAATTTTTTTGATAGATGTGTTCACAATTTCACTTTTGTTGAAGGGGTTATGGGCCCACGCTCCTTCTAAATTTTGAAGGGAAAGAAGTGCGGTACGATATGGCAAAAATTGTATATATTCCAGAAGATATTGCTAACGTTGGCAAGAAATTTTTAAAGGATAAAGGTTATGATGTGATCCTTGGAACCGGGACTGATGCACAGACAATCTTACGGGAAGGTAAGGATGCAGAAGGAATCATCTTACGGACTTCACAATTTGGAAAAGACATCATTGACGGTTTACCAAACGTTCAGATTATTGCACGACACGGTGTTGGTTTTGATAATGTTGATGTAGATGCTGCAACGGCGGCTGGGAAATGGGTAACAAATACACCTTTAGCTAATGCAAGTTCAGTTGCGGAGACAGCAACGAGTTTATTATTAGCAATGGCAAAGAATCTGAAAAATGATATTACACATATGGCTGATGATGACTTTTTCTATAAGAATTCGCATAAAGGAATGGATTTAGAAGGAAAGACATTAGGCATCGTAGGCTATGGCAAAATTGGAAAAATGTTTGCAAAAAAGGTTCAGGGATTAGATATGAATATCTTGATTTATGATCCTTTTATTTCGGAAGTAGAGACAGGCAAATTGGTCTCACGTAAAGAATTGTTAGAGTCATCCGATTTTGTGTCGCTACATTTGCCAGCTAATGCTCAAACGAAGGAATCTTTTGGAGAAGAAGAATTCAAGCTGATGAAAAAGACAGCATATTTGATTAATTTATCACGAGGTAGTGTTGTAAATGAAAGCGCTTTAATAAATGCGCTTGAATCTAAAACAATTGCTGGGGCAGCGCTAGATGTTTATTCACAGGAACCTCTACCAATGAATAGTCCATTATTTTCTTTGGAAAACGTAACTTTAACGCCGCATATTGCATCAAACACAGGAGAAACGATGGACAGAATGGCATTACATGCCGCTATGGAAGTTGATCGAGTTTTATCCGGTAATGAGCCTAAATGGGCAGTTAATCAGGTACTAGCTAAAAATTAATATACGGAGATGAAATTATGATTTACGATACGATTAAAGGTTTTGAAGAAAATAATTTATATGACGCGAAGACAAAGTTAGTTTTGGATTATGTGAAAAATAATGATATTTCAACATTGGAAGTAGGGAGCCATAAAATTGATGGTGATAATTTCTATGTAAACGTTTTAAGTTACGATACTGAAAGTGAGACAAATCGTTCATGGGAGAGCCATGATAAGTATATTGATGTTCATGTGTTAGCTTCTGGTACCGAGGGCTTAGCTTTAAATGATACTGCTAATATGAAGCGAGAAGAATACAATATCAAGAAGGATAAGGCAACTTTAACGGGAGATAAAAATGTTTCTTTGACGCTGAGACCAGGTCAAATTTTAATCTGCTATCCGGAAGACGGCCATAAAACGGGAATTCAGGTTACGGAACAACCTAGTCATTTAAAAAAATGTGTTTTCAAAGTTAAGCTTTAGTCAGTTGGGTAATCAGAAATTAAGATCGACTAATATGAAATGAGGTTCTCAACTTTGGAAGATGCTCAGAAGAAAAAATCATTTAACAAAAAGCGTTGGGTTTCGATGCTAATTAGCATTATCTTAGGAATTATCATCTGGTTTATTCCAGTTCCAGGTAATTTCTCGGTCAGTGCATGGCATTTGTTTGCAATCTTTGTTGCCACAGCTTTTGGGTTCATGCTACGGCCATTCCCATCAGGGGTAGTTACGCTGATTGCGTTGACGATGACTATGGTAACAGGAATTTTACAGGTTCCTGAAGCATTTGAAGGTTTTAGTTCAGATACGATTTGGTTAATTGTTTCCGCCTTCCTCTTCTCGAGAGGTTTGATTAAAACGGGACTGGGACGGAGAATTGCTTATTTTTTGATGGCTCGCTTTGGCTCAAGTTCGTTGAAGTTAAGTTATTCACTTTCGCTAGGTGACTTGATTATTAGCGCCTTTGTTCCTTCGAATACGGCTCGATCGGGTGGGATTATGTACCCAATTGTTCGTAGTATTGCAGGTGTTGCTGGCTCAGAACCGGATAAGGAACCACGCAAGATAGGTGCATATCTTATTATGTCCTTGGTACATAACGATAATATTGCCAGTGGATTAACTATGACAGCGTGTGCAGGTAACTTGTTAGTTGTAACTTTTGCTGCCAAAATTGCAAATATACATCTATCTTGGTTCTCTTGGTTTTTGATGGCATCAGTTCCTGCGTTAGTTGCATTCATTGCGACGCCATGGATCCTTTATAAAATTTTCCCACCAACCATGAAAAAGACGCCTGAAGCTCGTATAGCAGCACAACAGGCGTTGAGTGAAATGGGGAAAATGAGCTCTGAAGAAAAGTTATTATCCCTGATTTTTGCTATTACGATTATTGGATGGGCGACTACTGGGATTACAGGCTTAAGTTCGACGGTAGTTGCTTTAGTGGGACTGTCACTGATGACTTTGACCGGAATTCTGAAATGGCAAGATATTACTACTGAAAAAGGTGCCTGGGACGTAATGTTCTGGATGGGTGGTATGTATAGTCTGGCTGATAATCTTTCAAAGATGAACTTTTTCAAAATATTTGCACAGTATGTTGCACGGGACTTGCATGGTATCAGTTGGCCTCTAGGGTTAGCTATTCTGATTTTCATTTTTATTGCAACAACATATGGATTTGCAAGTGGTATTTCTCACTTACTAGCTATGTATCCAGTGTTCTTGACTGTAGCTATTGGAATTGGTGTTCCACCATTTCTAGCAGTTATGTCACTAGGAATTTGCACGGTCCTCTATCAAACGTTAACGCATTATGCTTCCGGACCAGCGGCAGTTTATTTTGGCGGTGGTTATGTCGAACAAGGTACTTGGTGGCGTTTAGGGATTGAAATGTTACTCATGAACTTCGTTATCTGGGGATTTGTTGGATTTACTTGGTGGAAGATTCTGGGACTCTGGTAGCACTAAATTGGTTCATCCGACAGGCGACTGTATGGATGAGCCAATTTGTGTTTTGACTGATAAATAATAGTAATTTAAAGAAGAAAGCGGTAACAAATTGTGTAATTGCACAAATAAATACAAGTAAGTTAGATGCTTTGGGTAATATATTTGTGTGAAATTTATCTTATACTCGTAAGTGTAGAAAAGTTGAAAGGGGTTTTATATTATGAAACTTGGATTTGTTGGATTAGGTATTATGGGCAAGCCAATGGCAAAGAACTTAGTAAAAGCGGGGCATGATCTAACTGTATTTGATTTTAAAGATGAAGCAGTTAATGAACTAGTTGAATTAGGGGCGACGGCAGCCACAGATGGAAAATCAGTTGCAGAAAACTCTGATGTTATTTTCACGATGGTGCCTAACTCACCTAACGTTGAAGCGGCTTTATTCAACGATGGCGGTATTGTTGAAGGCTTGAGTGCTGGTAAGACGGTTATTGATATGAGTTCAATCAACCCACTGGCTAGCCAAGACTTTGCTAAGCGTTTGGCTAAGTTAAATGTTGGTTTCTTGGATGCCCCTGTTTCGGGTGGGGAACCCAAGGCTATTGATGGCTCAATTGCCTTCATGGTTGGTGGTGACAAGGATCTCTTTGATAAGAACAAAGAATTATTAGATGTTATGGGTGGCTCTGTAACCTACGTTGGGGCTGTTGGCGCTGGTAACACGACGAAGTTAGCCAACCAAGTTATTGTTGCTTTGAACATTGCCGCCGTTAGTGAAGGGTTTGCTTTGGCTAAGAAGGCCGGCTTAGATCCGAAGATGGTTTTTGATGCCATTCATACTGGTCTAGCTGGTAGTACTGTTATGGACGCTAAGGTACCAATGATGATTGCTCGGAACTTCGAACCTGGATTCCGTGTAGACTTGCACATCAAAGACTTACAAAACGCCTTGGATACTTCCCATTCACTACATGTTGGTCTTCCACTGACTGCTGAGGTTATGGAAATTCTCCAATCAGTTAAGAATGATGGTAATGGTAGTGATGATCATTCTGCTATTGCTAAGTTCTATGAGAAGATGAATGATTTGACGATTGAATAGTCAGAAAAGCTAATCTGGCAAGTAAAGGAAATGGGATTTAAAACCGTCCTTTTTTCTTTTTCGCCAAAAAGTGAAAGGATAGGTAATATGTCAGTTCCTAAGATTGTTAAAATGGACGTTTATCCAGTCGCTGGATATGATAGTATGCTACTAAATTTGAGCGGTGCGCATGGACCATACTTTACTAGAAATATCGTTATCTTAACGACAGACACGGACGAAGTTGGGGTTGGGGAAATCCCAGGTGGGGAGAAGATAACCAATACGTTGAACGATGCTAGGCCTTTAGTTTTAGGCAAGACATTGGGAGAGTACAAAGAGGTTTTGCAAACAATTCGAACTAAATTTTCGGATCGAGATTCAGGTGGTCGGGGATTACAAACCTTTGATTTACGAACGACAATTCATGTTGTGACTGCTATTGAAGCTGCGTTCTTAGATCTATTGGGGAAATATTTACATGTTCCAGCAGCAGCATTGCTTGGAGATGGGCAACAACGCGAAAAGGTCGACGTTCTAGGCTATCTTTTCTATATTGGAGATAAGTCAAAGACAGATTTGAATTATATTAGCCATGATGATGATTCGGATGCTTGGGGACGAATTCGTCGAGAACCTGCACTCACACCAGCAGCTATCGTTAAAGAAGCACAAGCTGCGTACGATCGTTACGGTTTCAAGACCTTTAAGCTTAAGGGCGGTGTCTTCGACGGTGAACAAGAAGTTGCAGCCATCAAGGCCTTGCACAAGGCTTTCCCAGATGCCAAGCTTGATCTTGACCCGAATGGTGCTTGGTCATTAAAAGATGCCATCCACTATGCATCAGAGCTCAAGGGTATCTTGACTTATGCTGAAGATCCTTGTGGTGCTGAAGAAGGCTTCTCTGGTCGGGAAATCTTATCCGAATTCCGGAAAGCAACCTTCTTACCAACCGCTACGAACATGGTTGACACTGACTGGCGGCAAATGTCTCATGCCATTGCCTTAGATAGTGTCTCTGTACCATTGGCTGACCCTCACTTCTGGACTATGGAAGGTTCTGTCCGAGTTGCTCAACTTTGCCATGAATTTGGGTTAAACTGGGGAATTCATTCCAACAACCACTTTGATATTTCCTTGGCGATGGTTGCCAATACTGCTGCAGCGGCTCCTGGTGACATTTATGCGGTTGATACGCATTGGATTTGGCAAGATGGTCAGAATCTGACTAAGAACCCATATCAAATTAAGGACGGGCAATTATCAGTGCCTGCAACCAATGAGGGATTAGGCGTTGAAATTGATTTGGATGCTATCAAGGAAGCTAATAAGGTATACATTGAAAACAACTTGGGTGCGCGGGATGATGCCAAGACCATGCAATACTTGGTTCCTAACTGGAAATTCGATCCTAAGAAGCCTGCATTAGTTCGTTAATAGAAAGGATAGATAGTCGTGGATATTAGTCGGATCAAAGGTATTATTGTCCCATTGTTAATCCCAGTTAATGATGACGAGAGTGTCAATGAACCTAAATTACGCGAAGTTATTGATCATGTGATTGATGGCGGTGTACAAGGTATCTTGGCATTTGGTAGTAATTCAGAATTCTACATGTTTACTGATGAAGAAATGACTGAAATCTTTAAGATCATTGTTGACGAGACAAATGGCAGAGTTCCTGTCTTCTTCGGAATGGGGCCAATTCGGACCAGTCATGGGGTTAAGCTGGCTAAGTTGGCTGAAAAGCTGGGTGCCGACGGAATCTCAGTCTTACAGCCAATGTTCCTCAAGCCAACGGATGAAGAATTGTATGGTCACTTTAAGGCGATTGCGAATGCTGTGCCTAACTTGCCAATGCTGTTGTACAATAATCCACGAGTGGGTTACCGTTTGAATGCTTCTCTGGTTAGTGACTTGGCCCACAATGTTGAAAATATTATTGGGGTTAAGGATTCAAGTGGTGATATGACTTACTTCAGCGAAGTCGTTCGGTTAACGCAGGATATTGAGTTCCGTGCATTCACTGGTAAAGATACATTGATTTACTTAGGATTATGCGCAGGTTCATGGGGCAGTGTCTGCTCGACAGCTAATGGCTTGGTAAAAGAAGTTGTCGATATTTACGACAAATTCGAAGCCGGCGATTACAAAGGTTCTCGTGAAGCGCAATACAAGTTTAATCCAGCACGATTGGTTCAAAATAAGGCTAGCTTCCCAGTAGCTACAAAGGATATGGCTAATTTGCTTGGCATGAATGTTGGCAAGCCAATCCTCCCAAGTCTACCTTCTGATGGTGCAGTCCTTGACGGCATGAAGACGGAGATTGATAAACTGGTGGGGACTAAGACCACGAATTGAGGTTTTTCTTATGACAAGGGTACTAATTGCATCGGATTCGTTTAAAGGAAGTGCAACGTCAAACGAGGTAGCCGATTATATCGCAACGGGGGCGCATCAAGCTGACCCGACAATTCAGGTCACAACCATTCCGATTGCGGATGGTGGCGAAGGGACAGTTAGTAGTGTCTTAACCGCTGTTGGCGGTCAAACCTACACAGCTTCGGTCGTTGGTCCGTTGGGGCAGACGGTTGATGCTCATTGGGGGATGATTGATCAGAAGACTGCGATTGTTGAGGTTGCTGAAGCGGCTGGATTAAATCTAGCCAAGAGTGATCTTGATCCCATGTTGACGACAACATATGGTGTTGGTCAAATGATTCAGGCTGCTTTGGATCGTGGTGCTTCTAAAATCTATATTGGTCTTGGTGGCAGTGCCACTAATGACGGCGGCATTGGGATGGCTCAGGCACTCGGTGGACACTTCTATGATAGCGCCAATCATGAGTTAGCTTATGGTGGCAACGGACTGTTGCAGTTAGACCATGTCGATTTGTCAAAAATGGATTCACGGCTAGCTGGCGCAACCATTATTGGTCTAACAGATGTTGCCAATCCATTAACCGGGCCTCAAGGGGCATCAGCAATTTTTGGTCCCCAAAAAGGTGCAGACCAGAACAAGATTCAACAGCTGGACAAGGGGCTAGCGCTTCTGAACCAGATTTTGAAAACACAGTTGGATATTAACTGTGGTGATGTTCCTGGGGCTGGCGCTGCTGGTGGGACTGGATTTGGGATTCTCAGTTTCCTTGGTGGCCGGTTGAAACCGGGAATAGAAGAAATTATGCGCTTGACCAAGTTGGAAGAACGGGTTGCCGAAGCAGATTTGGTTATCACTGGCGAAGGTCAGATTGATGGGCAATCTCTGATGGGCAAGGCGCCAATTGGAATAGCACAACTTGCTAAATCACATGAACTACCAGTGGTGTTAATTGCTGGCAGCATCGGTGATAATATTCAGGCAGTCTATGCTGCCGGCGTGGACCTGGTTCTCTCGTCTACAGTATCGCCGATGAGTGTAGAGCAAGCAATCGCCAACGTTCGTCCGCTTCTAACGCAAGCGGGTTACACTGCAATGCGTGCGTTTAACCTTAATCAGGTTTTGACGCACTAAGCAATAATGAAACACTCCTTCAGATTATAAAAACAAATGGACGATACCTCTTTGCCAGGAGGTGTCGTTTTTTAATAACCCGGGAAATACATGGCCATTGAGATATATTTCCTGGGTTATTTTTTGTTCAATCGAGGCTAGAACGGAAAATTGTGATATACGAATGCGCCAACATTGACTGTTAATACTTGTTCACCTGCATATATTGAATAGCCTTGTGATGTAATACACTGAAGCTGATAAGAGAAATAGAGTTGATTGGTTCGTACTGTTTGATAGCTTATTCTTTGGTGGTGGCATTCTATATATGAAAAGAAAGAAGCGCGAAAAGGTATGAGTAAAGTTGTATATTTACCAGAAGATATTGCCAGTGCAGGTAAAAAATTTTTGCAAGAAAATGGTTGTCAGGTGGTTTTGGGTACTGCTTCAGATGCAAATACGATATTGCGGGAAGCGAAAGATGCAGATGGTATTGTTTTGCGGACAGCAATGTTTGGGAAAGAAATAATTGACGGATTACCCAAGTTAAAAATTATTGCACGACATGGCGTTGGATTTGATAATATCGATGTAAAAGCTGCAACAACGGCCGGAAAATGGGTAACGAACACGCCTTTGGCTAATGCTAGTTCGGTTGCGGAAACGGCAACTGGTTTGATGCTAGCATTGGCGAAAAACTTGAAAAACAATGTTAATCATATGGCCAGTGGTGATTTTTCCTATAAAGCCACGCATAAGGGAATTGACCTAGAAGGGAAAACGCTAGGTATTATTGGTTATGGTAAGATTGGCAAAATGTTTGCTAAGAAGGTTCAAGGATTAGAGATGAATGTTCTGGTCTATGATCCCTTTGTTTCAGAAGTAAAAAATGGTAAATTAGTTTCACGAGAAGAACTCTTAAAGTCATCTGATTTTGTCTCCTTGCATCTACCAGCCAATGACCAGACGAAAGGAACATTTGGTGCAAATGAGTTGAAGATGATGAAGAATTCAGCTTATCTTATGAACTTAGCACGAGGAAGCATCGTAGACGAGCCTGCCTTGATAGCAGCATTGAAAGATGGTGAGATTGCTGGCGCTGCGTTGGATGTCTATTCCCAAGAGCCGTTGCCACTAGATAATCCGTTATTTAGTTTGGAGAACGTTATCTTGACGCCACATGTTGCATCGAATACGGATGAGACAATGGACCGCATGGCCTTACATGCTGCGATGGAGGTCAACCGTGTATTGTCAGGTAACCAGCCGAAGTGGCCAGTAAATAAAATATAATAATTTCAACTTAATTGGAGAAAATCCTTGCTCATCACGTCGCGTCGCCCGCTATAACTAGAGTCAGGAGGTGAGATTCATGTCAACTTACACGACGGGCGAACTTGCGAAAAGCGCCGGTGTCTCTGTGCGAACGCTTCAGTACTATGATCAAAAAGATGTATTGAAGCCAACGGCTACGACTGATGGTGGCCGGCGCATTTACACCGAGACGGATGCTGAAACACTCAAGCTGATTTTGCTGCTGAAAAGCATGGGCTTGAAGCTGGCGGCAATTCGCAAAATTCTAGCCAGCGATAACGCGCAACCAATTCTAGAGCTCCTGCTGGCAGAACAGGCCAAACGGTTGACCCATGACCGGGACCAAGCGACGGCACAATTGCGGACGGTAACGGCTGTTCAGAAGAGCTTAACCGGTGCGGCAGGAGTGGCCCTCAAATCCATTAAAGACATGGATCGACTGATGAATAATCGACAAGCGTTGAAACGGGTACATGGGCAACTGATCATTGGTGGTTTACTGATGGACGTTTTAGAAGTCGCGGGGTTGGTCTATGCTTGGGTTACCGGCAACTGGTGGGTCTTCGCCGGTGTGATGGCCATCGCCATTGTGGTCGCTGCTGGCCTGAGCCACCACTATTTCCAACGGGTGGCCTACACCTGCCCGCACTGCCACACGACCTTTAAACCACGCTTCTGGCAGGAGTTTTGGGCCGGTCACAGTCCCCGTACGCGCAGACTGACTTGTCCGCACTGTGGGCAAACGGATTACTGCATCGAAGTGTTTGCTGAATCAAGTGAATTGTCCTAAACTGGGACTAGTTAAGTCGTTCACAGAAAGGTGGAATTTTGATGAGTGAGCAACGAACCGTCCGTTTGATTTTGCCGCAATGGCAAGGGGGCGTGAACCCCGATTACCTGTTTGGTGCGCAGTTACTGGCAATTGTCTTGCCGCCAGATGACCAGGCCGAAACGATCCATGTGCCGGTCTCAACGAATCTTGCGGCGAGCCAAACAGCGACCGATGGCGTGGATGGCAAGCCTGTTTTGCTGCAACAGATGGCGGAAACCGAGTCGATTTTAAACGTCAAACAGCCGGACCGCGTGATTACGGCCGGCGGTGACTGCTCCATCTCAGAAGCGCCCTTCGACTACCTCAGCGGCAAGTACGGTGAGCATCTGGGCGTGTTGTGGCTGGACGTGCACCCAGATATTTCGGACCCCAGCACGTCGCAACACGTGCATGAAATGGTTGTGGCCAACCTGTTGGGCAAGGGCGACCCGGACTTCAGTAAGGCCGTGGCCCATCCCATCTTACCACGACAGTTGATGTATGGCGGCTTGGACCATGGTGCGTTGCGACCGATGGATCAGGCGGTGGACACGTTGGGGATTCGTTACGCCACGCCGGAAGACTTGGCCAGTGATAGTCAATCGATCCTTGATTGGTTGGCGGCCGAAAAGATCACGCACTTGGCAGTGCACCTGGACTTGGATGTGCTAACGCCCGCTGATTTCCGGTCGATCTTACCCGCACAACCCCATACGGACGTGAACAATTTCGGGGCTGCGGTTGGCCAGATGGCCTTGCGCCAAATCGTCCGCGTCATGCACGATGTCAGCCAACAGGCCGAGGTCGTCGGCTTCAGCATCGCCGAGCACATGCCGTGGGACGCGATTAATTTGCGGAAGGCGTTGCAGGAAATTTCGATTTTTAAGTAACCAGAAAAAATCCCAGCCACTGGCAACCATGCCAATGTGACTGGGATTTTCGCAACTTATGATTCTACTTTGTCGTGTAAAATAGCTTCCAACACGTCTTCGGCGACCAGGCCGACTTGGCCGGCGTCGTGGCGGTCGGTGGGACCGTTGAACTCGGCGTAGTTGGTCTCGTGTTTCATGACCACGATGCGGTCCGCCATGCGGGCAGCTTCGTTGACGTCGTGGGTAACCAGAACTGTCGTGAGCTGTTGCTGCTCACAGATGCGCAGAATCAGGTCCTGCATTTTCCGGCGGGTCAAGGCGTCTAGGGCACCCAATGGTTCATCGAGCAATAAGACTTGCGGATGTGACATCAAGGCGCGGGCCAAGGCGACCCGTTGCTTTTGCCCACCAGACAATTGGTTCGGGAATTGTTGGGCGAAGTCGTCCAAGTCGACCAGGTGCAAGAGCTTCTTAGCCTCGGCCTGTTGTGTCGCGTCGTGACTCTTGAATGACAGGTTGTCGAGCACCGTCATCCACGGCAATAATCGGTCTTCTTGGAACATCACGCGGATCACGACCGCGGAATCTTCGCGGGATTCGTGGTTGAACAGCACGTGGCCACGCGTTGGGGCTTCCAATCCAGCAATCATCCGCAGCAGCGTACTTTTCCCGCCACCACTCATCCCGACTAGCGCGAGGAATTCGCCGGGTTCGATATTAAAGTTCACGTCGCCCAGGGCAGTGATTTGGCCGTAGTCTTTGCCGATGTGGTCGATGGTGATTTCTGGTTTTGTGGTTGTCATTATTTACTGCTCCTTCCCAGCGTTTGCCAGTCGAGGAAGAGCGTTTCAAAACTCTTGGCGACCAGGTCAGAGATCTTCCCGAGAATGGCGTAGATCACGATACACAAGATGACCGTTTCCATGTCCACGAAGTCCTCGGCGTTGGTTGACATGTAGCCGATTCCCGAGTTGGCAGAAATGGTTTCGGCCACGATCAAGGTGGTCCACATCACCCCTAAGGCGTAACGCACGCCGACCAACACTTGGGGCAGCGCTGCGGGGAAGATGATCTTTTGAAAAAGTTGGCGTTTCGATAAATTGTAGGACTGGCCCATCTCAATCAGGTCGGGGTCGACGTTGCGAATCCCGTTGAATGTGTTGATGTAGACCGGGAACATCGTCCCGATGGCCACCAGGGAGATCTTGGCGGATTCATTGATGCCCAGCCAGATGATGATCAGCGGAATCAACGCCAGATGGGGCACGTTCCGGACCATTTGGATGGATGAGTCAAACAGCAAGCGGGCGGTGTTGGACATCCCGTTGACAAAGCCCAAGATGAACCCCAGGCCACCACCGATGACCAGACCCAGTGTGGCCCGGTACAGGCTGATACTCATGTTCTTTGGCAGTTCGCCGCTTTGCGTCAGCTTGACACCATCCTGTAAGACGGCCCACGGTGAGGGCAAAATATTGGTCGACAGCCAGCCCAGACTACTGCTGAGCTGCCAGACAACGACGACGAGTACGGGAATTAGAAATGGCAAGAACCCTTTAAACGAGAAGGACCGCGTCTTCGGTTTCGGCGGAAGCGCGGGGGATAGGGCAACAGTTTTTTGCATTGAAAAGAGCCTCCTAGGCAGGAATAATCAAAATTAAATGTTGTGGCGGTGCTGAAGATTACCGCCATGCTACCCGTAGTTTACAAGTAATTTCGGGCCACAACTATTGTCGTTTTCTAAGTGTTAAATAAGAATTTCTTAGAAAGGTGGGATGTGGCGACTTTTAGAAAAACCGCCACAACAAAAGCGGCCACCCCACAATTGAGGTGACCGCTGAATTGTTAATGCTTAATGGAATACCCGAGCAATCCCGGCAACGTAAGAGCGTTGACCGTTCTTGATCGGTTGCACCATGATGCGTGGTGGCCAGCTTTCGATGACCTTGCCCTTGCCTAAGTAAAGGGCAACGTGCCAGATGGTGTGGGTGCCTGGTTGATAGTAGAAGACCAGGTCGCCCCGACGTTTGTGACTGTAAGCCACGTGCTGGAACTTCTTGCTAGCCCAGAGGTTGCGGGAGTTCCACTCGTTACCAGGGAAGGCGTGGTGAATCGCGCTGACCGGCCTGGGGTTGATGCCACCGGCGTACAGTGCCTGCATGACCAGTCCGGAGCAGTCTGTGCCGTAGATTGGCTTGGAAGAAGAGCCAACCAGGTATGGATTGCCCTTGTATTTGTAGGCCTGCTTGATCATGGCCTCGACGTGTTCCTTGCGGCCGTTCCAAGCGTGCGCACCCAGTGGGGCCACGTAGGAGTCGATGCTGGTCCAGCTAGACTTGGAGAAGCCCAACTTGACCCAGGTCTTTTCGTTAACGGTCCCAGTGACTTTCAAATGATGTTTGCGTTGGAAATTCTTAACGGCGTAGACCGTAGCCGAATTGTACTTGTTGTAGCCATTGGCCGTGCCCAAACGACGCATGATTTTCCAGGTCTTGATGCCTTCGTAGCCGCGTTTAACGGTGTAGCCGACCTTACCGTAAGGCTTAATTTGTTTGTAGTTCACTTGGTAATACTTCTTGGGGTTCTGGTAGCCCTTGGTCTTGGCAACAAACGCCTTGTTGGCCGTGACGTATTTGCCAGTGTTGGTCTTTAAAACGGGTGCGTGGCCCTTGACCGTGACGACCTTAGAAATCTTGGCGTAGTGGCCCTTGTGAATCGTGGTCACATGGTGCTTCTTAGCCGCGTCCTTGTAGTAGGCGACCGTCTTCTTGACCCGGATGATGCCCGGGTTCTTGGTGTAGTAGTCAGTCTTGGCTTGTGCGGAGGTGGTGACCCCAACACTGGCTAGGCCGGCGATGACGAGTAATGCAGATAGCCAGGTTTTCTTCATGATTTTCGCTCCCCTTTAATTTAATAACTCAATGCCCGATAGGCATCATGTTTGCGGTGATTGTGTAAATTGGCCAACGTCATGCTGGTCTTTTTCTTGGTCCACGGATCGTTGTAGTAGGCCCGCTTACTGCTGTAGCCGGACAAGGTGATGGCGTGATTGACGAAGCCGTCAACGCCTGCCACCCAGATGACCACGGGATGCCCTTGATTGATTTGGCCCTTCATCTTCTTAAATGAGGCGCCGGTCATATTCGTGGCGGACCCGAGGTGCTTCTTCACGGTCGACATGAGGCCCTTGGGATAGATCCACCAGCCAGAGCGTGAGTAGGGACTGCCAACGAAGCCTTTGTTCGGGTTCGAACTACGTGGCATTTCCTTGGCCAATGACATCTTGGTGACCTTGGCGCCGGCGTATTGCAGCATCATGGTCGTCGCCGTGATTTCACAACCGGTCGGCAATTCTGGCCGTTGGGCGATCAATGGAATCTTCAGCCAGCGATAGGATTTGACCGTGCCATTGCGGTGAATCCAGCCGGTCTGGGTGTGCTTGTAGGTAAATTTCAACCAAGTGCCATCACTCATTTTTTCTTCGCGGGTGATGTGGACCTTCAAGTTGGCGTAGTTTCTGCCAGTCGAAATGGCCTTCATGTTCTTGGCTGAGGACTTGGCACCACCGGACTTGTAGACCTTGTAGTTGTGCTTTTGGTTGGTCCCGATTTTGGTGTAATAGTTGACGACCTGCTTGCTCAAGACTTTACGGTAAGTTGGCCTGGGTTTGGGTGTCGACGAAGATGAAGACGACACACTAGATTCCGATTCAGATGACGCAGAAGAGGATTCCTGATTGGACACGCTTTCATCAGTTGTCTTGCTAGTCGTCGTCGCACTGGACGTCGCCGTCTTCGCGTACGCCAAACCGTTGGGAGCAGTGCCCAGTAAAAGCCCCAAACTAAGGGCAGCTAGGCTCCCGATAAACTTTCTCATATAAATTGGCCACCTTTGTATGTATTGATAAGGTATAATACAACTAAATATATGCCCTAACAAGGATTATTTTACTGCTCACAGAACCGGAAAACAACAAAAAATACGATGCTTGTGGGTTTTGCTAGCAGATAAACCGCCTGAATAACGGTTTTTTACAAGCCCCATTTTACCGCTGATGGGGTGCGAAAACAATAGGGATAATGAGAGAAATCCTTGTGATGACGGTATTTGACATGACGTCTATAAGGTGGAATTCAAGGTGTTTTCGTTGGCGAGACACAATAGATTTTCAGCAAAATTATTTGTATAATTAATCATGTTATCAAAATATTTAATACATAGTCATTTGGAGGCATTAATATGAAATTGTATTCGCGAATCATCGCGACTGGCTTGGTCATCCTGGCAGTTGGTAGTATTGGGGGAACAACACCTGCTCAGGCGAAGGTCAGTGGATTGGAATGGGCGTCATCGATGTGGGCGAAACAGTATATTGTGACGAAGGGGCCGATTTACAAGTCGCTAAGTTTAAAAAAGAAGTCCAAAGCCAAACAAAAAATTTTCTGGTCAGACACCATGTATACCTTAAATTTCACCAACGGAAAGCACGCCAGCTATCGTCAGCTGGTTAAAAAGAACGGCCACCTAGTGGGTTACGTTGCCAAGAGTCGCGTTAAAAAGTTAAAGGATAGCGATCACCGGTCCGCAGCTTATAAAAACAAAGTTAAAAAAGCTAAGGCCAAAGCAAAGAAGGCTAAGGCAGCTGAAAAAAAGGCATTCACCACTAGCGAGCGTAAACAGATTGCGACATACCGCCGGCAAGTGAAACAGATTGCCAATACCACCAAGGGGATGTACGCGCAAAAGCCTTCTGTGAAGAGCCATTTTACACCGGGTAAGTTGAGTGCCAAATACGTGAACGCAACAGTCGATTCGATTAACTTTTACCGGAGTATGTATGGGTTGCCACGCGTGACGGCCGATGCCAGCTGGAACACTGAGGCCCAGTATGGTGCAGCGACGTTGGCCGCGGCAGACAAGGGACTGTCTCACGGATTAGTTGGTCTCAATAGACCCAGTTTCGTGTCGACAACCGATTGGCAACGGGGCGTCGATGCAACGAACTCGAGTAATTTGAGCGAGGGATTAGCTAAACCGTACGATAATATTTTAGGGTACGTGAATGACGGCAACAACATGACGACCATAGTTCCAGGACATCGGGAGTGGGTCTTGGGTGGTATCGCTAAAGTTGGCGTTGGTCAGGCCAATGACTATAATGATCTGAAGGTCTTCGGGAGTCACGATGGCAGCTATACACCGTCAACTGTGGCCTTCCCTAAAGCGGGTGTCTTTCCGAAACAGGCCGCGACGGGAACGGTTTGGTCCGTGTCATTTGGTCACGACTTGGGGTCAAATGCCGCGAAACCCACAGTTGAGGTTACGGATAATACGAGTCATAAGAATGTTCATGTTTCTCAAGTGGGTATCAGCGGCGACGCGTACGGCCAGTTTGGGACCACAGTTTATTATCAGCCAGCTGATAGTCAAGTTAAGCGGAACCATACCTACACGATTAAGATTAGCAATATTGCGCATCAGCCAGATATGACTTATAAAACGAAATTGTTTGATTTGAAAAAATAATGGGTAAACGATTATTCCAGCTAAAGTATAGTAAACAAAACGGTCACACCGGAATTTTGGCGTGACCGTTTTGTTAGAATCAAGCAGGAATTAAAAAATAAGCGGATAAATATTTTTGCGAGCTTGTTCATAGGGTTCATAGAGTCCTATTTAATTGTCTCACAGCGAGATTCACGAATGGCTTCATCACCGAGTTCTTGACCGATACCTGGTCGGTTGGAGAACGTGAATTTCCCATGATCTGGTTGTTCTGAATACTTACCAATCCATTGATTATCTGGCTTTAACGCAATTTCGTGTTGTTCGTGAATAAAACAGTTGGGAACGGCTGCTTCAACCTGCAATGCCATGGCAGTGGCAATTGGTGTGCCACAAGTGTGTAGCTGTACGCCAATATCAAATGCTGAAGCCATGTCACAAATTTTCTTGGTTTCGCTGATGCCACCACAGATAGCTACGTCTGGCTGAATGACATCCAGAAGACGACTGGTAATGAAAGGCTGAAAGCCATACCTGGTGGTAATCCGCTCGCCACTTGCAAGGGGCATCGTAGTGACTGCCTTCAATTGTTTGGTGAGTTCTGGACTGAGGGGCGAGCAGGGCTCTTCAAGGTAGAAGATGTTCAGTGGCTCAATCAATGGTAGAAATTGTTTAGCTGAGTTTACATCAAGTCCAGCGTGACACTCAACAATCAAATTAATTTTAGGCCCTACAGCTTCACGAATGGCTTTTAGCCGAGCAACAGGGAGTGCGAGTTCAGCATAGTCCTGTAACCCAATCAATTTCTGACCAAAGTGACCCTGTTCATCGAGCATAAAGGGGTCAATCTTAAGTGTCTGATACCCTTCGGCAACAGCCTTTTGAGCGACCTTGGCGTATTCATCAGGTTGTGACAAATACTTCGTCTCTAGGTGCCAGCCAAATTGTAACTGACTAGCATACGCGGGAATACTTTCTCGGGTTTGGCCGCCTAATAGCTGATAGACTGGAACACCTAACGACTTGCCCTTAATGTCCCAGAGCGCTGTGTCAATCGCACTAACGGCGGCGTAGAAGGTTGTTCCACTACCTTTTCCCCAGAAGGTTCGCTGGTAGAATTGTTGCCAGATTTTTTCAATATTTTGTGGGTTCTGGCCGATAATTAGGTGGGAGAGATCTTTGAGACTCCCCAAGGCGCCGTATTCACCGTCACCGTAGAAGATGCCTGACTCACCGAAGCCACTGATGCCGCTATCGGTATTCACCCGAATGACAATTGGATGCCAAGCGCCATATTGTCGATTCCACTTAACTTGAAAAATATCAACACTCGTAATTTTCATAACGATACAACCTCCTACTTGGTCACGTACATGTACTTGTAGTTCCACTGGGCACCAGTTGTATTGTGCGTAATGCCGTGTAAGGTGGAGCGTTTCAGGTAGTAATTATAGTTTTGATATAACGGGGTTAGTGCCTGTTGATCAGACAGGAGCTTTTCGGCCTGGAGTAGCTTTTGCCAACGACCGGTTGCACTGAGATTATCTGTGGTAGAGTCATCAATTAGCTTATCATAGGTCTTATTTTTCCAACGGCCATAGTTTTGTGGATTATTACTAAGTACTGGCTGAAGAAATTCGATAGGGTCGGCAATATCAGCACCGCGGCCACCTAAATAAGCGTCAAATTGGCCTTCAGTGGCCCGTTGGTAGGCAATCTGGTCGGGGACGTTTTGCAATTTGATGGTCAAGCCAGGAAGGTTCTTTTCAGCGTTGGCCTTGATCAGTTCTGCTAGCTTACTGGACGTGTCACCGGTTGAAGTCATCAGGGTAAATTTGAGTGAATTGATGCTGAGTTGTGCTAGTCCTTTTTTCCAATAGGATTTAGCTAACTTAGTATCGTACTTGACGCTTTGACCGCCATCCTGAAGTTTTGCAAAGTCTTGATTTTTGGCATTATAGCCGAGATAGCGTGTCACAACGCCGGTTGGTTCGAGCCCAGAACCGTGCAACAGGTCCGTCACGATTTGTTTGCGATTGATGGTTAGCGAAATGGCCTTGCGGATATTAACGTTACTGAAAGCTTTTTTCAGCTGGGCATCCGTAGAAGCTTGATTGTAGATTAAATAATTCATGTAAGAGTAAGGACCAGCATAGAGTTGCTTACTGTTCTTGAAGTTTTGATACTGATCACTGGTTAGAATGGTGAAATCAAGTTTTTTGGCTTGATAGAGATTCAGACTAGTCTGGGCATCCGCTTCAAAGAACATGTTGATGCGGTGCATTTTGACTTGGTCTTTATCCCAATACTTGTTATTTTTTACAAATGACCAGGTAGTCCCTTGTGGCTTCCAATTTGTCATGTTGTATGGACCAGAAAAGACGACTTTTTCTGGCGTCGTACCGTAGTCTTTGCCGTACTTATCGACAATCTTTTTATCTTGCGGCGAGAAGGCTTGATAAGTCATCAACTTATTAAAGTAGGCAATCGGATGATCCAAGGTGACCACCAAAGTGTGATCGTCGGTAGCCTTAGCCCCTAACTTGCTGACGGGAAGCTTGCCAGCGTTAATGGCCATAGCATTCTTAATCCCCTTAAATAGATAGGGATGCAGAGACTTCGTGCTGGGCTTCAATGAGCGTTGCCAAGAATAAACAAAGCTTTGTGCCGTGATGGGATCGCCATTGCTGAAAGTAGCACCCTGACGGATTTTGAACGTGTAAGTCTTACCATCTTTAGAGACAGTTGACTTAGTTGCTAGGGCAGGTGCGACCTGATGCTGTTTATTCAAATAAAATAAACTATCAAACATATTGCCGGCTTGGTCGAACCCGCGGGACTTAGAAATATCCAATGTTGAGATAACGAAGTTGGCAGAGATGTTGGTCGTCCGAACCAGTTTCTGTGGTGAATCAGCGGAAGAGGACTTAGACCCACACCCGGCAAGCGTCACCAAAAGAGCCATAGCCGTGACCACCACAGTCACTGGCTTATGACGATATAAACTAAAATGTCTCATAATAAACCTCCAATAAAAAGTATTAACCAAACCATCCTTAAAAGTGTTATTCTTAAAGATGGAACCGATACCATTATACTCATAACTTTGTGAATTCGACAATCTTTATTTGCGATTAAACAATGTATGTATCTCCAAAACACTGGCTTAATAAAAGACTGAGTGTACTTGCCCAGCCAAATTACAGTAAACAAAACGGTCACGCCAAAATGCTGGTGTGGCCGTTCTTTTAGAATGTGGTTAAATCAATTTTGCGCCTAAACAAGTCTTGAAGTGATTCAATGCCCAAGCGTGACCGGCGGGGTCGAAGCTGGCGACGGCATTTTGGGGGATGATGAGGCGATAGCCCAGGTTGTAGGCGTCCACGGCCGTATGCAGCACGCAAATGTCCGTGCAGACACCAGTCAGAATCAATGTGTCTACGTGGCGCTCGCGCAGGCGTAGATCGAGGTCAGTGCCGGCAAAGGAACTGTAGCGGGTCTTGTCGAATTGCCAGACGTCATCAGCTTTTTGGTTGGTCTCGTACCAGTCTTTGAGCGGCCCAAATAGTTCCCGACCCCAGCTGCCGCGAACGTTGTGTTGTGGAAAGAGCTTGGTCTCGGGATGGTAGGGGTCATTGGGTGTGTGCACGTCGGTGGGCAACAGAACCCAACCGTCCTGTTTGTGGGTTTCCTCGGCCAATTGGACGATTTTGGGCGCCAAGGCCTGTCCTGGTTGCCCGCAGGTTAAACTCCCCTGGTCCGCTACAAAATCATTGGTATAGTCGATGATCAACAATGCTTGATTTGTCATGAAAATTCCCCCATTTTCAGTTGTTTCCACTAGTATGCCGAAGCCGGGTGGGGAAGTCAAAGGATTATGTTATTCGATTTATTTGTAAAACTAACTGATTAGGCATCGCGCCATACGTTTAAAACGACTGTGGAATCTGGAATTCAGTGTCAGCTGTAAAGACAGAGCTGGATTGGAGGTGCTTCGTCTAAAATCCCTGTAGCGGCAGGCTCGCAACCTGCTTTGCAACCGTGACGGGCGCAACTCGCTCGGGCAAAGTGCAGGTTGTTTGGTGCAATTCGCTAGTTTGCCTGTGAAATCTGGGGTACGATTAAGCTAAATTAAAGGGGATGAGAAGCATGGAAAATGTCTTCAGTCAGCAGCTCGTCAAATTACGACGACAGCAAAATTTGTCACAGGAACAGCTAGCGCGTGAACTCTTTGTTTCGCGACAGTCTATTTCGAAATGGGAACAGGGTACAACGACGCCGGATCTGGATACGGTCGTCAAATTGGCGAATCTTCTGCAGGTCGATCTCAACGAGTTGGTAGGTGGTCAAACGACCATGGCCCAGTCCCAATCAGCTGAATCACACAGTGTGTTACCGGAAGGACAGCGACCGATGAATGGCTGGGAGTTCCTTTCTAAAAATTGGTGGATGATTTTTCCGCTGTTGGTTGCTCTGGGTTGGGTCGTAGCGATGTTTCAGCATTAATTTAGAAATGTTCCTGTAGTGTAAGCACCTAATAACTGACCGTATTGAAATATAAATTAAAAAGAGATGGACCGTCCTCGGCTTTTGAGGATGGGCCATCTCTTCCATGCCTGAAGCGGCTATTACATTGAGTTCTTCGCGGTTATCAAGTCCCGATTGATAAAATTCTATGGTAAATAAGTTTCCAGATCGTCCTTTTTCGCAAAGTCTGGGAGTTGTGGCACTTTGTTTAATAGGTAAGTCATGTAATCACCATCGCCTGGCACATTCGTAAACTATGTATGGATAATAAATTACCATTTTAACTGTGACTCCTGAGCCGATTGATAACTTAAATAATCATTTATCGAACGCTTTAAATAAAGCGTTTTGCAAAATATACACGGCTATTACAATTATCAAAAACAGAGTGTAATTTCCCTTAACTAAGAAAAGGGCCATTAAAATCAACACCGTCAAAATAAAATTGATAATTATCCGTATTCTCTTTTTATTCACGGTATTCACTCCCAAATTATTGTTTACATCCACATCATATCATAGCCACTCACTGACGACTAATAGCTAGCCTTGTCATTGTTAAAGCAGGTTGGCACCAGGTTGAACAAACAACATTGAACCATACCGCCAATTAATGGGGTGGATTTTAATGTATCTAGACTTGCGTTACAATTATTAGATAGGAACTATATTAGGGGGTAATTGGATTGTTCAAAATTAACAAGATAGGGGCAATTTGGCTAATGCTGCTTGGCGCTGTGACGGGGAGCATGGCCGTAACCAACGCTAGTGCCAAAACAATAAAGTCATATCCGTGGAACTTTGGAAGAAAAGGTTATTCATGGACAGCGCCAAAGGATGACGCTGCACCATTGTACTATACGAACGCTAAGCGGCATGGCTATATTTGGAATAAAGGTTTCACGAAGAAACTACATAATACCAAAAATTATCCTAATCGGTCGTGGTATGTCCAGAAATCTTTCAAACGAAACGGAAAGGTCTATTACAAAGTTTATGGTGGTAAGGCTTCCGGATATGTATGGCACGGTTTCGTCAAGCCTGCAATTTCTAAGAGGATTGACACGTTTACTTCAGATAGTCAGTATACCCATTACTTGAAAAGCAATAAGTCACAAAAGCTATCTCGTGCGGTATTGAAGTATTTTCCGGGTGCAAAAGTGAATTTAGATGCATCAAGACGTGGAGCAGGTCAACTTATTGGTAGTGGGCCAGTGCTGTCGTCTATGAATCTTGATAATTACTCAAGTAGTATTGATTTAACGAAGCTTGAAATGGAGACGCATGATTCAATGGGTAACGGTTCGCTGACTGTGTTAAATGCGTTACAAGATCCTATTTTAACCAGTAATGCTGATAAAGCTAAACAGGTCAATAAGATATTAAAGAAGAATGGCTATAATCAAAATAAAATTAAGTCTTTGATTGCGGATGGGTATCAACTGGGAATATACATGAATGATGGAGCTGGAATTCACAGCGGAAAGAAAGGTTATCCATGGACTATTGACACATTCACGAATACTTTTAGTAATTATGCCTTAGTTTTAGTGAAATAATCAGATGAAGTATTTCAGGTGAAACTGTCAGAGCAGTGACAGACCTATAATTATAATGATCAGATGCTCAAATTGAATGCAAAAACGGCCTCACGCCGCCAACCCGTGAGGCCGTTTTTGCATCCAATCTATCCCCGAGCTCTTGACAACCATTACCCACTATCGTATATTGTAAGTGAATTGATATTATATGCGATATAGTATCAGAAAAGGAGGCAGTCACATGGCCATTCAGGTACCAACAGAGTTGTTAGACGGCAGTGTGCTGGGCTTACTGACGCGTGAGGACCACTACGGGTATACGTTGACGCAAGAGGTGCGGGCGCTGATTCCCATTTCCGAATCGACCCTGTATCCGGTCTTGCGTCGGTTGAAGAAGAATGGCTGGCTGGAAACCTATGACGAACCCTTTCAGGGGCGAAATCGCCGTTACTACCGGTTGACCGCCAGTGGTCGGGAGCGACTCGCGGAGATTCAAGCGGAGTGGCAGGACTTCAATCAGGCCATTACCAAGTTATTAGGGGGCAACCAAGATGAATGATTACATTCAAGCCGTGCAGCGCTTGCTCGGCCAGCTAACGACGGCGGAACAGCAAGAAGTCGTCGAATATTATCGAGAATACTTATTGGACGCCGGCATTGCGACCTACGAACAGGCCGTTGATGAGCTGGGCACGCCACGGTCCTTGGCCCGTAAAGTTTTGGCGGATTATTCCATTCGGCTCACGGAGCAAGATGGCGGCGAATCCGCGCAGTCCCGGTCGTCCGTACAGGCGACCAAGGCCAACGTGAAAACGGTGTGGCTGATTATTCTAGCCTTACTGTCGACGCCGGTGACGATTCCCATCATGATTGTGATCTTGGCGCTGTTTGTGGCCTTTGCTGCGGTCCTATTCAGTCTGGTCGTTGCCGCACTGGCCGTCTTCTTGAGCGTGATCTTGGTCGGGGCGATGGGCGTCGTCGTCGGCATTGCCACTATTTGGCAGGCGCCGTGGACCGGGATGTTTTACCTGGGTGTGGGGTTTGCAGCGCTGGGAATCAGCTGGCTGGGCTGGTTGATTCTGAAATGGCTGGGGAGCAAGGTAGCCTGGGCGTTGACTTGGGCAGCCAAGAAAATTTACAACCGCTTCATTCCACGGAGTCGGGCAGAACGGGGGCGTAAGCTATGAAACGAACAACGAAACTTGCGATAGTACTGGTGGTCCTGGGGGCCATTTTAATGGGAATCGGCTGGCTGAATCATGGCAATAAGGGCGTCGTGTGGTCTAGTCAGACGCGCCGATTTCAGGTGATTAAACACAGCACGGCGAGTTATCAGCCAGCGGCCTACAACAAGATCGTGGTCAACGCCCACGTGCCGGTGACCATTGAGGCCGGCGACACCAATCGTGTGCGTATTAGCCGAATCGGCAATGGTCAGGGGCAACCCAAGGCTACGGTCGATCAGGGCACGCTGACCATTACAGGCAGTAGCGCGACCGAACACCTCAGCAATACCATCTTTGGCTTTAGCGAAGGCGACTATCGCCGGGGCGTGCTGGTCACGGTACCACGGGATAAGCAGCTGACGGCCATCACTGTCAAACGCGCGGGCGACGTCTCCATCAGCGACCTACAGACAAAGCAGCTCACCGCGCATACCGGGGATGACTTGAGCCTCTTTAATTTGACGGTTGACCAGGATGTGAACATTCAGTCCGACAATGGGGATATTTGGGCCGATAACCTACGTGCCCAGCAGTTGAAGCTCCAGGCAGGAAATGGCGACGTCGGCTTGAGCAATAGCCGCTTGGCCAGTCGCCACAACCAAGTGGATGCGGGTAACGGGGATATCCGCATGACGAAGACCAAGCTCGGTGGTGGTAAGCTTACGGCGGACAACGGGGACATTCATCTGCTGAACAACCGCTTGAACCGTGTGCTGACAGCCTATACGGACGACGGTGACATCACCGCGCACATTGATAGCTCGGCTGGGGCTAGGGTCGCGGTCAAGGACGCCGACATGGGCGACATCAAGGTGCTAGGTCAGACACGCCACAGCGGGTATCGGCTACACCCGAAGGCCCAAGCACAGTACCGCTTGACGTCGGCGGATGGGGATGTGACGGTCAGTACGAAGTAGCGGGGAAAAGTCGGACTAAGATTGACCAACTAATAATTGAATCAACTACCCCAAGTGGCGTCCCTAATCTGGACGCCACTTTTTAATCGTGACCACCCGCACAAACTCCGGCACCAATCGGTTTTTCTGGTATTCCTTGGCAAACGTGGTAAAATATATGGACTGCGTTAAACCGGACTAAACATCAAATTTAACTACACAAGGAGATTTTATCGTGTCTGATTCATCTTACTGGCAAAAAATTGCGGACCACGCGCGTTCGGAAAACCGGCCCTTCTTTAGCTTAGCGCCGATGGAGGCCGTGACCAATGCTATCTTCCGCCGCGTTGTGGCCCGGGCCGCGGCGCCCGACGTTTTCTTTACGGAATTCACCAATGCCATCAGCGTGACCCATCCCAAGGCCAAATTCACCGTTCAAGGCCGCCTGTACGTGGCGCCAGAAGAGGCGCACATGCCGGTCGCCCAACTTTGGGGCAATGACCCGGACGCTTTTGCCCGTGCGGCCGTCGCCGTGAAAGATCTGGGCTACGAAGCCATCGATATGAACATGGGTTGCCCCGATTCCACGGTCATCAAGAACCACGGGGGCAGCGATTTGATTCGCAATTTTGACAGTGCTGCGGCCGTGATTGCCGGCGCCAAGGAAGCCGGATTGCCCGTCAGCGTTAAGACGCGACTGGGCTACAGCCGGTTGGATGAATGGCGGGATTGGCTCACGTTCTTATTTGAACAAGACATCCCCTTGCTGACGATCCACCTGCGGACCAAGAAGGAAATGAGTCGCGTGCCCGCGCACTTCGAGCTGATCGACGACATCGTGAAGCTCCGCGATGAGGTGGCACCAAACACGCTGCTGCAGATCAACGGGGACATCGAGAATTACCAGGAGGGGGTCAAACTGGCCCAGGAACATCCTGGCGTCGACGGCATCATGATTGGCCGGGGCATCTTCACCAGCCCGTTTGCCTTTGAAAAGGACCCCCAGGAACACGATATCAAGGAGCTGTTGGGGCTGTTAAATTACCAGTTGGACCTGTACGACGACTTTGAAAAGCGTTTTGACACGTCGCGGTTCGCCTCGCTGAAGCGGTTCTTCAAGATCTACGTCCGCAACCAGCGCAACGCTGCTAGCCTGCGGAATGCGATGATGGAGACGCACACGACGGATGAGGTTCGCAAGTTGCTGGCGGAATCTGAATTTACTGATTAAATCAAGGAGAGTGGGACAAAAGGCGGTTAGCTGGCGAGCATTAAGGCTGATAAGCGAATAATCCCGGGCTTGGATTGTTTGCTTATCAGTTTTAAGCGGAACCAGCTGCCTTTTGGCCCAGGTTTCAACACCAGATGTTCGGAGACACAAAGGGCCTGAGACTTTTGTCCCAGACCCTTTTTGTGTGCAGTGAACACAGTCTGAGTTGGCCGCTTGCCGTCCGCCCACCGCGTTCCGGCTCATATTTGGCGAACGGTAAGGCGACCAGCACCGATCACATGACATTCAAAGACTAATTTTGTCCCTGTAAGCCCTGGTGTCATCATAAAGCTTGCTTTCAATCTTGCAACCTTTAGGTGTGTCAACAAATAACCAGCCTTGTTGGCTGAGTGCTGGCAGGTTTTAACGGGCAAATTGTTACCGTTTTCTTGGCCAGAAGTGGTAAGTTAGAGGAAAGACCCTAGGAGGGGAAATGGTATGACACAGCTGACGTTTACGGAAAAAATCGATGGCAACGTGGCCCGGTCGGTGAATCCACTGGGTTTGCAACGGATGATGGCCCAACAGATTGCGACGGTCACTAGGGAACCGCACTATGCCGGCGCGAAACACGCGTTGATTCTGGGCGGATCGTCTAGTTACGGCTTAGCCAGTCGCATTACTGCGGCGTTTGGTATGGGGGCTGCGACCCTGTCCGTGGGGTATGAGCGGCCACCGCGGCCTGATTTTCTCGGGACCGCTGGCTGGTGGAATCAACGTTTCTTCAAGCAAGCTGCCAATGAGGCCGGTTTGGTCGCTAGTAATTTGAATGCGGACATTTTCTTGCCGGAAACCAAACAGGAAGTCATTCAATATATTCGCAACCGTTTTGGTGGGCAACTGGACCTGTTGGTGTACTCCATTGCGGCGCCCAAGCGCAAGAATCCGGATAACCCCGCTGAAGCGTGGCGGTCGGTCATTAAGCCGCTGGGCAATCCCGTGACCGACTACACGTTAGACCTCGAACACGAGCGGTTGGTCAAGGCCACGCTGGAACCCGCGACCGTAGCCGAAGTGGCAACGACTAACCACGTCATGGGCGGCGAGGACTGGGAGCTGTGGATCGACGCACTCCAAGAAGCTGGCGTATTGGCACCGGACTTTAAGACAATCTTGTTCTCGTACGAGGGTCCCCGCGTCACGGCGCCAATCTATCACGACGGCACGCTGGGCCAGGCCAAGCGGGCGGCTGAAGCCAGTGCTCACCAGATTCAAGCCAAATTGGCCAAGACTGGCGGCGAGGCGCTGATCAGCGTCAACCGGTCCGTCACGACCAAGGCATCCGTGGTCATTCCGGGCTTTTCGCGCTACTGCATGGCGCTGTATCAAGTTGAACAGCAACGCGGTGGCCACGAGCAACCCGTCGATCACATTGACCGGTTATTCCGCGACATGGTTTACGGCAACCGCCGGGTAGTCGATAGCCGCGGTCGCTTGCGGCCAGACGCCACGGAGCTGTCGCCAGCGGTTCAGGGCGCGGTGGAAGATTTATTGCCACAGCTCACGCCGGATAACTTCACGACCGACCTGCCCGGCTACCAACAATTCCGCCGCGAGTTCCGGCAACTGAACGGGTTTGACGTCCCCGGGGTGCCGAACACGATGGACAGCGATGCATTGACGGAACTGATGACGGATTAATTGATTTTGTGAAATATGCGTAAAGTAGACAAAAAGTCCCTTCAGAAATTGTGACACTGATTTCTGAGGGGATTTTAGATTATATGGCTTAAAAGTATGGGTTGTCTCGTCCCAGACGCCCTTTTTTTCTGGCGGTACGATTTTTGGCGGTCGGAAACAATCAGTGAGTTGCTGACCAGTTCACGCCAGAGATTACTTGATTGTCTGAACGTATTTGGCGTTGGCTGTCACGTACCCACCGGCGACACGGTAGCGTAGGGCGCCGAAAGTCTTTAAGTTATCGGCATGTGAGTAGGTCCAGCCCGTGACTTTTAGTCGCGTGCCTTTAGCGTAGGTGCCTTTCTTACCAGTTAGGTTCGCGGTTCGGTACTGGTGAATCCGCGTCTTCGTACGGATGGCCTGGGGCATGGTGTGTTTGCCACTCATCACTAATTTCCGGTTCGCCGTGATGTAGCGACCATTACTGAGTTTAAAGCGTGTCGTCAAATGATAGGTCTTCAGGCCCACTACCTTGAGGACAGCGCCTTGCCGGTAGTGAATGCCTTTGCCGCTGAGGCTGCGGTTACGGTAAGCGTTGACCCCTTGCGGATTGATTACGGTGATTTTCGCGTGCTTATCCTGGTAGTAGACCGGCGTCGTGTAGTGCTTATTTGCCGTGACGTAGCCGGTCTTGCCAGCAGTCTTACTGTGATGATTGACGTCCTTGACCAGGTACCGTTGGCGACCAGCCTTGGATTGGGCGTAGCCGGTGACCACAAACATCGGCCGATTGATCCTGGGTTGCTTGGCGTATTTGACCTGCCGCCCTTTGATTGTGAACGTCGGGTGCTGGTAGAGGTAGATGGCCTTGGTTGCGTAAACGACGGTGCCCTTAGGAATCGCTGTATCAGCCGCACCGCCGGAAATGACTGAATTGGCGGAGCTGGTGGCTGTCGTAGGGGTGCTACTGGAACTACTGCCAGTGGTTCCAGATGATGTTTCCGAAGAAGAACTTGATTCTGCGGGCGCCTTTTCCCATTTGAGGGGGTAGTAAATCTGACCATCTACGGTCATGTCGCTACCGTCTGGATAGTAAGTGGGGTCTAAATCAGGGAAGTTCGCAGTCTTATACTGATGATCTATGACCAGATATCGGGTAGGCTGGCCCGTTGCGTCGAATTGATCAATGTCTTTCACCAGGGCATCCGAGCCGTCCATCGTTAAGGTTCCAGTGGCATTGTAGTAAACGTGGGTGCTAGTCTGCACGGGGTCGCCGTTGAGGTCCTTCCACACTGCTGGTAACCGAACCGTGGTGTCCTGAGAAAAGGTGGCAGGATCGATGTAAGTTGGCTTTTGAACTACGGTATACTGACCCGTGGCGAGTAGACTGACTGCGCCGAATTGCTTGAAAAATGAAAAGTCAGTTAAGCGTTGGCTGTTAACCGTAATGAGCAGTGGCCCCTGATGATTTTTGTGTTGCGCAAATTGGCTAAACAACGGTTTGAGCTGTTGAATTTCTGTGTCCGTTAAGCCCTGGGTATTGGCATATCTGTCTGCATTTGTACCAGACACACTGACGCGGCGTAATTGATCTTTCAGGGGATCATCCAAAACGTGAAGCTGGTTTAACGGCGTCAAATCCTCTCCGTGCATCCCTGGTTGCGCTAGTGAAAACATGCCAGAAACGGGTAGACCACTAAAGGGTGCTAACGAGGTGCCTTTGGTTAAGTCCATTTGCATTTTGATGCCAATTCCTGCGGGCAACTGCTGTAAACTTTGTATGCCATTTAAAGATGTCACGGCTGCATGACCGGCGCCATTTAAATAGGGCTGTTTGCCTTGATAATGACGAATATCGCCGTATGTAACCTGATTGGTCTTTAACTCTAGGGCCTTAGCAACGATGGTGGCCAAGGTAGGATCTGTAAAGTCGACCTGGTCCTGATCGGCGTGACTATCGGTAGTTGTCTGGCTAGTCGTGTCGTCAGCGGCCTGGGCAGTGACTGACGTTAGGGTCATGCCACCCACAGATAGCGCAACACCTAGAGTACCAATGAGCCAAAGATTTTTAAATCGATTATGGGTTTTCATCATGAACGCCTCCAAGTTTAATCTATGTAAGAAATCGGTATTTCATAAATTTCGTTATAATTGTAACAGTCTTTAGAAAACGTTACAATATTGACCTATAATTATTGAAAGTCGTTGATTATTTCATTTACAATTATTATGTGATGACTACTATAAACGCAGTAACAGCAAGAATAGTAGTCAATTTGCCAAAGTGGTGCTGCATCGAGAAACTAAGAAACTAGTTTTCTTGATTAACGTTAGATGCTATATACGATAAGACAAATTGATCAATAAAATAATATGCTGTTGCTAAATGATTGTACGGCGAATTAATTTGGGAAAATAAACGGTTCCTTAACTAAAATTCAGACGAATACCCCGGTAATTTTCACAAGAGTCAACCAGCAGTCGTTGCCCGCCAACCACTAAGGTCGTTGACAGAACAAACGACCGATACAGTCTGCGTGGTGGTGGCGTTTCTTTGCAACCGCCATCAATTAAAAATCGGCGAGAAAAGGGTCTTTTTGCTAGGGAATTTGTGGAAAAAGGGCTATAATATTCAGCAGTTTCCAGTTTGCCCGCATGTGGCAGGCTGGTGGAATCAGATCGAGAGGGACTTTAACTATGACACCATCCATTCAAATCATTTACGCCAGTCAATCTGGCCGCAACCAAGCCATTGCCGGTCACTTGCAGGCGCAACTGGCTTCTCAGGCGCAGACGCTGGTCACCGAGGTGTCGCAAGCCGATGCCTTTGACTTACCAGCCAACGATGCCGTCATCGTAGTCAGCTACACGTTCCACGACGGTGACCTGCCCGACGAAGCCCAAGACTTCTTTGCTGACCTAAAAGAAGTCGACTTGGCGCGGACAAAATTTGCCGTGCTGGGGTCTAGCTCAAAGACCCATATCCATTTCGGCCGGGCCGTTGATTACCTGACAATGCAACTGAATTCCAGCAATGGGGAACAGGTTGCCGACTCGGTCAAGATCGACCAGGACCCCGATGATGCTGATTGGGCGCGCGTTGACCAACTGGCCCAGCGCGTATTGGCCAGTTTGGCTGAGTAAGAAAAAATTTAAGATGAGGTGAAACCACCATGTATTTACGGAAAGCAAAGATTGAAGAATTAGACTTAGTTTGTGACATTATCGAAGACGGCAAGAAGCAACTCGCCGATGCCGGCATCGACCAATGGCAAAATGAATACCCGAACCGCAACGTTATCAAGGGCGATATCGAAGACGGCCGGGCAGTGATTTACAACAGTGACGACCACGAAACGTTGGGCGTCGCTGCCGTCATCGAGGCGCCAGACCACGCCTACGATACGCTTCAAGGGGAATGGCAAAAGGATACCGATAAGTACGTGACGGTTCACCGGGTCGCCATCTTCTCCCATCATCAAGGGAAGGGCTACGCATCCCAGTTGTTCCGCGACTTATTCGATTACATTGCCAAGAACCATCCTGAAGCCGAAAGCATTCGGATCGATACCCATCGCGACAACGCCAAGATGCAACACTTGATTGAAAAGTTTGGTTTCGTCAAGGCCGGCCAAATCGTCGGCGTTTACCATCCAGACGATGTCTGCTTCGTTTATGAAAAAGTTCTCTAAAAAGTTTAACCGAGACCGTTACCGGTACACCGCCGTTAACGGCCTTTTTTATGTCGGCTTGCGTTTGAAAGCCGGCTGGGTTTGCGGCATACTAAAACATAGTATTACCAAATTTACGAAAAAAACATTGCGGAATGGGGCCAAATCAGGTAACCTTTCCTCATGAAGTTTTAATCATACAAATCATAGAAAGAAGGAATTAGATTGCAGAGAAAACTAAGTGCCCGCCAAATGCAGATGATTGCGCTAGGCGGTACAATCGGCGTTGGATTATTTATGGGGTCTGGTTCCACCATCAAGTGGACGGGTCCTTCCGTCCTCATCGCTTACATTATTTCTGGTATTTTCCTTTACTTAATTATGCGGGCGCTGGGCGAAATGCTGTACGTCCACCCCACCACAGGGTCCTTTGCGACCTTCGCTTCTGAATACATGCATCCGGTCTTTGGCTTCCTGACGGCTTGGAGTAACATCTTCCAGTTTATCGTGGTCGGCATGAGTGAAATGATCGCTCTGGGGGGGTATTTCCGCTTCTGGTGGCCCAACTTGCCAGACTGGATTCCCGGGCTTGTCGCCATCACCTTCCTGTGTGTGGCCAACTTGATTTCCGTGAAAATGTTCGGGGAACTCGAATTCTGGTTTGCCCTGATCAAGGTGGTTACCATTATTCTGATGATCATTGCTGGGCTGGGCGTCATCTTGTTCGGCTTTGGTAATGGCGGTCACGCGGTCGGCATCAGTAACCTGTGGACGCACGGTGGCTTCTTCACGGGTGGTGCCAAAGGCTTCATCTTCGCGTTGGCCATTGTGTTGGCGTCGTATCAAGGGATCGAGTTGATCGGGGTCACGGCCGGGGAAGCGGAAAACCCGCAACACACCTTGGTCGCGGCGATTCGGTCGACTGTAGCGCGGATCTTGATCTTCTACGTGGGGGCCATCTTCGTGATTGTGTCCATCTACCCGTGGGACAAGCTGAACCAAATTGGCTCGCCGTTCGTTCAGACGTTTGCTAAGATTGGGATTACCGCAGCAGCGTCCATCATCAACTTCGTGGTGGTCACGGCGGCCTTGTCCGGGTCCAATTCCGGGATCTACAGTGCCAGCCGGATGGCGTTTACCCTGGCGGAAAAGGGGCAGTTGCCACGAAAGGCGACGTTACTGAACCGCCACGGGGTGCCATTTTACTCCGTTATCGCGATTTCCCTGGGGATTGCGATTGGGATCGTGCTCAACGTGGTCTTGCCGATGTTCTTCAAGGATGCCAGTCAGATTTTCGTCATGGTCTACAGCTCCAGCGTCTTGCCGGGGATGGTGCCGTGGTTCGTGATTCTGATCAGTGAAATTGAGTTCCGCAAGCAAAATCAGCAGCACATGGCCGATCATCCCTTCAAGATGCCGTTTGCGCCATGGTCCAACTACATCACGTTGGCCTTCCTGGCAATCACGCTGATCTTCATGTTCCTGAACCCAGAAACACGGGTCTCCATCCTGGTCGGGGTCGTCTTCCTGGCGGTCATGACGGTGATCTACTTCAAGAAGTACCAGCCACGCGAAAAGGCTGCAAATAAATAACTAAGCTGACTGAAAGGCTGGAACTTCATGGTTCCGGTCTTTTTTATGGCGCTGACGGGATAGATGAAACCAGTCGCCCAGAGACCGCCAGGGGTTCCGCCTGCTATGGGGGACGCTTCCAGCCTGAGGAGCGGTCTTCCAGCTCGCTTTGAAGCCTGGCCAAGCCCGCCAGTCTCCAAAGTCGCCCCACGCTGTAGGCTGAGAAAGAACCTCAGCCAACACCGTCGACACAGCTGGCTCCACCCCTGGCGGCCTCTGGGCGGTAGATTTGACGGTCAACGTGAACGTCGGTCGTCGGTAGGGTCCATTATTTTTGCTGGCTGATGCTTTTTCAGTTAGCCGGTGGTATTGTGTAGCTTGGAAATAGTCAGTTGGACTTCGCAGTTCTGGTGCTCATGCCGCGACTAGAACTGCGGGAGATCGTTTGGTTAACTGGATGACGTGGACAGTCAGCACAGTAGCCGAGAGTGGAGCGAAACTAGGTTCAGCCGGGGAATTTGCCAGTGGGCTTTGCTGGCAAATTGGTGTCTTTGAGACGCGGGCTTTCGGCTCAAAGCAAGCCACGAGACCGCTTCTCAGGCTCGAGGCGGTCCTTCCCCAGCGTTCCGACCTAGCTTTCGCGGAACGGTAAGGCGGCCAGCGCCGTCCTATCTCGTCAGCGACCTGGCGTTAGCCCATAGCAGGCGGAACCCCTGCCAGCTGCAGGCACCTGGAGAGAGCCCACAGTTCAAATCAACCCGGAATTGCGGTATGATATTGTCAGTCAAGCATGACACAAAGGAGCGAACCACACATGAGTCGTCCAGGCAATTACGGTAAATCAAGCCGGCTAAAGCAGCTGCGTCAACTGAAGCGGCGCAAGCAACAGCAGGCCGGCAACACCATCAACTGGGATCAGGTCGAAGACTTTCTCTTGGGCCGCTACCATTTGGTTCAGGGCAGCAAGCGCCCAGCGTTGGTCGACGCGACCGTTCAGCGGTTCTTCAGCGAGTGGCTGACCACGGTTTTGGCGCAAGGGGAGCAACAGGTGCAATGGGATATCGCGGCCACAACGGCGACGACCTTAAAGCGCATCGGCAATCAGGTGCCCTGGCAATTTTATCAGGTGCTACTGGGCCAGCTGATGGCTTGGCAGAAATTTCTGTTGCGCGAGGGGCCCGTGGTGCCGCTGGCGACCCGGCGACAAGTGGTCAAGCCACTGACGGCGACGGCCTATGCGGCGTTGATTGGCGACCAATTGGCGGTCAACTTACTGACGGTCATGGCCACGCCCATCACCGCGGCGCAGCGTGAACGACTGACGCAGACCTTCTTCCAAAACGGCCAGGTGCAGTGGCCCGCAGTCGACGCGTTGTTTAGCCCATTGGGATTTGAGATCCAAGGTGACCCCGATCAAGCGACCCGTGACTGGCTAAATGGCTTACTGGCCTTAACCGTGAGCGAGGACCATCATTAAATGGCTAGATACGAAAGACCAGCTAAAAACTGGTCTTTTTTCGTGGGAGCAGGTATTATCTTAAAGGACTCACATAATCGCTTAGGGGTGGTGGCCGATATGACTGCCTCGACATAAATTAACCGACGAATGAGGGGATGGCGCAGTGGTGACGTGGCTTATTCGTTTACACCAAAGCTGATAAACGTGGGCTGCTAGTTGCGGTAAATAAGACGATGACTTGCTTGCGCCAATCGGGTGGCGCGAGCGTCGACAGATTGGGGGAATCATGTTGTTCAAACGGTGGTTAAGCGCTGGCTTATTGCTATTAGCCGTTTATCTGGGAAGTGCCGGCGTCACGGCCCATGCCGACAAGGAGCTGAATCAGGCATTGGCGACGACGCCACAAGGAATCTTTCTCGATAAAACAAATGCGTTCGTTACAACGGAAACGACTAAAAAGAGCTCAGCCACCTTGATGGATGGCAAAAATAACGCCACGCCGGGCACCGATGTGGTGGCGTTAACGTCTGGTTCGCGGCAATTTGGCGCAATGTGGTCGTTAGATGCCGGGAACTTTGACCTGTACAAGGACTACGAGATATCGGCGTGGCTCTACCTGGGCAACCGGGGCGTCAAGGCGGAAGGGGGAATGGCCTTTGTCCTGCAAAATGATTGGCGCGGTTTAGGTGCCATGCCAGTCAAGGGGAAGGGGGCCATACCCGCGGAGACGTTAGGCGTTTGGGGAATCGACACGGATTCGCGGCAGCCTAACGAAAAAGCGATTGCCGAAACGGCGATTCAAAACAGTTGGGCCTTGGAATTTGACGCCGGCTACAATGGCGCTTCTGGTAAAGCCGCTCTGGGTAAAGCCAATGCCTTTGACGGCGCCGAAACGGGCGCGCACATTGCCAACAATTTTCCGGGCCAACCGACCACTTACTTGAGTCGGTTGGTAAAGGTACGCAACCGTGACAATTTCTATTTCAACATGAACCACCAAGGAAAAATCACCAACGTGAACCATCCGAACTTTTTGGCTAACGGACAGTGGCATCACGTGACGCTACGGTGGAATCATACGACTGAAATGTTGTCGTACAATTTCGACGACCGCAACCCAGTCACGGGTGAACGGCAGCCGGGCTTGCAAAATGCTCAACGTGTTTTTCCCTACAAGTTGGACCCCCACCAAACGGGACAGGTCCGCTGGGGATTCACCGCGACCAGTGGCAGCTCGACGGAGAACAATTTAGTCGTCTTGGAAAACGTTCCGGGGCTGGTGAATGCCCGCGGTGACCTGACAGTGACGAACTTGTCGCAGCAAAAAGAGGTGACGACCAACGGCCAGCTACTTAGCGGTGACAAGTTACAACTGGATTATCAGTTGAAGTACCAAGGCGGCCGCCAGCCGTGGCACGACATTTTGGCGAACCTGGCGTTGCCGGCGGACTTTACGGCCGAAGACATCACCATCACGTATCAGGATGCTAAATTACCGCCGCAACAGGTGTCCGTGGCTGATTTACGGGACAATCGTCTCTCGGTGCGCCTGCGCGAGGCGTTGAACACGGCCAATGCTCAGGCGACGATTCGGGTGGTCGGTCACGTTGCCACGGTCGAGCAGTTCACCACAGTGGCGCCGACGACCAGCACGTTTACGTCCACGACGCAGACGTATGCGGTCGATAGTCCTAAATATTTCATCAACCCGCATACCGACCTGGATCTGCAAGTGACCAGTGACAATCCTGTTAAATTGGCCGCCGGTGCGGATACCACGGTCACGGGAACCGTCAAACCGGCACTAGCCGATGATCGGTTACAGGTGATTCCCGTTCTCAATGGGCAGAAATTGCCAGCCGTCACGGTCACAGATGGTCAGTTTGCGTTGCCCTTAAAGAGCCAGCAGCTCCAGGCCGGGACCAACGAGTTGACACTTCAAGCAGCTACGGCGGTGGGGGATGAATCCGCGCCGGTCACCGTGACAATAGCGGTCGCGGGCGAGCTGAAATTTTCCACGGTGTCGCCGACAGAAACCTTTAAAAAGACGAAGCTCACGGGCCAAAGTCAGTTGGTCAAACGGGCTGGACGCTGGCAACTCGCGGTTCGGGATACCCGCGGGACCGGCGAACGCTGGACGTTGACTGCCGCGGCGACCCCCTTCACGACCCCAAAGGGCCACGGCACCAAATTGGCGGGTCAACCGGTTTACGTCACCGACTACCAGCGCATTCCCATCATGTCCACGCCCACCGCGGTGTACACGCATGAAACGGATGACAGCGTGGCCGACGGGGAAGTGGACGTGGCTGGCAGTTGGCGCGACGATACCGGTGTCTTGCTGGAGGTCCAAAGCGACTCACGCACCGGCCAGTACCAGGGGTCCATCACCTGGGCACTGACCAACGCGCCGCAGTAAAGCAGTTTTGGAAAAAAGTTGAGGAACACGCAAGTCAAAAAACAGTGGTTCTAGTCAGCGCAAGCACGCTGATAGGAACCACTGTTTTTGGGTTATCATGAAATTTTTAGAATTTTGGGGGTTACAAAGGCCCCGTGGATTTCGTTTGTATAGGTAGAGGGTGTGTGGTGGACTGACCCTAAACTGGACAAGTCAGATGCCTGCGTCCACCAGGGGTTCCGCCTGCTATGGGGGACGCTTCCAGCCTGAGAAGCGGTCTTCCAGCTCGCTTTGAAGCCTGACAAAGCCCGCCAGTCTTCCAAAGTCGCCCCACGCTGTAGGCTGAGAAAGGACCTCAGCCAACACCGTCGACACAGCTGGCTACACCCCGGGTGGTCTCCGGCAAGATAGTGCGTTCAATTGTATACTGTGGATCCACGCCATGATGATTATTGTCGTGGTGATTCCGCCACCACAGTAGCCGAGAGTGGCGCGAAACTAGGTTCAGCCGGGGAATTTAGTTGCGGTCTTGGCGACTAAATTGGTGTCTTTGAGACGCGAACTTTCGGCTCAAAGCAAGTCACGAGACCGTTTCTCAGGCTCGGGGCGGTCCTTCCCCAGCGTTCCAACCTAGTTTCGCGGAACGGTAAGGCGGGCATTTATCAAGAGTCTATTTCAACAGCGCCGTGATCAACCGTTCGTAAATGGTGATGAAGCGGTGGTACATGTCCAGATCGACATACTCGTTGACCTGGTGCGCGGTGATGTTGCCGGGGCCGAAGACGATGACGTCGATGTTCGGGTTGACCGCCAGGAACGAGGACGCGTCGGTGCCGCCGGGAACGCCAATCATCGGGAGCTTTTGTGCCAAGACATCTTCACCAATCTCCTTGGCGGTGGTGACCAGTTGGGTGTCGGCCATAGTGTGCATTGGTCGCAGATCACTGTGAATTTCCAGCGTCAGATCCGCACCCTGGGCGTTGATTTCTGCGATGATTTGTTTGATGGAAGCGGTAATGTCGGCGTTGGACAGTTCGGGGATGGTCCGAATCTTGACGGACAGGTCGGCACTGGCGGGTACCGTGTTGATCTGCTCGCCCCCTCTGATCATGGTGACGACCGGTGTCACGGCCCCTAAGACGGGGTTGCGGAAGTCCTTGATGCTGTCAAAGTAGGCTTCTTCTTTTTGATAGAAAGTCATCAGTGGGGTGATGGCGTTTTTGCCGATTTCGGGCATAGAACTGTGGGCAGCGACCCCCTTGGCGTGCACCGTGTAGGTCAATGACCCCTTGTGTGCCAGTTCAATGAAGTGTTGCTCGTTGGTCTGGTTAGCGGCCAGTAAGGCTTTGGCGCCGGCCTCGTCGCTTTGTAACATGTATTGAATCTGCTTTTGCAAGAGCAGTTGTTTGTTGACGCCACTGGGTTCGCCGACAATCAAGGTATCGAGGTCCTTCGCGTAACCGGCTTCGGCGAGTTGCTTGGCGCCGTATTGGCCGTATTCTTCCCCCACCGTAGCCATCAGGCGCAAGGTCCCGTGTAGCGGCACGTTTTGTTCTTTCAAATGAATCAGGGCGAAGACCCCGGCCATCAAGCCGGACTTCATGTCAGAGGTCCCGCGGCCAATCATGTTATTGTCTTTGATGGTGGCGGAAAGGGCGTCGACTTGCCATTTAGCAGCATCACCGAGTGCGACGATGTCTTCGTGACCATCAAAACCAACAACGGGGCCGTTGCCATCGCCAATTTCGGCGACCAAGCTGACCCGGTCTGGTTCGTAGGCAATCGCTTTGCTGGCGATGCCGTGTTGCTTTAAGAGGTTGGCTAGATAATCGGCGACCAATTTCTCGTGGCCGTTGACCGTGTTTAATTTGATCATATCGCTTAATGCTTGAACTACTTCATCCATGTTAGATGCCACCTTAGGTTTGAGTTTAAACGCGAATACTGTGATTGATTAAGTAAAGAAACAATGAGGTTCATCTTGATTACAGCACTTTTCGCGGGACGGGTCAAGAATGTCCGCGGCAAAATAAAAAATGGGAGCCCGTTCACCGCAGCTGGTATTGTAAACAAACCAGATCGGATGCGCCCTTGCTGGTAAAGGCCTCGTCCAGGTTCATCTGCCAGAGTTCGTCGGCGATGGTCAGGTGTTGGTGGTGGATGTAGTCGCTGAGAATGTCCAGGCCACGGCCGATGGCGTCCGGCTGATTCGTGGTGTTGATGGCCACATATTGACCGGCCGGTTTTTCCAGGCGGGGCAGGTCACCCGTGTCGGTGTCAGCATGGATCTCCTTGAGAATGCAAAATGCGGCCGTGGGATAGCCGCTGGCGTCGCTGTTGGGCAACTGCGTGAGAAACCCGGAGTCCCGACGATTGACGAGATTCAGCTGGCCCAATTGTTGGTAAAATTCAGCGTAGATTTGGGCGACTTCGGCTTCCGTACAGGAAACGGACTGCGTTGACCGGCAAAATAAGGCGGCGTTACCGGTGGTCAAAAATGGCTGATTTACCGGCATTAAAGGTGGCGTCGGTTGCGCGAATCGGGTGGTCAGCGTCGCCTTTAAGCGCGATAGCCGGGCCATTTTCTGGTCGATCTGGGTGAGCACACGACTTAAATTGCGGCTCAACGAACGGGGGTCGGTCGCCGTGTTGAGTGATTTGATCTCCGCGATGGATAGGCCCAGTTGCCGTAGCTCCAGGATGAAGCTTAACTGGTAAAGCTGATCATAATCGTAATAACGGTAGCCATTGGCGGCAACGGTTTTGGGCTTGAACAAGTCCTTTTCGTCGTAAAAGATGAGCGTGCGCCGCGTTGTTCCGGCAAGTTGGGCGAATTTTTGAATGGTCAACATGGAATTTCCTCCTGAATGACTTGACTGTCACGTTACGTTACACCTTAGACTAGTCTTGTTTAGGAAGCAAATCAATCAGAATGGAGAGATCAAGATGCGAGCAGTTGTGATTAACAAACCCGGCGATGTTGCTGTCATGCAGGTCGTTGAGCGGCCGATTCAACGGGCGACTGACCACCAGTCCGTCATGAAGATTCATGCGTTTGGCGTTCACCGGTATGAGGCACTGACGCGGGCTGGCGGCTCACCATCCGTGAAATTTCCGCGGGTCATCGGCGTTGAAGCTGTGGGTGAAATCTACGAGCCATCAACCAACAGTCAATTAAAGCCAGGTCAAAAAGTCGTGACCTTGATGGGCGGCTTTGGCCGTGAAGTCGATGGCAGCTACCAAGAGTATGCGTTGGTCGACGATGCCAATTTATACCCGGTCGATTTCGACGGTGATTGGGTCACGCTTGCCCAGTATCCGGAAAACTTTTACACGGCCTTGGGGTCGCTCAAATCCCTGAAGCTACGGTCCGGGCAAACGTTGTTGGTGCGGGGCGGCACCAGCGCTGTGGGGTTAGCGGCGATTAAGTTGGCCAAGGTCTTGGGCCTCAAGGTCGCGGCCACCACGCGCCGCCAGTCGATGTTAACGATGTTGGTCGCAAGCGGCGCCGATGACGCGATTTTAGACGAGGAGAACCAGTTGGTCACGGAGAAGAAATTTGACGGCATCATTGATATGGTCGGCACGGTCACGTTAAATGATTCGATCGCGCACTTGAACGTCGATGGCAAGATCACCATGATCGGCCTGTTGGCGGGCGAGTGGGTGGTCAAAGATTTCAGCCCATTTGCGCTGGGTGGCAAGTACCTGACGTTCTTTGATTCAACGGTGGTGGACCGAAAACTGGTCGCTGAGATGTTCGCCATGATTGCCAAACACCACCTGACAATTCCAATTGCCAAGGTCTTCAAGCTCGACCAGATTCAAGACGCCCACCGTTACGTGATGGCTAGCCGCGAGCCGGGGCAAGTGATCGTGGACAATGACTGAGGTGTCAGTACTGGGGCTATCTCCTATTGATAGTAGTCGATTCACAAAAGTGCCAGAATCCAATTATTCTGACACTTTTTGCTTGCAGCTAGTTAAGGGTCGCCAAGGCCTGTTGGACGCATATGGTCGTTGCACTTGACTGTTATAGCAAGCAGATAGGCTAATACAGTGTCGCTGATGGCAACTATAGTAGCCGGAGTTCGCCAAATATGGGTTCAGCCGTGGGAGTTACCTAAGTGGCAAGGTTCATGCCGCTTAGGTAACTGGCGTCTTTGAGACGCGACCTTCGGCTCAAAGGCGAGGTGTCGAGACCGCCCCTTGGCTCGACCCGTCCGCCCACAGCGTTCCGACCCATATTTGGCGGACGGAGGCGGCCAGTTTCCGCAACGTAATATCTAAATATCGTCGATCACATCAATAACCTGGTAAGTGGCCAGCTTGCCTAGGGCCAAAAGAAAGTCGCTCAGGTTGTGCCGGTCCGGGAACGCGCCTTCAATCAGGTAGGCGAACTCGCCGGTCGTGCGGTAATGGTGGCGAATGTCATTGTGATACTGGTGGACCAATTTTAAATAAGCCGCGTGTTGCTGGTCAGTTACCGCGACTTGAATGAAGACTTGGCGGGGAAAGCCCAGCTTGTCGAGGTCGACCTCAACGGTGTAGCGGGTGATGACGCCGGTGTCCGTCAGTCGCTGAATGCGCGCGGCCACGGCGGGAGCGGTCAGGTGGACCAATTTGGCTAGGTGACTGACCTTGATTCGACTGTCGCGATTTAGGGCCTTGATGATGGCCATGTCGATTTCGTCTGGAATGGAAAACACCTTATTTTCTAAATTTTTTGGGCCCAAAGGCTTTGGTTTTAATATTAACAGTCACGGTTAAAGCGTGTAAAGTAGAGGCTATTGCATTAGAAAATTTGTAAGCCGTTTGTTTAGGGTTTCGGGCGAAGATTAGTATAATTAAACGGTAACCACGAGAAAAATTCCGGATACGGGATGGTTAGGTGTTAATAACAAAGTAACAGGACGGAGGTCGTTATGATAGAGTTTAAGAACGTTAGCAAGCGCTACGCCGGCAATCAAGCCCTTGATGACTTGAATTTAACGATTCCGACGGGCGATTTCTTTGTGTTGGTCGGGCCCAGCGGTAGCGGCAAGACGACCACACTGAAGATGCTCAATCGGCTGATCGAACCGACCGATGGCAACATTTACTTTGATAATAAACGCATCATTGATTATGACTTGAAACAATTGCGCCAACAAATGGGGTACGTGCTGCAAAATATTGCACTCTTTCCCAATTTAAACATTCAAGACAATATTGCGATTCAAGCCGAATCCTTGGGATGGTCGCGCAAACGCCGCATTGACCGGGCGCGGGCCTTACTCAAGCAAGTGGACCTCGATCCGGACGACTATGCCACGCGAATGCCCAGCGAGTTGTCCGGTGGGGAACAGCAACGGGTCGGCATCATTCGCGCGTTGGCCATTAAGCCCAAGGTCGTCTTGATGGACGAACCGTTTAGCGCGCTGGACCCGATTTCTCGCAAACAACTGCAGGACCTGGTCTTACAGCTGCATCAAGAACTGCAGATGACCTTCATCTTCGTCACCCACGACATGCACGAGGCGCTGCGTCTCGGCCAACACATCGCGGTCATGCGGTTGGGGCACATCCAACAGATCGGCACGGGCGAGGCCATCATGCAGCACCCGGCTAACGCGTTCGTTCAGGGCTTCTTTGAAAATGAACACACGCCGCGTCCCGCCACGATTCACGATTTACTGGCGCAGGGTTACGGTGAGGCCACGACCGGTGCGGCCACGTTGTCCGCCACGGCACCAATCAGTGAATTGGCCGCGGCGCTGCGGACGCAAACGACGGTCGTGGTGGCCACGGACCAGGGAGTTCGCCAACTGACCACGACCGACTTATTGGATTATTTAGCCACAAAGGAGGCCGATTAGGTGTCACAAATCAACCATATTCTCCAGACCCAGGGTGGCGACATCGTTCATGCCATCGGCCAACACATTGGCTTGTCGTTGATTTCCTTACTGATTGCGGCGGTCATCGCCATTCCCGTGGCCATCTTGTTGATGCACCACGAACGCTGGGCCAAGGTCATGTTGCAGATCACCAGTATTCTGCAGACGATTCCCAGCCTGGCGTTATTGGGGATTCTGATTCCCATCGTCGGGATTGGGACCGTGCCGTCGATCATCGCACTGGTCATTTACGCGGTGATGCCGATCTTTCAAAATACGTATTCGGGGCTGACGACCATCGACCCCAACCTAGAAGAGGCGGCGACGGCGTTTGGGCTGTCGCGGCGAATGAAATTATTCCGGATTGAATTGCCGTTAGCCTTGCCAATGATCATCTCGGGGATCCGCATTGCGACCGTCATGATTATTGGGACTGCCACGTTGGCCGCCTTGATTGGGGCCGGCGGGTTAGGGACCTACATCCTGCTGGGAATCGAAACCAACAACAATGCGCTCCTGATTATTGGGGCCGTGCTGTCCGCCATTTTGGCGCTGGTCTTCGGGGCCGCCATCGATTGGCTGGGTAAGCTGTCCTTCAAGAAGGCCGGCATCGTATTACTGACGCTGGTGGTCTTGATTGGGGGCTTTGCCGGTTACCGCAAGTTGGCCAACCCGCAAACGACCATCACGGTGGCCGGAAAATTGGGCAGTGAACCCGAAATCCTGATTAACATGTACAAGGACCTGATCGAACATGATCACCCGAACATTCAGGTGACCACCAAGGCCAATTTTGGTGCCACGTCGTTTCTGTTCAAGGCGCTCCAGTCGGGGTCCGTCGACATTTACCCCGAATTCACGGGGACCGTCTTGGAGTCATTGGTGAAGGGCGAAAAATCGGCCAGCCACGATCCGGCCAAGACCTATCAGACGGCTAAGGCCGCGTTGCAGTCGCAGTACCAAATGGCCTACCTCAAGCCAATGCAGTATCAAAATGGCTATGACCTGGCGGTAACCAAGCAGTTTGCCAAAAAGTACCACGTCAAGACGATCTCTGACCTGGTGGCTGTCGAGGATAAGGTCCACGCCGGTTTCGACCCGGATTTCCATCAACAAAAGGATGGTTATCCGGGGTTGAGCCAGGCGTACGGGCTGAAATTTGCCAGCGTCAAGACCATGGAGCCGTCGATTCGCTACAAGGCCATCGCCAACGGCAAGGTCAACCTGGTCGACGGCTACACCACCGATCCGGAAGTCCAGGAGTATCACCTGGTTGTGTTGAAAGATGACAAGTCATTCTTCCCGCCGTATCAAGGGGCGCCGTTGATGACGGAGAAGCTGTTGACGCAGCATCCGGAATTGCGGACGACGCTGAACAAGCTCGCTGGCAAGGTCACGACGACGGATATGCAGAAGATGAATTATCAAGTGTCGGTCAAGCACCAGAAGGCCGCCACGGTGGCGCGTGATTACTTGCGCAGCCATGGATTGTTAGATTAGGGTCTTGACAACTCAGCCGTCTAGCCGTAAACTTATCACTAATTTCTAATCAGTTTTTCATAAATAAAGCTGGGAGAAGAGTAACGGTCCGGTCGCCGCGCAGTGAGCCCAAGTCAGTGCAAATGGGTCAGTGGCCAGCCGTGAAGATGAACTCCCGTCAGCTATCAGATGGTTCACGCTGTCTGGTCGGTAGGAACTGTTAACTTTCCGGGTATCAATGGGTACCGGTGAGGCAAGGTCTGTGAGGGCCTTGTGAATTAGGGTGGTAAAACGACGCGTTCGTCCCTGGAACTAAGCGATTAGTTCTGGGGATGAACGCGTTTTTGCGTTAGCTGATGATTAGAAAATGGTGTCCAGGTTTAAACATAGGAGGAATTCACATGACTACAACTACTGAAACACAGATTCCGTTCCGTTACGATGTCGTCGGCAGTCTTTTACGGCCGACCGCTTTAAAACGCGCCCGTGCCGAGTTCGCCCAAGGCGCCATCGACGCTGACCAATTGAAACAGGTGCAGCACGCCGAGACTAAGCGTGTGGTCCAAAAGCAGATCGACCTAGGCCTAAAGGCGGTCACCGATGGCGAATTCAACCGTAGTTGGTGGCACCTCGACTTTCTGTGGGGCCTGACCGGCGTCGGTCATTACGACTATAAACAAAGTTATAAATTCCATGGGAGCCAAACGCGAACCGACAATGCCGACTTGGTGGGCAAAATCGCCTTCAACCCGGACCATCCCTTCTTCGAGAGCTTCCAATACTTACAGAGCCTAGTGCCAGCCGGGGTTCTGGTCAAACAAACTATCCCGTCACCCACGATGTTGTTCCGGGACAACCGTAGTGACAACTGGCATGAATTTTACCCGACCTGGGACGCCTACCTAGATGACCTGGCCAAGGCGTACCACGAAACGATTCTGCATTTCTATGAACTGGGCTGTCGTTACCTTCAACTGGATGATACGACGTGGGCCTTTCTTATCAGTAAGCTCAACGCCACGACCGACGACGTGACCGCCCATCAGACCTACGTCAACCTGGCGCAAGACGCGGTCCACGTCATCAACACCTTATTAAAGGACTTGCCGGACGACTTAACCGTGACCACCCACATTTGTCGGGGCAACTTCAAGTCGACTTACCTGTTCTCTGGCAGCTATGATGATGTTGCCGACTATCTGGGTCAGCTGAACTACGACGGCTTGTTCCTAGAATACGATAATGAACGGGCTGGTAGCTTCACGCCGTTGGCCAAAATCTGGAACCACGACGCCCACAAACGGCTGGTGTTGGGTCTGGTCACGTCTAAATTCCCTGAATTGGAAGATGTCGATCAGCTTCAAGCCCGCATCGCTGACGCTGCCAAGCAGGTACCGCTAGCCAACTTGGCCATCTCCACGCAGTGTGGTTTTGCCTCCACGGAAGAGGGCAACGTCTTGACCGAGGACCAGCAGTGGGCCAAGCTGAGACTGGTGAAGCAGGTGGCGGATCTGGTTTGGCCTGAGGGGGAATTTAAAGACTAGAGAAAATGGTGCCGTACGACTTGGCATGAGAAAACGGGTTGTGGTTACAGCCTCCGTCTAGCCGGTCGCTGAATTTGGCGGTGGACGTGTTCTTCAAAACAGGCTATCTGGCCAGGATCTAATGCTTGAATCAGTTTTTCAACTGTAGCTAATGATAACTACCATGTTAGATAGGTTAATTAGATAAGTGACCGAAGAAATGAGTCCTTAATTTCTTCGGTCACTTTTACTGTCCAGCAAGCCTCCGCGGGGGATGGTCCCGCTCATGATGTCGGGGTGAATGACTCTCATTTTTATCAATCCGTCTGTCGCCATTTTCCCGTCACAGGCCGACTTTACACAGTTTTTACACGGGCAACACCAACCCGTTACTTGGCCCGGGTAGACTGATTGTAGATTTAAAAAGGGAGTGGCAGTATTGGCGATTGAATTAAATGCTTTGGGGAAAGCGTACACGCCAGGCAACTGGGTCTTGGAGAATGTGAGTGCCCACATTAATAGTGGGGAATTCTTCGCGATCGTTGGGCCTTCTGGCTGTGGCAAGAGTACGTTACTGCGGATGATAGCGGGGCTGATTCCCATTTCTGCGGGCGAATTAAAGATTGATGACCAGGTGGCCACCAATTTGCCGCCCAAGGATCGCAAGCTCACAATGGTCTTTCAGAGTTACGCGTTGTTTCCGTTCCTGTCCGTCGGCGATAACGTGGCCTTTGGCCTGAAGGCACGGAAATTTCCGGCTGATGAGATCAAGGAACGCGTCGACCGGGCAATCGACCTGGTTAATTTAAATGAGTTCAAGGACCGCAAACCCCGTGACTTGTCAGGGGGGCAACGGCAACGGGTGGCCTTGGCGCGGGCGATTGCCAGCGACGCAAAGGTTTGCTTGATGGATGAACCCTTGTCCAACTTGGACGCGCAGCTGCGGATCAAGATGCGGACGGAATTGCGGAACCTCCAGCGTGAATTGGGGTTGACCGTTATCTACGTGACCCACGATCAGGTCGAAGCGATGACCATGGCCGACCACATCATGGTGTTACACGACCACGCCATCCAACAGATTGGCACGCCATTAGAAATCTACAACCAACCCGCCAACACCTTTGTGGCGAGCTTCTTCGGCACGCCGCGGATGAACCTTTTGCCGGCGCGAGTGGACGCTGACCGGGAATTGTTGCTGGCTGATGCACTCAGACTAGCGGTTCCGCGCGACCTGCCCGTGGCTGATTACGTGGTCGGCTTGCGGCCCAACGCGTTGCGGCTCTTACCGGCAGGCAGTTCTGCTAACGCCCAGGTGAAGACCGTGGAGTATTTGGGTTCCGAAATTCTATTGGAAGCGGAAATGGCTGACGGCACGCCAATCGAGTTGATGGCAGCCGCCGACGAAAATTACCAGGTCGGCGATAGCCTCAGTGTCGCCATTGCTGGGCGCGCCTACGTGTTTGACCACGCCGGCCAGGCCCAATTCATGGTGGAAGGAGGCTTGCGCCATGGCAGAAATGATGTCGACACCAAAGCCGCAATCCAAGCCTAAGGCCCAAGCCATTGCGCGGCCCAATGCGCGGGGGTTCAACCTCCACGTCAATGATAAGTACTATGCGCTGGCCTTTTTGGGACCGTCGCTACTGATCCTTGGTGTCTTTGTCTTCTATCCCATGCTGCGAACGCTATATCTAAGCCTGTTCTTGACCGATAATGTGGGTCGACCGACCGTGTTCGTTGGCCTGAAAAATTACATCAGCTTACTCACGTCTAGTGCGTATCAAGCCAGCCTACAGGCCACGGCCGTCTATGTAATTGGCGTGGTGGTTTTGACCCTAGTATTGGGGCTATTGCTGGCGCAAATGGCCGTGCGAAAATTAGCGGGGATTCAATGGTTCCGCACGATTTTTTCCGCGACCATGGGTGTGTCCGTCTCCGTTGCGGCCATCTTCTGGCTGTTTATTTTCAGTCCGTCCGTCGGCTTGTTCGACCAGATTGGCAAGCTGCTACATTTGCCGCTGGTGCAATGGTTGACGACGCCCGGACCGGCGATGGTGGCCGTCATCATTTCCACGGTCTGGATGAATCTGGGCTTCACGTTCCTGATTCTCTTTGGGGCGCTCCAGATGGTACCGCAGTCCTTGTATGAGGCGTCGGCCATCGAGGGTGCTTCGGCGGGTTACCAGTTCTTCCACGTGACCCTGCCCATGATCAGTCCCACGCTGTTCTTCACGTCGACCGTCACGTTGATTGGTGCATTCAAAAGTTTCGGCCTGATTGACCTGATGACGGCTGGTGGGCCCAACAACGCGACCAACCTGATGGTCTACCAGGTCTACCGGGATGCCTTCTTAAATGGCAACTACGGCCTGGCCAGCGCCGAGTCGATCATCTTGGCTGTGATCATCGCGCTATTTACGTTATTGCAATTCAAATTTCTAGAGAAACGGGTGACCTACGAATGATGCAATCCAGAAGCTTAAAACCCTTGCACTACCTGGTCTTGATTCTGCTGGCCATTGTCATTTTAGGGCCGTTCATCCTGGGGTTTTGGACCAGCCTGTTGCCGACCGCAGATATTGCCAAAGGGGCGCTGTGGAGCAGTCACATCTCCTTAGCCAATTACGCCGAGGCCGTCAAGCAGACCGCCATTTTACGGTATCTCTTGAATAGTTTTGTCATTTCTACGTTGACCATGGCGGCGCAACTCCTGTTCTGTTCGCTGGGCGCCTACGCGTTCGTGTTCCTGTCCTTTAAGGGCCGAGACCTGTTGTTCTACCTGATCTTGGCGACGATGATGCTGCCCTTTGAAGCGGAAGTCATTCCGAACTTTGCCACGGTGCGGCGGTTGAATCTGCTGAACCACTACAGCGTGATGGTGATTCCCTTTCTGACCTCTGCCTTTGGTATCTTCATGCTGCGGCAGGCCTTTCGCCAGATTCCACCGGAGCTCAAGGAAGCCGCGGACGTCGAGGGCCTCAACCACTGGCAATTTTACTGGCGCGTGACCCTGCCGTACGCGCGCATCAGCCTGTTTACGCTGGCGGCCTACAGCTTCTTGGAAAGCTGGAACCAATATCTCTGGCCAATGCTGACGACCTTTAGCGACAAGTTCCGGCCAGTCCAAGATGGGCTACGACAGCTGCAATCACAAGAAACCTTTAACAACTGGGGCATGATCCAGGCCAGCGCCGTGATCGTGGTCGTGCCCACGTTACTGGTGCTGTTCATCGGGCAACATTACTTCAAGAACGGCTTGAATGAGGGGGCCACGAAATGACAAACACCAAGTCTCATCAACGGTTGTTGCTCTTAGGCGCGGTCCTGCTGGTCGTCTTGGTAGCTCTGATCGGATGGTCGACCATGAATAAGCCGACCGCGCAAGCTCAGGGGGCCAAACGCACCAAGGTCGTGTTCTGGCACGAGATGACGGGGCCTGCCCAACAACAGCTCGACACCTTCGTCAAGGATTTCAACCGCTCGCAAAATAAGTATGAGGTCGTCCCCGAATTTGAGGGCAACTACAACGAGGCCGTCCAGAAGATCATTAACACCCACGGCACGGATGCGTCGCCCGCGGTGTTCCAGTCCATGGACATTTCGACCAGTCAGATTCACCACACGGGTTACACCACGCCGGTGCAGAAATTCATTGACGCCGACCATTACAATGTCAATCAGATTGCGGCCGGGGCGCGCGCCTTCTACGCCAACAAGGGGACCCAGCTCTCCATGCCGTTCAACACGTCACAGCCCGTGCTGTACTACAACGCATCACTGCTGCAGAAATACCACATCACGCCGCCACCCGTTAACCCGTCTTACAGCGACATCACCCGGGTCGCCACTCAGCTGACGGACCGCTCACACAAGCAGGTTCAAGGAATGACGGTCGAAGTCTACGGTTGGTTATTTGAACAATTCATGGCCAACGCCGGCGTTTCCCTGGCTAACCAACAAGATGGCCACGCTGGGACACCGACGGCCGTGAACTTCACGAATTCCGCGACGATGACAACGATGAAATGGATTCAGGATAATCTGAAACGCGGCGTCTTCGTCAACTACGGCGCCGGGGCCAACGCGCAGAACAATGAAACGGCCAGCTTCCTGTCCGGGCGGCTGGGAATGTTCCTGCAAAGCTCGGCCTCAATTGGCCAGTTGACGACCGGGAGTCATGAGAAATTGGGCATCACCTACTACCCACATCCAGACGGCCAGAAGAGTAACGGGGTCGCCATTGGGGGCGCGTCGCTGTGGATTTCCAACGACAAGTCCGCGCACGTACAACGCGGCGCCTGGGAGTTTATTAAATACTTGATGACGGCCAAGAGCCAAGCCCAGTGGCAAGTCGCCACCGGGTATCTGGCACTGAACCGCGGCTCACAAAAGGAAGCCGTTTTGCAGAAGCTCTATCGGAAGCTGCCAGCCACCAAAGTCCCAGGCGAACAACTCAGCGCGGCCACGCCTAACGCCACCAACTCCGGCATCTTCCTGCAAGGGTTGATTCAGGAGCGGAATTTAAGCCAAACCGTGATGGAACAGATCTATAATGGGAGTGATATCAAGAAGTCCCTGGCAATCGCCCAGAAGTCCATGAACAGCTACATCCAGGGTAACAACCGAGCTAATGGGTATTGACGCGCCTGATACAGCAGTGAATTTCCGCCTACCGTTCGCCAAATATGAGCCGGATCGCTGTGGACGGACCAGACGTCTGCGGCTGCCAGAGATTCCACCTGCTATGGGGAACGCCTGCAGCCAAAGGGCGGTCTTCCGGCTCACTTGCAAGCCTGACGAAAATCGCCAGTCTTGCAAGTCGTCCCACGCTGTAGGCAGAGAAAGGACCTCTGCCAACACCGTCGACATAGCTGGTTCCATCCCTGGCAGCCTCCGACAGGTCAGTGACTTCGATGGACGATTGTGTTAGCCATGATTACTGCGTTCGACGGATGTTGGAACGGACCGATTTAGCAGTAGTAGTTGGCAGTGGTCAGTGTAGCCGGAAGTCTGTCCCATATGAGCTCAGCCGTGGGAGTTCCCTTAGCGGCGGGTTGGGCCGCTTAGGGAACTGGCGTCTTTGAGACGCGGGTTCCGGCTCAAAGCGAGGCGTCGAGACCGACCTTTGGCTCGGCCCGTCCGCCCGCGGCGCTCCAGTCTCATATGGGACAGGCTGGAGGCGGCCAGTAAATCAGTTTCATTAGGTTCGGATGACATTAAATTTGGAAGTAGGGAGCGGTAAAATGACAGTTAAAACGTTAGTGTTCGGGCACCGGGGCTATCCGGCGAAGTTTCCTGAGAATAGTTTGGCGGGATTTGCCTACGCCTTGGACCATGGCGTCGAGGGCTTGGAGTTCGACGTGCACTTGACCAAAGATCAGGTGCCCGTCATCATGCATGATGAGCGCATCGACCGTACCAGTGACGGAACCGGCCTCATCAACAGCTATACGCTGGCCGAACTTCGGCAGTTTCATTTAGCTGAAAACGAACCGATTCCCACGCTGGCGGAATTTCTCACGTTGGTCGGGACCCACGATGTCCAGCTGAACTTGGAATTCAAGACCGATAAGATTCAGTACCCGCACATCGAGCGCATCGTGATGGGGATGGTCAACGCCACGCCACTGAAGCATCCGGTCATCTATTCCTCGTTTCACTTGCCCACATTGAAAAATTGCCAGCAACTCGCTCCCAACGAGGCTTACTGCTGGTTGACGGGCAAGCCGGTGGTCAACGCCGCGGCCTTCGTGACCAGCGAACATTTGGCGGGCCTGCACCTGAGCCACTATCAGGCAGATGTGCCAGTGGCCGAACGCATCTGGACTGTGGATGACCCGGTACTAGCCAAGCAGTTGTTCCAAGACGGCGTGGCGGGGATCTTCACCGATGATTTCGTGACCATGACGGCCTTACGTGATGAAGTCATGGTGGACTAGCCTCTAAGGTTTACAGCGTTATTGCATGTTTATGCAGAAAATAAAAATGGGACGTACCCGTAATTTTACTACTGGGACGTCCTATTTTGTTGGGTCAGTGACTTGCTGAAAGGGATTCGGCAGGTGATTGGCCCGTTTTTCAGCCTGAATGACGGCGAGTTCTTGGTCGACCAGCGTTTCAGCGGCAGGAGATTCGTAAATACTGAGCTTCATGTCGACTTCTTGCAAATTTTCCTGTAGCGCAGCTTGTTGAGCGAGAATGGCTTGACGATGGGCACGTAACAGTCGTTTGCGCTGCGGAATGGATTGTGGTCCCTGCATGACAGCGGCAATGTATTGACGGATGTCGCTGATTTTCATGCCAGTATTTTTGAGACAACAAATCGTGTGTAGCAGCTGGAGGTCGCCGTCCGTGAAGGCCCGATACCCTGAAGCATCGCGGCTAACGAAGGGGAGCAGTCCTTGCTTATCGTAGAAGCGTAGGGTGTAGATGGATAGGCCAGTTTTAGCTGCCACGGTTTTGATGGTGTAAGTCATAATTTTCCTCCAATCGGTTGCCCTAGAGTGTAGTCTAGGGTTTAGGCTTATTGTAAGCATTTTGTAGCGGACAAACAAGGAGGAAAATGCATGAACCAACGAATTTTAGTGACTGGTGGCAACGGCTTCTTAGCCCTACACATTATTAAACAACTTTTGACGCAGGGGGATGCGGTGCGCGCCACGATCCGGTCCTTGGATAAAGCAACGGGCGTGCGGCGCGCTTTGGCAGCGGCACACACGCCACATTTGGACCGGTTAAGCTTTGCAGTCGCAGACCTGACGCAAGACGCGGGGTGGGCGGCTGCCATGGACGGAATCACTGGCGTCATGAGCGTGGCCGCGCCGGTCTTCGTGAATGGTGAACGGGTCACGGCGGCTTTAGCCAACGCTGCGACGACGGGTACCGAACGCATTTTACGCACGGCTCTAACAGCGGGCGTCCAACGGGTAGTGATGACCGCTAACCTGGGCGCCGTGGGCTTCAGTAGCTTTGACCCCCACCACGTGATTACCGAAGCGGACTGGACGGCGTCGACTCAGCGCGGCTTGTCAGCTTATGAGCAGTCAAAATTGGTCGCTGAACACGCCGCTTGGGATTTTGTGGCCCGGCATCCTGAGCTGGAACTGGTTACGGTGAATGCTGGTGCCATGCTCGGACCGGCGTTGGGTCAGCACGTATCAGGCAGCTTTGGCTTGATCACGCGGTTGTTGACGGGCAAGCCTACGCCTAATTTGACGGTCAATGTGGTCGATGTTCGGGATGTGGCCGATATTCACGTCCGAGCATTGGCCACGCCATTAGCGGCAAATCAACGTTTCTTGGCGGTAGCAGACACACCCATTTCGATGAGCGCCATCGCCACACTGTTACGCCAGCAGCGGCCAGAACTGGCGGCCCACCTACCGCATCACCTGTTGCCTAGTGCTCTGGTTCACTTGTTAGCCCCGTTCAATTCCACCATTCGTGAGGCAGATTTGATGCTACGATTGGGCCATCGGGTCAGCAATCAGCGTGCGCGGGCCGTGCTCGACTGGCGACCAATCAGTGATAGTGCGACCGCAGTCCTGGCAGCGGTGGACAGCCTGCACCGAAAATGATTAGACTGACAAAAGCTTGAAAGTAGATTTGACGTGTTGATTCCCAGAACGACAGTGTTCTGTCCACTGAAATTCGTAAAACCAGGAGCCTATGTCAGCCAGGGCTCCGGCGGGATGACGTCTGTCAGTAACATTGCGTTGACTAGGAGCTGGCGGACGGTAGGCGGACAGTTTTCACTACGAAGCTGTAAACGACTGATCTTAATGCTATGAATCACATGTTGACAAGGACTCTAGCCGATTTTGTCTGGTTAGTTAAACTAATTTGTGACGTAATTCTGCCCCGAGCTGACGGGCTTCAGCGGCGTACGGTGCCAGGGCCAAGTCAACGTCGGTGAACTGACCAGCGGCATTGAACCAGGACTTTTGCAGGCTGATTTGTAGATTGTTGGTCAACAGCGGCATCTTCAAACCACGGACCACCAATTGCATGCCCAGTGCGGCTTGAAAGCCACCGTGGCCGCCGTAGGAAACCAGGCTGACTGGTTTGCCCAGCCATTCCTGGTAGAGGGTATCGAGGGCATTCTTCAGTGGTGCCGGGTATCCCCAGTTGTATTGCGGAAAGAGCAAAATGAAGGCGTCGTAGCCTTGGACCAGATCACTCCACTGCTTCGTACTGGCGTGTTCATAGTGGTGGTCGGCGGGCATGGCGGCCTCGTTTAGAAACGGCAGATCGATGGTGGCCAGGTCGAGTAGGTCAACGGGTAATTCGGGTTGGGCTACTTGGTCTTGGAGCCACCGGGCAATGCTGGGGCTGATGCGGGTTGGTCGGGTGGAACCGATAATCAAGCCAATTTTTTTCGTCATGCTAAAAAATCTCCTTCGGTTAATTCGTGCAATATGCACACATGTTAGCACCGTTCTGGTATAATAGCAATATGGACAATGAAATTTTTGAAGCACTCTTTGAGATCGTGACGTTTTTTAACCAGCCCCAACAGGACCGCAAGTTACTTCAGCAAGCCAGTATTCCGTTGGAACCGGCCGCCTTGCCCATCATCGTGCGGGTCGGTCGCCAGCCGGAAATCAGTATTGGCGAACTGGCTGACCAGATTGGTCGTAATCATTCGTCCATCAGTCGGCAGGTCGATAAGTTAGTCACAGCGGGATGGCTCGTGGAGGTCGAGCGGCGTGACCAGCGGATTCGGCGATTGAACTTGAGTCCTCAGGGTCAGCGGGCATTGCTACAGATCAAGCTGGCCCGAGAAGCTGCGATTCGGCAAAAATTGTCGAACTACTCCAACGCAGACCGCACGGAACTGTTACAGGTTTTGCAACAGTTGGCCGCCACGTTGACTGGCCCCGGCGACTACCAAGAGTAATGGGGATTGATGGTGTTGGCCCGATATTTTTGCTAAAATGAGCACAAGAGGGAAAGCCACACGAACTGGAGGACGAGGTTATGCGCAAACTAAGTTGGGTGGTGTTGGCAAGCACGCTACTGCTGGTGGGGTGCACCAACACGCAACAGTCGAAGTCTAGTAGCAGTAGTTCCAGTCAGGCCACGTCGCAACAGGCGACTAGCCAGACGACCACTTCACCGCGACAGATCAAGGTCACGTTAACGGAAGCAGTCAAGCAGTTCCATCAGAAGTTCGGCACGAAGGTGACCGTGACCGAATTGTCGTTAGAGACCGAAAACCAACGGTACCAATACGAAATCAGTGGGGTCGATCAGACCAAAGAATATGAGCTGACCGTCGATGCACGCTCCGGTAAGACCAGTCGGGCCCAACAAGAGAAGTTGGATGCCGATGAAGCCAACGGGATTGCCCAACGCGACGCCTTGCCGCTGAATAAAGTGAAGTCCCGGGCAGCCGTTTCTAAGATTGCCACCCAAGAAGTCGGTGGTGGCACGGCCGTTGCCTGGTCACTAGACCGCGAACACGGGACGACGGAATGGGAAGTCAAGGTTACCAAGGACCAAACGCACCACGAAGTTCAGATCAATGCGTTAACGGGCAAGGTCGTTCACCACGAGACGGATGACGATGACGACTAGACCAATTTAAAATTTTACGCAAAAAAATTAACCTTATTGAATCGAACTGGGATTTAGTCTGATTCAATAAGGTTAATTATTCAATTGGGGACAGACAGAGTTAAGGCATTTTCCGGGTACCTTAACCGCTGTTACCAAAAAAGCTTTAGTTTGTCGTTAGTTTGTTAAGCAATTGTTTACGACTTCTTTACTATAACAGAGAAATCAAGGCTTGCGGGCGAATTTGGCGATTTGTAATATTACAATTTTACCAGACGGTTATTTGGGGATGACAAGCCGTCTTTTTTCTGTTATTTGGATCGGGTAGGGAGTCGGTTGGACTAGGTCAAACGCATACTTATGCACCCAATCTGATTATGATGCAGCATTCGGTCAAGGGCGGTTTAAATGAAAACAGCTAACGTCGGTCATTGCAGTGGCGTTTGCCCGGGCTGTTGGCCATCAGGGATTTCGAAAAATTTTGAAAGACGCCGAAAATTTTAGGCGTCTTTTTTGCTACCCCTAATTTTCTTGAAAAGCGGTACCAATTATAAAATTATTGATAACGGGAGTTAAGAAAAAGAATTTTAATGTTCAGGTTTTACGTTTTACCTTTTGAAATAGGCCGGTTTCCTGAACTATAAAAATACTAATAACGAACTAAAAATAAATTTATTGTTGCGAAGTTCGTTTTTTTATGGTAAGCTTGGAATTGCTAGAGAAGCCAAATTACATATTTGAGGAGTGAACTGTATGCTTTTGAAGGGTAAGGGTAAATTACTCTTGATTTTGGCAGCATTGTTGGTGTTGCCAGCTGGATTGGCCGCTTGTGGGAAGTCCAGTAGCAGTAACGCGGGGTCCAGTTCCAAGGCCTACACGCCGAAGAAGTTGACGGTCGAGTTCGTGCCATCTTCTAACGCCGGGACCATTGAGGCCAAGGCCAAGCCACTGGAAGGGCTGTTGAAGAAGCAATTGGGGATTCCGGTGACGGTCAGTGTGTCCACCGACTACAACACCATCGTTGAGGCCATGGGGTCTAAGAAGGTCGACGTCGGCTTCCTGCCACCTGACGCTTACGTGTTAGCACACAAGCAATACGGCGACAAGGTCCTCTTACAAGCACAACGCTACGGGGTCACGGAACCAAATGACAAGACGTCTAAAGACCTGGTCAATTACTACCGTTCCCAAATTTTGGTTCGCAAGGATAGCGGCATCAAGTCGATTAAGGACTTGAAGGGCAAGAAGATTGCCGTGCAGGACACGACATCTACGGCCGGCTGGATCTACCCAGCGGTCGAAATGCTCAAGCACGGGGTCAACATCAACAAGTCGGGGATTCAAACGGTCACAGTCAAGGGACATGACCAAGGCGTCCTATCCGTTTATAACAAGAACACCGACGCTGCCTTCGTCTTCCAGGGCGCCCGGAAGTTGGTCATGAACGATGAAAAAGACGTGATGAGTAAGGTCGTACCGATCTACACCACGGCGAAGATTCCGAACGATACCATCACGGTTCGGGGCGATATGAGTGGCAAATGGCAAAAGAAGATTGCCGCCGCCTTTAAGAACATCGCCAAGACCAAGAAGGGCCACGACATTATCTCCAGTGTGTACTCACACGAAGGCTACGTGGACTCTAAGGACAGCAATTTCGACATCATCCGGCAATACGATAAGCAAGCACAAAAGCTAGATAAGTAAGTCACCACAGTCACAGCAAAGTTGAATACGCGTCAAAATCAGAAAGTAGTAGGGAAGCGCAATTGGGCACCTTGCTGCTTTTTTATGGGGGAACCGACAATGGCACAAGCACCAATTATTTCATTCAAAGACGTCAATAAAATTTATAATAACGGGACGGTTGGGCTCAAGGATATCAGCTTTGACATTCCCCGCGGACAATTCTTAGTGGTCGTTGGACTATCTGGTGCCGGTAAGAGTACGCTGTTGCGGACTATTAACCGGATGCACGAGATCACGTCCGGTGAGATTACGATCGAAGAAGAATCCATCAACGATTACAAGGGCCAGTCCCTGCGGTTGTTGCGGCGGAAGATCGGCATGATTTTTCAAGGGTTCAATCTGATCAACCGGTCCAGTGTCGAACGCAACGTGTTGTCCGGTCGGGTCAGCTACTACCCGACCTGGAAGACGATTTGTGGCCTGTTCACCAAGGCTGACCGGGAAATGGCCGTGCGCTCCTTACAACGGGTCAACCTGGCCGATAAGCTGTACACCCGGGCCGACGAGTTATCCGGTGGGCAACAACAACGGGTCGCCATTGCGCGAACGTTGATGCAGGACCCCAAGATTATTTTGGCCGACGAACCGGTGGCGTCACTGGACCCGTTGACCACGGCGACCGTGATGGATACGCTCCAACGGTTGAATCGTGAAGATGGCATCACCGTCATCGTTAACTTGCACTCGGTGGCGTTGGCCCGTAAGTATGCGGACCGGATCATTGGGTTGCGTGCCGGTCAATTGGTGTACGATCAACCGATTGAATCAGTCACCGAAGACGATTTGACCAAGATCTACGCGGAGGGGGCGGAAGCATGACCTATCCAGAAATTCCCCGCCGTTCGTGGGTCCAACGGTGGCACGTCAAGGGCATCGTCGGCACGGTAGTGTTGGTGATTCTATTGATTGCGTCGTCACGGATGACCGGCGTTGATGTGGGCATGTTCTTCAGCAACTTCGGGCAATTCCTGAATCTGTTGGTGCGGATGTCCTCGCCAGCCTGGGATTACACGACCGTGATCATTCAACCATTGCTAGAAACCATCCAAATGGCGATTCTGGGGACCACGATTGGGGCGGCGTTTGCCATCCCCTTTGCGGTGCTCAGTGCCAGCAACTTGATTCACAGTCGGCTCTTACGCGGCGTGACGCGGCTGTTCTTGGACTTGGTCCGGACGTTGCCCGATTTACTGTTGGCGGCGATCTTCGTGGCCATCTTTGGGATTGGCTCCACGGCCGGGGTCGTGACGCTGGCGATTTTCTCATTCGGGATGGTGTCGAAGTTATTCTATGAAGTCATTGAGACTATCGACATGGGGCCGCTAGAGGCGCTGGAATCCGTGGGCGCGTCGAAGGTCACGATTATTTGGTACGCAGTCTTGCCGCAAATCTTGAATCAATTTATCAGTTATTTTCTCTACACGCTGGAAATCAACGTGCGGGCATCGACTGTGCTGGGGTATTTGGGTGCCGGCGGGATCGGGGTCTTCTTACAACGGTCGCTCAACGAGTTCAACTATAGTCAAACGGCCGTGATCATTCTGGCCACACTGGTCGTCGTCTTAGTGATTGACGGCATCAGCAATCACTTAAGGAGGGTGCTGCTCTAATGACAACGACGACAGTAATGACGAAGCCCCACCGCACCGTTTGGCAGCGGTGGAATTGGCTACTATGGGTGGTCGTGATTGGTGCGTTGTACTATTGGACGGTCAACGGCCTGAAATTCACGGGTCTGCAGGAATCGGCCGGCGCCGTGTCACAATCCATCGTGGATGGGCTGGTGCACCCACAGTGGTCTTACGTGTACGACGGTAGCGGTGAAGACTTGGTATCTCTGATCTTGCAAACGTTGGCCATCGCCTTTCTGGGGACCATCGTGTCGGCCGTCATCAGTGTGCCCTTTGCCTTTTGGGCAGCGCGCGGCACGCACGAACGCTTCTTCCTGCGCTCTGGGAGTGGCAAGGTCGTCTTGACGCTGATTCGGACTTTTCCGGAAATCGTGTTAGCTATCATGTTCATCAAGGCCGTGGGACCGGGTTCCTACGCCGGGGTGCTGGCCGTCAGCATTCATTCGATTGGGATGTTGGGTAAGCTCTTCAGCGAGGCCATTGAAAATATGGACCGCGGTTCCGAAGAAGCCATTGCCAGTGCCGGTGGTCGTTCCGGACAGATCTTTGCCCTGGCAACAGTGCCGACCATCATGCCTGAATTCTTCTCATACACGCTCTACCGGTTTGAAATTGCCGTGCGGTCCGCTTCCATCCTGGGGATGGTGGGCGCCGGGGGGATCGGGACGCCGATGATCTTTGCGATTCAGACGCGGAACTGGCCCAAGGTCGGCATCATCCTGTTGGGCATCGTGGTCATGGTCTTATTGATCGACTCGCTGTCCGAACAGTTACGGAAGAGGTTGATTTAGCGATGAAATTAAAAATTTTATCAACCAGCGACGTGCACGGGTACGTTTACCCCACCAGCTATAGCAGTCGCGATGATCGCCAGGACTACGGCTGGTTACGGGCGGCCACGGTGATTCGCGACGTGAAGGCCGCGGCTGGACCCGACGAGGTCGTGGTGACCATTGAAAATGGCGACTGGATCCAAGGCGCGCCGTTTGCCAGCTACCTGACCCAACGACCGGCAGCCGAGGCCGCTTTATTTTCAAAGCTCACCAGTGAACTGGGTTACGACGTGGGGGTGTTGGGCAATCATGAATTTAATTATGGTCAGGACTACATCCGCCATTGTGAGGCGCAACGCACGTACCCGCTGGTTGGCGCTAATATTACGGGCGGCGTGGCACAGGGTATCCTGGACGCGCCGTACCACATCATTGATCGGCAGGGACTGAAGGTCGCGGTGCTGGGATTGACGACGGCGTACGTGCCGGTCTGGGAACGGGCTGACCATTTACATGGCCTGAAATTCCAAGCGGCACTGGCCACGGCCCAGCACTGGGTCCCCCGGTTGCATGAGCTGGCCGACGTCGTTGTCGTGGCCTATCACGGCGGCTTCGAAGCCGACCTGACCACCGGGGAACCGACCGAACGGCTGACTGGCGAAAATGAGGGCTACCAACTCTTAACGCAGGTGCCAGGCATCGACGCGTTGGTAACGGGTCATCAGCACCGGCAAATCGCGGGTGTGTATCAAGGCGTGCCGACCACACAGCCAGGCGAAAAGGGCGTGGCTGTTGGTGAAATCACGTTGGAACTGGATGCGGCCAAACACGTTGTGGCCAGTGACGCCCGATTGTTGCCAACGGCGCCGGCCCAGCCAGATGCAACGTTGGCGGCCGAAACGGCGACCGTGCAGGACCGCGTGGAGACGTGGTTGGATCAACCCGTCGGACAACTGACGGGGACACCGATGACCGTGAGTGACCCCATGGCCGCGCGGCTACAGGGCCACCCCTACCTCCAGTTCATTAACCAGATTGAAATGGCAGCGGGGCAAACGGATATTGCCGCTACAGCGTTGTTCAACGACGACGTGCGCGGCTTTGGTCCCAGCGTGTCTTTGCGGCAAGTGTTGAACAGCTATCCGTATCCCAACACCTTGGTGGTCGAATGCATCACCGGAGCGGATCTCAAGGCGGCCCTGGAACGTTGTGCCTGCTTTTTCACACTAGTCGCTGGTCAGGTGCAGGTTGCGCCGGCATTTACCACGCCTAAATTGGCCCTCTACAATTACGATATTTATAGTGGCATCGATTACCACTTCGAACTCACCCGACCAGTAGGCCAACGCGTGACACGGTTGACGTATCACGGGCAGTCGATCCAACCTGATCAGAAACTGGACGTGGCGATGAACCAGTATCGCGGCAATGGCGGGGGCGATTACCCCATGTTTACGCCTGGCAAAGTGATCCGCGAAATCAATACGGATATGGCAGAGCTGATTCGTCAGTACTTCGCGGACCATCCCGTGGTAACGGGGCAGCCCCAGACGAACTTCACGGTGAAAATAACAGAATAGTGGGTAAACAAAACAGTCGCTAACGTAAGTCGGTTAGCGGCTGCTTTGCAATTCTTGTGTCAGTTAATAGGCGGCCAGATACCGCTACGTTTAGTCCACCTTAACCACGATTTTCCCGAGGTTCTCGCCGCGCTGAAGAACGCGGAGTCCCTCAGCCGCGTCATCGAACGGCAGGATGCGGTCAATGACGGGGTCAAATTCGCCGGTGGCCAGCTTTTGACCGACCACGCCGGCCATAAAGCCCAGGTCAGCGATTTCTGTTGGGTTCTTCGACCGGTAAACGCCGCCGAGGGCGGATCGCGTCAGGCCCAGCGCCTTGCTGTCGAGGTCCATGTGGGCTGGCATACCATCACCAATGGCAATGATCTGGCCGTTGTAGGCCATTCGGTCCACGTCGGCGGCCAGTTCTTCGCCGCCAATCGTGTTGAGGCTCAGGCCGACGCCCAAGCCGTCCGTGGCGGCCAGGACCGCAGTGGTGACGTCTTCTTGGTGGTAGTCGATGATGGTATCCGCGCCGACGCGTTCGACCAGTGGCCGTTTACGTGCGGAGGTCGTGGTAATCGTTCGCAAGTGTAAGTCGCGGGCGAATTGCAATGCGGCCAAGCCCACGGCCCCGCCGCCCGCGTGAATCAAAACGGTTGGAACTTCGGACAAATTGGCCTTGCGGTACAGGGCCTGGTAGGCGGTCAGCGTGCCGCAAAGACTGGCAGCTGCCTGCTCAAAGCTAACGTTGCTGGGAATCGGGGCAAGACTCAGCGCCGTGGTGACGGTGAATTCGGCCAAACTGCCGGCGCGGCGAAGGTCACCGTGGTACATGACCCGATCACCCACCGACCAATTGGCCACATCGGCGCCGACCGCGACGATTTCGCCGGCACAGTCCATGCCGACCACGCGTGGTTCGGTGGTGTTACTACCTTCAATCACCTTGTAATCGGCGGGGTTCAGGCCCACGGCACGTACGTAGACCTTGACTTCGGTGTCGCCCGGAGTGGGTTCGGCCACGTCAGTTAGCGTGAGGTCAGCCAGTGTGTGGGGTGCGGGCCCCGTAATGGTCCAAGCTTTCATGTTGATCATCCTTCTTATCTTTGTAAATAAGGTCAAGTGCCTAGAAATAGGGTTAGTCATTGATTATAGTAAACGATTTGGGCCGCAAAGCAAAACTTTTCGCTTGATTGCGACCGTTAGCCATTTACCCTATTATTAAAATTATGTTGCAATCGACTCTAATGGGATGCAATTTGATGAGAAAATTGGTAAAATTAATTAACTAAAAATGAGATTTGGAGGTGGACGCTTTGCACCAACCGTATGCTGCATTTCCCATACCTGACCGCTAATTTGACGATTTACTAATAGAAAGGAAGTTTTATTTACATGGCACAAGACCCCAAAACAACCGTTACCACAACCGAAGCAGAAACCACTGACCCTGGACCCAGCCAGCAGACGCCATTGTGGCAGCGCTCGACTGAGTCCTTACTTGTTGATTTTGATACCAATGCAGAAGATGGCTTGACCACGGCCGAGGCACAACAGCGTCTGAAGGCCAATGGTCCCAACGAATTGACTGCTAAGAAGCAATCGAACCTGTTGCGTTTCTTGAAGCAATTCAACAACTCCATCATCTACATTTTGGCGGCCGCAGCGCTGATGACATTTTTCATGCACCACTACTCCGACTCGATCGTTATCGGGCTGGTGATCGTCGCTAACGCCTTCATTGGGTATTTCCAGGAACGGTCAGCGGATAATGCGCTGGACCGCATCAAAGCCCTGCTGGTCTCAGAGGCCGTCGTGATTCGGGATGGCCAAAAAGTCACACTGCCAGCCCGTGAGTTGGTGACCGGGGACCTCGTTCAGTTGGAGGCCGGGGATACTGTCCCTGCTGACCTGCGGCTGATCGACGCGGATAACTTAAAAATCCAAGAGTCGGCTTTGACCGGTGAGACCGATTCCGTTGAGAAGGGTGAGGACCCGCTGGCGGTGGCTGATTTGCCACTGGCCGAACGGACCAACCAAGCCTTTGCCTCAACGGCAGTCACGAATGGTTCCGGTCGTGGTATCGTGACGGTGACCGGGGCCCAAACCGAAATTGGGCACATCCAACAAAACGTCGCGGAGGTCAAGCAACAAAAAACGCCGTTGATGAAGAACTTAAACAGTTTGGGACTCGGGTTATCCATCGCCATTTTAATTGCGGCGGTCCTGTTATTCCTGCTGGGGATGTGGACCCACGTTTACAGTCTGCCAACGTTACTGATTGCCGTTATCACCATGGTCGTGGGCTCGATGCCAGAAGGCCTGCCCGCTAGTACCTCGGTGGTGCTGGCCATGGGGACGCAAGCGATGACCAAGCAAAACGTCATCGTCAAGACCTTGCCCGCAGTGGAAACGCTGGGGGCCGTGGATATCGTCAACACCGATAAGACCGGGACGCTGACGAAAAACGAAATGACCGTGACCGATATTTTAACGCCGCAGGACACCTATACCGTGTCTGGCGTGGGTTACGATGCGGACGGTCAGATTCAAAATGATGAAGACCAAGCCGTTGATTGGCAAGCCGACGCGGACCTGGAATGGTTGGTCCAAATTGCTGGGCAGACCTCCGACGCCGAATTCCATGAGGAAGATGGCCAATGGGTCCTGACCGGGGAACCGACCGATGGGGCGCTGACGGCGCTGTACCACAAGATGGTTGGCGCAGATCCGGATCCCCAAGAGATCGACTCGCTGCCCTTCGACTCCGCTATCCGGTACTCAGCGCGACTGGTCGACCATAACGGCCAACGTTACCTGTTAGTCAAGGGGGCGCCGCAAACGTTGACGCGCCTGATGCGTGAACACGGGACGGCCGTCGACGAAGATGCTTGGCAAGCGCGGTTATCTCAGCTGACCCAACAAGGTAAACGGGTCGTGGCGCTGGGGTATCAACCGGTAGCGGCCGATGCGGACGAAGTCGACGACCTGCCAGTGGGTGAAAACTTCCACTTGGCCGGGATGGCCGGAATCATTGACCCGCCACGCCCAGGTGTCGCCGATGCTGTGCGGCAATTGCGTTACGCCGGGATCAAGGTCAAGATGATCACCGGGGATGACCCGGAAACGGCCGCGGCGATTGCCCAACAGCTGAACTTGTCTGAACAGGCCCGTGCCATCACTGGTCCAGAACTGGCCCAGATGAGCGATGCGGAATTGGCTTCACAAATTGATAAGTACACCGTCTTTGCCCGGACTACGCCGGCCGATAAGCTGCGCATCGTGAAGGCCCAACAGTCTCGTGGTCACGTGGTTTCCATGACTGGGGATGGGGTCAACGACGCGCCCGCCTTGAAGCAGGCCGATATCGGGGTTGCCATGGGGATTCGGGGGACCGACGTTGCCAAGGACTCCGCTGATATGGTGCTGGCCGATGACGACTTCACCTCAATCTTGGGGGCTGTCCGAGAAGGTCGCCACGTCTTCGATAACATTCGCAAGACGATTCGTTTCTTGTTACCAACGAGTTTCGCCGAAGGGTTGATCGTGGTCTTGAGTATCCTGATGGACCAAGAGCTGCCGCTGTTCCCAACACAATTGTTGTGGATCAACATGGTGTCGGCCCTGACGATTCAATTTGCCTTCATCTTCGAACCCGCCGAAAGTGGCATCATGCGCCGGGGGCCACGGGACGTGACGCAAGGCATCCTGTCCAGATGGGATGTGGCGGAAGTCACCTACGTGTCGTTGCTGATCTCCGGGCTGGGGATGTTTGCCTACGACCTCTTAACGGGCCAAGGCCTCTCCGCCGTTATCGGCAGTACCATGACGCTAAACGTGATCATCTTCGGGAAGATCTTCTACCTCTTCAACCTGCAAAATGACCACCCAGTCTTGTCAAAATACTTCTTCAGAAATAAAATGAGTTTCCTGATCGTCGGCATCCTGCTCTTGCTGCAGGCCATGATCATTTACTGGCCAGCCATGCAAGGCGTGTTCCACACCACGTCGGTCAACTTCTTCTATGGTTGGGGCATCCCAATCATGGCCGGAGCCGTCGTCTTAGTCGTCACGGAAATCGTGAAGGCCATCCGGCGTCGCATCGACAACAGCACGGTTGCCCGCGAACAGCGGAGCTTCTAATCGGTGTTAAATTAGCCACTACCTGTCTTTTGCGGGTGGTGGCTTTTTGACTGCTCTTGGTGACAAAATTAGTCTTTGACTGCAACTTTGTCCGTACTGGCCGCCTACCGTCCGCCAAATATGGGTCGGAACGCGGTGGGCGGACGGGTCGAGCCAAAGTGCGGTCTCGACGCCTCGCCTTTGAGCCAAAGGTCGCGTCTCAAAGCCGCCAGTTTCCTAAGCTGCATGAATCGCGCCGCTAAGGGAACTCCCACGGCTGAACCCATATTTGGCGGACTACCGGCTACAAAAAGTGCTTGCCAACAACAATCGATTTAACCCCCTGATAGCAGTTAACTTATCAACTAAACTTTAGGTCCAACACAGTGTTCCTGATAAGCACTAACTTGCCGGAGGTAGCCAGGCTTTCAAGCGAACCGGAAAACCGCCCCTCAGGCTGGAGGTGTTCCCCAGAGCAGGCGGAACCCTGGCTGACGCAGGCTCCTGGTTTCACTAATTTTAGTGGTCAGAATACTGTCGTTCCGGGAATCGACGCGCTAATGCAGCCCTTACTAATACAAACGAAAGGCGCCAGTAATTTGTGACCTGTTAACGCGAATCTTTAGAAAAAGTTTAAGTGCTAACCGCCCACCCAACTAGGCGAGAAACCGCGTGTGGCTGAGAAGGTGCGCAGCGGTTCGGTAAGTAAAATGCAAGAACTCACATAATTTTTTAATATTTCGGCGAAACCCCTAGCCCTTAGCACCTGATAATCCTATACTGGTAAGCAAAGGGGGCGGAACATAAAATGTTGAAGAAAAGTTCCGATTGTACCGAGATTTTAGTGGGTAAAGCCGCCAGTATGGACGGTTCCACGATTGTGGCGCGTAACGAGGATGGTTACGGCCCAGTTAATCCAATTAAATTTGTGGTCCACCCAGCAACGGACCAGGCGGGTAAAGCCTTCACGTCGGCAGTTACCGGCGTTACCGTACCCTTACCCGACCACGCCTACCGTTACACCGGCACGCCACAGGCTGATCAAAGTGATGGTCAGTACGAAGAAGCCGGCATTAATGAATTTAACGTCGGCATGAGCGCCACGGAAACCACGGCAACCAATGCGCGGGTGTTGGGCTATGACCCGCTGGTTGACGATGGTGTGAACGAAGAAGCCATGGTCACCCTGGTTTTGCCGTACATCAAGAGTGCCAAGGAAGGGGCCCAACGCTTGGGTGCCCTGCTGGAAAAGTACGGGACGGGCGAAAGCAACAGTATTGCCTTTAACGATAACGAAGAAATTTGGTACCTAGAAACCGCCGGCGGTCATCACTGGGCAGCGATGCGCTTGCCAGAAGACTGCTACGCCATTGCGCCAAACCAGACGCTGATGCAAGAGGTCGACTTGAACGACACCGACAACTTCTTAGTGGCCACGGACTTGGTCAACTTTGTGGAGAAGTACCATTTGAACCCGACACCTGGTCACTTTAATTTCCGGGAAATCTTCGGGACCCACGGGGAAGACGACGCGTACTACAACACGCCGCGAACTTGGTACGGTCAGAAGTTGTTCAACCCAGAAATCACCGACCAAGACCCAACGGATCAAGACATGCCGTTTGCGCGGAAGCCAGCCAAGAAGATTGCCATCGAAGACGTGGAATTCTTCCTGTCTTCTCACTACAACGGCACCAAGTACGACCCATTTGGCACCTACGCGTCCGGCTCGGCTGATGACCAAAAGAAGTATCGGCCAATCGCCATGGACCGGAACCAGTGCTCGTCAATCCTGCAGATTAGAAATGATGTGCCAGCCGACCACGCTGCGATTCAATGGATCGCCATGGGCTTCTTCGCTTATGCACCCTATGTCCCATTCTTCACCAACATCAACGACACGCCGGAGGATTACAAGAACACCACGACGGCGGTCGATGTGGAGAACGTTTACTGGCTAAATAAGACGTTATCTGTTATTATTGAACCACATTTTCATGAATATGTAGAAGCGGTTAATGCCTTCCGTGAAGGGTGTCAATCTTATGCCCGACAACGGGTGGCTGCGACTGACGCAGCGATGACTGGTGATGCGACGAATTTCCTGACTGCAAGTAATGCGGAAACAGCCGGGGAAGTCTCCAAACGGACGCACCAGTTATTTGACGATTTGGTCAAGCACGGGCTGTTATTATCGAAGACGGCTTGGGAAAAGGGTCAAAACCTGTAACACGGCGGCGCTAGTCAGGTGAACCAACTAGGGGGGAGCTCATCATGAAGTGGATCAAAGTGGTGTTAGCAAGCGGGGTTGCTCTGAGTCTTTGGGGCGGCGCGGTAACGGCTGAGGCGGCTAAACGGGTCAAGTTGCCCGCATACCCGCAACAGCGCGTGTTTACGTTTAAGGCGAAAGGGACCAAAGTTTACAGCTATCCACGGGCGGCCTATCAGCACAGTAAAGTGTTGGGGACTGACCAAAGCACCACCAAAAAGTGGACGGTCGATAAGGTAATGACGGTAAATGGTCGTCGTTACGTGCGACTGGCTTTGGTTAGTGCCAAGCAGTTGCCTCACGGGACGATTGTGGCCAATCCATCCAAGACCAAGAAAACGTTGGTCGGGGGCTACGTGGCGTTAAGTAAGCTGAAATTCCAGCAGCAGATCACCAGCATGAAAGCAGTCAAGAAGACGGCCTACTGGATGCCAACGACGCATGACGACTTTTGGGATATGCCGGCTAAGACGCTGGGGAAGACGGCGGCCAATCACTACGGCCATACTTATGGTTATCGGACGCTGTACGCGATTCAGTCACTGAAGACGCGGAACAATCACCAGTATCTGTACTTTGAAACGGCGACGGGCCAAGCGATTGGCTGGTTGCCGAAGCGCGCGGTCATCAAGGGCCAGTACCCAGACTTGTTGAAACGCGAGTTGACCCGTAACCTGGCGGCCGACAGTACGGCCGTGACGACCGTGGATAAGGCTGGTCACGTAAAGGTCGGGGTGGCACTCAAGGCGGGCCAAGTGCAACGTGTCACGCTTTTGCAGCAGAACAGCGAAACGGCCATTTACGATTATCAAGACGGCCGGGCTGTGAAGCTGACCCAACGAAATTCAAAGGGGAAAGTGACCCGTACTGCCGCGGTAACGCCAACCAAGAGCCTGTCGTTCAAGGCCCAGGCCGACTTCGACATTCAAGGCTACAAGTACAATGTGAAAGTCACGCCTGCTGGCCAAGTCAGCGTGTTGAGCGTTGGTGGCTGGATGGCTTAGGGATTTGAAATTTTATAAATAACGGCCAGGTCGTTTGCGTTGGTGCGCGGATGACCTGGCCTTTGTTGTATCCAAATGTTTCTAAAATTTATCCTTAAATGATGTTACCACTTTAATCTTCTACCGTTTTTACGGACCTCTGAAGGCGTGGTTTGAGTCCAACGTTTGAATTGACGGCTGAAGTTAGCAACGTTTTTATAGCCTAAGGCGTTACCAATTTCATTAATGGTGTATTGGGGCTTAGTGAGTAATTTTTTGGCTTCGTTTATTTTTAATTTAGATAAATACTCCCTAGGTGAGATACCGTAAGTATTCTTAAAGATACGGAAACCGTAGCCATCGCTAAAACCAACCTTTCTGATAGCTTGAGACACTTCGACTAAAGTTCCCTCAGCCATGTAGCCATTTTTGAAGTAGTTTAAGACCTGGCTAGTTAGCTGATCTTTTAAGTAATCAGCCATAATTCGAGCGTACTCAGTAGTACTTGTTTCGCTGTTTCGGCGACTCTTCTTGGTATCTTGGAAAAAGATTTGAAGCATTTTAGATAGTTCGATTTGAATAATCATTTTAGTGTCGAAGTCGTAAGATTTGTCAGAAATAAGAGAATCAATTTTATTCAAATGAGGAGTTAGTAACCCAGTAAAATGACTGTTTTTAGGATAATGATAGGCTAGACCTTCAATGAGTTGGGCCTTGAGTGTTGGATCATCTAGGTCGAAGTGGAAGCAAAAATAGGTTAGGGCATGACCAGCCCAAACGCGGTGGAGGACTTCTGGTGGAATCAGTGCGAAATCGCCGGGCTTTAAGTCGTATGTCTTGCCATATATATCTAAAAATTCTGTCCCTGCAAGCACATAAATACATTCAAAGGCATAATGTTTTTCAATAGGGACAGCCCAGTCGTCGGTGACCTGTTGCTCATGTGCACCAAAAAAAGTTAAGTTCCAGTCTAGGACGGGTAGGCGCTTAGCATTCTTCAGAAAATCCATAGTGAGTCCTCTTTTCTAAGCCGGTTTCCGGTCTCAAGCTCAATCTTAATATCATATTTGGATAAATTCAAGATAAATTACCACATATACAATCGTGAAGAAAACTGTGATACTTAGGTCAATAAAAGAAAGCGTTTTCTTGGAAACGAAACTAAGGAGTGGCTAGACTTGAACTTTAAAAAATTCCTATATGGTGCAGCGTATTACTATGAATATCTTCCTTATGATCGGTTGGCTGAAGACATTAAAATGATGAAAGCAGCAAATATCAATGTGGTCCGAATTGGTGAAAGTACCTGGAGTACCTATGAGCCGCAAGAAGGTGTATTTGATTTTAGCAAGCTAGACAAAGTTGTGGATGCTATGGGTCGAGCAGGAATCCAAGTTATTGTGGGAACACCAACTTACGCGATTCCAACTTGGCTAGCGAAGAAATATCCTGAAGTTATGATTACCAATAAGTCTGGTAAGCAAGAATACGGTGCTCGGCAGATCTTTGATATTACGGACCCTGCCTTCCGATTGCATGCGGAAAAGATTATTCGGAAAATTATTAGCCGTACAGTAGATAAGGCCAATGTTATTGGTTTCCAAGTTGATAATGAAACAAAGCACTTCGATACCAGTAGCCATAACGTTTATGTGGCTTTTCAGAAATGGTTAAAAGAAAAGTTTCATGGTGATTTGGATGCGTTGAACTCAGCGTATGGTTTGGATTATTGGAGCAACCGAATCAACGCTTGGGAAGATTTCCCGCCAGTTAATACGACCATCAATGGTAGCTTAGGTACCGCATTTGATGAATTTAAGCGTACCTTGTCGACTAGTTATATTAAGTGGCAAGTTGGATTAGTGAATGAATATCGTCATGATAATCAGTTTATTACGAATAATTTTGATTTAGAATGGCGTGGATACTCATACGGATTGCAGCCAGATGCTAATCATTTTGATGAGGCCAAAGATTTAGATGTTACTGCTGTAGATGTTTATCACCCCAGTCAAGATAATCTAACTGGAATCGAAATTGCTTTCGCGGGTGATTTCGCTAGATCAACCAAGGATAGTAACTATATTGTTATGGAAACCGAAGCACAGGCATTCAAACACTGGGTGCCGTATCCTGGTCAACTAAAATTACAAGCGTTTTCACATATTGCTTCTGGTGCCAATATGATTAGTTACTGGCATTGGCATTCAACCCATAATGGGTATGAAACTTACTGGAAGGGTCTACTGAGTCAAGACTTTAAACCAAATCCAGTTTATAGCGAGGCGTCTGAGATTGGTAAGAAGCTGGCTGATAAGGGTTCACTCTTTACGAATACTCATAAGAATAATCGTGTGGCGTTCATTGTCAGCAATCAAGCACTCAGTTCAATTGACTGGTTCCCTTATAAGAATACAGCATTTGATCGGACTAATGAGCATCAATACAACGATGTCCTTCGCTCATATTATGACGCATTGTACAAGTTGAATGTTGAAGCCGATATTTTAGAAGTCAGCGATGAGAGAATTAACAATGACAATTATGATTTGCTAGTGGTACCAATGTTATATTCAGTTTCAGATGATCAACTAGCACAGCTCAACGAGTTTACGAAGCAGGGTGGTACGGTACTTTATTCATTTCGGTCTGGATTTACAAACCAAAATGTTAAGGTACGGACGGATGTACAGCCTGCTAAAATTTCAACGGCCGTTGGGGCTGAATATGAATTGTTTGTTGAGCCTGACCGGAACTTTTCAGTAGACAAGCCAGAAAACAATATGACGATTTCTGGTCAAGGCGAATTAGTGTCCTTACAAGATCAACCAGTTAAATACTGGGCTGAGCTACTAACACCGACAACCGGGAAGACGTTGGCAACTTATAATCACCCGTATTGGGGAAAATACGCTGCTATTACTGAAAATGTCTTTGGGAAGGGACAAGCCTTCTACGTAGGAACGTATCTCAATGAAAAATCATTAATGATTTTGTATCGACATGTTTTAAAGCAAAGTGGGCTGTGGTCAGACCGTCAGCAACAAGAGTTCCCAATCATTAATAAACAATTGATTACACAAGAGGGGACCGTGTTAGACTTCTACTTTAACTATTCAAATGAAGAACGTCAGGCTACGTTTGAATCGCAAGCAGGAACAGAAATTTATGAAAGCCTGCAATGTGTTAAGAATGAGCAGTTTAATTTAGCACCGTGGACCGTAAAAGTCTTTGAGATTAAGTAATCAAAAGGGAGATTATAAAATTGGAAAATAAGCAATCAAGTCAGGAGTGGCATGCAAGTTTTACGGATAAGCAGCAACCTAAAGTCCCGGTACGGGTGGGTATTGCCGTTGCCATTGGCGTATTACTTTGGTTAGGACCGTTTAACGGGGTCAGTTCAATTTTGAATCCAGCTAAGTTGGCCAATATTATGGGTGGTGCCGGTTCAAAGGTTAATAGTTTCTTGGCCATACTAGGAACTATTGGTGCCGTGGTCTCTACGTTAACGACGATTATTATTGGGGCCTTGTCAGATCGCACACACTCTCGTTGGGGTCGGCGGACACCTTGGATTGTTGTAGGGTCATTCTTAACGGCGGCCGTTATGGTTGGGCTAGGATTGATTAAGACTGAACAACAGTTACCAATCTTCATTTTGCTATGGTGTGGGATTCAAACATTCATCAACATGATTGTGGCACCACTACTGGCTGTGATTGCTGACCAGGTTGCACCAATGCATCGAGGGACTATTTCCTCAATCTATGCAGTTGGTTTTGTCATTGGTCAATATGGCGGGCCTGTAGTTGGGGGACGCTTCTTGAGTAATGCGAACCCTGGCCTTATCAATACGGGTTACTTTGTCTTTGCATTCTTGATTCTCTTGTCTGGTCCAGTGGCAGCTATCTTATTAAAGGAACCCTCAAGCATGGGGATGCCTAAGGAAAAACTAGACCTGAGTGGTTTTGTTAGAGCTTTCATTTTTCCAATTCACAAGGTTCGAAATTTCTATTTAGCATTGTTTGGAAAAATGTTGATTGTGATTACAACCACGGCATTTGCGACGTATCAAGTTTTCTTCTTAACCAGCGGGATGAACTTGGGGAGTTCAGAAGCAGGGAAGTACATTTCTTTAATGGGAACCGCGACAATGATTACCGCCATTATCTTCTCATCAACTGCGGGTCCTGTCTCAGATAAATTGAAGACGCGGAAATGGGTGGTAGCTTTTGCTGCCTTGTTGATTTCGATTGGAACAGTTTTACCATTTATTTTCAAGAGTCCTGTCACAATGATCTGGTATGGTGTTATTGCTGGTACCGGGTCTGGTATCTTCAGTTCGGTTGATCAAGCGTTGAACCTGGAAGTCTTACCTGATCCGGAAACTGCAGCTAAGGATTTGGGTATTTTGAACCTTGCTAACACGGGTGCTCAAATTTTAGCGCCAGTCTTGGGCGCAATTCTCTTCGATATGGTTGGTAAAAACTACATGCCAATTTTACCGGTCCTAGCAGTTGTTGGATTGTTAGGAGCTGGTATGGTTCTGATGATCAATGAGCATAAAACTGTTTAAAAATCAGTATTTGAATTAAAAGAATAATAGCGCTATCAAAAAATGGTGAGTTGAGTGCCATCGTCACAAAAAGAAATATTAGAATTGAAGTCTAGGCTACGGTCGAGTATATTAGTCATTAGGAACTCCCCTTTGATTATTGTTTTGTGTGGTAACTTCACAATACCATTGTGGGGTTCTTTTTTTAACCTTTTTTTGGTCTCACCTGGTGGGTGAGACCAAAAAAACTAGAGTACCCAGTAATCATAGGATTAATCGGGTACTCTAGATATATTGATTAATATTCCGGGGGTAAACTATTTAACATCTTTAATGAAGATAATCAAGACTGAACCGATAACAGCCATTGCACAAGCCAATGGGAAGATACCATGGTAACCGACCATGCCGATGATTGCAGCTGAGAAGATTGGTCCGAAGACCTGGCCACCATTGTTTGCCATGTTTAACAATCCTAAGTCCTTAGCGGCTGTCTTGGGATCAGGCAGAACTTCGATGTTTAAGGCTTGGTCGACGGAGTTGTACATCCCCATCCCAACACCGACAACAGCAGCATAGACAAGCATAATCCAGGCTTTAGTTGAGAACATTGGGACTAATGATCCAATGGCAACTAGGGCACCAGCAAAAATAACAGGCATTTTACGACGACCTAGCTTATCAGAAAGTGGTCCAGCAAAGATACAGAGCACGATTGCTGTAATCATGAGAATCATTGAAATCATGGTGACATAGCTTTGTAGCGTACCACCGTGTAACTTAATGTAATCAGTCAGGATATACAGTTGGTATCCAGAGATGGCGAATGACGCTGTCTGAATGCACAATTTACCAAACAGAGCTAGATAGAAGTCATGTGCACCTTCAGTTGGAAACGCAAAGTTCTGTGAGAAATTTTTCATGGTGATTTTGTCAACTGGCATGTCTTTGGTCGATTTTTCTCTCAAGATTAATGCAGCGATTGGACCAGAGAATAGGGTCAGTGCAGCCATGACAATGAATCCAGTGTAAGGCACAGGTAGGAACAGGGAGGCGAAGGCCTGACCACCATATTGACCAGCGGCTGACCCCAGAGCATAAACACTAGAGATTGTCCCACGGTACTTTGGAGAAGTTCGGTCAGCAATGACCGCAATCAAAGGTGCGACAATCATGTTTAGGAAAATCATGTAGACACTATCTGATAAGACAACTTGCCAGATAGTTGTACATTTTCCCCAGAACAGGATGACGATAGCAGTACCGACAGATCCCCAAACAATCCAAGGCGTCCGGCGACCCCATTTGGAACGCGTCCGATCGGATAAGGCACCTTCAATAATGTTGGCAATAGTTGAGACAATCATTGCCACAGTTGACATAAGCGCAATTGCTTGGGTCTTTTGACCTGGATCAATTCTAGCAACTTGCTGGGGAACTAAGACGCCGACCAAAGCTAGGTAAGGACCTAGCCATAAAACGACCCCGATAGCCAGAGCAAAGGCTGTCCGTACTGGAAACTTCTTTTGTTGGTCATCATTTGGCGTTTGCCAAGGAAGTAACGATTTATTTGTTGATGTAGAAGAATTTGTCATATTTTTCCCTCGAATCTGACGAGTCTATTTGTCCTCTTTTAAAACGACAACATCCCAGGCACCTAAGTCGACCTTATTGACTGACTTGGTTGTATTTAAGAGTGTGCAGGCTACTGGCAAGTCAACACTGACTGGTTGCCAGTTCCAGTTAAAGAGAAAGTGAAGTCGTTCACCTGCGCCGTTAACGGCTGAGGAATGTGTCACAGTTTCGTGATTAGTGACCCATTTTTCTTCTGGCAGTAAGTAGTCATAGATTGAGGCGGCTAATTCTTTATTTGGTACGGTTCCAACAATAGTGACTTGGCCTTTGCCAGATTGGTTGTTGGTGATTAACGGGAATTGTTTGAAGTGCGGATCATCACTGGTAGCTAGGGTTTGTGCACCTTGTTTTTCAAGACAGTCAATCCATTCTGTAGCAGCTGATCCTTGACGAACGGGCATTTCCTTAGTCCCAACGACTGGAACAGTATTTTGCAAATTTGAGAATTCTTGATAGGATGCGCCTGCTTCATCAACTAATTTGGATGGTTTAGTTTCCATGCGAGCCCGAGCAAAACTATCAGCATAGGTAGAGCGAGGTCCAAGAATCAAGTGTCCACCAGCAGCGACGTACTGATGTAACCAATCCAATAAGCCATCAGAACTGATGTAAACACCAGCAGCTAATAAAATAGGATTCTTTGTTGCGAATTTCGCTGGGTCTTGAAGTTGTGTGCCATCTTCCAAGTTGACTAGCTGTGAGTCGTGAACTAAATTGACTTGGCGACCTGAAACGAATGCGCCATCATAGAAGGCTGAGAGCATGTGGTCAAATGCTTCTGGGTTCCGAGTCTTATGTGGATCGGAAGTTGCGTTTTCAGAAGTGTAAGGTTCAAATGACAGTCCCCAACGAGACTCAACAGAATAAAGAATAGCGATATCTGAGTCTGGTTTTAAGTCAGTAACAGTTGATCCGGCACTTTCAAGTTCCGCACCAAGGTCGGCTAATTCGTGATAGACACGTCCTGGCTTACGGTCATGTGGAATGACACTACCCCAGTAAGTTTCGGTTCCAAAGTGAAGTTGCTGCCATTGCCAGTATTCAATCATTTCGGCCCCACGGGAGATAAACTGCCAAGCGGATTGCCTCCATTGCCCATGGAAGCCAGGGTAATTATCACCAGCACCACCAATAGGACCACCATCAGTTTCAGCAACGTAATATGGTTGTTGCTTCACGGCATAAGAACGGTCAGCCTGGAGAGCCAATTGGCTAGGGCCAGTAGTAAACCAAGAATTTCCGGGAACTTCAGGATTAGGTAAACGCATACCGTTTTGCATGTGGAAGTATAAATCGGTTGAAGCGACATCCAATTGTTTTCCAGAAAGCTCTTCGTTTAAGGCATCGCGTCCCAAAGCCAGATTTACCGTAATAAATTGATTACTTGGGGCAATTGACTTAATGAGTTGTCTCTGCCAGTGTAATAAATTATCGGTTAAGGATGCTTGGTAACGACGCCAATCAATGTCATATTGAGGTTGAGCATTGCCTTCAGGTTTCCATAGGTCATCCCAAGTAGACAATTCATGAGACCAGTAAACTAATCCCCACTCTTTATTAAGCTTTTCAACGGTTTGATACTTATGCCGAAGATAGTCTTTAAAGCCTTCAAAGGCATCGTGAGAGTAATTAATGAACAATCCAGGTTCGTTATGTAATTGCCAACCGATAACTGCTGGATGATTTGCATAGCGTTCAACAATCTTTTTGATGATGCGACGCGCATAGAATTGAAAGACGGGATGGCTAAGGCTATGTTCTTCACGTGATCCAAAGTTATGTGCGTTGCCGTCTTGGTCATGCAAAGCTACTTCAGGATACTTACGTACTAGCCATTGAGGAATAGAGAAGGTTGGCATCCCAATGATAACGTCAATACCGTTATCTTGGGCTTTATCAAGGACTGGTTGTAACCAATCAAGTTTGAATTCACCATCTTCAGGTTCCCAATGTGACCAGCTACCTTCACCGACTCGAATAACATTCATGTGGGCTTCACGGAGCATCTTGAAATCTTCATCTAACCGGGGTGTTGGTTGATACTCATTATAGTAGGCGGCACCAAATAAGATATGTTTTTGTTTAGACATAATGGTCCTTCTTTCTTAAAATTGGTAAAAATATGCTAGAATTAAGTAGGCCCTACAAGTAAAATTGAAAAATTGCTAACGAATACGTTAATGTAAGCGCTTTAGTCGACGAATAAAGGATACCATGCTTGTTTTTGTGAAAACATATGAGAACCCTGCACTTATTTATCTGAAAACGATATTTATATCATAATTTGATTTTTAATTATCATTAGAAGCTTTTTTTCAAAAAAAGATGGATGAAAGTTCAGACTTTTTTTAAAGTAGATTCATCGTTACTGTTTTTCGAAGGGATGTTTTACAGATGGCAAAACTTTTGGGACGCGCACGTAGATTACCAATTATTAATTGGAACTACACCTTTTTTGGTGCTCATTTACAGAATGTCGGGTCTAATTGGGATTATCCGCAGGAAAGACACGCGGCTTTTGAAATGATTTATGTTGTCAATGGAACGGAAGGCATTGATTGTGGTCCATATACTTATTCATTGGAAAAGGGAGACTTTGCAATTATTTCGCCAGGGACGCTACATCATGTCTGGGCGATAAATAACTTAACATATTTTTGCTTTCATTTTGATTTGGATGAGCCAACGTTTGAAGAACATTTGAGAGCGTAAAATATCTTGTGTAAATGCATAAAAGATTTCTGAATTGTATAGAAATAGGGAATGCCTTCCCTTATGATATTTAGTAACCACAGAAAACATCACAGGAGGCATTCCCCATGAATGAACTTACCACAGAAATTATCGCTGCACTAGCCCAAAAGCAAGATTTGGACGAAGTTTTTCGTCACCACCTCGAAATTGCGATTAACCAGCTGCTTCAAACCGAATTGGTAGAGTTTTTGGGTTACGAACGCTACTCATACGCTGGGACTAACACTGGTAATAACCGCAACGGCAGTTATGAGCGCTCGTTTGATACGAAGTACGGCCAACTTAACTTAACCATTCCTCGAGATCGCAATGGCCGGTTTAAAAATCATACCTTGCCAGCCTACGGTCGGCACAGTGATAATTTAGAAACAACGGTCATTCAGTTGTATACCAAGGGAATTACCACTGCTGAAATTGCCGAACTCATTGAGAAAATGTACGGTGCTCACTACTCCAAAGCCACGGTTTCCAACATGACTAAAGCCGTCAATGAACAGGTTCAAGCTTTCCAGCAACGTCGACTGGCTTCACAATATGCGGCCATCTTCTTAGATGCCACTTACTTGCCGTTAAAGCGGGATACCGTTCAAAAAGAAGCCGTTCATATTGCGATTGGCATTCGTCCAGATGGTACGAAAGAAGTGCTGAACTACCAAGTGGCGCCAACGGAATCGACTGGAATCTGGACTGAACTGCTGGGAACCTTGATCAAGCAGGGCGTTAAAGATGTGCTGTTGTTTGTGGCCGATGGGTTAGTTGGTTTGGATGAAGGCTTGAATCGGAATTTCCCTAAAGCCAAACGACAACGTTGCCTGGTTCATGTTGGGCGGAATCTGATGAACAAAGTTCGCGTAAAAGACCGCAAGGCCGTGATCAGTGACTTTAAACAAGTTCATCGGGCCGCCAACCGTGAAGCAGCCGAACTGAAACTGAATGAGTTCGCCAACAACTGGCATCAGACCTATCCCAAATTAATCAAAGATCTGCTTAAAATGCCGAATTTACTCACTTTCATGGACTTTCCACCAGCTATCCGGCAATCACTATACTCCACTAACCCGATTGAGAACTTTAATAAGCATCTCAAGCGCACCACCCACCACAAAGAACAATTTCCAACGGAAGATTCACTGGATCGCTTCCTGGTTTCTCAGTTTAATGTTTATAACGAGAAGTCTCTGAAGCGGATCCACCGAGGGTTCAAAGGACTCCAGGACACCTTGGAAGCATCATTTATTTAAGTTAGATACATATTATATGTACGAAGGCATTTCGTTTACACAAGATTCTTGACGCTACCGAACATTTGATTGCCAATTCTAAAATCGTTTATCATAGAGGAGAAACAATCACTAAAAATGTGACTGACGATATGGATCGTATGATTGGTCTGTTACCAGCAAGGCTGGCAGAAGATTCAGCAAATTCACAAATACCTGAATTGTCTGAAGGATGGCCACTGGAGGCCACCGCAGATGAACACTATAACTTTACAGATAAGATGGAGTTACAATTATTGTTATCGCATATCATCCTAGATTTATATAAAGGCGTGAAGCGAACTTCACATATTAAGAATCTTTCAACAATGCAGTATGCCAAGATGATTCGTGTGTATATTAAACAAACTATGCAACGACAGGTTGATCAAGCCATTAGCAGTCCTGATAATATTACAGGTTTAGAGAGTGGAAACGTGATTGCTGATATCTGTAGTCAATTAAATCTAAGTATTGGGTATGCTTCTCGCTTGTTTAAGACGTACTATGGTTCATCTCCCAAATCCTATCTCTCGGACATCAAACAAGAAATTGCCCAACAATTATTACTGAAACCGCAGTTTAACATTAATCAAATTGGTACGATTCTTGGATACAAGAATCCAGCTAATTTTAGTCGTCAGTTCAAGGTTTGGACAGGATTGTCACCCAAACAGTTTAGGATGCGCAAAGTTAGTCATTTTGTTGATCAGCGGCTATTTAGCGAGAACTTTAACACCTTTCCCAAAGAAAATATCAATGATGAAGAATTTAAAAAGAACTTTTGGAAATCGATTTAATATTCGACTCTTGACTTAAACCAACGTCGAAGTGCTAGGCTTAATGATGAGGTGAAGACGATGACCAAGACAAACTTACAAAAATTAGATGCTGGGGAACCGTATTATTTCCTGGATGATGAAGTAGCGGCGCGAAAGGCGCGAGCAGCTAAACTATGCCAAGAGTTTAATGCGATTCCCGCCACGGATCCGGCGGCTCAGACCGCTAAGATCAAAGAAATCTTAGGCAGTCACGGCGACCGGGTTTCCGTGCAAGCTACGTTTAATTGCGATAACGGGCGAAATATTCATGTGGGCGAAGATTTCTTAAGCAATTACAATTTGACGATTTTAGACATTGCGCCCGTGACCATCGGCAGCCACGTGATGATTGGCCCCAACGTGGACATTTACACGGTTAATCATCCCCTGACGCCCACGGGTCGGCGTGGCTATTTGGCCCAGGCGTCTCCCGTGACGATTGGCAACGACGTCTGGATTGGCGGGAAGGTTGCCATTATGCCAGGCGTTACGATTGGAGATAACGTGGTGATTGCGGCCGGCGCCGTGGTCACCAAGGATGTGCTGGCGAACACGTTAGTTGGTGGCGTGCCGGCCAAAGCGATTCGTTCGCTGAGTGATGAATAATATGTAGACACGAAGCACCCGGGAGTGGACAGCCCAGGTGCTTCGTTTGCTTAACGTTTTAAAGTTGTTCGTCGCCACGCAACAGGTCGTAAATCTCGGCCTTGAGTGGCGCTTGGGTCGCCAGCCATTGTCGGTCACGAGTGGTGGGGGTCAGCGCGATGTCGCGAATCAAGTGAGCCGGTCGTGCCGATAGAACTAAGATGCGGTCCGACAGGTAAATGGCCTCCTCAATATCGTGAGTGACCAGCAGGGTGGTCTTTTGAAGCGCCGCCGGCAGGCTCAATAGCCAGTCTTGCATCAAGCCCCGCGTCATGGCGTCCAGTGCGCCGAACGGCTCGTCTAACAAGCGGTAGTCCGCCGGGTTCAACATGGTCCGCAACAGGGCGACCCGTTGCCGCATGCCACCAGATAACTGATGGGGCAGAAAATGGCGGTAGTCCACCAGGCCAAACAGCGTCAACAGTTCCGTCACGCGGTCGTGGTCGATAGGGAGATGATTGATGCGCTGGTACAACGTGATATTTTGGTCCACGTCATACCAGGGCAACAACATGTCCGTTTGCGGCAGGTAACTGAACGTGGTGTTCAACCCAGTAATGGGCTGGTTTGCCACGGTTAGCGTTCCCGCGGTCGGCGTCAATAAGCCCGTCAATAATTTCAAGAGGGTCGACTTGCCGGCGCCGCTGGGTGCAATCAGCGAAACGAAGCTGTTGTCCGCAATCGTGGCGGTCACGTCGCGTAAGATCTCTAAGTCGTCTAGCGTAAGGGCAACGTGTTCAAGCGTGATGGTCATGGCTAGTCACCGACGTATTGGTTGGTGTAGAGCGTCTTGGCGGGGATGGCCTTCTTGATCAGGCCATATTCTTTCATGAAGCCCGTGTAGTTGTCCCAAACTTTGGCATCCATTTGGCCCCATTTCGTAGCGTTATCCGTGTAGTTGGCGGACAGGAAGGCTTGCGAGTCCTCTAAGAAACTGAGGTCACTGTCCTTGGCGTACTTGTGCAGGATTTGTGCGTCAGCCTTGGGATGAGCGATGGCATCTTGGTAGCCCTTCTTCGTGGCCGCCATAAAGGCTTTGACGATCTTGTCATTCTTTTGTAGCTGGGTGTTGTTCGTGATGATGACCGGTGTGTAGTAGTCTAGCCGCTTGTCCAACTTGCGTAGTGGCATGTAATTGACCTTGATACCGTCATTTTTGGCGCGAATCACGTCCCAGCCTTGGAACCACCACTGAATGTCGTTTTTCTTTCCCAGACTCTTGGGACCGTCGCCAGTCGCGCCCACAATCTTCAGGGATTTCGGATTAACGCCAGCGTTACGCATGACGGCTTTCAGTACGGCCTCTTCACTCGGTGTTTGCCAGCCGGCGTAGGTCTTGTTCGCGAAGTCCTTGGGTGAGGTGATGCCACTGTTGGCCTTGGAGACGAAGCCGGACGTGTTGTGCTTTAAAATCGTCCCAATCGCCTTGACTGGAATATTCTTACCGTCGGCGTGGGCGTAAGTCACATCTTCTTGGTAGCTCACGCCAAATTGGGCCTTGTTGGCGCCGACCATTCCAATGCTAGTCGCGTTGTCACCGGGCTCGATGATTTTCACGTTCAGACCGGCATCCTTGAAATAGCCCTTGTCCTTGGCCACGTACAGACCGGTGTGGTTGGTATTGGGGACGTAATCTAACACGATGGAAATGTTGGTCAATTTCTTAGCTGATTTGGAATTAGCGGCCTTGTCTTGGCTGTTGCCACAGGCCGTAAGCGATAGCAGTACAGGAACGAGAAGCCAGAGCTTGGATAATTTCATGATTTTCTCCCTTGGATTAATAGGCGATAGTAGCCTTTTTGTAGGACTTGCGTGACCCCATTGAGGGCCAGGCTTAATATGATGACGCAGAAAATGGCGGCGAAGACCTTGTCGATTTGGTAGCCGTTCTTCACCCGAATCATGTAGTAGCCCAGGCCGGCTTCGGCACTGAGCCATTCTCCGATGATGGCGCCGCTGACGCAATATGTGGCGGCAATGCGTAGGCCAGCGAAGAAGCCTTGCATGCCTTGGGGAATCTTGAGAATGCGATAGACCTGCCAGCTCTTGGCGCCCATGGTCTGCAAGAAGCGAATCTGTTCGGTTGAGACCTTCCCCAGCGCCTCCGAAAATGCCACGATAATGGGAAAATAGCTCATCAAGATGACTAGAATGATCTTGGGCGTGATGCCAAAGCCAAACCACAGGCTCAGTAGCGGGCCCAGAACCATCACGGGGAGCGTCTGTGAGATGACCAGCAGTGGGTAAAATGATTGGTGGACTAGTTGCCAGCGATCCATGACCAGCGCCGTCACGAAGGCCAGGGCGCAGGCAATCCCCAGGCCAATCAGTGATTCGTAAAGCGTGACCCAGGAGTTGGCTAGTAATCCGCCAGCATCAACTTGAAGCGCCTGCATGACGGCAACGGGACTGGGCAAAATGAACGCTGGCGCTTGAAAGAGCGTCACGGCGAGTTGCCAAGTCACGAGGAGAATCACGAGACTGCCTAAGGGATAGAGTTTACGTGCCATAACAGCCTCCTTTCTTGAACAAAAAAGCTTCATCTGGGGAGTCGTTGCCGCCAGATGAAGCATCCGTGCGTTCCTCCCTACGCCAGTATTAGCTGACAGGTTCAATGGGTCAAAGTTCACAACTTACTCTCGTGCCGTTTAACGGTATCCCCAGAAACTTTTTAAGTTGGATTTAGTATAGCATGGCGAAAAGCGGGGTACAACTTAATTTTCTAAAATTGTACGGGATTCTTCGAAATATGACTGGTAGTGCTGGATTTACAGGGATTCTCGCAGTTGGTGCACACAAATTTTCTTTTTATAATGATATTTATAAACGTCGATATATCAATAATTTTATAAAAATAACACCTATGAATAAATATCAATACTATGTGCAATTTATTTAAGGCTGTCGGCAAACGATTGAAGGATAAATCGATTATTATTGGCAAGCACACCAGTAGCCGAGAGTCCGCCCACCGCGCTCCGACCCATATTTGGCGGACGGTAGGTGGCCAGTCCCCGCTATGAGCCGCACCGCCACCAGACAATTCACACCAACACAGGTCGCACCTCTTAATTTACTCGCTAAGCTAACTGGGGCCTCAAGCACAGAAGTTGTCAGGAGTTATCGTAAAATAGACCCAAAGTCACGGGGCATAACGTGGCTTGGGAAATCTCAGCTTTGAGAGAAAATTAACGGACCATGTCAGACGACTACCATCAAATCGAGATGACAGGAGGTTCGAAAGCTGAGAGTAGGGGCTTCGTGTACGCGAGGCCTCTTTTTCTTGCGCAAGACCGTGTGATTGCGGTATACTACTAACACTTCAGCTAAAATGGCTGAATGCAAGGAGATGATCGACGATGATGGCATCGTTATTTGTACGGAAAAGTGCTGCTAGTTAGGGACACTTTTCTGCAAGACCTTTCAGAGAAGTGTCAGGTTTGAATCTGAAAGGAAAAAATAAACATGAAACCGACAATCACCGCCTACGAATATAGTTATATCAGACAACAGATCGACGCCTTAGTGAGCGCCTATCTTTCGGTAAATGACAAGCACATGCGCCGCGTCGTTCGGGATACGACACTGGAGCGCATCAAGCCCTTAGTGCCGCTGGCCGAACCAGCCGTGCAAGAATTCTTGACGCGCCTGCAGCCGGATCGGTTGACCCGTAAGGCCGCAGCTGAGATTGTGCCGTTGCTAGAACCCCTAGTGGTACCATTTCCGGAATTGTCGACCAAGCAGTTAAGCAAGCTATTTCGTAAGGTGAAGAAGCTCAAACAGCCGGAATGGGCGACTTTGAACTTACACCAGCTCACGTATCTGGGTTGGAACGACGGCGGTAACCAGAAGAAATACCTGGTGGCGCCGTATCAGGATCGGCTGATCGGCATTCAAGGCGACCTCGCCCCACAAGTGGTCAAGGGCGTCTGCAGCATTTGCCACACGATTGGCAACGTGTCGCTATTCGTCTCGACGACCAAGCGCTCGGGACTGGGAAGCTACACGCGTAACGGCAATTACATTTGCCGCGACAGTGCGCAATGCAACCGCCAGTTGACTGATCCCCAAGGCCTTGCCGACTTCATTGCGGTCGTGCGGCCGAAAAAATAAAGAGTGAATCGGGCCTCCCAACGACAACTGTCGTGACGGGGGCCTTTTTGAGCGGCAATGAGAAAGCGCTTCACCCTAAGAACTTGGTGAAATTTCCCTGAGTCGGCCGGGATTGACGATTAGATTTGTTATAATGAATCTTGCTTTGTGAATTTAAGAGTGAGAGGGAAATGACTATGTTACAAGCATTTGCAGAAATCAAGGTGGCGCGGTCATGACGCCACAACATCATTTACGCGGGGTCTTACTCGCCAGCGTGGCCTGCATCTTGTGGGGGATCTCCGGGGTGGCCGCGAGCACGTTATTTGGGTTGAATCCCCATGTGACGGCCTTGTGGCTGACGCAGGTCCGGATGATCACGGCCGGTATTATTTTGCTGGTCTTGGGCCAAGTGATTGGGGTCAAGCCGTTTGAAATCTGGCGACAAAAGGCGACCGGTCTGCGGGTCATCAGCTACGGTTTGTTAGGGTTGGTGCCCGTTCAGCTCTGTTACTTCGAGGCCGTCAAGTTTGGTAACGCCCCGATTGCGACCATCATTCAGTTCTTGGGACCCTTCATCATTAGTATTTACTTCCTGTTATTTAAACACGTCACGCCGACGCGACCGGAAGCTGGCGGCATGTTGCTGGCCTTTGTGGGCACGCTATTGATCGTGACCCATGGCCATTTAAACAGCCTGGCTATTTCGCCGGTCGTTCTCTTCTGGGGTGGCCTGTCCGCCATCGGGGTGGCAACCAACACGCTGCTTCCGCGGCCGTTACTGCCAAAATTCGGTGCGGTATCCGTCACTGGTTGGGGGCTACTGGTGGCCGGTATCTGCTTAAATATCTTCGGACCAGTCTGGCAAGATCACATCACGCTGACCTGGGCGGGCTGGTCCATGATCGGCATCATCATTATTTTTGGAACGGTTATTCCGTTTCTGATGTTCGCTCACGCGCTGGCCTACATCTTACCGACCACGGCCAGTCTGCTAGACGCCTTCGAACCGCTATCGGCGACGGTCTTCTCCGTGATGTTTCTCAGCGTTCAGCTGACCAAGTACGACTTGATTGGCGGCACGCTGGTGATTCTGGCGGTCATGGCACTGTCACTAAATGGCCACCAGATGCTTCGCCTGATTCGCCGTTTCCGCACGAAAGTCGATTAGCGTTTAGTAGCTGAGGAGTGAAAGTAGCAACCGAAGACTGGTTATTTACAGCGACATAGGTTGAGCTGGCCGCCTACCGCCCGCCAAATATGAGCTGGAACGCGGTGGGCGACGGGACGAGCCGAAGGACGGTCTCGTCTCCTCAACTTTAAGCCGAAGACCGCGTCTCAAAGTTGCCAGTTCCCTAACCGGCATGAATCGCGCCGCTAAGGGAACTCCCACGGCTGAGCTCATATTTGGCAGACTCTCGGCTACGGAAGTGCTTAACCACCAATTGGTTTAATTCTTGGCAAAATGGCATTACGGTCAGATCTGGCCCAATTCAGTGTCACTGATAAGCGGCAATTCGCTGAAATAAGCCAGTAGTCAGTGGTACGTTATCCAGAAAAATTTAATAGTGTATGCATGCGTTTAACCTTCAAAACAACCGAAAGGCGTCGCCAACTAACCAGCTAAGTGGTTGATTGACGACGCCTTTTGCGTACAAATTTATTTGATGAGCGAAACTAGTCTGTTGCCACATCCTTGATCTTCAGAGTCATGGCGTTGATAGCCACGATGATGGTGCTCAGTGACATGACCACGGCACCTACCATTGGGTCCAGCATGAAGCCGATTGGTGCTAATACACCGGCGGCCAGTGGAATTGCAATCAGGTTATAACCGGCACCCCACCAGAGGTTTTCGGTCATCTTGCGTTGCGTGGCGCGGGCCAGGTCTAAGAACTGAATGACGTCAGCCGGGTCACTGGAGACCAGGATAATGTCGGCCGATTCAATGGCCACATCCGTCCCAGAGCCAATGGCCATGCCGATGTCGGCACGGGCCAGGCTAGGCGCATCGTTGACCCCGTCCCCAATGAAGAGGACCTTACCCTTTTGCTGGTATTCTTGAACCAAACGTTCCTTATCTTCTGGCAACAAGCGGGCCCGAACGTCCGTGATGCCGACACTAGCGGCGACCTTGTTGGCCGTTTCTTGGTTATCCCCAGTCAACATGACTGGCGTGATGCCTTGGCGTTTCAAGGAAGCAACCAGCGTTTTGGCGGCGGGCTTGATTTGGTCCCCCTGGGCGACGAGTCCCAAGACCTGATTATCGGCGACCAGATAGCTGATGGAATTGCCTTCAGCGGCTAAGGTCGTGAATTGGTCGTGGTCATAATCCAAGTGCTTTTGCACTAAATAGTTCACGGAAACGACGCCGTACGTGGTATCCCCAATCGTACCGAATTGGCCCAAACCGGTTTCTTGATGCGTATCGGTGGCCGGCGTTACGGTGAGGTTGCGGGCCTTGGCAGCGGTCAAGATTCCCGTAGCCAAGGGGTGACTAGAGCCACTTTCCAAGGCGGCTAACCGTTGTAAGACGGCCGTTTCGTCCAAATCAGCGGTTAAACTGATCAGGTGGTTGACCTTGAATTCACCCATGGTTAGCGTCCCGGTTTTGTCCATCAAAGCAAACTTTAATTGGTTAACCTGTTCCATCGCATTACGGTTACGAATCAGCAGGCCGTTTTGTGCGGCAAGTGCGGTGCTCCGGGAAACGACCAGTGGCACCGCTAAGCCCAAAGCGTGGGGGCAGGCGATGACGAAGACGGCAACGGCGACGGGTAAAGCTACGGCCAAGTTGGCCACGGTCAGCCAAACGATGAAGGCTAAGATGCCGGCAAACAAAGCGGCGTAGAACAACCAGCCAGCAACTTTGTCGGCCAAATTTTCAGACTTGGATTTGGCGTGCTTGGCGTCGCTGATCAGCTTCATGACTTGGGCCAGGTAGCCGGAGTCCCCGGTTCCCGTGACGGTGGCGGTCAAAGTTCCGGTCCCGTTGACGGCACCCCCAATTAAGGTGTCGCCGCTGGCCTTCTTGATGGCCTTGGATTCCCCGGTAACCAGGGATTCATTGACGTCGGAGGTCCCGGTCACGATTTTAGCATCGGCGGGAATTTGTTCTCCGGCCCGAATAACCACCGTTTGGCCAACTTGTAAGTCACTTAACTTCACATCATGCGTGTTTCCTTGGTCATCGACGACGTGAGCTTCTTGTGGTAATAATTTGCCCAGCGCGTCGACCGCGGAACCCGCGTTCATGACCGTGTTCATTTCAATCCAGTGACCCAGTAACATGATGACGATCAGGGTCGATAGCTCCCAGAAGAAATTGTTGACGACGGGGGTGACGTGGAAAATGTCGTTGGCAATCACGGCGTAAATGCTGTAAACGTAGGCGACGCCGATCCCCATGGCAATCAAGGTCATCATGGCGGGACGCTTCATCTGTAGTTCGGCCTTGGCCCCACTGAAGAAGGGGGCGCCGCCGTAGAAGAAGAGAATCGAGCCGAGGACGGCGACAATCCAGTCGCTGCCGGGGAAAATCAGTTGAAAGGGCAAGGTCATGCCCATCATTGGTGACATTAGGATAACGGGAATCGTTAAGATCAGGGATACCCAGAACTTGCGTTTCAGATTACCCATGTGCATCATGTGGCCATCACCCATGTCCATATCCATGTGGGTCATGTCCATGTTACTCATGTCTTGGTGCTCGTCTGCGGGCTGGTCCATCGCCATTTTGGTGTGGTCCATGCCCTTCATATCGTGTTGCATATTCATGTGACTCATTCCTAAATGGCGTTCGTTTTTCATGATTCACAACTCCCTTCGCAACCGTCCGGCAGGCAGTCACAGTGGACTGCGTCGGGGGCGGTTGGCAATTTCTTGGCTAAAACGTCGATTAAATGTTGGACGTCGGCCTTGCTCATCTCGGTTTGTTCCAGGACGTGGGCAATCGACGTGCCGCGGTGCATCGCACACATCTGGTCGAGTTCGTTGATCAATGCCGTGTCCATTGCACTTTGTTCCGGAATCAGCGGGGTATAAATGAACTGGCGGCCCTGCTTGGTGGTGGCCAGTGCGCCCTTCTTGACCAGGCGGCCAATCAGCGTCTTGATCGTGGCCGGTTTCCAATCATGTTGTTGGGCGAGTAAGTCAATGATGGTGCGGCTATCAGTCTGCTTTAAGGTCCAGACGATTCGCATCACGCGCCATTCTGCGTCAGAAATGGTCACGGCTAATGCTGTTGCCATAGCGAACAACTCCTTTGATGAACAGTCTCTGTTCGATTGATTAGTTACAGTTTACATTTGTAATCGTTCGGTGTCAAGAGGAAGGTCTCGGTGGGAAAGGGTATTCTGCTAATTAGTGAAGAGCGCTAGCGACGTAGGCCTGAAGCGAATCGTAAATAAAAATCACTATCAGATTTAAAGGATGAAATCTGGTGGTGATTTTTCACTGGAAGATTAGAATTTCACGTAAACTTAATCTTAATGGTTTTGCCCATCGCATGAGCAATCTCAGCCAATTTGTCAAACGTCACATTATCGCCGTGCTCAATCCTAGCAATGGTTGATTGGGGGACGTTGGCGCGTTCGGCTAAATCAGCTTGAGTCAAACCAGCCTCTTCACGTGCATGATATAGCGCTAAGGCACTGGCTGATTTTTCCTTGTCAGCATGGTAAGCTTTAGCAAATTCTGGGTCCTTCAATTCCCGGTTTAAAATATCATTGATTTTCATGCTAGTTGTCCTCCCATTCTGTTCGTAACGCCAAAGCGTGTTTAATTTCAGCAGCTGGCGTTTTTTGTGTCTTTTTAGTAAATCCATGGGTAATTATATAACGTGAACCAGTAACGTGGAAATATAGTGCCCTTTGAATGTTACTGGAGGTTTTACTTCGCAATTCGTATAAAACTTTCTCTGACCATCTCAGGTACCGGTGAACTGTTGAAATCAGTTATCCATAAGCTGAAGTTATGCTAGTTTAATATCTACTTGTTATTAAATTCACAATTCGTGCGATATACTCAAGTCATCAAGCAATGGGAGGAATTACTTATGGCAAAACAACTAACAGATCAAGTAACGTTCCGTCACGGTGCAACGATTAACAGTCGGTTAGTGCAGTCACCGATGCTGTCGCGGAGTGGTAAGGATGATGGCTATGTGACGCAGGATACAATTGATTATTATGCTGCGCGGTCGCAATCAGCAGGCATGGTGATCGTGGAATACACATATGTTAGCCATTCAGGTGGTCCTGCACAGTCCTTTACCAGCAATCGACTTCAGTTGGGGTTATATAAAGATGATCAAAAACCAGGATTTGCTAAACTGGCACAGGTCCTAAAGAAAGATGGGAATAAGGCTATTTTGCAGTTAGCACATACCGGTCGTGAGGCTGTCTATCGGGCGATTCAGGGCGAAAAAGTCTATGCACCTTCAGCAATCAACTTTGATTTTCTTGACTATGACGTTACGGAGCTGACTGATGAGCAGATTCGCGAAATCATTCGTGATTTTGGCGCAGCAACGAAGCGTGCCATTGATTGTGGGTTTGATGGTATTGAAATTCACGGTGCCAATCATTACCTGTTACAGCAATTCTTCTCCACTGAATCTAATCAACGAACTGATGAATGGGGCGGTCAAAGTCTGGATACGCGGATGAATTTCCCAATGGCTGTTGCAGCTGAGGTCTTTCGCGTGGTAAACACCTACGCACCGAAGGACTTTATCGTGGGTTATCGGATTAGCCCAGAAGAGATCCATGGTGATCGGGTGGGGTACGATTATCGTGATGCCAATCAGTTGATCCACAAGCTGGCAACGACTTTTGACTTTGATTATATTCACCTGTCACTGCCTGCATACAACGCTAAGCCTGCTGGTGTCGACCAAACTTTCGCTGCACTCGCGCGGCCAGAATTACCAGCTGAAACCAAACTAATGATTGTGGGTAATGTGATGTCTGAAGCGGATGCGGAAGATGCCTTACAAGAGACAGACCTAGTTGCGCTTGGTCGAGCAACCTTGATTGACCCACAATTTGGTTTGAAGATCAGTGAGGGTCGTGGGGATGAGATTATTCGTGAGATTTCACCAGAACAGGTGAAAAAATCTAAGCTGACACCAGGATTACTCAACATCTTCTCTACGCCTAAAATGGAACCACACTTGCCAGGGCGTGAGTCAATCTATGCGTTGCATGAAACGGATGCTTCGGGCAAGTCTGCTTCTTGGAGTTAAATCGTACTGAAGAGGAATCGCAGAAAATAAATTAACCTAAATTAGGGCCGCTTACACAAATGAGTTAGCGGTCCTTTGCGGTATAATAAATTTAATTGGTGAAGGGATGGGCTGAATATGAATCTGGATCAAATGGCTTATTTGATAGCGCTAAAACAGGCGCCCACGTTGTCACAAGCCGCACGTAATCTCAATATCAGTCAGGCAGGATTAAGTCAATCCTTGGACAACTTGGAAAGTGAATTGGGGATTAAACTTTTTACGCGGACACGTAATGGTACACAACCGACCAAGGCAGGGGAAAAGATTATTGGCCACGCGCAAAAAATTGAAACACAATTGCGAATGATGCAAAAACTTGCGGACCAACAAAAGCAGGTTGCCGAGCCACCTTTGCGCATTGGTGTCACCAATGATGTGCCAAGCTCATTGTTCAATTGGTTGCTAGAGTTTCAAGATAGTGAACCGCAGTTTAAAGCGTATTTAAAAGAAGCGGACAGCACACAGATTATTGCTGGTGTTAAAAATAACGATTATGATGTTGGGATAGTAGCCATCAATACTGCGGAGCAACGCGTCTTGAAGTCTCTGGAATTTCGCGAGATTGGTCGTGGCGAATTTAAGTTGTATATGGCGACAAGTCACTATCTGGCTAACAGTCCTGACCCTATTCCGTTGGAACTGTTGAAGGAACAAGAATTTGCCTTATTTATTGATGATGATATTACGAAATTTGTGGATGCAGTAGCCATTGAGAATGGTCCGTTAAATATTACGGTTCAGTCATCATCTAGTCGTGTGATTCTAGAAGCTATGAGAAAGTTTCAAGCAGTCTCCGTGATTCGTGATGCGCAAATGCATAATTGCTTAAATGATTTCGAACAGCAAAGTTTGGTTGAGCATACCTTGGGAGAACTGGGAAGTGACCTGTCGCGAACTTTTAAGTATGGCATTATCCAGCTGCCTGGTAAGCATTTGACCCCTGTACAGGAAGCGTTTATCAGCGGGATTAAACCACTCGATGAACTGTAGTTGCCCCCTAATCATTGCGGTAGATTAAAATTTTTGTAATAATATGACAAATACATTTATAAGAAATTAAAATTTTAGCAAGTTTGGCTGACAAGTTCCTATTCCACTGTAGGTTTTGTATAATAGAAATCTATTTAACTCGAAAGGGGCGTTGACGCTCGTGGTTCTATTTAAACATTGGTTGTGGCGCGGGGTGCTGTTGGGGCTGGTCGCAGTCATTTTGGGTGGCGGTCCAGTGGCCCAGGCGGCTAGCAAGACGGTCACAAAGGTCCCTGCCCGGGCAGCCTACGTGATGGATGCCCAAAGTGGGCAGGTCTTGTATCAGCAAAATGCCGATAAGCGCTATCCCATCGCATCGCTGTCCAAGCTGCTGACCGTGTATTTGACGGTCAAGGCAATCGATGAAGGCAAAATTCATTGGGATGATCAGGTGACCATGAGTCGCGACCTCCTCAAGCTCAGTCACAGCTATGCGTACTCCTCATTGCGAATGAAGAAGGGGGAGACTTTTACCGTGAAGCAGTTGGTGGCGGCGGCTATGATTGCGTCGTCCAACAGTGCGGCCACGGCGCTCGGTGAATACGTGGCGGGGAATAATGCCAAATTCATTCAGCTCATGAATCAACAGAGTGAAGACTGGGGCATCGAAGCCCATTTCATCAGTTCATCGGGCCTGGACAACACTGACCTGAAGGACTACAACTTGGTGTTACCAGATACTGGCAAAAAAGAAGAAAATCTGGTCTCAGCCAAGGCCATTACCACGGTGGCCCAACATTTGATTCAAGCCGACCCAGACATCGTGCAGATTTCTGGTAAAAAAGAAGATAAAATCAACGGCACCCCAATTTACAACGAAAATATGGGCTTGAAGGGGCAGTCACACTACGACAAGGATACCAACATTGATGGCCTCAAGACCGGGTATACGGAAAATGCCAAGCTGTGCTTCACCGCGACGTATACGGTCGATGGTCAGCGAATGATTGCGACCATCTTGGGTGGCGACACCACGTTCTCGGCCATGAACAAGTTGATCAAACAACTGAAACGGCAATACCAACTCGCCACGACGCCGTTAAATGACCGCCGCATCACGCTGGCAAATGGCCTGGCCACGACCGTGACGGCAGAACCAACCAGCAGTCAGGCCGGCGTGTGGTATCAAGATCAAGCGGCCGGGTTGACGACCACGGTGGCGACCAAGCTATCGCCCGCACAAATGAGCTCGGGAACCGTTAATGCCGGCGAACCCGTGGCCCAGGCGACCGTCACCGATACCAAGACTGGTAAGCAACAAGCCATCACGTACCGGTCCCAACAATCCGTGACGTTGTTCGCAGACCGCGTCATCTTTAACGACAAGACGCAATCAGATCCATTACTGAAGAATTTGGTACAGCCGATGACGGCGGCGTTTCAATAAGTTAGTGTAATTTAAGACAGCAAACAGGCTTCAACTCGGATTATCCTGGGTTGAAGCCTGTTTTGTGTGCATGGACAAAGGAAAGTAGAATTAGTGAGCTAATTCCCGAAACGGCAGTGTTTTGTCCACTAAAGTTAGTGGAACCAGAAGCAGGTGTCAGCTAGGGAGTCGTCTGCTCTGGGGAAGATTGCAGCCAACACCGTCGACACAGTTGGGACCATCCTTGGCCGCCTCCGGCACGTTGGCGTCTATCAGTGATATTGTTGGCTAGATGCTAGTTGACAGGTTAACCTGCTGTCAGGGGTTCAGTCGATTGGTATTGGTAAGCACTCCTGTAGCCGAGAGTCCGCCAAATATGGGTTCAGCCGTGGGAGTTATCTGAGCGGCATGAATCATGCCACTCAGATAACTGGCGTCTTTGAGACGTGACTTTCGGCTCAAAGGCGAGGCGTCGAGACCGGTCTTTGGCTCGACCCGTCCGCCCACAGCGTTCCGACCCATATTTGGCGGACGGTAGGCGGCCAGTTTCGACTACGAAGCTGTGGACGCCTAATTTTAACGCCATGAATCGCATAGTGACAACGGTTCTAACCAGTTTTTGTCTGGTAATCTTTAGAACGAGACAGACAGGTAATCGACGGGACCTAGTCCACCGAAGACAACGCGTCCAACATGTTGATGCGCTTAAGCTTGCGGTGCATGATCCACATGACCAGCAAGCTAAATGCCAGCGTCAACAGCGCGGCGTACACGTAGCTGACCCAGTGGATGCCCGGCGAGAACATCAGGCTGTCGGTCTCGGCCGTATTGAGAATGTAGGCGTGGAGCCAATTGCCCAGGAAGCAGCCAAAGAAGATGCCCAGTCCCGTGAGAATCAGGTTTTCCCGGAAGATGTACATGGTGACCTCGCCGTCGTAAAAGCCCAGCACCTTGATGGTCGACAGCTCACGAATTCGTTCGGAGACATTGATGTTGGTGAGGTTGTAAAGGACGACCAACGCCAGTGCGCCGGCCGCGACCACGAAGATGATGACGACCAGATCCATGGTATCCAGCATCTGGAAGTTGTTTTTCTTTTCCGTACTCAGCAGCGTCACGTTTACCATGCCCGCAGTCTTCAAGAGGTCATTCGCAAACGCATTTTGCTGGCGCTGACCGTGCTTAGTGAACTGGACAAGGTTGCCGTTGTACACGGGTTTGGCGCCGAAGACCTGCTGGTAATAGCTCGGCGATAAGTAGATGAAATGGTTGACGTAATTTTCCGCGATGGCCGTTACCCGGACTTGGCGAGCGGTGCGGTTGCCAAGTTTGACGGGCAGTTGGTCACCGACCTTGACGTCATAGAGCTTGGCCAGCTTTTCGTCAATGATGGCGCCGCGATTACTGAGGTGATAGGCCGCGTGGCTTTGACGGTTGCGCAGGACCAAGAAGCGGTTGAGTTGCTGGGGATGTTGCGGCACACTCAACGTGACGGTTTGGTTGGCGACACCGGCCCGTTCGACCGTGGCCTGAGATTGTTTCACAACCAGGTCATCCTGATAAAGGGATTGTCGGCGCAGCGCCCGCTCTTGTTTAGCGGTCTGGTTGCCGTTACGGACCACGATGGCGTCGTAGTGCCAAAGCTGATTGAACTGTTTCACACTGATGTCGCCGATAGAATCTTTGAGGCCAAAGCCAGTGATCATCATGGCCATACAGCCGGCGATGCCCAGCACCGTCATCAACAGGCGCTGCTTGTACCGAAAGAGGTTGCGCAACGTGACCTTGTGATTGAAGTTCAGCCGGTGCCAGAACCAGTGCCAGTGTTCCAGCCACAGCGTTTTCCCGGCCTTGGGGGCCTTAGGCTGCATCAGAGTTGCTGGTAAACTATGAAGGTCCACCCGCGAAACGGCCACGGCACTGCCAATCGTGCAGGCCAGCGCAATCACTAAGGCGACCACGATGTCGAGCCAAATGTATTGCACGTTGATGGCGGGCAGATTGTACATGCTGCCGTACGCTTGGGCGATGAAGCGAGGGAAGAAGTTCACCCCGAAGCCCACGCCCAGCAGCGTTCCCAGGAGGCTGGCCAAGCCACCGTAGAGAATAAATTCACTACCGATGGCGGTATTGCTGTAACCTAGGGCCTTGAGCGTCCCCATTTGGACCCGTAGTTCCGCCACCATGCGGGTCATGGTGGTCAGGCAGATCAGTGCGGCAATCGCGATGAAGAAGAGCGGGAAGACCGTGGACAAGGCCACGACCCGTTGCGTGTTTTCGTGATATTCACTGTAGCCCGGATTGGCAGCGCGCCCACTGAATAGGTAGGTTGGCTGCTGAATGCCGGCGATTTGGGCTTGTGCGCGTTTTACTTTGGCTTGGGCCTTCACCAGCATGGGGGTGTTGGCGGGGACTTGTTGGGCAAGGGCTTGGACCTTTGTCACCGTTGGCGCGAGTTTGGCCCGCGCTTGGCGTTGTAATTGAGCTTGCCGTTGCTTGGCTTGTGGCTTGAGCCAAGACTTGAGACGCTTGGTATTGGCCCGGTTCAGCCGATTGTAGCGCGCCGTGTAGGGCGTGACGCCGCGCAGGTTTTTGAAGCCGATGTCCAGGCGACTGATGATGCTGGTCTTCAGCGTGCCGGGTTTGACCAAGGCAAAATAATCCAGCGTCCCCTTACCAACGGTCGTGACGCCCCGGGTCGTCTTTTCAATGTAGCGCGGCGAGTTAACGAAGCCCACGATTTTAAACGTTCGCCGATGGAACTGGCGATTCAGCTGGTGCGTCGTGGCGATGCGGTAGGTGGCGCCCAATTTTAGCTTGGGTTGCAGGGTGCGCGCTTGTTGGTCCAACACGATTTCATTGGCATGACGTGGTAAATGGCCACTGACCACGGTCAGCCGGTTGAGCGTGCCGTGTGGTAACTCAGCCACGCGAACGGTTTGGTTGTTATTCAACTGATTGACGTCTAAGTATTTTGGAAGTTTGTCAAATGGTGTTGAAGGATAGTTTCTATCCTTTGGAGATCTCCTCGTGTGGGAGATCTTTTTTGTTGTTTTATTAGTTGCGGCGTTTAATCTGGTGTGTTGTCTGAATATCGTACTTGAAGGCATAACAAATAAGCCTACCATCGTGACGTTATTGTGGTAGATAATCTAGGCAATCAGCTGGTAGACGCGTGTGAACATATTGGCCTGATTGGATAAGCCATAACAAGCACGTTTGAGCTCCTTGATCTTACGGTTGATGCCCTCTATCGGTCCGTTAGAGTAGGACGATTTGGCGGCGTTAATTACTCCATTAAGATTCTTTCGTAGGGTATGCATGGCCGTATCTAGGTGCGTGCCGTTAGGCTGATAGTTAGTGATGATATTCTTGAGTTCATCAGCGTGACGCCCCATCAAAGCATCGTGGAGATCGATGTAGGTTTCATAAGCTGTTTTGAAGGCCGGAAACGCATCGGTTCCAATATCAATAGCGTTCTGTTCGGTCAAGTACTCATTCAGGCCGAAGAGGTAGCGGCTCTTTTGTGCGTCAGGGTTGGCCTTGTGGAATAGGCGCCATAGTGATTTCAGTACTTTATATTCCCGCGAATGCTTGTCGAGTTGCTTTAAACATTGAGTGCGAATGGTATCCATCGTCCGGCCCATTAATTGAATAATGTGGAACCGATCAATAATGAGTTCGGCGTTAGGGAATAGTTCGTGCACGAATGCCTGATAGGAGGCGTTCATGTCCATGATGACGCGTTGAACCGCGGTCCGTTCTGCGGTGCTGTACTGACTAAGAAAGAACTGTTTGATGGTTCTATTAAGGCGGTCGCTAAGTACTTTAACTGATTTGTGAGTGTCGGCGTCAATGCAAATAAACGACATGGAGCCGTGCGTGGAACGGAATTCATCAAAGCATAGATTAATCGGTAACCGGCGGCTCGCGTGTGGATGAATATTAGCCGTCAAAATACGCTGAACTGAGTTTGTCGAAATACCGGTGAGACTGGCGATAGTCTTAGCCGGGAGTGATTTACTGGCTAGCTTCAGCACATGAGTCGCTAGTCCGTGACCGATGGCGTGGTTGGTTGATACCACTGGAGTGGTGGCCGTACAAGTGCTATGGCAGTTACTACAACGCCAGCGTTGCTTGTTTAGCTCTAGAATTACGGGCCGGTCCATGGGTCCTGCAATGTGGACATGAGTGAGCTTGTGTCCGTTAGGGTGCAACGTATTGTATCCACAGCTGGGACAGCGCCTGAGTGTGTAGGTAAGCTCTGCCTGGATGACCAAATACTTTTTGCGACCCGAGCCCCGACCATGAAATTCCTCACGAGTACCGAACACCTGAATGTTTGTGTCTGTAATTCCCAGTAATTTAAGTGTATTATCCAGTTGAGACATCTATTCCTACCCCGCTTATCTTGAGTTTCGTCGCTTAAAGCATAGCACTAGGGAGGCTTAGATGCCTTTTTTTGTTATCAAAAAGGGCCTAGTACTTTTGGAATGGAAATACTTTCCAACACCAAAAATTCTAGACCCAGTATTTTACGGCCTGATAGGTCACCTGACTGCGGTGACGGTGGAGCACGGCCAAGTCGTTTTTGGTCAGGCCCGCCGTGGACTGGACGCTATTAGTTGCCAAATTCTGGTCGGCATAGTAGTCCGTGGCAGCCTGCAACATGTCGGGGCCGGTTGCCCGGATTCCGGTATAGAAGGCCACGCCGAGAAAAATAATTAAAATGATGGAGATGAAGCGGGCTTTGGAGTGGCCAATTTCTCGCCAGAGCATTTTCCAAAAGGATTTTGTCATGGTCACACCTACCATTCAATGTCGGCGATGGGCGTCGGCTGCGGATTCTGCTGGATCGATTGGACCTGGGCGTCGTTGATATGGATAATCTGGTCGCCCATCTTGGCAATTGCGCCGTTGTGGGTCACGATGATGACCGTCATATCGGTCTGCCGAGCGCCATCTTGGATGACTTGCAGGACCTGCTTACCGGTCTGATAATCCAGAGCGCCGGTCGGTTCATCGCACAGCAACAGCTTAGGATTTTTAGCAATCGCACGGGCAATCGCCACCCGTTGTTGTTCACCACCCGAGAGCTGAGCGGGGAAATTGTTGGCGCGTTCAGCTAAGCCGACTAGCCGCAACGTTTCGTCCACGTCACGGGCGTCGCGAGTGATCTGCGATGCCAGTTCCACGTTTTCGCGAGCGGTCAGGTTCGGAACCAGATTGTAGAATTGAAAAATGAAGCCGACGTCCTGGCGCCGATACGTGGTGAGCTGTTTAGCAGTGAACTGGGCGATGTCGGTGCCGTCGATCAGCACCTGCCCGCTGGTGGGATTGTCCATACCGCCTAGAATGTTGAGCAGCGTGGATTTGCCGGCGCCGCTGGGACCGAGGATCGTGATGATTTGTCCACGGTCCACGCTAAAGGAGATGTCGTGATTGGCGATGGTCTCCTGGTCGCCTTGCTTGAATTTACGTGTTTCGTTTTTGACTTCGATGTAGGCCATGTGCAGGTCTCCTGTTCTGATAGATTAAAGTTGCGGTTGAAAGGCTCGTACTGACGACTAATATTAGTGAAACCAGATGCCTCCGCCAGCCAGCAGTTCCGCCTGCTATGGGGAACGGTTCCAGACTGAGGAGCGGTCTTCCACCTCGCTTGAAAGCCTGGCAAAATTCGCCAGGCTCTCAAGTTGTCCCACCCAGTAACCTGGCCCAAAACGCCAGCTAACTGGGTCGACACAGCTAGCTGCACTGCCGGCTGGCTCCCGGCGGATTGGTGCTTGTCAGTGGCTGTGATGTAGATCAACGTTGAGCATCCAACCGTTGCCGAGTATTAAACCGATTGATGGACAATCATCTCTGTAGCCGAGAGTCCGCCAGCTCAGACCGTGTCACGGTACATAGCAAAAACTTCTAGTTGATTTCGACCTTTCAACCGTTAATTAAAGATACTTTAATTGTAGGCGGAAACCAGCTTCAACACAATGGTAATCGGTTACATGAGCTGACGGATACCTGGTAAACTACGGTCGACGCAAAAAAACACGCAACAACTAAGCGGCGTGGGGACGTGCTCAGTTGTTGCGTGTTTGGTTGTGCTATCTAGCGAGGCAGCACGTGAAGCGTAGCGTAGGTTGGGCCTGCGGAAATCATCTTCGGCAGGGAGTTTTGACCATCGTACTTGGCCTTGTAGGCTGCGGTGATCTTGGCGTCGAGTTCAGCGGAGTGGTTGATCGTTTCAAACCGGGCCGCGAAAGCTTGGTCGCCCACGCTGATTTCACCAGCGTTTTGGGCAGTAGCGGCCATGAACCACTTGGTTTGGTCGCCGTTCCAGCCGCGAGAATAAACATTGCCGTCCACAACGACTTCCCAAACAGGGGATTCCTCTTCAAAGGTCGTCATGTCTGGGTTGTATGGCTTCATGGTCAGGGTCTTGTTGTTTAAGAAGTTATCTAATTGTGCGGTTGTCCATTGTGTTTTAGTTGTATCCATAATTTAAATTCCTCCAGTTGTTCGTCGAGTTCAGGTCATCGGTCATCATCCGCGCCTGCGAGAACGCGGGAACTTTTTTGTGTTTGCCACTTACGATTAGTAAGTATATGCCGATTAAATATAATTGCAAATATCCAACTGGCTTAAAATGGCAAATGGCAATGGAATTTCCTGGCTAATTCGCTAATAGTAACGGTGGTAGATTGCCGGTATGACAGCGTTATTCGATGTTTATCCGGTGATTAGTGAATAGTCAGAAAAATATTTTAAATAAATTAACTGATTAGGTGATAAATTTGCTAAAAATGGCGAAAAAAGTTTGGATTTCCCCTTGCCTTAGTCCTACACGAAGGGGCTATACTCAGACCCATAAGCCATGAAGGAGGAATTGTATTATGCCAACAATTACAGATACGTTTACCTTAAACAACGGTCTCAAGATGCCTAAGGTCGGGTTCGGGACCTGGCAAACGCGCCCAGGCAAAGAAACCGTTGACGCCGTCAGCAATGCCTTGAAGGCGGGTTACCGGTTCATCGATACCGCTAAGGCCTACCAAAATGAACAGAGCGTCGGCGAGGCCATTGCCGCTAGTGACGTGGCGCGTGCAGACATTTTTGTGCAAACGAAGCTGCCCGCTGAGTCCAAGACTTACGATGAAGCGATGGCTGACTTTGACAGTAGTTTAGCTGCATTGAACCTCGATTATGTGGATTCTTATATTATTCATGCGCCATGGCCATGGGCCCAAATGGGTTCTAACCATGATGCAGAAAACCGTGACGTTTGGCGCGCCATGCAAGATATTTACAACAGCGGTCGGGCCAAGGCAATTGGGGTATCCAACTTCAATTCGCACGATTTGGAAAACCTGTTAACTTGGGATGGTTTAACGGTCAAGCCAGCGGTCGACCAGATTCAATACTACGTGGGCCACACGCAAGACTCTATCGTTAAGACGGCGGAAGACAACCAAATCGTGGTTCAAGCCTACTCACCACTGGCAACCGGTGGCTTGGTAGACAGCCCAGAACTGGAACGTGTCGCTGGCAATTACGGCGTCTCGATTCCACAACTGGCACTGCGGTTCGTCATTCAAAATGGCGTGGCCCCACTACCAAAGGCCCGTGCTATGAGCCACGTAGAAGCCAACGCCCAATTGGACTTCGAAATCAACGACAAGGACATGGCCTTCTTGAACCGATTAACGGATGAAAACAGTTGGCATCCGGTTGGCGACTAGAGGAAAAGAGTGTGGAGCGAGCCGGTTAGACTCTGAGCATTAACGTCGCTAAGGAAATCCCCCTGGGTTTGGGGAGCTTCCATAGTTGGGTTAAGCGCAGGAGTCTGGCTCGCGGAACACGTTTCAGAGACTGCAAGTTTCCGGATATATTGGGGAAGACCGGCCCCACGTCTCAAACCAGCAACACTTAAACCACTAACATACAGACAAACAACTTAACTAATCCAGAAAGTAGGTTCGCCACTCCCCCGTAGTGAACCTGCTTTTTGCATACCATTTATCCTGTTATAACCGATAGTTATACTACCGTATACAAACTAGGTCCTGGTATTTACCCAATAAGCGTGTAAACTAAGATTGAATTTAAAGATGATAGGAGGAAATAATGATGCGTAAAGAAGCAAATCCTGTTTATCCAGCCGGTCAAGCGAATGTGGCCCACCGTAATCCCCAATTGCCAACGGGTGACCAGTCACAGGGTGCGGATAATTGGTATACCAGTTCACAGGTCGTCCAAACGCCGGTGACGTTTAAAAATCTCTACAACATGGATTTGGCAGGCAATCTGTTTGTCCCTAAGAATCTGGACGAAACGGTGACGCATCCCGCGATTATCGTGGGTGCTCCCAATGGTGCCGTTAAAGAGCAATCGGCCAATCTCTATGCCACCAAGTTAGCCGAAGCTGGCTTCATCACCTTGTCATTTGACCAAGTCTTCTGGGGCGACAGTGCCGGTAGCCCGCGTAACGCCATGGCACCGGACCTGTACTCTGATAGCTTTTCTGCAGGGGCAGACTATCTGACGACCCTGGCTACGGTAGACGACACTAAGATTGGGGTGTTAGGCATCTGTGCTTCCGGAAGCTTTGCGCTGAATCAAGCGAAGGTGGATACTCGGTTGAAAGCCATTGCCACCGTCAGCTTGACCGACATGGGGGCAGTTGCCCGCGGCATGCGCGACGCCATGGGTGACCATACGATGGTTGATCAGGCGGCAACGCAACGGACGAAGGAAATGGCTGGTGCCGATCCGCTGTATACCAGTGGGACGCCAGAAGAAATTGGACCAGATTCCGACGCATTTTCTAAAGAATTCTATGACTTCTACCGCACACAGCGGGGAGCTGGTAATACCACGACTCAGCCAACACTGACGAGTTTTGTGAAATTGCTCAATTTCTATTCGCTGAGTGATATTGAAACGGTTGCGCCCCGGCCACTCCTGTTTATCGCCGGTGAGGACGCCATTTCACTCGGTTTCAGTAAGGATGCTTACACGGCTGCGGCGGAACCAAAGGAATTGTACCAGGTACCCTACGCCGGCCACGTGGATTTGTATGACCGGACAGAACTTATCCCGTTTGCCAAATTAACAACCTTTTTCACGGATAATTTGTCCTGATAGTGTTAAGAGATGGCGATTGGGCTATCTCTTTTTTTACGAACATCTATGTTTAAAACGCATATAAATCTATTTATAATAAGTATTTGCTATAGCAACAACTGACCACTATACTGACCCTTAACGAATTCACCAACGGAGGTAAGAGCATATGACAGAACCAACAATTTTCCAACGCGCCTTGGCCGGCCAGCCGCTAGACTTTACGGGTGCTGACTTTCAAGAAATCGACCGCACCGTTCAACGGACACAAGAACTTTTGAAACGCTTCAACAATCAGGACCAAACGCCAGAGCAGCGACGGACCACGCTCAGTCAGGTCGTGGGTTACGAGGTACCAGCCTCAGCGGAAATCAACGCCCCGCTACACAGCGATTTTGGTCCGCATATTTTCATTGGCGAGGATGTTTACATCAATCAAGACGTGATGTTTACTGACTTGGGGGGCATCTACCTGGGGCGTGGCGCCTTGATTGGCCCGCGGGCAACGCTGATCACCGTCAACCATTTGGAAGACCCGGCGCATCGACGCGACGTTCAGGCCAAGGCCATCCACATTAAGGACAATGCCTGGATCGGTGCCGGGGCCATGATCTTGCCCGGCGTCACGGTCGGTCAAAACGCCATCGTGGGAGCCGGGGCCATCGTCACCAAAGACGTCCCCGCCAACACGGTGGTCGTCGGCTCACCAGCCCGGGTGTTGCGGCGAATCAAGGGCGCACCGGCAGCTGATTAGTAAAATTAGATGCAGTCAAAACAGACAGACCATTTTCGTGTTGAGAAGGGTCTGCCTGTTTTTAGTGAGTTATTTAAAATTGAAATGTCACCACGCTATGGGACGGCGGTACGACGTCAGATGCTGACAATCAACACAAACTAGCCGAGAGTGAAGTGAAATCTAGGCTCAGCCGGGGAATTTTGTAGTGAACTTTGCTACTAAATTGGTGACTTTGAGACGTGGTTTTCGGCTCAAAGCAAGGTTCGAGACCGATTTTTGGCTCGGACCGTCCTTCCCCAGCGTTCCAGCTTAGAATTTCACGTAACGGTAAGGCGGCTAGCAAAAACAACGTTGCCTCAATCAGTCGGCGCCAGTTCCCAGCACACTTGGTCCAACAGCGCCTGAGCCGCCGCGGAAAGTCGTTGACCCTTCAGCCAGACCAGGCTGGACCCCGAAGAAATCCGTGGTTCCAGGGGCACGAAGGTCAGGTCGGACTGGTTGGTGTTGATGATACCATCAAGTCCCAGCGCGTTGCCGACCCCCGCGGATACCAGTAGTGACGCGTTGTACAGCAGGTTATAGGTGGCGACGACGGTCAGTTCATCGCTAGTGAAGCCGAACAGATCGTGAATCCGTTTGTCGCCGCCCTGTTGGGGCAAAATCAAGCGAGAGCTGGCCACGTCCGCCAGACTGACCGTGGCTTGCTGCGCCAATGGTGAGCTATTTTGGACCAACAGCCCCCAGCGACTTTCTCCAGGTAGCCGGCAGAAATCATAGTCGGACTTGTCGATGGGTTCCATGACCACGCCGAAGTCAAAGACGCCGGCCATCAGCTCGCGGTGAATATCGGCAGCGTCCATGCTGACCAGGTGAATGCTGACGTGGGGGTGCTGGGTATTGAGGTGACCGATGGCTTGGGCGACCGTCAACATGCTGCGGGCCTCGGCACTGCCGATATAGACGGACCCGCTGATGTCGGCTTCTTGATGAATGTTGGCCAGCGTCTTGTCTGTGAGCGATAGGATCTGCTTGGCTTGGTGCGCGAAATATTCGCCATCCGCGGTCAGCTGAATGGTGCGGTTGCCGCGGACGAACAGGGTAGTGTCCAGTTCTTCTTCCAAGTCCTTGAGTTGTCGCGACACGGTCGGCTGTGACACGTGGAGCCGCTCGGCCGCCTGGCTAATATTTTGTTCCTGCACGACCATCAAAAAGTAGCGTAAGACCCGTAATTCCATGGCACTCATCTCCTATAACTAATTTGTATACGTTTTGATTTAATATAAGCATTAGACAGATGAAATGTCAAGCCGTAAGATGGGTCTTGTAAAGAAAAGAGGAGGGCGACACATGAAGAATTGGACGCCACAACAGTTACAACGATTCGCGGTCGCCGATGACCTGCGGATTTCCCCATTTTATAGTGATGGCAAGACTTACGGGACGCCAACCTGGATCTGGTCGGTGGTCGTCGCTGATCGCCTGTACGTGCGGGCGTGGCACGGGACGCGGTCGTCTTGGTATCGCTCCGCCGTGCAGCAACGGGCCGGGCGCATTTATCTGGATGGCCAAAACTTCTCGGTAACGTTTGCCCCAGCAACGGATCAAACGGCCCAAGTCGACGCGGCCTATCGCCAAAAATACGGTCAGAGCGCGTACTTATTACCGATGATTCAGGCCGGCCCGCAAGCCGCCACCGTTGAAATTTTTCCGCGTTAAGTCTTGCGGTCACAGTTATTGTTTCCAGTGCGTTGACAGGAGGTCGTTCCGTGAAAATCAATGAAGCAGCAAAGCAATTACACACCAGCGCCTGGACGTTACGGTATTACGAAGAGATTGGCGTCTTGGCGCCAGTCGCCCGTATCAGTGGCATGCGCGACTATCAATCCGCTGATCTGGCCCGAATTCGTGAGATCCTGGATTTGCGGGCGTGCGGCGTGACGCTGGAAGAAATCAAACATTTCTTGCAACTGGAAACGACCGCCAATTCGACGGCGGCCCAGCGCACACTACTGACGGGACAGGCTGATGAGTTGCGCACGCAAATTACCGAGTTAGAAGCGACGTTGGCTCGGTTGGAAACGAAGATTGAGACATTACCAGTAAAGGAGTTCGTTAGCAATGGCACAAATTAAATTAAACAATGGGTTGATGATGCCGCTACAGGGTTACGGCGTTTTCCAAATCCCTGATCAGCAGCAGTGTGAACGAGCTGTCTTGGATGCTTTGGCGACGGGCTACCGGTTGATTGATACCGCCGCGGCGTACGGTAACGAAGGCGCAGTTGGCCGGGCCATTCAGCGCAGTAACGTTGACCGTGCCGACCTGTTTATTTCGTCCAAAGTCTGGATTCAAGACGCCGGGTATGACCAAACACTGGCATCCTTCAACCGGACATTAGCCAATCTCCAGACGGATTACCTGGACTTGTACCTGATTCACATGCCGTATGGCGATTATCAGGGCAGTTGGCGGGCCATGGAAGACCTGTATGCGGCCGGCAAAATTAAGGCCATCGGCGTCTGCAATTTCGAAGCGGACCGGTTATTAGACTTGATTTTGAGCAATCACGTGGTACCAGCAGTCGACCAGATGGAGACCCATCCATTCACCCAACAAAAGGCGTTACGGTCGGTGCTACAACAGTATGGTATCAAGTTGATGGCCTGGGCGCCATTTGCGGAAGGCCAACGGGGACTGTTCACGCAGCCCGTTCTCAAGGCCATTGGTGACCAGTACGGCAAGACACCGGCCCAGGTTACCTTGCGCTGGCTGTTACAAAATGACATCGTGGCGATTCCCAAGTCAGTCCACGCGGACCGGATGGCGCAGAATTTTGCCATCAACGATTTTACGCTTAGCCCGGCAGACATGGTTCAAATTGCAACATTGGACACAGAACAGCCTGTTATCCTGCAGATTCGGGCACTTCCCGAGGTCTTTCGGCTGCATGGCATGACGATTACGCAGTAACGCGGCAGTTGATAGAATCAGTATCTATGATGCTTCATCACCCTTATGATGAAGCTAGGCAAGCGGGCAATCTAGCCCAAAATTAGGAGGAAAAACCAATGACAAAAATTTTAATTCTCGGTGCACACGGTGCCATGGCACAATTACTCACGCAACGGTTGTTAAATGAAACAAGGGACACGCTGGTCTTGTTCTTGCGCAATGCGGCGCGGCTCAACCAGTACGCGGATGATCCGCGGGTGACACTGGTCGATGGGGATGTCCACGACACGGCGGCAGTGGCTGAAGCCATGGCTGGTGTTGATGTGGTTTACTCCAACCTGGGTGGTGAGGACCTCGACGTGCAGACCCAAAGCGTGGTCGATGCCATGCAGCAGGCGCACCAAACACGTTTGATCTACATCAGTTCCTTGGGCGCTCACCACGAGGTTCCGGGAAAATTTGGCGAATGGAACGAACGCATGATTGGCGCGTACCTGCCGGCTTTCCGGAAGACCAGCGAGTTGGTTGAAAAGTCTGGACTAACCTATACTGAGATTCGCCCAGCCTGGTTGACGGACAACGACGAGGTCGACTACGAAGTCACCACGCTGGCCGACGGTTTCAAGGGCACCGAAGTCTCACGACAAAGTGTGGCCGACTTCGCCTTGAAGGTCATCAACGACCCCAGCACCTATCAAAACACCAGCGTCGGTCTGGACAAGGCCGGGACTGACGGCGACCAACCCAGCTGGTATTAAGGAGCGCAACGATGACAGTGATCGATGTTTTCGCCCACATCTTACCGCCGAAGTTTTTGGCACAGATGCAGGCACTAAATCCCCAGATTTTGGATCAATTTCCTTATATGAAAAATGCCTTACTGACAGATTTGGACCAGCATAAAGCCAGTCTACCAGCCGACCACCAACAGGTCTTATCGGCGGTCAACCTGAATCCGGAAGACTTCTTTGAACCGGACCAAGCGGCCGAGCTGTGCCGCAGTGCCAACGCCGAATTGGCCGCCATTGTGCGGGCCAACCGCGATGTCTTTCCGGCAGGCGTGGCAATGTTACCAATGAACAACGTGCCAGCCGCCCTGCAGATCATTGACGAGCAGGTCGCCGGCAGTGACGCGTTGGTCGGTGTCCAGCTGTTCACCCGAGCTAAGGGTGAGTCGATCGCCGCACCAGTCTATCGACCGATTTTTGCCAAACTGGCCGAGGTCGGGGCACCCATTTGGCTCCACCCCGTCTTTGACGACCGCAAGCCTGACAACAACCTGAGTTTCAGCTGGGAATACGAGTTGACGCAGGCCATGGACGGCATCGTGGCGGCGGGCTATTTCCGCCAATTCCCGCAACTCAAGGTGATCGTCCACCACGCCGGGGCAATGATTCCGTTCTTCAGTCAGCGGATTAAGTACATTCAGTCGGCGGAAAACTACGCGGACTTTCAGAAATTTTACGTGGACACCGCCATTTTGGGCAATCCACAAGCGCTGGACCTGGCCGCCGATTTCTTTGGCCGCGACCACGTCTTGTTCGGCACGGATTCGCCGTTTGGCATTCCACCAGTCGGCCCAACCGCCGTGATTGAAGATGCGGTCCAACACATGGCGGTGTCGCCAGCGGAACGACAACAGATTTTCAGTGGTAATTGGCTGCGACTCAGTGGCCAGAAAGAAGCTTAGATATGGAATACACGAAGTTAGGACATACAGGCTTAGACGTTTCCCGGCTGTGCTTGGGCACGATGGGCTTTGGCAACGCGTCGACGGGGATGTTTCCCTGGGCGGTCGACGAGGCCAAGAGTACAGCGGTCATCAAGCAAGCATTGGACTTGGGCATCAACTTTTTTGACACGGCCAACATTTACTCTCGCGGTGACAGCGAACGGTTCGTGGGCCAGGCACTGAAACGCTTGGCGCATCGCGACCAAATCGTGTTGGCGACCAAGGTGTTCTTCACCCCAGAACAGGCGCCTAACGTGGCTGGGTTGTCGCGCAAGGCCATCCTGTCGCAAATCGACCAGAGCCTGGAACGCCTCCAAACGGATTACGTGGACCTGTACATCATCCACCGCTGGGACTATCACACGCCAATCGAGGAAACCATGGAAGCCCTGCATGACGTGGTGAAGTCCGGCAAGGCCCGCTACATTGGGGCGTCAGCGATGTTTGCCTGGCAATTTGAAAAGGCTCAAGCGGTTGCGGAACAACATGGCTGGACCAAGTTTGTGTCGATGCAAAATCACCTGAACCTCTTGTACCGCGAGGAAGAACGGGAAATGTTGCCGCTGTGCGCGGACCAAGACATTGCGGTGACACCTTACAGCCCGTTGGCATCCGGTCGTTTGACCCGTGACTGGGCCGGCGAGACCAAACGCTACGCTACCGACGACGTTGCCCGTTCTAAGTACGACGACAGCAAGCAACTGGACCTGCCGATCATCCAACGGGTTGGTGAGATTGCTGACAAATACGGCGTGGACCGCGTGCAAGTCGCTTTGGCCTGGCTGCTACAAAAGCCAACCGTCACGGCGCCCATCATCGGCGCCACCAAGACCAGTCACCTGACGGGTGCGGTCAAGGCGTTGGACCTGAAGCTCACACCAGAAGACGTCCACTACCTGGAAGACCCGTACCTGCCACACGAACTGGTGGGACCACTGACTTCTGATCAAATGAATTATCAACGTTAACTAAAAATTAGTTTTCGAATACAAGTTGGTCCGTGCTGGCCGCCTTACCGTTCGCCAAATTTGGACCGTGACGCTGTGGGAAGGACCGGTCGAAGCCAAAGGGCGGTCTTCAACCTCGCTTCGAGCCGAAAGTCACGTCTCGAAGACGCCCGTTTCCAAGCAGTTCACTTGCAAACGCCCACGGCTGAGTCCAAATTTAGCTCACTCTCGGCTAGGTAGTCGATTACCCACTAATGTTCATAATCACTGTCGGTTGGGTATTATCAGGTGTCTTTGCACTTGTTTTAAAATAGTCATGTGAAGCTTGGACCAGAAGGCGGTTAGTTGCCTTTTGGTCCAAGCTTTTCGGCTAATATAACTGCGAGTTGGCTCTGACGCGTTAGTGCTTGTCGTAACCGTACGTTTTTTAAAGGCCAGTAATAAAGCCAGCTAGCACTAAGGGCCAAACCAGTTGGTGGTTTACGATTACCCAAGTAGCCGGGAGTCCGCCAAATATGGGTTCAGCCGTGGGAGTTTCCTTAGCGGCGCAGTTCGTGCCGCTAAGGAAACTGGCGTCTTTGAGACGCGGTTTTCGGCTCAAAGGCGAGGTGTCGAGACCGTACTATGGCTCGACCCGTCCGCCCACAGCGTTCCGACCCATATTTGGCGAACGGTAGGCGGCCAGCACGGATAGTGCAACCGTTTGGCTTGGTATGATGGCTCAGTAAGACAATCTGGTCGCCAGAGTTGTGTCACCTCAGGTGGTATGCTAGTGTGAAGGCCAGAAAGGGGTTTTCACAGAATGACAGAACCGAAAATTGCTTTAGGAACCTGGGCGTGGGGCGACACCGCGTCCGATAGATATTTTGGTGATACATTATCTGCTGCGAGCCTGAAGCCCGTGGTGACGGCGGGGATGGCAAACGGCTTTACCCTGTGGGATACGGCCTATGCGTACGGTCAGGGGACTTCGGAGAACCTGGTCGGCGAACTATTGGCGGATTATCCGCGAGATAGCTATCAACTGTCGACGAAATTCACGCCGCGGATGGCTGGCGATGGCGACCATGAAATGGCTGATATGTTGGCCGGGAGTCTGCGGCGGTTACGGACGGACCACGTGGATATTTACTGGATTCACAATCCGGACGACGTGGAAAAGTGGACGCCGGAACTGATTCCGCTAGTCCAAAGCGGCAAGGTCAAGCGCGTTGGTGTGTCCAATCATAATCTGGCACAGATCAAGCGGGCCAATGAAATTTTGGGTGAAGCAGGGATTCAGGTCTCGGCCGTCCAAAACCATTTCAGCCTGTTGTACCGGTCTTCAGAACGGGCAGGCATCATTGATTATTGCCGGGAGCACCACATCACGTTTTACGCGTACATGGTCCTGGAACAGGGTGCACTGACGGGACATTATGACGTGGACCACCCATTGCCAGCCGGCAGTGAGCGGGCCAAGGTCTACAACGCCGCCTTGCCACAATTGACCAGTCTGACCGCGGCCATGAAGGCGATTGGTGAGCGGCAAAACGCCTCGATTGCGGAGGTCGCCACTGCTTATGCCTTAGCCAAGGGGACGACCCCAATCATTGGCGTCACCAAGGAAAAGTACATTGCGAGTGAATTGCGGGCAGAAAAGGTCACCTTAACACCGGCTGAAATCAGCCAGCTGGAGGACTTGGCGGCCGCAACGCACGTGGATACCAAGGGCTTCTGGGAAGCACCGATGGTTTAGGTTAAAAATAAGGCTCAGCTGGCACTGTCCATGTCGGCTGAGTCTTTTTATTTGGATTTCTAGACGAACACCGGCTAGAATCGTTGTCACCATGCGGTTCATGGTGTTCAAATTAGTCATTTATAGCTTTGTAGTAGAAACTGGCGCCAAATATGGGTCGGAACGTGGTGGGCGGACCGAGCCTGAAAAGCGGTCTCGGTTTCGCTTTGAGTTATAATAATCTCATATTGAGAAGGGTGGTAGCCATTCATGGTAACAACTGCAACCAATATTACGGACGCTCAGAAAAACCTTAAAAGTCTAACAGATGACCTGAATTATTCACCAGAAACTCCAAAATCCCCATCAAACACATGATTCAAGTGCTTGATGGGAATTTTACGTTTTCACCTTTTAAGTGCAGAAAAAGAGCCTCAGCTCTGGTATAGTTAACTCGACCAAAAGACACTATAAAGAGAAGAGGACTCTATAATGAAAACTGTACAGGAAATGGCATTTAGTTTCAATAAAAACATTCTAGCATCGCATACCGGCGGTCAATTATCTTCTGATGGTGGCCTAACCTTGTGTGTTGAACTGATGGCAAAGTTTCAGTTCACGAACTTAGCTGACAATCTATTGAAGTTCAACGACCATCGACAATACTGCCGACATAGTAATTCAAGTATCTTAATGCAGTTGGTTCTGCAGATCATTGCCGGTTATAATACAGATTCTGCTGCAACCTCATTGGTTGCAGAACCATTGTTTAAACTTTTATTGGACAAACCAGCCTTAGCTTCACAAGCGACGATATCCCGTTTCTGGCAACGTATCGATTCCGCAGGTGTGGACGCCTTCCAGACTTTAAATCAAGCTCTTATTGATCAAGCTCGACTGCTAACTAATCAGACGACCACCATTATTGATATTGATTCAACCCATTCTGACACTTATGGCAATCAAGAAGCTACTGACTATAACGCCCATTATGGCTCGGAGGGGTATCATCCATTACTAGCTATCGATAATGATGGTAATCTCATGAAAGCCATCCTACGGCCTGGTAATGCCTATACCAGCACAGATATAAAAGCCTTTTTAGAACCGTTATTAAAACATTATCAAGACCAATTGCCAGAAACTGATATTCTGGTTCGCGGTGATAGCGGGTTCGCCACACCAGCTGTTTATGATACCTGCGAGGCCGATGATGTCTTTTACATTATTCGCCTCAAACGTAATAAGCGACTACACAACTTGGCAGAAGAGTTTGTACAGATAAGCGACACAACTGAGTGGCATGAAACCGAAACTCACTATTACTCAGCAACTTATCAGGCCACTTCGTGGCCTAAACCGCGTCAAGTATACGTTAAGTCAACTCGTGTAGCTGGCGAATTGATCTTTTCACATGAATTTATTGTGACTAATCTGACAAATTTAACCGTAGAAGCAGCATTTGAACTGTATCATAAGCGTGGTCAGATGGAGAATTATATCAAGGAAGCCAAAGAGGGCTTCTTCTTTGATAAGACTGATAGTTCAACGTTTACCGCCAACGCTGCCCGTATGATGGTTAGTGTATTAGCGTACAATATTATCAATTTTATGAAGCAAATAGCCCTACCTAAAACAGAGACCGGATTGCGTGTTAGTACATTACGAATCCGTTTATTCAAAGTCGCTGCCCGCGTTGTGTTTACCGGTCGACGAATCCAGTTACGACTGAGTTCTCATCACGTTTATCATCGACTCTTTTATCAGGTATTACAGCGTATTCAGGCTATTAAATAGCCCCAATTAAAAAAAATTCTGTACGATCAAGGGATAAGTGCACCCAAAAATTCAAAAATGACTCACCGTTAGGTGATACCATCAAAATTTAGAGTCTCAATACATAGTAAGCAAGATCAAAAGCCGTCAGTTTTTGAAAAACATGAAAACTGACGACTTTTTTGAAAGGTATGAATAATTCAGGAGATGATGTTATTGATTATAATGAATATGTGATTATTACCAAACCCCAAAATAGAAATGTCGTATTAATGTCAGAATCAGAGTTTCGGTCTTGGCAAGAGACCTTATATATTTTAGATTCTGATGAAAATCGTCAAGCGCTTGATCAGTCGATTGACCAGATGAGTAGTGGTAACTTTAAAACCTTATCATTTGAGGATTGGCGGCAATCTATAGATGAAAAATGAAAAGACGCAGTGTACCAGGTTAGTCGTCCGCATTCGTAGCTAATCCAACGAAATCATGATTATTCATATTGTTCAAAATTAAGGAGTTGAATGCTATGTTACATCGTGAAAACAAAATTAGGCAGTATCATACCAGTTCAGCTGCTGACCTGATGAAGGAAACCATGGAATTTTACCAGATTACGCAAACCGACTTAGCCGATCGACTCGGGGTAAGCCAGAAAAATATTTCTGATATTCTCAAACGCAAACGATTTATCAACGAGGTGCTTGCACTGCGAATTGAAACCGTGATGGGAATCTCGAGCCAACTGCTGTTAAACTTGGATGTGAATTTTAAGCTGCATCAGGCTAAGCAACTGGCTGATGAAGACCAGGCGCAGCATCATTCAGATAAATTTCTCAAACGCTATGATTGGGTCACGGCGTAAAATCAATAATGTAGACGAAAAGACTCAGTGGACCAGGTTAATTGTCCACTGGGTCTTTTCATTTCGTGATAATCAAATGTTGAAAGTAGACTTAAAGCATTGATTCCCAGAACGACGGCGCTCTGTCCACTAAAATTGGTGAAACCAGAAACCTGCATCAGCCAAGATTCCGCCTGCTATAGAGAACACCTGCAGCTTGGAAAGTTGTCTTCTAGATGGGTCCATCCCTGGTAGTCTCTGGCAAGTTAACTGTTGCCAAGGGTTAAGCCAATTATTGTTGGTAAGCACTCCTGTAGCCGAGAGTTCGCCAAATGTGGGTTCAGCCGCGGCCGAGACCGCTTCCCAGGCTCGGTCCGGTCCGCCCACAGCGACACGACCCATATTTGGCGGACGGTAGGCGGCTAGGTCCCGCTATGAAGCTGTAACCGACTAATCCTAACGCCATGAAGGGTATAAGCAAAATTCGTAGCTAATCCAACGAAAGATGACCGTAATTGTCAATTAAGGGTGACAAATCGCCGTTGGATTTCGTTAGTAACAGTAGGACTACTTAAACGTCTTGTTCTCAAACGTCTGAACAGTTCCCGTCTTAGCTTGCTTGTTCACGTTGGCGGTCAGCTTCACATCGTCACCTGCCTGTAGGAGCGCGGCCTTGGGGTAATCCCCAGTGCCGACCGACCAGAGGTAATCGTTACCCTTGATTGCGAAGAGCACGCTTTGGCTACTGCCGTTGGGAACGACGGCGACACGGGAAACGATGCCGCGGACCTTGGTCAACTTAGTAGCGGTCGAACTAGCCGTAGAACCGGCGGCCGCTAATTGTACGCGGTATTGGTCGAGCGCCTGAGCGGCCGTGGTGGCGTAAGCCTTGACGCTTTGGTCAGCCGCCTTGATGTAGGCGTAGCTCCGGAAAGCCCCAGTGGAGTCGAGTAGCGAGACTACCCAAGTCGGCGTGCCATCGATGTTATACATGATCGGCATCGTCGCCGACCATTTCTGCGCAACATATTCTTTTTCGGCAATCTTCTTGGCCCCGTCACTGTCCATGACCCCGATATTTTTACCGGTGTAATACGTCAGGGTCCCCGTCCGCGCGTTGATCATGGAGTAACCCATGGTCGAGTCGGCGCTAGTCTTGGGCGAGGTGAAGTCGTTGAAGTACGAAATGTTGCCGTGTTTATCTGCGACAGGGGTGACGCCATCTTCTGTCCCGTTGCTGTTGGGAAGCTTGACGCCGGTCTTGTTGAAGTAGGCGTTGAAGAAGCCGTTACCGTAACGGCCGAAGATCTCGTTCATTTCCGCGGCAGTCGATGACGCGATGGATTCGTTGATAAACGCCGGGGCGCCGGCGGCCGTGTACAGCTTGGTGGCCCCCGTCTTGGCGTTTAGCACGACCACGTGCAGACTGCGATAGTTGATCCGTTTGGAAACGCCGCGCGCCTTGTAGACGGTCTGGATGAAGAACGGTTCACCCTGGTCGTTGACCTCTAATTGTGGTTGACCTTCTTGGACCCAGCTGGGGAAGCGGTTGTAAATGACCCGTTGAGCGTCGTCGAATAGGTAAGCGCTCGGTGTGTATTTCATCGCTTGTTTGACGAAATGCGGTTCGGCGTTGACGTTAGTGGCGTCGATGATGAAGTATCCCGGCGTCACGCGCGCCCGTTGCCAACGCCAAAAGCCGTCGAACTCGACCGGTGCGATGTAGACGGTCTTGCCCTTGACCACCTGCGTCTGGAGATCGCCCAACTTGTAGTAAGACGTGTTGGGCACGGTGCTCATGGCCTTGTTCATCTTGTTGCGGACGGTCTTCGGCGAGATGGCGATGGGCGTGCTGGCCTTATCCAGCAGTGGCGCGGTTTTGACCGTTTTGATGCGCAAGGAATTGTAGACGGCCTTGACGCCAAAGCGCGTTTGTAGCGACCCAAATAGGCCCAGCACCACTAAGACAGCCAGGACACCGACGGCTAATTTAGTGCCAAAATTGATGCGCGGCAGGTGAAAACTAAAGGGCACGTTGCCCCGTCGTTCAACCTCGACCTTAGCTTGGGGGCTGTTGAAGGCCAGTAACGGCAGGTAGAAAATGCCGTAGATCAGGTTCATCCCAATCAGGCTGGCCGGTGTCTTGCTGGGAAGGGAACTGAAGACGATGCCTAACGCTACCAGGTAAAAGATGGCGTAGGTGCCGACCAGTAACCGCCAGCGCTCGGGCCGTTGGATGCAGGCCAGCACGGTCATGCCCAGCGCGGTCAAGGTACCGAATAATGCAACTAAAAGCATAGAATAACTCCTTTATGTAGTTGGCTGAGAGTTGAAGCGATACCTCTAGTTTACCGTAGTTGGTGGGTTGGGGATAGGGGAAACCCAAAAAACGCGCTCCCATCAGCTGATGGCAACGCGATTAATTGTAAATTTTAGTGAATCACAACTTTCATCCCAGCAGGCACGTGGCTGTAAATCCAATGTGCATCGGCAACGGATAAGCGCACGCAGCCGTGGCTGGCGCGTTTGCCTAACTTGTGGGCTTCGCTGACAATGTACTTGCCGTGAGCATTGACGGGGACGGAGTGGAACAGGTAGGTGCCCCAGTACTTGAAGGACGTCCAGTAGTTGGCACCTTCTTTAGACCCGGCGTTGTAAAAATGCGTGCCGCGGTTTTGGATGTGATAAGTCCCGGTTGGGGTTGGGGATGATTTCTTCCCAGTCGAGCAGACCATGGTGTAGAGCGTCTTGTGCTTACTGGTCTTGATGTACACGCGCTGTTTGGCGATGGACACCTTGATGTAAGCGTGCTTGTTTTTCTTTAAATTCGGGTAAGCCTTGGTCTCAGACGGTTGCTTCCAAGTAGGCGTCGTCGCCTTGGCATTAGCCGTGGTGGCAGTCAAAACGACCCCACCCGTCAGACTGAGCACGGCGAGTAATGCGGCTAAGAATAATTTTAGGTGCTTCACAGTGAATTCCTCCTTGTAGAATACACTCATTATTCTATAAGTCTGGAATCGGGCTGTCAACAGGTGAAATGACCAATGTGAATAACAGTTGTGATGATGAAGCTTGCGAGCCAAAAAAGGCTAATTCTCAACAATGGAGAATTAGCCGTCATAGTTTTGCTTCATAAAGTTAACCCTTAAACATAAAGATTCCCCGGACAATTTCCGCACCAATCAAAACAATCATCGCTGACCAGGTAAGTAATGTTGCGACGCTCCCCATAATGTTGACCTCCTTGTGAACACTTTAACTTTTCCTTCAACTTCATTGTACGCTGAAGCCAAGGTTATCGCAATGGGTGCGCTTACATCGATGCAAATTGTCTACGAATTAGTGCCCTGGATCAACGCCGCGAAGGTCGCTAGGTTCATGCCGGGGATGACGCGTAGCCGCGAGAGGTTGTAGCGGCCCTGAGACAGTTGGGCGATGCCCTCTTGGGTAGTCAGCGCCACGCGATACCCAGCTTGCTTGGCCAGGCGCCGGGTCGTTTGGTCGGCGCGTCCTGCGGGGTAGCACAGCATCTGCGTGTCTTGATCAAGGTGTTGGTCGAGCCAGGCCTTTGAGTCGACCAACTCGTGTTTTTGTTGAGCGGCCGTCAACGCATTTAGGTCCAGGTGTTGGACCGTATGGCTGGCAAAGTCGACACGCCCGGTAGCCTTAAGTGCCCGCATTTGGGCCAAAGACAGGTGGTTAGACTTGTGCGTGAAGCCGGTGATGGCGTTGATGGTGACGTGTTGCTGGTTGCGTTTGAGCGTCGGTAACAGCTTCAGGTTATCCCTGTAGGCGTCGTCTAGCGTGATCCAGACGACCTTCTTTTGCGGCACCGTATTGGTGGTTAGCGCGCGGATGGCCTGGGCGGTGGTCAGCGTTTGGTAGTGGTGGCGTTTTAAATAATTCAGCTCGGCGACAGCTTGTTGCTTGGGCACGCGTAGTTGGTTACCGGTCGAGATGCTGTGATACATCAGGATGGGCAGTTGGAGCGGCTGCTTGAGTTTGACCCACGGCTGAGTGGGCTTGGCCTTGACCTCGGTGGCTAAGACGTCCTTTTTGGTCAAGCGATTGTGTGTGGCTGGTGCCGTCCGAACGTTGGTACGACGCGATTGTGTGAATGCGACCGCGCCAAAGATGATGGCGACCAGCGCCAAACAGCCCGCCAGCAATCCCCATTTTCGTTTCATCATGATTCCCCCAAAATGTAGTCTTAACTATAGTATAAGGGGGTTAAACGAAAAAGCCATAAATTAGTCGGCCCGCTGGCTTAATCGCCGGTAATAGTCGATGGAATCCGGGGGAAAATGTAGCGCCGAAATCACTTCACGGTCGGTTTTCTGCGGGTGGCGCCGGAGATAGTTAACTAAGTAACCTTGGTAGAGGACGGTCGGGCTGAGGGCAAAGCCGACCAACGCCTCGTCCGGCTTCAAATACTTGTGCAGGCCGGGTAATGTCAAATGCGGATCCGCGGCGGCGCGTTGCTTCAAGAACCAATCGTCACACTGAAAACGCTGCTGGAGTGGTAAAACGAACTCGTGGAACTCACGCAAGAAGGTTTGCGCGCTGGCGGACCAAGCGGCGGTGGCGAGTTGGGCGGTCACGCCGGGCTTAAGGAAGCTCTGCACCGGATAGCCGTGCGCCACCAGCAACAGCGTTAGTCGCGTGTAAACGTGGAGACGCCGGTCGGCCAGTAAGTCGTCGAGATCATCGACCCAGCGGTAGTTCAGTGGTTGGGCGGCTTCCTTGGGCTTGCTTTTCAGGTCCAGCGTCGGGAGATAGGGCGTCCAGTTGTGAGAGAACAGAAATTTAAAGTAGACGTTCAAGTGCGACAGGACCTTGTTGTAGGTCTGATTTTGAATTTGCCGGGCGTCGACCAACATCGCCAGATACTGCTCAACGTCTTGCGTTTGTAGCTGGTTGACCCGGTGTTCGCGCTGGTAGGTCGGATTGAAATTCTCTAAGTATTGGAAGAAGTCCTTCAACGTCGCCGTATACTCATCGCGGGTGGCGTCGGCCATGGACCGCTCGGCCAACTGCCGGTTGAAGGCGTCTTGATACGGATAAACTTGGGTCATGGCCCTCCCTCACTTTCTAGAAATTACTTTAACCACAGTATAGCACGAACTGGTCGCTTGATTGCCGCCTACCGTTCGCTAAATATGGGCCGTGACGCTGTGGGTGAGCAACACAAAAACGAGCCTGGATGAGATTTCCAGACCCGCTTGATTTTAAAACTGAGAATGACTTAAACTATTTGTCGCGTTTTCTTGGACGAAAACCGTTCCGGTGGAAACTTAGGGCCAGACAAAATTGCTGGCTAAAGCAACAGTTGATGGTGCCGAAAGATATATCACGACAAGGATAATGTATATCTACCAGGCCCTTACACGCTACAAGTTGCCAAGGACAAGTGGCATGAGGCAATCACAAAATTAGTCGGGCAAAATTTGCACACTTTGAAGCTGGTCTTTCACGACAACCATTTTGAACGGACTGGTACCATTGAAGCCATTGCCAGTAACGGCGAGATTAACGGTCCAGCTATCGTCATCATTTTGTGTGAAGTCAACGAGTTCAAAGTGAGCTTGTTTACCAATATTGTCGGTTTGATTCCATTTGCCGATACCAATGGGTCCGTGATATTCGGTTCCCCAATCATTGAGGATGGCATCAGCGGTAAAGAGCTGAACGAAGCCAGTTGAGTCGGCATTATTAGTTGTGTTAATAAAGCTAGTGATTGCTGCTGGTAGTTTGTGATCCATAAGGTGACCTCCTGAAGTCATTTTTTGGTTGAACTTAGCTAACCACTAGTCGTTATGACTGTCAATTAATATGTCTGACGTTACTTAAAATATTGGCCTATGCCTATTTTGTGCCAGGCACACTGAATTTAAACCACAGGTGGCAAATCGATTGATTACCAGGGACTTTTCTCATGTGGCGTACGGCAGGCGGCCAGTGTCCACAAAATTGCTGACAGAGACAACTGGTTAATCTACCACAGTTTCAGCCGCTTGAACTTTCTCGCGTAACTGGGCCTTTTGAGCTTCTGGAATAAACGCGCCGTCAATGGCATTCAGTGTCAGCTTCTTCAGCAGTGACCAGTCTAAGCCGAATTGGTCGTGCATCTTCATGATTTCGCTGGTCAGCGTCACGTCGGATACGGTGCGGTCATCAGTGTTCAAAGTGACCTTCAAGCCGGCGCTCAAGAACTCAGCCAGCGGGAAGTTGGCGTAACCGTCAACGGCCTTGGTCTGAACGTTGCTGGTCGGGCACATTTCAATCGTGGCGCCAGCGCGTTTCGCTTGGGCGATGGTCGCCGGAAAGCCGCTCATGTGGACGCCGTGGCCGATGCGTTTGGCGCCTAGGGTCAAGGAAACGGCCACGTTGTCGACGGGACCTGCTTCACCAGCGTGGAGGGTAAATGGCAAACCGGTCGCTAAGCCAGCTTTGACTGCGGGGGCCAGGTCGATGGCCGGGTGGTTGTACTCGTCGCCAGCAAAGTCGAGGCCGACAACGCCTTGGTCAGCGAATTCGGCCGCCGTTTGAAAGACGTCGATGCATTCGTCTAGTGGCTGGTCCCGCATAGCGCAGACGATGGCGTTGACGGGAATGCCAAATTCCTTGGTTCCGGCGTGCAGGCCGTCCAGTAAGGCGGCAATGACTTCCTTGACTGACAGGCCCTTGGCCGTGGAGATTTGGGGTGCAAACCGGGCCTCGAGATAGATCAGACCATCTTTGGCGGCGGTGGCGACCATGTCGTGGCCGGCGATGCGCAGCTGTTCGGGGGTCTGCATCAGGTCAGTGACGACTTGAAACCGCTTGAGGTATTGGATCAAACTATCCGTTTCCAGCGGTGCACTGGTTAGGTTATGTAAATCATCGTCGCTAGCTGGCAGTGACGCCCCCGTGACGGCCGCCATTTGCCGCAGGGCAGTCAGGGACAGCGAGCCATCCAGGTGACAGTGCAATTCGACCTTGGGGTATTGTTGGACATTTTCTTTGGTAAAAGGTTTAACGTGGGACATCACAGAACTCCTCCTTCAATGATTAGCTTCTTCTTAGTATACCATGTAAGCGCTTAATTCTCAGTGAAAATTTTCATGCCAACTCTGGCGTTGCGGACAAAATCCAACTGGGTTCGCTGCTCAGCCTGGCTACTCGCCAACAAAACACCCGTTGGCCCACTCGCGTTTGGTCGGTCAGCTTACTAAGCCGGCGGAAGTTGGGCGGCACCAGCAAAATAAAGTTGGCCGATGAACTGAAGCACCAAGCCACCATTTATGGCCCCCGTCGAACAATTAAGGGGTGATATTTCGTGGTAATCGTGCTAATATGTAGGCTTACTGGCACTAAGGCCTTCTCCGGGTTGCCCTTTTTAGTGGTTGGCGGGGGTGCTGGATACATCGGAGAAAAGATGACAAAGATGTCAAATTTTACATTTTGTGAAATTCGCTTAAAATCATTGTTTCAATCGCGCAAACATTATATGATAAGTTTAATTAAAGTGAGGGATTCCTTGGTAGTTCTGGTCTGGACCGCCGTCATAAATTGACGGTTCACAAGTAAATTACCGCTTCACATATCAACAGTCTGGACAATTAGAGCAACTTAATCACTCGGCGTACCACCATTTGGGGGAGTATGACCAGTTTGACAGTTACTGGTTTTTAAGAGAAGGAGCAATGAACATGGATCAATCTTACACGCGGGTCTCGCGAGAGTTTATTCGCGCCCAGCGCGCGGGCAAACGGCGATACATAACCGGATTCGATGGAATTCGGACCTTAGCCGTTTTGGGGGTCATTATTTACCATCTGGCGCCTTCGACGTTACAAGGGGGCTATCTCGGGGTGCCGATTTTCTTCGTGGTCTCGGGGTACTTGATTACCTACCTGCTGATTCAAGAGTGGGACACCACCCATAGCATCAACATTTTGGGCTTTTATGGTCGCCGATTAAAGCGGCTGTATCCGGCGCTAGTCACGATGTTGCTGGGGACCACAGCCTATATCACGCTGTTTCAGCGCAACCTGTTGGCCAATATTCGGGGCACCGTCTTGACCAACATGATCTACGGCTACAACTGGTTTGAAATCAAACACGGTCAGTCATACTTTGACCGCTTCAGTGGCGAGTCGCCCTTTACCCACCTCTGGTCGCTGTCAATTGAAGGGCAGTTCTACCTGGTCTGGCCATTCGTCGTCTTGGCCTTACTACTGTTCTTGCGGAAACGGGCGCGGGCGGCGGCCATTCTGTTAGGCATTGCCATCTTCTCGGCAATCCTGATGGCCATTTTGTACGACCCCGCCAACACGAACCGGGTCTACTATGGGACTGATACACGGATGTTTGCGATTCTGATGGGCACGGCGATGGCCTTTCTGTGGCCGGCGCATAAGCTCAACGCAAACGTGACCCCGGCGCATCGTCTGATTCTGGACGTTGCCGGGGGCCTGTCGCTCCTGATTCTGATTTACATGTTCTTTACCATGAACGGCCAGGCGACGAGCACCTATCGCGGTGGGATGTTCTGGTTCACGGTATTTTCCGGCATCTTAGTCGGGACCGTGGCCCATCCTGGCAGCGACCTGAACCGCGTGCTCAGTAATCGCGTTTTCAGTTATGTCGGGCAACGTAGCTACGGCATTTACCTGTACCAATTTCCTGTGATGATCTTCTATGAATCACGCATCAACATTGGCAATCACCCGCTGTTTCACTCGCTGGTGGAGGTGGCCTTGATCATGTTGGTCACCGAGATCAGTTACCGCTGGATCGAAAATCCGATGCGGCATTACCATTACGGTCAGCTGACCAACGACGTGCGGACCTACCTGCAACAGCCGGGGGCCCACCGTTTGGCCAACAGCCTGGGGGTCGTGGCAGCCTTGTTGTTCGGGTTGACGGCAGTCGGCTTTGTTCAACAACCCGCAGCGGCCAAACCCACTGCACTGCAGCAAACGATTACGGCGCGGCAGGCAGCGGCGAAGAAGAAAAACGAAGCGGCGGCCAAGAAGCAAAAGGCCTTGGCTAAGCAGGCGTCTAAGATCAAGCACGACAAGGCAGTGGCCTTTTCGAAGATGTCCGCGGCTAACCAAAAGACCGCTAAGTATTACTTCTTAACGGCCGATGAGCTGTTGACCAGCCAGCAAACACCACTGACGGCGGTCGGTGATTCCGTCTTGCTCGATGACTCGGGTGACCTGCAGAAGGTCTTCCCGGGCGCCATCGTTGACGGAGCGGTCGGTCGGCAAGCCGATGCGGTCCCAGGTATCTTGAACAGTCTGAGCCAACGCGGCCAACTGGCCAAGAACGTCTTGGTCAATATCGGGACTAACGGCTACGTGACGCCGGATCAGGCGGACCAAATCGTTCATGCCATCGGTCCGGATCACCAGATCTTTTGGGTCACGGCTCACGTGCCAACGCGCGAATGGCAAAATTCCGTCAATAATCGGATTGCCAAGACCGCAGACCAGTACAAGAACGTTCACGTGATCGACTGGTACACCAAGGCCAAGAACCATACTAGTTGGTTCGTCAGCGACCACGTGCATCCGAACGACCACGGGAACCGGTACTACACATCACTGATTGCCAAGACGATTTTCAAGGTTAATCAGAAGAAGTAGGTTGCCCATGCGGTGCCGTGGCGGCGAATCAAGCTAGTAAAATTGAAAAATATAGTGGCTGACAGATGTCAGCGAAGGGGTCCGGGACAAATGTCTCAGGCCCTTTGTTTGTGCCTCCGAATATCTGGTGTTGAAACCTGCGACAAAAGGCAGCTGGTTCCGCTTAAAACTGATAACCAAACAATCCAAACCCAGGATTATTCGGTTATCAGCCTTAATGCTCGCCAGCTGACCGCCTGTTGTCCCACTCTCTTTTTTAGGTCGGTGGGCTTACTTTGGGTTTCAAAATGAGACGTCTAATTGGGGACCGTGAATCGCCCAAAACACTGACATATCGGGCACAGTCGGCATGTTGGTTGTCCATCTATTTTGCCCGTTAACGTTAGTTGGTTTAATTTACAACTGGGGGTCGATTTTCGCGGCTTTTACGTTGTTTGAGGAGATTATTTCGGCCCGGCCCAGCGTGAGCGTGCTATGATACACGGTGAATTCAGAAATGGATTCATTTAATAACACAGGGGGAATCGGTATGATGAAAAAATTAGCAATGATTGCGGCAGCTGCGGCCATGGTATTACCTTTAGGTTTAGGGGCAATTGCACCAGAAAAAGCGGAAACAACGGCATTTGCGGCTACTAAAGTGGCAGCTAAGAAGACGACACTGACCTTGCTCAGCAGTCAAAGTCTCAAGAAGACGGCCTATCACGTGAAGAGTGGTAAGCCAGTTCTGTATAGTGCAGCCTTTGCGGCAGACAGAGCGAAGGTCACGTTGGCTAAGAAGGGGACGTTAGCCACTGGCAAGACTTACTACGCCACGAAGAAAATCGTTGTCAAAACCAAGGCAACGAAGCGGGCTGCTGCCAAGAAGGTGGCGTACGCTTACATCAAGAGTACCAATGGTAAGGTCAAAGGCTGGGTGGCTTGCAGCAAGTTAGTTGCAGGTAAGGCAACCGTCACAGCAAAGGCCGCTGACAAGATCGCCAGCAAGACCTACACGTTGGTCAGTGCCAAGGCAATCAAGAAGGCTGCTTACCACTTTAAGGGAACTCAACCGGCTGTCTTTACCGGCAAATTTGCCGCAGACCGGGCCAAGGTCACGTTGACCAAGAAGGGGCTCTTACCAGAAAGCAAGACCTATACGGCAACGAAGAAAATGACCATTAAGAAGAATAAGAAGAACGTGAAATACCTCTACATCAGCAAGCAAGGCTGGGTTAAGGCGTCAACCTTAACTGCTGGCAAGTTTATGGCGGCTGATTAGCGTTCGGTAATGGTATGTGAGACAACGGTGGCTAGCTGATCACCCTTCGTCCCACGTTTCGGCGATTTAAGATTGAGATACAAGAGTCTGGGGCGTTTTGCCCTGGGCTTTTTCTTTTGAACTGAGTTTTGGGAAAATGACCCAACCGACAGATACTGTCTTATCCCCGGTATAACAGTATTTGTAAGACGAATTTCGTGTAGTGACTGTCCCAGTATGCTATCCTAAGAAGCATCGAGTTGACGACCCAATTCAGGTCAAGATGATGCAATACGATCTGTTGCAATAGCTGTCAGATTGCGACTGTCGGGTGCAACGTTGCTAAAAGTAGGAATCAACGCCCACAATACGTAGAGATTATGCTATGATAATATTGTTTCAGTTCGAAATTATTTAGGATGGAAAAATGGAAGAGGGAAAATGATGAAAAATGCAAATTTTTGTCCACACTGCGGGGCTAAATTAGCAGCGGGGATCAAGTTTTGCCCCAAGTGTGGTTACCAATTAACGGACGAATCGGCGAACCAAGATAACCCGGTGCAAGCGCCGACTGACGCGGACAAAACCACGCAATCAGCACAACCAACGGGGAGCATGGCCAGCAACGGCGGCTTTTCAGAACGGTTAGACGCGATGGTCAACTGGGTGGCAAATAACTGGGTAACTGCAATTATTATCGTTGCCGTACTGTTGCTCTTTACGCTGGTGACACGGGCAATGTTTTATAATATTTGGTTAGGCGTCATTGCCTTAATTGCGGTTTTAGCTTGGCTATACAGCATAGCTTGGACGCATGGTAGTGGGGCGACCGGATTTGAACAAAAATTACGGCACACGGCTAAGCAGACGGCCAAGGCGGCTAACGACAAGGTAAGCTCACAACCGGCCAAGCAAGAAACGAAGGCAGCTACTGCTTCAAAGCCGTCCCCTCAGCCACAGATGCAACAAGCAAGTACCAATACACAAGCTGCGGTGGCGGGTCAAGCGACTGCGCAACCAACTGCGGAACCAACTGTGGAACCAATTGCACAGCCAACCGCGCAACCAGCTGGTCAGAGTACGGGAAACACCGTTTATATTCAGCAGAGCCAGCAACAGAGCAATGGTCTGGGGACGGCCGGCTTTATCCTCGCTTTGATCTCACTGTTTACTTCCATTATTCCAATTGTGGATTGGGTGGTCTGGTTCTTAGGGGCCCTGTTCTCATTTATTGGGTTATTCCGCAAACCGCGGGGCTTAGCCATCGCCGGCTTTGTCATCTCGTTTATCGGCGTCATCATTATTTTGACCTTGGCTGCCACCATTGCGGGTATGCTGGGAATCATGATGTAAATTTGATTGATTGGTGTCATGCCAATCAAAAAAGCTTGCGAAATCTATCGGGATTTCGCAAGCTTTTTAAGTTTCTTTTTCACCAGACTCTGGCGTAACGTAACTAAAGGTTGCGAGTGCAAAAACACCTGATATTACTCAGCTGACAAGGATTATGAATGTTAAATTAGTCCACACCGCCACCTGCGGCTGTCAGAGATTCCGGTAGCTATGGGGAACGCCGGTGGCCTAAGGAGCGGTCCGCCGACTCGGTTTGAAGCTTGACTAACACCGTCAATCTCCAAACACGTCCCACGCTGTAAGCTGAGGAAATGCGCTCAGCTAACACCGTTGTCACAGCAGCCTTCATCTCTGACCTCCTCTGGTTACGTCGGTGATTAACCACAAGATTAGCAGAGAAATCGCTGAAATGGCAATGTTTAGCCACATTAGTGGACAACCTGTCACGTAGCCGTGAGTGAGCTAAATTTGGACTCAGCCGTGGGAGTTTGCAAGTGGTCTTCTTGGAAACTGGCGTCTTCGAGACGTGGCTTTCGGCTCGAAGCGAGGTTGAAGACCGCACTTTGGCTTCGACCGGTCCTTCCCACAGCGTCACGGTCCAAATTTGGCGAACGGCAAGGCGGCCAGTACCGAACACATGACGTTCAAAGACTAATTTTGCCGTCACAAACTCAGATGTCATACTGAATCTGGCTACTGTCAAGCTGGTAACCTTTAGCTGGCGTAACCTAATTACGTGTAGTCAGCACGCCACTATGCTATCCTAAAAACCAATTCAGTTGGCTACCAAAAATTTTAGGATTATTGCCCACTGAAGCTGGTGAGTGGACTACCCAATTTACCGTAAAACAATGTAACACGACCTGTTGCAATTGCCGTCAGATTAAGGTTTCCTAGCGTTTCTTAGAAAAAGCTAATTTTAAAAGTAAACGCTTTACAATGCATGACAAAGCAAGCATAATGGAGTCGTAAACGGCACATGAATCTACGGAGGTGTTTTTGATGGTCAAGACAAAAGCAGTAATGATCGGTGCGGGTTTAGCGAATATGGCCGCAGCGGTTTACCTGATTCAAGAATCCCATTGGAGCGGTAAGCAGATTACGTTCTACGGGGTCGACATGCATGGGGCCAATGATGGTGGGACAACCAGTGAATTCAGCGATGAATACTGGAACAAGAACCACCCACTGGACAACCGGACAGGTTACGTTGCCCGGGGCGGCCGGATGCTGAATTACCGGACTTACGTTGATTTGATGGACTTGCTAGACCGGATTCCTTCTGCGACTGAAGAGGGGATGACGGCGGCTGAAGATACCCATGATTTTGACGCCCACCACCGGACCTTTGACAAGGCACGGTTGTTACAAGGCGGCAAGGGCATCATCGACGGCGGTAAGATGGGGTTGAACAATAAAGACCGCGTCCTATTGTCCAAGTTAGTCCTGATGCCAGATGAAGAGGAAACCAAACTAGATAACATCACGATTTCAGAATACTTCAAGGACGACCCACACATGTTCCAAACCAATTTCTGGTACATGTGGGAAACGACTTTCGCCTTTAGAATTGAAAGCTCCGTCCAAGAATTACGGCGCTACATGCATCAAATGATTTATGAATTCACGCAAATTGAACACTTGGTAGGGGTCAACCGGACCCGCTACAACCAATTTGAAAGTATCATGTTGCCATTGATCAATTACCTGAAGGATCAAGGGGTTACCTTTATTGACAACCGCATCGTGACGGATTGGGAATTTGCGGACAGCCCGCTGCAAGATGAAATTACAGTCACCGGGCTCCACATCAAGAACCTGGAAACGGACACCGAGGAGCTGGTCGATATTGACGACGATACGGCTGTCATCTTCACCAACGGCTCTATCACCGACTCCGCAACCATGGGCGATTACGATACGCCAGCGCCAGAAAACATGGAATACGGCATCAGTGCTGCGCTGTGGAAGAAGGCCACGGAACGCTTCTACAACTTGGGGACGCCTGACAAGTTCTTTAACGACCGCAAGAATTCCGAATGGGTCAGCTTCACATTGACCACTAAGAATCACCTGTTGTTAAATGAAATCACACGGATCACGACCCAAGTTCCGGGGAACGCACTGAACTCCTTCCTGTCCACGACGCCAATCACGCCGCTGGGCCAAAAGGATGTCAACATGTCCATCGTGGTTCACCACCAACCACATTTCACGACCCAAAAGCCAAACGAATCGGTTATCTGGGGCTACTTCCTGTATCCACGGCGGACGGGTGAATTCGTCCACAAGCAATACATCAAGATGACTGGGAAGGAAATGGCGCAAGAACTGATTGGACAATTGTCCAAGGTTGACCCAGGACCAGTCAACATCAAGAGTAAGGAACCGGAAATCATGGACAGCATCGTCAATAACATTCCGGTCTACATGCCATACGCGTCCGCCCTCTTCAATAACCGGGCCAAGACCGACCGGCCAGAAGTCATTCCGGCTCATTCTACCAACTTGGCCTTCACGGGTGAATTCGCAGAACAACCTTACCAAATGATCTTCACGGAACAAAGTGCGGTTCGTTCGGGTGAAATTGCCGCTTACCACTTCACGGGCATTTCGATGGATAACTTGGTCGATACGCCGCGGTACGACAAGGACCCGAAGACCTTGCTGAAGGCTACTAAGAAGATGTTTAGTTAAACGTTAGGGGTGAAGGCCGATTGGTGAGGCAGTCTTCCTTGCGACATGCACTCACTTGATTACTGTGGGCACAGCGCCTTTGCCCTGGAAATGAAAGAACCAACCTGAATTTTGGGGTTGGTTCTTTTTTTCAGAATACATTGCCTTATCGACATTTGAAGTATATAATTTGAAAACGTTCCGGGGAGGAAACAACGCAATCGTTGATCTTGAGTAAATACTATCACGAGCGAGGCCTAACGCCGATTGAAGGTGTGGTTATGATAAGTAAAGAGGTGTACGAACAATTGCGTGAATTAGAATATTTACAAATGACAGGAACCCTTGATACTGTCCTTAAGCGCATGGCAGATGAAACCAAGGCTGACTTTGATGATCGGGATGCCTACTAGGCGGATAAGTCCAAATCAAAATTAGTTTAGCTGAAAAAAAGATAAACGCCCGTCACTCAGCCTTAATCGGTCTGGGTGGCGGGCGTTTGGGTTACTTCGCTAAATCATTCACATTAAGTCGGTGTTGCTTGGTTCCTTGCCAGAACGGCACCTTGACCACGCCCATGACTTTTTTGGCGTTGACGTAGCCCCAGGCGCGACCATCTTCTGAAATACTGCGGTGATCGCCCAGAACGAAGTAGTGGCCCTTAGGCACGCGACTTCCTTGGTAATGCCAGTTGCCAGCCTTGGACAAGCTCTTTAGCGACCAGTTGCCGGTGCCGCTGGTCCGTTCAGCCTGGCTGATGAAGGATTGGTCGATTTTGTGGTGATTGACGTAGAGGACGCCATTTTTACTGACGACCTTATCGCCAGGCAGACCAATCACCCGTTTGACGTAGTTGGTGTTTTTGGCTGCCGTGGGGTCCTCACCGTACGCATCGAAAACGATGACGCTCAGGCGTTTGAGCTTTAGCGGTTTGATGGTAAACATCCGCTCGTTGTTGACCAGGTTGGGTTCCATCGAGTCCCCCGCGACCTTGACCACCTCGAATAGGTAGGTCCGCACTAGTAAAACCAAAATGACGGCCACCAGTATGGGGATGATCCAACTCATAATGCTCCGAAATATTCTCATGATTATGTATGCTCCCAATTGATTGTTGACGTGAGGCTAGTGTATCACAGTCCATCGACGACTTTGCCAGTTTAGCTAAAAGTTAACAAAATAACTAGAAAGTTTGTGCAAATGGTAGCGTTTTCATTGAAATTATGTAACAATAGGAGACGTAAACCGTTTTAACAAAAAGGAGGAAACATCATGGCAGACAAACAAGAACTACTGAAGGTGGCCACGGCGATGCTCGACAAGGCCTACACCCCTTACTCACACTTCCACGTCGGAGCAGCAGCGGTCGGGGCCAGCGGCAAGGTCTACGGCGGATGCAACATCGAAAACGCTTCGTACGGCGCCACCAACTGTGCGGAACGGACGGCAATCTTCTCCGGTATCGCGGCGGGTGAAAAGCACTTCGCAGCCTTATTGGTGACCGGAAACACGGATGGGCCAATCGCCCCTTGTGGCATTTGTCGGCAAGTCATCGCCGAGTTCTTCGACGCCGATGCGCCCGTCTACCTGACGAACCAGAAGGGCGCCTTCACGGAGACCACGGTCGAAGGTATTTTGCCTGGTGCTTTCACGGATCTGAAGTAACAGTCACATTTCGTTAAATACTTAGCATTTGCAGCGGTTAGCGAGTACCAGGCTAGCCGCTTTTTTGACGTGGACAGGGGATGGTGTGGACTGGCCGCCTTACCGTTCGCTAGAGATGAGTTGGAACGCTGAGGGCGCCGGTTCAAGCCAAAGAGCGGTCTTGAGCCTCAAGTCGGAGCCGATAACCCCCGTCTCCAACTTGTCAGTTTCCTAAGCGCCGTGGACCTTGCCGCTAAGGGAACTCCCACAGCTGAACTCATCTCTAGCGAACTCTCGGCTACGAAAGCAGTTGCCCGCAACAAATAGCGGATGCTCACGACGCCATGCTGTAGCCGTCAAAACTCATGTGAGTCTGTGGTCCTGCTGAGCGACAATGCCACTACTTTAAAAAAACGGTGACAGTCGGTCTCTCAAGATCATTACGAATATCGGTGAGATTGTGAACCAGCCCGACTGTCGTGTGAAATACGCTTATTCATGTATTAGTTCAGGTACGGGTCAAGTGGCTAGTATTGACAATCGCTACCGTAGCCGAGAGTTCGGCAACTATGAGCTCAGCCGTGGGAGTGGCCTTAGCGGCGCGGTTCACGCCGGTTAGGGCACTGGCGTCTTTGAGACGTGGTCTGCGGCTCAAAGCGAGGTAAAAGACCGCCCCTCAGGCTTTTGCCGTCCGCCCACCGCGTTCCAGTCTCATAGTTGCCGAACGGTAAGGCGGCCAGTTCACACCATGTATCAAGAAAAGATACTATTTCAAACAAATTACTTTGACACGCACAGTAGTACGTGGTACAGTAATATCATCGAAAAGCAAAGGGAGTGGCACCATGGCTGAGGTTATTTCCAAAGATTTAATCCGGGGCCATACGGATACGATTATTTTAAACATTCTCCAACAAGGCGACAGCTATGGTTATCAGGTGGCCAAGCAGGTCAAGGCGTTGAGCCACGGGCATTACGAGCTGAACGAGGCCACGTTGTACACGGTCTTTCGCCGGCTGAAGAAGAATGGCGCGCTGACGGACTACTGGGGGGATGAATCCCAGGGCTCGCGGCGAAAATACTATCACATCACTACGGCGGGCCAAGATCTGCTGGCGGCCAACACGGCGGCCTGGCAGGTGGCCAAGCCAATCATTGATGATTTAATCACAGGCAAAATCTCTGAGGGGGACTAATTATGGACGATATCACGATGGAAATTCGGACGCGGCTGGATCAATTATTCAGCCAATACCAGCCTTCACGGGCACTGACGGAATTGAAAGAAGAATTGGTGGGCGACTTAACAGAAGCCGTCACGGATAAGGTCAATCAAGGCCAAGACGCTACGGCGGCCATTGATGCGGCAATGGCGGACCTGGGCGACATCGACACGCTGCTCAAGGAAGTGGCCGCTGACGACCGGGACGCGACTGCGGATGAGAAGCAAAACGAGGACCAAGATGTGGATTCAGATGTGGACCAGGATGACGACTCACGGGTCCAAATTGGTAAGCTACAGATTCACGGCGACAAGGTCAGCTGGGGTGACCACGTGCTGGTCGATGGCGAGAATGATAAGGTGGACTTTGGCAAATTGGTCCAGGTCGATGGTGACCACGTGCGGGTGGCCGATGGCTTAGTCGACGTGGACGGCGACGATGTGAAGATCAATGGCGAGAATCCGCGGCGGACCTTCGTTGAGTCCCTGCGGTTGGTCAATACCCAGTCGTTTGCGGTCACGGACCTGAGTCGGTTGGAAATCAACTACCGGGATGCGGCGGTCAAATTGGGCCCGGCCAACGCCGATGAGATCGTCATCAATGAGTATATGAGTCGGGATAACGCGCGGTATTATTTGCGGGCCAGTCGCCATGGGAATCTCCTGAGCGTCAAGCAGGGGGACCGGCCACGGCTATGGCCATTACACGCTCGCGCGGAAATCTTTCTACCAGCTAAATTAGCCGGGCAAGTCAGCGTTCACGTGGGCAACGGCAGTCTGGAAATCAGTGATCTGCGGGCCGCGGTGGCCGTGGATGCACACGCCAGCAATGGCAGCATGCGGGCATTTGATGACCAACTGACGCGACTGATCATGCACTCGGCCAACGGCGCCATTCGGTTAGACCAGGTCACGGCTGACCAGTTGGCCTTGGACAGCAAGAACGGGACTGTAATCGCCAAGGAAAGTACCGGGACCGTGCGGGTCGAATCGCACAACGGGACCGTTCGCTTGGTCGACCATACCGGGAACGCTGATATTCGCAGCCATAACGGGGCCATCAAGTTGGATGGGGTCACCGGGGATGTCCAGGCGGCGACGGCCAACGGTGCCCTGCGTGGTAAGAGCCTGAACGGTGGCGGCCGGTACCACACCGACAACGGGAGTGTGAATCTCCAATTCAGTACCCTGGCACAAGACGTCCAGGTCGATAGCCAGGGCGGCAGTACGACCCTGCAGATGCCGTTACTGACGGATTATCAATTTGACCTGAAGAACCGCAACGCCAATCTGCGGGTCCCGCAAGAAGCCAAACTGAGTCTTAACGATGAACATCACAAGGTGGGAACTGTGGGGGAAGCCGCGACGTATCATGTCCGCGTACACGCCAACACAGGAAGCATTCGCTTGAGTTAAATTTAAAGTAAAAGCCTATCACAGTCAGTCTTATTGACGGTGGTAGGCTTTTTGTATCGCAATTGGTTTAGACAGTTCAATTAAGTATCCTATATAACTTTCTAATTGTTACCAGTTCACTGAAACTGTGGTCAATCAAATCCACTAGAAGGGGTTATAATCAAGGTAGACTAGGACTAACTTAAAAGGGCTTTTCGGCCAATTGCGGATTGACCGAAAAACCAGACGGTGAAACAAACCAAAGCATTTTCAGTGAATTGTAAAGAAAATGCTAGCAATTTAGCAAAAAAGGGTTTATTTTTTGCTGAGGAGAGGCGATACTAGAAGAAGCTACTGTTGCGGATTTTCATAAAGGTACCACCAAGACTGTGATTGGTGTAACTTGACCTGACGCACACCGGTGAGGGGTAACTCCCGGGTGCGACCGGCGGATAGTCCCAGGAAAACAGTCGTGGCGGATAGGTAGTCGACGGTTCCCGTATAAGTAACGTTATTGAATATTAGCGTGGTCACCTGATTGTTTTGGTAGGCCAGCTGGAGTAGGTTTTTAATTGATTGACTGACACGTGGCATCATGAGATCACATCCTTAATGACTGAGATTAATTTCATTATAGAACACATGTTCTAGTTTTGAAAGCCAATTTAAAACATTATTGGATAACTTGATTTCATGGTAAAATGTACGGAGGGTTGTTCATTTCGTCTGTCGGCCCCGTGATGGTAGGCAGAAATGAATGAAAATGGTAGCGCCTGGCGCTGGACTAAAAGGAGTAATGGACTGATAATGACAGAATCAACTAATGAGGCTGTAACTGAAGCAGAACTGAAAAAAGAATTTGACGATCTTTACATGCACATCTTCAAGTATATTGGTGACTTTGTCTCCATTCCTACGCAAAAATACAACTTAACCTTTGAGGCCTTCATGGTCATGGATAACGTGGCTCGTAGTAAGAACGGCCAGACCTTGGTTGAATTGGCTAAGCTCGAAGGCGTCTCCAAGAGTGCCATCGCACGTCAGGTGAACGTATTGTTGAAGGAAAATTACGTGATGCAAAAGGTTGACCCTAATGACCGGCGGGTGAAGTACATTACCTTGACGGCAGCCGGCAGCCGGGTTCAACGTAACTTATCTCAGGCGACTGACGAACGCTTCCACCGTTGGTTAGAATTCTTTGGCGGCAAAGACGAGGCCGAACGCTTCATCAAGGTCTTACACCGCGCTAACGAACGGGCCGTGGCCGCTGGCTTCGTTGGGTTCGACAGCTTGCACGACAAGCGGCGCAACTCCAACCGCAGTCGTGGTAGTCACACCCACGCGGATTAATTTGATTGATTGTTTCGGGAAACGCTGGCTGTTTAGGCTAGCGTTTTTTTGCGCTTGTAAGTATGAACTGGGAAGGATTAGGTGATTAAATCCTGACCAGATAATGGTTTGACTGCTGAGATTAGCGAAATCAGCAGCCTCCATCAGCCAGCAATTCCGCCTGCTATGGGGAACACCTCCAGACTGAAAAGCGGTCTTCCGGTTCGCTTGAAAGCCTGGCAAAGTTCGCCAGTCTCTCAAGTCGTCCCGCCCAGTAACCTGGCCAAAAACGCCAGCTAACTGGACCGACATAGCTGGCCCCATTGTTGGCTGACTCCGGCGGGCGGCGGATAGCGCGTACCGTGTCGTAGGCGATAATATTTGAGTATAACTTGGTAGTGATTTAATAGTGCATTATCAGTGATAAATCACTACTATTTGATTATAATAAGGACAATAGTGATGGTAAGGAGTGAGTGAGCAATGGCGACCAAGGATGATTCCAAAAAGAAAGTTCAGATTAACGTTGACCGCGAGTTAGCGGACCAGGCACAACTGGTTTTTGATCAGATTGGACTGAGCCAGACCAGCGCACTAACCGCGTTTTACAAACGCGTCGTGGCAGAGGGCGGCATGCCATTTGAACTGAAGATGACACCACGGCAGCGGCAAAATTTGGCGTTGGATGAGGCGCTGGCAGACCTGCCCGTGGCCGATTTGACGACAAAGCCCGCTTTAGAGGAATGGCTGAATGACAAAGACCAAGATTATTGAGCGTAACGACGTGGTGGCCGTCTATGTGGCATTCACAGATAAGCCAGGAGGCAAGCGACGGCCGATTTTGGTGATTCGCTTCGTTGGCGACAACGTGTATTTCTTTTCGTTGACGAGTCAATATGCCAACAAATCGGCAAGAGTCAAAGCCCACTACTACCCATTGGTGGATTGGCGCCAGACCGGCTTGACCAAACCAACCTATGTGGATGTCGGACGACAACGCGTAGCACGCGTGGCGGACCTACAGAAAATCGTGTCGATTGGTCGGCTAACCTTACGAGATCAACGCGGGCTGACTGAATTTGTGGTGAACTGGATTCGGCAAAACCGGTCGGACTAATAGAAAATAGGTTTGAGAAACGCTGGCGATTGTGCTGGCGTTTTTTTGCGCAGCGGAAAGCCTTAAATTCGGGTATAATAAGTAAAATTATTGACGGTGGCAATCCGCCAGAAAAGAGTTTAGGTGAATGAAAAGGAACGTAATCGTGGGTGCTGTTATCTTGGCATCGTTAGCTTTGAGTGCTTGTGGCCAACAGTCTGGCAGTCGCCAGCAAAATTCTAGCGAAAAGGACATTGCGTTTGGTCAAACCGCCAAGCCACGCGCTTGGTATATCGTGCAGAGCCAGCGTCAGCCACAAGCCAGGATGCCGCTGGAGGCCATTGTGATTACCCAAAAGGGGCGGGCATTGGCGTTTCAGGTGCCGAAGTCGTTGACGCTGGCAACCGCCGCTAAGCTGTCGATCGGCCAATTAAAACGACAAGGGCCGGTTTGGGCCAAACAGGACTTTCGCCAGCAGCGGCGGGCGTTGATCAAGACAACGCAAGCAGAATTAGCTGCAGAACAACAAAATTTGAAACGTAATCAGAACGCCACTGTGGTGAGCTATGCGACGATCAAGACCGACCGGCGCGTGATTGTCAATGCGCGTCGCCGGCTCGCACGACTACAGCGGACCAGCTTTAAGCAACCTAGCCCGCAGCCATTTTCGGTGAAGCGACACGGTCGTGAAGAAGCGCTGCACGTTGCCGCCTATGACTTTGTGAAATCAGCCACTGGGAGCGACAATCAGGCATACACCTATCGGCAAACGCAGATGACACCGATTCCTTACACGCGGACGTCGGAACACGCGGTGCGGATTGGCGCAGCTACTTTTGGCTACTACCGCGGGGCACACGCCGGCGCCTTTGACTACGCGCTGACGCAAGTAAACCGTGGTGCCAATGTGACATTTGATGCGTCACCCAAAAGATGAGGTTGAACGTAGAATCAACGCGTTGATTCCCGGAAAAACAGTGTTCTGTTCGTTAAGATTGGTGAAACCAGAAGCCTCCGGCAAGTTGATGTCTTTCAGTAACATTGTGTTGGCCGGAAGTTGAGTGACACGTTAACTGCTACCAAGGATTAAGTCGATTATTGTTGGCAAGCACTCCCGTAGCTGGGAGTCTGCCAAATATGAGCTCAGCCGTGGGAGTTTCCTTGGCGGCGCGGTTCATGCCGCTTAGGGAACTGGCGTCTTTGAGACGCGACCTTCGGCTCAAAACGAGGCCGAGACCGCTTCTCAGGCTCGGTCCGGTCCGCCCGCCGCGTTCCGGCTCATATTTGGCGGACGGTAGGCGGCCAGTAGTCGCTACGAAGATGTAACCAACAAAAGAGTCCGTTCATAATCACCACAAAACCGGTGAACTAGGGAACGGACTCTTTTAAGACTTTCTAAAGATATAGTCAAATGGGTGATTAATTGGTCATGAATTTCGTTAGTACCAGTAGGGCACCGTTAAGCGTCCTTGATGGTGGCTTGCAGTTCCTTTTCGTTGTAGAACCACAGGACGATGAACATCACGACGTACAGGACCAGTGGAATCCAGGCGTAATTCAGGATGATGGTGTGTTGGGTCGCTAGGTTCTGGGAATGGTTGGCGACGTAGCCGGACATGTGTAGCAGGCCGGCCGTGATCAAACCGCCCAGGCCGAGACCGACGTTGACGCCGAAATCATCCGTGGAGGCGAGGATGCCTTCCGCTTGAATCCCCAACGCCATGCCGTAGCGGATCGTGTCGGCAATCATGATGGAGACGAGCCCGATAATCAGGCCGCCACCAATGGCATTTAGCAAAATACCAATGAACAGGATACCAAGCTGATTGGTCGTGACCCCCAGCGACAAGATGAGTTGCCCCGAACCGGCCACCAGAATCCCGCGTTGCATGGTGGCCTTCTTGCCCCAGACGTCGGCGCCCCTGATGATCAGGACGACGCCAATCAGGGCCGCGAAGGTGAAGCTATTGGCCAGTGGCACTAATTTTTCACTGTGCTGGATGTATTTGAAATAGTAAATCGTGGTCTGATTTTTGATGGCCGTGGTCAGCCAGTACAGCAGGATGACCGTGGAAATCACCAGCCACGGCTTGTTTTGCCGTAACATCTTGCTGACGGCGGACCAGGATTGGTGCGACTTCTCGGGATTGGTGAACCGCTCACGCACGTGGAAAAAGGTGTTGAGGATCAGCACCAGCGAGATCAACCCGAAGAGCACGATGGTCAACAGAAAACCTTGTCGCTGGTCACCATGACCGAAGAAGGCGACTAGTGGCAGGGTGAAGACCGCCACGATAATTTGCACGGCACTGCCACCGAACTGGCGGATCACCCCAAGCAGGGTCATTTCCGATTCATTTTGCGTCATGGTTGGCAGAATCGACGTGATCGGCAGGTTGACGGCCGTGTAGAAGAAACCTAGTCCCAGGTAGGTGACGTAGGCCCAGACGAGCTTGCCGGTGCCGCTAAATGGCGGCGTCACGAAGGTCAAGATGGCAAAGATGACGTATGGTAGCGCGTACCACAAGAAGAACGGCCGGCTCTTGCCCCATTTGGAATGGGTCCGGTCGATCATGAGGCCGATAATCAGGCTCTCCACCACGTCGGCAAGGCGCGCCACGATAAACAGAATCGCGGCGGCACTGGCGGATAGGCCGTAGACGTCGGTGTAAAAGAAGAGCAGGTAGGTGGTCATCATCTGGAAGACCAGGTTGTCAGCGGCATCGCTGAGGCCGTAGCTGATCCGCTCGGGCCACTTGGTTTGCCAAGGCTTGTTCAATAGGTATTCCCCCTTTGATTCTGATGGGTATGATGGGCTTAAATGGTGCGGTAGTTGTCCGCCTCCCGCGGCGCGTCAGATGCGTCGGAACGCGGTGGGCGGACGGGTCGAGCCAAAGGTCGGTCTCGACACCTCGTCCTTGAGCCGAAATGCACGTCTCAAAGACGCCAGTTCCCTAACCGGTAAAGCCCACCGCTAAGGGAACTCCCACGGCTGAACGCATCTGACGCGCCGCTCCCGGCTACATGGTGGTTGACCAACCCCATAGATTAAAACGCTGAATTCGTAACTGATGGCCAATCGTGGGCTAACACAAGAAACTGTGGACACCACCAATCTGCCGGAGGAGGCCAGGGATGGCGCCAGCTGTGTCGACGGTGTTGGCAGAGGTTTTGTCTCTGCCTACAGCGTGGGACGACTTGAGAGACTGACGGTTTTTGTCAGGCTTTCAAGCGAACCGGAAGCCCGCTCTTGGGCTGAAGGTGTTCCCCATAGCAGGCAGAATCCCTGGCAGCCGCAGGCACTGGTTTACTCACGCCGCGGTAGGCGGACGGGGCTGTTAGTGACGCCGGCTTTCCTGCGTCAAGCGGCGGTAGACTTCGGCGCCGACTAGGTCGTTGGTGACCATCCACGCGATGTGGCCGAGGGCTTCGGAGACGTGTTCTTCCTTGGGCTGGTCCGCCGCTGCTGGTACGGTGCCCATGGCTGGCATGATGCCCAGGTGAAAGGCAATCCAGATGGCCAAGCCAAACCAGGTCCCGGCGTCCTTCTTCACGGCCGGAATCTTTTCACCGATGATTTGGTACAGAACGGCAAACGTGGTCGAGAAGCCAAAATGGATGACGTAACTGACCCAAGGCAGTTGATGGCCAGAGTAGGTGTAAGTTGCGTGAGTCACTTTTTTGGGAATGCCAAATTGTTCCAGCAAGGTCTGTGGTGGGTTGGTCGCATCGCGCGCCGCAGTCCGCGGTGGCAGGACGTTTTCCCAACCAAGCTTGACCAAACCAGAAACAATCCCCGCGGCCCCGCCAGCGATGATAGCTGCGGGCAGATTGAGGGGATGACGTTTAAATAAAGACATAAAGAGTTGCCTCCTTTAATAATTTCTACATTCCAAATTATAGACTTTTACCACCGGTTTGGGGAACGTTTTGATTGTGGAATTGCATACAAATTTTTGGTCGCTGGATGCCGGTTATATAGTCTGGACTGTCCGCCTCCCGTTCGCCAAATATGGGTCGGAACGCGGTGGGCGGCGGGACGAGCCAAGGAGCGGTCTCGTCTCCTCGACTTTGAGCCGAAGACCGCGTCTCAAAATCGCCAGTTCCCTAACCGGCATGGACCGCGCCACTAAGGGAACTCCCACGGCTGAACCCATATTTGGCGAACTCCGGCTACAAGGATTCCTAACCAGCGATTGCTTGGGTCCTTAGTTACAGCCTACAGACAACTTTGATTGACACTTCTGTCACTGATAAGCACCATCCCGCCGGAGTCGGCCAGCAGGTGGAACTGCTGGCTGGCGGAGGTATCTGGTTTCGCAATCTTTATGGTCGGAATTTAAGACCCTAATCATACTTTCTACCAGCAGTGGGTGCGCCATTCCCCACAAAAAATTAGAGTATGGTAAGGTGGACTGGTAGTGTTCACAACGAAAAAACGAGAGGGGTACTGGGATGCAACCAACATTTGAAAAAGGGTTTATCGAGATCAAAGATGCCACGCAAAACAACTTGCAACACGTTAACTTACGCGTGCCCAAGTACGAGACCACGGTGTTCGTCGGCCTGTCGGGGTCGGGGAAATCGTCGCTGGTGTTCGACACGATTGCGGCGGCCTCACGCCGGGAATTAAACGAAACGTTCCCCAGCTTTACCCAACAGTATTTGCCTAAATACGGCCAGCCGCACGTCGGCGACATTGAGCATCTACCAGTGGCCATCGTGATTGCGCAGCAGCGTTTGGGCAAGAACGCCCGCTCGACGTTGGCGACCTATACCGGCATTTACTCGCTGATGCGGCTGTTGTTTTCCCGGATCGGTAAACCGTTCATCGGCTATTCCGACACGTTTTCGTTCAACCTGCCACAGGGGATGTGTCCCGCGTGTCAGGGCCTCGGGTACGTCGACGACATTGACGAGTCCAAGCTGATCGACCCGGAAAAGTCGCTGAATCAGGGGGCCATCACGTTTGTCAGCTTCGGGCCGGATACGTGGCGCTGGCGGCGTTACGCGACCAGCGGGTTGTTTGACGACGACAAGCCCATCAAGGACTATACGCCGGAAGAATACGAAATGCTGATGCACGCGCCGCAACAGAAGCTAGACCATCCTGGTGAAGGCTTTCCGCGCACCGCATTGTACGAAGGCGTGGTGCCGCGAATTCGCCGGTCGGTGATTGGCAAGAAGGAAGCCGAACATCACCGCGAAGCCATTGCGGAAATCGTGACCCGCAAACCGTGTCCCGTTTGTCACGGCACGCGGCTCCGGGCGGCGGTCTTGACCAATCACATTAATGGTAAGAACATCGCCGAGGTCACGGCCATGGACCTGCGCCACGTGCTGGCGTTTTTACAGGGCATCACCGAACCCCTGGCGACCGATGTCGTGCGGGAGTTGACCACCAAGATTCAGTCACTGGTCGATATCGGTCTGGGGTATTTGACGCTCGACCGGGGGACCAGCTCGCTGTCCGGTGGGGAAGCGCAACGCATCAAGATTGCCAAATACCTCACCAGCGCGCTGGTCGACATGGTCTACATTTTGGATGAACCCAGCGTTGGCCTGCATCCCCACGACATTCAACTGGTCAAGCAGGCGTTGACGCGGTTGAAGGACAAGGGCAACACGATTCTGGTGGTCGAGCACAATCCGGCGATGATTGACTTTGCCGATTACGTGGTCGAAATGGGACCGCTGGCCGGTCAAGGCGGCGGGACCGTCACGTTTACCGGGACCTATCCGGAACTGTTGGCGTCGGATTCACTGACGGGCAAATGGTTGCGGCAACCGCATCACTGGGGCACTGAACGGCAACCGACCGGGACGTTACCGTTGCGGCACGTGACCCAAAATAACTTAAAGGACGTCGACGTTGACGTGCCCCTGGGCGTCATGACGGTCATCTCCGGGGTCGCTGGTTCCGGGAAATCCTCGCTGGTCACCGCACTGAAGAGCCAGCTCAAGGATGACTACATCGATTTGGCCCAAGCGCCGGTCGGCATCAACATTCGCTCCACGCCCGCCACGTATCTGGGCATCTTGGATGGCATCCGGAAGTTATTTAGCGATGCCAATCATCGGGTCGGCACCAGTCTGTTCAGTTACAATGGCAAGGGGGCCTGCCCGCGGTGTAAGGGCAAGGGCGTCACGATTACCAACATGGCGTTCATGGACCCGGTCGTGCAGACCTGTGAGCTGTGTCATGGAAAACGCTACAGCGACGAGGCTTTGCAGTACACGTACCAGGGTAAGAATATCGCCGAAGTCCTCCAGTTATCAGTCAAAATGGCCAAGGATTTCTTCGCTGACACGCCCAAATTAGCCAGCCAACTGAACAATCTGGACCGCGTTGGCCTGGGTTATTTGACGCTGGCCCAACCCCTGACGACGCTGTCGGGTGGGGAACTCCAGCGGTTGAAATTAGCGGTCGAACTCGGCAAGCAGGGGACCGTTTACCTGTTGGATGAACCCACGGCCGGCTTGCATTTGAAAGACACGGCGCGCCTGTTGAAATTGTTCAACGAACTGGTCGCCGCCGGCAATTCCCTGATCATCATCGAACACAACCTCGCCGTCATCAGCCAAGCAGACTGGCTGATTGACGTCGGCCCCGACGCTGGACGTTACGGCGGCCAGATTCAGTATAGCGGCGTCCCCCGCAAGTCAGTGGACGTGGCGGATTCACGGACTGGCGTGGCGTTGAAGCAGTGGATTGGGTGAAAATTAGTTTTTAGATGTCAAAAAAATAGTAAATATTTGAAACAATGGGTATTACTTAGCCATTTGACCAAGTAATACCCATTGTTCTTCTACTAAGTTGAGGTTGTTAATCTTGTGTATCTAGTAAATTTAGAACGGTTGCAATGTATAATAAAAATTTGTCATTTGTTTTTTGATAATCTAGCCCTGTCTGCTTCCGAATAGTTTGGAGACGATAGCGAATTGTATTTGGGTGAGTGTATAGTTTATCGGCAGTATTTACTAAAGATTCGTTTTCACCAAAATATGTGAATAATGTTTGACGTAGCTCTTTTTTCTGTAAAAGTCGATCGAGTCTCTGGGGATAAAGCTTCTTTTCATGATGTTGATGCAATTCGCTAATTATTCTCCACAAAGATATTTCATGATAATAGGTTAAACCGTTTTCTTGATTGAGAATCTGAGACATCTTAAGGCTAAATTGTGCCTCATCATATGCTTGGTTTAAAGCTTTGGCACTGTGCAAGTCAGAGATACCTATGTGAAAGGCCTTGCTCAGTGTTGGTATTGAAGATTCTAGAGAGTGAAAGTCAATGTCATGGTGTCTAATTACAGCTCTATTATCAGCCGCAAGAAAGATAACAATCGTTGCTCCCTTTGCGTTTTCTAATAAGAAGTAAGTTAGAATACGTGTCTGCTGTTCCCAACCCGTTAAAATGGCGCGAAGCTGGCTGAATAATCGGAAGAGTGATTTAAATCTGCTAGGAAGTTTAGTAGGATGGGAGAAACGCAATTGGATGACGCGAGCTGACTCTTTATAAAGATCAATATCTTTAGTACTTGAAATGAAGTCGAAGTCTGTATCCGAAATGTGGTGCGACTTTAATATGTAATTTAAATCTAAATCAATCATATGATCAATTTGACGATCATAAAATAAAAGTTCATTAACATCATTCATTACTTGTAAGTAGTTGGTTTCTACTTGGATACTAAATATTGGAAATTTTATATGTTTTGCGTGAGTAATAAGAAAGTGGGGTGCGTGATACATACCGGAGCGAGGCTTGATGATTAGACAACAAGCGTTGAGTCGAGATAGTCGATCAAGTAGTGTGATTAGCTGCTCCTCAGATTGGGGAAGGGTTTCAGAGTTGGTTAGCAGAATTTCCCCACCTTGGACCCATTTTTCGACCCGAACATCTTCCATGATAGTGATGGCAGATACTGGACGTTCGATGTTTTCCAAGTTATACAGAGGATAAAGTAAATCTTTGTTTTTATGCAGAACTTGCGAAAGCGTAATCAAATCGTCATCTCCTTGTATGTAGCTACAGTAAATAGCTGTCAATTGTTGTAAAAAACTACTGATTTTTGTCATTGACGCAATGGTACACTAAATCTGCAATTTAAGAAACTAAATTGGAGGCGTCAATATGGATCAGAAAATGAATAAAGAACAGAAGACGGCGTTGACTACAAGCGCAACAGGACTGTTCTCCCAGTCAACCAGTACGATGTTACTATCCTTTGTTCTTGCATCAATGATTGCAAGCTTTCATATCAGCGGAGCGGCAGGTGGATTTATTTCTACGATTACTAACATTGGAATGTTGGTTGGTGGTTTAACATTCGGTCCAATGGCAGATCGGAATGGTCGCGTTAAGGTTTATGCAATTACTACAATTATTTATGCATTAGCAACAGGATTAATGGCATTTGCAACGAACATTTGGATTGTTTACGTTTTGAGGTTTCTGGTAGGTGTTGGTGGTGGTGGTGTTTATGGTGTTATTATGTCGATGGTTGCTGACGTATTTAGTAGCAAACAAAGAGGAAGAATTAATTCATACGTGACTGTTTCAGGTCAGCTTGGGAGTATTGTTGCAGCAATTGCTGTTGCAATTTTGATTCCGATGGCCGGTTGGCGAAGCCTATTTATCTTTGGCGCATTACCTATTTTTCTAGGAATATTTGTTTATTTTAAAGTCCCAGAATCTACGGAGTGGAAAGAAGCTAAGAAGGTTGAAACACAGACGGAACATATCACATTACTAGACTTATTTAAAAATGGAAACGCATCCAACACTATTAAGCTAACAATTATGGCTATTGTTCAGGTTGCTGGGTACTTTGGATTAATGAATTGGCTACCATCGATTTTACAACAAAAATCTGGTTTATCAGTGTCAGGTTCCTCGATTTGGATGATATCAACGATTGTAGGAATGTCACTAGGAATGTTGGTTTTCGGTCAAATCATGGATAAAATTGGGAGTAAAGTAGCTTATTCAATTTTCCTGATAGCATCAGCAATTTCTGTATTTCTATATGCCTTTGCACAGACCAATATGACCTTGTTAATTGGTGGTGCTATCGTCGGATTCTTTGCAAATGGAATGAATGCAGGGTATGGCGCCATCGTAGGGAATCTTTACGAAACAAAAATTAGGGCCTCAGCAAATAATTTAATTTTTAATATTGGTAGAGCAGTTGGTGGTTTCTCGGCTGTGGTAATCGGGTTTTTATTAGATCATTCAACAATGGTTGTCACGATGGGCTTTCTTTCAGTTTTATATATCATTTCGTTTCTAACCGTATTGACACTAAAAGAAAATAAAAAGGTGATTAACAATGACTAGTGAACATTTAACGCACATTCAAAAGGGAGACTTAGGTGAAATAACCTTGATTGTTGGTGATCCGGCCCGTGTTGATTTAATTTCCGAGAATTGGGATAAGAGAAGAAAACTTGAAGATAGTCGAGAATTTGTACTAGTGGTCGGAGAATTTGAAGGACATCATGTCTCGATTTGTTCTACTGGAATGGGTGTAGGTTCGACAGAAATATGTGTCATAGAATTACTTGAGAATGACGCTAAGATGATTGTTAGGTGTGGTGGATGTGGTTCATGGGACGAGAATATTCATCCTGGAGATATTATTGTAAATCGTGCAATGGTAAGAACAAAAGGTCTTTTAGGAGAATATGTGCCTGATGAATATCCCGCAGTGGCTGATCCATTGCTTGTCGATACGATTTATCATGGAGCAGTTGCTAATGGTTTCAAAACGTATACAGGAATTGGATTAACAACGGAGACGTACTTTTTTGGACAATATCGACAGCCTGAAATTTCGGGAAGTAATTTGAAAGTTGACGATACCAAGATGAATTACTGGAGGAGTAGGGGAGTTATTAATGCAGAAATGGAGTCAGCAGTTTTATTCCTGCTAGGCTCTGTCTATGGAGTTCCTGTGGCTAATTGTTTGGTCGTTCATTTGAGCCGAGATACTTATACTTGGGAAGAACCAGCCGATTATAACCGAATTCATAAAGCATCAGCTGAGACAGTCTTAAGATCAATTTTAGCATAGTTAACTGGAGGCTTAATGAGGATGGAAGAACAAAAATCGTATCAAAAAAAGGTTCTGGCTTCTTCTATGCTGGGACTAGGATTAGAAGGAATGGACGTTCTACTGCTGTCTTTTGCACTCAGCTCGATTATTAGCGAATTTCATATTTCTTCTGCAGCGGGGGGAATGCTCCCATCTATTACCAATATTGGCATGCTCTTAGGCGGCGTACTATTTGGTTATATGGCAGATAGGCATGGTCGAATTAAAACATTCACTTACACAATTTTTATTTTTGCCATCGCTACTTTGCTCATGGCATTTGCCCATAGCATTACGGAAATTTATGTTCTTCGATTCATCGTTGGTTTAGGTGCAGGTGGTGAGTATGGGATTGGAATGGCGTTAGTAGCTGAAGTGTTTCCAAAGAGCCGCCGTGGACAAATGTCTTCTTGGATTACAGTTGGCGGTCAGATGGGAACACTGTTAGCCGCGATTATTGCAGCAACGATAATTCCGCTGGCTGGTTGGCGTGGAACGTTTGTTTTTGGAGTATTGCCAGTAATCCTAGCTTATTTTGTAAGACGGCATTTGCCAGAAACTAAGGCATGGCAATCGACACATAGGAAAGAACAGGAAAACCATCAACATCCACGTTTAAAAATTTTAATTAGAGATCCCAAAACAACGGGAATCACAGCAGGGTTAATTATAATGTCGACAGTTCAAATTGCTGGATATTATGGATTAATGAACTGGCTACCTTCATTACTAGAAAAGCAGCAAGGATTGACGGTATCTGGCTCATCGATGTGGATGATTTCAACTATTATTGGGATGTCAATTGGGATGTTGTGTTTTGGTAAGTTATTAGATAGATTGGGATCTAAAATAACATATTCTGCATTTTTAATTATGGCAGCAGCCTCTGTATCACTATATTCGTTAGTTCATAATTCACTGTTAATGTTAGTAGTTGGTATGATTGTTGGCTTTTTCGCTAACGGTATGAATGCCGGTTACGGTGCATTGATTAGTAGTTTTTATCCAACGGAAGTTCGAAGCTTTGCTAATAATGTGATTTTTAATACTGGTCGTGCAATTGGTGGGCTATCGCCGATTTTGATAGGTTATCTAATTGATAAAAGCGGATTTTCAGCAGCTCTGTTGTTCTTAGGGTCTTTATACTTGATTTCATTAGTTGTTGTTAATTTAATTCCCAATCCTCTGGGTAAAAAACAAATGAGCGATTGAATGGGAAGTGAATATGGAATATGAGAAAATTTGAAAAGGTAATCGTGATGGTTTTGGACTCAATGGGAATTGGGGCGGCTCCGGATGCAGAACTTTTTGATGATGTTGGTGCTGATACTTTAGGACATGTTAGTCAGTATTTTCCTAATGGGCTACAAGTACCTGTAATGACAAAATTGGGCTTGGGAAATATTCGAACAGATAATCCATTAAAGGGAGTTCCTGCACAAAAAAAGTTGATCAGTATTGTTGGTAAAATGAAAGAAATTTCAGCAGGAAAGGATAGTATTAATGGACATTGGGAGCTAATGGGGGTCCCGATTAGTAGGCCATTGGATACTTTTCCAAATGGTTTTCCGGCAAAATTAATTGATCAAATTGAGCACTTTTCAAATAGAAAGGTTATTTTGAACCGTGCGTCTTCTGGGACAGAGGCAATGTCTGATTTTGGTGAAAAGCAGAAGGCAGATGGTAGTTTGATTATTTATACCTCTGGAGATTCTGTGTTACAGGTTGCCGCACATGAAGATTCTGTACCAGTAGAAGAGCTGTATCGGATATGTCGTTTCATCAGAACGATAATTGATCAAAGTGAATTAACTGTTGGTAGAATTATCGCTCGGCCTTTTATTGGAAAAGATAAGGGTACCTTTGAAAGAAGTAAAAATAGAAAAGACTTTTCAATGGATTCGCCCGAGGAAACGGTTTTGGATTTATTAGCTGCAAACGGTATTCCAGTAACAGGAATTGGCAAAGTTAATGACATATTTTCGTCGAGAGGAATTGAACGAGAAATTCATACAGGCAACGACTTAGAGGGAATAGACCAAACAATTCATGCAATGAAAGTGGTAACTCAAGGATTTATCTTTGTTAATTTAGTCGATTTTGATTCTAAGTTTGGCCATCGACGGGATGCAAAAGGATATGGCGAGGAGCTAGTCAGGGTTGATTGTAAGTTAGGGGAGATGTTGAAACTAATTACTGAAGATGATTTATTGATTATAACAGCGGACCATGGAAATGATCCGACATTTAAGGGAACGGATCATACTCGTGAGTTTGTACCAGTTATTGCGTACTCTAAAGGAATTATTGGGAGAAATATTGGCGTGCGTAATACTTATAGTGATGTAGGAGCAACTATTTTAGATAATTTTGAAATTGATAATGAGGGATATGGAGAAAGTTTTTTAAGTCAAATCGATTCGCAACCTGATTAAGTGCTAAAAAAGCCATCTAATATTGATGGCTTTTTTTATATAGAGCTAGGGATAAAATCCAAAGTCTTGACATTTATCAAGTCGGCCACCACCCATCCGCGGTAAACTAGTTTCTGTTGTTACCACCTATGGCCGAGCCAAGGCCATCCGCGAGTCGCCTGGATGTGTTTGGTGACTGTGCTGTGGTAAAATTCACGAGGAATTACAGAAAGGAAGTCTTACCCATGCCAATGATGCGCATTGATATGTTTCGCGGCCGGAGCAAGAAAGAAATCAAAAATATTTTAGACATCTCGTACCAAGTCGCCACTGAGGAACTGCACCTGTTGCCACGCGACCGGTACCAAATCGTGACGCAACACGATTCTGAAGAAATGATCATCGAAGACGTGGGCCTGGGCTTCAACCGGACCAATAAGTTTTTGATGTTCAGTCTGACCTCAAGCCCCCGCAAGGAAGCAGACAAAGAACGCTTCTACGCGCGGCTGGTCAAGGAACTTCAGGAGCACGCCGACGTTGAGCCTGCCGATGTGATGATCAACATCACCAGCAACACCAAGGCCGATTGGAGCTTTGGTAACGGCGAGGCGCAATTTATGAATGGTAAATTGGATTAGCAACAACTAGCGGTTCACCAGCTTGGCGTCCCGCGTAAGCCAAAAGACGTTCAGCGCCACCCCAATCGGTGAGTACTGAACGCCTTTTATCTTGATTATCTGCCAGCTAGTCCGTCGCTAACGCTGCCGTCAATGCCGCCGTCAGGTCTCGTTTGGTCTGGGCCACGATGGCCGGCTTGTCACTACCAGCCAGATCTAAACCCTCGGCGCGAATTAGCGTCATGTCCTTGATGCCCATGAAGTTGAGAATCGTGCGGAGGTAGTGGGGCGCGAAGTCCGCGTTGACGTAGCGCAGGTCGTGCTGGTAGTCACTGCCGCTCGATTGGACGTAGATGACCCGTTGGTGTCCATCCAAGAGGCCCACCGACCCGTCCGCCGTGTACTTGAACGTCTGTCTGGCGATGAAGATATCATCGATGTAGGTCTTCAGGCCGGTGACCACGTTAAAGTTGTGCAGCGGCATCATGATAAGAATCAAGTCGGCAGCCTTCCACTGGTCGATCAGCTTTTGTTGCGCCGGTTGGACCGTTTCCGGGTAATTCAGGGAAGTTGCCGAAATGGCGGGAATGTCAGTAGCCGGGTCGTAGAGGGTGAGTTGGTCGAGGTCCTGGTCCGGTGCCAATTGCTGGATCGTTTGGCGGGCGTGTTCGGTCAGCTGATTGATGGTCCGGGCGGGATTTTGATAGTCAGGATGTGCATTGATCAATAAGATTTTCATATTAAGGGTCCTTTCTTGTACAATGGAAATAAATTCGTGTGAAGGTGGGGTCCGAGATGTTAGTGATCGAACGAGAGAGCGGCGAGCAGATTTACCATCAGCTGTATCGCCAGTTACGGGCGGAAATTGAAACGGGGATTCGCCAGCCGGGACAACAGGTGGCCAGTACCCGTTATCTGGCGCAAACGTTGGCCGTCAGCCGCAACACGGTGGACCACGCGTACCAGGACTTGGTCGCCGAAGGGTATTTGGTCAGCAAGCCCGGCGCCGGTTACCGCGTGGCCCAGCAGTTGCCAGTCTTGACGGCCGCGGAAACGCCGCTTCAGCCGGTGGCCCGGCCCCAATTTGCCGTCGACTTCACGGAAGATTTCGACCACCTCCAGCTATTTCCGAAAACGGCGTGGCAGGCGGCGGAACGGGCGGTGATGTGGTCGGGGGTGACCCACATTCAACCGGCCAGCGGGGATGCCCAGTATCGCCAACAGGTGACGCAGTATTTGGCCCGGCTCAAGGGGATTCACGTGACGGCCGACCAGATCGTGGTGACCAGTGGCTTCAACGAGGCGGCGGGCATCATCGCCAATCTGGTACCCGAATTCGCCCAAGGCCGGCTGGCGGTGGCGGAACCTATCGCCCCGAACGCCCGTGAGGTCTGGCAAAAATTAGGCGTGGCAACCGTCAACTATCAAAAGGCTTGGCCGGACGCGACCGGTTACGTGCTGGCGCCGACCCACAATTTTCCGGACGGTCAGGGACTAACCGTATCCCAACGCCAACGGTTGGCCCAGCGGTTACGGGCCACCCAGCGCTACTTAATCGAGCTGGATACGGACGGCACCATGGTCTACGACGGCCAACCCGCCCCGGCGCTGTATCACGACCTGGCCGGCCAGCGGAGCTTTTACTACACCAACTACGATGACACGTTGGGCTCAGCGCTGTGCATGGGCATCTTGGTCTTGCCAACGGGCTTCGCTGACCGATATCAACAAACGTACGGCCGTCTGCCTAACCGCAACTCGCAGTGGCAACAACAGATCCTGGGCCGCATGATTGCCAATGACAGCCTGGAGCGGTTCATCCGCCAACTGACCATCGTCTACCGCAACCGCCGCCAACTATTGATCACGACCCTGCAGCAGGCGTTTGGCGACCGCATCCGCATCACCGGTGCCGCAGCCGGGAGCTTCATCGTGGTCCAGTTGTCAACCACCCCACCCATCAGTCACCTGATCGCCCAAGCCGCCGCGGTGGGCGTGGGACTGGTCAATCCGGACCGCTGCTGGGCCAACGGGGTGCCCGCGGATCATAGCGTGGTCCTGAGCTTCAGGCAGGTCACCGATGACCAGATTGTCAGTGGGGTGCGCGCCTTAGCCCAAGCGTGGCACCTACAAGACTAAGTTTACGGGGAATCGCCGCCAGCGCCAAGGGCCAGTGGACCCGAAAAAGAGGGGACCAGTTTACGTTAGGAGAGAAAATTTAAAACGTACGTTCCCCATTTCGCCCGAAATATGCTACACTAAAAGAACGCGATTTTTGCAGGGAGGACGGAAGATATGGCAACCACGATTTTGACGCCGGCGGAGAACCGGTTCTTACAACTCAGTCAGCAGGCCCTGGCCTTGCCGGCGTTGACCCGGTTGATGCCGCTGTTGCGCGACCACCCGACCATCAAGGACAGTAGTGATTTCTTGCCCCGGTCGGCACGGGCAGCGTTGCTGGAACAGCGGGTCGATTGGCTGAAATTAAGCAGTACGGCCTGGAAATTGCTGGCGGATTCGCCTTACGTGATCAATCCCAGCAGTCAGCGGCTGGATTGGCGGCACTGTGCGTTGTGCCACAAACCGGTGCGCTACGAGTACCACGTGGCGTTGCGCGCCAACGGCCACAAGATTATCGTTGGTTCGGAGTGCGTGAAGAAGTTCATGAGCGATGAAATGCAATATCTGATGACCATCACCACCGAGGACAACATTCACGCGGTCGCCCAGTACGATGACCTGACCGAACACTACCCACAGGTCCCAGAGATCTTGTGGGATTCGGTAGCGTTGCCCAATCTGCCGGCCGCTCATCATCGCCGCCAGCGGTGGGTCCATAACGGGACCGAACACACGGTGACGGGGTATTTGAAACACCGACAAACGACCTTACCAGAAGGCCAATTACGCCCGTACCTTAGTGAATACGACACACTGACAGCGCTTGACCACAAGGCGGCAGCGGCGGCCAAGCAAGCCGCGCAACACCGCGCTGACCAGGAGCGCCAACTGGCCGAAGAAGAATCCCAGGCGGCCTGGGACCGCGCCCAGCATCAGGAGAGCTCTGCCGTGCAGGCATTGCGGGCCTCGGCACCGTACCAAACGACTCTGCGGCAGGTGGCTAATCTGATGGCCGAACGCCTGCCACTAGCGACGTTCAAGGCCCAACTGGCGGACGTGACCCTGCCAGCACAGCTAAGGAAGCTGATCAATTCCTACCAATTAGGTGTGATGGCCACGGAATTTACCCGTAGCGGCCAAATCACCGCAGCGCGCTTACAGATTGCACCGCGGTACCTGGTAGCCGACTTGGATCGGTTCAGCCAACGCCGCGCCCAACAACGCCAGCGGGATTGGAACGATGACCTGTTCAACGCGGCGGTCGGCTTCACGTTGACACCCGCTCAACGGCAGGATTGGTTAACCAAGCTCCAACGTCCCTGGGAGGGCCAGCAGGTGCCAGCCAGCGTGCTCACGGATTGTCTGACGCTGCGGGAACGCTTGACGGCGGGCCAAACAGTACCCACCACTTGGCCGAAAAACTTGCGGCAGGCATTCGCCCAGCGGTTGGCGCAACAACCAGCGATAGGGTGGGTCCCGGCTAAGAAGAATCACGTGACCACGGCGCAGTTACGTCAGTTGGCCAGCAACCAGTCGGATTTCCCGGCAGTCGCTGCCGCCTATCACCGGCTGTACGCTTTACCGGAAGATGAAGAAGCCGTGACGTTGTCGGCCTTACAGCAAGCCTACCTACAGATGAAGGACGCTCAGGCTCAGCGCACAACGGATACGCAACGGTTGGTGCAGGAGATTTTGAAGAATTAGAACTCAGGTTGGTGCGAAGTTGGCACCGGCCTTTTGTGTGGGGTCGTTATTTTTGATAGTAATTACAGCAAAACAAGAAAACGTGTTAATTTTCAATGATTGTAAACATTTAATATACAATTAACCGATGTAAGCGTTATAATTTAGGGGAAAGAGGTGAACAATAATGAAGCGAAAATCATGGCTAAAACGAATTTTTACCGGGATTGGCCTTATTGCAATGAGTGTGTGTTTGGGGATAATTGCTGGTGGGAATCGTGTGGCATATGCAGATGATGTCAGTTCGGAACCGGAAGAAGCTAATATCAGAATTAATATCTTTCTGAGATCTCCTGATGAAGATAAAGATAAACATACCCCCCCAATACAAACTCTTAGTAGCCGTATGGACGTTAAGAAAGCAAAAGAAACTTCGGTGAATGACTTTATAAAAAAGCACAACATACCTATTTATGCTGAGAATTATTCAGTTTATGATCATTTGAATATAATTCTTACTTACGTTAACCATCCTAATTTGCGGAAGCAAGCGATTGAAGAGTATTTCACTATTTTCAAACCTAGTTATTTATATAACCCGGATTCTAGTATGGACCTTGCTGAGCAGAAAGCAGCGATTGCGGTTTTTTTTGAGCAGGAGGAAGCCCAACCCTTTATAGATTATGGGTATCAAGGCATGGTACTAGATAAGGACAAAACTGATAAGGAAGCAAGAAATCAATTCTTGACCTTAACACCTGCTAAAGGCGGCGGTTATACGGCGCAAGATTTCTATGTCTATTTGAAGCCAGAAACTAACCCTGTCATTGTTCCTAGCAAGGTAGATCAGTCTGCCTTAACCGCGGACGACCACGCCACGATTGTTTCGGGCGAGAACGTTGATGCCGCAACGTTCCATGCACGAGCACTTAACAGTGACGGTGAAGAAATTCCGGTAACGGTGGCTGCTGGCGAAGCTGATCTCAAAGTACCGGGGACGTATACGATTACCCTAACCGCAGATAACGGAAAAACTAAGACGGTGACGTTAACCGTAACGCCTGGTGAGGCCGCAATCGAGGCGGTCGCACCTAAGAAAACGGTGGTCTATGGACTAAAGACGATTTACCTGTATCAAAAGCCAACGTTCAATCAGCGTCAAAGAGTAGCTAAGTATCGTCAAGTTAAGCGGACGCAACGGCCATTGTTTGTGGTAACCGGATATGCTAAAAGCAAGTCGGGGGCACCACGTTATCAAGTCAAAGACGTCAACCATGGCAGCAAGACCGCTGGTAAGACCGGCTATATTACGGTACGAAAGGCATTCGTAGCGCCGGCCTATTACCAAAAAACACCCAAGAAAATTAAAGTCATTAATCCAAAGGGCATCAATAGCTATCAGCGAGTGGGGCTGACCAAAAAGGTTAAACACGTTAAAGCAGGGCAGACGCTAAACGTGATTGCACGCAAGCAGCACAACTTGACGACGCGGTTTGTGCTTGCGAATGGACAATACGTGAGTGCGAATAAGAAATTAGTGTTGGCAATTAAGTAGCCAGTCGTTTTAAATTTAAGAGGAACATTGGTCGCGACGTGCAGAACAGTAATTTACAGCTCTCAATTGAAATGGTGGCCAGGCAATCGTAGCCAAAGAAGCTGGTTAACATATGACTTAGGCTCGATGGGCCACGGAGCCGTCAGATTCAGGCCACCTACCAACACCAAAACAACCAAACAGCTTTGACAGGTAGACGTACTAACTCGTGTGTGATTGACGAGCGAGTACGTCTTTTTGGCGACGCATCACGGTGATGTGAATTTGAAACGTAAACCGATTTAACTAAGCCACAATTAATCCAGCCTTTTGCATGATTGGCGTGATGAAAGTCACTGTCGATTGCGACCGAAAAAAGTCCGCGGGGCTAGACGATTGAGGACCTATCGCTTTTGAAACAACCGCCTAAAACTGCATGAAAGCGGGCGTTATATAAAAAGATTGGGGTATCAATCACCCATATTATGTGCCCTGTTTGTTGATATAATAAGCTTACTAACGATTTAGTAATTAGGACGCCAATTTCACGTTTTGTCCGGTAGTAATATTTACAACCCCACCTATTGGCCCTATACTAACGTTGTTACATACTTAAAGAAGCGTAACAACCATTAATGGCCGTTGCAATTCTTGAAGTAATCTAAATGGATTAGGTGCTTGGCGTCGGGAACCAAGTAGTTTAGATCACGAGGTATTGTTTGTCACAGTGTTTTGGGAAGTACAAATCAAAGGAGTGCATTACATCATGATGAAGAAGACAGTAAGCAGTATCTTATTAGCCAGTGCATTATTGTTGGGGACGGTTGCACCTGTTGCGGCGAATGCGGCCACGGTTACTGGCACGTCAGGGAGTACGAAGACCCAAGCGGCCTTCACGGCACCAGATTCAGTGACAACCCCAGTTGATCCTAATAATCCAGACACATCTTCTACTGGTGATAATGGGGGGAACGGTGCTACGACAAGCGAGGGCGGATTAACGTTCTTATACGTGACAGACTCGATTGACTTTGGTTCTGCCAAAGCCGTCACGACTAAGACCCAATCATTGGATGTTGACACGATCAGTACCGGGAGTTTTACGGCCGACAAGACGATCAATTCTAACTTTGTAACTGAACTTTCTGACACCCGTGGGAGTAACGCAGGCTGGCACGTTACCGTTTCTAGCAGCCCAATGGTCAATGCCAAGGATACGGATGCGAACACGAACACATTGAAGGGAGCCACGGTTGATTTTGATGGCCCAACAACGATCAAGAATTCTGCGAGTGCGGACGGCATTTCAGCCAATACCGTGAGTGTGCCAACTGAAACGGGTGCTGCGCAAACCATCTACCAAGCGGCCGCTGACAATGGTGCTGGGCAAACGTCATTCCAACTGGCCCCAACGAATATCAAGTTGAATAATATCGGTCCTAACACGAACACAGGGACTTACAACGGTAGTCTGACTTGGACCTTGGATGATGCGCCAGTTGAACCAGCTAAATAAATTCTTCGTTGCGATTAAAAGGTGTCCATTGGGTTGAGATGAGCGCCTTTTTCGCCTACATATGCTATATCACTTGATATAACAAACAAAAGTCTAACTAGGGTAAGGCAGGGGTTTAGAATGCAAGGATTAAAGAAGATACAACTCATCGTCGTCGGTTTGTTCAGTGTGCTAGTGGGGATGGCATTACCGGTGATGGGTCACGCCGCGACGGTGACCAATGATATTGGGTATAGCGTGAAAGCGGTGATTCCCAAGAACCAAATTGACAAGAAACAGTCGTTCTTTGAGCTCCGTATGAAGCCAGGCCAGACGCAAACTCTGCGGGCCAGACTGTATAACGTGACCGACCAAGAGATCAAAGTGAAGTCAGCGATTCATACGGCTTGGACTAATTCTGTCGGCACGATTGACTATACCAATCAACCGCAACGATTCGATTCTTCATTGCAGTACAAGATGAGCAATATCACCAAAGTCCAAGGGGCTAAGACCGTGACGCTACCAGCTAGAGGCAGCAAGGTCGTGACGGCAAACGTCCAAATGCCGCAAGACAACGCATTTAATGGCATTATCTTAGGCGGCTGGTATTTTGAACGATTGAATACCAAGGTCACCAGTAATGTGAAGGGTGCCAACAATATTCGTAATAAGTATGCCTATGTCGTGGGCATGGAATACGTCATGGGTAAGGTCCCGGCTGGCGACTTGAAGCTCGGCAAAGTTGGTGCGGGCATCAGTAACTACCACCGTGGGGTCATCGCTGACCTGCGGAATCCAACCGCAACCATCGTGCCCAATCTGAAGATGAATACGACGATCACGAACCGAGATGGCGGTCAAGTCGTCAAACAGGTCAAGCAAGACAATGTCCAGATGGCGCCGAACACGACCTTTAGCTATCCGATGCTGTACGGCAAGACGGCGCTGAAGGCGGGCTACTACCACCTGCACATGGTCGTGAAAAACAAGGACCGGACCTGGGTCTTTGATCGCAACTTTACGATTACCCAGGCGCAGGCGAAGAAGTACAATGCGGACTCAGTAGATAATCCCAGCATGAACATTTGGCTACTGATTGGTTTAGGGGCGCTGGGCATGTTGATCCTGATTTTACTGATTCTATTAATTATCTACCTGATTCGGCGTCGTCGAAATGATGCGGATGAGGATACGACGAACTAGTCTCCACGGAAAGGAGGACGTTGGTCATGAAGAAAGCTATCGTGCGTTTGATTCTGGGACTTGCACTAGTGATTGGTGTTGGCGTGGGAACGCCAGCGCTCGCCAGCACTGTGGCGGGAACCAGCGGGACCACGAAGACCAGTGTGACGATCATTGGTAATCCAACTGCTATCCGGCTGGCGTCTGGTACTGGTGCAGATGAGGCGAGCAAAAATGTTCCCGATGGCAAGCAGCCGACGACTAAGGCCAAAAGCCAAAGCCAAGGACAGGCAGACCAAGTGAGTGGCAACCAGCCAGCCAAGAAAAAGTCAGCGCCGGGTGCCGTGGTGACCATGGTCAAGGCGGGGTCGGCGGACCTGATTGCGGGCCGGTTGCCTCAGACCAGTGAGTCACGCGTCTTCTTGATGAGTGTCTTCGGCTTATTACTGCTAATCGTCTTGATTTTATCAACAATTGTCTATCACCAAGCGCGGCTACTGAAGGAGAGGGAGTGAGCCGAGATGAAGTTGAAGAAAATTTTGCGACAGCTTGGCTTATTGCTGGTCGCTGTCGGGCTGGGGATTATGGTGACGACCAATCTCGCACAGGCCGCTGGTAGCAATCCGATTGGCGTGGATGCGGATGCGACGCTGTTATCAGGGAATACGTTTAATACGTCAAGAGATGCAGCTAGTACTGCTCCTGGTAATACGGGGAGTGGTTACGCTGGCATGCAATATTATCCGGAACAGCCCAATGGGGTTTATGCTAACGGGGTATCTAACGGCAGAGTTACCAATAAAACAACGAAATTTTTTGTTAAATTTACGCAGTCGGAAAGTGGAGCCATGACGCTAAAAGATACGATGCACTACTACTTTGTAAAAGTCTATCCAGATATTACGAATGAACTGGGAAATTCAGTGGTTACCAATTCGCTAACCGGTTGGGGACTAGCTTCTGGCAGTCGGCCGACAAGTGTTAAGAGTTACCCCAGTGGGTGGACAGAGCTAGATGTTGATATGAGTGGTCTGGGCAATACATTTTCATTGCCTTTATACCTGGGCTTCTCATATGAGTATGCAGGTAGTGAAACGGGTACAGAAAAGTATTACACCATCACGCTTGATAGTGATTCTAGTGTCACTAAGGATTGGCAGGACGTCACGATCGATGGTAACGGGACGGTGGCTTCCAGCGCAACCCAAGTGACCGGGACAGCTGAACCGGGCTTGACGGTGGCACTGGCGGGCGCGGATGGCTCGCACACGGCGACGGTTGGCACGGACGGCAAGTATACGATCGACCTGGGAACGCAAACCCTAAAGGATTTGAACGCTGCCAGTACCATCAAAGTTACTGAGTACAACGAATATGGTGATACCAAATCCGCTACGGCTGACGTCGTTGACACGGTGCCACTGACCATTTCACCAGCGACGGCCAGTTTGACGATTGATCCGGACGACTGGGCGGCTCATGTGGCAGGAAAATCCGCGACGGACATTGCGGCCTGGCTGGCCGACCAAACGAAGTTGCAGGTTACCAAGCAGGGTGATACCACGCCGCTGACACAAGCCGATGACGGCTTAGCCTTTTCGACGACCGATGACCTGACGACCTTGGTAGCTGGCGGCACGCAGACAATCAATCTGAATGCAACTGACAGCAATGGGGACAAGAGCGCCACACCGGCCGCTATCTCCGTGACGCGGGGGTTGGGGACGCTGCAATTTGGCAACCTGACCGATCTGGTCTTCGGGGCTGGCGCGACGCTGGCCGTGCCAGCGCAGTCCACGTTGTTTGCCCCCGGAGCCTACCAGATCAATATCTCAGACTCGCGGGAGACAGGTTCGCCTTGGTACCTGAGCGCGAAAGCCTCGACGATGACTGATGAGAGTGGACGCACGCTGAGTGGCAACGTGGTCTACGAAGATGGCCAGGGCACCGAGACCAAGCTGGATGCGGGTAATGCGGTACCCGTGGCGTCCGGCAAGCGGTCTGGCGATTCGACTGACGTGGCAAAAGGCTGGGTGCAAGACGGCAATGCCTACACGGGTAGTGAGCCCGCGGGCATTTACCTCGATGCAAAGCCCAACATTTACACGGGAAGCACGACCAACGTGTATTCTGGGACCATCACGTGGTACCTGAATGATGTGCCGGGAAACAATGATTAACTGATAAGGGGAGCTGTGACTGTGGTCATGGTTCCTTTTTGTTGTGCCTTGCTTCTGAGAGGGCAGGTCCATGGCATTATTTTTGGGTTCTGGTGGCCAATTTATTTTTGCGCTTTTTTAGAGACGAGTCTTAGATTGGTAGATTGCTGAAGCAACGAAAAATAAGAAAGTATCCAACCTTTAGCTAGATTGATTTCATTGAAAAATGCTTACTCGAAGTGAGTAGAAAACCAATGGGGATATACGATTGAGGCCCTATTATGTCTCTGAAAAGATGTCCACATTTGCCTAGATGTCGCGTTAGAGTAAACCAAATTAGGTATAAACTGAAATTTTTAAAATGACTATAAAGCCCGGAATGCCGGTAAATAAAGCGTTTCTATCGATTGATTAATTAATTTTATTTTTTTGTCAAAATAATTGTTTACAGCCCAACATTTATGCCTTATAATAACTTTGTTACATACTTTAAGAAACGTAACAACCTTCTAGGGGGAGTTGCAGTTCTCGAAGTGGCCTAAATGATTGAGGTGCTTATCCACATGCGAGATAAGCCATTCAGGGCCACACAAGTATTGTCTGTCACAGTGTTTTGGGAATCCATAATATAATCAAAAGGGAGCGCGTTATTTATGAAGAAGACAGTAAGCAGTATCTTATTAGCAAGTGCATTATTACTAGGGAGCATTGCACCAGTTGCCGCAAACGCCGCAACGGTTGCCGGAACTTCTGGTTCTACCAAGACGTCCGCAACTTTCGAAGCGCCAGACCCTGTCACGACACCTGTAGATCCTGACAATCCAGGTACGAAATCTACCGGTGAAACTACAGATAATGGTTCGACCTCCACTCCTGAAGCGACAAAAGGTGGATTGACGTTCTTATACGTTACTAATGCAATCAATTTTGGTTCAGCAAAGTCCGTCACTACTGGAACACAAGATTTAGTTGGAACCAAAGATTCTATCACGCCAGAGAACTTTTCAGGAACGGCTGACAACACCAACTTCGTCACTGAAATTTCTGATACTCGTGGGAGTAATGCTGGTTGGTATGTTTCTGTTGGAAGTACTCCAATGGTCAATCAAGATGATAATACTACGGTTCTGAAGGGCGCCACGGTAGACTTTAATGGCGCGGGTGCAGCAACCAAGATTACCAACTCAGGAACTCTTACTGATAAAACCACTGGTGATGTTGTCAATGATGGTACCACTGGTATTGCCGCAAATACAGTTAGTGTACCAACTGAAAAAACAGCTAACGGCGCAGATGCTGCATCTCAAATTATCTACCAAGCATCAGCCGACAACGGTGCCGGCCAAACTGCTTTCCAGCTTGACCCTACGAAGATCTCATTAGCTAATGTTGGTGCCAACACTAAGACTGGTACTTACGCAGGTACCTTGAACTGGACCTTAAGCGACACGCCTGTCACACCAGCCAAATAATTGATCCAATTGCGAGTGAAGGTGTCCATTAGTAAAGATGAGCACCTTTTTCGCTTACATATGTAGTATCATGAGATTGATACTACAAGAGTCTAACTAGGGTAAGACAGAGGTGTAAGTATGTCAGTATTTAAGAAGTTTCAGCTCATGATGCTCGCGGTTTTGGGAATCATGATGGGTGTTGCCGGAATTGGAAGTGTCAACGCCAATGCGGCAGCGGCAGTCAACAATAATATCGGTTACAGTGTGCAAGCGCAGATTCCTAAGAACCAAATCGACAAAAAGAATTCGTTCTTTGAATTAAGAATGAAGGCGGGACAGACCCAGACGTTAAAGACCAGGGTCTACAACGTCACGAACCAAGAGATTAAGGTTAAGACGGCGATTCATACCGCATGGACCAATTCGGGGGGCACGATTGATTACGTTAACCCGGCGAAGAAGTTCGATGCCAGTTTGAAATACAAGATCAGTGACTTGAGTAAGATTCAAGGCAAACAAACTATTACGATTCCAGCCAAGGGGAGTAAAGTGGTGAGCGCGAAGGTAACCATGCCTGACACGACTTTCAACGGGATTCTCTTAGGTGGCTGGTACTTTGAGCGGGTTAACACCAAAGTGACAAGTAATGTTAAGGGTGCCAATAACATTCGTAGTAAGTATTCTTATGTGGTTGGTATGGAATACGTCATGGGAAAGGTTCCCAGTGGTGACTTGAAATTGGGTAAAGTCGGCGCGGGAATCAGTAACCTGAATTATTCACCAGAAACTCCAAAATCCCCATCAAACACATGATTCAAGTGCTTGATGGGAATTTTACGTTTTCACCTTTTAAGTGCAGAAAAAGAGCCTCAGCTCTGGTATAGTTAACTCGACCAAAAGACACTATAAAGAGAAGAGGACTCTATAATGAAAACTGTACAGGAAATGGCATTTAGTTTCAATAAAAACATTCTAGCATCGCATACCGGCGGTCAATTATCTTCTGATGGTGGCCTAACCTTGTGTGTTGAACTGATGGCAAAGTTTCAGTTCACGAACTTAGCTGACAATCTATTGAAGTTCAACGACCATCGACAATACTGCCGACATAGTAATTCAAGTATCTTAATGCAGTTGGTTCTGCAGATCATTGCCGGTTATAATACAGATTCTGCTGCAACCTCATTGGTTGCAGAACCATTGTTTAAACTTTTATTGGACAAACCAGCCTTAGCTTCACAAGCGACGATATCCCGTTTCTGGCAACGTATCGATTCCGCAGGTGTGGACGCCTTCCAGACTTTAAATCAAGCTCTTATTGATCAAGCTCGACTGCTAACTAATCAGACGACCACCATTATTGATATTGATTCAACCCATTCTGACACTTATGGCAATCAAGAAGCTACTGACTATAACGCCCATTATGGCTCGGAGGGGTATCATCCATTACTAGCTATCGATAATGATGGTAATCTCATGAAAGCCATCCTACGGCCTGGTAATGCCTATACCAGCACAGATATAAAAGCCTTTTTAGAACCGTTATTAAAACATTATCAAGACCAATTGCCAGAAACTGATATTCTGGTTCGCGGTGATAGCGGGTTCGCCACACCAGCTGTTTATGATACCTGCGAGGCCGATGATGTCTTTTACATTATTCGCCTCAAACGTAATAAGCGACTACACAACTTGGCAGAAGAGTTTGTACAGATAAGCGACACAACTGAGTGGCATGAAACCGAAACTCACTATTACTCAGCAACTTATCAGGCCACTTCGTGGCCTAAACCGCGTCAAGTATACGTTAAGTCAACTCGTGTAGCTGGCGAATTGATCTTTTCACATGAATTTATTGTGACTAATCTGACAAATTTAACCGTAGAAGCAGCATTTGAACTGTATCATAAGCGTGGTCAGATGGAGAATTATATCAAGGAAGCCAAAGAGGGCTTCTTCTTTGATAAGACTGATAGTTCAACGTTTACCGCCAACGCTGCCCGTATGATGGTTAGTGTATTAGCGTACAATATTATCAATTTTATGAAGCAAATAGCCCTACCTAAAACAGAGACCGGATTGCGTGTTAGTACATTACGAATCCGTTTATTCAAAGTCGCTGCCCGCGTTGTGTTTACCGGTCGACGAATCCAGTTACGACTGAGTTCTCATCACGTTTATCATCGACTCTTTTATCAGGTATTACAGCGTATTCAGGCTATTAAATAGCCCCAATTAAAAAAAATTCTGTACGATCAAGGGATAAGTGCACCCAAAAATTCAAAAATGACTCACCGTTAGGTGATACCATCAAAATTTAGAGTCTCAATACATAGTAAGCAAGATCAAAAGCCGTCAGTTTTTGAAAAACATGAAAACTGACGACTTTTTTGAAAGGTATGAATAATTCAGGATATAAGTAAGTGTCAGGCTGATCCACCCATATGTTCGATAGTTGATAATAATCAGTTATTTTGACATATAACAGCCCACCGGCAATGAGGCTCAGGATAATCGTCGCAATATTCAGTTTTTGTTGAGTCCTCATACTGGCATCTCCCTAATGTCCATAAATAATAAGAAATATAGAACTCTTCACGATCAGGATTGGTTACATATGGTAAATACCACGGCATCTAAAAATTTGTCGCAAATGCGGCCCAAAGGACAACAAGGAATGACCACAGCATCGTTCCAACAACTTTATAACCATTTCTACCTGAAATATGCTGGTGTCCAATTCGGAAAGTTATCATCCAAAATAGAAAGAAAAAAATAATGAAAGCATCAATCCATATAGCTGTCGCCATAAAGAAGTCTGCAAAAAAGATTATTGCTACACCAAATTTTTCCCAATCTGACAAATTCTTGTAGGAAAAGCTGGCATCACTGTCTATATCAACATTATCAGTCTTAGTGCTAGACTTTTTCCAGTCTCGAAAAATAACAATGCTAAGGGATATCGTACACCAACCTATACAAAGGCATGAAGCAAGCGCTGCATTTCTAGTCAGATGAAAATTACCAATTTTCCATTTTGATAAGAGAGTTATTCCTGAATTATTCATACCTTTCAAAAAAGTCGTCAGTTTTCATGTTTTTCAAAAACTGACGGCTTTTGATCTTGCTTACTATGTATTGAGACTCTAAATTTTGATGGTATCACCTAACGGTGAGTCATTTTTGAATTTTTGGGTGCACTTATCCCTTGATCGTACAGAATTTTTTTTAATTGGGGCTATTTAATAGCCTGAATACGCTGTAATACCTGATAAAAGAGTCGATGATAAACGTGATGAGAACTCAGTCGTAACTGGATTCGTCGACCGGTAAACACAACGCGGGCAGCGACTTTGAATAAACGGATTCGTAATGTACTAACACGCAATCCGGTCTCTGTTTTAGGTAGGGCTATTTGCTTCATAAAATTGATAATATTGTACGCTAATACACTAACCATCATACGGGCAGCGTTGGCGGTAAACGTTGAACTATCAGTCTTATCAAAGAAGAAGCCCTCTTTGGCTTCCTTGATATAATTCTCCATCTGACCACGCTTATGATACAGTTCAAATGCTGCTTCTACGGTTAAATTTGTCAGATTAGTCACAATAAATTCATGTGAAAAGATCAATTCGCCAGCTACACGAGTTGACTTAACGTATACTTGACGCGGTTTAGGCCACGAAGTGGCCTGATAAGTTGCTGAGTAATAGTGAGTTTCGGTTTCATGCCACTCAGTTGTGTCGCTTATCTGTACAAACTCTTCTGCCAAGTTGTGTAGTCGCTTATTACGTTTGAGGCGAATAATGTAAAAGACATCATCGGCCTCGCAGGTATCATAAACAGCTGGTGTGGCGAACCCGCTATCACCGCGAACCAGAATATCAGTTTCTGGCAATTGGTCTTGATAATGTTTTAATAACGGTTCTAAAAAGGCTTTTATATCTGTGCTGGTATAGGCATTACCAGGCCGTAGGATGGCTTTCATGAGATTACCATCATTATCGATAGCTAGTAATGGATGATACCCCTCCGAGCCATAATGGGCGTTATAGTCAGTAGCTTCTTGATTGCCATAAGTGTCAGAATGGGTTGAATCAATATCAATAATGGTGGTCGTCTGATTAGTTAGCAGTCGAGCTTGATCAATAAGAGCTTGATTTAAAGTCTGGAAGGCGTCCACACCTGCGGAATCGATACGTTGCCAGAAACGGGATATCGTCGCTTGTGAAGCTAAGGCTGGTTTGTCCAATAAAAGTTTAAACAATGGTTCTGCAACCAATGAGGTTGCAGCAGAATCTGTATTATAACCGGCAATGATCTGCAGAACCAACTGCATTAAGATACTTGAATTACTATGTCGGCAGTATTGTCGATGGTCGTTGAACTTCAATAGATTGTCAGCTAAGTTCGTGAACTGAAACTTTGCCATCAGTTCAACACACAAGGTTAGGCCACCATCAGAAGATAATTGACCGCCGGTATGCGATGCTAGAATGTTTTTATTGAAACTAAATGCCATTTCCTGTACAGTTTTCATTATAGAGTCCTCTTCTCTTTATAGTGTCTTTTGGTCGAGTTAACTATACCAGAGCTGAGGCTCTTTTTCTGCACTTAAAAGGTGAAAACGTAAAATTCCCATCAAGCACTTGAATCATGTGTTTGATGGGGATTTTGGAGTTTCTGGTGAATAATTCAGGTTATAGAAGATATGTTAAGAAGTAATGCAATCAGTGTCAGTTTTCTTACTGTAGTCAGCCTCATATGTCAATCTCCTATCGACTTATTGTCGTCTTAGATATACCATCTTGTTAACATGTTGGACTTTAATTTTGCGGATACGATGTCTAGATTTCTTATTTTTATAATAGGTGTATGTCCATCCCTGAATCGACTATGTATTTCTTTGACCATAATGTATCACTCCAGATTTAGGACGTTGTTACATTGCTATTACAGATATTATTCACATAAAAGTCACAATAAAACAATGAGTTTTTCTTATTTTCACATAATAGCTGTTTGATGATATGTTGTCTATTGACTATCACAACAAGAACTAATGTTGGAATTGTGGTCATTAAATAGATATATCGTTTCGATTTTTTTCTAATTATTTAATGGCCAAATTGTAAGTACAATAACGGAATTTACCGTTTTGACTGTGGATCTAATTTTAAAAATTAAAATACACGTCATGGTGAGATTGTAATTATGGTTTATGCAGAAAAAGGATACAAGTGCATATGGTTGGATTGACTTATTTAAAATTTCACAAATTCTGTTAAGCTTTTTCAAGAGTTGTTACTGGGCTTTATTACAAATATCGTGAAATTCTCGCTTCAAAATATGATGAATCACCCCTTAAATATGACTACTCAAACGGTCCACTTGAAGGTATGAATGACAAACCCAAGGTTTTAAAACAGGTTTAAATGCCTCGTTAACATCAGATCACGGACACATCTTATGTTAAATGTTAAATGCACAAGAAAGCGCCTGGCCACAGGTGCGGCTAGGCGCAAATCATAATTGACTACCAACAACAGTTGACAAAGAGCCGTTAGCTAACAGTCAGTCGTGTCATTATTTCGTTTGAAAGGCGTGAATTCCTTGAACCAAGCGGTCTAACCCGTCCTGCAGGCGTTCGGTTGGGCAGGCCACGTTGATGCGGACGAAGTCGTGACCGTCGCCGCCGTAAACTGCCCCGGCCGTGATGAAGAGGCCAGTCTGTTCACGGATAAAGTCACAGAGAGCCTGGGTGTCAGCGGTCACGGCACGGCAGTCGATCCATACCAAATAGGTGGCGTGACCAGTGATTACGTGGAGGTCCGGCAAGTTTTGCTGGATGAAAGTCGTCAGCGTTTGTTTATTGGCCGTGATGGTGGCGTTGAGCTCGTGGACCCAATCGGCACCCTGCGTGTAAGCGGCAATGCTGCCAGGAATAGCGAAGGCGTTGGGCTCCGCCAGCTCTTCACTGTTGATGCCCCGGTCGACGCTGTTGCGCAGATTTTCATTGGGGATGATCAGCGTTGCGGCGTGCAGTGCGGCCACGTTAAAGGTCTTGCTGGGCGACACGGCGGTGATGCTGTTGTTGGCCGCGGTGTCACTGACTGAGGCGAAGGGCGTGTAGCCGTGACCGGCGTCGGTGATGTCACCGTGGATTTCGTCGGAGAAGACCGTCACGTGATTGGCCGTAGCTAGGTCCGCCAGACGACTGAGTTCAGCGGGTTGCCAAACCTTGCCCACTGGGTTGTGCGGGTTGCAGAGAATCATCATGGTGGTCAGCGGGTTGGCCAATTTGGCAGCCAAGTCGTCCCAGTCCACGTGGTAGTTACCGTCCGCAAACTGTAAGTCGTTGCTCAAGACGTGCCGGCCGTTATTCACGATGGAATTATAGAAAATATTGTAGACGGGCGCTTGGACCAAGACGTTGTCGCCAACGTGACTGACACGCCGGACCGCGGAAGAAATTGCCGGTACGACGCCGGTGACAAAACGCATCCAGTCGGTGTTGGGCGCCCAGTTGTGTTCGGTCGCGTACCAGTGTTGGACGGCCTCAAAGTAGGCGTTCGGCACTTCTTCATAGCCAAAGATGCCGGTGTCGGCCTTACGTTTGATGGCGTCCACGATAGCGGGAGCCGTGCGGAAATCCATGTCAGCCACCCACATCGGTAGCTCGTTATCTTTCACGTCCCACTTCACGGAGTTGGTGTGACGGCGGTCAATCATTTCTGAAAAGTCATAACTCATTGTTGTAGGGCCTCCTTGGTCGTGGTGATCGTTGTTCGTTTCGCGTCGATGGCCGGGTCGTCGAAAATAATCTGACCGATGGCTGGCGCAGTGATCTTGCCGTTGACGGGGTTCTTCACGCTGTCGATGGCCGTGTTGATGGTGGCATCGATGTCCGTACAGTATTCAAAGGACAGGTCGGTGTTGATCAACGAACAGTTCTTCATGGTCAGGTGATCGACGTAACACAGGCCTTGATCACTTTCCAACCAACAGTTGACGAAGGTAATGTTCTTGGTGTTCCAAGCCAGGTATTCACCAATGATGGTGGAGTCGTAGATGGTCACGTTGTCGCAATTCCAAAAGGCATCGTGGGTGATGAACGTGGAGTTATGGACTTCAACGTTCTTACTGCCGTCAAAGGCGTAGTTGCCCGAGATCTTTAAATTGTTGGCAACGACGTTTTCACTGTTCATGCCAAAGTAATCGCCGGTCGCGGTAACGTTGTCGAGTTGCACGTCCTGGCACCACCACAGCGTTTCGCCGGCATTGGCAAAGGTCACGTCGTCGAGTTTGAGGTGACTGGCGTGGCGGAACGTCTTGGTCGCACGAATCAGACTGTGGGTCATCGTCATGTCATCGGTGTACCAAACGCCAGCGTGAGCGTCCGGTTGCCAGGTGGTGTGATTCAGCGTGGCGTGGTGCGTGTACCACAGCGGGTATTTCCACTTGAAAATGGTGTGGTCAATGGCCACGTTTTGGCTGTGCTTCAACGGGGATTCCCCGTCAACGAAGGTACTGTTGGTAATGTGTAAGTCGTGCCCCTGAAAGAGGGCCCGTTCGCCAGTTAAGGTTTGTTGGTTAATTTCTTGTGTCACGATATAATGTCTCCTTTTGGACCGATGAGGGAATAGAATTCAGGGCGTCAGGCCCTATAGTGATTATTCTAGACCCTTCGAGTGACCTGAAGGCAAGCGATTTTGTTAAAAACTGAGGGGTAAGGCTGGAATTTGACTAAAAACATTGTTGTGTGTTGCTACGTGGTACGAGCTGTCCGCCTCCCGTCCGCCAAATATGGGTCGGAACGCGGTGGGCGGACGGGTCGAGCCTTTGAGCCGAAGGTCGCGTCTCAAAGACGCCAGTTGCCTAACCGGCATGACCCGCGCCGCTAAGGCAACTCCCACGGCTGAACCCATATTTGGCGGACTCCGGCTACAAGGTGATAACGAATCGACAACTAGTTTAGCCCGTAGTGCCGGTCTTTTTTCATTGGCTTGGGGTTAACACACAGTCATTGAAAAGTACCCTCCCGCCGGAGTCAGCCAGTAGTGCAGCCAGCTGTGTCGGCCCAGTTAGCTGGCGTTTTTTGCCAGGTTACTGGGCGGGACGACTTGAGAGACTGGCGGTTTTTGCCAGACTTTCAAGCGAACCGGAAGACCGCTCCTCAGGCTGGAGGTGTTCCCCAGAGCAGGCGGAACTGCTGGCTGGCGGAGGCATTCTGGTTTCACTAATTTAATGGTTAGAATGCTAACTGGTCGGAATTTAATGGTTTAATCAGTCTTTTAGACTCAGTTAAAAAACTAAATTCGCCGCCGGTACCAGTAGAAACGGTCGATGACCAGTAAGCCACTGAGCCACATGGCCCCGAACAAGAGCCAGAACTTGCCGTTAGACAGGACCGGCGCGATACTGCGCTGGGTGATCTCGAAGCTCAGGTATTGGTGGGGATGCTGTTGGATGGCTTGCGGCAACAGCGGGTAGGTGGCCGGCGCCGTCTGGAGGGCCACGGAACGTTTTCCGCGGTTAGTCACGGTCAGGTGATACGTGCCGGCGGGTTGGAGCGGAATTGTGCGTGCCAGTTGCGTGGTCCGTCCACGTGATTGCCAGACCGTTTTCCCCTGAGCGTTGGTGAGGGTGAGCTGGCCGGTGATGCGGGTGCCCTCACCAACCGTGACCTGGTCAAAAGGCAATGGTGCTGTGAACGGTTGGGTCAAGTTGTGGCCGGTGGCGAGATGCAGCCGGTGATCTTGATAGTAGTGGCCTTCATTTTGACTGACCACGCTAACGGGTTCGCTGTTGGAGTGGACCATCAGATTGGTGTTTTGCCAGGCCGCCAGTCCAAGGATTCCGGTAAAGGCGACGGCCATGCCGATGGGCAGCCAACTGGAACGTTCCGAGTAGCGCAGAATGTTCAGTGGTTGGCGGTAACCGGCGGCTGTGCCCGCAATCAATAGAAAGAAAATGGGCAGGGCGTAGCGTTCTTCCGTTTCCCAGAAGATGACGTGAAAGCAGGTCAGCCCAATGAAAAACAGGCCGCCCAGCAGATAAGCCGACTTTAAGTGATGGCGGCGGATCTGTTGGACTCCCCACCCCAGGTTAACCAGGAGCAAGGCCAGATAGCTCAGCTGACACCAAATGGCGAGGAACCAATCGCTGGTGGCGCGGTGTTGCCGGTACCAGTTGGGCGCCCGGTCGTAGGCGTGATTGATTTGGAAACTGTCAAAGGTCCCGTTGGCCAAAAATAGCCGCGCCTTTCGGAACAGGTGCTTGGCAATGCCGCTGGGACCCATCGTGTGCAGGTAGGTCGTCAGGTCGTTTTTGGCTGCGGCTTGTTTCGCTGCCTTCGTCGGCTGTTCACGAATCTGGGCAACGTTGTCCAGGTGATATTGCCCATAGGTCGCGGGATTCCAGCTCATGGCGACCCAGCTCATGGCGGGCAGGGCCTGGTTAGGGTCCGTCGTATAGCCATTTGACTGCGCCGCTTTCCGGGCGACCCCACCACCCACGACGAGCGTTGCCAATAAAACCAACGTCAAGAGGCTACGCGTGAAGCCGGGGTGGGGCGACTGGTTAGGCCGAATCCACAGCGTGATGACGGCCGCAATCAATAAGACGATGAAGTTGGCCTTGATCAGGTAAGCTGCCACCAACAGGATGCTGAGCACGATGCTGCGGAGGGTAATTTGTTCCCAAGTCGCGGCGCGTTGGAGGTGGCGGAAGGCCGCGATGGCCAGCAACGCCAGGGGCAACACGTACGTATCGCTATAGGTGTTGAGCGCGTAGGCGTAGAACGGGACTGCCGTCATGATGAGCACCATGAACAGATTGGCGCGTGCTGGATTGTGGCGCCGTAGTTGGTGCCAAATGGCCAATAACCCTAGGTCCAGCCAGGCAAATTGGACGACGTTGAGCCAAACACCGGAGTCGCTGCCTACCAGCCAACGTCCTAACTGCAGGATGCCACTGAGTAGCAAAGTAAAATTAACGTTATTCGGATAGGTATAAAAGTAGGCGTTCCAGTGATGACTGCCGTTGAGCAGATTTAACGCCTGCTGGTGAACGAAGTACAAGTCGGCGCGGGGGGCCGCCACCCAAGCGGTCGCGACCCACACCTGGATCAGTAGGAAAAGTCCCCACAGCCCCCAGCTCAACCAGCGGCTGGTGAGGGGCTTGATACGATGTAAAAAGCGAAATAACAGGCCGACGCCGCCAAGATACAGGGCGCTGGCCAGCAGTAATGCCAAAGGCTTCAGCCAGTCATGATCGACACGAATCGTCACTGGCCACAGCGCTAACCCAAAGGTCAGTAGTAACCCTAAGCTGATGATGCCGCCTAACGTGACGGTAATGATGTGTCGAATTTTCATGAATGGCCTCCTGATTTAAGCGCATGATGCGTGCGGTAAAGTGTAACAGCACCGGCATTTTGGACCTGCTGCTGAGCAAAACTAGGTGTGTAGGTGTCCGTCTGCACGATGAAGCGTGGCCGGTGCTTGACCTCGGTAAAGGTCCGGCCGACGTATTCGCCGATGATGCTGATGGCAATCAGTTGAAAGCCGCCGAGGAACCACAGCGAGGCCATGATGGAACTCCAGCCCGTGACCACGGTGCCCCGCAGGTGTTGGACTAAGATCCACAGTAACATGACCAACGCCCCCGTACAGATGACCAGTCCAGCATACAGGACCGCGCGAATTGGTGCAATGGAAAATGACAGAATCCCGTCCAGCGCAAACCGCATCATTTTACGCAAGGGATACTTGGAAACGCCGGCCTGACGCGGTTGGCGTTTGTAATACAGCTTGGTCGATGGAAATCCCAGTTGTGGGATGATGCCCCGAATAAAAGGTTTGCGTTCTTGGCAGGCCATCAACGCCGCCAACACGGGTTGAGTCAACAGGCGAAAGTCCGAGTGATTGGGAATCAGATCGACGCCGAGCTTGCCCATGACCCAGTAGAAGCCCTCGGCGGACGTACGCTTGAACCAGGAATCGGTCGAGCGGTCATTGCGGACGCCATAGACCACGTCACAACCGGCGTGGGCCTTGGCCACCATGTCCGGAATCAGGTTGGGGTCGTCTTGCAGGTCGGCGTCGATGGTAATGATCATATCAGAATGGGTACTGGCCGTCTGCATGCCGCCCATCAATGCGGCTTCCTGGCCGTAGTTGCGACTGAATTTAAGGCCCGTGAAGATGCGGTCCTCTTGCGTGTATTTGGTAATCAGTGCCCAGGTCTGGTCCTGACTGCCGTCGTCAACAAATAAAATTTTGCTGTCCGTGGCGATGGCGCCGTTGTGCATTAATTGCGTCATTAGATTCGCCAGAACCGGCGCCGTCGTTGGTAAAACGGGTGCTTCGTTGTTGCACGGGACCACAATGGTCAACCGTGGTGTGTGCGTGAATTTCATGATTATTCGTCTCCCCCAAAAAGCTAAGTGGTGAATCCCCCTACACTCAGCTATCATCATAAAGCTTTCTAGGGATTATGAAGAATGAAACGCCTAGAATTTAGGCATTTTTAAGGGCGATTAACTTTTGTGGGTAGGCAGTTAATTAGCGGATGATAAGTAAAACCGGTATAATACTTATTGTAAGCGATATCACAAAATATGGAGGCGTTTAATATTATGGGTAAATTAGATGGTAAAGTCGCAATCATCACGGGTGCCGCACAAGGCATGGGAGCCGCTCACGCCAAGCTGTTCGTTAGTGAGGGCGCAAAAGTCGTCATTACCGACGTCAAAGAGGCTGAAGGCAAGCAGTTGGCAGCGGATCTCGGTGACGCCGCTATTTTCATCAAACATGATGTGACCAGTGCAGCCGACTGGCAAACCGTCGTGGACCAAACCAAGGCCAAGTTCGGCCGCATCGACATCTTGGTCAACAACGCGGGGATTACGTTTGCCAAGAGACTCCAGGATATTAGCGAAGATGACTACATAAAGATCTTTAAGATCAACCAGCTCGGCACCTTCCTGGGGGTCAAGACCGTTGCCAAAGAGATGGTCGCCCAACATGCCGGATCAATCGTGAACATTTCATCACTGAACGGCCTCGTCGGTGGCGCCGTGGGGTACACCGACACCAAGTTTGCCGTGCGGGGGATGACCAAGGCCGCTGCCTTAGAACTGGCCCCATCTGGCGTGCGAGTCAACTCGGTTCACCCAGGTGTAATTGAAACGCCAATGATCTCGCAACCGGGGACGGAAGAGGCCGTTAAGCAATTCGCCAAGGCCATTCCGCTACGGCGCATTGCCAAGCCAGAAGAAGTCTCGAAGCTGGTCTTGTTCGTGGCGTCGGATGATGCCAGTTACGCAACCGGTTCCGAGTTCGTGGTCGATGGCGGGATGTCAGCGCAGTAATGCTTTAATTAGTGATATGAAAAGGGTCGTGCAAGACGTTATGGTTCTTGCACAACCCTTTTTGTGTACCAACGATTAGTGGCGGAAGTGACGGTTGCCCGTGAAAATCAACGCGACGCCGAGCTTGTCAGCCATGGCGATGGAATCCTTGTCACGAATGCTCCCGCCTGGTTCGGCGATGGCCGTGATGCCGTGTTCGGCTGCGTAGGCGACGCAATCATCCATGGGGAAGAAGGCGTCGGAGACCAGGACGCCCTGCGCGTAGTTGGGCTTGGTCTCTGCTTTGCCGACCGCAATCTTGACAGCGTCGATCCGGTTCATTTGCCCCGGGCCCACCCCAAGCGTTTGGTCCGCAGTGTTGATCAGAATCGCGTTACTCTTAACGAACTTGATGGCCTTCAAGCCAAAGCCGATGGCCGCCAGTTGGTCAGCGCTAGGCTGGGCGTGACTGACCACTTGGAAGCTAGCGGGGTCGTCGATCACATTGTCGCGTTCCTGGCGCAATAGACCGCCACGGACACTGACCAGTTCGTCGGCTTCCGGGTCCTTGGCCGTACTGAAATCGACCGTCAGGAGGCGAAGATTTTTCTTCTTGGCCAGCACGTCATAAGCGTCGTCGTCAAAGGCGGGGGCGATGATGATCTCTAAGAAGAGCTTGTGCATCTTAGTCGCTGTGGCCAAATCAACTGGACGATTCAAGACGATGATACCCCCAAAGATGGAAATGTTATCGGCGGCATAGCACTTATCCCAAGCGGTTGAGAGATCTGCCGCGGAGCCGATGCCGCAGGGATTCATGTGTTTTAGAGCAACGACGGTTGGGTCGTCAAATTCGCGAATCAGTCCCAGCGCGGCATCCGCATCCTTGATGTTGTTAAAGGAAAGCGGCTTGCCGTGTAGTTGTTGGGCCGCCGCAATGGAGAACGGTGCGGGCCGGTAGTCTTGATAGAAGGTCGCCGTTTGTTGCGGGTTTTCGCCGTAACGCAGGGCTTGTTTGCGTTTGTAAGTGAGCGTCAATGTGTCGGGCTTGGCGTCGTCGGTCAGGTAGGTCGCGATGACGGCATCATAGTGGGCCGTGTGGTGAAAGACCTTGGCTGCCAAATGCTTGCGGAACCGGAGATCATCCGTATGTTCAGCCAGAGCGTGGCCCACCTGATCATAGTCGGCGGGGTCGCAAACGACCAGCACGTCCCGGTAGTTTTTGGCCGCTGCCCGAATCAAAGAAGGCCCGCCGATATCGATTTGCTCAACGGCCGCCGCTAAGGTCACATCGGGTTGTGCAATCGTTTCAGCAAAGGGGTAGAGGTTCACGCAGACCAGGTCGATGGGTGTAATGGCGTGGTCCACCAAGGTCTGTTGGTGTTCTGGGTTATCACGGCGCGCCAAGATGCCGCCGAATACCAGCGGATTGAGCGTCTTGACCCGGCCGTCCAACATTTCTGGGAAATGCGTCACCTCTTCAATTGGCGTGACGGCCATACCAGCCGCAGCCAAGGCCGCTTGGGTCCCACCGGTGGAGACAATTTCAAAGTCTTGGGCAAGTAACATTTGGGCAAATTCAACGAGTCCCGTCTTATCGGAAACACTTAACAAAGCACGGCGCATGAGGAGGCCTCCTAGGTAGTTTTTTAAAGTACCCCTATCATACGTGATTTCGTCTGAACAATCAACGGGAACAAAATATAAATATTCGTATATTTACAAACTAGTTATAATGAATTGACACGTAAATGAATATAAAATGAATTATAAACGAACAATAATGACTAATCCACGTAACCGGTCCGGGTTCCCGTGGCTACCCGCTTCAGTCTTGCCCAACTTCGTACAAGCAACGACTTAGCGCGGCGATAACGGTTCAAGTTACTAACCGTAAGTCAATCAGATTGTTACGACTATCGTTGATTTAACAGCGTTCTTATAATAAATATAATTGTAAAATCTGGTAACGGAACTGCAATCCTCCTGTTATGGAATGCACATTTAAGTTCGCTATGGTTAAAGATGAAATGAGGTGGTGGTCCACAAGAGGCGAGTCTCGCGTGCAGGGGATGCGAATACGCGGGGCTTTAGGAGCTGTACACAATCAACTTGAATAGGAAGTGCCAAACATATGTCGAGTAAACAACAATGGGCCAAGCGCCTGACCAGAACGGTCGTGGCCGCCAGTGCCCTTATCGGAATTGCCTGGGGTGGCGGCCAGACCGTGGCCCACGCGAGCACCTTGGCCATTCCGGATATCTCTGAGTGGCAGGGCAAGTTGACGGCCAGTCAGGTCGCTAATTTGAAAAGTCAGGTGTCGTTCGTCATTAACCGGCGGCAATATGGATCATCTTATAAAGACCTGTACGCCACCAACAACACGGCGTTGTACGTCAAGTATGGGATTCCGTTCGGGGAGTACGATTACGCCCGGTTCACCAGTGCGGCGAGCGCCAAACAAGAGGCCAAGGATTTCTACAATCGGTCGAATAAGAATGCCAAGTTTTACGTGTTAGATTTTGAAGAAAACGACGTCACGTCGGGGACGACCAACGCCGCGGTCAAGGCCTGGTATGATGAAATGAGTGCGCTGACGAATAAGAAATTGGTGTTCTATTCTTACCAATCATTTGCCACCAGCTATGCCAACACCGCCCGGCAAAACTTCGATGCGCAATGGATCGCCAACTATTCATCAACACCGACGATTACCCACGCGCTGTGGCAGTACACGGACCACAACTATTTGTCGGCGCTGGGTGAATATACGGATAACAGCAAGGCTATAACCTCAGTCCATCCCGTTTCTTGGTGGACGGACGCCACGACGACCGCGCTAACGCACACGACCTACGCTTACAGCAGCTATAAGAAGGGCCAACACATCTACCTACATAAAGGGGCAACCAAGGATGCGGATGGTACGGCAATTGCGGCCAGCGACCGGCAGCAATTTTATAAGATCAGCAAGGTGAAGAGCGTCACCTCGGGCAAGTCCAAGCAGGCCCTGTACCTGAGCGGTTTGAACCAGTGGGTGCTGTCGGAAGACGCGACCGGCTATTGGGTCGGCCAACACGGCTCCTTCACGTTGAATCATAAGTTGAATCTTTATTCAGATTCGAGCCTCACGAAGAAGACGGGCGGTTACTACGTGGCTGGCGATACGGTGGCTGGTAAGATTGTCAAGGCCCCAAGTGGCAAGTCGTACCGTATCAAGACCAAGCTGGGATACTTGTCCGCCAATTCCAAATATTCAAATCACGCGTACTATGAATCATTGGGATCTAGCAAGACGATTACGACTAAGAAGAAAGTCTACGAATACGCCAAGTCTTCATTTGCGAAGAGTAGCCGAAAACAGGCCGTTAAGAAGGGCACCAAGCTGACCGTCACGGGCGTTAAGAAGCGGTCAACTGGGTCACGGTACTTCGTCTTGAGCAACGGGCGTTACGTCACAGCGCTTCAAAGCTACGTGCAGAAATAATAGAAGGAAGTTGAATAATTATGCAACGGAAAACGAAAATCATCACGACCGTCACGGCGGCCTTGGCCGTTTTGGCGTTGGGGTCGGGCACAGCGCTACAAATTCACGCGGCGAACGACGTCAGTTCGGTGGGCCAAACCACGGCGCCAACCACCGCAACGGCCGCTGGCACCAAACTAAAAGCCAAGAGCGCCAGCGGAACGCGGCAAAATTATCAGGTCAATTACAAGGCGACTGACGACCAGTCCGCGACCTACCAGAAGACCACGTACGGTGCGACCAGCACGGCCAAGCAACAGGTCGATTACGTGGGACAGGCTGACGGGGCCACGGTCAAGCTGAACAGCGACACCAAGGCCGTCGTGCAGGGTACCATGGGCCACACCTACGTTCATTGGAACAAGGGAGACTGGTCCGTGACCGCGGTCACCAGTAACGCCGATGCCACGGGGACACCCAAGCAATTTGCCAAGCAGGTCAATCAGCAACTGGACAAGGCCAGCCTACCGAAGAAGGCCGACACCGGCGCTATCACGGTCTACAGCCAAAATGAAGACAACGAGACCAACTCCGTGACCTGGCAAGATGGCAAGCAGGTCTACAAGGTCAGCGGGACGGCGGCCGATGCCACGGTCAAGGTTGCCCAGAACGCTAAGGATTAAACACGCCAATAGGTTGTTTAGATTCAAACCGATTGAAATCATCTGTTGAGTAGTTAGTGAGTGAGACGAGTTCTCACTTGCTAGCTACTTTTTGTTTACAGAGGACTTAGGCACGGTCTTATTGAGAACGAGGCGAGAAAATGCGTGGTCAACTAATTGTGTTAAATTGAACAAGTGGATTATGTTAAGCTAAACTAAGCATATTGGAAGCGTTTTCCTAAAAGGAGGATATCTGTCATGACCTACGTAGTCAAACCTGTTTCACAAGCCGACCGACTGGCGGTCCAGCAACAACTTGATCACTTGGCTAAGCCCATTGCTGGTTTAGGGCGATTGGAAGAATTGGCGGTAACCATTGCCGGCATTCAACACCAGCCGCAGTTGGCAGTCGCGCAACGCTGCTGTTTGATCTTTGCGGCTGATCACGGCGTCGCGAAAGAAGGTGTGTCGGCAACACCGCAAAAAGTCACGGCAATCCAAGCCGTTAATATGCTACAAGGACATACGGCGGCCGCGGCCATCGCAGCCAGTGTTCACTGTGATCTGCAGGTGATTGATGTCGGGGTCGCAGCCGAGCTGACGGATTGCCGAATCGTTCAACGAAAAATTCGGTATGGGACGCGTGACCTACTCCAGGAGCCGGCAATGACCTTGGCAGAGGCACAGCAAGCCGTTGCCATTGGCCATGACGTTGCCCAACAGGCCATTGCACAGGGAAATCGGTTACTATTATTGGGCGAATTGGGGATTGGCAACACAACTTCAGCCGCAGCCATTTTAGCGGCGCGCTACCATCTCTCAGCGGCACAAATCGTGGGGCATGGGTCCAATATCTCTGACCAGCGTTTCCAACATAAGATCGACGTGGTTACGCAAGCGCTGCAACGGTGGCAACCGGATGCCGATGATTCGCTGGATATTTTGCGGACAGTTGGCGGCTATGAGATTGGTGCGAAGGTAGGGGCGATGATTGGCGCAGCTGAGCAGGGCGTGCCGGTGATCTTAGACGGGTTCATTGCCTATGCGGCTTTATCTTTAGCTGAACTGTTGGTTCCCGACATTTCGCAGTATGTCTTGCTGGCGCACGCGTCAAAAGAAAATGGAACCGACATCGCTCTCAAACATTTGAACCTGAACCCGCTATTGCAGCTCGACTTAGCGGTTGGTGAAGGGACGGGGGCGCTGCTGGTACTCCCATTGATCGATGCGATTCAAAGCGTGTTGACGCGGATGAATACACAGCAGGATATGCAGTTTGGCTATCAACCGTAGAATGGTCACCCCAAAAGCCAGTCCTGGCTGCCCCCCTTAATTTCTGATAACGATTTTTTTAAAATAAGTTCTAGCCACCAACGGTCCTGAGCCTTAAACTAGAGCTATGGAAATTAACGGGAGGGGTTGCTTTTGAAAAATCTCCGTCAACCAGAGTCGGGATTTTCCTGGTTCTATCAACGCTTTTTAAATAATCATATTACAATTTTACTGTTAAACATTTTTCTCTTGTTGTTGGTCTTGAATGAATTGATGCAAAACGCTTGGATCCTAACGCCGGTGTGGAAATTCATCGGTATCACCATGCCAGCCATCGTGGTGGCGGGGATTCTCTTCTACGTGCTTGACCCGTTCGTCCATTTCATGGAACGGCGCTTGCACCTGCGCACGGGACTAGCGATTGCGGTGGCCATGATCCTGACGGTGGGTATCATCGTCGCCATTTTTCTCAATCTGATTCCGTTTCTCACCAAGCAGACCAGCGGCATCATCGGCGCGCTACCGCAGTTTGCCAACGACATGCTCCACAACATCAATCACCTGAATCAGGAGCACCACTGGTTGTCCAACAGCAATCTCGCCGACATCAACCAGCGGGTCTCGACGTACTTCTCCAAACGAGGACTGAATCTGCTGACCGGGACGCTGAGCTCGTTGGGCAACGTGGTCACGACCGTCAGCGACTGGATCATTACCATTATCACGGCGCCGCTGGTTCTGTTCTTTATGCTAAAGGACGGTTCGCGGTTCCCACATTACATCAGTCAGGTCGTGCCCACGGCGTACCGGAGCCGCTTCGTAACGATGCTTGACCAGATGAATGTGAAGGTCAGCTCTTATGTGCGAGGACAACTGACCGTGGCGCTGTGCGTGCTGATCATTTTCACCACCGGCTACTCGATCATCGGCCTGCGATACGCGTTACTGATTGGGCTGCTGGCGGGGCCACTGAACTTGATTCCGTACTTCGGGTCGGCCATCGCGTTGGTTCCGGCGCTCATCATCGGTGTCGTCACCAGTCCCTCGATGCTACTGGGCGTGGTCATCGTGTACCTGATCGAATGGGTCTTGGAAACACAGGTCCTGTCGCCGTTGATCATGGGCAATAGCCTGGCGATGCACCCCATCACCATCGTCTTCGTTCTGCTGGCCGGGGGCAAAATGTTCGGCTTAGTCGGCGTCATTTTCGGGGTACCGGGCTTTGCCGTGCTCAAGGTCTTGGCCACCACCGCATTCCAGTGGTACCAGGAGTATTCGGCGCTCTATCCGGACGTCTTGCCGCCAGACGAGTTGGAACCTTAACGTTTGATTAAGCGATAATTTCATTTCAAAATTGGTAAAAACGGCGTGGCCACTGCGGTCTCGTCGTTTTTTAACGTCTCGCCCGAACGGAACTGCCGGGCAACTTTAAGTTTGCGCAAAGCCGGCTTTGGGATACTCGGAACATGTTACGAAATGGAGGCGACCCTAATGAACTTTTTCAAACGGGCCTGGTTAAACGTGTGGGCGAAGAAGGGCCGGTCAGTCTTGCTGATCCTGGTCTCGTCCGCCATTTTGATGTTTGTCCTGGCCGGATTATTGATTCGCAGCGCGGCGGTGAAAGCCACCGACCAAGCGAAGGCCGATGTCGGCGCGACCGTCACGTTGTCCGCCAACCGACAAGCGGCGTTTAAGAAGATGCAGAGCAGTAGCACGAGTAAATCCAGTCGGCCGAAGATGACGCTGACGCCGATCAAGCTGAGTACGGCGACCAAGATCTCGCAGCTCAGCAATGTGAAAAGCACGAACGTGACCAGCACTACCACGGTCAACGCCAAGTCCTATGACGTGGTATCGACCAGCAGCGGCATGGGCAGTAGCGGCGGTCCTGGCGGGATGAAAGGCAAGACGTCCAGTAGCGGGGACACCCAAATCGATGGGGTGACCGCCACGAGTCTGACGAGTGATTTCAGTAACAGCCAGAGCAAGATCACCAAAGGCCGCGGCATTACCGCAGCCGATAAGAACACCAACCACGTGGTCATCGAAAAGAACCTGGCTAGCCAAAACAATCTGACGGTTGGCGACACGCTGACCGTGAAGAAGACGACGGGTAAGAAGGCCACGGTCAAGCTGAAAGTCGTTGGTATCTACCGGGCCAGCTCGACCAGTTCCAGTACGGCCGGACCCATGAGCACGGATCCTAGCAACACCATGTACACGTCTTACACCTTGGCCAACAGCTTCAAGGGCAGCAAGTATGCCGGGACGGCGGACTCCGTGACGTTTAACGTGACGAATCCCGCCAAGGTCAGTAGCGTTAAAGCCGCGGGCAAGAAGCTGATCAATACCAGCACCTACTCGCTGAGTACCGACGACGCCAGCTACCAAACGGTCAAGGCATCGATGAAGACCATTGAAGGGTTTGCCAATAAAATTGTTTGGCTGGTCGCCATTGCCGGGACCATTATCCTGGCCCTGATCGTCATCTTGATGATTCGTGAACGCCGCTTTGAAATTGGTGTGCTCCTGTCCCTAGGCGAAGCACGCTGGAAAATCGTGGCCCAATTCTTCACGGAAATGTTGATGGTCATCGTGGTGGCCGTGGCCATTGCGGGTGCCGGCGGCAAATTTGTCGGTGACCAACTGGGGTCGCAGCTAGTTGAACAAAGCACCACGAGTCAAACAGTCTCGTCGGGCGTTAGCGGCCAATCTGCTGGGCAACCAGGCGGTGGTATGAAGGGCGGCAACGGCGGTCCGGGGATGCAACAAAACACCAGCACCAAGGCAGCGGATACCGACCTTGACATTCAAGTGAGTGCCGTGAATCTGGCAGAACTGGGCGGCTTCGGCTTAGCCATCACGTTCCTGTCGATCATGATCGCATCCGGCGGTATCTTACGCCTGGAACCGAAGAAAGTCTTGATTTCCTAAGGAGGACGATGTGCATGTTAAAAACAACTGGTTTGGGGTACTGGTACCAAGATGAAACAGCCCCCTTGTTTCAAGGCATTGATTTGACATTTGAAGACGGCCAATCCTACGCGATTCTGGGCCATTCCGGAACAGGCAAGACCACGTTTCTGTCACTGATTGCGGGGTTGGATAAGCCCAAGGCAGGAGACATTTGGCTGGGCGAACGGTCGTTGAAACAGATTGGCCTGACCAACTATCGCCGCCACGACGTTTCCATCGTGTTTCAGGCCTACAACCTGTTCACCTACATGTCGCCGCTGGATAACCTCCTGACGGCCGTGGCTATCACGGGGGCGGAACACGCCGGCGATAAGTTCTTTGCCAAGCGGCCGCTCAACGACCTGGGCATTGGCGAGGACCTGGCAGTGCGTAACGTGCAACACCTCTCCGGGGGCCAGCAACAACGCGTGGCCATTGCACGCGCCATGGCCTGCGATGCGCCCTTGGTGGTGGCAGACGAGCCCACAGGGAACCTAGATGAGGACAACACCCGGGAGGTCATCGATCAGTTTCAAAAGCTGGCGCATAAGCAAAATAAGTGCGTGATCATCGTGACCCACGAGCCGGACGTAGCCGCCCGGTGCGACCACCAATTCCGCCTGGAAAACAAGCAGTTCACGCAACTGGCTTAAAACTAGATTGATTAAGTCAGTTGCCTCCGTCAGCCAGGGATTTCGCCTGCTGTGGGAGTTGGTTCCAGCTGGCCGCCTTACCGTTCGCCAAATTTGGACCGTGACGCTGTGGGAAGGACCGGTCGAAGCCAAAGGGCGGTCTTCAACCTCGCTTCGAGCCGAAAGTCGCGTCTCGAAGACGCCCGTTTCCAAGCAGGTCACTTGAAAACGCCCACGGCTGAGTCCAAATTTAGCTCACTCACGGCTACATGGCAGATCATCCACTAATGTAGATGAACGTTGCCATTTCAGGTTTCGGCTAACTGGGTCGACACAGCCGGGAGCATTGAATACCGGCTGACGCTTATCAGTAACACCGAATTGGGCCAGATTTAACTACAGTTCACCTATTGCCAAGAACTAACCCGACTGGCTGTAAAACATCTCCGTAGCCGAGAGCCTGCTAGATATGAGTTCAGCCGTGGGAGTTCCCTTAGCGGCTTGCCGGTTAGGGAACTGGCCACTTGGAGACGTGATTTTCGGCTCCAAGTTGAGGGGCGAGACCGCTCTATGGCTCGCCCCGGCGCCCACCGCGTTCCGACTCATATCTAGCGGGCGGTAGGCGGCCAGTAACCACAATGTTATTGCAAAAACACTTGAAACATCCCCGTTTCACGCTGAAACAGCGTGGGGCTGGGATGTTTTTGGAGGCAATTGGTCGCGGACGATAGATTAAACCTGTATTTTTTAAAATTACGTGTTACACTGATCACTGTTGAATACTAATCAAAGAAGGTCGATGACATGACAGTTTTTAGTGCTTACGCTGATGAGGACATTACGGCGTTCCTGAAAGAGCAAGTCAAGGACGGTACCGTGGCGACGGATGAGAAGACGCTGAAGAAGCAATCCTTCAACCCCAACGCTTCCGGCGGTGAGACCGGGCTGGCCCGGGCGTTCGTGGAAGTGGCGAGTGTGGCGGACATCCAAGGGGTGTTGCGCACGGCGCGGAAATTCCATATCGCCGTGGTACCCCAGACCACGTTTAGCAGTACGGTGATTGGGTCTGACGGCATTGACGGTGCCATTATCTTGTCGACGCGGAAAATGAATCAGATTTTGGAAATCAACCGGGAAGATTCCGTGGCGGTCGTGCAGCCCGGTGTCGTGAACGGTGATTTGGACCAGGCTGCCCGGAAACAAGGGTTGTTCTACGCGCCAGATCCTGGTTCCAAGCCATTTTCATCCATCGGCGGCAACGTGTCGACCAACGCCGGGGGCATGAGCACCGTGCGTTTCGGCGCGACCAAGGACAATGTGCTGGGACTAAAGGCAGTGCTGGCTGACGGCCGGGTCATTAAGTTGGGTGGCCGGACGTTGAAACAAGCCTTTGGCTACGACCTCACCCAGTTGTTCGTGGGGTCTGAAGGGACCTTGGGCATCATCTACGAGGTCACGGTCAAATTAATGCCAATCCCGCTAGGCAAGTCCGTCATGGGCGTGGCTTTCTTCAAGGACATGGGCGCGTTGGCGGGTGGCGTGACAGCCATTCGGATGTCCGGGGTCTACCCAACGATGTTGGAAGCCTTGGACGGCAACACGGTCAAGGCTTTGGACCGCTACGAACACACGCACTACGCGGACAATAGTGGCTCAATGCTGATTTTCCGTTTGGATGGCAGTAGCGACGAGAGTGTGGGCGTGTTGAATGACCTGTTGGCCAAACACGATGCGCAAAACGTGCAGGTCACCACGGACGCCACCGAACAGGCGGGACTGGAAAAGCTGCGGCAAGACATGTTGCCAGCCGTCTTTGCTGGGAACAATCATCTGATGGAAGACATGGCGATGCCGCTGTCTAAGCTGGCACCGATGATGGACTTCTTACAAGACCTCGGCAAGAAGCTGGGCATTAAGATCTATACGGCGGGCCACGCTGGCGATGGGAACGTGCACCCGACCTTCACTTGGTCAGCGGACGAGGATGAAGTGCCGGCCGTCATCATTGAAGCGCTGCGGCAAACCTTCTGGAAGACCTTGGAAATGGGCGGCACGATTTCTGGGGAACACGCCGTGGGCATGGTCAAGAACCAGTGGAACAACCCCGAATTAGGTGAAACAGTCGATCTGTTGCAACACCAGATCAAGACCCTGTTCGACCCGATGAACCTCTTGAACCCGAAACGTAAGATTGACTAAACTAACTGAACAAACGTTGTCAAAGACACAAGACGTGCGCTAAGCTTACTGGTGAAAGCCAGTGGCCTAGCGCGCTTTTGCTGAAACGGCGAATTTGTTTCAGGCGTCACGCCGTTGTTTCATTGGCCAATCGCGGCGGCGCGCTGAGCATAAAGTTTGCGAAATCAGCCGACAAAATAGATAATTATTGTTACAATTGGAGCCGGATACAATCCCAGAAGATGATTGATCACAACCGGTTACAATTTAGCAGCGAAAGGAAGACAGCAATGGCTGACGCACAGTGGTGGCAACACGCGGTGGGATATGAAATCTACCCGCAAAGTTTTTTTGATAGCAACCATGACGGTGTGGGCGATCTGCCCGGCATCCAAACAAAAATCTCTTACTTAACTTCCCTGGGTGTCGACTTTGTTTGGCTGTCAGCATTTTACCCCTCCGGTCAGGTGGACAGTGGGTATGACGTGACGGATTACCGTGGCATTGACCCCCAATACGGCACCTTGGCGGACTTTACCGCGCTGGTCACGGCGTTTCACGCGGCCAACATCAAAGTGGTGATCGACTTGGCGTTGAACCACACGTCCAGTCAGCACCCATGGTTTCAAGCTGCCGTGCACGACACCACCAGTCCGTACCACGATTACTACATTTGGCGACAGGCCACGGCCACGATGCAACCCAACAATTGGGAATCCATTTTTGGGGGATCAGCCTGGACCTATGTCCCCGCTGTGGATGCGGCGTACCTGCACACCTTTGCCGAAGACCAGCCCGACTTGAATTGGGAAAATCCCGCCGTTCGTCGCGAAATGGCGGCGACGATTCAATGGTGGGCTGATCAGGGAATCGATGGGTTGCGCTTGGATGGTGTCACGCATTTGAAGAAGCGCCAGGACTTTGCGAACGTTGGTCATCCGCGCGTGGACTACTATCAAGATGTGGCTGGAACAGACGTGTTTCTAGCCGCGCTCAAGCCCGTGCTGACTCGCAACGACCTATTTGTCATTGGCGAAGCTGGCGGAATCGATATGCCGACCGCTCAACGCTGGCTTGACCCGCAACACGGGTTCTTCGACCTCCTGCTAGAATTTGATCACGTGCACTTCTGGGAAAAGGCTGAACCGAAGCTACCAGTTGCAGCGTTACGGGCGACTCTCTCCAAGTGGCAATTTGGCTTGGAAAAGAGTGGCTGGAACGCTTTGTTCATTGAAAACCATGATTTACCACGCGCTGTTTCATACTACGGCAACGCAGTCGATTACCGCCGCCGTTCCGCTAAGGCGCTGGCGTTGTGGTACCTGCTGATGAAGGGGACCCCGTTTATTTATCAGGGGCAAGAACTCGGGCTGCCCAATGCCGGGTTCACCCAGATCAGTCAGTACCGCGACCTGGATAGCCAGCTGTTTTATCAACAGCAACGCGCTGCCGGGGTGCCAGAAAAACAAGTTCTGGACCAACTGGCCATGGGCAGTCGGGACAATGCCCGCACGCCCATGCCGTGGACCCATCAACAGTACGGGGGCTTTTCGGACCACGAGCCGTGGATTCAAATGGCCCCGGGTACGGATCACATCAACGTGGAACGCGAAAGTCATGACCCACATTCGGTCTTGACGTTCTACCAGCAGCTGATTCGGCTGAAAAAGTCTGTGCCAGCCCTGGAACAAGGGCGGTACGAATTGATCGACACGCATGATGACCAGCTATACGTTTACCGGCGCACCCTGAACGGGGACAACTGGCTGGTCGTCGTGAACATGAGCGATCAAGTGGCGACGACGCAGGAGTTTGATTTGACAACTAGTGAACTGATTTTCACCAACACCGAAGTGGACGCGGACTCGGATGATCTAACCATTCATCCGTGGGAAGCGCGGTTGTACCATTTGCGGAAGTTAGAGTAGGCGGAAAAAACGAGTGAAACACGCGGAACCGAATGCAACGCCTCGGTTCCCTTTTTACATGGTAAACTTTTTTATTAAATTGTGGTTTTCTGCTTGCATTTCAGCAAGTTGTTCTTTATTATTAAATGTATAGATATTTCTATGGGGTCAACCATTTTGCGTATTGCTAGTCGTGTTAACTATCTAACCGGTTAGCAAAGTGAAGATAAGGATATGATAATACTATGAAGAGTAAGGTCGTTCATGCGGAAAGTTTCTTTGAGTCTTTCATGGAGTTGAAACGTGAATTAGAGAAGGCAGCAACCCGATTCCAACGAACCATGGGGATTTCAGTGGATCAATATGCGATTTTACACCATATTTTGGAAAATCCGGGGAAGCTAACTTCCGCCACTGTCGCTGACAGTCGCGGGATCTCCCGGGCAGCCGTTTCTCGTGGGATTTCTCAACTGATTCGCCGGGGTTACGTGGTTCAGAGCTATCAAAGCTCCGATCGCCGCGTTCGGCCACTGTCGTTAACGGCAAGTGGTGAACAGCTGGAAATCCAGTGCCATGAGGCATTGAACACCGCTGCAGCTACGATGAGTCAAGTGACGTTGGATGACAGCGGCAGTCAGTACACGGTTGGTCAATTGACCAAGATGTTAGGCGCACTGACGGCTAAGGAAGATTCTGAGGACCAGAAAGAGTAAAACGATTTAGGTTTTAATGCCAGAGAATTGGTCGAACGCGACCAATTCTCTTTTTTTGACCAGAACTCAAAAGGTGTGAGAACTAGATTTCAACGAATCTGCTCGTGTAAATAGTCAGTTAATCCGCCTTTAAAAAGTCCGCCTAATTTTTGAGGGGACGTGGTACACTGGACTTAACGATGGCAGAGAAGAGGAAATTCCATGATTGTCGAGAGAAAAATTGGAACAGGCGAGCAAAATCTAGTCTGGGTCATGGCCATGATCGAAGACGATAACGATAAGGAAGCCCTGCAGGTCACGTACGGGCTGACCGATGAGATTTTGACTTACGTGACCGACGTCAACGAACGGTCACACTATGACCGTGACGAATACTTGAATACCCAACTGTTTGTCCTGCACGTGCCGGTCGTGGTCGACCAGGTATCCCAACGCTATATCACGCGGCCCGTGACCTTTTTGTTGAAGGGCAATCAGGTCTTTTCCATCACGACCAAGCGGACGCAGTGGGTGAATCAGACCCTGAGCGAACGGATGAAACTGAAACAAATTTCAGACACCAACGAATTTATGTTGATTGGGCTGTTTATTTTGTTCGACCAGTTCATTCCACCAATTCGCAAAATCAACGCGGAACAAAACCGGTTGGATAAGCAACTAAATCAGGCGCCCGATAACAAGGACCTGATTGCGTTGTCCAACCTGCAACAGAGTCTGGCTTACTTCGTGAGTGCCACCCGCAACAACGCGATGATGGTGGTCAACCTCAGTAGTACGCCGTTTGGCAAGCAGCTGTCGGATAAGAATTCAGAGCACTTGGCCGATGCCGTGATCGAAGCCCGGCAAACCTCTGAAATGACGGCGATTGAGGCCGATGTCGTTGACCGCATCTCAAATACGTTCAACAATGTGCTGAACAACAACCTGAACGACACCATGAAATTCTTGACGATCTGGTCGCTGGTCTTGACGATTCCAACGATCATCACCGGATTTTACGGGATGAACGTGAAATTACCCTTTGCCAACGACGCCATCTCGTGGATCTTCACGGTGGCAATGATGCTGGGCATCATGGGCGTCGTCGCCCTGATGTTGCGGCACCGGCATTTCTGGTAGACTGCGAGTTGGTGGCTGAAACGTGTGAAACCAGAGCCTGTGTCAGCCAGAGATTCCGCCTGCTATGGGGGATGCGGCCAGTACGGATTATGAGGCTGTGAACGACTGTCTTACTAAAGGTTGCAAGTTTAAAAGTAGCTAAATTTATGGTGACACTAGGGTTTACAGGGATAAAATTAGTCTTTGAACGCACCTTGCTCTGTGCTGGCCGCCTTACCGTTCGCCAAATTTGGACCGTGACGCTGTGGGAAGGACCGGTCGAAGCCAAAGGGCGGTCTTCAACCTCGCTTCGAGCCGAAAGTCACGTCTCGAAGACGCCAGTTTCCAAGAAGACCACTTGCAAACTCCCACGGCTGAGTCCAAATTTAGCTCACTCACGGCTACGTGACAGGTCAATCAATCATGTAGCTGCGCGTTATCATTCCAACGATATCCCGCCAACTGGGCCAACATGAATACTCGCTGACGCCGGTGGGTTGCCACTTGTCAGCAACACCGACTTGAGTCAAATTTGACCGTAGTTCACCCGTTACCAAGGACTAAGCCAACTGGCTGCGAACCATCTCCGTAGCCGGGAGTCCGCCAAATATGAGCTCAGCCGTGGGAGTTCCCTTAGCGGCGCGGTTCATGCCGTTTAGGGAACTGGCGACTTTGAGACGCGTTCTTCGGCTCAAAGTCGAGGAGACGAGACCGTTTCTTGGCTCGTCCCGCCGCCCACCGCGTTCCGGCTCATATTTGGCGGACGGGAGGCGGCCAGCCCCCATATCTCTGACAGCCGCAGGTGGCGGGCGTGGACTAATTTCATGTTCACAATCCTTGTCAGCTGAGTATTATCAGATGTTTTTGTACTTGTAACCTTCAGCTATCTTATTCACGAAATCCCACTATAACAATGTTTCCAGTCGATTAGCAATCAAGATTTTTCCACATCGTGTGGCCGGTCAGCAGCTTGTCCGGTCACACTTTTTGTTTCACCTTGTTTTGACCGCTGAAACACCGGTAGATAAGTAACCGCTAACAAGTGCAATTAATCACTTACAAAAAGTAAGTCAAATTATTGGCCTTTTTGCTGACAGGGGACTATGATGTCACTAATCAATGATTTCGGGGTGTTCGACCACGATTAGCGGCCGCCATCCTTACTACAAGGGAGCGCGATTTAGATGTCAAAGATGATTGCTGGACAAGCGTTAGTTAAGGTTTTGGAAGCCTGGGACGTTAACCATATTTATGGGATTCCAGGTGGCTCGATTAATCATACGGTTGAAGGATTGTACCTTGAAAAGGCTAATATCGATTATATTCAGGTGCGCCATGAAGAAGTGGGAGCTTTAGCCGCTGCCGCTGATGCCAAATTCACTGGTAAGGTTGGTGTGGCCTTTGGGTCTGCCGGTCCTGGTGCCACCCACCTATTCAACGGTTTGTATGACGCTAAGATGGACCACGTGCCAATGCTGGCATTAGTCGGCCAGGTCCCACAGGCAACGATGAACACGAACTATTTCCAAGAAATGGACGAAACACCAATGTTTAGCGACGTCGCCGTTTATAACCGCACGGCTACGACCGCGGCGCAACTGCCTTACGTCGTGAACCAAGCGATTCGTGAAGCCTATCGGCAAAAGGGCCCGGCCGTCGTTATCATCCCCGAAAATTTAGCAGCTGAAGAGATTGACTACGAACCCGTTAAGACGCCAAACGTCGTCTCCAATTCCTTTACCCAACAGATCGACCCGGCAGCGATTACGGCAACGTTAAAGCTGTTGAAGGCCGCCAAGCACCCGTTGGTCTACGCTGGCCGCGGCTTACTGGGCGCGCGTGACGAACTGGTCAAGTTCAGTGAACAGTTCAACGTGCCTGTCTTGAACACGGTGCCCGCTACCGGAGTTATTCCAACGAATCATCCCAACGCCATTGGAACCTTTGGCCGTCTCGGATCGAAGTCCGGCTTTGAAGCTCTGCAACACACCGACCTGATCTTGTTCCTGGGGTCCGAGTTCCCATTTGCCCAATTCTGGCCGAAGGATATTAAGATCGTTCAAGTCAACAATAATTCCTTTGATATCGGCAAGATGGTGCCGGTCGACTACGCCGTATTGAGCGACGCCAAGAGCTTCTTGCAAGCGATGAACGCTACGGGTGAAACACTGCCTGAAACAGCTTGGTTGACCGCTAACCGGGAGAACAAGCGCAACTGGAACAACTGGTTGGACCAACTGGCCAGCGATGACAGCGAAGGCCTGGCTCCCGAAGCCGTGACCAAGAAGATTGCGGCAATGGTCGGTCCCAAGGATACCTACGGGGTAGACACCGGGAACGTTTCCGAATGGGCGGTTCGCGGCCTACCAATGGATCAGCAACAACGGTTCGCCTTATCTGGCTTGTTTGCCACGATGGGCTATGGTCTGCCAGCCGGGTTGGCCGGAGCCCTGAGCGTGCCGGATGCCCAATCATGGTCACTGTCCGGTGATGGTGGTTTTGCGATGGTCGCCCCCGACATCATTACCGAAGCACGATACGGCCTGCCCGTTATCAACGTGGTCTTCAGTAACCGGCGTTTCGGGTTCATTTACCGCGAACAGATCGACACCAAGCAACACCTGTACGGCGTCGATCTGACCGATGCGGATTGGGCCAAGGTCGCCGAAGGCTTGGGTGGTATCGGCTTTACGGTCACCAACAATGCCGAGGTCGACCAAGTCTTTGACCAAATCAAGGACCTACAGGCCAAGGGCAACCGCAAGCCAATCGTGGTCAACGCCGTCATCAAAGACGACGACCCGATCGGCACGGCCTTCATGCCACTTGATCCGAAGTTGTACGGCCAAGACGCGGTTGACGCCTATGCCAAGGAAAACCACATTGACACGACGCAACAGCCTTCTCTAGGAGAACTGCTGCGGGCTAAGGGTGACAACCTGTAAATGAAATAGCATTACGAAGGCGTTTGGGAGGAAGGTGCCCAAACGCCTTTTTTGTCGTCGTTAACAATTTTCGCTTGCAAAAACGCCATGAGGCGGTTAAAATTGTTAGCTGACTAACAAAAGGAGTGTGAGCACATGACCGAACGACGGTTAGGAGCTTGGCTACGCGATGCTGAGCACCAAATGAATCAAGAAATGAACGACTTTGCCCGCCAGTACGGTTTGACGGGGATGCAGCTGTCATTGATCGACTTTTTGAGCCGCAACACCCGTGAACCAGTGTTTCAAGTAGACCTGGAACACGAGTTTCACGTGCAACGGTCGACGGCCTCGTTGCTGGTGAAACGAATGGTGGAACGCGACCTGGTCACCCGGGTCGTGGCAACCAGTGATAGCCGCAAACGGCAGTTGCGATTGACGGCTAAGGGACAACGGTTGGTCCCCATCGTGCGCCAGCATTTGGACCAACAGGACGCCAAGATGGTCGCTGATCTGTCCGTTCGCGAAGCACAGGCGTTTCAACAGGCCTTGCAAAATATCAGTCACTGGCACACCACAAAGGAGTAAACGTATATGGCAAAAGAAAAAATCGAACCACGCGTCGTGGGAGCGGTCCTGGCGACCGGCCTCATGTCGCTGAGCGGCGTCATCGTGGAGACCGCGATGAACATTACCTTCCCAACACTGATGAAACAGTTTCACGTGACCACGGGGACGGTCCAGTGGATGACCACGCTGTACCTCTTGATTGTGGCCTGTATCGTGCCTGTTTCATCGTATTTGAAACGCCGCTTTAAACTGAAACAACTTTTCGTGGTCGCCAACCTGCTTTTCATTACCGGCTTGGTCATCGACGCTTGCGCCACCAGCTTTCCGTGGCTACTGGTCGGTCGCGCCATCCAAGGGGTGGGGACGGGAATCGCGCTGCCGTTGATGTTTAACATCATCTTGGAGCAGGTGCCTCTCAGCCGTATCGGCATGATGACCGGCGTCGGCACCTTGGTCACGGCGATTGGTCCCGCCATTGGGCCAACGTACGGGGGCTTGCTGGTCACCAATCTGAATTGGCGGTACATCTTCTGGATTTTATTGCCGTTTCTGGTGGTGTCCTTCTTCGTGGGAATTAAAACGATTCGGCAGGTCGCGCCGACACATCCGGAACGCTTTGATTTTTGGAGCATGTTGGGGGTCGTGGTCACCTTTGCCGGATTGATCTTCGGCTTCAGTTCGCTGAGCGGGCAGCCGTTTTTGAGTTGGTCAGTCGGTGGCGCGCTATTGCTGGGCGTGTGCGGTCTCATTTTCTTCGTCCGCCGTTCCCAACACCAGCAACACCCGTTGATTCACCTGCAGGCGCTCGCCAATCCGGCCTTCGCCTGGCACCTCGTGGCCTTCTTTCTCCTGCAGATCACAGCATTGGGCCTGTCGTTTGTGCTGCCCAATTACCTGCAGCTGGTCGATCACCAGTCGGCGTTTATTGCCGGGCTCGTAGTCTTGCCGGGGGCCGTTATCGGGGCCGCCTTTTCGCCGATCGGCGGCAATATTTTAGACCATTTCGGCGCCAAACGGCCTATTTTGTTGGGTCTTGGCCTGGTGGTCGTCATGTTGCTGGCAATGACCGTGGGCGCGCAGGGATTATCCGCGTGGGCCATTCTCGGGCTGTATGTGGGCTATATGATCGGCATCGGCTCATCATTCGGTAACATCATGACGGACGGCTTAAAACAGCTCTCAGGGCCGCTCAAGGCGGATGGTAACGCGTTGATGAATGCGATGCAACAGTTCGCGGGTGCCATGGGAACGGCCATCGTTTCCGCGATGATTGCGGCCAGTCAAGCGGGGGCCACCGGCAGTACGGCGGTCAAGACGGCGGCCGGTTCGCAGTGGGCCTTGTGGGTCTTGACGATTGCCGGCGTGGGTGCATTTTTAAGCATGCTCATCGCACTGAAACGCAACCAGCACGAAGTTTAGACAAATTTAATCGGCCTGGAGCCATCACGTTGGTAACGCTACTATCCTAACAATTAGGAGTGGCGTTATTTTTATTTAGGCGCTGGCATGCTACAATTCAGAACCAATAAAGCCAACCGGCTGAAAAAAGTGAGGCGATTCAAATGAAGTTTGATTGGCGATACGCGTTTCATTCCTTTTGGTTCTTGATGGCGCTGATGGTTCTGTTGAGCTTGGCCACGGCCGTTGATCGTGTTCATGGCGTCCGCATTGCGATTGGGGTCATCTTTGGTTTCCTGCTGGTCGACAGCTTGTGGACTTGGCAATACCCTTACTTTAATCGGTTGGGCCGACAGGGCGCCTCGGCGGGGATCAACCTGGTGTTGTTTGCAATTATTGCGGCCTTCGCGCTGGCCTTCAAGCAGGAATGGTCGGCCAGTGTCTGGGGATTCATGAGTTTCTGGCTTGCCAGCATCGGCGGTACGATCGACGGTTACTTCGCGCGGCCCACTAAGATCTTAGTGAACCAAACGCGCGGTGACCTGCGGCGAAAGGCCGAGATCCTGCAAAATTCCTCACGACTGTAGTGGCGAGTCAACTGATGTACACCAAAAGTCTGGGCCAACGTCCGGACTTTTTTCGTGGCAAAATGGCGGTTCTACTGTTACTAACGAAATTCAATGATAGCTAAGGCAGGAATCTTCTGATTTCAATCGGGAGAGGAATGCCGGTCACTGTTTTTTCGAAGGTTCTTGGTAGGCTGGTTCTTGATATATTTTTCGACGATTTCTTTACTCATATTACCCAAGGTGCTCATGTAATAACTATTTGACCAGAGATGACCGCCCCAAAGTTGTTGTCTGGTTTCAGGATATTTCTCGAAAAACATCCGCGCAGAAGCGCCCTTAAAGGCCTTGACGATATTTGTAGGTGCGTATTTAGGTTTGAAACTGATTAGTAGGTGAACATGATCTGGCATAATTGCCATTGTTTCCACGGTGACTTCATTTAGTTGGGCAATTCGTGTCAAAATTTTCTTCATGTCAGACACCAACGTTGGTGTCGTAAAAATAGGCTTTCGGTACTTCGTGACCCAAATTAGGTGAAAATGGAAATTGTAGACATAACCTCGTTCGTAAATTGCATCCAGTAACCGACTATCTTATTTACTCATCTGTATCCTCCTATGAATTTATTTATAAGCGTATTCAGTATGTTCTGATTACCTTATATGATATCATAATTTCACAGTGAAAGGAGGAAGCGACTTGCGTAAAACGATGGCCCAGTTACCGTATCATTACGGCGTAAAATTAAGAGTTTTTCCGTCTAATGAGCAGAAACGCTTGATCAAGCTGAACAATGATGCTAGTCGGTTTATTTATAACGAGATGAACGGCATGAACCGGGAGTTATTCGCGTTGCGCCAAGTTAAAACGCCCATTAAGCTAGTTCGAACACGGATTGAGACGTTGAAACAACGATTAAAGCATCCAGCTATTAACATTTCCAATATTCACGGCTGGTTGAACGATCAAGCGCTCGACAGCGACATGAAGGCGAATGCCATCAAGAATTATCGCACCGCCTGGAAGAATTTTCGGAAAGTTCATCAAGCAGGGACGCCCGTGTTCCACAAGAAACGAACCGAACAAAAATATCAGACTTCCAATCACTATGCTAGTAAGATTGAGCTGCCTAATATGCTTAATGGCAGTATTCGCCTATTAGATCATAAACATATCCAACTATCCAAGCTGGGAAGATTACGATTTAAAGGCATGCCAGCTAAGTTAGTCACACGTAAGGCCGAAATCCGTATTGGTACAACAACTATTTCAATGGACGCGACAGGCCGCTACTACGTTTCCCTACAGTTAGCCTCTGATCAACCGTTTGTTAACTCGGAAACGTTCCAGTCAGGTTCAGCCATTGGCATTGATTTAAACACGGATAATTTTCTGACGGATTCTAGCGCTAATGTGATTGCTAATCCTAGATTCTACCGGTCAATCAAGGGTAAGTTGGCTAAGGCCCAGCGGACACTATCTCGACGGGCGTTACGTGCCAAGAAGGCTCATCGGCCCTTGCGCGAATCTAAAAACTATCAGAAACAACGGCAACGGGTAGCCACTATCCAACGCAAAGTAGCCAATCGACGGAAAAACTTCTTACATCTTGTTTCGACAGCACTGATCAAGAACCACGATTTGGTTGTCGCCGAAGAGCTAAGAAGCAAAAATCTTTTGCGCAACCATGCCCTGGCCATGAGTATTGCCGATGTTGGGTGGCGGACACTCCTAGGTATGCTTGCATATAAGGCTGATTTGTATAAACGCCATTTTGTGACCGTGGACCCACGAAATACTACACAAACGTGTAGTACTTGTGGCTTCGTCATGGGCACTGAGGCAACACAAAAGTTGACTCTGGCCAATCGACAATGGACCTGTCCGCGATGTGCCGCTTACCACGTTCGTGACCATAACGCGGCTAAAAATATTTTAGCTAAGGGATTAGCAGACTTAGAAGAACAGTGAGAAACACCAGTCCGTCTGGCAACCTGCGGACACTAAGGGCTTTGGTAATTAGCACATAAGACCTGCATGCAGGCAATCGCTGTATCTAAGCAAATTGCGGTCGTAACATTTTAGGATGTTATTCCCACAAACCTCTGACTTTTAGTCAGGGGTGGTTGATCCGGTTTTTGTTACCTGTTGCCACTGGGCTTAAAGAAGATTTAATGATTAAACGTAAGCTAGGGGTGGTCGCTTGCAAGTTGCCTGCGCCAGCCAGAAACGCCGCCTGCTATGGGGAACGGTTCCAGCCTGAAAAGCGGGCTTACACCTCGCTTGGAAGCCCGGCCAAAGCCGCCGGTCTCCCAAGTCGTCCCACCCAGTAACCTGGCCAGAAACGCCAGCTAACTGGGTCGACACAGCTGGCTCCGTTTCTGGCCGGCTCCGGCGCGTGGGAGTGGCCCAATTGTAGGTCTGAAGGTGCTGTAAGCAAAGACGGGCGGTTACTGACAAACACTACCGTAGCCGAGAGTTCGCCAAATATGGGTTCAGCCGCGGGAGTTTTCTTAGCGGTGGGCTTGGCCGGTTAGAAAACTGGCAACTTGGAGACGTGGGCTATCGGCTCCAAGTTGAGGGTCAAGACCGCTCTTTGGCTTGACCCGACGCCCGCAGCGATCCGACCCATATTTGGCGAACGGTAGGCGGCAGTGAACACCAAGTAGGAAAAGGACGCGCAACCGCAGGCGGAGCCCTAGCTGACGCAGGCCCTGGTTTAGTCAATTTTGCTGGGCAGTGCACACCAGGCAGAAAAAAGGCCGTTCACCCGAAAAGGTAAACGACCTGGAAATGTTTGGGTTAAAGGTGTTACTCGGCTGCATAAGTCCAGTCGTAGGACAAGAGCTGGTGGAACCGTTCGCCAATGGGAACCCACAACTTGGCTTTGGCAATGTTGCTAATGGACTCCCAGAACAGCGGATCCTTACGCTCCTTGTCGCTCAGATTAATGTTGACGTAACTCCCGGCTTCCGTTTTGGCGATTACGTAGGGGTAGAACACCTTGGTAATCCGGGCGGGAGTAATGCTTTTAATTTTCGGGTTGTCATCAATCAGCATAAGCACGCTTCCTTTCACTTGATGGATTCAGTATACCGGGAAAAGGTAGCGAAAACCACCAAGTTTGTTTAAGGATTTCCTGAGAATTTCTTAGTTTTTTAAGTGGCCTGCTTAACGGCGGATGATGGCAGCATTTCTAACTACAGATTGCAAGTACAAAAACACTTGATAATACTCAGCTGACAAGGATTGTGAACATGAAATTAGTTCACGCCATCACCTACGGCTGTCAGAGATTCCGGTAGCTATGGGGAACGCCGGCGGCCTATGGAGCGGTCCGCCGACTCGGTTTGAAGCTTAACGAACCCCATCAAGCTCCAAACACGTCCCACGCTGTAAGCTGAGAAAAACACTCAGCTAACACCGTCGTCACAGCAACCTACACCTCTGACTGCCTCCGGTTACGTCGGTGGTTAACCACAAAATTAACAGGAAAATCGCTGAAATGGCAATGTCCAGCTACATTAGTGGGTGATCTCCCGCGTAGCCGTGAGTGAGCTAAATTTGGACTCAGCCGTGGGCGTTTTCAAGTGATTTGCTTGGAAACTGGCGTCTTCGAGACGTGGTTTTCGGCTCGAAGCGAGGTTGAAGACCGCCTTTTGGCTTCGACCGGTCCTTCCCACAGCGTCACGGTCCAAATTTGGCGAACGGTAAGGCGGCCAGCACGGACCATATGACAGTCAAAGACTGATTTTGTCGCCATAAACTCTGGTGTCGCAATGAAGCTAGCCACTGTTAAGTTTGCAACGATACCGTGAAACGGGCGCCGTGAGGGTCATTGTCCGTGATGGCGATGGTGCCTTGGTTGAGCTGCACCAGCTGAGACACGATGGCTAACCCCAGGCCGCTCCCCGCAATCTTCGTGGAGCGAGAGGCATCCACCCGGTAGAACCGCTCAAAGATGTGCTCGCGGTCGGCCGCCGGAATGCCAGGGCCGTGATCCGCCACGGTGAATTGACCCGCGGTGGCCGTTTGACTGATGATGACGTGAATCTGCTGGTCGGACGGTGAATATTTATGCGCGTTATCCAGCAGTGCAATCAAGATCTGGTGCAGCATGTCCGCGTCGGCTTGGACCATGACGGGCTGGTCGGGGCTGGTGAAGGTCACACGCTGACTGACCAGGGGCTGGTAGTGGCTGACGACGGCCTGCGCCAATTTGGTCAGGTCCAGCGGTTGGAGGGTGACTTCGGCGCGGTCGGCTCGGGACAGGTGCAGCAGGTTTTCAATCAGGTGTTGCATGCGCAACGATTCCTGGTCGATGAAGCCCAGTGATTCGGGGATGACCTCGGGATGTTGCTGGCCCCGGCGTTCAATCAATTTTAAATTCCCGCGAATCGTGGCGATGGGGGTCCGTAACTCGTGAGACGCGTCGGAAATGAATTGGCGCTCCCGTTCCAGTCGGCCATTTTGTGCTGCCAGTAACTGGTTGAAATCCCGCGCCAGGTGGGCCACTTCGACCGGTTCAGTGGGTTGCGGTAATTCCGGTTGACTGACGTCGGGGTTGGCGGCGGCTTGTTGGGCCGCGGTCGCCAGCGAAATGGTCGGCGCACTCAGGCTCTTGGCCAGCCGCCGTACGTATAGCAGGCCCACCAACAGGCTCAGCCCAATGGCGATGATCAGCACGGAAATTAAGACGTGCAGGTTGCCGACCAGCACGTGCATCCCAATGAAGAGATAGTAGGTGTGACTGCCGGTCCGTAGCGTTTCCGAGAAATACAGCCCCCAGCCCTTGATGTAGACCAAATGGGTAAAGGGAATCGACCAATTGCTGGCCTTGACCAGTTCGGATCCGTGTGGCAGTAAGGAAGTCGTTGACCCATCATTGTTTTTGATCAGGACAAAGGTGTTGTGAGAATTCAGGCCACTACTGCGGTTGACCGTCAACCAGTCCTTGAAATTACTGACTTGCGTGGTCTGCAGACTGGCACTGAGCCGCTCCGCTTGGTCTTGCGCGCGCAACAGCTGGTCCACGGTCAGGGTGATGCTGACGGTCAGCACGATGATGAGGCCAATCGTGATCAACAGGCTGGTAAAGGAGTGGCGAATGATGTCCGCGTAGGTTCGCGGCGTGTGGTTAGTGCTCATCGGGATCATCTTCCTTTAGACTGTAGCCGACACCGCGAATCGTGTGAAAGAGGTGCGGGGCGTCGGCCACGTCGATTTTATTGCGCAGGTAGCCGATGTACACATCGACCACGTTTTGCTGGCCCAAGAAGTCCACGCCCCAGACGTTGTCGAGAAGCTCGTCGCGGGTGAAGACCTGGCCGGGATGTTGCATGAGAAATAATAGGAGATCGTATTCGCGTTGGGTCAGCTGAATCGTTTCGCCAGCGCGGTCGACTTGGCGGGTCTTGGTAACCAGCGTCAGGTCGGCTAAACGGTACGTCTGGTCCAGGCCGCTCTGGTGAGCCGTACGGCGTTGAATCACCCGGATGCGGGCCAACAGTTCTTCGATTTCAAACGGCTTGGTGATGTAGTCATCGGCGCCGTTGTCTAGGCCGGTGACCTTGTCGCCCAAATAATCGCGGGCGGTCATCATGATGACGGGAAGCTCATCGTGTTTGCGAATGCGACGCAGCACTTCCATGCCGTCCATCTTCGGCAACATCCAGTCAAGTAAGACCAAGAGTAGCTTGTCTTTTTCGCGTTGGTAAGTCTCCCAGGCGGCTTCACCGTCGGCTGCGGTCAGGACGTCGAAGTCCTCAAATGTCAGCTCCTTGGCCACGTAACTGGCCAGGCCTTCTTCATCTTCTACAAGTAAAATGGTATTTTTCATGATTAGTCAAACTCCTTAATCGGCAGGGATTGTCAATAGTGTACCAAAAGAATGGAAACGAAATCTAAGAAATTCAAAGATTAACCTTAATTGGCCGTAAAGATTTTACGCCGCGCGCCATGGTATAACTAAGACATTGCAACAGCGCGAAGCTAAAAAATTTGAGGAGTGGTTGAAATGACAAACGTAAAAATGATGATGACCAAAGTTTTGCTGGGGACCATGGCACTGGCCACGGTAACGGCAACGTCGGCGGGTGCCTCAGCCGCTACTAACCCGGCCATGGCGGTTGCTGCGCCAAGAATCGAGCGGACCACGATCACGTTAAATCCGCGGCCGAATACGGAAGTGCAGGTCATTAAGATTCGGCTGAAGAAGCCAACGACGACCAAGCAACTGTCAAAACAGGTTCAAACCAACGTGGACGCTAGCGCATTGAATCTGGATCAAAAGCACACGGATAGTCAGCTCAAGTAAGCATAGCAAACGAAGCTTAACGGGACATTGCTGGCATGCGATAAAAACTAGGTTGGCACAGCCACACACTCTGAACTGGCCGCCTGCCGTCCACCAAATATGGGTCGGAACGCTGTGGGCGGACGGGTCGAGCCAAAGTGCGGTCTCGACACCTCGACTTTGAGCCGGAAGAGCGCGTCTCAAAGTCGCCAGTTACCTCACCAGCTAAAACCGCTGGCAAGGAAACTCCCACGGCTGAACCCATATTTGGCGGACTCTCGGCTACGAGGGTGTTTGCGGGACAACTAGTTTAGCCCGCGGTATCAATGGATGTTGCTGTTAAAGTTCAGTTGAATAAGCACCTATCCGCCAGGGATGGCTGAAAAATGATATGTACAGACAATTCGTTAAAATCACGGCGGTGAGCCACAATTAGTTTAGCATAACTGGCTAGAAGCGGTGCCATCTGGGACTGACAAAATCAGATTGTTGTGGCTGGTGAGATATTGCCAGACCTAGCTGGCAATAACCGCAACTAAAAAAATAGTTATGCAAAAGGAGCGTCGGGACTGGGACAATTGTCGCCGGACGCTCCATTTTAATGCCGTTACTGAAGATGGAAAAGCTAAATAAGTACCTGAATCCCATCTAGCTGGACCACTGACCACCAAACGCAATGGCTATCACTGGCACTGGATTTAAGTTGATTGGTGGTCGAGCGTCTCTGTAGCCGGAAGTTTGCCAAATATGAGCTCAGCCGTGGGAGTTCCCTTAGCGGCACGATTCATGCCGGTTAGGGAACTGGCGTCTTTGAGACGTGGGTTTCGGCTCAAGGACGAGGAGACGAGACCGCTCTTCGGCTCGTCCCGCCGCCCACCGCGTTTCGGCTCATATTTGGCGAACAGTAGGCAGCCAGCTCAGACTGTGTCGCCGTCAAGAATCTTACTAAGCGCCTTTCACCGCGTCAGCCACCGGCACATCGCCGTTGACCAATTCAATGATCTTGCCGGGAAGTGGGTGCTTGACGACAGCCACGACCGTTGCGGCAACGTCAGCTCGCGTGATGGCACTGGTATCGCTGCTGGCGGGGTCTAAGGTGATCTTGCCAGTCGGGTCGTCGTTGGTCAACATGCCCGGCCGTAAAATGGTGTAAGCTAAATTGGTCCGGTGGCGTAACCATTGGTCGGCATAGTATTTTGCCACGTAATAAGGGCGAATACCAGACTTTTCCCAGAAGGACCGGTCGTCGGTTCCCAGGGCACTAACCATAATGAAACGCTTGATGCCGGCCTTTTCCGTCGCAATCATGGCCTTGATGGCCCCGTCCAGGTCAATGTTTAAGGTCATGTCATCGCCGGTACTGCCACCAGAACCAGCGGAGAAGATGACCGTGTCGATATCATTCATCGCGGGAACCATGGCGTCGGCGGTCCCCATCAGATCGAACATCCGGGGTTGGCCACCGAGGCTCTTGATCGTATCCGCCTGTTGCGCATTGCGAATCCCACCGTAAACGGTCTCGCCGGTAGCGGCCAGTTGCTTGACGATGTGCTGGCCAACGTGACCGTGAGCACCAATAATTAAAGTTGTCATGAAATTCCTCCTAGTTTTGCGAGTCACTTAACTAAGGTCTACTTTAACGGTTTCAGCCGTGAATTTCAGCTAAAACGACTTCTTAGCGTTTTGGGGGTCAGTCCAATTCGGTTTATCGCGGACTGATTGCTGAGGTCGGAGGCAAAGTGGTGGCGAAAATTACCGGTTTTGGGTATAATTTTTAATAATTAGCAGCGGCAGTTTGTCAGGCGAGAAACCGGTTAAACAGTGACCTAACAACGATTGAGTTGTGTGTGATTAATTGTGAAAAAGATTACGATTGTTTCAAGCTGGTTTTTCACCTGATAAGCCGTATAATAGAGATAAATCATCCCTGACAGTTAGAACACCCACTGATTTCCAAATGGGGGGAGTAGTGGTTATTTGGTTAAAATGTAACCGTTTTAATCATCTGAAATGTTAACGACTGGCTGTACTCGGGAGAACTTCTATAACAGAAAAGGGGTCGTTTCATTATGGCAACGATTTTAGTTCTAGGTGGCGGATACGCCGGTATGCGGGCCGTCAAGTTCTTGCAACGCGAGGTTCCTAGCGAAGACCAGATTGTGCTGGTCGATAAGACGGGAACGCACACGGAAAAAACCAACTTACACGAAGTGGCGGCGGGAACCATTGCGCCAGAACGGATTACCTATGAGATCAACGATGTGATCGGGAGCCGGGTCAACTTCATCCGCGACACGGTCACCAACGTCGACGTTGACCAAAAGCAGGTCACCTTAGAAAATCATGCACCTTTGACCTATGACTATCTGGTCTTGGCGCTGGGCTTCCAGTCCGAAACGTTCGGATTGAAGGGCGCGACGGAAAACGCCTTACCAATGGATGATTTGGAAACGTCCGAGGCGGTTTACCAACACATTGAAAATAAAGCCAAAAACTACGCTCAGACGCAAGATGAAAACGACTTGACGATTGCGGTCTGTGGGGCCGGCTTTACCGGGATCGAACTGCTGGGCGAGCTCAGCCAATCCTTGCCAAAGCTCCAAACGCGCTATAACACGCCAGCCTTCAAGGTGGTTTGCTTAGAAATGGGCAAGAGTATTTTGCCAATGTTTGACAAGTCACTGGCAGACTACGCGTTGGCCTTCATGTCCAAGCACCATATCGAAATGAAGTTGGGCGCCGCGATTACCGAAATTAAACCGGGTGCGGTCGTTTACCAAGATAAAAATAGTGACGACGAGGCAGAACACGAAGTCAAAGCCAACACGATCGTTTGGACCGTGGGGGTCAGTGGGTCACAAGTCATTGCGGACTCCGGCTTCGAACAACGGCGTAACCGGGTCGTGGTCAAGGACGACCTGACGTTGGAAGGTCACCCAGAGGTCTACATCATTGGGGATGTCTCCGCGGTCATGGATCCAGACAGCGGCCGGCCATACCCAACGACGGCGCAAATCGCGTTGGCTTGTGGGTCACACGCCGCGAAGAACATCGGCTTGGCCTTACGGGGTCACGAGACGCGGCCGTTCGTCTACAAGTCCAGCGGGACCGTGGCCTCATTGAGTGACCGTGATGGTATTGGTGAAATCTTCAGTAGTAAGAAGAAGATTCACGGGTACGTGGCGTCTGCCATGAAGAAGATCATCACTGACCGCTCCTTGATGGAAAGTGCCCACTTGAGTACCACATTAGCCAAGGGTCGCTTTGATTTATACCACTAAACTTCAGACAAATAAATCAGCGAGTGGGCAAATTAGCCCGCTCGCTTTTTTAATGGTAAAATAAGACAAAAAGGTGGAATTGCCATGCTACAAAAGCAGCTCAACACACCGTTGGGGCCGATGACAGCCATGTCAGATGGCCTGTCGTTAAACGGCCTGTGGTTTGTGGATCAGAAATATTACGGAAGTACGTTGCCCAAGCTGACTTTGTTGGCGCAACGACCAATTTTTGCCAAAGTGCAGGCGTGGCTGGACGCCTACTTCGCTGGTGAAGATCCGACCGTTGATTTTCCGGTCCAACCCGCGGGAACGCCCTTTCGTCAGGCGGTGTGGGCGCAGCTACGGCAGATTCCTTATGGCGAGGTGACGACGTACGGGACACTGGCTACGGTGGTCGGTGACCAACTAGGGCATTTGGTTGGAGCCCAGGCGATTGGTGGGGCTGTCGGGCATAACCCGATCAGCTTGGTTATTTCGTGTCATCGGGTGGTTGCCGGTGATGGTGCGTTGACCGGCTACGCTGGCGGCATGGCGCGTAAACAAGCGCTGTTGCGGCTGGAGGGTCAGCTAAAAACGAACGAAGAGCACGTAAGTTTACGGAAAACCCCCTGAATTTCAGAAAAATAGCGGGTGTTTTACCCGTTGTGCACAAAACTATCGTACAATCAGTCCGGAGATATGCTATAATCAATCCTGTTCAAATACTTTAGAGTACGATTATTAATAGACATAATCGGTTGATAAAATTGTCGAGTTTTTTCACGAAAGGGGTTTCTTCTGCCGTGAGAACGCGTATAATTTTAGTCAGCTTAGGACGTGAGTTCAGGTTACTGGTTTCTGGGGGGATTGCTAGTAACGTTTGATACTTAAACATAGATAGTGTGTAAATGATTGGAGGTATCACGATGGCTGCATCAGAAACTAAGGAGCGAATTGCGGAGGCCTTGGCTTCGTTGTTGAACCACAATACGTTTGATAAGATCACGGTCCGTGAAATTGCGGATGAGGCGGAAGTCCACCGGAAGACGTTCTATTATTACTTTGCGGATAAATATGAGTTGTTGGCATTTGTTTACGAGCACTTCATCGTTGAAGCGCCACGGCATGAACAACCCATGACCTTGACCTTAGAGAACTGGCGACCGGCAGTGATTCAATTGCTCGAACGCATCGCTGATCATTCAAAGATCTTCTTGAACGCCTACCCGTATGATGATGGGGGTTGGCGTCAATCAATGAATGAATTTGTGGCATCACGATTGTCAATTCTGCTCCATGCAATGCCCGAGTACCGTTACTTAAAGGAAGATGTCATTGACACGTCCGCAGAATTCATTGCGTCCGGGGCTTTAGGCATCATCAATAAATGGGCTGACGACAGCTTCACGGCAAATCCGCGAACGGTGTTAGACCAAATTACGACGGCTAACCGGCTGTTCAACGGGATTTTGGATCGTTGGAAGTTGAGCTAGACGTCTCATAAAATTGCATGCAGTATTCGCGGGGACCTGGAAAATTTTCCGGGTCTTTTTTATGGCCACAAACGCGTCAAATTTGCCGGTTGGTTAAGCCCCAACATTGGTAAAGATATGGTAGACCAATTTTATAAAATGCAACCGGTTGAAAGTGGATGAGTCTGATGGTTTCACAAATATTTTGCTGAAAAAATCACAAACAAAAGACTGGTATTAAAGGAATTAGACGGGTATAGTATCACTCGTAAGGGGTTACATTGTGAATGACGGAGAACCCCATAAGGAGGAAATTAAGATGGCCTACCAAACTACCAATCCCTATACCAATGAAGTAGTCAAAACTTATGAAAACGCGACACCTGAATACGTGGAAGCAAGTCTTGCCAAGGCACAAAAACTGTACAAAGCATGGCGGAATGATCCGGTCTTTACTCGGACACCCGTCTTACACAAGCTGGCGCAAATTTTCCGTGATGAAACGGATAGTCTCGCGAAGGTGTTAACGACTGAAATGGGCAAGCTGTACACCGAAGCTAAGGGTGAAGTGATTCTCTGTGCCATGATTGCGGATTACTACGCTGACCATGCCGCAGAACTCCTGACGCCCCGCAAGATCGAAACGATTGCCGGCGAAGCGCAATTGGAAAATCATCCGTTAGGCGTCCTGCTGGCGGTCGAACCATGGAACTTCCCATACTACCAAATGATGCGGATCTTTGCGCCTAACTTTGCGGTAGGGGACCCCATCGTGTACAAGCATGCGGCCATCACCCCAGCCTCAGCATTGGCTTTTGAAGACGCTGTTCGCCGCGCGGGTGCGCCAGATGGTGCGTTGACCAACCTCTTCTTGTCTTACGACCAAGTGTCTGACGTGGTCGCTGACAAGCGGATCCAAGGGGTCGCTCTGACCGGTTCCGAACGTGGGGGGACTGCGGTCGCTGAAGTGGCTGGCAAGTACTTGAAGAAGAACACCATGGAGCTTGGCGGGGTCGATGCCTTTATCGTGGCCCATGACGCCAACATGGCTGACGTGAAGGCGATTGCCCCGCGGGCGCGTTTATACAACGCCGGGCAGGTCTGCACGTCATCCAAGCGTTTTATCGTGACGGCTAACCATTACGATGAGTTCCTGGAATCCTTGAAGGCGGCCTTCTCATCAGTTAAGATGGGCGACCCGATGGATCCAGAAACCACGCTGGCACCGATGAACTCCAAGAAGGCGAAGGAAAAGCTACAGGTACAGGTCAACGAAGCCATTGCTGGCGGCGCGACGGCCTACTACGTGCATGAACCGATCGACGACGAGGGCCAATTCTTCATGCCAACCATTTTGACGGATATCGATAAGAGTAACCCGGCATATGGTAAGGAAATGTTTGGTCCCGTGGCGCAGGTCTACAAGGTCGCTGATGACGACGCAGCCGTTGCCTTGGCTAACGATGCGGACTACGGCCTGGGCGGCATTGTCTTTGCCGGCAGCCAAGAAGCGGGCGCTAAGTTGGCCTCCCGGATTGAAACGGGAATGGTCTTCGTCAACACCTTCTTCAGCTCATTGCCAGAGCTGGAATTCGGTGGCGTCAAGAAGTCCGGCTTCGGCCGTGAATTGGGTCAAACCGGGATTTCCAGCTTCGTCAACCAGGAACTGGTCGTTAAGCGGGACCACCCGAATGATGATGAAACTGGTGGGTTGATTTTGCCACATAAGTTTTAGAGAATGAAATGATGTTTTTGGAGGGGATGACCTGTCGTGGGTTGTCCCTTTTTATGGGCTCAAAAAAGTGGATGCCAGTGGGTGATAATTAGTCATACAAAGTGATTGATATCTTAATGCGAGTTGTGTATATTCACTGGTAAGAGCTGTGCTTTTTCAGAAATAAATTGGTGATTCTCTACCAAAAAGTGAGAGGTTTACGATAGGCGATTCTCTGCCATAAGTGAGAGATTTAGTGTTGAGGGGCTGCTTGTCAGCCTCCTTTTTTAGTGGAAAGTTGTGAGAAGTTTGGCGATGACATTGGGTTAGTCGCTAAATGTTTTGGGAATAGTCAGCCATCCTTGCTAATCAGGTTATCAGTTAGGTGGAAGAATCAATCTTAAAAATTCATCATTACGCAAAATTATTGTAAAAATCAAATAAAATGTGATAATCTGAACAAGTACAAAAGTTGAAAGGGTGATTGATGATGACAGATCGTTTAAAGGACAAAGTGGCTATTATTACGGGTGGGGTTGCCGGAATTGGCCTCGGTATCGCGAATTGCTACGTGCGTGAAGGGGCAAAGGTGGTTCTGACTGCCAACCATAATGTTGATGGCGGGCATGCTGCCGTTGCCAAATTTGGTGAAGATGTGAGCCTGTTTGTGCAGCAAGACGTTGCCAAGGAAGCGGACTGGCAAAAGGTCATTGACGCCACGGTCGCTAAATTTGGCCGGGTCGATATTTTAGTCAACAATGCCGGCATCGGCGGTGTTAACGGCGCTATCGAAGACCTGTCCTTAGACGACTGGCAAAAGGTGATCGACGTTAATTTGACGGCAAACTTCTTAGGCGAGAAGGCAGCCATTCACGCCATGAAGGATACCGCCGACGCCAAGGGGTCCATCATCAACGTTTCCTCAGTTGCCGGTCTGGTGGGCCTGCCATTTGCCCCAGCCTACTCCGCCAGCAAGGGGGGCACGCGCCTGTTGACGCACGCCACGGCCTTAAACCTGGCTCAACGGAAGATCAATATCCGCGTCAACTCAGTTCACCCTGGCTGGATCGACACGGCTATCGTTCCCGAAGCCGCACGTAAGCAGATTATTGCCGGCATCCCCGTCGGTCACATGGGCGAACCCGAAGACATCGGCGAAGTCTGTGTCTACCTGGGGAGCGACGAGTCTAAATTTGCCAACGGCGCCGAATTCACGGTTGACGGTGGTCAACGCGCTTAACGATAACTGAATGCAAGACACCAAGAGAGGCCGATGACGATAACCGTCACAGGCCTCTCTTTTCAGTCGTAGATTAATGTTCGGTAGCTAATTTTGAATAGACGGCCGCGTCGGTAAATCCCGTGGTCGTGGGGATGTGCTGGCGCAAAATGCCATCCAACTGGTAGTGATTGCGTTCGGCGACTTGGCGGCTAGCGTGATTGGCGGTCGCCGCTAGAATCTCTAACTTGACCAAGTTGAGCTGGTCAAAGCCGACCGCCTCTACCTCTGCGAGACTGCGGCTGATGACGCCTTGTCCCCGGAAATCGCGGCCGAGCCAATAACCGACGTCGGCGTGGCGGTCTTGGAAATTGTGCAGGTCGATCATGCCAGCGGGCTGTTGGTCGACCCAAATGACGGCCAACCAAAGCTGTTTATCCGCGATGCGTCCCTGACAGTAGCGCAGGAAGATCCGTTCATCGGCCGCCGAATGCGTCGTTGCCGCCCAGGGGAGCCAGCGAGCCAGGGTGGCTTGGTCTTGTTGGATTAGGGCGAACAAGGCCGGCGCATCCGCCACATTGGGCGAGCGTAGGTCAATTTTTGGTTGTGTCATTGGCGCACCTCCTGAACCTTTTCTCCAGTTATACGCGCTACCAGGCGGAAAGTCAAAGTGTCCAAAATAAAAACGGCCAGGAACGCGTCCCAGCCGTTTGGTCGTGGTGAGTTACTTGACGATACCCACCGTATTTAAAATCAGGTAAATGTTCAAAATAATCAGAATGACCGCGATGATCCAACCCAGAATCTTACTCCAGGTCCGGTTGACGAATTCACCCATCAGATCCTTACTACTGGTGAAGATGACCAGCGGAATCATGGCAAATGGCAACGCGATACTCAAGAAGACTTGTGAGAACGTCAGTAGGTTTTCAATCTTGGCCTCGTTACCGTGGTAAATGATGGCGAAGATGATCACTGGCGTCACGGAGAGTAACCGGGTAATCAACCGTTGGGCCCAAAGTGGCATCTTCAGGTTGATGAACCCTTCCATGATGATCTGCCCAGCCAGCGTCCCGGTGATGGTCGAACTTTGCCCGGATGATAAGAGGGCTAAGGCGAACAGCATACTCAAGATTGGACTGGCGATGGCGCCCACGATTTGACTATCGCTCAAGGCGTTGAACAGGTCGACGAATCGGCCCAGGTCACTGTTCGTTCCGAAGAACAGGGCAGCCCCTAAGATCAGCAACAGACTGTTGACGACGAAGGCCAATGTCAATTGGATGTTGGAATCGATCGTGGTGAACTTGATGGCCTGGGCCACACTCTTGCGGTCCTTGCGATCAAAGCTCCGCGTCTGTGAAATTGATGACCCCAGATACAAGTCATGGGGCATCACGGTCGCCCCGACGATCCCTAAGGACAGGTAGAGCATGCCGTGATTGGTTACGACCTTGCTAGAAGGCAGGTAGCCTTGAAGAACTTGCCCCATGTGTGGTTGGGCTAAGATGACTTCGTATAAGAAGACGAAGAGGATCACGGCCACCAGGGTCGCCACAATGGCTTCGATCTTTCTGAAACCTAACTTCATCAAGACCAACAGGACCAAAACGTCCATGGCAGTGATGATGATCCCGACAATCAGTGGGAAGCCGAACAACAGCTTTAAGGCGATGGCCGACCCAATGATTTCGGCGATATCCGTGGCCATAATGGCTAATTCAGTGATGATCCACAGGACGAAGCCGGTTCGCTTACCGGTTCGTTCCCGGGTCAATTGGGCCAAATCCTTACCGGTCACAATCCCCAATCGCGCTGACATGGCTTGTAGCAACATGGCCACCAAGCTAGACAGTAAGACCACGGTCAGTAACGTGTACTTGTACTGAGCACCACCGGCGATGGACGTGATCCAGTTCCCGGGGTCCATATACCCCACGGCGATTAACGCCCCGGGGCCGGTATAGGCCATCAGTGTGCGCCAGAAGCCCGCATTTTGTGGGACCTCCACCGTTCCGTTGACTTCATCCAGGCTCTTTTGGTCGCTCCCGGTTGACTGAATCATATGGTGCTTCTTCTCGTCGGTTTCATGATTCTTCATAAAATCCCTCTTTTCTATTGGCTTAGAAATTCAGGTAGTCGATTGACTTCTGCCTTTCCTGGTAAACGCGAGTCAGCGTCAGCGTGGCGAAAATGGTGCGAATAATGGCAAAATTTACGAAACTAACTCTAATGACGCGCTTTAATTCCACCCGTAAGTATAGGCTATTTAGCCGTAAAGTCAACCGTGTTGGGGATAATTTTTGGCGGGCCAAAAAAGTTTTTATATTCGAGTGCTTAACTTTTTTAAATGGCTGATTGGTGGCGAAGTGCCGACGAAATTTTTTATGGTGCCGTTTCCATGCGGTTTCTACCACACTGTGTGAATTCTGCACAAAGTTAAAACTAGGTGGGGACGGGACACAAACCAGTGGGTCGGTCTAATCGCAGTATTAGGCGTTGGTTAATTTGCGGGGCAAAAACTTTTTTCACCCAAAAGGTGTGGCCCCTGGTAAGCTGGGGCAATGACCAGGTGTAAACGCAAATAATCCGATTGGTTCCGGTTGTTTAGAAACAAATGGTAGATGACCTAGTTTCCAAAACTAGATGATTGCGTTATAATAACAGATAAGATCAAAACGTGAAACTAGTAGAAATGAGGTAACTTCTATGCAACCAGAAAAAATCGCCATTTTAGTGGATTCGTGTTCAGACGTCCCGGCAGATGTCTTGAAGGCTGCTGACATGGCGTTAATGCCGATGAACGTGATTTTCCGCGACCGGGTCTACGAGGACCGGTTGACGATCACGCCAGCCGAATTCTATCGGCGCCAGGCCACTGAATCGGCGACGACGGCCAGTCCCACGGGAAAAATGATTGTCGACGCGCTCGACCGAATTCAGGCCTCGGGCTACACCCACGTGATTGCCGTCTGCATCTCCGCCGCCCTGTCTGGGACCTTTCAAGAGACCCAGTTATTGGCGGCTGAGTCGCCGCTGACGGTCCATGTCATCAATACCCGCAGTGTCGGTATCGGTAGTGGCTTCGCGGCCATTTACGCGGCCCAATTGCGGGATAGTGGCCACAGCTTTGACGAGATCATCCAGGAGGTCGAACGGGTCACGGCGCAGACCAAGGTCTTCTTCTACGTGCCCAGTCTGAAATACTTGCAGGCCGGGGGCCGGATCGGCAAGGTCGCTGGCATGGCCGGCACGTTGCTGAACGTCAAGCCCATTATTTCCTGTGACGAAGAGGGTGTCTATTATCCGATTGCTAAGGTTCGTGGGGAGAAGCGCACGATTACCAAATTATTGGCGTTGATCGATGCGGCCGTCGGGGACGCCAAGCGGGTGAACATCGCCGTTTGTGACGGGGTCAACCCTGAACTACGGCAACAGGTGTTGACGCAGCTGCAGGCCAAGTACCCGCAGGTCGAGCACTGGTATGCCGGCGACGTGTCGCCAGCCCTCGGCGTGCACACGGGCCCCGGCCTCATCGGCGTCGGCGTCCAAGTCTTGGACTAGCTTAACGACAGATATTTCATTGAAACGTCCTAAACCAGATGCCTACAGCAGGCAGGGGTTCCACCTGCTCTGGGGAACGGTTCCAGCCGAAGGGCGGGCTTCCACCTCGCTTCAAAGCCTTGCTAGAACCCGCAAGTCTTCGAAGTCGTCCCACCCAGTAACCTGGCCAAGGACGCCAGCTAACTGGGTCGACACAGCTGGTTCCACCCCTGCCTGCTTCCGGCGAGTTGGTAGCTATCCATAACGCTAGCCGTCGTAGCTGACTAGTCCGGATCTGTAGGCCGGGCTACAGCTGCCAAGCGGTGTGACGTTGATTGGCGCAATCGTAGCCGAGGGTCTGCCAACTATAAGCTCAGTTGTGAGTTGTTGGGACAGCGCTGTGGTTCGCCTCTGCCAGCCTATTGGCAGACCGTGCAAGTCTCATTGTAGTGGGGTTCCCCATAGCAGGCGGAACCCCTGGCAGCCGCAGGCACTGCATCAATCAATTTAATCGCAAAAAAAGCCACGATAAGAGTCGTGGCTTGAGGGGGGATACGAGCAGGCTTAGATACTTTGGGGGAGTGCTAATTACTGCTCGTAAAGAGTATTAAGATTTGGTACGACTTCGTTAGCAACACTCGTTGTTACTAACTTGATTGTAGTGTAACGCCGATGGCGATTAGGTGCAATTGATTGGTTTCATAAATTTACTAATAACGAAGTTGGCTGTCAATCGTTGGTAAACTGAATAGTGGTTTCCACCCGATAAGGTTATTTTTGTGACGTATCAGCCAAAACTAGAAAGTCGTTGTAGGCCTGTGTTGACGGGGATACGACGACTTTTTTCGCGGTGGTGACCCCCAAAGATTTTAGAAAATACTGACAAAATTGTTTTTGGCCTTATAATGGGAATAGTCAAGTGAGTAGCTTTAGTCAGTGGCGACACTTTGCGGAAAATGCGGTAGTTGGCTAAGAAAACCAGTCTTGGTCGAAACCGTTTACACAAAATGCGGCTAGTGGTCAGGTGAGGGCGACCGTTACTGAGAGTTTTTAGAAAAAATGTGATGGTCGAAACCTGTTAACCGTTCATAGTACTATAAGCAGTTGGACCAATGGTACCAAGCAGTCTGGGCCGTTGACTAAAGACTCAAGCGTGTTTGGCCAGGCCAAACGTAACAGGATTGGAGATGATGGCGTGAGCATGATAACGATGATTTGGGATGTCATTTGGCATCCGCTGACAGTGCTGGTGCCGCTGACCAATCAGTTGGGAACGGGCATCTATCCGGTACTGTTCTTTTTAATTTTCTTGGAGTCGGGCATGCTGATCTTCTCATTCATTCCCGGTCAGTCCCTCCTGTTCATGGTGGGGTCGATTGCGGCTAACCCGCATTCTGAGTTAAATATTTGGTGGCTGGTGCTGATGTTTACGCTGGCCGCGACGGCTGGGTCGGCAGTTAAGTACCTGACGACGCGCAAATGGGGCGACCTGCAAGACAAGTTGATCGACCGGTTACCGGCTAAAAAAGTTGCGCAGGCCACGGCCGTCTTCACCCGTAACCAGGATCAAACGCTGCTGATTGGCCGGTTCATTCCGTTTGTGGGCCTGTTCGTGCCCATTATCGCGGGGACCACGGACATGAACTGGCGGCAATTTCGCCTCTTCAATCTCATGGGCAGCTTCATCTGGGTCGTTAGCTGTTCGGCGGTGGGCTATTTCTTTGGCAACACGCCGTTCATCCAGCAGAACTTCACGTGGCTGTTCATCGGCCTACTGGCGGTGCCGTTCTTGGCGCGCCAGGGCTGGCAGTATTACCGCCAGACACGGTAGCGTCGCGGAAATTTAGGCAAAAAGAAAGACCCTAGACAACATGCGGATTGTCTGGGGTCACTATTTAGGAATCTGTTAATAAATCACTTGTTTTGGGGGGAGTGCATCTATAGACAGTGATTCCTATCATCTATCACAGTGCTTAAGGTCAGAACGTATCACGAACCAACTATCCGTATCATAGTGATTTTAAGTTGAGTTAGCAAGCTAATTGTAACTTATCTAGCGGAATGGCTAAAAACAGGCGTGCACGAGTGTTCGGGAAACCTTAACTGGAGAGGCAGACAGTTAAATCGAGTTGAATGGACCGGTGTTTCGGTCGTGACTAGGGTCGCCGCAATCGGTGGCCAGCCGTAGCCGCTAGCCATTTACCAGTGGAGTATACGGGTTACGGTGTGGACGTTTGCAAGGAAAGTTAACAAACCGGGGATTTTCACTGAAGGCATGGCGTATCAATAGACGTTATTTTGACGCTTTTCGGTTTACAAAATTGCTTATAGAAGAATAACAATTTCACAAATATTAAGAGTGCAAATTGCACATTCACTCACCATTTTTATTGAAGTGTGAGGTTTTTACCGGAATCGGCGGTTTTTTCGAGACGAAGTCATTTATCTTTCGCTAACTTTCAAGTAGACTAGCTTTAGAATCGTTTTTCATGTAGGAGGGTAAACATGAAAGTCATCATTGTTGGTAGTACACACGCTGGAACCAATGCAGCGCTACAAATTTTGCGTGATCATCCAGAAACAGATGTGACCATTTACGAACGACACACGAACGTTTCTTTCTTATCTTGTGGGATTTCTTTGTTCCTTGATGGGCAAGTCAAGCATCTTGAGGACATGTTCTATTCTTCACCTGAACAACTTGCGGAAGCCGGGGCGAAAGTTTTGACCCGACACAACGTGATTAAGATCGACTCAGAAAACAAGTCGGTCGAAGTCGTGGATATGGAGTCTGGGGAAGTTTCAACGGACACTTATGACAAGCTGATCATGGCAACGGGGTCTACCGTGACGGTACCGCCAATTTTTGGTATCGATGAAGATAAGGTCATGTTATGTAAGAACTATGAGCAGGCGGTCGCCATTGATAAGGCCGCTGCCGGTAATAAGCGGATTGCAATTGTTGGGGCCGGTTATATCGGTACGGAATTGGCTGAAAGTTACGCGCGGACTGGCCACGACGTTCAACTATTCCAGTCACGGGACATCATTTTGAATCACTATGTTGATAAGGGCTTATCCGATCATATCGTTAACTTGTTGGAAGACCATGGGGTTCAGGTTCTGCTGGACCGGCGCGTCACGTCCTTCACGGGTAACGACGATGGTGAACTGGTCATTGAAACCACGAATGGCGATTTCACTGCCGACTTAGCGGTGGTCTGCACCGGTTTCGTGCCGAACACGGAGCTCTTGCGGGGCCAAGTCGAGATGGACCGGCACGGCGCCATTATCATCAATGACTACGTGCAAACGTCTAATCCAGACATCTTCGCTTGTGGGGATGCCAGTGTGGTTAACTTCAACCCAACTGGCAAGCCAGCCTACACGCCATTGGCAACCAACGCGGTTCGTCAAGGGATGCTGGCCGGAATCAACATTTTCGGTAACATTCAGAAATACATGGGCACGCAAGCCACGTCTGCGATGCAGATCTTCGGTCGGACGTTGGCCTCAACTGGGCTGACGATCGATCACGCGGTCAACGCGGGCTTAGATGCCGACATGGTCACCTTCGAAGGGACTTGGCGGCCAGGGTACATGCCATCCACGGATGACTTGACCATCAACTTGGTCTACAACCGGGAAAACCGGCGTATCCTGGGGGCACAGCTCTTCAGTAAGCATGAAGTTGCCCAATCAGCCAACGCCATTTCGATTGCGATTCAAAACCGCAACACGATTGACGACCTGGCCTTCGTGGACATGCTGTTCAACCCGAACTTCGACGACCCATTTAACTACCTGAACTTGGTAGCCCAACAGGCCGTGGAAAAGGAAACCAAGCGCGGCAACAACAAGCCACGCTTAACGGCGGGGATGGACGCTGACCCTGAATTTGCGGACAAAGAAAAGTAAACATTGTGTGAAAGGCGCCTTTCCGTTTGGGGAGGCGTTTTTTGCTTGGATGAATCAGCCCTACGTTTGTGGGGAACACACTTTTTCAGTGTCCAAGTCTAGCCAAATGGCAGAATCACCCCCACACCTGTGGGGAACACTCTACACGCTTTTGTTTCAATGCCTTATTGCAGGGATCACCCCCACACCTGTGGGGACCACATAAAAAAGACACACGCCTTCCCGCCAAGAAAGGGATCACCCCCACACCTGTGGGGACCACCCTAACCAAACGCCGTCACACCGGCATTCTATTTTTCACAAATCCCGGATTTTGTTTAACTTGCTAAACCCATCATACAGTGTTCAGCAGACTTATACAACTAAATTTCAAGACGTTTTCGTTAAGAATTTCATGAGCCATATGCCGGTTTAAAAGCCCTTGCCAGCAGGAGTAACGCATTTTCCTTGGCAAATCCATACCCCTTGGGGTATACTATGAGCATTGATTAAATTAGAGGAGGAATTTTTCAGATGCAAGCCATTACAAGCAAAGATTTTGAACACATCGGGGACGACACGGCGGTCACGGTCGTCGATTTTTGGGCAACTTGGTGTGGGCCATGTAAGATGCAAACGCCAGTCTTAGAAAAGCTGGACGAGGAGTATGGCGACCAGGTGAAGTTTGCTTCCTTGGACGTTGACCAGAACCAAGAGCTGGCGCAATCCCTGGGAATCATGAGCATTCCTTCACTGGTCATCTTTAAGAACGGCATGCCAACGGAAAAGGTCGTTGGCTTTCACCCCAAAGCGGCCCTCAAAAAGTACATTGACGAAAAGCTGACTGAGGTGAGTGCCTAGTGGTACAAACGACGGCAACTCAGCTCAAGAATCGCTTGCGGCGTGCCGATGGCCAACTGCAAGGCATTTTAAAAATGGTGGAAGAAGGCCGCAATTGTCAGGATGTTTTGACCCAGCTCGCTGCCGTGCGTTCTGGTGTTGACAGAATGATGGGCGTGGTCGTTGCGGAAAACGTCAAGCAGTGTGTGGCGGATGGCCAGCTGGATGCTGACCAGCAAGCCAAGCTACAGGAGGCGTTAGACCTCGTTGTTAAAACCCATTGATTTTTTCCATGAGTCGCCGAATTGGCGGCTTTTTTTGATATAATGGGAAGATAATTTTTGAGGAGGTCGTGACGTGATTAACGTGATTTCAATCGTCATTTTTGCTTTCATCGGTGGTGGAAGCCGATACCTACTGGGGCAACTAGTGTCCAGTACAATGGGATTTCCGTGGATGACGCTGCTGATTAACCTAGCCGGGAGCGGTATTTTAGCTTGGCTGTCACATGCCAAGCGACTCACAGCAACTTGGCCCACTGCCTTGACCGTAGGCTTAGGGGTCGGCGGTTGCGGGGCCTTTACCACCTTTTCCACGTTCAGCGTGGAGACCGTGCGGCTGGTGGCGCAACATCAGTGGGGAATCGCCGTTGCTTACATCCTAGCGACCTTGCTGGGCGGGATACTCTGCAGCGCAGTCGGCGTGGGCATTGCCCGGCGGTGGAGCACCTTCCACCTGGAGGAACAATGATGGCGGGAATTGCCGGCCTGGGCGCCGCTCTAGGGGCACTGGGGCGGTATGGCACCACGCGCTGGCTTCAAGCAGTTTACGGCAATCGCTGGCCCATCGCCACGCTGTTCATTAATTGGTTGGGGTCAGCGCTACTGGGTTTTCTGACTGGTTGGCAAATTGCGCATCTCTGGTTGGTCTTGCTGGGGACCGGTGTTTTAGGCGGCTTCACGACCTATTCGACCTTTAGCCATGAAGTCGTCATGCTCCTGGATCAGCGCCGGTTCGCTGCTACTGCCGGGTACCTGGGATTGAGCGTTGGCGGGGGCCTCTTGTTGGCGGCCGGTGGCTTGTGGCTGGGGTGGCAGCTGGCCTAGCCGTGAAACCAGTGGCATTTCAGCGGCAATTTCCTTATCATTAGGAGAGAAACCTTAACTATGAGAGGAGTGGCCAATTTGGCAAACCGCTTAACGATTGCGGAACAGAATCGAGAATTACGCGAACAATTGACGCCGGAAAATCAAGCGTACTGGGATGACCTGGTCACAGCGCTACGGCAACAATCCCGGTTTGCGGATGAAGAAAAATTACAACGCCACTTGCGCGAACAATTGCCACAACTATTAGTTGCGCAGTCTAACGACCAGTCCGCCGCTCAATTTTACGGGGCGGACCCGCAGACGGTGGCCGAGAAGATGGGCAGTGCCCGCAAGCGACCGACGTGGTGGACTTGGGATCTCCTGGTGCCCGTCATCATTTTCGTGCTCGGCGTGATTTTACCAGCCGCGATTCTGCCGGCCGTGCCACTGCAGGGATTGTTGATTGCCGTGCAGTTCGGGCTATTCGTTATCGCCATGGCTTTGGGCATCTGGCTGTCACAGCGGATGGCGCCACAGGGACAGGTGATCGGCTGGCTGGTCATCGTCGTCGGCCTCGTGCTGGCGATGTGGATTGCCGCTCGGACCGTGCCGGCAGCTGGTCTGATCTACCTGACCCGTGGTGGCGGGAGCGTGGCGTTACTGGTCTTTGCCGTGGCCGTCACCGCGCTGACTTGGTGGCATCACCGCCGTCACGCGGATTCCTGGTTCCCAGCCATTTTAGGTAGCCTGTGGATCACGACATTGTTGGCCTTACTGGCGCGGTTCCCGCTGACGTCAGGACTGATGGTCACGAGTTCGGGAAATTTCCTGATCGCGGTGGGCACAATCCTGGCCGATGCCAGCATCCTAATCATCGGTTGGCACATTTGGCAAGTACGTCAACATAAAACGAAGTAAACGCAAAAAGTCTGGACCGCACGCTGGCGATTCAGGCTTTTTTGGCGTGAACTGAGATTACGCGGGCGATTAAGCCAGTTAGGCCCGTCCGCCCACAGCGCCCCGACCCATATTTGACGAACGGCAGGCGGCCAGCTTGCTTGTACTGTGTCGCTGCAAATACCTAGTTTTAAAATCCAGCAGGTTCCAGCGCATCCGTTTCAAAGGCGTTAACCGCTGGCAAATCCAGTTCCTGGCGTAGCTGATTGGAGACCGCAGTGATTTCGCTTTGCGGTGCAATTTGATAGTCGATGCCGTTGATGGTCGCGGATTCGCCCTGCAACGTGGCGGACTTGATGTGCCGGCTGGTATGGCCATCCTTGGTCCGCAGCCACATGAGGTCGTCAAAGGTCAGGTTGGTCTGCAGGTTGTGCGACAGTGATTTGAGCACCGTTTGATACCGAACCAGTGAGCTGAGGCTGGCTTCCTTGAGGACTAACGCCTTGATAATCTGTCGTTGCCGCGCTTGGCGACCGTAATCGCCCAGTGGGTCTTGGTCCCGCATCCGCGAGTAGGCGAGGGCGCTGGCCCCGTTTAGATGGATCTTGGTGCCCTTGGTCACGTTGGCCTGTTCGTAGTGAAAGGTCAGGAGTGGGTCGACCGTGACGCCGCCGACCGCATCGATCATTTTTTCCAGGCCGCCCATGTTCAACAGCACGTAGTAGTGAATCGGCACGTTGACCAGGTGTGACACGGTCTTAAGCGTGGTCGTCGCGCCGTATAGTGGATAAGCCGCGTTGATTTTTTCATCATCCTGCTGGCTACCATAAATGTCGACCAGGGTATCGCGGGGGATGCTGGTCAGCGTGGCCGTCTGTTTCTTCGGATTGATGGTGGCCACGATCATGGTGTCCGTCCGCCCGACTTGGTGTCGCCCCAGGGCTCCAGTGTCGGTTCCGAGAAGTAAAATGGCAAATGGTTTGCCGCTGGTGATTGCCGTGTCGCTGGGCCGTCCCGCGGCCTGATAGGTCTGTGAAAAGGTTCGTTGGGCCGCATGCCAAGCGCGCCACCCCCAGACGCCGCCGACAATCAGCAGGCAACTCAACACCAGTAAGAACACGCGTAACCGCCGATGACGACGGGGTGCAAACGTTCGCCCGCGTGGTGGCAATGGTGTATTTTGCATGATAGATCCCTCCCCAATTACGTGGCCCATTATAGCCAAATCAATTGGTTGTGAGAACCAAAGCGACCGCAAATTTAAGCATTTTGGCAATTTCTTAACCAAGTGATTGACCGGTAAAATTCGTAACGGAAATTATTGGTCGAAGCGCTACCATTTGGTGTACAGTAGAGGAGTACCGAAAGCTATTAATGAAAAGGGAGTTGGCAAATAATGGCAAAAGTTGAAAGTTTTACTTTAGATCATACAGCCGTTAAGGCACCTTACGTACGGCTGATCACACGCGAAACGGGCACAAAGGGTGATGTCATTTCTAACTTTGATTTACGGTTAGTTCAACCTAATGAAAATGCAATCCCAACGGCCGGTCTACATACCATCGAACACTTACTAGCAGGTTATCTGCGTGACGAAATGAGTGGGGTCATTGACTGCTCACCATTTGGCTGCCGGACTGGGTTCCACCTGATTACCTGGGGGGAACAATCTACTGAAGAAGTTGCCAAGGCATTGAAAGCCTCTTTGCACCGCATCGCCTTTGATACGGAATGGAAAGATGTGCAAGGTACTGACAAATACAGTTGTGGCAATTACCGCGACCACAGCCTGTTCTCCGCTAAGGAATGGAGCAAGGATATCCTGGACAAGGGCATCTCTAAAGACCCATTCACCCGCGAAGTCGTTTAACGCGCTGACTAGTACGGGCGCTGATTGGCCAGTTCAACGGGTAACCCGGCTGGCTTGAAGCAATTAAACCGAGTCACTGAATCGTCCCTGAAGGAGCCTGAATCCCGGGCCCCTTTTTTTGTCGCAATCTGTTAAGTGGGTTGATTAGGTAGCCGCGATTACCAGTCGCGGTGGGACCACACTGTGGGGGCAGGCGTGTAAACTAATCAATGAGCAAGACGATGTATTTTAAAAGCTAGCATCAGTTAAAGTGGGGGATGAATGAATCGTGAAAAAATTAAACTGGTGGCTGGTACTTCTGGCGGCGTTGGGTCTGGGGCTAACCGGCAGCGCAACCGTCCAGGCGTACCACACGTATCATCAAAAGGCCGCTGCCCTGAGCGTGGGGTCGCGGCGGCGCGTCAACGATAGCCACGTGCACTACGTCAAGGCGCCCAAGACCTATCGTCATGCCAAGAATACGCACGGCCACAATGTCATCAAGCATAGCCGGGGGTCAGCGATTACCTTTAAGACCAAATACCTCCTGCCACTCCCGGGATATCACAAGCAGGCCTGGGGCAATCCGCAGAGCGTGACCACCAATAACCGCTACCTGTACGTCCTTTACACCCCAACGGCCTGGCACAACCGCGGGCGCATCGTGCGTTATGATATGCACAAGCTGAACAAATTGGACCTGACGCCTCGTCAATTACAGACGGCGTACGCCAGCCATGCCAAGGCCCAATTGGCCAGTCACGCGGCCATCAAGGTCGGCAAGCCCTTTGAAACGGGGCATGGCCAGTCGTTGGCCTACAACTGGAAGAATCACCATCTCTACATGTGGTGCGATCGAGAGAAATCGGCCGCCACGCCCGTCAATAATTACGGTTATATCAAGCAGATCAAAGCTAGCAGCCTGACGCCCCGGTACCAAATCCGTTTTCGGTTGAAGCACAAACACTTCGCGGTTCCTGGTGGCCACGTGCTGACGTTTGACAAGCAGGGCCGCGCCTACTTCTGGAGCCGGCCGACGACGCACACGGTCAATATTTACCGTGGCAGCATTTCGCGGCATCATGTAAAATTCCACCTGACCCATCAGGTGCTCGAGCACGGGCCGGGGACACACGTGCAGAGTATGGCGTACAATCCGCATACCAAGCGTATTTACCTGGTGGCCGACGATTCGATTGCCAGCCTGCCCGTCAGCAAACTGGCTGGTAAGGGCCATTTGACGAAGCACAACGTGAAATGGACCAAGTTCAGTTCCAAACGAGAATTTGAGGGGCTGACCTTTACCAAGAGCGGTCACGCCTACCTGTTGTGCAATCACAATCCAGAAATTTTGCGGGGCAATCGCATCAGTTGGTAAGTTGGGCAAGTTAAAAAAGCCTTGTGACGCCATGCTGACGGTCAGTCGTTTTATACTGGCCGAAAACATTGGGGGATGAGGGATGATGAGAAGAATCAGTTTACTGGGGGGATTAATTCTGGTCTTGGGGATGATTGCCACCCCGGTGACCGCCAACGCCATGGTTCAGGTGAGGCAGACTTCCCCCGCATTAACGACGCCCAAAAACCTAACGTCGCTCGATGATCGGCAGGTTCATTTTATCCCGGTACCCAGCACATACGCTCAGGCGGCCAATCCGCACGGCGTCAACACGATTGCCAGCAATCAAGGCAGTCCCGTGACCTTTACGACGAAGTACCAGTTGCCGATTCCGGGTTATCAGCACCAAGCCTGGGGGGACCCGCAAAGCTCAGCCGTCGTGGGCCAGTACCTGTACGTGGTCTACTGCCCAACGGCATGGTACAACCGCGGCCGCATCGTGCGATTTGACATGGCCACGCTCAGCAATCTACAGGCCACCCCGGCGCAGGTTCAACGCGTCTACACCAACGCTGCGGCCCAGTCACCACAGGAAAAACGGATTCGTGCGGCCATCAAGGTGGGCCCCGCCTTTACGACTGGTCACGGTCAGTCGCTGGCCTACGATTGGGCGACCGGCAAGTTCTATATGTGGTGTGACCGCGAACTGGCGCCACGGATCAATTTGAGTAATGACGGCGTTCTCCAACAAATCAGTCCCACGTCGCTAAAGCCGGTCCACCAGATTCGGTTCCGGCTGAAGTCTAAATCACTGGCGGTTCCTGGCGGCCACGTGTTGGCGTTTGACCGCGCCGGGCACGCGTACTTCTGGACCCGGCCTGATCCGGTAAACGTCTACATTTACCAGGGCACGATTCACCGCAACAACGTCCACTTCCGCTTGACCAAGCAGATTTTGGAGCACGGGCCTGGAACCTGTGTGCAAAGCATGGCGTACAACCCGCACAACGACCGGCTGTACCTGGTGGCTGATGACTCGATTGCCAGTCTGCCAGTCGCTAAGCTCGCGGGCAACGGCTCGCTGACGGCGGCCGACGTGACCTGGACGGGCTTTGCCTCCACGCGGGAGTTCGAGGGGTTAACGTTTGGCAGCGACGGTCAAGCCTACCTGATGAGTAATCACAACCCGGAAATCTTAGTGGGTAATTCGTTGAATTGGTAAAAATAATTAATCGTTGGTAGAGCCTGGGCGTTTGTCCCGGGCTTTTTGTGTCAAGACATGTTAGTTACACTTTAATCAGTATAGTAAAAGGTCTTAAAACCCCATTCATAGATTGCTTCACTGTGATTAAGGTTGATTTGTTTTTCCTGAAAAACAAATGTGTTATTATGTATTGTACATGAGAGGATTCAGGGATTGGATGTAGTGATTAATGACTGAGCCAAATGAAGTACGCGCAATAGTCGCTAATATAAAGGCTAAGCGAAGTAACTGGAGAGTGTCGAAACGTGATAAGAATAGAGAATTGGTCAGTATCTTAGCGGTTCCACAATCGGAAATTCTAGACATGATTTATAGCGACTTAAGTTGGCACAACTATAGCTCAGGTCCAAAGGCAGACAATCATACGCCGCAGCTCCCCGGAGATATTTGGATTTTTGGCTTAACAATCTCTGGAATTGACTGTTACTTAAAGTTTCAAGACAGACCAAGTGGTGTCGTGATGTGGATTTCGATACACCCAGTAGAATACCCGCTGAACATGCCTTTTAGGTGGGATTAGTAATTTGAATTTCAGGAGAGTATACAAATGACTGAGATAAAAAAAGAGTTTTATAATGACGAGCTTGAGGCGACTGATGTTTATACAGAAGTTAAAGAGTTAAGATTCGTACGGGTTCGAGATATAGACAATCTTTTAGTTCTGCACCGTTATTGGAAAGACTCAAGTGGCGAGCTATGGTCAGATTTTGATGATCCAATGGAAAATTCTAAGAAGGATTTTATTGTTTATCGTACCCGAAAAGGTTACATGACCCCAGAAAGTATAAAAAAATTGAGAGAAAATGCTGGCCAAACAGTAAGAGAATTTTCAGACTATTTAGGGATAGGTTCATCGACCCTTTCCCAACTTGAGAACAATTTGCGGGTTCAAACGAAAGAAACAGATGCACTACTGCAAATGGTCAATAAGTACTATAACCTAAACGGCAGGTTGCCTAGTATAGGGGTGAAAGATCTAATTGATGCGCTAAATAGCAGTTTCAAAAAGAGTGTGGTCAAAGAATCGAAATATTCTTATCAAGATCCAGTAATGTATGAGAATAATGATAGTACGTATGATAACTATAGTTTAAGAGTGAATGGAGAGGCCGCGTAATGGGAGTTTTTAAATTTGATCACTATGTAGTAGACGAGATGTCTTATATTAAAAATCAGAATTATGATAAAAGCTTGAAGAGTATTAACTTGAAATCACAAATTAGTGCAAAAAATAGTATTGATGGCATGAATGTGGTGGTTACATTGAAAGTGGTTGTTGGGGCGTTGAACGTGGAAAATGTGCCGTTCCAGGTCAAAGTGGCCATGAGTGGTTCTTTTGAATATAATCCAGATGAAGACAATGATTCATACGGTATAGATACTTTTATTCGTAATAATGCAGTTGCGACGCTATACCCCTATGTAAGATCTTTAGTGGCTAACTTAACGATGTCTTCTGGTGAGTACCCAGGATATAATCTGCCGACAATAAATGTGAGCAAGGTCTTAGAGAAGTCCACAAATAATGAAACTGCTTGAAACAGTGACTTGTTAAAGATTTATTTCGAAAATAAAATCCTTGAGAATTTAACTAAAATAATATTGTGAGGATGCGGCTATCTAAAAGAGGGCCGCATTTTTTGTGGTGGTTTAATGGCGTGGAAGAGTTAGTCTGGTAGTCTTGATTAAGCCATTAAACTCGGTCAGATAGCATAACAACTGCGGGAGTTGACAATTGGTCCCGTGATTACCGGGTCCGGGTGATAGACATTTTTAAAAAATTGTCCTTTTGCGAAAAAAGTTGGTCACTAAACCGCCAGAATAGTTTAAGCTGGAGGTAACTAGAAATTTGCAGAAGGTGGGCGCGATGGAATCGGACAAACGGGATTGGCAGGTCATTTATCAGGAGTTGGCAGAATTAATTGGCGAGGAGAATACGCTCAAGATTTTTCGGGACTTTCGGGGAAGTACGGTGAGCTTTCCGATGCGCTTGATGCGGCACGAAGCCTTGCTGAGCCGGGTGCAAAATGACTACCTGGCGGGCGCATCGATTCATGAACTCAGCGCGCACTACCAGCTGGCTGAGCGGACGGTGCGTAAGTATATTCACAAATAATGATGCAAGTAATTCGACATGCAAATACGCGTGCAGGTCTACACTGTCGCGGTGATTTTTGCATGCCAGCAAAATTTGTTATCTTGAGGTTACAATCTTTGGTAGTAAGCGGAGGTCATTAGGGATATGGACGTGGATACACAGGCATTACAGGGCATCTATAAGAAATTAAATGAATTGTTGGGGACAGAGGAAATGTTGAAGCTTTACCAGGAATTTCGCGGGACACAGCTGAATCTCCCGATGAAGTTGTACGGGCGAGACGGTACGGTGGCGGCCATTAAGAAAAAGTATCCTCAGATGACGGAAAAGGCGTTGGCCGACGAATATGGCTATTCACAGCGCTGGGTCAAGCGGGTCATTAGCGAGGCCGAAAAGCAACAGTAATCGGGAAAAGGAGCAAACATGAGAAGGCTTAAACGATTCGGAATACTACTCACGTTGGTGGGTGTGTTGCTGGGCGGGATACCTGCCGTCACGGCTCAGGCCAAGACGGTGGCGCAACCCGCGGCTATTAAGAAATTGGTCAAACGCGATTTCCGGTCAGTCCACGGCCGCTGGTCGGTCAAGGTGACGCGGCTAGGTAGCCCAGTGAGCATGACTACCGGCAATCGCCACGTTCAGGCGCAACGGTCCGCCAGCACCATCAAGGTCTACGTGATGCTCACCGTTTTTCAGCGCGCCCAAGCCCATCACCTGAAGCTGACGCGGACGGTCATGGGCAATCTTAAACGGATGATTTACTATTCGGACAACGCAGCCACGAACGCGTTGATCCGTAAGCTGGGTGGGTTTAAGCGGGTCAACCAAACGGCCAAACGGTTTGGGTTTAAGCACACCCATTTGCGTCGCTACATGCTGGACACCGTTGCGTTGCGCAGGGGTCACGACAACTATACGTCGGTCCACGACCTCACACGATTCCTCACGCTAACTTATCAGCACCGGTTGCTGGGCAAGACCTATGATCGGAAGATGCTGGCATTGTTGCATCACTGCCGTAATCACAGCAAGCTCCCCAAGCTGGTGACCCACGCCAAGGTTTATAACAAGACCGGTGAGTTTCCTGCGAAGGGGGTCCAAAACGATGCGGCACTCTTCAAGACTAAGCACGGCGTCTATACCGTCGTCGTTATGGCCCAACAAGGCCAGCAGTATGCCCAATACCGGGCAATGAACCGGCTAGGCCGGGATGTGGTGCATTATCTGAACAATCACGCGTAAAAAAGCAGCGTAGAAGGACGTTTGGGAGAGAGTTCTCAGACGCCTTTGTTGTTGACTAAAATATTAAGAAAATGGTGTTTTCATTATTACGAAATTTGTATGTAAATGTTGTGTAAAGGCCCTATACGGCGGGCTTTTTCTCCGGTAAGATGGGAGTTAATCATTAGCGGCTGAGGTGATGGCTGGGGGACATCAGGTCCTTGAATCAATCGCCAAGAAGATGACAGTAACCGCCAAGAACCTGGGGAGGAATTCTGATGGACGCAACAAGTTATCCTTACTTTCGAAAACGAATTAAGCACTACATGAAAACGGTGACGAACAACCAAGAACCTTTAATGATCACGCGCAAAAATAAACGTAATGTGGTTTTAATTTCGGTTGAAGAATACAGTACGTTGTTAGAAAATCAATTTATTTTGAGCCACCTGGAAAGCCGGGCTTGGCTGCAGACGGCCGCGGAGCCCGAAGTGGTTGCTGAATCCATGGCGGAGTCGGCAGCTACCGAAGTCGAAGAGCCTTAAGGAAGAGGTCTGGGATAGTATTGCCCAGACTTTTTTAGACAGGTCATCACTTAGAAATGGGGGATGGACGTGACTAGTAGAATCGTGTACTTGGAGCAAAAGGCCGCCAGTAACGCGCCTGCCCAGACGCACAATCTATTTCTGGTGGGTTATGCGATTTTTCAGGTTGATCAGGGGGCCACACTGCGACCGGCATTAAATAGTTGGGGCAAGGTCCAAACGATTGTCGTGGACCACAAGGACCGCTTTCGCATCACGTTTAGTTCGGGCCGGGTCTTTGTGTTGAGCCAAAAGAAAGTACTGACTTACGAAACCGACCGGGATGAGTTGACCCTGACGGAGCGGCTGCAAGACCACGGGTTAACGCTACCGGAGACGACACCGGCCCCAACTGCGCAAGCACCAGAGCACTTAACTCGGGTGTGGCCACAAGTAAATCGCCTGACCAGTATTCCCCGCAGTTACGTGGTGATCGACTGCGAATTTGGGGTCTTATTCAAGACGCAGCGTACCGGCGATGACGTTGCCATGACCCGCACCACGATTGCCGGAGAGAAGGCGGGGATTTTTCAGCTGGCAGCTCTGGGCTATCAGGGTACCCAACCGCTGGATATCTTTTTCAATCGCTACGTGGACAATCCTAATTTTTCAGCAGACATGAAGCTACGGGGCCTGAAGGAAACGGGCGTCACGCTAGACAGATTCGAGCAACAGGCCTGGCCCCTAACCGTGGTGCATGCCTTTATCCAGCAAGTGCTGGCCCGTCGTTTGCCGCTAGTCTTCTGGGATCAGGGCAATGACTTGCGGTTACTGCAAAACACCTTGGCACAGGACTATGCGCAATTGACGGCAGCAGAACGCGCCATTTTGCAGGCCCCGCTCGCCGTCTTTGATGGCAGCCTGTACACCAACGAGGTCATCAATCGCAGTAATCATCAGCATGCCAGTCGCCATTTCCTGCCGTTGAATGGGGTCGCGGGGTTACTGAATATTTTCAACCCGCACCAGCACAACGCGCTGTGGGACGCACAAACGACCCATTACGTGGTGAACGCACTGGACCGGTTTAAGCGGACAGCGCCGTTGATCTTGACGGCACCGCAGCCCCGTGCGCCGCTTCAGTTACCGGCGCCTCAGCCAACCGCAGATGTTCAGTCAGCTGCGCCAGTTCAGTTGGCCAAGTTGCAGGAACTTCGGGCAGCCGGTCAGACTTACCGTGAAATTGCCGGGCAATTGGGGATGAGTCCCAGTACGGTCTGGCGAGCAGTGAAGCGGCATCAAGAGCGTTAGGCTTGATAATTAAATTTATGAGACGTTTAACACGAACCCGCTCTGGAAACTCGTATAATAAGGAGTAATCAATGGGTGTAGGGGGTAAGTGTCAATGACGGGAAAGCGAGCACCGCTGCGGGGACTGTGGCGGCTGAATCAGCGAATCGAACAGTGGCGTGCCATGCGGGCAATCAAAGAAGCCCTGCGTGTCGCGTACCCATTTATCTTAGTCATGACCTTGATTGACGTGGTGGGCCAAGGCCTATTAACGAAAAGTGGCTTTTTCTTTCAGATCTATCACGTTGGTAGTTGGCTGCCAGGGCTAGAGTTGTGGCGGCAGTTATTTCAAGTCATTAGCCTGGTGATCAACGGCATCGTCGCGGTCATGGTGGCTTTTACCACGGGGCATTATTTGGCGCGAACTTATCGTGGTGATGCGCTGGCTGTAGGGGTCATGAGCGCGTTAGCCTTTCTGACGTTGAACGTGAATTATGATGCATTGAATACGCCGGTGCGAGGGAATGGCGATGACATCCCACAATTCATGGAAAATAACCTGGGACCACAAGGCATTTTTCTCGCCATTGTGGTGGGATTAGTGGTCGGTTGGTTCGGCTGTCATTTGATGAGTTGGCTGGGTAAATGGGCCTTGAAGCATCCCCAATGGGGCCAGCTGTCCTGGACCAGCCGGGTGGCCTGGCCGTTGGTCGTGGTTTTGACCCTCACGGTCGGCATGGGCTATGGTCTGAGTTGGCTGAACAGTGGCGGTTTGAATGGCTTGGTCTATCAGGGCTTGAACGCCTTGGTCACCAACCCAGGACACCGGGGGGTAATCATTCTTGCCGTGACGGCCATTAATAACGGCCTGTGGTGGCTGGGCTTGATCGGGCCCATTTCACTAGCAGGGAATAGTTCCGTGACGTCGCTGCAAAATCTGGCGTACGCGGTCCAACATGGCTCTGGTTGGAATGCCCCCAATCCCATCACGTTGCATACGCTGGGCGATGCCTATGCCAACTTCGGCGGCGCGGGGATGACCTTGGCGTTGCTGCTGGCAATCTGGATCGGCTCCAAGCAGGCCAGTTACCGTCGCGTGGCCAATCAGACCTTTTTACCGAACCTGGTCAACTTGAACGAACCGACTCTGTTGGGCTTACCGCTTCTCTACAACCCACTTTTACTGATTCCCTTTATCGTGGCACCAGCCGTGAATATCGTCGTGGCGTGGTGCGCGATTACGTGGAAATTGGTGCCGCCCATCGTCTATCCGGTGCCGCGAACGACGCCGGGACCACTGATTGCCTACCTAGGCACCGGTGGGGATTGGCGGGTGCTACTGTTGAGTCTGATCTGCCTAGCCTTGTCCGTGGCCATTTACCTGCCGTTCGTGCGGTTGGCCAATCTGGCAGGAGGTGATGACCATGCGGCGTAATTGGTGGCGTTGGGTGCTTGGTGTACTCGTGGTGCTGGCCATTTTCCTGCCCAGCACGGCGTGGATGCACCAACGAATTACCCAGTATAAGTCAAATTATAAAACGCCGTTGAACCCAACCATCATGGTTCCTGGGTCCAGCGCGAGCCAAAATCGGTTTGATTCGTTGATCACGCAATTGCGGCAGGAGACCAAGGTAGCCCACAGTGTGCTGAAGGTCAAGGTTGCCGAAAATGGCCAGCTATCCTATACCGGTTCCATTCGGCGAGGGGATAATCAGCCCTTTATCGTGATTGCTTTTGAGAACAACCGTGATGGCTATGAAAATATCAATAAGCAGGCCCGCTGGTTGAACGTGGCTTTCAAGGATCTCGTGAAGACCTACCACTTCAACCATTTCTCGGCGATGGGTCACTCTAATGGTGGTCTGATTTTGAGCCTATTCCTAGAGAAATACTTTGCCCAGACACCGCACGTAGACGTGGATCGGTTGATGACGATTGCCACGCCATACAATATGGAATCCAACAGCACGACGACGCAAACGGCCATCCTAAAGGAACTGATTGCTGGTCGGCGACAGTTGCCCAAGAAATTGACCGTCTACTCGGTTGCTGGTACTGAAAATTATTCGAGTGACGGGACGGTACCCGCTAATAGCGTGAACCAAGGAAAGTACGTCTTCCAAAATCAGGTGGCCCATTACACGCAGATCACGGTGACCGGTGATAACACGACGCACTCGGATCTGCCGCAAAACAAGCAGATTGTCCTCCTGATTCGGCAATACCTGTTACAAGAAAATCTTCCCGCCAAGGACCGAGCACAGAATCAAGCCGACACCAAACGCCGGTCACTTACCGGTGAGACCGGCCTACCTTAATCATTCTGGTATAATAAGAAAAAACGGTGGGAGGTCTTCACGTGAATTTTCGGCAATTGGAATATTTCTTAGCGGTGGCTAACGCCGGTCAGATTACGGCTGCGGCGCAACAACTGCACATGGCCCAACCGCCCTTGAGTTATCAACTCAAGCAGTTGGAGGCAGAACTCGGGGTGACGCTCCTGAACCGCTCGGCAACTGGGACGACCTTGACGCCAGCCGGTCAGCTATTGCGAGACTATGCCCAACAATTGATAGACCTGCGAGAACGTGCTGATAGCCAGGTTCGCTCGCTGGGCCAAGGCCTGGCCGGTGTGTTGTCAGTTGGGGTCATCTCCTCATCCATCGGGGCCACGCCCAACGCCAAGCTGCGTACGCTAACCCGTCACTACCCCAAGGTGCAGATTCGCCTATTTGAGGACAATACCTACGGCCTGATTGACCGACTGGACAAACGTCTGATCGATGTGGCCATTGTGCGGACGCCCTTTACAGCACCGGGGCTGGCCAGCAAGGAATTGGCGACGGAATCGATGGTGGCGGTGGTTCCCAAGAAGTATGACCACTTTCCGGCGGCGACACTCAAGGTCGAGGACCTCGCCAGCGTACCCCTGATTATCTACCGGCGCTTTGAGCACCTGTTTCAAACGACCTTTGCGGCCAAACGGATGGCGCCCTTTATTGCCTGTACCTGTGACGATGCCCGGACCGCTGTTCAGTGGGCGGAGTCACGGATGGGGGTCGCGGTGGTCCCACAGTCAGTTGCCGAGCAGACCAGTGGTGCCCAGACGGCCGTTCGCTTGATTCGCTACCAGCCGTGGCGAACCACTCTGAAATTGGTCTGGCCGGAACAGATCACGCCGAGCCCACTGTTACAGCGCTTCATTGATAGTTATTGAATATATGCTAAATACAAAATAAGCCACCTAGCCATATTTATTTTATATGGCTAGGTGGCTTTGTCGTGAAAGCGATTCACCACCAATAACCGCGTTGCTTATCCGGTGTGCTTAGACGTGCGGACAAGTATCTTGGCCAAATTAATATTTGACTTTTAGTGAACAAACAGAGCTATATGTAAAGATGAACGTTGATATTCAAGTAAATCAACAAGTGAGTAAAATCACAATCGTTTCTAAAATCACAAGCTGACAAACTTGCCGCCAGCCCAGCAAAGGTTGATAATCAATTAAGTGATTTCGATTGATTAGGAGGGACAGCACACTTATGATTCATACAGCTATTATTATGTTGGCCGTGGGTATCTTCGCCGGAATTGCCGGCGCTATCCTCGGTATCGGCGGGGGAATGATCATCACGCCGATTCTAACCCTTGGGATGGGATTAGACATTAAATACGCGATTGGAGCCAGCATCATTGCCGTGATTGCGACCAGTTCCGGGTCAACGATTGCTTATTTGCGCGACAACGTCCTTAACTTGCGGGTCGCCATGTTCTTGGAAATCGCGACGACCATCGGAGCCATTGTTGGCGCCCTGTTGACGGGGGTTCTGGACCCGAAGTACCTGTACTTACTCTTCGGCTGCCTATTGGTCTTTTCTGGGTGGAACATGTACCGAAAGCTCCGGCGTGGTCAAGAGGTCTTACAACGGGTCGAACCCGATAAGATTGCAGCCAAGCTCAAGCTCAACGGCACCTATTTTGATAAAGCCGAAATGAAGGACGTCGACTACCAGGTGGAAAATGTGCCCGCTGGTTTTTCCGTGATGTTTGGGGCCGGGGTTGCCAGTGGCCTACTGGGCATCGGTTCCGGGGCGTTCAAGGTCATGGCATTGGATACCTTCATGAAAATGCCGTTGAAGCCTTCCAGCTCGACATCTAATCTGATGATGGGGGTCACCGCGGCCGCTAGTGCGACGGTGTACTTCTTTAACGGTGCCATCCTGCCGGGGATTGCGGTACCGATGGCCTTGGGAATTTTGGTGGGGGCCGTGATTGGCTCACGCATCATGCAAGTACTGCCAGCGCGGTGGATTCGTATCGCGTTCATTCCCATTATCTTGTACATTGGTTTTGAAATGTTATTTAAAGGATTGGGGGTTCACTTCTAATGGAGGAAAAACCAACAACGGCCAGAGAAATGGCCCAGGTCGAAACGATCATTGGCCGCATCTTACAGGTCGGCGTCATTTTCTCAGCAATCATCATGCTCATTGGCTTGGCTCTCTTCTTGGTCACGGGCTACTCGGGCTACGCAGGTGATTTTGTGCCCCGGCAAATGGGCATGATTCTGGCCGGCACTTGGCAGTTAAAGCCTTACGCCATTATGATGTTGGGTGTTTACTGCCTGATCTTAACGCCGGTCTTACGGGTCGTCGTGTCAATCTACGCGTTTTACAAAGAAAAGGATCATTTGTACGTGGCCATCACCACTTTGGTATTGATTATTTTATTAATCGCCCTAGTGATTGGGGTCAAGGGTTAACCACAGAATAGAAGCGTATCACGGGGTCTGGGGCAAAAGTCTCGGACCTTTTGTGTCTCCGAATATATGGTGTTGAAACCTGGCCCAACGCATTCGTTAAATTACTTGATTCTGGCAGCGGTGTGCTAAACTATTAAGTAACGAGATTACGAGAGAGGCGACGAGCGTGGGGACACGGAAAACGGAACAGTGGCGGCGAAATTTAGCGGTATTGTGGTTAGGAACCTTTATTGCCGGAATGGGCTTCAGTGAAATCATGCCCTTCATTTCGCTATATGTGGATGACCTGGGCACCTTTACCCGGGGCCAACTGACCATGTATAGTGGGGTGACCTATGCGGCGACCTTCCTGGTGATTGCGGTGGTTTCCCCGTTGTGGGGCAAGTTAGCGGACCGTAAAGGCCGAAAATTAATGCTACTGCGGTCGTCGCTGGGGATGGCCGTCGTGATTGGCATGATGGGCTTCGTCAGCAACGTTTGGGAGCTGATTGGTCTGCGATTCCTGCAAGGCTTTTTTGCCGGGTATATCCCTAACGCCAGCGCCTTGATTGCGGCGGAAACGCCTAAGGCCAAGAGTGGCAACGCGCTGGGCATTTTGACCACCGGGTACGTGAGTGGCAACCTGATTGGGCCGGTGCTGGGCGGCATCTTGGCGCAGGTCTTTTCGATTCGCTGGACGTTTATTCTAACCGGGATTTTCCTGATTATCGTGTTCTTCCTTAGTGCTACGCTGGTTCACGAACACTTCACGCCCGTTAGCAAGGAGAAACAAGCCCAGGCTGGTTTTTGGCTGAAACAGGTCAAGAACCCAACGCTGATCATAGTCCTGCTGGTATCGACGATGTTCATTCAGATGGGTAATAACTCCATCACGCCCATCATCAGCCTGTACGTGCGGGAGCTCATGCACCATACTGGGCCGATCACCCTGGTGGCCGGCATCATTGCGGCGTTACCCGGAATTTCCACGCTGCTAGCGGCACCCAAATTAGGGGAGTACGGCGACCGGCACGGCACCCAACGCGTGCTGATCTTTGGCTACGTCTTTGCCGTGATCATGTACTTTCCGCAGGGCTTCGTCACCAGCATTTGGCTCTTGGGGATTCTGCGGTTCATGATTGGGGTTTCCGATGGGGCACTGTTCCCGGCGGTACAAACGATGCTGACCAAGAACGCGCCGCACTCGTTGACCGGGACCGTCTTTAGCTGGAACCAGTCCTTTCAGGCCCTCGGCAGTATGCTGGGCGCGATGCTCGGTGGGGTCGTGGCCAACTGGTTCGATTACAGCGGGGTCTTCACGTTTACCGCGATTACCCTGTTATTAAATTTCTTATTACTGTGGTGGCTCGTCCCCGAAATTCGGCAGTGGCGCGGTTCATCCACTTCAAGGAGCAATACTACCCATGACTAATCAAAATTTACCCGTGCAATTTCCCAATGACCCGACCTCACTCAAGGCGCTAGACAACTTCCGGACGTTGATGCTGAATTACCGCAGCGCCGTGCAAGTTGTGGAGACCAAGATTCACTACCTGGACCAGGAATATCAGATTCAAAATGGCCACACGCTGGTCGATAGCTTGCAGTCACGGATCAAGTCGCCCGAAAGCATTTTGGAAAAGGCCCAGCGCAAACACCTGGACTTTAACTTTGAGTCGTTGCCCCAGCAGATGCACGATATCGCTGGTATCCGCATAATTGTGCGGTTTGAAGACGACATTTTGGCAATGGAACGGCGGCTGGAAAAGCAACCGGACATCAAGGTGCTGCAGCGCAAGGATTACGTGGCTAAGCCCAAGGCCAATGGCTACCGCAGCCTGCATTTGATTTTGGCGATCCCGGTCTATCTGGCGGCCGGTGTGCAGGCGGTCACGGTCGAGGTGCAGATTCGCACGATTGCGATGAATTTCTGGGCATCGCTGGAACATGAATTGAGTTATAAAAAGAACGTGAAACATCAAGATGAACTGCGCCGCGAGCTGATTGCCAAGGCAGAATTGGTCCATCAACTGGACCAGGATATGAATGGCATCAAAAATCAAATCCGGGCTCAGGAAAATCAGTAGGTTTGTTCGTAATGCGAGCTTGCAAACGCGTGCGCGAATGATGCGGGTCCCCCTTAACCAATGATACGATAAATGCTGGAAGGGGTGGCGCGTTATGTTTAAGCAAAAATTGGTGACGACATTAGCCGTAACGGCTCTAAGCCTGGGCGTGGGGGCGTTTCTGGTCCAGCCCCAAATGGCGATTGCACAAGGGGTGAGCGACCAAATCCCACAGGCCTATCGAGGCCACTGGCGGTTAGCGCATTGTAATTGGAACTTGAAAAAGGGGACGCGGCTCACGATTGGTGCCCGGTCGTTTCAGAGCAAATTTGGGACGTATCAAGGCGACCAACTGGGCGTTGACATTGCCCCGCAGGCTATTGGGGTCTTTCAAGCGGCTAACGGCATGCAGGTTAGCCCGGAGAACACGTTGCAGCTCACGCATTATCAGCATCACGTGGCTTTGAAGTGGACCTACAACACTGGGGTGGCTTACTACATCAAGTAAGCTTTATAAGATAAATCATTAAATTTCGGTCGGATGGTTATTTCGCCATTAAGATTGGCGAAACCAGATGCCTCCGCCGTCCACCGCGTTCCAGCTCATATTTGGCGAACGGTAGGTGGCATTCATACCGGGTGGCCAACCACCTTTTGTTGCAGGTTGGTCATTTAAAATTAACGCAAAAAAGTTTGGGCGCGTCTGTCCCAAACTTTATTTTTTCCATGCAGTTGTGTTCGCACAGGCGAGTCTTAAAAGTGGCCGGCTACAGGAACCGTAATAATTGGGCAATCGTGCCGTTATCCAAGATGATAAACAGTCCCAGCCCAATGTAGATGGCCGAAATCACCCAGCGGTTGTAGCGCTCGATGAATTCGCCGATGCGGGGGAGGCAGGAAATTTTCTGTGCGCTAAAGACCAACAGATAAATCATGATGAAAAATGTCAGTAGCGTGGCCGCCAGTTGGGCGCGGTCGAGCGTCACGAAGTATGGGACGAATAGCCCCAGGTTATCGGCCCCGCAGCTGCCAATCGTGACGATGGCGACGGTCTGCGTCAATTTGCTCAGGCCCTTGGTGTTCAGCCGCGATTCCGCGCGCTCTTCCCCCGTATCCGCCACGAACCAGACGCGAATCCCGAAGTAGATGGGAATCAGCCCCAGCAAGCCCAGGAGCCATTTCTCAGGCACGTAATGCAAGACGAAAGCAAAGAACAGACTCACTGCAATCAGCGTCAGTGACCCCAGGTATTGTCCCAGATAAATGTCACGAATCTGCCGTTTGTCCGTCACTCGCGCAAAGTAAATCAGCAAGATGACGAGTAAATCCACGGCGGTGGCGGTATATAGCATGATGGCGGTCAGGATGGTCTGCAACATGGGGGGCACTCCTATCTGTAGTGAAAGCTCTTACAATTGCAGTGTAGCACACTTGTCGCCTGGATTGGAAACGAATTTTGGCCAAAATAAAAAGCCTCAGCGTCAGCCAAGGCTCGGTCTATCGATCATGCTTAACGTGAATTATTTTTCACTGGAAGCTTGGTCGTCACGGCTAAGTAGCGTGATCCCGTTGACCGCGATCACAGCGACAACTGCCATCCAGATCCCAATTTTCATGGGTTCCCAAGTCATTTGTTCCAACGTACCACCGATGTAACCCATAACTTCGCCGAAGATAACGGACCAAAAGATCACGACTAAATTAGATTCAAGCCACTTCACACGTGTCACCTCACAATCGTTATTAGTTTACCACGATTAACGGCTGAGCGGGTAGTTAAGTTTTGCTTGGGTCAGATTTTTCTCTTAGGAATGCGTCTGGGTTGCGGGTTGACGTGAATTCAAGTATACTATGCATAACTGAAAATGAGATGGTTGAAGCGGCTGCTTTCAAGAATGGTGTCTTCCTTGGGTTGGGGGGACCGTTTTTGGCGGGCGCTTTTTTCGTGCAAAGGGAGGCAACTTGTGGAATTATTAAAAGACTTAACCTTAATCTTATTGGCAACGACCGTGGTCGGCCACTACTGTACGCGAATCGGCATTCCGGCCGTCATTGGCCAACTGCTGGTAGGGGTGTTGGTGGGGCCTGCATTATTGGGCTGGATCACCTTGTCCCATTCATTGGAGGGCTTTGCGGAAATCGGCGTGATTATTTTAATGTTCATTGCCGGTTTGGAAAGTGACCTACAACTGTTGAAACGCTACTTGAAACCGAGCGTGTTGGTGGCCCTCATGGGGGTGCTGATCCCCATGATTGGGACCTACGCGGTGGGGATGCTGTACAACTTGGGCGTGACGGAAAGCCTGTTTATCAGTGTGATCTTTGCCGCAACCTCGGTCTCCATTTCCGTGGAAGTCCTGAAGGAAATGAACGCGTTGAACAGCCAGGAAGGGACCACCATCTTGGGGGCGGCCGTGGTCGATGACGTGTTGGCCGTGATTATTTTAAGTGTCTTGGTCAGCACTACCGGTACAGCGGTCGGTGAAAGTGCCGCGCAGTCCAGCAGCCTGTTGTTGACGACGATTGAACAGGTCATTTACTTCGCCGCCATCTACTTTGTGGTTCGCTGGTTGGCGCCTTACATGGCCAAAATCGGCGAGCGGCTCATGATTCCGATGGGACCGACGCTGATGGCCATCATTCTGTGTTTCGGGATGGCTTACGTGGCCGAATTGGTGGGCTTAAGCGACGTGGTTGGTGCCTTCTTTGCCGGTATCGCCATTTCCCAAACATCGGCCCGCTCAACGGTCGATCGGCACATCGAACCCGTGGGTTATGCGCTGTTCATTCCCGTTTTCTTCGTCAGCATCGGGTTGAACATGGACTTCAACGGCCTGGGCAAACAACTCGGCTTTATCGTCGTCTTAACGATTGTCGCCGTCCTGACCAAGTTAGTGGGGGCCGGCAGTGGGGCCAAACTCGCTGGCTTCAGCTGGGGTAGCGCCACGGCGGTCGGCGCTGGGATGGTCTCCCGGGGCGAAATGGCGTTGATCATTGCGCAAATCGGGTACCAGGCCAAGCTGATGTCGCCGGTGCGCTACTCCGCCATCGTCGCCGCCATCATTGTAGCCACGCTCCTGGCGCCATTCCTGTTGCGGTGGACCATGGACCGCGTGCACCAGCATGACGTGGATCGGTCAAAGATTCGGCCGGCTGAGTGAGTAAATTTGGTTGTGGCTGATTGCTAAAATTAGTGAGATCAGGCGTTTGTTTGCGCACATTTCGACTGTGAGGCCATTTTGAGACGCGACCTTCGGCTCAAAGGCGAGGCGGCGAGACCGCACCTTGGCTCGACCCGTCCGCCCACAGCGACCCGACCCATATTTGGCGGACGGTAGGCGGCCAGTCTCCGCTATGAAGCTGTAAACGACTTTAGACGCCTAACATTCAATAACTGGACAAAAACAGCCACCGCTGAAAACGAAGCGGTGGCTGTTTTAACGTTAGAATTTACGTGATTCTGCGTGACGCGCACGTTCGGCGACTTCCTCGTGGTGCTTGAGGGGCTGGCGCCATTCGACCGTGAACCATAGTAGCGCGAAGACAATGAAGCTGGCCAAGCTGACGATGATGCCTAACTTGAGTCCTGGCGTGGTGTAGCTCAGGGTGACGTGGTTCTTGCCGACCTTCAGCGGCACGCCAATCATGCCCTTATAGTTTTGACGAACAGGCAGCAACGATTGCGCGTGCATCACGGAACGAATCGCAACGGGGTGGCCGTTGACTTTGGCCGTCCAGCCCGGCGTGTTTGGCACGGCCAGGTACAGCAGGGAACGTTGTGGCGTCCCGGTTACATCACCGTCCAGCCAGGTGACCCCACTCTTGGCGCGTAGCTTGAAGCGTTGTTGTTTCAGGCTAGTTACGAGCTTTTCGTAGCGATGCTGGTTGAGCGTGGCAAATTGATTACCATAACCCTGTAGCGGTCCTTGGGTGACGTAGCTGATTTTGAGGACCTCGCCCTTTGTATGCTGGCCGAGGTTGACCAGGTAGCGGTAGCCATCCGCGTTGATCGCTGGTTTCAGCGACTTGCCGTTGACCTTGAGGCTAGAGTACACGATGGTGTTGGCCGGCGAGTATCCGTGAAGCAAGCCCGTCGCGTTGACCCGCACGGTAAAGGTTTGGATGAAGCGCTGGTTGGGCAGCTCAGTCTTCTTGGACACGTGCTTGAGGTCACGGGACACGGCGCGGTGGGTTTTAACATTTAACACGGTGACGGGTGCCATCGTGCCTGGCGTGGCGCCCAATGCGGTGAGCACGTGTTCCTGGTTGATCATCGCGTTTTGGTCATCGAGTTGCAGACTGGCCAAACGGTTCGGTACCGCAAACCCAATGCCCGCGTAGGCATTCAACTGGTTGACGACGGGATGCTTGGCGGGGTTCAGGCGGTATTTCACGCCCATCAGCGTATCGGACAGGTGTGAGAAACCTTGGGTGCTGATCCGGCGAACGTTGGGACTGAAGTAGCCCAAGTCGTGCTGGAAGACCCGCGCCTGTTCGATTAGCGTGGAACTGTAAGAACTCACGCCGGGATAATTGTACATGACCGGATCATTGTAGTGGTTGTAAGCACCCTGGTAGGATTGCCCAATTTCTGCGTGAGAAAAGTCGATGCGGTGCAGGTTGGGTTTGGTCTTAGATGCCGACACCTTCGCCAGCGTTTGGGTATCGCGGTGGAAGTACTTTTCAAATTTCGGTTGCGACCCAAATTCCATCGTGTGCGTGGCAAGTAGGAAGTTGCCGCCCAATTCGGCGAACAACAAGAGGCCTAGCAAACCGATGCGGACCGGCCGCCATTCACTGACGAACAGGAGCATCGTGTTGAGTAACAAGAGCCCCAGGGCTGGCCAGACCAGGTGAAACGCGGGTTGACTGAGCACGTAGAGGTCATGGTTGTAGTTGGGCAGCAGATGGTCCCAAACGACCGGAATCACCTGGGCACTCAGGAAGCCGATGACCAGCAGGCCAGCTCCCCAGACCAGCGCAAGGACCTTTTGCGGGTCGTTCATCGACTGGGCGGGATGCGTTTGCCAAGCCCGGTAGGCCGTGACCAGCGCCAAAAATGTGAAGAAATAGACGTTACGGTACGGGAAGCCCGCGGGTTGTTGGAACATGTGCCAAGCCGTGTTCAGCAGCGTAACGAATAGTCCCAGGCCCATGACGATCAACAGCCACATGGTCCGGTTCTTCTCGACCGCTTTAACTTGCGGCGAGACGAAGAAGACGATTAGTAGCAAGAACATCAGCGTGCCCATGAAGAGCGACGGCGCGTGGTACAGGTGTGAGGCGTAGCTGCTAGTGCCCGGTGCAAACTGGGCCAAGACTTCCGGTCCAAACATTGGCGTCGGCAGGTAGTTATTTAAGAAAAAGTTGCTCTTCCCCGTCAGCAGCATGCCTTGTGCCGTGGGAATCAAGACGATCATCGACATCCCACCGGCCAGCAGCGACCCCAGTGTGAACTGCCGAATCGCCGGCCAGTGCATGTGCCAAACGTCCTTGAATGGCGTGGGCGTCGGTTGGTGTTCAATGATCAAGTAAATGAAGTACATGACGGAGAACAGACAGGTCATATATCCCATGTAATAATTGCAAATAATCGTGGCGGTCAGGCTAACGGTGTACAGCCCGTAATGGTGCAGGCTGACCAAACGATGCAGCCCCAAGGCCACCAGTGGCAGCCAAATCAGGGCGTCCAGCCACATCATGTCGTAGAAATACATGCTGACAAAGCCGCTCAGACTAAATGCCGTGGTGAACAACAGCATGGACCAGCCGCTGCGCAAAAAGGTGTGGCGAATGAAAAACGCCATGGTCAGCCCAATCGTACTGATCTTTAAGATGATGATCCAGGTGACCGCAATCGGTAATTTGGTCGCCGAGAATGCAAAGATCAGTAGGTTAAAGGGACTGATGACGTAGTAGGTCAACAGGGGAATGATCCCGCTCCCAGACCCCAGCGAAAAAGAAAAGAGATGAAATTGGCCGTGCAGTAGCGTCGACCGTAAGTTTTCCAAGATGGGCACGTACTGTGTCCCCATATCACTAAATAATAGGTTTCGTGGGCCAAACGGCGTAATCTTAAGGTGCCAAAAAATCACGCACAAAATGGCGAACGGAATCAAAAATGCTCCCCCATACACCCAGCGGCTAACACGCAATGCCGTCAGGGTGTGCCGTTGTTGTTTCATGAATACCCCTCCGTTAATCAATCAAAAATCATGGATTTAATGTTTCCAGACGGCGTTGGCGGTCGGCTAGTCGTCACGCACTAGCATGATTGTGGACCGTAGTGGTTAGTCTCCCCAATAGTCGTTGGACACAACGAACTTACCCCAAGCATCTGTCTCTATAAGAATACCATAGCAAGTTGCCTTGATAAAAGTCTACCGCAAATTGCTGATAGTTCCGTGAGGGAGACGTTAAACTTCGCAAAAACTTAGCCTTTGGTAAGGCCAATAACTTAAGGTTCTGTTATTGTTAATGGTGTAGGGTATAATTTTACTTACCCGTGATGTGGTAAACTTTAGCCAGCACTGGTGAAAACTGGTGGGGGGCGCCCCGAGCCAAAGACCGGTCTCGGTGCTTGCTTTGAGCCAGAAAGTCGCTGTCTCAAAGTCACCAATTTACCAGCCAAGACCGCTGCTAAATTCCCCGGCTGAGCCTAGTTTCGCGCCACTCTCGGCTGACCGTAGTGAGCTGACAATGCAACTAGTTATAATTGTTACGTTAGCTGTTTATACGTTCCGGCTTCAACTGGGCATTTGAAAAGGTTGACACCAAGTGCACAAACGATAGGAAAATAGTTTGCATGAATCTGTGTTGGTCATGACCGCTACAGTACCGAGAGTCCGTCAAATCTGAGCTCAGCCGTGGGAGTTACCTTAGCGGCGGGGTTATGCCGCTTAGGTAACTGGCGTCTTTGAGACGTGAATTTCGGCTCAAAGGCGAGGTGTCGAGACCGTTTCATCAGGCTCGCCCCGTCCGCCCACCGCGTTCCAGCTCAGGTTTGACGGACGGTAAGGCGGCCAGCAAAGGAAAAAAGTTGCCAAAGAAACTATTAATGAATTAAAACAAAGAAGAAATCTCAAGGAGGAATGCCCGTTGGGTACTACTGCGAAAGTATTAGTTGTTGAAGATGAAAAGGAATTGGCCGCTGATATCGTGGAATTGATCAAGCCAATCTGTGAAACCACGACGGCCTATGATGGCGAGCAGGGGGAATTTCTCGCGAGCCAGGGCGTATTTGACGCCATTATCCTCGACCTGATGTTGCCGGGTGAGAGTGGGCTGGACCTGCTGTTGCACATCCGGAACAAAGGTGTGAAGACCCCCGTCTTGATTTTGACGGCGAAAGATACGATTGCCGATAAGTTGCGGGGCTTCAATGATGGTGCCGATGACTATGTCACCAAGCCGTTCCACCGCGAAGAATTGTTGGCCCGTATGAAGGCGTTATTGAAGCGGACAGGCCATTTGAACAGTAGCGATGTCATTACCCTCGGTCAGTTGGAAATCAACACCAGCAAGCATCTGGCGACCTTTAACGGCGAGCCACTGACCTTGAAGGGCCGCGAGTTTGACTTGCTGGCTTATTTGGTCGCCAATCCTGGGACCATCATTACCAAGGAACAGATCTTCAATCGCTTGTGGGGCTTTGATTCCGAGACCAGTCTGTCCGTGGTCGAGGTCTACATGAGCAATTTACGCAAAGAATTAAAGAACGCCGGCAGCGACCTGTCGTTACGGACCATCCGCAATGCGGGGTACATCGTGGAGGCCCCCGATGAGCAATAAAGTCAATCGCGCCCAGCAGTGGCGGCTGTTTTGGAGCAGCTTCATTGGGTTCACGGTCATCTTCGTCTTGCTGGGGGTCATCGTGTTCGTGCTCTTTCGCCGCACGATTCTGACCAGCGTGGACCAGACGTTGCGGGTCGAACGCAGTGCGCGCTTAGCCGGACCCCCTCGTCAGACGACGACGCAGCAGCCGTTCGGGCAAAATAACGCGAACCAGGGTCTACAACAACAGCATAAGGTCGTGCATCCGTTCATGACCACGACCATCATTTTCAATCGTAATGGCAAAATTCTCAACCAAGGTCAGTTGGGGTCACGCTACGAGACATTGAAAAATATCACGCTGGATACCAGCCAAAAGGGCGAGCTCCATACGATTACGGTCAATGGCAAATATAATTTCCGAACGTTGCTGGTCAAGGTCCCCGTCACCAACGCGGATCAGACGGTGGCCGGAAAGTATCTGTTGATCTTAGAAAATATTGATCCGCAAAAGGCTGCCATGCGGACGTTTACCAAGGTCATGTTGATTACGATGGGCGTCTTCTGGCTCTTGTCAATTCTGATGAGTGTCTGGATGTCGCGGTTGACCATGCGGCCGATTCTCCGGTCGTGGGGCCGGCAGACTGAGTTTGTGGGCAACGCCGCCCATGAGTTACGGACCCCCTTGACGATTATCCAAAATAAATTGGAACTGCTGTTGACCAAACCGAACGATAAAATTATTGATCAAGCAGAAAACATTGCGATTGCCAGCAGTGAAAGCCAACGCCTGCAAAAGCTTACGCAGGATCTGTTAGCATTGGCCCGGTCGGATTCGAATACGTTGCAGACGAACTTTGAGAAAACTCACGTGGCCAGCTTCTTGGATCACACGGTGGAGCCGTACACGGAGATTGCCGCTAGCCAGGGCAAAAAACTAGTTTTGGCCCCCGTTGCGGATTTTGCGGTCACGTTGGACCAAAACTTGATTCACCAATTGATGAATATTCTAATTGATAACGCCATGAAATACTCACCGAAGGGCAGTACCATCACGGTGTCAGCCAAGTTGCTCGGCCGTAAATGGCAACTGACTGTGGCGGATCAAGGTATCGGTATCAAGAGCGCTGATCGCCAGCGGATCTTTGATCGGTTTTACCGCGTCGACTCGTCCCGGAGCCGTAAGACTGGGGGCAATGGGCTCGGTTTGTCAATTGCCAACTGGATCGTCGGCCTGCACCATGGCACGATTGTGGCCAAGGAAAATCAGCCACAGGGGACCCAGTTTGTGACCACGCTACCGGTCTCGCCCAACACCAGTCTGGGCAGTCGCCACGAAAAGAAAGCCTAATAGCAACAGTCCCAGCGGATGGATTTTCGCTGGGGCTGTCTTTGTGTTGTGGACGGATTGCAGGGTAAAAAATCTATCTCAACTTGTAACTTGGCGGGATCTTTTTCAAGGAGGCCGATTTTCTAAAAGGCTAAAATTACGGCCAAGCAAACGTCCGCGGTTAAACAATATTTAGTGCCACGCTTGGCAATGAAACGAGTGACGAGTAAATCCGAAAAAGCACGGCTGTTGATGTGAACATTGTTATCGCATTAGTGTCAATCGTTGAAATATAGACATCTTGCCAGAAATGACTAGTCTGCCGGAGGAGGCCAGGGGTGTAGCCAGCTGTGTCGGCGGTGTTGGCTGAGGTTTTTTCTCAGCCTACAGCGTGGGGCGACTTGGGAGACTGGCGGTCTTTGCCAGGCTTCCAAGCGAGGTGGAAGCCCATGCTTGGGCTGGAGCCGTCCCCCATAGCAGACGGGACCCCTGGCAGCCGCAGGCACTGGCACGTCGGTTGCTAGATTTGACGCCACGGTAGGCGGACCAGAAAACACAACGTCGCAACCGTAAGCAAACCGGGAAAAAGTTTCAATGGCGGCCGTTCTATGGTAAGGTGGTTTCATCAAGAACTATGTGAGAGCACAAGGAGTATGCGAGAAAAATGTTAACTATCCGCGACATTGCGGCGAAGGCTGGTGTGTCCGTTTCCACGGCCTCGCGCGCGTTAAACAATAATCCCCGTATCAGTCAGGCGACCAGAGAACGGATTCAGGCCTTGGCGGAAGCGGAGGGGTATTTACCCAATTACAATGCTAAAAATCTAACGGCAGGCGAGGCCAATGCCGTAGGGGTCGTCTTTCCCACGGCCGACCGCAGCCAGCCCGAGAACCCGTTTTACATCGATCTGTTGCGGGGCATCAATAGTCAACTGATGCAGCGTCATTACGTTCTGTCGGTCGCCATCAGCAAGACGGCCGATGAGCTACTGGAAAACGTCAAGTCGATGGTGGCCCAGGGGAAAATCAAACGGTTCGTGTTGATGTACGCCCACCACGACGACCCGATTGCGGCGTTTTTACGTAAGCAGCAGCTGCGGTTCGTCACGATTGGCCAGCCCGATGACAATCCCGACGACTACTTCGTGGACAACGATAACCTGGAAGCCGGCATCGGTGGGGCAACCTACCTGCTGGACCAGCTACAGGTCAGACATCCCGTCTTCGTGGAGTCCGGTCATGACTGGGCCTACGAACAACAGCGTCGCCAGGGCTACGAGCGGGTAGCCGCGACCTTTAACGCGGAACCGCTGACCTGCAAATTGGGCGAGCTGAACCGGGTGCGGTTATTCATCAAACAACATCCAGAGATCGATGGCATCATGGCCACGGATGACTTCAATGCGATTGAATTTTACCGTTTAGTTCGTGAACAGTCGCCCGTCCGGCATTTTCCCATCGTCAGTTTTAACCACTCCCTACCGGAAGGGCTGACCGACGCCAACCTGCATTCCATCAACCTTTTCCCGGAAAAAATGGGTTCGGCGACCGTCGCGTTGTTGTTCAGTGACCGCGAACCATTGGCCACCCCGACGCCGGGCAGAATCAAAATTCCGTACGAAATTAAATAGTTTTTTCAGGTTCGTTCAACTGGCGCTAAATCCCGTGAGCGAGCCTTTTTTAATTGTCAGAGGCATTTGAGTTGGTGAAAAGTCTCGCAAAAAAGTTTGCGCAAACGGTTGCATTAAAATTAAAGCGGTGCCATAATAAGCAATGTAATCGTTTTCAGCAATTATTATTTGTTAGTTTGAGGAGGTATTTTCACATGTCAGATGTTGCTTCTGCAAAGGCACCAACAGCTGAAGCCAAGCCAAAAAGCGGCTTGCCTAAACTGCCTGCCAGTACCATTTGGATGATCAACTTTGGTTTCTTGGGGGTCCAAACCGCCTTCACGTTACAAAGTTCCCAAATGAGTCGGATCTTCCAAACGATTGGGGCCGACCCGAACAGTCTTGGGTGGTTCTTCATTTTGCCACCACTGGCTGGGTTAATCGTCCAACCAATCGTGGGTTATTATTCTGACCGGACTTGGGCACCTAAATTAGGTGGTCGCCGGTTGCCATACCTGTTGTTAGGGACTATCGTCGCGGTTATCGTGATGTGTCTGTTGCCGAACTCCGGGAGTATGGGCTTTGGTTACGCGTCACTCGCGGCCTTGCTGTTCGGGGCCATCACCGTGGCCTTCCTGGATCTGTCTTCTAACGTTGCGATGCAACCATTCAAGATGATGGTCGGGGACATGGTCAACGATGACCAAAAGAGCTATGCATACGGGATTCAAAGTTTCTTATCCAACACGGGTGCCGTTTTAGCGGCGATCCTGCCATTCCTGTTCGCTGCCATTGGAATCGCCAACACCGCTTCTAAAGGGGTCGTTCCCGCAACAGTTAAAGTTGCCTTCTACGTTGGCGCGATTCTGTTAGTCATCACCAGCCTCTTCACTATCTTCCGGGTCCACGAATACGATCCAGATACCTATGCGAAATACCATGGGATCAGCAAGGAAGATAACGCTGAAGGTGGGAACTGGTGGACGTTACTGAAGTCCGCACCAAAGGTCTTTTGGACCGTTACCTTAGTGCAATTCTTCTGCTGGGTTGCCTTCCAATACCTGTGGACTTACTCCGCTGGGGCCATCGCTGCCAACGTTTGGCACACGACGAACGCCGCTTCTGCTGGTTACCAGGCTGCTGGGAACTGGTACGGGGTCTTGGCCGCCGTGCAATCCATCGCCGCTGTTGTTTGGTCTTACGTCTTGGCTAAGTTGCCAAACAGTGTCCACAAATTGGGCTATGCCGGAAGCTTAGGCTTAGGGGCCATTGGGTTTTTATCCGTCTTCTTCCTGCACAACCAATACGCTTTGATCGTATCATTTATCTTAGTTGGGATTGCTTGGGCTGCGATGAACACTTACCCATTAACTATGGTCACCAACGCTTTGTCTGGTGCCCACATGGGGACTTACCTGGGCTTGTTCAACGGGTCCATTTGCTTGCCACAAATCGTGGCTTCCCTGGCCAGCTTTGCTTTATTCCCATTATTGGGTGGTGCCCAAGCCAACATGTTCTTGTTAGCCGGTGTTATCATGGCTATCGGGGCGGTTTCCGTTGGTGCTATCAAGGAAACGTACAAGGCTTAATCGTTTAGAATTGCTGGATTAACGTTTAAACTTCAGAAAATTAACGTAATTAACTTTGGTCGACAACACAACTGTCTACCGGGTGAGCGGCCTAGCGGCTTAACCGAAACTGGGTCATGGATTGCCATGATGCAGGAGGCTGACCACCAGGGTCGCTCTTTTCTGTGACAGAACTGTTTGACTAATTGACTTAAATAAAGGAGACATGTTAACCATGAAACGTATTTTTGAGGTACAACCATGGAACGTCATTACCCATACTTTTGACCCCAAGGACAAGCGCCTGCAAGAATCCATGACTAGCCTGGGTAACGGCTACATGGGTATGCGTGGTGACTTTGAAGAAGGGTACAGTGGCGACTCACTACAAGGCATCTACTTAGGTGGTGTCTGGTACCCTGATAAGACGCGGGTCGGCTGGTGGAAGAACGGCTATCCCAAGTACTTTGGCAAGGTCGTCAACGCGGTCAACTTTATTAAGCTACCGATTGAAATCAATGGCCAAGCGGTTGATTTAGCCAAGGACACTTTCAGCGACTTCACGTTGGACCTGGACATGCAACAAGGCGTGTTGAACCGGTCATTTACCATTGAACGAGGCGACGTCAAGGTTGCCTTGACCTTCCAACGTTTCTTGAGTGTGGCGCAACAAGAACTCTCCGTGCAAAAGGTCACGGTCAAGAACTTGAGCGCTGACAGCGTGGACGTCACCATCAAGCCAAGTATCGACGCCGATGTCAAGAACGAAGAAGCCAACTACGACGAACGCTTCTGGGACGTCTTAGCCGCAGAACAAGGCCAAGACAGTGGTAGTGTCGTTGCCAAGACGACGCCGAACCCATTTGGCACGCCTCAATTCACTTCCGGTATGGAAATGCGGACGGTCACGGACTTAAAGAACGTGGCAGTGACGCAGCCTAACGATAAGGAAGTTGTCAATGCCTACACGGGCAGCCTGGCACCGCAAGCTGAAACGACTCTGGAAAAGCGTGTCATCGTGGTTACTTCCCGCGATTACGACAGCCAAGCCAAGCTGACCGCCGCAATGCATGACCTCAGCGACCAAGTTGCCAAGTCTGCCTACGCCGACCTCTTGGCAGCGCACACCGCAGTTTGGGCCAAGCGTTGGGAAAAGTCTGACGTCGTGATCAACGGCGACGACGAGTCACAACAGGGGATTCGCTTCAACCTGTTCCAACTTTTCTCCACTTACTATGGCGAAGATTCCCGCTTGAACATTGGGCCTAAGGGCTTCACCGGCGAGAAGTACGGTGGTGCCACTTACTGGGATACCGAAGCCTTCGCCGTACCCGTTTACTTGGGGATCACGAACCCTGAGGTTACCCGTAACCTGTTGATGTACCGCTACAAGCAATTGGACGGGGCTTACATCAACGCCAAGGAACAAGGCTTGGACGGGGCACTCTTCCCAATGGTGACCTTCGACGGGATCGAATGCCACAACGAATGGGAAATCACCTTCGAAGAAATTCACCGGAATGGCGACATTGCCTTTGCCATTTACAACTACACCCGTTACACGGGCGATACCAGCTACGTCTTGCATGAAGGGGCCAAGGTCCTTACCGAAATTTCCAAGTTCTGGGCCGACCGGGTTCACTTCAGTAAGCGTAAAAACCAGTACATGATCCACGGGGTCACGGGTCCTGACGAATACGAAAACAACGTTGATAACAACTGGTACACCAACATGTTGGCACAGTGGACGTTGAAGTACACGTTGGAGATCTTGGGTCAAGTCGACAAGGATACCGCTAAGAAGCTGGCTATTTCCGCCGACGAAAAGGCCAAGTGGCAAGATATCGTGGACCGGATGTACCTGCCTTACGACAAGGACTTGAACATCTTCGTGCAACACGATGGCTTCTTGGACAAGGACATCGAACCCGTCAGTGCCATTCCAGACGGTCAACGGCCAATCAACCAGAACTGGTCGTGGGATAAGATCTTGCGGTCACCTTACATCAAGCAAGGGGATGTGCTGCAAGGCATCTGGGACTTCATTGATGACTACACGCCAGAACAAAAGAAGGCCAACTTTGACTTCTACGAACCACTGACGGTGCACGAATCCAGTCTGTCACCAGCTATCCACTCTGTTTTGGCGGCTGACTTGCATTACGAAGACAAGGCCGTTGAACTGTACAATCGGACGGCTCGGTTGGACTTGGACAACTACAACAACGATACGGTCGATGGCTTGCACATCACGGCCATGACTGGTGGTTGGATTGCCGTCGTTCAAGGCTTCGCTGGCATGCGGGTCCGCAATGATCAATTGCACTACGCCCCATTCCTGCCAAAGCAGTGGCAGAGCTACAGCTTCCGGCAAGTCTTCCGTGGTCGTCTGATCGAAGTCAGCGTCCACGCCGACGGGCCACACTTCAAGTTGATCAGTGGGGAACCATTGACGATTGACGTGGCTGGCGAAAAGGTTGAATTGAGCAGCGCGGTTACTGAGTAATTTAGGATATGAAAATGGCGTTCACCGGATTGTTGGTGGACGCCATTTTTGGTTTTGGTTGAGCGCGTTAGTGAGGCGGATGCTTCGCAATTTTAGAGTGGCTAAGATATACTCTGGAAGACGGAATAGACTAGCTAAAACGAGGTGGTATATGATGACGCACAACGTCGTAACCTATCCAGCTGTTTTTAAGCGTGACCCAGATACGAGGCGCTTGACGATTATTTTTCCAGATGTTCCTGGTGCGATTAGTGAGGCGGCGTCTATGAATTCGGCGTCAGCCAATGCGGCAGCAGCACTGGGGTTGATTCTGTATGACGCACCTAGCTTGCCAGCGAGCACGCCATTAGCCGAAGTGCAACGGGCCTATCCGGGTGAGACTGTGCAGTTAATTACTGCTGATCTAGCTGAAGTAGTTCGGACGGTGACCAACTTAGCATAAGCAAAACAGACTGTGATGGTTGACCACAGTCTGTTTTTTATTGAATCGACCGGGTCAACTCAGCCGTCAGAAAGGCCGTGAGCCCCTGAACAGCCGCTGAAGCCGTCTGTAAGCACATGATAGAAGTGTCGGTGCGGATGAAATTAGTCGGCAGTGGAATCAGATTGTACTGGTGGGCTGGCAGGTTGAGTGCCGCAATCTTACGGGTGGTGATCGTCGTGGCGTTTGGCAGTTTGGCAACAGTTTGCAGTGCGCTGGCTGGTGTTGGCAAGAAGAGTTTGTTGCGGGGCTGAATGCCCACCCGTTTGAACAGGGAGTCCACGTAGGCCTGAAACTCGGAATGCCCAGACAGCCCGACGTAGCGACAGTGACTGATGCCTGTTAAGGTATTCTTTTCAAATGGCAGCGTTAGGACGTCTGGGTTGAAGGGCCGACACTGGGCAAATAGCGGTAGGTAGTAAACGGGCGAAGGCAGGTCAGCAATCAAAATATTCGCGGCATTCCAGCGCTGATCGATCACAATGTCAATAGCGCCTTCGTTGAGATTATTTGCCACGTTGCGTTCAGCCGGTCGCGTCAGTTCGATCACTGTGTCAGGATGCTGCTCCACGTAATCGGCAATGGCGGTGGCGAGGTAATCGGTCAGAAATGGATTGCTGTTGCTGATACGAATGGGCCGGGCTTGTTGAGACTTGAGATTTTCCAAACTGGTGGTGAGGCTGTCCTCGGCACTGGCGATTTTTTTTAAATTGGTCAGCACGCTACTACCAAATTTCGTCAGTGCAATCGGCTTGGCTTTGCGGTCGACCAGCGTGACGTCGTATTTGGCCTCCTCGTCCTTCAGAATGCGACTGACATAGGGCTGACTGAGGTACAAGCGGTCGGCGATTTCGGAAATTGTGGTGGAATAGGTAACAGCTTGTAAAATACTTAGTAAAGTACGTTGCTTACTCATGGTGGGAAAGCCTCCTTAATACAGGGTTATTACACTTTGGTTATAATCCTGATTGATTTTCATATTGGCGAGTCGTGTCATTTGCTAATATAATAGCACTTGTAAACGAAATAACAAGTTGCCAATTTAATCAGATGTTCCCAGGAGGTTATAACCCATGACAAATAGAATTTGTGATATTTTAGGTATCGAAAAGCCCATTATCCAAGGCCCTTTACTGTGGTTAACGGACGCCAAGCTGGTCGCCGCCGTCAGTAATGCTGGTGGCCTGGGGATGCTAGGTTTTAACGCTGGTCAGACGGAACCGACGAAGTCAGTCACGGAAACCATGGACCGGATGCGCCGCGAGATTCGCAAGACCAAGGCGTTGACGACCAAACCATTTGGCCTCAACTTTGGGCCTACCGAGGATTGGCGCAACGATGCCTTCACCGAACCAACGCTACAATTGCTCATCGACGAGCACATCCCCGTCGTCAGCTACGTCGGGCCGGTGATTCCCGAACTATTTACTAAGCTACATGAAAATGACATTAAGATTGTTTACCGCTACATCACCCCCACCATTGAAAACGCACGTGAGGCGGAGGCTAATGGTGCCGATATCATTGTCGCTACTGGTTTTGACGAGGGTGGTACGGTCCCCGAACGGACGATTGGGACGCTGTCGATTGTGCCAATGATTGCCGATGCCGTGGACGTCCCCGTCATGGCAGCCGGGGGAATCACCGACGCGCGGACGGCCAAGGCGGTGATGGATTTAGGCGCCGAGGGTGTGTACTGTGGGACTGCCTTTCTGGCCAGCGAAGAATCACGGCTAGCCGACAACATCAAACGGGCCATGCTCACAGCCAACGCCGAGGACCTCTTGATGTACCGGACGTTGCCTGCTTTCTACCGGTCCTTGCCGGGTGAAGTGCCCAATCATCTAGTCGAACTCGACCAACAGGGAGCCACTAAGGAAGCCATTTTCACGGCAGGTAACCGGTATGACGGGATGCGCCAGGGGATGCTGTTTGGCGACCTCAGCAAGGGTTTTGCCTCATTCGGCTTGGGTATCTCCAACATTCACGCCATCGAGCCAGTCCAAACGATTGTGGACCGCTTGGCTGAAGGTGTTGTCGTTTAAAATTTGAAATGATTTGTCACAAAGAAAAACGCCTACCGCAATTTGGTAGACGTTTTTTGTGAATTAAAAATCTTTCGGTAAGTTGGTGCGCTGCTGTTCCTTGGTGCGAACCAAAGGCGCCTCGTCCTGCCAGTAGGTCAGCCACTCACCACTGGTGGTCAAGCTTTCGAGTTCCAGTTGTTCGGGCACTAACAAGTCCTGTTCCAACCGGTTCTTGAAGGTCGAGATGAGCTGTTGAATGACGCCAAGATTTTCCGCCAAGTCGGGGCCGCCTAAGCTGTTTAGCTGCATGGCGAATTGCGTACGAACGGCCGCTTCAATGTCGCGGAGCTTGCGTTCATTAGCCCGGGCCAGCTTGGGTTGGTTGTGCACGTCAAACGCGACGGCCGGGGTCACGCCGACAAATTGGGCGTTGATCTTGGGGGTGTCGATGCCGTAAGGGGAGGCGTCGCCGTTGCCGAAGACGTCGAATTCCTGTAGGATGGTGAGAACTTCTGCCATGATTTAAATTGCTCCTTCGTTTTTGCGTATTGGCCCTAGTTTACGGCATAGAAAAACCCACGTCAAACGGTACTGCGTAATAGATCTGACTGCATTCAGGGATTAACTCAAAATGGAAAAGCAAAAGGGTTAGGATGTAAATTACTCAACCTCACGCCAATAAACGTCAGACCATTCTTCAGCCATGTTTTTTGAGCCGGGGGCTTGTGTGTATGGATTTTTCATTTTAGGGACTAAAGTGAAAGACTTTCCGTCTGCAGAAGGGATTAGTAACCAGTGTTGACCTTTTTTAAAGCAATTATCTTTCGGTAAACTCAGTGCTAAGGAACCACCGTGGCCTATGGTTTTTACTTTCATCATGGTAAGCCACCTTTTTTAACATAGTGTAACACCCATTAAACCAATTTATGTGCCTATTGACTGGGAAGCAGTTTACGATACTTGCTGTGCTACCACAATTATGGAATTTAAACTACAAAAATCCCGCCCCTAACCAACAAACGTGATTAAGAGTGGGATAGATAACTGATGTTTTTAAAACGTAGTAATCGCGCTGTGGCTCGATTCAGTAACTAGCCTGTGCCAACGCGTTTTTCGTGAGCGATGGGCAGTCAGAACTACGGATAATGAAATTACCAGCTAGCCTTACGCACGCCAGGAATCTGGCCTTTATGAGCCAGCTCACGGAAGTTCAGCCGTGAAAGCCCGAACTGGCGCATGTAGGCGTGGGGCCGACCATCCAAATGATCCCGGTGGTGCATCCGAGTGGGAGACGCGTCACGAGGTAACAGGGCCAAGGCCGCGTAGTCGCCGGCAGCCTTCAGTTCTGCTCGTCGTTCCGCGTAACGCTCAACGGTCGCTTCGATTCGTTTTGCTTTTGCAATCTTTGACTTCTTTGCCATGAATCAGTGATACTCCTTTATATTTAGAATAGTAATAATTACGTTTTACTAATCTATCATAGGGTCAAGTTGCCTGTCAACGAAAACGACCTGAGAAGGCGTAGAAAATAGCCACCGCCAATTCCGATTGAGTTTTAGGGAGTTGACGGTGGCTATTAGACTAATGATTAGGATTAAGTTTGGTCAGTAGGTACGCATTCGAATTCGGCTACCAGACCAGTCGCAGTTGAGAGCACGACCTGATGGACTAAGCCAATCCGCCAATCGACCACGAATCGTAGCCGAGAGTGGCGGCAAATATGGGCTCAGCCGTGGGAGTTCCCTTAGCGGCGTGGTTCATGGCGCTTAGGGAACTGGCGTCTTTGAGACGCGATTTTCGGCTCAAAGCGAGGACGAGACCGTTCTTTGGCTCGACCGGTCCACCCACCGCGTTCCAGCCCATATTTGCCGCCGCGGCAGGCGGCCAGCTAAATACCACTTTATTAGTAAGTCAGATCATAAGTGATTTCGTATTGCTTGGTCTCGCCGGGGGCCAGCTTGACGTCGCCGAATTCAGGGAAGTTCTGGGAGTCCGGTAAGGTTTGGGCTTCCAGAGCGACCCCCATGTAAGGTTGGCCGGCACCGGTCGCTAATTTCATATTCGACGTGAAGGAGTTGGCGGTGAAGACGACCAAGGCGTTGCGCTTGGACTTGATGGTCACTGCGCGGCCAGATTGTGGGTCGGACAGCTTGGCAATCGTGTCGTCGGCACCGGGGGTCACGTGGTAGACGTCATCGAAGCCCTTTTCGGGGATGTCTTGTAAACCACGGATGGCCTTGCCTAGGTTTTGCCCGTCAGCGAAGTCATAAGGCGTACCGGCATTGGCGACCATTTGACCCGTCGGCAATTTTTCGCTGTCTAAGTCCAAATGTTCTTGGCTGTTGATCTGCAGCGTTTGCCCGGCAATCAGTTGGTCGTCGCCGACGTTGAAGTAGACGTGCAGCGTTGGGTTAAACAGCGTCAACGCGGTACTGTTCCCTTCGAAGGTCAGGGTGATGCGGTCGTGATTGTCGAGCGTGTAAATCATTCTGGCAGTCAGGTCGCCAGGGAAGGAGTCATCCGCGCCCTTGAAGGTGTGAGTCAAGATGATCCGCGCCTTGTTAGGGTCAGTCGTGTCCAGGTCGCCCGCCCAGTTGACCGTGTTGAACCCATGCGGGCCACCATGCAGGGTGTTTTGGCCTTCGTTAGGATCAACGTGGATCGTTTGCCCGTCGAGATCAAACGTCCCCCGGGTGATGCGACCGGCAGTTCGGCCAATTCCCATGCAAACGTAGAACGGATTATCTAAATAATCGGCCATCTTGTGGTAAGATAGCACCAGATTCTTATCACCCTTGTCTGTCGGTACCGTTAACTGATGTAAAGTGGCACCCCAGCTCAAGATAGCAAGCTTCACACCATGATCATTTTCGATTGTATATTCTGTGACGGCTTCGTTTTGGTAAGTATCCCAATGTTTCGTAGCAGTTTGCATAGCAAGTCCTCGATTCTAATTTTCTGAAGCGGTTTCATTTTAACCCTATCATATATTTTTATCCGGATAATTGTCAAATGCATTTTGGGGGTAAAGACATTTTGAGATGGTAGGGAAAAGTAATGATGACTGCGAGGAGGCGACTTAATTACCGAAATTAATTTATGCGGATGAATTTTTGAACAATTGGTTAACATAAAGGATTGTTTTTCTGCACGAATTTTCACTTGTACGCAATGAAAAGAACTGGCATAATAGATAAGTTCAAGGAGGGTTGCGGTATGGCTAGTAAATTACATGCGCTACCAATCGTTTTAGGGGCTGGTTGGTTCGGCCTTCACTGGGCTAGCCGCCAGGGAACACCGGCTGAACCGTTGGCTCGGCGGCGTTCGGCCTGGCCGTACAGCGTGACACCAACTCTCTTTGTTCCCGGCTGGGGCGGCAACGCGTGGACCTATAATGGTCTGCTACGGTGGCTGGCTCGGCAGGGATTGGGACACAAGGTCATGACCGTTCGGGTCGATCGCCATGGTGGGTTGCATTTTTCGGGACATTGGGAAAATACAGCTAGCAATCCCCTGATCCAAGTGCTGTTTGACCACACCTTTACGGCGGACTATCAGCAGCAGATCACCTGGATTACAGCGATTCTGCGGACGCTAAAAAGCCGCTACCAAGTCACGACCTATAATCTGGTCGCGCATTCTTGGGGCGGCAGTGCAGCGGTGAGTAGCTTGTTGTTACACGGTTCGGAAGCGACCATGCCGCAATTGAACCGGATGGTCTTACTGGGGGCACCCGTCGATGAGCATGATCGGACGCAACCAGTTGATGCAGCCTTTGAGCGGCTTAGAGCCACGCGAGGACAGCTAGGTGAATTGGGTCCAGGAACGATCCACAACGTCTACGGGACGCTTTCAGGCCGTTTAACGGATGGTTCCGTCCCGGTCTACCAGATTACGGCGCTCCGATCGGTCGTTGCCGACAGCCCACTGACCTATCAGGAACACCACGTTCCCGGTGTTGGTCACGGCCGGCTACACGCTTCGCCCACAATGTGGCGGTTGATTGCGCGGTTGTTATGGGCAACAGATCGACCAGCGACTAAGTGAATCAAGCTGCGAATGGTTTAGTTGCTTTTAAACTTCACCGGCTAAAATGGCATCAATGACGTTGAGGACCCCGTCGTGATTATTATCCGTTGGGGTCACCAGGTCGGCGACGGCCTTGACGCTGGCGGTCCCGTTTTGCATGGCAACGCCGAGACCCACGTGGGCCAGCATGTCGCGGTCGTTATCGTTGTCCCCAAAGGCGGCGATTTCATCAGGCGTGATATCCCAGCTCTGCGCGAGTTCAGTCAGGCCAATTGCCTTATTCATGTGGGCAGCCACGATGTCGATGCTCCCAAAGCCACTGGCCATCGCATTGATCTGCCCAGGAAAACGGGCGTTGAGTTGGGCGGCTAGGGTGCGAATGGTTTCGTTGGGCCACTCACCGTTGATTTTGTAAATGGTGTCGTCGACCTGGGTGAGGTCATCGACCCGAACGATGTTGTTGAAGAAGTAGGACTGTGCGGCGGCATCGCTGGGCTGGTCATCTTTGGGGATGTACGTCCCGTGGGCACCGGACAGGCGTAAGACCTGGGGCCGGAGCTGCGGGTCAGCCAGAATGGCGGTGACCACGTCTCTGACCAGGGGGAGCGGTAAGGCGGTTTCCAAACGGGTCTGGCCGTGGTCCACGATTTGGGCACCGTTTTCGGCGACGAATGTTTGGACACGCGGGGTCGGGGCAAAGACCTGTTCCAGGTGGCCGAGGTGGTTACCGCTGGCCACGACGAAGCGAATGCCAGCCGCGGTCAGGCGGGTCAATTGTTGGTCGAAACGGTCATGATTGTATTGTCGTTGTTGATTCAAGAACGTCCCATCGACGTCAGTTGCAATCAGTTTAATCTGTGTCATCGTATTCTCCTTGATGTTTTAAGAATTTCTAATTTTAATGATAAAGGCTTCAAGTAGGGAATTCAATGGTGTAGGTTAACTGAAGAGTAGAAAAAGGGTTCGAATTACTAGTGTTTTTAACCAATATGCTATAAACTATTAATGAATCAGTAACATAAAGACTGAAAATAAGGGCTATAATAAATGGTTAGCGGGTCAGATGAACAGTGGCCCACTAATTGCAATGCAGAAAGGAAGAAAGATTAAATGACGCAAACGAACGATTTAAACCAATCCTTGGAATGGTTCTCTCAACTCCAAAAGATCATGCGGCCAGTAACCACAATCAAGACGGAGGAAATTACGATCTCGTTGGAACAATTTAACCTGTTACACGCCATCACGGACCAAAAAGACGAATTTACCCCAACGAAATTCGCCGGCCAAATCGGCGTTTCCAAGTCCATGATCTCCGGTCAGATCTCACGGCTACTGCGGGCTGGTTTAATCGAAAGTATCGCTTCTCAAGTCGACCGTCGGCAACACAACTTGAAGTTAACGCCAGATGGTGTCAAGGTTTATACGCAAGTTCGTGGCCAAGTCGTTGAACGGCTGGCTGGTTTGCACGATGATATTGCCAAGTTAATGTAAGGCAATCGCCTTTCTCAATTTTTGAAAATAAGTCCCCTTTACGACTGGAATCTTTCAATCGTGTGACAATTTGGTTAAGATGACCCAACGCTTTCATGTCTTGGCTATAATGGAACATGTGGAAAGAATTTTGGAACTGGAGGGGATTTTTTGAATCTGAGGAAAAAACTGGGCCTGCTGGTAGTCGTTGCGACGGGGGCAACGCTGTTAGGCCTAAGTCCGGTAGGTGTGTTACCGGGACGGACAAGTGGAACCACGGTTGCGCAAGCAGCTTCCACGATTAACGCAAAGCACCAGGGGATGGTCGGCGATGCTAAGACGACAAACAATGACGCCTTACAAGCCATGATCGATAAATGGAGCGGGAGTGTCACGATTCACGTGCCCAAGGGGACTTACCTCTTTGACGCGGGTGCCATTAAGCTACATTCGAACATCACGTTTAAATTTGACAAGGGTGCCGTTTTCCGGATTACAGATGGGAATCGTGTAAACTTTGTTTATCCGAGTCCGGAAGCCGGTTACGACGGCGGTATCAGCAATGTGACCTGGAAGGGTGCCACGTTCCAAGGCGATAACACGTCGAAGGGCCAAAGCGTCTTCACCCAGAGTATCCACCACGCCACGAACGTTAATTTTGACAAGTGTGTCTTTGATAACGCCGAATCACCGACGGGCCACTACATCGATATCGATGGGAGCCACAATGTGAACATCACGAACTCAGTGTTTACTGGCTTCAACGGCTCACAAGACTTCAAGGAAGCTATTCAAGTGGACTACTCCAACAAGAAAGCGATGTCATACAAGAACAAGGGCGATCAATACGATAACTTACCAAGTTATGACGTAACGGTCGATAACAACCAGTTCTTGCCAGTATCTAAGAAGTCCGGGCAAGTCTCATCTTACGCACCAAACCCTATCGGTGAACACGCTATCTACGGCCATGGGAAGGCCGGCATCATTCACGATGTCCACTTCACCAACAACACGGTCGTTGATCCCAAACCATTGATGGATGACGGGGTCGCCACGATTCACTTCAAGGGTATCTCCAACCTGTGGATCACCGGGAACCAGTTCATCAACCAACACGTGTTGGGTTCTGGGAACTACATTTACCTGTTGAACTCCGAACCAGATTACACGATGACGAACCTGAACATCACGGATAACACGTTTACCAACGTTAATCCGACTAAGCAATACGTCTTCTTGGACAGCAAGTCTAGTGATAACCCGATGACCGATGTCACCATCACCGGCAACAAGGCCATCACCCAAAAGACCGGTGCCACCTTTGTTAAAGGGAACTTCCCGTTAACGGGAGACACCATCAACATCAGTGATAACAAGATTACCAAGGGCGACGTCGTGAACACTAACGTCACGTCGCAACAGACCATCGCCAACACGACGGTCCACAAGCCATCGTCCAACTCGAGCTCCAGCAGCAAGCCGAAGCCTCAGAAGCTGAAGAAGCGTAAGCAAACGAACAAGAACGAAACTTACGTGGCGGGCTTGAATACACAACACGCACAATTGGCGGACAACTTCGATACGTATTCCTTATACAACCATATTCGTGGTCATAAGAACTGGAATATCATGAAGTACAACTGGAAGAAGCAAAAGAAGATGCGGGTCTACATCGACATGCGGGCCACGGCCGATACTGGTAAATGGTACCGGATCCGCTTCAGCAAGAAGTCGACGACGAAGTACTGGATTCGGGCCAAGGCCTTGGTCTTTGATACCTTCACGAGTGAAGAATACAGTCGTGATTTGACCTTGATGAAGATTTACCCAGTCTACACGCGGCCATTCGATGACCCACTGTTGGCTAAGCAAAAAGGCACCACAGCCGACATCGCTGAACGGCGTGTCACCATTACGCACCGGGTCAAGCGGACGGATTCCAACGGCAAGGTTACGACTTATTACCAAATGAGTAATGGGTTGTGGACCCGGGCATTGGCATTTGATTTAGATTCATAATTGTGAATGAAAGGACGTAACCAACGTTTTGACGACGCTGGCTACGTCTTTTTTGTGTTTACTCACGTGCAGAGTTACCCGCAACTCTGCTGGTCGGAAGAACTGTTATCGGCCAACCGGGTTTGCTATTCTTTGGGAGGGCGATTGTGAAAACGGTTAATTAACTTGACCGTCAGCTATTGTCGCAAGTCAGTAAACACGGGGCTGGTGTATGACCAACCCGAGGAGGATTACATATGAAAAAGGTGAACAAACAGCTACGTCAGGTCGGCGTGGTGTTGGTTGCATTGGTTAGTTTGGGTGCTGCGGCGCCGGCAACGACTGCGGATGCAGCGACGAGAACCGTACCGCAAGCGTTGCGTAAAACTTGGTTTGCGTGGGGTGGTGAGTCTGGACTTCATCGTGTCAAGATTACGGCCAAGACATTAACGGATAGCTTTGGCTTATACCAACATGGCAAATGGGTCATCAATGGTACACAGCATACGCTTCGACTGGGTAAGAAGGTCAAGAAAAACAAGACCTTTACGATAAGTAAGAAACCAGATAAAAAAGGGTTCTACACCTTAAGGGTCAAGTTCACCTACTCAGATGGAACTCTCCAAGATGGGAATGTGACTAGAAAAATTAAACGCATCAAAGTAAAGGGTAAGACTCGTTTGAAGATACAGTTGCGTTTTCCAAAAACTGGAACACGTACGGATACTTACTTACCGATAACGAAGGAAATTCTTACAACTACGATGAACTAGTTTGGTTGAAGGATAGGAGAATTACAAATGAAAAAAACGTGGATTATCGCCGCAACGTTAATGGGTTTTGGCGTCCTCGGCGGGTTAGGTCAAACGCAAACGGCGTCAGCAGCGACAAAGTTAGGGACGTCCGTGCCGAAGTCTTTGCGGGGGACTTGGTACTCGCAGACTAGTCAGGCTGGGATAAGGCGTATTCAAATTACTGGCAAAACATTTTATGTTTCAACTGGATTCTTCAATAAAGGAAAATGGCAACCTAATTGGAATGGTGGCAAGGTGTATAAGTTAAGTGATAAGGTCGTATTGAACAAAACTTTCACAATTTCAGCTAAGAATAACAAAGCTGGCTACCGAACCATTTCAATGAGGCATGATAAACTTTTGCGTGCAATTCATTTAATGAAGCGTGTAAAAGGCGGATTGCGAAACAGAACTAGGACTTATTCTAATGCCGGTGTATTGAATACTGATGAGAACTATCTTGTATTTAAGCAGCATGCTAATGCCGCTAAATATTTTAAGGTGAACTTCGGTATGGGAAGCTACAAGTAAGGGGGAAGAAGAAATGCTGAGAAAACATAGCGTTGTTTTGCTAATCGTGGCAACCATGCTTGGTCTGTGGGGGTTCGGTATGCAGAATGCTTCTGCAGCTAAAACGGTTCCAGCAAACATGCGTGGAAGTTGGTATCAAAATGGCGGTGAAGAACAGGGAACTATCCTTAGAATTAAAATGTCTGCCACTACCTATAGCATCTCGTTGGGACACTTTGTAGGAAATCGCTTTGTTGGCAATTGGAACGCCAATAAGACTCTGAAACTAGCCAAAAAAGTTAAGCGTAACAAGACGTTTACGCTAGCCAAGAAAGGTAAGAAGTACGTAATAAAGACAAATATGTCTGATTGGGGTCCAATCAATTCGACTTTATGGGTACGTAAGAAGCACTTGCGTTTTGATTGGCAGAAAAAATTTAAAGGGAAAATAGTAGCTGGCATACAACTGGGAAACCTAACTAAGCACACCGATCCAGCGGGCTACTTCTTTCAATTGTTTGGCGGAAATGATCAGTGAGGCGAATAGAAAATGCATAAATTTATGAAATTAGGGGTTGCGGCACTGATTGCTGTTAGTTTTGGTGGATTAACTGAAATGACTGCGGATGCGGCTACTTGGCACAAGGGGGCACCAAAATTTGTACGGAATAAGAAATTCCGGACTAAATTTGAGAATAAGTATAAAGACTATACGTGGGCCAGAGGTACCAAGCATACTTTTGCGATTAAGCATACGCAGGCGGGTATTACGGTTGCCAAGAATGTTAAATACCAGAAAAAAGGTAAGACTTATCTTATCAAGGGGATTTATGTGGATCCGGGCTTAAAGCGGCACACTGTTTATTATCGCGTCCGAAAAATCAGTAACAAGAAAATCAAAGCTGGTTTTGGCAAGCACGGGAAATTGATGACGATGACTAAGTTTAAGCGTTTCCCACGAGCTCAAGGCCATATCTGGAACTAAAAAGGACGTTTAAAATGAAAAAAATTATTTCAGCAGTAGCGTTGTCAGCAGCGTTTCTGGGTGTCGGGTTAGCCATGTCAACCCAAGCTCAAGCAGCTAAGGTAACGGCAGTTCCTAAGAGTTGGAGATCTAGTTGGGGTTGCAAACCTGAAGATTATTACCTCGTTAAATTTACTAAAAATAGCTATGCTTTTTCCAATGCTCGTCAGTCGAAGAAGGGTAATTGGATTCTAAACAAGAAGAACAATGAATATGTAAATCTCAAGTTAAGCAAGAAACTTCGGGTCAACAAGACCTTTACACTTGGAACAGCAAACAAGCATGGTTACCGGAAACTGCAGTACAAAGTTAAGTCAGCCGAAACAAAGAAGGCCTTTACGACTACATTTTATTACAAGCTTAGTGGCAAGAAGCTCAGGGTGAATTGGTTTAATCGTGGTGATGGTTTTAGTATATACAACAAGTTGCCAACGCTGGCTAGTCGTAATGCTTACTTCAATAATTTAAAAGCAAAGTAATTGTAGGGTAAACGTGATTTTTAATAAGTGAGGAGATCAAAAGATGAATAAAGCATTTAAATTGGGTGTAACTGCTTTAGTTGCTGTTAGTTTTGGTGGATTAGCCGTAACGTCCGCGGACGCGGCTACTTGGCATAAGGGATTGCCAAAGTTTGTGCGAAACAAGAAATTCCGGACCAAATATGAGAACAAGCAAAAGGACTATACCTGGGCTAAGGGTACCAAGCATACTTTTACAATTAAGCATACACAGGCAGGTGTGACGGTTGCTCAAAAAGTTAAATATCAAAAGAAAGGTAAGACTTATCTCATCAAAGGTGGGTACCCGGATCGGGCCACTTTAAAGATGCACGCTATCTATTATCGTGTTCAAAAAGTTAGCAACAAGAAGATTAAGGCCGGTGAAGGCAAGCACGGCAAACTGCTGACGATGCATAAGATCAAGCACTTCCCACGAGTTAACGGCCAGATTTGGAACTAGAAAGGACTATTGAAAATGAAAAAGATTATTTCAGCAGTAGCATTGTCAGCGGCATTTCTCGGCATCGGCCTAGCAGCCCCTAACGACCGCACAAGCAGCTAAGTTAACCGTGGTTCCCAAGAATTTTCGGAGTGGTTTTGGAGCACCAGGTGAAGTGGACACCATGTATAAGTTTTCCAAGAATACTTATACATTTGGTATCGTTATGCAAAACAAGAAGAAAAATTGGATAATCCAAAAGGACAGCCAGTCTGATTATCATCATCTTAGGCTATCAAAAAAACTCAAGAAGAATAAGACTTTCACGCTCACTACGAAGAACAAGTATGGGTATCGCAAACTACAGACGAAGGATAAAACGTCTGGCATGAAGAAGGCTTACATTTCTACCAAATATTACAAAATTAAGGGGAATAAGCTTAGGGCCAGCGATTTTGCCAATGGCAAGGGATATAGTGAGTACACGAAGGTACCAACATTAGCTAGCCGTAGAACTTTCTTCGGCAAATAGATAATTATTACAAGATGAACGTCGACTAGCTACGTGTTAGCCCACGTTCATCTTGCCATACATAGAAAGAGGTTTAATAATCATGAAGAAGAGAAAGATTGTCTGGGCCAGCCTGATTGCCGTGCTCGCTCTCGGCGTTGCTGGGTGTGGCAACCATAGCAAGTCAGCCGCCAGCCATAGTAAGAACGACCAGTCCGCCAAGATAGCGGATAAGACCAGCGCTAAGAAAACGGCGACTAAGGTTGAAACGCCGAAGCCATCCGCGGTGACAACGCTATTGAAGCCGCTGATGGGCAAGAATGCCGAAGACCAAAGCACCCAGGGTGACCAGGGGATGACCTACTCGTAGTTCTACTACCACCAAGGTAACTGGCATTGGCGGGTCACCACGAAGTCGAGAACGGTGATTGACGCGAAGGTCGTTAGCCTAGGAAAATCAGAATACGGCGAATCCCAATTGAAGGTCCAGAAGCGTAATGGCGATAACGATACTGTCGACCTCAGTCGGCCAGATCAAGGTGCCTGCTACTCCGTTAAATCCAAAGCACTGGGCCATACTGCCATTTACTTAATTGGTGATACCAATGGCAATTGGACTGCCGGCGCACCTTCTGAGCTGACCGGGACTTGGTCGACACATATTTATTCCGTGACTGATAGTAGCAGTCAAGATCCGTATGAACGGACAAGATTCTTTATTAGCGATAAGGGTGTAGATGGTCAGAAAGATACCTTTACTTCACGGTATACGGTCGCTAATACTGGTGCCGGCTGGGGAGCTAATGATGAGACGCAGTACAAAAAGTTGGCTGACAACAGTTACTTGCTGAAGACCTATTCTCAGAGGCGTTTTGTCAGTGCATATAGTGCTGTTTTGAAGAATAATCAGCTAACAGTTAACGACGGCGTTGATCGGCTAGCTAATTTGTATAAGGCGTCTGTCAAGCCTGGTCAGGCCTTTGGATTTGATAATAGTTCTGCTAAAAATTTGACTTCCAAGCAATTAGAAGATTGGATTGGTCGGCATTTAAAGGACTTTAATCAAGGTAAACATCAATTTGAAGGTACTATATATTTGCCAAGTACGGATAAGCAAGGGCGTGCCCGGGTCGATGTTTATGAGGATAAAGCCGATAGTCCTGTAGCAGCGACTATTGGGTTCTTCCGAGTTAGTGCAATGGGCGTGTTGGAAGCACAGATTCCGGGGGATCCAAATACTGGTGACGAGTGGTACCCCGTCTCCGATGACCCCAAGAATTAAAATCTAAATACCCCAATACAACCCAGCCAAAATACAAATTTTTCGCTGGGTTGTTAAGTTTTCCTTCAAACTTGATTCATATCAAGGACAGTTTTCGAATGAAAATGGTACACTGTTTCCAAGCTCGATGGTCATCTTCAAATAATCTTCACGGTTCTACCGTAAAACGGTTGCATTCCCTTGGTAGAGTATATTGTAAGCCCTTGAAAATGGGTGATCGACTACCGAATTTCGTGAGAATCTGAAGAAATTGTTAAAAGGTGGCCTAGACCGAGTAAAATGGGTTCCATCATCGCGAATTGTGGTGTACAATGAGAAACATAATTAGCACTCAAGAAATAGAGTGCTAAAACAAGTACCTCATCGAAGATAGACAATTGGAGGGCGATTTTATGATCAAAATGTACTTTCATGCTAAAACCACTGCGGTAACGAAAGCTATGAAATGGCTGGCTAACCATGATGCCATCTTTACTGCACGTGATATTAAAAAACAACCTTTAACCAAGGATGAAATTCTTTACATGCTTTCTTTGACTGAAGAAGGCACCGACGACCTGATCTCAACGCGTTCTAAGGCTTACAAGGCCTTGCCTGCGTCCGTGCAAGACATGGGGATGAACGAATTAGTCGATCTCTTGCAAAAGAATCCGGGGATCTTAAAGAACCCGATCGTCGTCGACCGCAACAAATTAGCCACCGGCTTTGACCTGGAAACCATCCGGGAATTTGTGCCTGCCTCATACCGTAAGAAGGAACTGGCTAGTTTCTTCAAAATCTTAAACGGCGGCAACAACAAGACCGCTTTGGCTTAAATCAGCATGATAGAAGAGCGAAGCACCCTGACCACACAATCGTGGCGGGGTGCTTTTTGTTGGATCAAAAAAGGCTAGGACCGTAGCCCTAACCTAGAAATTCACAATTAACTTAACGTTGCTGGCCGAGAGTAGCCGACCGTGTGCCACCAAGAAACGTTGGTGGCTTCGTTGATGACACCGCGGAGTTGGGCGTCGATCATCTTATTGTTGCCTTTGTAGATACCCACGTGGGTGATGTTGTTCTTGCTAGTCCCGAAGAAGATCAGGTCGCCGGCCTTGGCGTTGGCTGCGCTGACGTGGGTGTAAGCGTCGTATTGCGACTGTGCAGTCCGGGGCAACGTTTGCCCAAGCGCCTTACTGAAGACGTACTTGGTGAAGCCGGAACAGTCAAATGAGCTGGGACCGTTGGCACCATACACGTATGGTTTCCCTAATTGGGCCTTGGCTACCTGGTAGAGGTCACTGTAAGACCCAGTGCCAGTTGTCGCTGTACTCGTACTGGTATGGGCGTAGCTCTTTTTTTGCAGGTAACCGTGCCAAATCCAGCCAGAAGCCGTTTTCCGGCCGTTCGTCACGTAGTAGTACAAGTACTTCACGCCGTTTTTCTTAACGATGTAGCGCTTCTTAGTGGCGTGCCAGGTGGTGTTGGGGTAGTTCTTCAGGTAGTGGGTCTTCTTGCCAAAGGTCATGTTGCTGGCAGTGCCCCCTAAGTTATAGGTCCAGCCAGTCGCGCTCTTCCGCGTGTAGGCGGTGTCGGTCATGTTGCTGGTGCTGACAATGGTATTGGTCGAATTGGCCTGAGCGGTGGTGCCTTGGCTCAGTACGGGTACTAGCGCGGCAGCAAAGGCTACGGCGAAACTAATTTTTTGCAGTGTCTTCATGTGGTTATCCATCCCTCTTATGTAATCGTTAAATGCGCTTGCTTACAGTTACTAAGATAACCGTTGGGCGTTACAGAACGGTTACGCTAGAAAATCATTGCGATTACCGTTCTGCGGGCGGCCGTAATATTACAAGGGTTGGTGGACTTACAGCGCGACTAGTTCTACTAGTGGCTTGATTGGTGGGGCGGTTCAGACAAACTATGCGACCAGGTAGCGACCCAAGTTGACCCCTAGGTAGACGTTAGTTTTGATAACAAACTTTGACAGAATTCGCCCTGATTTCTCATATAAAAATCATAATCTGTAACCGTTATCATTTCAGTATCTACAATCATTACAGAATGTGCTAGACTATGACTAGCTCTTATTTAATCCATTACATATTTAAGAGGACGGTGTTTTACATGAGTGGTTTTATCGGTGAATTTTTTGGAACTTTGATTCTGATTCTGCTAGGGGTCGGGACCATGGCGAGTGTTAACTTGAACAAAGCGTATGCCAAAGGGGCCAACTGGACCTACGTCTGCGTGGCCTGGGGTATGGCCGTCACGATGGGCGTTTACGTGGCTGGCTTATTGGGCTCACAAGGCCATTTGAACCCAGCCGTGACGATTTGTTTCGCGGTGTTCGGTTACTTCCCGTGGGCTGACGTCGTTCCCTATTTGCTGGGACAATTCTTAGGTGCCTTCGTCGGGGCAGCCCTGGTTGTTATCCATTATTATCCTCATTTTCAAGCATCACCTGACGAAGCAAACGGCAATCACGTGGGTATTTTTGCCACGAAACCAGCCGTTAAGAATCCTGTCTTTAATTTCCTCTCTGAAACGATCGCCACTTGGGCTTTCGTCTTCATTCTCCTGAACCTCGGGAACTTTACCACCGGGTTGAAGCCCTTCATCGTCGGCATAGTCATCATGGTCGTCGGCATGGGCTTGGGGTCGACCACTGGATTCGCCTTGAATCCGGCCCGTGACTGGGGTCCCCGGTTGGCGTACACTATTTTGCCGATCCCACACAAGGGCGTCGCAGAATGGAACTATGCCTGGGTCCCAATGGTTGGCCCGCTGGTTGGGGGCATCTTGGCTGCCGGCCTGCAATTCTGGATTACCTACTAATTTTAAAATCTTGATGGATGGATTGAGAGCAGTAAAAGAGCCTGGAGGGCAACTCCCCAGGTTCTTTTGCGTTGAGGGGCAATCTGACTAATGTTAGATTAACAATTGATGAAAGCTTAAAAGAAAAAACGGTATAAAAAGGAAGGCGTAAAATAAATAATTTGATAAGAAGGTTAATCGAATTACGTGTGGTTATTCCAGACGAATTAGCAATTATTAGTAGCGGCGAGATTGATTTTAATATTATAAGATTAATAAAAGACGATAAAAAAGTTTTACACAATGCGTAGACTTTGTGTGACCTTCCCGGTATAATCAAAATCAGACGCTATATAAAAAACGAGCCTGATATTTTGGCTATAAAATGGGGATTAAAGGAAGACCAGAAGCATTCGGCAAATGTGGGGGAGGACTGGCGTGTGATTGAGGTAGAAAATAGAGGTAAATATAATTTTACATATAAAACGGGTAAAATTGCTTTTAACTTTGGCGTTTTGACACTTGCTATGGGGTGGGGGCTAGCTGACGCACGTTCCGTGAATGCTGATGTGAGTACAGAGACGGACATCCAACACGAACATGTTGTAAACCGTCCTGCCAATCAGATGACTGCCACCGAATCAATTTTCCTGCAGAAAAAAACAGACAATCAGACTGATCGTCAAGACAGGCTAGATACGTTGACAAATGACGACATAGCTGCGATGAGTTCAGATGATAGCATTGATGCGCAGGAAACCCCAGAGGAAGGTAATCCAGCAAGACTACCAGTAACCAACAGTGAAAAATTGTCGTCAACTGAACCGTCTAAAAAGACAAACATAGCGTCTACCGAACGTGTCGAACAGGCAAAGCAACCAATAGACAGGCAACGGCTAATTAGGACAACGGCGCTACGTGAGAAAACGCCCACGGACGTCGAGACCACGTTGCCTGCGCCTCAAGTTACAGTGTCGCAGGTTGCGGCTCCTTCACCTACAGTCGTTGGTGACATGATTGACGACTGGATGCCAGATAGAAATTTGCAACAGATTGTCCTCCATCAATTACAAAGGGATCAAGATATTTCTTCAGTTAATCAGATCACGAAGGCGTTAGTTTCTAAAATGACGATTTTGTTTGTTGACCCGACATTTGAATTAAACAATCGTGCATATCATAACGCAGTCGTTGGTATTCGATCCTTAAAAGGGTTGGAGTATGCGGTCCAACTGGAAAGGTTGAGTATCTTCCCTGATGTTGGTGCGTCTCTTGATTGGGACGATCAGTTTATGCATGGAAACCTTTTTGATATTAGTGCCTTAGCGCAGTTGTCGAAACTCTCTGAGGTCACTTTGCAGATGAATCAGCTTGCGGATATTTCTGCGCTAAGCCAGTTAAAATTGACAGATGTGTCGTTGGATAATAATAGTATTTACGATTTATCACCATTGAAGAATTCTGCGGCAACCTTGTCACCTTATTTACCGCTGAGTGATCAGTTAGTGACGTTACCTAAGGTCATACTGAATGCAAACACCACAGATTTTACACTGGCATTTGGGGTAACGAATATTCATGGTGAAAGTGTGCCGATAAGTCCGGAGGAGACTTCAGAGGACTTCTTTAATAGCACGGGGACTGGTACTAACGTTGATACGCAGACAATTACTTGGCGACTTAACAAGCCTGAAGGGCAATTGTTGTTAAAATGGTCCGTTGGCAGTGCGGGGTATCCATTTAGCGGGGAAGTTTGTATTCCTTACGAAATGAGCAATACGGTCGGAAATGTGGCGGTTAATTTCAAGGATAGAAATGGATCTGTGTTGGCACCACAACTGACGCTAGCTGGGACTTTAGGCGAGAAATTTGATTTAAGCAATATGGCCAGTGTCAATGAGATCGTTCACCGCTTGGCTCAAAAGGGATATACCATGGTGGGAACCGAAAATAATGTGGCGACAACCGGGACTTATGCAGAAAAGATGATGCATGTGACGTTCCTGTTTGATGTTAAGCCCGTTCAGACAACCCTCAATTTCTTAGATGAGCAAGGTGAACAGATCTCAAAACCGCAGCTTCTAAGTGGTAAGCCAGGAGAACAGTGGCAGACGACAATACCAAAGTTGAAGGGGTATGCCTTTCAAAAAATCAAACAAAAAGAGGCCAATGTAGCAGTGTCGACGGACCAGCTATCAGGGACTTACGTGACCGATTCGGCAATCGACTTAGTTTACAAAGCACGGGAGGAGTCAGCGACAATTCACTATGTTTATGCCAATGGTAAACAGGCGGCCCCACAGCAAGTTGTTACTGGAAAGTATGGTGAAAAAATTAATTTTCCAGCTTCGCCAGCTATCGCGGGATACACTGCGAGCCAGCTTTTGCCAGCTAGGTTTGGTGATAGTGAAGGGGCCAATTCATTTACGGTAATCTACACGCGGCAGAAGACAACGGCACCAGCGGAGACTGCACCGCCAACCGATACGGCTAATCAGAACATCACGGTCACAATTCATTATCAAACGGCAACTGGTACACCTGTTGCACCGGATGACCGATTGGTTGGCAAAGTTGGCGATCCTTATAGAACCCGGCCGGCGATTAATGTTACAGAGGGTTATCGACTAGTGACGACGCCAATCAATGCGACAGGGACGCTAGGTCATCACAATGTCACAGTGACTTACATTTACGCGTGGATTGGTGCAGGAAATAATCAGGCAGAACTGAAACCTACCTTTACAGCTCCAGTGGCTGATTCTGATGAACCGATTGGTAACGACGCAATGCAAGCGGGTGCGGCAGACGCCGTGGTAATCAGTGAGGCGGCTGGTCATATGACCAATTCATTGACGCGTCAGCCATTATCTGATCAGGCAACCAAGCGCTTGCCGAGAACCAATGGCCAAGCACTTTCGCCGTGGTGGGGGATATCCCTACTGAGTATCATTTTTAGTTTGGTAGGGATAGGGTGGCATCGCCGAAGAAGATTAGATGCTGATTCTTGATAGTAATCGCCAAGTAAGGCGAAACTGATCAAATTATTAAAAAACACACTAGGATTAGCTCTGTAAAACCCGAATCGGGTTTGCGGAGCCAATCCTAGTGTGTTTTTAGCTTAAAAAGCGTTGTAAATTCTGGTAGACCTGGTCCTCCAACTCAACAGGGGCCATGCCACGGAGATTTGCGACGATGCGTAGGCTTTGTCGCAAAATATCCGGGTACTCCTTAACCTGTACGGGCCGGTGTTGGGCCCAGGCCACGGCGGAGAGGCCGTCCGTTTCAATTAATAGCCGGTTCAGTGGAATGGTCTTGGCCAGTTGCGTGACGGCAGGGTCGGTCAGCACGTCCGGGCCAATCGTGAAGTAGCAGTCCAGCCGGATGTAATCAGCTTGATACTCGGGTGAGGCATACCAGTGGATCAGGTAACGGTTGGGGTATTTGCGAATAGCCGTCAGCACCGCGCGCTCGCATCCCTTGGTGTGCAGGATAACTGGCTTGCGGTGGTCGTGGGCAAAATGCAGTTGCGCTTCAAATAACCGGGACTGATCAAGCAGGTTCACGTCGGTCCACACGCTGTCGAGGCCAATTTCCCCCACAATCTGCGTGGCTTCCAGGTAGGGCGTAACTGTGGCCCACCGCAAGTCGGTCGCCTCCCACGGATGAATGCCAAAGCTCAGGGGCTGTTGCGTGCCCACAAGTGTCCGATTGGTTTCCCATTCGGCAGGAGACTGACAATTAATGATTGCCAAAATATGTTCGTCACGCTGCAGCGTTGCTAACTCAGCGTTGCCATCCAAGTGACAATGGGCATCAGATAACAATTTGCTCGCCTCCTTTGGATCACCGCTAGTGTAGCATGGTTCGCACTGCAGTCCCAGTGAACAGCTGGGTTAGCGGGGAGAACTTACTAAGTAGAACAGTCGCGCAAAGTAACGATTTCGGTAGTTTGTAAGGTCACTTATTCAAGAAAAAATTAACCAACCTAGATATTCTGGTTAAAATACTTCCAAGCCTAAATATTAGTCTTTGTATAGTTAAAGATAACATAATTAATAAAATAGGGAATTAAGTTCATTATCTTATTAGTTGTGCACAAGTATAATTGGTGGTTAAACTAGTTATGCTGTATACTTACCCTAACGAGTCGATAATCAGGTGATAATTTTAGTTGTGACACCCTAAGCGCAATCCCGATGAAGGAGGAAATATCGTGTTCAATTTAAATGATGAGAAGCGGCATTATAAGATGTACAAAAAAGGAAAACAGTGGCTGTTGGCGGGAATCGTGACGGCGACACTGACGTGCGGGGGTGTGGTGACGGCATCTGCAGCCACGGAGACGCATGATGATGACCCTGCGTCAGCCGAGAGCGTTGGCACCAGTGAGCCAGACCAGGTGGCCACGCTGCGTAACACCGCGGCCCCGGCGACAAAAGAAACGGCGGTTCAACCAGTTGACGAGCCGGCGGACAATGTGACAGAAGAGGCGGAACTGCCGACCGAAGAATCAGGAACGCTTGAAGCCGACCCCGTTGATGATGACCAGCCGGGACCGGCAACTGAGCCAGTTAATACAGCTAAACCGGATGAGGCGGAGAAACTTGAGACGCCGGCGGACAGTCAACGCAATCAGCCGGCCCCTCAAGCGCCAACGCTAGACCGGAAAGAAGCCGTTGAGAATGATAAAAAACAGGTGACACCAGCGCCAGCAGTCGCCACGCCTGTTGCATTTACGACCGGTTTGGCAGCGGTTCCAGCGGCGCCAGTCGTCGACAATTTTATCGACCAATGGTTGCCAAACCAGACATTACAAAATGAAGTATTATCGGAGTTACAGCAGTTGGGAACCCAAGCCGCCAATGGCCGTCACTGGGACAGCGTGGCTGACATTACCCAAGACGACATGGCGTTAGTCACCTCGTTGTCGGTTTCCGGTGGGGGTAGTTTCCCCGATACCTACATTGATGGCAAGACGCCGTTTTCATTAAAGGGGCTGGAGTATGCCGTTAACCTGAAAAGAATTCATTTCTCAGCAGCACAAAATACGTCGACTATGGTCTTCGGCGACATTGTGGATATTAGTCCGTTAGCGGGATTACGAAAGCTGGAATACGTAGACTTATCGGGGAATCGCATCAGCGACATCACTCCGCTGGCTGGCTTGACGAACATTAAGGAACTTTCCCTGGCTTACAACGGGATCACCGACTTCTCCGTGTTGGCAGGGCGGCAGTTTGACCGACTCACCACGGATTGGCAGTATATCATCTTGCCCACGATACGGGTGAATAGCCAGACACGGACGGCAGATATTTCGCAGTTGTATGTGAATAGTGATGGCCAGGTGGTTACCTGGAGTTCGGGGAATAGCTTTACGATGCCGTACCGAATGCTTAGTAATGGACAGAACGTTAAGAAACTCTTTTACCGTGGTGTGACTTATGACAAAAATTTAAACCCACGTAAAAATGCTGATGGTAGTCTGACATTTACCGGCATTTACGACCAGGAACCGGGGCCGACGACCACTAGCTCAAGCTATACCGTGGAACCACAAAAAAACAAATATTTCTTAATTGGCCAACTGAGTAGAAAAGATGAGGCTACTAATGCCAGTATTGTTATGGCCGCAATCTTCCAACCCTATGAAATTGCCGACGAGGCCGCAACCGTGACCGTCCATTATCAAGATGAGGCGGGAAAGACCTTGCGTGATGATGAGGTGCTACCAACGGGGCTAGTAGGCGATAGCTACGAAACGCATGCTCAGGAGATTACGGGCTACCAGCTGAAAGTGGTGCCAGAAAATGCCACGGGTCTTTATGGCGTGGATCCCATCGATGTAGTCTACGTTTATGAAAAAACAGCGCCGGTTCAACCGCCAGTCGTGACCCCCGTCGCGGAAATTAAAGTGACGGTCCATTATCAATTGGCGGATGGCACACCGGTCGCGGGCGACACGAGCTTCACGGGGAAGACCGGAGAAGCGTATACGACAACGCCACTGGACTTGAGTGACCAGGGTTGGGAACTGATCGGCACTCCAGCAAATGCGAGTGGGACGCTGGGTGAGGCGGATATTGCGGTGGTCTACATTTACCAGGCCAAGGATGCCCCGGGCGAAGAGGGGGCGTCAGGCGATGAGCTGGCCGATGATCCCGTGGACATGACCAACGATGACGCTGTCAACGAGTCCGGTATGGGCGCGGACATTGCTATCAATCGGCCGCGGAAGCAATCCCGGCCGCAAGTCACCTCGGTTGCAAAACCGGCCCGGACTCGGGTCCAACCAGCTGTTAAGCAGTTGACACAGAAACAGAACGAATCAGAACAAGCAACGCTGCCGCAGACCGATGAAGCCCAACTCTCATCGAAAGTAGGTTGGCTAGCGCTGGCGACGTTGGTAGCCGGCCTGGGTGCGGGCTTACTGCGAAAGTGGCATTAAATTTTTAACGGAGACTCGTTTGGTTGGAAAATTAAACGAGTCTTTTTTCTACACATGTTTATAGTTGTAACATTTAAAATTTGGGCTGATTTTCAGCGAAATGTCTGAAATGGTTAAAACGTATTACCTGTAGTGTATACCGCTACACCAACATTCTAACTACAAACTAAATACGGGAATATATCAACTCGATTAACACAAAAATAGCAAAATCGTTTTATATGTTGTCTGGATTTTTAGATGAAAAGACGTTATAATTCATTTGTAAAGGATCTACACCGTTTAGGATAGTAATAGGTCAGATGAATGGGTCATTATGCGAAAAAACTTAATAGCATGTTTTAGAGGGGTGTTATTGATGCTTAATGGGATGAACACGAAGGAACATTATAAGATGTACAAGAAAGGTAAGGCTTGGGTCTTCGCCGGTATCGTTACAGCCACGTTAGCCCTGGGTGTTACCGGTGGCCAGACGGCTCATGCGGATACCACTGGGGATGCGGCTTCGGAACAGGAAAACACTTCTAGTCAGAGCGCATCACCAGCCAAGGAAGTGACGTTGACGCAAAAATCAGCGGCAAATGCAGCTGATACGACGACAGTATCTGACGCCACGAAGACCGATGAACCAGCTAATACGGATGGACAGAACCCGGACACGACTAAGTCTAGCGAAGAAGCTACTGCGAGCGAGGGAAACCCGGACACGACTAAGACCGGTGAGCCCACAAGGACAGGTACGAAGACGACCGTCACACTAACTACGCCGAAAAAAGCGGTGACTGAGACGGTTAAAGCGCCGGCCACAACAACCAAAGATGTAACCGATACCATAAAAGAACCAGCCACGAAGGTCACCACGGCTGTGACGCCGGATATGAAGATTCAGGCACCAACCCAGGCTAAGATGAAACACACTGCCCGGATGATGGCACCGGCTGCACCGACCGTGACGGCGGCCGTCGTGGCAGCCCAACCGGTATCGACAACTGATGAGTCGATTGATCAGTGGATGCCGAATAAGACGTTGCAGAGAGCTGTGTTGGGGACATTGCAGGATGCCATCACCACTGGTAATCAAGCAGTGGTGGACTCTGGAAAGAAATGGAACAGCGTGGACGATATTACCCAGGCTGATATGGCATTGTTGACGAATTTTAGTATTTCAGCGATGGGATTAACCACATACGTTGATGGCAAAAATTCGTTTTCACTTGAGGGCCTGCAGTATGCGATTAATTTGAAAGAGCTTGATATTTCAAATAGTATGAATTGGGCGCCATATATGTTGCGTGGCGACATTACTGACTTGACGCCCCTTGAAAATTTGCAAAACTTGGAGTGGTTAGAATTCACTGGTAATCGTGTATCGGACATTACACCGGTTACTGGATTGAAGAATCTGAAATCACTTAATTTTGCACAGAATAATGTAGCTGACTTTTCTTCCATGAACTTAGCCCAGTATACAAGTTATGAATTTAGGCAACAGTTCGTCGAAAATAAGCCAGTTTATATTCCGAAGACCGGAAGCTATGTCATGGACAATCCAGTGAAGGCGCCTCAAGGGCTGACCTTTACCATGAGCAATGTTGCTAGGCTGGGTGTCCCTATCTCCAACCCGGTTGGTAATAATCCGACGCCGACTGTACGTATTTTTTGGGGTGGGGCAGATACAGTGACGATGGATGGTAATCAACTTAGCTATAAGGGGATTAAAGATCAAATTATGCCGGGGCCAACAGAAAATCCGTTTGATTTCATGTATCCTAACTTGGTTCAAGAAGAGTATACCTATTTCTTAATTACCCTGTTTGATGGTGCTCCAAATGGTGTCGCAAATACGCAGGTTATGATGGTCACACCATATATCCAGGCAGATGCAGCCAAAGATGTAACTGTCAATTACATTGATGAGACAGGTAAGGCTTTAGCGGATCCAGATACATTGACAGGATTTGTGGGGGAAGGCTACACCGCTACGCCTAAGGAATTCGCAGGCTACACGTTGACCACCATCCCAGCCAACGCCACCGGGACCTTCTCTGACACGGCTCAGACAGTTACTTTTGTCTATAAAGAAGCCGTTTCCGCAGTCACTGTTCATTATCAAGATGATCAAGGCGCAACTATCAAGCCTGATGATACTGAAACGGGTAAGGTTGGTGACGCTTACGCGATTGACCATCCGGCAATTTCTGGCTACACCTACAAGGAAACGGTTGGGGATGCCACAGGGACTTATGCGGATACGCCAACGGAGGTTACCTTCATTTACACCAAGGATGCTGTCACACCGCCAATTGTCACACCAACGACGGATGTAACAGTTACTGTCCATTACCAAACGGCCGATGGCACGCAGGTCGCTCCAGATGTAGTCATCACTGGTAAGACTGGTGACGCCTACACAACCAGTCCGGCGACTAACATTCCCGACGGCTACGAACTGGTCACCACACCAGCCAACGCTACCGGGACCATGGGCGACAGTGACATTACTGTTACCTACCTCTACGCTGAGACTGGTGGGGATGGGGATCAAGTGAATCCCGGTCCTGACAAACCAACGACACCGACGAAACCAACCGAGCCAACGACCGAACCCGATAAAGTCACGCCAACGAAGCCGGCTAAACAACCGGCCAAAGGCGGCCAAGCTGATCGTGTTACGACGGGGCAACGGACGCCAGCTAAGGGTGGCACGGCCGCAACCGTTGCTTTAGCCGCAAAGCCTGATGCAAGTGCGCCTTCCGCGAATGCCAAGACTACCTTGCCACAGACGGATGAACACACCATTTCACCACTCTGGGGGCTGGCACTCTTAGGCGGCCTGCTGGGGTTAGTTGGATTCCGTAAGAAACAACGCTAATCATTTTCGAAAATGGACTAGCCAACAAATAGACTAGTCTATTTTTGTACAATTCTTTACACGGCATTAATCATTTAAACTATACTAGATTTTAGATCGATAATCAGTTATAATAGGGCTTAGTTAGGGATTGCCAATAACACACTAATAACCGATTTCGTAACACAACGGTGCACTGACTACTGGTCAGTAGATTGAGGAGGATTAATGTGCTAAGGACAATTGCGTCAAAACGACAGATGAACATAATGAAACGGGGACGGACGTGGGTGTTTGCCAGTTTGGTGACAGCCACATTAGCCATCGGCACGGATCGAGTAACGGCCCAAGCCGACACGTCCGCGCCACCGGTTGCGCCGACAGCGGCGACGGGGGCGGCAAGTCAAACGGAATCAGAAGTAACATTATCGCCGACGGCAACGCAGCCAACGGATACAGCAACGGCGAGTACGGATGAAGCGACGATTGTTGATGAAAATGAAAGCGATAACACAAGTAATTCTATAGCCGATGAAGTAACCACGGAAACGCTGGCAACAGAATCAACCGACCCAGAGTCAATGGACACGGTAAATTCGGACGTAACAGTCACGGTGGACACCGAGACACCAGCACCCGCCGTCGACACCAAGCCGGTGGCCATTAGCGCGCCTGTAGAATCGAGCCCGCAAGCCGTGACGGGTGCCGCACCGCAACTCAAGGCCGTGAAGCTGGTCAAGGCTGAGGTGACCAAGCCCGCCACGGTAAAATTGGCTCACCAACAAAAGGCAGCAACGATTGACGACTGGATGCCCAACACCACGCTTCAACAGGCGGTGCTTAAGGCCTTACGGGCACAGAACCCGGGGCAAAGCTGGGCGAGTGTCGCAGATATCACACAAGTCGATATGGCGTTGTTAAAGACCCTTTCAATCCAAGCCGGCGCGGGCACCTATATTGATGGCAAGACGGACTTTAAATTGGACGGATTGGAATTTGCCACGAACCTGACCAGCTTTTCTGCTGGAGGGAACTTAAACGGTACGCCGGGGGCTTACTATGGCGATATCGCTGATGTGACACCGCTGGCCGGCCTGGAAAAATTAACGAGTCTGGACCTGCAACACAACCGGATCACGGATGTGACGCCGCTAGCTGGGTTGAAGAATCTACGGACACTGTATTTGGCGTTTAACCGGATTCAAGATTTTTCCGTGCTGAAAGGAAATAATTATCAAACATTTCATGCCGGCTCTCAAGCAGTCGTCTTGGACCCAATCAAGGTGAGCGCCACCAAGCGGTCTGCCCATCTGAAGGTGCAATTTATCACGATTGACGGTAACGTGATTCAGCTGGAACCGGTGGCAGTGCGGATTGCCGATCCCGTCTTTTACAATAACGGCGCCTTCACTTACCGGTTCTACTTCACTGGGGGCACTGGGGTGAGCGATGGTCAGGGCGGTCTGAACTACACGGCACTCAAGGACCAGATTCCGGGGATTACGGAATATCCTGGCGTGACGGTCGATGTGCAGGAAAATAATTATTTTATGACCGGTAAAGCCGAGGGCAATGACGCGTACGGCAGTTATTTGTTCGTGGCCATGCAGGGATATGACATCGCTGAGGAGGCCGCGGCGGTCACGGTCAAGCACCAGGACGAAAATGGCACAGCGCTCGTTGATGACGTCGTCTTACCAGCGGGGATGATTGGCGAGGACTACCAGACGGCGCCAGTGACCATCCCCGGCTACAAGCTGAAGACAACGCCGGCAAACGCCACTGGGAAGTATGGCGCGGACCCCGTTACCGTAATTTACGTGTACGAAAAGGAGGGTGGCGGTACCGTGACGCCGCCCGTGGTGACACCAGTCGAAGACGTGACGATGACGATTGACTACCAGCTGGCTGACGGAACCACAATTGCGGATAGCCAGACGATCAGTGGCCAACCAGGCACGGCGTACACCACCAGTCCGTTGGCGATTGCCGGCTACACGCTGGTTGCCACACCGGACAATGCAACAGGGGTCTTTGGTGACACGGATGGCCGCATTGTTTACGTCTATGAGAAGACGGGTGACGAAACCGATAGCGGTGATGGCGACCAGGTCATTGACGGTGGCGATGGGGATGAGATTACTGACGGCGGGGATGACGTGGTAACCGGTGGCTCAGATGGACCAACGGCTACGGAAAATGGCGGCGCTGGTGATACCATAAGTGGCCGGCCGATTCATACGGAACAAAGCACAATCACCAGTCCCACAGCCTTGCCGCTGACAACCCAGAATGCGACTACCTTACCCCAGACCGATGAGCGCCATACGTCTGCTTGGTGGGGTGTTGCGTTACTGGCAGTGACGGTAGCTGGTGGCTGGTTAGGCAAACGCCGGTGGCTGAAATAGGCAGTTGTAATTGCATACTTGAGAGAACAGGGCAGATGCTCTGTTTTTTTAGATTAATTATAAATATATTGTTACTATGATAAATAATTAATATTATAGTAGTTCTAAGGCTGTTTTTGTCGTATACTAAATAATAACTAATCGCTGACTTGGGTGATAACATAACGCTAAAACAATGGCTATTTGAAATTCGGGGGGATTTTACAATGCGGATTCGACGACACATACGACGGTGGCAAGACAATGATAGTACTGCTAAGTACGGGCTTATGGCGGCGATAACGCTACTGAGTGTTGGGTGGCAATTACAGGCGGCGATTCCAGCCGCAGCAGATCAGGCGCCGGCTAGTGTGGATGATCCGCGACCAGTAGTTTCATTGGCAAAGGGTGAAGTGTCTGCCGATGACGCTGTGCAACCGACGACGGATGATGAGACACAGGAAAAGCCGTTAAAACAAGCCAAAACAGCACTAACGCCGGATACTACCGTCGATCAGCCAGCAATTGCGCGAACGGTGGCTCGGGCGACGCAATCAGCTGTAACGCCGGAAATTAATCATCAACAGCAAACAACGCCTGTTCCTAATGAGACAGCGGTTCAACCAACTGATCCAGTGACTACGCCCGCCGCAGTTGGACCAGTCCCAGCCATTACGGACGACGAGCTACCGACAACGCCGGTTCAAGCATACACGAACGAAACGATTGACCAGTGGATGCCAAATCAGATTTTACGAAAAGCCGTTTGGTTAGCGCTACAAGATACGCACCCAAAGGATGGGAAGACCTGGGCCACCCCAGAAGAAATTACCCAACAAGATATGCAGCGACTTGAGGCTTTGCGTATTACAGGAAACCAGGAATCACATGGCATCAATAGTTATATTGATGGAAAAACTGAATTTTCACTCAAGGGATTAGCCTATGCTGTGAATCTTAAAATAATTTCGTTGGGCGCTGGACTCAATAGTGAGCTTGATACGAGCAAGCCCTTCCAGATCCATGGCGACGTGGTCGATATTTCACCGCTGGCGTATATGCCTGAACTGGAATACGCGGCCTTGGATAATAACCGAATTACAGATATTTCGCCGTTACGTCATCTGCAGCAGTTGGATCGGTTATATTTAACGTTTAATCATATCGCTGATTTTAGTCCGTTAATGGATCATGAATTTCGCGAACTGACAATTACTAGGCAATTGGTGACGTTGCCTGCGATTAAGGTGGACGCCCAGACGCGCAGAGCCCAAATAGCGTCACCCTACATACAGCCGAATGATCCTTGGGCAGTGGCGGGATTGGGAACGATGGCTACTAATTGGTTACGACAGAATATTTCATTTCAACTAACTGAGACGGGACATAGTTGGAATTTTGTTCGGTACCATACCATGCCGGGGACTGACATCGATATGGGTGTGACTGATGATGATTGGGACGTTCTGTATTTTAAAAATATTCCTGATCAGTTGCCAGGTGATTATGGCGGTCTGCAGGTGAATGAGTTCAGTCGCCAGATTGCCTTACCGGATTATTATTATCTGGTGGGGCAGGCTTATCCGGATACGACTGAGTTTAAGACGACCGACGGGGATATCGAATGGTACGTGGTGCAACCCTACACCATTGCCCAAGAGGCGGGTACCATCACGGTCCATTACCAGGATCAAGCAGGACAAACGTTAGCGCCGGATCAGACACTACCGCAGGGGGATGTCGGGGATTCCTACGACACGAGTCAATTAGCGGTGACCATCAAGGGGTATACGCTAATGACACCACCCGACAATGCGGTGGGAACCTACACCGCTGCGCCAATCTCAGTGACGTACGTTTACCGAAAAGATCTAGTGAAGCCAGATACAACCCGGCCGCCAGTACCTGAGGTGCCAGGGGTACGACCGCCAGCTGAAGTTATTCCGCCGGAGATCACCCCGCCAAATCCCGTGACGCCACCAGAGATAACGCCACCGGTTGTGACTGAGCCGACCGAAGTTGTACTGCCGGAGACGCCACCAACTGTTGTGTTGCCAGTACCTACGTCATTGGGTGATGCCGATGGGATTAGCGAGTCACTCAATAGTGATCAGCAATCGCCACAGCAACCAGGACTCTCTCGACCGTTGCCATCACAGAGCCTTAGCCTGCCACAGACCAATGACCAGCAAAGCTCATCTTGGTGGGGTGTAGCATTGTTAGCCATAACGACGGTTGGCGGCTGGCTAGGGAAACGCCGCTGGTCAAAATAGCTGCAGCGATGTACATTTACCAAGAGTCAGTGCAGTGGCTAGCAGGACCACAAAAGAGAATAGAGACCATTGAGCACGCCAGAAATGTTGGGGTGCTCTTTTTCTCGACAAATTTTGACTAAGTAAAGTGGAATAACAAACATAGGGGTAACGAGTTTCGCATAACCACGGTTAAATTCTGGAACGGAACACTACCAATCATACGCTCGGAAATTGGCATGGAGGGGACTGAAAATTAGCCTTAATAAATTAGGTAAAGCCTTTGATGAAACACGAATTAACAGCATCCAAAAGAAATATTTTTCAAGAAAACAAGTGGTCACACAAAATAGTTTTGTTTACTTATAATTAAGCTTGATTTTCTTGCCAAAGGGGATACAATGTAGGTGTAGAAAAGATTACCCACATTAATAGATGTGTAACGTAAAAATATATGACTAGGGCGATTGGGGCACATAAACTTCATAGGGGGAAGTTATCATGCGGAATACATTAAGCACAACCAAAGAGCATTACAAGAGCTACAAGGCAGGCAAACGTTGGCTTTTTGCTTGCATCACGGTGGTCAGTTTAGGCCTCGGCATGGCGGGAGCGGGAACGACAGCTCAAGCCGATGAGACTTCGGCGGATGATGCCGCAACTACTGCAGTTCAACCGGCAAGCAGCAGTTCGCAAGGCCAAGAACAAGTATTGCAGGGGGCACAACAAGTAGAAAAAGCCGATACTGATGTATCCGGTGTTAAGGGTGATGCTGAAGCCGCTAACGGCGCAACCGACGTTAATGATGGTCAGGCAGATAAGGGGTCAGTGAATGATGATACGCCAGCACCGCAAGCAGATTCCGATGTTAATGCAGGTAAGGTAACGTCTGACAATGAAAAAGTAGGGGATCCACAGAAGCAGCTTGAAGGCGACTCCCAACAATCAGAAGATATCACGAATGATGCCAACGAAGCGCCTGCAGAGAAGGTTGCCACAACTGATGGCAAGATTGTGAACGACGATACGCTTGCACAAAAGTCGACGACTCCCGACAGTGACACTGGCAATAAGGTGCAGGGCACGCCAGCCAAGCAGGGGACAGTTAAACTTTCACGGAATAGTTTGGTGAAGTCCGCTACCGCCAGCATTGATGGGGTAGACGCTTCTGTTTGGATGCCCGACGCGAATCTGCGGGCGGCAGTTGAAAAGGAAATCAACATGTCGGGTAATGTTGCTCCGGTGACGGATGCGACTCTCTCTGCTAACCTGAATTCGCTGAATAGCTTGACTCTCAAAACAGCCGATGGTATGCCAACGAGTCTGGAAGGGCTACAGTACTTTACGAACCTAAGTCTTCTTGATGTGAATGGTAATTTGCCAGCTGACGCTTGGATTGACTTCGGGTTTGCCAAGAACTTGAGCATTGTCTACATCATGAATGACACTGGTTTAACCGGCGTTGATTTTCCCACTTTCTTCAAGCAAACGTTTGGCAGCAATTCAAAACTGATGCTCTTGAGCCTGACGTATTCTGGGCTGACCGGTAACCTGCCAGATATCACGAACTATCCTGACTTGAAGTACCTGAGTATTAATAATAATAATTTGACGGGAACCTTGGCAGACTTAGGGAGTTCGACTAGTGTTACGAGCTTGATGTTAGGCTACAACCAAATGACTGGTAACTTGGCCGGCATCGACAACCTGCCTAACGTAACGGCGCTATACGCGGCAAACAACAACCTCTCCGGTGACCTGACCGACTTGAGCAATTACACCGGGACGCTGTATGCGCCAGATAATCATTTAACCTCAGGCGTTCAAAACTTAAAGGGTTACAAACAGGGGCTTTCAACCTTGGACTTCCAATCCGTTACTGGCAAGACCTACACACTGACGCCGAAGAACCGGGAAATTGATCCAGTTGCTGGCGTTATCACGGGTGTGCAAGACGCTACTGGGGCAATTGTCAAAGATGATCCTATGGTGGTCTACAAGCTTGGCACCGCTGGCCAATACTTTACGGTCGTGACCAACAGTGATGGCGGCTTTACCCTGAAGGCCAAGGGAGACGTGCCGGACGGCGATTACACGCTGACGGTCATCAATAAGAAGACCTATGAATATGGCGTCAACCTGACCTTCACCGTTAAAAATGGCGAGGATCCGGCCGACCCAGATACCACCAATCCTGATACGAAAACGCCGGATACCACGACACCGGAGACGCCTAATCCGGATACGACTAACCCTGGTGGCACCACGACCACAACACCTGTGACTACGGTGACAGATGGTGGTGACGCGGACGCAATCGTCGCGCCAGCCGATAATGAATCGACGACAGTCACCCCATTGACCGGTGGTGATGGGGCAACGATCGACACCACGACCCCTGGCACCAAGTCAGCCGGCCAAGCCGACCGGGTGGTTACGGAAACGGCTAAGCAAAATGGGCAACCAGTCAGTTTGATTGCCAAGAACAGTTCACGGATCGTGCGTGGCACTAAGGCGCCGGTGATGGCTCACCAACCAGCCACTGCCAGTCGGCAACTCGCTGCCAAGCAGACTGCCGAAACGACTTTACCACAGACCAATGAGCAGAATAGCGCTGGGTTGATTGCCGCCGGTGTGGCAGTCGCCCTGGCAACTTTGGGGATGGGCATCAAGACCCGTCACAATTAACAAAGCGGATGTTAGAAAGTAAATGACCCCAAATAGAAAACGGACCCACCAAGCGATTTGTAATGACGAAGCGCTTGATGGGTCCGCTTGTCTGTAAAAGGGGTAGGTAATCTTGTTTTCGTTAGACCAATTCTAGCCGAATTCATCAATGTGGTAAATTGACGTTTAACTGTTCAATTGTTAGTAAAAATAATTTTCAAATTGTGTTGATTGTTGTCGCCAGGAGGACGAAAATAGGGATGTAGTCTGATTGGAAAGGTAGGGATTTAATCAATATGGAAACGAAACGGACGCACTTTAAAATGTACAAGAGTGGCCGTCGCTGGGTCTTTGCTTGTGCAGTGTTATTAGTTACGTTGGGCGCGGGGAGTACAGTGACTGCCAACGCTGACGTTGCGGGGACCGAATCCAGCAGCAGCTCACTGGTCAGTGGGGAAAGTTCAACTGATGCCAGTTCTGCTAGCAGCTCGTCTGCCAGTGACTCTTCCACGGCTGCCGCTTCTACGACTAGTGAAAGTAGCGAAACGTCAAGCCAATCGCGTGAATCGAGCCAACCTAATGAGTCGCACACGAGTGACGCTGACGTGCAATCGAGCCAGGCGAAGAAGACGACTAGCGTCAAAGCAGCGACACCAGTCACCAAGGCGTCAGCTGCCAAGACGGTCAAAGTCAACGCTAGTCTGAAGCAATCCATCAAAGCCACGGTGAAAAAAGGCACGGCGCCAAAACGCTACGTGCACACGAGTTTAACCGCCGCTGCTAAGGCGGCCGCTAGTACCAAGAGCGCACAATCCATCAGCAATTTACTACATAAGCTGGCAGGAACCAACGCCACGGCCGCTGCAGTGACCCCCTATGCCGACACGGGTATTCAAGCCGGCGGGAGTGTCTACGATGATTATCCTGATTTGAACAACATCTTGGGCGTCTCCTCCGTGTTCCACATTTTCGCGCGGGAAGCCGAGTTGAATGCGCATACGAACGGCAATATCGCGGTCCAGAACCTGATTGGGAACGTCAACTTTGGGACCAACATCATCGAAGAATTGTTGGACAAGGATATTTCGTACATCCAAAATATCACGAACATCGCCAACAGTTCCTTCGTTTCCGGTGGTGATAGTCGGGAAAACAAGGTGGTCTTTGGTGAAGGTATCACGATCGATATCAGTAACCCGAACCGCCCAATGGTCAACGGCGAATACATTGACCATTTGTTGGCCAGTGAAGTCTACCAAGACCAAAACGGCCAGACGTATATTGACTTCGATGCCGAGTTTGCCAAATTAAAGGCCTTGAACGAAGCCTTGGCCAACCAACCCAGTGAAGCCACTTACAGCAATAGTGATTTTGACGATCAAAACAATCGGGTCATCGACATTAGCAACATGACGCCGAATGACAAGAACCAAATCGTGATCAACTTGACGCCAGACGTCTTGAACGGCAATACGCCATTGACGATTTCCGGGTTGTCACCGGACGCTGACGGGACGACGGTCATCATTAACGTGGATACCGGTACTGATGCGGATTACGACATTAACTCGCAGATCAAGATTATTTACAGTGACGGGTCCGAACGGGACAACCACGAAACCGAAGACTTTGGGGACAACCATTTGCTGTGGAACTTTTACAACAGTGGTGCCAGTGATAAGCAATACACCGGTACGTTAGACTTCAAGCGGCCGTTCCAAGGAAGTATCTTAGCGCCTTCCGCAACCGTGGTTGCCAGCGCAAATATTGATGGCAACATCATTGCGGATAAGGTCATTGTCAATGCGGAAACCCACCGCTGGGATCTGCAAGACAACAAAGACAATGAAGAAGACGTCGATGACGAGGACGAAAATGACTTTGAAATTCCTGTTCACCCTGGCATCGAAGTTCCTGGGATTCCGGATACGGAAGAACCTGACACGGAAAATCCAGGAACTGAAACGCCTGGTACCGAGGAACCCGACACGGAAGATCCTGACGTTGAAGAACCCGAGGACAACGGTGGCGATGAGGACTTGACCTATGAACACGAGCATCCTGACTACACTGAAGAGGAAGCAGCGGACTTCGAAGATGATTTGATCAACTTTGAAGAAGAGAACAACGTTGCTGGCGAAGAAGCCTTGTTGAACAAGGTGGACGCCGCCATTGCTGCTGCGCGGGCCAAGGGGGATACCCAACTGGTTGCTCAGCTTGAATCCGTTCGGAGTAACATCCTGCGAGCGCTAGGCTTGAGTGATGGCCTGCCACAGACCGGTGAAGCTAATGATAGTTGGTTAAGCGCCGTCGGGTTCGTCCTGGCTGGGACCTTACTGGCTACCGGAGTTGCCGTTGACCGGAAGCGTCGGTATTAACCCACTACTAGTACTAACGAAATCCAATCGAAATTTGTAACCCCCTAATTGGCGGGAAAAATGAACGATTGGCGATAAACGTTGGTTTAGCAGCGTTTGAAGTGAAAAAGTTTTTTAAAAAAATGACCTTGGCGGACCACATTTCAGTGGCTCACCAAGGTCATTTTGTGCTTAAAAGAGCATGCGCAGCCCCATGAAAATCAGCAGGACGCCCATAAATGGTTTGACGTAGTAGTTCAATTTGGCGGGGTCCACGTGCATCAACAGGCGAGGTGCACACAATGCCCCGACGACAGCACCAATCATCAGCCAGGTGCCGACCTGCCAGTCGATGTTGTTGGCTGACAAGTGGAAGAGCAGGCCGACCAGCGAGGTACCGACCAGCACGTAAGAGGAGGTCGCCGCGGCCGGAAGCATGTCCAGCCCCAACACCAGCAGGCCAGCGATGATGGGCCCGCCACCGCTCAGGCCTGCGACCCCCACCATGATACCGCTCAAAAGGCCGTAGATGGCGGCTTGAGCGCTTTGATGACGGGGCGCCTTGGCGTGGGTCATGAGGAACCGCTTGACCAGGACTTGAATCCCCAATCCGGTCAGGATAATGGCGACAATCCAGGTGTAGATGTCGTTAGGAATGTACGGCGCCAGCAACGCCCCGACGACGGTGGCGGGGATGGCAGTCAGCAGCATTTGATTCCCGACCTTGAAATGAATCTGGCCCGTTCGATAGTGACCGTAAGCACCGACTACCAGTGAGGGAAACGCCGTGAACAGGGATGTGGAGGCCGCAACGGCGGGCGCTAACCCGAAGATGCTGGTCAGTAGACCCAAGTAGATGGCCGCACCGCCACCCCCGGTCGAAATGACCAACAGGCCAACTAAAAACCCGATTATTAGAAAGACTAACCACATCATTTATCCAATCGTCTCCTTATCGACTAATTCTGTTAATCAGTTTACCGGTTACAGCACGACTCGTCAATTTGCTGGGGGATTTGGTCATCTTGTTGTATCATGGCAAGTAAAGAGCGGAGGTTCGATGAATATGAAATTAGCACAGCAACGGCTGCTCATTGTCGGCGGCACGTCCGGCTTCGGCGAAACGGTGGCCCAACAAGCGTTAGCGGCCGGCGCGACGGTTCACGTGATTGGTCACAGCCAGGCCCACGTGGATGCGGCGCTGGAACGGCTCCAGGCAAAGGCCCCAGTCGTGATTGGGACCGCCTTGGACGCCCAAGACGCGGATCAGTTAGGCGTTTTCTTTTCCTGTCAGCCCAAGTTTGACCACGTCCTGTCGTTTTTAGGCGGCGCCATGGGTGGCGGTTTCTTGGACAATGATGTGGCCACGATTCGGCAGGCAATTGAGGATAAATTTTTTGCCAACCTCGAACTGGCCAAGGCAGCGGTCGGGCATTTGAATCCACACGGCTCACTGATCTTCACGTCCGGTGCCGGTGGTCATCCCGACGATGCGTCGGGCGCCATCATTGGCAACCAGGCCATCAACACCATGGTTGCCGGACTAGCGGTTGAGCTTGCCCCGGACTTCCGGGTCAACGCGGTGGCCCCAACCTGGACGCCCACCGGCCTCTGGCGTAAGCTGACGATGCAACAGGTAGAACAACAGGCCCACGACTTCGCTCAGGGCGTGCCGCTAAAGCGCGTGGCAACGAAGGCGGAAGTGGCCTCAGCCTATTTATATTTGATGCAAAATGATTTCGTGACCGGCCAAGTGCTCCACGTGGATGGTGGGGTCGATTTGGGCGTGCGGTAATTTTGTGGGGGGATGTCTGGTTGGGGCGTCTCCCTTTTTGTATTTTCCATCAACAATTTTGAAATAAGGCGTCGAATAATCTCTGTTTTCTTAAGTAAAGGACAAATTTAATTTCTTAAAAATACCTATATAACAGCAATATTAAATGATTGTATCGATTTTTACTGTGATTGTATCTTGTCAATGTTACGATTGAAAAAAGTATGCTACAATCGTTCTTGGAGGTGGTGTTAATTGGGCAATCTTGATAAACAGATAGAACGGATTCGTCAGGGAACGGGGCTTCCAATAACGGTAGCAAAAGAAGTTCCGACGTCTTCGTTAACGCTTAGTCGATCCGACCAACGAAATACCGAAGCGGCCTTGTGTGAAATTTTTGATAAGCGAATCCTTTTAATCTCCTATGATGGGAGTATCGAGTTCCGACCATTAGCAATCGTCAGAATGATTAAAAAAAGCAGTGCAATTGAACTAGATTCAATCGTCGTTCTTAAACCACAGCTGTCGGTCCGTGAACGTAAGGCATATTTGAGCAACGCTGTTCCTTTTATAACGTCTGATGGTGAAATGTTTTTACCTTTCATGGGTACACGCCTTCAACCAGGTATCGTATCTACGTCAGGAAAATCTTTACGTGAAACTTTTTCTCCATTGGAACAACGGTTAGCGTTAGCGATATTGTTTGCGCAACTTATTTTTGAACGTCGTGGCCGTACGAGCGGTCTGCCTGAGATGAAGCCATTTTACGTTGACCATGATCTTTTCTGTATGTTTGGCGGTCAACGCTTTATGACAACGATTGGTAAGAAGGTCGGTATTACAAATCGAACAACATTTGCCCGCGCCACCACTCAGCTGGTTGAAAGGGGATTGCTGAAATTTAAGGGAGAGACTAAGGATAGAATTTATTCATGTCAACTTAATAGTAGAAAGTTCTTCAGAGCCATTGAACCGTATTTAGCCACCCCAATTCAGGCCTCTGGAGGGGTATTGGTCGATTTTGACCCGATGAACTTACCGTTGGTTAAACCATTGTATAATGAGTTAACCGGGCTAGCCAAAGTAACTATGGTCAGTAGTGAAAGTGGTATAGAGTCACTTGTGGTTAACCGAGCCGGACGTCAAGCACTGGATTATCTAATGGATAATGTTGATGAAAATTCAGAGCCAGTCTGTAAGCTCCAGGTATCCAAATATGATCTCGTAGGGTTTAACGAGCTAGTTAGGCAAATTATAGACTATCCAGAAGATGTTGTAGATCCTGTTCATCTATACACGTTGTTTAAGGATGTACCAGATGAACGCGTACAGGGAGAAGCTGAAGAACTAGTTGATCGGCTTTGGAATGGGGACTAAATTGAAATTTGATAAATTTTTTGATTATTTTAAAGAGTACGAGGATTGTTACGTTATTATCGGTGGGAATGCCACGGCCTTCTGGCTAGAACAAGATCAGCAAGTTTTTCGGGCAACTAAGGATTACGATATGGTTGTCATTTTTGAAAATACTACTGATGATTTTGCCAAAGAATTCAGTGAGTTTATATTAGAGAATGGTTATTTACGTTGTGAAGTTGGTGGGGACGAGGACAAGAAGAAAGTTTACTACCGATATAGGCTAGATTCTGAGCACCAAGTGAAAGATGTGCCGAAAGAAATTGAATTATTCTCGAGAAAACCAATGAACTATTTGCTTGATACGCCAACAGAAACGACGCCATTACACTATGAAGATGGTCCCAGTTTGTCGGCCATTATTTTAGACGACGATTACTATCTGTTGCTCAAAGAATGTCAGGAGAAAATTGGCAATGTTTCGGTGCTAAGTATTCCTGGTTTAATTTACTTTAAGGCTAAGGCACATCTGGACGTTCGCCAACGGATCCAAAGCGGTAAAAAGATTACCCATCGGGCTGATAAAATAAAACACTTTAAGGATGTTTGTCTGCTATGCTCGCTTTTAAGCAGTGAAAATGATAGCATCGGGGAGATTCCCGAGTCTTGTCAGAGTGATCTAAAAGCGTTTATACAAATCGTTGAGGCGGAACCGAATAAGATCTTTAAGCAACGGTTTAGGTCAAATAGAGACTTTGATCTTAGTCAGAGCGATGTACTAGATGCGCTGAACTCACTTTTACCCAATTAAAGCTATGGAACTTGAGGTGTTCATCAAACTGGTTCAGTTCGTTCAAGATATTTTCGCCATGATATCCTGGTCCTGGCAGCCTCTGAAACGTGCTCCGCGAACCAGACTCCTGCGCTTAGAAAAATAAGGTGCCCCTATTCGGCTTTGCCGAACAGGAGCACCTTATTCCTCTAATGCTCAGAGTCTGAGCGGTTCGCTCCGCACTCTTTAATAACTAGTCCACCCGCCATCAACCGGTACAACTGTCCCGTTGACGTAACTGGATGCGTCCGAGCAGAGGAACAGTGCCGTTTGGGCGATTTCGTCGCCGGTTCCTGGTTCTGGTGAGAGCGGCATGCCAACGCTTTGGCGTTCCATGCCTTCCTTGTCGATTCCCTTCATGGTGTCGACGATGTTGGTCTTGATACCACCCGGTGCGATGGCGTTGGTCCGGATACCCACGTTTTCGTACATGTAGGCGGTGTTCTTGGTCAAGCCGACCACCGCATGCTTGGAGGCCGTGTAAGCCGCACCGGCCCGGCCGCCACCAATACCGCCAACGGAGGCGATGTTTAGGATGACGCCAGATTTCTGTTTGGTGAAGAGCTTTAAGGCCTCCCGCGTTGCCAGCATGACGCTGGTCGTGTTGACCGTCATAACGCGGTCCCACAACTCGTTGGTCAGTGTCCCGACTGGCGCCATGTTATCCATGATACCGGCGTTGTTGACCAAAATATCCAGCTGACCAAAGTTATCGACGGCCGCTTGGACCATCGCAACAACGTCAGCTTCCTTGGTAACGTTGGTGACCGCAGCCACGGCGGTATTACCCGCATCAGTGATGGCCTTAACCACTTCATTCAAACGCGCTTCGTTGATATCGGCTGCCACGACTTTGGCGCCTTCCTTGGCAAACAATTCTGCCATGGACTTACCCATACCAGAGCCGGCACCCGTGATGATAGCCACTTTTCCTGCTAATTGTTGACCCACGTTACTCACTCCTTAGTAAAAATGTTTTAGGCTTAATTACCTTGGCTCTATTATATCCTTTTGCTTAATAGAAAGCGCCCAATATGCTGGGTGTTGGGTCGAAATGTTTGACGATGTGTGCAGTTCATGTAACAATAAAAGTAACATCAAAACAACAAGGGAGTTTTGCCACATGAAATACGTGATCACTGGCGCGACTGGCCATTTAGGCAGCCAAATCGTCGACGAATTAGCACAACGGGTACCGGCCGCCGAAATAACGCTGGGGGTACACACCCCGGCTAAGGCGCAGGTGTTTGCCCAGCAGGGAATGACCGTCTTACCGCTGGACTACCGGGATGCCACGAGCATTGTTGCCAGCCTGCAGGATGCGGACGTCGCCATTTATGTGCCCAGCAAGAGTCATGACAGCTTCAGTCGGGTCACGGAATTTGAAAACGTGATTGGGGCCGCCCAACAAGCTAACGTCAAGCACCTGATTGTGATGGGCTTCATCGCCGACCAGGCTGACAATCCGTTTGACCTGTCCGCCTTCTACGGGTATGTGCCCCGGCGGTTAGCGGGGAGTGGACTCTCCTATACGATCTTGCGAAACGCACTGTACGCTGATCCGTTGGTTCCGTACTTGCCGGAGCTAATTGAGCGCCACAATGTGATCTACCCACTGGGCGACGCGTCATTGAGCTTCATCAGTTTGGCCGACAGTGCGGCCGCCTTTGCCCAGATTGCCGTCACGCCGCGGCTGTGGACGCAACCCGTTTACACGCTGACGCAGGAACGTTCTTACACCATGCCGGCGTTGGCCCAGGTACTGAGTCAGGTATCAGGCGAGCAAATTGGCTATGCACCGGTCACCTTGACGCAATTTGCTACGATGTATGACGAAGGCCACGAGGGGCACATGCTAGCGTCGATGTATGCCGGTGGGGCCAAGGGCCTGCTGGCGACGGTCACGGATGATTACCGCAAAATTATGGGACATCCGGCCCAAAGTCTCCCTGACTTCTTGACGGCGGCACTTGCAGACAAAAGTTAAGCGGGTATAATGGTTCGATGAATACTGGTAAAGGGGGCCTGTCCGTGCGCTACTCGCATAAATTAAGTGATGCTGTGCACATCTTAGCGTATATTGATATTTGTCATGACGGTGATTTGTCGAGTACGGCGATTGCGGCCAGTGTTGAGTCGAACCCAGCACTGGTCCGGCGATTGATGGGGGCCCTGCGACGGGGTGGCTTATTGGCGACCCAGCAAGGTTCGGCGACGCCTAAATTGGCCCGGCAACCGGCCGCCATCACCCTCTTTGATATTTACCAAGCGGTCGAAGGCGACGGTAACCTGCTACACGTCGATGACAAAACTAATCCGCACTGTATCGTGGGTGGCAACATTCAAGATACCTTGCGGGTGGCCTACGCGGAGGTCCAATCCGCGGCCGAAACGCAAATGAAAGCCATCACACTCGCCCGGTTAATTGGCGATATCTTGACTCGTGAACGGGCGAAACAAGGGCCGGCTGGCAATTAGGCTGCTTGGCCTGGTGATAATGGTTAAAGCAGCTATTTTTGAGAAATATTTTTACGAACAACCCCCCTGACCGGCGCAATCTACCAGTCAGGGGGGGTGTTCGTCTGCAAATTTGGGAGAGATGAATCAGGTAGCCAGTCACACTGAGGGGAGTGAGATTGGGGAGAGCATTTTTAAGTTTAGGGGATAGTCATGCCGGTCAGTGTTTGGGGGAGGCTGCCCTGTAGCGGACTAAGGGATTGGGCTTACTTGAGTTGACCGTCGTGGTGTTGCTGGTCGAGATTCAGTGCGCTGGCGTCGACCGCTGTTTGGACCTGACTAGAGATCTGGGTGGTCGTGACCCGCTTGTGTAGCTTGATGGTCATTGGCCGAATCTCGGGTTGGGCCTGCTTCTTTAAGGTCACGGTCGTTTGGGCTGCGGCTGGGGCCGGCGTCGTGGTCGTCGTTGCGGCAGAAGCCCCCGCGGACGTAGCCAGTAAGGTCGTCACCGTCATTGCACCCAGCATTACTTTAGTCATCATCGTTTTTAAGTTTGTCATGGTAACCACTCCTCAAGTTGTTTGTCGTTTCGCTTTCGATATATTAGTTATACCACCGGCCGGTACGACAAGCTTGAAGGCAGGTTAAACTTAACCTGTGAATTTCTTAGGTTGGGCTTAGAAAGCGTTGAGAATGCTGAAATGACGGCAATTCCGAGGCAAATATCAGTCGCCTGCGGCTGCCAGGGGTTCCGCCTGCTATGGGGGACGGCTTCAGCCTGAGGAGCGGTCTTCCAGCTCGCTTGGAAGCCTGGCAAAGCCCGCCAGTCTCCCAAGTCGCCCCACGCTGTAGGCTGAGAAAAAAACCTCAGCCAACACCGTCGACACGGCAGGCGATAACCTGCTAGACGTCATCGCGGCTGAGAAGGGTGATGGCTTCGCCGGCCGCTTCACGCCGGTCGATGTTGTCCTCGCCCCAGACACATAGTTCGTGCAAGATACCTGACAGCGACTGGCCGTACTCGGTCAGGGAATACTCGACTTTCGGCGGCACCTGCTTGTACACGTGGCGGGCCACGATGTTTGCGGCCTCCAGTTCACGGAGCTGTTGCGTCAACATTTTTTGTGAAATTTGGGGAATGGCACGGGCCAATTCACCCGTGCGCATGGTGTGGTGGCGTAAGTGGCATAAAATAATGGATTTCCATTTGCCACCAATGATTTCCATCGTGGCTTCGACGCCAATGTGATAAGTTTTAGTGGGCATAAAACGGCCTCCTGTTCAATTATTACCTTTTGGTGGGTAGGGCACTTTAAAGTCGGTTCTTGTACCTGAGTTGCTAACCAGTATAATCATTATTTATCACGTTAGCAAACGAAAAACAGGGAGGTCATTATGACTAAAAAAATTTCACCGGCAATGACGCTACTGGCGTTGGCCATCAGTGCCTTTGCCATCGGCTCTACGGAGTTCATCAGTGTTGGGTTAATGCCATTATTGGTTCAAAGTTTTCACATTAGTTTGGCACAAGCGGGTTTGACGGTGTCGGTCTACGCCATGGGCATCATGGTGGGGGCGCCGTTAATGACGCTACTGACCGGGCAGATCAACCGGCACACCTTGATGGTCATCATTATGTTGCTGTTTATCTCGGGTAATTTGGTCGCCACTTTTGCCCCGGTCTTCAGCGTCTTGTTGGCTGGCCGGGTGATTGCCGCGCTGGCGCATGGTATTTTTATGACAGTGGCTTCCGTCATCGCGGCGGACGTGGTGGCGCCTTCCAAACGGGCGTCGGCCATTGCCGTGATGTTTACCGGCCTGACGGTGGCGACCGTGACCGGGGTACCACTGGGGACTATGATCGGTCAACTGGGCGGCTGGCGTTGGTCGTTTATCTTCATCAGTCTGATCGGGGTGTTGGGCCTGCTGGCGGACTACGTCTTGGTGCCACGCAACCTGCCACTGCCTAGCAAGGCCACGGCGCGCGGCATCTTACGGGTGCTCGGCAATCCCCAGCTTTTGGTGGCGCTACTGGTAACCGCCTTGGGATACGGCGGGACCTTTGTGGCTTACACCTACCTGTCTCCGCTCCTGGAACAAAAGATGGGCTGGTCCGCCAGCGCCGTGGTGGTCATCTTGGTCATTTACGGCTTGATGGTCGCCTTTGGGAACACGATGGGCGGTCGCTGGGCCAACGCCAAGCCGCTGGCCGCGTTGTTAAAAATGTTCACGGGACTCTTTCTCACGCTGGTCGTCTTGACGTTTACCGCCAATAGCCAGTGGTTGGGCCTCCTGACGGTGCTGGTCATGGGCTTCTTCGCCTTCATGAACGTGCCCGGCCTGCAACTGTACATCGTCCAACTCGCTGAAAAATACACGCCGCAAGATATTACCATGGCGTCGGCGCTAAACATTGCGGCCTTCAACGTGGGTATCGCTCTGGGATCTGGTATCGGTGGTCAAGTCACCAGTCAATTTGGTCTGGGCTGGACACCACTGTTCGGTGCCGGCATGGTGGCCTTGAGCATTGGCCTGACCCTCTGGCTGATTCGATTAGCTCGACCCGTCAAACGTTTAATTCACAAATTTAACCAATTCTAAGCGAAATCCTTACCAGTGTCATGACTGGTCAAAAACCACCGGCAATCCTTCGAAAAGTGATTGCCGGTGTTTTTTAATATTAGCCGTATTTTTAGACGAAAAGTGATCGGTGGTTGGCAAAATGTTAAGCGGGGTAATCATACGAAATTGCGGCCTATCACGGTTCAATAATGGTGAAGGACCACAGTAGTTGCTAGGCTATAATTATCCGCAGTATTGTACGCGCGGCGTGATTTATAAACAATATAATATTTAAATAATTATAACGATAAATTTAAATTGTGATGGTTGCTGGGCTTGGGTATACTCCTGCTTATGAAGAAAAAATAAAAATTGGGAGGAACCGCAATGGACAAGAGGTGGTTAATGGGGGTGCTAACCGGCGTAATCCTACTGACCGGCGCCGCGACGGCCCGTGCCGCAACCGACATCACCGGCGATGCCGACCTGCAACACGCTGTGGCGACGGCACCCCAGGGGATTCCCCTCGATAATTTATTTGCAATGAGCGGGTGGGATAACTTTACCAAGCTGATTGATTCGCCCTTGGTCGATAAATCCATCGCCCAGATTACTCGAGATAATCCGACTACCATGGATGTTCAGGCAGGCGCTATCTGGTCCAAAACAGGCTTAACCCGGATGAACAATCAATTTGATATGAGTCAGGATACTGATATTTCGATGTGGTTGTATTTTGGCAATAAAGGGCCCGACGCAGGTTCTGGCATGGCATTTGTCTTGCAAAACTCAGAAGACGGCATTTGGGCGGCGGCCAGTGGTGGCCAGGCCTTAGGTGTTTGGGGGAACGATAAGAACGGATATGGCAAAGAAACCGTGGTTTCGTCTGCAATTCAGAATAGTTGGGCGCTAGAATTTGACACACGAGTGAATAGTGCTGGGGGGTATGGCGCTAGTGATGCGTTTGATAGAGATGCCGTTGTCAGTGCTGGGATGCACATTGCTAGCGGTTATCCCGGGCAGGCAGATTCGTATAATCTCTTGGGGGAGTCAAGAAAGTATTATGCAAGTCTAAACCATATCCAGCCCAAGCGAGTAGCTAACTTTGCGGATGGCCAGTGGCACCACCTATCGCTGTCTTGGAATGCAACCAAACGGCAAATGACCTACCACTATAACGATCGTGACGTGCGAACAGGGGCGTCACGGTCTGGCATGGATGTCGTGCAAGACACCGTCAATATTGACCCCAGCAAATTGAATGCTACTAGTGAGAAACCCAACGTCTACTGGGGGATGACGGGGTCAACCAACGCTAAGAACAGTGAAAATGGTCTCGTTCTGATCGACAGTTCCGACACACTGGGACAGGTCAATGCTCACGCAACGCTGGAAAATGCCACCACCCACCGACCCGTTACCGCGGGCAGTCGGGTGGCCGTGGGGGACCAGCTGACTTATCGCTACACGTTTGACTATGATGCGATGACCAGTCATCAAGATATTCAGCCGCTGACCATGAACGTCCCCTTGCCGCAGCCATTGACCTGGACGGCAGGCGGCGTTCGTTACAACGGCGGCGCCATCACGGAACCATTTACGGCGGCAGAGCTGAAAAGTACGATGATTCAGAAGAAGTGGCGCGAAAAGCTGGATGCGAGTCGCCACCAAGTCACGGTACAGGTGACGGGAACGGTACCACCAGTGACGCACACGACCGCGGTGCCCGAGGTCAACGCCAGATTCTTCGGGCCCAACTATCAAACGCAACTGTCGCTGCCAGGCTATCACATTGCCACAGACGTCGCGCTGAAGTTGACCAATTTGGGGGCCGCGACCCAGCAGTTGGGCCACCACGAAACGGCACTGGTCCGCGTGCGGTTGACCAATCAGGACCAACCGTTTGCCCAGGCCGAGCTTGCCAACTATCGGGTGACCGGGCGCCTCAATGGGCAGGAGCTGCCAGCCAATGTGACTTGGATCGACCAACCCGTGGGAACGGCTGAGGTGACGCTACCCGCGGAATACTTGCAGCCGGGTGACAATCACTTGACGCTACAGGCGCAGGATAAGGGTAACGCGACGACCGTGTCTAATTCAGTAGCGGTGACGCTGAATCGTGGGCCTGGCACGTTAGATTTTGCAGAGGTGTCGCCAGCCGCCGACTTTATGCCCACCGCGCTGACAGGCACGGCCCAACGCATTATCCGCCAGCCGGGTTGGCGCTTGAGCGTTTCGGATGAACGGGGTGCCGGGCGTCGCTGGAAGTTGTTGGTCCGCCAAGGCGAGGATTTTCAAACGCAGGCTGGTCACCCTCTAAGTGGCCAGTTGTTATTTTCTTGGGGCGACCAGAGCAAGCCCATCAACGAGATGGACACGTTGATTGCGACACACACCACGGCCAGTGATGCGGACGTGGTCGATGTGAGCGGGCATTGGGAAACGAACGAAGGGCCACTCATGGCCATCAATAGCGACACGTTAGCCGGCCAGTATCGGGGCATATTGGAATGGCGATTACAGGATACACCGGGTTAACCCCCACCTTGACTAGGGCTGTAAAACTTTTTCCAGTTCGGCGACTAAATAACCGGCCTCGACCTCGTCATCCCACTCACGATTTGGGAAGAGCACGTAGCGGTCGAGCACGTAACCCACAACGACGGCGATCATGTACCGAAAGATCTCGTTGAAGGGCCAGTCGATAATGATTTTATTTTTTTGTAACGTGAGAATGGTGTCCTTGAATGCTGCAATCAACTCGTTGCGCGCGGTTTCGATAAATTGCGTCCGCAACGTTTCGTTGTACAAGAGTTCACTGAAGAAGACCTTGATGGCGTCCTGGTTGTTGGCGGCAAAGGCCATCCGGTTACGGACGAAGAAGTCGAGAAAGTCGTGAAGATTGGCGGCGGGGTGGTTGAGCGTTTCGCGTTTGAATTCCGCCTCGACGTCGGGAATGATCTCTTGGATGATCGGCTCCAGGGCGGCCCGTAAGATGTTGGCCTTGGATTTGAAATGCTTGAACATGGTCCCCTCGGACTGATGGGCGGCCGCAGCGATTTGCCGGGTACTGGTGTTGGCATACCCCTGTTCCGCGAACAGCTGAATGCTGGTGATCAGGACATCTTTTTGCTTTTGCGTGAGGTCCGGGTTAGCCTGAACGACCTCGGGAAACTCATCTAAAATTTTTTTATTGGGCATGAAAGTCCCACCTTTCTAGGAATAACGGATTGTGTGCTGGGTGTTGCAAGCTTGAAGTTAGCTATAGTCATTGTGACACTGTGGCTTATGGCGATAAAGGTTGGCCTTTGATACAAGGTGGTCCGTACTGGTGCCTACCGTCCGCCAAATATGGGTCGGAACGCGGTGGGAAGGACCGGTCGAAGCCAAAGGGCGGTCTTCAACCTCGCTTCGAGCCGAAAATCGCGTCTCGAAGACGCCAGTTTCCAAGTAGGTCGCTTGAAAACTCCCACGGCTGAGTCCAAATTTAGCTCACTCACGGCTACGTGGTAGATAACCCACTAAAATTAGTGAAACCATTAGTTCTGCCTGCTAGGGTGAACGCCTCTTGACTGAGAAGGTATCGTTTAGCTTGCTAGTTATGCTAGCAAGTTGGTAATTATCAGTAACTGTGTGTTAATGCCAAGCCGGTGGTAAAAGCGGCTGCACTGAGGTCCAAACCAGTGTCAATTAGCAGTCACCATTGTAGCCGGGAGTCCGCCAAATATGGGTTCAGCCGTGGGAGTTACCTTAGCAGCGCTTTTTGCTGGTTAGGTAACTGGCGTCTTTGAGACGCGAACTTCGGCTCAAAGGCGAGGTGTCGAGACCGCCCCTTGGCTCGACCCGTCCGCCCACAGCGTCCCTACCCATATTTGGCGGACGGTAGACGACCAGCACGGACCACCCTGCGTCCAAGGACTAATTGTCAGCGGTCTCTCAAAAGCGGCCAAGTAGCTGGTTCACACAGTGTCACTGACACCTACTATCTTACCAGTGTGGTGGGGGATTGCTAGGCCAAATACTAGGTCATTCCCCAATCTTATTTACGACCAAAAAGCCGGTCTGTCTGTGTCCAGGACAGTCCGGCTTTTTGAGTGATAGGGGTGAAGCAAACGGTTTAGGCATTGTGGGTAGCCCCGACTTTGCGGTAAGCCAGGTAGAACTGGATAATGGCTAGGACGACATTGACCCAGTTGACTGCGGTGAACCAGCCTGCCAGAACGGCTACGCTAGCAGCGCCGTAGAAGACCCAGAAGCCCAAGATGATTGCAACCACGTTGATCCAACCAAACCATTTCATCAACTCTTGGTTGCCAGTAGCAAAGCAAGTCCAAACCCCGTTGACAACTAACCAAATCGCAAGAATCCAAAAAATAGTGGTAAACATGATTAAAATCCCCTTTCCAAATCTTCGAGCGAGTAATCACTCGCCCTCAAGAACAACTTCAGTTTACCACCAAAATAGAAAAAGGCAACCCCTTTTTTAAAAAAGTTGGGGGAGTGGGTTTGTGGTTTGAGTGCGGTGCAAATTGGCAAGAATACCATAAGCCGACTTAACATGAGGAGACTAGTTGTCGCAGCTACATGGTCCGAGCTGCCGCCTACCGTTCGCCAAATATGGGCCAGAACGCGGTCTCCTCTCCTCGGATGAGCTCATATTTGGTGAACTCTTGGCTACAGGAGATGAAGCCAGCTGTGTCGAACCGGAAGCCCACTTCAAATCTTAGGACTATTGGCTGCTGACTAACACCGACGAACTGGGGGATTTATGATTGCGTATTAACCCCAATTTGACGGTAAAACTGGTTGGTGCTGGGGCTAATCTAGTGATCGATTAGCAGCACCATGTAGCCGGAGTCTGCCCAATATGGGTTCAGCCGTGGGAGTTACCTTGCCAGCGGTCTTAGCTGGTTAGGTAACTGGCGTCTTTGAGACGCGAACTTCGGCTCAAAGGCGAGGCGTCGAGACCGGGCTTTGGCTCGACCCGTCCGCCCACAGCGTTCCGACCCATATTTGGCAGACGGTAGGCGGCCAGTACTTGCTATATAACTGTCGAAAAATTTGAACACGTAAAAACGGCGCAACCAGTTAGGCTGCGCCGTCTTTACGCGTTGAAATTAAGATTTAGAAACTAAGGGGTGCGTTTAAGGCAGGTAGTTGCCGGCAGCGAAGTAAATGTCGTACCACTCCTGCTTCGTCAAGTTCACGTCGGCACCAGCCGCGCTGTCCTTGATGTGTTCAGGGTTCATAGTCCCCAGCAGAACTTGGATATTAGCTGGGTGGCGAAGAATCCAAGCGGTCGCAATCCCGTTCTTGGAGACGCCGTATTTGTCAGCGAGTTCTTGCAGCTTGTCGTTTAACTCAGGGAACTTCGGATCATTGATGAACATCCCCGCGAACAGGCCGTACTGGAATGGTGACCAAGCTTGGATCGTCACGTGCTTGCGGCGAGCAAATTCGAGCATACCCCCGTCAGTGACGGCTGGTGAATCGTCCATGTTGACGCGCAGGCCTTCCGTGATCATTTGGGCGTGGGCCGCACTGAATTGTAATTGGTTGAACATCAGCTTTTGGTCAACGGCTTCTTGGACCATTTCGTATTGTTGCACGTTGAAGTTGGAAACCCCAAAGTGGCGAACCTTACCGGAACGTTGCAGCGTGTTGAATGCGTCAGCAACTTCTTCGGGTTCCATCAGTGGATCTGGCCGGTGTAACAAGAAGGCGTCCAAGTAGTCTAGGCCGGTCCGGCTCAAAATACCATCGACGGCGTCCAGCAAGTGTTGCTTGGAGAAGTCGTAGCGTTTCCCAAAGACCAGGCCATCATGGCTACGGCTTTGGTCCAAGATGATGCCACCCTTGGATTGAATGTAGAAATCGTTACGAGACAACCCGGACTTGGCCAAGGCTTCCTTGAAGACCTTTTCGGATTGGCCATCACCGTAAATATCAGCGGAGTCGATGTAAGTAATCCCGGCTTCGTGAGCGGCTTGTAAGGCTTTAGCAGCGTCGTCAACCGACAACGTGGCCATGCGCATGATACCCAACGCAACGGCAGAGGCTTGCCAGTCGGTGCCACCTAAGTGTAACTGTTTCATCAGAAAATCTCCTTTACATACAAAATGTTAAACGAACTTACGAGTCTAGTGTACACGAAACGCAAGAAAATTTCGCGTCTGGACCTTCGTCATGGTGACGCCATCACCGGGGGGACTTGAGTTGACAATGGCCAATGACGGTAAACGAGGTTCGGCCTAAGAACCAACAACGACGGGCATTCGGGTCGACTGTTTGATGGGCTACTGGCTTAACCAACGACAGCTTATGAAAAAAGTGATTGACAATTTTAGCAGAACCGTTATAGTTAATTACACAAGTAACTAACCAACAGACTAATGAGTGGGGGAATTTTATCATGACAACGAATACGGTGGTCAGCGTCAACGACCTGGAAAAAACGTACGGCAAGCCTAACGAGCGGCAATACACGGCCTTGAAGGGCTTGAACTTTACGGTAGATGCCGGCGAGTTTGTCGGCATCATGGGGGCGTCCGGTTCCGGGAAGACAACGCTGCTGAACATGCTGTCGACGCTGGACACGCCGACGAAGGGCGATGTGGTGGTCAACGGCCATGACGTGACCAAGATGCGGGGTAACCAGTTAGCTGATTTTCGGGCGCAGGAAGTCGGCTTCATTTTCCAAGACTTCAACTTGCTGGAAAGCCTGACCGCTGAAGAAAACATCGGCCTGCCACTGGCCTTGAAGGGGACGCCGGCCAAAGTCATGGACCAAGCGATTCATGAGGTGGCTGACACTCTGTCGATTGCTGACTTGCTGCAGAAATACCCGGCTGAACTGTCCGGGGGGCAAAAGCAACGGGTCGCCGCCGCTCGGGCCATCGTCCACCATCCCGCCATTTTAATGGGGGACGAACCGACGGGGGCGCTGGATTCGACCAGTGCACGTGAATTGCTGGACCTGTTGACGACCATTAATGAGCGCCAACAGATGTCTGTCTTGCTGGTGACCCATGATCCGTTCTCAGCCAGCTTCTGTCAACGGATCCTGTTCATCAAGGACGGTCAGATTGGGTCTGAACTGCGACGCGGCGATCAGGACCGACGGGAATTTTACCAACAAGTGCTGAACGAATTGGGCACGTTTAACGAGTAGGGGGAACGAAAATGTTAGGAAAATTAGCCTTAGCCGGGATCAAGAACCGGCGGCGGGACTACCTGGTCTTGCTGGCAGGTCTGACCATGTCGGCCGCCATCTTCTACATGTTCGCCAACTTGGCGACGAACCGGGCCTTCTTAAATGCCAACGCCGTGGTATCTTCGGCTAGCGTTATCTTTGGCTTTGGGGCGGTCTTGTTGATTCTGATCACAATCGTCTACATTATGTATGCCAACAGCTTCTTGCTCAGCATGCGCCAGCACGATTACGGGCTATTCATGATGCTCGGAGCCACGCGCAAACGGGTCGGTGAGCTGGTATTCTTGGAAACGCTGATTTTGGGAACCGTCGCGACCGCCATTGGGGTGGTACTGGGCCTGTTGATGAGTAAATTTCTCGTCGGCTTACTGCTCAACGCGTTGGGGTTACACCTCAAGCACCTGACGGCTTTCTACCTGCCAGCAATCGTGGCGACGGTGGTGCTGTACGTGGGCCTGTTCATCTTGGCCTCGTTGTTCAACCTGATTCGGCTGACGCGGACCACCGTATTGAAATTACTGCACAGTGACGAACTGGCCAACCAACCCAAGGTCAACCCCATCTGGCAACTGGTCCAAGGTGTCCTCGGCATCGCCTTGTTAGCCCTAGGTTACTGGGCGATGGCGGCGATTAACGACTTAGAAATGGCGGCGATTCCGCTGGCGTTAGTCACGATTACCCTCGGGACGTACTTATTATTCCGGGCGACGATTTTGGCAATCATTCGGGTGTTACGTCAGACCAGTTGGGCCAAAAAACATTTGAATGGCTTCCTGTTGGGCCAATTGAATTTCCGGGTGCACAACTATACGCGCATGTTAACGATCGTGTCGCTGCTCTTTGCCATGGCGTTGGGGGCCATCACGGTCGGCTCCGGTTACCACCGGCAATTGCCCCTCATGGCGCAACGCACCGGGACTTATTCGGTGGCCGTCCATGATGCCAACGCTAAGGAACAACAGCTGCTGGGACAACTCAACAGCGCCTACACGGCGACCTACACGCAAAAGCGTCAAGGCAAAACAGTGTATTACAACGCCGCTGAACTCAAGCGCCAACCAGTCGAGCAGCGGGCCTACACCAAGACGGGGACGGCTAAGAACGTCTCTCGCCAGTCCTTCAAGGAATTTCAAAAATCAGGCATTAAGGACCTGGACTTCCTGAGCCTCGCGCTGACCAAGTCTGGCAGTCCGTACGCGCCGAAGATCTTGTCCGCCGCACAGTTCAAACGCCAAAAGGGTCAAACCATTACGGTCACCACGGTACGGGTCAAGAACCTGGCCGCGGACCTGGGCACGTTGAAACGTCTGAACAAGTTGGAGACGGCCCGTTTCAGTCATCCTGCCGAAATGACGGTCGGTAATTATCAAAGCTACACGTTGATGCTCGGGATGTTCGGTGGCCTGGAGTTCATCGGCTACTTCCTGGGAATCGCCTTTCTGGCCATGCTGGCATCCTGCCTGATGTTTAAGATCTTGTCCGGCGCCCCTGGCGACCAACGACGGTACCGGATGCTGTACAAGGTTGGGGTGCGCAATACTCTGATGCGGCGCGGTATCGCAAAAGAAATCGGGATTTTATTCCTAATTCCTGGTATCATGGGGATAATCGATGTTTTGTTCGGTCTGATGATGTTTAAGCCGTTGATGCCCGCGCCGATGAGTCCTTACCAAGGAATTGGGCTGACCTTCCTCATCTTTGTGGGGTTATACGCCATTTACTATCTCATCACGCTGGGCCTGTACTGGCGAATCGTGTTGCCTAATAAGACCACGGACGCGTAATCGACAAGACAAGTTTACAAAGAATGTGGGAAAAATATGAATTTTAATTTTGATAGTCCGGAACCGATTTACCTGCAGGTGGCCGAGCAAGTGGAAGAAGCCATTTTCACCGGCATTTACCGGGCGGGGGAACAGGTGCCGTCGACGACAGAAATGTCGAAAGAATTTCATATTAACCCAGCCACGGTGCTCAAAGGCATGAACCGGTTAGTCACGGCAGGCATGTTGGAGAAGCGCCGTGGGTTGGGGATGTTCGTCACAGCGGACGCGGAAAAGATGATTCGGGAGAAACGCCGGTCGGAATTTTCGCAGCGCTACGTGGCGGGCTTTACCAGTGAGGCCAAGAAGCTCAATTTGTCGGAGGATGAACTGATTGCCTTGGTCAAACAGAGTTATGAGGCAAAATAGAGCCTGTAAAACGAGAGTGGGACAAAAGGCGGTTAGCTGGCGAGCATTAAGGCTGATAAGCGAATAATCCCGGGTTTGGATTGTTTGCTTATCAGTTTTAAGCGGGACCAGCTGCCTTTTGGCCCAGGTTTCAACACCAGATATTCGGAGACACAAAGGGCCTGGGACTTTCCCAGACCCGTTTTGGGTATCCAGGGCTTTTCTCACGGCCGGCAAGAACCTGGTGAGGGGCACAAGGTTGATTACTTTTGTGAGACGGAAGCCTTATGACACTTCCTTTTTGTAAGCTAATCAGTTTACTTTTCTTCAAAAGTGCGTTATAAATAATTGTGTACAATTGAGTAGCAACAAACGGCGAAGAAAGAGGGACTTGATTATGGAAATCACAATTAAAGATGTAGCGAAGAGCTATTTAGACCAAAACGTCCAAGCGGACACGGTTCTTTTGCTGACGCTGGATGATGGCTCGAATCAGTACTCCACGTTGGGTGGGAGCTGTGCCATCGGCGACAAATTCCAGTTTGTGGCCCTGACGCAACAAGACCCAAAGTACAGCATTCCCGTAGCCAACAATGCGGGGCTGAACCTGTGGACCAACGCGGATACGGAACTGTATTTGAATAACGGCCTGATCTTGGACCGGGTCTTCAACCAGTTATCCTTGCGTGATGACACGGGAATCTTGGACAGCGCGGTCGGCATGATCACGTACACCGCTGAAGAAAAGTCTAAGTTGGATTTGAAGAAAGAAATGCAAACGTTAGGCACACGGATTTGCTAGTGTGCTGAAGAATGAGTGGGGCAACAGGCAGTTAGTTGGCGAGCATTAAGGCTGATAAGTGTCAACTGCCTCGTGACCCAAGTTTCAGCGATATAATTTGAGGGGGTTCAATTCACTGACGAATTGAACCCCTTTTTGGGTCTTAAATGCAAACTGGATACTGTGGTGGCAGGTTGTCCAATTGCGGTAGCCATACGCGGTGCAACGGCAATTGATGGATTGACGTTTAATACTTTAAATACGCATAGTGGCCGCGACACACGCAATATAGCGAATCATCAAGCACATCTATCAAACGGTTCTTTTCATTCATGAGGGGCCTCATCGTTCGGCGCAATCAGTTCGTGGCGACTACGCTTACCCGCTTTGATTTGTTGGATACCTTCTAAAATCCATCTGTAATTTTGAGGATTTTCCGTTAAAAATTGATTCTCCATGAAATTGTTATAAGCCCTTTCTGAAATAACAACTGCGTTCGGTGCATCTTCTCTGGTAATCATCACTGGTTCAAAATCCATCGTGGCTTGATCCAAATAGGCCTTTAGATTTTTACGAAATTCCGAGTATGTCGTGGTTTCCATTGCGCTTGCTTCCTCTCTCTATCGTAAATGTATCGTACGAGTTAACGTAAAATTGTACAACTATTTTGCTTGGATTTAGACAACTCCGTAAAAGATGTTGGAAGTAGAATTAACGCGTTAAGTTCTGGAGCGATGATATTCTGGCCGGCTACCGCGTTTCGCCTAGCCTCCAATCTTTGGGTAAAGAAGTTAACCGACACCGGTTGTCAAGGCGGTGTCCGAACGCGTATACTCAAATTGTATAAATATTTCGGGAGGGGATTTTTTTGAGCAAAAATAGTAAAGTTTGGCGACTACTGATTGGGATGCTTAGTTTAGTGTTTGTTTTGGTTGTTAGCCAGATGGCAACACCAGCTAAAGCGGCTACCAATCACAACGGGGCTGATTTTACCACTTCTGCCAGTGTCACCAACGGGCCGGATTTTAAGCACGTTGACACGATTGATATTCAGTACAATTTGAACTTCGGTAGCACGCCGATTCACGACGGCGACACCATTACGCTAGATTTTCCTGCCAATCTACGAGGAAAAACGCCGGGCGATACCTTTGATGTGACCGACCAAGACGGCACGGTCATTGGCAAGGCGGTCGTTTCCGATACCGGAGTGGTCATCACCATGAATGGTGCATTGGAGAACAAGACCAATGACAAATTAACGTTGAACCTGGCCACGAAGTACCGCGGGGATGACTATGGCGAGCAAGCCGTCGTGTTCCCACTGGAAAATGGTGGCAAGAGTACGTCGACTATCAACTTGGTCAAGGACGAGGCTAATTTATCCAAAAAGGGCGTCATCCAGGACAACGGGACCATCAAATGGACGATTCTGGTCGACCGCCAAGAAGTTGATTTGAAGAATTTGAAAATCAGTGATACCATCGGCGACAATCAAGAGCTGATTGAAGGCCTCACCGTCAGCAATGCGCACTGGACTAGCAAGACGCAGTACCAACGGGAGAAGCCAGCACTGAAAGAAAACACGGATTACAAGGTTACATATAACGGCACGACGGGGTTCGATGTCGCCTTTAACGACACGGTCTCAAACCTGATTGCCATTGATTACTACACCAAGATTACGGACGATACGTTGACCCACTCCGGTTATAAATTTAGAAATAAAGCGGTCATGAGCTGGGGTGGCGGCACCGGTGATGGTCGGTATTCCGAAGAGGCCAACGGAAAGGCATCCTCCTCTACGGGCAATAGTGGTTCCGGGAGCGGCGACGTGAACGAGACCGACGAAGAGGACCCAGACGAAGATACTGGGACCATTGATGTTGATGGCGGTACCGAAACGGACGAGGAAGAAGCTGCCCGTGAAGAGGAAGAAGCCAAGGATGAGGCCGCTAAGGAAGCGGATAAAGAAACGGCTAAGAAGAATGCCGTGAAGAAGGCTGCCGCTAAACAGGCTGCTACGAAGAAAGCCGCTGCGGCAAAGGCTAAGGCCGCAGCTAAGGCGAAGCAGGTGGCACCGGCGACGGCGACCCAAACGGCTGGCACGACAACCACGCGGAACACCAAGTTGCCCCAAACACGCGGGGCTGACGACACGATGGCCAGTCTGATGGGCGTTACGGCGCTCTTGGTGACGCTCGGCGGGGCTTGGATTCGTCAACGGTTTTAAATGAAAATGCGACATTTAGTCAGTGAACTGGGAGTGAATCCTGGTCGCTGGCTTTTTTTGCTGTTATTAGGCGAGTGCGTATGATTAAGCATCAGTAAGCGAATGAAGCTGAATGCTATTGTAGGGACAATTACTTCATTTTTGTGACTAGTGGTGATAAAATAAGCACCATCAGACGCAGAATGGAGATGAAATGTTGTAATGAAAAATCCTGAAAAAACGCGAATTACTATTCGCATGGATCTCAATCGAAAGCAAGAGGCTGAAAAGGTCGCTAATAGTTTAGGAATTGATTTGACCGCTGCTGTGAATTTGTTCATCTCACAAATGATTAAAGAAAATGGCTTGCCATTTAGGCCGACCAATGATCCAGCAAAAAGTGGGCTTCAGCGGGCGTTAGAAGATGTGAAAAATGGTGATACAACTAGGTATACGCTCGATGAGTTTGTCGAACATATTAAAGATTTAGGTGAATAACTTGACGATTAAAAATATTCTGACGACTAGAGAGTTTGACCGTAGTTTAAAGAAGCTCAAGAAAAAGCACTATGATATATCGCGAATCGCTCAAGCGGTTTTTCACATCGCGCACAGAGAGCAAGATGTCTTAATTCGTAAGTACAAGTGGCATCTTCTCAAAGGTGATAAAGCAGGTATTAATGAGATTCACTTAGATAGAGATTGGCTACTGTTGTACGAAATTACTGATAATGAAATTACGATTCTTTTGTTAGATACGGGATCACATGATTCAGTTTTTAAGCATGCATGAGTGAAGATACCGAATTTCAATCGTTGGTGGTCAATAGTTTCGGCTCTTTTTGCATGCCCCACAGTTGCCACTGGTAAATCATCTAATGTGGCAAAAATCACAAGCTCTGCTATACTCGACTTAGAAGAAAAATTCACCGGGGAGGAGATTTTATGCAACAACTGCGCGAGTATAAACGGTTCTGGTTCGTCATCATTTTAGGGGCCATTGCGTTGGTGCTCCAATTTGGCGCGCACCAAGCAGGGATTGCTCAGCTGCTGATTACCGGTCTAGGAATTCTGTTAGCGCTATTGATGTTCATTGATATGGTCAAGACGTTGCGGTCTGGTAAATTTGGGGTTGATTTGTTAGCGATTACCGCGGTGATTGCCACGTTGGCCGTCAGTGAATATTGGGCGGCCTTGATCGTCTTACTCATGCTGACTGGGGGCGATGCGCTGGAAGACTTTGCTGCTCGCCGCGCAAATAGCGAGCTCCAGGAACTGCTTAATAACTCGCCGCAATCTGCCCACAAGGTTGAGGGCGACACGATTACCGACGTGGCCATTCATACGGTTGAAGTGGGCGACCAGCTGCTAGTCAAGCCAGGCGAGGTCATGCCCGTCGACGGAACGCTAGCGACAGGACCAACCACGGTCAATGAATCGTCACTGACCGGTGAAGCGCGGCCCATTGACAAGGAGGCCGGCGACACCGTGATGTCCGGAAGTGTGAACGGTGAGGCGTCCGTTTACCTCAAGGCCGACCAAACGGCCGATAACAGTCAGTACCAAAATATTGTGCGGCTGGTTAAGCAAGCCGAGGACCAGCCAGCTAAATTTGTTCGGATGGCTGACCGCTACGCTGTACCATTTACGCTATTGGCTTACGTGATTGCCGGAATTGCCTGGTACGTGGCGGGGGACCCGGTACGGTTTGCAGAGGTACTCGTGGTCGCCTCGCCGTGTCCCTTGATTTTGGCGGCACCGATTGCGCTGATTTCGGGGATGAGTCGGGCCAGTCGAAATGGCATCATCGTGAAGACGGGGACCACGCTGGAAAAGCTCGCGCAGGTCAAGACGTTTGCCTTTGATAAGACGGGAACCATCACGCAAGGTAAATTGGTGGTCGATCAGGTCGTGCCGATCACGGCCGTCACACCGGAAACGTTGCTGCAGCTGGCGGCCAGCGCGGAACAACACTCGGGCCACGTGTTGGCGCAGTCCTTGGTGGCTGCGACGACGGCACCGTTATTGCCGGCAACGGAGGTAAAGGAAACCACGGCCCAAGGGGTCCAAGCTACCATTAAAGGTCAGGTTATCCGCGCTGGTAAGGCGGAGTTTGTGACCGATCAACCGGTCGAAAAACCTGACCAAACGGCGGTCTACGTTTCCGCGGCGGGCATTTACCAAGGCTACGTCAGCTTTAGTGACCAGGTGCGGCCGGAAGCGGCGGAAACCATGACGAAGCTGCACCAACTAGGTGTTGGTAATTTGTTGATGATTTCCGGTGACCGCCAGCCTATCGCCAAGCAAATTGCTGGTGAAGTCGGAATCGACCAGGTACATGCCGAATGTTTGCCGGCTGACAAGATTCAGGTGTTGGCACAATTGCCGGCAACGCAGCGACCAGTCGCCATGGTCGGCGACGGCATCAACGACGCGCCATCACTGGCTACGGCGGACGTCGGCATTGCCATGGGCGCTCACGGGGCCACGGCAGCCAGTGAGTCGGCGGATGCTGTGGTCTTGAAGGACGACCTGACGCGGGTCAGCGCCGCCAGAAGTATCGCCCACGACACCATGCGCGTCGCTCGCCAAGCTGTGATGATCGGCATTGTCATCTGTACGGTATTGATGCTGATTGCCAGTTTCGGCGTTATTCCAGCCATCATCGGGGCGGTGTTCCAAGAAGTCGTCGACACGGTCACCATCCTCTACGCCCTGCGTGCGCGGACTGACCGGTAGAAAAGAAGGCCTCACTCTTACTAACGAAATTCGCGGGGAATTTGTAACCCCCTAAATGGCGAAATTAGTCTTTGAACGCAAGATAGTCCGTACTGGCCGCCTTACCGTTCGCCAAATTTGGACCGTGACGCTGTGGGAAGGACCGGTCGAAGCCAAAGGGCGGTCTTCAACCTCGCTTCGAGCCGAAAACCGCGTCTCGAAGACGCCCGTTTCCAAGTAGGTCACTTGAAAACGCCCACGGCTGAGTCCAAATTTAGCTCACTCACGGCTACGTGGTAGATTGACCACTAATGTCGATGAACACGGCCATTCCAGCGATGTCCCTGCTAACTTTAGGGTTAATCACAGCCGCAGACGACGGACTGATTTAGTGGGCTTACGCCTTGTCAGCTGAGTCTGGTCATCTTACTTGATAACCTGGCAAGAAATTCTAGGTAATTGGAGCGACACAGCTGGCTGTACGGTGTTATTGAAAAGTCAGGAACCAAACTTTCTAAAAAGAGAAGCCTAATATTCAGCATCAAATAGTCAATAAGCTGGGAACATTTGTCCGCGTTATTGACTATTTTTGCGTCTGAGTGGTGCTTATCAGTGGCTTGGTAGTAGGTCTGATTTGACCGTAGTCCAATTGTTGGCAAGGAAAAATAATTGGAGATTAATCATCTCTGTAGCCGGGAGTCCGTCAAATGTGAGCTCAGCCGTGGGAGTTCCCTTAGCGGCGCGGGTCACGCCGGTTAGGGAACTGGCGACTTTGAGACGCGGTCTTTCGGCTCAAAGCCGAGGAGACGAGACCGCCCTTTGGCTCGTCCCGCCGCCCACCGCGTTCCGGCTCATATTTGGCGGACGGACGGCGGCCAGTCAGGTAAATGTCTGGTAATCAATCCCTTTTTCTCCCCTCGTGAATGCGGTATCATAGAGACGGAGACATTTGCTTTAATCAATCGAAGAGGAGCCTGAAAAATGACAAAATCAATTCACACTGATTATTTCTTTGATGAAGCGGCATATAACACTCACGATGGGGGCTATGTACCACTGGAGGAGCCCAAGACGCCACAACAGCCGTTGCGGATTCCGCCACTGTTGGAGCCGGATAAGGAAACGGCGACGGACACCTACTACACGGTCGAAGCGCAGGCCGGCGAGACCCAATTATTGCCAGGCAAGAAGACCAAGACCTGGGGCTACAACGGCTCACTGTTAGGCCAAACGGTGGTCTTTAAGCGTGGTAAGACCATGCATATTGACCTGAAAAATAGTTTACCTGAACTGACCACGTTCCACTGGCACGGGTTAAACGTTCCCGGCCCTTACACGGACGGCGGTTGTCATGCCCCAGTTTACCCAGGGAAGACGCGCCACATTGATTTCAAGGTCGACCAACCGGCCGCAACGTTGTGGTTACACGCCCATCCGTGTCCATCAACGGCCGAACAAGTTTGGCACGGCCTGGCTGGCTTAGCGCTGGTCACCGATGATGTGGAAGCAAAATTGCCATTCCCACGCAACTACGGGGTCGATGACATTCCGTTGGTCTTGCAAGATCGGCGTTTCCATGAGGATAACCAGTGGGATTACGAAGCCGATTATGATCCGGACGGGGTCCAAGGACCAACGCCAATGATCAACGGGACCATCAATCCTTACTTTGACGTCACTACCCAACGCGTGCGGCTCCGGATTTTGGACGGCGCCAACCGACGTGAATGGCGGCTGCATTTTAGTGACGACCTACCATTTACCCAAGTGGCATCCGATGGCGGTGTGATGCCGGAACCAGTCGAATTCACTCATTTGATGCTGACCTGTGCGGAACGGGCCGAAGTCATCGTAGACTTTGGTAAAGTCACACCTGGGCATACGGTCACGTTGTACAGCGATGATGTGCCGTTGGTTCGTTTCCGGGTTCATGACTTCGTGCCAGACGACGTCACGTTGCCTGACCACTTGGTCGACATCCCGAACCCTGATGTGACACCGAATACACCGGTTCGTAAGGTGGTCATGTCCGGGATGGATGAACAAGTGATGATCGACGGTAAGAAATTTGAAATGCAACGGATCGACGCGCGCCAGAAGGTTGGCAACGTGGAACTCTGGGACATCACCAACACCAACGATATGGACGGCGGCATGGTCCATCCATTCCACATGCACGGGACGCAATTCCTGGTCTTGTCACGTAACGGCCACGAACCGTACGCCAACGAGCACGGTTTGAAGGATACGGTCGGCGTCAATCCAGGCGAAACGGTCCGCATCAAGGTCTGGTTCGAGCATACCGGGGTTTACATGTACCATTGCCACATCATTGAACATGAAGATGGTGGGATGATGGCACAGATTGAGGCGTACGATCCTGACCATCCACAAACGTACAAGTTGATGGATATGGACACGTTGATGAACGCCGTCGCTGAAGAGCGGGGCATTGACGTCAAGGACTTGAAGCTCCCTGGGATGAGCTCCTACGAAAAGATGGGGATGAAGATGTAGCCAGTGTTGTTAGTTGGTCTGTGGCTGGACCATTAGAACAGACGCTGAACATCTAAGTGGTGAAAAAAAGAAGACTTGTCAGTATTGGTTACGAATACTGATGAGTCTTCTTTTCGTGTGATGATATTGCAGTGAGGTAATGCTTGGTGGATAAAATAGGTGTTACATAAACTGATTTCGATTCAATAGGTCAGTATGGTGTTGGGGAGAGAATGAATTGTTTATGGGCCAACTCATCTCTCGTTAGCAGTAAGCTACCATCCGACATGGTCACCGTGGGGTCACTCGCCATGCTTCTTCCCACGTAAAACGTGATCCACGTGGGCCAAAGTCTCGTTGACGATGTCCAAAATATGGGGGTCATCCAGCTGATAAAAATTTTGTTTACCCGCGCGGCGGGAGGTCACCAGCTGTTCCTTCTTAAGTAGGGCCAGTTGGTGGGAGACCACGGACTGTTCGGTGCCGAGTAGAGTGCTGAGCTCACTCACGTTAAGTTCGCGCTGTTCTAACAAATATAAAATTTGGAGTCGCGTGGTATTGCTCAGTAATTTAAAAATATCCTGCGACGCGACTAGCGCAGGCTCTTGGATTAAGGTGACTGCTTCTGGGGTATCCGACATGAAAAAGCTTGCTCCTTTCATATGAACGTGATAACATATGTCATGAATAACATGTATGAGGGGATGACATCATGATGAAAACGATTCTAACCGGGGTCACGGCGTACATTTCCACCGGTTTAGACTACTTAATTATTTTAATGGTAATCTTCGCCCGCGTAAAGCATCAGGATCGCTGGCTGGTCTTGATCGGCGACTTTTTAGGAACGATTGTCCTGGTTGGCAGCTCGTTGCTGATTGCTTTTTTCCTAGGATTCGTGCCGGCACCTTGGTTACTGGGCTTTCTGGGGTTGATTCCGATTTACCTGGGGATCAAACTGTGGGTGCAGGGGGATGACGATGATACCGATGCGATTGCGGCTAAGGTGGCCAACCCCAAGCGATTGATCGGTCAGGTAGCGCTGATCACCATGGCAACCTGTGGCGCCGATAACGTCGGCATTTACGTGCCTATCTTTACCACCGTGGCACCCAACACGATTCCGCTGATTTTACTGACGTTTGCCGTGATGGTGGTTATTTTCTGGGAAATCGGCTATCGTCTGGCCTGCCTGCCCAAGGTGGCCGACATTTTGGAACGCGAGGGTCGCTACATCACGGTGGCGGTGTACATCCTGATTGGCCTGTACATTATGTATGATAGTGGGACTTTCCAGCATTTGTTGCAGCTGTAGAAAGTGGATTGATTGGTAGTATCTGTGCCAATGCGAGATGGTTTACATCTCAGTTGGATTCATGTATATTGTAGATGTAGATTTTGTCTCCGTGGGTGACGGGACGTTAATTTAGAATATTACCCGTGTGAATGGTTGTCTCCGTGGGTGACGGGACGTTAATTTAGAATATTACCCAAAAAAGCAGTCGAATTTAATATTCGGCTGCTTTTAATTTACTCAAATCTCCATCTATGTCAACAATCCAATTGCTACAAATGCTGTTATCTTCATAGTTGTGAAGATAAGTTTGTGCTTGTTTTTGCTTGATACTGATTGGCCATTTTAAAGTGCATTTGGTCTGTCACAAGACTCACCTCCAAACGAACGGTACCATTCGTTGCAACTATTTTGACTGAATTCTGTAAATATCTGTTGTCAGAAAATAGACTCCCGACAAGAATCAATCCGAGTCGAGAGCCTATCTGTATTGCAATTATATTTAGAAGAAAAACTTGCTAGCTAACGTCACGCCCGTCAATAACACGACGGAAGACAGGGTCGCCGCCAGAAAGGCGTTGCCACCACGTTGGAAGATGACGCGGAAATTCACGCTCATCCCCAGGGCAGCCATGGCCATCCCCAAGAAGATGTAGGCCAACTTGACCAGACCGGCTAATGTGGCATCACCCAATGGTAGCCACGTACCGATGATGCTGGTCAGCAAGAAGCCGGCCATGAACCAAGGAATCGGCAGCTTGGCTGGACCAGTCGTGGTGGTCGTGCTAGCGGTTTGTCTTTGGTACCACCAGCCGATGATCAGCGCAGCGGGGGCCAGCAGCAGGACTCGGGACAGCTTGGTGATGATGGCAGTATCCAGACTGACCGGACCGCCGGCACTCCCGGCAGCCACGGCATGGGCGATTTCGTGCAGGGACCCACCTGTCATAACGCCAAATTGCACGGCCGTCAGGTGCAGCAGGGGTTTCAAGCCAATTTCAATCAGGGTGAAGACGGTCCCCAGAATGGCGACGATGGCCACGGCCAGGACTTCATTTTCTCGTTGACGTTCGGCCTTGTCAGGGCTGACCTTGATCTGCGGTGACACGCCCATGACCGCGGCGGCCCCACAGATGCTGGTCCCGGTAGCCGTCAGGATGGCCAGTTCACGGTCGACGCCGAGTTTGCGGCTGAGGTTGTAGGTCAACAGGACCATCCCCGTGACCACCACGGCGGCCAGGGTAATCGTTTTGACCCCGGCTTGGGCCAGTTGAATCAAGTTGAGCTTGAAGCCCAGTAGAATAATACCTAATCGTAAAAATTTATTGCTAATAAAGCCGATACCGGCGCGGTTGGCGTTGACCGCACGAGGTGCCAGTTGTAAGGCCATCCCTAATAATAGGGCAATGACCAGGGCACCTACTAAATTCAAATAGGGCAGTTGCGCCAGTTCGCTACCGGCGACCGCACAGACCAGTGTCAGGCCGGCCGCTCCCCAGAAACTTCGAGTCGCCATTGTGGTTCGAATATCCATGGTTGATTTCCTCCTCAATCTTTCTTAAGCAAGCTCTAGTTTACTGGAAAATAATTATAAGTTAAAATTGGGATATTTAATAATACTATAAAATTAACTTATGAGGAGTGGTCACCATGCTGGATAATCGTTACCAAACGTTACTGGTGCTTACGCAGACCAAGTCGTATACCCAGACAGCGCGACAGCTGTTTATCACCCAACCGGCCGTCACGCAACAGATCAAGAGCCTGGAAGCCGAGTTACAAATCAAATTGGTCCACTACCAACGGCCTCACCTGACCATCACCCCGGCTGGACAGGAGCTGGCGGCCTTTGTGCAGCGGGTGCAGGTCCAGGCTAAGCGGGTGGTCACGAGCTTGCAGCACCCGCAGACGCAGCGGCAGTTGACCTTTAGCACCACCTTATCGTTGAGTGAATTTTTGGCGCCGCAACTGATTCGGACCTTGCAGGAGCAGGGAGACTACCGCACGCTGACGTGTCAGGTGACCAATACCCAGGCGGCGTTGGCAGCAATCGACGACGGGACCAGTGACTTTGCCCTGATTGAAGGGAACTTCGACAAGGCACAGTACGACTATCAAATCGTGCGCGAGGAACCCTTCGTGGGAGTGGTCGCAGCCGACAATCCGTTGGCGCAAAAATCACAGGTGAGTTGGGCGGACCTAACCACCACGCCCTTGTTAGTTCGCGAGGCCGGGTCGGGGAGCCGCGAGATTCTCGTTAGCCTGGCCCAAGCCGCCAACGTCACGTTAGATGAATTTCGCCAAATCGTGACCGTCAACAATCCTGCGGCTATTCGCCAACTGCTGGTACAGGGATCCGGCATCAGCTTTCTGTATCGGTCCGTGGTCGCCCCAGAATTGGCCAGCGGCCAGTTGAAAATTCTACCACTACCAGCCGGCCATTTGCTACACGACCTCGACTTGGTTTATGCCCACGACAGCTTCTTCGCCACCGATTATCAGCGTTGGGCGCGGGTGTTGCAGGAAAACGAAGCGGGTAGTCGGTAAAATTTTTTCCCATGGTCAAAGCCATTACCCCGGCAAGTGGCATCGCTTTCCCAATGTCGCCCCAACAGAAAGATAAAAATAATGGTTGCGGGGCACAACTTCTGAGCGTAAGATTAGACAACTAATATAAAATATTGGTACTATTGTAATATTGTTGAAAAAATCTTAGAGAAGGGGTGAGCCATCGTGACGACAAAAACGAAACGGGCCATTTTTATTTTAATCTTTAGTGAATTTTTAGTGTGTTTAGGAATTAGTTTGATCATCCCGGTCATGCCATTCTTAAAGACGGAACTGCATTTATCCGCAACCGACATGGGTGTGATGAACGCGCTGTTTGCCTTTGCCCAGTTCGTGGCCTCGCCCCTGATTGGGCGGCTGTCCGATAAGATTGGGCGTAAGCCAGTGTTGACGGCTGGTCTGTTCTTATTCATGGTGTCGGAAGCTTTATTTGCGTTGACCAACTACCTGTGGGTCTTCGACATCTCCCGGTTGATTGGTGGGTTGTCAGCGGCCATGGTCGTGCCAACTGCCATGGCGCTGGCGTCAGATATCACGACCAAGCGCCAACGGGCTAAGGTCATTGGCTGGCTGTCTGCGGCCTTTAGTGGGGGCCTCATCTTAGGACCCGGTATCGGGGGTATCCTGGCTGGTATCAGCTATAAGACGCCTTTCTGGGTCGCTGCAACGCTGGGGTTGGTCAGTGCCATCGTCTTGATCAGCCTGTTGCCTAACGACGTGGAAACCAACCGCGTGGTGGAAGAGCCAGCGGCCGATGCCAAACCATCCGCGCACCCGATGACGCGGGCCTTTTGGACGGTGCCCATCATCATTTTATTTACCATGATTCTGGTCTCCTCCTTTGGCCTGCAAGGGTTTGAGAGTATCTACAGTATCTACGTCAACGAAGTCTTTAACTTTAGCCTGAGCAACATTGCCGTGGTCTTGACGTTAAACGGGTTGATCTCACTATTCCTGCAGGTCGCGATGTTTGATACCTTAGTCAGCAAGTTCGGCGAGCGCCGCGTCATTCGGATTTGTTTCTTCCTGGCTGCGGCCTGCACGATTTGGATCACGCAAGCCCACACCAAGATTGAAGTCATGGTGGCCACGCTGGTCATCTTCTCCGCGTTCGACTTACTGCGGCCAGCCATCACCACACTGTTGACCAAGGCCAGCGAATCCGACCAAGGGCTGATCAACGGGCTGAACATGTCGCTGACCAGCATTGGGAACATCGTTGGGCCTATTATGTCGGGGATGTTGCTCGACTGGAATACGCACTCGCCATACCTGGTGGTGTCCGCGTTCCTGATTGTGTCCTACCTGATGGCGTTCATGCTTAAACGTCCAGAAAGCTTGCGGCCAAATCAGTCGACGAACTAGTATCCCCCAAAATTGCGGTCACGTGGTCTGAGCTGGCCGCCTGCCGTCCGCCAAATATGAGCTGGAACGCGGTGGGCGGCGGGACGAGCCAAGGGGCGGTCTCGTCTCCTCGATTTTGAGCCGAAGTTCGCGTCTCAAAATCGCCAGTTCCCTAACCGACGTGAATCGTGTCGCTAAGGGAACTCCCACGGTTGAGCTCATATTTGGCGGACTCCGGCTACTGAGGTGATTGCCAGTCAGCAACTAGCTTAGCCCGTAGTATCGCCTGACTTTACCGTTGAATTAGAGTTAACGTACTGTTACTGATAAGTCGCAACTTGTCGAAGTTAGCCGGAACTCAGTGTTGCCAGCCAGTTGACTGGCGTTTCTTGTCAGGATTTCAAGCAATCCAGAAAGCCGTCCTCAAGCTGGCTGTGCTTCCCTGGAGCAGATAGGGACAACTGGTAACTGGTTTCACTAACTTTAGCGGCTGACAGGCTATCCAATCAGACGCTAATGGCTTAATCAAATTTCATTCTAAAAATAACCAAGAAAAAACCACGTCCCCCAAGACGTGGTTTTTTAGTTTTCCCCCAAAGACTCCGATGGCCAATACCTTTCCTGTAGCTGGGCCTGTGTCGCGCTCCCCCCGAAGGACTTGCAGACTCAGCACACACGTTGGAAGTGTCAATGGTTCGGCCGTTGCCCCCACAACGACGGAACTTTGCGGTCTGGTTTTTTATCATGAATGATTTGGTTACGGCCCAAATCATTCGTGGCCAAGCAACCAGGTGGCTCTGCTCCCCTAAGCAAGCCGCCCGCGAGAAAAGACCAGCAGTTAGCCGGTTCGTTCAGGCTGATTACCTAACCGATGTTACAGTTTCATTATATCGGCGATTACCTCAATCGATAATCCCATAATCTAATGATTGGATTACTAAATTTAACCTTATTTTCACCAGACGTGGTATGCTATTAAATAAAGAGTGAGTTTAAATTGGTCTATCCGAGTCAAAATGGCAGAATGGGGGATCTTAATATGCCACGCCCGTATCATGAACGTCTTGATTTTACCATGACACTACCGTTGAAAGTGATTTCACACGGCACTGTTGGTCCAAAAATAGTGCTCCCCCATTGGCATCAGGCAATTGAATTGGCCTATGCCTATAAGGGGCACCCGGGAACCGTCCACATTGGGGGCTCCACCTTTAAAATGGCGGAAGAGCACCTCTACGTGGTCAATTCGGAAGTTGTCCACAGCTATGAAACATTTCTAGACGAAGCTGATCAGATTGTGACCTTGTTATTGCCACAAGCTTGGTTATTTCAAGTGGTTGCCGCTAAAAAACTACCCTTTTGGGGGCCGTTGGATTTAGACCTCCGTGCAGAACCCTATCAGGAGCTGGCACGGTCGGTACATACTTTGGCGAAAAATGCGTTGACGGAGCCGGAAGCGCGAGCCGATTATTTGGCCAGTCTCGGCGCCGAATATCAACTGGTGGGCGAGCTACTGAAGCATTTGACCGTCACTGGCCAAGTCAACACTGACCAATTACCACTGCCACGGCCGTTACGCCAGGCGGTGGCGGAGATTCAGGAAAATTACAGCCAACCCGTCTCCATTGCGAAAATGGCGGAACAACTCAATTATTCCAGCGTTTATTTTTCCCGGTATTTCAAGGAATACATGGGTATTTCACCCAAGGCCTACTTGGGACAGATTCGCTTGGAACGGGCGACCCAGCTGTTGATGACGTCTAAGGAGTCGATTCAAGGCATTGCCATGAAGACGGGCTTTCGGACTGAGAAGAACTTTTTTGTGACCTTCAAACGGCATTATCAGATGACGCCCAAGACTTACCGGGAGAAATACGCCGCCGAACAATCCTGGACGTAGCGTAAACGTTGCTTGTCTAGGTGTTTTATGGTAAACTACCCTAACATGTCATAACGAATATAAGTTGAAACCAACGTCGCCGTTAACCTGACACGTTGGTTTTTTACGCGAAAATCACAGGAGGTATCGTTCATGTTAACCGTCAATAATGTCAGTATGCAGTTCTCCGACCGGAAACTCTACGACGAAGTTAATCTCAAGTTCACCCCAGGAAACTGCTACGGGGTCATTGGCGCTAACGGCGCTGGGAAGTCGACGTTCTTAAAGATCATTGAGGGCAAACTCAAGCCGACCAGTGGGACAGTTTCTTTGGGACCCAACGAGCGGATGTCAAGCTTGAACCAAGATCACTTTGCCTTTGAAGACAACTTGGTCATGGACACGGTCATCCGGGGCCACAAGAAGCTTTACGATATCATGACTGAAAAGAACGCCATTTACATGAAGCCAGACTTCAGCGACGCAGACGGGATTCGGGCCGCTGAACTGGAAGGTGAATTTGGCGAAATGGGCGGCTGGGAAGCCGAGGCTGAAGCGTCACAAATGTTACAGGCGCTGGGCATCGACGAATCACTGCACCAAGTCCCCATGAGCGAATTGACGGAGTCGCAAAAGGTGAAGGTCCTCTTGGGCCAAGCCCTGTTCGGCCATCCCGATGTCTTGTTGTTGGACGAACCGACCAACGGGTTGGATGTGCAATCCATCAGTTGGCTGGAAAACTTCCTGGCGGATTATGAAAACACCGTCATCGTGGTTTCCCATGACCGGCATTTCTTGAACCAGGTCTGCACGCACATGTGCGACGTGGACTTCGGCAAGATCACGCTGTTCGTTGGGAACTACGACTTTTGGATGGAATCCAGTGAACTGGCTGCCCAATTAAAGGCCAACGCCAACGCTAAGAAGGCTGACCAAATCAAGCAGCTGCAGGAATTCGTGGCGCGGTTTAGTGCCAACGCCTCGAAGTCTAAGCAAGCAACGTCGCGGAAGAAGCAGCTGGAAAAAATCACGCTGGACGACATCAAACCGTCATCACGGAAGTATCCATTCATCAAGTTCAACCCAGAACGGGAATTGGGCAATGACCTGGTACGGCTGGAACACGTGACGAAGGCTATCGACGGCGTAACGATCTTAGACGATGTCAGCCTGACGTTACGGCCCGGCGAAAAGGTGGCCTTCATCAGCCGCAATGACTTGACGACGACCACGTTGATGCAAATCGTGTCTGGCGAACTGGCACCCGACAGCGGTAACGTGGTCTGGGGGCAAACGACCAGCACGACCTATCTGCCAAAGAACGTCAACGATTACTTTGCGGAGAACCAAATGACCGTGATCGACTGGTTACGGCAATTTGCCTCCAAGGAGGAAAGTGACAACACCTTCCTGCGAGGCTTTTTAGGGAAGATGCTCTTCTCTGGGGATGACGTGAACCGGGAAGTCGACGTGATGTCCGGGGGCGAAAAGGTCCGTGCGATGCTGTCCAAGATGATGTTGAGTAAGGCTAACGTGCTGTTGCTCGACGATCCTACGAACCATTTGGACTTGGAATCGATCACGGCATTGAACGACAGTCTGGTTGGGTTCAGTGGCAGTATTCTGTTCACGTCCCATGACCACGAGTTCATTCAAACGATTGCCAACCGTATCATTGAGGTCAGTCCAAAGGGAATCGTGGACCGTGCCGACACGACTTATGACGAGTTCTTGGAGCACAAACAGGTCCAAGAACAAGTGGCAAAGCTGTACGATGCTGAATAATTAATTGTGTTAGGCGGTGTTTCGCCGCAATGACCAGCTGGGTCGTTGCGGTGGGGCACCGCTTTTTGTGTTGTGGTAACTGACCGTCTGATAGGGGATGCCGGTTCACCCGTTGATGGTCGAGACCGTCCCTTGGCCCGACCCGGCGTCCGCAGCGTCACAACGCATATCTAACGAACGGTAAGGCGGCCCCCAAAAGACAACTGTCCAAGTCAATTTTAGGACCAAATGTTGAGCAGATTAATGGCCTGATCCCCTGAAACGATAAGGGTTGTCTGACCCTATAAGTGCATGTTAAGTTGGGGTTGTAGGCGGATGGTTAGGATGAATGATGAGGAGGAACTAATCATTAGCAAAAAAAGTAGAGTAACGTAGAAATACGTAGATGAATATGATGATTAATGGTATGCTATCCATAGAAAGGTAATATGGAGGTGGATAGCGTGGCAATGATTAAACCAAATGAAATGGCAAAGCGTCTGGGCGTTACCGTTCGAACCTTGCAAGAGTGGGATCGCAACGGTAAATTTACGGCACATCGCTCACCAACAAATCGGCGTTATTATACAGAAGAACAGTATCGGGATTACCTTGATGAAAAGCCTACAACCAAGAAAGCTGTGGCTTATGCGCGGGTATCAACGAGTGGACAAAAGGATGATTTGAAAAATCAAATTGCGTTCATTCAAACCTTTGCTAATGCTAAAGGCATTATTCTTGATGAGTTAATCACTGATATTGGTAGTGGCTTAAATTATAATCGAAAAAATTGGAATAAGCTGTTAGAAGAAGTCTTCAACAACGAAGTTGGCACAATCTTTATAACGTACAAAGATCGTTTTATCCGTTTTGGGTATGAGTGGTTTGAACGTTTATGCGCAACACATGGTGCTAAAATTGTGGTGTTAAACAATAAAGAAACGTCCTCAAACCAAGAAATAGTTGAAGATATGATAAGCATTATTCATGTTTTTTCTTGTCGATTATATGGGCTACGGAAGTATAAGCGTAAATTGGAAAATGATTCTGATTTGATGGGTGGTGATGAGCTTGATAAGAACACAAAAGGTAAGACTTTATCCAAATCACCACATGGAAAAGGTGATGGATCATCTTTGTAATTATCGCAGATACTGTTGGAATGAGGGCCTAGCTACCTGGAACGATATGTACGATTTACACACCATTGATGAAGCTAGTCCAAAACCAAGCATGTATGCTGTCCGTAATGAACTGGTCGCGAATAAAGCTGATTGGCAGTACATGCTCTCGGCCCGAACCTTACAATTGGCAATCGCTGATTTAGGAAAGGCCTGGCAGAACTTTTTCGACAAAGCCCAACCAGATTGGGGGCGACCAGCTTTCAAATCAAAGAATGCAGCTCGTCAAGGTTTTAAAACCGATCGGGCTAAAGTTGTTGCTGGTAAACTTCGCCTGGACAAACCACGTGGTGTTAAAGATTGGTATGACATTAGGGTCAGTCGTCATGCTGATTTGTCCGGTACGCTAAAGGTGGTCAGTATTTACCGCGAGAATGGTCAGTATTGGGCCTCACTGCCTTTTGAAGTTGAACTCGAAAACAAGCCACAAACGGGTAAAAATTCCGCCGTTGATGTCAACGTTGGTCATTTAAACTATACTGCCGGTGTTATCAATACTTTGCCGAAACGATTAGGCAAATTGTATCAGCGAGTCAAGTATTACCAACAGCAGTTAGCTCATAAACGCGTCGTGAATGGAAATAAGGCAACTAAAAGTAATAATTATGCTGTAATGAGAGCCAAATTGCAGCGTGACTATCGTAAGGTGGCTAATATCCAACATGACATCATGCAAAAGTTTACGACGGAGCTGGTCAATAATTACGACAAAATTATCATCGAAGACTTATCCGTCAAGGACATGCAAATGAGTCACGTTGCTTCCAAAGGCTTACAACGGTCTATGTTTGGCTATTTTCGCCAAGTACTCAGCTACAAATGTGCCTGGTATGGCAAGAAATTGTTACTGGCAGATAAGACTTACCCTTCAACCCAGCGCTGTTCCAAATGTGGCTACATTAAGCATGGTACCGACAAAATCACGCTCCAAGGCAATGCACAGCATCAGACTAAACATAATGAATATATTTGTTACAACTGTAGTGCTATCCTTGATCGTGACGAAAACGCCGTTGCCAATCTATTGGATTTAATTTAAAACAATTTTAAGGGGCTGGCTATAGTCCTCAAACTGTCACAGTTAGTCAATGTGATTACTCCCTAGTGGAATATCAGAATACCGGTGTTATAACGGCAGTAAGCAAAAATAATGAAAGGAAATATGCAACCTTTCTAAATGTAGAAAAACATCGTGCTTTTCTATATTTCTCCATATTTTGCATAGCAGGATGAATGATGACTAAAGTAGACAATACCCCACAATCAGCACACCTGGAACTTGATTTAGACCCGCAATTAATGCAGGATGTCACCCACGTTTACCAAAAATACGGCATGAGTGTGACGACGGCAATTCACTTATTTTTACAACAATCGGTGAGTGATCAGGACTTGCCATTTGATGTTGAGTTGAGTCCCAAACAATTTCAGGCAGAAATCGCCCGGGAAAAGGCGACCGGAGATTTACAATCATTGGCGGCCGTTGAAGCGTTGTGGCCAGATTGCCCTGACCAGTGAATTTTAGCCCAGACTTCAGCACCAGATATGCGGCGACAGAAAGGGTCTGAGACTTTGGTCCCAGACCCTTTCTGTAAGGTTAAACTTGTGCAGTGGTTAGTTAAAACAGGCGAATCAAGACGACCCCGCCAATCAGGACGAGTAGCCCCAGTAATTGCACGGCGACCACTGGCTTGCGTTTGGCGCCCAGCAAGCCGAATTGATCGACTAGCAGGCCACCGGTGATTTGCCCCAGCAAGGCGAATACGACCGTCTGACCAGTACCGATGATGGGGGCCAGATAGGCGTTTCCCAGTACGAAGAGGCCACCCATAGCGCCACCCAGCCAGATCCACCAGGGCTTGCCGCGGCCGACCGCCCGTTTGATAGCGGTGAAGCTGCGGTGGACGACTAAGACGATGAAAAATAGGCAAATCGTCCCGATCAGAAAGGAGATGAAGGCTGCGTGTAATGGCGAATCGAGGACGCGGCCCAGGCGGCCGTTGATAGTGGTTTGCGTGGCACCCAGGGCACCGGTGACGATTCCCAGTAGACGCCAAGGCCAGGGCTTGCTGGCGCGCGTCGTGGTGGTTGACTGGTGATTTAACAGGTCAGGGAGGGCCACAGTAATGATGATACCGGTTAGCGCCAATAATAGCCCTAGGATACGCACCAGATTCAGCGGCTGGGGTGTTGCATGGAACCAGCCGAAATTATCGATGATGGCGCCCATTGTCACCTGGCCCAAAATGGGCATGATGGCCGTCTGCACCCCGCCAATGTGGGGGAACAGCAGAATGTTGGTCGTGAGGAAAATCACGCCCAGTAGACCGCCGAGCCAGATCCACCAGGGCTGCTGGGTCAGCGTGCTGCCGGCAATGCCAAAGGACTCTTGTTCAATGACCATGACGAGGGCTAAAAAGAGCGTGCCAATGGTAAATGACACGAAGGACGCCTGGTAGGGTGAGCCAATAAAGCCGCGTAGGCGTGAGTTGACGGCGGTTTGTAGCGAGAGAATAATACCGATAACGATTCCGATGGTGATGGGCAGCATGGGGGTTCCTCCTCAAAATGGGTTAATCATCGTGACACAAAAAAAGAGGGCGCCACGAAGGTTCCCTCTAAGTATAGCTTATTTGTCGGCTAAAATCGCCAGTTCGTCAATGCGGCGGAAGAACCCATCATGATCGACGCTCGTGACCAGCGTGATGGGGCGGCCAGTCGGCGTTTCAAAGGTACGGCCGCGTCCAGGGCCACTCGTCAGGACGTCACTGGTGACCTGCTTGGTCGTAACGATGGCAGGGGTTTCGCTGGCAACCGTGGTGAGAACGTCCCAGAGGAAGTAAGTCGAGTTGGTTTCAAAATGTTGAAGGGCGGGTACTAACGCGTAGCCTTGGCCAATGAAGTCGATGGCGGGATGTTGGCGTTGGACTGCCCAGTGTTGGCGAATAGCGGGCGTTAACGGTACCTGTCGGGTACTTTCCAGGCCGACCATTTGGATGTCGAGGTCGCTGTCCCAAACGGTCTTGACCGCTTCGGGGTCCCAAAAGGCATTCCATTCGGTCGTGCCGTCTTGTTCCGGTTCGGCCACGTTGCCACGACCGTCAAAGGTGCCGCCCATCCAGTAAAGCTTGTCGATTTTGGCGGTGATGCTAGGGTCGGCTTCTAAGGCACGGGCCAAATCGGTTAACGGACCAGTCATCACCAGCGTCGTGGGTTCGGCCGCCTGCTTGACCTTATCGACGAGGTCCAAATGTGCTGGCTTGGCCGCAACGGGCGTGGTGACCGTGCCCGCTTCGTTAAGAATAGGCAGGGCATCTAAGCTAAAGGCGTCGAGCCGCCATTCTTTGGGGAAGGGATGTACGCCACGGGAATCGGAAGCGGCAACATCGAGTTGGGCGCCGTGGCCGAACCGGTCAATGATCTTGCGACTAGCGGCTAGTGCAGGTTCCAAATAGGAATCCGCGCCCACTACACCCACCCCGGTCAGATGGACATCGGGCATTTGTAGCAGTAACAGTAAAGAAACTAAGTCATCAACGCTACCATCGTGGTTAAAATACACATTACGCATGAATGATCTCTCCTCTTTCACCGAACATTATTTGAAATGAAACATTTGATAGTTCATAGTTTACCGAACTTGATTGGAGAATGCAAGTGACGTGAGAGACTATTTTTGTGTTAGTGGTATGACCTGACGTCAATTTTCAAATCAATAAGTTGATGCTATTAACGCTTGCAGTACAGCGACTTTTGGTGAAACTGGTTGTGTGAACATGTTATTAAAAAATAAATTCCTTACATAATTTCTGTAATATCGGGGTAGCGGAATACAAAAGCAAAATTCGGGCTAAACACGAACTTTAAACCGTTTTACCCACTGACCAACCCACACCTCTCAGTGACCGGCTATTGACGCTCCAGCCAATGACGTCGTAAGCTTAGACTAAGTTAGCGAGAGGGGCTTCGAACATGAATTTTAAAACAAATGATGGCGTAAACTTAGTCTATGATGATCAGGGCAGTGGAACACCGATCGTTATCCTGACGGGGATTGGCGGGAGCCGCAAGATTTGGGCAGCGCAAGTGCCGGTTCTTTTGGCGAACGGGTATCGTGTGATTAATATTGACGCGCGGAACCAAGGGGCATCGGACCAAACCGTTCAGGGCCGCCGCATCTCACGGCACGCAATGGATGTCGCTGAAATAATGACGGCGCTTGACCTTGACCAAGCCATTTTACTGGGCAATTCATTGGGTGCGGCGACGTTTTTTGCCTATCTATCGTTATTTGGCGAAAAGCATGTCAAAGCCGTGATTGACGTGGATCAAAGCCCTAAAATGGTGGCGGACGCTGATTGGCCATTTGGGTTTAAGCAGCTGACCTGGGATAACTTCCCACAGGTATTAGCGGATCCGATGGGCAAGTCCACGGCGGGCCGGATTGATGATGCGGTTTACGCTCAAATCCACGAGGAAAAGCAGAAATACCCGTATGACGCGGCGCTAAACTATCCACTGATGGTCGACCACGCTGCGCAGGATTGGCGGGATGTACTGTCCCAGTTACAAGCGCCGTTCCTGATTGTAGCGGGCGAGCAATCGCCATTCTTTGATCCGAAATTCGCGGCGATTGCTGCCAAACTGGCACACCACGGTACGTCACAAATTGTCCCAGCTGCCGGCCACATCGTCATGGCAGAACAGCCTGAGCACTTCAATCAAGTGCTGCTGGACTTCTTGCGGACACTCGACTAGTGACCACGAGACCGGATTGGGTTTCCCAGCCACTTTAGCCAAGATTAAGGAAACATCCCTATACTAAGAAACAAGTTAACGACCAAGTGGTTAACGGAAAGGATGAGTATTGGGATGAAACCAGTTCGTCAGGGCCCTAAACATTGGCTAGCGCTACTAACCGCCGGCATCCTCTTGTTCGCAGGTGGCGGGGGGACGGGCTATATGCTGGGCCAGCAACAGGCCAAGTCCGCCCAAACCACGCAAATGAAAAATGCCCCGAAAGGCATGAAGAATCGGCCGTCGGGGGCACCTAGTGGTATGCCAAATCAGAGCAGCAGTAGCGGTAACTAAAGATTTCAAGACGAAAACCGGCTAGAATCGTTGTCACCATGCGGTTTATGGCGTTAAAAGTAGTCGTTTACAGCTTTATAGTGGAAACTGGTCGCCTACCGTCCGCCAAATATGGGTTGGAACGCGGTGGGCGGACCGGACCGAGCCTGAGAAGCGGTCTCGGCCTCGCTTTGAGCCGAAGGTCGCGTCTCAAAGACGCCAGTTGCCTAAGCGGCATGAATCGCGCCGCTAAAGCAACTTCCACGGCTGAACCCATATTTGGCGGACTCTCAGCTACAAGAGTACTTGCCAGTAACAATTGGTGTAGCCCCAGGTAGTAGCCACTTTACCAACTAACGCTACTGGGTCCAACACAGTGTTACTGACAAGCACTAACTTGCCGGAGGCAGCCAGGGTGGAGCCGGCTGTGTCGACGTTGTAGGCTGAGGTCTTTTCTCAGCCTACAGCGTGGGACGACTTGGAAGCCTGACTGCTTCTGTCAGGCTTTCAAGCGAACCGGAAGACCGTTTCTCAGGCTGGAGGTGTTTTCCCCAGAGCAGGCGGAACCCTGGCTGACGCAGGCTCCTGGTTTTACTAATTTTAGTAATCAGAACACTGTCGTTTTGGAAACCAACGCGTTAAGTCTACTTTCAATCTTTTGGTAATTAATCCGTGCAGCATCGTCCAGTGAGCCGGTGCTGTGAACGATTGTCGGCACTACCTATAAAGATGACTAAAAATGACCTACCCCGTCAAATGAGGTAGGTCATTTTTCATGACACAAATTATTTCATAGCTGGTTTAATAGCCTTTAACCCGACCGTGGCACTTCCAGGATACAGGGCCATGCGTTGGGCACGGTAGGTCCAGTCGCCATGCTTGAAATGGGTGCGGTCAACGTCAAAGACGATTTGGTTCGTCTTCCGGTTGACCTCGACGAACTCACTGCGTTTCCCATTGCTGGCGTAACCGAAGCCAATCAACGTATTGTGGCGACCGACGGCGTAACTACTACCGACGATGTTGGTGAAGTTGCGTTGGCCCAGCGACTTGCCGAAGCTCCAGGTCTTGGTGACCGTGTACTTCAGTTGGTCGATCGAGACGATTTCTCCGGCCGACCACTTTTTGGATTGCTTGGTCTTACCACGGGTCACGGGCACGTTGTTGTCATAGAATTCCAAGGCAATCGATTCACCCTTGTTCTTGCGCGTGTGAATGATATTGACCGCGTGTTGGCCGCCGCTGTAGCGGAAATGCTTGGTCGTTGGCTGCAACAGGTAGGCTTGGTAACGTTGCGGCAGCTTTTCTGGCGCCGCTAAGATCCACTGCAACTTGGTCGTCTTGTAGTTGATGGCAAAAATCATATCCTGATTACGACCAGAGACGATCAGCTCATCACGTTGCGGATCATAGACCATCGAGTTTTGATGGAACCAGTCGATCTTGCCATCAGCCCGGTGTGTCCCATCGTATTGGGTGTATGCCGATTTCGGCAAAATGCGCTTGAGGTCAATCACCTTGACGATCTTAGCCGTCTTGTAATTGATCTCAATCATGGTGTCCTCGACGTACTTGCTACTCCCGTCATCGACCGTCAGCAACAGGTTGTGGTTCGGCAGTTCAATGGCATCGTGGTGGATCACCGTGTTGGTTGCCAACTTGCTGTGGTCCTTACGAGTCGGAAATTGGCCTTCAAAGTTGTACTGGCGGTAAACGCGACCGTAGAAGTCGGTCTCCCGCAGCGCGTTGTATTTGTGCGCACTTGCTGAAATCTTAGTCAAAATCAGCAGGCGGTTGTTGGCTAGGCGCTTGAAGACGTGGGAAATGGGATTGGTGCTGTACCAACGGACCTGACCACGAGCGTCCAGACCGTAAGTGGTCCCTTGGCTGGACACGGCAAACGTCAGCCAGTTGTTGCCCTTACCCAGCGCCATCTTTTGGGGATGGCTCGTCTTGAGCGTATTCTTGCCGATGCCGTGGGGCGCCTTACCCGTCTTCAACGTGTAGGTGGCGTAACTCTTGCGACCGTTCTTTTGGGTAAACGTCAACGTCACCCGATTGGTCCGGTTGGCGTACAGGCCAAGAACGCCGACGGAATGGGCCGTCCGGTAGCCAGCAACGTGTTTGGTCAGCGTGGTCTTAGGCGTATCGCCGTGAACCGTCAGCTTGACCTTGGTAGCTGCGGTCGTCTTGACCAGAATCAGGCCGGACAGCGGCGAGGTCTTGTAAGGGTTAACGATGACCTTGGCATGGGTGATGCCAGTCTTCACGTGGCGCAAGTCATTGCGGTAAGTCGTATTGAGTCGGTTAGTCGCCGTCGTGTTTTTGGTTGACACGGCCGGTCGTAAGTTGAGTTTGATTTGGTTGGTCGACAGAATATTCTTTTTTGAATAATGTTGATGGACCAACAAAAGGCGCCGGACGTTGTGCCGCTGCTGGTAGGCGGTTGCGCCGCCACCAATTACCAGCACCACGAGCACGCCCAGGCTTATCTTCCAAAACTTTTTCATGATATGTATTAACTCCTCAAATATTTTCCGTGTTAATCACGAATGAATGCTCTTGCCATTTTAGCAATTATTTTATTAAAATTCAACCGGACCCCCGTGTGACGGCACTTTCTGATGCTATTAGTCCGAAACTAAAGGTTGCAAGTACAAAAACACCTGATAATACTCAGCTGACAAAGATGGTGAACATTAAATGAGTCCATGCCACCACCTGCGGCTGTCAGAGATTCCGGTAGCTATGGGGAACGCCGGCGGCCTAAGGAGCGGTCCGCCGACTCGGTTTGAAGATTGACGCAGTACAAACCAGTACGATAAAATTAGGTATCGTCACATGGTAGGCGGGCGGAGCGAGTCAAAGCCCACGCCGCAGTCGCTATCGTTACGACGCTAAATCTTGTATACTGTTACTATCAAGGTGAGACGGGTACTTGCGGCCTGTCGGGAGGAGAATCACATTTGGATAAACAAGATCGACTAAATTTTAAATTAGGGGCTAAGCAGCAGGTTTCTAGCAATTTTAAATTTTATTTACTGCTCTCCATTCTGTGGATGGCCATGCAATGGATCGGCAGTAGCATGTACGCCCGTGACGTGAGTTGGGCCGAACGCGTCTTGAGCGATGGCAGTACCGCGATTGGCTGGAACGGCTTCTTCTCGTTTGCGGGGATGTTCTTCTTAGTGGCCAGCATGTTGCGGGTGGGGGTTCGCTTGACCATGATCGATTTGGATCGGGGCAAGATTGAAGCCAACAATCCCATCCAACGGAGTTTTGCGCTGTTCGACAAGGGGCAGTACTTCCTGGGCTGGATCTTCATCAGCATTCTCACGGGAATCTTCGTGGCTCTGTGGTCCCTATTGCTGGTGTTCCCAGGCATCATCAAGGCCTACGCCTATTCCCAGGCGTTCTACATTTACCGGGATGCGTATGACCGCGGTGAAAAAATGTCGGCGCTCCAGGCAATTACGGCGTCACGGAAATTAATGGATGGCAACAAAGCGTTCCTGTTTATCATGGACCTGAGTTTTATGCTCTGGTTCATCCTGGTTGCCATCACGTTCAACATTGCCGGACTGTTCGTGGATCCGTACTACGACCTCACGCGGGCCAAGTTCTACAACCAGCTGGTCGTGCGGCAACAAGACGTTCCCGGGGGCACGCACTTTACCACAACTGACCAGAATTCTGAAAATTAAGAATTGCTAAAGAAGGCATGTCGGAGCCAGGGACGCTTGGTTCTGGTTACGACAAGATAGATTCAGAGATACCAAGGCGTTTGGGCATTTTTCCCAAGCGCCTTTTTTCATGGCAAAGGTTCAGCCGCTCATCTAGTTAAAGCTGTTTGCACTTAATATTGGGGAAAAGCGCTTGTCAAATCGAGTGTACTAGGTATAATAGTACACACAGGACACGTAGCCAACCACCAAGGGGTGAACCAAACATGCAAATGAATGATTCCAGTCTGCCGTACTACGAGCAACTGGTTTGGCGGGTCAAGCAACAGATCGTCCAAGGCATTTTAAAGCCGGGCGACCGGTTGCCGTCGGTCCGCGATATGGCGCGACAAGAACAGCTGAACCCCAACACGGTCAGCAAGGCTTACAAGCAATTGGAAACGCAACAGGTCATCACCACCGTTCACGGTAAGGGCACGTACGTCCGCGAGTCCGCAACGGCGCCGGGCAATTCGGCCCAGGTGGTTGCCAGCAAGAAGCAACTGCTCACGTTACTCACGGAGATTCGCTATCTAGGCGTGCCGTTAGATGAGGTCGTGAGTTGGATCAAACAGGCATATGAGGGGGTAGAGCAGTGACCTTACAAGTAAACAAGTTAAGCAAGAAAATCGACAAGCGCCAAATCATTTCGGATATCACCTTTAACTGGGCGCCGGGTGAAATCATTGGGCTAGTCGGTCGTAACGGTGTCGGTAAGACCACGCTGTTTCGGACCATGGTCAACCATTACGTGGCGGATACTGGCCTGGTGACGGTCGATGATGACCCGATCCAACGGGTGCCCGCGCGGCAACACGATATTTTCTTTTTGGATACGCAATACAATTTTTTAAGCAATTATAGTTTGAAGGAACTGCCTGATTTTTACGGGGTGGTCTATCCGAATTTTGACCGACAACGCTACATGGACCTCCTGAAACACTTTGCGTTAAATGCCGGTGACCAGTACCGGCGGCTGTCTAAGGGGATGCGGGCGATAGTCAATGTTATTTTGGCAATGACCTCCAACGCGACGTACCTGATTTTGGACGAACCGTTTGATGGGCTTGACGTTATCGTGCGTGAAAATATTGCAACGATGGTTATTGATGAGGTGGCCGACCAACGCAAGGGCTTTTTGATCTCTTCGCATGACCTAAACGAGCTGGACGGCTTGAGCGACCGGGTCTTATTGCTCAAGGACAGTCAGCTTGCTCATGACTACAACCTGGAAGACATTCGGGCCACGGCTAAGAAAATTCAGTTGGTCTTGCCGGACAAGACGATTCCGGCGGTGCTCAAGGAACACAGTCACCTGATCCGCGTTTCCGGTCGGGTCCTGGTGGTGGTCATCACGAATTACACGGCAGACATCGACCAGCAGTTACGGGCTTTGCATCCGGTCTTACTGGAAGAATTACCGTTGACACTCGAAGACCTGTTCCGGGCGAATTTGGCGCACGACACAGGCTATCAATTACTCAAGTAGGGGGCAGAGACTTTGCAAAAACAAGTGACGAAATTAATCTGGCGGCGTCATCGCCGGATGTTTGTGCTGGCCGGGCTGCTCTCCATCCTGGTGGGCGTGGCGGATGACTTGATCACCTTGCATACACTGAGTCAAACGGAGGGACACTATGATCTGGTGAAGACCAGCATCAATCAGTGGCGTGTGTATGATGGGGGTAACTTTCCGGCATATTCCTTTTGGCTATTCATCGTAGCCTGGGTCTTAGGACTCCTGTTAATGAATCAGGACCTGACGGATAACTTTAATCAATTCTTATTTAGTAGCGGCTTTTCCCGCCAACGGGTCTATTGGACTAAGTTGTGGCAAGGCCTTCTCGCAATGTTCGTGATCGTCGTCTTGACGCTAGCCGTTCAGTATGGTATTTTTTGGGTCAGTCTCCCGGCCCGAATCGGGTTTCACCTGGCGTGGCCGGGACTGATCACCTCGTGGGTTTGTGGTTTGGCCAACTCCTTGGGGATGTTTGCGATTTGCTGGTTTGCGGCTCTGATTGTGGGACAGACTGGCGCTTTGGTCGTGACGCTCATTGGATTTACCCTATCACTGTCTGGCGTGGCCGCTATTTTTGAACGATTATACGACAAAAATGGCATCGGGTTAGGCCTACACGGCGGCCAATTGTCCTGGCTGACTGCTGGGGCTTGGGTCGTGGCGGCCCTGATCCTATTCATCTGGGGCGCGTACTTGTATCAGCGCTTGTCGCTGGAACACAACGGAGAGTATCTACTCTTCCCAGGTTTGCGCGTGCCGGTTTACATCGTATTCGTCCTGTATGTGACCCTCATCAACGGGTTCAACAATGCGGACGGTTACAGCACCATCATCAGCTTCTTGGTCTCAGCTGCCTTCGGGTATTTCTGGCTCTGGCGGCCTAGCATCATGGCCAAGTGGCACCGATGGCGATCACAACGTGAAGGCTAGAGAGTAAGTCGGCGTAGGGTTTGAACGAAACAATTGGTAGTCCACGGATTATCAAGGGGAGTGACCAGCAGCGTTGGGGAACGCGGCTGGTCAACGGTCCGGTGAAAGTAGCCGGACAACGAAAAAAATGGTGTTTCTGACTGGTTAGACAGTGGGAACACCATTTTTGTTTGGGTTGAAATTGATCAGGCTGGCCGCCTCCCGTCCGCCAAATATGAGCCGGAACGCGGTGGGCGGCGGGACGAGCCAAGGGGCGGTCTCGTCTCCTCGACTTTGAGCCGAAGACCGCGTCTCAAAATCGCCAGTTCCCTAACCGGCATAAACCGCGCCGCTAAGGGAACTCCCACGGCTGAGCTCATATTTGGCGGACTCCCGGCTACGGAGATGTTTCACTGCCAATCGGGTTAGTTCTTAGCAACAGGTGAGCTGTAGTCAAATCTGTTTCAATTCGGTGTCACTGACAAACGCTAACCTGTCGGAGTCAACCAGTATTCAGAGTTCCCAGCTGTGTCGGCTCCAGCTAGTTGACGTTTCTTATCAGAATTTCAAATCGGCCATGCTGTAAGCTGAGAATACTTTTAGCTAACGCCAACTTTCATTTCTAATTGCTTCTGGTCAGCACGGACCATCTCGTCAGCCATTTACCAATCAAGGTTAAGTCCGATGCAAATACCAGTCGTAGATGGCGTGCGCCGCGTCAGCGTGGAGGTAGCGCAACTCGATGGCCTGGTTGCGATTGCCGTGGCGGATATTGACCACCAGATGTGCCAGGTGCGTGCGTTTCATCCAAATGGACCGGGTCAGCTTCATTGATTGAATCTTGTTGGTCGGAATGTAGTACAGCTCCCGTTCCCAGAAATGGCCGGTCTGCAATGCCAATAATTTCGGCGACAGCAGGCGGCCCGCCGTGTTGCGAGCAGCAAAGCGGCCCTGAAGTGCGGCGATTGGCAAGAGAATCAAACTCATCCAGCCCCAGCTAGGCCACAGCCACCACAATAGGGCGATGGGCACCGCGACGACCAGCATCGTATTTCGCATTTGATACCAGCTGTGGGCAACGTGGAGGTCCGCCAGATCTGGCTGGTGGTCCGGCAACCATTGAATAAAGGGCTGCATGGTGCGGTAGACGATGTCGCTGGCAATCACGGGCATGACGACCAGGTCGTTGTCATCGTCATCACTAGCGGCCTTGGACGCAACCAGAATTTGAACCGTCTGGAGGTGTAGCCATTGGCGCAGGATGTTTTGCTTGATGCGGACGGCCTGGAGTCGGTCTAGTGGCGCAGTGACGGTGTTGCGCTGGAACAAGCCCTTGGCGGCGACCAATTGGTGACCGGACCGGGAGAGTTCAAAATGATAGTAGCGCGTCAAAGTCCATAAGAAGGCGCCCAGCCAGGCAATCAAGATGATGACGACAGCCCCAGCAATCAGCAGGGTCAGGGCCAAATGGCTGGCGTCAGAGACCAGGGCGTCGGTCATGTTGCGGGGAATCTTATTGTACAGGCCCAGTAGGACCAGCAAAAACGGAATGAAGATCAGGGACGTCAGACCAAATTTGACCAGGTCGCGGTAATTGATCTGATAATACGCGGCTGGGGCGACAGTATCGGCAATCGGCGATGGTTCAGCCGGTGGCGTGTCTGCGGTCGGTGCTGCCGTGACTGGCGTTGGGTCGGTCGTCGCTGTTTGACGATAGTGATTGATCTGTTGAGCAACGGTGATGGGTACCGCGGCCAGTCGAGCTTCCGGGGCACTGTCGGCGTGGCTGGCCGTTTCAATCAGGACCTCTTCTAACTTAAATGGCCGCAGGTAAAACCACTGCTTGCTTTGGACCGTTTGAATCCGCGTGTAGGGGATGTGCTCGTGGTGCCGGACGAAGACGCCAGAGTGGACCACCACCGCGTCAGGCGTGATAGCGTAGGTCAGCGTCAGCCATTTGGCACATGGCCAGATGAAGAAGGCCAAGATTAAAATGATTAGGATTCCCCAGAACCAGATTGACGTGTGGTCGTGATTGGTGAAGACCAGAATCAACAAGAACCAGTAGTCCTTGATCGACTTGGCAATGTGCTGGAGCAGTCCTAAGGGATGGGTGCGTCTAGGTTTGGTCATGGCGCGCCTCCTGTGCCAAGCGCATGATCTGTTCACGGAGACGCTCGGCTTCAAGGAGCTCGAGGCCTTCGATATCATGGCTAGTGGCCGCGGTGGCAATCGAGACCTTGGTCAGTTTTTGCCATTGCAGCAACGGCCCGGCGTTTAAGGTGACGTTTTGGACCCGGGCAATCGGGATAGCCACGCGCTTTTGGAAAATGAACCCGGACTGCATTTCCACGGCCAGGTCGGTGATGTGATAGCGAGTAAAGCGGTAGCGGTAGGGAATCAGGCCGGCCTCAATCAGGGGCTCGATGACGGTTAGAATCAAGGCAAAGACGGTGATCCAGATGGACCAGTCCCAGTAACGGTAGGTTAACCACAGTAGCCCGCTGATGACCAGCAGGGCAACGAGGCTACCGAGGGCGCTCAGGCCCCAGATACGTTTGATACGTGGGGGTAATTGGTGATTAGTTGATGACATAGAACTCCTCCCTTGTAGTAGTCTAAGTGTAGCAAGTCCACTCTACCTTGACAATAGGCGGTAGCAAACAGTTAGGAGTTGAACTAAAGCCGGCATAAACGGTTAGACCATTAAGACGAAAAAATGAAAATGGCTGGTGTCCCGGGAATGGGGGGCGTCAAACGTTTAACGTGGTGGGCGACGATCAAAATGAGGATTGACGCGCACTGATGGACCCCGTATAATAGCTAGAAACAACCAAATAGTCCTTTTAACTTAGTCCCGTGAGGCTAATAAAGGTCCGGTAGTCACTTAAATTTAATGTGTGCTAGCGGCCTGACTCCTTACGGGATCCGGCCGCTTTTTTCATGGGCCGGCGGTTGCAAAGAAAGCATTGGAGGAGTTTTTTCATGGCACAAATTTACGTAGCAAGTCCATTTTTCAGTCCCGAACAGGTCGACCGGGTCAAACGCCTGGAAGCCGCTTTAGAAGCCAATCCCACGGTCAAGGATTTCTATTCACCCCGGCTGCATCAAGACGCCGCCAATGAACAGTTTACCAAGCCTTGGGCCACGGAGATCTTCCATCGTGACATGGACCAAATCGCGGCCGCAGACGTCATCGTCACGGTCATTGATTTCGAGGCGAAGAACTTGGATTCGGGGACGGCGTACGAATTGGGCGTTGCCACGATGAGCAACAAGCCAATCTTGGCACTGCAGGAAAAGGACGAGGCGGTCAACCTGATGATCACCGAAAGCATGCACTGGTACACCAAGCACGTCGATGACTTCAAGACGTACGACTTCAACACCCTGGACAAGGGCGAGTTTATCGGCGAAATCTTGTAGAAATTTGGGTTACCAGGTCTGCCTCCAGCTACCGGGGGTTCCGCCTGCTATGGGGAACGATTCCAGCCAAAGAGCGGGCTTTCATCTCGCTTCAAAGCCTCGCAAAATGCGCGAGTCTCTGAAGTCGTCCCACGCAGTAACCTGGCTAAGAACGCCAGCTAACTGCGTCGACACAGCTGGCTGCGCCCCTGGTAGCTTCCGGCGGGTTAGACAATTTTCAAGATTAGTGTGTGTCTACTGGAGCCAAGATATTGCTGTTTACTTATTGTGACACGCCAATGTAGCCGTGAGTTCGCTAACTATGAGACTGGAACGCTGTGGGCAGACGGGTCGAGCCGTAGAGCGGTCTCGACACCTCGCTTTGAGCCGAAGGACGCGTCTCAAAGACGCCAGCTCCCTAACCGGTAAAGAGCACCGCTAAGGGAACTCCCACGGCTGAGCTCATAGTTGACGGACTTTCGGCTACGGTAGTGCTGGTCAACAATCGTTGCTTCACTGCAATTAGCGGTGTAGCAGGGTGATGACCGTTTGAATAAGTACTATCAGACTGCCGGAGGAGGCCAGGGATGGAGCTGGCTGTGTCGACGGTGTTGGCTGAGGTTCTTTCTCAGCCTACAGCGTGGGGCGACTTGGGAGACTGGCGGGCTTTGACAGGCTTCCAAGCGAACCGGAAGCCCGCCTTTCAGGCTGCAGGTGGTCCCCATAGCAGGCGGAATCCCTGGCAGCCGGAGGCAACTGGTAAAGAAAACAAAGTGAATAAAAGAAAGGTGAGGAACCGTGGCACAAGAGGTTAAAACAGCCGCAACAACGCAGACGCCGAAGACATTTGGGCGTGTTGAATCTATCCCCATGGCACATCGGCGGATGTCCAACTGGGATTTATTTGCGACTTGGATTGGCGCTAACGCCAATAACGGAACGTGGTACATCGGTGGGGTCATCGCGGCCTGTGGCTTTGTCACAGCGTCGACGACCTTGGTGATTGTCGGCCTGATTTCCTATGCATTGCTGGCGGTGGCTAGTTACATGGGGTATCGCACCGGCGTACCAGCCATGGCGCTCACTCGCGCTTCATTTGGCTTACGAGGGAGCTTCATTCCTTCCGCGATTAATGTGATTCAATTTATTGGTTGGGCGGCCGTCAATACGTTTATTGCCGCCACGTCGATCAGCTACATCTTTGGCGAACTGTTTGGTTGGCCGTTATATGGCAAGCCGGGCGGGACGTTTGGTCTGATCGTCGGCATTTTGATTATGAGTGTCCTGCATTTATTGACCTGAATTATTCACCAGAAACTCCAAAATCCCCATCAAACACATGATTCAAGTGCTTGATGGGAATTTTACGTTTTCACCTTTTAAGTGCAGAAAAAGAGCCTCAGCTCTGGTATAGTTAACTCGACCAAAAGACACTATAAAGAGAAGAGGACTCTATAATGAAAACTGTACAGGAAATGGCATTTAGTTTCAATAAAAACATTCTAGCATCGCATACCGGCGGTCAATTATCTTCTGATGGTGGCCTAACCTTGTGTGTTGAACTGATGGCAAAGTTTCAGTTCACGAACTTAGCTGACAATCTATTGAAGTTCAACGACCATCGACAATACTGCCGACATAGTAATTCAAGTATCTTAATGCAGTTGGTTCTGCAGATCATTGCCGGTTATAATACAGATTCTGCTGCAACCTCATTGGTTGCAGAACCATTGTTTAAACTTTTATTGGACAAACCAGCCTTAGCTTCACAAGCGACGATATCCCGTTTCTGGCAACGTATCGATTCCGCAGGTGTGGACGCCTTCCAGACTTTAAATCAAGCTCTTATTGATCAAGCTCGACTGCTAACTAATCAGACGACCACCATTATTGATATTGATTCAACCCATTCTGACACTTATGGCAATCAAGAAGCTACTGACTATAACGCCCATTATGGCTCGGAGGGGTATCATCCATTACTAGCTATCGATAATGATGGTAATCTCATGAAAGCCATCCTACGGCCTGGTAATGCCTATACCAGCACAGATATAAAAGCCTTTTTAGAACCGTTATTAAAACATTATCAAGACCAATTGCCAGAAACTGATATTCTGGTTCGCGGTGATAGCGGGTTCGCCACACCAGCTGTTTATGATACCTGCGAGGCCGATGATGTCTTTTACATTATTCGCCTCAAACGTAATAAGCGACTACACAACTTGGCAGAAGAGTTTGTACAGATAAGCGACACAACTGAGTGGCATGAAACCGAAACTCACTATTACTCAGCAACTTATCAGGCCACTTCGTGGCCTAAACCGCGTCAAGTATACGTTAAGTCAACTCGTGTAGCTGGCGAATTGATCTTTTCACATGAATTTATTGTGACTAATCTGACAAATTTAACCGTAGAAGCAGCATTTGAACTGTATCATAAGCGTGGTCAGATGGAGAATTATATCAAGGAAGCCAAAGAGGGCTTCTTCTTTGATAAGACTGATAGTTCAACGTTTACCGCCAACGCTGCCCGTATGATGGTTAGTGTATTAGCGTACAATATTATCAATTTTATGAAGCAAATAGCCCTACCTAAAACAGAGACCGGATTGCGTGTTAGTACATTACGAATCCGTTTATTCAAAGTCGCTGCCCGCGTTGTGTTTACCGGTCGACGAATCCAGTTACGACTGAGTTCTCATCACGTTTATCATCGACTCTTTTATCAGGTATTACAGCGTATTCAGGCTATTAAATAGCCCCAATTAAAAAAAATTCTGTACGATCAAGGGATAAGTGCACCCAAAAATTCAAAAATGACTCACCGTTAGGTGATACCATCAAAATTTAGAGTCTCAATACATAGTAAGCAAGATCAAAAGCCGTCAGTTTTTGAAAAACATGAAAACTGACGACTTTTTTGAAAGGTATGAATAATTCAGGATTGAGTATCTCGCTAGGAGAAAAATCCGTTCGTTTAATTGAACGGATTGGCATTATCTTAGTGGTCATTTTCGTGCTTTGGGAATCGGTCGTGGTCTTCCAAACGGTCTCCTTCCACGACATCATCGCCTGGCATGCGCCCGCTAACTTGCGGATGTCTTCCGGTGTAGCAGCTGACACGCTGGCCGCGTTCAACTTAGCCTGGGTCACCGCGGCGTCGGACTTCAGTCGGTTCACGGCCAAAAAGTCGGCCGCAACCACCGCGTCATTTCTCGGCGCTAACTTCGGGCTGTTCTGGTTCGCCTTTATCGGCCTGTTTGCTACGATTGGTACGGCGGTTTCGCTGAACCATTTCGACCCGAATAACTCGGACCCCAGCACGGTCGCCGCTAAATTGGGGCTGGGCGTGATTGCCTTACTGGTGATCGTTCTGACCAGCACCACGGCCAACGCAGTCAACTTGATGTCGGCGGGCTCGGCGCTGACGAATTTGACCCACCGCTTGTCACTCAACGTCAGCCTGTGGATCGTCACGATTGCGGCGACGTTGGTGACGTTCATTCCCGTCTACCTGGCCAGTTTCCTGGATGTCTTTGAAACGTTCCTGGACGGTATTGGGATGTTCTTGGGGCCGGAAATTGCGGTTTTCCTGGTCGATTACTTCTTCCTCAAGGGCAAGCAATATCGGTTGGCGGAATTGACCAAGGTACGTGGCGCTTACTGGTACAGTCATGGCGTCAACTGGGTGGCCGTAGCCAGCTGGGTGCTCGGCGTAGTCACGTATTGGGGCCTGAAGCAGGTCACGGTGGTCGCCACTACGATTGGCGCCACCTTCATTGCCATGGCGATTACCGCTGTTATTTACTGGGTGGGCATGCGGATCACGCGCAATGCCGCAGTGCCCGCTACCAAATAAGTTGACCAGATGGGCAGTTGGTTGGTGGTGAAAGGCCAATTGCACTCATAAAAGCCAAAATTAAAAGCTCTCCCGTCAGTCCTTTGCTGGCGAGGGAGCTTTTGGTCTACAATGGCTGGCGTGGGCAACTGGCTTTCGCAATTGAACAGTTTTTTTCAGAAAAAACGTTACTTTTCGCAAAGTCGTTCGTTACATAGGTGTTAGGGGAGGAGGTCAGCATGCGACTACAGCAATACGAAAGCTTGATCGCGCAACTCGCGGGGGAGCTCCAGCGTTATTTGGTGAGCCGAGGAGCACAGCCGGAAGTGGCTGAAGATATTGTCCAAGATGTTTTCGTGAAACTATTGGAAATGGAATTGATTTTACCGCCGGATAAATTGCGTCCCTACATGTACCGAGTGGCGTGGTCGACTTATCTGGACCATTACCGGCGGGTCCAACGTTATCAAGATTTAGTGCGCAAATACTTAACCCCTCAGCTTAAGGAACCGCCCGTAGCGACGCCACCAGATATTACCCAGGCGCTAACCCGGTTATCGGCTAAGAATCGGCAGTTGTTGATCTTACGCTATGATCAGGCATTGTCGATCGAGCAGATTTCAGAAAAGTTGCGCATTAAGCCGGCAGCCGTCAAGATGCGGCTGTACCGATTACGTAAGAAGTTAAAGCACATTTTGAGGAGTGAAGCACATGAATGAAGCGCAGAAATTTCGTCGACTGGCCCTACGTGTCAAAGTTGTCCGGTGGCTGGTAACGGTGGTCATTGTCATCGTGGTTGTTTTGGTAGGGGCCATTGGCGGTTACGGGTGGACCCAACATCAGGCGGCTAAGGAATCTGATGAATTGACACAATATATGAGCGGCCTCTCGACCGTGATGTCACCCAATATTGAGACCAGTGATCAGTACTTGGCCGACACCAATTTCATGGGCGGTAAGGTCACCAGTCACCGCTATAAGGACATTGAAGGCTATCGCGAATCGTGGTCGCCACTAGTGGAACCTTACTCGTGGAGCTGGTTGGGGACGCAATCGGCGACCATGACTCTGAACGCTACTGACACCACGGACACGGGGGCTTATGATCGACTCACTCAACACAAGGTACCGTTGTTTTACAATCCACGGGTCAAACACCCGGACGTCAGGCGAGTAACGGATGTGACGAAGGTAGCGGCGACTAAGGGCGCGGTGGCCGAAGTGGCGTTGACGTTTAAACATCCACTGACCTATGCTCAGATTCAACGGCGGCTGCCCCGTAAGCTCCACGCTGTCTGGTACTGGATCGGTACGGGGGCTAAGGCGGATCCAACCATGATGGACAACACCTTTATGGGCGTTCAGGCCAACTCCAAAGGACACCTGCAACAAGGCAAATACACCCATCCGTATCGCGACTTTCGCCAAGCGGCAAAGCAATTGCAAAAAATGACATGGGACGCGCAATACGATGGCTTCAGCCCTGCCAAGTACTTGAAAAGTTACGTGACCCGCTACCCGACACAGAAAACCGCGAAGTTTGCGGGCGTTATCGTCACTGGTAACAGTGAGAACTTTCAGCCGCTGACGCAGGCCGATTGGCTCTATGCCAGTTCTGCCGGCTTCTTCCAGGCACGTACCGCGATTAAATGAGATTAGCAGCTGCTGCCAAATGTGGTCTGGAATGCTGTAGACGGATGAGACAAGCGGAACAGATGGTAACGCCTTGCTTTGAGCCGAAGACCGCGTCTCGAAGACGCCAGCTTCCAAGCAGGTCACTTGAAAACTCCCACGGCTGAGTCTAAATTCAGCTCACTCTCGGCTACGTGGTAGGTTACCCACTAGTGTGGATGAGCGTTGCCAGTCCAGCGACTTTCCTGCTAACTTTGTGGGTAATCTCTGACAGCCGCAGGTGGCGGGGTGGACTAATTTAGTGTTCACAATCCTTGTCAGTTGAGTATTATCAGGTATTTTTGTACTTGCAACCTTTACCTGTTAAGCAAACTTCCACGACTGAGCCCATATTTGGTAAACTCTCAATCACGACATTATTCATTGTTAAGCTTGGTGTTGGGTCTTTCGCACTTTACAATGAAGCGAGGGATTACGACTCATTATGTGAAAAAATACTAGCAGACTGCCGGAGGAGGCCAGGGGTGTAGCCAGCTGTGTCGACGGTGTTGGCTGAGGTTCTTTCTCAGCCTATAGCGTGGGGCGACTTGGGAGACTGGCGGCCTTTGCCAGGCTTCCAAGCGAGGTGGAAGCCCATGCTTGGGCTGGAGCCGTCCCCCATAGCAGGCGGAACCCCTGGCAGCCGTAGGCAACTGGTTTATACAATCTAAAAAGCTTCCCAACATCTCACTGAGAGATGGCGGGAAGCTTTTGGTGTTACTTGAGCCAGTTGCGGATGGACGGCCAGCTTTCGTGGTTGACAATAAGCCGGGGCGTCTCGTTGAGATTTGTCTCAGCGGTTACGATTCCCGAATCCAACGTTGCGACCCAGTCCAAGTCTTGTTGGGCCAGGAAGTTGTTGATCTGGGCATTGCCACCGCCGTAGGGATAGGCGAAGGACGTGGCGGTAACGCCGGTGTGATCCTTTAATTCCTGCGCGGATTTGGCAAAGTCACGTTGGAATTTGCCGTAATAGTGTGGTTGCAGGAAAACCGGTTGCATTTTTGCTGTTAAATGGTGCAAGTTGTGGGTGTGTAGTCCCAGGGTCATCAGGTGACCAGCCTCATCTTGGGCGGCCTTGATTTCCCGCCACGTAGCCATTTGGCTTCCTTCACGGTACATCCCAGTGTTACCGGTAATGATGAAGGTCGTGAAGGGGAAGTTGTAGTGGCGCATCACGGGGATGGCGTTGTCGATGACGCTACGGTCGATATCGTCAAAGGTGAGAACCACGTATTTCCCCTTGATTGGCCGGTGGGACTGTACCATCCGAGCCATGGTCGTGGCCGAGATGACGTTGACGTGATGTTTCTTTAGATAGGCCATTTGGGCCGCAAACTCGTCAGCCGGCACGTTGAATTCGTGGAGCTGGGAGTTGTTCGAAAGGGTCTGCGCGATTTGCGTGGACGCAGAATGCTTGAGCACCCGGTGGTAACAGAAGACCATGATGCCGTTCTTCATTTTCCGATAACGGGCGGGCAGGGCGTAGCTTTCTTCGGTCTGATGTTGCTTGGTGGCCTGATGTTGGTAGGTCCAGCCGAGACTGAAGACCAACGTTAAGACCAGTACCAGCAACAAGCCTTGGCGCGTGTGACGCTTCATGCGTGATCCTCCTTTGTCAGTCGGGTCCAGCGCCAGCCGCAGTAGACCGGCACAATCAACAACAGCACACCAATCAACAACAAGATGGCGTTATTGGCGTGAGGCTGCAAATTCAGTAGCAAGTACAGACTGACCAGGCCATCACTGTACCACCCCAGACTGAAACTGATGTTGGCAAAGACGACCAGGGCGATGAACAGCCACAGGGCAATCAAAACGACGGCCCGTAAGATACGGCTAGTTCGGCTAGTTTGATGACGCACGATTGGATCAAAATTTGGATTCTTCACGGTTATAACCCCCGATCTGGACTCCGCCAAGTCCCTTTACGTTGCGGACTAACGAAGTAAGAAGCGATAGCGGACAAGCAGCTGACCAAGTTGACCATCCAGTAGTACAGGACGTAAACCGGGACCAACAGTAATTCTGGTCCCGCCAGTCTGGCTGTCATTTGCGAGGACACGAAGCCCACCGTAAACTGAATGGCGCTGAGGCACAACAGGATGACCAAGAGGTTGCCGTCTAAGGACAAGCCGTGCAGGTACCACAACTTGATCGTGTACGCCAGAATGCTGAGCGCCGTGGAAATGGCCCAGAGGTTACTGATGACCGTTTCCAGCAGTAAGAAACGTTGGCCCCACGGATTGCGATAAAAGCCGCGCCAGTTGGTGACTAAGACTTCCAGACCGCCGCGTGACCAACGTTGACGTTGCTTGATCAGGCCACGCAGGCGTTCGGGAACCAGAATCCAGCAAATGGCCCGGGGTTCGTAGGCGACGCGCCAATGATGCCGGTACATGCGCCAGGTGATGTCGATATCTTCGGTCATCACGGCGGGATTCCACCCACCGACCTGTTCCAAGGCTTCACGGCGAAAGGCCACGATGACGCCGGAAACAGTCGTGATGGAACCCGTCAAATAGGCTTGGGCCTTCTTGATCAGGTCGATTACGCCAATGTATTCCAGCAGTTGGAGTCGACCCAACAGGTTGGAACGGTTGCGGACGACGGGTTTCCCCGTGACGGCGCCGAAGTCCGGTTGAGACGTCAAGGTCGTGACCAATTGGGTGACCGCATCGGGTGCCAACAAACTATCGGCGTCGATGCCGACAATGTAGTCGCCCTTGGCGGCTTTGAGCCCCTGATTCAACGCGTTGGCCTTCCCCTGGTTTGTCGGTAACGCCACGATGGTCATCGAAATAGTGGACCAGGTGGCTTGCAAGTGTTTCATGATGGCCAGCGTATCATCCGTACTGCAGTCATCGATTAGGACCAGCTCATATCGTTCATACTTTAAACTGGCTAAAGACCGGACTGCCGCCTCAAGCGTGTCCGCCTCATTGTGGGCAGGGACCAAGATCGACACAAATGGTTGTGTCTGCGCATCAAGGAGGGTCCGCGGTTGTCGGCGCCGATAGAGACTCGAAAACAGACAGCCCGTGATCCAAATGATGGACACAAAAATTGGATACCCGACCACAAAGGCGGTATTGAGATTGTTAAACCACATAACTTTGTATTCTCCCCCAGAATTTCCTTAACATTATTAATTAGCGGCTATCAGCATACCACAGCCGGGCAAAGAATGGAAAGCCTAAAATGAAAAATGACGAAATCGTAATCTTTAATAATATTATTAATGAAAGCATCATTTACTTGAGCGGCCTGTAGCGCTGGTTGCCAGTGGCCGTGGTAAAATATAGTAGAAAGTAAAACTGAAAGGGTGATCGAAATGATGCAACAGATGCCAATCCTACCCTTGGTCCAACGGCTAACGGAAGGCGAAAGTGTGACGTTGTCGACGGATAAGGGTGAAGACGTTCGGGTATCGCCAGAGGTCGTTGACGGCCAATTAACGGGCAACTTTGTCAGCACCACTCTACCGGGCGTTCGCTACGACGATCCCCGGATTATCTTGAAGGAAACACTAGCAAAATTTGATGAGCAGGGTGTCACCATTACCAGTATTGATTAGTTGATTCCCCCTGATTGCCCCTGAACCGGCGACAACCGCCATGGCTCGGGGGCTTTCGGTATACTCAGGGGATGGCAGGGGGAGAGAGCAGTGAAAATTGATTTTGCGATGCTAACGGACAAGGACCTCTTGAAGATCCAGCTGTTAACGTACATTCGTGATCAGGCCGGGGAATTTAGCCTCACGGATTTCGCAACCATGGCGGACGTGAGCTATTCACGGGCCTATCACGTCTTATTGAATTTACGCAGTGATCTGTTGGCACTCGACCAGCAGACCGTTTTAACGAAAGACTTATTGACGACGCGCGTGTCGATGGACGACTACCGCCACTGGCTGTATCGGCAGAGCGTGCCGTACTTGGCCATGTGGGCGACGTTGACGGGGGACTATCGGCAAACCAGCGAGTTCTGTGCGGACCATGACATTAGCTTGTCGACCTTTAACCGGCGGATGCGGCCGATGAAACGCGAACTGGCACAGTACAATTTACAGCTGTCGGCAAGTCCGTTGGCGCTGGTGGGCAACGAAACCTTGATTCAGTTGCTCTACTTCATGTTGTTCACCACTACGCTAACGCCGGTGACGGAATTACCCGCGGTACCTGACCAGTTGCAGGCCTTACACCGGCAATTGCTGCAGACTTACACGCAGTCTGGCTTGTATCAAGATGCGGTGAGCCTCCAGCAACGCCGTGACGTGATGATCACGTTGGCGCTGTTGCGGTTGGCACAGGGACACCGCTACCCAGTGTTGCGACTGCCATTGGCCCATTTGACGGACTTACGAGAGCTCGCAGGGCAATTTCAAACGTGCCTGGGCGACTCCCCGCAGCAGGCCCTGACGGAATTGGCGACACTGGATTATTTACTGACCAGTTCGCCGTACTTTGTGCGGGCCTTGCAGCCCAAGGCGATGGCGCGGCTGTACCGCGGCTTACGACACCGCAATGGGCGCTACCAGTTGGCCCCTGGTGTGGCTGAATTGGCCGACTTTGCGCAGGGGGATGACTGGTTTGCCAACTGGTTATTTTCCCTATGTCAATTCATGTTGTTATTCAGGGTCGATCCGCTTTTACGTCCAGAAATTACGGCGTTGTACCAGCCGACGCCGTCCTCGTCAGCGGCAGCGTTAGTGATGGCCGAAAATATGGGCCTGCTCTATCCGCAACAGGTCGGCAAGATGGACCTGCGGATGGTGCAGAAATACCTGAGCAAATACACGAACGGTCTGACACTGACCGCGGCCAAAGTCGAGATTCTGGTGACCTACGACATGATTGGAGTCACCACGGATATCTTCAACCGGCTGCTGAGTGGCGTCGTGCATTTGAGTCTATTGACGGACCAAACGACGATCGACCCGCAGCATCGCGATAACTACATCGTGGTGTATGGCGTCGATCCACGGGCGGAAGCCTATGCCCGGCGCGAAAAGCTCGAGGCCTTTCATTGGGTCAAGGAGTTGCCATACGGCGAGAACCTGGACCGACTGATTCGGAAGCTGCGGCACCACGAGTTGTCGTTGTTCGCCCTAGACTTCAACAATCACAGCCATCCAGAGGAGACAGACTAGGCGACGTGGTGCTGGTCCGCTAAAATTAGCGAAACCAGGAGCCTACGTCAGCCAGGGTTCCGCCTGCTCTGGGGAACACCTCCAGCCTGAGGAGCGGTCTTCCGGTTCGCTTGAAAGCCTGGCAAAACCGGCCAGTCTTTCAAGGCGTCCCACGCTGTAGGCTGAGAAAAGACCTCAGCCAACACCGTCGACACAGCTGGCTACACCCTGGCTGCCTCCGGCAAGTTGGTATCTATCAGCAACGCCGTATTAGTTAGGAACCAGTTGATAGGTTAATTGTTTCCGAGGGGTTAAGCCAATTATTGTTGGCAAGCACTTTTGACAGACGGTAGGCGGCCAGCCGCCACTACGAAACTGTAAACGACTAATCTTAACGCCATGAGGTGCTAGTCAATTTGCACTTTTCAACCTTTGGTGTGTGGCCTATTAGATAATTAAGTTAAGCGGTATTAGCGAGTCGGGGGCGTTTCCCTGGACTCGTTTTCGTGTCGCTGGGGAAGATAGCTGGGCCAGCTGATATTTTGGCCAAAACGGGTGGCAAGTGCGGTAGAATAAGAATTAATGAACAACGGGAGGTGGCGTTATGACGCCAGCAGCATTTAGTACCGGGCGTGTACAGGTGAATAAAACGATCGCAGAATTGCGACGGATGGGCAAGGCGGCCCGGACTCAGGTGCCTTTCGAGGCGCTGGGGAGTTACACCCCAACGAATCGGGACAGCAATCAGATGATGGACCGGATTCGGCAGTTGTTGATTCCAGAGCTGTTGCCAGAACGGACGCAACGGATGGGGGCGTCGGCCTTTGCCTTTTTCCGGGGAACAGCAGAACTGATGGAAGCCGATTTGAGTGCCCAGCCGGATTCGACGATTGCCACGTTTATTTGTGGCGACGCACACATTGGGAATTTTGGCTTTTATGCATCGCCAGAACGGCGGCTGTTATTTGACCTCAACGATTTTGACGAAGCGGGCATCAATCCCTGGGAATGGGACTTGAAACGGCTGATGGTCAGCGTGTTACTGGCGGCTCAGGCCAACGACTTCAAGGAAAAGAAGATCAAACAACTCCTGCCACTGGTGGCGGCGACGTATCGCAAGAGTATCAAGCGCATGTTTGAGCAGACCACGCTCAACCGCTTTTACCCGATGAACGAAGTCGAGAAGTTAGTCAAGGCCAGCGCGTTGGATGAGGATAGCTCTAAGCTGTTGACGTCCATTGTGGGGCGGGCCAATAAGCGGGATTCGGAGCAGGTCGTGCGGAAGTTCACGACGCTCGATGTGCGCGGCAACCTGTGTTTCCGGGAAAATGCGCCGCGGACGACGCACGTGGATGACGATGTCACCAGCCACATCGCGGCCTACTTTGCGGCTTATCGGCAAACCCTGCGGCCCGACGTGAACCTGTTGCTGTCGCAGTATCACATCACGGATGTCGTCCGGCACAGCGTGGGCGTCGGTAGCTTTGGCTCGCGCTGCTACCTGGTGTTGTTGACCAGTATCGACGGCTCACATCTGGTCTTGCAGGTCAAGGAAGCCTTGCCGACTCGGCGTCAGGGTAGTCAACAGGCCACACACATCACGGTCGCCCTGGAAAAGACGGAAGGCCAACGTATTGTTGACTGTCAGAAAATTTTGCAGTCGGCCTCGGACCCGTTTCTGGGTTATTTTGCCGGCGCTGAACAGAGCTTTTACGTCCGCCAGTTCCGTGATATGAAGGAATCCATCGACTTGACGCAGTTGGACTGGGACCAATTTCAAACGTACGCCAACACCTGCGCCTGGACGCTGGCCATCGCCCATTGTCAAAGTCCAACGGCGGCCATGATTCGGGGCTACCTCGGCAATGGCAAACAGTTCGATGACGCCATGGCGGCTTTCGCTTGGGCGTATGCGGACCAGGTCCAACACGATTATCAGTCATTTGTTGATTACCGTCTATCTTAGCGGTGTGCCACAGAAATGTGGTTCGTGGTACAATGTAAGCGGATACATTTTGATGGGAGTGAGGACCGGATGCCAGAGCAGGAACAGTTACAGAAGTTGACCCAGATCTATACGTTGGTGACGCAGTGCTACAATCAGCCTTTGCCGGAGCTGGCCATTAATTTGCCGCAATGCCAGTTGATGAGCTACGTCGCGGCGGAGCAAATGACGGTCGCGCAGGTGGCCCACAAGCTGAACTTTTCCGCAACGCGCACGTCCAATCTCGTCGTCGACCTCTGTAAGCGCGGGTACCTCAAGCAGCAGGTGGCTGACCACGACAGACGCCGCCGCTATTTGGGGTTAACGCAGGTGGGGACTGAAAAAATGGCGTTGATCCAGCAGCAGCTACCAACGATTTTGCAAGAAACGCTGCGCACGTTGCGGGATGAGAGCTAAGTGTACATAGACGATGCCAAACGCGAGCGAAAAGCAGTATGCTGCTAACCAGTTTGGACATAGCATAAAAGCGAGTCTGGGAGATGTTCTCCAAGGCTCGCTTTTTTTCTACCATTAGTCAAGTACTAATCCCGGTTTAATCCCGTTTCTTTTATGTGTCATTGGGGCTATCGGGTAAGAAGAGTGCCAATTGAAGTGATGTGGTACTTGGTTTTTGAGCTTGAGGGTAACTCAAATAGACCTTGGGTATTTCTATTTTTTGCCCAAGGAGGTACACTATACACATAGTCAGATTGATTGGCGCTTGACGCCGTACTTATACAACTGACTTGTTGTCACGAGATGGTAAATCGTTCTTAGGAGACGACCCATCGCGGCGATCGCAACTTTCTTTGTGCCGACGGCTTTACCGTTGACCACTGGAAGTTGCTTTTTTCTTCTCTGATAGAAATCGTTAACGTGATTGGGGTGCCACCTTGCTGCACTGGCAATGTTTGTGATCGCACGATAAAGAATTGCTCTGGCAATGTGATTACCTCGCTTACTGATATGATCAGTGGCGATAAAGTTTCCCGATTCGTAGTGCCTCAGATCAATTCCGACAAAAGCGTTGAGTTTGTTACTGCTACCGAAACGGCGAATATCACCCAGCTCACCAATCAATCGGACAACTGTCTTCTCCGCAAATCCAGGAATACTCAAGAGAATGTTGAATTCCGGTAACGGCTTAGCTAACTGGACCATCTGTTTGATGATTTGATCTTTATGTGCCGAAAGCTCGGCCACTTGGCCAGCGTTATATTGTGTTTGTATAACCACTGGAGAGCTACTGGCATCGCCTGGGTAGGAGCCTCGTGCGAGTTTCAAAAGCTTAATAGCTGTACTTTTTGCTTTGGCTTTAGAGACATGGTCACCGAATCCAAATAACTTTTTGCTGACCACTTCTGGCGTTAAGTCAAGCAAGCAATCAGGGTGTGGGTAGGTTTGCACAATATTCCAATAGAAATTTCCTGTTGGTTTTCCCATAATAGTTTCCACTTCTGGAAAGCTCAGCTGTAAGCTGCGATGTAGTCGGTTCTTCATGCGCACTAGGTCCGAGTTGATTTCTGAGTAGAAACGACTAAGGTTCATCAAATCGCGATAGACCGGCTCTTGATAGTAAGTCAGTCGTCGTTTGAAGATCAACTGTGTCTGTGCCAAATGAAGCGCATCGTTCTTATCGGTCTTACGAGTGCGTAAGCCGTCTAACTGCTTCTTGGCGGCCAATGGGTTGAGCTGCGTATACCGATAGCGTTGTTCGTCTAAGAAGCGTCTGAGACGTTGTGAGTATACACCAGTTGCTTCAAAGATAATCTGCGGTTCGCGGTAATCTTGTAAGTGCTTGAGAAGTTCTTGAAAACCAAACCAGTCGTTTTTGATGACGGATTGCCAAACAGTAGTCTCATCATTAATTACGGCCACACTTGAGGTGGCTTTACTAACATCGATACCGAATACAATTGCCATTGCGAACACCATCCTTTAGGTTTTTTACGTAAACATACCATCATTCTAATTTTCAATACCCGACCTTTAGGCCAACAGACTACGAACAGATTATTTGATGGTACAGTGAAGTTGCCATTTTTAGTTACGGCGTCAAGCGCCAAAAAAGCCTGCGACATGTCAACCTCACTACCACTTTACGCCAAAACGAAAGTGGTGAGAAAAGATTCCGTCGAATCATTTCTCACCACTAAGGTTAGTCTGTTTTTGTAGAGGTTGTGCAGCGTCATAAAGCCACGACCAGTCGGGATGATTAAAGGCTACGTTTGTGAGACGCCTGGGGTTGGCGACTAGTGGCGTGGTGTCGCGACCAGCCGTCGGCAATGACACCAGCTAATACAATCGTCAGCAGGCCTCCCACGCTCAACCCAACTAAGCCGATAACGGCGGGCGTCAGTTGGCGGGTGATTAGGGCGGCGAGTCCAGCCAAGAATAGAATGGCGATGAACAGCGGTGCTAAAATTTCGAAAAATACTTTGAGATTTGACATAACGAGACCACTTTCTGAAAAAAGAATTTCCCACCATTATCTAGCAAGAACCGTGAAAACACAAGAAAATTTGGCATTTTTGGGGTTATTTATTTAATGGTTAATATAAAATAAAAGTTAGGAACGATTAAAAAACGCTTTACAATCCCCGTGGAGTCAGTATAATAATTGCATATCATCAAGATAGGGGAGTGGAAAAACATGACAGACAACGTTTCAACGAAGTCGTCTTTGGTCGGCAGCGCAAACGGCCCGTCATTGCAAGAAATTAATGGATCCGTCGAGATTCCAAAGGAAAAGGGGTTCCTGAAGAATCTGTTGGCCTTTTCGGGACCAGGGGCGTTAGTGGCCGTGGGCTACATGGATCCGGGGAACTGGGTAACGTCGATCGGTGGGGGTGCCCAATACGGCTACCTGCTGATGTCAGTGATCTTGATTTCGAGTTTGATTGCGATGTTGTTACAGTATATGGCAGCTAAACTGGGGATTGTGACACAGATGGACTTGGCCCAAGCCACGCGGGCACACACAACGAAGCGTATCGGCGCCATTTTATGGGTCGTGACGGAGTTGGCTATCATGGCCACGGATATCGCTGAGGTCATTGGGGGCGCAATCGCCCTGCAGCTGCTGTTTGGCGTGCCACTGATCTTAGGGGTGTCGCTGACCGTCTTTGACGTTTTACTACTATTGTTACTGACGAAGCTGGGCTTCCGGAAAATCGAAGCCATCGTGGTCTGCTTGATTGCGGTCATCTTGGTGGTCTTTGCCTATGAAGTGGTGATTGCCCAACCCAATATGGGGGCCGCCGTCGCCAACTTCATTCCCAAACCAGAAATTGTGCATCCGGGCCAATTGACCATGGCGTTGGGAATCGTTGGGGCGACCGTGATGCCGCATAACTTGTATTTGCACTCGTCGATTTCACAGACGCGAAAGTTCAACAGAGAAGACCCGGCAGAAATGGCGCGGGCCGTGAAATTTACTACGTGGGATTCTAACATTCAGCTGTTTGGGGCGTTCGTCATCAACTGTCTGTTACTGTTACTGGGGGCAGCGATGTTCTTTGGCAAAGGGACCGATCAACTGGGGACCTTTGGAAACCTGTATGCAGCGTTGCAAGATAACCATTTAGCCGGCGCAGTGGCCTCACCAGTACTGTCGACGTTGTTCGCGGTGGCATTGTTAGCCTCCGGGCAAAACTCCACGATTACCGGGACCTTAACGGGGCAAGTCATTATGGAAGGTTTCATTAACATGAAGATTCCGTTGTGGGTCCGGCGCCTGGTCACACGGCTGATTTCGGTACTGCCCGTGATTGCGGCAACCATCTTCTTTGGCGGAAGCGAACGCGCCTTAGATAGTTTGCTAGTCAACTCGCAGGTCTTCTTGTCGATTGCCCTGCCATTTTCCATGATTCCATTGACGATTTTCACCTCATCGAAGAAGATCATGGGGGAAAAGTGGGTCAATAAGCGCTGGATCACCGTGTCGGCTTGGGCCTGCACGATTATTCTGACGCTGTTGAACATCCAGATCGTATGGACGACACTGACGGATCTCTTTTAAACTGCCCGAGACGCGCGAAATTGTTGGCAGGCTGACTGAAGTCTATTGACTTTTAGTGCCCGGGTCGGTATCATCAAGGACATAAGCTAAGAAACAGTCCAGTAGTGATGGCGGCTCCGGTTAAGAGATTTGACGGTGCTGAGAGTCAAAACGCCCGTCTTCACGAATTACGCTGTGGAGCGGCCGAAGTTTCGGCGGGTCATTCCGTTAATGATGACGAGCGGTTGTCGATCGACAACAACTTGGGTGGTAACGCGGATTTTAATTCGTCCCTGATGGCAAGACGCCATTGGGGACTTTTTTGTTGTGAACGTAATTTTAGGAGGAAAAGATATGTCGATTATTGATGAACTGAAGTGGCGTGGCGCCATTAACCAACAGACTGATGAATCTGGCTTGGGTGACTTGGTCAACGAAAAAGCAGTTGGCTTGTATGCTGGGATCGACCCCACGGGGGATTCCATGCACATCGGTCATTTGATTCCATTCATGATTTTGAAACGATTCCAATTGGCGGGACACCGGCCATACATCGTTATCGGGGGCGCAACGGGTTCGATTGGCGATCCTTCTGGTAAGAAGGCCGAACGGGTCTTGCAAACGATGGACCAAGTGCACCACAACGAAGTTTGCCTGACCAAGCAAATGGAACACCTCTTCGGCCAAGACGGCTCCTTTAAAATTGTGAACAACTACCAATGGTTATCCAAGATCTCCTTGTTAGACTTCTTACGCGACTACGGGAAGCTGTTCAACGTCAACAACATGTTGAACAAGGAAGTTGTTGCGTCACGGCTGGAAGTCGGGATTTCTTACACGGAATTCACTTACCAAATTCTCCAATCAATTGATTTCCTTCATTTATACCAAGCAGAAGATGTCCAATTGCAAATTGGTGGTGCGGATCAGTGGGGGAACATCACGGCCGGCATCGACCTGATCCACAAGCAAGAGGGCGCGGACGCCAAGGCATACGGCCTGACGATTCCATTGTTATTGAAGGCCGACGGTACCAAGTTTGGGAAGTCAGAAGGCGGCAACATCTGGTTAGACCCAGAAAAGACGTCACCATACGAGTTCTACCAATTCTGGATCAACACGGATGACCGTGACGTCATTAAGTTCTTGAAGTACTTCACCTTCCTGGACCAAGACGAAATCAAGGAACTCGAAGACGCCGTTGCAACCCATCCAGAAAAGCGTCTGGCACAAACGCGTTTGGCTGAAGAAGTCACGGAATTCGTTCACGGTAAGGAAGCGGTCACTGAGGCCCAACACATCACGAAGGCGCTGTTCTCCGGGGATGTCGCCGACTTGACGGCAAGTGAAATCGAACAAGGCTTCAAAAAGATGCCATCCGTAACGGTGAATGCAGATAAGAAGAACATCGTTGAATGGCTGGTTGACGACACGAAGATCGAATCCTCACGGCGGCAAGCGCGTGAAGACCTGACCAACGGCGCCATCCGAATCAATGGTGAAAAGGTCACGGCCACGGATATTGAAATCGACCCAACCAGTGCCTTTGATGGCAAATTTGTCATCGTCCGGCGTGGGAAGAAACGGTACTTCTTGGTCCGCGTGGCTAAATAACTGAAATGATTTTGAGGCACGAACTGCTTATCGATGGTTCGTGCTTTTTTGTTGCCAAAATAAAGGCGAACGGTTATGATGAAAAGACTAAGAAACACACGGCCGTCAGGTAACTATTCTGTTGCTTTCACGGGTAAAATATGCCTTTGAAAAAAGCTGTCTTTATTTTCAGATTTTAGTTGACGGTGGGGGCTGTGGTTGGTATAGTTATATATGTTGTCACGGCGATTCACCAACTAGACCAATTCAATGAGTTGAAATTAGTTGTTGACAAAGATGATAACGAAATGTTATATTAATTAAGCTGTCGCTTATTGATAACACATCAACGAGAAACGTTGTTAAATCAAACTTCTTGTTGACATCATATTAGTTAGATGGTATGATAATTAAGCTGTCTGTGAGAGCAGATGACTGGTAGACCTTTGAAAACTGAACATTGTTTCGACAAACCAAATATGTGTAGGGCGGTTTGATACTTGGTATCAAACCCAAACGATATTTGCGAAGTCAATTCGCTTTTAAAAATGTAACAACAATCGATGAGCTATTCAAGCACATCATCTATAAGATGAGAGTTTGATCCTGGCTCAGGACGAACGTTGGCGGCATGCCTAATACATGCAAGTCGAACGAGCTTCCGTTGATTGACGTGCTTGCACTGATTTCAACCATGAAGCGAGTGGCGAACTGGTGAGTAACACGTGGGAAATCTGCCCAGAAGCAGGGGATAACACTTGGAAACAGGTGCTAATACCGTATAACAACAAGAACCGCATGGTTCTTGTTTGAAAGGTGGCTTCGGCTATCACTTCTGGATGATCCCGCGGCGTATTAGTTAGTTGGTGAGGTAAAGGCCCACCAAGACAATGATACGTAGCCGACCTGAGAGGGTAATCGGCCACATTGGGACTGAGACACGGCCCAAACTCCTACGGGAGGCAGCAGTAGGGAATCTTCCACAATGGACGAAAGTCTGATGGAGCAATGCCGCGTGAGTGAAGAAGGGTTTCGGCTCGTAAAACTCTGTTGTTAAAGAAGAACACCTCTGAGAGTAACTGTTCAGGGGTTGACGGTATTTAACCAGAAAGCCACGGCTAACTACGTGCCAGCAGCCGCGGTAATACGTAGGTGGCAAGCGTTGTCCGGATTTATTGGGCGTAAAGCGAGCGCAGGCGGTTTCTTAAGTCTGATGTGAAAGCCTTCGGCTTAACCGGAGAAGTGCATCGGAAACTGGGTAACTTGAGTGCAGAAGAGGACAGTGGAACTCCATGTGTAGCGGTGGAATGCGTAGATATATGGAAGAACACCAGTGGCGAAGGCGGCTGTCTAGTCTGTAACTGACGCTGAGGCTCGAAAGCATGGGTAGCGAACAGGATTAGATACCCTGGTAGTCCATGCCGTAAACGATGAGTGCTAGGTGTTGGAGGGTTTCCGCCCTTCAGTGCCGCAGCTAACGCATTAAGCACTCCGCCTGGGGAGTACGACCGCAAGGTTGAAACTCAAAGGAATTGACGGGGGCCCGCACAAGCGGTGGAGCATGTGGTTTAATTCGAAGCTACGCGAAGAACCTTACCAGGTCTTGACATACTATGCAAACCTAAGAGATTAGGCGTTCCCTTCGGGGACATGGATACAGGTGGTGCATGGTTGTCGTCAGCTCGTGTCGTGAGATGTTGGGTTAAGTCCCGCAACGAGCGCAACCCTTATTATCAGTTGCCAGCATTCAGTTGGGCACTCTGGTGAGACTGCCGGTGACAAACCGGAGGAAGGTGGGGATGACGTCAAATCATCATGCCCCTTATGACCTGGGCTACACACGTGCTACAATGGACGGTACAACGAGTTGCGAAGTCGTGAGGCTAAGCTAATCTCTTAAAGCCGTTCTCAGTTCGGATTGTAGGCTGCAACTCGCCTACATGAAGTTGGAATCGCTAGTAATCGCGGATCAGCATGCCGCGGTGAATACGTTCCCGGGCCTTGTACACACCGCCCGTCACACCATGAGAGTTTGTAACACCCAAAGCCGGTGAGATAACCTTCGGGAGTCAGCCGTCTAAGGTGGGACAGATGATTAGGGTGAAGTCGTAACAAGGTAGCCGTAGGAGAACCTGCGGCTGGATCACCTCCTTTCTAAGGAATATACGGAGGCTACACATACTTTGTCGAAACAATGGTCAGTTTTGAGGGGCTTACCTCTCAAACTTGTTCTTTGAAAACTAGATATTATCAATAATTTTCTTATTAATTGTTTTTATTAAAAATAATTAAACCGAGAACACCGCGTAATTTTGAGTTTTTTAATTAGTTTATATCGCTAAATACTCAATTAATCAGCGATTACGACGTAATCGTTAGGTTAAGTTATGAAGGGCGCATGGTGGATGCCTTGGTACTAGGAGCCGATGAAGGACGGGACTAACACCGATATGCTTCGGGGAGCTGTACGTAAGCTTTGATCCGGAGATTTCCGAATGGGGAAACCCAATAGTTTTAACCGACTATTACAACTCAGGGAATACATACTTGAGTTGAGGCAGACGTGGGGAACTGAAACATCTAAGTACCCACAGGAAGAGAAAGAAAAATCGATTCCCTAAGTAGCGGCGAGCGAACGGGGAACAGCCCAAACCAACGAGCTTGCTCGTTGGGGTTGTAGGACTGAACATTTGAGTTACCAAAGTCAATGATAATCGAAACGTCTGGGAAGGCGTGGCATAGCGGGTGATACCCCCGTAGATGAAATCGTTGGCCCTCAGTTCAGGATCCTGAGTACGGCCACACACGTGAAACGTGGTCGGAATCCGGGAGGACCATCTCCCAAGGCTAAATACTCCCTAGTGACCGATAGTGAACCAGTACCGTGAGGGAAAGGTGAAAAGCACCGCGGAAGCGGAGTGAAATAGTTCCTGAAACCATGTGCCTACAATTAGTTAGAGCCCGTTAATGGGTGATAGCGTGCCTTTTGTAGAATGAACCGGCGAGTTACGTTAATTTGCAAGGTTAAGATGTAAAGATCGGAGCCGTAGCGAAAGCGAGTCTGAAACGGGCGTTTCAGTAAGTTGACGTAGACCCGAAACCAGGTGACCTATCCATGTCCAGGTTGAAGGTGCGGTAAAGCGCACTGGAGGACCGAACCCGTGTATGTTGAAAAATGCTGGGATGAGGTGTGGATAGCGGTGAAATTCCAAACGAACTTGGAGATAGCTGGTTCTCTCCGAAATAGCTTTAGGGTTAGCCTCGGAGTAAAGAATCGTGGAGGTAGAGCCACTGTTTGGACTAGGGGCCCGTCATGGGTTACTGAATTCAGATAAACTCCGAATGCCACTGATTTATATCCGGGAGTCAGACGATGAGTGATAAGATCCACCGTCGAAAGGGGAACAGCCCAGACCACCAATTAAGGTCCCTAAATACATGCTGAGTGGAAAAGGATGTGGAGTTGCATAGACAGCTAGGATGTTGGCTCAGAAGCAGCCACCATTTAAAGAGTGCGTAATAGCTCACTAGCCGAGTGATCCTGCGCCGAAAATATACCGGGGCTAAGCATGTTACCGAAATTGTGGATGTGACCATTAGGTCACGTGATAGGAGAGCGTTCTAAGGGCAATGAAGCCAGATCGTAAGGACTGGTGGAGCGCTTAGAAGTGAGAATGCCGGTATGAGTAGCGAAAGATCAGTGAGAATCTGATCCACCGAATGACTAAGGTTTCCTGGGGAAGGCTCGTCCTCCCAGGGTTAGTCGGGACCTAAGCCGAGGCTGAGAAGCGTAGGCGATGGATAACAGGTTGATATTCCTGTACTAGTTAATTATGTTTGAACGATGGAGGGACGCAGTAGGCTACGGTATGCGCACGATTGGAAATGTGCGTTCAAGCGTCAAGTCTGGTGATGAGTCAAATGCTTATCGCTAAGGACAAGGCGTGACGAGGACCGAATTTTAGTAGGGAAGTGCCAGATGTCACACTGCCGAGAAAAGCTTCTAGTTAGTAATTAATTACCCGTACCGCAAACCGACACAGGTAGTCGAGGAGAGTATCCTAAGGTGAGCGAGTGAACTCTCGTTAAGGAACTCGGCAAAATGACCCCGTAACTTCGGGAGAAGGGGTGCTACACGCAAGTGTAGCCGCAGTGAAAAGGCCCAGGCGACTGTTTATCAAAAACACAGGTTTCTGCAAAATCGTAAGATGACGTATAGGGGCTGACGCCTGCCCGGTGCTGGAAGGTTAAGTGGATGAGTTAGCTTCGGCGAAGCCCAGAAATGAAGCCCCAGTAAACGGCGGCCGTAACTATAACGGTCCTAAGGTAGCGAAATTCCTTGTCGGGTAAGTTCCGACCCGCACGAAAGGCGTAACGATCTGGGCACTGTCTCAACGAGAGACTCGGTGAAATTATATTACCTGTGAAGATGCAGGTTACCCGCGACAGGACGGAAAGACCCCATGGAGCTTTACTGTAGCTTGATATTGGGTGTTGACACAGCTTGTACAGGATAGGTCGGAGCCGTAGAACTCGGAACGCTAGTTTCGAGTGAGGCGCTGGTGGGATACGACCCTCGCTGTGTGAACACTCTAACCCGCACCACTTATCGTGGTGGGAGACAGTGTCAGGTAGGCAGTTTGACTGGGGCGGTCGCCTCCTAAAAAGTAACGGAGGCGCCCAAAGGTTCTCTCAGAATGGTTGGAAATCATTCATTGAGTGTAAAGGCAGAAGAGAGCTTGACTGCGAGACAGACAGGTCGAGCAGGGACGAAAGTCGGGCTTAGTGATCCGGTGGTACCGTATGGAAGGGCCATCGCTCAACGGATAAAAGCTACCCTGGGGATAACAGGCTTATCTCCCCCAAGAGTCCACATCGACGGGGAGGTTTGGCACCTCGATGTCGGCTCATCGCATCCTGGGGCTGTAGTCGGTCCCAAGGGTTGGGCTGTTCGCCCATTAAAGCGGTACGCGAGCTGGGTTCAGAACGTCGTGAGACAGTTCGGTCCCTATCCGTCGCGGGCGTAGGAAATTTGAGAGGAGCTGTCCTTAGTACGAGAGGACCGGGATGGACATACCGCTGGTGTACCAGTTGTGCCGCCAGGCGCATCGCTGGGTAGCTATGTATGGATGAGATAAACGCTGAAAGCATCTAAGTGTGAAACTCGCCTCGAGATGAGATTTCCCATTCCTATATGGAAGTAAGACCCCTGAGAGATGATCAGGTAGATAGGCTGGAAGTGGCAGCGTTGTGAGACGTGAAGCGGACCAGTACTAATCGGTCGAGGACTTAACCAAGTAGAGTTGGTGTTCTCAAAGAAAATAAATTGATGATATCTAGTTTTGAGGGAATAAGTTCTCTTATAGTGTGGTGGCGATAGCCTAAAGGATACACCCGTTCCCATGCCGAACACGGAAGTTAAGCTTTAGCACGCCGATAGTAGTTGGGGGATCGCCCCCTGCGAGGATAGGACGTTGCCACGCGAGTGAAGGAACCCTGTGAGGGTTCCTTTTTTTGTGCAAAAATTAAGGTGGCAGACGAAGACAGACCCGATGGCGGGCGGACTGCGACCGAGTGAAACGGCTATGACGGCGGTGTTGCGGGTAAACTGCCATCTCTCAGGTCGACCCCCGCGACCATTTAACATACTCTGACCCCTGAGGACAAGTGGGTGCGACCCCCACCGCCAGTATTGGCTGTTCAGTTGGCAAAATGGCTGTGGCCAAACGTGGTTCGTGGGCAAGGACTGGCAACGGGCTCCCACTGAAACTGGAAAAAATCTTCACTAATTCCTCCTGCAACTTGGTCAGTTGACCGAATTCGCCGAAAATCAGCCGTTTAAGTGGGGTAGGGACGCGATTAGGTTGATTGTCCGCTAACGACACCCGACAAATTTGACGACGTGTATGGCGCTGACAAGGGGGATTGTACTGGTGAGTTCAATTGGGCACTATCTTTTCCAGGGAAGACCAATGTGCTATGATTATTAGTGTCGCAGCAAAACACCGTTAAAGTTGTCTTAAAACAATTATATAAAGAGAGAATGGGTGGAATTAGCATGCAGAAATACCGTAAGTACCGTCTGAGTCTGGGCTGGCAAATCTTAATCGGCCTGGTACTCGGAGTGGTCTTAGGCGCCGTCTTTTACCAAAACAAGGTCGCCATCACGGCGATGCAAAACATTGGGAACATGTTCATTGGCCTCATTCAAATGATCGTGTTACCCATCGTGGTGTCCTGTCTGACCGTGGGAATCGCCAATATGGGTGATATCAAGCAGTTGGGCCGAGTCGGTGGTAAGACCATCATTTACTTTGAAATCATGACGACCATTGCCATTGCCTTAGGGCTACTGGTCGGGAACATCTTCAAGCCAGGGGACTTTATCGACATTCATCAACTACATAGTACCGATATCAGTCAGTACGTTTCGTCGGCAAAATCCGCTGGGAACACCGGTATTTGGTCCACGTTGATGGGCATCATTCCAACCAACATCTTCAAGTCGCTGTCAGAGGGCGATATGATGCCCGTGATCTTCTTCTCCGTTTTCTTCGGACTAGGAACGGCCGCAATCGGAAAACAGGGCCAGGTGATCATCGACGTGCTGGATGCCGTGTCACAAGTGATGTTCCGCGTGACAAACTGGGTCATGCACACCGCACCGATCGGGGTCTGCGCCTTGATTGGGGTCACCATCGCGCAAATGGGATTGTCGGCTTTGGCACCGTTGGGGTATTTCATCGTCTTGGCCTACGCGACCATGGCGTTGTTCATTCTCGTCTTCATGGGCATCGCCGCGCGCTTGTTCGGCTTTCGTCTGTGGGACCTGCTGTACGTGATCAAGGACGAAGCCATCTTGGCCTTCTCCACGGCCAGTTCTGAGGCGGCCTTGCCACGGCTGATCGATAAAATGGATAAATTCGGTGTCAGCCAAGGCATTGTGTCGTTCGTGATTCCGACCGGCTACACGTTTAACCTGGATGGATCCGCCATTTACCAATCACTGGCCGCCTTATTCTTAGCACAGGCCTATCACATCAACCTGAGCTTGGGGCAGCAGATCACCTTGCTGGTGGTCCTGATGATTACCAGTAAAGGGATGGCCGGAGTGCCTGGCGCCTCGTTCGTGGTCCTGCTGGCGACCGTCTCCACGATTGGGGTACCGATGAGTGGGCTGACCTTCATCGCCGGTATTGACCGGCTGGTCGACATGGGCCGGACCGCCGTCAACGTGGTTGGTAATTCGCTGGCGACCGTGATCATCGGGAAATCCGAACACGAATTCAGTGAAGAAAAGAGTCAGACGTACCTACAGAAGATTCGCGCCGCTAAAGCTAAATAACCAAAAAAAGCAGCATCACAGTCCATTTTTCGGGATTGTGATGCTGCTTTATTCGTGGTGCGCATTTGGTAAATACCAGCACATCCAGGTCACGTGGTTGCGGCTTAGCGGGGTGATTCCCATCAGCCCATGGGCCACAACAGGCGACATCGATAACTAGTTTCAGTTTGGTATTCATTATTCGTATCGACCGTAAGAGATTAAAAACCGACCTAGTTGAAACGGCGTCAGTTACGAAATGTTTTTCTCCCCATCAGGTTCCCCCAACGGTGAGGCATCGCTACGTGGTGTAACGCTATGGGACTAGCACGTCAATGCATCAGGGTCGCATAGTTGCTGAGAAAGACTGGTAACTCTAGCTTGCGTTATCCATTAAGTGGTTGGAACCCAACTGGCACACGAACGAATTCGGGAAGTTCAGACGAGTTACGGTCGGTTGCAACACCGACAGCGTCTGAAATAAAGTGGCCAGTCGTTTCCGTTTAAAGTCTACTAGTCGAACCGCCGCATCAAGCTACGGGGTCCGGGATAGGGAAAGCTAAAGTAGTGTCCTCCTCAAAGCGTCAACCAAGAGGCTTGAACAGACGGTAACTTTCCCACCGGCGAGTAATAACACGCTCCAGGATCATCTAAAAGTTGCGTTGTCATGTTCAATCACCTCCTGTAGTAAGTCGACAGTGACAACTGCGGACAAATTAAAAGCGCTTAGCCACGACTAGCTAAGCGCACCTTAAAGAACAAGTGTGAGTATTGGCTAGTCGTTGAGTTTTAGCACTATACGGCGTAGTTAGTTCATAACAGCTACATTAGATCAGGCCTTCTGTTGACCTGAACAGCTGACTCATTGGCGTTTCTCGACGTTTCTGAGCAGTAGCATTTTCCGTATAGGAGCCTCACCTAACAGCTTCTAATTTATCTTACGTACACAGTATATCTGGTTCTCACCCAGATTGCAAGAAAAAAGTCCAAGTTCTATCGAATAATAATTATAATAACTAACTATAAATATACTTATAACGCGCGGTTTACTAGCTGCCAACTAGTTTAGAATCATTCTTGATTTGCCCTGGGGATTCGCGTATGCTAGGGGTGTATCAAAAAAGAATATCAAGAATTGAGGGGAGTTTTATCATGAATTACATTGGTTCTGCGTTACCCGATTTTCAAGTAAATGCGTATCAAGACGGCGAGGTTAAAGCGTTGACGCCAACTGACCTGTTGGGGCACTGGTCCGTACTGTTCTTTTATCCAGCTGACTTTTCCTTTGTGTGTCCCACAGAGCTAGGCGATCTGGCGGCCCACTACAGTGAATTTCAAAAGTTAGACGCTGAGATCTACAGTGTTTCCGAGGATACCGAGTTCGTTCACCAGGCTTGGCACGAGCAGAGTACCGAGGTCGGCCAGGTAGACTATCCGATGATTGCGGATCCGGCTGGCGTCTTGGCCCGGCACTATGATGTCTTAGACGAGGATGCCGGTCAAGCTTACCGCGGCGTCTTCATCTTGGACCCGGCCGGTAAGGTGCGTTCCTACACCATCAATGACATGGGCATCGGCCGTAATGCTGCCGAAGTCTTGCGGACGTTGACCGCTGCCCAGTTTGTGGCCGAGCACGGCGACCGCGTTTGCCCCGCCAACTGGCATCCTGGTGAACAGACTTTGAAGCCGGGGACTGATTTGGTTGGTAAGATTTAAAAGTTTTTGGTTATCAGAGTAGAATAAAAGCGCCTGAGATGAAAGTCTCAGACGCTTTTTTAAGCAGAAAAAACTATTTTCCTTCAGCGATGCCGGCGTACTGTTGCGCGTACCAGCCGTCCCAGGTGAGGTCCTTTAACGCGCCACTAGCCGTGTAGGGCAGGTTGACCGTCTTTAAGATGGTCAAGAACAAGTCGCGCTTGTTGGCCAAGACACCCGCAGCCAATTGGTCAGGGCTAAAGTTGGTGTTGGTGTAAATGTACATATTGATATCGTTCATGGCGTAATCGACCTTGTACGATGCCAAGATTTCCAAATCGTTGGTCCGGTAGTGTTTCAAGTAAAAATGAACAAAGTCGGTTAATGCGGTGTTTTGGGCGGTTTCGTCCAAGTCACTAATGGTTAAATCAGGATTTTGCAAAATTTGAGACCTCCTCAAAATGTCTAGCGTTCACGAGTATCGGTCAAATCGGTCGGTGCCCTTTCTACATTATATGGCATTGCCCGGGTTAGGGTAAAGGAAACTCACCGAAAAATTTCGGCAGTCAATCAAACTGCCCTTAGGGTATAATAGATGGCAGAAGTTTTGCGAAGGGAGTTAGGAGACAGATGCGAGTAATGATTGTGGGCGCCAATGGCGAGGTGGGGCGCCTGTTAGTGCCCAAGCTGTTGGCAAATGGGGATGAGCCCATTGCCGGCTTGCGTGCGGGTGAAGATGGCGAAGACTGGGAGGACCAAGGCATTGCCGTGCGCCGGGTGGATTTATTAGCTAAGCCGGAACGCATTGCCAGTACGCTGATGGATGCCGACGCGGTCATCTTCGCCGCGGGATCCGGGGGCCGCACCAAAGACGACATGACCCTGTTGATTGACCTTGATGGGGCCATTAAGACCATGCAGGCCGCCGAGATTGCTGGGGTCAAGCGGTTCATGATGATCAGTATGCTGTTTGCAGAGGACCGTAACCGGTGGGCGGACCCGCTCAAGCCGCTGTACGTGGCGAAATTTTACGCCGACAACTGGCTGGTCCACCAGACCCACTTGGACTACACCATCGTTCAGCCGGGCGCGCTGTCCTTTCATGCGGGGACTGGCAAGGTGAAGAGCGAACCGCTGGCCGTGGGCAGCATTTCGCGCGCTGATTTGGCCGCGTTCATGGTCGCCGCCTTACACGCCCCACAGACGATTGGCAAGACGATTCCGCTGCTCAGTGGCGACCAGCCGATCCAAACGGTCATTGACCAGCTGTGAGCATATTGGTCGCGCCCGCCAACCATTCTTGGTAAAATAAAGGTATTGATAGGACGTGTCCGTCAGGATTTTCGCTAAGGAGGTTACGGTTATGACTGAGAACTTAGTTTTAGCCCCGCCGGCAGCCCGTGAGTTAGCGCATCATCTGGATGAATGGGCCAAATGGCGACAGACGAATGACCGGACCACAGCCGATATTGACTGGGACCGGTTCATTGCCAAGAGTCGCGAAAAGGCGCAGTGGCAAGCGGGCTTAGCCGCCGAGATCGACCACTGGGAAAACCTTCACGCGATTCAAGTGGCGTTAGAAGATAAGTTAGCCGGGGCCACAGCTGGTGGTCATACGCGGCAATAGTTTTTGGTTAAATGAAAGGCCTCCGTGGTTGCGGGGGCCTTTGTCGTGTCTTTAGGGCAGCATCAGTGTGTGGGCGTGGAACTTTCAAGCGGCACCGCCGTCAACGTAATTTCACACAGACAGGCGGGCATGAACAAATGCAGATCAGCTCCCAAGTCGCTGGCCGGCTGGTGCATGCCCGTCAACGCCCACTGCCGCGTGTAAGTCACGAAGCCATCGACGAAGAACTGCAGGGCCTTCTGGTCGTCAGCGGTCAACCGGTGTGTGCTGTGGTGATCGATAATTTCCATGAATTCCGTCATCAGGTGGTGCCGGAAAAAGTCGGTGAAGGAATTTTGCCCGGTCGCCCGAAATGCCGCGTCAAAAAAGGCGGGATGTGCCTCGAAGTAGGCCAACATTTTCGTGAAGATTCCTTGCCACGTGTAGGACTCGCAGTCCTGAAAAATGGCCGTCATGGCTTCGTCGTAGTAACGATTGATGACGTCATATTTGTCAGAAAAATATTTGTAAAACGATCCACGACTCACCGTGGCTTCTGTCAGAATATCGTTGACCGTAATGTCCTTGATGGCCTGCCGTTGGGCGAGGGTGTAGACGGCATGTAAGATTTGGCGACGAATATCCATCAGCAGTTCCTCCTCAAAAGTAGATAAAAAAACTTTTTTGTTCAAAAATGAACAAATCGACCAAATCATTCGTTACTAATAATAAGCGATTCTGGTATGGTAGACAAGTAAAGTTCTTACCAAGTCCCTTAGGAGGTTATCAGTATGAGTCGTTATCAATTTTTGGAGTCTGCTACCTTGAAATCCGGCGTCACGGTCAAGAACCGCGTCGTCTTGCCGCCAATGACCGAATGCATGGCGCTGGCCAACGGGGAAGTTTCCCGCGATGAACTGCGCTATGCCGCCATTCACGCGGGTGGCGTGGGGATGTTCATTACCCCAGTCGCCTACGTCAATGCGCGGGGCAAGGGCTTTGAAGGCCAGTTGTCTGTCGACAATGACCGCTTCATTCCTGGCCTGAACAAATTGGCCACGGCTATCCAGCAGAAGGGAACGAAGGCCATTCTCCAGATCTTCAGCGCTGGCCGGATGTCCAGTTCCGCTATCTTACGCGGACAAAAGACTGTTTCCGCCAGTGCCGTTGCGGCGCCGCGACCGGGGATGGAAACGCCAGAGGAACTGACGAACGCCGAGATTGAACAAACCATCACGGACTTCGGTGAAGCCACGCGGCGGGCCATTCAGGCCGGGTTTGACGGTGTCGAGATTCACGGCGCCAACACCTACCTGATCCAGCAATTCTTCTCCCCCCACAGCAATCGTCGGACCGACAAGTGGGGCGGCTCCGTTGAAAAGCGGATGACCTTCCCGTTGCGCGTGGTTGATGCAGTCCAAACGGCCGTCAAGACCTACGCCGACCGGCCATTTGTCGTTGGCTACCGGTTCTCTCCCGAAGAAATCGAGGAACCTGGCATTCGGATGGCGGACACGCTGCAGCTAGTCGCCAAGCTGGATACCTTGGGCTTGGATTACCTGCACGTGTCCATGGGCAACGTGTGGCGGCCATCGATCAACGACAAGAGCGACAAGACGCCGCTGATCGACCAGCTACAGGACACGGTCAAGGACACGCCGCTGATCTCTGTCGGCAACGTCAAGACACCTGTCGACGCCGAGCGTGTGATGGACGCCGGCATTGATTTCGTCGCCATTGGCCGGGAGAGCATTCGCGAACCACACTGGGTCGAAAAGGTTGAGGCTGGCGCCGAGGATAGCATTCGCTACACCTTGCCACTGGCTGATTTAGACGAGCTAGGCATCGCCTCACCGTACTTTGACTTCCTGGCGGGGATGGATGCCGGGGGCGCCCACATCGGCTTTGAGCCGGCATTGGCCACGACTGAGAAGGGTAACGCCGAGGATCTAGTCTTTAGGAAATAAGCAACAAAAGCTCTGACAACGGCGGGAAACTTTCCCGTTGTCAGAGCTTTTTTCATCGCGTGGATGATTGACGGAACCGCCCGACCTCAGCATAAAAGATGCCACCCCAACCGGCGAGGGCAAGGAGCAGAAAGTCCGTTGCCAAGCCGTTACGGTGAGCCCACCAACTCCAAATGAGGCCAACCGTTGCGACCAAAGCGAGTAAGAGAACCCACCCTCGTCGTTGCCGCCACCGGGCGTATTTGGCTGGCGCGTCGTCTGGTACCAACGTACTGGCGAAAAGTCGCAGGTGATTGAGCGCGTAAAAGTTCAGACAGGCCACTAGCAGAAAAATCCCTTGCACCGAGGCCAGTTGGTCGGCGAAGAGGAGCGTGATCATGGAAATCGTATTGATGATGGTCAGGTTCCGAATTGTGGGTCGCAATGCCTGAAAGACCGCGGGCTTGCGCAATGTGTCGGCCATGTCGTGGTTTTCCTTGAGCAGCGTGTCCAGCGATAAATGATAGAAGTCGCTGAGCTGAATCAGGCTGTCGATGTTGGGATAGCTGTGGCCGGTCTCCCAGCTGGAAATAGTTTGCCGCGTAACGTGTAAGGCCTCCGCAACCGCGGTTTGGGTCAGATGCTGTTCTAAGCGTGTGTGTTGTAAACGTTCCCCGAATGTCATGGTGGTGCCCCCTCATATAATGGTTTAAGCATAGCAAACTGGCGGCAGATTGCCTAGCAAAGTTTCTCTGCATTGCCGGTCTGACGGGGATAGACGCCTATCAATTTTTGCGCGTAGCTTGCGCCTCTTGGTGCTTAAGGCGGCCGATGACCCGGTTGAGCCAAAGCCCAATCGAGCTCAGCCAACTAACTTGCGAAGGTAATCACGCATGCCGCGGTCGGAATTGATCAGCACGTCTAGCGACAGGCCACAGCAGTTGCCAAGTATTACCAGGTTGTCAATATCAGGATAGCTTTTCCCTGTCTCCCAACTGTAAATGGTTTGCCGGGAAACGTGAACTTGTTGCGTCACTGCCTGTTGGGTCAGCTGATGATCTGCGCGAGCCTGTTTGATTTTTTCTCCGAGTGCCATGAATTTTCCTCCGTTATCTTGCGTTAAGCATAGCAAATCCACCTAAATTCTTTGTGCTGAGTTTGCTTGCAAGGTTGATTTGGCGGTCTTCCAGTTGTGATATTCCGGTAAACATGATTGATATTTTATGACCAGATACCCCTGAATGTATATTCATATAATATCTTATTTTTGAAATATATGATATAATTTGATTATGGAAAAGTTAGAATTTCACTCGTATAAGCGGCCAAATGGACATGACGAATTTGTTGAATGGGTTAGAGGGTTGCCTAAGAAAGATAGGGCTAAATTACTGCGAATGATTTCGCAAATTGAAGATAATGGTTTGTTACCGGCTCAACGATTGCAATGGATTAAAAAGGTTGATGTTAACTTATATGAAATAAGAAGTAAAACCGGATCAAATATCCAGCGCGCATTATATTTTCATGTCGTTCGTGGAGAGTATTTGATTACACATGGGTTTACGAAAAAATCACAGAAAACACCTAAACGGGAACTGCAACATGCTAAAGACTTGAGAAAGGAATGGTATTTAAATCATGAAAATAGATGATTTAATTCAGGAAGAATTGAAAGACCCCGAATTCTCTGCAGCCTATCGTGATGAGGGCGAACTTTTGGATACTGCGATGGCACTCTATTATGCACGTGAAGAAGCGGGATTAACGCAAGAGGAGCTTGCAGAACAAGCGTCTACAACACAGGCGACCATTGCCCGTATTGAGAGAGGAGATAACGTTTCCTTTGCCAAGTACGCTCAGATTGCGCATGCATTAGGAAAACGGTTAAAGGTGACGTTTGAATAAGTAACTGACTTATGTAGAATTAGCCATGGCAAAAAGAGCAACAAAGCCCAAACAGACTTTGTTGCTCTTTTACTTAGTCAATGCTGTCCCAAAAGGGGACGTCTCGACATTAATTTTAAAATTATTGTTCTTCGTACCAAGTGTAGTGGAAGTTGCCTTCACGGTCGTTCCGTTCGTAGGTGTGGGCACCGAAGTAGTCCCGTTGTGCTTGTAACAAGTTAGCAGGTAAGACTTCTGCACGGAAGCTGTCGTAGTAAGTGATGGCAGCGGACAGACTAGGAACGGGGATGCCAGCTTGAACGGCTGTCGCAACCACGTCACGGATGGATTGTTGATACTTGCCGGCGATATCCTTAAAGTAGCTATCGAACAGCAGGTTGGTCAGCTTAGGATCCTTGTCGAAGGCGTCGGTGATGTTTTGCAGGAATTGGGCCCGGATAATGCAACCGCCACGCCAAATTTGTGCTAATTCACCAAACTTCAGGTCCCAATCGTTGGCTTCAGAAGCGAAACGCAGTTGTTCAAAGCCTTGGGCGTAACTCATTAACTTCCCAAAGAACAGGGCTTGCCGAACTTCTTCAACGAACTTGTCCTTGTCAGCGATTTCGGCCTTGCCTTGCTTTTCAGCGGCTGGTAAGACCTTCGAAGCCTTGACCCGTTCGTCCTTCATCATGGAGATGTACCGGGCGTAAACGGCTTCCGTGATGACGGATTGTGGTACTTGGACGTTGAGGGCATCTTCGGAACTCCACTTACCAGTCCCCTTGTTGTTCCCACGGTCCTTGATGGCATCGACGATTGGCAAGTTCTTGTCGTCGCCCAAGTCATCCTTACGGGAAAGGATGTCAGCGGTGATTTCGATCAGGTAGCTGTCGAGTTCACCCTTATTCCAGTCCTTAAAGATGTCAGCCATGTCGTCAACGGAAATGCCGGCGACGTTACGCATGATGTTGTAGCTTTCATCGATCAGCTCTTCATCACCGTATTCGATCCCGTTGTGGACCATCTTAACGTAGTGGCCAGCACCATTCGGGCCGATGTAGGTGACACAAGGCTTGCCGTCTTGAGGTGCCTTAGCCGCAATCTTGGTCAAGATAGGTTCAACCAGGTCGTAGGCTTCTTTTTGACCACCAGGCATCAGTGAAGGTCCTTGTAAGGCCCCTAATTCACCACCGGAAACACCCATACCAATGAAGTTGATCCCGGACTTGTCGAGTTCGGCGTTACGGGCCATCGTGTCGTGGAAGTTGGTGTTCCCACCATCGATCAGCACGTCACCCTTATCAAGTAGTGGCAACAGTTCATGGATGACTGCGTCGGTTGGTTTCCCAGCCTTGACCATCAACAGGATCCGCCGTGGCGTTTCCAGTGATTTCACGAAGTCTTCAATCGTGTAGCTAGGCACCAGCTTCTTTTCGCTGTGGTCCTTCATGACCTGTTCAGTCTTGCTGCTGGTCCGGTTGAAAATGCCCACGGTGTATCCGCGGCTTTCAATGTTCAGGGCTAAGTTCTTGCCCATGACCGCCATACCAACAACACCAATATTTGCTTTTTGATCTGCCATTAGTAACCTTCCTTTTTGTGTCAAAATTAGTAACGACTTTCCACAAGCTAGTGTAGCATTGAACAATTTGAAAGGAAACTTATTTGACTTAATTTTAGTGAAAAAGATCAATTGGGTTTCAAAACGGGTAAACGAAATGAGAACGAGCGCAAATTGTTAAGTGGGAGACTTAATAATGGGGTCATAAGGGCGCCTTCTTACGGCATACCAGTATATTGCTGTATGTGAATCAGTCATACAGTTCCGTGCCCAACAGTTCCGGGCTACAGCGTTGAACCAATCCTGGCCAGTCGACCACCGTCAGCGTTTTACGGGCGGTCGTCACGATGCCCTGTTCTCGGAGCTTTTGCAGCACGCGGGTGAACGTTAATAGCGGCAGGCCCACGTTACTGGCCATCGCGGCTTGGGTCAGGATGATACCGTGGGTCTTAAGTAGCTTTTCGTATTGATACAGATAGTTGCAGACCTTGGTCAGACTGTCTTGGGTAGCGAGCACCACCGCGTCGTACAGAAGGATGCTACTAAAGTCCGCGTACTGCCTCAACATGGCCAGGGAAAAAGGTGGCGTGGTGGTCAACAGGGAAGCCAAGTCACGTTGGGGCAAGGGTGTGACCACCACATCCGTTTGCGCTTTGACTAAGAAGGCGTCCCGTTCCATTCGGTATTGCCGTTCTATGGGGCTGTAGAGGGGAAATAGACCGCCGGGGCCGATAAATAGTTCAGTCTTTTCACTACCTGTTTCGGCATCTAGAATGTAAAAACGTAAGATGCCGTGATAAACGTAAAAACTGTGGGTCATGAATTCACCAATCGTGACCAGTTGGTCGTTGGTTTGGAAAGTTTGGGGTGTTCGCCCAGTTGTTAACGTACTTTGAAAATCGGCAAAGGTGCTGTCGTAGTAGTATTCGGGAATTTTGAGCATGTTGTGTGTCCACCTCACTTGATGTATAAGCGCTTCCAATTATAGCCTAAAATGTAAGTAGATACTGACATTAAGGAGTGATTGGATGACAAAGCAAGTGGCAGTGATTACGGGTGGTACCAGTGGTATTGGGTTGGCAACGGCACAAAAATTCGTCCAGGAGGGCTACGAGGTCGTGGCCGCCAGCGTGGATGCGGCTGATAAGGTAGCAGCGGCTAAGCAACAGATTGGGACCGAACACTTTAGCGTTTTGACTTGCAATGTCGCTGACCGAGATGCCGTTCAGCAGACTATTGCGGCCGTGATGGAACAGTATGGTCGCATCGATGTCTTGGCCAACGTGGCCGGCATCCTAGCGAAAGAAGTTGATTTGACAGATGCGGATTTGGATAACGTGGAACAGACGATTCAAATCAATCTGTTAGGGAGCATCTACATGGCAAAGGCCGTGGCTAAAGTCATGAAGCAACAGGGAAACGGCACCATCATTAACGTCGGGTCCATTGACGGCGTGATGGCCAACCACGAGTCGATTGCCTACCACGCCTCCAAGGGTGGCATTCACATGTTTACCAAGGCACTAGCCCGTGAACTGAGTCCGTTTGGCATTCGGGTGGTCTGCGTGGCACCAGGTTGGGTCGACACGGGGATGGTACCGGACAAAGCCCGGGCATACGGGTCAAAGCTCTTGATGAAGGGCCGGCTGATTACAACGGATGAGCTGGCCGGGGCAATCTGGCTCATGACCTTGCCTGAAGCAGCCGCTATCAATGGGAGTGTTGTGATGGCTGACGACGGTTACGCTGAGTTCAAAGGAATGGGGATTCTGGATTTGTGAGGTGTATTTGACGAGGACAAGCAGGGCCCTCGTTTTTTTGTGCAAAAAAGAGTTTGGGACAGACTTGCATGTGCTGCCGCACACCCCGAAACATGAAAACGGCGGTCACTAACCTTTTGATGATAAACTATCATTGAAGGATTAGTGATCGTCGTTTTATTGGTACTTCTCTTTGCCGAGGGACAAACTGATCCACCTAACTTGTGAGTACCCCGAAATATTGCCTTTGAGCATGAATATAAAATTACAAATTTTATTCAGTTAGGGAATCCTTCTACATACTATACGAGGGAGGCTTCATCATGGATATGGATGTAACGTATGACTGCTGCGCCGGCTTGGACGTCCACCAAGGAACCGTTGTCGCTTGTATCCTACATGGTAAACGAACTTCTACGCGGCCAAAAGCTGAGCTACGTACTTTTGGCACAACACAATCACAACTTGACCAGTTGGCCGACTGGTTAAATACGTTTGATTGCCAAGCTGTTGCGATGGAAAGTACGGGTGTCTTTTGGAGACCTATCTGGCACGTCTTGGCTGATAAATTTAGCCTTATTTTAGCCAATCCCCAAAGAATAAAGGGGATTCCCGGACACAAGACCGACAAAAAGGACGCGCGGTGGATTGCCAAATTACTTCGTTTAGACTTGATACCTGCGAGCTTTGTCCCCGATGAAACAATTCAAGATTTGCGTGATTTAACACGTACCCGCAAACACTTGATTGAATCACGCAATAAACAAAAAAATCGTGTCCATCAAGTACCGTTTCTTTACGTCTAACTTTCAAGTTTTCAAAAATAGAAATGCTTATGGAACTTTGGAACAAGCGTTAGATGAATGCCATTATCAAAGCATGTCCAATTAATGTTCCAAGGCATCCAAAAATTAAGAATGTTTTGAGGGAAGAATTTGGTTCATTCCCTATTTTTGAAATAGAGTTCTTTTTCCGATCTTCTACGCCCAACAATAATGAATCTATCGTTACATTGTATAGTGAGCGTAACTTGATTAATTTTTCAATATCAGGATACCCACGATCATTTTCCCATCTGGAAATTGATTGTCGTGAAATATTCAAGTGATTACTGACGTCCTCTTGCGACATTTGATTTGACGTACGTGCTTCCCGTAGGTTCTTTCCGATAGCGTTCATAATGACCTTCCTCCGTAAAATAAATTCTATTTGGCCTATACCATTTTATCATGAAACATTCGTGGATTATTTTACCGTCTCTTTACGTTTTACTCCTACGTAAATTTGAAGTTTACATGCCGAAACTTAGATGAAGCGTAAAACAATCGGTTCTTTCTAAATTGAATTAAGTTAGGTAATCTTGGAATTGTTGATCCGGATCAACGAAAAATATAAGGTGGAGTTATAAAACATGAATATTAAAAAGAGTAGTGTCATTTTAATGACAGTTTTTTCGTTATCGGGTATCATAGTTCCAACAACCCAATCTTTAGCTGCTACAACTGAGCAACAATCTTCAAACAGATCGTCTCAAAATAATCCAGTTCCACTAGCATTACGTGGGTTGAAAGTAAGAGTCCATGTTAATGATAATTGGAAGAAATTAAGTGAAGAGGCCCGCAAAGTTACTGCACAATCTGTTTTAATTACACCTGAACAGGAAAAAGCAAAATATCAAGAATTGATTGCTAAGTATGATGGAGCCCAGATCGATTATAATATCGAAGATGAGGCTGATCATGCACAAGCCCGAGGTCGTTCGTTTTCTGAGAAATTTGTCAATGGAGGTCTGAATGATTTTGCTTACAAAAAATCCGGTTTGGCCGATTTACGTTCATATTATGGTAAAACTGCGCTCTCTCTTAAAGGGCTAGGGGCAACCTCTGGCGCGGCTGCAGGAGCGTCTGCTGGTTTTCTGGGGTCTGCTGTTGGTGCACTAGTTGGCATGGTTGGCGGTACTGTAATCGGAGGCCATTTTGATGAGGCGCAAAGAGACATGAAAAAATGGATTTCTAAGGGGTCTTCAAAAGGTGGATGTCGTGTCACGGCCACTGATGAATTCCCAATTGCAAGTTTGGGATCTCAGAAACAAACGAATATCAGAAAACTAAAATAGGTGAAGTAATTTGAATTTTTTAACAATCTTAGGCATATTTGGGGCTGTCTTTGCAATCTTAATTGCAATCGTTCGAGTATATCGTAAGAAATTTAATCAAACAACGTGTTTGAGTGTAATCGTACTTTTTTTATTTAGCTTGTTTGTAGTGTATTGGTCATTTTAAAAGAGTGTCATCAAAAAGAGTCTGGGACAGACTTGCATGTGCTACCGCACACCCCGAAACATGAAAACGACGGTCATTAACCTGTTGATGACAAACTATCATTGAAGGATTAGTGATCGTCGTTTTATTGGTACTTCTCTTTGCCGAGGGACAAACTGATCCACCTAACTTGTGAGTACCCCGAAATATTGCCTTTGAGCATGAATATAAAATTACAAATTTTATTTTTTTGGACCCACCTAGGTCTTTATTTAGTGTACGCTTCTTTCGATGGAGTTTTCATATAAAAAAACCTAGAATCTGAAGTAATAAGTGGTGTTAATTGCCACGAACCGGCAATTAACACCACTTTTCTTTGGCATGATATGAGCCTGCTTAACTGTCTTCGATAATTTTGATAGGTTCTCAGCCATTAAGGCAATGCCAATCTCATTGGTAGCCGCGGTTAAGCCGCGAACTGAGAATCGCTTGAACTTCAGGTAGGTCTTTAAATCAGCGAAGATCGGTTCGATCTCAATTTTACGATGCGCATACAAAGCGTGGCCAACCTTACTAGTCAGCTGTTTCTTCGCCTGGTCTTTAAAGTAAAGCCAACTATAGTTCACACTGATTTGACGGCGGTTACCTCTCTTGGTTGTCGCCAAAGCCTCGCGCTTTGGGTCCTCAAAGTATTTGACTGAGCGATAAACCTTAAATTGTCTTTCATAGCCGTAGCGGTCATGACGGGTACTGTAATGGTGAAAATTAAAGATTATGCCATCAGGATCGGTGTACTGATCGTTCAATTCATCATATTGCCAGTTAGCGACTTTGCGCCGGTCTTTATGATAAGAGCGGGTTTGTTCTTTTTCGTACATGCCATAAGGAATCAGATACTTGGTTTGAAAGTCATCAGTAAGCTTTTGGTAGTTCATCTCACTGCCATACCCAGCGTCCGCCACCAAATATTGAACGACTCGCGGCGACTGTTTAAAGATATGCGTCACGAATGGAATCAAGGTTCGCGTATCCGTTGGGCGCTGGAAAAGCTGATAATAAAGGGCAAATTGTCGTTGACTGGCAACCTGTAAATTATATCCTGGTTTTAGTTGGCCATTTCTCATGGGGTCCTCTTTCATCCGCATGAAGGTTGCATCATGATCAGTCTTCGAGAAGCTATTTCGGTCACCAAAGGTCTTCTCAGCCAGCTCATAGCGCTGTTTACGAGGTAAATAGTCAGTCGTCAACAGGTGGAGAAAATGCTTTAATTTCCGGCGATGACGTTTGGCTTGTGAACCACCACGACGCGGCTTTTCAAATTTGATTTTTTCGGTTAAACCATTGATTGCGAGTGTTAAATTAGTGGTTAATTTAATCAGGTCAGCACTAGTTAACGCGCGTTCTCGCGGCGAGAAACGCGGTATGGATACTTGATAATTCAATAATTCTTGATAAAGCGAGGCCGTCTTATCATCGAGCTTAGGTTCAGCCTTCTCAATGGATTTACGCCAGACAAACGTATATTTATTAGCGTCAGCCAAGATCTTCGTCCCATCAATGAAAAGTGCGGAATTATTGAAGAGGCCGATCATCGTCAGGTAATCACGAAAGGCGCGAAAGAGCCCTTCGATTAGTCTCAGAGTTCCAGGATTACTGCGGAATCGATTGAAGGTTCGGTAACTCGGAATAGTTAGATTTGGGCCGATGAACCAACGCATCACTAGGTTTTCGTTAGCCAATTGAACAAGCTTACGCCCCGAAAAAGTCTGGCGTAAATAGCCAAAGAGCCAAAGCTTTAAGAGTAACTGTGGTGGATATGAAGGCCGACCGGTAGGAGCTGAACTGGTTTGAAAAGTAGCGGTCGGAATATCGTCCACAATAGCGTTAATAGCCCAGGCGACGCTGTTTGATTGAGGTTGCCAAGATAGATTGAGTTCCAAAGTGGTGCGATTACTGGTATAATTCATTTGCATGGAGTTGGTTATCTCTTTTCTTTTTTGGTTCAGCACCTAAAGAATAGCAGGGATTACCATCTCTGTGTATACATAAGCTTAAAAGGGGTCCTCTCAAGAAATCGGATGATTTCTTGAGAGGACCCCTTTTAATATGCGAGTTGGGAGTCTGTCCCAGACTCTTATCAATTAATTTAATTATTCAAACGGTAGATCCATTCACGGTGGTCGCGTTGAATGAGTTCTTCAGCGGCGGCTGGTCCCATAGAATGTGGCGTGTAGTTCGGGAAGTTTGGTTCTTGTAAGTCCCAAACACGACGGATTTGGTCGACGAACTTCCAAGCGTAGGAAACTTCTGGCCAGCTGGAGAAGTTGGTCCCGTCACCCTTCAAGACGTCGTGTAACAGACGTTCGTAAGGTTCTGGCGTTTCCTTAGACTTCTTGGCATCTACCAAGTAGTCCAACTTGATTGGTTCCGTTGAGAACCCAGCGTCGTTGGTCTTGGCGTTCAATTGCAGAGAGAACCCAGCGTGTGGTTCCACGAAGATCGTCAAAACGTTGGCAGCCAATGGCGTGTTTTGAGATTGTGGGAAGGCAAAGATATCAACCAATGGACGCTTGAAGACAACGTCAACCCGGGTGAATTTGTCAGCTAACATCTTCCCAGTCCGGACGTAGAATGGGGTACCAGACCAACGGTAGTTGTCGAATAACAATTTCCCAGCAACGAACGTTTCAGTCGTTGAATCAGCCGGCACATTGTCTTCGTGACGGTAGTCAGGTTGATTGTCGATCGAGCCGTATTGGCCCCGGACAAAGTTGGTAGCGGCGTCAGCCACGTTGTACACGCGCAGGCTCCGTAAAGCCTTGACCTTTTCAGCCCGGATATCCGTATCCGTGAAGGCAACAGGTTGTTCCATGGCTAACAGAGAAACGATTTGCATGATGTGGTTTTGGACCATATCCCGCAAAGCCCCACTGTTGTCGTAGTAAGAAGCCCGTTCTTCGACCCCTAACTTTTCAGACAGGGTGACTTGGATGTTGTCAATGTAACGGTTGTTCCACAGAGATTCAACCAAGGTGTTGCCGAAACGTAAGGCTTCAATGTTTTGAATCATTTCCTTACCCAAGTAGTGGTCGATCCGGAAGATTTGTTCTTCCTTGAAGGACTTGCTTAAGGCGTCATTTAATTGTTTAGCGGAGTCAAAGTCGCGGCCGAATGGCTTTTCAATGACTAACCGGTTGAAGGCGTCCTTGTTCTTGGACATTAAGCCTTGGTTCTTCAAGTCTTGGGCAATCGTGCCGAAGAATTGTGGGGCCATGGACAGATAGAAGATCCGGTTACCTTGTAACTTGTACTTCTTGTCCAGCTTTTCGGCGGCGTCCTTCAAGACGGAATAGTGCGCCGTGTCGGTAACGTCGTGAGCTTGGTAGTAGAAATGAGAAATAAAATCGCTGGCTTCTTTTGAGTCGGCGCGGTTACCGCTATCAGCCAAAGACTTCTTAACTGCGGCGCGGAATTTGTCGTCGTCTAATGTTTGCCGGGAAGTCCCGATAACGGCGAAATGGGTCCGTAAGCTGCCTTTTTGATAAAGGTTAAACAGACTAGGGTAAAGTTTCCGGTAAGCCAAGTCACCGGTACCCCCGAAGAACATGAATAAAGCTGTGCGTTCAGTTGCCACGAGATCGTCACTCCTTAAGATTGATTACGTTATATGAGCAGTATCTACAAATACATGCGTTAGAGACTATCGGTTATCCGAGGCGGTGAGCAAGGCCACCTCAGGTCCGCGAGTTGCCTAGACACTGTCTAGACCACTTCAGAAAGTTATTATACGCTACTTTGCCGTGAAACGCGACCTTTTTAAAGCAAGAATTTAAATTTTAGACAACCGGTTGCATTGGCGTAAAATCAACGTTTTCATGAATCTTACGTTTTCATGAAAACGTTTATATTTTAGGCCGGTTCTCATGGAAGCGCCTTTCCGCAAGTAAAATTTTGGAATCGCTACCACCTGTAGTCTAGCAGAAAAGGTCTTGGGTGTAACGTGAGACGACGCGGATTGGTGAGAAAGTTTCGTAAGGCCCCGCCATTTGCCCAGCAGCATGGTACACTTAACCCACACGAAAAGAGGGGTTCCCATGACAACGAATTGGAATCAACGAGAAATTCAGACCGTGACGACGGCGACCGACCTACAGCGGCTGTTTGCGCAGCTGGGATTAACGGTGACAGACACCTGCTTGGTACACACGGCGCTCAGTGCGTTTGGCTTTATCCCCGGCGGCGAGCAGACACTAGTTTCAGCTTTAAAGGCAACGCTGAATCAAGGCAATATTGCCATGCCCGCCCAAACGGCGGACTGGTCTGACCCGACTGACTGGGGTAATCCCCCAGTGCGTCCTGACCTCCAGGCGAAGGTCATTGCGGGGATGCCCGCCTTTGACCGTGACTCAACGCCGTGTCACATGATCGGGGTGACGCCCGAATACTTTCGGACGCTACCGGATACCCAGCGCAGTAACCATCCGACCTGTTCCATGACCGCCTGGGGCCGGGATGCCGCGGCAATCTGTGCGACCACCACGTTTGATCTGCCGTTTGGGGCCCAGGGACCGCTACAGAAGCTCTACGACCTGGATGCCAAGGTATTGTGCTTAGGCACGCCGTTTGAGAACGCCACGGCCATTCACTTGGCGGATTCGACGCTGGACCGGCCGACGCATTTGGAGCGTGCCCCAATCAAGATCAATGGACAGACCAAGTGGATCAGCTTTCAAATGGCACCGCTGGAACCGTATGATGATTTCAATGAAATGGGGGCGGCCTTCATGGCGGCATACCCACAAGCGGTCCAGGAGGCGACTATCGGTGATCACCGCACGGCCCGCGTCATGTCAATGCGCCAGCTGGTCGACTTTGCCCGGACGTACTATCGGGCTAAGGACGCCGCGCAAGGGTAGACGGAAGGTTTGATTAAACCATAATTTCCAATCGGATGGTTTCCAGCCGTTGAGATTGGCGAAAGCAGAATGCCTCCGTCAGCTGGCAGTTCTACTGGATTAAAGCGTATTTGACAGTAAAGAATACGTCGCCAAGGGTTAAACTGATTGATGGTTAAGCTTCTTTTTAGCCGAGAGTCTACCAAATATGGTAGAAGCTACCTTAGCAGCGGTCTTTTGGCTCAGAGTCGAGGCGTCGAGACCGTACTATGGCTCGCCCCGTCCGCCCACCGCGTTCCGACCCATAGTTGGGAGACAGCAGACGGCTAGTTCAGATTGTGTACCGGCACAAAACTAATTTAGCGCACCAAATGCCGTGGCGGTGTTTTAGACGATTTTCACCTTTCAATCCGCAATTAAAAAAGTGGTCGCAGCTATCTTAGAGATAACAGCGACCACCGGACGATTCAATTTTTAATCAGCTAAAGCCTTCAGGGCGTCAAAGTCCGCCTGGCTCAAGTCGATGTCTGCGCCATGAATGTTTTGCAGTTCATGGTCAGTGGACTTGGTCCCAGGAATTGGTAAGATGACATCGGACCGCTTCAACAGCCATGCCAACGCGATTTGTGCGGGTGAGGCGTCGTACTTCTTCGCGATGTTGATCAGGGTTGGGTTGTCGATCAACTGACCCGTTGCCAATGGGAACCACGGGATGAAGGCGATGTGGTGGGCGTCAGCGTAGTCCAGGACGTCTTCATCTTGACGATTGCTGAGGTTGTACATGTTTTGCACGGAGGCGATTGGCGCAATCTTTTCGGCTTCCTTGAGCTGGTCAACAGAGACCTGGCTGAGGCCGATGTGCTTGATCTTGCCCTCGTCTTGCATCGCTTTCAGCTCGCCGATTTGGTCGGCTAGCGGTACCGTCGGGTCGATTCGGTGCAGTTGCAGCAGATCAATGTGATCCAGGCCTAACGTGAACAGGTTCAATTCAACCTGTTGGCGCAGGTAGGCGGGCACACCGGTTGGGGTCCAAATGTCAGGGCCTTGACGCGTCTGGCCAACCTTGGTGGCAACCATAACGTGGTTGTTCGGCCGTTCCTGTAAGGCCTTACGCAGGTACAGGTTGGCGTAGAAGGGACCGTAAGCATCAGCGGTATCAATAAAGTTGACGCCGTTATCGATGGCCGTTTCAATGACCTTGACCGCATTATCTGGGTCAGCCACGGGGCCCCAGACACCCTTGCCAGTCAGCTGCATGGTGCCGTAGCCCAACCGATTAACCGTTAAATCATCATCAAATTTGAATGTTTTCCCCATTAGAGTACCACCTAACTAAATAGAATAAGTTTACTGACAATAAGTTAGTCTTTTTAACCGGCAGAAGCAAACATTTAGTTTCGTTTCTAATGGTAAATCAAGTTAATCTTAAGGGTGGTTAAAAAAAGCTAAACTCCTGTTCGATTTTGGTTCTTTTTCCTATAAAATCTGTTATACTACTAAGCGGTTAAAAAATTAATTGCCGGTGGGAAACGCCGGTAGAATAGGGGTCAGGATATAATGAAAAAATTTATGGTTGCGATGACCGGGTTGGTCACTTTAGCTACTATCGGCGCTGTTGCCCCAGTTTCTGTGGCGACGCCCACTGTAACGGCAAATGCGGCAACGCACGTTGGGCCTAGCCTGAGTGTTAACGCCATTTACACGTCTTCCAACAAGGTTTCGGGGACGGCAACGAAGGGTTCTAAGATCACTGTTAAGGCGACGAAGAACGCTAAGAAGAACTTGGCTAGCGGTACTGCCTCCAAGAAGACTGGCAAGTACAGCATCAAGCTGTCCAAGAAGCTGAAGAAGAACGCGAACGTTTACGTTTACGCAACTAACCCTAAGACCAAGACGTCTTTCTACCGGATCATCCGGGTCCAAGCCGCTGCGACTAAGGCAGCAACGAAGACGACGACTAAGACCACGACTACGAAGAAGGCCGCTACCAAGACTTCTACGAAGAAGACCACGGCGGCTAGCTTCTCCGTTAAGACACCAACTGGGACTTGGAAGTCAAACACGGCGAACAAGTACTCCCAAAAGTTTGTCTTCAGTCAAAAGACTGGTTTTAACCAAACGCTCTACAAGAATGGTAAGAAGGTCAAGACGCTAGTTTCTTACGCCAAGTACAGCGTAAACGCTAAGACCCCAACGTTCTGGAAGATTACTTACACGCCTAAGGGTTCTAAGACGTCTAAGAGCTTCTACATGCACTTCACGTCTGCTAAGAAGTTCAAGATCGTTAACAGTAAGGATAAGGCCGTTGCCGTTAAGGCCGGCGTTGCCCCAGCTGCTAAGTGGACTTTCACTAAGGCTTAATTCAAATAATGACGCGTAAAACGTGGGCCTAACGCCCAGTTAGCGTAGTGAGGTCGGGACTTTGGTTCTGGCCTCTTTTATTTTGAGCTGATTATTAAAAAATTAGTCCAGGTTGGCCACCTACAAAGGAAAGTGACCGCCCACCGGAGTCAGCCGCAGACTACTCGTGTGCAGCCTCTATAAAGATTCGTCACAAATTCGTTTATCCAAATTAATGGTAAAGCGGAAACACCTTTTGTATCTTTAATCAGAAAAGGGTAAGATGTTTAGAGAAACTGACATTTCAGGGAAAAGGGGAGAGCGCCGGTGCAACGGTCAATCAGAATCAGTTTAACAGCTTTGGGCGTCGCGGGATTGGCGATTGCGGCTGGCTTAGCCATGGGGTACATGGCCAATGATGTGGCCGTCTCATATGGGGAGGCCGCGGGTTCCGAGCTAGTCTTGTGGGTCTTGACAGCCAGTGCGACCGTAATCTTTGCCGTGAGTCTCTTTTGGCTGCGATTCCGCGGCATCACGTTGCTGAGCGGTGTGTTGGGCGTCGTGAGTATCAGTGGGTACGCCACGCTGGTGGGGACCGGCTTTGACTGGCTGATTCTAGGCTACCTGCTGTATCTCGTCGTAGGTAGTGGGTTAAAATGTTATGCGATTAAAATCTAAAGACACCAAAAGTCCTGGCCAACCATCAGTTGTGATGGTGACCAGGACTTTTTTAAAAACGTTTGATTAGTTCGTCGCTAATTGTTGGGTAGCTGGCTTAGCTTGCTTGGTACCGCGAGGCTTGTAGCCAATCAGGCGCATCGCGTTGAAGATAACCACGAGGATGGAGGCTTCGTGGACGAACATCCCACTGGCCATGTAGATGTAACCGTAAACCAACCCGATCAGCAGGAAGGCAACCGTTAAGATGGCGATGGTGATATTTTCCTTGGTGTTGGCAGAGGTCTTCTTGGCCAGGCCAACCGCGTGATTCAAAGCGGTAAAGCTGGATTGCATCAAGACCACGTCGGCAGTTTCGATGGCGACGTCGGTCCCACCACCCATGGCAATACCAACGCTGGCAGTGGCTAAGGATGGGCTATCGTTGATCCCGTCACCAACGAAGGCAACGTTGCGGCCCATGTCTTGGAACTTCTTGACGAAGGTAACCTTGTCGGCTGGCAGTAAGTCGGCGTGTACTTCGTCGATGCCCAATGATTCAGCAACAGCTTGGGCAGTGGCTTGGTTGTCACCGGTTAACATAACTAAGTGCTTGATACCTTGGCGTTTCAAAGCGGCTAAAGCGGCAGGAACTTCTGGCCGAACCGTATCAGCGACGCCCAGGATAAAGGCAAGTTGGCCTTGATAACCGACTAACACGGTGGATTGGCCTTCGTCTTGCATGCTGTGGAGGTCAGCGAGTTGGTCGTCCGTCAATGTGATGTCGTGGTCCTTTAATAAAGCGGCGTTACCAACGTACAGGTCGTTGTCGTGCCATTGACCGACCATCCCACGACCCTTGATGGTTTCAGTTTCAATGGCGCTGGCGTTGTCTTGTAAATGCGCATCTAGGTGAGCCACAATGGCTTGAGCCAGCGGGTGATCGGAAGTCTTTTCGACTTGGGCCACACCGGCTAAGAGAGACTTATCAGTGGTGTATTGCTTCATGTCAGCGACGGTCATTTTACCAGTGGTTAAGGTACCAGTCTTGTCAAAGACAATCGTATCAACCTTGGCGAGGCTTTCAACCACGTCGCCACCTTTGATTAAGATCCCATTCTTGGCACCGTTACCGATCCCAGCCACGTTTGAAACGGGGGCACCGATAACCAGGGCACCAGGGCAACCGAGGACTAAGACGGTGATGGCTAACCGGAGATCTTGTGAGAAGACGTAAACTAGAATGGCAATGACTAAGACGGCTGGGGTGTAGTATTGGGCAAATTTATCAATAAACTTTTCAGCAGGAGACTTGGTGTCTTGCGCTTCTTCAACTAATTCAATAATCTTGGAGAAAGTGGTCTCGTCACCAACTTGCGTAGCTTCGATGGTTAAGGTCCCACTTTCAACCATGGCACCGGAGTAAACGCCGTCACCATTTTGCTTATTAACCGGGCGAGATTCACCGGTGATGGAGGCTTCATTGACGTAGCCAGAGCCGTCGACGATCTTACCATCGACTGGGACTTGGCCACCGGCCTTGACTAAGACCACGTTGCCTTCTTCCAGGTCATCGACGTCGACTTCTTCAGTCGTGCCGTCATCGTTGACCAATTGGGCGGTCGTTGGGGCCATTTCAGTCAGGGATTGGATAGCGCCCCGCGTTTTGGCCAACGTCTTTTGTTCCAGGTAGGACCCGAAGAGAAAGAGGAAAGTTACGATAGCAGATTCTTCAAATTCACCAATGGCGAAGGCCCCAATAACGGCGATGCCGACCAGGAGTTCAATACTGAAAACCTTGGCTTTCAACGCGCTGATAGCCCGTAAAACGATTGGCGCTGCGGCAATCACAGAAGCGATGATCCAAGCGACATCGGTGACATAAGGGACTTTGGTGAACCAAGCGTTCAGGAAGCCAAGAATGATTAAGCCGGCTGACCAGAAGGTAATGGGATTGGTATGACTGTAAATAAAACGTTGAAATTTCATGGGAGAGCATCCTTTCTATTGATAATTCCTAAGTGCTAATGTTTCGTTCCTTGTTTATGTATTCATTATGCCTTGGAATGGGGGAGATTAACTTGATGCGAATCAAGTTGGAGGAAATAGTTGGGATTATTTTTATTTTTTGGGGGAAAATGATGAAAAATAGTTGATGCAGCGCCAAATCGTTCACGCTTGCACTGGATATAGAACAAAATAGATGATCCACCCCGATATTTTGAAGGTGAACCATCTTTTTTGCTGCATATAACTACAAAGCCGTCCTGACTATAACTTTGGCGAGTTACAGGGCGACAATCTTTAAGTAACTGGCCACCGCCTTTAAAACGACTGCCTGGGATTAGTGTGTTTCTACGAATCCCTTCTCATTCACTCCCATATCATACTATGCTGGTCGGGAGCAAGCAATTGGTAAGGTTCATAGGTAACGCGTAGTGCTAGTAATGTAAGCACCTAAAAACTGACCGTATTGAAATATGAATTAAAAAGAGATGGCCCGTCCTCGGTTTTTTAGGGCGGGCCATCTCTTCCATGGGTTGAGAAGACGAAGACAATGGTAGCCGCAGTAAAACAATTTGTGACGACTAGCGTGCATAACTTCAATTAACTTTGGCGAGTTATGGGACTGCCTTAATCATTTCTGTTTCTAGTCACCGCTCTTAAAGCGGCTTGCTAGAAAGAGGGGACTGGTGCAATAACATTGGTCCGTCATGTTTACGCCTGTATAATAGCATGGCGGTGAGGTCCGAGCAAGGGATGTAAACTCAAGATTGCGTAGCCCGGATCTTAGGTAGGCAGATACATACAGGTTGGCCAGTGATAAGTAAAAACGCGATTCACTCAGCACCTCGCAGTGTACTGAGTGAATCGCGTTTTCTCGCAGGATGAAACAATTTCGTAAGTGCGTGATGCTAGTGATTAATCTTCGTCGTCATCATCGTCTTCTTCGTCCAGACCGTCGCGGGCATCGTTGCCCAGTACGGCTTGGAGTTCACGGATGATGTGGTTGTTGGTGCCGCGGAGGTCAGTTAAGAAGCTAGCCAACGCTGGGCGTTCTTCTTTTTCGGCAAGCTTGATAGCCCGGTCGATGAAGAGGTTGTGGGTATCAGCGTCGTGGACCAGCTCACTGACTTGGTCTTCGGCACTCAGGTACTTCTTGGCGCCACTTTCTTGCAGCATGTTGTAGTCGTGGTATTCCTTGGTCGTCGTCGACACCGTTTCGCCTTCGTCCAAGAGCAGTTCGCCCAAGGCATCAAATTGCTTGCGGTAAGTGTCAATGTAGCCGGCTAGTAATTGGCGAACGCTCAATGCCAGTGGGCCTTTGACGGACCACCGCACTTGATGGAACTTCACGATGGAGATGTGCAGGTTAGACAGGATGTGGTTGGTCATGGCGCCGGCCGTTGGTACGTGGTGGTCGTGGTCAGTTTGGGCTTGTTCTGCTGCAAAGCGGTCTTCGATACTCATAGTGGTAGTTGTCATTGGTTGAACTTCCTTTCGTTTTTAGGGGATGGATTAGAGGGCTTTAACTTTAGAACTCTTCACGGTGTAGCCGAGGTCGGTGACCGTGTCAGCGAGGCTTTCAGCGGTCACTTGGCTGTCATCGAAGTCTGCCTTGATCTTGCTGGCGTTGAAGAGGACCTTGACGTTTTCCACGCCATCCTTCTTACTCAGCGCGCCTTCAATCTTGGTCATGCAAGAGGGGCAGGTCAATGCGTCTAACTTCATCGTTACTTTACTCATAATTGAAAACCTCCTAATGGTTTTAAAGTGCTTTAACTTTACTACTCTGAACGGCGTAGCCTAAATCGGTTACGGTGGTGGCTAAATCTTCGGCTGAAACGGTCTGGTCGTCGAATTCGGCTTTGACCTTGCTGGCGTTGAAGAGGACCTTGACGTTTTTGACGCCAGCCTTCTTACTTAGCGCGCCTTCGATCTTGGTCATGCAAGACGGGCAGGTCAGATCATCTAACTTCATGGTTACTTTACTCATAATGAAAACCTCCTTCGGCTTTTTCGTTTGCCTTGATTACATGACTTAGTATACGGGCGACTGGGCGAAAAGAACTTGACTCAGATCAAGTTAGGCAAAAAATCGTGAATTTCTTTAAAAAATTGGTGATTTTCGCAAAAAAACGCGGTTTAATCGCCTTTTGGAGAGGTAACTGTTTCAGAAATATTTTAAATATGCGACAATGAAGGCAGATTGAAGATAAGTGAGGGACAGTAAATGTGGAAAACCAAAAGAGAAGTCAGTATGGCGGGGATTGTGTCGGCGACCTTACTGCTTAATGCCGCTGCGGCGTGTATGTGGCCGTTAACTACAGTCTACATGCACAATCAGCTCCACCAGACGTTAACGCTAGCAGGTATTGCGTTGCTGGGGATGTCATTATGTATGATTCTGGGCAATTGGCTTGGTGGGTGGCTGTTTGACAATTGGTCGCCGTTTTACTCGGGAATCGTGGGGACGCTGTGTTCCTTTGTTCCGATGACGACACTGATATTCTTCCATGGTTGGCCGATCTTTGGTGTGATGCTCCTGCTGATCGGACTGGGCGACGGTATCGTGATGACCGTCGTCAATTCCTTTGCGGCCACGGTGAAGACGGTACAGAGCCGTAAAGTTTTCAATTACCTCTATATTGGGATGAACTTAGGGGTCGTTGTCGGGACCTTGATGGTCGGGGTCCTGATGAAACACGGCGTCACGCTGGTCTTCTCGGTGGCGGCGGTCAGCTATTTGGCCCTACTACTGATCTTCTTCTTTGACTTCAGAGCTAAGATTGAGAAGAAGACTTACACGCACGCCAAGGGGCCGGTCAAGCCAGCCCGGTTGAAATTGATCTGGCTGATCAGCGCGTTGGTCTTCGCCCTGTACATGAGTTATTCCTTATGGGAAAGTGTCATCTCGGTCCACATGACCAATCTGGGCATCTCATTTGAAAAATACAGTCTCTTGTGGACGCTCAATGGCTTGATGATCGTCTTTGGCCAGCCAATCGTGAACCGCATCGGCTCGGACTTTAAGTTGAGTTCGCAGATTTGGGTGGGGACGTTGGTCTTCATCCTGTCATTCTTGTTGCTGGTCTTTGCCAAGAGCTACGTGATGTTCGTGGTGACCATGGTCATCTTGACGCTGGGTGAAATGACCGGGTTCCCGGGGATTCCGGCGTGGATCGACGGCTTGGCTGGTGACAACGACAAGGGGAAATTCCAAGGCATTTACAACATGGCGATTTCCTTTGGTCGGGCGGTCGGACCGCTATATGGCGGGCTGATCATTGAGTATGGCAGCTATCGGTCCCTGTTCTGGTCGGTCACGGCGCTGATGCTGTTGGCGTTGGCTGCGGTGATGATCGTCAATCACCGAGGAGCGGCGCGAGTGAAGCGCGATTAAAAATGATTAAGGTTAGCGTGGTCCGGTGTCTGGGGACCACGTTTTTTGTTTTCAGGCGGTTGAAAGGAGAGGTATGGTTGGAACTGGCCGCCTCCCGTCCGCCAAATATGGGTCGGAACGCGGTGGGCGGACGGGGCGAGCCACAAGGCGGTCTCGCCACCTCGCCTTTGAGCCGAAATACACGTCTCAAAGACGCCACTTACCCAAGCAGCATAGACCATACTGCTTGGGTAAGTCCCACGGCTGAACCCATATTTGGCGAACTCCCGGCTACGAGGGTGATTAATCGCCAAACAGTTTAATCCTTGGCATGGATGGGGGAAATCAACGCCAACCAGCACTGATGAGCGCCAACCCACTGAAGTCGGCCGGCAGTAAATCAGACGAACCGGGAGCCCGATACATAGGTTGGCCACGTTTCTAAAGCAGGTGGTATTCTGGTTTGCCCTAATTTCACAAGTTAAATACTATCTGGTTATGATTCAACAGCTTAATCATATTTCAATTTCAGAATTTTAATGAACGCTGCTATGATGCGGTTTAACCAGATTCAAGTCAAATTTCGAAGGATTATTAAATCTGTAATAGCAAATTTGGCGATTTCGGGTGAAAATGATTGTGAATTTTGCCAAGTAGCGTAGCCTAAAAGCAAAAGGGAGGTCTTGTCATGCTTGTTGAATTCTCGTTGCAAAATTTTCGGTCGTATAAGGAACCCGCGACCCTGGCGATTGCTGATGCCAAGTGGGTCGCGCTGTGTGGACAGAATGGTGCGGGGAAAAGCGCGATTTTAGCCGGGTTAACGGTCTTGCAACAGATGGTGGTGGCCCCCACGGAACAGGTGACGGACAACTTGCCCTATGAGCCGTTTGCGCTCGACACGACCAGTCATCTCAAGCCGACGCAGTTTGCCGTCACGATTGCCCGTGATGGCCACCAATATCGCTATGCACTGCGGTACAACGCGACCCGGGTAATTGATGAGGAATTGACGCTACTGTTGCCCAATGGCCAGTCTCAACGGCTATTCAGCCGACGAAACGGCGCACTGGTCCAAGTGCCCACTGGTCAGCAGGTCACGGCGGCCAATACCCGGCCGAATGCGTTATTTCTGTACAATCTACAGGCGGCCAATTATCAGCCAGCCGCGGTGGTCTTTCGCTGGTTTGCGACGGATCTGGTAGTTTTGACGGATCGTCCCCAGGCCGATATTGCGCTGGCAGACTGGATTGTGCCCCAGTTAACGCAGTTTTTACACGCGGTGGGCAACGAGGTGGCAGGTGTGACCCAGCGACAAATGGCCGTGCAGTTCCTGGATGGGTCCAGCTTTTTGCGACCGGAATTAGCGTTATTGTATGAGAAATACGACGAAGAGGGCGAAGTAGAAGACGTGGTTGAGTTGCCACTCGACCGAGCCTCCAGTGGCACGCAGCAACTGGTCGCCGCAGGATTAGCTTTCATCACCGCCCAAGTGGCCCCCGCGCCGCAAACCGTCCTGGCCGATGAATTCGCCAGCGCCGTGCGGCCAGAGGTAGCGCAAGCCTTGCTGGGGCTGGTGGCGGGGGATGTTAACCGGAGTCAGTTTATCTTCTCAACGGCGCATGAAGCGTTGCTCGCCCAGCCCACGGCGGCCACGCAGCGTTACTTAGCCGAGAAAAATTACCGTGGCGAAAGCACGTTACAGCCACTTACGGCAGCCACGACCACCGGGCCGACTCAGCTTAGTGAACCGGCAATCGATGTACGGACCTTGCAGACAGCCTTTTTGACTGATGCGGCGGGCTTGTAGGGATGATGGGCTGTGCTGGCCACCTACTGTCCGCCAAATATGGGTTGGAACGCGGTTGGCGGACGGGTCGAGCCAAGGAGCGGTCTCGACGCCTCGCCTTTGAGCCGAAGAACACGTCTCAAAGACGCCAGTTTCCTAAGTGGCATGAATCGCGCCACTAAGGAAACTCCCACGGCTGAACCCATATTTGGCGGACTCTCGGTTACAGGTGTGCTTGCCAACAAAAGTCGACTTAACCCTTGGTAGCAGTTAGTTTGTCACTTAACTCTTGTCCAATGCAATGTTACTGATAGTCATCAACTTGCTGGAGGCGACTAGGGTGGAGCCGGCTGAACCGGAAGATCACTTCTCAGGCTGTAGGTGTTCCCCAGAGCAGGTGGAACCCTGGCAGACGCAGGTTCCTGGTTTCACTAATTTTGGTGGACCGCATATTGTCATTTCGGGAGTCAACGCGTTAAGTTGACTTTCCTTGCGAGTAAAGAAAAACCAGTCAAGACAGAGTCCTGGCTGGCGTAGGGATCTTAATTTTGAAATTAGCAATCAGTCCGCGGCACTCAGCGAAAAGCCTTGCTGGGCCAACGCCACTAGAATTTCTGCCCGTTGCTTAGGATCACGGCTCATTTCCGTAATGATGTGGTGGGTGAACGTTTCGTCGCGTTGGTTGCTGCCGCGCTCATGGTAGTAGGCCGTGATGAGGCGGTTGTAGTCGGCCAGAACGGGATTATCGGCCGTGATAGGCTGGTAGTCGTTGTCGAAATGGACTAATTCTTGTGGTAGGTGGGGCTTTAATGCCGGCTTTTCTGCGGGATGGCCGACCGCCAATCCCAGCACGGGGAAGGTCAGTTTCGGCAAGTTGAACAGCGAAATGACGCGTAAAGTGTCGTTTAGAATGCTGCCCATGATGGTGCTGCCGAGACCCAAGCTCTCACCAGCCGTGACCATGGCCTCCGTCGCAATGGCGGCGTCAAAGATTCCCGCGAGCAGCTTGTCTGCGCTGTGGAGATTGGCGATGGTCGTGTCAGTCTTCGGTGCCAACTGGGCGTTGCGGTACTGATCAGCGACCAGGAGAAAATAGTGGCCGGCGCTTTCCAGCCAGTGGTGGCCGGTGATCTCACCCAACACGGCAAGCTTGTGTGGGTCCGTGACACTGATGATGCTGTACTGCTGTGAAAAGGTACTGGTGGCCGCGTGTTGGGCCGCGCTGACCAGCGTGGCCACTTCGTCAGCCGTTAGCTTCTCGGCGGTAAATTTACGAACGCTACGGTGAGTCAACAGCGTCGTTAACGTAGGATTGTTCATGCGCCGATCACTTCCTTTGCGCGGGTGACCAGGGCGTCGTAGACCCGGGCCTCATCTCGTGGGACGCCGCGGAGTTCGTAGTTGGCCACGAAGGGTGCGTTGAACTTGGCGGCGTAGCGTTTGGCAGTCAGACAGTATTGTTCGTTAAAGTTACGATTGCCACTCCCAACGACACCCAACAAGTGCGTGGCGTTTTGCCCATAAGCGATGTACTCGCCCAGCACGTTGGTCATCAGTTCCTTGACGCCATTATCGATGCCGTTGCCGCCGTTCAGATAAGTGGGCACGAAACAAAAGTACGGTTGCGTTTCCGCGACAAAGTCACTGGCCTCACTGATTTCGGTGGCCGTAATGGTAGGCAGACTGGCGTCGCTGGCGTGCTGCTTGGCCGCATAGGCGGTGAGATTTTCCACAAAGTTGCGCGTATTGCCTTCGATGGAAATAAATAAGATACGTAAAGGTTGCATACAAGTCCCTCCGATTTCATGGCTATGATTACTCCTAGTGTACTCGGATTCTTCGCAAAATGCTGTAGAGATTTTGGCCAAGCTGAGTAAGTAAACTTGCGAAAATTAACCGGCTGTGCTATTCTGTGGGTACTTTAAGAAAGAACGAGGTATTCAGCCGATGCGCTTCTAATCAATCTACAAATGTTAGTCAGCTTCACCCAAAGACAAGGGGTGGAGTGGGCCTGCAATTGGGATTGATGGTGTACCGACTGAGTTGCCAAACGCAACCAGTGGGCGCCATTTCCGAACGGGAAATGCGGCCACTATTTTTGTACCCTCAATCCCTGCTCTTTAAAGGGGGATTACCTGATGACTCAAACAAATCATCGTTCACTGCCGACTGGCATAGCACAGTCGCAGATCAACCCATTAGCCGCTTATCAAGTTGACCACGCCCGATCCAAAGCAATTCACGCCCAGCTCACCAAGCCGGAGCATGCGCAACACCGGACTGCCGCCAACGCTAGTCAGCCACAGAAGGGGGGACGACCTTTTGACACAAATAACCTTAAATCAACTCACCAAAACAATCGCGGGCGAGTCGCTATTCACCGCCGCACGCTTAACCGCCCAGGCCGGTGATTGCGTCGGTATCATTGGCGCCAACGGGACGGGCAAGAGTACCTTGGCCCACATCATTGCGGGCACGGATACTGACTTCGCGGGCCAGCGTCACGTCACGGACGATGTCGTCCTGGTTCCCCAGATTGCGCCCACCGCGGGCCGGTCTGGTGGGCAAAGCATGTTGGACCGGATTCGCCGCGCCTTGGCCCAGCGACCAGCCATTTTAATTTTAGATGAGCCCTCGGCCAACTTGGACGACGAGCATCAACGCTGGTTAACCAACCAGCTGAAACATTTTGCGGGGCTGCTCATCGTCATTTCCCATGACCGGGAACTCCTGACGGCCGTGGCCACACAGATTTGGTCGTTAGAAGATCACCAGTACACGCAATACAATGGTGGATTCCAGGCGTTCACGACCTACCGCGACCAGCGCCGCGAGAATGCGTTGAGTCAGTATCAACACGAGCAGGCCGAACGGCGGAAATTAAAACAAGCCGTGCAGGCTCGCCACGAAAAGGCCAACCGTATTCGCAAGGGCGGGCGTAACATGAGTCAAGGTGAACGCGCCAATTCGCGGTCAATCCGTGAACAAAACGCCGGCAAGATGGAACGCGGCGCCCGAGCCCTACGCGACCGGGCGGAACGGCAAACGACGGCGGTTAAGCCACACGAAGCATCCGCATTGAAGTTGGTGGCGACCGATTTACCACCGGTCACGGGCAAGCGCTTAGTGGCCGCCGAAGACCTGCATTTGCAACGCGGCCAGCATGACCTGTTGCACCACGCCAGCTTCAGCATTACCCCCGGCGAACGGGTGGCGTTGGCCGGACCCAATGGCTGCGGCAAGTCGACACTGATCACGGCGATTCTCAATCACGCGCCGCACACCCACTTGGCACCGAGCGCGCGGGTTGGTTATTTCCATCAAGACATGACCGAACTGCCAGCTGAAAAGACCGTGTGGCAAGTCATGGCCGCGGCCACCGCGCTAGATGCCGACCGGACCCGCCAGGTCATGGGCGCATTTGGCTTAACGGCACGCTTCTATGACCGCCTGGTAGGCGACCTCAGTGGGGGCGAGCAGGTCAAGCTGCAACTGTTGGCGATTTTAGTGAGTGCCAGCAACCTCCTCATCTTGGACGAACCGACCAACTACCTGGACCTCCCGGCGTTACAAGCGCTGGAAGACTACCTGATCGGGTATCCGGGTACGGTGTTGTTCGTCGCCCATGACCAAGAATTTCGCCAACACGTGGCCACCCGAACGCTGGTTTTTACGAATCACCAGCTCGAAGACCCAGCGAAAACGGCTAAGGGCACGCCGCCCACCGATCTGCCCCGCCTGCAATTTGCGTATGACCAGGCGATGATGGCGCCGGAATTGGATACGGCCCTGTTACAGCGCCTGCGTCAGAAAATCGCGGCCGCCAAAGCAGAAAAGTAGGTCAATTTGCCCAAAATGTCGCTCTGAAACCGTTTTAATTTAAATTTTTCTAAATTTGCTATTACGAAGCCGGCTTTTTTCTGCTAAAGTAATCCATTGTGTTTAAATGAAAGTGAGTGTGAAAACAAATGGATTCAGCACAAAGTAGCCAACCAGAAATGGCAAAGAAAGCGCGTGTTCAAGTCGCGCACCCAATGCTTGCCATGATGGGCATGCTAATTGGGGGCTTTGTCGGGATGTTTTCCGAAACGTCCTTAAATATTGCTTTACCACAATTAATGGCGCAATTAAACGTCTCAACGGCCACCGTTCAGTGGCTTGTGACGGGGTATATGTTAATGGTCGGGGTCGTTTTACCTCTGTCCAGTATTATCACGAAATGGTTCACGACGCGGCAGGTGATTCTGTTTGCCTTGATCGACTTTGCGGTCGGGGCCGTCATTTCCGCTTCAGCACCAGGCTTCGGCGTTCTGCTGTTCGGGCGGATGATTCAAGGAATCGCCACCGGGTTGATCTTGCCACTGATGTTTACCGTGGCAATGCAGATCTTCCCACCCTATAAACTCGGGGCTGCCATGGGTATGGTCGGCTTGGTCATCATGTTCGCTCCAGCTGTGGGGCCAACCTTAGCCGGTATCGTCTTGGGTATCGCTTCGTGGCGGTGGATCTTCTGGCTGTTCGTTCCATTCTTAGTGATTGCCTTTATCTTCGCGGTCACTTCGTTGAAGAACATTGCCGAAGTTTCCCGTCCCAAGGTGGATTTCTTGTCCATCGTCTTGTCCACGTTAGGCTTCGGGAGCTTAGTGCTCGGGGTCAGCTTGGCCAGTGACCAAGGCTGGGGCTCTGCCGCAGTGATTGGGTCATTGATCGTCGGCATCTTGATCCTGGCTTGGTACACGCACCGGCAATTAACGGTGGCAAAGCCCATCTTGAACCTGCGGGCCTTTGCCATCCCTGGCTTCCGAATCGGGGCCGTTCTGGTCATGATCAACTTCGGGATTATCTTGTCCGCGATGTACCTGTTACCAATGTACATCCAAAAGGGTCTCTTGGTTCCCGTTGCCTTAACGGGGATCATCATGTTCCCAGGTGGGGTCATGAACGCGATTGTCTCCGCCGTTTCTGGTCGGTTGTACGACCATGTCGGCGCACAAATGCCAGCCCGGTTAGGCTTCATCATCTCGATGGTCGGGGCCTTGATGCTGGCGTTCACGTCCACGCATTCCGCCGTTTGGTACGTTATCGTGGCACACGTCATCTTGATGATCGGGGCACCGTTAGCGATGTCACCATCCCAGACGCACGGGTTAAACGCCCTGACCGGCCCAATCGCCGCCGATGGGAGTGCCATCATGAACACCCTGCAACAAATTGTCGGGGCGATTGCGACGGCGATTGCGACCAGCCTGTTGGGAATCGGCCAAGCAGCCTACATGGCCAATGGCACGACCAACGCCGCCGGTGCATTCGTCAATGGGGCGCACTACGGCTTCTACTTCACCTTTGTCCTGGCCTTAGTCGGCTTCCTGCTGGCTTTGCGCTTGCCTAAGGCGGATCGTTAATTTAACTGTTAAAAAATGGTGTCCAACCACTGCGGCTGGACACCATTTTTCTTTGGATTAAACGTGGTCGCCTGCCGTTGCGTGAAACTCTGGGCTGGAACGCTGGGGGAGGACGGCCCGAGCCAAAGCCCGGTCTCGGACCTTGCTTTGAGCCGAAAAGCGCGTCTCAAAGACACCAATTGATCAGCAAAGAGCGCTGCTAAATTCCCCGGCTGAGCCCAGATTTCACTTCACTCTCGGCTACGAAGTTGTTGCCAATAATGGCTTGTCCCCAGTAACTCGGTACAAAACGCCAGTAAACACTGCCGACACAGCTGGCTTCACCCTGGCTGCCTCCGGCGATATGGGATTTTATCAGAGGTGTTGTGTTAAACCATGTATTGTTGTGGCTAGCCATTAATTGGAGATAGTTTGCTAAATATGACCTCAGGATTAGTCCGGTCCGTCCACCGCGTTTCAGACCATATTTAGCGAATGGCAAGGCGGCCAGTGTATCCAGTTAGATCAAATTGCTCAGGGCAAAGACCAGTGGAATCGTGGCCATGCATAGAATGGTGGACACGCTCATCAGCGTGACGGCGGGGCTGGTGTCGCCGTGTGCCTTTAGAGTAAACAGCACCACGTTACCCGCGACCGGGCACGCCGCCATCAAGACGGTCGTGTACAGCGGAATCCCGCGAACACCAAAGGCTTGTAGAATCAGTAGACAGACCAATGGGAACGCAACGTTGCGGAGCGCCAAAGGCCACCACAGTCGGCGGTCCAGTGTGTGGCGGTTTAATTTGACCGCAGCCAAGCTGTTACCGATGACGATCATGGACAGCGGCGTGTTGATGGAGCTGACGTAGGTGATGGTCTGGTTGAGCAGGCTGGGGAGATGGACGCCGCTAACGAAGATGAGCAGACCAACCGCAATTGCGACAATGTTAGGGTTTAGCAGAATCTGCCGCCAGTTGATGTGATGATCGGCTGATTGGTGGGGCGTGAACAGCGCAATGCCGTGGGTCCAGCAAAAGATGTTGAATCCCGCCAGTGAGGCGACGGCAAAGAAGACACCGGTGCTGCCAAATAGCGCGCTGGCCAGCGGCACGCCCATGAAGCCAGCGTTGGAGTAGACCGCGCCAAATCGCATGATGCGTTGCAGGTTAGGGTCGGTCACGCGTTTAAACACCAGCTGGGTGACCAGGACCATCACGCCATAGGTCAGCAGAATGCCCAACATGACCCAGGCCAAGGCCTGCAAGCGGCTGGCTGAAAAGTGTTGCTCGAAGGCATTGACAATTAGACAAGGCGACACGATGTACAGCAGGATGTTGGTCAGGTCCGTAGCCGTTTGGCCGTGCATGAAGCCCAGCTTATTAGTCAGGAGGCCGACCGCCATTAAAATAAACATGAGAATAATTTGATTTGATAATTGCGTGATATCCAAGCGGGTAGCCTGCCTTTCTCTTTCCTACGTTCATCTTGAGACTAATTTCTAGGTGTGTCAACGATTGGTTAGTCAATCCCCTAATCATTCGTGCTAGAATGGAAGGTAAGCAGAAAGGCGGCAGAGCATTGAGGGTAAACAAGGATTTTTATCGTTCGTCTAACTTTTGGGGTGGCCTGGTGGCACTGGTGTTGAGTGGCTGGGGTTTCTCGCCACTGACGGGCAACAGCGTCTTCGAGTGGGTCGTATCCGCAATTCTGGTCATCATCGGGATCTACGAACTGTATCGCGGCATTTTTCGACCGACCGGACAGCGTAGAAAATAGGAGGTAGCCATGCAATTCAATCAGCGCTTCGTCCATTCACTGGATTTCTGGAGTGGACTCTTCATTATGTTTTTAATGATTTGGAATATCCTGCCATTTCGGGTAACCAGTGTGTTCTGGTGGGTGTGCTTCCTGTTGTTTATCGGCGGCGTCTTCTACCTGGTTAAGGGGCTCGTGCGCTTGCGGTAGTTGGCTCTACATATGAAAAGGACCGGCCAAGATTTGTTGTGGCTGGTCCTTTTGAGGTTAGGCTTTAACAGCCAAGACTTCGTCAACGTACTGACTAAAGGTCTTAGCGGGGCGTCCCATGAGCGCATTGAAATCTAATGGGTTCCCCTTGTACGGGTGATTGCCGTGATAGGTGGCGATGCGACCAAATTGGTCGTTGGCGTGAACGGACGGGAAGTCGGGTACGGGAATCAAATTGATTTTAAGTGTCTTCCCGGTCTTGTCGCAAACTTCCTGCGCGTATTCGCGGGTAGTCCGATTGCCAGCTGAGCAGAGGTCCAGTGAGCAGGCGTAGTAGTCGTCATCGCTCAAGAGGACTTTGACATTGGCGGCCGCGATATCGTTAAGACTGATCAGGTTAGATGGCTGGTCAACCTTGATAAAGGTCGTCAAGACGCCGGTTTCAAATAGACTGTCAGGGCCAGTGGGAAAATGACCTTCCATGTAGCCGCTGGGCTTGGTAATCGTGTAGTTTAAAGTCGAACCCATCAAACGGTCTTCAATCTCATATTTTTCCCAATGTTGCGCCAATTCCATGACGGTGTTCAGGCAAGAAGAGAAGACAAAGTGTGTGACGTGGGCCTTCTCGGCAGCGGTGATGAGACGTTCAGCCATCGGGACCATGCCATCGAGGGCGTCTGGTAGAATCAGCAGAATTTTATCAACGTCGGCCACGGCTTGGTCAATGATTTCGTCGCGGCGAATATCACCGACGATGACTTGACTGGCGCCTAAGGCTTTCAGTGGGGCTTGGTTGGCTGGGTCAGGATCGACCGCGACGACTTCGACGTGTTGCTGAGCCAGTAGGGGAATCACCTGTTGACCGATATGACCGTATGAAGCTGTAACTAGTACTTTCATGAAAGAGTCCTCCTTAGCGCCATTTGAAGATCGGGTTGTTGATCGTGTTGTCGTGTTTAAGTACCTTGTCATAGAGCATCTTAATGTTTTCGTCAGTTGGGGCATAGATGGTGTCGTGATGGTCTGGCGCCGTGATCTTTTGTGTTGATAGTAACCACAGGAAGTTCTTGATGGCGCGCCGTTGTCGGTCCATTTCCGTGTTGACGAAGTCGCCCAAGATGGTCAGATTTTTGATAAAGAACTCGCCGTAGTTCAAGGTCTGCTGATCATTGTTAGCCGTGCAGAAGACGACCTTGCCCAGCGGCCGCGTCAAATGGATGGCCAAGTTCATTCCGGCATTGCTCCCGGAAACGTCGAGGGCAGCATTGACACCGCCGTCAAGTTCACCAATCACCTTTTCAATGGCGGCCGTGTCGTTGGGGTCTAAGACAATGTCGGCGCCAGCTTGTTGGGCCGCTTGCCGGCGTTGGGTTTGAATATCAAAGGCAATGATGGGATGCAGGCCATTTGCCTTGGCTGCTTGAATGGCAATCTGACCGACGACACCAGCACCGATAACGGCCACAGATTGACCGAGATGCAAATCTGCTTTATCCAGGGTAAAGAGGGCGGTCATTCCTAAATTGTAGAAAACGGCATCGTCGAGCTTAACGTTGTCAGGTACCGCGTAGACCGCGTCTTCAGTGACATAGGTGTAATTGGAATGAGCACCGTAGACCGGCGCGCCAATGACACGGTCGCCGGGCTTGAAGCGGGTGACATCTGGTCCAACGGCTTCCACCACGCCGGCGGAACTGTAGCCAGGGATGAAAGGGAAAGTGGTTCCCAACACCACGTGGGCTTTGTCGTTGACGAACCAACTGTGTTCACTGCTTTGACTGATCAAAGAATATTGTGTAGCGATGAGCAAAAACTTGCCAGTTGGGGCACTGGCTTCTTCTTCGTGATACTCTGCCACACCAGCACTAGGCCAATAAACTGATTTCCGTAACATGAAAGTTGCCTCCCTTTAGTTGTTTACAGGTCTATTTTAAAAGCGTTTACATCAAAACGGAAATAGCGGATAATTGTCATTGGTAATAAGTGAAGCTTATAACAAGGTAGGTGAACCGGAATGGACTTAACGACATGTCAGTATTTTGTCGATGTCGTTGATTTGGCTAATTTTACCAAAGCAGCGGAACGCAACTTTATCTCACAACCAGCGATGAGCGCACAAATCAAGCAGCTGGAGGAAACGGTGGGCAAGCCACTATTGGTGCGTGACCACCATCACGTCACGGTGACACCAGCTGGTCAGCGCTTTTACCGGGCTGCCCAGCAGATGTTAGCGACCTACCACGGTGCGATGCGGGACATTTGGCATGAGCAGAGTCAGTCGCCAGCCAAGTTGCGGGTGTCCTTTTACATTGCCCAGCAATTTCAGCCGTACATTGACCAGCTGGTGCGTTTCCGAACGGACTTCCCCAATATCTCGGTGGATCTGGTCGAACGCGATTCAGAACAGGCCGTTCAGGACATTTTGACGGACCAGGCCGATCTGGGCTTTGGCATTGTCGATCATTCTGAACGCCGTCTGACCTGGAAGCAGGAGCTGGCGGATCGGTTGGTCGTGGTGGCCTCGCCGCCGACCATGGCAACAGTACCACGCGCAGTGACCCTAGATGACCTGGCGGCATTGACCTACGTGACGTTGGCACAAGTACCGGCGACGCAATTTGAACAGCTGACGAGAAATTTGCTAGCGGGACATGCGTTTCGGGTCGAGAAATTACCGACGCTTGACGTCCTATTCACCCGCCTGCAAATGACAGCCAGCTTTGCGTTGTTGCCGGAATCTCAGGTGCCACCGTCTCTAACTGGGTTGACTACCCGGCCGCTTAAAACATCGCAACCCAACACGATGGCGGTGGGTTGGTGTTACCGTCGCCATCCATTGGACCCGGTGGTGGGGGCATTTTTGGCCTATGCGAATTTGTTGTAACGAAAACCCCGCTACTCAAGCCAAGCAGCGGGGTTCTCATTACTTATCTTTGCTGTCGTGATCTTCGTCATCCACCGTGGTGATTTGCTTCTGCGGTGGGTTGACCGTGACCTCTAACCAATTGATGAAGGAGTTCTCGTAATCCAAGACCTTCAAGTCGAAGTTCTTCAGTTGGATGACGTCGTTGACCTTCACGTCCGGGTAATTATCAATGATGAACCCGGCCATCGTGACCGTATCGGAGGCCTCAAAGCCCTTGATATCGGTGTTGAAGTAGCGTTCAAAGTCATACGTCGTCATCTTCCCGTTGACCTGATAAGTGCCATTGGGTTGCTTGAAAATGTACTGGTCATTGGCATCGTCGATTTCATCACGGACGGTCCCGAACAACTCTTCATAAATATCCTTATCAGTAATGATCCCAGACGTTCCCCCGTATTCGTCAACAACGACGACGATTGGGGTCCGTTTCTTGATCATTTGTTGCAGCACCTGGGTGATTGGCGTCGTCTCGGGCGTCGTCGAGATATCACGAATTAATTTATCAATGCGAATGTGAGAATCCACTTGTTGTTGACGAATCAAATCGTAATTGTAGACGTATCCCAGAATCTTATCCTTGTCACCATCAGCGACGACCGGCAGGCGACTGAAGCGCTCTTGCAGGTAAACGTTCAAGGCTTCCTTGACGTTAGCCGTGATGTCGATGACCACCAATTGGGTTCGGTCGATCATGATATCCTTGGCCACCTTGTCATTTAACTCGAACGCCCGCTGCATGTAAACCAGGTCGTTTTTTTCCAGTTCGCCACCCTCAACGGCACTCCGTGAGAGGTTTAAAATTTCAGCTTGGGAGAAGACTTCGTCACTTTCGTTGGCCACTTTCAGGCCCATCAGTTTGACCACACCAGACGCGCTGCTGTTGAGTAACCAAACGAACGGGTAAAAGAGGACGTGGCAGTAATGCAGTGGTGTAACCACTAACATTAAGACCTTCATGGGCATATCAATGGAAATGTTCTTCGGGACAATTTCCGTGAAGACCACTTCGAGGTACGTCAGCAATAATACCCCGACGATAACCGCGATAGTGTGGGCCGTAGCGCCGTTCAGGTGAGCTGGGGCGATACCGCCTAACAAGAGGTCAACGAAGAACGTCTCCCCAATCCACCCTAAGATGATCCCAGCGAGGGAAACCCCCACTTGAGTCGTTGATAAATATTCATTTAAATTGGTGACCATTTTCATGGCCCGATTGAGCTTGGTCGACGGCTTGTCTCTTTCGGCAATTTTTTCCTCCAGAGCACTGGGCCGAGTCTGAACCAAAGCAAACTCGCAGGCAACAAAGAAAGCTGCAAAAAAGAAGGTAATTAAAATAATAATTAGATTCACAACTATCTGACCGCTATCCACACATCATTCCTCATTTCATATCGTTCTATCTCTTCATTATAGCGCGTCTCACCCCCTTTTCACAGGGGGTGAATTGAAGCAAATTTTACCCTTTCTGGGGCCGTATAGCAACCGAACATCGCAAAGTTTTCGCGAATTCGTTGAAATTTGACCACGTCACTGGCGTTTGCCAGCCGCGGTGGTAAAATGATGACCGCTAAACGCCGGTCCAACGGCCTTTTGATGCCGGATAGGGGGCAACAATTGTGAGGCGCATCTAGTCAATCAGAAAGGTATTTTAAATGCAATCAACTGGCTTGGTTGGACTTATGATTCACCAACTGATTCAAACTACGAAGGAATACTTAACGTTTCGACCAAAAAGGACTAGACTGAAGTCAGTAACATCAAAGGAGATTTTGATTATGGCAGATACACCTAAAGATAAGGAAAAAGCAGAAACGACCGTACAAATTCCTAAGGAAGACGTGGAAAAAGCGGCGAAGTTGGTTCTTGATCCGGGGTATGTGACGAAGAAAGATTTACCAAAGATGGCAGATTTAGAATGGGCAACCGCTTTATCTGATGCAGTTATGAAGCATTTCTTAAACGACGACGATGACCACGATCCTTACGTCTACTTCGAACAGTTCGACTTTGACGGTGGTGACATTGATTCCATCATCTTCAATATGGATATCGTGAAGACGCGTGAAGCCGGCTTACACAAGTTGTCAGAAGCCTTGGGCGAAAAGATTATTAATAATGTTGTGAAGCAAGAAACCTACTAATTTTAATATGAGAGCAGCTGGGGATGACCTGGTTGCTCTTTTTAGACGGTGTAGTTTTTTAAAAGACTGTATAAGGTTTTTTATAAGTTGTTTGGCTATCTTAACATCGTGACATCCGGTATAATCAAAGCCAAAAGGAGGTCACAGACATGCGAACGATGAACGTACCATTCAGTAATATTACCGATTTGAAAAAATCGCCAGCTAAGCTATTTGCGCGGGCGGCAGCAAAGCAGACCGGCGTTTACATTTTCAATCGGGACCAGCCAGCTGGCGTGGTTCTGGACGTGGCGGATTATGAGGCGTTAGTCAATCAAAATGAGGCGCTTCAAGATCGCGTGTTCGAGTTAGAACAGGATTATCTGGTAGCACAACGCTTGCAGCACCAGGAGCGTGAACAGGCATCGTTGGTAGATGACCGAACAGTGCGCGGGTCAGCGGCTGATGAGGCCCCGCATCTTGACGAAAATGATGGGTGGGCGTAATGGCTACTCAGGATAAGCCCTACCAACTCACGTATCTCCCTGCGGCTTGGCAAGATTATCAACATCTTGATGGGTCGCAAAAGGTCTTTGTCGATAAGGGACTGGCTCGTATTCGTATTTTAGGGATGCGCGCTGGACAACCATTAGCCGGCGAGCTCAGTCATTGCCATAAGTTGAAAAATAAGCGGCTAGGCTTGCGGATTGTCTTTCGTCAAGTGGATCAACAGATTCAGGTGATCCAAATCGTGGCGATTGGTCAGCGTGCAGACAAGCGCGTGTATCATACCGCGGAACAGCGGCTCTCTAAATTAAAGAAATTATAGCGAAAGGGTTTGCCCCAGGCAAGCTCTTTTAGTTTGCGCTGGAAATGGTCAGATGTCGGAACAATTGGTGGCAATATATCTCAGCTTGATGACAGTTTGCCAGTAGGGGGTTACAAAATGCCGTTTCATTTCGTTGGTAAAGGTATCGGGCGCTTAAATCATTTAGCACAATTATCGACTAGTTTTTCTTTGACCTTTAGACAAAATAATTGACCTTACCGTTGGCGAGATTTACAATGCATTTACATAAACACCGAAATATCAGTGTTTATCTCCGAAAATTAGCACTCTAGATAGTCGAGTGCTAATTACTTGCATTTCTGACCAATACTGACTATTATAGAAAATGTAAACAAGGAAGACAGAAAGGGGTTATTGATTATGACTAACGATGTTATGAACCGGAACTTTGATTTCTTTGATCCAATGAATTTCTTTAATGAAGTGGGCAACCTGGGGCGCGACATGTTTAGCGGCGATGGCTCCATGAAGACTGATGTGGTTGAACACGATAAGGATTACGTGGTTACGGCTGATATGCCGGGCTTCAAGAAGGAAGACATCCACGTTGATTATCGTGACGACACGCTGCGGATTTCTGGGAAGTCCGAAGTTAAGCAAGCCACGAAGGATGACGATGGCCGGGTTCTCCGTCAAGAACGTAGCAGTCAAAACGTTGCGCGTTCCTTCTACCTGCCAAGCATTGACTTGAAGAAGGTTGAAGCCAAGTACGATGATGGCGTCTTGACCTTGACGTTGCCAAAGCAAACTGAAGTTGAAGATAACCATCACATTAGTATCGACTAATCGATTCGTAAATGAATGAAGCGTCCTCGCTGAAATTGGCGGGGACGCTTTTTTGAGACCGTGAGTTTATTTATTTAGTAGTTTCTCCAGCTCCTCGAGAGTAGAGGCGCTGGGAAGTGGACGTTTACCAGAGAGGTCGTCGGCTACCTCCTGTAAAGAAGCTATGAGATCGGTATTGTTACGCGCGAAAATTGGGGCGTCATCACTTTTTTTAATATTGCTCACTGCACTCACCTCTGGATTGAACTGTACACTAAAGTGAAGACAAATAGAAGTGAAAAGCTCTGCTGAAGGGGTCGTTTCATTTCTACGTTAGAAGTTAAGCCTATCGTAAAGTCAGTTGCCCGATAACCAAGCCGCCAGTCGTACTCACCCCACACCGCATTAGAAAACGCCCAGTTATCACACGAAAAATTTACCCAGCTATTATTGAAATGCCAGCGGATTGTATTGTCGCTCATGTAAACTGATAAAAGCGCCTACAATCGGGCAGTTTGAAAATATTGGAGAGAAAATAATGGCTGATAACAATAACAATAAAATCACCTTAATGGCCTTGGTCATGATGATCTTTACGACCGTCTTTGGCTTTGCCAACAGTACGGTGGCCTATTTCTTAATGGGGTACTCGTCGATTCTATTTTACTTAGCCGCCGCAGTCCTGTTCTTTATTCCGTTTGCGTTAATGATGGCGGAATACGGGGCCGCCATTAAATCCGACGAGGGGAGTGGGATGTATCAATGGCTGGACCGCAGTGTGGGCCCCCGGTTTGCGTTTATCGGGACCTTCATGTGGTTTGCCTCCTACATCATCTGGCTGGTTTCCACTTCCGCCAAGGTTTGGATTCCGTTTACCACGACCTTCTTTGGCCGCGACCAAACGCAAAACTTCGCCTTTGCTGGGATGAACGCCACGCAGGTCATTGGGATTCTGTCATGTTTGTGGATGATCTTGGTGACCTGGGTTTCCATCAAGGGGGTCAAGGGCATCGTGCGTATCACCAGTCTGGGTGGCTTAGCCGTTATGAGCTTAAACGCCATCCTGTTGGTCATTTCCGGCATCGTCTTGGCCTTACGTCACGGCGAATTTTCCCAACCCCTGAGTACCTTCTTGCATTCACCACATCCGAACTATCAGCAACCAATGGGAATCATGAGCTTTGCCGTGTTTGCCATCTTCGCTTACGGGGGCCTGGAAGTTCTTGGAGGAATGGTTGATAAGACTAAGAATCCGGAAAAAACGTTCCCCAAGGCCATTGTCATCTCGGCCATCGTCATCACGTTGGGCTATGCCATTGGGATTCTGTGCTGGGGGATCAGCACGAACTGGCAAAAGGTCTTGTCTGACCCGACGACCAACATGGGGAATATCAGTTACGTCATGATGCGTAATCTCGGGGACGTCTTGGGTGAATCGTTAGGTCTGAGCGCCGCGACGAGTACCACGATTGGGTTGTGGTTCGCTCGTTATACGGGGCTGGGGATGTTCCTGGCTTACTCTGGGGCCTTCTTCACGCTGACGTATTCGCCACTGAAGACGCTGATTATGGGGACGCCCAAATCCATGTGGCCAAAGAAGTTCACCAAGCTCAACGCCAATGACATGCCAAGCTACGCCATGATGCTGCAGTGTGCGGTGGTCATCGTGATCATCCTGCTGGCGTCATTTGCCTCAACCGATGCCTCGGCGTTCTACAACATCCTGACCTTGATGGCTAACGTTTCCATGACGTTGCCGTACCTGTTCTTGGTCTACGCCTTTCCAAAATTCAAGCACAACCGCGATATCATGAAGCCGTTTGAGGTCTACAAGTCCCCAACTTGGACGACCATCATCAGCTGGGTCGTGTTCATCGTGGTCCTGGGGGCCAACACCTTCACGCTGATCCAACCCATCTTGGAAAACGGCGACGTGCAAAGTACCATTTGGATGCTGGTCGGGCCAATCCTGTTCGGCGTCATGGGCATCATCTGGTACGACATTCGCCAACGCAAGCATGTGAATGATTAAAAATGATTCGTAAAAAATGCAACCGACCTGCTGAGATGGCAAGCTGGTTGCATTTTTGATTACGCTTGGCAGAACTGGCAGCCTACGCCAGCTAGGGATTCCGCCTGCTCTGGGGAACACCTCCAGACTGAGAAGCGGTCTTCCGGTTCGCTTGAAAGCCTGGCAAAATTCGCCAGTCTCTCAAGTCGTCCCACCCAGTAACCTGGCATAAGACGCCAGCTAACTGGGTCGACACAGCTAGCGCCATCCCTAGCTGGCTCCGGCGGGTGAGGACTGATCAGTAACGTGACCGATAAAGCCAATTAGCGCGGAAAACTGAGGCGATAGTGTCAGATGATAAGTGATTTTCAACTTGCCAATGACTAAAAAAATGCAACCGACCTATTGAGATGGCAAGTCAGTTGCATTTTTGAGTGTTGATGATATTAGCGATGGTGACCAGTCGTAGCAGAACGAATCGCTGCTGACAATCACAACCGTAGCCGGAGTTCGCCAAATATGGGTTCAGCCGTGGGAGTTACCTTAGCGGCACGGGTTATGCCGGTTAGGTAACTGGCGTCTTTGAGACGCGACCTTCGGCTCGAAGGCGAGGTGTCGAGACCGACTTTTGGCTCGACCCGTCCGCCCACCGCGTTCCGACCCATATTTGGCGGACGGGAGGCGGCCATTTTCCACAATCTTGCCTAGTTCAGCAGAACTAGTACTGCTTACCGGTTTCGTAAACGATTTCTGGCTCGTTACCCGTCCGCTCGTTGCGGTTGAGAATATCGATCATGGTCATTTCATCAACGTCCAAGTCGAAGTCAAAGATCTCGGCATTTTCCTTGATGCGGTCGGGATGCGTGGACTTGGGAATTGTGACCAGCTCGTGTTGCAGCTCCCAGCGCAAGACGATTTGCGCGACTGATTTGTGGTGGTGCTTGGCCATCTTCATCAGCATGGGGTTGTCCAGCACGGCGCGGCGGCCCAATGGACTCCAAGCTTCCGTCACGATATCTTTTTCCTTATCATAGTCGAACAGGGCTTGTTGGTTCAGGTAGGGGTGATATTCGACCTGGTTGACGACTGGCATTTCCTTGGCCTGCGTGGCCAGTAATTCCAGGTGAGAAATGGTGTAGTTGGATACACCAATCGAGCGAACCTTGCCGTCAGCCTTGAGCTGTTCCATGGCCTTCCAGGTGTCAAAGAAGTATTCGCGCACGGGCCAGTGGACCAGCAGTAAGTCCAGGTAATCGGTCTGGAGACGTTTCAAAGAGCCTTCCACGGCCTTCATGGTCCGGTCATAACCCTGAACAACTTCGGCGACCTTGCTGGTCAAAAACAGGCCTTCACGGGGCAAGCCCAGTTGTTGTAGTGTTGGTCCCAAGATATCTTCGTTACGGTACAACATAGCGGTGTCAAACATCCGGTAACCCGCGTTCCAGGCCGCGTCGATAGCGGTGTTCATGGTTTCCTGGTCGCCGATTTTGTAAGTCCCAAAGCCCATTACTGGCATGCGATTGCCGTCAGCGAGCTTGATCGTATTGGTAATTTTGGTAGGTGCCATTAAAAATCCTCCTTGACGGCAGATACCGTCAGTCATTTCGTGTGTGGCGCGCCACACATAATACTTCTAATCTTAAGCTAAAACCGCAGAAATGACAACGCTTACCGGCGTTTGAATTGGTCGTAGAGGTTAACACTGGCTTCAATCAGCATCCCAAAGGTCATCAGCCACATCGCCAACATATCTTGGTGGGCCAACATACACCCTAGCAAAATAACGTAGAGAATAAATAAAATAACCGCTGTAGATTTATGGTTCAAAATAAACCCTCCCTTTGACTAGTTTGCTACCAATTCCAGTATAGTCTTCTGGTACTAGACGCGTGGCAAATTTGGTTGCGATTCCTTAAAAGATTACCCGAATCTGAACGAAATAGGGGCGAGTCGGTGGGGTTTTCTAGTACAATGAAGGGGTAAACATGAATGAAGGAGGCTGCGGGGAAATGACCACAACGAAACGTCACGAGACACCAATTGATTTGGGCTTAACGGCCGCTGAAGTTGCCCAGCGGGTGGCGGCGGGTCAACAGAACGATCCCTTACCCCCGCTGACCCGAAGCGTGCAACAAATCTTTCGGGATAATTTATTAACCCTCTTTAACTTAATCAATGTGCTGCTGGGGGGACTAGTCCTGTTCACCGGCAGCTATAAAAATTTACTCTTCCTGGGCGTCGTCGTGGTCAACACGGGGATCGGTATCTTCCAGGAAATTCGTTCAAAACGGCAGGTCGATAAGCTGGCCCTATTGTCGGAAGGCAAGATCAAGGTGGTCCGCGACGGACAGGTGGCGGCGTACCACCAAGACGCCATCGTGGCCGACGATATTCTGGCGCTGGGACGGGGAGATCAATTACCCGTCGATGGCGTCATCCGCGAGACTGCGGGCCTAGAAGTCGACGAATCCCAGATCACCGGGGAGGCGACGCCCATCAGTAAGCAAACGGGCGATGATTTGGTCTCCGGTAGCGTCATTCTCGGCGGCCGGGCGGTAGTGCAAGCGACCACGGTCGGTCACGGGAGCTTCGTCAAACAGCTGGCACACTCGGCCAAGCAAAACCGCCGCAGTGCTAGCCAATTACTCACGATTATTAATCGGATTATTAAAGTGCTCACGTTTGCCATTATCCCGTTAGGTGCCGCGCTGTTCATTGCCGCCGTGCTACGGGGACAGAGCCAAAACCGCGCCATCTTAGGCACGGTGGCCTCCATGGTCGGGATGATTCCCGAGGGCTTGGTGTTACTGACATCGGTGGCCTTGGCCGCGGGGGCGTTTACCCTGGGGCGCCATCACGTGCTGGTGCGAGAATTACCTGCCATTGAGGCGTTGGCCCGCGTTGACGTGCTGTGTTTGGATAAGACCGGGACCATTACCAACGGTCAGCTCCAATTGGACCGGGTGGAACCTCTGGGGACTATGAGCCAGCAGACGGCCCAAAACCGGCTGGCGCAACTGGTCGCGGCAACCGGTGACGATAACGAAACGGCCCAGGCCATTCAGGCGGCCTTGGGTACGCCGTCAGTGACGTCTGGCCAGGTCCTCCCGTTTTCCTCCGGCCGCAAATGGAGTGGGGCCGTTTTAGATGGGCAAGCCACCATCATGGGTGCCCCCGAGTTTATCTTCGAAACGGTCCCAACTGCGGTCCAACAACGGATTCAAACGCTGGCGGCTGCGGGCTACCGGGTGCTGGTTTTAGCGACGGCCGCTGATCTGGCGACGCCGCGGCCGACCACCCCGCAGGTCATTGGCTTGATCCTGATCACTGATGAACTCCGGCCGCGGGCCAAGGATACCTTTGGCTTCTTTGCGAATCAAGACGTGGCCCTGAAGGTCATTTCTGGCGATAATCCGGTCACGGTCGCTAGCATTGCCGAGCGGGCTGGTATCGCCGGGGCCCAACAGTTGATCGACATGAGCCAGGTGGGACCCAGCCCCGATTACGCCCAGTTGGTCGCGGACTACAACGTATTTGGCCGGGTGACCCCGCAACAAAAGGAGTCGCTGATCAAGGCGTATCAAGAAGCCGGGCACACGGTGGCCATGACCGGTGATGGGGTCAACGACCTGTTGGCCTTGCGCCAGGCCGACTGTAGTATTGCCATGGCCTCGGGAAGCGAAGCCACCAAGAGTCTGGCCGATTTCGTGCTGGTCAATTCCAACTTTGACGCGATGATCAATGTCTTAAACGAAGGCCGCCGGGTCATTAACAACATCGAACGGGTGGCCTCGCTCTTCTTGATCAAGACTATGTATTCCGTGGCGTTGACGCTGATTTTCATTTTCATGAGCCGGAGCTATCCGTTTGAACCGATACAGCTGACGCCGATTTCGTCATTGATGGTGGGAATCCCCACGTTCTTCCTGGCGCTGCAGCCCAACTATGCCCGAATCACGGGACGCTTCATGAAGCAAGTCATGGAGATTGCTGCACCGGCCGCCGTTTGCGTGGTCGGCTATATCCTGGTCATCATGGCCATCGGCACCCAATTCAATCTGAGTTTTGCGACGACCTCGACGCTGAGCGTGCTAATGACCGGCCTGATCAGCCTTAACGCGCTGGTCATGGTCGCCCGGCCGTTGAACCGTTTCAAGGTCGGCCTGGTAGCGCTGATGGCGGGGCTGTTTGCCATCATCTTCATCTTCTTTGGCCCCATTTTTTCGCTGGTGAGCCTATTGAACTGGAAATTAGCACTGCTCTACTTGCCGCTGATGGCCAGCGTGGTGCCAGTCTTTATCCTGGTCCAAGACGTCTTGGGTCGCCGGATCTTAAGTAAGATTCGTTGGCGCTAGATGAATTGCCGAATTCGAGTTTTAGCTAGTCATTGGGACTAGATTATATGTTATAATTGGAACTAGAAACGGAAGGGTAGGGAAAAGACATGGCTGATTTTAATCAATACACCCGTTGGGAACACCAGATGCACGGCGTGAAATTACCGCGCTGGGATGATTTACCGAAGTTTGACCTGTACATGGACCAGGTGACCGCACTGATCAATGACGTGCTGGGACCGCTGGGTGTTGATATGATCACGCCCGCTATGATCAACAATTACGTGAAGCATAACGTGATCTTGGCGCCGGTGAAGAAGAAATATCAGACCATGCAGCTGACCGATATTTTAATGATCAGCCTCCTCAAGCCCATGTTCCAAACGGATACGGTGCGCTCAGGAATTGACCAGATCACTGCGGGCGATTACCCCAAGCAGGCCTATGACAACTTCATTGACCGCTTGGAAGACCGGCTCCACCATTTAGGCGAGGACCAGGTTCAACCGGCAGCAAAGGACTTGAACGAAAAGCTCATGCAAGTCGCTGTCGATGCTGTGGTGGCGCGTTTACAGTCAGAAAAGCTGTTGCACTTGATCAAACGGCCGTTGCGTAAGATTGAAAAGAAATAACGTGAAATGCCATCTTCGAGTTCGTTGGGGATGGCATTTTTTAATGGCTTGTCAGAATTCGAGGTAGCAGGCATAATCATAGTGGAGGTGAAGATGACTGTAAAAGTTCAAAAGCAAGGTGAGACGTTGATAGTGGCACTCCCAGCTAGCTTGCAGGTTGAAGCGAACGCAGAATTTGACGTGATTCAGGAAACGAATGGCATTATTTCCTTCGTACCAGTTCAACAGAATATTTTTGCACAGCATCCGGATGATGATTTACGAGCGGATATTGCGGCGATGAACCTTGGTGACAACGGCCGTGCCGTGGGGAAAGAGAATGTTTGGAAGGTTTAATGATCGTTACCATGTTTTATTTAGAAAATAAAAAATCAAAACGACTGCTGACTAGATGCAAACTAGTGTCAGCAGTCGTTTTAGTATGAGGTCAGTGAAAGCGTCTTTAGACTAGAACGAAGATTTCTTTTTGATTCGCAACACGTCATGTGACCCTGTGGTGACAAGCGTCAACGTTAATATACTTTGGTCGATTTGGTAAATGACAATCCAGCCATCGTAATGGCCGTGATGTTTTTGCAAACGGGCGGGGTGAAATTCTCTAAATCCCTGCCATTGCCCTTGCAATGCGTGGTCGTGTATTCGGGCTTTTTTAGCATTGTCTTTGGTGACAATTGCTTGAATGCAGTCTGCAATTAGACTTACCGGATAATGTTGTTTGCCAAGTGTTTTTAATTCACGCTTAAACGTCCGCGTTTGTCTAATCTTTATTTTCGTCAATGTTATTTAACCAATTTTCCAGGTCGTGAATTGTACCAATATCTTCGGTGCGTCCCGATTCAGCCTCTTTTTTAGCGGCTAATGCTTCAGGTGAATCTAGAAAACTGATTAATTGAACTTCATTGTTGGCGGCTTTAACTAATGATAAACGAATATATTCCGAAAGTGTCAAACCTTGTTTTTCTAAGTTCTTTTTAGCACGGTCACTAATGTCAGCTGTGACACGTGCAGAAACTGTTTTATCACGAATCAGCGTGGTCATAAAAAAGTCGCTTCCTCTCTTTGCTCGTTTACGTCCGTATTACATTATGAGGATACGAAGATTTTGACGATTTGTCAAAGGAATTGCTTGGAGCTAATGTTTCCCACAAAAAACGACTGCCAACCAGGTTCAGGACCTGTGTCAGCAGTCGTTTTTGCGTGTAAAATTATTGCGTTTGGGTCTCCAAGGATAAGTCATTCATAAGTGTCAACAACAGGTTGGCGTAGCTAGGGTGATCCGTGTTGTCCTTGATTTCCTGTTGGATCACCGACAAGTTGTTGGTGATGACCCCATTGGCGCCCATGAACATCATCTGGTCCAGGTTGGTGATGGTGTCGATGTCCCAGGCATAAACTTTTTTATGCTGGCGATTGGCCTGGTCGATGAAGGTGTCATTGAGCGTTGTAGATTCCATGGTGTAGGCATTGGCCTTAGTGTGAGGGAACGTCAGGTTATACGGCATGATGTAGCTGACAAATAGGTCGGGGTGTGCCGTCTTCAATTGATTCATAATCTTATAACTGAGCGTGTGAACCTGTTCGTGATTGGCGAGGATGCGTTTGCCAAATTGCCGGTAGAAACGTTCGGCGAGATCGGGCGTATCGGCGCTACCCGTCTTGATCTCAATCAGGAGCTTTTGGTGGTGAGCAATGGCCGTGTTCAAATAGTGATTGAAGCTAGGAATCTTGGCTTGATAGCCGTTTTCCGTGACGGTCACTTTAGTCAGTTGCTTAAGTGTCATCTTGGACACGGACCGCTTCAATCCAGCCAGCGCCTTGAGGTTGCCATCGTGCATCACGACAAACTGGTGGTCCTTGGTCATGCGGATGTCCATTTCCACGAAGTCGGGCTTTTCCCGGCTAGTCTTGACCATGGCGGGAATGGTATTTTGCACGCCATTGCCGTTGTCGACGCCTCGGTGGGCAATCGTCAGGGGCTTAGTCATGGCCAGACCGTTGAGATAAATCAGGTTGAAACCAACTAGCGCCGCACTGATGACGGTCAGACTGCTGATGATCAGGAGTCGGGTCCGCAGTTTGGTCTTGGCAGGTTCACGGAAGCTGAAGAGCGACAGTGGTGTTTGCCGATGGGTGTCGTGGCTGCTCAAGATAATCATCATGAAGATGATCGTGGCGTAGCACACCAAAAATTCCGTGAGTACTTCCATCAAGAAGAGATTGGCGGTCGCCGCCACCAGCGCCACGCCGGTCTTGTCGAAGAGCACCTGACCAACGTACAGGACGGCGTAAATGACGAAGACGACCACGCTGATCAAGACCAACGTCAAAATAATTTTGCTAAAGTAGTTCCAGAAATTATAGCGGGTGCGTTGCCAACTCAACCGGATGGCCTCGCGGCTGTGGTAGTGGTCGAGCATCATCAGCGGTAGGACGGCAATCAGGCGAATGCCAATGTAGGCCGCCACCACGTAGAGGATGGCTAGCAACGCGGCCCACAGCGGATTGTCCAAGAGATAACTCATAATGAAGGCGGGAATCTTTGCCTTGTTGAGCAAAGGCGTGGTGAACAGCTCGCTACCGAACGGAATGATGACGATAAAGTAGCCAATAAAGAAGAAAAAGGTGCTGGGTGAGGCCCCGGCAATGCTGCGGACCGTGTCACCCAGCAGGGCGCGGGTCGTTTCCGGGCGGCCGTTACGGATATTGATGATTCCCAGTAACAGATAAGCGAATTGCCAGTAAATTAGGGTAACAACCACTAATAGGATTAAAAGTAGGCCAATGATGGCCAGGGGATGGTTCAGCGCAATGGCGCCAATATTGGTATAAGACACGTAGGGAACGTGTTGCCAGTCCATCAGTGCGGACGTCAGCCAGGTCAAGGCCGGCACCGCCAAATAACTGATCGCCAGGTTGGTCACGAAGACCAGCGTGACGTAGCTCCCCCAGTGTTGGAAAAAGTGGTGGGTTGCTTCCCGCCAGAACCGCCAAGCTTGCACAGTTCTCAACTCCTCTCGATTCACGAAAAGTCCCAGTGGATGCCGGAACTTTAGGGTATGTGTTTACCTACTACTTTAGCACAATGGGTCGGTGGCTACCTGAGAAAATAAGCGGGCCAGGAATAGCGGTCGCCATCACGAAGAATGGCCAGGTTTATGAAAAAGTTGATCGATAGTTATGAAAACGAAATGGTTAGGTAGTGATATTATTCACAGAAAGAAAAACGACGAAATTATTTTAGCTATCGTGTATGCGCTTACATTCAAAGCAGCTGTAAACACCGGCAAACAAGGCATAGTAAGCCAAGCGAATTAATTGTGATTATTTTAACAAAAAAGGCTTGCGTAATTTTGAAATCATGATATGATATATCTCGTGAAGAAATTAACAAAGATGTTTTCAAAGATGGAGGCATAACCATGTTAAAAGACGTGAAAGAGAAAACGACTACTAAAAAACAAGAAAACAATGAAACTGTTGATCAAATGATCGACCGCTTAACCGCCAAGGCCCACGACGCCCTGTGCGCTATGGATAATTTCGACCAAGCTAAGGTCGACCACATCGTTCATCAAATGGCCATCGCCGGGTTGGACCACCATATGGAACTGGCCAAGGCAGCCTTTGACGAAACGGGTCGGGGTGTGATGGAAGACAAAGCCATCAAGAACATGTACGCCACTGAAGAAATCTGGCACTCAATCAAGAAGGACAAAACGGTTGGTATCATTAAAGACGACCACGAACGGCAACTGATTACCGTGGCTGAACCACTGGGTATCTTGGCCGGGGTCACCCCCGTGACGAACCCAACGTCCACGACGCTGTTCAAGTCCCTGATTGCGGTGAAGACGCGGAACCCGATCATCTTCGCCTTCCACCCACAAGCACAGAAGTCTTCCGTGATGGCTGCTAAAGTCGTTCGCGACGCTGCCATCGCAGCCGGGGCACCAGAGGGCGTGATCTCTTGGATTGAAACGCCAAGCATTGAAGCCACTACTGCTTTAATGAACCACCCGATGGTTGCCAGTGTCTTGGCTACCGGTGGTCCTGGCATGGTCAAGGCCGCTTACTCCACTGGGAAACCAGCCTTAGGGGTCGGTCCTGGTAATGGCCCAGCCTACATTGAAAAGACGGCTAACATCAAGCGGGCCGTGTACGACATTGTGTTGTCCAAGACGTTTGATAACGGGATGGTCTGCGCGTCTGAAAACAGTGCCATCATCGACCAAGAAATCTACGCAGAAGTTAAGAAGGAAATGCAAGACCGCGGCGTCTTCTTCATTAAGAAGAGCGACGAAAAGGCCTTGGCCGAAGCCATGTTTAAGCCTGAAGGTGGCGTGAAGGGCCCCGTTCCTGGGATGTCTGCCCAAAAGATCGCTGACATTGCGGGTATCAAGATTCCTGCCGGCACCAAGGTCTTAGCTGCCGAAATTACCGGTGTTGGGCCAAAGTTCCCACTGTCTCAAGAAAAACTGTGCCCAATGATTTCCGTTTACAAGGCTACCAGTAAGGACAATGCGTTTGACCTCTGTGACCAACTGCTACACTTCGGTGGGCTGGGTCACACGGCAGCCATCCACACCATGGACGATGATTTGGCCACTGAATTTGGTATCAAGATGAAGGCCAGCCGGGTCTTGGTCAACACGCCATCCGCCATTGGTGGAATCGGGAACCTCTACAACGAAATGGTGCCATCACTGACCTTGGGGACTGGTTCATGGGGCAAGAACTCCGTGTCCCACAACGTTTCCTCATTTGACCTGTTGAACATCAAAACGATTGCAAAGCGGCGAAATAATATGCAATGGATTAAATTACCTCGAGTTTACTTTGAAAAGACTTCTGTTCGTTACCTCGACGATATGCCGGGCATTAAGCGCGTCTTCTTGGTCACCGACCCAGCAATGGTTGAGTTGGGCTACGTGGACACGGTCTTGAACGAATTGAAACGCCAACCAAACGGCATCGAATACTCCCTGTTCTCCGACGTTGAACCGGACCCAACGACTGACACGGTCAACCGTGGGGTCACGCAAATGCGGATGTTCAAGCCAGATACGATCGTGGCCTTAGGTGGGGGTTCTGCGATGGACGCTGCCAAGAACATGTGGTTGTTCTATGAAGACCCAGAAGCCAGCTTCTTTGGGGCTAAGCAAAAATTCCTGGACATTCGGAAGCGGGCTTACAAGTTTAACAAGCCACACAAGGCCCAATTCGTGGCCATTCCAACGACCTCAGGGACTGGTTCTGAAGTAACTCCATTCTCCGTCATCACGGATTCCAAGACCCACGTGAAGTACCCACTGGCCGATTACGCCTTGACGCCAGACGTTGCCATCGTGGATTCCCAATTCATCGAAACGGTGCCAAAGAAGACGGTCGCATACTCTGGACTGGACGTCTTGACCCACGCTATCGAATCCTACGTGTCCAACATGGCTTCCGATTACACTCGGCCATGGTCACTGCAGGCCATCAAGCTGGTCATGGACAACCTGACTAACTCCTACAACGGCGATATCACGGCGCGTGAAGAAATGCATAACGCCTCGACCTTAGCCGGGATGGCCTTTGCCAACGCCTTCCTCGGGGTTGACCACTCCATCGCCCACAAACTGGGTGGGGAATTCGGCTTACCGCATGGGTTGGCCATCGCCATCACCTTGCCACACGTGATCCGGTACAACTTCAAGGAACCTTCCAAGTTGACCATGTGGCCGAAGTACGAATACTTCCGGGCCGACGAAGACTACGCCCAAATTGCGCGGTACCTGGGCTTGCCAGGCACGACGAAGGAAGAATTGAAGGAAGCTTTGGTCCACAAAATCATCGACCTGGCCCACTCAGTTGGCGTAACACTGAGCTTGAAGGCCAACGGTGTCGACAAGGCCCACTTCGACAAGGCCGTCGACAAATTAGCCGAACTGGCCTTCGAAGACCAATGCACGACCGCTAACCCACGCGAACCACTGGTTTCTGAACTGAAACAAATTATGATTGACGAATACGACGGGAAAAACGTTGAGAAATAACGGTTTTCACCAGTATTCAAGGCACAACTCTCGTTAAAGCTAGGTCAGTTTCCCTTTACCCGGGGAGGCTGGCCTAGTTTTTTTAGGGTTGGCGTGACGCGTGATCCCGCTACTGACGACGGATTGACGGTTATCGGGTAGATAAAAAGTGCGTGTTTCTACTATATTATACTGGGAGTTAAGCGTAAATGGTGGTGGGTGATGAACATTAGTAGTGGGTGGTCATTAGGGCCCTTAGGCAAAATTGATGGAAAAGTTGGTCGATTTCGCTTAATTATTAACGACTGCAATCATAAAAATCCGAGTAAAATTGGCCAGTTTTCATCAAATTTTCATGAAATCGGCCATTTTTTTTGCGTTTTTTGGTGCAAAAGGCACGGAAAAACACGGCCCGTTTTCACTAAAATGGGTAAAAATGGGCCCAAAAAAGCGTTTTATATAACAGCAGTGTTACAAATATTACAGATTGTCATACTGTAATATTTTTCTTAACGCGGGCGTAACGTAACCCCAATCTAACTGACACAACCATCGGTTATTCTAATACCCGTTAAGCAAACAAAGGAGGACATTCATTTATCATGAATATCAAAAAAGCTTTAGTTAATACTTTGGGTACGGTTGCCGTTGTCGGTGCCGGCCTGTTCGCCACCAACGTCACGGCCAACGCCGACACTAATGTTACGGTCAAGCAGGGGGATTCTGTTTGGTCATTAGCTAACCAATACGGTTCATCCGTTAGTGCCATCGAAAGTGCCAACAGTTTGAGCAACAGCAACTTGATCTACGTGGGCCAAACGTTGAACGTGCCAAGCAGCACGAAGACGGCTACCACTAACAGTTCTAGCGTTGCTAGCCAAAACTACACGTCTACGAACAACCAAGCTAGCCAATCCACGACTAGTCAAACAACGACTAACCAAGCAACGACGACCAACAACACTCAAGCAAGCAGCACGACTGCTTCAACTGGTGTGTCTGGTTCCGAAGCCAGCGCCAAAGCTTGGATCGCTAACAAGGAATCTGGCGGTTCATACTCAGCCACTAACGGCCAATACATTGGGAAATACCAACTGAGTTCTTCTTACCTGAACGGTGACTACTCAGCTGCCAACCAAGAAAAGGTTGCGAACTCATACGTCGCTTCCCGTTACGGCTCATGGTCTGCGGCCCAAGCTTTCTGGCAAGCAAACGGCTGGTACTAAACTGACCAGCGCTTAGAAAAGCTAACTAATTTACGTTTAAAATCAAGTAACGCCCCCGGATGCAGGTCCGCGGGCGTTTTTTGTCGGTTAAGTGTCTGAAGGTTGCAAGTACAACACACCTGATAATGCCCAGCTGACAAGGATTATGAACATTAAATTAGTCCACACCATCACCTGCGGCCGTCAGAGATTCCGGTAGCTATGGGGAACGCCGGTGGCCTAAGGAGCGGTCCACCGACTCGGCTTGAAGCTTGACGAACCCCGTCAATCTCCAAACACGTCCCACGCTGTAAGCTGAGGAAAAGCGCTCAGCTAACACCGTTGCCACAGCAACCTACATCTCTGACTGCCTCCGGTTACGTCAGTGGCAACCATAAAGTTGGCAGGAACATCGCTGAAAAAGCGATATACATCTACATTAATGGGTAATCTACTACGTAGCCGTGAGTGAGCTAAATTTGGACTCAGCCGTGGGAGTTTTCAAGTGATTTGCTTGGAAACTGGCGTCTTCGAGACGTGTTTTTCGGCTCGAAGCGAGGTTGAAGACCGCCCTTTGGCTTCGACCGGTCCTTCCCGCAGCGTCACGGTCCGAATTTGGCGAACGGTAAGGCGGTCAGCACGGACTACCTTATGTTCAAAGACTAGTTTTGCTGCCATAAACTCAGATGTCACCATGAATCTGGCTACTGTCATGTGGGTTAGGATGATTAGCTAGTGCGCTTCCCAATCCGTGGAAATTACCTTAGGCGTGTTAAGCGAAACAGGCTGCCCAGCAGAACCGGTTGTAGAAGCTGCCGAAAGTAGTATATCTTGGGGAAAAGTCCCAGCAACTTTCCGTGGCATGCGCCTAGCCAGCGGTCGGTAGCACAATTATTTTTGTAGTTTTCGGTGAAATTTACTCTAAAAGACCTGATTGACAGCCAGATCTTTGGCGACTGCCACCCAGAGACACTGACTTTCCCGTCACACCCACGCAACGTAAGAACCGAAAACCCGGTTAATGTTGCAACCGGATTAACCACATTACGCTTTGTCATTTAAGCCGGTATTTCTTAACGTGGGCGTAACTCAGGAACAATCACGGTGTAACCTCCGCGGGTTATGATAGGTCTCGTTAAGTAATTGATAGACAGAGTCACTAATCAAAAGGAGGACATTCATTTATATGAATATCAAAAAAGCTTTTATCACTACTTTAGGAACTGCAGCCATCTTAGGTGCCGGTATCTTCGCCGGAACTACTTCCGCTAACGCCGACGTCCGGGTAACGGTGAAGTCGGGAGACACGGTTGCTAAAATCGCTAACCAATACAACTCCAGCGTTTCTGCTATCGAAAAAGCCAACAGCTTAAAAAATGTTAACTTGATTTATGTGGGCGAATCCTTGGAGATTCCTAACGCCACGAGCGCTTCAACGACCACTACGACTAGTGCGGCAACCACGCCTAGCCAATCCACAACGACGACCAACACAACAAATAACGCTAAAACAAACTACAGCCACACTTACAGCAACCAAGCCAGCACGAGCGCCTCAACGGGGACGACTAGCAGCGCTTCTACGGCGTCTACGTCCACGACGGGCTCTGACTCTTCAGCCAAGGCTTGGATCGCTAACAAGGAATCTGGTGGCTCTTACACCGCTACCAATGGTAACTACTACGGTAAGTACCAATTGAGCAAGTCTTACCTGAATGGGGACTACTCTGCCGCTAACCAAGAAAAGGTTGCGAACGCATACGTGACGTCCCGTTACGGGTCATGGGCCGCTGCCAAGTCATTCTGGCAAGCAAACGGCTGGTACTAAACCAGATTAAGCAAATAAATCCCTGAAAAAAGGACGGTCCAGTGAAAGAATACTGGCCGTTCTTTTTCGTGTCTAGACCGGCGTTTAACGACATATTGTTACACCAAGTTACCCGAAATGGTGAATCCCGTTACAAGTTTGTAACATACGGAAAACCTGGCTGTAACTTAAGAACGTTATGATATTCTTAATTAATTCATTAGGAGGGGCCCACAGTTGAAATTAAAAACCGTTTTCATGTTAATCGTCATGGTCGTGTCATTGGCCCTTCCTAGTGTCTCGTCAGTGGTCAAGCCTGCTACGACGGCCGAAGCCAGTGTGACTTACACTTGCAAGCTGTCCAAGAAGGAACAACGGGCTAAAGCCTGGATCGCCGTTAAGGAATCTGGTGGCAATTACCGCGCCCGAAACGGCCGGTACTACGGCAAGTACCAACTCACCATTTCCATGTTGAAAGGTGACTACAGTAAAGCCAACCAAGAAAAGACCGCGGATCGTTACGCACACAACCGGTACGGTTCCTGGACCAAGGCCAAGCGTCATTGGTTGGGCTACGGCTGGTTCTAACAAATTAACGTAAATGATAGGGTCACGGCTGCGGTCGTGGCTTTTTTGCTGTCACTAACTGGAAGCCGACCCTAAAAATTCTCACAGAAAGCCAATCTTTTCTTGAAAGCGGTTACAAAATCATTTAAACTGGGAAGTAACCGAGAAAATGATTGGGAGGAAGCAGTACTATGGCAAAGACATTAGCAATTAACGCAGGTAGCTCGACATTGAAGTGGAAGTTGTTTTCCATGCCAGAGGAGACGGTGATTGCCTCAGGGATGGTCGACCGGTTGAATCTACCGGGGTCCATTTTCAAGGTCAAGTTACCCGATGGCAAGAAGATTACGGATACGCAGGACAATATCACCAATAAGCTGGCGGCGGCCATGGTACTGACGCGGCTGAAATCCTACGGGATCGTTAAGCATCTGAGCGAGATTACGGGTGTCGGCCACCGGGTCGTGGCTGGCGGGGAAGTCTTCAAGGACTCCGCGGTCATCACGCCCATCGTGTTGAAGCAGATCAAGGAACTCAAGGATTACGCGCCGTTGCATAACCCGGTGCAGGCCTACTACATCGAGGTCTTCCAGCAATTATTGCCAGAAGCCAAGCAGGTCGCGGTCTTTGACACGTCGCTATACACGGAAATGCCCGCCGTCAATTATATGTACAGCATTCCCTATGAATATTATGATAAATTTGGTGCCCGGAAGTACGGCGCCCACGGTACGAGTCACCGTTACGTGGCCCACCGGACGGCAGAAATCTTGGGCAAACCGTTGTCCGATTTGAAGCTGATCACGTTGCATCTGGGTTCTGGCTCATCCATCACAGCGTTTGACCACGGCCATGCCCTAGACACGTCCATGGGCTTCACGCCGCTGGCCGGGGTCATGATGGGGACGCGTTCTGGGGACATTGACGTGTCACTGGTTGCTTTTTTGGCCGAGAAGCTCCACAAGACCATGCCGGAAATGATCGATATTTTGAACCATAAGTCCGGTCTGCTGGGAATCTCCGAGCTATCGCCTGATCAACGGGACTTGGAAAAGACCCAAGACGAACGGCCAAAGTCAAAATTGGCGCTGCAAATGTTTGTCGACCGGGTCGTCAGCTACGTCGGCAGTTACATCGCTGAACTGGGTGGCGTTGATGCCATTGTCTTCACGGCCGGTTCCGGTGAGAACGGCGTGGACATGCGCCAAGCCGTTGCGGACAAGCTGAATTACTTTGGCATTGCGATCGACCCCGCTAAGAATGATTTCCGTGGTGAGGAACACATCGTTAGCCCTGACGGCAGCAAGGTGCAGGTACTGGTTGTGCCAACGAATGAAGAATTGATGATTGTGCGCGATGTGGCGCGGTTAACTGAATAGTCAATGAAAGCGTCGCTCCGGTATGGGGCGGCGTTTTTTAGTCAAACGACGCGAGAAAATGCTGGAAGTAGGTGGCCATCATTTGGTATTGGTCGATGGGCAGGTTGTGGCCGGCATCTGCGAAGAGTCCCAGGGAGCCGTTGGGTTGGCGAGCCATGAAGGCCAAGTGGTCGGTATAGCCGATGGTCACATCATGTCGGCCGGACAGCAGGGTGATGGGTTGCGTGAAACGAGTAGCCTTGAGATCCGTTTCGAAGGTCAAGCGGTAGTGCTGGCCGTGGTCGCGATGTAGCTGATGTAAGGCGTCGAGGTCGGTTCGGCGGATGCCGGGGATGACCTGCGTTTGAAAGGCTTGCCAGGTCTCGGGGGTCTGCACGACCGTGACCTTTTGGTAGTTGGCAAAATAATCCGCATTTTCCGTGACCTGAATTGGCGTGGTCGTGAGGACTTGGCGGTCGGCAACGTGGCGCTCGCCTTTGATGCCAGTGAGTGTCGGGCAGACCAAAAAGAGGCGTTGTACACGTTCGGGTTGCTGAAAGGCCAAGCCTAACGCCAGGTAGCCGCCGTAGGAGTAACCAACCACGGTGTAGGGTTGATTGCCCAAGACCGCGTGAATGGTTTCTTGAATGGCTGCTAAGACGTGGTTACTGTCTGTTTGGTCAGGTGGTAAGGCCGGCGTGGCGCCCATGCCGGGTAGGTCGAGGTAAAGTCGCGTGTGGGGCTGGTCGGCCATGAGCGGCTCAAACCATTGTTCCATTGCATCATGGTCGATAGCAGCGCCGTGAATAAACACGATGGGGCTGCCGTGGCCGCGTAAATCATAATGTAAGTGCATCGTTGGTCCCTCCTAAAAATACCGATAACATACCTTCATTATACCCTAGCATCACCATGTTAACGGGGCCTTAAGTAGGGGCTTAACCCTTTCTTGACCACTATGTCAGTTAGGTAAAGACCGTGACAAATTGTCATGAAGACCGGCATTCTTTAATTGAGTAGTAACTTGTTCCTAACGGCGTTGAGATATCCTGGCGGTAAGCTAGGGTCAATCAAAAGGGAGGAACCACTTGATGATTAGAAAAGTTCTACTTACCACCTTTAGCGCCGTTGCGGTTTTCGCCGCCGGCATCGGTTTTTCCGGCGTCACTGCCAGTGCCCACGCCTTACAGGGAGCGGCGAACACCCAATACCAACAATCGCAAGCTAGCACTTACACCGCTTCAGCCGTGAGCCTCCGCGGGCAAGCGGCTAGTCAAACCAGTACCACGAGTACCAGCAACAACGCCACCGGGGCAACGATTACCGCTGCACAGTTTGAGCAGCAGGGGGTCGTCTACCTCAATGGCAATAAATGGACGTATTATTCTGGTAGCCTGACCGCTGACGGCACGCAAATCAGCGCCAACGGCCTGGACCCTAATGGCTATCGGGTCGTCGCGGCCCCAGCCAGCGTGCCATTTGGCACTAAGATCATGACACCACTGGGCATGGGCGTCGTGCATGACCGCGGAACCGCCATCACGGGCAATCACTATGACGTGGTGTTGCAGTAAACTAGTGGGTAAACGTAACCGCACCTCATCGGTTGAGCCGAGGGGGTGCGGTTTTGTTTACGTCTAAATGGCTGGGGGAGCCAACGTATCTATAGCATACCTGATGTTTAGCCGAATTGCGAGTGATATCTAACTAATTTAGTTGGTTACTTAGGGGTTAACCAATTGAACTAAAAAAGGTGGTGCTCAGACAGTTGTTTTATAAATAAATCGTTAATAAAATATAGATAATATTGTGGATAATTAACACTTGATACTTGGCGAAAAATCAGGTAAGCTTTAGAAACAGTAGCGACTTACGCGTGTTGCGGTTCTCTAGCTAGGGGAGGACAAATGATGCTGGCGTTAAGTTTGACTGGGGATGCTGTCTTGGCCGTCACGCCCGTTCGCGCTACACGGACCAATTCAGCGCAAAAAACGAGACTAGCGCAATCGTCTAGTCTCGTCAGGATAGTCAAATTTGTCAGGTTCAGCTCATCTGTAAATCACGCCGACGATACCCAATCCAGCCAATGAGCACGAGCACAACGGCAAGACCAACCATCCAACTGAAAGTCGTCCAGTCCATGGCGTGGAGGGGAACGCGCGGCATCCAGCCGGTAGGGGTGACATTTTTAACCCAATCGGGCAACTTCAGGAGGCTCCCCATGTAAACGCTGATGAAACCCAGGGCCAGGTATAACCAGCTGATGGCTTTTAGTCGTGGCCAGCAGCCAACCAGTAAGACGCTCAATGCCAGAAATACCCAGATTTCAGGCAGCTGGGCAGCAACCCCGTGCCAAAACTCGGTTGCGCTGATGCCATCCTTGACGTGGGTCAGGCTGGCGTCACCCATAACGACGATACCGGCCAGCCCCCCAATGAAGGCCAGTGTGCTGGTCACAAAGGCGGTTCCCACGTAACTGAAGAGCACGTGGGTCCGACTGACTGGTCGCGCATAGAGGGCTTCCAGCCAGCCACGCGTCTCATCGGTATGGAGTTTCAAAATCAACTGCATGCCCGGGATGATAGCCACCGCGGCCATGACGATGGCTAATAGTGACGTGAAACTCAATAAGATCTTATGATTGGCTTCGTGAACCATGGCAGCCCCGAAGACCTGTTGCATCGTGGGATTCGTTTTGAGAATGTCGCCAATCGTGTTAAAGACCGTGCCATAAGCGACGCCGAAGATAATGACCGCGATGATCCAAGCGATGATCACGTTGCGTTGCCGCCGCCAAACCAGCGTGGCGGGTCCACGCAAGAAGCTAGAGGCTTGGGCACGGCCAGGTCGCGTCGTGATAGCACCCGCGCCGATGTCTCGGTGGTCGTTGGCCAGCAAGGCCAGTTGCAGGAAGACGAAAGCCGATAAGAGACTTAACCCCACGGGGAGCCAGCGGGGATCGTTGTAGGGCGCGAGCTTTTCGACCCAGCCCAACGGCGACCACCAGGTTAAGCGGGGATGCTGGACGTCCGTGATCATCCGACCCAGGTAGCTAATGCCAAAGACGGCATAGGCCAGACCGGTCGCGCTCGAAGCGTGGTCAGCGACCTGAGCGGTGAGTAGCCCCAGCATCCCGAATAAAAGACCGGTCGCGGCTAACCCCAGGCCGATGAGCCAATTGCCCTCGGTGGTGGCTCCTGGCATGTTGGCGGCGCTTAGTCCGACGCTGTAGAGGATACCCAGTAGACCGTTGACCAGAATCAACTCAATGGTGGCGGCCAGCAGTGGTGCGGTGGTCCCCACAGCGTGTGCGCGGACCAGTTCGGTGATGCCGAGATCCTCCTCGGCCCGGGTCGCGTGAACGCTTAACGCCAAGTTCATGACAACTTGAATCAGGGCCATGAAGAGCAACATTTCGTTGGCGAAGATTTCAGCCGTGGTCACCTGTCCCTTAAAGGAAAAGGTGCCAAACATAGCCACGATGCCCGGACTCGCGAGGGTACCCTTGATGGCATTGATTTCACTAGGTGTGCCGTAAATCCCCTCAAACTTCCAGGCCACACTGGCCATGAGGGCTGCCAGAATCAGGATCCACATGAGAATACGGAAGCGGTCGCGGCGGAGAGCCAAACGCACCAACTGTCCTGTACGTCCATAACGTGTCATGATGCTCACTCCTTCCCCGTGTAGTAGTGCATGAAGAGGTCTTCCAGTGTGGGTGGCGTGCTTTGTAGCGCTGCGATTTGGTGTTGGGCCAACGTGGCCATCACGGTGCTGAGGTGTTCGGCCTCAACGGAGAATTGCCATTCATGTGGGGCGTGGCCAGCTTCGACCCCGTGAACACCGGGGAGAGTGGTGACATCAAAATCATCGCCTAAGGTCACGGTCACCATCGTTCGTGTCAGGTGGCGCATGTCGGCTAGGCTCCCGGTCTCGATGAGTTGGCCTTCGCGAATGATACCGATTCGGTCACACATGCGCTCAACTTCAGATAGGATGTGGCTAGAGAGCAAGACGGCCTTGCCCTGTTGTTTTAGTGCCATGACGGCATCTTGGAAAATACGTTCGTTTAACGGGTCCAGGCCAGAGGTGGGTTCGTCAAAAATGTAGAAATCGGCGTTCTGGGAAAATGCCGCAATCAACGCGACCTTTTGCCGGTTCCCCTTCGAATAGGTCCGGGCCTTCTTGGTTGGGTCCAGCCCAAATTGCTTGATCAGCTCATCGGTCTTAGCGGAGTGGGCCGTGCCGTTCATCTTGAGGAGGAGGTCAATGATTTCGCCACCTGTCAGATTTGGCCAGAGATAAACGTCGCCGGGAACGTAAGCTAGACGTTGATGAATGGCGACGCTGTCGGTCCAGACGTTTTGACCGAAGATGCTGGCTGTCCCGCCGGTCGCACGGATGAGTCCCAGTAACACCCGAATCGTTGTGGATTTACCCGCGCCGTTGGGGCCGATGAAACCAAAGACCTCGCCTGGTCGTACGTCAAACGTGATGTCTTTGAGTGCTTGGAAATGCCCAAATTTCTTTTGTAGATGATTAATTTGCAGTACAGGATTTGTCATAGAGAATCCCCTCCTCACAGTTTTAAAATCGATTACATCGTAAGCCCCTGGTCACCGAAAGTCAACGAAAAAGTGAACTATTTTTATAAAATAGTTCACTAAAATGTCGGTGAAGAGGAACTTGCGGTATGATAGACTATAGACCAGTAAGGAATCTGTGAGGAAGGTGACGGTAAATGGCAACCAATCAAGAACGCAAGGCCCAGCAGCGGCAGGGAATTTTGGCGGCAGCAATCGAGCTGTTTAACACACAGGGGTTTAAGCCCACGCACGTTAAGACCGTGGCCCAGGCAGCGGGCGTGTCGCAGGTGACGCTATACAAATATTTTGATAGTAAGCTGGAATTGGGGCACCAGGTTGTCATTGAGATGATCAATCAGGGCTATGCCAGTTTTCAAAAGCTGATCGACGATGATCAGGTCCCGTTTCCCGATATCGTCAAGGCCATGATGGCCAACAAGGTCAAGCTCAGCGACAAGATTCACCCGGATTTCTACCAGTTTGTCATTGATGAGATGAGTGGTAAGAACGGCAGTAATGTGGTGAAGGAAGCCTACGTTGCTGGTGAAAAAAAGTTCTGGGACGCCGTGGTCGCGCGCGGACGAGCAGCGGGGATGATCAATCCCAATGTTTCGGATGAGGCATTACTGTTATACTTGGAAATGTACGTGTCGTACTTTACCACGGCTAATATTGCGCCGGAAAAGTACCAGCGACTCGTTGACCAACTAATGCATTTATTTTTCTACGGGTTTGCGGGCGTTCCCGCGACGGTGGACCATCCGCAACCGACCAAGGAGGAGAAATCTTGACAGAGACCACAGTTTTAGCAGCAGTGCGCCAATTTTCCCAAGATAAAATGGGGGATGATGAGACGGGCCACGGCTTCGATCACATTCAGCGCGTCGTCGGCCTGGCTGATCGCATCAGTCGATCATACCCAGAAGTCGACCACTTAGAGACGCTCACGGCGGCGTATTTACACGACGTCATTGATGAAAAATTGGTGACAGATACCGCCGCAGCCAGTGCGGAGGTTCGTCAATTTTTGGTGACGCAAGGATTGACGACGGCGCAGATCGACACGGTATTCTTGATTATGGACAACATGTCTTATCATAAGACACTCGATGGGACTGCGAGGCCCTTGCCGCTAGAGGGACAAATCGTCCAAGACGCCGACCGCCTTGATGCCATTGGTGCGATTGGGATTGCCCGGGCCATTTATTTCGGTGGCCATTTTGGTGAAAAGATCTATGATCCAGCTGTAAAGCCGCGTACGGCAATGACCCACGCCGAATATCGAAATCTCAATAACGAAACAATCATCAATCATTTTTACGAAAAACTCTTAACCTTGAAGGATTTGATGAATACCACGGCCGCGAAACAAATCGCAGAACACCGGCAACAGGTGATGTTGGATTACCTGGCCGAGTACAAGGCCGAATGGAACGCGGAAGCTTAGGCTGACCGCGTTTTTTTCTGCAATTGGAATCGCTTTAGTCTAAATTACCTGGTGCATTTCCCGGCGAAAATGCGTATCATGGATAGTAATGCTAAATTTAGAGAGAAGCGAATAAGATGCAAACGACTGTCCAACCCGAGAAGGTGCCCCGCGGCAACCTGATCGCTATTTTTGCGATTGCCCTCATGGCTTTCTTGGGAATTTTAGTGGAAACGTCCATGAACGTGGCGTTCCCGACCCTGATGACGCAAATGCACGTGTCCTTGAACACGGTGCAGTGGATCACGACGGGCTACCTGTTGACGGTGGCGCTGTTGATGATCACGTCAGCGTTTTTGAAACAGCGCTTCACCAACCGCCAGTTGTTTGTCGCAGCGGCAACGGCCTTTATTTTAGGTGATTTAATCTGTGCGCTCGCAACTAACTTTCCGATTTTATTGATTGGTCGACTGATTCAGGCTGGTTGTGCCGGGTTGGCGATTCCGTTGATGTTTAACATTGTTGTGGAAAGTGTCCCGCGGTCGCGGTTAGGCTTTTATATGGGGATGGCTGGGCTGATCTTGATGATTGCCCCAGCTAGTGGCCCGACATTTGGCGGTATCATGGTCTATCTGGCTGATTGGCGGATGATTTTCTGGTCTACGTTGCCCGTTGAAGCGCTGATTCTAGCGCTGGGATTCGGGGCCATCAAGCAATTCTCACCGGTCCGTAAAGTTAAATTCAACTGGGGGCAATTTCTGTTGTTGGCGGTGGCCTTCATCAGCTTTACCCTGGGGCTCAATAGTGTATCCACGGCTGGCGCTGTCAGTTGGCAGTTCCTTGGTGGCCTCGCGTTGGCCGTTGTGGCAGTGGTCGGCTACATTTGGTTGGCCAAGCACAGCGACCAGCAATTATTGAAGCTGGAGATTTTTAAAAATCCCGTATTCACCTACAGCTTCTTTGCCTACTTTATCCTGCAGTTCTGTAATATCGGCATCAACTTTGCCCTGCCCAACTATGCCCAAATCGTGGTTGGCGCGACGTCCCTGTTTGGGGGACTGATGCTACTGCCCGGGAGCTTGATCACAGCGGTCTTACAGCCGTGGTTCGGCCACCTGTTAGATGAGCACGGTGCCCGGTTGCCCATTTTACTGGGGAGCAGTCTGTTTCTGTTCTCCGCACTGATTTTTACCGTGTTCGGCCAACACCTCAGTATCGTCTTGATTGCAGTGATGTACATTATTTTCAGTATTGGGCGGTCGATGGCCTTCAGTAACACGCTGACCAACGGACTCAAGGAAGTCGACATGAGCCAGCGGGCCGATGCCAACGCCATTTACAATACCGGTCAGCAGTTTGCCGGGTCGGTCGGCACGACGATTTTGGCCGCACTGATGTCATCGGTGAAGGTGAGTGGCATGTCCTACGCCCATGAAACGGCGATTGGGAGCCAATTGGCGTTTGGCCTGATCTTCGTGTTAAGTATCATTAATTTTGGCTTTTACTTTGTGGTGTTCCGGTATCAAAAAAATGATAAATAGTGATGAGGCGAGGGCTGGGGGGTCCTCGCCTTTTTGTATAAAAATACCCCCAATCTCTCTCAGCAAATCGAGCAGGATTGGGGGTAAAAATTAGAAGAAAATGATTTCTGTGTCATACCCAGTTGGTGTCAACGTAATGCGTCGCGCACCGCGGGGCAGTGAGCCATAGGTGTTGTAGCCCGAGACATTACCGTAATTAAGACCGATACCCTGGTAGTTGGCGGTGAAATTGTTGTCGTGATCATGACCAGCAAACAGTGCTTTGACATTTTGGGCTTGCCGCAAAGTGTAGAACAGGCCGGAATTTGTGACGGGTGAGCAGACGGGTTCACCTTGTTGTCCGGTCAAGATCTGCTGAGCAGCCAAGTTATACTCCGGCAAGGGGATGTGCAAGAATCCCAGGTCTGTGCGTTCGGCTTGCCGCGCGTAGGGGAGTCGGGAGAACCAGTCAATTTGTGCGGGGTCAATGGCGGCGTACTGTTCGGACTCTGGCCATTGCGAGTAGGCGCCACTGTCCCAGACGTAAAGAACGTGGGCAAGCCTACCGTCGCGGGAAATCTCCAGGGTGTAGCTTTCCCGATTGGCAATGACATTGGCGTGGTGCTTGTCCGCACGATGAGTCAGCCCATTCTCCAGCTCGCGTAAGGCGGCACGATTCGCGGCCCCCTCCGTGTCATGATTGCCATAGGTGACGGCGACTGGGATTTCCGCATGATTTAAGACCATATACAAGGCGGCCAGAGTTTCGGCCGGATTGGGGACGTCTTTGCCCCAGAGCAAATCCCCTGTGAGCAGGATTAAATCAAATTTATGTGTCTGCAGTAGCTGATCAATCGCTGTGAGCGTTTGTTGACTAGCGGTATTTAAGGGGACTGGCCCTAAGTGGATATCCGTCAGTTGACAGATTCTAAAGGGCGTTTGCCCAGTTGTGGCAAGTTGCATGGCACATCACGCCTTTCTTAATTGGCAAAGTGATTTTCAAGATAGGTGTTGAACCCTTGGCCAACAGCGCTGACGGCATGGGCATCCGCACCGAAGACTAACGGAATGCTTCGCGCCTTTGCTTCTTGAATCCAGGGTAGCGTCGGGGTGAACTCCGTTTGGGCCGGTCGGAAAAGTCCCGCCATATTGCAGTCCAACAGGTCGTTTTTTTCGGCGATGGTATCCAGCAGGTGGCGTAGCAAAGCATCTGTCGCGGCATCAGCCCAAACCGTGGTTGCCGGGAAGGTGTTACGCCACTTGCGGTATAACATGATATGACCGTATCGCGTGGGCTTATTGTCAACTGACCAGTCTACGGCTGCTTGCAGGCGCTTCAGATAGGCGTTAGCCACGGCTAGCGGGGAACCGTATGCTGCGACGACCCCCGATTTGAAATCAGCTGCGTTATCGTCGATCGCCCGAAAGCCTTGGGCTGTGGGTAAGAAGTGGACAGATAGAATCGCGTCGTCAATCTGATTGCCAAATTTGGCCAGTTGGGCCGTGGTCCAGTCTGCGAATTCCGGGAAGAAATCAAATTCAAAGCCAACTAGAATGGTCATTTGCTGGCGATATTTTTCCTTTAAACGGGTCATCTTTTCCAGATAAGCGGGTAGCTCAGTAAAAGCACAAGCGGCGGTGTAGACGGCATGCCGCGAACCAACCGGGTGGGCATAAAATGTTGGCGGCAACGGAAAGTGTTCCGTGATACTGTAGGTCTTGAATCCCTGGGCAATAGCTGCTTGAATGAATGCTTCAACGTCCTCGCCGGATCCGTGGGGACAAAATTCCGTGTGGTTGTGGCCGCTCCAGGTCTGGCGGTCGATGGTCCGGAGAGCTGAGTTACTTAACATGAGCAGCCCCCACCAGATGGATCATTGCGGGGTCCAGGTAAAGCGTCATCGTCGCATCGACAGCTAGAGGCGTGTTATGGTTCAGCAACTCGACTTTGAGGGGCAGATCAGCATCACTTAAGAACTGATAGCGGACACGATCCCCCAGCATAGTGACCGCAGTTATTTTTCCAGGAATCGCCACGGCGCCGGGTTGCGGTTCAGGTGAAAGTAGTTCTGGACGCACGACGTAGTGCTCAGTGGATGCTAAGGCGTGATGCGTTGTGGGGGCCACGCCCAGTTGCTGTAGTTGTTGGCCCGTTAACAGATTATGATTGCCGATGAATTGCGCCATGAAATCATTAGTCGGTTGCGTGTAAATGGTCATAGGAGAGCCTTGTTGTTGCACGCAACCCGCGTTCATGACAACGATGTCATCGGAAATCGCCATGGCTTCTCCCTGGTCATGGGTGACAAATAGCATGGTGATTCCCAACTTTTGTTGGTACTCCCGAATCTGTTCACGAAGACTCACGCGAATCTTGGCGTCTAGAGCGCTGAGCGGTTCATCCAAAAGTAAGAGCTTAGGTCGGAGAACCATTGCTCGAGCGATGGCAACACGTTGTTTTTGGCCACCCGACAATTGGTCGGGGTAGGCATCACGCTTGGCGGTTAACCCAACAGTTTGGAGCATCGCGGTGACTTCTTGTTGAATGACAGCCGCTGACTTCTTTTGCACACGTAACCCGTAAGCAACGTTGTCAAAGATCGTCATGTTTGGAAACAGCGCGTAGGATTGAAAGACCATGCCAATGTGTCTTTGGTTGGCGGATTGGCTTTGAATCTCTTGCCCATCCAACAGAATTTGGCCACTGACTGACGTATTGAGACCAGCAATCGCTCGCAGGACGGTAGTCTTACCGCTCCCGCTGGGCCCCAGAAACGTGGTCAGGGTATTGCGGCGAACGTTGAACGACATGTCCTTGATGACCTGATTGCCAGAGAGGGTGATGCTGAGGTTTTGTATCTGTAGAAAGTCTGACTGCATTAGCGCTTTGTATCCTCCTGTTTAGAGTGGTGTGGTGCGGCGTATCGTTGCATGATGACGATTAGAATTAATGAGACCAGCGCCAAGAAAACAAAGTAGATGGTGGTCAACACGCTACTTGCCTGGCCGTTGCTCTGCATCAGCCGGTACATGTAGATCTTGAGCGTTTCAAAATTACCGCCCAGCAAAATGTTGGTCAGGACGTATTCGCCAAAGGCACTGGTAAAGGTCAATAGCATGGCTACTAAAATCCCCGCGCGGATATTTGGCATGATGACCTTGAGAAATGCCTTGAAGGGGGAATCACCCAGGACTAGTGCCTGTTCAAACATGGCCCGGAAATCGCGACCGATGAAGGCGTTGTCCAATGCCTGGTAGGTTAACGGCAGACTGAGCAAGGAAATCGCCAATACCAAAATCAGTAGCTTGGGAATTGGCAAGTCCGCGTAGAGTTGAATCAGTCCGGTCACCAGAATGATGCCGGGAATAGTGAAGGGGAGAACGGTAATAAAACGTAGTCGTGACTTGACTTGCGGGTTATACACGTTGGCGTAAAACACAACGGGTAAAAAGCAAATCAACGCAATCACGGTGGTTAAGAACCCCAGACCAAACGAGCGAACCAGTGCGGAAGTGAAATCGGCATTAGTGATCAGCTGGCTGTACCACTTTAGCGTTAAACCACTCGGCAGGAGCGTCTTGATCCATGACGTAGCGAACGAGTAAATCATCGTGACGAGAATGGTGTGGCTAGATAAACAAATAAGACGGTGATGATTCCGCGAGCGAGATAGGTGCTTGCTTTACTGTGCATTAAGCCTTGACCCTCCGTTTCGTGTGGGTGACCCGATTGCCTAGCCAGACAATGAGCGTCATGACTAAGGCAAATAAGGTGGCGAAGGTACAAGCTAAAGGAACATTGGCGGTCAGCCCACCATCGATCAGAGTCCCAATCAAAGTGGGGATGGTCACGATACTATTACCGGTTAGGGCAAAGGTAGTTTCGTAAGTCCCCATGGCATTCGCAAATAACAGCGTAAAAACCTCGACAATGTTGGGGAAAATGACTGGTAGAATGACCCGTTTAAAGAAAAAGAAGGGTGAGGCCCCGAGGACCGCTGAAATCTCATGCCATTCTGGATTGAGCTCTTCAAAGACTGGAAACAAAAACATGATGCCCAAAGGAACTTCAAAAAACGTGTAGGCCAAAGTGGTGCCAGTCAAGGAGTAGATCTCAAAGAAACGGGGAAGGTGCAGCGCTGTGGTGAGCGCTTGCCAGATGCCGGCGTTACCGAAGAGAATGATCAATGAAAACGCCAGGGGGACCCCTGCAAAGCTGGCGGACATATTAAACAAAGACAACAGCACATTCTTCGTTTTAGGTGCCAGCCGGGTTAGGGCCCACGCCCCGATGATGGCCATCACCAGGGAGACTGTCGTCGTAATCAGTGAGATTCCCAGACTATTGCGAATCGCTTCGCTATAGTAGTGGTTGCTGATCACCTGATGATAGTTGTCCAGGCTAAAGCCACCGTCGAGGTTCTGAAAACTAGCGATGACCATGACGATAATCGGCAGCAAGAGAACCAGGACGACCAATAGGCTCAGTGGTAAAAATATTTTTAGTCGAGTTGTCATTGCATTTATTTCGCTCCGAGAACTTCATTTTGCCATTGCTGACCTAATTTCACCGTCGCCTTGTTCCAGACATCGTTGCTCTTCACGTGGAAGACCTTCTTGTAGTCGCTTTGAGGCAGGAGCTTTTTCTTCACATCTGCTGGGAGCTTGACACTAGACCGAATTGGCCGTGCATAGCCCTTTGCTAAGTTGATTTGACCCTGATCAGAGAGGATAAAGTCGCGGGCTAACTTGGCTGCGTTCGGGTGGGCCGCGTTCTTGTTAATGATTTCTGTGTACCCACTCGTCACAGTCCCATCGGTAGGTACCGTGATCTTGAAGCGTTTGGCGTCGATCTGGTGGGCATAGTTGAGGGCGTTGAAGTCCCACATGACTGATACCTGAATCTCGCCTTTTTGTAGGTTTTGCACGGTAGCATCGACGGTGGAAAGGCGCTTTTTGGCGTGCATCTTTGCAAAGTATTTCAGACCAGGTTCCACGTTATCTTCGCTCCCACCATTGGCGTAGGCAGCGGTTAAGACAGCATATTGTGCTTGGGCTGCGGTGGCCACGTCACCTAAGGACACCTTGTATTTACCGCTGGCTAAATCTGCCCAGGACTTAGGTGCGTCGCTGGCTTTCACGTTTTTGGTATCCGTGATGAAGACCATTGATCCAGAGTATCCGGCTGAGTAATAGCCCTTTTTATCCTTGGCCCAGCTCGGAATCTCCTTCCAGTACTTCGTCTTATAAGGTGTTACTAATTTTTGTTGGACAGCCGTTGGGGCAACGTTTAGACCGATATCCCCAATGTCAGGAGAGTCACTGGACTTGGCGCGCTTGAATTTCTGAAGTTCTTGCGTACTGGACATGTCCGTGTCGGTATGTGCGATACCATACTTGGATTTAATATCTTGCCAAGTGCCGATCCAGTTGGCCCAGGTATCGGGCATGCCGACGGAAGCAATCTTGCCTTCCTTCTTCGCTTGTTTTTCGATCGTTTTCCAGTCGTCAGAGGTGCCCTCAGCGCTCTTGGTCGAGCATCCGGCTAATGTAGCAGTCAGCGTCAGTGCCGCTGCGGCGATTGCAAAATTTCGTTTGTTAAACATGAAAGTAACACGTCCTTCTCTCAGATTAGGTACGAGAAGTATGTTATCGAACCCATGTAAAGTACTTGCAAAAGTGAGATATTATTTTTGTAAAGGATATATTTATTTAATCATGCAAACGGTTACGACTGGTGATGGACAGGTAATCGATGATGCCAAAAAATTATCGACGTGGCAGCAAAAAAGCGTTTGGAAAATATATCCAAACGCCTCGAGTAAGACTAATGTTCTTTAATTTGTAAGGCCAAGCGCACCAGCAAGTTCGTCAGCAGGGAAATCAGCAGCGCGTACCCTAATACTACGGCTAGCAAAATGATGGCCGCCGTGAGCAAGCGGAGAAAACCGCTGGCCGCATTGAACAGCGTCAGGCCAACCGTTAAGACGACCACGATGGTGATGAAACCAATCAGGCCGATCCGCGAATTGGCGAAGTCGGCGGCGCTTAGGTCGAAGCCCCCAATGCTAAGGTTGAGTGACAGTAAAATCATGATGGGCCAACGGACCCACGGATGGGAATCACCGCCCAGCGCACCGAAGAAACCGGTCCAATCCAAGGCAAAAGGATTGGCAATCAGCGTCAACATGCCTTGAAACCAACTGGGAATCAACAGGGCCGTCAATCCCAGCAGAACCGCGGCACAGCCGAAGATGGGGGCCACGCCGATGAATAAATTGCCGGTCGTTTGGTACCAATTGTGCTGATTCCAGGTGTGATTGACGTAGCCCAGCGCCAGGTCCGGTTGACCGTCACGGCCGCGTTGGTGGGGATGGGGCCGTTTCAGCAGTCGGACCTGTTCAATGCGGTGGCCAAACGCGAGAGCCGCCAGCAGGTGACTGAGTTCGTGGAAAAAGATGCCGATGAAGCCCAAGTATAGCTCGCTGTTCACGCCAAAGCCGTTGGCCAAAAACCGCTTGGTGTCGCGGTTCAAATAGGTCAGTAGCGCCACGAACACGAACGGGATCACGATCAGATCCAGCCCCACGATGCCCAAGTTCTTGAAGATTATCCCCAGGTCGGTGTTCATCCGCCTACTCCAGCAGGTCGGTGAAGGTGCCGTGGACTAGGGTTGCCAGGTCCGCAGCGTTCACTTCTACCGACCGGCCGATTTGTCCGGAAGAAACCAGAATGTCGCCTTGTTCTTGCGCAGTGTTGTCAAAGTAAATGGGGAAGTGGTTCTTTTCCCAAATGCCGACGGGCGTGTTGGCGCCATGCTCATAGCCGGTCGTTTTGACCAAGTCCTTGAGCGGAACCATGTCGACCTTCTTGTTGCCAGAGGCCTTGGCTAGTTTCTTTTCGTCCAGGTGTTCGTCGATGGGCAGCACGCCCACAACGGGACCGGTCGTCGGACCACTGAGGACCAGCGTCTTATAGATATGGTGTTCGTCCACACTTTGGTGGTCGACTTCTAATTGGGCAACGTCGCCCTTGGTATGGGTGGCAAATTCAAATTGTTTGTATGCAATCTTATTTTTATCTAAAATCTGTTCCACAAGTGTTTTGTGGAGTCGTTTCCCTTTTTTCTTTTTGGACATGAGAGTCACCTTTCAATTATTAATAAATTGGACCGCACTTTAAAACCAACTGGTCCGGTTGTTTTTCGATAAAAGAAGACACCGCCGGTAAAACCTGTTATACTCTAACACAGAGAAGTTATGTTGGGTAGGGATACCACCCAACACGTGGCGCAAGTTTATTTGCAGAGTTATGAGGAGATATCATGGCAGATTTAGTCTATCGACAAGTGATGCGGGACTTAAAAAAACGAATCCATCAAAATGAATTTCCCAACAAGCGGCTACCAGACGAGCGGAGCCTCAGCGAAGCTTACGGTGTTAGCCGTAGCTCGGTGAAACGGGCCCTCAGCATCTTAGCCAATCAGGGATTGATTTTTAAGAAGCGCGGTTCCGGTACGTTCATTAACCCATTATATATGAAAAACCAGACAATTTTTCAATATGAGGGTTCTAATTTAGGAATTACTGACAGCATGAAGTCGGCGGGCAACACCCCCGGCATTCGGCTATTAAACTTTAACGTGGTTCCCGCCAGCAAGGAAATCCAGCAGGATCTCTTCTTAGATGACGGTGATTTTGTCTACGAAATCAAGCGGTTGCGGCTGTTTGACGATAAGCCCTTTATGATTGAGACCGGCTACATTCCGATTAAAATCGCGCCGAACCTGACGCAGACGACGGTGTCTGATTCCATTTTTAATTATCTGGAAAGCCAAGACAAGGTCGTTACCAAATCCTTCATGTCGATTCAGGCCCAGCCCTCGACGGCGGAGGATCAAGAATTGCTGCACTTGAAGCCGGTCGAACCGGTGGGCATCATGGAAGGTATTTTCTTCTTAGATGATGGCACGCCATTTGAGGTCTCCAACATGCGACTGCACTATCAGTATTTGAACTATAACACCTTTGTCTCCCTAGATGAAGAGTAGAAGCGCAACAACCACGAGCCTGGGATAAATTTCCCGGGCTTTTTTGTTTTATCAGAGGGTGTTAGATGGCAGGTGTCCGCTCTGTTAAGCCGGTAGGTTCAGTCGCTGACGTGGCCAACGGTAATTGCTGGTCAACGGCTAGGGCCCCTGATACAGTAGAGATAGTCCGATTTGGGCTGGCGCCAAACTGTGAGAATACCTGTTGGCGCAAGGTCTATGGTAGGGTGGTTGATGCAACAAGCGCACGTAGTTAGACAGCTGGTTCGCTAACTCGTTAAATTGATACGGTCCAATTGTCAAAAAGGTTGACTTTTATTTCAAACAGACTATCATAGGACTTGTAAAAAGCATCCCGGTAAAAATATGGGATAAATTTTACTAAGTTATCTAGCAGTTAGGTAATGTCGTTACGAATTCAAAGAAGGAGTGTTATTTACATGGCAAATGCAGACTTCGACTCCAAGGCATACTTGGAAGGCGTTGACAAGTATTGGCGTGCAGCAAACTACTTGTCAGTTGGTCAATTATTTTTGCGTGACAACCCGTTATTGAAGCGTGACTTAACCTCTGACGATGTAAAGATTAAGCCAATTGGTCACTGGGGGACAATTGTTTCTCAAAACTTTATTTACGCTCACTTAAACCGGGCAATCTTAAAGTATAATCTGAACATGTTTTATATTGAAGGCTCCGGTCACGGTGGCCAAGTCATGGTTTCTAACTCGTATCTGGATGGTAGCTACAGTGAAATTTATCCAAACATTTCCCAAGACGAAGCTGGTTTGAAGCGCTTATTCAAGCAATTCTCCTTCCCAGGTGGTGTGGCTTCTCACGCTGCCCCCGAAACACCAGGTTCTATCCACGAAGGTGGGGAATTAGGTTACAGTCTGTCTCACGGGACTGGTGCTATCTTAGATAACCCAGACGTCATTGCCGCTGTTGAAATCGGTGATGGGGAATCTGAAACTGGCCCATTGGCCGCTTCATGGTTCTCAGACAAGTTCATCAACCCAATCAAAGATGGTGCGGTTCTGCCAATCATCAACATGAACGGGTTCAAGATTTCTAACCCAACGATTCTGTCTCGGATGTCTGACGAAGACTTGACTAAGTACTTCCAAGGCATGGGCTGGGATCCACACTTCGTTGAAACCGATGGCGCTGACCATATGAAGGCTCACGAAGACATGGCCAAGACCATGGACGAAGTTATCCCTGAAATCAAGGCTATTCAAAAGAATGCCCGTGACAACAACGATGACTCCTTACCTGTATGGCCAATGATCATCGTGCGTTCACCTAAGGGCTGGACTGGTCCTAAGGAAGACTTAGATGGCAATCCTATCGAAGGTTCCTTCCGTGCCCACCAAGTCCCAATTCCTGTTGCCGCTGGTGACATGGAACACGCCGACATGCTGGTCAACTGGTTGAAGTCTTACAAGCCAGAAGAACTCTTTAACGAAGACGGCTCAATCAAGCAAGAAGTCCGTGATATGGCGCCTAAGGGTGACCAACGGATGGCTATGAACCCAATCACTAATGGTGGGATCAAGCCAGAACCATTGAAGCTGCCTGACTACAAGAAGTATGCGGTCGACACGACTGAACACGGCAAGACGATTGCCCAAGACATGATCGTTTGGGGCAAGTACCTGGCCGATGTTATGAAATTAAATCCAAACAACTTCCGGGGCTTTGGTCCTGATGAAACCAAGTCTAACCGGCTTTACGCAGCGTTGGACTACGGCAAACGTCAATGGATGGAAAATATTCATGAACCAAATGATGAAAACATGGCCCACGAAGGCCGGATCATCGATTCACAATTGTCCGAACACCAAGCTGAAGGCTGGTTGGAAGGTTACGTTTTGACTGGTCGTCACGGCTTCTTCGCCACTTATGAATCCTTTGGCCGGGTCGTTGACTCCATGTTGACACAACACATGAAGTGGTTGCGTAAAGCTTCCGAACAAGAATGGCGTCATGATTACCCATCCTTGAACTTTGTGGACACCTCGACTGTCTTCCAGCAAGACCACAACGGGTACACCCACCAAGATCCAGGTATGCTGACGCACTTGGCTGAAAAGAAGCCTGAATTCATCCGTGAATACCTGCCAGCCGATGCCAACACCTTGTTAGCTGTCGGTGATGTGGCTTTCCGGAGTCGCGAAAAGATCAACTTGATCGTGACGTCCAAGCATCCACGTCCACAATGGTTCTCCATTGATGAAGCCACTAACCTGGTTCACAATGGGTTGGGCTACATTGACTGGGCTTCTACGGACCAAGGTCAAGACCCAGATATCGTCTTCGCATCTGCTGGGACGGAACCAACTTGGGAATCATTAGCCGCAATTTCCTTATTGCATGACGAATTCCCTGAAATGAAGATTCGCTTCATTAACGTGGTTGATCTTTTGAAGTTGCGTTCACCTAAGCTGGACCCACGAGGGATTTCCGATGAAGAATTTGACCGGTTATTCACGACTGACAAGCCAGTGATCTTCGCCTTCCACGGCTTTGAAGGCCTAATCAAGGATCTCTTCTTCGATCGTCACAACCACAACGTTCACGTTCATGGTTACCGTGAAAACGGGGACATCACCACGCCATTTGATATGCGGGTCCTTAACCAATTGGATCGCTTCGATCTGGCTAAGGAAGCTGTTAGTGATATTCCAGCTTACGCAGTCAAGGGTGCTTACTTCATTCAACGGATGGACGACATGGTGGCTAAGCACACTGCTTACATTCGTGAAGTCGGGACTGATTTGCCAGAAGTTAACAACTGGCAATGGAAGCCGTTGAAGTAACATTAAACCGAATAACAATTAACGTCTAAAAGGTGTTCAACCGGTCTTAAGTGGCTGGTTGAACACCTTTTTTTGTGGCCGGCGACGGCTATCGATCAGGCCAAGATACGGGTGACGACGCTACTGAGTGGTGATCGGCCCGTGATGACTCAGACCCATTCGCTGAAGGTGCCGAAAAATGCGACGCCCATTGTCTCCATCGTTCAAGGCGTGGGCCTGTCCAAAACGTATTACTATCATTTCAGTAAAGACCTACCAGCCGAGGGCAAGCAGGTCTTTGCGGATGCTGTGAAGGTGTACAACCAGACGGGTATCGTGCACCTGGTACCGAATTCGGGGTGGCATGGTGCGGGCCATAACCGCATCACTTTTTCCGTTTACCATAAGGAAATGGGCAAGCGGGCCGCAACGGTCGAGCTGGGTCACGGCGGACCGGAGATTGAGCAGACCAGTGATACCTGGGAAACAGACAGTGAAAATCACGCGGTCGCCAGCCTTAATGGCGATTACAACGCAGCCTTCAGCGATGCCGTGGCTATTCACGAGTTGGGGCACGCGCTGGGACTCGCGCACAGCAAGTCGTGCCACTCCGTCATGTATCCCATTGCCCACGGCCAAACGCGGCTATCGCGCGGGGATCTGACCAGTTTGAAATTGATTTACTGACTCATTTAAAAAGTTAGTGTGTAGACCGATGACTCAAGAACCAAGCGGGGATGGCTGTGACGGCGATGAAGCCGACTGACCATAAGAAGGCCGTTTGGTAAGCTGCGGTCTGACCAACGTGAGGAAGTTCGTGTTGGATGATCGTTGCTAAGACGGCCGTTCCTAGTGCGCCACCGATATTTTGGAGCATCCGGGTTGCCGTAGTCGCTTCCGCAATCAGAGGTTGGGGAACGCCCGTGTAGCTGTCAGCCATGACGGGAATGGTCAATCCCCCCTGGCCGATGCCGCGGATGAAGAGGGCCAGAAGAATCCACCAGGTGCTGGTGTGTGCGGTGAAGTAGGCAAATGGCAGTGTTCCCGCGATAGCAATCACGATGGCGCCCAAGACGACCCAGCGGGCGCCGATTTGGTCGGTCAGCTTGCCGATTTGGCTTCGTGAGACCAGCAGCCCCACGCCTTGGGCAATCAGGTAGGTGCCGGACCAGATAACACTTAAGCCACGGCTATTTTGCAGATACAGGGGGAGTAGGAACATTGCCCCGTTAACGGCGATTCCCGACAGCATCAAAATAATGATGGCAGCGTCAAACGTGGGTGTCTGAAACAGGTTGAGGCTGACCAGGGCGTGTTGTGGGCGCCAGTAAGCATAACCCACGTAGCCTAATAGTAGCGCAACGGCGATGAGCAAAGGGATGAGCACGCGGGCAGACGTGAATCCCGCACCAGTGCTGAACCGTGTGATACCAATGATGGCGGCTGTGAAAAGACCAGCTAACAAGCCAAGACTGGGCAGGTCCAGGTGCTTGCCGTGCTTGGGTGCGGGAAAGTGTGGCATCTTCCAACCCAGCAGAATCAAAGAAAGTAAAACCAACGGGATGTTGATTAGGAAAATCCAGTGCCAGTTACCCGCTTCAATCAAGTAGCCGCCGACTGTTGGCCCGAGAATCGGAATCAGGACAGCGGGCATGCCGACGACGGCCATCAGTTTGCCGAGGCCTTGGCTACCAGCAACCTGGACGATCAATGTCGTAATCAGTGGGATAACGATTCCCGCTGCGGCGCCCTGGATGACGCGGCCAACGACCAAGAGCGGCAAAGTCGTGGCCCAGCTCGACATGACGGATCCCAGTAAGAAAATGACCAGGGCGCCCAGGTACAAGTGCTTGCCGTCAAACCAATTGGTGGCCCAGCCAGCAACGGGGACGGCGATGCCTAAAGCCAAGACGTAACTGGTGGTCACCCACTGCACGGCGTTGACGGATACGTGTAGAGACTGCATAATGGTGTCTAAGGCGACGTTAGTCATGGTCGTGTCTAGCAATGGTGCAATAGCGCCGACGACTAAAAACAGGGCAATCTGAATGAGTGTTTTCGTTGATGTTTGTGAAGACATAAGAATCACCTGACTTTTAAATTAGGTACGGCCGTATCTTATATTTAAAAATAGTACCCCTTAAATCATAAAAATACAAGGGAGGCGATAACTTGATGGCGAAAAAAAAGCGCCGGCGTGGCGCAGAATTGGTGGATGCCATTTTAGAGGCCGCCTGGGAACAGCTCCAAGCCAAGGGCTATCAAGACGTGACGATTGAAGGGATTGCGGCTGCGGCGGCGACCACCAAGACCGTGTTATATCGGCGGTGGCCGGACAAGGCGCACCTGATTATTGCAGCGTTAAGTAAGTTTGGTAATCTACCGGATTATCAAGTGCCCGATACCGGGAGTCTGCGGGGAGACCTGCTGAATTTATTTGGGCAGATGGCCACCTTGCTGGACCGCTTGCAAGAAGATACGTTGCGCGGCTTGTTAGCAGATCGCCTGCAACACCTGGAGTTTGGCGAAATCTTCAGCCATTTGACGACGGGCGAACAGCTCAAAGGCCTCATCCAACCGCTATTGGACCGGGCGGCTGCTCGTGGTGAGATCAGCCATGCCGACTGGCCCGACCGCGTCGTGACCTTACCCGGTATACTCTTATTGAACGAAATCTTGGGTCGACAAACGTTAACGCTGGCGGCCCAGACAGAAATAGTGGATGAGATCCTACTGCCGATTTTTGCGGCGGGGTCTGCGCAGTGATGAGGTGGCATGGTACACAAAAAGGCGCGGGGAAAAACACCCCAACGCCTTAGTATTTTGAACTGATATTGACGCAATAGGAGTCAGTTTGGCTGGTCAGGTTCCTGGAGACTGACCGCCACCACCCGCACGTCATAGCTGGCGTTGGGGGCGTGAATCGTCACGGTATCGCCTGGGTGGTGGCCCAACAAGGCCTTGCCCAGCGGCGACACGCGGGTAATCTTACCGGCATCGAGATCGGCTTCTTGGGTTCCGACCAGCTGGTAACTGACTTGATCGGCGTCGTCCATGAATTGGACCGTGACCCATTTGCCCAGCTCGACCGTGTCATTGGCGGCCGGATTGACCACCTTGGCGTATTGCAGCTGCTTATTGAAGAAACGCAATTGGCTTTCCAGATGGCGTAGGTCGCGTTTGGCGGCCGAATACTCGGCGTTTTCCGAGAGGTCACCGTGCGCTCTAGCCTCCGCCAGAATTGCAATTTTTTCCGGTCGGTCGGCTTCTAACGCCGCAATCTTATCTTGCAGCTCTTGGTAGCCGGCCGCCGTGATCGGGTTAAAATCCCGTGAATTTGCCATCGAATCACCTCAACCTCTTCTGATACGTCCCATTCTAACGAAGGTTGCGGGAAAAGGAAAGGAGTTTTCCCATGAAATTATCACTGACATATTGGCTTAAACAAACTGGTATCGGGTTGGTCTTCACCTTGGTGTTCATGCTCCTGGGCCACCTGAATTATGCGCAGTGGCGCTTGATGCCAGGCATTACCATTGCTGACTGGTACTTTTTGCTGTGTCTGCTGTGCTTTGCGCTGGCCAAATGGGTCATCCTAGAAGATAGCCGCGACGTGAAGGCGCCTACGATTCGTCGGCGTAAGAAGCGGGGCCAACGCAAAGCCGCGGCACAGACGGCTTCCGTTTACGAAAAAATGGCGCAACCAGCCCGAGAACCGCGCTTGCAAGCGGCACCTAAGACGGCACTGAAATGGTATTGGCGGGTCCTCTTAGATATTGTATTAGCCTTCACGAGCCCCTTAATTTTAGGCGGATTTTTAACCTATTCCTTACGGCACAATTAAATTGTGCTCGGCAACTCCACTTTATCGTGCATTAAATGACGTTTGCGCGGGTTCCCCGTGAGTTATGGCATTTAATGGTAAAGTAGTAACAGTTGGAAGGGGTCAGTTTTACGGCAACTGATTTTGCCGGTCAATCGGTTAAAGTGTACGTGAATCATCACACGAATCATGGCCGGGTAAACCCAATGATTATCTAATCAAATAGTCGGCTTGACAGTGTTTTAGTGAAAGTTATGGCTTAGGTTTGTTAAGAAATGGGTGTCACCAATGTGCTAAAGAGTAAGTTGTGGTTATTGGAGGCCTAGGGTGTGACTGGTTAGAACTTGGGGGAGTGCTAATTGCCGACGCAGGAATTAAATAATCCACTTAGAAAGGAGCTACCAACGTGGGTAGTTCTTTTTTATGCGGTCAGCGCGCGGACAAATGGCCGGTATATCAAGAACGGTCAGGTGATAATTAGCGGTACTAACGATTTGCCGTGAAGTGAGTGATGGCACACCAAGTAAACGGCGTGCAACCGAAACGATTGCAAATCCCGCAAATTCAAGGTACATTAGTGGGTAATAGGTACGGTGATAGTTTAGTTAAAAGGGTGTGGTATTAATGCTAGCCGTTTATCTTTGTGAGGATAATCCTGAACAGTTAAAACATTATACGGATGTGGTGCAACGCTACATCATGATTAATGATTATGATATGCAGATTCGACTAGCAACGCCCAGTCCGGCAGACTTGCTGGCGAGCTTGCGGGCGGATCCACCAGAGTATGCGTTGTTTTTTTTGGACATTGAGTTCCCGGCTGAGAAGACAACGGGGTTGGAAACGGCCATCACGATTCGCCAGGACCTGGCCTTTGCGGAAATCGTGTTCGTCACGACGCATTCGGAGATGGCCCTGTTGACATTTGAGCGTAAGGTCGAGCCTATGGACTTCATCGTCAAGGATCTGGGGCGTGAGCAGATCGACCAGAAGCTCCGGGAAAATATTGACTACGGGTATCAGCGGTACACCAGCTACTTAGGAAATACTGAAAATTTATTTACTTATACGATTGGTGGGCGGGCCTTTAACCTGCCAATGGGGGATGTCTATTTTGTGGCGACCGCAGATACCCCGCACAAGGTCACGGTTCACGCGGCGACCCAGCTGATTGAATACCCGGGCTTCTTAAAAGACATTGCCGATCGGTATCCGGAGCTCTATCGGACGGACAAGAGTTTTTTAGTCAATCTCGACAATGTCAGTGGCATTGATGAGACCAACCGCCGTCTGATCTTCCCCAACGGCGATCAGACCGACGTGGCCACGCGGCGCTTCCATGAGGTCAAAACGCTGGTTCAGAAACATATCAACCGCCCCTGACTAAAAGTCAGAGGTTTGTGGGAACAACATCCTAAAATGTTACGACCACAATTTGCTTAGATACAGCGATTGCCTGCATGCAGGTCTTACGTGCTAATTACCAAAGCCTTTAACGTCCGCAGGTTGCCAGACGGACAATGTCTTTTACTGATCTGTTAGTGTAACTAATCCTTTAGCTAAAATATTCTTAGCCGCGTTATGGTCACGAATGTGGTAAGCGGTACATCGCGGACAGGTCCATTGTCGATCGGCCAGAGTCAACTTCTGAGTTGGTTCAGTGCCCATAATAAAACCACAATCACTACACGTTTGCGTGGTATTTCGTGGGTCCACAGTTACGAATTGGCGTTTGTACAAATCGGCCTTATACGCAAGCATACCTAAGAGCATTCGCCACCCAACATCGGCAATATTCATTGCGAGTGCGTGGTTGCGTAACAGATTTTTGCTTCTTAACTCTTCGGCGACAACCAAATCGTGGTTCTTGATCAGTGCTGTCGAAACAAGATGTAAGAAATTTTTTCGTCGATTAGCTACCTTGCGTTGGATAGTGGCTACCCGTTGCCGTTGTTTCTGATAGTTTTTAGATTCACGCAAGGAACGATGGGCTTTCTTAGCGCGCGTTGCCCGTCGAGACAGTGTCCGCTGAGCCTTAGCCAACTTACCCTTGATTGACCGGTAGAATCTGGGGTTAGCAATCACATTGGCGCTGGAATCCGTCAGAAAATTATCCGTGTTTAAATCAATGCCAATGGCTGAATCTGACTGGGACGTTTCCGAGTTAACAAACGGTTGGTCAGATGCCAACTGGAGGGAAACGTAGTAGCGGCCAGTCGCGTCCATGGAAATAGTCGTTGTGCCAATACGGATTTCGGCCTTACGTGCAATTAACTTAGCTGGCATGCCTTTAAATCGTAACCTTCCTAGCTTCGATAGCTGGATATGCTTGTCATCTAGCAGGCGAACACTGCCGTTAAACATGTTGGGGATCTCAATCTTACTGGCATAGTGATTGGAAGTCTGATATTTTTGTTCGGTTCGTTTCTTGTGAAACACGGGCGTCCCTGCTCGATGAACTTTCCGAAAATTCTTCCAGGCGGTGCGATAATTCTTGATGGCATTGGCCTTCATATCGCTATCAAGCGCTCGATCATTCAACCAACCGTGAATATTGGAAATGTTAATAGCCGGGTGTTTTAATCGTTGCTTCAATGTTTCAATCCGTGTTTGAACTAGCTTAATGGGCGTTTTAACTTGGTGCAACGCGAATAACTCCCGGTTCATGCCGTTCATCTCGTTGTAAATGTACCGACTGGCATCGCTATTCAGCTTGATTAAGCGTTTCTGCTCATTAGACGGAAAGACTCTTAACTTTACGCCGTAATGATACGGTAACTGAGCCATCGTTTTACGCAAATCACTTCCTCCTTTCACTATGAAATTATGATATCATATAAGGTGATCAGAGCATACTGAATACGCTTATAAATAAATTCATAGGAGAGTGCAGATGAGTAAAGAAAATGATCGGATACCAGATGCGATTTATGGACGAGGTTATGTTTATAATTTTCATTTTCACCTAATTTGGGTCACAAAGTACCGAAAGCCTATTTTTACGACACCAACGTTGGTGTCTGACATGAAGAAAATTTTGACACGAATCGCCCAACTAAATGAGGTCACCGTGGAAATAATGGCAATCATGCCAGATCATATTCACCTATTAATCAATTTCAAGCCTAAATACGCACCTACAAATATTGTCAAGGCCTTTAAGGGGGCCTCTGCACGACTATTTTTCGAGAAATATCCTGAAATCAAACAACAACTCTGGGGCGGTCATCTCTGGTCAAATAGCTATTACATGAGTACCCTGGGTAACATGAGTAAAGAAATCGTCGAAAAATATATCAAGAACCAACCTACCAAGAACATTCGAAAAAACAGTGACTGGCATTCCTCTCCTGATTGAAATCAGAAGATTCCTGCCTTAGCTATAATTGAAATCATAAGAGGGTGAGTCGATGGCATTACAGCTGTTTAATACCCATTTTTGGATAAACTTTGTGTTGGCCATCACGATGCAGTGGTTTATCACGCTGTGGATTGGGGTCATTCGACCGCAGAACTGGAAATTGCCACTGAAGTGGATGGGCTGGGCCTTGATTCCGGCTTTTATCGGCGAGTCCTGGGCACTAATGCTACCGCCAATCAGTGCGCTGGTCTACCTGATTCATCACCGACCGAAAATGGCGCTGATCTTTGTCAACGCGACGATTGTGATCTACTTAGTCGTGGTGCTGGTCAATGACGTGGTCAGAGCCGTGTCGATTGAGATCTTTGGCATGGCGACCAGTCAAACCGCACTGGTCATTACGGGACGGCTGATTTTTCAACTCTTCATTTACACGCTGTTCTCGCTGGCCGTGTCGGGGATGCGCATCCAGCCGGGGAACTTGGAACGGTTGGCCTTTAGTCACAAGGAACAGTGGACCGTGATGGCGCTGCTGACCAGTCTGGCCATGCTCGCTCAGCTGTCGTCGTTGATCATTCACCGCATGGCCATCACCCACGCGATGATGACCTTCGCGCTGAGCATCGAGCTATTGATGATTCTGGTCATTAGCACCAGCTTATTTTTCTTTCTCCAAAGCTTCTTTCACCGGCAACGCGTCCAGGCAGAATACCAGGCCACGCTGATCCGGTCGCGCTATGACCGGCGTATTTCCAATCAAGTCCAGGCTATTCGTCAATTCAAGCAGACCTACCAAAAGCAGATGCTACGACTGGGCGACTACCTGGATGCCAACGACTATGCCGGTTTGACCCAGTATTATCAAACGCTGAATTCGCGGTGGCAAGCCACCAGTCGCATGGTTGGTCTAGAAGAGGTCGGCCTCCAAAAGTTGCAGGACCCACCACTAAAGAGCTTGTTGTTTCAAAAAATCTTGGCGGCGCAAAATCAAGGCTTGGTGCTCCAATTGGAGATTCCGACCGCAATCAAGACGATTCCGCTGGCCAACGTGAAACTGCAACGCATCGTCGGCATCCTGCTCGATAATGCCATTGAAGCGGGCACCGTTGACCAGCGCAATACGATTCACTGCGCCGTGTTAGACTATCCCGACGCCGTTGAAATCGCCGTGGCCAATCCGGTTTCGACTACGCAGCCGCCTAAGATCAATCAGTTCATGAATGCGGGCTACACCACGAAGGGCAGTGGCCACGGACAGGGCCTGAGTACGGTACGAGAAATTGTGACGGCCACACCGAATGCGGCCTTGCAGATTGAAATCAAGCAGGCACGGCTGTACTTTACGCTGATTTTGACTAAGCCAAAGGGGGTGAGTCAATGATTACAGTCGGCCCATTAAGTTTTTCGATAGCGGATTATTCCATCGTGTATTGGTTTGTTTTTTTTCAGTACTATTGGTTCTCGCAATTGGTCATGATGAGACACGTTTCGCTGTTCTGCGCCATTGTGGCCGGGGCCTATGTGGCTGTTGATCTACTCAATCCCTTTACGGCCGATAGTCGACTGCTGGGAGCCTTACCCGTGATCTTGCTGCTGGGCTTCGAGTGGGGTGTCTTGGCCCTGCGCCACCAGCTACAATTTTTACCGGCCTTCATTGACGTGACGATTCTGGCGTATTTGATGATCGAATTCATTGATATGATGGTGATTGCCGCCACGATTCACCTGACCAGTCTGTCCTTTGCCACCAGCTTGTGGGGAACACTCAGCGAACTGGTCATTGACAACATGATCTTTGCACTAGTCGCGTCGGGGCTATGGTTTACCAGAGCACCGATGGAAAACATGATTCACGACATGCTGGGCCGGTCGATGGAGTACCTATTTTTGACCTTCATGACGATTCTGGCGTTAGTTTATATTTTATTCGAATATTCCTTGCAGTCACTGCAAGAATCCGCGCAATACCTGATTTTCCTCGGTGGGATTGCAGGGACCCTGGTCGTTGGGTTGTCACTGAGCACGTACATGCTGATGCAGACGCACCTGCAAGCCACCCACAGCCACCTGCAAGCCCAGGGACAGGAGTTTCGCGAGCAATACACCACCGAATTGAACCGGCAAATGGCCGCCGTGAAGAAATTCAATCACGACTATCAAAACATGTTGTTGGGGCTGGGTGGTTACCTGGCAGATCACGATTACGCGGGCTTCCGCCAGTTCTACATCGACATTCGTTCCGGTTGGGAGACCAGTAACGCCGCCGAATTGACGATTGAGGACCTGGCTAACGTGCCCAATACCGAGTTGCGGTTTCGGCTGTACCACAATTATTTGTTGGCGCGGCAACAGGAGGTCCAGCTCTTCGTCCAGATACCCGCGCCCCTGACAGCCACGGTGGCGGTGCTCAAGCAAATGGGGAAGATCGTTGACAAGACGTTGCCGCGTAATTTGCCAACGCTCGGTAAGGCCCAACCGGCCACCGTGACCTTCGCCTTGCAGGAGACGCCGCAAGAGCTGCACTGGTTACTGACGTTTCCGGTGCCCAACAATGCGCAGCTAGATGGTCACAGTCGGGTGCTCACTGATGTGGGTGTATTAGATTTTTCTAATATACATGGCATGTTACCCGCCAAAGCCACCAGTACTTTACAGATAAAATTCCATTGGGGCCAATTAATCGTGGCGCTACCGAAGTCATCGACGGGATAGCCCGCCCCTTGGAGCTTTCACAAAGTCAGTAGGGCAAACCGTTTACTGAATACTAACGTCCGAATAAACTAATTCACTGAAAACGCTTGCATTTCTACGGCCATCTGATATACTAGGTCTTGTAATACCAATCAATCTTTCAGGGAGCCTGGAAAATAAAGTGATTTTGCAGGTTCTTGACATTGTGAAGTTTCTCTCAATCGGTGTGATTAGGAAAAACTTCATGGCACAATTAGTTTTAACTAACTAAAAGTGATTTGAATTGCTCAATACTACATATTGAGATTATGGCTGATTTGAGTGACAGCGTTTTCCTGACTACAAACTGTGATTATGTTGAATGCTCTAATGATGCTAGTGGGAGTCGGAGAGTGGTTACTCCGGCTTTTTTTTGTGCACTAAAAAGGGTCCGTGGCTATTCGTAGCCGCGGGCCCTTTTCTAAGTGAAATGCCGCATGTCATTTTGGAAACTTCAGGATAAATTTAAGATTCCCCAAATCAATAAGATAGCGAGTAGCAGCAGTAAAAGAATGAGAGAAACCCGCGATTGCCAACGCATCAAATCCCCCCTAAGCCGACTTACTAAATTTAGTGTATCAGGTGAAAATGGTTAACGGTTGTAATCGTCTAAATCGACATTTATTTGACGATAATGCTCAATCCAATCGAAAATTGGCGAAATCAAGGGGTAGCGGCGCCGTCACGGTCGTTTCCGGTGAATCGAGGGTAAACGGTTGTGGAAAGCGTAATTGCCAGCAGTGGAGCCGTAAACGGCTGTGGCTGGGGGCAGCGTAAAGCGGATCGCCAATCAGGGGATGGCCGGCGTGCGCCAAGTGAACGCGCAATTGATGGGTCCGACCGGTCTCTAGCCACAGCTTGACTAGTGTGGCCTGGGGCTGATGATCGAGGACTTCATAATGCGTGATTGCCGACTGGGCGTGGGGGCCGTTGACCAGTCGTTTTCGTTTGTCATGCGGGTCACGGCCAATGGGGTCGCTGAAGGTGCCTTGACCCGTGAGTGTGCCTTGGACCCACGCCAGGTAAGTGCGCTGGACCTGCTTTTGGGCAATGTAGCGGACCATGATGGGGACCACAGCGGGGGTCTTGGTCATCAGTAAGGCGCCGGTCGTTTCCTGATCTAAGCGGCTCAAAATATAAGGCCCAGGTTGATCCGGTCCCAGGTAAGCAGCCACGTGATTCAGGGTCGTGCCGCGTTCCCAGGGCAGGTTGGGATGCGTCTTACTGCCACGGGTCTTGTTGATGACGAGGAGGTCGGCCGTTTCGTAGAGTACGCTGACGGTGGCGGCACTGTCGGGTTCAACGGCGGGGAAGGGCTCCTTGAAGTCGCTGGGCACAAATCGCAACTGAACGGTCTCGCCGCCGCTGACCAGTTGGTTCATGGACCGGTATTGGCCGTCAACTAAGACCCGCCGGTTGATTCGCAGGTCGTGAATGAGGTGGCTGGGTAAGACCCACGCGGACAACAGGGCGCGCAGAGGCATGGCGGGTTGGGTGTCGGGAAGGGGAATCGTGTAAGACCACTGCATGGCAAAGCTCCTTTTTAAGCCTAAAAATAAGGCCGGGACAAGTTGCGTCCTGGCCTCGTTTGATTTCTAAACGGGTGTTACTTCGTTGGTTCTGGCTTGACAATCAAGACATCGCAGATTGCCGAACGGCTGACGTAGTTGGTAACGGAGCCGACCATTAAACGTTCAACGGCAGTCAGACCAGTCGAACCGATCACAATCAGTTCGGACTTGTGGTCTGCTGGGAATTCCCGCGCAATGACAGGCTTGGGATTCCCAAACCGCACGTGAATGCTGACGTCAGGCACACCAGCATCGATGGCCTGTTGCTTCAAGGCGTCGAGTCGGTCTTGCACGTCTTGGGAAAGTTTGTAGATGACGTCGCCACTAACGGCACCACCATAGGTATCGCTGAACTGGTTGACTTCGAGCACGTTTAAAATATCCAGGTGCGTCTTGTTGCGCTTAGCGACTTCGATTGCTTTTTCTAAGACTGGTTGGGTTGCCTTGGAACCGTCAACGGGAACCAGAATGTTCTTGTATTGTTGTAACATATGGAATGCCACCCCTTCACGAGTCATGTTAAAACTTTACCTTTACTATATCATTTATTGCCCGGGGTGTAAGCACTTTATTCCGAAAAGTCGGGATGAAAAACCCTGAAAATGCCGTAAAGTTGGGGATTGCAAGAAAGAAAAAAGTTCTCCTTTCACGGTTGCTGGTTGCGTGAGTACTAGGGCTGACTGTCAGCGCTATGGGACGGTAACGTGAGCTGACAAGTATGCTGTAGCATTGGCTGTCAGCAATAATGAACGTCACCGAATTGTTTTACAAAATTAAAAATTTTCGATTGGATTTGAGAGGTAAAAAAACGTCGCTGGTTGACCAACTAGCGGGGAGAATCCAGTATAAAAATCATTATAAACGCTGTTACGACGGCACTTTGGGGCTTGGCACTGGTATCTGATTCCGGTATAGTAGCGGGTACAGAAACGAATCGAATCTGGGGAGGAAGAAAATGTCAGATGGCGCTGGCCTGGAATGGGTCGATGTAATTTGGGTGCTCGTTAAGGTGGGGGTGGTGCTGATCTTCGTTAGTGGATTCTGGTGGCAGTGGCGGCATCGTGGGCGTAAGTGAGGGGATTGAAAAATGATGAGACAACTACGAGATTTTTGGGTACAGCATAATCAACGACTGTGGCTACTGCTAACCTTAATGTTGCTGATACTCGTAATCACAGGCTTTCAGCTGAAAGGGCAGTTAGACACCCAGGGGACACTAGACCTGGTGACGATTATGCTGCCCAGCTTGGTGTTAGGCGGTGCCTTAGGGCAGACCGCCCAGACACCGACCCAGCGACTGGCGGTGTTGGGAGTGACCAGTCTACTTTACTTGGTCGTCTTGAGTAGTGGCCTCTTTTTGCTGACACAGTCCACTTTCCAAGGCCCGTTACAGGTGGATACCGTCTTGTTATCAGGACTGGTCTATGGCGGGCTGGCCAGTGCGCAGGTCATTCTTGAGTGGTGGTTACTCTTAATGCTATTGGGGACCTTGCAACTGATTGGCGAGCTGTATCACCATCGCTGGTCGCTTCTGGCTCCGTGGCTAGTGCCGCTTGGCTGGTTAGGCTATCGGGGGTTGTTGTTCCTAACAGCCACCCCATGGAGCTATCCCGGCGTCTTTGCAGCGGAAACGCTGGCGCTCCTGCCAGTCGTCGTGCCGGTGGCTACCGGCGTTAGCGTCGCGGAGTATTTGTATCTGACAGCACACAAAAACCGCCGCATCCCGAAAGATACGACGGTTCATCTGAGCGATTAACACAACGATTTAGATTATTCCAAGCTTGAAGAAGTCAAACTCAAACTGCTCCAGAATTCGTTGTTGTCAGGACCAATATCAAAGCCCTTGACCCGCTTGTTGACTGGACCCCAAGTGTAACTGAAGGAACCAGGAGCAACGGCGGCTTGATCGTTCATGTATTCTTGCCATTCCTTGAAGGCCTTGGTCCGGTATGATTCGTTCCAAGCCTTGCTGTTGTTCATGTTGTTGATCAATTGCGTGTTCTTCTTAGAAACAAAGTGACCCATGTTGTAGGTAGCGTCTTCACCGTAGAGTTGCGTAGGGGTTGGTTCTGAAGATAAGCCCCAGGCAGCGGCGTAAACGTCAATCTTGCTTTGCTTTGGTTGTTGTAACGTGGAGTAGAAGCTGTTCATTTCCATCGTCTTACCACCAGTGAATTGCACGTTCAACCCAATCTTGTGCCATTGTTGCAGGTAGTCTTGGTATTCAGCAGCTTGTGCAGAGGTCCCAGTCATGGCACCGAAGTAGATGGTTAACTTCTTGCCATTAGGATCAGAACGCCACTTGCTACCGTTACGCTTCTTGTACCCGGCATCAGTCAGCAACTTGTTAGCCTTCTTGATGTTCAGTGGGAAGCCCTTGGCACTTGAATCGTAGTACTTTTCAAAGATTGGTGGAATCAAGGTGTTTGCCCGCCAAGTGATCCCGTTACCAAACTTCTTGGTAACAGCGTCCAGGTTCAAGGCGTACATCATGGCTTGACGTAAGTTCTTGTTAGCCATCTTGCTGTTCTTATCCATGACGTTCTTTTGGGTCTTAGTGTCGTAGTGACCAACGTTAAAGCCAAAGTAGTCGTAGGAAAGGGCAGGTTGACCGACCATCTTGTAATCCTTCAGACCCTTCAATTGCTTGTAGTCAGTCCCGTGCATAACACTGGCTGGAACCGTAAAGTCATACTTCTTGGATTGGATGGCCTTGTCGATGTTGTTTGAAGAAACAACGTTGATAGAGATGTGCTTGATTTGGGCTTTCTTGCCGTAGTAGTACTTGTTTGGTGACCAAGTTGTTGATTCACCTTCAACGACCTTGTCGAGCTTGTAAGGACCAGTGAAGATAGGGTTCTTCCGAACTTGACTTGAGGAAGCTAACTTGGCGATTGGGACATTCTTGATGTATTCGTAAGGTTCAACGGTACTCCAGATGAAGGAGTTCCCGGAGTATTGCATCGCAGGCGTCACTTTATCTAAGTGAAGTACAGCTGTCCGGCCCTTTTCACCATCAGGGAAGGTGATCCCAGAAATGGTCTTTGCCTTACCAGTGTGGTAAGCGGCCATCCCTTTGATGTTGTTGAAGTCAGCAGAGTACTGTTGTGACGTGGTCTTCGGGTTGGCGATAACTTCGTAAGGGTATTCGATATCCTTGGCAGTTACCTTGTCACCGTTAGACCACTTAGCATCACTACGTAAAGTAATCGTGACGGTCTTGGCCTTCCGATTGATCTTTTGGTTAGCTAAGCCACCATCAATGATCTTGTAGTTCTTGTCGACTTTCCAGAGGCCATCTGAACCACCGGGAGAGAAGACGTCGGCATCTTCTGAATTGGTTGATAAGACAGGATCAGAAATGCCTTGGAATGGTGAGTCGTTAGGTTCAGCGACCTTTAATGTACTCTTGTTCGTGGCAGTCTTGTCAGTAGCCTTCGTGTTGTTGTAAGCAGATGCTAACTTCACGGAAGCGTTAGTGCCACTGCTGCTGGATGAACTCTTGTTGCTGGAACATGCTGCGAGGCTGACAGTTGCTAAGACTGCCATCGCAGACAATGCGAGTTTTTTCTTATCCATGCTATGTTTCCCCCTTGTTTTTTGGAATCCTCATGATCAACGCGAATCGGTTCCCCTCAGAATCGATTGGTAAAGCGGTAACGCAGCTAACAAATACGGACGTTGAGTGGCACCATCTCCTCAAATGGATTCAAGCGAGTTAATCAGCAGCACCTTGCCGTTGCGAAGCATCAGCTGCCCGCCGGAGAACTTGCCCGATATAACTAATGGATAAACACAAAATGATGATTTCTAATGCGGCCGGTAACCAAGTCCACCAGTATTGTGTGATGTTGTTGGGGTCGTTGGCGTTGGCAATCATGGTCCCTAACGAAGGCGTCTGGGTAGGTAACCCGAAGCCCAGGTAGGAAAGCCCGGTTTCAACCCCAATGTTTTCCGCAAAAGATAAGGTACAGTCGACGATGATCAGAGAAGAAATGTTAGGCATGATTTCGCGGAAGATGATTTTCCAATTGCTAGTTCCGGAAGTCCTAGAAGCGGCCACATAATCCTTTTCTGATTCGGCTAAGGTCCGCGAACGAATCAGTCGTGACGTTCCTTCCCAGTAAAAGATCGAGAAGATTAAGGTCAAGGTCACTGAGTTGTAGTGCGGAATGATCGTGACTAAAACAATGATCATCATGGTCATTGGCAGCATCATCATGAAGTCGTAGACCCGTTGCATGCCCCAGTCGATGTAGCCGTTGTAGTAACCAGAAACCAGCCCCCAGCAAATCCCGAAGGTGGAAGAGATAATGGTCAACCCAATGGCAATCCCGATAGAATTACGGGAGCCCACAATCAACTGCTTGGCAACGGAACGACCACCGGAATCGGCACCTAACCAAAAGTCAGCGGTAAACGGCTGATTGAAGTAAGCCATGATGTCCGTTTCCATCATCTTGGGGGTGTTGATGAACAGGGCCCCGATCATGACGAAGAGGATAAAGCCGACGATGATGAAGAGGGCAACCATGGCTGGTTTGTCAGCCTTGAATTCGCTCCAAATAATCTTAGCCGTTGAAGGCGTAGCTTCTGCCTGCGCCTCTTGCGTCAGACGGGCCAAATCAGCTGCGGAAACGTCTGAGTGTTGTTCAAAATTTTCTGCCATTCTGTTTAGCCTCCTTATTCGATTCGAATTCGTGGATCAACGATACTCAAGATAATGTCAGATAATAACGTCCCAAGTAAGTTCAGAATCCCGTAAATCAGCACCAGTGCGGTGATGACCGTGTAGTCCCGGTAGCTAATGGAGTTCACGAAGAGTAGGCCCATCCCGGGGTAAGAGAAGACGGTTTCGGTAAAGATCGACCCGTTCAGTAACCCGGTGATGGAGTACCCGGCGAACGCTGCAATTGGCAGCAGGGAATTTCTGAAGATATGGTGGCGGTAAATGTCCTTGCTAGGAACCCCTTTAGACCGCGCCGTCCGGACGTAGTCAGAACTCTTAGCATCAATAACTTCGGAACGGAGATACTGGACGATGTTGACGGTCCCGAACAAGGCGCCGAGGATACCTGGTAAGAGAATGTGGTAGAAGCGACTGCCGATAGTATGTAGCCAACCGGTAGCCGACGAGGATATTGACCCGGTCGTTGGGAACCACCCGAGAACGTAACCGAAGATCCAGATGCCTAAGACTAAGATAACGAAGAAGGGGATGCAGTAGGTTACGTAGGTGTAGACCCGGATGATGGTGTCGGGTAATTTACCTTCGTGCCGGCCGGCGTAAACGCCCATTGGTAAGGCGAATGCGTAGGTCAGAATCATGGTAAAGAGTGCCAGCCATAAGGTGTTGGCTGCCCGGCCACTGATCAAGCGCGTAACGGGTTCTTGGTACTGGTAACTGTTCCCCAGGTTGCCGTGGAACAAGTGGACGACCCAGTGCCAGTATTGCTGGTACCACGGGTCATACAGACCGTTGATCTTCATCAAATGGTGAATCTGTTGTGGGTCAGCCTTGGGGTTGATTGAGCCGGTAAAGGGATCACCGGGCATCGCTTTAGCCAAGAGGAAGACCAAAATACTGAGAATAATAACTTCGGGAATCATAATTAAGATACGACGGAGAATCGTTTTCCACATTAGGCCTGCACCTCCCCTTCCTGGCTGGCAAGTTGTTTGGCAATCGTTTCAGGGAGGGCCACCGAGTGGGTGGGGCTGACCTGAATCAACGGAAATGCCTCGCCGTTTTCATCGTAGTATTTACTCTGTTGTTCCTGGTAAATCTTTTCGACGGCCAGCCGCGAAGCCCGGTGCGCCATCCGTTGGTTCACGTTGGTTTCGGGAATAGCGGCCAGCAGGCGCTTCGTATAGATGTGTAGCGGGTGATTGTAGATGTCATCTCGCGTACCAATCTCAACCAAGCGGCCCCGGTTCATGATGGCAATGTTATTACACATGTGCCGTACTACCCCTAAGTCATGGGAAATAAAGAGGTATGAAATCCCAAATTCCCGTTGAATCTTCTTCATGAAGTTCAGCACTTGGGCTTGAACGGACAGGTCCAACGCAGAAACGGGTTCATCGGCGATGATGAGCTTGGGGTTGGTAGCCACCGCCCGGGCGACCCCAATCCGTTGCCGTTGCCCACCAGAGAATTGGTGGGGGTATTTGTAAAGCGCATCAGCATCTAGTCCAACGATATCGAGGAGCTGTAAGACCCGCAGCTTTTCGTCGTCTTTACTGAGATGTTCGAAGTTACGAAGTGGTTCGGCGATGATGTCTTCGATTCGCTTACGGGGATTCAAACTCGATAGGGAATCTTGGAAGATCATCTGGACGTCACGGTTGTAGTCGATCCGCGAACGGTTGGCCTTCTTGGTAATATCGACGCCTTGGTAGAGGATTTCACCGCTAGTGACTTTTTCCAAACCCACCACAGATTTACCGGTGGTTGACTTCCCCGATCCAGATTCACCCACCAAGCCGTAAGTTTCGCCAGCCTCAATATTGAAGGTAATGCCATCTACGGCCCGAACGGAATCAGTGATGCGGTTCCAGAAACCCGTCCGAATGGGGTAGTGGACTTTTAGGTCTTTGATTTCAACTAAACTCATTCAGTCACGCTCCCCTTCTCATCTGGAAATTTGAAGTTTTTGTAGCAGGTGCAACGGACTTCGTGTCCGGGTGTTACTTCATGCATGGTTGGATTGGCTTCGTGCGCGTCGGCAGGGACCCAAGGAATTCGTGGGGCGAACCGATCGCCCGTGCTTGGCATCTTCTGTAAGGAAGGCACATTTCCTTTGATGACGTAGAGGTCATCGTTTTCGTTGTCTCGTTGGGGCATGGACCGGAGTAATGACCGCGTGTAAGGATGTTCCGGCGTGTTGAAGATTTGTTCGGCTGTTCCCTGTTCCACGATTTGCCCCGCGTACATGACGGCAACTCTGTCGGCAGTCTCGGCGACAACACCCAAGTCATGGGTGATCAGGATGATGCCGGCGTGATTTTCTTTTTGAATGGCCCGTAAGACATCAAGGATTTGGGCTTGAATCGTGACATCCAGCGCTGTGGTCGGTTCATCGGCAATGATGAGGTCCGGCTTGCAGGCGATGGCGATGGCGATGATGACCCGTTGGCGCATCCCCCCGGACAGCTCATGAGGAAATTGATGTGCGGTCCGCTTGGGATTCACGATGCCAACCTCATCCAATAGTTGTAAGACGCGGTCGTGTTTTTCTTCCTTACTGAGGTCGGTATGGTAATCCATGACCTCGCTGATCTGGTCTTCCACCCGCTTTAAGGGGTTCAGCGCAGACAGCGGATCTTGGAAGATCATGCCAATCTTGGCACCACGGAATTGATTGTAGCCGGTGTCATCTAGCTTTAAGAGGTCGGTGCCTTCAAAATCAATTTCACCAGAAATTTTCGTTTCATGGGGGTCATGTAGACCCATAATCGTAGTAGCTAAGGTACTCTTACCACAACCTGATTCACCAACGATGGCAAGAATTTCGTCGCGCTGGACTTGGAGGTTGATGTGGGAAATGGCGTCGTAGAATTGGCCATTGATCTTGAAAGCCGTACTGACGTCTTTAATGCTTAAAAAGTTTGATGCGGTTTCCACGGAAATCCCTCCCCAATGTTAGTTCTAATATATCTCTCATTTTTGCATAAACCCCGGTGAATAAACATCTTCGCGTATTCAGTGCAGTGCTTAACAATAATTGTGTTTGATTATAGTTAATCAAATTCTCATTTACAACCCCAAATTTGAATTATTTTGCCATTAAGTCTTCACAAATTCTTCATGAACTTTGATATACCAATCATCGCAGACAATTGCCAAAATGATAAAAAATTTAACTTGAAAGTAAATAGTTGGACAATCAGGTTATCAAACTAGTAATTTATAGGGTTAATCTATACATTTCGTTGAAACAATATGCATGTATATTCTGAATGAGAAAATGCTTAGCTAGCGATTGATTGCATCGTCTGAATTCACAAGATGTGGTATGATACCAGTATTAACTACAGAATTTTTGAAAGCGATGGCTGAACGATGAGATTAGACTTTTCTGTTGCGGTCCACAGCTTGCTCTACCTGGACGAGAATCGTCCCCGCAAGATTGCGAGCCGGGAGTTGGCAACATCCTTACAACTGAATGCGGTCATGATTCGCAACATTCTCTCCGTCCTACACAAGCAGGGCTACATTGAAGGCACTGTCGGCAAGAACGGGGGGTATCAGCTGGTCCGCGACCTGACTGATATTAACGTGGGTGAATTATATGACCTGACCATCCCGCCGACCATCAGTTATGCGCGGTTTATTACCGGGGACTCTAAAGGGACCAAGGCAAGTGACAACACGGATATCTCTGCCAACATCTCGCAGACGCTGACGGATCTCTTTACCTTAGCCGATGAAGATTATCGTAAATTCTATCATCAGTTCACGATGACGGACCTAAAAAAGGATCTCCATCAACACGGATTCTTTCGCCGCTTAATTAACCATGATTAACTGGGCTGGTTGTGAGCAACTTACTGCCTTTTCGTCAACGAAGCGGGTATACTAAAGGTGTAGATAAGGGATGGCGGTTACGGCCACCATTAATGTCGTTGGAAATCGCCCGGGGTGAACCTGGACGATTTTTTTCGGTTTTGTACTTGAAAACAACCGCAAATTGCCGGCGATCGGGCGGTCATTTTCCGCGGGAGACCGATTTTTTTCACCCAGGCAAACCAGTTTGTAAGCTAAATTGTAATCGATTACAACTCGTGCTATGATTTAAAGTAACCGGGAAAGTTACCGTATGGGACGGCCCCGGGTTGGTTAATTTGAAAGGGGTTTTTGGGTTATGTATTGGTATGCCATGAAATCACACGATATTCGCCACAATTTAGCAACGGAACAATACTTAATGAACAACAAGAAGTTCGATGAACCATTAGTTTTGTTCTACTATGAAGGGCCTTGCATCATTGTTGGTCGTAACCAAAATACATTGGAAGAGATCAACCAGAAATATGTTGAGGAGAACAACATCACGGTTACCCGTCGGTTATCGGGTGGCGGTGCTGTTTATCAAGACCTCGGGAATCTTTGCTTTAGCTTCGTGGTTGATAGCGATAGCGAAGAATTTGGGGACTTCAAGTCCTTCGTTCAACCCGTTGTCGATGCCTTACATCAAATGGGAGCAACGACTGCCGAAGTTTCTGGCCGAAACGATATCTTAGTCGACGGCAAGAAATTCTCTGGTAACGCCATGTACTCGCACAGCGGCAAGACCTTCTCTCACGGGACCTTGATGTTGGACGTGGATCAAGACGTGATTGCCCACGCCTTGAACGTGCCAGAAGATAAGATGAAGTCCAAGGGTATCAAATCGGTCCGTTCACGGGTTACCAACTTGAAGCCTTACCTGGCGCCTGAATATCAAAACTTAACGGTGCCAGAATTCCGCGACACCCTGTTGAAGGAATTGTTCCACGTGGACAACTTGGACGCCATCAAGGATAAGGAAGTCGTCATCGAAGACAGCGAAAAGGCTGCTATCGACAAGATCTACAACGACTACTACAGCAATTGGGATTGGGTCTACGGCAACTCACCTGAATTTACGGTCAAGAAGCGGCAACACTTTACGGCCGGGACCATCGATGCCCGTTTGTTAGTAGAAAATGGTAAGATCAAGAACATCAAGTTCTACGGTGACTTCTTTGGGCCATCAGACGCGACTGAACTGGCTGACAAGCTGGCCGGTGTACGGTATGACCGCGAAAATGTCGGCAAGGTCTTGGACAGCGTGAACACCCAGCTGTACTTCAACGGCATTGAAACCAAAGATATTTTGGACTTGTTAGTTGATTAGATTCCCGTTAGTTTTCGGTGATTAGCTGATTTTCTAGCAGGAATAAGTTAGAATAGAATGGAATTGACTAAGACGTGGTCGGTTTGACTGCGTCTTTTATTTTATGAATTTATTGAGGAGTTTATTTTAAAATGAAAGATCGTAACGTGATTGCCTGGGCCATCATTTCCATGGTTGGCTTTGTGGTACTGAATTTTCTGATGTCTCGGCCCTTCGTAGACTCGACCAACGTGCAAATGACCATGAGCGAGTTTTGGCGGACCACGCTGATTGCCCTGGTACTGTACGTGATTCCCATCGTGTTGGCGGCGTTGGATTGGCGGCCCTCATTTTACCTAATGGGGTTGGTCATTGCGCTGTACACGTTGTCACCCATCAGTGTGCTGTTCAACATGTGGATGGACAGTGGCGCGAGCGTCATGATTAAATTATTAATGTCCGCGTACAGCCTAGCGCTGATCGTGGGCAATGCCTACTGGCTGGTCCTGGCATTACGGTTACGGCAACGGCAACAAAAAATCGCTGACCGCAAGCGATTCGCTGCTAAAAAATGAGGTGTAAAGCATGAAACGTGAAATTCAAACTTTTATTGATGCGGTCGAAGCCGACGAAATTCAGCATTTCGCAGTGGACACCACGGAAAAGGCCTTTGAGAAGGATCCAGACGGGGCCATGGCGCCACTGGCTGCCTTCATTCGGGAACAAATTGGCAAGGACCAACTCGCCCAAGCCGAATTGAAGCTGACCGATACGGCGGTCTCAGTGCGCTTGGAAATGAGCGTCATCAATCTGCCGTTGCAGGACAGCAAGACGATTGGCAAGATCATGGAAACCAGTGATGAGGCGGACATCAACGTTTACGCGGTGATTGAAACGCCAGACATCAACGTTTCCGGTCTCCGCATCGACGCGTTGGCGCCAGCAGAGACCTACGTGGACCAAGCGGCAGTGGCTGACGAAAGCCTACATGACTGGTTGAAGCTGCAAATTGAAAAGCTCCAGACCGCAGCCACGAATAAGGCGGAAACGGACGTCAAGGCACCTGCTGAAGAAGCCGCGACGTCGAAACCAGCCGCTAAAAAGGCGACGGCCAAGAAACCAACTGCTAAGAAAGCAGCAACCAAGAAGCCGGCTGCCAAGCGGACCACCACTAAACGGACGACGACTAAGAAAACCAAATAAGCTTGAACTCTGCCACAACGTGTGGTACTATTGTCTCTATGCGATGAGTCGAGAAATCACGCGTCCCTTGCTTGCAAGGAGCGTCCGCGCAAGCGGCTAGGTGAATTTGTCAGCAGGGCACAGATGTCACCGGATTTGTGACGTGTCTGATCTTGAGGGAATGTGGATTCCGAGATAGATCCATTCGAGCAATCGAATGCTGTGTAAAAGCGTCCAATCAGTCTTTGGCTGGTTGGGCGTTTTTTTTCGGGTAAATTTGGCAGTAGTCAGGGGCCTAATAGGGGAGCAACTGTGCTATTCTAGGTTTATCTGAAAAATATGAGGGGACTTGACGATGAACAAAGGACGGGTGGAGGCCTTCACTGATGCGGTAGTGGCAATTGTGTTAACGATTATGGTATTGGAGTTCAAAACACCAGACGAGCCAACGTTTGCGGCGCTGGCAGCGGACTGGAGTTACCTGGTGGCCTATTTAATCAGTTTTCTGTTTATTGGCGTGGCCTGGTATAACCATCATTACATGTTTGCCCTGACCAAGCACGTCACTAAGAAAATCTACTGGGTCAACAACGTCTGGATTCTGGTAATGGCCATGTTGCCGGTTTCGACGGCCTGGGCTGGTAAATTTATTTTTGAAGTCCAGCCTGAAATTTTCTATTTTGTGATTTTCACGTTCTGGGCGTGGGCGTACGCCGCGTTGTCCTATACGGTGATGCGGGCCAACCGGGCGCGTGATCCGCAGATTGCCCAGAAGATTCGCAACATGTCTGTCTATCGGTTGCACGCGAACGTTTGGTTTTGGCTGGTGTGGCTCATCGTCTTTGGCCTGATCTTTGTCTGGCCACCGATTTCGCTGGTCTTTACCCTGATTGAGCTGGTAGCCATGGCCGTGTACACCCCGGCCGATAGTGACAAATTGTTTTAGAGGAGTTTAGAAGCGATGCAAAATGAATTATTTGATATTCCCGGGGTCGTGTACCTGGGCTGGCTGGTGCCATTGGGGTTCGGCCTGATATTTGCGATTAGTTATGGCATTGAGAAGCGCCGGCTAGGCAATGGTATTTGGTTTTCGTTATTTTTCTATTCGTTTTTAACCATGCTGGCCGTGAGCATCTTGGGCACCAATAATAAGTGGCTGATCGTCATCAGCCTCCTGCTATTTGTCCTACTGCTGTTGCTGATTGGGGTGGCCTTTACGCTCCAAGCCTTCCTGTTGCTGTGGAATGCCTGGATTGTCTGGAAACGTGAGAGTCATACGCTGGCCAACATGTTAACGCTGATTTTAGGTGTCGCCATTTTACTGGCACCGTTCGTGACGCGGTTGACCACCCTGTATTTGCCTGTGCCGGTGGCGACCGTGTTAAACCTGTTCCCAGCAATGGTCATCTTCTACGTGCTATTTTGGTTTTACAACTACCTGACCATGCTGTTCATTTATCAATTTAATCATCCCCGGTATAAGCAGGATTATTTAATCGTGTTAGGTGCAGGACTATTAAATGGTGACGAGGTTTCGCCGCTGTTAGGTCAACGAATCGACCGGGGGTTGAAATTTTATCGTAAACAGCTGGCCAAAACGGGACGAGCGCCGATGATGATTTTCTCTGGTGGCCAAGGCGGCGATGAGACCGTGGCCGAAGGAGTGGCCATGCGTCAGTATGCATTGGCCGAGGGGCTACCGGCCGACCACGCGATTGCTGAGGACCAATCTAAGACGACCTACGAAAACATGGTCTTTTCACAGCGAATCATTGAAAAACGTGGTCCAGCCAAGCCGCGGGTAACCTTCGTGACGAACGGCTACCACACGTTTCGGGCGGGGATGATTGCCCGCAAGGCTGGACTAAAGGCCAACGGTATCGGTGCGCACACGGCGAAGTTCTTCTTGCCCAACGCCATTTTGCGCGAATACATCGCGATCTTTGTGGGCAACAAGCGTTGGCATGCCGTGGCAATCGTGTTGATGCTCCTGTTGACGCTGGTGCTGACCTGGGCGGAATACCAGTAACTGGCGTCTTCGAGACGTGGTTTTCGGCTCGAAGCGAGGTTGAAAGTTCATGAATACGCTCCAGTCCCCAGCTGACAAGGCTTATCGTCATAAAATTAGTCATCAACGACCACCTGCGTCAGCCGGCAGGTCCTAACCTCATTTTTAATTTTCTTCGTCATTGCGATGGGCTTGATAGCTGGCCACTGCCGCGTAACCCAACGCGAGCAGGAGCAAAGTCCCCAAGCCGTAGAACAAAATATTCCCCAGTGCGACCATCAGTCGTTCCTCCCTGTATGCATGTTACTTGTCATATCATAGCAAAACTGCCCACAGGGGTAAATAGATAGCTGGCGAATGTAATATTACAGTTACTGCGTTACTTAACCAAATAAACGTGGTCGTGAATCAAATCAATTTGCGTATAGTGACGGTTCAAGTCGCGGGTTGCCTTATTTTCCAGCAAATCGGCGTGGTCCCAGAAATCTGCCGAGCCGGTGGCGCCGTGGGGTTCACCCAGCACCACGAAGTCGACGTCCTTACCGGATTGGCGAATCGCCTGGAGTAATTCCCAGTCCAGTGGCAAGCCGTCTGGTGACCAAGACATGACCACGACGCCCACCTGGTCTTGGTACTTGGCCCAAGCGTCCAGCGCGGCGAGGGGTTCGATGGTGGTCAGGGGATGTCGGCCAGTTTCATTTTCCACAGTCCACGCCTGACTGTCCGTGGCGAAGACCGTCTTGTGCTTGTCCCGCAAGCCCTTGGAAATGTAGCCGTTGCCCGCCATCACTTCCAGTACGGCGCGGTCATCCACGAAGGTGGCCAGGTCGCTGATAAATGGCGCTGGTGTGTAAGCCCACATGCCGTAGTGGTTCTCCAGATAATCCCGGAAGGAGCGCAGGTCGTGGTCCAACTGGGGCAACGCATCAGTTAGCTCATTCCACAACCGGTCGCCAGTAGCGTCCCCGGCTGGATAACGTTCGTTGAGCTTGCGGTAGACCTGATCTTGACTGTCGTCCGGCAGCTGGAGCAAGGGCAATTGTTGCGGTAGGTCGCCCGCGGCTAGCATCCGGTCGGCTAACAGAACGTTACTGATTAAAATTTTAATTGACGGGTAGTCATTGAATTGGTGATAATAGGCCGTCATACGCTCAATGTAGGTCGTTTTACGTTGACTCAACGGGGCGTGGCGGACTTTTTTCTTGAGTTTTTGCAATTTTTTCGGATTCACGGTAAAGGTCCTTTCTGAGGAGAATGCTAAGAAAAGCTTAAATCAACCGAAAAGGGGTCACCAATTCCGGTTGGATTTCGTTAGTAAGGGTAAGGGGCCACAAGAAAAGCCGGCTGATTAGCAGGTTCGCTGACCAGCCGACCCCTGATTAATGGTCGTCTAAATGTAGATCCAGTTCCTCTTGTTGGTTCGGTGACGACGTGGTGGTCCGGTTTTCGCGACCATGCAAGTAGCCATCGATCAACTGGTAAATTTCGTAACGGTCTTGGCCGCTCAACAGTTCCCGGTTGAAGCTCAGTTGCTTGCCAGACAGGAAGAGGCGACCCAAGTCGTATTCGTCGCGCTCAGTCTTCCCCGTGAGGTAGTCCATGGTGACGTCAAAGTATTCAGCGAGCTTACGCACTTCCATGAAGGAGGGCGTCCGAATCCCACGTTCCCAGTTGCCGAGTTGCGAGGCGGTATTCTTACGCGTATGCGGTTCAGTTGGTTGCGCGTTCAACGCCGTAGCCAGCTCACCTAAAGTAATGTGTTGGCCCCGACGCAAGGCCCGAAGTCGTTCTGGAAACATTGCACTCACCCGTTTCTTTCCTAGTTTTAATACCACTATTATACCACTCTCTGTGGTTTTTAAGGGAAAGTTTACGTGTCAGGGAACTGGTTGTCGGTCTGTGGCGCCCTTGGTGGCGGGGGATGCTGCCAGAAAGTTACTTCACCAAAGGATCAGTGAGGCGCATGAATTCGGCAACGTCGCGCTTGATCAGCTTGACGCCGGCCAGCCAAAAGTCGGGTTGGGTCAGATCGACGCCCAGGTGCTTTTGTGCCAGTTCTTCGGTCGTCATGTTGGCGGTGTCGCGCAAGAGGGCGATGTAGCTGTCCTCGAAGTCGCCAGCTTGTTGGGCCTTGGCGTAGATGCCGAGGCTAAACAGGTAGCCGAAGACGTACGGGAAGTTGTAAAAGGCCGGTTCGTCGATGTAGAAATGTAATTTGCTAGCCCACAAATGCGGGGAGTACGTCGACAGGTCGTGGCCAAAGGCTTCCTTTTGGGCGTTGAGCATCAATTCGTTCAGTTCGGCCGGCGTGACTAGTTTCTTTTGGCGCAGTTGGTAGAACCGCGTTTCAAATAAGTACCGGGCACGGATGTTGAGGAACATGGCCAACGGGTTGTCCATCTTCGCGTTCAGCAGGGAGATCTTTTCCGCGTCGGTTTTGGCCGCCTTGACGTTGGCATCGGCGACAATCAGTTCGCCAAAGGTCGAGGCCGTTTCCGCCACGTTCATGGCGTAATCTTGCCGCAATTGGGGCAGGTCACTGATGACACTGGAATGAAAGGCGTGGCCGAGTTCGTGCGCCAGTGTGGAAACGTCGTTGGGTGAGCCGGTAAAGGTCATGAAGATCCGGGACTCGTTGGTCTCCGGTGCGCTTTCCATCCAGCCGCCGGGTGCCTTGCCGGCTCGGTCTTCGGCTTCGATCCAGCGGTGTTCAAAGGCGTGCTTGGCCAGCGCCGCCATTTTCGGTGAGAATTCGCCGTAGTGTTTGATAATGAAGGCCGCGGCCTCATCGTAGGTGAACTGGTGCTCCGCGCTACCTGGTAGGGTCAGTGGAGCTTCCACGTCCTGCCAACCGGCGTGCTTCTTTCCCAGCAACGCCGCCTTGCGGTCGAGGTAGTCCAGCAAGAACTGCTTGTTGTCATCGACGACCTGCCAAATGGTGTTGAGCGTGGCCGCACTCATGCGGTTGTCCCGTAGCGGTTCGCGCAAAAAGTCAGTGGTGCCATGCGCGGCGTATTCCGTCAACCGGAAGCCGGCCAAGTGGTTCAACGTATCGGCAAAGAGCTGTTCCTTGTCCGTCCACGCCTGTTCCCAAGCGGGTAAGAGGGCGGCCCGGTATTCGGGGTCAGCGTTGCCCAACAGATTGTTGTCGGCTTGTCCAGCAGACAGGGTCAGGGGCTGACCAGCCGCGTCGTGGAAAGGCACGTTGACGGTGGCGACCAATGAGTCGTAGTGACTGCTCCAAGCGGCCTTGCCATCAAGGTTGAGTCGACTGATCAGCGCTTCCGTCTTGTCGTCCAGCAGTTCCTTACCATCGTCGCGCATCTCTTTGAGGTTGAACGCAATCGGCTGAAGTGCCGGTGTGGCAAGCATTGCCGTAAAGTTCGCATCGGGTACTTGGACCAAGACCTTCTTCAACTTGCCACTCACGTTTTCAGCCTGCGTGCTGAGCGTGCGCAGTTCGGCTTCCATCGGGGCCACGTCTGGATTATTGACGTCCGCTGACCCCACGGCTGTGATGAAGATACCCATTTGGCCAATGGCGGCATCGATTTTTTGCAGTTGCGTCATTAATTTAACAAACTGTTGGTAGGCCGGCGCGTCACTCGCGGCGTCCCAGCGGTCTAACAGATCCCCCAACGACGCGATGGCACTTTGCGTCTGGGTAAGCTTTGTCTTCAGTTGTGCGGAATTGATTCCGCCCGGAAATAGTGAATCAAGATCCCAATTTAAAGCGTAGGTCATCAGCGACCCCTCCTAAGAATTAAGTTGTGACCATTATAGCAAACATCATAGGCGTTGCGCTGACTTGAAGAACTTCGTATACTTACCAGTAAGAGAGAATTGAGAAGTTTAGGAGGAAATGAACCGTGAGTAAACGACTGAAACGTTGGCTGATTGCCGGCGGAATTTTGGTGATTCTAATTGTGGGTGGACTGATCGGCGCGAGCTTTTATTTTTATAACATGACAGTGGCGAGTGGCAAGAAGGATTTCGTGGCGCCTGCTAAACCGTTGAAGAAGTCAAATCCGTTGTACGCGCAGAAGAAGTGGTACCAAAACGTGCACAAGTACCGGTGGACGGAAAAGGCCGCGGGAACGAATTTGAAATTAGTGGCCGACTACATTCCGGCCGCCAAAACGACCAAGAAGACGGTGGTCCTGGTCCACGGTTTCGGGTCCAACAAGGAAGCTATGGGTGGCTACGCCGGTATGTTCCACGACTTGGGGTACAACACGCTGATTCCGGATACCCGGGGTCAGGGGCAGAGTCAAGGCAAGGTCATCAGTTACGGCTACTATGAGAGCCGGGATTATCTGAAATGGGTCAACCAGGTCATCGCCAAGCAGGGCCCGCAGTCGCAGGTCGTCTTGTTCGGCGTGTCCATGGGGGGCGCCACGACCATGATGACCAGCGGGTTAAAGACACCGCGGCAACTCAAGGCCTACATCGAGGACTGTGGCTATACCAACGCTGACGCGGAAATCACGTACCAGGCCAAGCAAATGTACAACTTGCCACGCTGGCCGTTGGTCCCACTGACCAGTCTGGTCACGAAGATGCGAGCGGGCTTCTATTTCAAGGACGCCAACAGTGTCGCCGCGGTCAAACGCACTCATAAACCGATGCTGTTTATTCACGGCGGTGCGGATACATTCGTGCCTACGCGGATGGTGTACCAGGTCTACCGTGCCGATGCCGGGCCCAAGCAACTGCTCATCGTTCCAGGCGCCGCACACGCCGCAGCCCTGTCGCATTCGCCTAAGCTGTACACGCAAAAGGTCCGCAAGTTTTTGGCGCAATACATTCATTAGATGCAATAGATTCTAGGCAGCGTAGTGTGTGCTGGCCGCCTTACCGTCCGCCAAACATGGGTCGGAACGCTAGTCGAAGCCAGTTGCTTGCGGCTGTCAGGGGTTCCGCCTGCTATGGGGGACACCTCCAGCCAAAGAGCGGGCTTCCGGTTCGCTTGAAAGCCTGGCAAAAAACGCCAGTCTCTCAAGTCGCCCCACGGTGTAGGCTGAGAAAAAAACTCAGCCTACACCGTCGACACAGCTGGCTCCACCCCTGACCTCCTCCGGCAAGATTGGTTTTGCCCAAGCGTTGTGATTGGCGCGGCTTGCGGATGTAGGTGGTGAGAACGTGGCCAAGTGGGCAATGGTCGTCCAGTGGCGTGGCAAGTAGGCAGCATCGTCAAATTGTGGCAGTATCCGGATTGACGTAAGGTCGCTGATAAGCATCAGTCTCGGCTATGAAGGTATGCTTTCACAACGCTTAGTGGGAGTTAGACTATTGTGGTTGCGGCCACGGTGATGGGCCGTGGTCAACAATCAAACTTGTGTCGCCATGATGGTGACGTGATCCACGATTTCGGTCTTGTTTGGCATTTGGTTATGGGGCCGTTCTGTATTGTCGTTGACCAATTGAGTGTGGCGATATTGACCTGAATCTAGGGTTGTTGACGGAGACAATTGCGCCGGAGGAGGCCAGGGGTGGAAGCGAACTGGAAGTCGCAGGCAAGGTAGTGGGTCATTTGTAAGGTTGTGTCAAGCCTGCATGCAGGTGTCGAGATGTGGGCTGACAGTGGCTAAGGTTGGTTGTCTGCAATGAGTGGGTAATTTGCCAAGTGCTGACCATTCCAATCGTCGCTAGCTTGATTGTGACGGGTTCTTGGCTAAACATCTTGTCGCCGATACCGACCACCGTAGCCGAGAGTGAAGCGAAATCCAGGTTCAGCCGGGGAATTTGCTAGTGACCTTTACTAGCAAATTGGTGACTTTGAGACGTGATTTTCGGCTCAAAGCAAGGGCCGAGACCGGGTTTTGGCTCGGGCCGTCCTCCCCCAGCGTTCCAACCTGGATTTCGCGCAACGGCAGGCGGCCAGTACAAGCACAGTTTCCAGAAAGACTAACGTTTAGTAAAGGAGCACAGTAAACAGAGGAGATGATTGGATGGGACCGACAGTTTCGCGGCAATTTCGGCCCGTCACTGATACCGTCCTGACCCTGGGCGCCACACTGGTCATGGGGATGATCGATGCGGATACATTTCTGAACCACGGCGCAGTCTTCGTGAGCGCGCAAACGGGGAATATGGTGGTCTTCGTGGTGAAGCTAGCCGAGCATGGCTGGGGCGCCGCGTGGGTCAACGTGCCCGTTTGGATCGGGTACTTTCTGGGGTGTTTTTTGGCGCAAGGATTGAGTGAACACCTAGGTCAGGGCAATAAGCGCCGGCAAATGCGGTGGTTGATGTTGCTCGACGTGGGGGCGTACACGGTGTTGGCCAGCCTGCAAACGGCGATTCCGACCCTGTGGCTGATCTTTGGCCTGGGCATCGTGGCCGGCTATGAGCTGACGGTCTTTCGCCAGGTCGGGGGTATCGGCATCAACAACGGCATCATGACCGGGAACACCAAGAACCTGGCGACAGCGACCTACCGTGCCTGGTTTGACGGCGACCGTGTGGCCCGCAGCAAGCAACGGCGCATCGCTATCGTCTTGGCCACGTTTATTTTAGGCTGTGGCGTGGGGGCCCGGTTGGCGACGTTGACGCCGCTGGGTGTGCTGTGGATTGCGACGGCGCTCAAGTTGATTTTATTGGCCTGGTTGTTTGTGCCAGCGGCAATGGAAAATCCGGACAGATGATTGGTTGGGTTGTGGCCACAAGTAGCGTATAATTAACGAGATAAGTGACCAATCCACCCGGCGAGTCGTCGGGACTGAAAAACTAAGGAGCACGATCAATTTGCTAAATACAGGACTCATCATCGGTCTACTACTGATTGGGTTGCTGGTCGGCTATCTGGTGCGCCGTCACAAGCATCGTCAGGAGCTCCTGGCGGTCCAAGAACAGGCTCGGGGGATCATTGCCCAGGCCAAGACGAAAACGCAGCAGCGCGTGGCTAAATTAAACGCTGAAGCCCAGCGTGACACATTAGCCTATCAGCAGTCAGTTAAAGATGAATTGACCGAACAAAAAAATGACATTGCTGTCAGAGAACAACGGCGGCAACAACGCGAACAGTTACTGGGCCAAATGAGTGTCCGGTTGGACGACCAAACGGCGATGCTAGACGAACGCAGTCAGAGTAACCGCGACCAGCGCCAGGCTATTCATGGCTTGAGAGACGACGCCGCGGATTTGCGGACGACGCGTGACGAGACGTTGGCCGATCGCGCCGGCATGGATGATGCGGCGGCCAAGGACCACGTGTTGCAAAACACGGAATTAGCGTTGAAACGTGACCGTGACATTGAGATCAAGGCCCTCAACGATAACGCCGTGGCCAACGCTGAAAAATGGGCCAAGGACGTGGTGTTATCCGCCACGGAGAGCGGTCCGCAAGACTTACCCAAGGAACACATGGAACATACCGTGACCGTACCTAACGGCGAGATTCGTAGTAAGATCATCGGCCGCGATGGCCAGCACATCCGCTTGTTGGAAACGTTGACTGGGACCGACCTCATTTTCGTACCGGATGACAACACCACGTTGTTTATCAGTACGCACGATCCGATTCGTCGAGAAGTCGCCCGGTTGGCATTGACCAATTTGGTTGCCAGTCGGCGCATTTCGGCGAACCAGATCGAAACGCAGGTGGAAAATGCCCAACGTGACGTCAACCACAGCCTCTGGGAGACCGGTGAACAGACCGTCAGCCTGCTGCACGTGGGCTGGATGCATCCCGACTTGATGAAGCTGATTGGCCGACTCAAGTACCGGACCAGCTATGGGCAAAACGTCTTGCTGCACTCGATCGAAGTGGCTCAACTGACCGGAGCCATGGCAGCGCGCTTGGGGTACAACACCCGGTTAGCACGACGCGCCGGACTCTTGCATGATATCGGGAAAGCCATCGACCATGAAGTCGAAGGCACCCACGTGGAAATCGGGACGGAATTTGCCCAGAAATACGGCGAAGACGACGTGGTCATCAACGCCATTGCGGCGCACCACGGGGATGTCGAGAAGACGTCGCCGCTGGCTGATCTGGTGGCGGCAGCCGATGCCGTTTCCGGTGCGCGGCCGGGTGCGCGGAGTGAATCCGTAGAAGACTACATCAACCGGTTGCGGGCCTTGGAAAAGATTGCCAACGATCAGGAGGGTGTGGCCGAAAGCTATGCCATCCAAGCCGGCCGGGAACTGCGAATCATCGTCAAGCCTAAAGAGCTGGATGATAAGGCCGCAGCTAACCTGACGCAAGAGGTGGCCCAACAGATCGAAGCCACGTTGACGTATCCTGGTAAGATCAAGGTCACCACGATTCGCAAGTCGACCGCCGTGGAATACGTCGGCGACGAAAAGAAAAAAGCCAAAAAGAAGAAAAAGAAAAAGGCGGCTAGTGCGAGCTAGGCTGCCTAAAACGAAATCCGCTGCGACGATGCCTGATAGACATCGTCGTAGCGGATTTTTTGTACAAACTGATTGATTGTAACATCAATATTCTGATTGTAACATCACGATGTTACAATCGAAGAATAGCTGTTACAATCATGGCGAAGGCGGGGTGTCAGCTGGAAAATCCGATTAGACAATTGGTCAAAGAATTTCGCATGAACGCAGGCGTGCAACTCAAATTAGAAGCGAAAAAAGGTTATCCTTGCCCAGCCACGCAACGGTGGTGAAGTAAGGATAACCTTTTTTGATGGCGTATTAATGACGCGGTTCGTTGATAATTGTGAAATTGGCATTGGCCGTTGCGTCGATCACCGGATGTTCCTGCAGGTAGTCGGCGATGATCTCGCTCATGGCACCTTGGCTTTCGGCGACGATCTTATCGGCACTGTACATGCTGTAGTGGCCGCCACCCACGGCCCGGTACTGATTCAACACGATGCGTAGCGGTTGGTCTGGCATCACGGGTTGGCCGTGATAGCTCAGGTGCTCCACGCGTTGACCAACGGGGTTGGCAACGTTGAGGGTGTAGTCGATACCCTCATACATGTCGTAGTTGTACTGCCGGTGTTTGGGGTGAATGAAGGCGGGGTTCACAATGATGTGGCCGTCTTCGTTACTGAAGTAGCGGGCACTGACCTCGAGGGCCGCCCGCAGATCTGCCCCGGTGATGTTTAAGAGGGACAGACCGTTGGGATAGACGTAGTTGGTCATGATATTGCGCATGGTGATGGGATTTTCGAAGCCGCGCGCTTCATTGTTGAAGAGGGCCGTGGCGGAAATGTCCGCGCCCATCGTGGCCATTTGGACCTTTTGTATGAATTCAATGTAGGGCGTCTCGTGAATTCGGGCATCAAAGGGATCGTCAAAGGTCATGTCGCCCTTGATGTGGCCGAGGGGTTGGTCGAGCCAATGCCCCACGGCGTCGTTCAAGCCGCTAGCCGCGTTGAGGACCTTTTGATCCAACGGGGCCTCTTGGGCGGAGACCAGTTCGGAGTGGTGCTGGACCACGGTCACCTTTCCTTGGTCGTCGCGGTCGAGGTCTAGCGTGATTTTACCAACGGCCTGACCCCGGAAACCCGGTTGGGTCGTGGGAATGTCAAAAACGTCGGTGGCCAGTTGCCGATGCTGATGGCCGGTCACCAGGGCATCGATGCCCGGAATGGCCTCTAAAATGTGGTAGGCTTCGTTTTCGCCGACGTGAATGTCATTAGGCTGACCAGTGGTCAAATCGCGCTCAAACCCGCCGTGGTAGCACACAATGACCACGTCTGCCTGTTCACGGATGATGGGCACGTATTTCTTGGCCGCAATGAAGGCCGATTCAAATTGGAGGCCACTGATGTTCGTGGCCTTTTCCCATTTGTAGACGGCTTGGGTCGTCAGTCCCAACACGCCGATCTTGATGCCGTCTTTTTCAATAATTTTGTACGGCTGGCCGTATTCGGGGTCACCGTTTGCATCTAAAATATTGGCGCATAAAATCGTGCGTTTGGCATCACGAATCGCGGCCTGAAGGTATTCCTGGCCGTAGTTGAATTCATGATTGCCGAGAATGCCGCAGTCATAATCAATTTGATTATAAATGTTGATCAGCGGCTGCGGGTCGCGGGTGGGCTGGACTCTGGCCACGTAGTAAGCCAAAGGTGAGCCTTCCAAAAAGTCCCCGTTCTCAATGGTCACCACGGGGCCTTGTTCCTTGGCAGCGGCTTGCTCGCGGGCGATGACCGTGGCCGCGCGGGCCAGCCCAAACCCTTGGTGGCTCCCCTTTTTCACATAGTTCGTGGGGAAAACGTACCCGTGGGTATCACTTGTCGATAAAATTGTCAGCTTCATTGTAATGTCACCCTCCAATAGGAAGTCTGGCTGGCCACGGGTCACGTAGACCAGTTGCTGGCAGACCGTTCGCGAAAAGACGCCGAATCTTTAACGTGTTAAAGAAATTATAAGCTAGTTTGGGTTGTGTGTAAATTTTAGCTGGCTAAAATCGTAAAAAATTGTGAAATTTCTTCCCCAAAACGATTCCGGGTGGTAAAAAATAGCGTCTGGCAACAGTGTGCCTCAAGTCCGCCTTACCGTTCGCTAGCGATGGGGTGGAACGCTGAGGGCGCCGGGTCGAGCCAAGGGACGGTCTCAACCCTCAAGTTAGAGCCGATAGTCCGCGTCTCCAACTTACCAGTTCCCTAAGCGTCGTAACCCGTGCCGCTAAGGGAACTCACGGCTACGGTGGTGGTTGCCAGCGATAAGTAGTGTTGACATGTCAGGTGTACAGCCATTTTAGGTGAGTATTCGGCTGCCTGGATACATCAATTTTCGCCAGTGTTAATCAGAAATTATGCCGACAATTGCTTTGAAAATTGGACTTCTAAGTGATTAGATGCCAAAAGTCTAGTGGGGCCAATCAGCTAAGCCGCCGTAGTTAAACGGACACCGTCGGGTAATTAAGGCCAGCTAACTGGGTCGATAGTCATTGAGTACCAACTGTCCCCGGTGACCTGGCGCTTATCGGTGTGGGTCAGATATGACTGTAGTACAACTGTTGCCAAGGGCTGAACTGATTGATGGTTAATTATCTTTGTAGCCGGGAGTTCGCCAAATATGAGCTCAGCCGTGGGAGTTCCCTTAGCGGCATGATTCTTGCCGGTTAGGGAACTGGCGATTTTGAGACGCGTTTTTCGGCTCAAAGTCGAGGAGACGAGACCGCTTTGTGGCTCGTCCCGTCGCCCACCGCGTTCCGGCTCATATTTGGCGAACGGTAGGCGGCCAGTTTGGACTGTGCGGCTGTAAACAACCAGTTTTGAAACGCGGGCTTCGGCTCAAAGCGAGGACGAGACCGCTCTGTGGCTCGACCGGTCCGCCCACCGCGTTCCGGCGCCTACTCGCGCAACGGCAGGCGGCCAACTAAAACCAGGTTCATGGTAACAAAAAACGGCGGCCAGGCCTTGATTGCCTGCGTCGTCGCTTAGAGAATAACGTATCTTACGTTTGGAGTGGGCTGGTTGCAGTAGCAGTGCCGCCCGTTTTTACTTGGAGGAGTAAAATTGGTAACTTATTCGTTTGTTTTAGTCGTAAGTTATAAATTCACTATACCAACAAATTGTGAAGAAAATGTGACGCGAATATTACAATCACACCGGCTTTGCACAAACTCGTTCAGGGGCAACACAATTAAAACCAGTGATTCGTCACGGTCAAAATCACGTCGCCACGACACCTAAACGTGGTGGAGAGGAGATGGCTTTCGATTAGTCCGTGCCAGCATTTTCCTGCATGTACAACATTTGGTCGGTCGAAATTTGCTGGTACAGTTCGTCGGCCAGGGCGGGGGACAGAAGGTTGGCACTACGCTGTTGCCGAATATAAGTGTACTCATATTGGAAGGCCTGAATGAACAGCTCGCTTTCCATGTCCGTGGTTTCCTTGGAAACGAAGCGGCGGTGACGGGCATTGTAATAGTTGCGGACCGCATTGACTTCGGTTTGGTTGTCGACACTGGAGACGTCATTTAAGAAATTGGCCACATTGTTGTAGATGTCCGCTTCAATAGTCAAAAAGTTTTCCCGACGTTTGGCGTCAGCCTGCGGATCACGTTTCGGTCGTTTGGTCGGCAATTGCTGCTCCTGTTGGATGCGTTGCTCCTGCAGGCGCGCCTGTTCGGCCGTGTGCGGCGTCTGGGCCAACCGTTGCCGTTGTTGGGCAATGCGCTGGTCGTGGTGCCGACGCCGGCCAACCATGTGGGTGAGTCGGTGCCCCACGAAACGGAACCACAGGGTGAGGTTGACGAAGGGGTTGTTGCTGCTCATCTGTGTCTTGAGAACCAGCATGCGGACGTAGCGGTTCGCGTAGCCAGCGGGGATGACGCCTTGGTCGGCCAGGTCTTGGACCGTCTGAACCTCAATCTCAGTCGCCTGGTTCAGGAGCTCACGGACCTTGTGTTTGTCCGGTCGGTCCGCGGTTGCCTGACTATTTAGGACTTCAATTACGGCTTGTGTCGCGCTAGGCACGTCCGGGTTTTCTTGGACCAGTCGCTCACTGGCGTAGGCCACCAGGGCTTTACGCTGCTGTAGCGCCTCGGCGGGATCCACGGCCGTTTTCTTGCTGGGGAGGACTAGTGGCAAAATAATCGTTGGTACTAACAGACTCAAGATGATGACGACGGCGGCCACGAAGATCAGTGAATTGCGAAATGGAAAGGCGTGGCCATTTAACGTCAACGGGAGCGAGAAGGCCATGGCCAACGTAATGGTCCCGTGGACGCCGGAGAGGGCCCCAACGAGCGCGTTGGTTCGCCGCTCGTGGGCCTTAGAGCGAATCAAGGCCCAGTCGAAGCGAATCCACAGGTAGCGTAGCCCGAGCATGACTAAGTACAAGACGACGGCCAGGAAAATTAGGCTGGGGAGTGTCTTGGACGTGTCTTGTTGAATATTTACCCAGACTGTTGGCAGTGAAACGCCCAGTAAAACGAAGACGAAGCCGTTTAAAATGCTGGTCAGAAAATGCCAGGTCGAGCGCGTGACCAGTTGGAGTTGTGTACTGGACAAGCGCAGTTGAGTGGTGGAGAGACTGTACATCAAGCCGGCGGCCACCACCGCTAAGATACCTGAGAGGCCGACATGTTCGGCGGCTAAATAGATCAGGAAGGGGACTAACACGTCGTAAGGGATGATGACGCTGGCGGAATCCTTGCCACTGCGGACCAGGAAGACCCGCGCCCAGACGGCTAGTACGCCAAGAACGATCCCAATCAACAGGCCACCGAAGAAGACGACTAAGAAGTGCTTGATGCCACCACCAACGGAAAATTTACCGGTGGTGAAGGCGGTCAAAGCCAGGCTGAAAGCGACCAAACCAGAGGCGTCGTTGAAGAGTGATTCGCGCTCGAGCATGCCCATGACGCGTTCGGGGACCGCCATGTTGGTGGTGATGGAGCTGACGGCCACGGCATCGGTCGGTGTGACGATGGCGGCCAGCGCAAAGGCCAGCGCCAACGGTAGAGTGGTCAGGATGGCGTGGCTGAGGTAGCCCATTAGAATCACGGTCAGGATGGCAAGAATCACGGCCATCGACATGACGGACCCCACGTTCCGCCGGAGTTCCTGCGCGTTGGCATTGCGGCCATCATAGAACATTAATGGTGCAATGATCAGCAGCATGAACACCTCTGGTTCCAGGACAAAGTGGTGGTACAAGGGAACCAGTGACAGGATCGCCCCGGCAAAGATTTGGTAGAACGCTTGTGGGATCGCCGGAAAATACGGGTAGACCGTATTGGCCACGATGGTTGCCAGCACAAGCAAGAGGACGGCATAGAAGACTTCCAAAATAATCCCTCCAGATGAGTTTATTCGTTACCGTTTATTCTACGCTAGTCGTTAAGAAAGTGGCGGAAAAGTTCTTGGGAAATTTAACGCTCAAGGTTTTAACCAATTTCAGCAAAATGGTTAGACGATTTACTGAGGACGAGAATGATTTATTGAATAAAAATGCGAATGGATTGGATATACATACATTTCAACGAAAAAGAGACGCCTGGCTGGATAGTTTGTAAAAATTAATAACTTATCAGCAGATAATTGGTCAACGGGTAGAACCTTGTGACGGCGTAGCGAGCCGATATGGTGGCTATTTTCTGGATTTATCACAAAGCCATTTGCTCACATCACAATGGTTGGGACCCACAACCAACCCACTAAGAAATGTGGGGGATTATTTAGAAAGTTTCCAAAAAAGGTTGATTATTCATTCAATTGTGGTAACATATAAGTTGGTTCTACTAGATGGTTCAATGAATTGTTTAGGCGAGCTTAGTTACGTTGTCTGTTATCGTTACTCAATCCAACGATAAGGAAGTGCTGAATATGATCAATTTGTACATTGCACCAAGTAGCGCATCCAGCCGGAAAGCACGCGCTTGGCTGAAGGAACACGACATTGCGTTTAGAGAACGGAATATCAAGTCCAAGCCATTGAATGCAGCTGAGGTTAAACAGATCTTACGCTTAACCGAAAACGGTAGTGAAGACATTATTTCTACGCGTTCCAATGTGTTTAAGGAACTGCACGTAGATTTAGATAGTCTGTCAGTGAGTCAACTGGTTGATTTGGTTGTGAAGTACCCAGATCTGATCAAGCGGCCAATCATCTTTGATGACAAGCGCTTGGAAGTTGGCTACAACGAAGAAGAAATTCGCCGGTTCTTACCACGTGAAGTGCGGACGGCAGAATTGCACCACTTGGAATCACAATTAAGCTCATAGATCGGATCGATCAGTTCTCGGGGGAGTGCTGGTCGGTTTTTTATTGAAATAATTGTAAAACGTTCGAAAAAATAGTGCTCATGACTTGTGGTTGACCACAGGTGATGAGCACTATTTGTTTACGGTCATCTTAAATGCTGAAACCACAGATTGTGGCTTAGTGACTGGCCTTTAAATAACTTTTTGCCATGTGTGCGTAGCCTAATTGTTCCAAGGTCTCGACAATCGTGGCCTGAATCGTCCCAGTCGCAACGACGTCAAACCCCGCGAGCTGCGCGACAATGAGGCTCTCCACCCGATGAACGACGGTTGGGTCGTTGGTGAGGGCGGCCAGCGCCGCGTGAATCTTACGTGAATTAAACGGCGTGTGTTTTCCGTTAGGGGTTTCCACGGTCAGGCCGGTAGGGTCCACTGTCGCCTGAGATCTTCTGATAACGTCCATCGTCTTTAACCCTCCTAGGTTTTACGACTTCTTTAAGCGCGCGAAAGGCACTTGCCGAAAAAAGCCTGTACAACCATGGTACGATGAATTCAGAAAAATTACAACTAGATATAGGGGCAATTTTAGCTAAAATTCTACATATGGTAGGGAAACCACAGAGTGTGGTCCGCTAGTTTTTCCGTTAGATACCCTTGAGCGTTTCTTGGGCGTGAATCTCTTGGGCTAGGATGGCGTTGGTTGGGGCAGGCACGTGCAGTTGCGCGCCTAATTTTGCCACGTAGCCGTTGAGAAAATCGATCTCGGTCGGCCGTTGATGGGCCATGTCCTGGTGCATGGATGGGTAGTGGCCGCCGTTGGTCTCCGGTGAGAATTGCGCGGCAATCAGGTCGGTGACCGCCTGCGCGCTGAAGGTAATGCCCGCTGCCGTGGCCACGGCCTCAAACTCATTGAGGACTGCATCGTTAAGCGCGCGCCAGTTCGGTAGCGCACCGAATTCGCCGATATTGCAGTCGAACAGCGTGCAGTAGGTGTTGAGCACACTGTTGAGGCCGGCTTTTTTCCAAATGGCGGCCATGACGTTGTCGGCTTCGCTAGCGTTTAAGCCAGCGCCGTTTAGCGTGGCCAAGAGCCCAGGTAAATCGGCAAATTCAGTGGGCACGACGGCCTGTAGCGAAATGCTCCCGGTCCCCGTTACCTTGATGTGGCCCGGCCCCGGCATCCCGGAAGACCAAACCGTCGTCCCGACCACGATTTGCTGCTTGGGCACGTGCCGTTCAATGGTTTCGACGTTGCCAATCCCGTTGGCCAGCGTTAAGACCATGGGATGGGTGGCCAAGATACCGCTGATGTCTTGCAACATCTGGTCCATCTGCATGGCTTTCGTAAAGAGGATGACTAGGTCAAATTCCCCGGTCACCGCTTGTGGTGCCGCTGCTGGTAGATGGTAAACGTGGTCGGTCCCATCATCGGTCGTTACTGTCAGACCATGTTGATTGATCGCCGCAACGTGGTCCGCCCAGTTGTCGATCAACGTGACCTGGTTGCCAGCTGATTGAAGCTTAACGCCAAACCGGCTACCCATGGCGCCAGCACCTGCAATCGCAATTTTCATGTGAAATTCACTCCTTTTAGTTGTCTTAGGTTCAGTGTAGCAGGTTTCACCGCGGCCGTGGGAAAAAAGCTGCCGATCGTGATTGACATTAGCCGGCCACTAGGCTAAGATGTAAAACAATTATTTGATGAGAAAATAATGAGAAAATACATAACGGGAGTGATGCGTATGGCAAAGGGTGTTAGTGCTCAGGATCTATTCAGGTTAAAATCGGTGACGCAACCGCTAGCCACGGGGAGTCAGGTCGTTTTCGTGGAAAATGGCATTGATGAAGCTACCAATGATTATCGTGCGCAGGTCAGACGACTTGACGCGGCTGGCTATGTCCAAACGCTGGCGGTCAACGGTCGGTTGAACGTCCAGCCAGTAGTGGCGGGCGACCAGCTCTTTTACGCGGCCAACGTTGCTGATGCCAAAGCGCAATTATTTCAGGTCGGTGTGACGGGCGGCGAGCCGAAATTGGTGACCACGACCAGTCCAGCCGAAGCCGTAAACACGGTATTGGCTTCCGCAGACGGTCGTAGTGTGTTCTTCAAGACCACTGAAACGGCCGAACAGCCCAAGCTGCCGAGTCCGCAAAAATTCCCGCAGACCCGCCACGTGGAACGGCTGATCAACAAGGCTGATGGCTACGGCTGGTTGCCGCTGAACGTGACGTACCGGTTGCGCCGCTACCAGCCAGCGACCGGTGTGGTGGACGAGCTCTTCCAACAGGGCGTGGACTTTAGTCTGACCTCTGTCAGCGACGACGGTCAGGCGGTCACGATTTTACAAGACGACCAGCCCAACAATGACCGGGATTTTGCTCACGGCGCGTATCGCTTTGACGTGGTCACCCGGCAGCTTACGAACCTCACGGCCAGCTTTGCCCACGGCCATTTTGACGACGCCACGCTCTCACCAGATGGTCAACAAGTGGCATTGATTGGTGATGACGGGGCGTTTGGCCGCCATACCGTGGCCAATCTGTATTTGGGCGACCAAGCTGGTCAGCACGTGACCAACCTGACCGCTGAGTTGCAGGCCGACCTCGCCCCAGAATTTGCCGGTGATTTTGTCCAGCAGGCTGGTGGCAAACTGGTCCGGTGGCTGACCGCCGATAAGGTTGTCTTTGCGGCGTGCTTCCATGCGCACAGCCAACTCTACGTGGGCGATGCGCAGGGCGTGAAGTTAGTCGATGACACGGCGCGGCAGATCGTGGACTTCACGGTCGTTGACGCCCAGACGGTGGTACTGGCCGTTTCCTATCAAGACCAGCCAAGTGCCTTGGTTAAATTAGATTTGGCAAGCGGCCAGGAGACCGAGCTGTATGACCCGAACGCCGCTTACGAAGACACCCACGAATTTGCTCACCCGCAACGCTTTGACTTTCAAGCCGCAGACGGTCAGGCGTTAGAAGGCTGGTATTTACCGGCCCAAACGAACGCTGCTAAGCAACCCGTCTTACTCTATGTCCATGGTGGCCCGCATGCCAACTATGGGGAGACGTTCTTTTATGAATTTCAGGTCCATGCCAGCCGCGGCTTCGGCGTTGTCTTCTTCAATCCGCGCGGCTCTACCAGTTATGGGCAGGACTTTGAGGGCCACGTGAACGGTCATTATGGTGAGGACGACTATACGGATGTGATGACCGGTTTAGATGAAGCGTTGGCGAAATTTCCACAGCTGGACCCTGACCGACAATACATTGCCGGCGGCTCCTATGGCGGCTTCATGACGACCTGGGCCGTCGGGCATACGCATCGGTTTGCGGCGGCCGTGGCCCAACGCGCCGTGACCAACTGGATCAGCCTCTTTGGGACCAGTGACATTGGATTTTACTTTAACCCAGAGGAACTCACCACGGACCTGTTCGATGAAGGCGGCGCCGCGGCGTACTGGCGGCAATCTCCGCTGGCTTACGCGCCTAACGTGACCACACCGATTCGCCTGCTACACGGCGAGTGGGACATGCGTTGTCCCATCAGTCAATCGGAAGAGTTCTTCACCGCGGTCAAGCGCGCCGGTGTCGACGCGGATCTGGTCCGCTACCCGCAAAGCTTCCACGGCATCTCGCGGGGTGGCCTGCCTAGCCTGCGGATTCAGCGGCTGGACGACATGACGGATTGGTTCACGGCTCATCCTTCTGTGACTGCGGACAAATAGACTGGTTGTGCTGGCCGCCTACCGTCCGCTAGAGATGAGTTGGAACGCTGAGGGCGCCGGTCCAAGCCAAAGAGTGGTCTTGGACCTCAATTTGAAGCCGGTAACCCACGTCTCCAAGTTGTCAGTTTTCTAAGCGGCAAGAATCATCCCGCTAAGAAAACTCCCACAGCTGAACTCATCTCTAGCGGACTCTCGGCTACACAGGTGATTAACTTCCAATTGTGTTGGCCCTTACAGTCGTTGATAAGTTTCAGCCGGAGTTCTTGTGATGATCCGGAATTCTTGGTAACCGCCAATATATGGTAGTTGTAAACTATTTTTGTAATCTTTCAATAAGTACGAACTGAATCTGAAATTAAAGGAGCTTGGGATAATCCTGAGCTGCTGCTAAAGGGAGGGATTATGATGAAAGAGCTCCTAAAGTATATTTTAGATTTATGTAAGGGGTTCGCTATTATGATTGTCTTGTTGACTTGGAATCTTCAGAATTTTCAAGGCCATTGGCGAATTCCGATAACGAAGTTTACCGTCTGGGTACTTTTGAGTTGGTTACTTTTGTATCCAGGGCTACGAAAGGCGTACCATTTCTTGTACAGCAAAAACGGGAGTGGAATAGAATCTTACAAAACCAGATCGATGAAAATGCACCATCAAGATATTGCCAACAGTCATAAGGATCGTAGATGGACGACCAATGGTGTAGTTGCAAATCCTTGGGAATACAATCAAGCATATACGCAAAGTACAGATGAAATTTTAAATCCAATTTTTGTTTTTTGTGAACATTTATGGATAACCTTTTTGTTGATTATCTTTGGACCGCTCATTTTCGTTTTCCGCATGGTGGTGAAATTATATAGAAATTTAGCTAGTAAACATTAACTGATGGATGGCAGAAATCAAAATCGAACATGGCTATGACAAGAGTTGGTCCAAAAATTTTGAAGCCATGGCGCTCCAAGGGGCACTTACGCTCTTCTGCGCCAACATCAAACGGATTCAGAAATTAACTAACGCGTAGTGCTAGTAATGTAATATTTCAAGAATTGAATAACAAGCTTAAGTCCTAATGCATGCAAAAAGCCCGCATTTGCGGTAACTTCTATGGCGACGAAACCAAGAAAGAAGAACCGTAAATGCTAGGCCTCCCTAAAGTTATCGCAAAATTCAATCCAATTCAAGTCTCTGTCATGAAATTCATCAAAATTGTCCAGCCATATTACAATCAGTTAGCCAAAAGGTTTCGCTTTCGGTGTAATTATCGTGAACTTAAAACCAGTGATGTGGTCATCATTGCCTGCATGTTAGCTCGAATAGACTTGCGCGAAGTGTCTGAATCCCAGTTCCATCGGAATCTCATCGCTTCGGGGATTCGGGTTCCAGAACGAACCCGTTACAATCGGCGTTGCCGTCAGCTAACGATGGCTCTCAAGCTCATTCGTATTTGGATGCTCAAGCGTTACCGGCACGAGTCTGTCTATGAGATCATTGACAGCGCCCCAATCACCTTAGTTTCTGCACGGCGAAGCAATCGTGCCAAGGTGTTAAAAGGCATTGCCAATAAAGGCTATAATGCCACCAAACGGGTCTATTACTACGGCTTCAAGCTCCATGCCGTCATGAGTAATGACGGGTACTTCATTGATTGGGAACTAACACCAGCTTCCGTGGACGATCGTAAAGTCACAATCGAATTACTACGTGAAGCTCCGGCAAAGTACGTTTTAGCAGATGGTGGTTACTTAAGCCGCCCACAGCAACAGTTTCTCAGACAAGAGTTTGGGATTCATCTGTGGTTTCCATTGCGAAAGAACATGCGACACAGTAAGCAAGTCAACTCAGCATTCTTGAAGAACCAGCGGCGACACATCGAGACTTGTTTTAGTAATTTGAACAAGGTCGGCCATTTTGAACACCCAGAGACTGATACGATGAGCGGCCTTAACAGCCGGTTATCAACGCTTTTTCTCTGGAATGTCATTAAAGTTCATCATCAATTAGAACAAGGGTTAAGCGGGCTTAAGATTAATTGAAAAGTTACAAAGCTAGCACAACACGTTAACTAGTGAAAAATAAGAGGAAAGACCTCTTCAAAATAAGCAAAGAGAGACTCAAATCTGGAAAAACACCAGATTTGAGTCTCTCTATTTTAGATAAGAGCTTAGAAAAACTTCTCAACAGCCTACTTTTTCAGCAACCCCGATAATCCTGGGCTCTTTTTGCTGGCTATAATCAACTGTATGGTGCGGACAGTGAGACTACTGCGGTTGTGTGACAGGTTGTGGTTAACTACTAGACTTGCGTAGCGGTAATGGTGACGCAATCCAGGAGACGCTCTGTTTGGTATTTGACAGAGACAATCGTGCCGGAGGAGGCCAGGGGTGGAACCAGCTGTGTCGACGGTGTTGGCTGAGGTCTTGTCTCAGCCTACAGCGTGGGGCGACTTGGGAGACTGGCGGTTCGTGCCAGGCTTTCAAGCGAACTGGAAGCCCGTTCCTCAGGCTGGAAGAGTCCCCCATAGCAGGTGGAACTCCTGGCAGCCGCAGGCAATGGCGTCATCTAACGTACCGGTCAGAATCACGCGTTTCAGTGCTTACTCGCGCAACGGCAGGCGCCAGTCGTTTGCCAGGTATCCGGAAATTTTGCCGGTGTGCCGGCATTGGTTATGTACAGCGCCAGGTGAGAAGTGTATCCTGACTAGTGGTGCTTGACGCATTAGACTAGAAGAGTGAGAGCAGTTTTTATGGATAAAAAAATTATTTCTGGATCATTTTGGCTCTCATTTGGGAGCATTTTTTCACGAGTATTAGGCGTAGTTTACCTGATTCCGTGGTTGGCGATGATTGGGTCGCCGCAACATCAAACCGTGGCGCAGGCGCTGTTTAACACGGCGTATACGCCCTATGCCTTGTTCATCGCGCTGGGGACGGCGGGATTTCCGTCCGCAATTGCCCGGCGGGTGGCGTTCTTTAATGGTGAAGATAGTTTTCAAAATTCCAAACACATTGCCGTGGCGGGTTTTGGTTTCATGGTCGCGTCCGGGATCATCTGCGGCGCCTTGCTATATGGGTTAGCGCCCGTGCTGGCGGCCAACAGCCCCGTGAGCTCGGTGGCCAACGCAACGGTGGCAATTCGTTGCCTGGTACCCGCCATCGTTATTTTGCCGTCTATGAGCATTTTACGCGGATGGTTCCAGGGAAACGGTGACCTGAAGCCGTTCGGTATTTCGCAGCTGTGGGAACAGTTTATCCGGATCATTGTGATTCTGGGCGGGACCTACCTGCTGATTGAAGTGTGGCACCAAAGCTACGTGCAGGCCGTCTTCATCAGTGTGGCGGCGGCCTTCGTCGGGGCGGTCGGCAGTTATTTGTACCTGTTGGGCCATCTCTGGCGGCAACGCGGCACGTACCGTCAGCTTGCGGCTAAGAGCCAAGACAACAAGCAACACGCCGCTGGTCAGCTACTCAAGATGATTGGGTATGAGTCGATTCCCTTTGTGATTGTGGGGTCGGGGATTACTCTGAGTCAATTGGTGGATCAGTTATTCTTCAAACAAATTATGCAGGGGATGTTACACCAAACGGCGGCGATGACTCAGTACATCTTCACGATTTTCTCCGCCAATCCCAACAAGATTACCACGGTCATCGTGTCCCTGGCCATGGCCGTGGCGGAAACGTCGCTACCGTTGTTGGCCAGTAAATTGGGCGACATCAAGGCCAATCGACCACAGATCAGTGCCTTATTGACGAATAATTTTCAACTATTAACCTTTGTCTTATTGCCACTGGTGATCCTGGTCAGCGTATTTGCCTACCCCACGTACGGTATCTTCTTCAACTTCGATGGGGCCGGGGCGACTTACTTGGTGGCCAACGTCTGGCAAAGCTTGGTTCTCGGGCTGGCCTTGGACCTCTTGACCGTGCTGCAGGCACTGCGGATGAGTAAAAAGGCCACAACCTACCTATTAGCGGGGCTGGGCATTAAAATCGTGCTCCAGTTACCGTTCGTCTATGCATTTCAAGGCTACGGCGCACTGCTGACGACCGGCATCGCCTTTGGCGGGATCACGGTGGTCAGTTGGCGGCTGATTCGCCGGAGTTATGCCGTTCAGCTCAATGCGATTGGCCCCATTGCCCGGCTAAATTTGATTTTTGCCGTGGTGGCGACGGTGTTGGTCGACGGCTGTCAATGGGCGTTCGGCCATCTGTTCTTCACCAGTAAGCTCCTCGCTATGAGCTACGTGGGTGTGCTGGGGCTGGTGACGTTAGGAATTTACATCATTCTGGCTAACCGGCTGGGCGTGTCCCAGTTGATTTTCAAACGGCCCATCAAGCTGGCCTTACGTCGGTAGGGTGGCTTTGATGAATAGCAAACAGCGGTGCAGATTTGACAGAATTGTCAGCTCTGCGCCGCTGTTTTTGCGTCTAGTATTAGGTCAGTCAAATACCGAGGTCGACCTGACGATAATTGCGAGATGACAAGGACTAAGGGGCTAAACTAGCTGACCATTAGATAACGTAGCCGATAGTCGCGACCAATATGGGCTCAGCCGGTCCGCCCACCGCGTTCCAACCCCTATTGGGCACGACGGTAGGCGGCCAGCGCCAACTATGTTACTGACTAAACCAAAAATCCCCCGTCGCGACCAACGACGGGGGATACAGTTTATCTCATTTATGAAGTTTGGAACTGTTAGTGGTGCTTAACTTTATTCGACGGTACCAACGCGGGCGTAACCAACAGCGTGCCACCATGGGGCGTGAACGGCTTCAGTCACAACGCCACGGTTTTGGGAATCGATCATCCGACCGTTACCAACGTATAACCCAACGTGAGAGATAGAACGCTTGGAACCACCGAAGAAGACCAAATCACCCTTCTTGATGTTCTTGTAGCTCACGTGCTTGTACTTGTTGTATTGGGCTTGGGCAGTCCGTGGAATCTTTTTAGAAGCACCCTTCTTGTAGACGTAGCTGGTAAAACCAGAGCAGTCAAAGCGGGAAGGACCAGTTGCGCCCCAACCGTAAGGCTTTCCTAATTGCGCTTTGGCAACCTTGTGGATCTTGTCGTAGGACATCGTAGCGGCACTAGCGTCAGTGGGTTGGGTAATCGCAAACCCGGCAATCGCAAAGGCCACAGTGGCCATCAAAGTTAAAATAATATCAGTCAACGTCTTCTTCATAAATGTAAACAAACTCCTTTTTCAATTAAGTTTAGTATTTTGTATGTCTTGCTTCGTTTCAACATGACTAATACTATCAGGGAGTTGTTACAGAAATGTCTCAAAGAAATATCAATCGGATTAAAGGTAAAGTTAAGCTTTGCAACATTTAACGTTAGTCGGCAGAATAAGCATGCGGAAAATGCCGGTGTACCACCATTTCAGGGGTTAATTTGATTTGTTGCAAGCGGTGGGTCGTACGGGGAATAAAGTTGTAAGTCAAGCGGTCCAAGTCAATAACGCCCCGATAATGAGTGTAGTTGTGGTTGCCTTCGTGCCGTCGTAATGGGTCGTAAGGCAGCTGAACCTCGGCTAACCAGCGGAAGAGTTGGGTGGTGGCGGCCGCGGTCGTGGTGGCTAATGGGGTTCCCCAGCGTCGTAATGCCGTGTGCACGAACCGCCGCGTGGGTACCGGACCCGCGGGCAGCGGTTGGCCACTGGCAATGTAGGCTTGTGCGGCCTGGCGCGTGGCGGTCGTGAACGTGGTGCCGGGTACTTGCAGAAAGTCATTGAGGTTTTGCAGGTGAGTGGCGAGGATGGGGGTGTTGGTCAAGACGCCGGCCACGTTGACCTGAGCCGTTAGGGGGCCGCCGGTGGGTTCGATCACCAGCGTTTGCCCCTGGCGGTCGCTTAAGATCCAGTGGAAGGGGTAGACGTAGCGGTCAGCCCCCCATTTTTTGCCAACCAGCGTGACTTGCGGCAGGTCGGCCACGACTTCGGCCAGGGTGGCGTGTTCGCCCAGCACCCAGTTGATGAAGTCTTGCGGTGTCAAATTGATGCGGCCAGCGACCGGGCCGTCCGCGTAGTCGACGGCGCCGGGGAGGTAGAGTTCAGCACACGTGATACCGGTTTCATTTACGCCGTCCGCCATCAGATAGGCACTGAAATCACTGGCGATGCGGCCGCCCCCCAGCAGCGCGTAACGCGTCGTCCGCGAATCCCCCAAAGCCGTGCGCCAGTGGTAATTTCGCGGCAAGAAAACGGGACGCCAGGGCGTGGTCGTCGGAAAATCCATCGTCCGGGCAAAAAAGTGGTGGCCTGATGCGGCCGTATAGGTTAGACTAGTACACACGAGGGTTTCCTCCTTTTGAAAACCAAAATTGGGTGATTAACGTTGCAGAATATCCATTTAAGTATACCATTATGGAGGAGACTGGTTCGATGCGCAGCACCATCAGCGAGAACGTCTAAATAAGAGACTTATTTTTTGGAAGGGAACTGGGAAAATGAAATCGACATGGAACTTGGTCGGGATGGCACTGTGGTTGCTGGTCCTGGTAACGCTGGTCTGGATGGTCCACGACATGCGCGTGCGCCGCATCCGACTGATTGTGAAGGAACACCACAGTTTTTCTTGGCGCAACTTTACCATTTCAACGATTGAGTTAGTGGTCTGGCTACTATTTTTCGGGGGAATGAGCTACACGACTTTCTTCCAAAACGTCAACCAGCTGGGCGACCGGGTCAGCCAAACCACGCGTTACGAACCGCTGGTCATCAATACGGGTAGTGGCAACGGCTCCGCGTACTACGTGACCGTGAACAACAGCACGGGGAAGAAACCTGTTCAGACCTATACATACCTGACCGAGGGTGAAAAATACCAGGTCAGCAGTACGGATGCCACGGTGTCGGCGGGCAAGAAGGCGATTAATTTGCCAGCGTCGGCCTACACGTGGGACAGTAAAAAGGTGGCGAAGTATGACCAACGCCACCAGCGCGCCTGGGTCGGGGTCATCGAGACAACGTACAAGAAGTCCTTCGTCAACGGGATTGGCTTGCACGCCGGCCGTTTGGCCAACCGCTTCACGCTGATTCGGATTCCGGATCATTCCTTTATGCAAAGCGAATAAAAGAATCGCCTACCACTCTCGCGTTGAGAGTGATAGGCGATTTTGCTTTATCAGTGATATATAGTTCGTGCTGGCCGCCTTACCGTTTGCCACGTTTGAAACGTAATACTGTGGGGACCACCTTCAGCCTGAGAGGCAGTTTTCCGGTTAGCTTAAAAGTCTAGCAAAAGTCGCCAGTCACTCAGGTCGTTTCACTGCTAGCTGACTGCGTTGACCAGTGTTTATCAGTGATACTGGATCAAGCTAGATTTAGTTGTAGCTCAGTTATCGCCAAGGATTAGACCAATTGATGATGAATGATCCCTGTAGCCGAGAGTTCGCTAGATATGAGTTCAGCCGTGGGAGTTTTCTTAGCAGCTTGCTGGTTAGAAAACTGGCAACTTGGAGACGTGGGTTGTCGGCTTCAAGTTGAGGTCCGAGACCGCTCTTTGGCTCGGGCCGGCGCCCACCGCGTTCCGACTCATATCTAGCGAACGGTAGGCGGCCAGCGTAGATAAGTCAGAAATCGTTGGGATCTGCGGCGGCTGGGGCGTAGTCGTCCATCTGCGTGTCGCGGTAGTCCCACCACTCGTTTTCGTAGCCGAAGAACCCGGCCGCTTCCATGGCCTGGTTGAGAATCTGGTAGTGCTTTTCCTGAGTGGCCGTGCGGGGATGATCCCGGTGGGCCGCTGATGTGAAATCGTCAAAAGGCGTTTGCATTTCCAGCTCGTTACCGTCGCTGTCACACAGCGTCAGGTCAAAGGTCACGCCCTTTTGGTGGGAGAAATTCGGGTTCGGTTTGGCCACGAAGGATGGGTCGGGATAAACCTCATACAATCTTTCCTGGGCAGGAACGGGACGATAGGCGTCCCAGACTTTGAGCCGGTAGCCTTGTTCCCGCAGGAGTGCGCTGGCCCGGGCGAGCTTCTTAGCCGTGCCGGTTCGCGCGATGGCGGTCGTGAAATCATAAATCACGTGATGGGTAAAATTGTCAGTGGTGGCATAGCGCAGGTCGACCAAGATGCTGGGATCCAGCGCTTGAACGTTGGTAAAGCCAGTTTCGAGTTGTGACATGGGGCACCTCCGAAGTGTATTCTGCGGCTGGCAAAGTTAAAGCACTGCCGCTACTTATTCCTAGTATACCGGGTTTGCGCGGGGAAAGCTTGTGAAATGGCTCGGAGAAATGCGGCCACGAAAAAAACGACTGACCGCGCAATTCGGTCAGCCGTTGGTCGGGAAACACGAAAGTCACTCAGCTTTCGCACGTCCCATTTTACGCGTTTTCAGTCGTTCTCTAAATGAATTTCGGTGGTTGGTTAAGTGACCGTCCAATTAGCGGGCGGGTTCCAACCGGTCTTGGGCGTAGATGCCGATGTCGGCGACGTGAATCGTGCCGGCGTGGTGCTTGCCGACCGTGGTCAGTAAGCCAATCTTGTTATAGGCCATGGTCGTGGTGGTATCGGCCACGACGGCGACGCCCATGACATCACCGGTGTCCGCGTTGATGCCTGAAGGCACGTCGATGGCAACGGTCTTGGCGTCGGCCGCATTGATGGCGTTAATGGCGTCCGCAAATTTGCCGGTGACCGCCCGTGACAGGCCGACCCCAAAGATGGCGTCGACAATCACAGTCGCGTTGACCACGTGATTGAGGTCTTCTGTGATGGGAATATCGTAGTAATTGGCGATTTTAAGCTGTTGCGTCGTTTGGGGCGTGGCCTTGTCGGGGTCCCCCAGCAGATAAATTTCAACGTCGATGCCCCGTACCTTTAGCAACCGGGCGACCGCGATCCCGTCACCGCCGTTATTGCCAGTTGCGGCAACGACCACAACGTGAGATAGGTCGAAATCGTCATTTAAAATATTATTGAAGGTGGCCAGCGCAGCGCGTTCCATGAGGACTAGCGCGGGGATACCAATCACGTTAATCGTGTGCGCATCGTAGCGTTGGGCCTCAGCAATGGTAATGGCTTTACTCATACAAATCCCTCCTCGTAGGAAATGTGGCTAGTGACTCTCAGTCTGATCACGGAGGACCCGTGAAGATAGCAGCTGTAATTGCGCAGTGATGCTGGCGTAGTCGAAGTCAGCATCGGTGGGTGTGGCCTGTTGCCACCAGTCGTGCAGGACGGTAATGGCCTGCTTGACCAGCTTTTTCCCGTCGGTGGTCAGGGTCAAGCGGCGGTTGCGGCGGTCGTCTGGGTCCGTTTCTTTTTGTAGCAGGGATAGATCGACCAGGTGGTGCACCATGCGCGCCATCAGGCCTTCATCGACCGCCATCGTCCAAGCGGCCCGGCGTTGATTGAGCTGACTGGTCTCCGAGACCAGCACCAATAAATAGAATTCTGTGATGTTGATGGGCATCTTGTCGGCTTCCAGAATTTGGTTCATTGCCCGCTGAAATTGCCGGTGGAGGATGGCCAAGTTCGTGGTAAAGTCCAGTATCGAGTCTTCCATGAGTCGCCCCACCTCCTAAAGTCATAGTCGTTTACATACTCCTAGTTTACACCAGATTTGTGAGAAGGATAACGCTTTGCCTCTATTCTTTGCCGGAACGTGCTAGAATAGCAATAAAACTAATTATGGGAGGCACAACTATGTTTATTCAAGTACCAACGGATATGGACGAGGTGCAGCTACGCCAGCTACAGTTGAAGCAACACGGTGAGGACGTGACGGAGGACACCATCATTCGCCAGGCGGTGTTGGATATCTTCCAAAATGTCTTGGACCAGATTGAGGACGGCCATTACGACACGGCGGATTGGGCTGGAGAACAACTGACGGTCACCGACATCAATGGCGAGCAAACCGCCACGGTAGCGCCACAGGGTGACACGTTCATCGCGGACTTCCGGCAGAATGCGGACGCCACCGAAGATTATTTGGAACAGCAGGCAATTAAGGCCTCGGGTGCACGTTAAGTAAAATTATTTGTCTATTGAACTAGTATTGCGCTAAAATGTAGGCGTTGGGCGCCCTTAGTGTAATGGATAGCACATGAGATTTCGGTCCTCATGATCCGAGTTCGACTCTCGGGGGGCGCATTGTGTTTAAAATTGAATAGAATCGTTGAATTGACGCCAGGTTTTGGGGGCGTCTTTTCTTTTAGCAAAAGTAGCGCTGTTTAGTTGACGAGATGTGTGTGTCCCGTTATGCTCAGATTGCCCATTTAGTTTCTGGGTGGTGGCAGTGGCTTATAGCGATTATTACTTAGCATCAATGGCTTAGTAGAAAATAAGTTTTTGCGAACACTAGTAAAAATACAATAATTGGAGTTACGGAGGTAAGTATTATGGGGAATACAACTGAAGTCAAAGATCTGATTGCTTTTCATCCTGGAGCCTACGTTGAGGAGATTGTTGATGATTTAAATATCACGCAAGCAGAATTTGCTGAGCGACTTGGAGTTTCGAGTAAAATAGTAAGCAACATTATTAATGGTCAAGACAGCGTCAGCGCAGTAACTGCAGATAAACTCGCTAAAGTAACAGGTGTCTCCACGGAAACGTGGCTTAATCTGCAAGCGCAGTATGATGCGAAGATAGCTAAGAGCTAAGTTGTCAAATCAGTGTAGGTGGCTGATTTGAATTGAAATTCATCTTTGAAATTTTATGCGACGCTAGTGAATAACTGGCGTCTTTTTTCGGCTCTTTGTCAACCGGTATTGATGGGGAGAATTTTTTCTGTCAGGGGTAAAAACACCCAACAAATTTTCCCGAGCGACAAATGGTGACACCCTCACACGGTATACTGACTTTATTGAAACGAGGTGGCTGTCATGAGTGACAGGCAGTAGGCGCTCAGCCAGTTCGTTAGTGATTTAGGAGGGTGACGATGAAGAGCCAAGAACGTGTGATTAATATCTTACTTAAATTAATTAGTGGTGAAAAAATTACGATTGACGATGCCACTAAGGACCATTATCAGGTCACGGAACGGACGCTTCAGCGTGACATTAAGGTGATTCGCGATGCGGTCGATCGGGATGAAGCTGATTTTAAGATGCAGCGTGATGCCACGAGTGGCAGTTATCAGTTAGCCAAGGGCAGTACACTGGCGACCGAGGAGGCCTTGGCACTGCTTAAAATGGTGATTGGCACACGGTCATTGACAACGGCAGAACTCTTGCGGGTTAAAGACCATCTGGTGGCGCTGGTGAATCCGGATGACCAGGAGCTGGTCACGCAATTGATCAAACAAACGTTGAAGCACTACACACCGTTGTTTTCTAATGGTGACCGGGAAATCTTGCCGCGGCTCAAGAGCTTTTCGAAGTGGATCGCCCAGCAGATGCCGATTGCGTTTAGCTACCGGAGCAGTGTGCCCAACCAACAGGGAGAATTGATTGCGCGGCCGGGCTCCGGGATCCCGCTGAGTGTTTACTTCGCTGATTATTATTTTTATGTCGTGCTGTACGTGCCGGAACGGGAAAAGAGCGTGCTTTACCGCTTGGACCGCTTTGAAGAGGCGCACGTGGCCCAGGGCTCGCGGGTGACCGTTCCCCAGCATTTGGGTGAGGGCACGCCGCAGGACTTGGAATATCAGCTGGTTGGTGGCACGGACATCCCGTATGAATTCCGGTATTGGGGCTACCCACAAACCGCGCTGGACCGCCTCCCCAATGCACGAATCACCAGCTGGGAAGACGATGGGAGCGTCATCATTAAGGGCGACCACCTGGCCTCCCAGGGCGCCTTACTGTGGATCATGAGCCAGGGTGCGCAGATTCAAGTCGTTGCCCCCAAGGCCTTGGCCCAGGCGGTGAAACGCGAGTTGGCGAAGACGTTGCGGTATTATCAGGACTAAGCTGAAGACTAAAAATGGCACCGGCCAACAGCCAAGTGTCATCACAAAACATGATTGGACTGGACGTTACTGCCAGTCCTTTTTATTTGGGAACGTCTAATTTATGAATAAAGTCGACGATGGCGCTGGTCTTAACGCCTTGCGCGTCGTGGCCCCAGAGGCTGACCAACGTGCCGGTCGTGGTGACCTTGGGTTCGTAGGTGCGGTCCTGGTTTTGGCCGGTGGCGCTGATTTCATTGAAGAAGTACGGCCGGTATGAGTCGCGCAGGTAGCTGGTGAAATACTGGTCGTTAGCGGCGTTGCCAATGAATTGTAGCTGATAGTAGGTCGCGTAGCTATTGGCGTTAACGATGGTCCGCTTGGCCTTCAGGAGGTCGCTCACGGACACGCGGTTGGCCCGGCGATCACTGAGGGCCTTTGTGGTAGCGCGGTTGCCGGACTGCGACCAGTAGTTGACCACGATGTTGCGGTTGAGCTTGCTGAGCTGACCTTTTAGGAGCGAGTCGTTCCAGACGATGGTCGTGTAGCCACGTTTATTTTGAAATTGATTGAGTTGGTTGATAAAGGTTGTCAGCTGCTTGTAGTCGTTGTCGGTCCCAGGGACTTCGTCGGCGCCGAGAAGGAGCGCGCGTTGCGGTTGCTTCTTGAAGCTGGTATCGAGTTCCTGGTAGAGCTTCTTGACCAGAGTGACGGTGGCCTGGTTGGTGTAATCCAAAGACTGACTGTCGAGCTTGACGTGCCGGTAGATTTTGGGATGGGATTTTTTCAGTTGCCGTAAGAGGGCGCCGGTGTGGGCGGGTACGTCCAGCGCAGGAACCAGTTGGACGTCGCGGGTCTTGGCAAAACTGACCAGGCGTTTAAGTGCAGCAGGCGACAGGACCGTTTTGGTGGCCTTATTTTTAAGATATTTAGACTGAAAACTTAGGTGTTCGTTGTCGCTCAAATGCAAGACGACGTAGTGAAACTTCTGGTCCGCCGCGGCCTGAATGACCTGTTGGAGGCCTTTTTCAGAGAGGGGATGCCGGCCAAGGTCGATCAACAGGCCCTGACGATTGGCAAAAGCGCTGGGGTTGGCGGCGGCTTGGGCTTGCGTCGGTTGACCGCAGAATAACAGGATACTGAGTAACGCGAGCAACGTGAGCAAACCGAATCGTAATCTTCTGTGCATGGTGTCCCTCCTCTACAAGTGAATTTGCAAGATAGGATTAGCATAGCTTTTTTAGGTAGAAAAGGTCAACGAGATAGCTTACGCGTGGTCAAATTTCGAAGGGATGGGTTGGAAAAATGACTTGGTGGGTGGGAAAACAGAAATAGTAAAAGATGAGCTTGGGTTGTTGAGAAAAGTACCATTTTTACATCTGATAAATTCCAAAAGAATTAGATGTGAAGTGAGCCCCCAAGATTGGACTTCCTTCCAACCTTGGGGGCTCACTTTAACACTCACATAAAATGTCTAATCCCTTTTCGCTATACAGCAATTGTGCGAAACAAAACGTTAGATAATCATGTAAAAATTCTCTGCCTTAGGAAATTTAATATCAGGAACCCACACTGGGCTACCATTCCATCCCTTTTCTTTCTGACCTAGTACACTATATAGCGTTAAGACAAACTTATCATCTAATTTATTTGATTCTGACCAATCGTTTGGAGATAATAATGCACGAGTAGCATGTGTTATATCACGATTGCGTCGAACCAATAGGCCACCTTGAGCAGCTCGGTCATCGGTTATTTTTGAATTAATTGTTTGGATGTATCCGTCCATATTAAATGACTTTTCGGTAGAGATATGCTTTAAAATTTCAATAATAAATTCTAATGAAACTTGGCATACTGAGTCAGTATTACCAAATCTTGCGACTATATCTTGTATCTCCTCGTAAGTATCGTTAACTGGATTAATCGGGAAGTGGTGTGATCCACCAGGTACAATGTTGAGTAATGATTTGTCTAAGACGTTGGATCGCGTAGGGTTGAGACCATCTGGGTATGCAACTCTGACGCTGTTTCCCTGTTTGACTTGATTAATAATTGAATTATTAGTCGAATTGATCTCTGAAAAGAGTTTGTATAGTTCTCGGGAACTGTACATTGAGATAAGGCCAGGATCACGATCGTAGCCAAACATTCGCTGATGTTGCCACATTGTATCAGCTTGGGGATTTTGACTGGTTCGTGTGTATACAAACGTATTCAATTGCCCAAATGTAACGCCTCGTCCAAGATTGGTTCCACCAATAATAAAGTTACATCCTTCAGCATAATCTTCACTACTATCTGTGCTAGTTCCATTAAGCATGAGAATGGAATAGGATCCTTTTTCTAACATGGATAGGACTTTTTCTAATATTTCATCGTGAGGCCGCTTCTCTGTTTTAACTGGTTTTAGTGAGTTATATTCGCGATCAAATTCGCGGCTAAACTCATCGCCATCATGATGAAATCCCCACCATGCAAAGGCTGCTGTAACGTCGTCACGGGCAGCAGTGTGTGTATTCTGTCTTATTCCAGGATGGATGATGCAATTGGAGACTTTTCCTCCGGACAATAGAACTTGAGCAGACACAACTAGATGTCGCAAAACAGCCTCTTTAGCAACTTCTTGTGGGGTTTTACCATCAGTAAACCTAATGAAATCAGGTGTCTCTGTGGAATCAGGGAAGAAAAAGTTTCCGCCTAGATACCCTTCTCCTGGTTCGAAATAGTACGTAAATTCTGGTTGCCAATTTGATTCTTTTGACTGTAGAAACACTGCCTGAGGAGTCCCAGTAATTTGTAGAAAGATACTAGATAAAGCGGTGTTTCTGATATCTTTCAAATATTTATTTATTGTTGATTGTTTCTTTTCGTCATTATCTGTACGTTGATTGACCTTGGTGTTGAGAGAAACTGCATCCGCTTCGTCGTCCAGAATAAACAAAGGATTGCCCAACAACATTTTTGTGTTTTTAAAGCGATCTGCCCAAGATTTAAGAATTCTACTATTCTTTTTAATTACGATCATTACTGGAGCAGTACCATGATTACGAAACTTTTGTTCCTCATTTTCACTACATACTACAAAGTCAGGTAAGTCACGTTTAGCACGTTCGTAAGTTTGTTCCTGGAGTAATGTGCTATCTGTTTCTAGTAGTAAAAAAAATCGAAAGCCACGATCAGCAGCTTCACTAGCGATACCAAACATTTGACCAGTTTTTCCAGATTGAATATTTCCCAATAATAATCCAATTTGATTGGAAGTATAGTCAAACTTGCTTAGATACTTCTGGCCAACCTCAGCAGCTGTTTTCTTAATTGATACTGCTTGCTTAAAGCTTCCTTTAGCTTCAAAGCCTGCGATGTAGTTATTGAGATATTGCATCATTCATTTTCTCCCTCAAGCCCTTCAAAGTGAACAGTCCACACGTCGAGTAGTTTTCTTTTGGAATGTTTTTTGTCTAGGACACCTTTTTTGTTTTTTTTGGTTGGGGCACGTCGTAGGTATACGTCTCCAAATTCTTGTGTATTAGTTTTTGTCAAAACCATTACCCGCATATGCGCTTTATCCAAAGCTTCTAGCGTAACAATGCCATCACCGTTTTTATCGTCGTCAACATCATCGTAGGGCTCAACATAACCAGCCGTTGCTAGACGGCCCTTTATCCATCTTCCAAATACTCGGTCGTTACCTGTAGGGCCATATGCAGTTAGTTGTTTGTTATTAGCAGCTGTTGAATGTGCCAAAAATTTGTAACTATCATCTGTGACTAAGTAAAATGGGTCTCCTTTGGGGTAGCCAGGTTGAGAGGTGATTTTTTTGCTCACGGTGATTTGAGCTTCATACCAATTCCGTCGGCTAATCTTACCGCTCTTCGTATCTTTTCTGCCCTTGCCATAGCAAAGATTAATATTCGATTGGGTGTAGGCTTTAGGATCCTTTGAAAATTTGTCAGTGTAGTGTGGAGCTTTAATGGGTATGCGGAAAGTCAGTTTTTTTTCTTTATTTGTGTACGATTTCAATTCCGATTTCGTAATTTCGATAACACGTTCGACATCATTCAAAACATCGATTCGCTCATGATTTATCTGAAAGTTACTTAAATCAGTTGCGTTATCTGTGCTCGTCTGAATAATCGAGTTAATGTGGGCAATTAATTCTTTGCATTTGGAGATATTGGTAATTGTTGTTGCTACCTCGTATTGACGGAGAAGTGGTCCTTCTGGTGCTAATACTGAAAGATTTGCGGATCCAATAATTGCTTCAAATGGCTCTTTATTTTTCAAAAAAGCATATATTTTTCCGTGGTAGTTCATGTTGTTTACCAAGTAAATGGAACCGATGCCCAATTTAGTCCAGTTAGTATTTCCTGAATTATTCATACCTTTCAAAAAAGTCGTCAGTTTTCATGTTTTTCAAAAACTGACGGCTTTTGATCTTGCTTACTATGTATTGAGACTCTAAATTTTGATGGTATCACCTAACGGTGAGTCATTTTTGAATTTTTGGGTGCACTTATCCCTTGATCGTACAGAATTTTTTTTAATTGGGGCTATTTAATAGCCTGAATACGCTGTAATACCTGATAAAAGAGTCGATGATAAACGTGATGAGAACTCAGTCGTAACTGGATTCGTCGACCGGTAAACACAACGCGGGCAGCGACTTTGAATAAACGGATTCGTAATGTACTAACACGCAATCCGGTCTCTGTTTTAGGTAGGGCTATTTGCTTCATAAAATTGATAATATTGTACGCTAATACACTAACCATCATACGGGCAGCGTTGGCGGTAAACGTTGAACTATCAGTCTTATCAAAGAAGAAGCCCTCTTTGGCTTCCTTGATATAATTCTCCATCTGACCACGCTTATGATACAGTTCAAATGCTGCTTCTACGGTTAAATTTGTCAGATTAGTCACAATAAATTCATGTGAAAAGATCAATTCGCCAGCTACACGAGTTGACTTAACGTATACTTGACGCGGTTTAGGCCACGAAGTGGCCTGATAAGTTGCTGAGTAATAGTGAGTTTCGGTTTCATGCCACTCAGTTGTGTCGCTTATCTGTACAAACTCTTCTGCCAAGTTGTGTAGTCGCTTATTACGTTTGAGGCGAATAATGTAAAAGACATCATCGGCCTCGCAGGTATCATAAACAGCTGGTGTGGCGAACCCGCTATCACCGCGAACCAGAATATCAGTTTCTGGCAATTGGTCTTGATAATGTTTTAATAACGGTTCTAAAAAGGCTTTTATATCTGTGCTGGTATAGGCATTACCAGGCCGTAGGATGGCTTTCATGAGATTACCATCATTATCGATAGCTAGTAATGGATGATACCCCTCCGAGCCATAATGGGCGTTATAGTCAGTAGCTTCTTGATTGCCATAAGTGTCAGAATGGGTTGAATCAATATCAATAATGGTGGTCGTCTGATTAGTTAGCAGTCGAGCTTGATCAATAAGAGCTTGATTTAAAGTCTGGAAGGCGTCCACACCTGCGGAATCGATACGTTGCCAGAAACGGGATATCGTCGCTTGTGAAGCTAAGGCTGGTTTGTCCAATAAAAGTTTAAACAATGGTTCTGCAACCAATGAGGTTGCAGCAGAATCTGTATTATAACCGGCAATGATCTGCAGAACCAACTGCATTAAGATACTTGAATTACTATGTCGGCAGTATTGTCGATGGTCGTTGAACTTCAATAGATTGTCAGCTAAGTTCGTGAACTGAAACTTTGCCATCAGTTCAACACACAAGGTTAGGCCACCATCAGAAGATAATTGACCGCCGGTATGCGATGCTAGAATGTTTTTATTGAAACTAAATGCCATTTCCTGTACAGTTTTCATTATAGAGTCCTCTTCTCTTTATAGTGTCTTTTGGTCGAGTTAACTATACCAGAGCTGAGGCTCTTTTTCTGCACTTAAAAGGTGAAAACGTAAAATTCCCATCAAGCACTTGAATCATGTGTTTGATGGGGATTTTGGAGTTTCTGGTGAATAATTCAGGTATTTACCTCTGTTATTTTATTATAGATGCTTTCGGGAATACCTTCGACCTTGTACATCCCTATGACCAGATCGATGTGGTTGATTTTATTGGATCGAACCAATTTATCAAGTTGAATTAGTCCGGCTACTGATACATATCCAACTGCAATTTTCACTTCATCAGCTTCTTGCATAGCCGTTTCAATCTCATCGACGATTAATGTAGAATCTGAGATCGATGGGATGGGTGGCACCTTTGAATATAAGTTTCCCATATTTTTATCCCTCCAGTAATTGTTTATATCACTAGAATACAACAATTTATGGCCAAATATCTAAAAACTTTACAACTTAAGACTTGCATAAAATTACTACTAGTGTAAAATCTTCAGCATAGGCATATGCCCGAACTTAAGTTTGGTGCCTATAATTCTATCGAATCGGGGGATTAAACCATGATTTTTAAAACTGCAGAACTATTTGCCGGACCTGGTGGCGGTGCATACGCGGCTAAAACCAGCCATGTAATTGACGATAAGGGTGTTGAGTGGGGATTTCAGCATGCTTGGGCTAATGAGTTTGATCCGGATACTGTTGAGACTTATAAAGAAAATATTTTGAACAATCCCGATGCGACAACAGTTTACTGTGAAGATGTTCGCCATTTTGATTTGGATAATCAAAAGCTACTTGGAGGAATTGATGCGTTAATCTTTGGTTTTCCCTGCAATGATTTTTCAGTTGTTGGAAAACATAAGGGCCTAAATGGAACTTATGGCCCCCTGTACACTTATGGAGTAAAGGTGCTCAAGAATTATCAACCTAAATTCTTTGTTGCGGAAAATGTGGGTGGCCTTTCTTCTGCTAATGATGGTGAGGCTTTTATTCAAATATTAAAAGCCCTGGCTGAATCAGGATATACTGTAACCCCTAATTTCTATAAATTTGAAGAGTATGGGGTTCCTCAAGCTAGACATCGTATTCTTATTGTTGGTATCCGTAATGATCTGGCAAAAAAGGGAATTAAGTTTCATGTGCCAGCGCCGACGACGCCTGAACCAGAAGATTATGTGACTGCGCAACAAGCAATTACTCAACCTCCAATACCAGAAGATGCTCTAAATAATGAACGAACAAAGCATAATAAGCGAACGGTAGAGATGTTATCTTATATTCCTGAGGGTGGGAATGCGTGGTCTTTGTCTATTCCAGAAAATCTCCGATTAAATGTCAAAGGAGCAAAGCTTTCTAATATTTACAAACGTCTGGATAGGAATAAGCCTTCTTATACTGTTACGGGATCTGGTGGCGGTGGTACCCATATGTACCATTGGTCTGAAAATCGTGCATTAACAAATCGCGAGCGTGCACGCCTTCAAACTTTTCCGGACGACTTCCATTTTATTGGTGGTAAAGAATCTGTGAGGAAACAGATTGGTATGGCGATCCCACCTCGGGGAATGCGTCACATATTAATGGCTGTACTGAAAACATTTGGTAGCGTCAAGAATCTTGTGTAAACGAAATGCCTTCGTACATATAATATGTATCTAACTTAAATAAATGATGCTTCCAAGGTGTCCTGGAGTCCTTTGAACCCTCGGTGGATCCGCTTCAGAGACTTCTCGTTATAAACATTAAACTGAGAAACCAGGAAGCGATCCAGTGAATCTTCCGTTGGAAATTGTTCTTTGTGGTGGGTGGTGCGCTTGAGATGCTTATTAAAGTTCTCAATCGGGTTAGTGGAGTATAGTGATTGCCGGATAGCTGGTGGAAAGTCCATGAAAGTGAGTAAATTCGGCATTTTAAGCAGATCTTTGATTAATTTGGGATAGGTCTGATGCCAGTTGTTGGCGAACTCATTCAGTTTCAGTTCGGCTGCTTCACGGTTGGCGGCCCGATGAACTTGTTTAAAGTCACTGATCACGGCCTTGCGGTCTTTTACGCGAACTTTGTTCATCAGATTCCGCCCAACATGAACCAGGCAACGTTGTCGTTTGGCTTTAGGGAAATTCCGATTCAAGCCTTCATCCAAACCAACTAACCCATCGGCCACAAACAACAGCACATCTTTAACGCCCTGCTTGATCAAGGTTCCCAGCAGTTCAGTCCAGATTCCAGTCGATTCCGTTGGCGCCACTTGGTAGTTCAGCACTTCTTTCGTACCATCTGGACGAATGCCAATCGCAATATGAACGGCTTCTTTTTGAACGGTATCCCGCTTTAACGGCAAGTAAGTGGCATCTAAGAAGATGGCCGCATATTGTGAAGCCAGTCGACGTTGCTGGAAAGCTTGAACCTGTTCATTGACGGCTTTAGTCATGTTGGAAACCGTGGCTTTGGAGTAGTGAGCACCGTACATTTTCTCAATGAGTTCGGCAATTTCAGCAGTGGTAATTCCCTTGGTATACAACTGAATGACCGTTGTTTCTAAATTATCACTGTGCCGACCGTAGGCTGGCAAGGTATGATTTTTAAACCGGCCATTGCGATCTCGAGGAATGGTTAAGTTAAGTTGGCCGTACTTCGTATCAAACGAGCGCTCATAACTGCCGTTGCGGTTATTACCAGTGTTAGTCCCAGCGTATGAGTAGCGTTCGTAACCCAAAAACTCTACCAATTCGGTTTGAAGCAGCTGGTTAATCGCAATTTCGAGGTGGTGACGAAAAACTTCGTCCAAATCTTGCTTTTGGGCTAGTGCAGCGATAATTTCTGTGGTAAGTTCATTCATGGGGAATGCCTCCTGTGATGTTTTCTGTGGTTACTAAATATCATAAGGGAAGGCATTCCCTATTTCTATACAATTCAGAAATCTTTTATGCATTTACACAAGATATTTTACGCTCTCAAACATTTGCAGGTATACCTTATGCATCAGTTGCTCCGACGGCACGATTACAACCAGATGTTTTATTCAAAGTTTCTGGTTCCGAGGTTGCTACGTTAGTTAAATTGTAAGAGGTTATTTTAAAATAAAATTATGGTTATTATGGGAATTATAGCCATGTCAAATCTAAAAACACAGGATAACACGATTGAAAATAATCGAACCTTGTGTTTTTTATATTCTAATTTCGAAGTCTGTTTCGATGATCAGTGGGATTAGCATATCTTCTTAGGTAGAAAAGGTCAACGAGATAGCTTGCGCATGGTCAAATTTCGAAAGGATGGGTTGGAAAGATGACTTGGCAGGTGGAAAAGGGGTGGCTGGGAGTATTGAAGATGCTAAGCGACTAATCATAGGGACACAGGAAAATTAAAAAATACCCATTTACTCATTGAAATTTAATTACTCAAGGCCTATAATACATCCCAATACTTAAAAACGTTGAAGAAAGTAGTAGCGCAACGATTGGCGTCTAGGGAGTCACGTGAAGTGAAAAGTGACCGCCAACATTTCGTGAAGGTTAATTCTGAGTTCGGTAGTTGATAAGGCTACCGTGGTGGCCACCATTACTGGGCTAGCGGATGTCAGTCCGTGATGAGTGTGTTGACGTTGGTCAAGACAAAAAGGTGGTACCGTTCTACTTGTAGAGCCCTTTTCCCGTAGTGGGAGAAGGGCTCTTTTGACGTTCGTGGGTAAATTAAGATTTGGAGGAATTGATGATGGAAAATACAGGTATCGCACCAAAACATAGTTGGGGTCAATTATTGGTCGTCAGTTCCTTAATCTTCGGGATGTTTTTTGGTTCCGGAAACTTAATTTTTCCCGTTCATTTAGGCCAGATGGCGGGGGCGAACTGGTTTCTGGCGGCGCTAGGTTTTACGATTTCTGGCTCGCTTTTTCCGCTGTTGGCGATCATGGCCGTCGTGGTCACCAAGAGTGATGGCTTGTTAGACCTGGCCCGTCCGGTGGGTAAACACTACGCAGCTATCTTCTTGATCCTGGTGCACTTAACCATTGGCCCCTTCTTCGCGACGCCCCGGACGGCTGCGACCGCGTATGAAATGGCCGCGGAACCGTTTATCCCGAAAAGTTTTTCTACGGTGGGGATGCTGCTGTTTACTGGAATATTCTTTGCCGTTACCTACGTTGCCGCGACACATCAAAGTGCGCTTTTAAAAATTGTGGGCAAGTATTTAAACGTTGGCTTCTTAACGTTGCTAGCGATTGTCTTTCTAGTCGCGTTCATCAATCCCATGGGGCGTTTGTCCCAGACTCCTACGGCGACGTACCAAGCCAACGCCACGATTGGCGGGCTATTGGAAGGGTACAACACCCTGGATGCGGTGGCGTTACTGGCGTTGAGCGTTACCTTGGTCCACGCCATTCGGGGACTGGGTTATCAGGGCCGTGAGCTGACAAAATTAACGGCCAAGGCGGGCCTGATCAGCATTTCGTTGGAAGTCGTGATTTACTTTGGGCTAGTGCTATTAGGCGCCTTGAGCATGAGCCAGCTGAAGCTTTCGGCAAATGGTGGTGTGGCATTGTCCCAGATTGTGGGGCATTATTTCAGCAACGTGGGGACCGTATTGCTGGGGGCGCTGGTGACGCTGGGCGTTCTCACGACGGCAATTGGCTTGGTCTCCTCGTTTGCCCAGGACTTTCATAAGTTGTTCCCAAAGGTCAGTTACCTGGCCTGGCTACGGGTGACGACGATTCTCTCGTTCCTGGTGGCCAATGCGGGGCTGGACACGATTATTAGCTGGTCGCTGCCCGTGCTGATGTTGATGTACCCGTTGGCATTGGCCTTGATCTTACTGTCACTCACGGTGGCCAAACGGTCGTACGCCGGATTGGTATACAAGGTAACGATCGCATTTACAGTCTTACCGGCAGTTCTGGACATGCTAAATAGTGCGCCGGCAATCATCACCGGTTGGGCGCCGATTCAAACGGCACTGAGCCTATATCATCAATTGATTCCATTTGCGGGAATGGGATTGGGCTGGCTGGTCCCAACGTTGCTGGGCTTTGGCTTGAGTCTGGTATGGGGACACTTGCGCTTGATCAGTCAACGGGGGCAGTTGCCGGAGCGTGATCGGTGAAGGATTTAAGGTGAAGATTCTATGGTATGAAAGAAATTGTCTATAAAATCAAGCTCTCAGCTGGGCAAAATCAATTCTCAATCAGATCCTGCAAATGGTATAATTTGACCAACTAATCAAACTGATAGGGGGACGCGCAACATGGCTGACTTAGACTATTCGCAGGTGATTCAGGAATTACGGGACTTTCGGCATCAACGGGGCTGGGAACAGTACCATACGTTACCGGCGTTGGCTCGGGCATTGTCAGTGGAGACCGCTGAAGTTAATGAGTTATTTCTTTGGCAGGATAGCCACCAGACTTTCAGCGACCAGCAAATCGCTGACTTAAAGCTAGAGTTGGGGGATGTCCTGACCTACGCCTACTACATGTGTGACCAGCTGGGCGTCACGCCGAATGAGCTTGTCCAACAGAAACATGAAATCAACGTACAACGGCATTGGAAATTTGACCAAGACTAGGGGTGACAGCATGGCAAAGGTTGAAAGGCCGGTCGTTCAAGAGGTCGGGTTCAATGATCAGGTAAGAACTGAGATTCAAAAGAAGGTTACGGGTAGCCACGTCGAGCTGTTGCTGGAATACCCCACGGTCTACATCGTTTACGACAAGGAAAAAGCGCATAACTATCAGGTCTACGTTGGGGAAACCAACGACATTGCACATCGAACCTGGCAACATTTGGAAATTGATCCGTCGTCGCGTCAGGACTGGAAATACCTGGCAGAAAGCCCTGATCCCCGGCTGGTGGTGATTGGCCACCCGCACTTCAATAAGTCGCTGACGATGGACATTGAAAATAGCATGATGCTTTACATGTCAGGTGTACCAAGTGTTAAACGTCTGAATAATCGGCGAGAAAACCAACAAAATAAGTACTACACTGCCAACGAAAAGAATGCCATCTTCTCGGTAATTTGGCGAAAGCTGCATGAAATAGACGCCGACCTATTTCCTATCGAATCGATTGTCCGGGACTCTGCACTGTTCAAGGCCTCACCGTTTCACAGCCTGACGCGCGAACAGGACCATGCCCGTGAGAAAATCCTACGTAAGATTCAAGCGGCTTTTAAAGCAACGCAGGGGCATCAACTGATTTTGGTGGAAGGTGAAGCGGGGTCTGGCAAGACGGTCTTACTGAGTTCGCTGTTTTATCAGCTCTGGCAGCTTGGTCAGGACCAAAATTATACAGACTACCATACCGCGGAAAACTACCTATTGGTCAATCATGATGAGCAGGTCAAGGTCTACCAGAACATTGCCGAGAAGCTGGGTATCCCAGTGAGTCACGTCAGTAAGCCCACGACCTTTATCACGAATCCCGAGAACAAACGCGTTGACGTTGTTCTGGTTGATGAGGCCCATCTCTTGTGGACGCAAGGTAAGCAGTCCTATCAAGGGAAGAATCAGTGGGATGACATTCTGTCGCGAGCCAAAGTGGTCGTGGCAGTTTTTGATAAACGCCAGATTCTCAGCCGGGAAGGGTACATCTCGGCTGAACAGGTCCAATCGTTGGAAGACCGTGCGACACACCAAGGTGGACTCATCACCCTCAATCATCAGTTACGGATGAACGCCAATCAGGCGATGCAAGACTGGTTGACCACCTTCATTCAAGATGGCGTTATCGGTCCCGTTCCGGTGGACCAAAAGTATGATTTAAAAGTATTTACGGACCCCGTAGCCATGTATGACGCCATCAAAGAAAAAGCCCAGAATCAAAGCCATGGTTTGTCGCGAATGCTGGCAACCTTTGACTGGCCGTATGTGTCTAAGGGGAAGCAAACGTACTACGTCACAGCTGGAAATTTGAAATTGCCGTGGAACAAGCAATTAAAGGCGCCCAAGGGTCAGCCGCGGTGGACCAAACATTTAGCCTGGGCAGAACAAGAACAGACCCTCGGCGAAGTTGGGTCAACGTTTACGATTCAGGGTTTTGACCTGAACTATAGTGGCGTCATCATCGGGCCATCCGTTAAGTACCGCGATGGCCACGTGATCTTTGATCCTAGCGCTAGTCAAAATAGCAAGGTCACCAAGAAACGGACGGTGACGGACGCCGCTGGCCAGCAACATAAGATCTCTGTGGCCGATGAGCTTTTACCACATGAGTTGAATGTTTTGCTCACAAGGGGCGTCAATGGCCTGTACATTTATGCAGTCGATGAGGCACTGCAGGCGGCACTATTAGCGGCTCAAGCGCAACGCCAATTCTAAGCAATCCACGTGGTAGTTAATGGGGAAAATGCTATTTGACTGTCAGGGCCATTTCAGGTGCTTGTCATAGGTGTTCCCCCAAGTTTTAATGACTTTTGTATTCCCCCAAAACAAGGTATCATGGACCTAAAAGGGAAGTGTTTCACGTGGAACAAGAGTCGCTATTTGCGAATAACCAGAACACCCCGCTGGCGAGTCGGGTGCGGCCGCGGACGTTGGATCAGTTCGTCGGGCAGACCCACTTGTTGGGGACCGGCAAGATTCTACGGGAACTGATTGAAAATGACCAGGTTTCCTCAATGATCTTCTGGGGACCGCCGGGTGTGGGTAAGACCACGCTAGCCGAGATTATCGCCCGCCAGACGCAGGCCAAATTTCTCAGCTTCAGTGCGGTTGACAGTAGCATCAGCAAGATCAAGAAAATTATGCACCAAGCCGAAAGTGACCGGGAAATCGGTGAACAGACCATCGTCTTCGTTGACGAAATTCACCGCTTCAACAAGGCCCAACAGGACGCCTTTCTGCCCTACGTGGAGCGAGGGAGCATCATTCTGATTGGTGCCACCACGGAAAATCCGTCGTTTGAAGTCAACTCCGCGTTATTGTCGCGCTGCAAGGTCTTTGTGCTCAAAGCCTTAGAGACCAGCGACATCGAGCAGCTGTTGACCAACGCAATCAATAATCCAGACGGGTTCGATGTCACCGTGAACATCGGTGCCGACGAGCTGCGGGCCATCGCGGAATTTGCCAACGGTGACGCGCGTAATGCCCTGAACACGCTGGAAATGGCCGTTCTGAACGGTCAGAAGTCTGGCCAAGAAGTTACCGTGACCATGGACGACTTGAAGCAGCTGATCACGCAAAAGTTCGTGCTCTACGACAAGACCGGCGAAGAACACTACAATATTATTTCGGCGCTGCACAAATCCATGCGTAACTCCGACGTGGATGCCGCCATTTACTGGCTGTCGCGAATGCTCGAGGGTGGCGAAGACCCGTTGTACATTGCGCGGCGGCTGGTCCGGTTTGCCAGCGAAGACATTGGCTTGGCCGACACGAACGCCCTGAACGTGGCCGTCAACGTGTTTCAGGCCTGCCAATTTCTGGGGATGCCGGAATGTGACGTTCATCTGACGGAAGCCGTGGCCTACCTGTCGCTGGCACCCAAGTCCAACGCCATTTACAAGGCGCGCCTGGCCGCCAAGAAGGATGTCAAGGTGACCCGCGATGAGCCAGTTCCGCTCCAGATTCGTAATGCGCCGACTAAGTTGATGAAGAATCTGGACTACGGCAAGGGCTACCAGTACGCCCACGATACCCAGGATAAGCTGACGAACATGCAGACGATGCCGGACGATTTGCAGGGCCACGTGTACTACGAACCGACCGAGCAGGGACGCGAAGGCCGCTTCAAGGAACGACTGGCGTATATCAAACGTTGGCACCAGGAACATCGTGGCTAAATGAAGGAGTGAGTGTCATGCGGCAACAGCTTTACTTTCTATGTACGGGAAATTCCTGTCGTAGCCAAATGGCGGAGGGGTTCGCGCGTACCTTAGCCCCCAGCGACTGGACGATTGCCAGTGCAGGCGTGGAAACGCACGGACTAAACCCGCTTGCGGTCCAGGTTATGGCCGAGGTCGGCGTGGATGTTTCACAGCACACCTCGAAATTGATCGACGACACGTATCTGAACAATAGCAGCGTGGTCGTCACGCTCTGTGGCGATGCCCGGGACAAGTGCCCCATGACGCCACCCACCGTTGACCGGCGGCACTGGCCGTTACCCGACCCGGCGCAGGCCACGGGCAGTCAAGCCGAGGTGCTAGCCGCATTTCGACAGGTCCGTGATGCGGTCAAGCGCCGCGTGATACAACTGATTCATGAATTGGAGGCACAAGCCAGATGACAATTACGTTAAACAACGGCGTCACCATGCCCCAACTCGGCCTGGGCGTCTTTCAGGTCTGGGACCTTGCGGAAACGCAGGCCACCGTCGAAGCTACCCTGCAGTTGGGGTACCGCCTGATTGACACCGCCGCGGCCTATCACAACGAGACCGCGGTCGGGGCCGCTATTCGGGCCAGCGGCGTGCCGCGCGAGGAGCTCTTCATCACCTCCAAGCTGTGGGTGCAAGACATGACGTATGACGGTGCGCGGCGTGGCTTTCAAGACTCACTCGACAAATTGGGCCTGGATTACCTCGACTTATATCTAATTCACCAGCCCATCGGCGACGTTTACGGCGCCTGGCGCGCCCTGGAAGAGCTCTACGCAGCCGGGAAAATTCGGGCGATTGGCGTGTCCAATTTCACACCAGCCTTGCTGGCGGCCTTTACTCATTTCAACCAGGTCCAGCCAGCCGTCAACCAAATTCCCATCAACGTCTTTCACCAGCAGACGGCCGCGGTCAGTTACCTACAGGCTCACCAGATCCAACCGGAGGCCTGGGGACCGTTTGCTGAGGGGCAAAACGGGTTGTTCACCAATCCCGTCTTGCAAAAGATTGGCCGCAAATATGGTAAAACGCCAGCGCAGATTGCCTTGCGTTGGCTGCTACAACGCGGCATCGTGGTGATTCCCAAGTCCACGCACGCCGACCGGCTCCAAGAAAATTTGGCAGTGAAGGATTTCGAACTGTTGCCGACCGACATGGTGGCCATCACAGCGTTGGAATTGCACCAAGCGCCGGTCCAAACGGCCGCCGACGTGGACCGCATTTTACAAATCAAAGTACATGACTGAATTCCCAAGAACCGCCGCGCCAGCACGCAGCGGTTCTTTTTTAACGGAAATTGGCCAGAAACGGTTGAAATTTGCGTTTCAGTAGGTGATACTGGAGTTGGTTGGTTCACTAAACCAGAGTAAGTAAAATGTTACCGCTTGCAAAATAGACTAATGCTAACTTGTTTAACAAAACGGTTAGTTGGTTTAGTTAAACGTCCAACCACATTGATCACATTACCGAGGAGGGGACCACATGGTTCGTCGCAGTATGAATCGTAACGAGTTGCATGACCAAAATCTAAGTCTGGTCCTGCAACAAATTTTTAATAACCATCCCACCTCGCGGATCGCGATTTCTCACCAGTTAAACTTGAACAAGTCCACGATCTCATCACTGTACAACACCCTGATGGCCGCCGGTTACTTGACAGAGTTGGGGCTGGGGGAGGCGTCGACCGCGGGTGGCCGAAAGCCAACACTGGTGGAGATCAACCGCAACTACGGGTTCACGTTAACGTTTGACTTGGGGTACCGGCATTTGCACGCACTTGCCACATTCCTGGACGGACACGTCTGGAAGTATGACCGCATTGAAACCAAGGGGCAGTCGATCCACGACATGATCGCCCAGATCAACCAGTACATTACCCAGATGAGCCGCGAAGACCAGACCAGCCACGGCCTATTGGGCATCTGCTTCTCCATTCACGGCATCGTGTTCGACAACCAAGTCCAAACATCACCGTTCATTGATATGGGCGACGTCGACTTGGAACAGGTCTTCACCACGGCCTACCAGGTGCCGGTAGTCTTGGAAAACGAAGCCAACCTGGCCGCCGTGTACGAACGTGACTTCAATGGCGCGCGGGACCTGAACAGCACCGTGACCGTCAGCATTCACCGGGGTATCGGGGCCGGCATCATCTTGCGTCGCGACCTGTTCCGCGGCGAACACGGGGACGCTGGTGAAATCGGTCAGACCGTCGTCAGCATTGCCATGGACGGGGCCGGTAATGCCCATCCCGTCCACGCCGAAGACATCAGCTCCGAAGACGCCATCATCCAGCAGATTGAAGAAAAAAAGGGACTGGCCACGCTGGACCGAGATGGCCTGGTGCAACTGTATCGGGAGCACGATGTGGACACTGTGGTGGTCTTGCGACAATTTACCACAGCCATCGGCGGCTTGATCTACAACCTAATGCGTTCGCTTGACCCGGACGCCTTTTTCCTGAACTCGCCGCTAGTCGAAGAGATCCCGGACCTGTTGACGCAGATTCGTGAGGTCTACCAGGCCTTGGCGCAAAATGACCTGCCCATCGACGTCACGCAAAATGCCCGGCTGGCCACGGTTTTGGGCGGTTGTTCGGTGATCACGCACCGTGTCTTGAATCTGACACATTATGAATTGAATTTTGAACGGCCTAGCGCCGAAACCGCTGAATAAAAAATCTGACTCGCCGTGATGGCTGAGTCAGATTTTTTGGTTTAGCGTTGTTTGCGTCGTTTCAAACCAAAGCCGACGAGCGCTCCTAGTAGCAGTGCCAGCCCAATTAATGGTGAGCGGGTCTGTTCGTTGGTTTGTGGCAAGGTCGTCTTGGCTGCGGGGGTGATCGTAGCGGGTGACGCTGTGGCGGTTACGGTGGCCTTCGCTGGATTAGGGTCGCCAGCAGATGTCGACAGGTCGGCAACGGTAGCGCCTTGGCCACCAGTGCTGACCAGGTTAGCAACGTCACCAGCTTGCGGCTTGTCTGGGGGTGTCGCTTGGTTAACTAAGTCTTCTGCTGTGGCGGCACTACCACCGCTATCAGTCGTAGTCGTTGGCTTAGTCGGCTTGGGATTATTCCCCGCCTCATCAAGCTTGTTATAAACGTAGGTGACCACGACATCAGCCGCACCCAGTGTCCCACTAGCATTGGCTGGTGTCGTCGTGAGGCTGAAGCCAGGAATATCGATGGCAGTGGTCGTATAGTGATCGCCAGCTTGCCCCGTTTGAAGGTGGTCGGCATGCAGCGACTGGCCGTTTTGGTCAACGTAGTGCGTCGTCACGGTGACGGTCGTCGTCGGTGTCACGACGGGTGGCGTAACGGGGGTGACCGGCTTGGTGGCATCCTTGGTGAAGTACAGGGAAATGGTCTGCGGGTCAGTGGTGTACGGCCCGGTCAGTTCGCCGTCCGCGTGGTCAAAGGTGTAGCCTTTAAGGTTGATGGTTTCCGCCGTCAGGTCGTAGGTGTCGCTGGTCAGCTTACCCGTGACAACTTGGTCGGCTTGAATCGATTTGCTGTCGGTGTCGAGGTATTTGACGGTGAGGTCGCCGGCTGTTTTGGGGTTGTCGTAGGGGATGAAGACGTTTGCCTGTACTTCATATCCCCCCACGATATCTTCCATTAAGTAGTATGTGACAGGATTCTGAATGATAGAAATATCTACACGATCACTTGGGACGTCGGCTGGGGAAATTTGTTTTGGAATATTAATGAAAGTGACACTGCCGTCAGGATTGGCAACGTGAGCGCCTTGTTCATTGGTTTTAATGGTTCCACCGCGAAGAAAGCGATGAGTAGCACCGGCTCCAGTCATCGGATCTTGCCAAACGTATAAGTCCTTGATGGTTTTAGTATAGTCCGTAGCAACGTCGTACTGTAAGTTTGCACTGTAGTTTTGTGGTAATTTAAAAATTTGCGGAATTGTGATTGTTGGATTCGAGGGGTCGATTGTTACCAAGTCTGTCAGAACGATATCCTGTGTTCCGAATTCCATATCTGAGTATTGCTTGTAGTCCAGAGCAGAAAAATCAGCAATGGCGTTACCGGAAATCATTAATTGTTTTAAGCTTTTAAGATCGGTTAATGCAGATATATTTGAGATTCGGTTGCTACTTAAATCAAGGTAGGTCAACTTTGTCAGCGCAGCTAGTTGTGAAATGTCAGTGATATCACCATTTAAATATTTGTGAAACTGACGGTTCATTAGGTTATAGCCAAGGTCAAGGTGAGTCAAATTAGTGGCGTATTGTAGTCCCTCTAGTGAATATGAGGAGGTACCGTCAATGAATGTAGATGTTTGTCCCCAGCCAATTTCAAGACTAGTTAGTTTTAAAAGGTCAGCCTTAGTAAGGGCTGCAACAGTTTTCTTTAACTGAGATGCCACTAGGTCTTGTAGCGCCTTATTTGGCATCCAATCATCAATCGACTCATTCACTGTCACAGCGGGTGCGGCCTCAACTACGGGTGCAGTGGCTACGGTTGGTGCGGAACGCATCAAGCCATAGCGGTTGTGGACGTTGAGAGTCTTTGCAGGCTGAGTAGGAATGTCGGTATCGGTCTTCTCACTGGTTTCATCTGACGAGGAGGACTTATCCGCCGTATCAACAAGTTCCGGGTCATTTACTTCTTCGGATTCCTTAGGCGTGATTGCGGGGTCGTCTACATCAACGTTCGAATTTGGTTCAGAATCCGGGACTGGGTCATCAGTGGCCTTTTCAGCGCTCGGCGTTTCTGCAGATGTCGGCGTGGTTTCAGCGGGTTGCGTATCTTTAAGCGCGACAGTTGTTTTGGTGGTTTCGTCCGGTTGGATCGTTGATTGTTCGGCCACCGGGTCATCGGTCGTTGGCGTGGTATCCGCTAAGGCCGTCGTGCCACCAAAAGTTAGTAGTAAGCCAGCTGTTAGCCCAGCAAAAATCCAAGATTTACCACTCTTGTACATCTTATAGTGCAGCGATTCATTGTGCCCCTTAAACATAATAGGTCCTCCTCCGGTGAATAGTACTGATTACCCATTTTTTTAATATCGGGTGATAAGCTAAATAGACAGTCCTAATTGTCCTATCGTCAACGTCTATTATAAGCGCATTTATAAGGAAAATCTAGATAATATCAAAAAAGTTAACGATCATAACTATACGTTTATACTGTATATCAATAACGATTTTTTACTAGCCAAGGCCGTTAAACAACCACCGCAATAGGTTCAGAATGCGCTCCAAAAAAATTCCCAACAAAATTCGAGAAAACGCTTGCAAAAACAGAAAAACCTTGTATACTGATATTTGTAAGTTGGTTGTCGCAACGAACTAACTAGGAGGGTATTATAAAATTATGACTGAAGAATACTGGAAAGGCGTCGACAAGATTCAATACGTCGGCCATCAAGATAAAAAATCAGGTTTAGGTTTCCAATACTACAATCCAGAAGAAGTAATTGCTGGTAAAAAAATGAAAGACTGGCTGCGGTTCTCCGTTGCCTACTGGCACACCTTTGATCAACGGTTAGTTGACCCATTCGGTGATGGGACTGCGCAACGTCCTTACGACAAGTACACCGACCCAATGGACTTAGCTTTAGCCAAGGTCGATGCCGCCTTTGAATTCTACAACAAATTAGGTGTTGATTACCTTTGCTTCCATGACCGGGACTTAGCTCCTGAAGGCGACACGTTACGTGAAACCAACGCCAACTTGGACAAGGTCGTTGACAAGATCGTTGAAAACCAAAAGACGTCTGGCATGAAGGTTCTCTGGAACACGTCAAACATGTTCACGAACCCACGCTTCGTTGAAGGTGCCGGGACTTCACCATACGCTGACATTTACGCTTACAGTGCCGCACAACTCAAGCACAGCTTGGAAGTTGGGAAGCGCGTTGGCGCCGAAAACTATGTCTTCTGGGGTGGCCGTGAAGGTTACGAATCACTCTGGAACACCAACATGAAGCAAGAACAAGAACACGCAGCTAAGCTGTTCCACATGGCGAAGGACTACGCTAACGAAATCGGCTTTGACGCCCAAATGTTACTCGAACCAAAGCCTAAGGAACCAACGACGCACCAATACGACTTTGATGCCGCAACCACGATTGCCTTCATGAAGGAATACGACTTGGACAAAGACTTCAAGTTGAACTTGGAAGGCAACCACGCCAACTTGGCTGGGCACACTTACCAACACGAAATCCGTGTCGCTCGTGAAGCCGGCGTCTTGGGCTCATTGGATGCCAACCAAGGCGACAAGTTGATTGGCTGGGATATCGACGAATACCCATCTAACTTATACGAAACGACCGCGGCAATGTACGAAGTTGTTGAAAACGGCAGCATCGGCCCTCGCGGTGGGTTGAACTTCGATGCTAAGCCTCGTCGTTCCTCATTCGCCCCAGAAGACCTCTTCTTAGGCCACATCGTTGGGATGGACAGTTTCGCTGCCGGCCTGCGGGTTGCTGCAGCAATGAAGGCTGACGGGTTCTTAGACAACCTCAAGGCTGATCGTTACAGCTCATACACGACTGGTATCGGTGCCGACATCGAAAGCGGCAAGGCTGACTTGAAGTCACTTGAAGCCTACGCAATCGACAAGCCACAATCAGAATTGGTTGCCGCAACGCACTCCGATCACTTGGAAGAAGTTAAAGACACGATTAACCATTACATCATCGAAACCCTTAGCAAGTAATCGTTTCGTGACGCGAAATAACTGACCAGCAAATGGCGGACGAACGGTGGGTTCGTCCGCCAATTTGCGTTGGTCGCACCACCGTGATTTACGGTAAACTAGAACAGAGAACATCTAGGAGGAATGACTGATGGGGAAGTACGTACTGGGCGTGGACTTGGGCACGAGTGCCGTTAAAGTGTCCGCCCTCGACCGCAGCGGGCAGATTGTCGCCCAAGAAAGTTTCGACTACGACTTGATTCAAAAGCAACCCGGCTACAATGAACAAAATCCAGAGGACTGGGTCTCCGGCACGACCGTGGCCATCGTCCGGCTGATTTTAAACGACCACTTGGCCGCCGAAGACATCGAAGGCCTGAGCTACTCCGGGCAAATGCACGGGCTGGTCTTATTGGACGCCAACAAGAAGGTCCTGCGCCCCGCCATTTTATGGAACGACACGCGCAGTACGCCGCAGCGAGAAGAGATTGAGGCCAAGCTGGGCGATGAGTTCGTTGACATTACCCGCAACCAACCGCTGGAAGGCTTCACGCTGACCAAGCTCCTGTGGGTCAAGGAAAATGAACCCGACATTTGGGCCCAAGCCAAGTACTTTGTGCTGCCCAAAGACTACGTGCGTTACCGGATGACCGGCAACCTGGCGATGGACTACTCCGATGCCACCGGGACCGTCTTGTTAGACGTGGCCAAGGGCGAGTGGAGTGAAAAAATTTGTGACGCCTTTGATATTCCGTTGTCCATGTGCCCGCCACTGATCAAGTCAGTCGACTTTGCCGGGACGGTCACGGACGCTTACGCCGAATTTTCCGGCTTGACACCCGCCACCAAGGTCTTTGGTGGGGCGGCCGACAATGCCGCGGGGGCCGTGGGGGCTGGAATCTTACAGCCCAACATGGTCCTGTCCAGTATCGGGACGTCCGGTGTGGTCTTGAAGTACGAAGACAATGCCGACGTGAATTATCACGGGGTCTTGCAGTTTGAAGACCACGCGATTCCGGACAAGTTCTACTCCATGGGGGTCACCTTGGCGGCCGGCTACTCGCTGAGCTGGTTCAAGAAGACCTTCGCCCCAATCGACGACTTCACGGAATTTGTGGCCAGTGCGGCCAAATCCACGGTCGGCGCCAACGGCCTGCTCTACACGCCTTATATCGTGGGCGAACGGGCACCGTATGCGGACGCAGACATCCGGGGGAGCTTCACCGGTATCGACGGCACCCATCAGCGCTACGACTTCGTGCGGGCCGTGTTGGAGGGCATCAGCTTCTCCTTTAGAGACCTCTTTGACATCTACGAAGAAAACGGCGCGGACTTTGATACCGTCGTTTCCATCGGGGGCGGGGCCAAGAGCCCGCTGTGGCTTCAGATTCAAGCGGATATCTTTAACCGCAAAGTGGTCAGCCTGACCAACGAGCAAGGTCCCGGCATGGGGGCGGCCATGATTGCGGCCACCGGCCTGGGCTGGTTTGACTCGCTACAAGACTGTGCCAAGACCTTCGTGCACTTTGGCAAGGCCTACGAACCGAACCCAGAAAACGTCGAAAAATATGCGAAAATGCATGCCATTTACAAGCAGGTCTACCAACAGACCAAGGGCATCAGTGCGCAGTTATTAGCTTACCGGAAGGCAGAACTGTAGCCGGCCGGTCACTGGTGATTGGCAATATTTTTGAAATACCTGAACTGACAACGGCGTCAGTTTGGGTATTTTGCGTAGGAGGGATGATGGAAAATTTGGTAAAACGATTAAGCTTTACGGCTGTAGGATCGCCGTTAGATCGGGGCCTTTCAGAAATTAGCCAAGATGGCGAAAAAGTCTTAAATTTAAAGAAAACGCTTTCAAAATGAGACGAATGGTGGTATCCTACTCTCAGGGTTGGTTTATCCGACCAACCAACAGTAACAAAACCAACTTACACATTCAGCTATACTTCCACATACATTGTCACGACTTGAATCTATGGTGTAAACCACATAAGGAGCGAGAACTATGCGTAAAGTTTCGACCGGATTTGTTTATTTCTTTGGGGCACTGGGTGGCTTACTCTTCGGTTACGATACCGGGGTCATCTCTGGCGCCATTTTGTTTATCCAAAAGCAGATGCACCTGGGTTCCTGGCAACAGGGCTGGGTCGTCAGTGCCGTGTTGCTCGGCGCAATTTTAGGGGATGCCATCATCGGGCCTTCCTCTGACCGGTATGGCCGGCGGAAATTATTACTGTTATCTGCCATTATTTTCTTCGTCGGTGCGGTAGGGTCCGGATTGGCGCCAGAATTTTGGACGTTGATCATTTCCCGCGTCGTGCTGGGGATGGCCGTTGGGGCCGCTTCAGCCTTGATTCCCACGTATTTGGCTGAGCTCTCACCCGCTGATAAACGGGGGACGGTCTCCAGCCTGTTCCAGTTGATGGTTATGACGGGGATCTTGCTGGCCTACGTGACCAACTACGCCTGGTCGGGCTTCTACACCGGCTGGCGGTGGATGCTAGGCTTCGCGGCGATTCCCGCAGCCCTGTTATTCCTGGGTGGGTTGATCCTACCTGAAAGCCCCCGGTTCCTGGTCAAGACGGGTCACGCGGACCAAGCGCGCGATGTCTTAGACACCATGAACAAGCATGATACGACGGCCGTTGAGGCTGAATTGGCGCAGATCAAAGAACAAGCAAAAATGAAGAACGGCGGCTGGTCTGAATTATTTGGCAAGATGGTTCGGCCATCACTGATTATCGGGATTGGCCTGGCGATTTTCCAACAAGTTATGGGTTGTAACACTGTATTGTACTATGCGCCAACGATTTTCACCGACGTTGGTTTCGGCGTGAACGCGGCACTGCTGGCTCACATCGGAATCGGGGTGTTCAACGTGGCCGTGACGGCGATTGCGGTGGCCATTATGGATAAGGTCGACCGTAAGAAGATGCTGAACATTGGTGCCGTTGGGATGGGGATTTCCCTGTTCGTCATGAGCATCGGGATGAAATTCTCGGGTGGCTCACAGGCCGCAGCGATTATCTCCGTGATTGCCCTGACCATCTACATTGCCTTCTTCTCCGCAACCTGGGGTCCGGTGATGTGGGTCATGATCGGGGAAGTCTTCCCGTTGAACATTCGGGGACTGGGGAACTCTTTTGCCAGTGTGATCAACTGGTCGGCCAACATGGTGGTCTCCTTGACCTTCCCAGCATTGTTGAACTTCTTCGGGACTGGGAGCCTGTTCATCGGTTACGGTGTGCTGTGCTTCGCCTCCATCTGGTTCGTCCAAAAGAAGGTCTTCGAAACGCGGAATCGTTCACTGGAAGACATCGAAGCAACACTGCGGGCCAAGGCTGGGGAATCAGCTAGCGACCTGAGTACTGCTGAATAATAACTAAAGGTTAAAATCGCTCGCTCAGTCAATGGGTGGGCGATTTTTTTATGGTGAGGTAAATGCCGTGGCTAGCCTGACAGAGATGAAAATCTGTTTAAATGACGTAGAAAACGCTTTCAAAAGAGAGTAAAACGTGCTAAACTACTATCATGGTTGGTTGCGACAATCAACCAACTGAATCACCAACTTACACGATACACATGATAAGGCGTTTGCCGAACTACCGATACCGGATTTGCCGCGAGACAGTAAATTCCATCCCTAGCTGACAACACCGCGAAGTTTCTGCGAGTACTTAATTCAACGGCTATGGGCCGCATAAGGAGCGAGATTATGCGTAAAGTTTCTACTGGATTTGTCTATTTCTTTGGGGCACTGGGTGGTTTACTCTTTGGGTACGACACTGGGGTCATCTCTGGGGCAATCCTCTTCATTCAAAAACAAATGCACCTGGGTTCCTGGCAACAGGGCTGGGTCGTCAGTGCCGTCCTCTTAGGGGCGATTTTAGGGGCCGCCATCATCGGGCCTTCCTCTGACCGTTACGGCCGGCGTAAGCTATTACTGTTATCTGCTATTATTTTCTTTGTCGGGGCGTTGGGCTCAGCGTTCTCACCAGAGTTCTGGACGTTGATCATTTCCCGGATCATCTTGGGGATGGCCGTTGGGGCCGCCTCCGCCTTGATTCCTACGTACTTGGCCGAACTTTCACCTGCTGATAAGCGGGGGACCGTTTCTAGTCTGTTCCAACTGATGGTCATGAGCGGCATCTTGCTGGCCTATATCACCAACTACAGCTTTGCTGGAATCTACACTGGTTGGCGGTGGATGTTAGGGTTTGCGGCGATTCCCGCGGCCTTACTGTTCTTAGGTGGGTTGATCCTGCCAGAAAGTCCTCGGTTCTTAGTGAAGTCGGGGCACATGGACCAAGCGCGTGAAGTTCTGGATACGATGAACAAACACGACCAAGTGGCTGTCAACAAGGAAGTGGCTGCCATCGAGGCGTCCGCTAAGATTGTTAGTGGCGGCTGGTCTGAATTGTTTGGGAAAATGGTCCGGCCATCCCTGGTCATCGGGATTGGTTTGGCCATCTTCCAACAAGTTATGGGCTGCAACACCGTGTTGTACTACGCGCCCACGATCTTTACCGATGTTGGTTTTGGGGTGAACGCCGCTTTACTCGCCCACATTGGGATTGGTGTGTTTAACGTGATTGTAACGGCGGTGGCCGTGGCCATCATGGACAAGATCGACCGGAAGAAAATGCTCAACATTGGTGCGGTCGGCATGGGGATTTCCCTGTTTATCATGAGCTTTGGGATGAAGTTCTCCGGCGGTTCGCAGACGGCGGCAATCATCTCCGTCATTGCCTTGACGGTCTACATCGCCTTCTTCTCCGCAACTTGGGGTCCCGTGATGTGGGTCATGATCGGGGAAGTCTTCCCATTGAACATTCGGGGCTTAGGCAACTCCTTTGCCAGTGTCATCAACTGGACGGCCAACATGATCGTTTCCTTGACGTTCCCATCCTTGCTGGACTTCTTCGGAACCGGGAGCCTGTTCATTGGTTACGGCGTGCTGTGCTTCGTTTCCATCTGGTTCGTCCAAAAGAAGGTCTTCGAAACCCGGAACCGGTCATTGGAAGATATTGAAGCGACCTTACGGGAAAAAGCGGGTGCTGATGAAGCAACCTTGAGTACCACGAAATAGCGTGACCGAGTTTAATTGAGAATAGTGTATTTCTAGAAAAGGCGATCCGTTTACGGGTGGCCTTTTTAGTGAGCAAACGACACTTTTCGCAAACAGTTAACAGGGCGTAACCCTAACTGGCTGAGGTGGTTGCGCCCATCAGTGACGAATCTTGTGATAAATGAACATTTTTTCACAAAATCTGGGGTAATCGCTTTCTTTTTCATAATTTTTCCGTTATGATAAGAACGTACCTGGAAATTTACTTATTCTGAAGGAGTGAATGGCACATGGCATCAAATGGAAAAGTAGCAATGGTTACTGGCGGCGGACAAGGAATTGGTGAAGCCATTTCCAAGCGCTTAGCTAGCGATGGATTCGCAGTTGCAATTGCTGATTTGAACTTAGATAATGCCAACAAGGTTGTTTCTGCTATTGAAGCTGATGGTGGAAAGGCCATTGCAGTCAAGACGGATGTCTCTGACCGCGACAGTGTCTTTGCGGCAGTTAACGAAGCTGCAGACAAGCTCGGCGGATTTGACGTAATCGTCAACAACGCCGGCCTTGGCCCAACTACCCCAATTGACACAATCACCCAAGAACAATTCGACACAGTTTACCACGTTAACGTTGGTGGTGTTCTGTGGGGGATTCAAGCTGCTCACGCGAAATTCAAGGAACTCGGCCACGGTGGGAAGATCATTTCTGCAACTTCTCAAGCCGGTGTTGTCGGGAACCCTAACTTGGCACTCTACAGTGGGACTAAGTTTGCCATTCGGGGGGTTACGCAAGTTGCTGCCCGTGACTTAGCCGCTGAAGGTATCACGGTTAACGCCTATGCACCTGGTATCGTTAAGACGCCAATGATGTTTGACATCGCCCACAAGGTTGGTCAAAACGCTGGTAAGGACGACGAATGGGGGATGCAAACCTTTGCTAAGGACATCACCTTAGGCCGTCTGTCAGAACCAGAAGACGTGGCTAACGGGGTTGCCTTCTTAGCAGGTCCAGATTCAAATTACATCACCGGCCAAACGCTTGAAGTCGATGGCGGGATGCAATTCCACTAAACTTTTAAACAAGAATCATAGATTGATTGGTAGTCGCCGCTCAGAGATGGGTGGCGATTTTTTTGTTAATGATAAAGGCCGATTGACTGTAGGTATTTCGTGCTGATCTTACTGTACTTGAGTGTTGGTTTTTGGGCGTGAAGGTGCTCATGCGCGGCTAACGGTTTGCGGGTAAATCCCTGGGGCTTCTCGGAATACAGGGAATCTTGGATGTAGAGTTTGTGGCCTGCTAAAGCATAGCGGTTGGTGAGGTAGCCGGGCTTGCCTGATTTGTAGGCAAAGGTGCCATAGAGATTCCAACGATTGTGGGCGATCTGATTGAAGGTAGCGGTGCGGTTCTCACCGATAGTTCCCTTCATGTGGTTGGTCTTTTGTGTGCGCGTGATGAAGTACTGGCCATCTAGATGCAGGTCTTGGAAGGTCAAGAGGGCTTGCTTCATGCTTTTGTGGCCGATAACGCTGGCCTCGAGGCTTTTGGCTGTAATATGTAGGTAAACGCGGTCGATCTTTTTATGGGATTGCCCATTCGTGACCCAGTAGCCCTGTAAGGCTTGGGGGATGGCTGTCAGGCGTTTGCTGGCGTGAGTGGTTGACGTTGGTAGAACGACTAAAGTAGCTAGTAAAGCCAGCGCCAGTAAACTTGACCAAACGAGATGTTGCTTTTTCATGGGAAACCTCCTCAATGGACATACAGACGTTAATGGTAAAAATAAGGGTAAACAAAAGCGCGTAGAAGCGGAGGGTAAGGACGTTTCTGCGTGCTCTTGGCACTACTTAGATTGGAGTTCTTGGACGGCGGCAGCTAGACTGGGACTGCCAAAGCCGACCAGGAGAAGGGACAACAAAACTAGGTTATCGAGATTGGGTGTGTTGCGTTGTGACATGACGAGACCCCCTTTAGGTTTCATCTCAGTCATTGTAGCAAGCACAGGTATCAATTCCGTATGGTTTACGTATCGTTGTTGTAAAGGCCCAAAGAAAGCGGATTGGTAACCGGTCCCATCACTTATACAAACGAAATTCACCGATGATTTGTGACCCATTTTCACAAGTCTTTAGATATTCTTAAGAAACTGCTGATGATTTGCAGAGGGCTATTGATCGGCCAATTTAAGCGGCCATGGTACAATTAGGGCATCCAATCGAGGGGTGACATGATGATTACTGAATTTGAAAATTACCTGGCAAAAATTGATGATCCTGATCAACAGATTCGCGTCCGGACTGTCCTGGACTGGGTCCAAACGACCTTCCCGCAATTAGAGCAGCGCTACGCCTGGAACCAGCCGATGTTTACCGACCACGGCACCTTCATTATTGGCTTCAGCGTGGCCAAGCCGCACATGGCATTTGCGCCTGAGGGACCGGCCATGGAGAAGTTTGCTGACCAGATTGCGGCGGCAAAATACAATCCGGGCAAGAAGTTCGGTCGGATCAAATGGACCCAAGACGTGGACTATGAGCTATTGCGGCAGATCATTGCGTTCAATATTGCCGATAAAGCCGATGTGACAACGTTTTGGCGGAAATAACAAAAAACATGGTGTACTCGTAAATCATCCACGAGCAACACCATGTTTTTAATTGCACTGATTTCGTTAAAAGAACTTCGGTTGGTCCTTGTTTTCCGTGGCCACCTGACTGGCGTCAATCTGCTTGCCGCTTTCGTCGGTCCGAACCACGTAGACGTCGACGGCCGCCATCCGGCTAACGTAAGCCGTGACAGAGCCTTCAACCATGCGGGCGACTGCACTCATCCCGGTGGCCCCCAGCACGATCAAATCGTTTTGGTGGTCGCGCACGAATTCATGAGAGATAACGGTTTTGGGATTACCGAACCGCACGTGAATGGCCATATCCTTAAAGCCAGTCGCCGCCCGGGTCGTTTGGACCAGCGAGTCGAGGTATGACGTCGCATCTTGGGCCAAATCATGGATCACACCGCCGGGCATTGAGCCGCTGACGTAAAAGCCGTAATGGTTGATGCGCAAGACATTTAGTAGGTCAATGTGGGCGTCATTTTGCTGCGCCACCGTGACCGCCTTTTTTAACGCTAATTCCGCTTGGACGGAGCCGTCCACGGGGACTAGGATGTTTGCATAATTCTGTTCCATAATTAGCCTTCTTTTTTAGTTTAGACGTGACCACGCAGGGTAATCGTCGCGGTATCTAAGACGTGCCCGTTGATCTGGTGCAGCAGGTCGTTTAGCCAGAAACCGTCTGCTAAGTCGAGCTTCGTGTTCAGGGCATAGACGGTCAGACTGTAGTCGTGATCGGCATTAGGCGGAAAGGGCCCTGTGTAATTTTGAAAGACTGCGGGATCCGTGTTGCCAATCAATGAGCCGGCGTTACTGTTGCGCCCATGAACGTGGGGAATCGCATTGGTCCGGGACACGTCAGCCGTAATTTCCCGCGTGGTTCCCGGAAAGTTAGCGGCGACCCAGTGAATCCAGGGGAAACCGCTGACGGGAACGGCATCAAAGTCGATGAGGTTCAGCGCAATCGTTTGGGTCTTCTTGGGAATCTTAGATAGGCTGATGGGAAACGACTTCACAGGCTGACCACCATAGACATCGTCGCCGGTCGCGTACTTGCTGTATTCGTCGGCTAAGTAGCCGTTTTCGGTTGGCACAAAAATTCTCATAAAATCCCTCCTAATGATCAGTACTTAACATTATTATACCGCAGGCGACCCGCATTCCGCGAATATTCATTAATAATGTATAAAAATACGTATAAAATGGATATAACTTATAAAATTGCAGAAAATGGTTGCTTTTTTGGCAAACGGGCGTATGATAAGAACCATTAAGTTTGTCACGAAGAAAGGATGACGCCCATGATGCCCCAAGATAAGATTGCGATTCTCCAACACCTAATTCAGATTCAGTCGGTCAATGCCAACGAAACGGCGGTTGCTGACTACATCGCCAGTTTATTTGCCCCGTACCCCCAGGCCAAGATCGAGAAGGTTCCCTTTGCCCCCGGTCGTGATAATTTGGTCGTGACGATTGGGGAAACGTCTGGGCCAATGCTCGGCCTGTCCGGCCACATGGACGTTGTGGCTGCGGGCGACGCCAACGCTTGGCACCATGATCCGTTTGGCGGGGAAGTTGTGGGCGACCAGCTCTTCGGTCGTGGCGCTTCTGATATGAAGAGTGGCTTGGCGGCCATCGTGATTACCATGTTGGAGGCGTTGGAAGCGAAGACGCCGCTCGCCGGTAGCATTCGGTTGCTGGCTACGGTGGGCGAGGAGACCGGCGAGTATGGCGCGGCAACGTTGACTGACGCCGGCTATGCCGACCATCTGGCTGGCCTGGTGATTGCGGAACCCAGTGGTCTGAATAACGTGGTTTACACGGCGCGGGGCGTCATTGACTACAAGGTCGTGTCGACCGGGAAGGCGAGTCACAGTGCCCGTCCGGAAAACGGCATCAACGCTATTGCTAATTTGATGAAATTTTATAACGCCGTGGGGCCACTGATGGCCAAACACACGACCGTCGATCCCGTTCTGGGTGGCCTGTTGCATAACGTGGATTTAATTTCCGGTGGTGAGCAGATCAATTCGATTCCCGCCCACGCTGAGCTAATGGCGAACATGCGGACGATTCCCGCCTACCCCAATCAGGTCATCTACGACGAGTTAGCGGCTCTGATTGCCCAATTGAATCAAGAGGAGGGCGTACAGCTGGCATTGAGCTACAGCTACCCAGAAGAGGCGATTCCGGGTGATCCGCAAGCGCCGCTGGTTCAGTTGGCCAAGCAGATCAGTGATCAGGTCTGTGGCCACGATACGCAGATCGTCGGTTCCGGGGGTGCCAATGATGGAGCGGAATTCTTACGGGCTAAGGGCGACTTCACCAGCATTGAGCTGGGGCCCGGCAACGACTCCTCCCATCAAGTCGACGAGTACGTGTCCGTGAGTGAATATCTTCAGGCGATTACGGTTTACGAAGCCTTAGTGCCAGCGTTTTTTGAGCAAGTTGGGGTAGTAGAAACAGAAGTAACCAACGATTAAATTGTAAAATAGCGTGTGAACAGTTGACTAGAAAACTGTCCAGACGCTATTTGTTTTGGCATCAGAATGGCTTGATGTATGGTCACGATTGTCCAGTAGAGTTGGTGTACAGGGAGTGGGTGGGTCAGGTATACTGAAGTGACTGAGTGTTCTTAGGAGGCGATTTGCATGACTGATGTTTTTAAGATTGTTAATTGGTTTCGAGCTGTCAGTAACGCCCAGATGCGCCAGTATGGTGATGATGAATTGAGTCAAATGAAAGTGATGAAATTACTGTATTACGTTCAGGGAACCTTTCTGGCAGTTCATGGGCGTAAAGCGTTTGCTGATGATATTCTTGCCTGGCGGTATGGTCCAGTGGTGCAGGCAGTTCACGATAAATATGTGGGACGAGTCAGTATCGTTGGGCGGTTAACGGCGGCGGATCTAGCCGACTACAATGAGCTGCAACGTGATCCTGACTTGCATCAGGTCTTGACTGCGGTTTGGACGGCATTTGGTGATATGTCTGCGATTCAGTTGATGAAAGAGACCCATCAAGAACGCCCTTGGCAAGAGACGCCGCAGAGTCAGGTGATTGCGCCGACGCTGATGACCGAATATTTTAAAACCAGTATTGTGCAATGAAAAAAGACTTACGATTAAAAAATCACTTTAAATCTGAAGCAAAAAGTGTGCGGTTGAATGCACGATCACCACATAACAAGCAACGATTAGCTTTTAACCTGTCGTTTGTCACGTCTAATCGTAAATACAATTTTTCTGGTAAGCACTTTGACAAAAGCATCAAAAATAAATTTGTTGAGAAAATGATACGCTTGTCGAATGACGATCTAGTTACTATTTTGGGCTGGTCAAAAGAAAGTGGTATTGAGAATTTACCAGACCATATCGTTAAATTAGCCGTTAACTCTGAATTTGTTGCGTCGGGTCGGGCAGCAACTTGTCTGACGGGCATGTGGATTTTTCGCTTGGCTAAAAGCGGTCGCGTGATTGGCAAAATTAAGGGCACGACCTTCTATGTGTTGGCCATTGATACGACATTTGATCTGTATCAACATGGATAGCACTTACTGGCCAATTCTTAAGTTTCTCCCGCAATCCTTACCAAATCACTAAAATTAACCATTTATCCTAGAAAAATTTTCGAGAGCGTAAAATATCTTGTGTAAATGCATAAAAGATTTCTGAATTGTATAGAAATAGGGAATGCCTTCCCTTATGATATTTAGTAACCACAGAAAACATCACAGGAGGCATTCCCCATGAATGAACTTACCACAGAAATTATCGCTGCACTAGCCCAAAAGCAAGATTTGGACGAAGTTTTTCGTCACCACCTCGAAATTGCGATTAACCAGCTACTTCAAACCGAATTGGTAGAGTTTTTGGGTTACGAACGCTACTCATACGCTGGGACTAACACTGGTAATAACCGCAACGGCAGTTATGAGCGCTCGTTTGATACGAAGTACGGCCAACTTAACTTAACCATTCCTCGAGATCGCAATGGCCGGTTTAAAAATCATACCTTGCCAGCCTACGGTCGGCACAGTGATAATTTAGAAACAACGGTCATTCAGTTGTATACCAAGGGAATTACCACTGCTGAAATTGCCGAACTCATTGAGAAAATGTACGGTGCTCACTACTCCAAAGCCACGGTTTCCAACATGACTAAAGCCGTCAATGAACAGGTTCAAGCTTTCCAGCAACGTCGACTGGCTTCACAATATGCGGCCATCTTCTTAGATGCCACTTACTTGCCGTTAAAGCGGGATACCGTTCAAAAAGAAGCCGTTCATATTGCGATTGGCATTCGTCCAGATGGTACGAAAGAAGTGCTGAACTACCAAGTGGCGCCAACGGAATCGACTGGAATCTGGACTGAACTGCTGGGAACCTTGATCAAGCAGGGCGTTAAAGATGTGCTGTTGTTTGTGGCCGATGGGTTAGTTGGTTTGGATGAAGGCTTGAATCGGAATTTCCCTAAAGCCAAACGACAACGTTGCCTGGTTCATGTTGGGCGGAATCTGATGAACAAAGTTCGCGTAAAAGACCGCAAGGCCGTGATCAGTGACTTTAAACAAGTTCATCGGGCCGCCAACCGTGAAGCAGCCGAACTGAAACTGAATGAGTTCGCCAACAACTGGCATCAGACCTATCCCAAATTAATCAAAGATCTGCTTAAAATGCCGAATTTACTCACTTTCATGGACTTTCCACCAGCTATCCGGCAATCACTATACTCCACTAACCCGATTGAGAACTTTAATAAGCATCTCAAGCGCACCACCCACCACAAAGAACAATTTCCAACGGAAGATTCACTGGATCGCTTCCTGGTTTCTCAGTTTAATGTTTATAACGAGAAGTCTCTGAAGCGGATCCACCGAGGGTTCAAAGGACTCCAGGACACCTTGGAAGCATCATTTATTTAAGTTAGATACATATTATATGTACGAAGGCATTTCGTTTACACAAGATTCTTGACGCTACCAAATTTTCAAATTTGACTATATTAGAAGGTAACTTATCAATCGGGGGAAGGGTAGACACATGGCCAAGCAGTCCCGGGGCTTGATTGCCTATCACGTGGGGGTCACAACCCTTACGTTGGGCTCAGTACTAAACGTGATTCTGTTACTCGTCGGCATTGGCGACTACGGGTTAGAAATGAAAATCGCCAACGGCTTATTGTTAGTCTTTGCTATTGATTACGTGATTCGCCTCGGCATCACCAAAAATCGCAAAGTCTTTTTGATTCAGTCGGCATTTGACCTGCTGGGGATTATCCCGTTGCATCCGGTCTTTGCTTTCTTCCGGCTGGCACGGTTGGTGCGGCTGATTCGTTTCCACCATCTCTTTTGGCGGTTGGGCTTGTCCGGCAAATGGACGCGGGCGTATCACCGCTTCATTTACCAGACTGGCTTCATCTATCTGTTTTCCATCAGTGTGGTCATCATTGTGCTCAGCGCCTTTCTCTTCTCGTTAACGGAAAGACAGAGCCTGGCCAATGCACTGTGGTGGGCGATCACCACTGCGACGACCGTGGGCTACGGGGATGAGACGCCCCACACGGCCTTTGGTAAAATCATTGCCAGCTTCCTGATGGTCGGTGGCATTGGCTTTATTGGTCTGTTGACCAGCACGATTTCGGATTTCGTCGCCAGCCGAACGGAACAGGTAACCTCTAATCAGGAGGCACAGCAACAAGCCGACCTGGATCGTTTATTGGCTAAAATCGACACGCTCACGACCAAGGTCGATCACCTGCAGACTCAGGTTGACCGGTTGACGCCAGCTAAGAAAGTCCGCAATCAAAAAAGGCCGCGACCTAAGTCGTGACCTCACTGTCAGCTTGCGAAATGGGTAATGCGGTGAAAATGCCTAGCGAACGAACTGTAAGTTGTAATTGCCTTGCCCGTCAGAGGTAATGGTGTAGGTGGAATATCCAGCCTGTAGCCACTGGTCTTTTGACGCCTGAGCCCAATTCTGGGCGTCGGCGACCGACGAGAAGGTGTGAGTGCTGGCGAACGTTGAATCCGAGCTAGCCTTGCTACTAGAGCTGGCGGATTGACTCGAACTCGTCGCACTCTGCTTGGTTTGGGCCTGATCGAGCAGCTTTTGCTCGCGGTCCTGTACGGCGTCGTTAGATTCGTTGTTGATGATATTCTGTAATTTTTGCTTTTGCGTGACGGTTAACCCGTTATCGTTGTAGCTGCTGTACGTCGATTTGAAGCTCTCGAAAGCGGCCTGTTCCGAAGCCGAGGAAGCCTTGGCCACGATAGAGGCACTGGTGCTCGATGAAGCGCTGGTGTCATTTCCAGAGTTACTGTTGTGATGGTTAATCGCTAAGACCAGCAGAATGGCGATTGCCAGTGTTATCAACGTCATCAGCCACGGCCACCACCGGCGCGGCTTCCGTGGCCGCTGACGGGTGGGTTGGTCCGATCCCTGGTTAAAGTTATACCGTTGTACGCGTGATTTTGGTTCTTGGTTGTTCAACTGAAAAACCTCCATGTCCAGAACGGTGTGAAAAAACAAGCTTGCCGCCGAGACGACAAACTACCACACCCTCCATAATACCGCAAAACGCCAGCAGAAGAAAATTTTCACCCTGATTTTTACCAATTTCCAATCATTCTCATCACGAAATTTGCGAACCTATTGTATGATGGTAGTGGAACTAAGATTGAAAGGTGGTTTTACTTTTGCATAATGATATTCCCGAATTACCGCTAAATAACGGCAACCGGATTCCGCAACTCGGCTTAGGGGTCTTCCAAGTCGACAATGCGGCAGACACGAAGAATGCCATCAAATGGGCGTTGGCTGCGGGTTACCGGCACATTGATACGGCCGCATATTACGGTAACGAACAGTGGGTTGGCGAAGCCATTCGTGAGAGTGACGTGAAGCGCGAGGACATCTTCGTGACGTCCAAGCTCTGGAACAGCGTCCGCGGTTACGACGAGACCAAGGCGGCCTTCCAAGAAACGCTGGACAAGTTAGGGTTCGATTACCTGGATATGTACCTGATCCACTGGCCAGCACCTGGTTATCTGGATAGCTGGCGGGCCATGGAAGACCTGTACAAGGCCGGCAAGATCAAGAACATTGGGGTGTCTAACTTCAATCAAAAGCAAATGGCTGATATCTTGGCCAACGGAACGGTTAAGCCCGTCGTTGACCAGATTGAAACCCACCCGTACTTCCAACAAGACGACATGCACGCCTACTTGGAAAGCGAGGGCATCTTGCACGAAGCTTGGAGTCCATTGGGTGGCGGCAATAACAACGCCTTGACCGATCCCGTCATCAATGAATTGGCAGCGGCGCATGATGTGAGTGCGGCCCAAATCATCTTACGCTGGCACGTTCAACGCGAAGAAATCGTGATTCCTAAGTCGATTCACGAGGCTCGGGTACAACAAAACCGCGACATCTTTGCCTTTGGCTTGGATGAAGACGAGATGAAGGCCATCGCAGATCTCGATGCCGGCAAACGCGTCGGCCCAGATCCTGACGATGACGCCTGGTTAAAGAAGTCCCAGACGTATTCCAGCCGAAAATAACCTCAGCTAACACAACAAGACGTTGCCACCCAATCCAACGGTGGCAACGTCTTGTTTTTGTGTTTAATGAAGATTGCGTAGACCAGTTGCCTACGGCTGCCAGGGGTTCCGCCTGCTATGGGGGACACCTCCAGCCTGAGGAGCGGTCTTCCGGTTCGCTTTGAAGCCTGGCAAAACTCGCCAGGCTTCAAAGTCGCCCCACGCTGTAGGCCGAGAAACAACCTCGGCCAACACCGTCGACACAGCTGGCTCCACCCCTGGCCTCCTCCGGCGCAGATGGCGAGTTCAGGATACACGGTCTTGAAACGTGGTCAATGATACCGTTAGTCGTTGGTAGCTACTAATTTTCCTCGTCGTCCAGCGTTATTGCGGCACCGAATCAGGTCATGACAGCTACTAACCCAACTCGCAGGTCATATCTGTATCACGGACAATTGCGTACCAACTTGTTGGCAATCACCACAGGAGCCGAGAGTTCGCTAGAGATGAGTTCAGCTGTGGGAGTTCCCTTAGCGGCACGGTTCACGGCGCTTAGGGAACTGACACCTTGGAGACGCGGGTTATCGGCTCCAAGGTGAGGGTCAAGACCGCTCTTCGGCTTGGCCCGGCGCCCTCAGCGTTCCAACTCATCTCTAGCGAACGGTAAGGCGGCCAGCAAAACTAACATCGTCAGCCATCGTTTACCGATACAACGGAATACCAGCGTCTTTGGCCATCGGCACCAACTTGTCCGTCAAAACGTTGACGACGTTGATGGGCACCTTGGCGAAGGGGCTGAAGAAGTCTGGGTGATCCGGGTTAGGCACGTCTTGGGTTTCCTTTAAATTAGGCACCATAGCCTTCAGGTCATCTTGATTCAGACCCAATTGGGTGGCGTAGTAAACGACTTCCCGGTAGCTCACATTTTTAAAATAAAAGTAATAACACAGGGCGGCAACGACAAAATACCAGAAGATGGTCCACTGTAGACCAATTTGGCTGGGGTCTAAAAAGCCAATCACAATGGCCGCAATCACGAAGACGACGTAGATGGCGACGGAAATGGCGGCCCAGCGCTGTTTGTGCGTCAAAATTGAGCACCTCATTTTTCTTTTAGAGTTGTTACCAGTGTACGGGGTTTTAGGTCGAAAATTCAAGCGATTTCTCTAAATTCAGTCAGGAAGTTTCGACTTTTAGCGCCAGTCGTGTATAATAACACGGTAATGTTGCCGAGCGCTTAAGAATTGAGAGGTAGACGAAGTGAGTTTAAGTTTTGAGACGATTCAGCCCGAAGATTTCAAACAGGTAGACCAATTGGTTTCAGCGGCGTTTGAACCCGTCGAAGAAAGTGACGGCAGTGAGGTGGGCTTGATCCACCAGCTGCGGTCAACGTATGATTATCAGCAGAGCCTAGAAGTCGTGGCCAAGCCAGCGGTCGAGACCGTGGTGGGTCATGGCCTGTTGAGCCCCATCACCGTACGGGGCAACCGGCATAACACAACGATCGTTGCCCTGGCACCACTCGCGGTGGATCCTGATTGGCAAGGAAAAGGTGTTGGGAGTCAATTGCTGAGTGAGTTAGAGACCCGGGCTCGGCTGGCGGGTTTTCCCGCAATCAGTGTGGTAGGCGATATGAACTACTACGGGAGCCGGGGTTACGTGATGGCCGAAGACTTTGCCATCCACAATAGCCTGCCAGTCCCGATGGGCAATCACCTGATCAAACCCCTGACGGCCGGGGCGCTGGCCCACGTCGGCGGGATGATCGAGTACCCGAACGTCTTTTACCGCGATTAAGCTTGGTTAGGAATCACTGAGTGACCTGGTGATTTCACAAACTAAAAAAAGATGTATGTGGTTAAACCGTTGATTTGCCGGCGTTTTAACCGCCACCCGAAAGATTAAAATTAAATTAGAGGTTGACGGTCGCTAAACAGCGTGCTAATATCAAAGTCAATCAAATACAGAACGCTAATTTCCATTACCAAGTAGCGTGTCATCTGGGTGTCAGAAAGTCGGTGGTTGCTGCGAACCGATCAGGGTGATTACGACGAAATACAGTGGAATGTCCTGGTACGCCAGGCGGAAAGACTAGAGCCGTTACCTTCTAGAGAGTGGAGTTACTGGGTCTAGAACCAGTGACCCAAGTTGGGTGGTACCACGGTTTAGTCTAAATCGTCCCTGTTGCAGAATTGCAGCAGGGGCGATTTTTTTATACATACTTGGCAAAATAAGAGGGAGCGATTTTTATGAAAGAACACACACAATCAGAAAAGAAACCGATGAACTTCGGCGAAGCAATGATTATTTTACTGGCCATGTTGGTCATTATGGGCTTAGGCGTTATCAAATTTGGCCTGTCACCAACTACGCCCGTGCTGCTGGTCATCGCGTTGGTCATTCTGTGGGCGAAGGTCCGCGGCGCTGACTGGGACACTATTCACAGTGGCATCATCGACGGCATCAAGACCGGGATCATTCCCATCTTCATCTTCCTGTTGATTGGGGCACTGATCAGTGTCTGGATCGCCGCTGGGATTATTCCATCCATGATGGTCTTCGGGTTTCATTTGATTTCAGCCCAATGGTTCGTACCGTCCGTCTTCCTGGTCTGTGCCATCGTCGGGACGTCTATCGGGAGCGCCTTTACCATCATCTCCACGATTGGGATCGCCCTGTTCGGGATGGGGACCACGATGGGCTTCAACCCCGCATTAGTTGCTGGGGCCATCATCTCTGGGGCCATCTTCGGTGACAAGACCTCACCACTGTCTGACTCGACCAACCTGGCGTCAGCCATCGCAGAATCCGAATTATTTGCGCACATTAAAAACTTAATGTGGTCGACGATTCCAGCCTTCTTGGTTTCCTTAGTACTTTACTTCTTCATGGGCACCGGTGCTTCTGATACCAATGCTATGGGCAAGATCAACAGTACCGTTGCCACGTTAAACGCCAACTTCTCCATTACCTGGTGGGCAGCTTTACCTATCATCGTGATGTTCGTCTGTGCTTGGCGCAAGGTTCCCGCCATTGAAACGTTGCTGTTGAACGTGGGCTTGGGAATCGTGATGTTGTTCATCGAAAAGCCTAGCACCTCAATTAGTAGTGTGGCCACGATGATTGAATCCGGCTTCGTCTCCAAGACTGGTAACGCCAGTGTTGATGCCTTACTGACACGTGGTGGGATTAGCGCCATGATGTCCACGGTGTCTCTGATTATCTTGACCCTGACTTTAGGGGGCCTGCTGATGAAGTTCGACATTATCCAAACGGCAATGGTCCCATTGGCAAAGCGGTTGAAGAGCTCAGGTTCATTGGTCACCGCAGCCATCCTGTCCGGAATCGGCGTCAACATCTTCGTTGGGGAACAGTACCTCTCCGTCATCTTACCTGGGAAGGCCTTCAAGGAAACCTTTAATAAGCGTGGCCTGGATAACTTGGCCTTGAGCCGGGTCTTAGAAGATGGTGGAACTGTCATCAATTACTTGGTACCATGGGGTGTCGCAGCCGTCTTCGCTGCCAACACGCTGGGCGTTTCGACGCTGGCTTACCTGCCATTCTGTTTCTTCAGCTTGTTCTCACCAGTCTTCTCCATCCTGAGTGGGTTCACGGGCGTTGGCTTGAAGCGCCTGCCATCCTCTGACGACAGTAGTGCCACTGCAGCCAGCATGGCTGCTGATGGGCGTTAGGCAGTAGTACTGGTCAAACGATTGTAATAGAAAGCATCCCCGTGGGTGGCCGACGGTTTGTGTTGGCCGGGGATGACTAAACAAAATAATGAGTAAAAACACGTGAACACTTGCCAGTTGATGGCGGTGTTCACGCGTTTTTGATTGGCGCTGTTCTTACGGGCGTCCCGGCTGGTTGAGAGTCGCTTGAATACCGACGAAGAAGCTGACCATCAGTCGGCCTCACTGCCTCCAAGTGTTCAATTCTCAACCGGTACTGTCACCGGCAACGTATACAAATAAGTGGCCACCAAACCGTTAACCGTGATTTCCCGTTGGTCTGGCAGTTGTAGGTACAGCAAGTGGAGTTCGTCGTCTCGGGCGACCACCGTTACCGGAACGTTCAGTGGGAGACGCAGGTGCGCCACGTAAGCCACCAGGTTTGCCGTTTCTAAATAGCCACACAGCGTGACCGTCGCGTTGACCGGGACATCGCTGAGGCGGGTGACGCGGCTGTCGTCTAGCATTTGGTCCGGTTGCAATGCGCCGCCAAATGGACTTCGTTGGGGATGGTCAAGGTAATCGGCCATGGCCGCCACGGTAGCCATGGTCAACGTGTCCGCCATTTGCCAGGCTTGATCTGGAATCTGCACGAGGGGCAAGTGCAGCTGACGGTCTAAAAACACCTCGCACAGCCGATACGCAAATAGGAGGTGGCGCGCTTGGTCCCGGCCCGCTTCGGTCAGTGTGACCCCAGTGTAGCGACGCCGGTGAACCAGCCCCTGGGCCTGCAACTGCCGAGTGGCTTCGGTAACCGTCGCTGGCGTTACGTTGGCAAAGTGGATAATTTGTTTATTGCTGACGCGCGCACGGGCAAAACTACATTCAGCAATGATTTTTAAATACGTATTTTGATGGTTTGACATCTAATCAACTCCCCAGGAAATTAGAAAATATTTCAGTACCCCTAAAATTTTATTTTTACGATTTAAATTTTACCGGTCTTCGGGCCCACTTGCAAATTTTTCTAAAAATCATCTGTTTATAATCGTTTAATAAGATTTTAGTTAATGAGAATGCCGTTAAACAGGCACTCTAACGCTAAAAGTTTTGCGAACCAAAATATTTTTCAGCCAAACTTAAAAGCCGTTTCAGTAAATTGAAAGTGATGAGGTTGGGAATGTAACCGCTTAACTAGCAGATAAAATTATTAATGAGTTCACATTTTAAAGTTAACTGTCCCTAAATTTCTATTTGATTTAAACAAACTTTAGGTTACAATGGGCCTTGTAGGAAACAGAAGGGGGTCTTGATTTTGAGTGATACACCAAAGAAGCACAAACTCATTGAATATGCCAATGGGCGGTCACTTGAAGAGATTAACGGTACGGTCAAAGTACCGAAGGGGAAAGGGTTCTGGAAAACGCTGTTCATGTATTCCGGGCCTGGTGCGTTAGTTGCGGTCGGTTACATGGATCCAGGTAACTGGTCAACGTCCATCACGGGTGGGCAAAATTTCCAATACTTATTGATGTCGATTATCTTGATCTCAAGTTTGATTGCGATGTTACTGCAATACATGGCAGCTAAACTTGGTATCGTGAGCCAAATGGACTTGGCCCAGGCGATTCGTGCCCGGACCAGTAAGTCACTAGGCATCGTGTTATGGATCCTAACGGAATTTGCCATTATGGCAACGGATATTGCGGAAGTGATTGGGGCGGCGATTGCCTTGTATCTGCTCTTCCACATCCCGTTGATTATTGCCGTATTCATTACGGTATTAGATGTTTTGCTCTTATTGTTACTGACCAAGATTGGGTTCCGCAAGATCGAAGCCATCGTGGTTTGCCTGATTCTAGTGATCCTAGTGGTCTTCGCTTATGAAGTCGCCTTGTCCAATCCTGACTGGGGTGGCGTCTTCGGTGGCTTGATTCCGAGTGCCAAGACGATTGCGTCAACGCCAAAGATTGGTGGTCAAACGCCAATCAGTGGGGCCTTGGGGATTATCGGGGCAACGGTCATGCCACATAACCTTTACCTGCATTCAGCGATTTCGCAAACGCGGGAGATTGACCACCACGATGAAGAAGACGTGGCCCGGACGGTGAAGTTCACCAGCTGGGATTCCAACATCCAATTGACCTTGGCTTTCTTCGTGAACGCCTTGCTGTTGATCATGGGGGTTGCCGTCTTCAAGAGTGGGTCCGTCAAAGACCCGTCATTCTTTGGTCTATTCCAAGCCCTGTCAGATACCAGCACGATGAGTAACGGTGTGCTGGCCGGCGTGGCACGGACTGGCGTGCTGTCGACTTTGTTTGCGGTCGCCTTACTTGCTTCTGGTCAAAACTCAACGATTACCGGGACCTTGACCGGGCAAGTCATCATGGAAGGTTTCGTCCACATGCGGATGCCACTGTGGTTACGGCGGTTGGTCACGCGGCTGATCTCCGTGATTCCTGTGTTGATCTGTGTCATGTTGACCAGTGGCAAGAGCGCCATTGATGAACACGAAGCGTTGAATGATTTGATGAACAACTCGCAGGTCTTCTTGGCCTTCGCCTTACCGTTCTCGATGCTGCCATTATTGATGATGACGGATAGTCAGGTCGAAATGGGCAAACGATTCAAGAACTCGCTGTGGATCAAGGTACTGGGCTGGTTCTCGGTCTTAGCCTTGACCTACCTGAACCTAATCAATATGCCGGCCTCGATTCAAGGCTTTTACGGTGATGGCATCACGGCCGCTCAGACCGCGACAGCCAACTGGATCGCCTACATCTTGGACGCAGCTATTTTGATTTTGTTAGTATGGACGATCGTAGAACTGCACAAGGGTAGCAAGCGGTTAGCCGCACGACTGGCGGCGGACCATGCGGACAGTGCGGTTACAGATGAGGAGGCTTAGCTCATGGCAACGACATTTAAAAAGATTTTAGTAGGGGTCGATGATTCGGCCGATGCGCTGTTGGCGTTTGACTACGCGATTCATCAGGCCAAACGTGACCAGGCGGAGTTGGTGATCGTCTCCGTCTTGGAACATGACGACATGAACGTGTATCAAGCCTTGGACAGCGACTACGTCCACGGGGAACGCGACGAGTTGCGCGATCACGTGCGGGGGTATCAGCAACAAGCCCAAGACGCTGGCGTGGCTGACGTCAAAATGGTGATTGCGGAAGGCGAACCAGGGGAGACCATCGTCCGCGATGTGATTCCCCACGTACAACCGGACCTGTTGGTGATCGGATCGATTGCCAAGAAGGGTGTGAGTCGCTACTTCGGGAGTCAAGCGGCCTACATGGCCAAGTACGCCCCCATCTCGGTGATGGTCGTTCGGTAAGTCGTCGGATTGATTTTTACGAAATGCGTCAGTGTCACGCATAGATAGTAAATTTAGCCAAACTAAGTCGTTAGGCCGCTAAACAGCGGTTTGACGACTTTTTTACTCCCAAAAGTTAACCACCCATCGGCAAAATCTAACAACTTGGGCATTAGCTACGCCAACGACGACCAGTTGCCGTACACTAGCCTTGATCAAAGAGAGTACCCGAAAGGAGCGATTGCATGGCTGACGAAAGGAAACATAAGTTGATTGAATACGCCAATGGCCGTTCGCTGGAGGAAATTAATGGGACGGTCAAGGTACCCAAGGATATCGGGTTTTGGAGAACACTGTTTGCGTACTCTGGGCCTGGTGCGTTGATTGCTGTGGGGTATATGGATCCCGGGAACTGGTCGACATCAATTACCGGTGGGCAAAACTTCCAGTACCTATTGATGTCTGTTATCTTGATGTCAAGTTTGATTGCGATGCTGTTGCAGTACATGGCAGCTAAACTTGGCATCGTGAGTCAGATGGATTTAGCGCAAGCCATACGTGCCCGGACCAGTAAGTCACTAGGTGTTGTGTTATGGATTCTGACGGAATTTGCGATTATGGCCACGGATATTGCGGAAGTTATCGGTGCGGCGATTGCCCTGTACCTGTTGTTCCACATTCCGTTGGTCATTGCCGTATTCATTACGGTCTTTGATGTGTTGTTACTGTTATTGTTGACCAAGGTCGGCTTTCGTAAGATTGAAGCAATCGTTGTTTGCTTGATCATGGTCATTCTCTTCGTCTTTGTTTATCAAGTAGCACTGTCTAATCCTAATTGGGGTGGCGTCATTAAGGGCTTGGTCCCAACGACTGAGACCTTCTCCACTGGTCGGACGGTTGCCGGGATGACACCGTTAAGTGGGGCCTTAGGTATTATTGGGGCCACGGTCATGCCGCACAATTTGTACCTGCACTCCGCGATTTCTCAGACGCGGGCCATTGACCACACTGACGAAAATGATGTTGCTCGAACGGTTAAGTTTGCCGGGTTGGATTCAAACATTCAACTGACCTTCGCGTTCTTTGTGAATGCCTTACTGTTGATTATGGGGGTTGCGGTCTTCAAGACCGGTGCCGTCAAAGATCCTTCCTTCTTCGGCTTGTTCCACGCCTTGTCAACGACGTCCACGATGAGTAATGGTGTGCTCAGCAGTGTTGCCCGGACCGGTATCTTGTCCACGTTATTTGCCGTTGCCTTACTGGCTTCCGGGCAAAATTCCACAATTACCGGGACGCTTTCCGGTCAAGTCATTATGGAAGGCTTCGTTCACATGCGGATGCCACTGTGGTTACGGCGGTTAGTCACCCGGTTGATCTCCGTCATTCCTGTTCTGATCTGTGTCACGTTGACCAGTGGCAAGAGTGCCATTGCGGAACACGAAGCGTTGAATGATTTAATGAACAACTCACAAGTCTTCTTGGCGTTTGCCTTACCATTCTCAATGCTGCCATTATTGATGATGACGGACAGCAAGCTGGAAATGGGCGAGCGGTTCAAGAACTCCTGGTGGTTGAAGATCTTAGGCTGGTTCTCCGTGATTGCCTTGACGGCGTTGAACCTGGAAGGGATGCCGAGTCAAGTCCAGGCCTTCTTTGGGAGTAACGTCACTGGCAGCGAGTTGGTTTTAGCCAACGGCATCGCGTATCTGCTGATTGCAGCCGTCTTGGGATTGTTAACTTGGACCGTTGTTGAATTGCACTTTGGTAACAAGCGCTTGGCGGCACAAATCGCTGCTAAGAAGAAAGTAGGGGATGAGTGAATGTCAACCGGATTTAAACGCATCTTAGTTGGGGTTGACGATTCAGCGGACGCCTTGCTGGCCTTCGATTATGCGATTCATCAGGCCAAACGAGATCATGCAGAACTGATCATTGCCTCGGTTTTGGAAAGTGAAAGTATGAATGTTTACCAGGTGCTGGACACGGATTTTGTCCATGGTGAGTATGAATCGCTGAAGCGGCATATCCGCAAGTACCAGCATCAAGCAGAGGCTGCTGGCGTTGCCGATGTTCAAATGATTATTTCCGAGGGCGAACCGGGAGAAACCATTGTGAAAAAGGTGATTCCGGAAGTAAAACCGGATATCTTGATCGTCGGGTCGATTGCGAAAACGGGCGTCAGTCGTCACTTTGGGAGTCAAGCCGCCTACATGGCCAAGTACGCACCGATTTCGGTGTTGGTCGTGCGCTAACGGGTAACTGAATAGGTATGAGGCGTTTGGGATGCTTTTCCCAGGCGCCTTTTATTTTGGGGGCCGCTGCTGTCCTGAGTCAGTAAGGTAGGGTAACTTTCAAAACCAGTGCATTTGCTATGAATACAGCGCGACGAGTCCTCATAATGAAGACCTAAGGACCAGGAGTGGGTCCGGACAGATGAGATTGGGGGAGTCATCATGAGTCGAGAAAATCTGTTGACGTATGCCGTGATTCTGCATCCCGAGGTCGGCCGGTACTGCGTGACCATTCCGAAGATTGGATTGGCTTGGGGCACGACAACGGAAGCGGCCTTGTCGATGGCGACTAAGCTGATTGTGGCCAGACTGCAAAATGGGGATGCCGTCCCAGAGCCGGTCGCTTTTGCTGAGCTCACCGTACCAGCGGGCGATACGAAGACCGTGGTACGGGTGGACACGACTGCCTACCCGAAGCATACGAAAGATATGAAAAAAACCAACACAGTTTCCAGCTACCTGAATCGCTGGGGGCAGGCGGCGGGACTGAACTTTTTCCAATTGCTGACGACGTTAAAGAATCGATTTAGCGACTAACAATTTCGCCAATAAGTGAATGAGTGCCAAAAAATCACGGGTAACTTTCCTAAGATTAGGAAAGCTGCTCGTGATTTTAAGTTGTCATTAGTAGTTATCGCCGTTCATGATGGAACTCTTCACAATCACGTAATCCACGGTCCGAATGTCCAGCAGATTTCGGCCACCGGCGTAGGAAATAGAGGATTGCAAGTCTTCTTGCATGGCGTTCAACGTGTTGGCGATATCGCCGCGGTAAGGGACCAGCATTTGCTTCCCCTCAACGTTGCGGTATGCGCCTTTTTGCTTCTCGGACGCAGAACCCCAGTATTGCTTGAAGGTCCGGCCGTCGATGGTCAACAGGCTACCGGGTGACTGTTCGTGGCCCGCTAACATGGAGCCAATCATGACCATGCTGGCGCCGAAGCGAATGGATTTGGCGATGTCGCCGTTGTAGCGAATCCCACCGTCTGCAATGATCGGTTTCCGCGCCGCCTTGGCACAGAGCCGAACGGCAGCTAATTGCCAGCCACCGGTCCCAAAACCAGTCTTGAGCTTGGTGATGCAGGCTTTTCCGGGGCCGATACCGACCTTGGTGGCGTCCGCACCGGCATTTTCGAGTTCTCGCACGGCTTCGGGCGTCCCGACGTTGCCGGCAATCACAAAACTGTCGGGTAACTTGGTCTTGATCTGCTTGATCATCCGAATGACCGCGTCACTGTGGCCGTGGGCGATATCGATGGTGATGTATTCCGGTACCAGATCAGCCGCAGCCAGTTCGTCGATGAAGGCGTGTTCGTCAGGCTTGACGCCCACACTGATCGACGCAAACAGGGACTGGTCATGCATCCGTTCGATGAAGCCCCGACGTTCTTCGGGATGGAAACGGTGCATGACGTAGAAATAGTCGTTTTGCGCTAACCAAACGGCTAACGGTTCGTTGATGACGGTCTCCATGTTGGCAGGGACGACCGGGATCTTAAAGCGATGCGGGCCGAATTCGATGCTAGTGTCGGCCTCGCTACGGCTGTCGATGATACATTTATTGGGAACGAGTTGAATATCTTCGTAATCAAATACTTCTGCGGGATGCATGAGCAGTCACTCCTTGTTCGTGGGGTTAGGCGTTCCAGACGTCACGTAAAATGTTCGTCTGTTCGCGGTCAGGGCCGACGGACAGCGTGGCAATATCCACGCCAACCAGTTCAGCTAAGCGTTTAACATAATTTTGGGCATTGACGGGCAGTTCTTCGACTGAGTGACAGCCGGTAATGTCTTCCGTCCAGCCAGGTAATTCTTCATAGATCGGTTGGCAAGCGTCCAGGTCGACTAAGCTGGCTGGGTAATGGTAAATGGTTTCGCCATTCAGCGCGTAAGCCTTGCAGATCTTGACGGTCTTTAAGCCGGTCAGCACGTCTAAGCAGTTCAGGGATAAACTGGTTAAGCCAGAAACCCGTTTAGCATGGCGCAAGACGACACTGTCGAACCAACCGATTCGCCGGGGGCGCTTGGTCACAGTCCCGTATTCATGACCGGTTTCACGAATCGTGTCACCAATCTCATCGAAGAGTTCGGTTGGGAAAGGTCCGTCACCCACCCGCGACGTATAGGCCTTGCAAACACCAACGACGTGATCGATCTTGGTTGGGCCAACGCCGGCCCCAATCGTCACGCCCCCGGCGACGGGGTTGGATGAAGTCACGAATGGGTAAGTCCCATGGTCGATGTCCAACATGACCCCTTGCGCCCCTTCAAAGAGGACGTTCTTGCCGGCGTCGATGGCATCGTTGATGACCACGGACGTGTCGGTGACGTGACTCTTGATTTGTTGGCCTAATGCGTAATATTCTTCAAAAATCGTTTCAAAGTCTAAAGGTTCAACGCCGTAAAGCTTGGTCAAGACGTTGTTCTTTTCAATTAAGTTTTGGCGTAACTTGTCCGCAAAGATATCGTGGTCCAATAAATCGGCGATGCGAATCCCGATTCGTTCGGCTTTATCCATGTAAGCCGGGCCGATACCCTTGTTGGTGGTGCCAATCTTGTTTTCCTTGGCCTTTTCTTGGGCTTGGTCTAACAGGATGTGGTAAGGCAAGATGACATGGGCGCGGTCAGAGATCCGTAGGTTGTCCGTTGAGATCCCATTGTTGTGAAGATAAGTGAGTTCTTCAATTAAGGACTTCGGATTGACCACGACGCCATTACCGATGACGCTCAGCTTGTCGGCGTAGAAGATCCCTGAAGGAATCAGCCGCAGCTTGAACGTTTGACCGTTGAAGACGATGGTGTGGCCGGCATTGTCACCGCCTTGGTAGCGGGCAATGACATCAGCCTTCTCACTCAGAAAATCCGTGATCTTTCCTTTACCTTCATCGCCCCATTGACTACCAACTACTACTGTTGATGACATTGCAAACACCTCATCGTTATTTTTTACCAGGCCGAACACCCAGCAAAAATAATTGTATCAAGTTCGTAATTGAATTGCAAGCGAAAAGCGAACAATTATTTAAATAATCAGTATAAAAGTTCTTTTAATTATGAGTAGAAACTAATTAATAATGGATATATCGGTGAAATGTCTGGTAAAAATAGGACGTTCTATGCTAAAATAGATAGCGGAGCAAGAAACGAATTTTAAAAATAATGTTCGGATTTTACCTATTACTGAGGAGGAACTTTGATGTTAGAACGCTACACCCGACCAGAAATGGGCCAGATTTGGTCCCTGGAAAATCAGTATCAGTCTTGGCTTGCCGTTGAAGTCGCCATCGACGAAGCTTGGGCCAAATTAGGTGAGGTCCCTGTGGCAGATGCCCAGAAAATTCGGGAAAACGCCACGTTTGACGTTGATCGTATCGCCGAGATCGAAGCCGTGACGCACCATGATATGGTGGCATTCACCCGCAACGTGTCGGAATCACTGGGGGCTGAACGTAAGTGGATTCACTTTGGCGTCACCAGTACCGACGTGGTGGATACGGCCCAGGGCTACCGGTTGAAGCAGGCCAACGTGGTGATTCGTCAGAGTCTGGTCACGTTGATCGCCACATTAAAGGACCTGGCGTTGAAGTATAAGAAGACGGTCATGATCGGCCGGACGCACGGGGTTCAAGCTGAGCCAACCACCTTTGGACTGAAATTAGCCCGTTTCTACGCTGAAATGCAACGGAACCTTGACCGCTTCGACCGCGCCGCTGCGGGGGTGGAAACCGGAAAAATCAGTGGGGCAGTCGGCACCTTTGCCAACGTGCCACCCGAAGTTGAAGCCTTTGTTTGTGACCAGTTGGGAATTAGTGCGCAACCAATTGCCAGCCAAGTGTTGCCGCGAGACCTGCACGCTGACTATGTTGCGACGTTGGCGTTGATTGGGACGAGCGTGGAAAACATTGCCACGGAGATTCGGAGCCTGCAGCGTTCGGAAATTCATGAAGTTGAAGAACATTTCAACCCCGGGCAAAAAGGCTCGTCAGCCATGCCACATAAGCGTAACCCGATTGGTTCGGAAAACGTGACTGGTTTGGCCCGCGTGTTGCGGGGCACCATGGTCACGGCATATGAAAACGTCAGTCTCTGGCATGAACGCGACATTTCCCACTCGTCAGCCGAACGGATGATTTTGCCGGAAAGCACGACGTTGTTGGATTACATGTTGCACCGAATCAACCGTATTTTAAGCAACTTGGACGTGTTCCCAGAAACCATGAAGGCCAACATGGGTCGGACTTACGGTCTGATCTACAGTCAACGACTCTTGTTGAAGCTGATTGAAACGGGTTTGAGTCGTGAAGCCGCCTATGACTTGGTGCAACCACTGACGGCGCAGGCTTGGGATCAACAGACCCAGTTCCGGCCATTAGTGGAAGCTAATGCTGAGATTACGGCCCGATTGACACCGGCGCAGATCGACGATGCCTTCGATTATCACTATCACTTACGGCGAGTGGACTTTATTTTCAAACGCTTAGGCCTAGACTAATAGTCAAGAAAAGTGGGGGAATGAACAATGGAAAAAGTGTATTCACCAGCTGATGCGCAGCGGAATCTCCAGAGTTTGTTACAAGAGGTCAAAGATGGTAAGGCAGTCCGGATTGAAGATCAAACCACGGACGCGATTTTGGTGAGTGAACAACAGTGGGCAGCGGTACAAAAACAGCTGGCCGCGGCTGCGCAACATCAAACGGTCCAACAGCGCGAAGATTTGTACAAGGCTTGGCGTTGGTTGTAAGGTGAGTTTGCCGGGTCGTTTATCGGATTGATACGGTAAATCGGCAGGTCACCAGCTATTCGGCGTATACACACTATCAGTAAGCAAACAAAAAGTTCGGCGTCACTCTCGGGGAAAGAGTGATGCCGAACTTTTTTCATGAGGAGTACATTCACATTAGGGGGTGTAAATGTATTTTAGAGGAGTGGTCAGGCTTGAGGGAACCTGACCTTGGGGTGATTCTCTTAGGGGGAGAGAATCAAAAGGGATTGGAATAGAATTTAGTAGTAATTGGTATTGGCTAATTACTATGGTTATTACTATACCCGGAGTTTGTGAATAGAATCGGGGCAAAGTCGTGATGACTTTTTGACTAATTGGTAAAGAAAAACTAAAGTGTGAAGGAATTGCGATAACCGGCCAAATGCCGTTAAGTTAGGCTTAAGGTTCACTCGTCGTCGAAGTACGTCTGCAGAAATTCCGTCACGTGTTGTTGGTAGCGCGCCGGATTAGTCCAGAAACTTTCGGCGTGCGAAGCATTTTTCACAATCCACAGTTGCTTGGGTGCGTGGGTCGCCGCGTAATTTTCGTAGGCCATCCCCACCGGTACGTACACGTCCTTTTCCCCGTGAATGAAGAGAATCGGTCGCTTGTTCTTCTGCAGTTGTTCCGTGGCGGTCACGTCGCCCAGGTAGTAGCCCAACCGGCGCTTGGAGATGGTGCTGACCAGGGGTTCAATCGGGTACTTCGGCAAGTGGAATTGACGCTTCAACAGGTAAGTCAGCTCGGATTCGATGCTGGAATACCCGCAGTCGGCGATGATGGCCTTGACCTGATCTGGCAGGGTTTCACCGGAGAGCATTTCCATGGTGGCCCCGCCCATGCTGACGCCGAACAGCAGAATCTTGACGTCATTATCGGCGCGGTCAATGACCTGTTGGATCCACTGCAGGTAGTCGAGCCGGTCTAGCCAGCCAAAGCTGATGTATTTGCCAGCACTTTCGCCGTGGCCGCGGTCATCGGGCAAGAGCACGTTGAAGCCGAGCCGGTGGTACATTTGGGCAAAATTCGCCATGGTTTCGCCGTTCCCCTTGTAGCCGTGGGAAATGATGACGGTCTGGCGACTTGGTGTTTCGGCCGGGATGTATTCGGCGACCATGCGGTTTTGCGGGTCGTGTTCGTGCAGGTACCATTTTTCCTTGGGAATCTGTTTGTACCAATCGACGTAGGCGTAGTAGGCATCGGCGTATTTCTGCTTGTCCGCGGAGGTCTCCGGGACGTAGTTGACCCGCTTAAAGGCGAAATTAAAGAGGTGCTCGCTAGCGGCCAGTGAGGTCAGGGCGATGCCCGCCAATGGCAAGGCCCAGGTCAGTGTTTTTTTCTTCATCCATATCCAGTCCTTTCCAGTTAAAAAACCAGACTACCCGTGAATCGGTTAGCCTGGTACGGATGTTTAGTCCAAATAAAGTTGTCGTAAAGTTGTTAAATCATTGTGTGATAAGCCCAACACATCGTGTAAATAGTCCTGAACGCCACCATACTGGGTGTTGATGATCTTCAGGGCCGCGGCGAGGTAGTCCGGGTTAACAGTCGACAGCGCACGAATGTTGGTGACAAACGCCTCCGAATGACCGCTCTGCCGGGCCTGGTCGCTTTGCTTATCGACCAGCGGCATCACGTTGGGGTTGGTCAACAAGTAGTCTTGCTGAATGGTTTGGGGGTCAACGTTCAAGGCACTCAACGCTAGAAAGGCGCCCATCCCCGTCCGATCCTTGCCGGCAGTACAGTGGAACAACACGGATTGGTCCGCCTGTTCGTTGGCCAGCAGGGTGCCGAAGAACTTGTGATAAGCCGTTTGCGCGCTCGGCAACGTGACCATCTTCCGGTACACGTCCAACATGTGCTGGTAGCCGGCCTGGTCATTGGTATTGAAGCGTTGTTCCAACTGTTCTTGCGTCGCCGAGGCGTCAGTCTCATCGCCATCGGGGAAGACCGGTAAGAAATGATAGGTCACGCCCGCTGGCACCTTGTCGGGCGCCTGCTTGCGTTCATCCTTGGAACGAAAATCCACGTCCGCGATGACGCCATAGTCGGCCAGCAAGGTTTGATCCTCTGGGGTGAGCCGAGCCAACCCGTCCGTCCGCAATAACTTGTGCCACTTCACGGTATGACCATCAACGGTTGCGTAGCCACCCAGTTCCCGGAAATTCCAGCCGCCAGTTACGTTTAGTTTTCGGTTATTTGTCATTGGCTCTTTGCCACCCTTTCATCTCAACTGTTACATCCTCTATTCTAACGGTTTTGGCAAAAATTACCTAGTAATTCACTCTAAGGGAGGCGTTTTTGCGTGAAACGCTGTATACTGGCAATATAAGTCGAGAGAATTGATGAAGGCAAAAAGATAGGGTGATAGTCGTGAGTTTGCGTGGGAAATGGTTACTCTTCAAGACCCAGCATAGTCAGCTCAAACAGCAGATTCAACAAGCATTTTTACAGCCCAGTCGGCAAAACCGGGCCGTGGTGCCCGAGAAGTTTCCGGCTACCATCGTGACGAAAGAGCGGCAAGTCTTCGGGGGCCGTATCTTGACCGCCGCCTCTGGCGCGCCGTTGCGGCAACACGTGCTGTTGTTTCATGGTGGTGCCTACACCATGCAGGGGACGGATAGCCATCGTGAATTAATGGAAACGTTGATCCAGCAGGCTAATTTGCGGGTCTCCTACGTGGATTATCCGTTAGTGCCAGAGGCCACGGTTGACGATACCGTGATCTTTGCCATGAACGCCTACGATTATTTGCGGGCGCAGTATCCGGACGACCAGTTCTTTTTAATGGGTGATTCGGCAGGTGGTGGGTTGGCCTTGACGCTGCTTCAACAGTTGAAGATCCACCAAAAGCCATTACCGGCGGGGACCATCTTGATTTCGCCGTGGGCCGACCTCAGTATGATGAATCCGGACCTCCAAACGGCTGCCAAGCACGACCCGTATTTGACGCTAGCCACGCTCAAAAAAATCGGGTTCGACTACGCCGGCGACCATCCGGTGACTGATCCGCTAGTCAGCCCGATTTACGGGGACTTCGCCGACCTGGGGCCGATTCTGTTGTATTACGGCACCAACGAGTTGTTGGCGGCCGATGACCAACGCCTAGTCCAAAAATTAGCCGAGGCCAGCGGCACACCGTACAAGGCCCGCGAGGTCAAGTCGATGCTGCACGACTACATTCTCTGGGGCAAGCTACCAGAGACCAAGCGCACGTTGAAGGAAGTCAAACAGTTCATTTTGACGCAAAATATGGATGCATAATCATTGTGAGAGATGGGGTAGTGATGCCCGGTCTCTTTTTTGCGCGGTGGCAAGTAAGGGACGTTGTCGTTTAGTTGGCTCACCTGCTGCTGGCATCTTTGAGATGTGTTCTTCAGCTCAAAGATGAATGGGTAAAAGGCCACCTGCTAAGGAAACACCACCATATTTGGTGGACTCTCGGCTACAGGAATACTTGCCAGCAATAATTGACTTGTTCCTTGGTAACAGGTAACTTATCAATGAAATTTTAACCCGCACAATATTACTGAAAGACATCAACTTGCCGGAGTCAGCCAGGATGGAGCCAGCTGTGTCGACGGTGTTGGCTGAGGTACTTTCTCAGCCTACAGCGTGGGACGACTTGAGAGCCTGGCGGGTTTGGTCAGGCTTTCAAGCGAACCGGAAGACCGCTCCTCAGGCTGGAGGTGTTCCCCAGAGCAGGCGGAACCCTGGCTGACGCAGGCTCCTGGTTTCCCTAACTTTAGTGGACAGAATACTGTCGTTCCGGAAATCAATGCGGTAAGACTGCTTTCTTTTACTAGTCAATTTAAGTATGTTGCTTAACGCGAGAACTGTGGCCACCGTTCAACTGGACGTCAGCGTATAATAATGCTTAATGGAGGGGATGTCCTATGAAAATTCGGTTTCTCGTGGCCGGCCTGATTGTGGGGCTGGGCGGCTTTGGTGGCATTCAAGCCACTGCGGCCAGCACCAGCACGGTCGCCACGCCGTATCGTGAAAGTCAGCTAGGCGGGTTGCAAAACGTCCAGCAGGTTTCAGCTAGCAAAACGGTAACCCTGGATCTGGTCTTAAACACTCGGAATTCAGCCGAGCTGACCAAGACAGCCTATGCCGTTAACACGGCGGGTAACAAGCAATTTAAGTCCTATTTAACGCCCAAGCAGTTTCGCCAAAAGTTTGGTCAATCAACGACCACGACCAAACGGCTCGCGAAATACTTTAAGTCACATAAGTTTAAGGTCACGACGTTTAATGATGGCTTGATCATGCAGATCAAAGGGAGTGCCAGTGCGGTCAACAAGACCTTTGCGACCAACTTAAAGACGGCCCGTTATTACGGCACCAAGATTCAGTATTCTAAGAAAACACCGAAGTTACCGAAGAACGTGGCCAAGCCAATCAAGGCTGTCATTGGGATCACCAACCTAGTCAAGTTATCTAGCCTAGGCGCGACCAGCACGGCCACGGATGGGCCGACTAGCGATGGCGCACCGCAAAACTTCTTGAGCCAATACCACGCAACTGGCCTGGCGAATAGCAATGACGGCAGTGGGCAAACCATTGGGATCATCAGCTTTAGCAAGGTCAACAAGTCTGACATCACGCATTTTTGGTCAGCTGAGGGCGTGGCCGATTCTGCCAGCCGGATCAGCGTGAAATCGACGGGCGGCATGAACATCTGGGGTAACGTCGATCCTGGCAATGCCGAAACGGCGCTGGACGTTGAACAGGCGGGGGCGTTGGCACCCAAGGCCAAGATCCGCGTTTACACGGCATCGCTCAGTGATGTGGGCTGGCTCAATGCGTTTGCGACGGCGTTTGGTGAGAATAAAGCCAGCAGCCTGTCGCTCAGTTGGGGCCTGTCAGAAGGCGTCTTGCAGAGTCTGAACAAATATCACGTGTTGACGCCGCTATATGGCAGCATTATGAACACGTTGCTGGCACAAGGCGCTACGCAAGGTGTATCCACGTTTGCGGCCAGTGGGGACACCGGGGCTTACGGCGAGGAGTTGGCTAAAAACGGGGATGTCGACGAGGGTATCTACGCCAACTTCCCGGCCAATAACCCGTGGGTCACGGCCACTGGTGGGACCACGTTGCCATTCTCGGGGACGTTGGCCAATGGTGTGGAAGTGAAGGTCGATCAGGAACGGACCTGGGGCGGCGACGAGCTGTTTGACGCCTATTCACAAGACCCGGCCTTCTTCCAGAAAAACTCGGATCTGCTGGACATGCTACAAAGCGGTAGTGGTGGCGGGATCTCCACGCTGTACGCCACGCCACAATATCAAAAGGGTGTATCCGGCGTGAACACCTACAACGCCCGGCAATACTTGACTGACGATGGCTTACCACGGTTGAATGCCGGCCTGATCACGGGCAAGGCCAGTGGGCGAAACTATCCAGATGTCGTGGCCAATGCCGATCCGCTGACCGGCTACGATGACTATGACAGCGCCGATGGCTGGAGCACGGTCGGGGGTACCAGCGTGGTCGCACCACAATTTGCGGCGATGGCTGCCGTCATCAACAGTAACCGCAGCAAGCGCATGGGGCTGTGGAACCCCCAGCTCTACGCGTTGGCCCAAACCAGTCAGTCACCATTTACCAAATTGGATTCAGACACGAACAATGGGAATCTCTTCTACGTCGGCCAACCTGGCAAGACTTACAACCAGGCTGCCGGTCTGGGAACCGTGAACTTTGACCAACTGGCCAAGGTCTTTAAGTAAGAAAACGAGGTTGCTAGTCGTTTACAGCTTCTTAGCGAAAACTGGCGGACTCTCGGCTACAGGAGTGGTTGACAACAATAATCGACTTAACCCTTCCTAGCAGTCAACTTGTCACTTAACTTCTGGCCAACACAATGTTACTGATAACACCAACTTGCCGGAACCCTGGCTGACACAGGCTCTTGGGTTCCCTAAGTTTAGTGGACAGAATGCTGTCGTTCCAGGAGTTAACGCGTTAAGTTTACTTTCAGCTTTTGTAAAACAAGACAAATAAGCAGTCCGGGCCGTGGTCCTGGGCTGCTTATTTAGGTTAGTGAGATTTTACCGAATTTGGTGAACCAGTTGTGGATTGCCGGAAATATATCCGCCGGCCACGCGGTAGCGCAGGGTATCGCCCTTGCTGAAGTTGTTGGCGTTGGAATAATCCCAGCCCCGAACAGTGAAGGTCGCCTGGGCCTTGCGGGCGTAGTGACGATTGCGTTTCGTCAGGTTGGCCGTGGTGTAGCGGTTCAAAGCCCCCTTGGCAGCGACTCGCTTAGGCATCGTAACGCGGCCCGCTTGGACCAACTTCTTGTTGGCGGTGATGTAGCGGCCGTTGCTGAGGACGAAACGAGTCGTGAGGTTGTGGCGCACAATCTTTTTCACCTTGACCGTTTGGCCCTGACGGTAGTGATGCTTCTTCCCGGTCAAATTTTTCTTGGCGTAGCTGTTCACACCGCTAGGATTGATGATCGTGACGGTCTTGTGCTTGGCGGCGTAGTAAACGGGAGACGTGTAGGCGCGGTTAGTGGTGATGTACCCGGTCTTGCCGCGGGTCTTACTGTGGTGATTGACGTCCTTGACCTGGTAGCGCTTGACACCATTCTTAGATTTTGCGTAGCCCGTGACCACAAACATTGGTCGGTTCATCCGTGATTTTTTAGCATACCATTGTTTGCGTGCCTTAGAGGTAAAGGTGGCTGATTTGTAAAGCCCAATCTTTTTAGTCGTGTAGACCACGGTCCCTTTAGGCGCAATGGGATTAATGGTCGCAGCGGCCGACCCGGTTTGCAACGCCGCTTCCTTGCTGTAAACGTAAGTGACGGACTGTGGCTGCGTGGTGAACTTTCCGGTCGCATTGGTAGGCGTCTGAGTCAGCTTGTAGCCAGTAAAGGTTAAGGCGTCACTGTGGTAGGCAGTATCGAGGTCGCCGGTCAAGGTCCGGTCTTTGGCGAGCTGGTTGCCTTGGTCATCGACGTAGTGGACGGTGACGGGTTGGCTCTGGTCGGGTGTTACATCAGGCAGCGATGGCAGAACTGGCTTTTCAACAGTCGATCCATCAGTGAATACGTAGAAAGCGGAAAAGATAACGATTGTATTTAGCTGGTAAGTCCCGTCGGCCTGTTTAGTTAGGAAGTTACTCATCGGCTGTTGACAAAAAGACTTGGTAGCAGCTGCAGAGGCTGCAGGGTCTAACGTAACTCGCTCTGCATCGCTCAGTTTATCAAGATGCATAGCTTGAATGTATTGCGTGAAAAAACTTTTCACTAAATAATCATGAAGATTCTCAATATTTTCTGGATTTCCGAAGAGTTGATCAAACTGTTTTAGCTGGCCTGAATTATCGCTAAATGTTGTCACGAGTATGGGACGTAACTCATTTTGATAGCCTGCGGAAAGTTCTTCTGGACTAATCTGGTCGAGTTTAAGCAATGTTAAATTTTTAACGAGCCATGTATTCATGTAGCTTGAAACGTCTAGCTGGTCAAAAAAATCATCATATGTTTGATCAGGATCAGATAGGGCGTAAATATATTCACCGACTGTTTCACCTTTAGATAGGCTGATAGAACTGAATTCTTGGACGATGGCAGGGCCAATTTGAGCCGCTATTTTATCATTGTTGGCAGCTGCAAAGTTGGCCATGTAGTCTGTATCCTTAAGCTGGTCCATAGTCATTGTTTGTGGCTGTGTGGCTGTCGTTGGATCATCGGTACTTTTATTGTACCAATAGGATTTAATGGATTTACCATTTTGCACTAGTTGCGTATATGGTAATTCTATTGAGCCGATTGTATAAGTTTGCTTGTCATCAGTACTAGTAGTCACGACGGATTCTGTCGCTGCATCAGCCTGAGCCACAACGGGTGTGGCCACGCCCCCTAATAATACCAATGCGAAGGCGGCCGTCATAAATTTACTAAATCCCCTAGTCATTTAGCACACTCCCTTTACTTTTTCTATATTTATTATATGCAGTATATCATGGTTGTAGCCGCAAAAGCTAGGGCAACTACTGTTATACCGGCATTTTTAATAGTTGGCTTAGAGAGCACCATATGTCTAATGCGAGTTACACACAATGAATAAAATGGCAAATAGGGGGAACGGTTTCGATAAGAGGTGGTTGCAAGACGTGACCAATCGTCATGAAAATGGCTAGGAAAACAGATACCCTCAAGGAAACTGGACGACAATAATTGACGACGTAATGATTGCCCGATTAGTTGTTGACAAAAACTAATAACAAATCAAAAAAGCCAGACTTGTTAAATTTCACAAGTCTGGCTTCTCATTTGTTTTTAATATTAAATGACTTACACGTCCACGTGGTGTTTGAGCCGTGGGAAGACGTGATAATCTGCCCAGCCCATGACGATGCCCTGGGTCACCAATGCCCAAACGGTCCCAAAGCCGATGGCGTGTAGCTCACCGGTGAAGATGTAGGACAGGATGATGATCAACAGGGGCGGCGCGTAACTGGCCCACTGGGCGATGATGGCCGAGCCGCGGAGGTATTTGAACCGCAGAATATACGCCAGGTCATCGTTGGGGTGCATGATGATATTACACCGGTTATAAATGGAGACGGCAAACGCGACTCCAAACAGGCCGATGATGTCGACAATCACGCGGCCGGCTAGCGGCAACTGCCCCACGCCAATCCAGTTCCAGAAGTAGCCGATCCACTCGACCAGGTAACTGAAGGGGATGATGTACAGCAGGTTGGACACGAACCGGCGCCGGTCAAATTGCCCCAGCAACAGTTGGTTCAACAGCGTGATGACGATGCCGTAAATAAACAGCGTCGTGCCCAGGGGGACGTGAATCCAGTTGGCCAGGTTGACGGACGACCCGGTCCACACGGCGCTCCCCAGGTTGGTGGAGATGGTCAGGGCATTAGCCGCCGAGTTCAGGACGATGGAGAACCCCAAAAAACGCATCCGTTGCCCAAAGTCCTTCATTTTCGCCACGACCACACACCTCCTGATTTTTCTGCACAAGTTCTAGTGTAATGGAAGTGCCGGTCAATGAAAAGGGCCTTTACCAACTTTTTACATGCGTTGGGCGGCGCGGTTGACGAAATTCTGGAAAATCTGCCGCGATTCGTCGTGGTGCTTGTACATGTTTTCCGGGTGCCATTGGACGCCGAGAATCTGGTCGGTGTCCTTGGATTCCAGCGCTTCAATGACCTGGTCATCGGCACTGGCGGTCACGCGCAGGCTCGGGGCCACATCCTTGATGGCTTGGTGATGCCGAGAATTGACGTAAGGCCGTTCGCCGGTCAGCGTGGCCAGTGTACTCCCGGGCACGACCGTCACGTGATGGCTGGGCTGATTGCCCATGGCGGCTTGGCTGTGCTTGATCTGGGCCAGCGGGTCTTCACTCAGGTCTTGATACAACGTGCCCCCCAGGCCGACGTTGATCAGCTGCAGGCCCCGGCAAATGCCCAAGATGGCCTTGTTGGCGGCCACGGCTTGTTTGAGCAGTTCGATTTCAAATAAGTCACGCTTGCGGTAGGTCTTGCCCAACCGGATGTGGGGTTCCTCGCCGAAAAAGGTGGGGTCCACGTCGGCGCCGCCTAAGAAGGCCACGCCGTCAAAGAGTGGTAGGTAGTCGGCCACATCCTCCGGGTCGATGCTTGGCAGGATAATGGGCAGGCCGCCCGTTTTGACAATGGCTTCTACGGCTGGTCGCGGGGCAAAAGCCGCGTTTCTTTCGTTAATGATATTCGTTGCCTCGTCGAGTGTGTCGGCGGGCAGGGCAATGCGAGGACGCATGGCGTCGCTTCCTTTCAATGATAAAGGTATTTGTTGACCAGTATACCCATTTCTAAGGAAATTTGTTACCGGAACTACCGAAACTTGTAACGAAATAGTTAACAAATTTTCTAAATAACTTTACAATAAAGAAGTAGACTAAATTTAAGCGAGGTAAACATGATGACAGAACGGCAGTTGATTCAAGAAATTTTGAATTCCGAAGCGGTTGAGTATCGTTTTGAAAACGTCGATGAGGATTCAAAGGAATACACGCTTTTATTGAAACGGCAGGACAAGGATGTTCGGGCTGTCGAGACGATCAACGATGAAATCAAGAAGTACTTCCAAAGCGCTAACTTCGATTACAAAGAGGAGTTGCATCCAGAAGGGGTCGACGACGATATCCGCTTGGTAATCAAGCGCAACAATGGTGAAAAATAAAGATAAGCGTTAAGGGCTAGTCACGTTTCGCGCGCGGCTAGCTTTTTTGACGGGTGGATTGGGTGGTAGTGCTTGCGTCCGTCCACCGTGTTTCATGTTCAGGGGCGCTGGATGGTCAGGTGACCAGTACATACCGCCAATTAACCGTTACCCTAAATAACTTAACCATCAATAAGGAGGACGCACATGACAATTGAAGAACTATACCAGCGCATGGCTGCCGAGATGGGGCCGCAACCGTGGCTGAAGCCGGGAACACCGTGGGCCGAAACGCCTGTGGAGATCATGCTGGGCGCCATTTTAGTTCAGAACACCAACTGGCGAAACGTGGAGCCCTCGCTGATCAATTTAAAGCGAACCACGGGTTTTGACCCGGCAAAATTGCGGGAGCTAACCCCGGAGACCATCACGCCGCTGATTCGCTCCAGCGGCTTCTACAATCGCAAGGGGCCGGCCATTTTGGCGTTGGCCACTTGGTTGGGCCAGGCCAATGACGATTTAGCCGCGCTCAAACAGCGATCCGGCAGTAGTCTGCGATCAGACCTGATGGCCATCACCGGCATTGGCAACGAAACGGCCGATTACATCTTGATGTACACGCTGGACCACGGCACGTTCATGGTCGACACCTACGCCCGCCGCTTGTTCGCCTGGCTAGGGGCCACGATGCCCAAAACGTACCCGGCATTTCAGAAACAAGTCTTGCGCCAATTTCCACTGGGCCTGGCCGATTGCCAGGAGTTCCATGCGCTGATCGATGAGTTCGGCAAGCGGGTGAAGGATGATGCAGACTTTGCGCAGTCGTTTTTGGCGGGAGAACGGTTGGTGGTTTAGAAGTGAATTGGTTGTCGCCGATAACTTTATAGCTAGCTACAATGTGATCGACTGTTGTGCTAAATGGTTAATCAGTTGGGAGAAGAACATAGTTGTTGTCAGTAATCACCACAGTAGCCGATAGTTCGTCAAATATGAGTTCAGCTGTGGGAGTTTTCTTAGCGGCGTGGTTCTTGCCGCTTAGAAAACTGGCACCTTAGAGACGCGGGTCATCGGCTCTAAGGTGAGGGTCGAGACCGCCCTGTGGCTCGACCCGGCGCCCTCAGCGTTCCAACTCATATTTGACGAACGGTAAGGCGGAAGTTTAGCCAGTTTAAAAAACAAACGGTTGATTTCTTAAGAAAGTTTCAAACGCGCCAAGAGCGGGGACAAAATCTAGCGTTTTTCACAAGGGTCGTGCTATGATTAATGCAATTGATTTGGAACCGCTTACTGAAGCGTTAATTTTGGAGGGAGTTTTACATATGGCACTCAAACAGCCGGAAAACTATCTGTTAGCAATTGACCAAGGGACCAGTAGCACGCGGGCGCTGATTTTTGATCATACCGGGCGCAAGGTGATCGAAGGATACAAGGAAGTGCCGCAATACTATCCGCATCCCGGTTGGGTCGAATCTGACGCCAATGAGATTTGGAATAGCGTATTATCGGTGATTGCCAGCGCGTTGATCGACGCGTCGATCCATCCCGAAAATATTCAGGCCATTGGGATCAGTAGCCAACGGGAAACCACCATCGTGTGGGACCGCGTGACCGGCGAGCCTATCTACCACGCCATCGGTTGGCAAAGTAAGCAAACGGCCAGCCTTGCCAAGGAGTTGGTTGCCGCGGGTCGAGCGGAAACGATTAAGGAAAAGACCGGTCTGGTGGTCGATGCCTACTTCAGTGCCACCAAGGTGCGCTGGATCTTGGATCACGTGCCTGGCGCACAGGAGAGAGCTGAAAAGGGTGAGCTGTTATTTGGGACGGTCGATAGTTGGCTGGCTTGGAAATTGTCGGGTGGTAAGATTCACGTGACCGACTACAGTAACGCTAGCCGGACCATGTTGTTTAACATCCACACGCTCCAGTGGGACACGGACATTTTAAACTGGCTGAACATCCCCGCTGCCATGCTACCGGAGGTCAAATCCAGTTCCGAAGTCTACGGCGTCACCCAGAATTTCCAATTTTACGGGGTGGAGGTGCCGATTGCCGGCATCGTCGGGGACCAATCCGCCGCGTTGTTGGGGCAGTTGGCGTTAGAACCAGGAACCGTGAAAAACACGTACGGTGACGGGGCCTTCGTCATGATGAATACCGGGCACAAACCGCAGCTGTCCAAGCATAACCTGTTGACGACGATTGCCTATCAGTTGGACGGTCAGGTGACCTACGCGCTTGAAGGATCCATCCTGGTGGCCGGCACCGCGTTGGCTTGGTTGCACGAGAGCATGCAGATCATCAGCAGTGTTCCCGAGTCGCGACAGGCGGCCATGGCCTCGACCGACGAAGATGAAGTCTATGTCGTGCCGGCCTTCAACGGCTTGGGCGCGCCGTACTGGGATCCGGATGCCAAGGGGGCCGTCTTTGGCCTGACGCGTGGAACCGACCGCAACGACTTCGTGAAGGCGACCCTGCAGTCGATTGCTTATCAAACGCGTGACGTCTTGCGGACCATGAAACAGGATACCGGCATCGACATTTCCGAATTGATGGCCGATGGCGGGGCATCGCGGAACCGTTATTTGATGCAGTTCCAGGCGGATATTTTGAATATTCCCGTTCAACGGGCGGCCGATGAAGAGACCACGGCCATGGGGGCGGCCATTGCGGCTGGCCTGGCCGTGGGCTTCTGGCAAAGCCTGGATGAGATCAAAGAGATTCGCAATGCCGGACGCGTCTTCACACCAGACATGGCCGAGGACCGCCGCAACCACCTGTACGCCGGTTGGCAACAGGCCGTTGCCGCCACGCGGGCGTTTAAACCACAGCAAGATTAATCAGGTTGTCCATAAAAAAGTCCCAACCGCCGGTGATTGGTGGTTGGGACTTTTTGCGTAGTTAAGTGAATTGAACGGTGACTTTTTTATTGACGGCGGCAGCAATTTCACTTAGCACTTTAACAGAGACATTCATTCGGCCCTCCTCAATGCGGGCGATTGTAGATTGCGGTTTACCAACCAGTTTGCCAAATGCACGTTGTGTTAATTGTTTTTCCTCGCGAAGCTTGCGAACGGCAACAGCAACGTCAAGATTAATTGCGGTTTGGTTAGCTTGTGCAGCGAATTCAGCACTCTTAGCACTTTGTTGTTGAATGAAGTGGTCGATATGATTCATGGTGGCGGGCTTCCTTTCGGTTGGTGAAGGTGGTGGCGGTTGCTGAAATTTACTGTACGCAATTGTCACGGTAAAAGCAAGCAGCAACCGTTATAAATCGTTTAATAAAAATCATTGATCCGTGGCCAACACTGAGCAAGCCAGCAAAAAACCGCCCCTTATGATTGGGACGGTCTAGATATTTTTAAATTAATGTTCGACGCTATTTATACTTTTCTTCCAACCGGCTCATCCAGTACCCCAGGGCAATCCCTGCGACCAGCGCCAGGGCGCTCCAGACCAACGTCATCCAGGTGGTCCCGGCATACGAGATGCTTTCGGCGGCGTGGCTATTGGGCACCAGAATCAAGATGGTGCTAGCGGTCACAATGCCCAAGATGAAGTGGTACACCCGCGAATGGAAGCGGTGGATGAGGTAGTCCATCCCCTTGGAAAATAGCGCCATGGCCAACACGCCGCCGATGGCGATGGGTAAGTAGACGCCTAGCAGGTCGAAATTTTTAAAGCCAGTCAACATCGGTGTAAACAGGCCTAAAATCAGCAACAGGTTCGACGGACTCAGCCCCGGCACCAGTACCCCCAGGGCAATCAAGGCGCCAGCGACCACGAAGCCACCGAAGTTTGCCGGTAATGTGCCAAACAGGTCGCTCATGAAATATAACAGGCCACCACTGATCAACAGGGTGCCCCAGAACCACAGGTGGTCGATGCCATCTCGGGGGCTTTGGGCAACGGCCGTTTGATTCAGGGAAGGCAACGTGCCCACGATGGCGCCGGCAAAGCCCCACAGGACAATGACTTGCCAGTGAGCCAGCAGGTATTCCAGCGGCGCGGACAACAGGGCGATTCCCACGATGCCGCCCAGACCGACCGGCACAAAGTACCAGAAGTCGCGTTTGAAATTTTGGCGAAAGTGGGCCATGAAGCCTAACAGGCGCTCGTAAATGCCTAGGATAGCGGCGAGGACCCCGCCGGAAACACCGGGTAAAATAAAGCCCAGGGCAATGATGACGCCTTTGAAGAAGCGTTTCACCGGGCTGTCAGGACGCGTCGTTTGCATAATTTTCTCCTTCGTCGTGCGGTTAGCGTTTTCCCTAAGATACCAGAATTAGGGGCTGTGGGCAATCCGGCCGCGTGAAAGTACAGGATTATTTAAGAATTAATCACCACGAAAAATTTAAAGAAGTTACGCATAGGCCTTGACTTCGAGTCGCTCTAACCACCTATACTGGCAACATTCACTAAGGAATAGGAGCGATTTAAATATGACTGTTAAAAATAAAGTGGTTGTCATCACGGGAGCTTCTTCAGGTATCGGCGCTGCGACTGCCAAGCTGTTAGCCAGCAATGGTGCCAAGGTCGTCTTGGGCGCACGCCGGGCTGACCGGTTGGCGGCCTTGGTTGCCGAAATTACCGACGCTGGTGGTCAGGCCGCTTACCAAGTCACGGACGTGCGGGATGCCGCTGAAGTCCAGAGCCTAGTTGATCTGGCAAAGTCTAAATTTGGTGGCATCGACGTCATCTTCAATAACGCCGGTATCATGCCGACCTCACCGATCAGTGCGCTGCACACGCAGGAATGGAACGACATGATCGACATCAACCTGCGCGGGGTACTCAACGGGGTGGCCGCCGTCATGCCTGATTTCACGGCTCAAAAGCACGGCCAAATCGTCACGACGTCTTCTGTGGCGGGCATCAAGAGTTTCCCTGGCGCAGGGGTCTATGGCGCGACGAAATTTGCTGTGCGCAACCTGATGGAAGTCATCCGGACGGAAAGTGCGCAAGAAGGCACGAACATCCGCACGGCCACGCTGTACCCAGCGGCCATTAACACGGAACTGTTGCACACCATCACTGATGAAAATGCCAAGCAAGGCATGGACCAACTGTACGACGCGGTCGGCATCACGCCAGACGCCATCGCCCGCGTGGTTAACTTTGCCATCGACCAACCGGCCGAAGTCAACGTTAATGAATTCACGATTTACCCAACGAAGCAAGCTTAAGTTATTAGCTTGATCAAAAAATCCGCAACCAACGCGTTTTGTCATTGGTTGCGGATTTTTTTGTTGTCATCAGCTGAATTTTAAAGGCGGATTAAGTCAGTAAATTCTGGTCAAATGGTGTTCTAACTACGAAAATTGGTGAAACCAGAATGCCTCTGGTGTCTTAGTAGTATCAGCCACACTGGATTTGATTGTGGCCAACTGTTGCCAAGGATTAAAGCGATTGTGGGGGAATCACCCTCCGTAGCCGTGAGCCCGCCAAATATGGGTTCAGCCGTGGGAGTTACCTTAGCAGCGTTTTTTTGCTGGTTAGGTAACTGGCGTCCTTTGAGACGTGAACTTCGGCTCGAAGGCGAGGTGTCGAGACCGCATTTTGGCTCGACCCGTCCGCCCACAGCGATCCGACCCATATTTGGCGGGTGGTAGGCGGCCAGCTGGACCATGTAGCTGTAAACAACTAGATCTAGCGTGCAAAGTTGTGCGACTACCATGATGACAGTTAGTTTTCACTCTTAAATGAGCAATCTAAAAAAGCCGACCAGCAACACTGCCAGTCGACTCTCAGCTTATTCTTTCGGTTGTGACCAATAGTGGGCCCGCGCTAACAGGTCGCGGGAGCGTTCATCGGCGGGGATGAATCCCCGGTTGAACAGGTGCTTGAAGTACATCAGGTTGTACAGTGACCCCCACAGTAGGCCTTGAAGCAATGGCCACACGGAAACCGTGAACTGCGCCGTTTGCGCGGTGGGGACCGTCATCATCAGTAACATGGATGCCCCGAGGTCGACCCCTAAGATACACAGTAAGTTATACCAGTCGGCACGGAAGATGGCTGGAAATGGGGGGAAGAAGAACATGGTCCATGAGAACCCCACCTTAGCGATCCGCATGTTTCCCGTCTCGGGGTTCACGACGGTCGCGTAATTAGGCGGTAACGGCAGTCCTTGAGGGCCGTCACCATTTTGATTGTTTTGATCGTCGTCGTTAAAGCCCTTAAAAGGATCTTGCATGTCATTTGCCAACTTTCTAAAAATTTCGTTCGTCCAGACGATATGGTTAAGACTGATTACCCAATCTGGCGGGTAAAATACCATCCCAGTTCGGTGAGACAGGTTTTTGAAACCCCTAGTCATGATGATCACTAGCAACCATTGGGTAGTGACAAGACTGGCCCATCTAAGATGGGAGATACAATCATGCCGGAGGAGGCCAGGGGTGTAGCCAGCTGTGTCGACCCAGTTAGCTGGCGTTGTTTGCCAGGTTACTGGGTGGGGCGACTTGAGAGACTCGCGGTTTTGCGAGGCTTTCAAGCGAACTGGAAGCCCGCGTCTGGGCTGGAAGTGTCCCCCATAGCAGGCGGAAGCCCTGGCAGCCGCAGGCAACGGCATCAACAATACTCATTGGGTGTCAGTTTGTCGTTATCTAAAAGTCTAACACGAAAACCAGTTGCTGCCTATTAATCTATTGACGGCGGCGTAGTTTAACCACTGCCTCACAGCGCGCGGTCTGCGGCATCATGTCCACGGACTGGATATAATCGACCTGATAATCATGGGTCAGCTCGACCAAATCCTTGGCCAGCGTCGATGGGTTGCAGGAAATGTAGACGAACTTTTCAGGGCGTACGGCCAGGATGGTTTCAATCAAAGTCGCGTCCAAACCGGTGCGCGGTGGGTCGACCACGATGGCGTCCGGTCGGAATCCGGCCATGATCCATTTGGGCAGAAGGTCTTCGGCGGTGCCGACTTCGTAGTGGGCGTTGGTGATGCCGTTGGCCGCCGCGTTGGCATTGGCGTCGGCCACGGCTTCGGGGATGACGTCCATGCCGCGGACTTCTTCAGCCACGTCGGCTAAAGACAAACCAATCGTCCCGATCCCGGAGTAGGCGTCGACCACGGTTTCACCCGGTTGTAAGTCCAAGGCCTTCTTGGCTTCGGCGTACAGAACGGTCATTTGTGACGGGTTCAGTTGTAGAAAGGCGCGAGCGGAGAGCTTGAAGGCCAGGCCGTCTAACTTTTCCGTGATGGCGTCGGCGCCGGCTAACGGCTTCGTTTCGTCGCCCCAGACCAGCGAGGTTTCACCCGGGTTGACGTTTTGCATGACCGAGGTCACTTGGGGAAGCTCACTAGCGATGCGTTCGAGCAGTTCGCGTTTGTGCGGTAGCTTTTGGGAGTTGGTGATGAAGACCAGTTGGACGTCGTCGGTGTTGGCAGCAGCACGCACGACCAGCGTTTTGACGATGCCAGACTTGGCTTCTTCGTCGTAGATGGGCATGTCCAAGTCCTGGAGCATGGCGACCACGGCGCGCATCACGGTCATGGTGACGGGCATTTGGACGGAGCAGGTGGCCAGGTCAACGAGATCGTGGCTGCGTTCGGCGTACAACCCGGCTTCGACTTTGCCCTCGGCGTTGCGGCGAACCTGGAATTGCGCCTTGTTGCGGTAGCCGTAGGGGTCGTCCATCCCCAGTGTTGGGCGTAGATCGTAGTGGCGAAAGCCTTGGGGCTGGTAGCGTTCCAGGGATTGGGCCACGATATCACGCTTGAATTTCAGTTGCTCGGGGTAGTCTAAATGTTCTAGCTCAAAGCCGCCGACAGCATCGGCATAGCTGTCCCGTGGTTCTACGCGGTGGGGGCTGGCCTTGCGAATCCGGTGGACCTTGGCGCGCAGGTAGCGGGTGGCCACGCTGGTGACTTCCACGACGGCCTCTTCATCGGTCAAAGCGCCGGGCACGAACACGGCCATGCGCTTGTAGTAGCCGATACCTTCGCCGTTGATCCCCATGCGTTTGATGGTCAATGGAAAACGTTGGCCGACTTCCACGGTCACGCCGGGGTTTTCCCGTTCTTGGCGGCGCCGGTCATTGTAGCCACGGCTAGTCCCGTGATTGTCGCGGTTGCGGTCCCGGTAACTGTGCCGGTCGTTACGGTCATTGTGGGCGTAGCGGTCGCGGCCGCCACGGTGATTGTGTGATTCAAAATTTGCCATTTTATCTCCTGTGACCCGGGTGCCGGTCAACACCAGACACCCGCATCGTTCTTTAGAAATTCAGTCATTAAGTCCGAAAAGACTTACGGTCTTGAACATTATACCAAACTTTCACGTCCCCCGGGGCGCGCGACCTTGGCCGGCCAAAATTAAAAGCCGTTTTCGTAGGCGATTGGCTGGGGTTTCGGTACAATGAAAGCAGATGTTTTTGGTGGCTGGTTTGGGGCCACACAGTGTGAGCTGGCCGCCTACCGTCCGCCAAATATGGGTCGGAACGCGGTGGGCGGACGGGTCGAGCCGAAGGGCGGTCTCGACGCCTCGCCTTTGAGCCGGAAAGGCGCGTCTCAAAGACGCCAGTTACCTAAGTGGCGTGAATCGTGCCACTAAGGGAACTCCCACGGCTGAACCCATATTTGGCGGACTCTCGGCTACAACGGGATTGCTAAGCGACAATCAGCTTAGTTCTAGTGGAGGCAACGCGCTGTCACTGACAAGGACCAATCTGCCAGGGTCAGCCGGCAATCAGTGGTCCCAGCGTTTCGGCCCTAATTTTGTGCCACGAAACAGATCGCTAAAGAACAAGAAAGGAGCAGGTGCCATGAGTTTGATCGAACTCGAGAATGTGGGCTACCAGGTCGATGACACGGCGATTCTAACCGACATCAACCTGAATATTGACAAGGAGGAGTGGGTGACGGTGACCGGGCCATCCGGTGGCGGTAAATCCACGTTGGTCCGCATCATCGCGTCACTCCTCAGTAAGACCAGTGGCCAGTTGACTTTTGCCGGCCAGCCCATTGAAAGCTACGACCCGGTGGCTTACCGGCGCCGCGTATCATATAGCTTTCAGCAGCCGACGCTTTTTGGCGACACAGTCCGGGACAACTTACAATTCCCTTACCAGATTCGTCAGCTACCGTTTGACCAAGACCGCGCCGTGGAAGGCCTGGAGGTGGTAGGGTTGGCCGCCAGTGATTTGGACAAGGCGGTCACAGATCTCTCCGGTGGTCAGCGCCAGCGAGTCGCCCTGTTGCGCAACGTGATGGTCTACCCGGAAGTCTTGATTTTAGATGAGGTCACGGCGGGGCTGGATTCCGAGAACAAGGCGTTCGTCTGGTCGCTTATCAAACGGTTTAACCAAGAGGACCACCTGACGATTATTGCCATCACCCATGATCAAGCAGAAATCGACGCGGCCAAACGACTGATCACAGTCAAGGACGGCCGCATCGTAGGAGGCAACGCATGAATTTAGCTGTGAACAATCAATCTTTACTGTTGGCGCTGGGCCTAGTCGTCATTGCGCTGGCAATTGGCTGGAAGGAAAAATTAGGCATCGACCGCGACATGATCATTGGTGTCATCCGGGCCGTCGTCCAGCTATTTGTGGTTGGGTATCTGTTGAAATACGTGTTTCGCGTCGATAATATCTGGCTGACCACGATTTTAATTTTAATTATTATTTTTAACGCCGGGTATAACGCGAAACAGCGAAGCAACGGTATTCCGCGGGCCCTGCCGATTTCCATTGGTGCCATCCTCATTAGCACAGGCGTCACCCTGGGCGTTTTGATGCTGGCGGGCGCGATTAAATTCATCCCGTCGCAAATGATTCCAATCTCCGGGATGATTGCGTCCAATTCAATGGTTGCCATTGGCCTGTGTTACCGCAACCTCAATGCCCAGTTCAAGCAGGAACGGCAGGCGGTGTTGGAAAAATTAGCGTTGGGCGCGGATTTGAAGGATGCGTCCAAGGAAATTTTACGGGACAGTATCAAGACGGGGATGCAGCCGACGATCGACTCTGCCAAGACGGTCGGTATCGTGAGTCTGCCGGGGATGATGTCCGGATTAATCTTTGCCGGCGTCGACCCGGTGCGGGCCATCAAATATCAGATTATGGTCACGTTCATGCTGATGTCGGCCACCAGCATTGGCTCGGTGCTGGCGTGCTACTGGGCCTACCGCGGCTTCTACAACGACCGCAAACAGCTGGTGATTTAGCTGTTTATTCCGCCTTGCCAGCCAGACGCGGCCATCCCATGGGGACCGGTCAAAGCCTGAGGAGCGGTCTTTGGCCTCGCTTTGAGCTGTCCCAAACCCGGCCATCTCAAAGTCGTCCCAGGCTGTAAGGCCGGCAGAAGACGCCGACCTAACACCCTTGTCACGGGATTCTGCGTCTGGCTGGCAAGGCTAAACGACAATCACCAGCTGTGAGGACAAGTCTCAGAAAGAAACGTGGTGGTGACGCACAGTAAGCAGCTAGCTGGTAAATAGTGGGCGATGTTGTTGTGAGCCGTAGCCGGCCCGGGACGGAACCCTGTGTCGGTGGCGTTAGGCCGGTGGGTTTCCGGTCTTACGGCACGGGACGTTTGGGAGACTCACGGGTTTGGTGAGGCTCACAAATGAGCTGGAAGACCGCTCCTCAGGCTGGAAGCGCTCCCCATAGGGTGGGAGTCCCGGGCCGGCTACGGCGGATAGACAACGACGTTAGCACTAATTTGCCAGATTAATTGCAATCGCTTACGGGAATTCGCTATTCTAGAGACAAAGCGTTTTAGACAAGACAGTAGAACCGAATTGGGAGGGATATGTATGACACATAGAAAAGTAGCGCTGGTCACCGGAGCCTCGTCTGGCATCGGCAACGCCATTGCACGGAGCCTGCACCGCAACGGCGTCATCGTTTACGCGGGCGCGCGGCGGGTCAGTCGGATGAATGACCTAGACGACTTGGGCATCACGACGTTAGCCCTAGACGTGACCGACCCGATTAGCGTGGAAAATGTGGTGGACCGCATCGTTAGTGAAACGGGACGGGTCGACATTTTGGTCAACAATGCTGGTTATGGTTTGATGGGGGCCCTAGAAGATGTGCCGATGGACCAGGCCCGCGACCAATTTGACGTGAACCTCTTTGGGGCCGCGCGGCTGATTCAGTCCGTGTTGCCCATGATGCGCCAACAACACAGCGGCCGCATCATCAACATCACGTCCGTAGACGGCAAGGTCGCCCAACCGCTGGCCAGCTGGTACGTGGCGTCAAAATTTGCGCTGGAGGGTCTCTCGGACGCCCTGCGCCTGGAGCTTGAGCCGCTGGGCATTCAGACGGTCGTCATTGAACCGGGAGCCATTCAATCCGAGTGGGCTGACATTGCCGCCGAGCATTTACGCACGACCTCGGGGCAGGGGCCGTACAAACCAACGGCTGACCGCGCCGCAGCCATTTTGACCGTGGTCAAGCAGTTCTCCAGCAAGCCGCGTGTCATTGCGCGGTTGGTCGACCGGGCGGCGCTGTCACGGCGGCCCAAGACTCGGTATCACGCGGGTTCTGGCAGTCAGATCTTAGTGGCCCGGCGGTTCTTGTCGGACAAGATGATCGACCACCTGTGGCAGGTGATTGGTGAGGCGGCTGAACGGTTTGCCCGCTAATCCGAGAATCATTGCCATGCCTGGAAAACCTGTTATACTTAACTTAACCAGAACACTAGGGGTGTCCACGATTGGGCTGAGATACGGGTGACCGTGATCCCTTAGAACCTGTCAAGTTCAGACTTGCGAAGGGAACGTGTCGTGGCACCAACAACGGGCCACCGGTTCACTGATCGTGAGGCGGTTCCCGTTTTTATTTTGTCCAAATGTAAAGCGCTCACATGGTCCCAGCCGCGCAATTAGTTAGGTGGCTGTTAGAAATGCGAGCGCACATACCTGGTAGGCTGGCCTGAATTAGATAGTACAAGGGAGGATTTCACCAATGAAAGTGACTTTGCTCGATGAATTGCGGGCGCAAAACCCGATCGTCTTTAACGTTTCTAATTTCGTGACCGTCCAAGACGTGGCCAACGGTATCAACGCGATTGGCGCGTCGCCCATCATGTCTGAGGAAGTGGCCGAAGCGGACGAAATGGTTGGCTTGGCGGGGGCAGTGTGCCTGAACCTGGGCGCTGTCACGGCCACGCAGGTCACCCAGATCCGCGCGGTGGGTCAGTCGGCGAACCGCCAACACCGGCCACTGGTCATCGACCCGGTGGCGGTTGGCGCGGTCAAATACCGGATGCAAATGGCGACCGGCCTGTTGGCTGATTTCCATCCCGACGTGATTCGGGGTAACGCGGGCGAAATCGCGGCGCTGGCCGGTGTCGACTGGCAAGCGAAGGGCATCGACGCCGGCGAAGGTTCCGGGGATCTGGCGGCCATCGCCAAGGCTTGCGCGCAGAAATTAAAGTGCGTGGTCATCCTCTCCGGTCCCACCGACGTCATCACGGACGGCGAACGGGTGGTCAAGGTCTTGAACGGAACGAAATTGTTCCAGGTCCACGTCGGTTCGGGTGACATGCTATCCAGCATCGTGGCGGCCTTCTGCGCAGTCACCGATGACTACTTCGAGGCGGCCCAAACGGCTTGTCTGGTCTTCGCCGCCATCGGTCAATTGGTCGCAGACGCCACGCCAAACCTGGGTGCCGGCACGTTCATCATGAAGCTCCTCGACAAGCTCCAAACCGCCACCGTCGCCGAAATCGAAGGCATTGCCGCTTTCGAATAAGACTGGTGGTCACCTACCGTGTAAATGGCGGAAACCAGATGCCTGCGGCTGCCAGGGGTTCCGCATATTGTGGAAACTGGCCGCCTGCCGCGGCGCGAAATCTAGGCTGGAACGCTGGGGGAGGACGCCCCGAGCCAAAGGGCGGTCTCGGCGCTTGCTTTGAGCCAGAAAACCACTGTCTCAAAGTCACCAATTTGTCAGCTCAGACCGCTGCCAAATTCCCCGGCTGAGCCTAGATTTCGCGCCACTCACAGCTCCGGTGGTGGTCGCTTGCAACGGCTACTTGAGACGGCAACGCTGGTGGTCAGACAATGGGCTGACGTTTGGTTGCTGAATGTCACAAGTATTAGCCGGAGGAGGCCAGGAGTGGAGCCAGCTGTGTCGACGGTGTTGGCTGAGGTCTTTTCTCAGCCTACAGCGTGGGGCGACTTCGAAGACTCGCGGGTTTGGCGAGGCTTTGAAGCGAACCGGAAGCCCGCTTCTCAGGCTGAAGGTGTCCCCCATAGCAGGCGGAACTCCTGGCAGCCGTAGGCGAGCAGCTCTACACAATTTAAAAGTTATCAAAAAATGCAACAGAACCAGAAGGGATGGGTAACCATGGCAAATGAATTTCCACAAACCTTAACGATCGCTGGGACGGACAGCGGTGGCGGGGCCGGCGTGATGGCTGACCTGAAGACGATGCAGGAGCGCAACGTCTTCGCCACGGCCGTTATCGTCGCGGTAACCGCGCAAAATACACTGGGCGTGCAGGACTTTATGGCCTTGCCGCAAAAGCTGATCGACGAACAATTCGCGTCTTTGGCGGACGACCTGAAGATTCGGGCCTGCAAGACGGGGATGCTGGCCGATGCGGCTCACGTGCATGGCGTCGTGGAAAATTTGAAGAAATACCAATTCGGCCCATTGACGGTTGACCCGGTGATGATTGCCAAGGGGGGCGCGGCGTTGTTGGCAGATGATGCCGTGGCCACGGTACGTGAGGAATTGGTCCCACTGGCGGATGTGTTGACGCCGAATTTACCGGAAGCCGAACGCTTGACTGAGCAAAAGATCACCACGGCGGCTGACATGGAACAGGCGGCAGTCGCACTGCAAGACTTGGGGGCCAAGAACATCATCATCAAGGGTGGTCACGAAGCCACGCCGGACAAGGCCAGTGATTTCGTCTTATTGGCGGACGGTCGGTCATTTTGGCTGACGGCACCACGGGTCGATACGGTGCGGACTCACGGCACGGGTGACACGCTGTCGTCTTGCATTACCGCCGAACTGGCGAAGGGCAAGGACTTTGAAACGGCCATTCGCATCGGCAAGGACTACGTGACGGCGGCCATCGCCAATCCAATCGCGGTCGGCCACGGTCACGGACCGTTGAATCATTGGGCTTACAATCAAGGAGGCGCTGAATAATGTCAGTGACGTTTGAATCAGGTCTGTTACGGGCCTATTTTGTGGCGGGGAGCCAAGACGTTCCCGGTCAAGATTTGCGCAAGGTGTTAGCGACCATGCTGGATGCCGGTATCACGGCGTTTCAGTTCAGAGACAAGGGTGCTAGCACGTTAAATGAGGAGCAGCGGGTGGCGCTGGGAAGCGATTTGCGCGTGCAATGCCATGAGGCCAATGTGCCATTTATCGTGGATGACGACGTGGATCTGGCCATCCTGCTCAATGCGGACGGCATTCACGTGGGTCAGAGCGACCAGAAGATTCAGCAGGTCATCAAAAAGGTCGATGGTCGGCGGATGTTCGTGGGGTTGTCGTGCAATACGGCTGAGCAAGTTGCCGCGGCCAACCAGATCGGCGGCATCGACTACATCGGGAGCGGTCCCATCTATCCGACCGTTTCCAAGGACGACGCGGATCCGGCCATGGGCGTCGATGGTCTGGCCGCACTCGTGCAACAGGCCAACGTGCCCATCGTGGCGATTGGCGGCGTGACGGTCAAGTCGTTGCCAGCCATTGCGGCGACCGGAGCGGCGGGCGTTGCGGTCATTACCCTGTTGACGCAGAGTACCGACCCGTATGCGGACACGCAAGCCATGCGCCAAGCCTTTGCCAAATAGAAACGGACACGCCTCACGTTCAAATTGTGTTGAACGGGGGGCGTGTTTTTTTGTGGAGACCCGTAAATCATTTAAATTGGTAAGGATGCTGTCTTAGCCACTCTGAAATACCTGTAACAGTCGGTTTTATCGTCTAAAACAACAAAAAACAGGCCCGATTTCACCGTGTTTAAGTGCGGCAAACCAGACCTGTTCCAAAGTTGAGGAAGCTAGTTGACTAGGGCTAACTTCACAAGTACATTCTAACACGACTACCAAATAAAAGCTATTAAAATATGACCATTCTGCAATATATTCGTTAATAAAATGTCCAAATGGGTGAGTAAGCTAACTGACCGATTTGGTTTAGGGAATGTCAAAATATTTCCCCAAATTGGTTACGACTTACGCCTGCTAATTGTGAGATGAATCACATTTAGCAGATAAAAAACGACAAATTAATTTGCCTGTTCCCCTTGTAAATTAGAACAAGTGTTCGTATAATGAGAACAACGAGAGGGGGAATACGTCATGGACTATTCGCAAGAGCCACACGGTCTGTTTTTTATGATCGACAACAAGTCCTTTTACGCCAGCGTCGAGAGCGTTGAGCGGGGACTGAATCCGTTACAGTCGATCATCGTCGTGATGTCCGAGGCCGATAACACGGGCTCAGGGCTGGTCTTGGCAACGTCACCGATGGCCAAGAAACTCTTTGGTATCAGTAATGTGTCGCGCCAATACGAAGTGCCGCATGATTCCCGTATCTTAGTTGTACCGCCGCGGATGAACTTGTACATTCAAAAGAATCTTGCCATCAATAAAATCTTCCGTGAGTACGTGGCGGATGCCGACCTATTTCCATACTCCATTGACGAATCCATTTTGGATATGACCAAGTCCTGGCGGTTATTTGGCCGCACACCGGAGGAAGTCGCCCGCAAGATTCAGCTACGGATTCGCCACGAGTTGGGGTTGTACACCACCGTGGGTATCGGGGAGAATCCGGTCCAAGCGAAATTGGCGTTGGACTTGCAGGCCAAACACGACCACGAATTGATCGGTCGCCTGACCTACGAGAATTTTCCCCGCTACATCTGGCCAATCACCAACCTGACGAAGGTGTGGAGTATTGGTCGCCGCACCGCCGCGCATCTTCAGCGCCTGGGCATTCACAGTATGGGGGAGCTGGCCCACGTGAACCCGTATGAACTGCAGCAGACGATGGGCCTGATTGGCGCGCAACTCTTTGCACTGGCCTGGGGCATCGACCGTAGCCACTTTACGCAGGTACGGCCACCCAAGGAAAAGAGCTGGAGCAACTCGCAGGTCTTGCCGCGCGATTATCAGGTCCAACGGGAGATTGAGTTGGTCTTACGAGAGATTGGCCAGCAAACGACCGCTCGCATGCGTCATCACCACCAACAGACAGGGTGCATCAGCCTGTACGTCGGCTTTGCTTGGGATGGCCAAGCCGACGACGGGCGTAGCGGGTTCAATCATAGCCGACGCATTGACCCGACCGACAACGCTCAGACAATCATCCGGGAATTGTTGACGTTGTTTCGGGATAATTGGGACGGCCAACCAGTCCGCAACTTGGGCGTGGGGTTGTCGCGTCTGAGTCCCAGTGGGCGCCTGCAACTGGATTTATTTCAGGACCCGCAGCGACAGATCAAGGACGATAAATTCGACCGGGTCATCGACGAGTTGCGGGATCGTTTCGGTAAGACCGCCGTGATTCCCGCCAGCAGCCTGCTCAAGGGCGGGACCATGTTGCGGCGGGCATCGTTAGTCGGCGGTCACAATGGGGGGAATAGCTTTGATTGATGAGACCAAGGAAGCCCAGCTGATTTTAAGCCGACTGGCACCGCTATTCACGGCCCAGTGGCACTGTCAGTATCGCTTGGACGTGATCAATAACCAGTACGGCCACGTCTTCAATTTCTTCTTAGACATCAAACGAAAAAATCACCGCGAACGGTCGATTCCGCTCCATTCGCTCCATACCACCGACCTGGCCGTCTTGGAACGGGTACTGACGCAGGTGCGGCAGGACACGGCGCTCACGCTGAATTTCGTCGACTTCGGTCGGGTGCGTTGGCCCCTGAGTCAGCGCTGGATTCGTTAGGAAGCGAGGCGTCATGATCTTGCATCAGACTGACAATGACGACCTCGCCCAGAACTTCTTTGCCCGTGATTATCACGATCGCGGCATGTTGAAGTGGGGTGGGTTCTACTTGTCTGACCACACCAGTGCTTTGGCCAAAATGCATGCGGCCGAGCAGGTGGAACAGCCCTTGCCTGAACAAACTGCGGCGGTCGTCAGTGAGCGACTCGCCGCAGCCTGGCGCAGTCAACAGCCGGTCCATTTGCAGTTAAACGTGGTGGATGACAACCAGACGATCCAGCTCTTGGATGGCGTGGTTGCCGGGGTGTTTGACGATCAAATCATTTGCCAGCTGCCTACCGGTAAATGCCAATCGGTAGCGTTGGCGGCAATCCGATGCGTTGTTCTAACTAAAAACGTGCACTGACCACAGCGAGGGTCGGCGCACGTTTTTGGTTACCAAAGATTAGCAAAGGGACCATCGATGCCGACCGCGACATCAGTGTTCCCTTTGTTGGAGATTGAGTTATGGTGTGTTTCACAGATGGGCTGAAACCCACCTCGGGGCCAGTATAACATTGCGGCGGCCGTTTGTTTACTGGTTCGGTACTGATTGTGCGATTAACACCTTTATTGACGGCTGGGTCTGGCCGCCTCCGGTCTGCCAAATATGAGCCGGAACGCGGTGGGCGGACGGGTCGAGCCAAGGGGCGGTCTCGACACCTCATCTTCGAGCCGAAGACCACGTCTCAAAGACGCCAGTTACCTAACCGGCATGAAGCGCGCCGCCAAGGTAACTCCCACGGCTGAGCTCATATTTGACGGACCTCCGGCTACAAGGGTGGCTGCCAATCGTCCACTATGTTGGTGTAGGTCTGGCCGCCTACCGTGGCGCGAAATCTAGGTTGGAACGCTGGGGGAGGACGTTCTGAGCCAAAGCCCGGTCTCAGCACTTGCTTTGAGCCGAAGGCCACGTCTCAAAGTCACCAATTTACCAGCAAGGAGCGCTGCTAAATTCCCCGGCTGAACCTAGATTTCGCGCCACTCTCGGCTACAAGGGTGGTTGCCAGCAGCGGTTAGGTGATTTGTATTGGTCAGCCGATGATGATTGCCGTTCCGGTCCATGGGCCACGGCGCTTAGGGAACTGACAACTTGGAGACGCGAACTATTGGCTCCAAGTTGAGGCCGGAGACCGCTCCTTGGCTCGGGCCGGCGTCCACAGCGTTCCAACTCATGTCTAGCGAACGGTAAGGCGGCCAGTACACACCATGTAACTAACAGACAGGCAAAGCGCAAAAAAAGGTAGCCACCGCGGACCACTCGCGGCGACTACCCAACTTGATTATAAGCTAAAATTTATTGTTTGTGGTCTTCATCAACTCGGCACCCTTGTTCGTCATCAGGTAGCCCGCACCGTTCTTGGTGAACTGGATACCTTCGAACTCACGCTTGCCGCTCAGGTTAGTCCCTTCGACCTGGCTAGCCTTCAGATGGCCCAGCTTGGAAACAGGTACGGAAGAAATACTGCTGTCGGAGACGAAGTACAACCGGTTACGTTTAACATTGTATGCAATCGACTGTGGCTTGGTCCCTGGACGGTAACGCAGACCTTGCATGATCAGGTGGAACTTCACAGACTTCTGGTTGATCTTACCCTTGTAGATCTTGACCGCACCCTTAGGCGCCCAACCACCGTTGGAGTACGTGAAGAAGTAGGCATTGCCCTTCTTGTCAAACGTCAGGTTGGAGCCCATGGTAACGGTGCTCTTCAACATGAAGTTGATCTTCTTGGTTGGCTTCAAGGTTGAGGTTGAGACTTGTTGCACATTGGAGTGAACCTTGACGGGCGCACCGATGAACCAGAGTTGGCCGTTCTTGGGGTTCATTGCCAGTGATTGACCGTGGCCCGTGTTAAATTTCGGCCCAATCTTGACGTACTTCATGATGGCCTTGTCGGTGCTGGTCATCTTGTTGACGGAGTGGTCGTAAGTCGCGCGGCGCAGGGCGTCCATGTGTGACGTGCTGATACCAAATTGACTCCGGAGTGCGCCCAGATTATAGCGGACGATCCAGCCTTCCGTGCTTTGGGAACTGGTGGTGATCAGTTCATACAAGGTGTTGCCATCCTTGGACAGCACTTCGCTTTGGGGATTGCCCCAGTCAGCGGAACGGTTGTAGGTCACTGGCAGGAACACGTTGGATTTGAACGTGACCTTCTTGCCCTTGGTGCTGGAAATGCTGGTTGGGCTGGTCTGGAAAATGTTCGTGTAACTCTGCTGGAACGTGTAGCGCTTAACGAACAGGTTCTTGTTTTTCACGGTTTTATACTTGTTGACATTGTAATTTGCCAGCGCGTTACCATGTTGCGTATAGGTCTTGGCGTGTGCCAGTGTCGTCGTCCCACCGAAGAGCAGGGCAGCAGTGGCTGCGGCCGTTAACAAAACTGCTTTTTTCATGACTCTAAGTCCCCTCAAATAAGTATTTAAAACTGTTTACATAATTATTTATACCACAATTTTTAGTGTTCTGAACAAAAAACAGGCAAAAAGATTTTGCGGTTGCGAGAACTGAGGGGAAGACGACAGTGAGGCGGCTAAATAGAGCGCGTTAAGTTCTGTTGCTAATCACCCACTATACCAGTCTTTTAGCGAAATCAGTGACCTTGAAATCAGTCAAACGGGTCCAAAAATAAAAATCACCCCCAAAATAAAAATTACCAACAATCCAACAAATTTCGTCATTTTCACGAAACCGTCACCTGACGCCGTTTTGCAAAGTTGCGGCCCAAAAGTACGCCTAAAGTGGGAAAAAATACCCCCGTTTTCGCGAAATTTTCCCGGTTGGTCCTCACTGACAACGTCCGGTAAAGTGGGGGCTAATCCATGGCCATGGATCATCAGAATTGAGAGGATGATTCAACATGCAACAGACCCCACACGCCGCTGCTTATAAATTTCTATATACCGGCGACCACGAAATGATTTTGTACGCGACGCTCAAACGCCTGCATCTGCGCCCCGCGCATCCCGATTATGAGGACTATCTGCAAGAGGCCCGGCTGTTGTTCCCGGAAGTCTACGTCGACTTTCCCGATGACCCGGAAGCCAAGCCGCACCAATTTCTGGCCTACGCCCAACGCAAGATCTACTGGGCGCTGTTAGACCGGTTACGCCGGGACCGCAAGCAAAATGACCGACAAGAAGACGGCGACCAGACGACACTGTTAGAGGTGTTGCCCAGCGACGACGATATTTTAGACGCCATCGGGCAACAGGATTTTCGCCGCTACCTGCTAAAGGTCATCGGGGGCTCCGGCAGTACCGGTGAGTGGCGCTTCTTGGTGGGCACGCTGATCGACCAGTTGACGGCCGATGAGATTGCCGCTAAACATGGCGTGAGCCGCAATACGGTGTACAAATGGCGCCGCACGCTCATCCGCCGATTGGTCAATCATTTAACCCCGCCAGAAAAATTTTTTAATTAATTTGGCTTTAGGGGGTTACAAATTCCGGTTGGATTTCGTTAGTAAGAGTATAAGGGTTGGCCAACCACTTATAAAAATTTCGCAACATGAGAGGAGCACCACCATGCAAACCAACTGGAAGAAGACCACCATCACCTTTATCTTAGGCGCCGACGTTGACCGCCCCGTAAAGATCGTTTTACAAAACGCGGTCGCAACGCCCGAAGCCAAACAGATCGAAGCCTTTGGCGGCTACCTCGCTGGCTTGACCGGCCTACCATTTCACGCCGCAACCGTGGCCACGCAAACGGCCGTTGCCTAACGTCTGTCACTCAGTCAACTGAAAGGGAGTAATTAAATGAAAGCATTAGAATTGAGTTTTAAGGGTTCCGACTTGCGCATCAAGCACTTGCGGTTGAAGTACGTCAACACGGACCTCACCACTGACGATGTGCAAAAGCTGATGAATGAGATTGCCGCGGCCAAGTTGTTCAACAAGGACGGCGTGGATCTCTACGCTACCCCAGTGCGCGCCGACATCATCGAAACGACGAAGACCAACCTGTTGGGCGATACCGTAACGCCGGCCGTCTAACGTCTGACTTAAGAAACTGAACTGATCACCTGAAAATGGCCGGCTTTCCTGCGAGGGAGCCGGCCATTTTTAGAACAACGCGTGAAAAATGAAAACATTATCCACCTATCAGTGAAAAACGGTTGAAAATTCAACTAGCAAAAAATATAGGCTTAATTTGTAATTATTTCACCCGTGACCAAACGATTTTTTTATACTGTGGGCATGACGTTGGAAACCGGTTTCATACCGGGGACTGACGAAGACCAATTATTCTGGGGGAGAACAATGATGCAACCAAAAATGGAATTGAAGACACGTTTCAAGATGTATAAGAAGGGGAAGTCGTGGGTCATCGCTGGTATCGTTAGCGGGGCCTGCGTGATGGGGCTGGGCTGGTCGGCTCAGGCGGCGACTAGCGATACGGCAGATACGGCGATCAGTGAAGTAGCTGCCGCCCCGGTGACCTCGACGAGTGATACATTGACGGCCGAGTCAACTACTGCTGGGTCGGCAACGGCCGATGAAGTAAATACGACCGACGATGAAACGACCACGACCGACGCGGCAGCCACCACAAAACCAGCCGTTGATGCGGTGACCGTGCCGACGGACACAACCGACGAATCGAACACCACGCCCGCGGCAACCGTTGAGACGCCAACCGCAGACGTGACGGACACACCGATCACAGACGACACGACAGCCGAAACGGCACCAACTGCGACCGACACACCGACCGAACAGCCAACCAGCGACCTCGCGCCAAGTACGACCGACGAGGCGCCGACTGATGCAACACCCGCACTCAGTACGACCGACGAACCAAGCACTGACGCAGTCCCCGCAACGCCAACGATCACGGCAGACCCCATCAGTGACGTGGCCCCAACCACAACCGACCAGGTCACGCCTGGCGCGATGACGAAGCCCGCCGTTGCGCCGACGCCAGTCACGACCGCGGCTACAGTGACCGTGCCGGAAACCCGGCCGGACCTGGCGAACTTGCCAAGTGCACTCGAGACGGGGTGGACCCAACCGGCCGTGGCGTTGGTTCAAGCCGAGCTGACCAAGCCAGCCACCATGACCGTGAGCCACACCAAGGAGACTCCGGCCATCGACCTGTGGATGCCCAACAAGCAGTTGCAACAGATTGTCTTGGCGGCTTTACAGGAACTAAACGCCGATGACAAGACCTGGACGACGGTCGCTGACATCACGCAAGAGGATTTGGCCCGCTTGAAGAAGCTGATTGCCGTGGGCCACAACGGCATGGGCACCTACATCGACGGCCACACGGAATTTTCACTGGTGGGCCTGGAACACGCTGTTAATTTGGAAACGATTATGTTGACCAACACGCTGGACGTGGGCACCGGCGCCTTTTACGGGGACATCGTGGACGTGACGCCACTGGCCAACCTCCAACACTTGACGACCTTGGACCTGCAGCACAACCGGGTCCATGACGTGACGCCGTTAACCAACCTGCAGCACCTCGAGAACCTGTTTTTGGCCTACAACTGCATTCAGGACTTTTCGCCGCTGAACAACACCGTTTCTCATGCCCCGAACAACTTTTCCTACACGGGGCAGTTCATTTTACTCGATTCAGTGCTGATCAATGAGGCCGATCGTGAGGGCCACCTCCAAGTGGCTTGTACCACGATTGACGGCGAAGTGGTCCAGCTGTCGGTGACGGTTGGCGTTGCCCAGCCACTATTTTATGTGAACGGCCAACACACGTACCACGTGTACTTCACGGGCGGCAATCCGAAGCCAGACGGTCACGGCGGCGTGTACTATACCAATATTCAAAACCAGCAGCCGGGCGCCACGTCATGGCCCGGTAATGACAGCATTCTGGTTGACCCATTGCCGGACTACTATTACTTGACCGGGGTTCACAACCCCACTGGCGGCTCGCTGGACTTTGCGGTGATTCAGCCATACGCGATTTCCCACAGTGCGGCTGACGTAACGGTCCATTACGTAGATGAAGCGGGCGTTGAAATTGCGCCGTCAACTACGTTAAAGCCGGGACTGGTCGGTGAAGCGTACGCGACGACGCCGGAAACGATTCCGCATTACGTCCTGCAAACGACACCGGACAACGCCACGGGTGTGTACGGGGATAACGCGATTGATGTGACCTACGTTTACGCGGAAGAGGAGTCCGACGCGGAGGGACCAGACAAGCCAACACCACCGGGAACGGATGAGGGTGGCAACCCAACGACGCCAGGAGAACCAGGACCGACGACGCCCGCACCAGCACCGGACGAAGAGACGCCGGATGGGGATGGCGGCAATCAGTCGGGTGATCAGGGTGGTGGTCAGACTGGCGGGCAAGATGGCGACCAAGGCGGCAGTCAGGATGGTGGTCAACCCGATACTCCTGGCGGTCAAGGGACCGGAGACCACAACACTGGCAATCATAATACCGGGTCCCAACCTGGCGCGGGTACGCCGGGGGGTGCCCACCAACCGGGGACGGTCACGGATGATGGTGCTGGGGATACGGCGCTGCCAGGGCTGACGCCGCCGAGTGCCACGGGCAGTCAGTCGGCCGGCCAGGTCACAGTATTGGCGCACAGCCACGTGACGCCAGCGAACGCCGCGACGCAACCGGTATCGACTACCGGTGCGACGACGCTGCCGCAGACTGGTGACCAACCGACGTCCGCAATCTGGGGCGTGGCCTTGTTGACGGGGATGCTGGGCTGGCTAGGGCTTAGATTGAAGCGTCAACACGGATAAGAACCGTTTCGTGGGTATTTACCCGCAATCACGCTGTTTCGACAGTGTGATCTTACATAAAAATTGCAGAAGTGTATTTTGTGAGAGACAGTCGCCATCGGTGATATGCTCTGATAGTTAAAATTCTAGGATGATCTTAGCGGCTTCATATTGTGTGGGATGACAGGAAATACCACCAACGCCCCGCCTCTAACGGCTGAACGCTGATGGTATTTGGTTTAACAGCTGGCTGTTAACACAATTATTTTAACGTCGAAAGGGCATCTGCCAGGGCTTCACTAAGATTTTGAACGGCGTTAGCAATGTCGGAGGCACCATCGGCATTGCTGCTAAGACGTGTAGATGTGGCCCGTTACATATTGAGACGAGGACTTGGCGTTGGCCTTTTTCAGGTGGCCCTTCCAGATCCAGCCCTTAACGTTGCCACGCTTATTTTGGATGTGGTAGTAAGTTGCCGTTTTGCCGTTGGGTTTCTTGATCTGGACGGCCTGGGAGGCGTAAAAGTTGGTCTTCCGGTATTTCAGGGACTTGTGAGTCTTCTTGATCAGTTGCGTATTCGCGTAGATGTAACCACCCTTGATGTGGTAGGCAGTCTTTTTGTTCAAAATATGGATGCCGGGGAGAACTGTAGCCGCCTTGGTTTTGGCGTGTACGGGTAAGGTGGCGATGGGTAGGGCCACAGCGCCTAAGCTCAGGGCGATGAGACTCACGGTAGTTGTTTTAATAAGGGTATTCATGATAGTGGAGACCTCCATTATAGTTTGATGGCAGTGATGGGTGACGTGCAGACCTTATGTACATGGTGACGAAAAAGGCCCTTAACGATTGGCTGTTTGACGTAATCAAGCGGTTGACTGGGGCTAGTTTTAAAGTCGCGATAGGAAAAGCTGTGACAAATCACTAAAATTAACTCTTTTGCGGCTATATACGGTAATAGTTCAAAAGATTATCCGCCTCGACTAATCATCTTCGGTGGGCAACCTTTAAGTGCCTAGTGATTGCGGTCTTGATCGGGGTGTTCGATCCACTTGGTTCAGATGAGCCGTTGACGGTAGATCGGTGGACTTCACATCAGAACAAGCGGGTAACTGTGCTGTGAATTTACGCAAATAGATCCCTCCTTTCGCTATAAAGTCATGGTAACACACGGGATAGATAATCCCTATTAAATACACTTATAATTAATATTATATGGTGTAATATAAATAAGCGGATAAGGCTGGCGCTAAAATGGGGACGGCAACCAAAATAAAAATACCACCAACGCTCGTCGAAGATAATGGCTGAGCGTTGATGGTATTTGATTTAGCAGGTAGTGTTAATGGAGTTAATCTAACGTTGCCACGGCATCTGCTAGTGTTTCTCCGAGGTTTTCGCTTGCTTGGTAAATATCTGAGTCGTCAGTAGGATCGTCACTTGCAGAGATTGTCTCAGCGAGTTGGTCGCTCATAGCAACTAACTTGGCGTTGGTTACAGAATTAAACCGACCTTTAAAGCTGGCTACAGCCTGAATGGTAGCCTGACCATCTTTTGCGGAAAAACCATGGATATTTTGAATGACTCCAGGCAAGCAACTGTAGTCATCATATGCATTGCTGGTCGTGACGTCTTTAAATGCATCTAAAGCATCCGATTGGTCACCAGAGGACATCGCCCGCACTGCCGCTAAGACGTGCTTGATATCCGACTTGCGCCGGGCCAAAGCCTTGGTGTTGACCTTCTTCAAATTACCTTTCCAGATCCAGCCCTTCACGTTGCCACGCTTGTTCTTGACGTAGTAGTAAGTAGCCGTCTTGCCGTTGCGCTTCTTGAGCTTAACGGACTTGGTGGCGTAGAAGGTGGTCTTCAGGTACTTGAAGGCTTTGTGGGACTTCTTGGTCAGCTTCGTACTGGAATAGAGGTAGCCGCCATTGACGTGGTAGGCCGTCTTCTTTAGTTTCTTGGAGCTGAGGACCTTCGCCGCCTTGGTCTTAGCCAGTGCGGGTAAGGTGGTAGTTGGCAGGGATGAAACGCCTAGGCTGAGGGCAACGAGACTCACAGCGGTTGTCTTGATAAATTTATTCATTGTGAAGACCTCCATTGGAATTAATTGATGGTTTTGAGAGCGGCGATTAACTGCTTGGTGAGTTTCTCGGTAGCTTCTTCCAAGAAGTCAGAGTGGTAGTCTGAAGGATCCTTGTATTGTGAAATACGCTTGAGGACCAGCTTTTGGGTCTTGGCCAGCTTAGCATTGGTCTTGTGATCGAACCGGCCTTTGAAGATGTTGTAAGCGGCCAGAATAGCCCGAGATTCTTTGGGGTCTGAAGCGTACATCTCGGCGATGGCGTCCCCGATGCCGATGGGTCTAAAGTCGATGGACCCTTTCAAAGGTGCCTTTAAATAGGCCGTGGCTAACTTGGCACGGTTACAGTCGTAGATGATGCTAGTGCGAGTACTTTCATCTTCCCAGCCCTTTTCCACCTTGACTTTCGGGAAATAACGGGCGAGCGCTTTGACGCGACGGATGTCGGAGCGACGTTGGGCGTAGTTCTTGGTGCGGTTTAAATAGCCTTGCCACACCCACCCTTTGACGGTGCCTTTTTTCTGAGAAACGTAGTAGTAAGTGGCCGTCTTACCATTGGGCTTCTTGACTTTCGCCGATTTAGTCGCTGAGAGCGGCGACTTGATGAGCGTGAAATTGTGCTTGGCCTTCTTGGTGAGCTTGGTGCTGGTGTAAAGGTGCCCACCATTGGCGTAGTAACGGGGCTTGGCCAGCTTCTTAGTGCTGATCACTTTAGCAGCCTTGGTTTTAGCGGCAGCCGGTAACGTGGGGGCGGAGAGCGTAACGACCCCCATACTAAGGGTAGCCAAACCGACAGCTAAAAATTTAGGCAACTTATTCATGATTTCTCCCTTCATTTATGTAGATGCAAAATTACTTTATAATTATATCACGATAATCCGGAGATGAATTGGTTTTGTGGATAATTATATTTCGGATTAATAGTGTGGTGCAGTTGCTAAACGATGGGCGTCGCGGACTTGGCCACAGAAGACCGCCAAAAATCGTGGTAGGTGGGGATGACCAGATAGAAAACGATGAAGAAGGTAAATCCCGAATAATAGGCAAAATAGAAATATTTGAGAAAAAATCGATAATAATTGAAAAAACAATTAAATAGGATATTCTAAAGAGAAAAAGGAAGTGAGCCTATGCTCCATCAATTGACTATCAAGAATTTCAAAAGTTTCAGGAATGAAGTGACGCTAGACCTAACGGCGACTGCATTGAAAGAGCTGCCAGCCGATGTTGTCGTAGATGTGCTACATGAACGAGTGCTAAAGTTAGCGGCCTTGTACGGAGCGAATGCCTCTGGGAAGACGACGGTCATCCGGGCCTTGTCATTGATGAGAGCACTGGTTCGTCGGTCCTTTGTCAGTGAGCAGTACCAGCGCCGAGTTACCCCGTACTGGTTTTCAGATGACCAGACGCCAACAGAATTCAGTGTGTTATTTTCTACTGAAACCAATATCTTTCAGTACGGGTTTGGGTATTTGAAGGGCGTTGTCACTTCGGAATTCCTTTATCAACGGGATAAATCTAAGGTAGAAGAACGTTATTTGAACATTTTAGATCGCACGGCTGACACGGTGACGGGAATACTAATGGAGAATGCGGCAGTGCAGGCCATCAGTCCAGCAATCGGTAAAGGGTCGTTATTTTTATCGGCGCTGGCCAACCTGAATATTCCAATCGTTCGAGAAGTGAGTGATTGGTTTGAACACTTGGCAATCAAGGATTATGGCAATCCACGAACAGAATCAATTAAGCTCAGAAGTTTTACAGGCCGAGCATCTAGTCGGATGATTCAGCTGTTGCGGGACCCTAAAGAAAAGGCAGCGTTTGAGAATTTCAGTCATGCGATTGACGTGGGAATTGAAGAGCTGGGCGTTATCAAGCGCGATTTGCCGGAAGTAGAAGATGAGCGGTTTCAGGTGGTGACCTTTCACCGTGATCCGCGAACCGACAAACTGAAACAAACGTCAATTAGTGATGAATCCAGTGGTACACGCAAGATGTTAATGCTGTACGTAGATTTGAAACAAGTATTGGATACGGGCGGTACGCTATTGGTTGATGAGCTGGACGCCAAGCTACACCCCTTACTGTTGCGGTACGTCCTATTGATATTCCACAACACCAGTACGAATCCGCACGGGGCACAACTGATTTTCACTACCCAAGAACTGTATACACTCGACCGAAGCAATTTCAGACGCGATGAAATTTGGTTTGTGGACAAGAATCAGGATGGTGTGTCAGACCTGTATTCATTGGACACGATTGTTGAGCCGTCGGGAAAAAAGGTCCGGAATGATGCCAGTTATGGGAAGGACTATATCCTGGGGAAATATCGAGCAGTCCCAGCTTTGAAACCAATCAATGACGGTCAAAATGATTAAAAAGCCACCAACAGGCACGCGTCGAAATGGCGCGTCTCTGTTGGTGGCTTTAACTTGGATCGATTAAAAATGTTAATTCAATTTCTAGGAGTGTAGTAACTAGTGGTGTTAATACGCATCAGCGGTGGGGTATTAAGTTGATTATCACTGCCAATCGCCACCGTAGCCGAGAGTTTGCTAGATATGAGTTCAGCCGTGGGAGTTCCCTTAGCAGCTTGCTGGTTAGGGAACTGGCACCTTGGAGACGCGGGTTATCGGCTTCAAGGTGAGGGTCAAGACCGCACTTTGGCTTGGCCCGGCGCCCACCGCGTTCCAACTCATATCTAGCGAACGGTAAGGCGGACAGACCTAGCACTACCCCACATGCGGATGTTCCAACACCTTATCCGGATAGGCCTTGGCAACGTAGCTCGTGATGGCCGCAATCATCTTGGCGGTCGAGGGCGCCTTGGCCTGTTCGGAGTTGACCACCAGACAGATTGTCCGGTAGAAACGCGTGTCGAACGGGTACACGTTGACGTTACCGCTGACCCGTTCCAAGGCCAGTTCGGGCAAAATGCCCATGCCCATGCCAGCCTCGACCATGGCCAGAATCGACTGGTCATCAATGGAGAACCGGAGCGCGTTCGGCCGGATGCGGTAGTGGTCGAGTGCGGCCTTGGTGTCCTTGTCGTAGTCGCCACGTTGGAGGATGAAGTTTTGATCGACCAAGTCGGCGGCCGTGACGGTGGTCCGGTTGGCGGGGATGAAATCGCTCGGTGTGATGCAGTAGATTTCGTCCTTGACCAGCGGCAGGACGGTCAACTTTTCAGCGACCGGTAAGGCGGATAGTCCCAGGTCCAACCGGCCCGTTTTGACTGCGGCGGCGATGTCACTGAAGCCGGCCTGTTCTAAGTTGATGTCAATTTGCGGGTAGTCTTGCTTGAACTGCCGAATGATGGGCGGCAGCCAAGTGATGCACACGGAGGAGAAGGCCCCCAGCCGTACCGATCCGGCGTTGAGGCCGTTGATGTTGGCGGCGGCTTGTTGGAGCCGGTCCTCGGCGTTGATGACCCCCTGGATCAAGGGTAAGACGTTTTCCCCGTCTGGTGTCAGCTCGACGCCGGTACGGTTGCGGATGAAGAGCGGAAAGCCCAGCTCCTTTTCCAATTGGTTGACGGAGTGACTGATGGCTGAGGGCGTGACGTTCAGCGTTTGGGCCGCTCGGTAAAAGGTTTGTTCTTGCACGATAGCTTGGAAGACGCGGTAAGCAAAAGGTAACATCGACGACACCCCCTAAAATGTTCGTAAGTTGAATGTGATTCACGTAAAGTCAAAATAGATGAACAGTTTTTCCATTACTCGTATTTTAGCATAAGCGCGCGGCTAGGGGAACGAGAGATGGGTGGTTGGGGCAGTGAATTAGCAGTGGGGTTACGGGGAATTTGGCAAAGATTTGAAATGATCTGGTAACCCGCTCGCCCAACCGGCGCCACCCAAATTGGTAAAGATGAATTACATTCACGTAAATTCCAAATAGTTGAACCAGCTTTTCACGCACCGATATTCTATCATGAACGCAAGGTTAGGGCTTGGGACAAAGTGCCCCGGTAGGTGGTATCACCAAGCCTATAGGGCCGAAACTTGGGCCAAAAGGCAGCTGGTTCCGCTTAAAACTGATAAGGAAATAAGCCAAACCCGGGATTATTCGCTTATCAGCCTTAATGTTCGCTAGCTAACCGCCTTTCGTCCCACTCTAACAAAGCCATCGTTGATTAGCCGACAGCCCCGCGCTGTCAGAAAGGTGTGTGATTTCCATGTTGAAAGATTTGTTGGCAACTCGTGCGAATCCAGATGTGCCGTCAGCGTTGAGTGGTCTGTTCGCAAATGACCCGGACCCCAGCGCCATTTCGTTTGCGGCCGGCAGTCCCAATGAGAGCTTGTTTCCGGTGGCGGCGGTCCAGCGGGCCTTCAATACGGCCATCGCCAAGCAGGGCGCGCACCTGTTTCAGTACCAGAATCCGCAGGGCAATCCGGCGTTGCGGGCCAAGCTGGCGGCGCGGATCGGTAAATGGGGCCAGGTCACGACGGACGCCGATCACGTGGTCTTGACGGTTGGTGGGCAACAGGCCATTGAGCTGGTGGCCAAGGCGCTACTGAACGTGGGCGACGAGGTGGCGGTCGAGGTGCCGACCTACGTGGGCGCGCTGGCGGCCTTAGACCTCTACCAGCCGACGTATTACAGCGTGGGCCTACAATCGGATGGCATCGACCTCGATCAGCTGGAGACCACCTTAAAACGCCATCCAGGCATCAAACTGTTGTACACGGTGCCGGACTTCCACAATCCCACGGGTATCACCATGAGCGTGGCCAAGCGCGAACAGCTGGTGGCCCTCGCCAATCGCTATAATTTCATCATCCTCGAGGACTCCCCGTACCGTGACCTGGGCTATGACCAAACGCCGTTGCCAGCCATCAAGAGCTTTGACACCGAGGGCCGCGTCATCTTCGTGTCCAGCTTGTCGAAAATTCTGATGCCCGCCTTACGGACCGGGTGGCTGGTGGCCGACGGGGAGTTGCTAGACGCCATCATGAAGGTGCGGCTGGCCAGCGACCTGGAGGCGACCGGCGTGACCCACGCGGCGATTGACGCCTACCTGACGGCCAATGACCTGGACGCCCACGTCAACATCCTCAAGGACCACTACCGTGTGCAGTGTGCGGCCATGGTGGCGGCGCTGGGCAAATACTTCCCGGACGAGTCCCAATTCACCACGCCAGCCGGGGGCTTCTTCGACTGGGTCACCTTACCGGTAGATATCGACACCGGCGAGCTCCTGCGCGACCAGGTCACGCCTAACGCCCACGTCAGTTACGTACCCAGCACCAACTTCTACCCGAACCGTGATGTCCACAACGGCCTGCGCTTGTGCTTCAGCGGCCTGACACCCACGGCCATCGACGCCGGCATCCACCGCTTGGGTGACCAGGTGAAGGCTGCCGTGCATGAGGTGAAGCCGGTGGTGTGAATAAAAGGTAACGTAAAAAGGCGTCGCTAGCTGGCGGCGTCTTACATAGTTCTAAACTCACTGCTGATCCAAGTCGTGCCACAGCTCAGCCAAACTATTGTAGATCTTGAGGTGGTCTGAATGAACGAGCTCACGGGCTACTGCTGGTGAGTAGGCGTCAGGGGTGAAGGGCAATCCCTGATCGGCGACGCTTTGCTTGAGAAATAAGGTAACAGCGGTAGGTAAATCGAGACCTAATCGCTGATAGACGGCTTGTGCTTCTGTTTTTAAGGCACCGTCGACGGGGATGCTCAGGTGCTGCGGATGTTGTGTGGTCATTTGCAGGACTCCTTTGCGCCTTAGCTTACCATGTTTCATTCAGGGATAATAGAAAGGTGGCTGGCAAGTCGTTTCGTGATGGGCCCGCAGCCGACAGTCGCCACCCAAGCGAAACCCATCACCCACCAATTAAATCCCCCCATAAATAGGAAAAGAAAAACACCAACGCCCACTCACCCAACAAACCATCCCGCCACAAGTCGCCAATCCGCCACCCGCCGCCTAACGTGCTAGGTTAGCCACAAAGGAGGCGAGTACGATGCCGAAAAACTTTGAGATTGGCCAGCCTCGGGAGTTCGGCAACTGGAACTACCGGCATTCACACTTCATCTACCGGCTGTACTTCGAGTACCGCTTGGAGGAATACCCGACCGATCACAAGACCCTCAGATACTTCGATAACTACTTTAGCCGCATGCACTACATGGGCGTCCCGGCCGACCAATGGATCAGTGGCAAGTCGTGGCCACCCAACGGCGCGGATAGTCTGTTCAACGAGTGGGACCTCAATCACTTGTGGCAAACGGGGGAGATCATCAGTCCCCGCGAGCCGCGGGCGATTCAGTGGCGGCTGAAGGACCTGACCATCTGGGATTACTGGTTGAACCTGCAGACGACGAACCGGACCTGGGCGGACGCCGAGGAGACGGACTTCATGGTGGGGGATGCTGATGCACTGCCTCTGAAGGAGGTCACCCACCGCATGGAAGAGTACCTGGACTGGTTGAAGTCAGCGACGAAGCCGTTCCCGGACTACGATAACTTTCTGTACTGGTACTGCCAGTCCAGCGTCTTCATGATGCTGACGGCGTGGCAGTATGATCTGCGCACCCACACGCCGGCCACCTTCGCCGCGTTCATGGCGGACCAAACGGCCACCTTCGTCAGTCACGTCCGCACTTACATGGACACCTTGAATGCCTGGTCGCATTATTGGAAATGAAAATGGGTAAGCAAAAAGGCCGACGAATAAAATTTCGTCGGCCTTTACCTTAAAGAAGTTAGTCGTTTCCGTTCTCCGCGGAAGCGATCACTTTAAGGTAACAATTTCCTGTTGCCAAAAAGCATCACCCCCTTTCATTTAATGACTAGAGTATGGACCCGTGGCAACGAGAATGCAAGAATTGTGTCTTGACCCAACGAACGCCGCAAAAAATCAAGGGTCCAAGCTTAACGTCGCATTAATCTTTACCACTTCTAAACACTTAAAAATCCCATTAAGTTGCCCATAAGCTTGTAGTTGAGCTGTTTACAGTAAAATTGTTCATGTGACAAAAACATTACAGAAGGCCGTTTATTGTTTCATTCCAACGACAAAAAGAGCATAATCCTTGTTTCTCCACAACTAACGGGCTATACTAATAGTCGTAGTTAGGGGATAGCTAAACGAGCTAGCGAACTTTAAGAATAAAATTCTTAACAAAAGCGCTAACTTCGGTTATACTATTCTTGCTTGATAAATTACATATTTTATGTTTGGAGGAAGAAATACTATGCAATCAAGTTTAAAGAAATCTCTTTACTTGGGTTTAGCTGCTTTAAGCTTTGCCTCAGTTGCCGCAGTATCAACTACTGCTTCAGCTAAGTCATATGCTAAGGCCGGTGCTTACACCGTTTTAAAGGCTGATCCTACTGAACGTAACGTCGAAGCAACTGGTACTAACGCTTTATATACTAAGCCAGGTACTGTTAAGGGTGCTAAGATTGTCGCTTCCAAGAAGGTTATGGGCGAATTAGCTACTTCAAAGAAGTCAGCTAACTACTTCCGTGCTTACGGCCAAAAGGTTACTAACCGTGGTTCTGTTTACTACCGTGTTGTAACGATGGACGGTAAGTACCGTGGTTACGTTTACGGTGGTAAGACTGAAGGCACTTTCGCTGCTGGCGTTAAGAAGGCTGACACTACTGTTGACAAGACTGCTACTGACTCAATGGTTGGTAAGACTGTTTACTTTGCAAACCCAGGTACTAAGAATGTTACTTGGACTGCTCCTAAGTACACTCAATACAAGGCTTCCAAGAATGTCGTTAACACTAAGCCATTCACTAAGGATACTTTGACTGTTACCAAGGCTGCTACTAAGACTCGTGAAGGCTCATTGTACTACTACGTACAAGATGCTACTCACCCATCTGTAAGTGGTTGGATTTATAGCAAGGCTGTTACTACTGACTCATCAAATGCTTTTGATGAAGTTACCGATGTAAAGGTTAACTTCGTAGGTGCTGATGGTAAGACTGTTACGTCTACTATTCTTCAAAACCTAGCTCCTGATGACACCACTATTGGCACCACTGCCAAGACTACTGGTACTGCTGTTGGTTCAGCGGCTAAATTAGCATTTGGTACTGATTCTACAGTTGCTTCTAAGGCATTAGCTGGTACTGGGTACACATTGGATGTTAACCCATTATCAAACGCTAACCAAGCTGCTTTGTTAGCTGCTAAGACTGGTGCTACTGTTAACTTGACTGTCACTAAGAATGCTGAAGTTACTACTCCATTGTTCTTCAAGACGGCTAACAGTACTGCTACCTCTAACGACTCCAAGACTCTGACTCAATACACTACTGGTACTGCTACTGATGCCACTGTTGTACTTCCTTCATTGAGTGCTGGGTTCAAGGGTGTTGATGGTGCCAACTTTACCAAGGCAACGTTATTAGCATTTGCTAAGGCTAATGGTTTGGAAACGTTATACACACCAACTTACGAAACTACTCCTGAAGGTTCTGACACTCCCGTTAAGACTTACGTTAAGTACACTTTGAACGATGCTCAAGATGGTACTTACGGTGTTAAGAGTTCTGCTACCTTACTCTACACGGCAAATGTTATCACTGGTAGTACTTCACCAGCCGATGCATCTACTTCTTCATCAGCTGATACAGGTGCAATCTTCGGTTCATCATCAGCATCCACTACTACTGGTACTGATACTGATGGTGGTCAAACCGCTGCTACCAATGTTGACTCCGGTAAATAGTATTGTTTAGCATTTTAAAAAGAGCGACTCTTCTGGGTCGCTCTTTTTTATTTGAGTTTTTATAAGAGGTGAAATAATGAAAAAATCAGTCAAAGGTCGGTTCCCATTGACACTAATTTCGGCCTTTTTTGTTCCGATAATTATCATGGGTAGTATATTTATTTCTATGAAAATGATTCCTTTCGGTTCAAACAGTCTTTTGACAGTAGATTTGAACCAACAATATATAGATTTTTTTGCGTATTTGAGAAATACAATTCTCCATGATCCTTCAAGCCTGTTCTATTCCTTTTCGAATGGTTTTGGCGGTGAGATGTTTGGAACATGGTCTTACTACTTGTTGAGTCCTTTAAATTGGATTTTACTTTTTTGCACAGGCACTTCACTGACTACTGGTATATTTTTTATAACTTTAGCCAAATATGGGCTTGCTGGTCTTTCGTTTGCATACTTATTGTTGAAGACATCACAACAAAAGGGGCTACCCTTAGTTACCTTTTCGACTGTTTATGCACTGATGGGATGGACTATAGCAAATCAATTAAATATAATTTGGCTGGATTCAATCTACTTACTGCCATTAGTATTTTTGGGATTATACTTCTTGGTTAATAATGGAGAATGGAAGATGTATCTCATATGGTTGACGATTTCTTTGATTGTGAATTACTATATGGCCTATATGATTTGCTTATTTATGATTCTTATGTTCATCTTTCTCGCTGTAAATGGTTTTGAAAATAAGGATAACTTCATTAAACAGACAAAGTTGTTTATTTTATCGTCACTAGGATCGGCAATGTTATCGGCGTTTGTGTTATTGCCAACTTTTTGGTCATTATTGCAAAGTAAGGCACATTATACTGCCTCATCAGTTCGCTGGAACTTCGAATTTTTTCCGCCAAAAATGATTGCAAAATTTTTTATGGGATCCCTAAATACCTCGCAATTGCCGGAAGGAACTGCCAATCTTTTTGTAGGTTCTATTGTGTTAGTCGGGTTTCTGTTTTACTTTTTTGATAAGCATATATTACGCAGGACACGAATTACGGCCGCAATTGTATCAGTATTTTTATTACTTTCAATGTGTTTCCGCCCCTTAGATGTTTTGTGGCATGCAGGGCAATTTCCAGTATGGTATACCTATAGATTTTCTTTCGTAGTTTGCTTTTGGCTTGTCTGGTTAGCCGCACAAGAATTAACGGCTAAATTTAAAGCGAACAAGACATCTCTGAGTGTTGTGATGATATTACTAATGATGGGCGTTGTTTATGTTGCACTCAATTTGTCAGAGTTTTCCTTTCTGAAAAAATATCAGATTTTACTTGGAACTATTTTTCTATTAATTGCACTGATTTTAGCTATCTTACCAATTAAAAAGAAATTGATATACCTTTTAGTTTTCTTTTCAGTCGGAGTTGCTGAAGTGACGATGAATGCTTACATTTCATTAAACAGCTTGGTGTATACCCCGCAAAGTCAATACAGTTATTACACAAAGACGCTACAAGGACTGGTAAATAAAGTTCAGAAACAAGATTCGGGTTTCTATCGTATCGGAAAGACTTTCGTTCGTACTAGAGGAGATGCCTTTCAAACTGGGTTTAAGGGTGGGGACGTTTTCTCGTCTGTTATACCGAAAGAAATGACTGATTTTTATGGGCACTTGGGTAGTCCAGATGGAGCAGGGTTCGTTGTATATACTAATGGGACTTTATTGACTGATTCATTATTGAATATGAAGTATTACTTGCAAGAAAAAGTAACTAACGCTGGTGTCGTCAGCATATACAATCCATTACGCGCTGCATCAAACAAGGCAGACGTTAGTGAATATAAGCAGGTGGGTCAAACTTCAAAAGCTAGGATCTATAAGAATCCGTATGCATTACCAGTGGGATTTGCCGCCAGTGATCAAGTGATAGGGCTTAAAGACAAGACTCGGGATCCAGCCAAATTTCAAGCAAATTGGTTGAGTGCACTTACTGGGAATCCTTTGGATAAGAACCTGTATGTACCACAGAACTTTAATAGAATCACATTTGATAATGTGAAGCCCTTATATAAGGTCACGGACGCAACGTTCTATAAGAAAGATGCTCAGAAGCCTGGGTCGATTACGCTATACTTTACGCCTACTACTAATGATGCATATTATCTAACTGTTGGATCGCTAATAAACGAAAAAACAGGATCGTTTACTTTAAATGGTAAGCCGGTAGCACAAGTTGGTCCTTATCGGCATAATATTATGATCAGTATTGCTAATAATAGTAAGGGTAAGGTCCAAAAGCTGACAATACGTTTAGCTAAGCCCAAGCTTTGGTTACAAAACTTTACGTTATATAAGTTCGATAACAATGCTTTTGAAAACTCAGTTGGTCGGTTGCAACAGCATCCTTGGAAACTGGAGGACTATAGCAACCGCTACTTGAGGGGAAATGTCACATCTGAGAATTCTAATCAGGTTTTGAATACGTCTATTCCTTATTCAGAAGGTTGGCATGCGAAGGTTAATGGAAAAACTGCTGAGATTTATAAGACAGTTAATATGTTTATGGCTGTTAAGTTGTCGAAAGGAAAGAACGAGGTTAGTTTTTCTTATTGGCCACCGTTATTGAATATTGGTATTGTAATTAGTCTGTTGACTTTAGTTTCGATAGTAGGATACTTTGGATATCTTCATAAGAAGTTATTAGGTCAAAGAAAGATTGATTCTGAATAGGCGTACCTTTTAGATGAGGGCAGTAACGCTTAGGAACGATGTGATTGGGCGGTACCGTGACGGTCTTGATCCGTTGGTAGAAAAGCTGGCTACGCAGTACTAATCTATCCAGAATCGGTGCGGCGGTAATCAGGAAGCACAGTCACATTGATCTGCGTGAGTCATTGCGAGCTTTTTAGAAGACATGCTGTGGTTGCCGAATTTCGTAGAGGATGAAGACCTGGTAGCCTGTTCATCATTGTAATTTAGTTTAGCCCTCGGTGGTAGTGATGGAACTATCATGATTGCTTGGTGCATGGAAGAGAAGGCCCGACCTCAAAACGAGGACGGACCTTCTCTTTTTTAATCTATGGTTCACTACGGTCAGTTATTTGGTACCGGCTGTGATGTCGCGGATCAGAAGCGTGAACGGTGTTGCATACATTGTCACGAGAGCGATGACGCTCAGCTTGAATAAGACTGTTGCTAGTAAAGCGGAATGTCCAATGAGGGCAACCGCACCGGTTAGACTCAGAACGCCAGTTAAAAACAGGATACATAGTAGGCTGCCAAGAAAATGCGCAGAGCCTGGGCCAGTGATATTTGTAGGATAGTGCCTGTAGATTTTGTAACCGACATGGATGATCAATGGCCCGAGGGCTTTAACGATAATGAGCAAGGTGAGCGGTGTATTTGGTTTAATCGTCCATAGGCTCTCGACTACCGTTGCAAGTATGATTATGGTCAGTAAGCGTGAAATTTTTGGCCATTGGTGTGATGACCCTGATTTTGACCGCGACTTTGAATGCCAGAGATATTTCTTAAACATAATATCAACTTCTTTCCGTTATTGTAGTGCCACTTAATCTGGCACGGATGGATGATAGCAAGTATCCGTGAATTTTTGCAAGTCCTTCCTGAATCAGTGCCAGGTTTTTAAGTCAGTTATTAGTAGTTCATAAGTTGTCAAAGAGGTTGCGATAAATATGGGCATAAAGCAGATGGCTATGGTTGGTCTAATCCCTTTTCATATAATATATAATATATAATATATGTTATATGAAAAAGTAATAGTTAAATTATTTTTCATATATAATATATTGATAAGCAAAACTAACTGTGCTAAAGTTAAGTGTGACATGGGTAATAATCTAGTAGATGTGTACTCAAGGGATATCTGTTTTAAAAATCCCTTTTTCATTCATCGATGAAGTTGAAGAGGCGAATGTTTGTTGAAAAATAATGAAAATACAACAGATGTAGAATCAATTAAGGCGGCAATCAAGAAGAAGGCTGATGGGTGGAAGAGAACAAGAAGTAATCGTATTAGCGCTTCAGAAAGACTAAAGGGATACTCAAGTAAATGGAACATGGTCACTTTCATCTTCAACGTTGAAGCGGTGCTATTTATGGTTATTTCATTGAAGTATCCAATTCTTAATGGGATTGATGCTGTTATTTCTGGCTTCTTTTCACTGTATGTGATCCTATTACAATATTTTTTAGCAACATTGAATTACGAAGCAAGAGCGTTGAAGTTTCACTACGAGGAACTTCAAATTGAAAATCTACGTTTACGGCTGAAGCAATTGTATCATTCTAGTAAAAGCGCGGAACAATTAAGCTCAGAATATAATGGTATTACTAGAGAGTATCAAGAGAACCTGACGGGGTACGAAAATCATGGCGAAATTGATGATTTACGAACAACGGCGAAGAAAAAGGTTTCAGATTACAGTATTGAAAATATGTTTATTTATGCAAATTTCATCATTGTAATTGCGGCACCAGTTCTCTTTGCTTGTCAGTATGTACTGTAGATTAATATTAAGCTGGTGAGCGTCTTTGAAGACAAGTGAAATGGAAAAACTTTTGAATTTATCTGTTAGATATATGAAGCGACAGGCTAGTTCACAACCGTTTAAGGCTCAGATGATGGTTTTAAAAAGACATTTCCATAATAAGAGACCACGTAAGAATAAAGAAAGCTTTAGAAAGTACACGACCACTTTTAATAGCACACAGTTAGATTGGTGCATGAATATTAGAGATTTTATGTATAAGCATGATTATTTCACACCGCGTAAAGGGGTGTTAATGCATCCTGATATGTATCTGTACTATTTATATCAAGTTATCTCGATTTGTTATAAATTGTGGAAAAATTATCATGTATTTAGTAACGAAGGTGATGTGTTTTCATTTTCGCGGGGACGTGTCAAAGTGTTTTATGCAGGAAAGCTTTCTTTTAGAAAAAATTTCAAAATTTCGACTGATAGAGCGGGATATAAAGAGAGTTATAAAAATTTTCAATATTACCGAGCAAAGTTTCAAGGTAATAGGGTCTTAAAGATTGATATCCAAGATTTTTTTGTAAATATCAATTTGGATAGATTGTTGGACACACTGTACAAGCTGAATATCATGGGAAGGTATGATTTTAGAGGAGAAATATATAGTTTAAAACGAATCTTTTTGGAGTCTAAATATACATCCTTACCACAAGTTGAAGGTTCTCTTGCTTCGTCGCTCCTGTCCCAGATATACTTGATGCCGTTTACTGCTCAATTAAATAAAATTGCTAAAAAAATGAATCTTAGAGTTGTCAGATATGTTGATGATATGTATATCAGTTTACCTAAGGGATTCACGAACAAACAGGTACATGAACTTGAAAATCAAATTAGTTCGGAATTATGGCAGCTAGGACTCAACTTAAATAGTAATAAAATTGAACTTTACAGTGTGAATAAGTATAAAAATGCTACTACATACAATTTGGATCAGAGTGATTCCTTTGGTCAAAAATTTGTTAGCCCGCAATACATTCAAGATAAAATTAGAAGTCTAGTGAATGATGATGGGAAACAAATCAGGCTATTTTGGAATGATGTCAGCAAATTGTATGCGGAGAAGGGAATTGATCTAGCGAAGTATGGTAGTCTGGTAAACAAATACTTCAGTATCAAGAATGATGATGCAAATAAAGTTATTAAAGGGCTAGTATTTGGTAAGGAATGGCAGGCAAATTTATCTACTGCAACGAAAAAATCTTTGATTGACCGGCCGGAGATTATATTATTTGATCCAGGGACTTTTGTCATGGTTCTTTTGCAATTTGAGAAGAATTATCAAGCTGTTTCGCAGAATAGAGGCTATTTTCCAGTTGAGGACTTTATTAAACGAACGCATATGGAGTCACCGTATTACTCTGTGCGAGAAGGACTTGTCGATACAGCTTACTTTCTGCAGAATAAAAAGTTTTTAGATTCTGTAGAAGTTCAGAAAAAAATACTTGGTTTGAATTTTGAGTATCTGAAGTTTCTTCAGAATTTTTATGTTGGTGATAGTGTTTAGAAGTGGGGATGAAAATCCGCGAACGCCATGGGAAAAGCCCCTGGTTATATTTCCTTTGGTACATGGCGGATTTTTCAATTGTATTTGGAATAAGCTAGAGGGTTAGGAGGCTTGAATCAATGCACTAGCGGGAGAGTTATGGTGCTGTCCTCTTCGTACGATAACTGTTGTCATAGCCAATAAGAGATAGTTTTGTGCTTACTAAGACTGTGCTGCTAACAAGAGCGCCTCAACTTGGGAAGGTATTTAACTAATACCAACGGCTGGGCCCACTCACTCCCATAGCGACAACCACCGCCACGTCTCCGGCGTCAAGATCTACAAGGTGGCAGGCGGTTCTGCTAACAGTAAGTACGCAAAGACTGTGAAACAAGGATTGCAAGGTCGCCAGGGTGGCGGCCTTTTTGCATGGGATAGCTATGCTGTGCCGCAAGCATATTGGCGATGAACGAACTAGCGGTCAAAGTGGTTGAGGGCGTACTTGGGTTCGGGGTTAAAACGATAGTTCTAGGGGATTGGGAATTGGCGTGTTATGCTGGGACCAGCATAACCGAGATGAACTGAAGAGTAGACTGGAGATAAGCAAACCTGACTTCGCTTGTGGCCAGTACCGGTTGTATGAGAGGCGGTGGGAAGTAGTGGCAACTTTAAGAGTTCCAGTCAGTGGCCAAGTGCTCCAATGGGCAATCACGCACGGTGAGCGGTCAGAAGATGAGTTGCGAAGAGCGTATCGGCTAGATGCTTGGTTAGATCCGCGGACTGAAAGTGACCTGCCAACCTTTGAACAACTGCAACGCTTCAGCCGGGAGACACGGGTGCCCTTCGATTACTTTTTTAAGGACCAGGTCCCGGAAGAAACGTCTGCGTTCTTGACACTAAGGACGGTCAATGACCCCACAGTGCAGCCCAGCCGTCGATTGATTGAGACTATCTACGCATTGGAAACACGGCAGGCGTGGATGAAGGATTATCTACTGGCACAGGGGGATCAACCACCATTTCGATTTTGGCGCGTGATTAGCGAAGAGATGAGCCCAGTTACCGCCGCCAAGCAGGTTTCGGATTTATTGGACTTATCAGGTACGTTTGATAGGCGCGCCGATAGTCTGTTGGCCGTTCTGCGAGCGAACATTAGTCAGCTAGGGATTTTGGTGATGCAAAATGGCGTTGTTGGCACTGATAGCCAGCGGCCACTGGCTATCAATGAGTTCCGAGCGATTGCACTCAGTGATGCGGTTAGTCCGTTGATTTTCATCAATGACGCCGATAATGGGCCGGCCAAGGTATTTTCGCTGATCCATGAGTTCGTACATATTTTGCTTGGCCGTAATGAAATCCTGAATGTCTCACTGGCAGATGACGTGGCGAGTGAGCGGTGGCTCAATCAGGTCACGCTGAATGTGCTGCTGCCGGAGCCAGAAATGCAGTTGGCGTTGACCAGTGACCGTACTGTAGCAGATAACTTGAAGTTCTTGGTGCAAAAGTACCCGGTTAGTCTAGTTGCGGCGGCAATGCGGCTGCGGTCGCTGGGTGCTTGTGATCAAGCCCTAGTTGACTGGGCACGAGCTGAACAACGGCGGAAATTGGCAAGTGAAGCGGCTGGTCCGAGTCGTCGCTGCTATGAGGTGGCCCCCTCACTGATTGATCGGCGGTTCGCTAAAGCAGTGATTGGTTGTGAGTCACGTGGTGAGTTACCGCTTGCCTCGGCGGCGTCGATGTTGGATGTGCAGTTGCGGGCTTATGATGGTTTGGTGGATGCGTTGTTGGGCAGTGATTAATTAGTAGCCACCCATGAATCCAAAGTGGCAAGCAATTGCGTGGCGCTTTGACGTTGCCTCTAGGCTGATGGGATACGGATTCATGGTATACTTAAGCAATAATCCAACCGCTTTGTGAGGAGCGGCCAATCATGATCGAGTGAGGAGCGAGTCACATGAGAATTCAGAACTTAGGGCCAATCAAAGATGCCAATATTACGCTAAATAGGCTAACTGTCTTCATTGGAAATAATGGTATGGGGAAGACGTTAGCGGCCTATGCAGTATTTGCTTTTCGTAATTGGCTTGAAACTAGCTTTCAGCCAGGGCTATTTACCTTGGATGATTTGAAAAGTTTGATTAAAAATGATGAAGCTACTATTTCAACATCAGAGTACCATCAACGGTTAGTGGATAAAATTGTTACAGCGTTTAATGCGCTAAATAATACTGGTGAGTATTTTCAATCTTTTTTTAAGGACGAGAATTTATACCAAGTTGGCACGACTAAGATTGAAGTCGATCAACAAGATTTAACAAGAGTGTCAAATATTAAAGGAACAATTTGGAGCTACATGGACCGTAATAAAGTGGCACAGGGGGTTGGCGGATATTACCAGTTTCAAGCTGAACTGAATCTTGAAAAGCACGTGATTGCGTTACAGAACCATGAAGAAACGTTAGATGGCAGTTCAGCGGTGATTGGTACAACACTGGATGTTGTCGCTAGACAAATTGATCTTGCCATTGCTAATTTTTGGTTCAACAATATGGGAAAAAGCACTTATTTACCAGCAGAGAGAATCGGAATCAATGTCTTCCGCACACGAATTAATACGCAACTAATTAATGAAAATCTAGCCAACCCAGCAAGTGAGCAGGCACCTTTGGAACGTTATCCTTATCCGATTGAGTCTTATATCAGGTTTTTAAATGGATCACTGGGCTCTTTGTCAGGTAAATATGGTAAATCAGTTAATCTGGTAGACCAAAAGATCTTAGGCACGTTGGTTCCTGGGGATTTTTCATACGATAAGGATCTCGACCAGATTCAATATCAGTTGAGCGATGAGCAGCAGGAAAAAATTCAATTTAATTTGGTTTCTTCTTCCTTAAAGTCGTTGTTTGGGTTGGATTTATTCTTAAGGGACAGCGGCCTAAAGGGTTATTTGCTGCTGGATGAACCGGAAATGAACTTGCACCCGCAACGTCAAAAGTTGATCGCGGACTTGTTGTTCGACATGGCCATAAGAGCGACACCGGTGGTAATTTCCACGCACAGTGATTATATCGTAAAAGAACTTGTTAACCAGATTCTTCAGTCAAAGGTTAGTGATCCACAACATCATGGCCAGGCTGAGCATGTCTCGGTATATGAGTTTACGTCGGCTGGCGTAAAGAATCTGGGGGATATTTCTCAAGAAGAAGTGTTTGGCAACTTTGATCAAACGACGGATCGGATTAATCGGCGGTATTACGAGTTGATGGACCAGTTGGAAGATGATGGAGGCGCAACTGATGAATGATGCGTACTTTGCGGCCTTCGAGAAGTATATTACGGCCGATGTTTACGTGGCAGGAGATTTGGGTCAGCGCGTAACGCAGCATATTCAAGAAGAAAAGTATGCATTTGATCTGTTGTTTAAGGTGAGGGGGGCACATGGTGTAGCCTTCCGCATTGAGGATTTTAAAGAAAAAGCGAATTATCTGATTGGTGGCAAGCGAGGCCACGGTATGGACAACGACTGCACCATCATCGATCAGGCTATCTTTCAGATTGAAGTGAAAGAAACGAAGACGATGGGGAATATGCATGCCGGGCGTCAGTTTAATGGCGGTCTGAAATGGTTGCGGCATATCCTCGAAGTGGTCGTAACGGACCAAGTAAACTTACAACAAACTGCGAAAATGGAAGTTTACAATGTTGTGATTCGTCGCGATAGCCGGACAAGTTTATCGCGTGTGGGCGGTTACGCTGGTAGGCAACAGGGGGCTAATTACATGCTGCATGTTAACAAGTCTGTAAAACAGGTTGATTTGACGAAGGCCATGCTGCATTTGTTACAGCATGAACAGCCGGCTGTTGCGGTGTTAAAATTGGATGATTAGGTTTTAGCTGAAAAGATTAAGTGATTTTGCAGAAAGATATCCTGGTGTATTAAAAAGCACATTGTCTGGTCTGGAGTTATTTTAAGAAAGCGTAACCTGAAATATTCATCAGCTTAGTAAGAATACCCGATCAATTCTATTTTGTGTGTTGGGGCCGCTTTTGTGACTATAGTAAAGAAGAGTATGTAAGATAGTTGCTGGACTTGAGTTGGGCGTGACACAGGGAACATAGAAAATTAATGATTGAGCCGGGCAATTTAATTAGAGTGAGATTGATCCATTATTTGTGCTTTGAGAATTAGTTAACTTTAAAGCTCCGCAATGACAGAATTTTTTTGCCATTGCGGAGCTTATTTTAGGTACGTCGGTTGATTAAACAATTTTAATTTTGTGTGCGTATTGTAATTCTCAATCTGGTATATTATTGGATATTAATGTATATTAGTGCCGTATTGGCAAATCACCGTCCTGAATATTGGCTTACAAGTGATATTTTTAGCTTCTAAGAGCATTTAAACGAATTCATATAACATATAACATATAATATATGAAACGCGTTAGAGACGATAGTAAATGTATTTTACGTTGACTAGGTTAAGTGACAGTGCTAAAATAAAAAGCATAAAGAAAACCCCCGAGATAGTTGGCGCTATCACAGGAGTCAAAATCGATACTATTCTTGACGGAACTATGTATCGCAATTATCATAACACTCCTTTTTGTGGTACGCAAGATGGAGTATTGAGTTTTGACAATCCCAGGGGCTCTCTTTAAATAAAATTTATGGAGGCCTTTTTATGGTCGAAAGATTTAATGATTTTTTTGGTGTCAGCGATGACAGTTACTATGATCCACGGCTGGATCATGATGAGCGGAGGTTTTTGAACACGGACTTGCTTGGTAAGTGTAAGCAAGAAGGATTTGGTTCACAGGATGCTGATTTGTTGGTCCAGGGGTATATTGGTGCCGTGGTGGATTGCTACTCGGCCGGTAATAAGCAGGCGGCACACGCTTTGCTGGGGATTCCTTGCGAGATGAACGAGACGCGGATTGGGTATGGCGAGAAGCCTTCTTCTGGTCGGGGCCCATCAGAAGAAATTTTAGACGGGGTCTTTGAAAACCTGATTAAGTCGGGAATTAACATGGACATTGCCAAGCATCGGCCACCAGTGATTCCATTGGTTACCAAGAATTTTGACCGAGATCGATTGTCGGACTTACTAACGAACGTTATTAGTCTACAACTCGTTGGCTTTACACACCACATCTGCCGTAAGCACGGTATTCCATTAATCGCGCAAGAAACGATTCATTACTTTGATCTTAAGTCAACAGAGTGGAAGGCAATCACTGTTGACTTGCCAGCAGATGGAAAAGGGCGACCAATTATTTTGATTCCTCGGCCGCTAGTCGTAAATAAGTATAACTTTAGTGCAGGCCAGTTTGTCCGACAGGTTGTGTTAACTTCACGCCAGCACCTACTGTTAGAACAAGGGATCAAGAAAAGTAAGAGTGTCCTTTGGGATGAAGAAGTTCGGCCATTCGGCAAGGGTATGACTAAAAAATATGCGTTGTACCAACTCCATGAGGACCCAAAGCTATTTGATGAATATTTAGCAAGCATTAAGCGCTTAGCCTAAACCGTAGGCTATTTGACACAATTGAATGTAAATGAAAGACAGGTAGCCGTTGATGGGTTACCTGTCTTTCATTTACATTTGGAAGAAAGGGCTACAGTCCCTTGTGGTAGTTAGGAAATTTGAAACGGTGCTGCTGATTATTGGGCAGTCATGGTGCTACTCCCAGACGTTAAGGCGTAGCTGCCGGCTGCGTTGTAGGTCAACGACAAGCTGGTGCTGCCGAACGTGAGGCTGGTTGGCAAGGAAGACGTGCTCAAGGTGTACTTGGTGTAGAGGGCGTCACCGGCGGAATTGGTGGATTGCGTCGTGCCGTCTGATTCGGTGACTGGGACGTAGATCGTGTTCAATTTAGCCGCAGTCAAGGCATCGCTCAAGCTGCTTTGGGTGGCGACCGTGCCGCTTACGCCTTGGTAGTCCGCCGTGAAGTTAGCTTGGGCCTTGGTGACCGTCGTACTGCCGTCAGAAGCCAGGGCACCATCCGTCGACAAGGTATCGTTCTTCCCGGTCGTTGCGTTCAGCGCGTATGAGGAGGCGATGGTGATGCCGGCATCCGCGTTGGCAGTAACCGGCACGGTCACGCTAGTTCCCCAGGTCGTGCTGGTCGTGACGTAGGAGTTAGATGAGTTGGCCAAGCTATAGCCGGCTGGCAAATAAGTCGAGGAGGCGATGTCACTGTTGACGGTAGAGACGTCGGTGCTGGACAGCGCGTCGCCTGATTTGGCATCGCTAGCCGTGATCAGCACGCCACTCTTGACGCTCTTGCCGGTGCTACTATCCACGTAATTGACCGTGATGCTCTTGGCGCTGGTGATGGTGCTGTTTTCACCCGTCTGGAGGGCGCCCGCGTAGATCCAGCCAGAGATCTTGGTATTGTTGTTATCGGTGACGTGGTAGTACAGGGAGCCTTCCTTGGTCTTGGTGACCGCGGAGTCGACGGTAAAGGAGTCAGAAGCCAGCGCGGACGTACTGTTGATGACCTTGGCCGCCTTGTACTGGGTGTATTTCGGTGCGTCCCACAGCGTGTTGGTCTTCCCGGGGTTCTTCAGGTAGTAAGTCTTGGTCGTTGGCGTCGTGGCCGTCGTGGTCGTGTTCGCGGATTCAATGCCGCCCGCAAACGTCCCAGCCGTACTGCCGCCGTAAATGTAGCCACGGTACTTTCCATCCATGGAAACGACCCGGTAGTAAACGGAGCCGCGGTTGGTCGTCTTCTGGCCGTAAGCGCGGAAGTAGCTCGCAGACTTCTTGGATGAGGCCAGGCTAGCCATGGTCTTCTTGGAAGCCACGACCTTGGCACCCTTGACGGTCCCCGGCTTGGTGTACAGGGCGTTGGTCCCGGTCGACGCCACGTTCCGTGAGGTGGCCGCCGTGGTTAGTTTGGTATAGCTCCCCGCCGTAGCGTAGGACTTGGCGGAAGCCGTCGTGGTCGTGGCCGCCGCAACCCCAGCCAAGCTGAGGGTCGCGAGACCTAAGTAGAGTGATTTTTTCAAATTGGTTTGCATAGAATTCTCTCCTTTGGTGTACAGTTAAGTTCTGACTTAACTGGCGTTAGTATAGCAAAGGATTGGGCGGATTTTACTGGTAGGGCTGGGTTTTGTGCGGTGGTCGCGACCTGGAGATTTGCGTGTGTGGTAAGCGGCGGCTGGTGAAGCGGCGCGGCTATAAGTGGATGGCGAAATGCGTGGGTGTGGGGGTGTTGGTGCTCGGGGTGCTTTGGTTGGTGAATGATTTGGTGGCTGGTGGAAAGCTTTTGGTGGTGGCGTTTAGGTTGGGTTAAGTTTGTTTTCGGTTTGGTTAAGGGAAAACGGAATATTGGATGTGAGTTTCTTTGTAACAGTGGTAAAATAATATAGTCAACTGATATTTAATCACCACAATTACCTGATGAGAGATGCTTGGCTGATGACTATGATGTTAAGGGGAGATTTGTCGTCATGAAGAAACTAATTCGTTTGATTTTACTAGTCGCGGTATGCCTGCTAACGGTGGGAACGCTGAGCACGACTGCGTTTGCTAAGCCTAATGGGTACTCGTACAGCCGGTTGCCTAGGAGTATTAAGGGAAAGTGGTATACTTACACGAACTTTGGTTATGGAAAGAAGAAGCTCTATAAACTGCGGTTGAGCAATAAGAATTTGCGTAAGTATAAGAAGCACAAAGTGTACTATGGAAAAAATGCTAATAAAGCTGAAAAAACAATGAAGTATTGGACCGCAACACAGACTGGAAAGATCCATGGCTATCGCTGGATTTGGACGTATGGATGGCAACAGTCTGCCGGTGATGGAACGTTTTATAACCTACATAAATTTGGCAAGCATAAAGTGCTGACGGTGGCTGAGGGTGCCGGTCCATGGGTTGATGCGCACTACTACAGAAGTAAGAAGGTTGCTAGGAAGATGGGAATGAAGCACTATCCCAAGTTCAAATATCAAAGCTTAGACTTTTAACCCACAAAATAAGTCCTGGATATCGTGTAGATACCCGGGACTTATTTGTCTCTAACTTAGTTTGCTTTTACGACATAACTCTTCAGAATCCAAGCCTTATGCCCAGCGTGGTCCTGAACCTGATAGTAAGTGTAGGTCTTTCCCTTGATCTTGATGCGTTCTACCTTGGTTAGCTTCCAAGTCGTATGTTTATGTTTGGCGGTGTGGCCGAGCTTCTTTTGTAAATGGGCGTCTTTGAACCATTTCTTGTTGGCCTTTAACCGATAAATGTATTTTGTGTGCAGCTTTTTGCTGGAAATGATTTTGCCTTTAGCCTTGGCTGGTTTGACTGCCGCGTCGGCACTCCCCGTGGTGATTGTGGCTGGAACGGGGGTGTCAGGGACTGAACGTGGCGTAGCTTGAGGTGCTTGAGGTGCTTGAGGTGCGGGAGCTACGGATGATGATACCGTTGGGTGAGATGCTGGTTGTGGCTTGGTTTGTGCTTTGGCAGGAGCGGGTGCTTCATGGAAAGTGTGATCGTCTGCCTGGGTGTAAGGGGTGTGCTGTTTGTCAGTGGAGACCAGGTACATCTCTCGGAGCTGGCGCTGCTGAATACGGGAGAAACCAAGCACGTTCGTAATGTAATGGTTCATATCTTTATAGCGTGACTTGATTTCGCGGAAGTATTCATTTAACCAGGATTCCTTGACGGTTCGACCCGTCTGGTATGACTGCATGTAGTCGTTCATGATCGTCTGATCGCTCATTCCCAGGATCGTCATGATGAGGACGGTGGCGATACCCGTTCGGTCTTTACCCGATGAACAATGGTAAAGTGTTGCGTGGGAATTTAGGAGTAAGAGATTGAGAAATCGCCGGTAGCCATCAATGGCGGTCTTTGAGAATTCAAGTTGGTGGACGTAGAAGCCACCATCTTCATCAAAGGCAGAATCTAAGGACTGGCCATCCGTGAGAGCCTTTTCTCCAAGGATTGACAGAACAATGTTGGTGGCTCCCAGAATGTGTTGATCAGGTAGGTAATCAACTTGGCTATCCGTGCGGAAGTCAACGATGGACGTGACGTGGTGATCACTCGCCAGGGTAGTCTTGTCTGTATTGGTTAACCCGTTTAGATTGTCTGATCTGATCAGCCGATTTGGCCGGATTTCCCACTTGCCATCGGCGGTTCGATAGCCACCCAAGTCACGTGTGTTTCGGGCACCGACCAGTTTGATTAGTTTGTCCTTAACATCACCATATTTGGCGATTTGGTCGTCGTATTTGTGTGAATCATCTGCTCTGAAAGTGGGAACGGGTGTTGGTGATGTTGTTGCGGCTGCTGCGCTGGGCCCCCCGACGCTCAGTAAGGAAAGGATGACGCCTGCGATGCTCAGTGACCTAACAAGTGTGGATCGTTGCATAGTATGACTCCTCCTGATGGTGATATAGTAACTGTTGCATCAATTAGAGTAGCAGGGGGATATTTAGATAGCGTATGGTTTTTGTATTTGTTTTGTAATCATTGTTAATGGTGGTGGGGGATGAAGTTATTGGGGGATGGACAGATGACTATTCCTTTTATTGCTGATTTAGTAACTCGTAAGGCTGAATAGAGTGTGTGCAGATCATGCAATAGTAGACTTAGATGTCTAATTGCATGGTTTTATTTTGGAATGAAATTGAATATGGTAGTGATTAATTGTGGATGAATACGATTGTTATAGGTGATTAGCAGCCATTGTGATAAAATATAGGAGAACTAGTGTTTGACTGAGGCTGAGGGCTGGTTATTTTTTAGAATGATGGTATGATGGTGAAAATAGTGGATAATATTAGTACACTTAGTGAGATCATAGAAGAATTACACGGAGTTTATCTTGATTTTACGACGAATTTTTATCGACACTTGGATAGTAGCTTCAATTATAATTTGAAAAAATTAAAAATTGATGATGCTCTTGATAGTCAAGAGTTTATGCTAATGTTGGTTAAACAGTATGTCGATAGTTTGGGAAATGATGAAACCATTGGCGGCAAGTTGTTAGCTGTCGGAATGGATTATAATTTTCGTTATCGAATAAAGCAAATGGACTCTTTGTATAGGAAAATGGAACATAACTTGAAAAAAGACCGGTATGTTTCTAAAATATTGAATGATTTTATGGGTACGCGAATTATCTTGAGCAATGTAAATTCTCAAGAAACGGAAATCAATGAGTTATTAGGGACATTACAACAGCAAGGTATTATTTCTCGATTTTATCACAGGGATGATAAAAAATATCGCGCCCTTCATTGCTACTTCCAGGATACAAATAGGCATTTTCCGTGGGAATTTCAGATTTGGGATTTGGAAGATAGTGAGAATAATTATAAAGAACACGAGCGTCACGAAAAGGAGAAATCTGAATAAAGAAAGAAGGTAGCCGATATGTTTATCCATTTAATCGCGTTAGCTAAGTTTGATGGGAGAGAGTTTGCCTATCACTTTGCTAGTTTGGATCCCGAAAAGATTTTGAAACAGCAAAAACTAATTAGGGATGTTAGTCCAGTCTTTCCATCAGCTTATGGGATTCATGTATTGAAGACAGAACGCAAAGAATTCGCCTCGGTTCAGACATTGGACGGGTATTTCAGGGATGTAATTGAATATACAGATTTAGATGAATTCTTTTCAGTAGTTAAACAACTAGGACAAGTGAAATCTGAAGATGTTGCTTCATACATGGAAAGAAAATATAACTTACTGGCGTTTCCGTTGCAAAAAACATTGTATTATATTTATGCTGACTTCTTAATTGATTATCAAAAGCCCCTGTTCCAAGCTCACTTTTTGGCTTATGACAAAGGGCCAGTTGACAGCGATGTCTATCGGATATATAAACATTATCAATCGAAGCTAAAGGAATCGCATGAATTAGAGAAGAAAATCATGGCCGGGACCGCAGCTTCTAATATTCTTGAAGAAGTCGATAGTGGTGTTCAGAAATACCATGCGGAATTCGACTGGGATGGTCCTAACCCGACCCACAATCCAGATTCACCTTGGCAAGTTGCTCAAGCTCGTGACGGGCAAAACGCCGTCATTACAGACAGCGATATCCTAAAATACCATCAAGCCGAAAAAATTTAAAAATGCAGGTGACCGCCAAACGACGATCACCTGCATTTTAATTACTCAGCTTTCAATGATACCACAGTCCGTGACTGGAAAACTTGGTCGAAGTCGGGACCCACTGCGAACCAATCGGAATGGCGCAATAGGCCTTGGAGCGCGACCAGTAAGTCAGCGGGGGTATCTTTGGCAAGCGCGTCGTCAAAGATGGATTCGGCGAAGTATTCACGTTTGCCGGTAGCTTCATCCTTGTCGTGCGTCCCTTTCCAGGCTTTCAGGGTAGTTGTAGCATCGATGGTCAGGACTTGATTGTTGGCGAGTGTTAATTTAATGGACATTTGGGCACCTCATTTTTAGTTAGTAGGCCTAGTTTAGCGTATTTGCGGGGGAAATGGTATTGATTTACGCCGGATTTCGTTAAAACAAATAGAAAGCAAATCACCAAGAGATATGATATTATATCTATAGCATACATTTTGTATGGAAATGGAGGATTTTATCGTGTTCACAGGCTTGCATTTTAAAAATTATAAGTCATTTAGAAAAGTTGATATTGACCTTAAAAAGAACAAACTTCCAAAAAAGATGATTGCAATTTATGGCGAAAATGGTTCCGGTAAGTCCAACATTGTCTCAGCATTCACTAGTTTGAGTCAGTCGTTGGACACAGTGAATAACCAGGCTAATTTGGCAAAGCTGCAGAAACAGATTGCGGATTCTTCGGATGAGAATGCTGATCAAAGTACCCCTAAAAATGTGTGGTTACAGCTTTTACGCTCTGGAAATATTACGAACACCTATCTTCCGAGGATTTTTGCGGACGCGGGGATGATTGGTTCAACGGCACCAGTCGTTCTTCAGTATGATTTTAATATCGATGGCAGTACAGGCTATTATCGGTTAGTCTTCAATCGAAGCGAACAGGGTATTTACTTGGCCGAAGAAAGTTTGTACTACTTGATTAAACGTTCAAGTGGCATACTTTTCAAGATTACCGGGGATGCTGAAGGAAAAATGAAGCTACAGTGGAGCCCCAGTCTGTTCAAAAAAGGTGCCATGCTTGAGCTGGTTGAGAATGAAACGCAGCGGTTGTGGGGGAAGAATAGTTTTCTAGCCGTCTTCAACAGTATCCAATCAGATAATAATCGTCAGTATCTCAAGAACAATGTCTCATCTAATTTTTTGCGTGTTTTGGAACGGTTTAACCACGTAGCCTTTCGGGGTGATGACGGTGTGAGCGTTAATAATTTTCGACTGCTATTGCGGAATATGCTGCATGGCCAGATTCTAGATAATGATAATAATCAGCATATTTTGGAGACGACCGAAGCAGCGCTAAACAAATACTTTGTACCGCTATATAGCGATATTTATCAGGTATTTTACCGAACTCAGGGGAATAGTCAGGATAGGATTGCCTATGAGTTGTTTGAGAAAAAGCGTATTGGTGGTGAGGTCATTGAAGTCCCATTTTGCTTAGAGTCAAACGGGACGAAGCGACTGTTGGATTTGTTCCCGCTATTTTTAAATGCCGTTCATGGCGAAACCGTGATTATTGACGAGATTGATCAGGGCATCCACGACCTGCTGATTGACCGGCTAGTTGACAGCGTTGCAGAAGACATTCAGGGTCAGTTAATCTTTACAACCCATGATACACAGGTGATGAAAGAGTTAGAGCCTTCTGCTGTGTATGTCATTCAAAGCGATGTTGATGGAAATAAGCAGGTGGTGAGCTTGTCTAAGAACGGCAAAGCAAATATTGCGGCACACAATAATATTCAGAAGATGTATTTGAATGGTTATTTTGCGGGGATACCGCATGTGAGTGACGTGGACTTTGCAGCTATTTTGCAAGACATACAGATATCACTGGATAAGAAGTGAGACTTGTTAGTGTCTGCCAACTCGATTCGTCACACACCCCACCACTCATACCGAAACCAAGCAATCTCCTGCACAAAGAACAGGGCATCCCGGTAGGACAGCTTGGCGGTGTCGAAGAGAAAGAAGATTTCCTGTGCGTGATACAGATCGTCATAGTAGCCGCGGAGACTGGCGGCGACGTGGTTCGCCCGCAAGTAGGTGAGCAGCCGGTGGCGTTCGTCACTGGCCGCAGGGGTGTGGGCCAGTGGCAGGTACGTGAAGCTGGTCACCAGACCGTAGCGCCGCAAGTATGACAAGACTTGTGGCGCGGAGTAGAGCTGTTCTTCCAGGCGGTAGTGAATCAAAATGGTGGTTGTGAGCCGGGAAACGGGGATGCGCATTTTCATAAAGATCGCCTCACTAGGACAGAAAGACGGCTCAGCCCACGCCGAGTCGTCCGTCAATCAAACACCACGGACAGGTGGCCGACTGAGGGGCCTAGCCAGACTGTGGTGATTACGAGAGTTTTGGGTAGTAGCTTGCCGCCAACATCAGGTACGCGAATCGCTGACGTTGCGGCGCGATGGGCGAAATTCCTATTGTGTCCTTTCCATTATTGACACCCATCGTTACGTGTAGCGTAGCACATTCCGTGGCCACTGGCGGCAGGAAGCATGTGGCGAGGCTGACGTTTGGAAATTGTTGCATCGCAACTATTGGCAAAGCGACTAACCTACGGGTGGAATCAGCCAGACGGTTGGTGGTCAAGTCGCACGTTTACCGATGGTGACGACTATTCTCACTGCAGGTCATCGGGTCAGTAGGGGGGAATCACTAAGTGGGTAAGTCGCTTAGCGGGTGAAATGAAAAAGCTTGGTCCAATTGGACAGCCATGTTATGCTTGCAACATCCAAGCATAACCCGAGATAGCTGGGCAGACGGTCAAAATTGATCGGTTAGGCTTCGAAAAATGAGGCCATTCTCATTATAAAAAGAAAAATTTTCTGAAAGTAGCGATGTGCTGGTGGGCTGGGGTTACTGGCGGCACCGCTATTTTTATTTATTTTGTTATACTGAATATCATTATTTATATGGATTATTTTCAACAAGCTGTTCCATTTTCAAGTCAGTTCCTGGTATACTGATTGCGTACAACTATTACATTTTCTAGGGGAGAAAAACATGCAATCACAATTAGCAAAATCATTGTACTTGGGATTAGCTGCACTGAGCTTGGGCGCAGTGGCAACGGTGGCCACGACCACCACGTCAGCGGACGCCGCCTCAAAGGCGAAGATCGTTTCCAAGTCGGCCTTGGGTAAGGACAGTAAGAACGTTGAAGTTACGGGGACTAACGCTATTTACACCAAGCCAGGGACGGTGCGCGGTGCCAAGCTGGTCGCTAGCAAGAAGACCGTTAAGAAGTTGGCGAACTCTAACCACTCTAAGGACTACTTCCGTGCTTACCACATGGCGGTGACCAACAAGGGGACGGTCTACTACAAGATCGTGTCCATGAACGGTAAATACCGCGGCTACATCTACGGCGGTAAAGTAAAGGGTACCATGAGTGCCGGTATCAAGGAAGCCAAGACGGTCAAGGAAGCAACCATGCCATCACGGACGGCTGGGTTCCACATCAAGAACGTCAAGAAGAACACGCTTTGGACGGCACCACAACACACGACCTACAAGGCCCACAAGGTCAACATGTACGGGACCACCAAGGAAGATACCTTCACTGTATCCAAGGCCGAAACCAAGACCAAGGAAGGCTCACTGTACTACTACGTGACGTCTGACAAGAACTCGGATGTTTCGGGTTGGATCTTTGCGGGCAAGGGTTACAACGCCAGTGCCACGACCCAGGACTTGGGTGGCCTGTCGATGACCATGGCTGAAGCAGAAGCAACTGAAAACAACAGCGTAACAGTGAACTACTTGGCCGCTAACGGCAACTCTGTTGGTAAGTCAACGTTTATCACGACGCTGACTGATACGAAGAAGAATGATAAGGTTGCTGGGACTTCTAAGAACGTGAAGAACCAGACCTTGTCTGACTTTATCAAGGATGCAACGAATACGCCGGCTGGGTATGCTTTGGCTACTGGAACTGATGGAAAGCTTGACACTGCTGCTATCGACGCAGCTGCTGATGGTGCGGTTTATGGCGGTACGGTAAGTGTTAAGGTTTACGCCGCAGCAACTTCTAAGATTGCGTTCTACCTGGCTTCTGGTAACAGTATTGATGCTGGAACTGAAATCAAGGATTCTGATTTCGTTAATGGTCGGCCAGCTATTAATAAGAATGATGCAGCGAAGTTGACTGGTGATGCGTCTAAAGTTGTTATTGATAGTGATTCAAAACTTGACTTTCTTAACAAAGTTGAATTTGATTCCAAGACGTTAACAGCTAGTGAGAAAATCGTTGTTGGAAATGTAACTATTGAAAAAGGTAACCAATACCACAAACATTACACCTATAATGCAACTGCAACGAAGACAGCTAATGCCAACGTTAAATTTGGTGAAACTGTCAGAGTTGTGCTGGATGTGACTATTGCTACAGGACCGGCTGCAGGCGCAAATGCAGATAATTCAACAACCAATAACTACTAAGCAATAGTTAATCTAAATCAATCAGCGTTTAGAAGTATGTAACTGAAAAAGCCCCTAATCACGAAATTTCCCGTGATTAGGGGCTTTTCAGCCGTCATGAACGTGGATGAATGACTTTAAGAATATCTAAATAAGCGTAATCTCGCATAATCTTTGGTATACTAGGACTGTTAACAAACAAACTTATATTTCAGAGGAGACAACACAAAATGAAGTCAAGTTTAACAAAATCACTTTACGTTGGTTTAGCCGTATTAAGTTTAGGCGCCGTTGCTTCAGTATCGACGACTGCTAATGCCGCTTCCAAGGCCAAGGTTACTTCCAGCACAACTTTAAAGACTGCTGGCGAAACCCGTAACGTTGAAGTAACTGGGAAGAACGCTCTTTACTCCAAGCCAGGGACTGTTAAGGGTGCCAAGGTTGTTGCTTCCAAGAACACGATGAAGAAGTTAGCAAGCTCCAAGAAGTCAGCTGATTACTTCCGTGCCTACTACCAAAAGGTTACGAACAAGGGCTCCGTTTACTACAAGATCGTTTCTATGAACGGTAAGTACCGTGGTTACATCTACGGTGGTAAGAAGGAAGGTACCTTTGCTGGTGGTGTTACTTCTGCTAACACGACGACTAAGGTCACGATGCCAAGTACCACGACTGTTTACTTTACCAAGCCTGGTAAGTCCAACGTCACGTGGGATGCACCTAAGTACACCCAATACAAGGCTTCCAAGCAAATCAAGGACACCACTGCTTACGCTAGCGATGCTTTGACGGTTACTGACGCTGTTAAGAAGACCCGTGAAGGTTCAGTTTACTACTACGTCAAGGATGCTAAGAACCCTGCCATCAGCGGCTGGATCTACGCTAAGGCTGTTACCCCAGCTAAGAGCGATACTGCTAAGGCTGAAAACGGGATTACGTTCAACTACATCAACAAGGCCACTGGTGCCAGCGTTGGTTCAGCTGTCTACGAATTCCCATCAACGACGCAAACTATCACGTCTGCTGAAGCTCAAAAGCAAGCTGGCATCGAAGGCTACTTACCAGCTGGCTACTCATTAGCTTCCGTTGGTGTTCTGGGTAGCAACGCTGCAACCTTTGCTAAGAACTCATCTGTGACGGTTTACGTTAACGCCAATGCTGCAGCTAAGTTGACGGTTACGCCAACGGCTTACAACAATGACGTTCAACTCCCAGTTGGTATGACCTTAGCTTTCCCAGCTGACGTACAAGCTAAGTTAGCTGCAGATACGTTCTTCAGTCAACCTAAGGGTCTGTTAGCAAGTTCTGCTGATATCCAAGCACACTTGACTACTGCCGGTGCTGACAAGTTTGTCATTGCTACTGGTACTGCAAACAGTGACGGTGTACAACCTGCTTACCAATTCACCCTTAAGAGTGTTGGTGACGGTATCTTCGGTAGTAGCGTCAACGCTTACTACACGGTGGCTAAAGGCTCAGTAACGAACTCAACAAGCACGTTCACGCCAGCCAACTAATCATCACCTAAATTAAGTTAAACGAAAATCCTCGTCCAATCGGGCGGGGATTTTTCGTCGCCCAAAAACATCTAACAACCGGGCAACCGCAGCTGGACCGGGAGACTCTTCTTGCAGAGATCCAAGTGCTGGCAAATGGCCGTGTACAAGTCGTCAGCGTAAATAAACGGCGTCAGGTCGTCGCTTTCTAGCCGGTAACACAACAGTTGTTTGACCTCCGGCGTCAGGGCAATTTGGGCCGCTTCCATTTGCCAGTACGCCATCGGGGTGACGCGGTAGTAAACGGCGGAGACCAAAACGGAACACCATTCAATCCGTTGGCGCACGCAACGCAAAATATCGGAATAGCTGTAATTTGCGGCGGGGTCGCCCATGTGAACGACGGGATTGGCCGCGGCCATCATCGCACTGTTGGGCCAGATCATCGCGCGTTGGCGGCGGCGCGTTGCCAGTTCGTGGTCACGGACGCGGGTGATCTTGAGCAGCGCGGGGGTCAGATGGGCGACCTGACACAATTCCCAGACGGTTTGGCGGCTTAGTTCGTAAGCTTGACAAATTAACGTCAACAAATCTTCGTTGGGTCGCGCAATGTTATCGCGTTCCAGTTCCGCCAGGTACCAAGCCGGTACATCCGCGTCGCGCAAGACTTCTGCGACCGTTGCGCCATTGGCGAGAATCAACCGGATCTGCGTTAAAACCGTGCCCAAACTGTGCCGTGTCGTGATCATCGAACCCCTCCTTTATTATCTCTGCCGAGTATACCAACTTTTTATGACATCCCTGTGAAAAAATCGTGAGAATATCCGAATAATCAAGACATAAAAATAATTATAGTTCGAATTATTAAAAATGATTAATCAGCCCCCACAACACTTTAATGGCAGATAAATTGCGATATAACAGTATTTATAAAGCCGTTTTGTCAATGCGTCTTTCTTGATATTATTCGGATTTTGTGCGAATCTATAGCTGGGTCGAGAGAAACCTAGGTAGTAACACCAATAAATAATCCCTTGGTGAATGACTATGGTACCAATTTATTGGGAAGGGTTGACGACCGCGCAACAGGAACAAGCGGCGACCGATAATTTGATTGATTTGACGAAGCTGCGGCCAAGCGACGTGGCACGAGTGGCGTACGACCATCCGTTAGATGTTGATTGGTCTTCGGTGATTTTTATCAAGAATTTCCGGACGGTCAATCAGCAAGTGGATACCGTCGTTTGGACCGCTAACGAGGGCTTTTACCGGACATCCGCAACACCCAACGCTTTGCTGGCAGAACTCAGCGCCATCAGTGGTGTCAGTGGGTTTGACCAGAAGACGGATTTAGGTTATCTGCGGTTGAGCGGGCCCGTTCCCTTTGTGGTTGGGTCCACCATGCTAGTCTCCACGGAGCGGCCGATGCGGGCGAACAACGTCAGCTGGCTCGGGGGTCAGGAAGTGGCTAACGTCAAATCGGGCGCCCACCTGGGCAACGTTCGGGTCATCTTGAACAACGGGGCAATCGCCATTTTCAAGGACAGTCCCACTCGGTTACGTAAGAAACTTGACGAAGCTTGCCAGCTACGAGATTTTGAGCAGCAGCGTTGGGCCTTGGCCCAGGAGCAACGCAACCTAGTTTATGGCCGCAGCTACGATCAGGATCTTCGTGATTATCCGGCGTACCGCGACCATCAGCTCCTGTGGGCGGCGTTCAGGAAGGCAGGCTACCCAGTCGGATTGGCCGATGTCGATCAAATATTGCGAGAAGTTTATGCGTGTGACCCGCGTTCCTGGCATTTGACCGACGAACGCTGAAACAACTGTTATGACGGGGAGTGACAGGGGTTAGTGACGTGCAAATACAATCAAATTTATAATGAATTTTAGCTAAGATGTAATTTGTTTATAATGTAGCCAGTCATTTATGCTAGTATAGTTAGAAGAGATGCGTTAGGGGTCAACCTTTTTGGCCACTAACGAATTATTTCGAATGAGGACTATGTTAGGACTTGTCAGTGGGGCATAAGTCACTGACAGTCACGAGGAGGAAGAGAGTCATGATCGAAGCGCATAAATTAGCTGAGGACGTTCAGCGAATTCATCAATTGAACTCGCTGTTACGACCGTTCATCAAGCGACCGAGTAGCGGGGATGCCCTCACGTTTGAACAATATCGAATTTTACATGAATTGGTAACGGAAAAGGTCAGCACCAGTGAGTTGTCCCGCCGGCTAAACGTTGGCCAGTCGATGGTGTCGATTCAAATTAGCCGATTATTAAATGGCGGGTATATTCAAGACGAGACATTACCGACTGATCGGCGGTATCACGTGTTCCAAGTTACGGCGCGGGGCCGGAAGATTGAGGAACACGTGAATGAATCCTTGTCGGCTGACTTGCCCGTCTTGATGCGGCAGTTGGCTGAGATTTTGAAGTAATCACCAAGAGGAGTGGGTGTGTTTAGCGGCCCATTCCTTTTTGTGCGGTGTAAATCCCACTAGTCGATTTGACAATGAGTCACTGGGTAGTTTGTGGATTAAAACGAAAAGACTTGGCGCGGGGCTGATCACATGGTATCCTAGGCCAAACAAAAAAGACCGGCAACAACGCCCGGTCTTCGTGTGCTATTCAGCTGCCTCTAATTCTTCAGCGGGTTCTTTAAGTGGCTTGCCCGCTGCGTCGACCAGTTGCAATTCGCTCATCCGAATCACGACCAGGTCGCCGAAAGAGTCAATTTTGTCGGTTTCCTTCTTGGAGAGTTGGTCAGGTTCGACCTTCACCAGTGCGGAATGTTCGTAGATCTTGGTAATCGTGCCGTAGAAAGCGTCGGAAAATAGTTCCGTCTTTTCACAAAATACGCGATTGTCTTCATGTAAAGTCATTGGCGTCGTCCCCCATAAAAGTAATTTATAACAGAGTAATGGTTGGATGACTAAAAGTCAAGAACTTTCCGACAAAATGGCCGGATTTGCGCAAATACTGGGGGATTCCCTTAGGCAACGATTAGTAGCTTAACTAACCACGGCGTAATTGATCGATTTTAGATTGCGTGGCAAAGTTTTGCAATAGTTCGCCTTGCTTGGCCACCTGAGCCGCAAAGTTGGTCAGAAAGTTCAGTTCTAAGTCGCTGAGTGGCCGCTGTTGTTGGGCGGCTGCCAACAGGTCGTCGATGGCGTTGCTCAAGTGCTGGTTAGTGGCGATTACCTGAGCAAATGCCGAGGTGCTGGCCAGTCCCTGAGCCGGTTGTGTGAACCGTGAAGTCGTTGGCGCACTGGCCGCGGCAGCAGTCGATGCAGGCGCCGCCGACTGGGCTGGGGTGGTGTCGGTCTCCCCAGCATCAAAATAATAATAAACTTCACGTGGTTTGACGGCGGCCTTCTTGATCCGTTCATCCACGGATGGCGCGGCCGAAATGGCACCCATCACGACGGAAGATTTGTAACCGAGGTCGCCCAACATTTGCCGCAACTTCACGGCACGAATGCCGCGCAACCCAGGGAACTTTTCTGCGGATACCACCTCTGCTTGCTGGTCATCTTGCAGCCACGCGATAATTTGCTGCCGAATCTTAGCAGCCTGACTATTTTTAGTATTTGCCATTCCAGTGCCTCCATATGCCTATTATTGGAATTATCCAACAATGATTAAACGACGTTGTTATTAATTATTGAAGCATTTTTAGCCCATCACTGGCAAGGGGTTAACCGAAATTCGTGGTGATTATTAGATTATTTAGCGAAAATTGCCCAGCGTCTACCCCCGCCATCACGGCCATGCGTCTCGCAAGAGTGATCACGCCAGTCGCCACCAGGTTATTTCGACGGAAACTAATCTTTTTGAGGCAAGTATGGTACAATCAGGATACATAGAGGAATTATTATCTGGTGATACCAAACTGGACGTGGTTTGGCCAGGCTAACATCACTGTGCGCATGGCGGTTGATCATTGGTTTAACGACCGTGATTGTCGAAATAAGTCGCGGCGGGTTTCCAAAATCTTTGATTGAGCGAATGACGATATCGAGGGAGGGGACGCGGTAGCGACTCTTCCTTTTTGTTTTCCATCCTTGCGGCAGCTGAAGTTCTAATCAATATAGGAGTGAACACATTTTGCATATCTTTAGAGATGAAAACGGAATTCGGCTGGTTATTTCTCACCAGCTTGGCGTTTACGCCGTTCGTTTCGCTGACTACGCCCCTGAACAAGAATTCGTGAACTATGAATTAAAGCGCGATCGGCATGGCCGTTATCATCTGACCATTAAGAACACGAACTTAACTGAATTAGATCAACCGGTTTTCAAAAAAGAACTGGTCTTCGGCGACCTAGGCGACAGCTTGACGCCCATCAAAGGCGTAACCTTGATGCTGATCTAGGCATCTGTCGACTAGCAACAATTAGCGTAACCAACGAGACTATGGCATGGGCCATGGTCTTTTTTGGGGCCTCAGATGGGGTTTGGTTGGGGCTGGCCGCCTTACCGTTCGCTAAATATGAGCTGGAACGCTGTGGGCGGACCGGGCCGAGCCTGAGAGGCGGTCTCGGCCCTCACTTGGAGCCGATGAACCGCGTCTCCAAGATGCCAGTTTCCTAAGCGGCCAAGACCACCACTAAGGAAACTCCCACGGCTGAGCTCATATTTAGCGAACTCACGGCTACAGTGGTCCGTCGCTGAGTATGCTGACTGAGCCCTGCCTCTCGCCGCCGTTCAATGGTGTTTACGGGAATATGATTGCCTAAGCAAATAGTTTGGCGACGACAACTACTTGTTGATACAACGGTATGTTGTGGTGGAACATCAATCTTAGCCGGGAGTGAAGCGAAATCTAGGCTCAGCCGGGGAATTTAGTAGCGGTTTTGGCTACTAAATTGGTGACTTTGAGACGTGGCTTTCGGCTCAAAACAAGTCCTGAGACCGGTTCACAGGCTCAGGGCGTCCTCCCCCAGCGTTCCAGCCTAGAGCTTCGCGTAACGGTAGGCGACCAGCACAACCCAAATGACAGAAAAAAGCCAACCCCTTTGACTTGCTAAATGTAACTATAAGCATTACAGCATAACCGTAGACGAAAAAAGAAAAGGGGTTCTTTAGATGACGAATGTATTAGTTTTAGGTGCTAACGGTAAGATTGCCAAGTTGGCCACGATTCAATTGCTGGCTGATCAGAACAACCGGTTGACCTTGTTTCTCCGTAACAGTCAGCGACTAGCGGATGCGGCCAATGACCGGGTCAAGGTGGTTGACGGTGACGCGGCGAAGGAAGCTGACCTGACCGCAGCCATGGCAGGCATCGACGCCGTGTACGCCAACCTAGCCGGCAGCAATATCGAAGACGAGGCCAAGGCAGTCGTCGCTGCTATGGACGCCAGCGGGTTGAAACGCCTGATCTGGATCTCCACGCTGGGCATTTATGACGAAGTGCCAGGGGCCTTTGGCAAGTGGAATCACCAGATGCTCGACGGCGGTTACCTGCAGACCTATGCGGCAGCGGCCAAGGTCATCGAGGATTCTGATTTGGACTACACGATTGTGCGGCCCGCTTGGCTCTCCAATAAGAATGAAGTGGCTTACGAGACGACCCAGAAGGGCGAACCCTTCAAGGGCACTGAGGTTTCTCGCAAGAGTATCGCGGCGTTGGTTGCCAAATTAGTGGCGGCCCCAACCAAGGCCATCCGCGAGTCCCTAGGCGTCAACAAGCCCAACACGGACGGTGACAAGCCGGCCTGGATCAAGTAGTGGCGACCTTAATCCACGGCCAAACAAAATTGCGATTCAAAAAGTGTGCAATGTGGGGCATTTCGCGGTATAACTAAGGTGTGCGTTGAGAAGAGCTCCGCACGATCTAGAACCACTTTTAATTTGGAATCAATTTGCTAAGCTCATTCTGTGAAACTTTTCCTCCAAACAAGAACCCATGGATTTTGCCGGGAATTGATTCATACGTTGCGGAAATACTGTTGGCTGCGGCTGGCAGTATTTTTTTAATCCGCTTTGTGCGAAAATTAACAAAAAATAGCGTGTTTTTGTTGCAAACGCTTACAGGCTATGATACTATAATGTTGCGGAAAGGAATTAAGAGTTGTGATGTTCCAGATGCTTTAAGTACCACGTATCATGTTTCAAGAAACCGATTTCCGTTTTGACGTAAGTCAGGTTTTAAGAAGTAGCTCCGAGATACTGAAAGATAGATGACAACTCCGATAAACCTTCTAACGAACTCTGGCAGATCCAGGTTTTAGTTTCACAGAAGTTTCACTGAAAATTGAATAGTGTTTCAGACTTAATGCTTGTAAGTTAAGCGTAAATGTTTAAAGACGTGTAAACAGTTCCAGGTAACAGCTAGAGCTCGAATGTTACGGCAGCAAGGGTCATGCGAAGATTTCAAGAAGAATCGTTACAGCGTGTCTTGTGTTAGTAATGAGGGAATTAAGTTCCACTGGTAAGACGTTGAAACGGCAGCCAGAAACTAATCCAAAATTGATTTGATTGGCTGCGGCCGCTCGACGAGAATTTCTAGTTATGAGGCGATTAAGAATTACAATGATTACGAAACGGGAATTTAGTAGTAATCACAACCTCCTTTCCGAGAGTTAGCGGACTTCAAGTGATTTGTTAACACCCAACTTGAAGCCCGTTTTTTATGCCCTGAAAGGGAGTAAGTTCGGGTACCTCAGACTTTACGGTTTTAGTTATACTGGTATTACTTGGCAATATCGACGTGCCCCCGACATAGAGGCGGGCGGCCTGGCTTCTTTTTGTTCTTTGAAAACTAGGGAAAATGTTAAAGGTAAATCCTTTTAGCAAAAAATGCTGGTCGTTCGGTTAGCCCCCGAACAGACCGGTTCCCGTTAATGATTCGGGGTCATAATGTTCGGAAATAGGCTTTATACGATTTTCTTAAATCGACCATTTACAGGGCGCTTGGGAAAAGGTATATTATTACTAGACCGAAAAAATCCTTGGTGGGTTTTCTGACCAAGAATTGACCTAAGGAGTGAGAAATGGTGGCCTTTCATCGCATTTTCGTGATTGATTTTGCCGGCTTGGGACTGGGAGAAGCCCCGGACGCAAACCGCTTTCAATCGGTCGGCGCTGATACGCTAGGCCATGTGGCGGTTAGTTGGACGGATAAACTAAACCTCCCAACATTACAACGGTTGGGACTCGGAAACATTCGGGTTGACCACCCGCTCGCGGGAATTGCGCCCGTTGAACATCCGGTTGGCTTCTTTGGCCGCTTGCACGTGCAAGCCCAGGGAAACCGCCGGGCAACGGGGCTCCGCGAGATGTGGGATTATCCCGGTGCCAACAGCACGCAGACCGTCTTCGCGACGTTGCCCGCTGCTGGTTACGCCGTGACGTTGGCCGGCCCATTTCAAAGCTACCTACAAACGCAAAGCGTGGCGCACCGTCATCAGGTTGGCAGCAACCAAGATGCGTTTCGCGTGCTCTTTGAACAGTTGAACCAAAAGGCGTCAGGGCTCACCTACGCGATGTTACCGGACTTCCGGTTCGCGGGTGAACAACAAGACGCGAAAGCTTTTGGCGAAGCGCTGGTGGCCGCTGACAAGTATCTGGCGCAGTTCCAACACGACTTGGAGGCCAACGACTTGTTGCTGATCACGGCGACGCATGCCGATGATCCGGCCAGCGACACCACGCCCACGCGCGAGTATTTACCATTATTGGCGTACTCACCATCGCGGCCGAGCGTTCACGCATTAGGCATTCGCCGAACACTGGCAGATGTCGGCGCCACTGTCTTAGAGAATTTCGGTTTGGCGAGTCATACCGCCGGACATAGTTTTTTAAATGAGATTACGCAATAAAAAATCAAATCGCACGAACCTTGAAGGGAGGTGAGGAGGTACCAAGACCTGCTGCACAACGGTTGGGTTGCAAAGGTCAGTTAGGCATCACACGTATCAGATATTATTCACCGTTAATTTCACCATTTAATGGTGCCTAACTGAAATCCAACTGTTGCGACGGGGTTATTGTTCGTTCGTAACAGAAGTTATGCGTTTTATCGTGCGTTACATAATTTCTGCAGCCACATCGTGTCAACTTTTGTATGGTAAATGACCATACATCAAAGAATAATATCGGAAAGAGGTATTTTGACCAATGCTAGTCGCAGTCAATATTTTAGGGGTAATCGTTTACCTCGCAATCGCCTTCTTGTTCTCCAAGAACAAGAAAAAGATCAACTGGAAGTCAACCGGGATCGTTTTAGTGCTTAACTTGGTTTTGGCTTGGTTCTTCACGAGTTTCTCCATCGGGCAAGACATCGTTAAGGGTGCTGCCGATGGGTTCAACTGGTTAGTCCAAGTGGCCTACCAAGGGATCGTCTTTGCCTTACCTAACTGGGTTACCCCAGAATTCGGTGGGACTGCCAAGTCAATGAACTTCGTTACCAGTTCATTGCTGCCAATCTTATTAGTTGTGCCAATGTTTGATATCCTGACTTACATCGGGGTATTGCCTTGGATCATCAAGTGGGTTGGGCGTGGCCTTTCCTTCATTACTGGCCAACCTAAGTTCGAATCTTTCTTCTCTGTTGAAATGATGTTCTTAGGGAACACTGAAGCCTTAGCCGTTTCTCAATTACAATTAAAGAGCATGCGTAAGGAACGTAACTTGACCCTTGCCATGATGTCCATGTCATGTATCACTGCCTCCATTCTGGGTGCATATACCCAAATGGTTCCAGGTCAATTTGTTTTGACGGCCGTTCCAATTAACATTTTGAACGCCATCATCGTTACCAACATGTTGAACCCTGTTGAAGTGGCCCCTGAAGAAGATACCATCGCCAAAATTGGTGGTTCTAGCTCAGCTGCTGCCGAAGAAGGCGACATCGAAGACGATGGCAAGAAGGAAGCCTTCTTCTCCTTCTTGGGTGACTCTATCTTGGGTGCCGGTCGTCTGATCTTGATCATTGCCGCTAACGTTATCGCTTTCGTTGCCTTAGCTGCTTTGATCGATAAGTTGCTTGGTTTATTCAACCCATGGTTATCTCTGGAACACATCTTAGGGATCATCATGTTCCCATTTGCATGGCTGATGGGTCTGAACGTATCAGACGCCTTCCAATTCGCCCAATACATGGGGACTAAGTTAGTTACGAACGAATTCGTTGTTATGGGTAAGATTTCTTCAACCATTAACACGGGTGCCTTCTCTGACCATTACCGGGCCATCTTGACTGTCTTCTTGACTTCATTCGCTAACTTCTCAACTACTGGGATGATTATCGGTTGTTTCAAGGGGATCGTTGACCGTGAAAACAACGAACTTATCTCTAAGAACGTTGGTTACATGTTACTTTCCGGGATCCTGGTTTCCTTGCTATCAGCCGGAATTGTTGGTCTGTTCGTTTGGTAAAAAAATAACGCCTCATTGCGTATGGGGCTGACGCAATAGCCCAGGGGCCTTCTGTTCCTGGGCTATCTGTGTCACTTACGACTGACGGGATTCAACCTGGCCAGTCCGAAACGGGTGCCGACCTCTCTGAAATGAGAGTGAAACCCAGCCGGGTGCGTGAGACCATCCGGTTGCAAAGCCCGGGAAGTCTGTATGTCGCGAACTGACGTACCGAAAGATAGGGATTTTTATGAGTAAGCAACAATCGCAGGTAGATATCGCCAATAACTTAACATTACGCGAGGCCCTGCGGCATAAGGATGTCGTCCGCAACGAACTGATTGCTGGTGTGACTGGCTTTTTCGCCATCTCGTACATCATCATTGTTAACCCGCTGATTTTAAAGGATGCGGGAATTCCGACCGACCTCAGCGTCTTTGCCACCATCTTCTCGTCGGTGATCGGGTGTCTGATCATGGGCCTGTGGGCCAACGCACCAGTCATTCTCACCCCGGGGATGGGGGTCAACGCCTTCTTCACGTACACAATCGTTGTGAACATGGGATTGAGTTGGCAAGAAGCTTTAGGGATCGCTGCGGTCGCCAGTTTCATTTATATGTTAATTGCCTTCACCAAGATTTCCACGATTCTCTCCGAAGCCATACCGGATTCGTTGAAGAGTGGGATTACCGCCGGCATTGGGCTCTTCCTGGTCGAAATCGGTCTGGAAAAGGCGGGCCTGATCGTGGCCGGAAAGTCGTCTCTGATCGTGTTGGGGGATTTGACCAAACCTACGCCGTTACTGGCCCTGTTTGGCTTAGTCCTCAGCCTGATCTTGTACATTCGCAAGATCAAAGGCAACTTCTTCATCGCCATTATCGCCACCAGCCTGCTGGCCTTCTTCCTTGGCGTGAAGGATGCTGACACCCCAACCGTTGATTTGGCGCGGTTAGGGCAGTACCACAAAATCGTCTTCCAAAACGACTTCAGTCACTGGCTGAGCACGCCCTTTATCCTCGCAGCCTTCTCGATGACCATGATTCTGGTCTTCGAATCCATGGGGCTGCTGCAGGGGTTATTGCCCAACCACAAGAAGTTTAAGAAGACGTTCGAGGGTAGCTCCGTGACGACCTTCCTGTCCAGTTTTCTGGGCACTAGTCCCACGGTGGCTGCCGCCGAAAGTGCTTCAGGGATCGAAAGTGGGGGCCGGACCGGGATCATGGCATTGACTGCCGCCGTCCTGTTCGCGCTGTCCCTGGTCTTCGTGCCACTGTTGGCCTACGTGCCGTCCGCAGCCATTGCACCCGTGATCATTATCACCGGCGCCTTGATGATGGCTGCCATCGGCGGGATTAAGATGGCCGACTTCTCTGAATGGTTCCCAGCCTTCTTGATCATCGTGCTGATTCCATTCACCAACAGTATCTCCACTGGGTTAGCCTTTGGTTTCGTGTGCTACCCGGTTATGAAATTGGCTTTGGGAAAGGGCAAAGAACTTTCCTGGCCAGTCTACTTGTTAGGCGTGTTATTCTTGCTAGACCTCATTTTCAGTGCGATGCTCTAGCAAAATGTCACAAAGAGTTTCACTGGCGGCGGGTCCGTCCCGCAGCTAAACGAAAACGAATTCATTTAGGAGGATATTTATTATGACGATTAAAATTCTTATGGATACCGACCCCGGTATTGACGATGCAGCTGCTTTGACCATGGCCATCAACGACCCGAAGATCGACTTGAAGTTGATCACGACGGTTGCTGGTAACGTAACGGTTGACAAGACCACCATCAACGCTTTGAAGATCGTGCGTTTCTTCAACCAAGACATCCCAGTTGCTGCGGGTGCTGAACAACCATTGTTCAAGGACTTTGAAGACGCTGCCCGGATTCACGGGGCTTCCGGTATGCCTGGCTACGAATTCCCAACGGACTTACCAACGCCATTACACAAGACGGCCGTTGAAGCCTTACATGACGAAATCATGGCGAGTCCAGACCCAATCACCTTGGTCCCAACCGGTTCATACACCAACATCGCGTTGCTCTTCTCTGAATACCCAGAAGTTAAGAGCCACATCGACCGGATCGTTGCCATGGGTGGTGCCTTGGGCAAAGGGAACATGACCAGTGCCGCTGAATTTAACGTCTTCACCGACCCAGATGCAGCTGCTATCGTTTACAAGTCAGGGATTCCGATCGTCATGGTTGGTTTGGATATCACCATGAAGGCCTTGCTGACTCACGAAAGCATTGAAGAACTGCCAAAGATCAGCGAAACTGGGAAGATGCTGCATGACATCATCGTTAACGACGGTGACAACAGCGACAAGGGGATTGCCATGCATGATGTGAACACCATCTTTTACCTCTTGCACCCAGAAGCTATCAAGACGGAAGACATGTGGATCGACGTTGTGACCGATGGCCCAGCAATTGGGGAAACGGTCGGCGACATCCGCGGGGCTTACCACGATGGCAAGACCAACGCCAAGGTATCTACGGATATCGACGCTGAAGCCTTCAACAAGTGGTTCCTTGAAGAAGTTCGTGCCATTAAGAACTAGTTAATCTAACTGAAGAGACACTCGACGCTAGCCAGTCGGGGGTCTCTTTTTATTTGGGGTGGCTCCGCGACTAAATGAAACTTTACACAAACAGGTGGTCTTTCCATACAGAATCATTACATCGCTCTGTTATGCTAAAGAAAATCAGGGAAAGAGGATGATCAGATGTCTGTCATGGAGTGGGATACCTTAATTTTGCTGGTTGTCACGTGGCTGCCGATGCTGTTCTTTGTCCGTAAACCCAAGGATTCTTGACGATTGACTGAGTAAAAATGCCACGGCAGCTGTGGGTATGTCGTGGTCTTTTTTTGCCCAGCGGCGAGCTACCAGTGCTTGCTCACCAGTGGCAGAAATTTTACAAGATGTTGACACGGACGACACCAAAACTTTACATCAATTCGGTATGCTAGACCTAACTTAGTGATAGTCGGGGACTGTTACCGGGTGGTGTCCCGGTGGTTGCGACTTTCTTTTTTGATGGGGGCCACGGGGGTATGAATAAATTCACAATCGTTCATTTATCTGATCCACAATTATCGGCAGGGCGGGCACCGCAGTACAATCAGCAGCTCCCGCCAGCCGCCAAGCTACAGCATATTTTTGATGACATCTCAGAGCGGCAGATTGCGCCGGACCTGATCGTGATCAGCGGGGATCTGCTCACGGACGGGACGAGCCAGGATTACGCACAGCTGCGAGAATACCTACAGCAGCAGTCGGTCCGCTTACAAGCGCCTATCCAGGTGATCTTGGGCGATCAGGATAACCGCGAGGCCTTCAATGTGGGCTACTTAGAGGAGCCGCATCAGCCGTACTATGCCTACAAGCAGGTCTACCAGAACATGGATTTCTACTTTCTGGATTCCAAATGGGAGGCACACAAGGAGGCCGGCTGGTTGGACCGTAAACAGCTGGACTGGTTGAATAAAAATCTCCATCTAGCGCCACGACGGCGGGCCTTTCTGTTTCTCCATCACCCCTTGGATGCGCCGGCCTTACGGGGGATGCGCTACGCCTTATTGCAAAATAATCGCGAGCTACTGGCCATTCTGCACGGCCACAATATCGGGGGCATCTTCACGGGGCATCTCCACTTTGGCGCCAGCTACCTGGTAGACACGACGATTCCAGTCACGACGGTAGCGTCGGCCTCGACGTATATCGACTGCCAAGACCCGCACCGCCACGAGGTCCACGACGCAACCAGCTATAACGTGATCACGATCCAACGGGGGATGGCCAGCGTGACCAACCACCCGCTACTCCTGGGCCAGCCGGTCATCGACACCATCACGGTCGGCAACACCGGCTTCGCCAAGCACCGCCCACGGCTGAACCCGCAGCGACGCATGGGTAAAGGATTACCATTAATTTAAGAGACAACAGGTACAGCCTTCGTGATTTCGACGAGACTGTGCCTGTTTTGCTGTCTGGAGAATTAGAAGTCAGCCGGAGGGATAGCGATAGAAGACTATTTGTCAGTGGTAGTACAGTGTCTGCAATTAGCGGGAAATAATGTTGGGAAGCTGAACCGATTGTTGCGGGCAATCACTATCGTAGCCGAGAGTCCGCCAAATATGGGCTCAGCCGTGGGAGTTACCTTAGCAGCGGTCTTTGCTGGTGAGGTAACTGGCGTCTTTGAGACGTGACCTTCGGCTCAAAGGCGAGGTGTCGAGACCGCTCTTTGGCTCGACCCGTCCGCCCACAGCGTCACGGCCCATATTTGGCGGACGGTAGGCGGCCAGCACAACACTAACGTTGCCGCCTCGGAACAATCCCGGAATGTTTCCCAATAGACGTTTCATGTGACGGCGATTTTCGGTATAATAGGAAACGACGCTAGGACAAAGGGCAATCGGCCGTGTCGGTTCGGTTGCGTTTCGCCCGTAAGTAAGGTAAAGTATACTCAAACGTGAAACAATTGTGTTTCACAGAAGAACTGAACAGGGAGAAATTGAATGAATCCTGAAGAATTTCGTGCCGCGCTGTCGGCGCAAGGTATCGAATTAAATGCAACACAGCAACAACAGTTTGCTGACTACTATCAGTTCTTGGTGGCAACGAACGAACACGTGAATTTAACGACCATTACGGCGGAGCCCGAAGTCTACCTGAAGCATTTTTACGACTCGTTGACCCCCGCTTTTTACGTGCCGGAAATGAAGACGGAACCGCTCACGTTGTGTGACGTGGGTGCCGGTGCCGGCTTCCCGTCGTTACCGCTGAAGATTGTCTTCCCGCAGTTACAGGTGACCATCGTGGATTCCCTGAATAAGCGGATCACGTTCTTGAATGAACTGGCAGCCAAGCTGAACCTGACCGGCGTGGCCTTTCATCACGCCCGGGCTGAGGAATTCGGCAACAAGCGCGCGGATTACCGCGAGGGTTTTGATTTGGTCACGGCCCGCGCAGTAGCCCGGATGTCCGTCTTGAGCGAACTGTGCTTGCCACTGGTCAAGGTCGGTGGCCAATTTGTCGCCTTGAAAGCGGCCCAAACGAAAAATGAGCTGGCAGTCAGCCAAACGGCAATCACGACGCTGGGTGGTCAGGTGAACGCCGATTACGCCTTCAACCTGCCACAGTCCAATGATCCGCGGCACATCGTGGTCATTGACAAGGTCAAGCACACACCCAAGCGTTATCCGCGGAAGGCCGGGACACCCAACCGGGAACCGTTAGAAGATTAATGGGATGGGGGTAAGATAATTGCCATTTTCATTATTTGGAAATAACCGGGAGAAGGCCACGCATCCGGCCCATCCCGTGAAACAAAACGTGGTGATGATTCCGGTCGCCCAGATCATTCCGAACCGGTTCCAGCCACGGCAACGATTTGACCAGACGGCCATCGCCGAACTGGCGCAGACCATTCAAGAGCACGGCTTACTGCAACCAATCGTGTTGCGCGAGTACGAGGCCGATCATTATGAGATCATTGCTGGTGAGCGGCGGTTCCGTGCCGTTTCCAGTCTCAAATGGGACACGGTCCCAGCCATTTTGGAAAAGATGGATGACGACGAAACGGCCTCCATGGCGCTGATTGAAAACCTCCAGCGGGAGGAATTGTCGGCCGTGGAAGAAGCCCACGCCTACCAGAAACTGATGGACTTGAATCACATGACCCAGGCCCAATTGGCGGAAGGCATCGGCAAGAGTCAGGGGTTCGTGGCCAACAAGCTGCGGCTCTTGAAGCTGACCGAACCCGTGCGACAGGCCATTTTGAACCGTGAGATTTCGGAACGGCACGGGCGTGCGCTATTGGCGTTGGCCGATGACCAGCAGGCCGCCGTGCTCCAGACCGTGCTGGCCGACAAGCTCACGGTCAAGGAGACTGAAGCCTTGATTGCCAAGCACCAGCACCCTAAGAAGCGCCGGCGCAAGGTGACCAAGCACAGTGTCACGGGCGACACCCGCGTGGCCGTCAACACCATTCGCAAGTCGGTGAAGATGGTCAGCGATGCTGGTATGACGCTCACCACCAAAGAAGAAGAAACCGCGGACGGTTACCGCATTATTATTGATATTCCCAAAGAAAGCTAGAGGTGAAACGACATATGGGTTACATTATTGCATTAGCCAATCAGAAGGGTGGCGTGGGTAAAACCACGACCGGCGTGAATTTGGGCGCCGCATTAGCCACTGATGGCAAGCACGTCTTACTGGTGGACACCGATGCCCAAGGCAACGCGACTAGTGGCGTCGGGGTCCAAAAGGCGACCATTGAACGTGAGATCTATGACGTTTTGGTCAACGAGATTCCCATTCAAGACGCCATTTTACACACCGAACACCCCGGGTTAGACATCGTTCCGGCTACCATCCAGCTTTCTGGGGCCGAAATCGAGCTGACCCCGATGATGGCCCGCGAGACCCGGCTGAAGGCGGCCTTGGATGAGGTTCGCGACCAGTACGATTACATTTTGATCGATTGCCCGCCGTCGTTAGGACTGCTGACGATCAACGCGTTTACCGCAGCGGACTCGATCCTGATTCCCGTGCAGAGTGAATACTACGCGCTGGAAGGGTTGACGCAGCTGTTGAATACGGTCAAGTTGGTTCAAAAGCACTTTAACCGCGACCTGAAGATCGAAGGGGTCCTCCTGACACTGTACGATGCCCGGACCAATCTGGGTAAGCAGGTCAATGAAGAAGTCAAAAAGTATTTCCAAAACAAGGTTTATGCCACAATTATTCCGCGTAACGTGCAGTTGGCGGAGGCGCCGAGTCACGGGATGCCGATCATTGATTACGCGCCGAAGTCTAAAGGCGCCGAAGTTTACTCTGAACTCGCAAAGGAAGTGCTAGCTGCCCATGGCAAGTAAGAAAGAGAAAAGTTTAGGACGGGGAATTGACGCGCTGTTTGCGGAAAATGGCGTGGATACCGCCGAAGAAACCGTCGTTGATCTGACGCTGGCTGACATTCGGCCCAACCCGTATCAGCCACGGCAGAAATTTGACAAGAAGGGGCTGGATGATTTGGCCGCTTCCATCGAAAAGACCGGGGTCTTCCAACCCATCATCGTGCGCCAACCCGACAAGACGTTGGAACGCTACGAGATCTTAGCTGGTGAACGGCGCTTCCGGGCGTCCAAATTAGCCGGTAAGACCACGATTCCTGGCATCATTCGCGATGTGACCGAGGAACAAATGATGGAGATCGCCGTGTTGGAGAACTTGCAACGCGAAGACCTGACGCCGTTGGAAGAAGCCGAAGCCTACGATACCTTGATGACCAAGCTCACCTTGACGCAGGCCCAGGTCTCCGAACGGTTGGGCAAGAGTCGGCCGTACATCGCCAACTACCTGCGTTTGCTCGGCTTGCCTAAGGCGGTCAAGGATATGCTGCAACACAACGAGCTGTCCATGGGCCAAGCGCGGACGTTGCTGTCCTTAAAGGACAAGACCAAGTTGGTGGCATTGGCCAAGAAGGCTGTGGCCGAGGGGATGACGGTGCGGACCGTCGAAGCCGAGGTCAATAAGCTCAACGGCGCCGCTAAGAAATTGGCGAAGAAGCCGGCCAAGAAGAAGTCGCCATTCTTACGTTCCACGGAGAACCAACTCCAGGAACGTTTCGGCACGCAAGTCTCCATCAACGAAGCGGCCAACAAGGATCACCAAGGACACATCGAGATCGAGTACCTGTCCAACGATGATTTGAACCGCATTTTAGACCTGTTAGACATCCACTTGGATTAGCCAACATTGGAGGGAACGCCATGTATGATTTAGGTGATTTGGTCGAAATGAAAAAGCCCCACCCGTGCGGCACCAACCGCTGGGAAATTACCCGGATGGGCGCAGATATTAAGATTAAGTGTACCAATTGCGGTCACGTGGTCATGCTATCACGCCGCGAATTTGAGAAGAAGCTAAAAAAGGTGCTGGTCAAGGCCGACGCCAATAATGGAAAGAGTGAATAATTGTTATGTCATTAACTGCAGGGATCGTTGGACTGCCAAACGTTGGGAAGTCCACGTTATTTAACGCGATTACGAAGGCGGGGGCCGAAATGGCCAACTACCCATTTGCCACGATCGACCCGAACGTCGGCATGGTCGAAGTCCCAGATAGCCGTTTGGACCGGATCCAAGAATTAATTCCCGCCAAAAAAGTGGTGCCGACGACGTTTGAATTTACCGATATCGCCGGAATCGTGAAGGGTGCCAGCAAGGGTGAAGGTCTCGGGAACCAATTCCTGGAAAACATTCGCCAGGTCGACGCCATCGTGCACGTTGTTCGGGCCTTTGACGACGACAACATCACCCACGTTTCTGGGAAGATCGACCCCATCGATGATATCGAAACCATCAATTTGGAACTCGGTCTGTCCGACTTAGCCGCCGTTGACAAGCGCCTGGCCAAGGTCGAACGCGCTGCCAAGGGGAGCGACAAGGAAGCCAAGGCAGAACTGGCCGTCTTGGAAAAGATCAAGCCCGTCCTTGAAGCCGGTGGTGCCGTGCGGACGATTGCCTTTGACGAAGACGAAATGAAGATCGTGAAGGGCCTGTTCCTCCTGACCTCGAAGCCCGTCTTGTACGTAGCCAACATTGCCGAAGACGACATGGCTGACCCTGAAGACTCCAAGTACTTTGGCGTCATCAAGGACTACGCCGCCAAGGAAGGCGCCGAAGCCATTGCCGTGGCCGCTGAAGCCGAAGAAGAAATTGCCCAATTGGACGATGACGAAAAGCAAGACTTCTTGGAGGCTGAAGGTGTCGAGGAACCTGGTTTGAACCGGTTGATTCGGGCCTCATACCATTTGTTAGGCTTACAAACGTTCTTCACGGCCGGGGGTAAGGAAACCCGTGCCTGGACGTTTAAGACCGGCACCAAGGCGCCACAAGCGGCCGGTATCATCCACTCCGACTTCGAACGTGGGTTTATCCGTGCCGAAGTCATGGCCTTTGATGATTTAGACCAATACCAGACCGAAGCCGCCGTGAAGGAAGCCGGCAAGCTGCGAGTCGAAGGGAAAGACTACGTGATGGAAGACGGCGACATCGTCGAATTCCGATTCAACGTTTAGAAGGGAAACAACGATAAATGAGTGATAACAAGCAAACGCCGCGAAATGCGGGTGTTCACCAGGACCGCAATAACGTGGCTTCCAGTGAACGGGCAGCCTTCGACAATGTCGGGCTGACCAAACGTAACGCGGACTACATGTTCCGCTTTAACAAGGCGCTCGACAAGACCAAGTTGACGCCAGAAAAGAAGGCCAAGGCCGTCCAAGATATGGTCGACGAATTGGTTGACGGTCAAAAGAGTGGGAAGACGGCCAAGAACTTGTATGGCGACGTTGACGCCCGCGTCAAGTACGTGGTCGAAGGACCCGTGACCGACGCCCCTGTCATCGGTGGCCCCAACTACTGGCCCAACATGATCTACAACGCGCTGACGTTCTTTATGATCTTCAACTTGATGTTTGGGATCATGTACCTCTTCAGTCCGAAGCTGATGACCAGCAGCCAACCCGTTGGGATCACGGCCATCACGATCAGTGCGGTCGTCGCCGGGTTTATCCTGCCGATCATGCCACGCCTGTTCGACCCAAAGATCAAGCACAAATACAACGGCTGGATTCGGGCCTTGTTTGTCCTGCTCGGGTTCCTGGTCTGGATGATCCTGTTCTACGCAGCCCAAATGCTGCCAGGCGTCATCAACCCAGTCCTGATGCCATGGCCAAGCATCATCCTCGGCGTGGTTTCCATCGCCCTGATGTTCTGGTTACGCCGGACTTACCAAATCCGCGGTGGCTTCTTCGGTTAGACGCTTCGACTGTAGATTGCTGACGAGGTTGTGGTAGCTGGTGCGCCGCTCTCGGCTACGGTGTGAGTGGTTGGCAACTTCTGTTAACCATTGCGGCCTAGTCGCTGACTCTAAGTCGGCCGTGGTGTTAGTCTGGAAATTGGCTAAGACACTACCCGCCGAAGACGCCAGGATGCTAAGAAAGTCAGAGATTAAACGTTTTTAAAAGTTGAATTCTAAGATACCGTATAAAATAGCCAGTAAAGTGGGGACAGTTGCCTGCTTTGCTGGCTATTCATATGTCTGAATGATTTTTAAAATGGCAGCTTGGTCTGTCAGCAACCTTATGTAATCTTTGAAGTAAACTGGAAGTTCGTTCCTTAGGTTGAAGGTGTTCATCTTCTATAGCTGGTGCCATCCTCTATGTCGTTGACTCGTGTGACTTGTCAGCTTGGCGGTTGTCAGGTCAACTGCTTGTGAATGGCTAACCACAGTCGTGTCTGACGCGTCGTTCACGGCTATGGTGTAAGTGGTCAGTAGCTTCTGCTAACCATTGCGGCCTAGTCGCTGACTCTAAGTCAGTCGTGGTGTTAGTCCGGAAATTGGCTAAGACACTATCCGCCGGAGGAGGCCAGGGATGTAGCCAGCTGTGTCGACGGTGTTGGCTGAGGTTCTTTCTCAGCCTACAGCGTGGGGCGACTTCGAAGACTCGCGGGTTTAGCGAGGCTTTGAAGCGAACCGGAAGCCCGCTCCCTAGGTTGGAGGTGTCCCCCATAGCAGGCGGAATCCCTGGCAGCCGCAGGCACTGGCATGCACAACGTTTCGTTTTCGTTTGCAAGAAAAACGCCACGGTGGCGACCGACTTAGTTAGCCAGACAATCAAAGTGAAAAAAGTTTTCAGCGACGGAAATGAAACCGGGTAAGGCAGTTAGTGACTAACCCGATTAGACAAGTGCAAGTGGGACAACGAATCCCGTGAACTTAAGGCCTGACGCCATTTACAGGCACACTTTCATTTTCTCGCCAATTGATGAAAATGCGGTGCTTGACCTGGGTAATGGCAGGACCTATGATGCAGATGAGTAATCGAGCTAGGGGTAGTTCGATGAAAACATTTCATTTTCGGGGAGGATTTTTTATGAAAAAAATCTTTGGGTATGCTTTAGGCTTAATTGCAACTTTGACCTTTGCTGGCGCAATTGCCACCACTGCTAACGCTGATGGGAGTAGCGCGGATGCAGCGAGCGGCAGTGCCGGCAGTAGTGATGTGGCCAGTGGTGTTGTCGCCCCGACCAACGACAGCGGTAGTGATAGCGATTCTGGTGCCGGGACTGATTCTGCCAGTGCGGCTAACATCTCAAGCACGGGCGATATCGATATGACCGGTGGCGAAACGAGTGCCATTAGTAGCAGCGAATCCGTTGCCAGCAGCAGTTCATCCAGCGCAGCTAGCTCATCTAGTTCAACGCAAAAGCCACAAAAACCACAAAAGCCAGCTAAGGATAAAGTCTTGGCCAAGTCCAAGCGGGCCAAGGTTCGTAAGAGCTATCGCAAGTACAGCCGGACGATTTACCTGGAAAAGGGTCGTAAGGGCGAACGCGTTTCCGTTTTGACCAAGAAGGGGAAGTTAGTCAAGAAGTTCACGGTTAAGAAGTCTGGCAGATTTGATATTCGGTTGACCAAGAAGCAAGCTAAGAAGTTAGCTAAGGGTGAAAAGTCCTTCTTGATTCGGATCAAGGATAAGGGTTACAAGTCCTTTGATCTTTCGGTCAAGTTGGTCAAGTAACTGAATTCGTGAAAGGGCGCGGGTGACCGCGTCTTTTCTTATGGGGACAGATTGATTGTTAAGCGAACTAATGGGGAGGGGCAACCATTTTGGAACGAATGAAATCACTGCTACATCGACGTTATCTGCAAGTCCTGGGACTCTTTGCGATTGTCGGGGCCTTCATCATGACCTTCTGCTCGTACACCTCCCCCGCCTTTTATTTTGACACGTCACCGGATAACAACGCCTTCTTCACGGTCGGCAAGGCCATGATGCACGGCATTGTCCCGTATAAAGATATTTTTGAGCAAAAGGGGCCGTACGTGTACTTCCTGCATGGGTTGGCCTACCTCTTGAGTCCGCGGAGCTTCACGTTGATTTTTATTTACGAAATTGCGACGTTGGTGGCGGCCATGTTTCTGGTGTACCAAATCGCCAAGGTGTTCAATGCGCGGGAGCTGCCGGCACTGGTGACGGGGCTGTTGTCGCCGGCGTTGTTCCTGTACCACCCGTACTATGATTACGGCGATACGGTGGAGTTTTTCACATTGCCGTTGCTGTTGTCGCTGATTTATCTGATCGTCTTGCTGGACCGGCGGCACTTGGCCGTCAGTCACTGGTGGTACGTGGCCCAAGGCGCGCTGGTCGGTGTCGTGTTCCTGTCGAAATACACGTTGCTGGGCGCCTGGATCGTGTTCTACCTGGTCATGGCCGGCTATCGGCTGGCTAAACGTCAGTGGCGCGCGCTGGGACAATTGGTCGGTTGGAGTGCACTGGGCTTTGCGGTAACGACAGTGCCGTGGTTGCTGTATTTTCTGGCCACCAAGAGTTTGGGTGCGTTTATCAACGTCTACATTCTGTTCAACACCAAGGTTTACCTGACATCCTCGGTGGCCTTCTTTGCCAACCTGATTCAGTCAATGGCGCTGGTTTCTCAGTTCTACCTGAGTAACGTCCTGTTCTTCTTGCTGGGCGTCGTGGGCACGTTGGTCGTGACGTTTTGGCCCGGCATTTTCCAGCACAACTTCACCCGGGGCTTGTACCTGCTGGCGATGCTGGGTAGCGACATGCTGGCGTTGTACGGGTACCAGGCGGGGTCGGTGTACCAGTATTATGAATTGATTTATTTTGCGGGCTTCGTCTTACCCTTCATCATTGGCTGCCGCTGCTTGTGCCAGCACTTACCGGTGCCCAAGGGGGATGACAGCTTCGTCGTGTTGGCGGCGTTGGTCATCAGCTGGTTCTTAGTGCTTGGCGTCAACAATAACGTGACGAATTCAAAAGTCTTTCCCAACAACGCGTCGATTACGGAGGAAAATACCAGCCGGCCGCAACAGCCAGCGCAAGTCGACTTCGGTAATTACATGCGCGCAAGTGGTCAGCCCTTGACGCTGCTCAATTACGGGTCGATCGACATGGGCTTCTACACGGCGTCTGGCGCGGTACCAACCAGTTACTACTTCCAGAATTACAATATCTCGCAGAGCGCGGCGCCCCAGATCTTGCGCTCTCAGGTCGACCAGATCCGCCAGCACAAGGTCGAATGGGTCGTCCTCAACACGCCGGCTGGCAAATCAGTCCGGCAGTGGCAAGGCGGTAGCGGCCGTATCACCAGCGGCAACCTGAATCCAGGGACTAGCAAGCTGGCCAAGGTGCTGTACCGCAATTACGTGCCAGTCGGCCAGCACACCCAAGTCTTTGAAGGCGTCAGCGTGACCTACTGGCTGTTTGAGCGGAAGTGAGTAAGCCTTATGCTAATCAACTAGTAATATTGGCGCGATGAAGTTAGTTCTGTATAGTTGCATGGATTGAGCTGGTCGCCTACCATCCGTCAAATATGGGTCGGAACGCGGTGGGCGGACGGGTCGAGCCAGAGTACGGTCTCGACACCTCGCCTTTGAGCCGAAAGACCACGTCTCAAAGACGCCAGTTACCTCACCAGCCAAGACCGCTGCTAAGGTAACTCCCACGGCTGAACCCATATTTGACGGACTCTCGGCTACTAGAGTGGCTGCTAGTCAACCATTCGTTTAACCCATAGTGGTCACCTGATTTTACTGGTGAAATGGGGTTAACACAGCGTTGCTGATAAGTGCCGCCCTCGCCGGAGTCAGCCGGCAGTGCAGCCAGCTGTGTCGACCCAGTTAGCTGGCGTGTTTGGCCAGGTTACTGGGTGGGACGACTTGGAAGACTGGCGAATTTTGCCAGGCTTTCAAGCGAACCGGAAGATCGCTCCCCAGGCTGGAGGTGTTCCCCATAGCGGGCGGAACTGCTGGCTGGCGGAGGCATGCTGGTTTTGCTAATTTTAATAGTTAGAATACTATCCTGAATTATTCACCAGAAACTCCAAAATCCCCATCAAACACATGATTCAAGTGCTTGATGGGAATTTTACGTTTTCACCTTTTAAGTGCAGAAAAAGAGCCTCAGCTCTGGTATAGTTAACTCGACCAAAAGACACTATAAAGAGAAGAGGACTCTATAATGAAAACTGTACAGGAAATGGCATTTAGTTTCAATAAAAACATTCTAGCATCGCATACCGGCGGTCAATTATCTTCTGATGGTGGCCTAACCTTGTGTGTTGAACTGATGGCAAAGTTTCAGTTCACGAACTTAGCTGACAATCTATTGAAGTTCAACGACCATCGACAATACTGCCGACATAGTAATTCAAGTATCTTAATGCAGTTGGTTCTGCAGATCATTGCCGGTTATAATACAGATTCTGCTGCAACCTCATTGGTTGCAGAACCATTGTTTAAACTTTTATTGGACAAACCAGCCTTAGCTTCACAAGCGACGATATCCCGTTTCTGGCAACGTATCGATTCCGCAGGTGTGGACGCCTTCCAGACTTTAAATCAAGCTCTTATTGATCAAGCTCGACTGCTAACTAATCAGACGACCACCATTATTGATATTGATTCAACCCATTCTGACACTTATGGCAATCAAGAAGCTACTGACTATAACGCCCATTATGGCTCGGAGGGGTATCATCCATTACTAGCTATCGATAATGATGGTAATCTCATGAAAGCCATCCTACGGCCTGGTAATGCCTATACCAGCACAGATATAAAAGCCTTTTTAGAACCGTTATTAAAACATTATCAAGACCAATTGCCAGAAACTGATATTCTGGTTCGCGGTGATAGCGGGTTCGCCACACCAGCTGTTTATGATACCTGCGAGGCCGATGATGTCTTTTACATTATTCGCCTCAAACGTAATAAGCGACTACACAACTTGGCAGAAGAGTTTGTACAGATAAGCGACACAACTGAGTGGCATGAAACCGAAACTCACTATTACTCAGCAACTTATCAGGCCACTTCGTGGCCTAAACCGCGTCAAGTATACGTTAAGTCAACTCGTGTAGCTGGCGAATTGATCTTTTCACATGAATTTATTGTGACTAATCTGACAAATTTAACCGTAGAAGCAGCATTTGAACTGTATCATAAGCGTGGTCAGATGGAGAATTATATCAAGGAAGCCAAAGAGGGCTTCTTCTTTGATAAGACTGATAGTTCAACGTTTACCGCCAACGCTGCCCGTATGATGGTTAGTGTATTAGCGTACAATATTATCAATTTTATGAAGCAAATAGCCCTACCTAAAACAGAGACCGGATTGCGTGTTAGTACATTACGAATCCGTTTATTCAAAGTCGCTGCCCGCGTTGTGTTTACCGGTCGACGAATCCAGTTACGACTGAGTTCTCATCACGTTTATCATCGACTCTTTTATCAGGTATTACAGCGTATTCAGGCTATTAAATAGCCCCAATTAAAAAAAATTCTGTACGATCAAGGGATAAGTGCACCCAAAAATTCAAAAATGACTCACCGTTAGGTGATACCATCAAAATTTAGAGTCTCAATACATAGTAAGCAAGATCAAAAGCCGTCAGTTTTTGAAAAACATGAAAACTGACGACTTTTTTGAAAGGTATGAATAATTCAGGTACTATCTGACCGGAATTTAATGGTTTAAGCAGATGGTTAACAAGCAATTAAACATGGTGAATCAGACCAAAAGGGGTAACGTTCTGCGAGGGACGTTACCCCTTCGTGGCGCCACTAGCTAACGCTTACAACAATTGCCACTATTAGTGAAAATGCCCCTTGACGGATGCTTGAGAAAGAACTACGATTATTCAGTAATAAAATTATTTAATAGTTTTATTGACTTACATATCTGGGAGGGTATTTTTCATGAAGAAAGTATTTGGTTATGTCTTAAGTTTACTGGCTGCCTTGACGTTTGCCGGGGTTATCGCTACGACTGCTAACGCTGCTGGTAGCAGTGCAACTGCTACCAGTGGTAGCGGCGTTTCAAGTAGCGTTGTTGCTTCAAGCAGCTCCAAGAAGGCTGTTAAGAAAGCTACGAAGAAAGCTACCAAGAAGACGGTCAAGAAGTCAAAGCGTGTTAAGTTAAGCAAGAAGTACAAGAAGAACGCCCGTAAGGTCTACATCAAGAAGGCCATGAAGGGTTCTAAGATCAACTTCAAGAACAACAAGAACAAGTCTGTCAAGAAGGTTTCTATCAAGAAGGCTGGCAAGAAGACTGTTAAGTTGACCAAGAAGCAAGCCAAGAAGCTTAACAAGGGTAAGAAGTTCAAGATGACTGTTACCAAGAAGGGCTACAAGACTTACACGGTTACGGTTTCCATCAAGAAGTAGGGTTAAGTTTAACGTAACAGAAAGGACGTGGCGCGAAACCGCGTCTTTTCTTTTTGAGTTTTTTAGGAAAAGGAGCAGGGTCCCGTGTACTTACGAATCAAGGAAAAATTGCAAAGCCACGAAGCTCAGTATTTTGTGTTGCTTGCCATTATTGGGATTTTTATGATGGCGTTTTGTTCATACACCTCGCCGGCATTTTATTTTGACACCTCGCCTGACAACAACGCCTTCTTCACGGTCGGCAAGGCCATGATGAATGGTATCACGCCGTATAAAGATATTTTTGAACAGAAGGGGCCGTACGTGTATTTTTGGCATGGACTGGCCTACCTGGTGAGTCACCGCAGTTTTATTTTAATTTTTATTTCTGAAATTGCGATTTTAATTGCGGCCATGATTTTGACGTATAAATTGGCACGGTTGCTCAAGCTAAACGAGCTGCCAGCCTTTCTGACGGCCATGCTGTCGCCACTATTATTTTTATATCACCCCTATTACAACTACGGTGACACGGTGGAATTCTTTACGCTGCCGTTATTGCTAGCGCTGATCTACCTGATTATCTTGCTGGACCAGCACCGCACCGTCAGTCACTGGTGGTTCTTTACCCAGGGACTGTTTGTGGGTGTCGTGTTCTTGTCGAAATACACGCTGTTGGGCGGGTGGATTGCCTTTTACCTGGCCTATGGCATCTACCTGTTGGCTAAAAAGCAGTGGCGTGAGCTGGGCCGTCTGGTTTTGTGGAGCGGCCTGGGCTTCTTATTGGCGACGGTGCCGTGGTTGATTTACTTCCTGGCCACCGGGTCGTTGGGGGACTTCGTGCGGGTCTATATTTTATTTAATACCAAGGTCTACATGACGTCGTCGGTCTCGTTCTTCTCCAACCTGATCCAGTCGGCCATCCTGCTGGGGCATTTCTACCTCAGCGACGTCCTGTTCTTCATTCTGGGTGTGGGCGGCACGCTGCTGATCATGTTCCAACGGTCGATTCTGACCAGTAACTTTGCGCGGACACTGTATCTGGCGGCCTTTTTGGGCAGCGACTTGTTGGCGCTGTACGGCTACCAGACCGGGTCGCTGTATCAGTATTACCAGCTGGTGTACTTCGCCTTCTTTGTGGTGCCGTTCATCTTCTTGTTGGACCGCTTTTTCAAATGGGTCCATTTGCCGGCAGTCGACGATCCGTTTGTGATTTTGGGGACCCTGGTCCTAAGCGTGTTCTTGGTTCTCGGGGTCAACAACAACGTGGTCAGTTCCCGGTTGTTTCCGAATAACCAGTCGATTACCAAACGCAACACGACCAAGCCGCAACAGCCGGCGCAAATCGAATTCGGCCGCATCATGCGCCAGCACAGTGCGCATCCGACCTTGTTGAATTATGGGTCGATCGACATGGGCTTTTACACCGCGGCTGACGCGGTCCCGACGACTTATTATTTCCAAAATTATAATATTCCCGAAAAGGCGGCACCCCAGATCTTGCGGTCCCAACGAAACATCATCAAGCGCCACCAGGTCCAGTGGGTCGTGCTCAACACGCCCGCGAAGCAGTCCGTACGTGAGTGGGACGGCGACAGCGATATCCCGGGGCGCATCACCAGCGGTAACCTGAATCCAGGAACTAGCAAGCTGGCCAAGACGCTGTACCGCAACTACCGTGTGGTCAGGGTCCACCGGCAAGTGTTTGAACAGGTCGACGTGACCTACTGGTTGTTTGAGCGGAAGGGGTAAATGCGTGTGAAAAATGGGCAAGCGGCCGACTGGCTAACGCGGCATCGCTGGTTCGGGGAACTGGTGCTGTTTAGTTGTCTGAGCGTATTTTGGTTGTTCCTGTGGGCGAGCCAAGGGAAAATCTACATGGGCGACGACCTGAGTTTTCATTTGAACCGGGTGCAGGGGTTGTATCAGCAGCTGATCAGCGGTCGTTGGGACCTGGGCCATATTGCCACGACCACCTTCAGCGGCTGGGGATATCCCATCAATCTGTTTTATCCGGCGGACACTTTACTGCCATTAGCCATCCTGCAGGTGTTCTTGGGTGGCATTCGGGCCTACACGGTATTCTTATTTTTGATCACGCTATTGACGCTGTACGTGGCGCGCTTTGTGGGGCAACGCCTGCTGGGCAGCTACTTTCAAGGCGTCTTGATGGCAATTCTCTACAGTTTCTCGCAGTACCGCATCCTGGATTTCTTTGCCCGTGGTGCTTTGGCGGAGGGGATGGTCTTTGCCTTTCTGCCGTTGGTGCTCTACGGGGCCTACGAGCTGGCAATCGGCGACGTACACCAGGGAATCTGGCTGACGGTGGGGATGGCCTTGATTGGCCTGACGCACGTGGTGTCCTTACTCTTGGCGGCCGTGCTGGTCCTGCTGACACTGGGGCTATTTTTCCTACGGCGAACTGATTTCAAACGGCGGCTGGGCGCGCTGGGTCTCGTGGTGGGTGCGACAGTGCTGTTGACGCTGACCTTTTTAGCACCGCTGGTCGAGCAGCTCCATGCCTTATCTGGGATGAGCATTTTGCAATTTAAATTGACCCAAAGTGCCATGGCGCCCGGAGGCTTTCTGCTAAATTCGGCGGTCAACCAGATGGGGTCCGGGCAGATCAACCTGGGCTGGCTAATGTTGATGCTGTTGTTGCTATCACTGGTGATGTGGCAGCGTCTGACGCCGGTTCTGCACTACTTACTGGTGCTGGCCGTGGTGTTCGTATGGATGGTCACGACCTGGTTTCCGTGGGCGTTGTTTCAGCGCGTGTTGGGGATGATTCAATTTCCCTGGCGCTTCTTAGCGATTGCCAGCCTGCTGATTGCGCTGGTGGGGGCCCGCGCCTTGACCTTACTGCTACCACGGCTAACGCGTCGAGGCCAGTGGGGACTGCTGACGGTCGTAGCGGTATTTGGCATGATCCTGAGCACAACTAGTTTTATAGCTTTTTATCGAAATGGCAATACGATTACGCAGGCGGATTATCACCGGGTGGCCACTACTAGCGACAGTACCGATTACGTCCGGCCACAGTCGCTGGTGGCCATGCCAGCACTGCGGACGCATTCGGTGGCGGTCATGAATCCCGGCCACGGCCTGCATCAACTGAGCCGGCGTGTGGGTGCTGACCGCTTCACCTACCTGGTGCACAGCCAACGCGAGCAAACGGTCAAGTTGCCACACCTCTATTACCCGGGTTATCAGGTGACGGTCAACGGCCAACGCCAGCGGGTCCGATGGAATCGGATGTCGATCTTGCTGGCGCACGTCCAGGCAGGCACCAATCGGATTCAGGTATTTTATCAGTCGACCGTGATTCAGCGCGTTAGTGTCTGGATTTCCGCGCTGGCATGGCTGGTTTTGCTGGTGTTTGGCGGTCGTCAATGGGTGATTACCCGGCGTAACCATCGCAAGCTAAATTAGTTTGCTGAACGATTGTTTTAACCACTGTGAATGATTAAACCATGATAGTTCCATGAGAAACCTTGACCTGAATGGCCTAGACTGGTAAATTAAGAAACAATATCTCCCGGGATTCCTAACCGAGCCTGAGACTAAAATTAAGAGGAGCGATATCAACTATGTCTAATTGGGACACGAAGTTTGCTAAAGAAGGATTCACGTTTGATGATGTTTTGTTAATACCCGCTGAAAGCCACGTTTTGCCGAATGAAGTTGACTTGAGTACCCAATTAGCACCGAACCTAAAGCTGAACGTTCCGTTTTTAAGTGCCTCAATGGATACGGTCACTGAGACCAAGATGGCCACGGCCATGGCCCGTAACGGGGGCCTCGGGGTCATCCACAAGAACATGAGTGCCGACAGTCAGGCCCAAATGGTCGCTGACGTGAAGGCCATTGAAAATGATGCCAGCAAGTATCCGAACGCCGCTGTCGACGCCAACAATCACTTGTTAGTCGCCGCTGCCGTCGGGGTCACTTCCGACACGTTTGACCGGGCCAGCGCCTTGCTCAAGGCTGGTGCCGACGCCATCATCATTGACACGGCGCACGGTCATTCCGCTGGGGTGCTGCGCAAGGTCGCTGAGATTCGCCAACAATTGCCAGACGCGACACTGATTGCCGGTAACGTGGCCACGGGTGAAGGTACGCGGGCGTTGTTCGAAGCCGGTGTCGACGTGGTCAAAGTGGGTATCGGCCCAGGTTCCATCTGCACGACGCGGGTGGTTGCCGGTGTCGGTGTGCCCCAATTGACGGCCATTTACGACTCAGCGCAGGTTGCGCGTGAATTTGGCAAACCGATCATCGCTGATGGCGGGATGAAATACTCCGGCGACATCGTTAAGGCCTTGGCTGCCGGCGGGAACGCTGTGATGTTTGGTTCAATGTTCTCCGGGACTGACGAAGCACCTGGCGACGTCATCGAAGACAACGGTAAGAAATACAAGACCTACCGCGGGATGGGGAGCCTGGCTTCCATGTCTCATGGGTCAGCCGACCGGTACTTCCAAGGCGGCGTGAACGAAGCCGACAAGCTGGTGCCAGAAGGTATCGAAGCCCGCGTGGAATACAAGGGCAGTGTCAACGACATCATCTTCCAAATGGTTGGCGGCCTGCGCTCCGGCATGGGTTACACCGGCTGTGGCACGATCCAAGACCTGATCAACGACGCCCAGTTCGTCCGTATCTCCAACGCCGGCCTGATCGAATCACATCCACACGATGTGCAGATCACCAAGGCTGCGCCTAACTACAAGTAAAAATTGATTGAACCGAAGACCATCCGTCTAGCTGTTGCTGGGGATGGCCTTTTTGCTAAAACTGGGGTTATGGCTACACAATATGGACTGGCCGCCTACCGTCCGCCAAATATGGGTCGGAACGCGGTGGGCGGACGGGTCGAGCCAAAGTTCGGTCTCAACACCTCGTCTTTGAGCTGAAAGGCCGCGTCTCAAAGATGCCAGTTACCTAACCAGCAAAAACCACTGGCAAGGTAACTCCCACGGCTGAACCCATATTTGGCGGACTCTCGGCTACAAGGGTGGTTACTAACTAACAACTAGTTTAGCCCGTGGCGTCGTCTGATTTTACTGTTGGCTTAATGGGTAGGACGACTTTAGAGCTTGGTGAATCCTTGCTAAGATTTCAAGCAAACAGAAAGACCATTTCGTAGACTGTCTGTGTTTTCCAGAGCAGGTGAAGCTGCAGGCAACGCCTATCGGAGTCGGGAGTGAAGAAAATTCTAGGCCCAGCCATCGAAAACATTTATCTAGTTATAGCTAGGAAATGTTTTTCGATGGGTAAGAATGAGGGGGCTGAGATGAGCTTCAGTGGGCCACGTGCCTAGTAGGAAATAGATTCAGATAATGCTACTGACCGCAGTGGGGTGAGTGTCAGTGACTGTGACGTAAATCGGCGTTGACTGGAAACAGGGGTAAAGCAATTGATGGTTAATCATCTCAGTAGCCGGGAGTTTGCCAAATATGAGCTCAGCCGTGGGAGTTCCCTTAGCGGCGGGGTTCATGCCGGTTAGGGAACTGGCGACTTTGAGACGCGCACTTCGGCTCGAAGTCGAGGAGACGAGACCGCTCTTTGGCTCGTCCCGTCGCCCACAGCGTTCCAGCTCATATTTGGCGAACGGAAGGCGGCCAGCGCAATCTACCCCAGCGAGTTTTAACCCCAGCTTAAACGCCAGGTTGGCGGCTGACCCGCAAATAGTGTAAGATTAAGGAATGGTAAAGTGCCTTACGCCCGACTAAAGGTTCGGGTTTTCCGGTCACGCTGCGGGATTTATTTGCTAAAATAGACGTAAACCTACGGGGAAGACCGCTAGTCAGTAATCTAGCTGGTAAAAGGAGATTTGCACGTTATGAAAATTTTAGTTGTCGATGATGATAAAGAAATTGCCCAATTACTTGAAATTTATATTAAAAATGAAGGCTACGAACCACTGACCGCTTACAACGGGAAGGAAGCCTTGACGAAATTACACACGACGCCGGATATCGCGCTGATGATTTTGGACATCATGATGCCTGAGATGAGTGGGATTGAAGTCGTGAAGGAAGTACGGAAGGATTCGCAGATTCCCATCTTGATCCTGTCAGCCAAGACCGGCGACATGGATAAGATTCAAGGACTGATCACCGGTGCCGATGATTACGTGACCAAGCCATTTAACCCCTTAGAGGTCATGGCGCGGGTCAAGTCACTGTTGCGGCGGAGCCAAGATCAAGTGACCGATGATAGCCCAGATATTTTGGACATCGGAACGCTGACCATCAACAAGGATTCCCACGAAGTCAAGACGATCGCCGGTAAGACGATTTCACTGACGGCCTTAGAGTTCGGCATCCTGTATCTGCTGGCGAGTCACCCCAACCGGGTCTTCTCCGCGGACGAGATTTTCGAGCGCGTTTGGCGGCAGGAAAGTATCGTTTCGGCCAAGACGGTCATGGTCCACGTGAGTCATTTGCGGGATAAGATCGAAGACGCCACCAACGGCGAAAAGGTCATTCAGACCGTTTGGGGCGTGGGGTACAAGATTGAATCGCACTAACCAATGTAAAGAGGGAAAAGGTATGGTTAAAACAAAAAAATCCCCAAAACAACGCCGCCAGGGGGCCGCAGCATGAAGCTGACCACCCGAGAAAAAAGCGCGTTGTTCATGGAGGGTGTCGTCACCGTAATCTTACTGCTGATGCTGAATCTGGCGCTGCTGGTGTTGATCAGCCAAGCCATCGAAAGCAACCCCGGCTTGCGGGACGGAATCTTTATTATCAAACGGTCCGTGGTGTTTGGCCCCAATCACTTCCAGCTATGGAGCTGGGAAAATGTCTTCATTGGCTTTATGGTGATTGCGGACGCCGTGGTCGTTTGGTGGCGGCTGATTCGGCGTTACCGGCAAATGCAGCTGCATCATATCATTGAAGAGCTGCATTACATTGCCAACGGTCATTTTGACCATCGGATTCCGTTTCGGGTCAGCGGTGACGTGCAACGGGTCGTGGACTCGGTCAATGCACTGGTCGATTCCGTGATTCGCTCGATGGACGAGGAACGGGCAATTGAGAAGTCCAAAGACGAACTGATCACCAACGTCAGCCACGATATCCGGACACCGTTAACGTCCATCATTGGCTATCTGGGGCTGATTGAAGACCAGCAGTATCACAGTGAGGACGACCTCTTAAAGTACACACACACGGCGTTTTTGAAGTCTAAACAGATGAAATCACTGGTGGACGACCTGTTCGAATACACTAAGGTCCGCCAGACGGACACGCCGCTGAGCTTGACGACGATTGATTTGGCCGCCATGCTGGAACAATTGGGCGCTAGTTTTGAGCTGGAGGCCCAGAAGAAGGGCATGACCATTGGCGCGTCCAGCGACCCCGCCAGTCTGATGATGGAGGCCGACCCCGAGAAATTGGTCCGCGTCTTCAACAATCTGGTGGCTAACGCCTTGAAGTATGGCGATGGCGGTAAGGAGATCAATTTGATTGCCAAACGCGTCACGGCCAATGAGTTGGAGGTCCGCGTGACCAACGACGGGCCGAAGATTCCGCAAGAGTCGCTGGCCCTCATCTTCGAGCGGTTCTACCGCGTCGAGGAGTCGCGCTCCAAAGAAACCGGTGGGACCGGGCTGGGATTGGCGATTGCCCAAAGCATCGTCGCCCTGCACGGCGGTTACATTTACGTGGAGTCCGACGACGACCTGACCAGCTTTGTCATTCATTTACCTGTAAAACACGATCACCCCTTGGCCATCCCCCAGCGGTTAAAAACGGCGGGACCGGGCAAGTAATGCTGCCGGGCGACCGGCGACTACATAAGATAGAGGAGTTTTGATGAAATGAAACGTTTAAAACAAGTTGTGATGGGCCTGGTAACAGCGATGACGCTGTTTGCCGGGAGCCTCAGTGGCTTCAGCGCGCCGGTGACGGCTCAGGCGGCCACCAGCAACGCCAGCACCACGGTCAACCTAAAGGCCAAGGCCGGTATCGCGGTCGACGCTAAGACTGGCCAGATTCTCTATGATAAAAATAGTGATCAGGCCCTGCCAGTGGCGTCGATGACCAAGCTGTTGTCGATCTATCTGGTACTCGACGCGGTCCACAGTGGCAAGTTAAAGTGGGACCAAAAGATCACGGTCAACCAGGCCACGGCGAAGGTTGCCCAAAACACGAACTTGTCCAACGTACCGTTGCGGGCGGGTCATAAGTACACGGTCAAATCCCTGTACCAGGCGTCCTTGATCTACTCGGCAAACGGGGCCATTGAAGCGTTAGGGACGGCGGTGGCTGGTTCCCCGCACGCCTTCGTCACGAAGATGCGGGCCCAAGCCAAGACGTTGGGCATGACCAACGTCAAGATCTATAACGCCTGTGGCCTGACCAACAAACAAGTCGGCAAGCTGGGGTACAGCAACGAAGCGGGTTCGGCGGAGAACGAATGGTCCGCCGCTGACCAAGCCAAGTTGGCCGTGGCCCTGCTCAACAAGTATCCGGAAGTCCTGAAGACCACGAGCGTCAAGAAGATGTGGTTCGAGAAGGGCACGGCGGATGCCACCAAGATGGAGAACTGGAACTGGATGCTCAAGGGTTTGTCCGCTTCCTATTCGAAGTTGCACGTGGATGGCCTGAAGACCGGGACGTCCGATGCAGCTGGTGCTAACTTTACCGGGACTGCCAATAACAATGGCAACCGGATTGTCACAGTCGTGTTGCACGCGGCCCACAAGTCAGAGACTGACCCGTCGCGTTTCCAACAAACCCAAAAGATGATGTCATACGTCTACAACAACTTCAAGACGGTGACGCTGAAGGCGGGTAGCCAGGTCGTTGGCAGTAAGACGGTCAAGACCAATGACGCCAAGCAGCCAACGGCAAAGACGGCGCTGGTCAACGGGCTGAAATTGTGGATCCGTAACGACCAAGTCGCTAGCAATGTCCAGTCCACGACGACGTTGAAGAAAAAGCTGACCACCAACAAGGCGCTGGAAGCCCCAGTTGCTAAGAACACTCAGGTGGGGACGGCCAACATTTCCCTGAAGGGGGATCAACTCGGCTTCTTGGGCAACACCAAGACCACGACGGTACCGTTGAAGGTCACTCAGACCGTGGAGAAAGCCAACGTCTTCGTCCGTATCTGGCGGTCGATCGTCGCCTTATTCTAAATAAATGCATTGCGGAGTCCGGGCCATGTGCTCGGGCTTTTTTTTCGTGGTTGATTTGAATCAAGGCCACAGGCTAAGGGCGCTGATAGACTAGGTTATGTTGTCAGGACCTGACTTTAGCGAATCTAGAAAATTAATTTATTTTGTCAAATGCCGTTGAATCGCTGGTGTCAAGCGGTTGGTAGCGATTTTGTGAATTGATTGATGGCCTGTTGTTGTTTTGACAAGTCAAGCATTAATGTGCGAAGATACTTTTAATATTAGCTGAGAACGCGCAATTTTAAGATTATTTTGAGGAAAAAGGGAGTTGGCATTCGTGAACATGATTAAAGGCGAATGGAATTACATCCGGCACAATCGGTTGATCTTGATCTCCGTACTAGCCATTATGTTTATTCCATTCCTCTACAGTATCTTCTTTCTGAAGTCGGTCTGGGACCCGTATGGGGAGACCGGCTCGCTGCCCGTCGCAGTTGTGAACCAGGATAAACCGGTCACGTATCAGGGGCAGAAATTAAATGTTGGGGATCAAACGGTTACCAATTTAAAGAAGAATCACCAATTGGGCTGGAAATTTGTATCCGCCAAGACGGCGGCAGATGGGCTGAAGCACCACAAGTACTACACCATCATTACGATTCCGAAGAACTTCTCGGCCAACGCGGCGACCGCACTGGATGCCCACCCGAAGAAAATGACATTTACCTACAAGACGAATGGCTCGGCCAACTACATCGCGCAGGTCATGAGTGAAGTTGGCTCCTCCAAGCTGGATAGCCAGATCCGGGCCAAAGTGACGAAGGCCTATGCCCAAGCCACGTTTAAGCAGATCTACGCGGTTGGCAAGGGGATGGACAAAGCTGCCAAGGGGTCTGCAAAGTTGAAAGACGGAACCGTGACCTTGACGGATGGCCTGAACACCTACACGACTGGGGTTCACACGCTGAACAATGGTCTGCAGGAAATGAAGACGTCCGTGACGCCACTGGCTAACGGGATTCAAAAGCTGACCACGGGGGCTTCAACCCTCCAAAGTGGCCTGTCGACCTACACGTCTGGTGTTGGGCAATTTGCTAGTGGGGTGGATACCTATACGAGTGGGGTTGGCCAATATACCAGCGGTGTTAACCAGTTCACTGGTGGGGTCTCCAAGCTGAGCGCGGGGATGCCAAAGCTGACGGCCGGCACGTCACAACTGGCTAGTGGGGCTAACTCGTTGAAGAGTGGGACCTACAAGTACGTTGATGGAGTTTATACACTGAACTCTGGTGTGAAGACACTGGGGAAGGGCTCGACTTCTTTGGCTAGCGGCGTGACGAAGCTGGCTGATGGGAGTAAGACTTTGAACTCTGGGTTGAGTACTTTGAGTGGTAACTCAAGTACTTTGAATTCTGGTGCCAGTCAGTTAGCGGTCGGGGCTACTAACCTTAAAGATGGGATTAATACATTAGAGGGACAATTGGCAAGCCTGACTAGTGATGAGACTGCGAAAGAACTTGAAAAGGCCAAGGCCCTGGTTGCTGCTTTACAGCAATTACAAGGTTCAGGGCTGGATACTTCTGCTGCAGATATTTATAGTGATGCAAAGAGTTTAGCAGCAGCACAACAAGAATTGGCTCAGGCGATGGCAACTGAAAAGGCTACCGCTGAAAAGCTTAAACAAGAAGCAAATAGTAATTCTAGTACAACTGCTCCTGCTGCTGTGACAGGTGTGACGAGTGTTAAGGAAGCGACAAGCGCTGCAGAAGCGACCGCTGATAAGATTGCTTCATCGGCAGGGGACAGTGAGGCTGTGAAGACTAACACCAAATTGTTAAAAGAACAATTAGCAAGAATCAGTGCAGCCACTGCCGCAGTCAAAAGTGATAATACAACTTCTGGAAATACGTCAAGTAATATTTCTAATACAGCTATTGATTTAACAACTGCTCAGGCCAATGTTGAGGCGGCTTATGCTAAGTTGACGGAAACTGTTCGAGGAACAATGACAAGTCTGCAACAATTGCAGTTATCAGCTGTCCAGTCAGAAGCTGTAGGAACATTACTTTCCCAAGACCCTAGTGAATTAAACAGCGTTTTAAGCAACTTGTCAGCTCAAATTACTCAATTACAAGGATTAACAACTACTGAAGCAAAGCAAAAGTTGAAGGCACTTAGTGATGGTGCTGCAGAACTGAGTGCAGGAGCAAGCCAATTGAGCACAAAACTTCCTGAGTATACCTCTGGTGTAGACAAAGCCTTCGCGGGATCAACTCAGTTAAACGATGGCTTAGCAACTCTCAACAGCCAAGTCCCAACCTTAACCAACGGGGTTACCCAGATCATGAACGGGACTGCCAAGTTAGCTAAGAACGGTGGCACGTTGAAGAGTGGGTCCAAGCAGGTCGCTTCTGGTGCCAACCAGTTGAACTCTGGCTTGAAGACGGCCGCTTCTGGTGTCAACCAACTGAACGCCAACACGGGTAAGCTGACTGCCGCTGGCAACAAGCTCAACGCCAACACGCCGAAGTTGACCGCTGCTGGCAACAAGTTGATGAGTGCTTCCAGTCAACTGAACAATGGTGCGGGTCAATTATCATCTGGCTTGAACACCTTGAACGGTAAGATTCCAACGCTGACCAGTGGGGTTAACCAACTGGCCGACGGGTCACAACAACTGGATAACAACAGCAATAAGCTCATGCAAGGGGCTAACCAGTTGAAGAACGGGAACGGCACGTTAGCCAAGTCATTGAAGAGTGGGGCTGATCAGATTCAGAACCAACCACTGACTAGCAAGACGGCTGACATGTTCGCGGCACCAACTAACTTGAAGCACGAAAGCTACAGTTACGTGCCAAACTACGGTCACGCGCTGGCACCTTACGTGTTGTCCGTTGCCCTGTACGTTGGGGCCTTGGTCTTCAACTTCGCCTTCCCAATTCGGAAAGTCTCTCGTGAAGACGGAACCGCTACGGGTTGGTACTTGAGTAAGGTCTCCATTGGCGCAGTCGAAGGACTGGCCATGGGTGTGATCGAACCAGTCTTGATGATGTTAGGCGGCTTGACCGTTGATCACCCAGGTCAAATGATTCTGATTTCCATCTTCTTCGCGGAAGCGTCGATGTTTATCGTCATGTTCCTGTCAATGCTACTGGACAACCCTGGTCGTTTCATTGCCATGGTTCTCCTGATGCTGCAACTTGGTGGTTCCGGTGGGACGTTCCCAATGGAAGTTACCAACCACTTCTACAACATCGTGCACCCATTCTTGCCAATGACTTACTCGATCCTCGGATTCCGGCAAGCCATTACGTCAGGGATGCAAGGCATGGTCGGTCAAGCGCTGTGGGTCTTAGCACTCTTTACCATCATTGGTTTATCCCTGCTGTGGCCAACGATGGTTTGGCTCCAGAAGAAGCATCTCATGGGCAAGTCACAATTGGATGATAATCAGAAGCTCCAAGCAGTTGAAGATCCAAATTCCAATTCACATTCATAAAATAACGGAAGCGTCGTAAAGCCACTGGTTTTGCGGCGTTTTTTGCGTATAATGGATGCCATTGAGAGAAAAGAGGGACCTAGACATGTCAGTCAGTTTTCGCTTAGCAACAGCCGCGGATCAACCGCGCATCGTCGAGATTTATAACCAAGCCATCGCCACCAAGGGAAGTACCGCGGACCTGACAGTGACCACCGTTGCCCAACGCCAATCGTGGTTCGCCGAATTTTCCGCCGATCATTTTCCGCTGTGGGTAATCGCAGATGAGGGCCGAGTCGTCGGTTACGTGGGGTTGGAACCCTACAGTGATCGCGCAGCCTACGCCCAAACGGCCGAAATTGCCCTGTATCTAGCTTCCGAGGCCCAGGGCCATCACTTGGGTGGCCAGGCCATCCAATGGGCTGAGAGCGCCGGGAAACGGCTGGGACTGCACGCCATTATTTCGCGAATTTTTGGGCACAATCAGGCGAGTCGTCATTTATTTGAGAAACACGGTTATGAGCACTGGGGCCACTTGCCAGCAATCGCTGACATGCAAGGCTTTAGCGCTGATTTGGAAGTCTACGGCAAGCATTTCTAGGGAGCCGTTAGGGATGAAAATTCGCTGGTTTTTTTCACAAACTTTTAATTAAACCGGGGTAGATTGCGGATTCTCTTTGCTAAATATCAGAAGTGTTATATGAAAATAGCATGAAACATGTTAAAATATCATCGTGTGGTTTTATCATGTAAACCCATTAACTTGCTTCATATCTCAGAGTATTCGACGGAGGCAAACATTCTTGAATAAACGACGGCCAAACCCCAAGCAGGTGCCGGACCCCAATGAACCCTTATGGCGGTCGACGCTGCGGGTAGCCATGCCCCTTAATTTGAGTTACATTCCGATTGGGCTGGCTTGTGGGATTTTGCTACACGCGGCAGGGTTCAATACCTTACTGACTGGATTGGTTTCAATCTTGATCTTTTCTGGTGGGGCACAATTTTTAATTGCCACGATGTTGACCATTAATTCCCCACTACTTTCAATTGTTTTGATGTTGTTCTTTTTGGAATTACGGTATGCATTACTGAGTTCGAGTTTATCGCCTTACTTAAAAGGCCAGTCCAATCGCTTCTTATTTGCGTTTGCGATTTCTTTAAACGATGAAAATTACGCCATTAACTACTTAAAATTTGCCACGGATAAAAAGTGGACGGGCAAGGAAGCCCTAATGGTGGAGCATTATTCCTTGCTGTTCTGGGCCGTCAGCAACGTTATCGGGAGTCTGATCGGTAGCGCGCTGAAGATTGACCTGGGTGTCGTGAACTTTGCGTTAACGGCCTTGTTCTTGTACATGATCGTGATGCAGATCAAGAACCGCCTGACCATTGTGATCTGTCTGGTCTCAGGGGTCTTGGCGGCGGTCTGCATGATGCTCACCAAGAGTACGTTAGGGCTAGTTATTTCGACGATTATCGCTTCATTGATTGGGTTCTTCTTGGAAACCACGCTGCGGAAACACTTGCCGGCGAGTCATTGGCTGTGGAAGTTACGGAGTCCGGGGTCCAAGAAGTCGACCGTGGAAAGCGAATCGGATGCTAATTAGGATACAGGAGACGCTATATGAGTGCAGTTAATACGTGGAACAGTACGCAACACTTTTGGTTGATCATTCTAGGCTTTTGCGTTGCCTTCGTGCCGCGCTTCCTTCCCTTGATGTTATTCACCAAGCGGGCCATTCCTGAATGGTTCAACGAATGGATGAAATTTGTGCCGGTATCGCTATTTACGGCGCTGGTCGTGAAGGATGTCTTCATCGACAGTGCGACGTACCAAATCATCTTTACCCATTTTTCCGAAATGATTGCGGCTGTGATCGTCGTCATCATTGCTTATCGCACGCGATCCATGGCCATTTCGGTGATTACAGGATTGATAGCTGTTTTCCTGTTGTCTATGTTTATTGCGTGAATTGATGGAAGTTTGTCAAATGGTGTTGAAGGATAGTTTCTATCCTTTGGAGATCTCCTCGTGTGGGAGATCTTTTTTGTTGTTTTATTAGTTGCGGCGTTTAATCTGGTGTGTTGTCTGAATATCGTACTTGAAGGCATAACAAATAAGCCTACCATCGTGACGTTATTGTGGTAGATAATCTAGGCAATCAGCTGGTAGACGCGTGTGAACATATTGGCCTGATTGGATAAGCCATAACAAGCACGTTTGAGCTCCTTGATCTTACGGTTGATGCCCTCTATCGGTCCGTTAGAGTAGGACGATTTGGCGGCGTTAATTACTCCATTAAGATTCTTTCGTAGGGTATGCATGGCCGTATCTAGGTGCGTGCCGTTAGGCTGATAGTTAGTGATGATATTCTTGAGTTCATCAGCGTGACGCCCCATCAAAGCATCGTGGAGATCGATGTAGGTTTCATAAGCTGTTTTGAAGGCCGGAAACGCATCGGTTCCAATATCAATAGCGTTCTGTTCGGTCAAGTACTCATTCAGGCCGAAGAGGTAGCGGCTCTTTTGTGCGTCAGGGTTGGCCTTGTGGAATAGGCGCCATAGTGATTTCAGTACTTTATATTCCCGCGAATGCTTGTCGAGTTGCTTTAAACATTGAGTGCGAATGGTATCCATCGTCCGGCCCATTAATTGAATAATGTGGAACCGATCAATAATGAGTTCGGCGTTAGGGAATAGTTCGTGCACGAATGCCTGATAGGAGGCGTTCATGTCCATGATGACGCGTTGAACCGCGGTCCGTTCTGCGGTGCTGTACTGACTAAGAAAGAACTGTTTGATGGTTCTATTAAGGCGGTCGCTAAGTACTTTAACTGATTTGTGAGTGTCGGCGTCAATGCAAATAAACGACATGGAGCCGTGCGTGGAACGGAATTCATCAAAGCATAGATTAATCGGTAACCGGCGGCTCGCGTGTGGATGAATATTAGCCGTCAAAATACGCTGAACTGAGTTTGTCGAAATACCGGTGAGACTGGCGATAGTCTTAGCCGGGAGTGATTTACTGGCTAGCTTCAGCACATGAGTCGCTAGTCCGTGACCGATGGCGTGGTTGGTTGATACCACTGGAGTGGTGGCCGTACAAGTGCTATGGCAGTTACTACAACGCCAGCGTTGCTTGTTTAGCTCTAGAATTACGGGCCGGTCCATGGGTCCTGCAATGTGGACATGAGTGAGCTTGTGTCCGTTAGGGTGCAACGTATTGTATCCACAGCTGGGACAGCGCCTGAGTGTGTAGGTAAGCTCTGCCTGGATGACCAAATACTTTTTGCGACCCGAGCCCCGACCATGAAATTCCTCACGAGTACCGAACACCTGAATGTTTGTGTCTGTAATTCCCAGTAATTTAAGTGTATTATCCAGTTGAGACATCTATTCCTACCCCGCTTATCTTGAGTTTCGTCGCTTAAAGCATAGCACTAGGGAGGCTTAGATGCCTTTTTTTGTTATCAAAAAGGGCCTAGTACTTTTGGAATGGAAATACTTTCCAACACCAAAAATTCTAGACCCGAATTGATTTAGTTGAATGAGTCTTATGTAGGGCGGAGCCGGTTTGGGGCTCCGCTCTTTTTCCATGCTTAGGGGTTAACTAAACTAGGCAGTATAAGGTTTGTTGGTAGCAGTCAATTTGGTAAGTGTATTTTCAGCAGCTAGCAAATTTTTCGCAGCGTCTAAAATCTGAGTATAATTTTTTGAGCCTTTGATTTTGTTACCCGCGTCTCTATAAGCTTTTGAGCTTTCTCCAGTGCTACTTACCTTAGCATCGAGGTCGGTACCAAACTTAGTACTAGCGATTGGATCTTTTTGGGGAGATGCTGTCTTTGCTTCAGTGATTTGTCCCTTGATGAGTTCCAAGTAAACGGCACGAGTGTTTTGTTGGTCATGCGTTGCGTTCTCATTTTTGATATTTCCAATTGCATTATCGAAGTCTTTTTGAGCATTCTCAAATTCAGTCTTAGCAGTCTTATAAATAAACTGAGTATGAACGACTTCATGCGGCTTGCTCTGTGGCTTTTCCTTATCCTTCGCAGGCTTCTTCCCCTCATCAGGCTTAGCCGGGGCAGGGGTAGTCGAAGCAGGCGTCTCGGTAATCACGCCATCATCGATTGCTTGGACAGCCTTCTTCACTTTATGCGTGTAAGTCCGGGCCTTCAAACCGGCCTTAGTTGCCTTGATCTTGAACTTCAGCTTAGACAGGTTATTCTTCTTGACCTTAACCGTGAACTTGCCTTTCTTGTTCGCCGTAGCTGAAGCCTTTTCCCCGTGCTTCAGCTTCATCAGCGTGATGTGTGACTTGGCCGTCGTGTAACCGGTGACCTTGTGCTTCGTGACCTTGACGTGGGTGATTTTGGCAACTGACTGGTGCGTGGTCTTGGCCGCCAAGGCACTGACTTCCCCACCGGTAACAATTGAGAGCAACGTTGCGGCCATAACAATCTTCTTCATGTCCATAACAAATATAATCCCCTTTATAACTTGATGTACCAGCATTTCTGCTGGTGAAACCACTATATCATGTTGACAACCTCAGCAAAAGAAGAGATGTCAATCAGACACAAAGGTTTATATCGTTAGCAGTGTTAATCGCCAATGGTGACGGCAATCCTGGGGCACCACTTTTTATCCATAAATTTTGTAATACTGGACATTACCATTTTCCAACAGGGGAGAACGACAAATAAAAAAGAGCTTGGGCAGAAGTCCCAAACTCTGGTAGATCAAGATTCGATTGTTGAATCGAAGTCGTTACGACCGTTTAAAATCAATCCCAGGCCGGTCTTAATGCAATTCTTCCGGCGTGTAACTGTTATCCAGGACCCACAGCTCATCCATCAAGGAGCTGACCTTGGTGCGGGCATTCTCTAAGGGCAGCATTTGCGGATAGAGGTCAAGTCGTTGATCAAGCATGTCATCAATACGTGCGTCCAGGAGGGCCTTTTGCTGGGTGGCGCGATCGATTGCCGCTTGGTCATGATTGGCCGTTGCGGTGGCTAGGTCCTTGTCGACAAGTTGCAGATTCACGCGTTGCACGTGGATTTCAGTCGTCAAGGCGTCGATTTTATCCGCCACGGGTTGGAGCTGGGACTTGACTTGGTAATAGGTCGCCTTAGCCGCAGCGACTTGGGCCTTTTTGGCCGCAATCTTGCGGTCCTTGGCCGACAAGTTGCTTCCCGGTTGGCTTGGGGTCGTTGGCTTGGTTGGCGTCGACGGGCTGGCTGGGCCAGTGGGCTTTGTCGGTTTCGTTGGCTTATTTGGCTTGGTTGGTTTAACTGGTTTCGCTGGTGTTGTCGGTTTCACGGGCTTGGCTGGCGTCGTTGGCTTCACCGGTTTCGTCGGCTTGCTTGGCTGACTTGGCGTAACCGCCGCAGGGTGGTGTGGCTTGGCCTGTGCGCGTTTGATCTGTTTATTTGAGAAGGTCCGCGACTTGAAGCCGGGCTTGGTCGCCTTGAGTTTGAATGACAATTTCGTCAGATTTTGCTTCTTCACCGTGATGGTAAACTTACCGACCCGGTTGGCTTTACCGCTGGCAAACGACTTCCCCTGAGCGTTTACCAAACGGATGTGGGCGTACTTGGTGGTCTTGCCGGTCAGGCGGTGCTTGGCCAGCTTGATCTGCGTGAGCTTGCTGATTGTGTGGCTCTTGGCCAGCGCGTTGACTTCTCCCCCGAAAGCCATCGTCAATGCCGCTGCGACCAGTAGTGCTGGTTTAATCCCCATAGTCATGATGAAATTTTCTCCCCATTCTCTTTTTTGTTAACACAATTCAATTGCGTACCATCAGTCTAACATGAACCATTTGAGAAAAAAAGCGGAGATGAAAATCACAAACAAAGATTGAGGGGCAAAAGTTCACAAATCATAGGATAGTGGAAATTGCCGGATAATAGGGAAGAGAACGCTTACGGAAAACTCAAAATTCACAACCGAATATAAATAAGATTGTGAAAAAACGGCTGTAAATTACTAGACCACCCCAGCATCGCCTTCTCAAGACTGATTATGAAATTCAAGATACCTGGTCATCAAGACTAGCTATACGCAGGCACACAAAAACACCCAGCCACCGGTGATCAATCCGTTAGCTGGGTGTTTTTAAGTGAATGATCCGCGGTCACTCACCTGATTTGAATTAGTCCGCTACCTTGGCGTGGGTCTCATCATACATGTAATCCCGCGTCATGGGTAACATCCGGGCAGACGGGCCCTTGGAAATCAAATACTGAATCACGTCAATATTACCAGACTTGAAGGAAGCTGCGCAAGCTTGGAGATAAAGATCCCACATGCGGACGAAGTTTTCGTCAAACATCTCGGCAACCTCGTCGCGGTGTTGATTGAAGTTTTGGTCCCAGATCTCCACGGTCTTTTGGTAGTGACGACGTAGAGGTTCCATGTCGTCGATCTGCAGGCCGTTTTCGATGATGTGGGTCGTGTTTTCAATCAAGCCGGGTACGTAGCCACCGGGGAAGATCCACTTGTTCAACCAACCGTTATTAGCGCCACCCTGTTGCCGGGTGATTCCGTGAATCAAGGCGACCCCGTCGTTCATCAGGTACTTTTGGACGCAGTCGAAGTATTGGCCCAGGTTTTCTTGGCCAACGTGTTCGAACATACCAACAGAGGTGATGTAGTCCCACTGTTCGTTGCCTAGTTCACGGTAGTCTTCCAGGCGAACTTCGGCGACGTCTTGCAGGCCTTCATCTTGGATGCGTTGGTTCACGTAGTCAAATTGTTCTTGGCTCAGCGTGATCCCAGTCACGTGCAGACCGTAGTCCTTGGCCGCCGTGAGCATCAAGGTCCCCCAGCCACAACCAATGTCCAGCAAGGTCTTGCCGGGTTGTGGGTTGAGCTTCTTGATGATGTGGTGAACCTTGTTCATTTGCGCCGTGTAGAGGCTGTCCTCGGGCGTTTCGAAGTAGGCACAGGAATAAGTCATGGTGTCATCCAACCAGAGCTTGTAGAAGTTGTTACCGATGTCGTAGTGGTTCTGGACGTCGGCCTTGCTTTCCTTTTCCGTGTGCTTTTGCTTAGGTAAGAAATGAATGAACTTCTTGTTGTGGAAGAAGCTATCGGCGTTTTCGTAGGCCGCTGTCAGCAGGTCTTCGATACTGCCGTCAATTTCAATCGTCCCATCCATGATGGCTTCCCCCAACGCGATAGAGGCGTTGCGGGAGATTTCCTTGACCGGAATGGCCTCGTGAATGGTAATCGTGATGTCGGGAGTGCCAGTCCCATAAACATCGGAAGAGCCGTCCCAGTAGTTAACGCGGACGGGGATGTTAAAGGTGTGGCTGAGAAATGTTTTGTAGAATGTTTTTTCAAGCATGTCAGGAGTCCTTTCCGGTTTTCTCTTAGATTTGGACACAAGAAAACGAAATTTACTTAAGCCATTATACGCCTTTAATGGGAGAAAGGGTAAGGGGTGACTTGGTGTAACCGCTTAACATTAATTTGCCATGAGGGCATAGCAAAAATGACGGATTCTTAAATGCGGCATGGTATAATGGACTTACAATTAACCAGCGGAGGTCTTTCATTTGAAAAAATGGGTATGGGTCGTGGCAACAATCGTTGTGGCACTGCTGATTGGTGGGTACGCGTATTCCAATCATCACGCGACAGCCAAGGAGTACCAAGCGGCAATGGCCAACGGTCGGACTGCCATTCAAGCAAAACATTATACGCAAGCGGAAAGTTATTTCCAAAACGCCTTGAAACGGCGGCTAAACGACAAGCCAGCCCAACGCTACCTGACGCAGACCCAACGGTTCGTGTCAGCGGAAAATGCGTTGAGCGACCTGAAGTTTGCGAGCGCTGAAAAGCACTACACGGCGGTCAAAAATACCACTGATGCATCAAACGTCTTAGTGACGCGCGCAACGGCAAAGGTCAAGCAGGTCAAGGAAATTCGCGCCAACGTTAAGCAATTTAAGAAACTCTTGAAGACGGCTAGTGGCCAGAACCTGGCATTGAACTATGGCCAATCCAACACGACGTTAGACGAGCTCTTTAACAACGCCAAGTTCCGGCAGAAGTACTACAAAGACTTGTACGACCAAGCCTTAGCCTTACGCAAGGCCAACAATGCCGGACAAACGGCGGCTGCCAGTTCTAGTAGCGCTAACAGCAGTAGTGCTGCCGCAACCAGCTCTAGCAACGGGACGTCGACCAGCAGCTCCAGCGCGTCACTGACGTCTTCTGAGCAGTCGGCGGCCAACAACTATTCCGGGAGTAACGAATACACCGTGACTCAGAAGCAAAAGGAATTGAACGGCAAGACCATCACAGCAGCTCAAATCGACAACGCCCGTAAGACCATCAACGCGGCGGGCGGTCAAGCCGATGCCATGAGTGATCAAGACGTGCGGGTCGCCTTGCAGACGGCTAACAAGAAGAACATGTCGTTGACGCAATACACGAAGCAATATCTCAAGTAAGCCAGTCGGTTCACGGATCATCCTACTGAATCGCTACGCAGGCGTGGTTAACCCCTTGTGGGTTAGGCACGCCTGTTTTTTAGCACTACCTTTTTGGGTAAGCGAGGTTGAGCGTCTGATTTTATGGTGATCATTAAAGTTGATGAAGCCAGAAACCTCCGTCAGCCAGCAGTTCCGCCTGCTATGGGGAACACCTCCAGCCTGGGAAGCGGTCTTCCGGTTCGCTTGAAAGCCTGGTCAAACCACCAGTCTTTCAAGTCGTCCCGCCCAGTAACCTGGCAAAAGACGCCAGCTAACTGGGCCGACACAGCTGGCTACACTACTGGCTGACTCCGGCAACGTGGTGCTTATCAGCAACTACGTGTTCATCTCAATCCAATGGCAAAATCAGATGACACCACGGGTTAAGCTAATTGTTGACTAGCCATCACTCTAGTAGCCGAGAGTCCGCCAAATATGGGTTCAGCCGTGGGAGTTACCTTGGCAGCGGTCTGGGCTGGTTAGGTAACTGGCGGTTTTGAGACGCGGGTTTTCGGCTCAAAGCCGAGGCGTCGAGACCGCACTGTGGCTCGACCCGTCCGCCCACCGCGTTCCGACCCATATTTGGCGGACGGTAGGCGGCCGGTTCGAACCGGGTAGCGGGACATAACTAGTTTTATCGGACGCTGAGAGTCTAGTCGATTTTTACCTTTAAATCTAAGTGAAATAACTAACATTTCAATCACCTAGTCAACGAGTTCAGGTTATTTTCGCAACGCGTTGGTCGGTTCAAAATGTCAAAGTCACGGCTGGCCTGGTTTTGTCTCATCCTAAAGGGGCCACACTCCTGGCACATGAAATTAGGTTGCCCATTAAAGAGTTCACGCAATTAGGTAAGAAACCTTACCTTTCACAACGTTTTGAGGTAAAAACTTGACATGTAAGGTAGGTTAGTAAACAAATTGGTTAATCAACTGAACGGGTAAATTACTGATGTCTTCAAGCGATTAACCCTATCATACCGGTCCGCAGCGGCATTTTTCCGAAAATTCGCAGTAAAATCCCGCCGAAAATTCGCGAGTCATAATCCCAGCATAATTTGTAAAGAGGAATTACTATATAGTTATAATCAGAATCTACAAGGGGGGTTAGGTAACACGGCCCCCACAATAAGCGGGTGAGCACCAACCTTGGGGGATGGGGCAACCTAAACTGATTTGATTCCCGAATCACCACAAGCTATTGGGGGAGTAGTGTTACCAAGAAAATTATGATTATCAACAAACACATTATGCGCACCACCAATGAAAAACAGGTTTTGCAGCAGATTGTGAATGCTGGCCCAATTTCTCGGAGCCAGATATCACGAAATCTTAGTCTGAACAAGGTGACGGTCTCGGATATTTATAGTCAGTTACTTCATGAAGGGTTGATCCGTGAGGTTGGTCACGGTGTCAGCACCCGGAATGGTGGACGGAAACCAGTGATGGCATTGCTAAACGTGGGGTATGGTTATGTCATCAGTATTAACATCTTGCGGTCACGCTTCTCAATGATCACCTGTCGGTTGGACGGGCGGTCCGAGAACTACGAGAGTATCTCGACGCGAGATGTGGACTTGACCTCAGTCCTAGATATGATTGATGAACGGATCAATCACACCGTGGCGGCCAGCGAAACGCGGCTGCTCGGGATTGCTTTTGGTTTGGACGGCACGATTTACGAAAACCAGATCTTAGGGGCCTCATTGAAGGGCTTTAAGAACTTTGATTTGGCGAAATACTTTAGTGATAAATTTCAGGTCCCAGTTGTTTTAGAAAACTTAGCCAATGAGTCCGCTATCTATGAACGTGATTTCGCGGGTGAAGGGGTCTATCGTAACCTCATCTCCGTCACGATTCGGGACCAAGTCGCTGCGGGTATCGTGGCGGAAGGTCATCTGTATCGCGGTCACAACGGCGAGGCTGGCAACATCGGGTGTTGTCCATTGGCAGACCGGTACCAAGAAGATAATATGGAAACGGTCAACCACTACGTCGCCGAGGGCAATGTCTTACAACGGATCATGGCCTATCAACACTTAGACCGAGTAGACGTGAACCGCATTCGGCGGGACTACTTAGGTCACCGGCCAGAACTGTTGCACATTTTGGATGAATTTGCTTACTACCTGGCCAAAGTGTTGGGCAACCTGTCCAGTACCTTTGCCCCTGACGCCATCGTGGTCAACGCGCCGATCCTGGAGCTGTTGCCGGAATTAATGGATCAGGTCCGCGAGTATGTTGGCCAGCTTGACATTTGCCGCAAGGCGCCGTTACTTTTGACCAAGAACTCCAAGGAAGCTTCCCTCATGGGCGGGGCTTCCGCCATCATCCACCGGGCCTTGGCCTTGGATGACCTGCAATTGACGTTTGGCAATCAACGGTCGGCAGTTTTAGAGGAAGTTGAATCGTAAATAGGTAAGCTGAGCCTGGGCCTGGTGCCTGGGCTTTTTTTCTGCACTATCCCAGAATTTTAGATTTTGACCGCACTTGACGAAAACAATGCGAGATTTAGCCGAGATACGGTATAATAAAGCTATTATGGGATGGGGGAATTCACAAGTGAGTTTATGGCAACGCTTTGTTGAAAACGTTCGGCTCCGGCGCTTTACCGTACTGGCCTTGATTATCTTTGTACTCTGGCTGATTCGCGCGGAAATGAACATGATTCTGTTGACGTTTATCTTTACCTTTCTGGTGCTACAGCTAGTCAAAGCGATTCGCAAGGTGGTCAAGCTACCGCCGGCATTGATCGTGACGGTCACCTACGTCGTCGTGATTGGCGCGCTTTACTGGGCAGTGACCACGTATTTGCCACAGATCTTGAATTCCTCGATTCACGGGATTGAGAACCTGTACAAGTTCTATCAAAATCCAAAGAATAACAGTAATGAGATTATCAGTTATGTCACGAATTATATTCAGACGTCAGACATCGTCAATCAGCTCCAGAACGGGGCGAAATTGGTGCTGACGTACATTTCTACGATTGGGTCATTTGGCGCGACCCTGTTCATGTCCATGATCTTGAGCTTCTTCTTCACGATTGAAAGCAAGCAAATGGGTGAGTTCTCCAAACGATTCTTGACCAGCACGTACGGGTGGTTCTTTTCCGATATTAACTTTTTCGCCACGAAATTTGTTAACACGTTCGGGGTCGTCTTGGAGGCACAGTTCTTCATTGCCCTGTGCAATACCGTGATTACGACGATTGTGCTGGCGATTATGGGGATGCCACAACTGCCGACGCTGGCGATTATGATTTTTATTTTAAGTCTGATTCCGGTGGCCGGGGTCATCGTGTCCATCGTGCCGCTGACCATCCTGGGCTACTCCGTTGGCGGGTTCCGCTACGTCGTCTATATTCTGGTGATGATCGTGGTGGTCCACGCGCTGGAAGCCTACGTGCTGAATCCCAAGTTCATGTCGAGTCGGACTGAATTGCCCATCTTCTACACGTTCGTCGTGTTGCTGGCGGGTGAGCAGTTATTTGGCGTCTGGGGCCTGATTGTTGGGGTGCCAATCTTTACGTTCTTCTTGGACATTCTGGGCGTCCGGCCGGTTCACGGCCTACATCCAGCACCACACGTGGATGTGAAGAAGCTGCGGGAGATTCGTCGCAACCATAGTCAAAATAACGATAAGTAAGTGAACCAACGCAACGGACGGCCTGAGTCAAAGGGGCCGTCCGTTTTGGTGTGACGGGCTTCACAGGAATCTCACAGAAGAAAACGGTTACATAAAAAGAAGCCGTCAATTTAGCTGAAATTAGCGGCTAGATGGTGTAAAATGACAAGGTATTCTACGACAGAAAGAGGTTATAAGTGATGGCAAAATTAGTATTGATTCGCCACGGCCAAAGTGAATGGAACTTGGCAAACAAGTTCACCGGCTGGGTTGACGTTGATTTAAGCGAAAAGGGTGTTGAAGAAGCCAAGGCTGCTGGTCAAAAGATCAAGGAATCTGGCATGAAATTCGACTACGCTTACACGTCAGTTCTGAAGCGGGCAATCAAGACGTTACACTACGTTTTGGAAGAATCCGACCAACTTTGGATTCCAGAAACCAAGACTTGGCGTTTAAACGAACGTCACTACGGTGCTTTACAAGGCCTGAACAAGAAGGAAACCGCTGAAAAGTACGGTGACGACCAAGTCCACATCTGGCGTCGTTCTTACGATGTCTTGCCACCACTCTTGGACGCAGACGCTGAAGGCTCAGCTGTGAAGGACCCTCGTTACGCGAACTTGGATCCTAACATCGTGCCTGGTGGGGAAAACTTAAAGGTTACCCTGGAACGTGTTATGCCATTCTGGGAAGACCAAATCGCACCTAAGTTGCTTGACGGCAAGAACGTCATCATCGCCGCTCACGGTAACTCACTGCGTGCCCTTTCCAAGTACATCGAACGGATCAGTGATGATGACATCATGAACCTTGAAATGGCAACCGGTGAACCAGTTGTCTACGACTTCGATGACAAGTTAAACATGACTAACAAGACGAAGTTGGGCAAGTAATTTCCAACTGACTCGAAGCCGCCTCGTTTGTGGGGGCGGCTTTTTCGTGGGAAAAAATGTCATTAGCGGTCACTAGGGTCGCCAAAAGTCAGGTGAAAATTTGATTGAATTGAGAGCTTATCGTGCAGAGAACTTGGAGGCCGTGATACGGCTGTTTCGAGAAACAGTAGTCAAGGTCAATCGGCAAGATTACTCTTTGAGACAGATAGAGGCATGGCTGGGAACTGACACCGCGGATGTTCGGGCTGACTGGCAGATATCTTTGTTGGCTCATCATACTTATTTAGCCTGGTTAGCTGGCGAGTTGTTGGGGTTCGCTGATATGACGACAACGGGCTATTTAGATCGGTTGTTTGTCAGTGCAAACCATCAAAGCGAAGGTATTGCAACGAAGCTGCTGGTGGCCTTAGAACAGGTTGTTCCGGCTGGCTTATATACCACTGAATCCTCAATTACAGCACGACCATTCTTTGAAGCACAAGGGTATCGTGTGGTGAAAAGAAACGTGGTTGTTCGGGATGGCATCGAATTGATTAATTTTACAATGACAAAATACGCATAAGAAAAGAGATTGAATTTGGCAGACAAAGAAGTATCACAGATTGAAATGATGAAGATTATCGCGCTGTTTCGTAAGGAAGGCTTCAAGGGAGAGTATGAATCCTTCCAACGGGTCAGCGGCACTGACCGGGAGTTCTTCGTGGTTATGAGTAATGAACAGGGCATCAAAGCACTGTTTCGGGCTAGCTTGATGTTGAACGCTGTGGAGTTCCAGTATGTGTTGGATGATAAGCATACGTTTGTGATAGAAACGGTTGAAAAATAGAATAGTTAAGGCAACAAGGCTGCATGGGCTTTTTTGTGAATAGGTCGATACTTATTTAGATAAAATATCGAGGAGAAGCTTAAATGAATTCAATTGTGTTAGTTGTTTTGATAATTGGGGCTGCAATCTGGCTTATTTCATCTAATCAGGAAAAGAAAAGATTGGAAGAGAAAAAGGAATTAGAGAGGCAGCAGCTTGAGTACCAAGAAAAAGAGATACTTAAGTATCAAGAAAAAAAGACACCTGAAGAATGTTTAAATCAGGAAATGTTTAAGGCAAAAAAGTTGTTACAAGAACGCCAAGAAGAAAACGAAGCGAATATTCGAAAGAAAAAAATAATCGAGGAAGAACAGAAACAAATTAAGCAGAAGAATTCGCATCAAGAGCAATCTGTTGTTGAATCTAAAGATGTAATTAGAGTTAATTTTCATTTCAACTATTTTTATGAGGATGAATTGAAAGCGATTATTGTTGTCTTTAACGAGAAGACCGACTGGTTAGACTATAAGACAATTATGCGTAATTCCGAAGAATATTCGAAGAAATTGTATCACTACTTGCGAGATAATAGTAAGGAAATGAAGCGACAATTAGGCCTGACGGAGGATGTGGATATCTATTTACTTCCAAAGTTTAGTACATCTTCCCATTTACAAGAAGTGTCAGAGTGGATTTTGTCTCAAAAGAGTCAAGTATTGAATCAATCTTTGGTAAAAATTAATTCGAATGGTGATCTGGTTGGTGGTGAAGTTAAGAAGGTTTTAAATCCTGATGTTGCACTAGCACGAACGGATGATCAATCTGAACTGAGTCAGCTTATGAATGTACTGGACTACTTTGTTCAGTCAGACGTGATAATAGTATATTTTAAGAATGAAGCGGCGTGTCAACAAGTCCTTGAAAAAATTACAGATAGTTTCCAAGCGGCAGCTAATTTCTGTGGATTGATGATTCAGATGAAGAGTAAGTTTGAAGAAATTGAGCTATTCGAGACGCCAATTTCACTCTGTTTAATGCCAATTTCCACTCACAGCAGTAATGAAGCGGCTGAAATGATGAATTTAATGTTAACTGAGAATGACAACATACTAAAGAAATTTCTAGTCGTTATCGATAAACAAAATCAAGTCACTGAAGGTGCCTTAGTACGTAATATACCGGAAGATATGCTGGCAAAAATTAATAAGCGACAAGGGCTGCGCAGTGAATCGCGGTTAAACGTTAAGATGGATTTGGAAGATAGTTGTGATCAAAATCAGGAGAAATCCGACAATTTTAATGTTTATGAGTGGTTTATCCAAGAAACTGGAGAAATCTTTTTTGTTGGTGTGGGGTATGGTAATAGGCGGCCTTTAGTTAAACAAAATGATTTGTTTAAGCGGGTGAGAGAGAAATACCAAACTGATTATCGTTTTACTGGCAAGCAATTGAGTAAGCGCGCAGCCAATAAACTAAAGCTGGGAACGATAAAGAAAGATTTGGATGCTGGGAATGTTTTGACTAACATTCAAGTGCCTATTGGCTATGCTGGAGGAATGAGTACTTCAGCAGAGAAAACTGGTTTTGGAGCGCGACAATATTCTTATTTGAAGGCTCCTCAGATTATAGGAAATATTGTTGAGACACATTATCAGTTACTTGAAAGTGCAGAAACGTATGATAAAATTGAGAGTCAATACTTAAAGAAAATATGTGTGCCGACTTATGCATTAAACGCAGAGAAGTCATTGTATTTTAAGAGTAAATCGGGTAATACTGCGAAGCTGATTGAGCGGCTTAAAACTGAGATTAAGGAGAGAACGGATGCTAAGATCTATAAATCATTAGCGAAATCAGCGGATTCAGTTATCTTAACTAATGCTCCCAGACCAACCCATGTTAAAGACTTGCATGATAGGGGATATAAAGTATTTCACATGATTGATGTTGCTAGATTCTTGGAGATTGATTTGGAGCAAGTTACACGAGAGTTTGAATAGCAATGTTGAAGAGTCGTAAGCTGTACGGTTCGTCACTAGTGACCGAAAATTTAGATAAGAGAAAAGAGATTGAATTTGGCAGACAAAGAAGTATCACAGATTGAAATGATGAAGATTATCGCACTGTTTCGTAAGGAAGGCTTCAAGGGAGAGTATGAATCCTTCCAACGGGTCAGTGGCACCGACCGGGAGTTCTTCGTGGTCATGAGTAATGAACAGGGTATCAAGGCGTTGTTCCGGGCGAGCTTGATGTTGAACGCTGTTGAATTCCAGTATGTGTTGGATGACAAGCATGTGTTTGTGACGGAAGCGGCTGAATAAAGGGTAGCTGAGTAAAAGATATTGTAAAAACACGGTGAGTTCCTCTTTAAAAGGAGACTCGCCGTGTTTTAGAGTGTCTAAGTGCTCTGAACTTGAGCAGCCAAAGCAGAATTCAAATAGAGCGGTTTGTCCACCAATATAGAACATAAACGCCTAGTAAAAGAATCACAGCAATGGCTGTACTTCCTAGAAACAACCAATTTAAAGGCCCAGATATTCCCAATGTAACTACAAATCCTTCAACAATTGCAATCAATACAATTACCCAAGTCAAAATTTTGATCATTTTCTTTTTTGTTGTATCTGTCAAGTGAATTATCTCCAATGCACTGCATGATGGGTGCTACCAATTTTTCCAGTTTTATTGCTATGCCGGTACGCTGAAACATAGCATTCTTCATTGAGTAATACAGTCATACCATTAGGTGCCTTGGCGGTTGTGTGGTAATAACTAGCATTAACGTAATAATTTTTAACCTTCGAAGACGCAACGTCTGCTGCTACACCAGATGCGGCAGCAGCAAATGGATGGCCGGAAGCTTCCAAAGCACCTTCCACTCCAAATTTGTACCGCATAAATTGTAGCTTTCTCATAGGTAGCTTTATTGTAGCTTGTCTTAGTATGGTATGTTCTAAATTTACTATATCCTAATTTTTTATAACCTAACGAGGTGAAGACCACGTTACAGACACCGAAGCCAGGTCAGCCAACGTCACAACGCGGGAAAACCAGTCACCCAACGACTTTGACGACGGGTGAAGATGGGACTGCAGACCAGTTGAACGCGAGTGCAATAGTTAGTGACGGTATTGAGACGGGGGCGGCCGCTCTAGTCAAAACAAATGGCGACAGGCCATCGAAAGTGACCACATTACAGGCAGTCTTACCGCAAACGGATGAGCAAAGTCATGGCCTCTTAGCCTTGATTGGCAGTCTGTTGCTGGCATTATCGGGACTATCTATGCTTAAAGGGGCGCGTAGAAAACGCTGAATTCAAGTATATTCTAGCACCGGCCAGCTGACAAGTATACGTTTCAAGAGTGGCTTAGCTTAAAAATAAAAACTGTCAGTCCCAATCAACGGGGCTGGCAGTTTTTTAGGATTTGTAGAAAGAAACGTTGTTAGGCAGAAATGCCACTAGTCATGTGCTTGAATACCAAGTATCTCATACGGTGACAAATACAGTGCCCGCATAATCAATGCAGCCACGTCGGCTTGCGACAAGGGTTCTGGGCTGGCTAGCCAAGTTGTGACAATCGACATGATGGCATTCGTGACGAGGCTGAGGGCGTACGTCGCTGGGATATCGTGGCGAAAAGTTGCGCTGCCCTTGACCCGTTGAAGCTCACTTAAAATGGCCGATTGCAATTTAGCCGTCATCCGCCCCAGGAAGGCAGGATCACCATGCGGACCAAATAAGAAATTCAGCAAGTCCTTATTTTTAGCCGCAAAGGCCACGATTGCCACAATTACGGGGTAAGGTTGTCCCGATTTGAGCTGACGATAGTCCATTGCCCCAGTAATTCCTGAATCTAATAGGGTTTGAAACTGCTTAGCGAAGTCGTCTTCCAGCTGATTAACTAAGTCCTCTTTATCTAGGTAGTGTAAATAAAACGTTCCCCGACTTATACCGCTGATGCGTGTCAAATCGCTTACCGTAATTTGTTTCAACGCTTTATTTTTGCCAGCTTTAACTAGCGCATTGGTGATTCGTGTATTGGTTTTTGCAACGCGTTCTTGCTGTGTCGCCATTAGATTTTCGCCTCTTCCAGTTACTTGACACTTTTCTTTAAAGTGAACATAGAATTTAGCATCAAATATGGTTAAATAGATAATGAATTTAGTTGACACGTTGTCTATTATTATTCATCTGGAGGGAAAAATCAATGACTAATTTCATTACCGTTCAAAACGAAACAAAGACGTATGGCAATGGTGAGCATGCGGTTACTGCGAATCAGGACATCAGTTTTAACATTGCTGCTGGTGAATTAACCATTATTTTGGGGGCTTCTGGGGCTGGCAAGTCAACGCTGCTCAACGTACTAGGGGGTATGGACCATCTGACTAGCGGTAGTGTTAACGTTAATGGCGTTGAATTGGGGGACCTTGACGAACGGGGATTGACCACCTATCGTCGTAAACAAATTGGCTTTGTCTTTCAGTTCTATAACTTGGTCCAAAATTTAACGACGCTGGAAAATGTCGAACTGGCTGCCGAAATTACAGAAAATGCGATGGATGCCACGGCGGCTTTAACGGCGGTAGGCCTGCAACAACGTGCTCAAAATTTCCCGGCGCAACTCTCGGGTGGTGAGCAACAGCGGGTGGCCATTGCCCGTGCGATTGCCAAGAATCCAGCATTGCTACTTGCTGACGAACCAACAGGGGCCCTCGATTATCATACAGGGAAAAAGATTTTGCAATTATTCCAGGACTTTACTCGTAAATCTGGTAAGAATGTCATTATTGTGACCCATAATTCAATGATCCGACCAATGGCTGACCATGTTATTGAGATCGTTGATGGTCAAGTGAAATCGGATACGCACAATGACCAGCCAACACCCGTTGCTGAACTAGAATGGTAGGCGACTAAAATGAAAATGCTGAATAAAAATATTACTCGGGAGTTCAGATCCTCACTAGCACGCTATGTCTCGGTATCAGCTCTGTTGATGTTAGGCGTCTTCGTCTTCATCGGGCTTAATGTGACTGGCCCCAACATGCGGCAGACGGCACAGCGGGTTTATTCGACCGAGCATCTCGCCGACGCCAAGGTTAGCTCAACGATTGCGTTAACGGCAAAAGACCGTACCGCAATTCAACAGCTGCAAGGCATTAAGACAGTTGAATACGGTCACACACAGGATGTTCTGATCAAGGGGTCTCAAAAAGCAATCCGTGTTCAAAGCAACCCCCAATCATTATCAAAAATGACGTTGGTCAAGGGGCGTCAGGCGACCCGCTCAAATGAAATTGTGTTGAGCAATCAGTTGCGCCACCAGTATCCGCTTGGTACCAAAATACACTTGGTCGCGGGTAAAACCAATACAAGTACCGGCCTCCACAAGCGAGCCTACACCGTTGTTGGTTTTGCCACGTCCTCGGAATACCTGAAAAAGGATAAGCTGGGTGATACCAGTTTGGGTAACGGGACTTTAGCTGGCTTTGCTTATACCACTAAGGCGGCCTTTTCGAGTAGTCGGCCTAATGTTGCGCGGCTAGCTTTCACACACACGAAAGGTGTGGCGTATTCAGATTCCTATGAACACCATGCAGCTAGTCTGGTGACGAAGCTTCAAAAAAAGCTAAATCGGCGTAATACAACTAGGGTGGCTGATCTGCGTCATGAGTTAACCCACACCATAACGACTGCACAAGGGAAGCTCACAGCTAATCGTCGTAAATTCAATCAGGCGGCAGCGCAGTTAGATACTGCACAAAAGCAACTTGATACACAATTATCGCGAGCTAAGGCTACCCAGTCAACTGCAACCATCACGCAGCTTAATGTAAAGCAGCAACAGCTTAAGCTACAACGCCAATCATTAGCGACGCAACGACAGCAGCTTACGACAGCTCAAACGAAAATTAACAATGCCAAAGTTAGCAAGCGGCAGCTCAAAAATGTCAGTCTCACGATTGGAACTCGGAATGACTACAACGCTGGCTATAATAATTATGGCGAAGATGCCGCCCGGATTGATGCGCTAGGTAAGTCTTTTCCGGCATTCTTCTTTCTGATTGCGATTCTGGTTAGCTTTACCATGCGCCGGATGGTTTCTGAAAAGCGAATTGAAATGGGCACGCTCCGTGCACTCGGCTACAGCAAGGGGGCGGTCATGAAGGAGTTTTTAGTTTATAGCATTAGTACCGCGGTGACCGGGACTTTGCTCGGAAGTGTATTGGGATTAGTGGTTTTACCGCGCATTATTTTCCGGGCCTACACGACGAACTTTAATTTTGCCAACCTGCAGCTTGCTTGGCATCCTGGGTATATCAGCATCGGGTTAGGCCTAGCACTATTTTCAACCGTCTTAGCGTCCTGGCTGGCCGCACATGCGTCACTAAAAATTATTCCTGCAGATTTAATGTTACCGAAGCCACCGGCAAATGGGTCGCGAATTTGGTTGGAGCGATTCACCCCAATCTGGCGGAAGATGAGCTTCTCACATAAAGTCACAGCGCGTAATTTATTCCGCTACAAGGGCCGGATGTTCATGACGATTATTGGTGTCGCCGGTGCGACGGCATTGATGATTACGGGATTTGGGATTCGTGATTCCCTCAACACGATTGTGAATCGACAATTTGGCCAAATCAGTCGGTACGATTTGGTTGCGGTCTATAATCCAGATGCCAAGACGAGTGCCGTTAAGAAAGCCAAACAGGCCATAACGGCCAATCATCATGTGCAGCGAACAACGGCGACTCACTTTGAAACGGTGTATGCGACGACAAATCAGGAAAATACGCGTGAAGAGATTTCATTAATGGTGCCATTTTCTCTGAATCAGTTGGACCACTATCTTAAATTGCGCGACTATCGGACTGGTAATCGGATGAAATTAACCAATGATGGCGCCATTGTGTCGCAAAAATTGGCTAAACTACAGCACGTCTCTGTTGGGGATGACATGACCATCAAGGAAAGTGACGGAACAGCCCATCGGATTAAGGTTTCAGGGATCACCACGATGTACGCCGGTCACGATATTTATCTGACGCGGTCGTATTATAACCGGATTTATGGAACCCACGTGACCGCTAATGCGTACCTGGTTAAATTGAAAAATGCGACTGCTCAAAAGACAAATGCAGTAGCCAACAATTTCAATCGTCAACAGGCAGCCGTTCGGACGGTTCAATCTCGTGAGAGTAAGCAAACGATTACGAATATTTTAAGCAACCTCAACAACCTGATCTTAGTGCTGGTGTTGAGTGCATCACTCTTGTCGCTGGTCGTCTTGTATACGCTGACCAATATCAACGTGTCGGAACGTGTTCGCGAGCTGTCTACACTGAAAGTATTGGGTTTTTACCCCAAGGAAGTGTTGATGTATATTTACCGTGAAACGAATATTCTAACGGGCGCAGGTATTCTGACTGGGATTGGCGTTGGCTATGCCTTCCATGCCTATATCATGGCATTATTGCCACCGTCTACTGCGATGGTAGCGCCTGGCCTAACTTGGCTGAATATTGGGATTTCAGTTGTGCTGACGATTATTTTTTCCATGATTGTGATGATTCTGATGAACCATAAGATTCAAAGCGTGGATATGTTGGAAGCCTTAAAGTCGGTGGATTAGACGCAATCAGTGGTGGTATCTTCTTTAACATCTGGCTAGAATTGCTGAATAAAAGCGGGTAGACGTCGGTTGGCGCCTACCCGTTTTTAAAATCATTTTAGGGGGAATGCTGACAACGGCGCCCAAAAACGTAAAGCGTAAGCACGAAAAACGATGCTATTAGTTAATATATTGCACGTTAAAATAACGATTATAACAGTTAAATGATATGATTGATTATTTCGATGGAAAAGTATATGATAAAAGCGTAAAGAAAGCGCTTTATACTAGGAAAAGCAGAACGCCGAATGGGGAAGGGAAGTTTTTGCGATGAAACACTATCAAAGAATTGTTACATCGTTTATAACGGTTTTATTAGCATCCACGCTGCCGCTGATTACCGCCCACGCACAAGAATTTACCCACACCTACAAAAGTGGTGAAGTTCTAAAACTGACGGCACCGGGAAATTACAAATTTGATGATTTTACCGGGAACAATAACATCAGCACGACCTCTAGCTGGGTATTGAAACAACCCATCAGGATGTTTGCCAATGATACATTATCAGGTTTAACTGCCAGCGGCAAAACGATTACTTCTACTCACAATCCTAATAACAATGCACTACACACGGTCCTTGCTCCCGGGTACGAATATTACTTGAAAGATATGTATACTTGGCCTGGAAGTACCTTGCAAACGCCTTATTCAGTCAAAATTTATTTCAATTATGGGAGTTCGGAATTACTCCAAGCTCAAATGCCCATCCTAGTCTACCCACAACCAATGACTAAAGCCACCGGTCCATTTACGATTTATGAAGGCGGTAAATTTGTGGCGGATAGCCAGGATATTATTCATGATGCTTGGATCGACAAGCCTTGGACAGGAAATAACTATCTGAATAAAACCACGTTTGCCAATGACGGCGGCACGATTACCAATGATGCCACGACCGTGCTCGGTGATAATGGCCAACACATTACCGCTACACCAGGGACGTATGAAGTCAATTATACTGAAAATATTGCCAATGATTTGGCGGACACCTTAGCGTTAGCCTCATCTGTGAAGGCGGCTGAAAAATGGCACGTCTTGGCTACCCCCGTTGTGACCGCGTCGGCTACCGCCCAAGCCCAACCGAATGCAGCGGTTGATTTGACCAAAGCAGCGGCCATGACCGATGCCAATCACAGTGATGCCAAGGTGAAATTCAGTAGTGATGCTGTCACGAATAAGCCAGATGATTCGGACATGACGGTTCAGGTTAAGGTGTTGGACAGCCACCAACAACCGGTCACGTTAACTGATTTGTCCGCTCAAACGTTTAAGACGGCTGGACAATACACGGTCCAATACATTTACAACTACACCGATGAATTCGGCACCAGTTACGCGCCAGTCATGGCGACAACGGAATTAACCGTTGGTGACACGGATTCTGGTGGTTCTGGCGGCTCAAGCAGTTCAAGCTCCAGTTCCAGTTCCAGTTCATCTAGTTCAAGTGATCAGTCAGTGGATACTTCGGGTGACCCCGCGGTTGATTCTCAGAGTGATCAGAAGGTAGTAACTGGCGGTGATGGCGATGCAATCAATGATGGCGGCAGTCAAACCGCCACGTCACAAGCCACTAAGACTTCTAGCAAGCCGGCTAGTGACAATGCTAGTCCCCAAAGCGGATTGGCGGCTGACCAGATCAGTCCGTCGGCTCAAGCCAGTTCGGTAAAGCCAGCAGCACAATCGTCAACGCACGCACGGCAAAGCGGACTCATTCCCCAATTGAATGAAACCAGCAGTCTGTCGATCCTGGCAGGTGGGTTGGTCTTATTGCTGGGTACGCTGGGACTCGCTAAGCTGTACCGGAAGAACAAATAAATAGCTGATAGCTAGGCATGCAAAGCCGTTCTGTATTTGGGGACGGCTTTTTTGTGCAGTAAGTGCTGGCGTTCAACGCCTGATCTTGTGAACATAAGCCTTGGCGTCGCAATGCATCTAACTCTTTTTAAATGACAAAGAGCAGCAAGTGATTTTAGCGTATAATTAAAATTATCATATGGTAAGGGGGCAACATCAGTGAGACCGCAAGCCTTAACTGAAACAGCACTTTTTTCGGCTTTAGCAATTGTTTTAAGTTATTTGATTATTTTTCGGGCGCCTCAGGGTGGTTCAGTGTCATTAGTCATGGCGCCGATTCTAATTATTTCGTTGAAACAGGGCGTGTGGCCTGGCATCTTTTGTGGTGTCGTGACGGGTGCCATTACGTTCATGTTCGGCGGATTTTTCGTTGCGCCACTCCAGGTGATTTGCGATTACCTGTTAGCCTTCGGGTCAATTGGGTTGGCAGGTTGCTTTTCTCACAAATTTCTCGCGGCCATGAAGCGTGGCGACAAGCGGATGGTCTTGGTCACGACCTTATTAGCTGGCTTGGTCGCAGGTGTGTTACGCTTGCTGTTTCACACGCTGGCGGGGATTGCCTTCTACACGTCGTACGTCCCCAAAGGGCAACCCGTTTGGCTGTATTCGCTAATTTACAACAGTTTGTATGTGATTCCAGATACGATCCTGGCAATTATCTGTGTATTTGTTTTAACCGGGCGCTTGAAGCGGGTCTTTCTTCGGTGAGTCGGTATTGAACTAATGGTCATTAAAGAGCTAAATAAAAATCCGGTCAGCCGCCCACTTGAGCGTTTGACCGGATTCTTGTTAATGTTTAGGTGTCCCACAGAAGCCGTCGCAAGCACACTTACGATCGGAAATCATGGGGCAGTGGCAAATGCCATCGGCACTGGCGCAGCCGCACCCGGGGGCACAGGTCATGCCCGCGTGGCAAAATGGATTGTCTTCAGTCTTGGTGTCGGTTCTTTTAGCTTCTTCAGCCATTGTTATCGTCTCCCATTCAATTCATTAACAGCTTTCCAAGTTATCAGTGCTGATGATGTCAAAGCTTGCGTCGAGTTTTTGGGTCAACTGGGCCTGCTCCTGCTCGGTTAGTTGTGCCCGTTCACTACCAGCCGCGGGATGCGTTAACACCTGGTGGTATAGCGTAGCTTTGGCGTCCGTCGGGGTCTCACTTTTCGTGGCAGCGGCGACATCCAGCCCAGCGGCCGTGTCGATGTACGCATTGTCGTTATTGACGGTAAACCCAGCGGCGAAATAGTCCTGCTGGTTCACCAGAAAGTATTCAGTCATGTCGATCCTCCTCTGACGCTAAGAGTTCAGCGCATACCCAAAGTATACTAGCTGAATCTAAAAAACAACTGGCCGTCGGGTCGCTTACTGTTTCACTTTCCCCAGCCCAAACTGGACATCGTGAACGTTCAGCTCGCGAAGCCGTTTGTCGCCCCAGTCGTACATGGCGTCAATGATGGGCAGCAGCGAGCGACCCAGTGGTGTCAGGGAATAGGCGACCTTGACGCGGGGGCCGTTGTCTTCGATTTGTCGGTCAATCAGGCTATCTTCTTGGAGTTCCTTGAGTTTCTTCGCAAGTTCCTTGTGTGAGGCGTTGGGCAACAGCGCCTGTAACTCATGGAAGTAGTAGGTACCCTCGTGGCCCAAGTGATAAATGATATTGACTTTCCATTTGCCATTGAACATAGCTAAGGTGAATTCCTTGCGGCAAGTGTAATCGCCGTCACGGAGCCGTTGTTGAACGAGTTTGCGAACTGAATCAGTCATGTGATTTCCTCCTTGATAGATTGGGTAACTAAAAAGTGCGTTATTGTAAATGTATCCGTTTCCATTATACTAAGAGTATCAAATCTTTAGGAGGCAAATTATGAAAAAAGTCTATTTATCCGCTCAGTTTCCCCAAGTTGCGCTTGATGAATTGCGTCAAAACAATTTAGAGGTGGCCAGCTATACTGGTGAGGGCTTAATTTCACATGCAGAGTTGTTACGCCAAGTGGCCGGTATCGATTACCTGATTACCACGCTGTCCACGCAGGTCGATCAAGAAATCATCGACGCGGCGCCAAACCTCAAGCTGATTGCCAACTTTGGTGCCGGATTCAACAACATTGATACCGCCTACGCCAAGACTAAGGGTATCCAGGTAACTAACACGCCGGCGGTCTCCACGAATTCCGTGACGGAAGTAACCATGGGCTTAATGCTGGCACTGAGCCACCGGATGGTCGAAGGCGACAAGCTGATGCGGACCAAGGGCTTTGCCGGCTGGGCACCACTGTTCTTCTTGGGCCACGAAATTGGCGGTAAGCAATTAGGTATCGTCGGCCTCGGCAGCATTGGTAAGGAAGTGGCCAACCGCGCGAACGCCATGGGGATGTCCGTGACATACTACGGGCCACATCCACTGTCTGACGAAGACGCTAAGAAGTTAAACGTCCGCTACCTGCCGCTAGAAGAGCTGATCAAGACCAGTGACTTTATCAGTATCAACGCGCCAGGAACGCCGGAAACGCATCACATGTTTGACGCCGCAGCCTTTGACAACATGAAGGACACGGCTTACCTGATCAACGTCGGCCGTGGTCCAATCGTCGACGAGGCCGCTTTACTGCCAGCCTTGAAGGCCGGTAAATTGGCCGGTGCCGCCCTGGACGTTTACGAAAACGAGCCTAATGTCGATGACGGCTTCAAGGCATTGGACAACGTGATCTTGGTGCCACACATTGGGAACGCCACCGTGGAAGCACGGAACGCCATGGCCAGCATCGTTGCCCACAACGTGGTCTTGTTAGATCAAGGTCAAGCACCGAAGTTCGTGGTCAACGCTTAGCGAACTTAGTTTTAATTAATTGAAGAGAAACAACAGTCCATCTACCAGTGATTACCCAAATAATTGACGGTTAGATGGATTTTTTGCGCTGAATCAGGTGAAGTGACAAGTTGTGACACCCCTAATCGCTATAATGAGGTTTAGTTAGTGGCATACATAGGCAAATGACGTAAACGACCACTGACAGAACTTAACAAGGAGGAATAGACAATGCGAGTGAATCATATTTTCGGTGCCCTGTTGGTGGCAACCACGATCGGCATCGGTGGCACGACCCTGACCGCCCCAACCACGGCACAGGCGAAGGCCAAAAGTAGTTTGAAGGCGTTTCCTAAGAGTATGCGGGGGACCTGGTACCACTATGAGGAAAATAACGGGTACTACTACAAGAGCATGAAGTTTACCGCGAAGAAGCAGGTTTTGCGGAATTATTTTGCTTCTTCTCATGGGGACTTTAAGGCGAAGAAGACGCTGAATCTGCATCAGGCGAAGAGTGTTGGGAGCTTTAGAAATGGCTTCAACGAAAAAAAGGTAAATCAGGTCAGTGCATTTGTCGCGAAGAAGGGCTATACGCGAGTACTGCCTTATGGTATTTTCGCATCTGATGGCCTCGGGACCTATAAGGTGATTCATAAAAATTACAAAGGCAAATCGGTCAAGGTACTGTACAAAAAGCCTAACGCAAATGATTTGAGTCAGTCGACGGATCACTTCTACCAAACCAAGACTCAAGCCAAATACTTCAATCCAGTTGGCGCGTTGCACAAGTAATCGAGGAGGAATCAATCAATGAAATTCACAAATTTGATGGGCGCGTTGCTCGCTACCGTTAGCTTTGGCGCGGCCTTGGCTGTGGCGACCCCAACGACGAATGCTCAGGCCAGTACTAAGATGACGATGGCCAGCTTCCCGAAGAAGTTCCAAGGAACCTGGTATTACTACCAGAAAGGCCATTATGACCGGTATACGATTAAAGCGAAGAAGACGTCGTATCGGAACTTCCAAAATAAGAAATGGCAAACAGGCCAAAGTCCCGTTAAGGTAACGCAACTAAATAAGGCGACGAAAAATACAAAGAAATATAAAGGATATACGGTCTTGTTTATGAGCAAGGGCTGGTTGATGGATCACCCATGGGAATACTATGGCAAAGGTATTGCCTTCGAGACGCCAGGAACAGAAGGGTATAAGATTGTGACGCGTCATTATAAGGGTAAAAAGATTAAGTCCTTATTTATTGACAAAATGTGGAATGCTGGGAACGGCGAAGTTCATCTCCAACATTACTACAAGACCAAAGCCCAAGCCAAAGCGTTTAACCCAACTGGCCTGACCGAAGATTACGCAGACTAAGACAGCAAGAGGAGGAAATCCCGTGAAGAAACTCACACGGTTACTGGCTGTCAGTGCGCTGACAGTGCTGGTTGGTAGTGGCGTTATTGAGACCGTCACGCCACAATCGACTGTTCAGGCGGCCAAGAAGGCCAAAGCCAAAAAGGCCAAGAAAAGCAAAGCCAAAAAGGCTAAAAAAGTTGCCAAAGACAAGAAATACTACACCGCTAAGCAGTGGTCACAGGTCTTACGCTACCGCAAGCAAGCCAAGAAGATCGGCGTGACGGCCAAGGGAATGTACGCTCAAAAGCCGCAGTTGAAGAAGGCATTTCGCCCTGGAAAGCTGCGTGCCAGTTATATCAACCGGACCGTCAACTGGATCAATTTCTACCGGACCATGTTTGGCCTGAGCAAGGTCAAAGCCGATAGTGACTGGAACACATCCGCACAGTACGGGGCGGCAACGTTGGCCGCTGCGGATAAGGGCTTGTCCCACGGCTTGGTTGGCATCAAGCGGCCTAGCGTTGTGTCCAAGACCGATTGGCAAAAAGGGGCAGACGCAACGAATCAGAGTAACCTCTATCAGGGTGTCAGCTCGCCATACGATGTGATCACGGGATACCTCAGCGATGATAGTGATCTGAGTGGCCTAGAGCCGGGACATCGGTTATGGGTACTGGGTGGCATCGACCGTGTTGGTGTTGGCCAGGCAGACGGTTACAATGACTTAAGAGTCTACGCTACCAATAGCTATGACGCCGCGGCGCCCGTGAAGCAACTGGCTTACCCACGGGCCGGGCTGACCCCGTACGCGCTGGTGAGTCAGGGTGCGCCTTGGTCAGTTTCGTGGTCGGACGACTACATGGGTGACGCCAGTTCCAAACCCCAAGTTCGGGTTTACGATAAGACGGCTAAAAAAGCTGTGAAGGTCACGCACGTTAATGCCGATCGATCAGGCTATGGCTTCTTTGGCACGACGGTTTACTTCCTCCCCAAGAAGAGCCAGCTCAAAGTCAACCATGCCTATACCGTTAATATTTCTGGCGTTGAAGACCAGTCAGATATTTCGTACACGACACGGTTGTTTAATTTAAAGGTTAATGGAGACTTTTACTAATGAAAAAAATGGGACAACGCTTATGGTTACTGGCTACTGTGGCCGTCATGGGTGTGGGCATGGTCACGACCGTGCCGGCGCAGGCCGCTACCAAGACGGTCAAGGTCACCAAGGTCAAGCGGGCGGCTTACCACGCCACCAAGGGCACCATTTACACGTCAAAGAAGCTGAATAAGGTGCGGGGGAAAGCCAAATCTTACCAGTACGTGACGCTGTACGTGACCAAGCACGCGACCATCAAGCAAAATGGTAAAAAGAAGATTTACTACTACATCAACACGAGCAAGGTCAAGGGCTGGCTGTGGCGTGGTGACCTCAAGTTCGGTAAAGCCACGCCATCTGTGGCTTCAATGAGTGCCACAATGGCCCAGCGCTTCGTGAAGCAGGCCAATGTTTACCGGGCGGCTAAAGGGATTGCACCACTGAGCCTGGACGCGGCGCGAGTAAACGTGTTGAAAACCCATGCCAAATGGTTGACGCTAGGGGAAAAATCCCAAACTGAAATTGACTGGGATGCTTATAACTCCCAGGCAGCTAAGTACGGGGTACCCACAGATACGAGTTTGATGGAGATTGGGTCCACTAGTAGCAAGGCCGACCTGAAAAATAGTCAACGGTTAGGCCAAATGACAATTGAGTTTTTCATGATCACAGGGCACAATCAACCGGACTATACCCAAGCGGTTTTAAAGGCGACGACAACTAAGATTGGGATTTATTGGTTTAATGACCACGGGACGGTGTGGTTTATCTTGTTGTATGATTAGATTGGAATTAAGAAGCAGGACGCACTGTCGTCTTGCTTTTTTGTCCATGTCACGAAGAGCCATACGAAAATTGAATACCAACCAATCAAAAATAAGCATTGGACATCTCCCAGCATTGCGCCTATGCTAGTCTCATTCAAACAACGAAGAGGGGTTTACAACCATGAAAAACACAACAGCTAAAATTGCGCTGGGCACCTGGGCCTGGGGCGACACCAGCGACGGCCAAGTCTTCGGTGACCAACTGACCGCCGCCGACCTTCAACCAGTCGTGGACGATGCCATGGCCGCTGGCTTGAACGTCTGGGACACCGCCTACGCATACGGCGCTGGTGAATCAGAAAAGATGCTGGGGACGCTTCTGCAGAAATACCCGCGGGACAGCTACCAGCTTTCCACCAAGTTCACCCCGCAGATGGCGGGCAACGGCGCTAACGAGGTCGCCGACATGCTGGCGGGGAGCCTGCAACGCCTGGGGACGGACTATATTGATATTTACTGGATTCACAACCCGGCTGACGTGGAAAAATGGACGCCAGGACTGATTCCGTTGCTCCAAAGCGGCAAGGTCAAGCGCGTTGGCGTGTCCAACCACAATTTAGCCCAAATCAAGCGGGCTGATGAGATCTTGGCCACGGCTGGCTTCCACGTTTCCGCCGTGCAAAACCATTTCAGCTTGCTCTACCGGTCTTCCGAAGAGGCGGGCATCCTGGATTACTGCCGCGACCACGACATTGATTTCTTTGCCTACATGGTCTTGGAGCAAGGCGTGTTGTCCGGGCGTTACGACGTCCAGCACCCCTTGCCAGCCGGGAGCATGCGCGCGCAAGTCTACAACCAGGTCCTGCCACAGGTAGAAGATTTGACCGCGGGCTTGACCAAGGTTGGCGCCAAGTATGACGCGTCGGCCGCCGAAGTCGCCACCGCCTATGCACTAGCCAAGGGCACGACGCCCATCATCGGCGTCACCAAGCCTAAGTACATTGCCAGCGAGCTGAAAGCGGCGAGTTTGACATTAACGCCGGCGGACCTCACGGACTTAGAGACGTTGGCCGCCGCGACGCATGTGGACACCAAGGGATCTTGGGAAGCACCAATGGTTTAATCTGAATTAAATGAAAAGGGTCCGCCGCGCCAGTTAGCGTTGCGGACCTTTTGCTTGTTGTCGCTCGCCCCAAGTGCAGAGGTCGTCCATGACGGGGATGAGTGACTCGCCCAGTGGCGTTAGACTGTATTCGACCTTGGGTGGAATCTGCGGATATTCCTGACGGTGGATGAGGCCATCCGTCTCAAGCTCACGTAGCGTGTTGGTCAGTGTCTTAAATGAGATTGGTACTAGCAACCGTTTCAACGCGTTATAGCGCAATGGGGCGTGGTTTAGCTGCAGAGCGTAGAGCGTTTGCATCTTGTATTTACCACCGATGAGTCGCAGCGTATAAGCGAAGCCGGTGTCCGCCAACCGATTTTCTGTGATGTAGTCAATATCAGCCATGAGCACACTCCTTTGGGTGAGTACCGCACTTTACTTTGCGTACTTGTTTACCCACCGATTTTACCATAAACTCTAGGCAACAACTTAAAGGAGGAATCACTCGTGAAAACCATTGTTTACGCCCATCCCTATGCTGGTAGTCTCAACCACGGTATTTTGACACGACTGACGGACTACTTTACCCAGACCCAACAGGCGTTTCAGGTGATCGACTTGTACCAAGACGGGTTTGATCCACGGTACTCGGCTGAGGAGCTCCGGTTATTCAGTCGTGGGGAAACGCCGTGCCCCTTAGTCAAACATTATCAGCAGTTGCTTAGCCAGTCTACGGAATTGCTCGTCATCACACCGATTTGGTGGTTCCAACTACCGGCTGAGCTGAAGGGATTTTTTGACAAGGTGATGCTCAAGGGGGTTGTTTACGAGGAGGACCCGGCATGGCGGGGGTTGTTGACTAATATTCAAAAGGCCACCGTCATTACTACGTCGACGGTGACCAAGGATTACTTGCGAACACAGGCCGGCGACCCGATTCAAGGCAACCTGATCAACCGGGTCTTCGCGGATATTGGCATCGACCCACAGCGTACACACTGGATTCATCTAGGTGAGGCCAACACGACCACGGCTGCCGTGCGGAAACAATTTCTGGCGGAGTTGCCGCAACTGTACTTGGACGGCCAGAGTTTTTGAAAGAAATCAAAACTTTTAATTGACATATCGCAAATTAACGATGTATACTCATCACATGGAAATTAATGAAAAGTTATTTAAGGCCTTGGCCAATCAAACGCGGTTGAACATTTTGCGGTGGCTCAAGGACCCGGAGAAGGAAATCACTTCAGTGTCCGGTGAGACAGTCCGGTTCATGATGGCGGAAAAGGGCGGCATCTGTGTCGCTGACATCGTGACCAAGGCGGGCTTGACCCAGTCGACGGTCTCCACGTATCTGAAGCTGTTGTTGGACGCAGGGCTGCTACTTAGCGAGCGGCACGGCAAATGGACGTATTACCGGCGTAACGAAGAGAATATTCAGCGGCTCGGCCAGCTGATTAAGGAAAAATTGTAAGAGATTTTTCCTTTCTTTTTCCAGCTATGTATCGTTAATTTGCGATATGTAGAAATGACTTTTCAAAAAATAAAGGAGATTATCACGATGACTGATTTAACTAAGAACAAACAGGTAGCTGTGACTTTACTTGCCAAGGCAATGCCGGAAAATGATGTGGCCTATGTCCGTCAGGTGGTCACGCCAACCACGACGACACATCGAGCTGGTTTTGCCGCACTCTATGATGCCACTGGTTTTCCAATTCCCAAGGATGGCAACTTCCTCGACTGGATGACGCAGGGGTGGTCGGTCTTGCACGCGGCCCTCAGCGACCAAACAGTTGAAATGAAGCACGTTGTGGCGGAGGGCAACCAGGTGATGTTGCAATATCACATGACAGCCTTGCACAGCGGGAATTTTGCCGGAGCCGACGCCACCAATCAGCGAGTTGACTGGGATGAGGTTGGCATTTTAACCTTTAATGAAGATGGCAAGATCACGGACATGTGGTACCTGGTTGAGGAAATGAAGGTCGCTACGGAACTGGGCTACCAGTTAAAATTGAAGTAGATGTCAAAAAGACTGGACGGCCACGACGGCTATCCAGTCTTTTGGTTAATCCTGTAATGAAATCAGAGCCTGCAAATTAGCCGTCTTGTAGTACCACTTCTTGAAACGCAGGAAGTCTCGTTGCGCCTCGAGCTCTTGAATCTTAGCGGTGGCGTTAAATCCGCATGACGTGCAGGCGATGGCCCGGTTAACGGGTGACCAGACGGCCCGCTATGGGTTTGACGCCGTCGGTACAGTCCTGGCTGTTGGCAGCGCAGTTGAACAGGTTACCGTTGGCCAGCGGGTCTTTTACATGGGCAGTGACCAACGCCCGGGCAGCTTTGCCACGCAACAGGTCGTGGATGCGCGCTTGGTGGCACCGGTACCAGCGGAGCTAACGACGACCGATGCAGCGGGCCTACCCTTGGTCAGCATCACGGCGTATGAGTTGTTGTTTGAAAAATTAGACTTCATCCCGCAACGCGACGCCAATCAGGGCCACAGTATCCTGGTCATCAACGGCGCCGGTGGGGTCGGTAGCCTATTGACGCAGCTGGCCAGTTGGACTGGCTTGAAAGTGTACGCGACGGCCAGTCCGGACCATTTTGACTGGCTGCGACACAATCAAGTCGATAGCCCATTGGATTATCACCGCCCGGTCGCCGAACAGCTAAGTCAAGTGGTCGATGCCACGTTGGTCTTGACCCATTTGGCGGATTATCTGCCACTGGCGGCCGAAGTGACGAGGCCATTGGGCAAGGTAGCGACCATCGTTTCAACTGAGGCGGTGCCGCTACGGCCGCTATTTGGCAAGTCGCTGGGCTTGGCCACGGAGATGGTCTTTAGCAAGTTTTTGCTGCCAATCGCCACCAATAACCAGGGGCAGATTCTCCGGAAACTGGCGCACCTACAAGCAACTGGCGACCTGCATCCCATCACTACGCAAATCATCTCCGGTGGCATTACGGCGGCCAATTTGACCGCGGCGCTGACGGAACAACAGGCCGGACACGTTCATGGGAAGATTGTCGTGACAGCGGAATAGTTTTGTTATAGGAACCTTTAACCCAAAAAAGATGACTCACCGAAAATAAGCGGCGGGTCATCTTTTTTATCAAGTGGTCATTACCGGTCGCCGCCCACCAACGTGATTCGTTGACGCACGTACTGGCCGTTTTCTAACAGGTCGAGCATCCCGGTCGCGTAGTCGGCGTAGCTAATGTAGCTATCGTCATCGTTAGTGGCCAAGTAGTTCTCACCGTCGACGTGGTAGTGACCCGTTGCGGCGCCGGTAGCATCGTAATTAAAGGCGGGCGTGACGTAGGTCCAGGCCAAATTAGAGTATGACCGCAGCCGGTCCAGACTGGCGACTAGCGCGTCGGCCAATGGCAGCCAATCGGTTGGGTAGTCTGCCCGGTCCTTTAGCATCTGGGTGTGCTCGGCGTTGATGTACAGCGTCCCGGCACCACCGACCTTGAGGTAGCGCGTGGTCGTTCCCGCCAGCAGTTGCGCCAGGTGCGAAATGCCCGTGGTGTGGACGGCAAAGGTCTCTGGTGTCCAAGCGCTGACGGCATCGATCACGGCGTCAACACCAGTCAGGTCGGTTTTGGTCAGATCAAAGAGGTCCTTGATCAGCAGTTGGTCATACGGTAGTGTCACTTCGGGGTGATTGCGATGAGCGATGGCCAGAACTTGGTGGCCGCGTTGGTTAGCTTCGCGGATGATAGCTTGGCCGGATTTGCCAAAGGCGCCAATAACAGCAATTTTCATAGAATCAATTCCTTTCGGTTAGTAGCGGTCTTCGCGCATGGATTGTGGCCAGTCCTTAATGGAGTGGTGACGGTCAAATTGCCGGAGACTGGTGATTTCGTCTGGTGTCAAGGAGAAGTCCAAGGACGCCAGGTTAGATGCGATGTGGTCAGCGTTGGTGGACTTGGGGATGGTGACGATCCCCTGTTGAGTCAACCAACGGAGGAGGACTTGGGCGGGCGTGACACCATGTTTCGCAGCCAGCGCGGTTACTTCAGGCAACGCCATCATTTCCCGGCCAAAGGTCTCGCCCAAGGGGGCCCAAGATTCGTGAACGATGTCGTGGGTAGCCAGGTAGGGGTGGAGCTTGGCCTGTTGCCAGAAGAGGTGGGTCTCCACCTGGTCGATGACCGGCTTAACGTGGCTGTTGGCCAGGAGTTCGTCGATTTGGTCAGGGTTAAAATTACTCAAGCCGATTGCCCGAACCTTGCCGGCTTGGTAGGCGTCTTCGAGGGCGCGGTAAGTCTCAAGACTGTGCGTCGTGGGCCAGTGGATCAAGACGAGGTCAAAGTAATCGCCGCCAAAGCGTCGGAGCGAGTCGTCCAGTCCCTGTGCGGTGGCCGCGTAGCCATCCGTCTGCGTCTTGGTGGTCACGAAGAACTGGTCGCGTGCTAAGTCGCTGTTGGCAATGGCAGTGCCGACACCGGGCTCTGTACCATAGACTTGCGCCGTGTCAATGCTGCGGTAGCCCAGGTCGATGGCCTTCGTGACGTTTTCTGCGGTAATGGCCGGTGGTGTTTGAAAGGTGCCGTAGCCCAGAACGGGCATTTGGACGCCGTTGTTGAAGGTAACGTGTTCCATGTGTACTGACTTCCTTTCGAATTTTGATTAAGGCTAGTGTAAACAAAATCCCGGAAAATTGAAAATGCTTATTTTAACTGGCTAGTTATACTATTTATGTATGACTGGCGATTATGCTAAAATGGGCCTAACAGGGTTTGACCAAAGGACGGGTGGTGCACATGGATATTCGGGTACTCAATTATTTCCTCATTACTGCGCGAGAAGAAAATATCACACGAGCGGCGGCATTATTGCACATGACGCAGCCAACGTTGTCGCGGCAGCTCAAGGGGCTGGAAACGGAACTCAATGTCGCCTTATTTAAACGAAGCAATCACAGCATCTATTTGACGCGAGAAGGCCTCCTCTTTCGTCAACGGGCGCAGGACATGGTCAGCATCTTGGAGCGGGCCCGCGACGAACTTCAGGAAACCAGTGAGCTGGCGGGAACCATCTCCGTGGGGTGTGGCGAGCTCCACAGCATGGCTGAGTTGGCGCAGCTGATGGATGACTTTCAGAAGCAGCATCCCCAGGTGAAATTCAACCTGCGTAGCGGCAACAATCAGGACATCAAGGGCTGGGTCGAGCAAGGGGTGCTGGACATGGGCCTGTTGATTGAGCCGGTGGACATTGGCAAGTATGATTTCGTGCGGATGGAAAGCCAGGAAGAATGGGGCATTTTGGCCCATGAGGACTCGCAATTCGCGGACTATTCGGCCATCCGTCCCGGCGATCTGGTGGGGACCCGCGTGATCACGATTTCGGACCGGGTCGTGCAAAATGAATTGGGCAATTGGTCCGGCAAGTACGCCGCGCAAATGCAAAACAAGGCGCGCTACAACCTCCTCTATAACGCGGCCATGCTCGCGCAGCAAAACAACGGCGTGGTCATTTGCCTGAAATTAAATCAGCGGTTTGCCCATCTGAAATACATTCCGTTAGAACCCAAGTTGACCCTCAACTCGGTTCTGGCATGGCGCGGGCAACAGCCACATTCGGAGGCAGCCAAGGCCTTCATCGCCTTTGCCCAGCAGGAGAAGCACTAAATACTCAGCTGATTGTGGGGACTGGCCGCCTTGCCGTTGCGTGAAAGTCTAGGCTGGAACGCTGGGGGAGGGCGGGACGAGCCAAAGCCTGGTCTTGTCCCTTGCTTTGAGCCGAAGTGCACGTCTCAAAGTCACCAATTTACCAGCCAAACCCACTGCTAAATTCCCCGGCTGAGCCTAGATTTCACTTCACTCTCGGCTAGACTGGTGACTGACTCGCGGAAACATGTGCTTCTGGTATTGACGGATAATTGTTGTTGCCGAGTAGATCGTGGTGGTAATTGTGACGGGCTACTTAGCATTCAAGAACGAATCTTGTCGCCATAACCCCGGGTGTCACCACTGTCTAGCTACTTTTAAACTTGCATTACTGGACACTAAATTTAACTGAAATTGGGACGCGGATAGAAAACTATTCGCGTCCTTTTTAGATACTCATAATTTGTATTTCTGTGTCAACGAAATAAGTATTTTACATATCTAAACAAGCACGCTAAACTACAGACATTGATTAGCACAGCGCGTGGTAATCAGTGAACCAGCTAGGTAGGAGGTGTGGCAGGTGACAGGTGCGGAGTTGCAGCGTCAATATCAAATTTCCAATCAGGTGTTACAGGACTTTGCGGCTTGGCGGGCCATCGCGACTCCCCGAGCAGCGAGTCCAGACTATACCAGCGCGGACTTGCCGGTCCTGCGGTTGATTACTCAGCTGCGGCGTTTGGGATTCACGCAACAGGAAATCGCCGCGTATCTACGGTGTGAGGCCAGCCCGGCCGCTAGTAATGAACGACAGCGGCTATTGACGACTAAGCGCCAGGTCGTTTTGGCCAGCATTCATTCGTGTGAGCAACAGATTGCGGCGATTGATTATTTACGGTTCAAAATTCGTGAGGAACAAAATTAGGGAGCGATACTAATGGAATACACAACGTTAAATAATGGGATTCAGATGCCTAAATTAGGACTCGGTGTTTTCCGGGTCACCGATCTGGCAGAAGCCGAAGAGGCCGTTTACCAAGCAATTCAGTTAGGCTACCGGTTGATCGACACGGCCGCCGCCTATGGCAACGAACAGGCCGTGGGGCGGGCAATCAAACGTAGCGGGGTCGACCGGGCCGACCTGTTTATCACCTCGAAGCTGTGGTTGACGGAAAATTCTTATGAGGGTGCGCAAGTGGGCCTGCAACGGTCACTGGATCACCTGGGGCTGGACTACTTGGACCTGTACCTGATCCATCAGCCCGTGAGCGATTACTACGGTGCTTGGCGCTACCTCAGCGAAGCCTATCGTCAAGGCAAGATCCGGGCGATTGGCGTCGATAACTTTACCCAGCAAAAGCTTGTGGACCTGATCAATTTCACGGACGTGCGGCCAGCCGTGAATATGATTGAAGCCAACGTCTTTAATCAGCGCGAGGCGGATCGGCAAGCCATGGTGGACTATGATGTGCAGATGGAAGCCTGGTCACCGTTCTCTGCTGGTAGCGACAACGTCTTTGAACTGCCCGTGTTGAAGCAGATTGCAGCGGCGCATGAGAAATCAACGGCGCAGATCATCTTGCGCTGGCTGATGCAACGCGATATTGTGGCAATTCCGAAGACGGTCCACGTTGACCGGTTGCGGGAGAACCTGGCCATCTTTGATTTCACGCTCAGTGACGCAGAAATGCAGCAGATTTCCGCACTGAACACCGGCAATGGCTTTAACTTGCCGGAAGATGCCCAAGGCTTCCAAGCCATGTTAGATATGTCAAAGCAATTTTCAGTAGATTAATAAAGGAATAGGTGAAGATAAATGGATATGACAACAACTTACACATTAAATAATGGCTATCAGATTCCAGTCGTTGGGTTTGGGACTATCATTCCAGACGGCCCGGCGACCGTGACGGCGGTCAAGGACGCCATCAAGAGCGGCTACCGCCTGATTGATACGGCGGAAATTTACGGCAACGAGGTCAGTGTGGGGCAGGGGATTCGCGAAGCCATGGCGGAAAATCACCTGAAGCGCGAGGATATTTTGGTCAGCACCAAGGCCTGGCATAGTCACCGCGGATATGAACAGACGCTTCAGGCGTTCAATGAGTCTTTGGCCAAGCTGGGGCTGGATTACGTCGATATTTACCTGATCCATTGGCCGGCCAATGCTAAGTGGCATGAAGATTGGCGCCAACTGAATGCCGATACCTGGCGCGCATTAGAAGAATTGTATCGTGCCGGCAAGATTAAGGCCATCGGGGTCTCTAACTTCCTAGCGCACCACCTGGAAGCCCTGATTGCGGACAGCGACATCAAGCCGATGATCAATCAATTGGAGTATCACCCGGGCTTTGCGCAGACGGCCGCGGCCGAATACGCGCAGTCCCAAGACATTCAAGTTGAAGCTTGGAGTCCCTTCGGTGGACCAGACAGTCATGTGTTACAGGACGAAACGGTTAATGCCATTGCTGCCAAGCATGGTAAACAACCCTCGCAGGTTGTCTTGCGTTGGCTGATCCAAAAACAAATCGTCCCACTGACCAAGTCGACGAGTCCGGACCACATGCGGGACAACCTGACGGATTTTGATTTCAACCTGACGCCAGCGGAGATGAAAGCAATTGACGAAGCCCCGTACAGTGGCGGCTTCCAGTTTGACCCGGATACGGCGCGGTCGTAATTGCGTTGTGATTGAGGAGCTGTGGCAGATGCTGCGGCTCCTTTTGCGTATTCTGACAATGGGGGTGCGTTGGCATAGGTAAGGTAACCGGGTCTAGGGAGAGGGGGCGATGGCTTAGCAAACGTTGTTTGATTTGCGAACCATTTAACGTAATTCTTGCTTAGCTGGTTTATATTTATATTGTTAAAACGAAAAAAATCAAAAGTCCGAAGCCACCTCAACTATCTATGGTATACTTTTGCCAGAGTCATTCGAACCATCAATAGTGTAGGGGGTCACAACATGTCGTGGGAGAAGACAGTGGCAGTGCTGGCTGGTTTGGTTATCGGGATAGGCTTATCAGGGGGAGTGATAGCTGCGCCGGCTAGCGAAGGACTGATGACGGCGAAAGCTGCGGGTACGGGGCAAGCCTATCATGGCACCCTGGGAACGAATTGTACGTGGGACTTGTCAGCGGATGGCAAGACGTTGACGATTGCTGGCACTGGCCCAGATGGCAGTGGCACGTTGCCAGAAGCAAATGCGAATCCATATTTTGGTTCTGGGGTACTGTATGACTTAATAACTAAAAATTCAAACTATGATGCCCTTGGTTATTTGCAAACAATCAAGTTATCTGGCAACTTAAAGACAGGAAAAAGTGCAGACTCTTTATTTGCTGGATTTAATGCGTTTTATGGGGGCGGTCCAATAAGTCTAGAAGGACTTGATACTTTGGATACACACGATACCGTTAATATGAAGGGCATGTTTCAAAGAAGCTCATTTAAGTCCTTAGATTTGTCGAATTTCAATACCCAAAAGGTTACCAACATGTCGAGTATGTTTAATGACGGGTAGCGTCAAGAATCTTGTGTAAACGAAATGCCTTCGTACATATAATATGTATCTAACTTAAATAAATGATGCTTCCAAGGTGTCCTGGAGTCCTTTGAACCCTCGGTGGATCCGCTTCAGAGACTTCTCGTTATAAACATTAAACTGAGAAACCAGGAAGCGATCCAGTGAATCTTCCGTTGGAAATTGTTCTTTGTGGTGGGTGGTGCGCTTGAGATGCTTATTAAAGTTCTCAATCGGGTTAGTGGAGTATAGTGATTGCCGGATAGCTGGTGGAAAGTCCATGAAAGTGAGTAAATTCGGCATTTTAAGCAGATCTTTGATTAATTTGGGATAGGTCTGATGCCAGTTGTTGGCGAACTCATTCAGTTTCAGTTCGGCTGCTTCACGGTTGGCGGCCCGATGAACTTGTTTAAAGTCACTGATCACGGCCTTGCGGTCTTTTACGCGAACTTTGTTCATCAGATTCCGCCCAACATGAACCAGGCAACGTTGTCGTTTGGCTTTAGGGAAATTCCGATTCAAGCCTTCATCCAAACCAACTAACCCATCGGCCACAAACAACAGCACATCTTTAACGCCCTGCTTGATCAAGGTTCCCAGCAGTTCAGTCCAGATTCCAGTCGATTCCGTTGGCGCCACTTGGTAGTTCAGCACTTCTTTCGTACCATCTGGACGAATGCCAATCGCAATATGAACGGCTTCTTTTTGAACGGTATCCCGCTTTAACGGCAAGTAAGTGGCATCTAAGAAGATGGCCGCATATTGTGAAGCCAGTCGACGTTGCTGGAAAGCTTGAACCTGTTCATTGACGGCTTTAGTCATGTTGGAAACCGTGGCTTTGGAGTAGTGAGCACCGTACATTTTCTCAATGAGTTCGGCAATTTCAGCAGTGGTAATTCCCTTGGTATACAACTGAATGACCGTTGTTTCTAAATTATCACTGTGCCGACCGTAGGCTGGCAAGGTATGATTTTTAAACCGGCCATTGCGATCTCGAGGAATGGTTAAGTTAAGTTGGCCGTACTTCGTATCAAACGAGCGCTCATAACTGCCGTTGCGGTTATTACCAGTGTTAGTCCCAGCGTATGAGTAGCGTTCGTAACCCAAAAACTCTACCAATTCGGTTTGAAGCAGCTGGTTAATCGCAATTTCGAGGTGGTGACGAAAAACTTCGTCCAAATCTTGCTTTTGGGCTAGTGCAGCGATAATTTCTGTGGTAAGTTCATTCATGGGGAATGCCTCCTGTGATGTTTTCTGTGGTTACTAAATATCATAAGGGAAGGCATTCCCTATTTCTATACAATTCAGAAATCTTTTATGCATTTACACAAGATATTTTACGCTCTCTAATGACGAGCAACAGCTTAAAAAAATAGATATTTCAAGCTTCGATACAGACCAGGTTACTAATATGCATCAAATGTTTATGGGGTCGGGTCTTTCTTCACTAGATGCAGTTTTAGATAAGCTGGATATGTCTCAGGTGACTGATATGGGTGGCATGTTCGGGAGTATGGAAAATTTGACTAGCCTTGATGTTTCCAGGTTGGATACATCGAATGTCGTTGATATGTCATCGCTGTTTGACCGGGATAAAAATTTAAAAAAGATTACTTTTGGTGGAAAATTTAATACAAGAAAAGTTGAATTCATGGGGTACATGTTTTCAGGGTTAACTAGCATGACTGATCTGGATCTTAGCTGGATTGATACCAGTGATGTCACGAGCATGATGTATATGTTTTCTGGCGCAACAGGGCTTACATATTTGGATCTTTCAAAGTTTGATACTAAGAATGTTGATGATTTTCAATTTATGTTTCAAGGAGATTCCAGCTTACAGAATGTTAACCTCTCATCGTTTGATACATCGAACGGAACAAATTTTTGGTGCATGTTTAAAGACTGTACTAGTCTGGAAAAATTGGATATTCCTAATTTTGATGTTAGCAAAGCCTTTAGCAATGTATATGTTTCAGGGATGAATAACGGCGAACAACAAATGTTTGCCAACGACACAAGTTTAACCAGTTTAGACATTTCAGGTTTTAAAATGACTGAAGATGATCCATGGTATACATTTACTGACGATATGTTCTTCGGGGATGAAAAAATTTCTCGGTTGGTTCTGGGCTCCGGTGTTCGTTTTGTAACAATCCCTAATACAAGTGAAGGGCCACAGCTCGCTAATATAATACCAAGTGCAGACTACACGGGCGCCTGGCAAGCAGTTGGCGCAGGAACCGAGGACGATCCCCGAGGGGCAGTTTATAAATCTAGCGATGCTCTCGTTAAAGCTTACGAAGGCGATACGCGACCAACCGGGGTCCAGACCTACGTGTGGCAACCCGTCAATCGGCCGGTCACACCACCAGTGACGCCGCCAGTGACACCGACTGTGCCGCCAAGACCGACGCCGGTTCCGGATGAGCCAGATGAAGTCTTTACCGGTAGTAGTCTCAATGCCATCAAGAAGATTGGCTTCTACCGTCGGCCAACGTTTACCAAGAAGAACCGCATCACTTGGTTTGCCAAGGCGCCGCGAACACGGCAACCTCAGTTCGTGGTCATCGGCAAGGCGGCCTCCAAACACGGGGTGGCGCGCTACCGGGTGCGGGACGTGAATCGGCACTCTCAGACCTATCGACTGACGGGCTACGTGACCACCCGCGCGGCTTACGTGGAACCGACCTACGTGTCCAAGAACACACAAGCCAAGCGCATTACCGTGATTAATCCACGGGGCATTAATGGCTATGGTCGGGCCAATTTAACGCAGAAGCAAAGACACTACCGGCAGGGCCAGCAGCTGAAGGTCAAACGTATCGTCACGCACAATCTCACGACGCGCTTCCAGCTGCCAAATGGGCAATACGTCACAGCCAACCGGCAGTGGATTCAAACCGGGCGTCGCGCATCCCCACGGCAAATTAAAACGACCCACACGATTTGGCGTTACCGAGATGTTAATTTTCAAAAGAAGACACACCACTATCGGCGTCACCAGCAATTACGGATTCTTGGCTGGGACTATTCTGACCACGGGACCTTGCGTTACCGGGTAGCCGGCGGGTATATTACGGCGAATACGCGTTGGGTTAAGGTGGTTAAACGTTAAGCTGTCAGTAAATAGCGTTAGTGTGATTCGGGAGCTGTGGCAAGTGCCAGGGCTCCTTTTGTGACTTTGCAAAAAATCGTGGCTTTCCAGAAGCAAGCTGGTATAGTAAAAACAGATGTGATTGGGGAGGTGGCTAAATGGATTGGGAAGCGTTGTTTGATCCGCAAATTATTAAGCGGGGCTGGGATTATTATCAGCAGGATGTGATCACGAATTTTCGCAACCGTGACGGTAAAATTACGGCGACGGTACGGGGCAGCAAACGCTATCAGGTTGTGCTGGACGTGCAGGGTGATCAAGTTACGCGCGGGCAGTTGTACCTGTCCCTACGCCGCCGGTGACCGCTACTGCAAGCACATGGCCGCAGTGTTGTTTATGGCCGATGACCTAAGTGCGATGGGCGACACGCCCCAACCGGATGAGTCAGCTATCGCCCAGCTACTCAGCCAAGCGACTGCGCAACAGGTCAAAGCCTTTTTGGCCCAAACGATGCGGATTGACCCGGGACTAGTCTCGTTGTTTGCCCGCCAATTAGCGCAAGATAAAGGCAAGGAGAACGACGACTTGGTCGGCTACATGAATCGGCTAGACCAAATTATCCAAACGTACACGGGTAATACCCGCTTCGTCGACTACGAACAGGCTGAACCGTTCACCACGACGATGGGCCAATTTCTCTCGCAAGAGGTGAACCAGTTGATTACCGTGGGGCGGCTGGAAATGGCGCTTGACGTGATTAATCAGCTCGTCTTGAAAACCGCACGGCTGGAGTTTGACGATGGGCAAGATGATGAAGTCATGTGGTTAGTCGACAAATGTGTGCACGCCTGGCGACAAGTGCTTGGGCAAGGAGACTTGCAGTTGAAGCAAAAAGCATTTGCGTGGTTCCAGGTGCATGTAAAGGGGCTTAATGACTTTGAGACGGATGCATTGACACTCGTGTTTGATTCGTTTCAGGAGCCAGAATTCTTGCAAGAAAAGGTCGTTTGGACATCTGAAGAGCTACGCGCAGTGCCGCAAATTCGTTTTCAGTCCGAGCGCCAACATCAACGGCGTCGCTGGGCCAAATGGCACTTGCGCGTCATGCAACAACTCAAGCTGGCGCCAGATAAAATTGAACAATTCTGCTTGCACTATCTAAGCGTTAAGTCGGTGCGACTGGCATATGTGGATTTATGCATGGAACGGCAGGACTATGCAACGGCCATTCGGCAATTGATTGCGGGCCAGCAAAGCGCGCAACCATTGCGGGAGACGGCTTTCAGTGACCGGTTGCGACGGCTGTATCGACAACTGGCTAAAGCATCCACGCCGGAACAAAAGCTATCTTTGTTTGCGCTGAGCTATCGGCTGGGCGACACCGGGTTCTACCAAGCGCTCAAGCAACAATTTCCGGCTAGCGAGTGGCCAATCAAGCGGACGCAACTGTTGGGGATGTTACCGGGAAACACGGACTTAATGCCCCTACTGGCAATCGACCAGTTATATCCGGAGCTATTGGCTAAGGTGATGGACCGACCAGGGTTGCAGGCAGTACTGACCTATCAACGGCTATTGCTACCAAAGTACGCGCCGCAGCTGATCCAAAAATATGTGCAGGAGCTGCACCGACTGGCAGAACCGGCCAAGTCACGTGATCAATATCACCAGTTAGTTATTTTGTTGGTGAACCTGAGCAAATTACCAGGTGGCCGGCCAGCCGCAAATCGGGTAGCCTATGATTGGCGACAGGATTACCACCGCCGTTCAGCAATGATGGATGAAATTAACCTTTACTTTAACTAAAACGAGGAGCGATCAATATGCAAGATTACCCGATTGCCATGGAAATTACGGTCAAATTACAAGATGTTCAACCCGCCACTTGGCGGACACTGCTGGTGCCCATTTCGATTCGCTATGACCAGTTACACGTGCTGTTACAGCTAGCCTTTGGCTGGGAAAATGAGCATCTGTACGGTTTCTGGCCCAAGGGACATCGTGACCAGCAATACCTGGCCGTGCTTGATGAGTTCTACGATGACCCGACTGACCTGACTACGGATCAGGCCTACCCGTATCCAGATTTGGCCGTTGGACCGGTGATTTACGAATATGACTTCGGCGATAGCTGGGACCATGAAATTACGCTGAAACACGTCTTAACGGCGGCTGAGCTGGATAACCGGCAGCTGCCCAGCTGTGTCCGTGGTTCTGGACCGAATCGGCAAGAAGACTCTCGCGGATTGGCAGACGCAGACGGGGATGCTTACGACCGCAAGGCAATCAATCAGTTGCTTGCCAAGTGGGCCAAGGCAGGTGACCAGCTGATTTCGGGACCCGGGTATTACTGAGTAAATGGGCATGACGAATAGCGGAAAATCGGACTGGCAAGTACAGTCTGGTTTCTCGCTACTTGTTATTCTCTAGGACAACTCGTTTTTAATGACGGGATTGCTAGCCTTTACAGTAAAATTCAAATTGAGGAGCCGAACATGATGCTTAAAATTAGTAGTGAACAATCAATTGCATTTCACCCGGGATATTACATTCAGCAGTATCTGGATGATCAAGGGATGAATCAGCGAGAACTCGCAGATCGGTTGCATACGACAGAAAAGAAGATTGGTGAATTAGTCAATGGCAATATCTTGTTGGATGACAAGCTAATCGATGGCTTAGCCTTAGAGCTAGGAACCTCAACAACTCTATGGCATAACCTAAATGAAAAGTATTTAGCGACTAGACAGCAAGTAGAATGGAAGCGGCAGTTAGAACGAGAATAGGACCCCCAGCAATCAAATTAACAAGCGTTTTTGATTTACAACCAGACGTCCTTGCCTAATAATTAAGTTTAGTTAATGAACTTAAAATGAGGTGTCCAAATGGGGTTACTTATTTCAACTGCGGTCCTGGTGGTCGCAGCGATGCTGAGCATTGTCATCAACCGGCGCTGGTTGCCGCGACTCTCCGTGAACTACGTCAGTATGCTGATGGGAGCGGTCATTGCGCTGATTCCGGTGGTGAATGGGTTAGTCGAAAAGTTTAATTCTGAAATCTTTATCGGGTTGATCGTGGCCCCGCTCTTGTATTTCGAAGGGCAAAATACCCGGCTGAATCTAGTTGGCCGTCACGTGGGTGAAATCGTGAGTCTGACCGTGGGGATGGTGGCGCTGTGTGCGATTGCGGCTGGTTTAGGCAGCCACGTGCTAACGGGCATCGGTCTACCGTTGGCTTTCATCTTAGCTGCCATCAGTACGCCAACCGACGCCACGGCCACCGAGTCCGTGACGATGGGGCGGGTGTTACCGCGGCGAGAACAGGTCAGCTTAAAACTAGAATCGCTCTTCAACGATGCGTCAGGAATCATTTTGCTAAATATGGCCATTCTGTGGTACGTCAACGGCTACGTGAACTACTCGCAAACGCTGTGGGATTTTGTTTACTCGGCCGGTGGCGGTATCATTTTCGGCGGCGTCCTCAGTGCGGCGATTGTTTACGTACGTCAATTGATGTTGCGTTCAAAGTTGAACTTCATTAATAACACGTATAACAACGGGACGCCCCTCAAAGTAGTTTACCTGATGACGCCATTCGTCTTGTACTTTGGGGCCGAAGCAGTCGGCGTTTCTGGCATCATCGCCGTGGTCTTTGCCGGGCTGGTGCACAACGCTGAAGGGGAACGGAGCGCGTTGGCCAATCCACAATTGGCTAGTGACATTCATCAAATGGTCGGCTTACTGAGTGACCTACTGAACAGTATCGTCTTCTTGGTCCTGGGCATCGTCTTGGTGCGGATCACCCTCGACCGGTCAGTGAGCTACGACGGGTCGTGGCTGTGGGTCGTCATTGGCCTCGTCCTCTACCTGGCCAATTTGGTCGTCCGCTACGGCTATGTCCGGCTGGCCCACCGCGTGCCCAATCGTGAGGCCTGGATCTTTGCGCTGGGCGGTATCCACGGCGCCGTGACGTTTGCCTTGGCGTTCACGGTTGCGGAAACGCAGGTGCGAACGGCTGACTTTAACTTGGTGTTGATGTCTGAAAGTTGGCTGATCATTTTAAGCCTGCTGGTGCCCACGGTTCTCTTCCGCTGGCTATTGCCGAAAATTCAAGTGGATGTTGATGCCACTGAGCGACTGGCCCGCTTGCGGGAACAGATGATTGAGACGGGCGTGCAAACGTTGTGGACACTCCCAATTTCACAAGAATTCAAAGAGGCCGTGACCTTTGATTTGCGCTCGCAAAATGGGCATACCAGCATCAAACAATTTTTTGGCGAGTGGCGGCGAATGGTCCGGCACCCAGAATATACGCCCGAACAAATGCGTGAGTTGGTGAGCATTTACCGGCAGTTTTTCCAGGTGGAGCGCACGTTCTTACTGACGCAACATGCGGCCAAACATGAAATTAGTGAGGATTTGTTCAATGTTTTGTACCGGGAAATCACGATGGCTGAGATGGTGGTGCTGGAATATGGGGTCAGCGAGTAAGCGCCGATTCAGTTGAGACTCGTCAAATAAAGCCGCTCTGAAAATTGGCGCGGCTTTTTTGACGTATTGAGGGCCGCGCCAAATGAAAAAAGTTAGTCCCCAAAACGGTTCATGTGGGTGCAAATTTCTGCGATGAAAAAAGCCTGTAATCCGTGTCAGAATTGGCTAAGTGACGTGTCGACGGATTTTGAGAGTGGTGCTATAATAAAACGTGTATGGTTGTTAATAGAATTGTTTGTGAAACTATTTTTCAACCAAAATGTTTGACAAAGCAATTTCTGCCAAACATCTCAATGACCGGAGTAGTTTAAATCTACATAGAAGGGAGTTTGGGAGCAACTTGTCGGCCGGGGTTACTTTCAAGTGAAGAAAATGAAAATGAAAACAGGATTATTAGCTTCTGCAGTTGTGTTGGGCATGGCTTTGGCGTTGCCAATGGGAGCTAGTGCGGCGGATACGGATTCAGGAGACAGTGCGACTAAGTCAGCTAGTGTTGATGTAACAGCTGGTAGTTTGCTATTTACCAAGGATGGCGGTATGCAAATGGCACCATCATTCCAATTTAAAGCCAATGTTGGTGATACAAATGGTACAAAAAATGGAAACCAAACAGTTGATACATCTAACAAAGCAACGTCGGACACCTATACAGGAACTGATCTAGGGGTTGATGATGAAACGGGTTCCGGTGATGGATGGCAGGTGACAGCAGAATTAGGTGAATTTAAAAGCACAGATGGTTCTGATAAGACCTTAGGGGCAACGTTAACGATGCCTGCGACAACGGTTGGTTCAACGACGTCAACACCCAAAGAATTAACGGCTGGTGGTGCTGGCCAAGTTGTATTTCAAACTGATACCGACCATACAGGAATGGGTGAATCAACGGCCGATCTTTCTGGCACCACTCTGGCATTACCAACGAATGCTTATGCTGGGACTTACGTTGCAACTCTGAAGTACACATTAACTTCAGGTCCAGACAGCACAACCGCCTAAACCAAAAAATCTATCCACTAGCAACGAGGGGGCTAGAAGATGGAAACGCAAAAATCTGTTGGCGTGACGATTGGTCAGGAATCCAGCCACAGCTCCAGTCAGAGTTCGTCTCAGAGTTCGAGCCAGAGCGCCGGTAGTGGTGCGGCGAGTCACGAATCTAACCAGCAACCGGGCAAGCAACCCGCGACACAGCCGAGTCACGCGACCAGTCAGCGCACCAGCCGACCGGCGACGCAGACGCTGCCACAGATTCCGAATCAAGCCTTGTTAGTCTCGGGGTCTAAGCTACCGCGGATGCCCATCTTCAACTCCGTCTCGACCGGCTCCGTCGCCAGTGACCGCCGCGCGACAATCGTTCGTCCACGACCAAATCCGGCCAAGCGAACCACGTCGACGCTGGCCGTTGCCTGGGGGCGTTTGCCACAGACCGGTGAAGTCGCCGTGGGGTCCTCGGTCCTGCTAGGACTCATCTTGCTGGTAGCCCTAGGCTTACACGCCTACCGAACATTACGTCGCTAAAAAGTTAAGTTAACTTTCATCCGTATCGTGTGCCACTGATCAAGCACGCTGCGTGGTGAGAGCATCCCAAAAGTATGAACAGACCGGGCGCAACATTTCCCGGTCTGTCATGCTTTTAAGGGATACATATTTGTCAGAGGGAGAAGTATTTGATGATGAAACTGCAAAGAAAATGGGTGTATGTCTTAGCCCTCGTCTGGTTCACGGTCCTGGGGATTGGCCTCGGGACGCCGATTAACGCACAAGCCGCCGGCAACAGCGCGCCCGCCAGCTTCACGGTGGCACCGGAACTGCCAGCGGACAATGCCAAACGGGTGGACTATTTTGATTTTAAAGTCACCCCAGGCCAGAAACGCGTCCTAGTGTTATCGGTCACAAACAACGCTAAAAAGACGACCACGTTTGACATCACGCCACGGATCGCGTCGACCAACACCAACGGGATTTTAGACTACGGGACCAACAATACCAATGCCAAACTCCCGGCGCAGCTCAAGCAGATTATGACGCCAGCGCGGACCAAATCCGTGAAGGTTCTGGGCAAGCACACGGTCAAGGTGCCGTTCAAATTCACGGCGCCAGCTAAGCAGTTTACCGGCGTGATGCTAGGTGGGTTCACGATCGCTGAGCACGGCGCCAACCAGCAGTCTAAGTCAAAGAGCAAGGCGACCGGGGTCGTGGCCCACGTGCAGTACGTGATTGGCTTGGAATTTTATAACAAAATCAGTCATACCGTCACGGCACCCATCGTGAAGTTTTACCAAGCCCACTACGGCCTGGCTCAAGCGCGGCCGACCCTGAGCTTAGGGATGGCCAACCAAACGCGGGGCCTCGTGGGGCAAGGCAAGTTAACTGCCAAGCTAACGGATAGTCAGCAAAAAGTCGTGAAACATTTCACCAAAGAACAGATGACGTTCGCGCCACAAAGCAATTTCAAGTTGAACCTGGACTTGGAGAACAAGCAACTGGCCGCGGGCACCTACACGTTGTCCGGGACGTTGACGGCTAAGGGCGGCTACTCCTGGCATTTTCAAAAGCAGCTGACCGTCACCAACGCCCAGGTGGCCAACGTTAAGAAGAACGCCGCCAACTTTGGCCCGCAAAAGACCTGGAAGGATTACCTGATGTACGCCATCGTCATTTTGGCTGTGCTAGTCTTGTTGTACGAACTGTACAAATGGCTCAAGAAACATCTGGGCAAGAACCAAGCAGATAAAGCGTAAAAAAGTGTCATGGGGAAGAGGAGATGCGCTTTGCCAAACAAGTCGAAAAAATTCATGCGATTTTTAACGTTACTGCTAGCTTTGGTGATCTCGCTAGCAGTGCCCCTTCAGTCGCTCAGTGCGACCACATTTGCGGCCAGCACAGCAGCTAGTGATTCGAGTAGCGCATCGTCGACGAGTGATGATGAGCCAGTTAGTGAGTGGATGCCGGATACGGCGTTGCAACAGGCAGTTTATGATGCTCTGCATAATCCGGATGATTCTCATCAGACGCAACATGGTAATGATATAACATCAAAATCTCAGATTACGAAGGCAATGATGACGGATATTGTCAACATACCTGCTCCCAATGCTAAAATTACTGATTTGACTGGTTTGCAATATGCCACTAATCTTGTGCAATTTGATTTTAGTGGCTCCACGATTACGAAAGCACCAGGGGATGATACGTCAAGAAGTTGGTCGATTTTTGATCACGTCGTATACAACAATCTGGGTACTGTAGATGCGTCATCACCGGATGCCGATTTGTCTGGCTTGCTTAGACTGAGTAACTCAGCAAATAAACCAGTTTACGTACTTAGTGGTGATAGTGAAATTGGGATGCCAAACACTGAGTATAGTCCCACCATTAAGACGGGCATTCAAGTTAAATCATTAATACCCGGAAACAATATAACGTATAATCCACTTTTTTCTAAAAGACAAGCGTATATTCCGGTATCTAATTGGTATAAGGGTTTTGTAAACACTGATAGCGGTTTTAGTTATCACAAGGTAACTATGGCACTTCCGGATGGAAATTCACTTCCAGATGGTGTTACACCTGATGGCTCACGTATGATTATTGACCTTAACAAGTGGGGGGATAAGGAATTAAGTATTCCTCAATTTGCGATTAGTGATGTGTTTGACGACAGTCCAGAGTTTTCAGGGAAAACTGTTACCTATTACAATGAAAACGAGATGCTGGATGCAACTGTTCCGGAACCCACAAAAGAATCGCAAGCGGTTCAAGTTAGCAAAGATTCTTCAGAGGGAACAATTGATACAACAGATTTTGGCCTAGGAACAGCCACTAATTCCGATATTGAAATTCAGGTTCCCAGTGATTATGAAGACACTAATGATCCTAATAACAGTAAGTATTTGACTGCCAACGATATTAGTTTTACGCCTGATTTAACGAATAAGGAAATCAAGTTCAAATTGACAGACTCAGGGCTCGAAAAACTAATTGCCAATAACTTGACATCGGACGTTATGATTACAGTCAATGGCAAGGTGATTGACTTGACATTGACAGTCACAGAACCCACAGATGAATGGATGCCAGATTCAGCCTTACGGTCACAGTTACAAAAAATTTTGACTGCTGACGGTTATGGTGACCTGACCAAGGCTAATTTAGCCAACTTGACTAAGTTGCCTGATGGTCAGACGTTGACAGGCATCAGTGACCTAAAGGGATTGGAATACGCCAAGGGATTAACTAATCTTAAGATAACAGATAGTCCTAACTTGGCAGTTCTCAAAGAAAGTAATGGCCAAGTTCTGTCTAATCTGACGAAATTAACTAACGTAGAAATTGATAACTCATCGCTTGGTACTTTAGATGGTTGGGGGTTGGATGACCGGCCTGAATTAACCACTCTCACGGCTACAAATGATGCTCTAGCAGATTTTGGAGGATTGACTGGCGATTCAGGGCTAACATCTTTGGATCTCTCACATAATTTAATTAGCAGCAATTTACCGGATCTTACGGATTATCCTGTGCTACAGACGATTCTTTTGAATAACAACCAAATTACAGGAGCAGTCCCAGCGAGCTGGTCACAATTACAGAACCTTCAAATGCTGAATCTTTCGAGTAATTCCATTAGCGATAGCTTACCGGATCTTACTAACTGTCAAGCGCTACAGACACTTTATCTGAATGATAATCATTTTACAGGAGAAATTCCGTCGAGTTGGTCTGGATTACAGAGTCTGCAAAAGCTGAACCTCTCACAAGAAGCGGATGGAAGTGAGTATCAATTGAGTGGGTCTTTGGATGCAATTGCTTCATTGGCCAACTTAAGTGAAATCAATTTAAACTATAATAACTTCAGCGGTGCTTTGCCAGCTTCATTGTTCACATCGAAGTTGACTAGTTTCCAAGGTATCAATAACGAGTTTACTGGCGACTTACCCGATTTAAGTAAGGCTACTAGTTTAACTGACATGCAATATGGCGCAAACCATATCACCAGTGGTACTACTTTGAAAAATGCCTATGGTAATTATCAAACCTGGTCAATTGCTAGTCCAGACTGGCAAACGTCGCGTGATGGCAAGACCATGACATTAGATTTAAGCAAGTATTATGGTGGTGAGCCAGGTCAGGATTATCAATACTTAGGGATTGACATGAACGGCGGCACCCAAACAGGAGCTAAATTGACCTATAGTGATACTGGTCATCCGTTATTGACGATTGATACAACGGACAAGAGTATGACCAGCGGGACCTTCACCTTTGCTTTATTTGATCAAGCGAAAAAGCAAGCTATCCATGATGATAACGGCGGTATGAACTATCTAGCCACGGTAAGCGTCCCACTCACACTTGCATTACCTAAGTCCTATGGAATTACAACCAACGATGTTAAGTTTGGTTCCCACCAAGTTGGTTCGGGTATTACCAACGCAACAGACTTTAACTTGTCTGTCAATTCAACTAATGCGGCCGGTGATTCTTACCAACTAACCGCGGCAACTTCCGGGTTGTCCGCGGGTGGACATGAGTTGCCGCTATACTATTACAACGGGCAACATAGTGTCTTGCTAAATAGTGAACCACAATCGATTTATGATTATCAACCGACATCGGCTGATGATACCAAGGTAGTGGGTGATAGTAGTCAGGCTACTGCGGATACAGTTGACAGTACAACAGGGACCAAAGGCAACCTGCGGACTGACGTTGGGTCCACAGCATATACCGGTAATTATAAGGGTAATATCACGTACACATTAGCCGATGCGCCGGCGGAGAATTCTACAACGGCAGCTCAGGACGCCGATCTAACAAAAATCAGTTCGCTTAGTGGGCTCAGCCCAGCATTGTCAGGCCTCAGCGCAACAGATGAAGCTACGCGGGCAACATTGGCAACGAATATGACTAGTTTTGTGAAGTCGGGATTGACTGATGCTGACGGCGTGCTGTACTCAAGTTACACGGCAGGTCAATCTGGCGGAACGTATGAAGAACTTAGTGAAACCGGCAGTTTGTGGCTACTGGCATTAGCAAATTCAGGAGATGCCACTGATTTTGATACGGCATTTGCGGGGATGGTTAAACGCTTCTACGACAGTGACAAGGGAATCTTTAATTGGCAATCTAAGGGCGCCGACCATACGATTACGCAAGGAAGTGCCTCGATTGACGACCTACGAATCATCCAAGCGCTGTTGATCATGAACCAAAAGGATCCCGGAAACAATGACCGGGTAACGTGGCTTAAAACGCTGATCAACGGGTTCACAAAGTATGATTTGAATGCGTATTACCAAATGATCGATGGCTATAGTTCAAGTGGTCAGGAGAAACGGATACGGTTAGACTATTTGGACCTCGCGACTTTGAAGGCCATTTATGAATCCAAAGGGTTGTACGATTCTGGAAATACTGCCGGAGAAACTGCCTACCAGCAACAGTTAAAACTGATCAAGGATAGTTACATCAGTGACAAATTCCCATTCTTCGCTACATTCTATGATTACAGTACAGGTAATTATCAGGTTCCAACAGATGCCGGCGAAAATGGTCTTACTGCTGAACACATCAACATCACTGATGGGTTACTGACCATGTTGAATCTTGCCAAGGTTGGAGAATTGCCACAGGCTTCGTTGGCTTGGCTGAAAGCAAATACTGCTGATCGCCATATTTATAACAACTATAACTTGGATGGTACGCCAATCGCCGAAGAAGATGCGGCTTCCAACTATGGTTACGTTGCGCAAATTGCGGCTGCAGTCGGGGACACGACTCTTTATAGCCAGGCATTATCGGCCATGAATGCGATGACGCCTGCGACTAGCGATAGCCCGCTGTCTGGTTCTACGTACTACGGTACCGAATCATACGCCTTCAATGACCTAAACATGTTGCTGGCCTACAATTCCGTTGCGTTTGGAACGACCTCTTCAACTAAATAGTTTAACTGGAAAACAAAAGACATCACGTCACTCCCAACCGGGAACGAGCGTGATGCCTTTTTGCTATACCACAATACGTGTGAGCGCCTACGAAAACCAGTCACGTAACCGGTCTGCCACGGCCTGATGGAACTTGTCATACCAGGTGGGGTTGGCCGTGCTGATTTCTTCGTACAGGCTGGCGTTGATCTTCGTTAAGATGGCCGCTAACTGATCGAGTTCCTCGTCCGTTAAGACGGTCAAATACGGGGGAATTTCCGTGGCCACATTTGCCGCGGTTTTTCGGCCGGCGTCCGTCAGACTGATGATGGTCTTCCGCCGATCCGCCGTGGATTTTTCCTTGGTGACCAACTGTTTTTTGACCAATTTATTCACAAATTCGGCTGTCGATTGGGCGGTTAGGTTCAGCCGCGTAGCCAATTCCTTTTGGGACAGGTGATCAGCTTGTGAGAGGGCCAAGAGGATTTTACCCTGACCCTGAAAAAAGTCGCTCTGATCGGCATGATCCCGGTCAGTGACTTCATCGGCCGTGCGCTGCACCATGCCGAACTCGATGAGCTTGCCCGCCGCTGTTTTTTGTTTCGTTAAATCAGGCATTAAACCGCCTCCTACAGCCATTATACCTGACATCGTCGACCGGGACACTCAGAAATTTAGCCGGCAGACTTGACAAATTAATCAGGGGACCTTATTATTAATTTTGTCAGGGGGACCTGATTAAAGATAAACGCGTAAGAGGGCAGGTATTATGACAGATGTACCAGCAATTGAAGTTAAGCATTTAACAAAAAAATTTGGCAATAAAACGGTCGTTGACGATATCTCTTTTAGCGTCAAACAAGGTGAGGTCTTTGGCCTCTTGGGGCCCAACGGTGCAGGGAAGACGACCACGTTGCGGATGATCACGACGCTATTGGCGGCTGATGCGGGACAGGTCAAAATCTTTGGCCACGACACCGCCAAAGAAGGCCGGCTGGCGCGGTCACTGTTCGGGTTGACCGGACAGTACGCGTCCGTTGACGAGGATATTTCCGCGCGGGAGAATCTGATGATCTTCTCGCGGCTCAATGGGTTGTCGCGAGCGGATGCTAAGCAACGGACCACGGAATTACTCACGGAGTTCTCGTTAACGCAGTCGGCGGACCGGGCGTTGAAGCACTTCTCTGGGGGGATGCGCCGGCGGTTGGATTTGGCCGTCAGCCTGATTACCCGGCCAGCGTTGATTTTCTTGGATGAACCAACGACCGGACTGGACCCCCGGACGCGGTCGCAGATGTGGGCGACGATTCGGCGGCTGGTTCATCAGGGGTCGACGGTGGTATTGACCACCCAGTATTTGGACGAGGCCGATCAATTAGCGGATCGGCTGGCGGTGATCGACCACGGCCGGCTGGTCAAGCTGGGGACGCCGGCAGCGTTGAAGGCCCAGCTTGGCGGCACCGAGGTGGCCTTTACCTTGGCCCAACCCACGCAATTGACCGCGGCAAAACAGATTCTCGCTGCTCAGGCTGTCGCCACGGTTCAGCAGGTCGGACAGCGGCTCCGCGCACGGGTAGCCCAGGCCGCGCAGGTTGCTCCCGTGTTGACCGCACTGACCCAAGCACAGATTGGGATTCGTCAGCTGACGGTTCAGGAGCCGTCGCTGGATGATGTCTTCATGAACGTCACCGTTGGCAAGAATTAAGAAAGCAGGTAATCTTATGGATTTACAAACGCATCAAGGAAATATCATTACGAACACGGCCACCATGGCCTATCGGAACTTGTTGAAGACGGTCCACAACCCGGACCGGTTCATGGACGTGATCGTGCAGCCAGTCTTGTTTATGTTGTTGTTCGGGTATCTGTTTGGCGGGGCCATTGCGGGCAACGTGCAGGCGTATTTACCGACCATCGTGCCGGGGATATTAATGCAAGCGATGTTATCGGCGGCTTCGGGTTCCGGTGCCCAGATCAGAGAGGACCTCGACTCCGGGGTGTTTGACCGGTTCAAATCACTGCCGATGGCCCACATCGCACCGTTGGCGGGGCAACTCTTCGCGGATAGTCTGCGCCTGGTACTGGCGGCGATTGCGTCGCTGACCACCGGTTATCTGATGGGCTGGCGGCCAGCCGCGGGATTCGGTTGGGTACTGGTGAGCGCGGGCTTAGCGATTTTCACTGGCTGGGCCTTGTCCTGGTTGTTCGCCTTGCTGGGGCTATTGGCGAAGAGTGCGGCGACGGTCCAGAGCCTGTCACTGATGGCGATGCTAGTTCTGGCCTTCGTTTCCAATGCGTTCATTCCCCTCAAGTCGTTGCCGAAGCCACTGCACGTCCTGGCAAATTTAAACCCGGTCACGGCGGTGATCACCGCAATTCGCCAACTCCTGGCGACGGGTACCTGGACGCATGCGGCCAGCCTGGTCCTCATCTTCGGCGTGGGCGTCGTTGTGATCTTTGCGCCACTGGCCGTCTGGGCGTATGACCGGAATTGATGGGTGACGATTGTGTTTTGGCTCGGGGTTGACTCGGGCCTTTTTGCGTTGGCAACAACATATAGTCAAAATGTATATCTGGATATTTAACATAGGTATTATACATGTGACTGATTTCCTAGTATATTAATCCTATGCAAAGTAATTGGACTCATCTGAACGGCGAGGAGGAAGCACATGAAAAAATGTTATTTGTTCTTGGGGGCTTTGAGTCTCTTGACCTTAGGGTTAGGCAGCTGTCGCTCGGCACAAGCAACAGCGCCAACCAAGACCGCGGCGAGCCAGCACGCGACCAGCCACCGGGTAGTTGGGAAGACCCAGAAAATTGCCGTGATTGTGAATGGCCAGACCTTGCCGGCGCATTTGAATACCTCTTCTGCGGCCCAGGCCTTAGTCAAACGGCTGCCCATGACACTGACATTTCGCGACTATGCTGGGTTGCCAGAAAAGATTGCCGACTTGAATCGTGCGCTACCCACGCGCGGGATGCCGCGTGGTCATGCTGGTACCAAGGGAAGCATTGGGTATTGGTCACCAGATCAACGATTGGTCTTCTATTGGGGACGGGAATCCTACTACGAGGGGATTCACATCATCGGCCGGTTTGATACGCCTCGTTATCGTTCTGTGATTCAGCATATGGGAAATCAGCGGGTTGTCCGCATCGTTCGTGCACAAAAGGAGTGAAGGTCATGACAACAGATCCATTAGCAGCTGTCCGCGTTAAGGCGGCAGACGAGTTTTACATTTTTACGTTGGATGCCACGGTCACCAGGGAACACGTGTATTATCGTAATCGGTATGGCGTTGAGATTGCGGCGGACCTATACTATGCGACCGCCATGGACAAGCGGCAAGCTCAGCCCGCGTTGGTCATCGGTCCCCCGTTTGGCGGTGTGAAAGAACAGGGCCCGGGAGTGTACGCCAATCAGCTGGCGCAACGGGGCTTTGTGGTGCTGGCGTTTGATCCGGCCTATCACGGGTATTCTGGCGGGTATCCCCGCTACAGTGGGTCACCGGATACGTACGTCGAAGATTTTTCGGCAGCTGTGGATTACTTGGGTCAGTTAAGCTTCGTCAATCGCCAAGAAATTGGTGCGCTGGGGATCTGTGCCTCTGGCGGGTTTGCGCTGGCGGCCGCGGCCCAAGATGCCAGAATCAAGGCGGTTGCGACCAGTGTGCTGTATGATATTCCCCATCTGGCGAATCTAGCGACGGGGCAGGACCGGCAAGCACAATTGACCGCGTTAAGTGAGCAGCGTTGGTCGGCACCAACCGCGGCCAATGCGAATTACCCAGCTCAGCCGGTCACGGAATTTCCAGCGGATTTGGATCCCGTGGCTCATGAATTTTTTAGCTTTTACGGCTTTAAACGGGGCTGGCATCCTCATGCCTTGCGCAACGTGACGGAAATCTCGAATCTGAGCTTTATGAACTTTGAGGCGACAAGCCGCATCGCTGAAATTTCGCCACGTCCCGTTCTGATGGTGACCAGTGAGGAGGCGCATTCCAAAGCCTTTACAGAGGAAACGTTTGCGCGGCTCCAAGACCCGAAACAACTCCTAGTCATGCCCCGTGGCCAGCATGTTGATTTCTATGATCGGGTAGATCTGATTCCATTTGACCAGTTTGCGGCGTTCTTTCGGGAAAACTTGGGGTAACGCTAAAATGAAAAAGTAAACAGGCGCTGCCTAGATCGAACTTGATCTGGTAGCGCCTGTTGGTTGTGTCTAGGAGCAGCGGGCTACGTTATAAAGAGTTACGGGATCATTTTTTGTTTTCGGTATCATTCTGCCTAAAATGATACCGAAAACATGAGCTAGCTCTCGCAAAAGGCACCGTCTTTAATCGTCTTAATCAATGTTCTAGTCGTTAGATTGTAAGTCAGAATTGTTAATCAAGCGCGATGTTTTGAAAAAATAGTCCATATTGTGATAGATTTAGGCCAAGAGATAACGTTGATGCTTTAGATTTTGGGGGAATGAGTATGAATAGGCGGGCATTAGTTTTAAGCACAACTTTTCAGGATGAGAAGTTTGAGCAGCGATTGGCAGACATGATTTCGCCGTTTCTGGGGTTGACGACGGTCCAACAGATTTGGTGTGTGAATCGTGATGTCAGTAAGGAAAGCCAGTCGGCATATACCGTGGTGGCGTTTGACCGGCAGAATGACGTTGAGATGGTTCGGCGACCAGATTGCCAGAGTCGCACCTTATATCGGGGAATATTGCGGCGCGCCAGCGCAACTGAGATTTTAGAATCTAAAGTGGAGACGGATTCAATATTTCTGCACCGGCTTTAGACAGTGTGATAACAGGATAGGGGGAGAGCACAATGACAGTGCAATTACTAGTGGAAAACTTGGGGACCCTGTTGGGATTGTTTTTCTTAATCTATGGCGTTGTGTTATTTAGTTACCAAGTCTGGGAGCTGCACAAGAAACACCGCAACTACCGCAAGTGGTGCCAACGGGTAAAACCGAGTGGGGTGCAAATGGACATCCAAAAGCGCGGCCGTAAGTACCGGATGCAATAACGTTGGGCAGCGGTGATGCGTTATCGGCTTAGACATGGGGAGAAAGACAGCTGACATGACAAGCACCACGGAAAATAGGGCTACGAGAGGCAGTTGCTTTCGGGGCCAAATAGAGACGACTGATGCCATTTGCGGGGGTTAGTCGTTTTTTTGTGGGGTGGGTTATTGCTAGGGATAGCGGTTGGTGATGAAAAAAATGAAGCATGTGAAGTGTCAGTGCGCAGCCATTCAGTGGTGCCTGAGACACAGGCGAAATCAGGTACGGTGCTGGTAAATTAGACTTGAATATTACGAATAGGTGACAAAAATAAAGCAAAAAGTAAGGCCTTTTTAAACCGTAAACAGCGAGATTTAGGCGGCTGTTTTTTGCTTGAATCGCTTATAATTACCGGTATAATCGAATTTGCAGCTTACGACACGCCCTGAAACATCACCCCTTTAGACATTCTTAAAATATTACAGTCGAAATATCATTGACACATTTCTGTAATATAACTATACTAACTTTAATCTTTGGATTAGGGGATGTCTATTATGAAAAAATCAGTTGTTCTATTATCAGTTTTAGCGTTGACTGCACCTTTGGCTCTGGCCGTACCGGCTTCTGCTAGCACGACGGCAACGGTTACGTCCGCGACAGTTGCTAAGCAACACACGTACACCATCGTGTCGTCTAACTTCTTTAAGAAGGCCAAGACGGTGCACACCAAGGATGCCAAGCCAGTCGTTTACAAGGCGGCTATTGCGGCTGACCGGCCAACGATGACGCTGACTAGCAAGGGGAAGCTAAGGGCAGGGACCACGTACAAGGTGACGAAGCAAGCGAAATTAAAGCTGAGCGCAAAGAAGACCCAAACTTACAGCTACGTGAAGGGCCAAGGCTGGGTCGTTGCCAGCAAGCTGACCGCCGGCAAGTTTAAGCCAGCGGATGGCGTCACGGCTAAGGCGAAGACCTACACGATTCTGACGGTCAACACCTTGAAGAAGGCCAAGACAGTGCACACCAAGGATGCCAAGCCAGTCGTTTACAAGGCAGCCATCGCGGCTGATCGGCCAACGATGACCTTGACGGCTAAGGGCCACTTAAAGGCGGGGACGACTTACAAGGTTACCAAGCAAGTGAAATTACAAAATGCCAACAAGAAAACACAAGCCTTCAGCTATGTTAAGGGTCAAGGCTGGGTATTAAAGAGCGCCTTAACCAATGGCCAATTCAAAAACGCCGACTAGTTGGGGAACTAGGAGTCATGGCAAATGGTCATTGATGTAGGGAAAGAGAAGCACCGGTCTATCCGAGAGATGGCTGGTGTTTTTTGACGGAAAAGATAGAATTTGGCTTTCATATCCAAGTCTACAGCTATCGAAGTTGAGCATCTGGATGATATATTTAGCTTATGAAAGAGGTGTGGTCATGATGGCAATGTCACAAATCACTATCCGACTTGATGAACAAGAGAAGAGAAAGTTTGAAAAGAACGCCGAGGCGATAGGCTTAACAACTTCTACTGCAATTAAGATTTTTATTGCAAAATTTAATTTAGATAAGGGATTTAGTTATCCAATTACATCCCGAAACGAAGACGAGATTGTTCGACTACCGCCAGAGATAGAAAGAGCCATGGTCATTGCTAAGGCGGAAGAGCTTGGCCTTTTGGATGAGTCGAGTGAGCCTGTTCATGATATTCAGAAATTACGGAAAAAGTGGATGGGCTAGTGACAATAACGCGTCACCAAGAGCTAACGACTGGACAGCAGCCGAGGTAAGTTTGAATTAGTTTTGCGTTTGATGGGTGAATAGAACCACTTTGAGGTTAGACAGCTGTCTGTCTCAGAGTGGTTTTGTTCGTGGAATCAGTTTAGTTATTGTCTATCTGTCAGCTTGTTATGGGAAAAGCCGTTTTAGATGATGGGCGTATAGAATAACGCTGATTGATTACCAGCAATGATTGTTACGTAGTAGCTTCCCAAGTTTTCAGACGCTAAAACAGAAAAGCACGAGAAATAGACTGGCCAGCTCCGCCCCAAAATTATTTTTCCGCTCGCCAAGTAAACGGTATACAGCCCCACTAAACTGACCTGCGATGGTTAGATTTCTTAATGCTTGGTAGGCTGGTACGTTCATCACCAATGATGATTCGGGTAATTGCCAATCGGTTGCGCCACTCCCTCACATCGACCGACTTGGCTAGCATCTAGGCATATCCATAGATTTTCAGAAACTTTTTTGATAGGATTGCTTCCAAGCATTGTGCTTAACTATTTTTGGGAGGAATTGATTGTGGCATCAGAGTTACAGTACACGCAATATTTAGACTCGATTCGGTCCTACACGGAGCAGGACCAACTCACCAAGGCGATGATTCTGATTGGTTACGTGGAGCGTGATTTCATTCGGTTTTACCGGGCCGGGCGAATTGCGGAAGGCGTGCGGTTCGCTGAAGAAAACTTGGCGCGCTCGAAGGATTTGCTGAACCGGTTGACGCCGGAGCAGAAGGTCGCGCAACTGCATGCGCTGGTCGACATTTTATCGTTTGAGGGGATTCAGAATCACGTGAAGATTTTTAAATTCGTCCAGTTGCGAACCCAGTACCACCAACATCTGCTGGACCTCCCGGTGACAACGGCCAAGTACGTGCCATTGCTAAAACGCATCATCACGGACTTTGGCCAGCTGGCACAGACGGATGGCCTGGCCTATGCCGACCACCTGGAGTCGACGCTGGATGTGATCTACTACATCAACGCCCACGTGCGTGAAAAGCTGACCGTCAAGCAGGTGTTGGCGCACGTGAATCAGCGATGCAATCCGATCGGTGTTCAGCGCGGCTTCAACACGGAGATGCACATGTCGATTCGGGATTATATCAACGTCAAGAAGATTCGCGAGGCGCAGCGCATTCTCCTGCTGACCACGATGCGGATCGGCCAGATTGCCCAGGAATTGAATTTTTATGACGCGGCTGATTTTTCCAAACGGTTCAAACGAGAACTGGGGATGACGCCGCTGGAATATCGCCAGCAGAATAGTGAAGTAGATTAACTTTATTAATTTGCCAAATGGCGACTTGCAGGGAGGTATCCCGGAAATATGCAGGCATTGTATTTTTCTGGGCCACTTGGAAAAATTAAATACAAATTCGCGTTTATCAGCAAATTCTCCCGGTATACTCAATACCAATTAGTTGAGTGGATTGAAGTTATGGGGGTAAAAACGATGATGCGGAATCAAAATTATCGACAGCTGTGGGTGTTTTCAGGAGCTGTTTTGTTGGGCTTGAATTTACAGATGGTCGCGGCAGCGGGGGCTACCGTCCCCAATCCCGTCGCGGGTCAAGAAACGGCTACATCTGTAAAGCACGAGTCCCCAGCAGCGACTGCGGCAGATGACCCGGCAACCAGTGAAGGGTCATCCTCGCCGACACCCACCGATGAGCCGGTGACCGAATCAGTACCGGAGCGGTCAACATCGGCGCCTGATGACGCGGTCACCACGACACCGACACAGCCGGCAGCGGTGGCCAAGCAGACCGCGGCGAAACTGCCCACGGATGTGACCGTCCGGAAGAATGTCGTGCCTGCCGTCAAGGAAACAGCGCAGACCGTCAGCCGCTCACACGTCGATGCACAAAATTTCACGGACTACTTTGAGCTGAATGGTGACGCGACCTATGACCAACAGACGGGTATCGTGACGTTGACGCCGGATAAGAACGATCAAGTCGGTAATTTTTCGCTGAAGAGTAAGATTGATATGGGGACCAGTTTTTCACTGGAAGGACAGGTGAACCTGGGCGACAAGACGTCCGCACAGGGCGGGGCAGATGGGATTGGCTTCGCTTTTCACAATGGCAACGTGAGTGACGTCGGCAATGCTGGGGGCAACCTCGGCATCGGCGGCTTGGTCTCCGCTCTGGGCTTTAAATTAGACACGTGGCACAATGACGCGGCGCGACCGACGGCTGATATATCGGGGGCGCAACTTGCTGCGAACGACTCCAACGGCTTTGGCTGGTCGGCCGATCCCAGCACGCCGCAGTTTGGGGCGTTCGTGACGACCAGCAAGCGACTCGTGCAAACGGTGAGTCGTCAGTTTCACGACCGGTGGTGGGCGGAGACGGACCAGTCCTCTGTTCAAGCCTTGGCCGCCAGCGATTTGGACAGTAAATTTCACGACTTCAGTGTCAACTATGATGGTGACAGCCGGGAGCTGACGATTCGATTTACACAGGCCGATGGCACGCCACTGGTTTGGCGCAAGACGGTGCCGACCACGGATGAGGCCTTGGCCATGATCGTGAGTGCCTCAACTGGTGGCGCCAAGAACCTCCAGCAGTTCAAGCTGACCCGGTTCGACTACCAACAGGCGGCCACGGTCAATGTGAAATACGTGGATCTGCAGGGCCAACAACTTGGTCAGGCCGCAGTCACTTATCCGGACGGTCCCACTGTGGGCGCGGATTACGCGACGACACAGTTAACGATTCCCCACTACCGGTTCGTGCGAATGGACACTGGCTCGGTCACGGGCCAAGCCAGTCTACCCGCCACGGGCACGCTGGCTCAGCCTGGCGACAACGGGGATGTGATTTACGTGTATGCCCCGGATTATCAGGCGACACAACACGTGGTCAACGAAACGATTCACTACGTCGATGAACAGGGAAAAGCGGTCGCTCCGGACTTTCAGGCAGCGCCGTTCACCTTCTTGACGGTGACCGACCCCACCACGGGTGACCAGCGCGTGTACTATACCGTTGGCAAGCCAGCGACACCTGAACTGACGGAAACGGGCGCGCCAATTGACACAGCTGAGACCACCTGGATACCGGGAGTCGCAGGTGAGTTTGCAGCGCGGCAACACCCAATGGTTGCGGGTTACACGGTCGTTGCCAATGATGCCCCGGACGGCGATTTGACCCAGTTAACGGCCCAGTCCGTCTGGTCGGATAGCCAGGACTTGGTCTTCACGGTCGTTTATCGGCCAACGACGCCTACCAAGCCGGTCGATCCGGAAAAGCCAGTGGACCCAGAGAAACCGGTTGACCCGGTAAAACCAGTGGACCCAGAAAAGCCGATTGATCCAGGGAAACCAGTAACCCCAGCAAACCCAACTGACCCAGATCAATCGGTTACGCCACAAAAACCAGGTGACGCAGAGCAGCCAGCGGACACTGCGGCATCGCAGCGCTCAGAAAGCCAGAAACTACCAGACTTCCTGCAGCCAATGGCACACCGATCAACGGCCTTAGGGGCGATCGTTTCCCAGCCATTTGCGACGGATCACGTTAAAAACACGGCGTCACAGTTACCCCAGACTGGTGAACGATCGACCACTGAGGGCCGCTGGTTAGGTGCCTTGTTACTGGCGATTACCGGTGGTTGGGGATTACATTTCTGGTGGCGTCGGCGGTAATTGATTTAGGATCCATCATTCAGTGGAATAGATAATGAGCGACTGAGTCTGACGGCTTGGTCGTTTTTTAATGCGGTAATAAATTTGCGCAACCAACCATTAACTGTTCTTGATTATTACGGTCCTAATATAGGAAAGCTTATCGCAAACTTAAAAGCACGTGGCTGAACAGTTAAATGACTTGTGGGCGACAAAAAATGACAGTAATCTCTCGCCTACCACTTAAAAACCTAGTACAATAGAGGTGGTTAAGGGACACAGGTGATGATGAAAATCACGTTGAAAACGGATATTTTCAGTGAACATTAAGCCCTAGGTTACCGAACGATTAGAAGTTATATATTGTGTAAAAATGTTAGCTTGCTTAATTGCCAATGATAGCATAGTATTACCGTAGAATGGTTTTTGACAGTTGCATGATTAGCAACCGGCCGATGTGGCAGGTTGCTAAAGGTTTTTTGGAGGGAGGATTTGACCTCATGAAGTTGTGGAAGTTAATGATGGCAGGTGTGGTTGCGCTAGGACTAGCTGGCGCAGCCGCCGTGAGCGCGACACCAGTGACAGCGCACGCGAGCGATAACATCACGATTGATGGTAAGTTTTCGGATTGGAAAGGGGCAGACCTGACCATTGGCTATAGTGGGGCAATGGCTGTAAAGAGCGATGGACAGTACATCGATGTCTACGTCAGAATGCAGAATGGATCAGTACCTGGATATGGCGACTATAGTATTCAAGTTGATGGTAAAACGTATCATGCCTGGTCTGGCGATGATCTGAGTGTTAGTGGAGATCAAACAAAGTCATTTACGTTAACAGGTGGGAAAGGTAATAACGGCCATGATTATGGAACTGTTGGGGCCGGATACGTTGGTACTGAGGGCTCTCATGAAAGTGGAGAGTTCCGGATTGATCTCAGTAAGTTTGGCCTGACTGATTCAGTTAACGGTAAAAAAGTTTCGGTTTCTAACCCTAGTATTGGGAGTGACAGTGCAACGACGACTGTTGATAATATTAGTGATGCCGACCAGAATAGTGCATCCGGTGTTATTGATGGTAAAGCTGATAGTAGCTCCAAAGCGACGACCACGACGGATACCAATGCCAGCAACGACAATGATAATCTCAATATTAAGATTGACGGAAAGTTCGCGGATTGGAAGCATGTCACTCTAACTGGTGGTTATAACGGATATACGGCCATGGTTAGTGATGGTGATAAGGTGTACGTCTATGTGCGAATGATAAAAGGCAATGGGCAAGTTCCTGGCTACGGGGATTATAATTTTGATTTTAATGGGAAAAAGATTTATATTTGGTCGAATAACATGCCTAGTTCCACGGTTAGTTCAGACAGGGCTCAAGCGGTGACTTTCACTGGTGGAACTACGAATGAAGGTCCCCAATATGGGACTGTTGGAAATGGTTATGTTTCCAGCAACAGTAATGGAGAACCGATTGCTGAATTCCAAATCGATCTTAGTAAGCTTAATCTATCGAGCATGACCGGTCAGACTATCACCATGTACAACCCCAACATCGGTAATGAAAAAGTCACCGTCGCCGGTGGGTCCACCGGCCCCTACGTCATCTCTGGTATCGGCTTGGGAATTGCGGGTCTTGGCTACTGGCGGTTACGCAAGTCTGGTAAGCTGAAGCGTCAAGGCAACCGGACGAGTGGCAAGTAGTCTTTGATAACGCTGGGAGGCCAACGTTAGGGAAGTTAATTAATAGGACTGGTGCGAATGAAGATAAGTATCCTAGTGGGAACGGTCGTGTGGTTATATGCGTTATCGGTGTTAAAGCGAGCTCGGCTATCTGCCTACTTCTTTATTGTAGGGAGTGCCGGACTCTTGAGAGCGTAAAATATCTTGTGTAAATGCATAAAAGATTTCTGAATTGTATAGAAATAGGGAATGCCTTCCCTTATGATATTTAGTAACCACAGAAAACATCACAGGAGGCATTCCCCATGAATGAACTTACCACAGAAATTATCGCTGCACTAGCCCAAAAGCAAGATTTGGACGAAGTTTTTCGTCACCACCTCGAAATTGCGATTAACCAGCTGCTTCAAACCGAATTGGTAGAGTTTTTGGGTTACGAACGCTACTCATACGCTGGGACTAACACTGGTAATAACCGCAACGGCAGTTATGAGCGCTCGTTTGATACGAAGTACGGCCAACTTAACTTAACCATTCCTCGAGATCGCAATGGCCGGTTTAAAAATCATACCTTGCCAGCCTACGGTCGGCACAGTGATAATTTAGAAACAACGGTCATTCAGTTGTATACCAAGGGAATTACCACTGCTGAAATTGCCGAACTCATTGAGAAAATGTACGGTGCTCACTACTCCAAAGCCACGGTTTCCAACATGACTAAAGCCGTCAATGAACAGGTTCAAGCTTTCCAGCAACGTCGACTGGCTTCACAATATGCGGCCATCTTCTTAGATGCCACTTACTTGCCGTTAAAGCGGGATACCGTTCAAAAAGAAGCCGTTCATATTGCGATTGGCATTCGTCCAGATGGTACGAAAGAAGTGCTGAACTACCAAGTGGCGCCAACGGAATCGACTGGAATCTGGACTGAACTGCTGGGAACCTTGATCAAGCAGGGCGTTAAAGATGTGCTGTTGTTTGTGGCCGATGGGTTAGTTGGTTTGGATGAAGGCTTGAATCGGAATTTCCCTAAAGCCAAACGACAACGTTGCCTGGTTCATGTTGGGCGGAATCTGATGAACAAAGTTCGCGTAAAAGACCGCAAGGCCGTGATCAGTGACTTTAAACAAGTTCATCGGGCCGCCAACCGTGAAGCAGCCGAACTGAAACTGAATGAGTTCGCCAACAACTGGCATCAGACCTATCCCAAATTAATCAAAGATCTGCTTAAAATGCCGAATTTACTCACTTTCATGGACTTTCCACCAGCTATCCGGCAATCACTATACTCCACTAACCCGATTGAGAACTTTAATAAGCATCTCAAGCGCACCACCCACCACAAAGAACAATTTCCAACGGAAGATTCACTGGATCGCTTCCTGGTTTCTCAGTTTAATGTTTATAACGAGAAGTCTCTGAAGCGGATCCACCGAGGGTTCAAAGGACTCCAGGACACCTTGGAAGCATCATTTATTTAAGTTAGATACATATTATATGTACGAAGGCATTTCGTTTACACAAGATTCTTGACGCTACCGGACTCTTCTTTATCCTGTCAGCCATTAGTCGGCCGTACTGGGTCTGGTTCTTCACGCACGCCGTCATCCACGGGGTGGCGATATTCCGTGACCTGACCGGGTGGTGTACGATCATGTACAACACTGGGCTGGTCTACATTACCAACGGCGCCAATCCCGTGATCATGTCGATCGACTATGAGTGTTCGGGTATTATTGAGACCTGTGCGTTTGTGGCGCTGGTGGTTTTCTTCCCCACGTATCAACGTAAGGAAAAAGTCTTCTACGCGCTGTTTGGCCTGGTCTACATTTATGCCATCAACGTTATCCGGTTGTGTGTCGTGATTATCATCGTCCACTTTGGCGGCGGCCAGACGTTCTTTATCGCACATTCAATCGTTGGGCGGCTGGTCTTTTACGTGCTCGTTATTGCCCTGTACTACAACGTGTTTACCTATTCACAGTTGGCGCATGGCATCTATCGGGAGTTCGTTGATTGGAGGCAAGAGAAACTTTGATGTATTGGATCAATTTAGCCCTGACACGAATGGGGTTTTGGATTACCTGGGCGTTGATTCCAATCGTGGTGGAAATTATTCCCGCCCTGATCTCAACTGCCAAGCTGATCCACTTACACCTGCATGAACCGAAGTTGACGCCACCAGGCAAATGGCCCTGGGTGACGATCATCGTCCCGGTTTATAATTCTGAAGATACCTTATTTGAGTGCATCCGGTCCATCAATAATCAAACCTATCCCAAGAATGCCATGCAAATCGTTCTGGCCAATAACCAGAGCACCGATGACAGCTTCGGCGCTTATGCGCGGGCCCAGAACACCTTTCCTGAGCTTATCCTGCGGTACGTAAACACGGATAAGGGCAAGGCACGGGCGCTCAACACCGCTATTTACGAAAGCATCGGCATCTACGTCATCAACATCGACAGTGATGGCTTGCTGGAGAAGAACGCCGTGAAGAACATGGTGTTGCGCTTTGAAAATGACAACAGCATCGCTGCCATGACCGGGGCGATCCTACCCAAACGGGAGATGGTCCAAAACGTCAAGGGGTTCTGGCACCAGCTGTTAGCGAAAAATGAATACTACGAGTACGCCCAGGCCTTTCTGTCAGGGCGGACCATTGAATCGTCTAAAGATCAGCTGTTTACCATGTCTGGCGCCTTTTCCGCCTTTCGTCGAGAAGTCTTGATGGAGACCTTTCTCTACGACATCGACACGATCGGGGAGGATACCGACATGACCTTTCAGATTCGGACACGGCTGGGGAAAAAGGTCGTTATCTGTGCCGATGCCATCTTCTACGTCGAGCCGATTTCTGGCTTCTCCGAGCTGTATACGCAGCGCCAACGCTGGCAACGTGGCGAGCTGGAAGTTACCGAGAATTACATGTCACAAACGGCAGGGCTGAACCGCTTTTTCAAGAACTTCTTGATTCGCCGGATGCTGGTCGATCACACCTTCACGTTTCCACGAATGATTTGGACCTTTGCTAGTTTTGTGCTGGTGGCCTTTGGGTATGCGCCGCTGGTCTTGATCTTGTCTTACGTCTTGATCTATGCGCTTTACGTCTTCGTGGCCATCGTGAACTTTGTGAGTGTTTACTTTATTTTACGGAGATATCCGGACGAACAGCATTTTTACGTCCGACTCTGGTGGGTCACGTTACTGTTGCCACTATATATGTTTATCAACTCTTGGATTCGGCTGGTCGGCATCATCAACGCCATGACCACCAAAGCCACCTGGCACATGCGCGGTGTCGGTGAGGAGGGCAGCCGCGTCGTGGCCGTTATCCGCGACGACATCAACACGGTCAGAGAACAGCGTCGTCGTGATCGGAAAGGAAAATGAGTATGCCAAAACAACGGAGTTATAAAATTAAATCCTACGTCAACGCCAGTCACGCGGTTCGCTGGAAATCCGGGACTGGGAAGAAGCACAACCACACCTGGGAAATCGTCTGTGAGCTGCACGTGTTTGAGGGGATGGTTTCTTTCTTTGACATTGAAAAGTCCCTGAACAAGGCCATCGACGCCTTGTCTGGTAAGTATTTGAACGACCTGCCAGAATTCAAGGTGATCAATCCCACGGTGGAAAATGTGACGGAGTACCTGTTCAATCAGATTGACGGTATCTTACGGCAAAATAACGCCGTGCTCCTGCGCATTGAAGTCAGCGATTCGCCGACCCGGTCGTATTGTATCGACATCACGGAGCGGCAATTTCCGACGAAAGAGGCGGTCTTAGCCCAAGAAGATGCCGCGGGCAAGCCAGCCACCCAGGCGGACGACCATGCGTAGGTTTTATAACTTCAGCCAAAGTGTCATTAATTTATTCTGGCGGATCTTATTTTTCCTGACGTTGTTTTTCGCATTGACCTCACCGAACATTATTTTCGGCGACAACGCCACGTTTGGGACCAGTACCACGCTACTGACGACGGGGCTGATAATCGCGATTGTGGCCATCCTGGTGATGAACTACGCCTATCCACGAATTCATGCGTGGCTGGTCAAGGTGTTGGTGACGGAGCAATTGCGAACAGGTCGCTGGCTACTGTTGATGGTTTTAGTAGGTCAAATTTTCTTTGTCTACTTCGTTCACCCCAATAGTGGGTTTGACTCGGGGATGCTATTGCATACGGCAACGGACCCCACCAGTGTGCTGGATCCTGATGTGACGTCATACTTTAGCCTCAACGTAAATAACCTGCCAATCATGTTGTTCATGCACTGGCTATCAACGACTTTTAACCAAACCACTTGGGAATTCTTTGATTACGTCACGTTGTTTTTCGTTGACCTGTCAGCGATTTTTAATCTTTTGAGCGTCAAACTCGTTCAAGAGAAGGCGTTAGGCACAGCCATGTACATCCAAGCGGCGTGGTTAGCGGTCTTTCCCAGCATCATCATGCCTTATACCGATGCGTGGGGGCTACCGTTAGTGTCGTTTTATTTATTGTGTTACTTTGCGATGCGCAAGTCTACGCTGCCATCTCTGGTTCGGGCGGCCGCTGCCAATGGGTTTGGCATCAGTGTCATGTTAACTTACTTCATGAAGCCTTCTTCCATCATCCCGGTAATTGCGATTGCCATTATTGAAATTTTGGTGATGATGAAAAATCACAAACGGCAAACGATGGAGGGCCTCTTCATTGCCTTCGCGATGCTCTTATTCATTGGGCGTAGCGGTTATGAGACTTATCGATATGTGAATCATAAAGTGGAGACGCAGACGTACATTCAGGTCGATAAATCCCGGGCGATTCCAGCAATCCACTTTGCGGCCATGGGTGTTTACGGCCAAGGTGGCTACAGTTGGTGGCAAGCGGTCGAGATGACCTTCCTGCCGACTAAAAAACAGAAAACGGACTACTCTGTCATGATGCTGAAGAAGCGCTTGAAACAATTGGGGCCGGTCGGGTATCTTAAATTTTTGGTCATGAAGCAGCGAAATAACACGGCCGATGGAACCTTTGGCTGGCTAAAAGAAGGACACTTCTTTCTAGAGAACCAAAAACCCAACAATAAGGGCATTACCAATAAACTGAAAAATTTCATCTACCTGTATGGGCGCCATATCGCTGATTTTCGGTTTGTCGCACAAATGTGGTGGATTAGCTTATTGGTAATTATTGCGCTGGGGTTTGGCCCAGAACGACGTGTCATTCAGATCCTCCGTCTAGCCATGGTCGGTGGCTTCATGTTCCTTCTGCTCTTTGAAGGGGGCCGGAGCCGCTACATCATCCAGTATTTGCCGTGTCTACTGTTGTTAGCGGAACGGGTGGTCATCAACGTCAAACGGCTGTCTGGCGTGTATGAGCGCAAGCTGGACGCTGCGATTGCGGCGGATGAAAGCGAACAGAGTCAATAACTAAAGGTTACAGGTTTGAAAGTAGCTAAATTCATTGTGACATCAGGGGTTATGGCGATAAATTAGTCTTCGAACGCAAGGTGGTCTTGTGCTGGCCGCCTACCGTCCACCAAATATGGGTCGGAACGCTGTGGGCGGACGGGTCGAGCCAAGAATCGGTCTCGACGCCTCGCCTTTGAGCCGAAGGTCGCGTCTCAAAGACGCCAGTTTCCTAAGCGGCATGAATCGCGCCGCTAAGGAAACTCCCACGGCTGAGCCCATATTTGGCGGACTCTCGGCTACAGACGTACTTGCCAACAATAATCGATTTAATCCCTGGCTGACGCAGGCTCCTGGTTTCACCGATTTGGGTGGACAGAACACTGTCGTTCCGGAATTAACGTGTTAAGCTGACCTGCAACCTTTTGTCAATACGAATCAAGTGAGTCTGGGACCAGTTCTCAGGCTTTTTTGTCGCCGAAATCTAAAGAAATCCGTAAGCTCGGGTCAAACCTAACAGATCAAGGGTGCCTCGCCAAAGACTCTGCTATACTCAGGCCATTGATTACGCCAGCAAGTCAGTTTTCATCGGTATTTTGACGAAAATTGCGGTTGGGTGAGCAAACCAATGCGTGTTGGTTCAGAAATTTGCTATACTATGAGCGGAAATGTGTTTCATTCAGGAAAGCTTGTCAGGACAACTACCAGAAAGGATGTGCCTGTCGAAGACAAATGAATTCGAACCGCAATTTTTCCAAATTGGTGCTCATGAAAATCAATTAATTTTATAATTGGGACGAACCAATTATAAAAAAGGTTGACTTTTCGGAAAACTTTAGTATGATTAAAGAATACAAATTAGCTACGGCTGATTGACGTTAATTGTTGCAAAGCAAGTTACCTAACGAAGGAGTGTAAGAATTCATGGCAGTAGATTACGATTCCAAGTCTTACTTGGAAAAAGTTGACGCTTGGTGGCGTGCCACGACGTACCTTTCCGGTGGTATGATCTTCCTGAAGAGCAACCCATTGTTCTCAGTGACGAACACACCAATCCAAAAAGATGACGTTAAGGTGAAGCCTATCGGGCACTGGGGTACTATCTCAGGACAAACGTTCCTGTACGCCCACGCCAACCGTTTGATCAACAAGTACGGCTTGAACATGTTCTATATCGGTGGTCCCGGTCACGGTGGCCAAGTTATGGTAACGAACTCTTACTTGGATGGGACTTACACGGATGCATATCCAGAAATCACCCAAGACCTTGAAGGGATGTCCCGTTTGTACAAGCGTTTCTCCTTCCCTGGTGGTATCGGTTCCCATATGACTGCCCAAACGCCTGGTTCACTCCACGAAGGTGGGGAACTTGGTTACTCTCTTTCCCACGCAACTGGTGCTGTCTTAGACAACCCAGACCAAATCGCCTTCACTGTTGTTGGTGATGGGGAAGTTGAAACCGGCCCAGCCATGACTGCTTGGAACTCCATCAAGTTCTTGAACCCTAAGAACGACGGTGCCGTTTTACCAATCCTTGACTTAAACGGGTTTAAGATCTCTAACCCAACGTTATTCTCACGGATGAGCGATGACAAGATTTCTAAGTTCTTCGAAGGCTTAGGCTGGTCACCACGCTTCCTTGAAAACGAAGATATCCATGATTACATGACTTACCACGAAAAGGCTGCTAAGTTATTTGATCAAGCAATTGCTGATATTCAACAAATCCAAAAAGATGCTCGCGAAAACGGCAAGTACGAAGATGGGACTATCCCAGCTTGGCCAGTTGTTATCGCACGTTTGCCTAAAGGTTGGGGCGGTCCTCAAAAGAACCCTGCTGGCGAACCTATCGAAGGCTCCTTCCGTGCTCACCAAGTTCCGCTTGGCTTAGCACAAGGTAAGCTTGATGAATTACCAGAATTCGAAGCTTGGATGAACTCATACAAGCCAACCGAATTATTCAACACTGATGGTTCATTGAAGGCAGAAGTCGCTGATTTTGCCCCTAAGGGTGACAAGCGGATGGCTGCTAACCCAGTTGCTAACGGTGGCCGTGCTCGCGGTGCCAAGGCCGACATGCTCGACCTGCCTAACTGGAAAGACTTCGCTAACGACATCGACGCTTCTAACCGTGGGACCCAATTGCCAGATGGCAACAAGAACATGGACATGAACGTGCTGTCAACCTTCTTCGCTGGTGTTGCAACGAAGAACCCATCATCATTCCGGATCTTCGGACCTGATGAAACGATGTCTAACCGTCTTTGGGAAATGTTCAAGATCACCAACCGTCAATGGATGAGCAAGGTCAAGGAACCAAATGACCAATACGAAGCCCCTGAAGGCCGGATCTTGGATGCCCAATTATCAGAACACCAAGCTGAAGGCTGGCTTGAAGGTTACACCTTAACTGGTCGTACCGGTGTGTTCACGTCTTACGAATCATTCTTGCGGGTTGTCGACTCAATGACGACGCAACACTTCAAGTGGATCCGTCAGGCCGCTGCTGAACCATGGCGTAATGATTACCCATCATTGAACCTGGTTTCAACTTCAACTGTGTTCCAACAAGACCACAACGGTTACACCCACCAAGACCCAGGTATGCTGACGCACTTGGCTGAAAAGAAGTCTAACTTCATCCGCCAATACCTGCCAGCTGATGGGAACACGTTATTGGCTGTCTTTGACCGGGCCTTCAAGGACCGTCAAAAGGTTAACCATATCGTTGCTTCCAAGCAACCTCGTCAACAATGGTTCTCCGTTGCTGAAGCCGAAGAACTGGCTAACACTGGTTTGAAGACGATCGACTGGGCTTCTACTGTTGCTGAAGGTGAAGATGCTGATATCGTCTTTGCTTCTGCTGGTGTTGAACCAACCATCGAAACTCTGGCTGCACTTAGCCTGATCAACGATGCTTTCCCAGCCGTTAAGATGCGTTACGTCAACGTGGTTGAATTAGAACGTCTGCAAAAGAAGAACGGGCCTCTGAACGACGACCGTGCTTTGAGCGATGCTGAATTCAGTTCACTCTTCGGCGAATCCGGGACACCTGTTGTCTTTGGTTTCCACGGTTACGAAGACTTGATCGAATCCTTCTTCTACGAACGTCAACACTTAGGCTTACACGTTCACGGTTACCGTGAAGACGGTGATATCACGACTGCTTACGACATGCGTGTATACTCCGAACTTGACCGGTTCCACCAAGCCAAGGATGCTGCGAACACCTTAGCCGCTAAGGGCGTTATTGACGAAGCTGCCGCAAAGGCCTTCGACAAGAAGATGGATGACATCTTAGCTAAGCATTTCAAGGTTACCCGTGACGAAGGTCATGATATTGAAGAATTCACGAAGTGGGCATGGTCTCCACTGAAGAAGTAATTCTTCGATTCAACTAACTTAACATTTCGCGCGTCATGCGCAGAAAAGGATCAACTCATTTGTGGGTTGGTCCTTTTTTTGCTCAAATCGCTGGATAAGTTGTACTTTTTATTGTACAATTTAATAAAATTTGATACGTGGGAGGACTTTTTATGGACGCGGTATCCTATTCAGTTTTTCGGAAAAATTTGAAGTATTATTTGCGCCAAGTAAATGATGATGCCACAACGTTGTTGATTACCAATCGAGATAGTGATGATGATACAGCCGTGTTAATGTCGAAACAAGATTATGATAGCATGGTTGAAACTCTACGAATTATGAGTAATCCAGATTTGATGGCAAAAATTCGCCGTGGGCAGAAGCAAATTGCGGCTGGGAAGGCAAAGCAGCATGAGCTGATGGATCCAGATGATTAAAGCATGGACTGATGAAGCTTGGGACGATTATATGTACTGGCATCAGCAAAATGACAAGCAAATGATTAAACGAATTAATAAGTTAGTAAGAGATATTGAACGACATCCATTTGAGGGACTAGGAAAACCTGAGCCTTTAAAGCATGAATTGACCAATCTATGGTCTCGAAGAATTACGCAGGAACATCGTCTGGTTTATCAGGTTGTGAAGGATAATTTGTATATTATTTCGGCGCGGAATCATTATTGATGTCTTGTATGACTAATTTTAGAAGAATCAACTCATTTGTGGGTTGGTCCTTTTTGTTTTGGCAGAATCTTTGAAACGGCGGTTTACTTTTACAGAGTAACGCTTCATAATGGTGGATATGGTCTTGGTTAATTCGGTGATGAACTAATTACATAGTGACATAGTGAGCGAGGTGAGAGGGATGCAAAGCAATCAGCGAATCGCGGAGTTAATGGTGCGGTTGATGTCTGGCGAAACGTTAAAACAAAGCGATTTGGAAGCAAAATACGGTGTCAGTCGTCGTACCTGCCAGCGCGACTTTGCCTACATTCGCCGGGCCCTTTCAGAGTACGTCGCCGGTAATTTGCTGGAGGAACAGGGGACCTATCGCCTGGCCCGGCAAAGCGAAGAGACCGACTTCGAAATGGCGCTGACTACCAGCAACATCCTGATCGGCTCACGGGCCTTGGATCAAGAAGAATTGAACGGAACGCTGGACTTCTTGAGCAGCAGTCTCTCACCGCAAATGCAAGAGGCTGTGCGCCAACAATTAACGCTGTCGCGAGGCAGTTATGTCCCGTTGGTACGCGCCAAGCCACTATTGAAACGTCTGAAGGACATGACGGCCAGCATTGCCCAAACGCAACGGTTAGTCTTCACGTATTGCGGGAGTAGCGGCGACGACCAAGTGCCTCAAGTCCACCATGCCCAGCCGGTCGCCTTGTTCTTTGAAACATACTACTTCTACGTAGCGATGCTAAGCGAGGAACACGGCGGCTACTGGTTGTATCGGCTCGACCGTATCGTGGAAATCTTGGCCCAACTCCCCGGCGACAAGCTGGATTACGCCAAGCGCTTCTCGTTGCAGGAACACCGCAACTATACTTACCTACTGGATACGGGCAATCTCACGCAGATTCGCTTCTTGTACCGCAATTATCCGCAGACGGCGCTGGATCATTTCCCTGGATCGCGAATCGTCAAGAAAAATGCGGATGGTAGCTGCGTCATCGAAGCCTACGTCAAGACGGACGGGGCCATGTTGTGGCTGCTGAGCCAGGGGGCCGGACTACGCGTCTTGTCGCCAGTCTCGCTGATACGGCGGGTCCGTAATGCCTTGGCCGCCGCATGGGATCAGTATGATGATTAAGATAAAGGCGATAGGGTTTATTTAGATGAGCGATTAAATTTCAGGTTACGCCGAAACTGGCGGGCCTGTTTGTTTTGCCTTTTTTACCAGTTTATTTGGCAAGCGTCAAATTGTGGCACCCCTATTTTGTATAATCAAGTCAGTGCTTGGCGGTGTGGCCGAGCCAATTTTAGAGGAGGCAGATACATATGAAGATGGTTAAGTTGATCAGCACGCTGTTGGTGGCGACGGGGTGTGGATTATTTGCTAGCGGTGCCATGACAACGTCCACGACGGCGCAGGCAGCGGTGAAGACCCATAAGGTGACGAAGCTGCCCAAGGCTTTTCGGGGAACTTGGTATAACAAGGGACAGAGGTTTAAGGTGACGGCGAAAAAATTTGGTCCCTCGACCTATCGGAAGAAGCATGACACCAACACGATTGCCAGTAGTGAACGCTACTTCATGCCTTACACGCTGAGCAAGCCCAAACAGACCATGTACCTGGTGACGAGCGTTGGTATCAACACGATTCGGCGGACGAAGATTGGTGGGCGGGCTGTGTTGATTCGCTACGATGAGCAGGAACACACGAACGAACTGACTATTTACACCAAGACTAAACGGGCTAAACAACAAGAGGACGTTGTTGCCACCAATCCTTTCGGCATCAATATCACAACGCGTAAGGATGCGCTGAAGAATCAAAGGGGTTACCTCCAGATGAATCCGACCGTAAAGAAATACCTTGGTCAAGCGATGAAAAAGAAAATTGATAAAATCAATGCCAAACCATTTAAGGGGATTAAAATTACGTCCTACACGGCTTATGGTTTCTTCAACAAGGTGGTTCACTGATAATTATTCTGAAGGGTGAAAGCAGACTTAACACGTTAATTCCTGGAATGACAGTGTTCTGCCCGCTAACATTGTTGAAACCAGGAACCTGCGTCTTTGAGACGCGACCTTTGGCTCAAAGATGAAGCGTCGAAACCGTTCTTTGGCTCGACCCGTCCGCCCACAGCGACCCGACCCATATTTGACGGATGGTAGGCGGCCAGCACGGACCATTTATCCATAGATGACTAAAACGGGCCTGGGACAAAAGTCTCGGGCCCTTTGTGTCTCCGAATATCTGGTGTTGAAACCTGGGCCAAAAGGCAGCTGGTTCCGCTTAAAACTGATAAGCAAACAATCCAAGCCCGGGATTATTCGCTTACCAGCCTTAATGCTCGCCAGCTAACCGCCTTTTGGCCCACTCTCTGTTTTTAATTAGGTAAATCTTACTCGTCTGTCGACAAAGCCGTCAATTTCTGCTGCATCTGTGCCAAGCCCTGTTTAGGCGTGGTCTGCAACGTGGCGAGCTCGTCGGCGACTTGGCTGGCGGCGTTTTGCGTTTCGCTGTAACCGTAGAAGGCGACGTCTGGTTTACCATACGGCAGGGAGTTGACGGTGGCCTTGGCAGCGGGGTTCTTAGCCAGGTAGTTGCGGTAATCCCGGCTCCGCAAGGCTTTGGTGGTTAGGGGCAAATAGCCCGTGGCCTTGGCCCATTTGAGCGTCTGCTTTTCCGTTAACAGGAAGTTCATCAGTGCTGCGGCGCCGCGGCGTTGGGCCTTAGAAGCTGAGGTGAACATCACCAGGTCATTGCCTTGCACGGAGCGAATCTGGGGGTTGCCCCGGAAGCTTGGCATTTTGGCAGTGGACCAGTGAAGACCCTTGGGCGTGCTGTGTTGCATGATGCCAATGGCCGCGGAGGTGCCGGTGTAAAAGAGTGTCCTGCCCTTGAGAAAGCGGACGTTGCCGAAGCCATCCGTTCCCGCCGTGGCTGCGGTCTGGTGCTTGATCATTTGGTAGAGCACGTTGGTCGCGGCCAGCATCTTGGGACTCGCCAGCTGAGGATGCTTGGTGATTATCGGGGTGCCCGCCTGATAGGTTAGGATGTCCCACTGCGGCAGGAAGTTCTGGTCAAGAGCCAGTCCCGTCAATCCGTGGGCGTGGGCTTTGGCCGCATCTTGCTGAAGGTCGTTCCAGGTCTTGGGCACGGTCAGATGAAGCTGTTTTAACAGGTCCTGATTGTAGAAGAGGATACCGACGGATTTGGAAAATGGCATGGCGTAGGTCTTGCCGCGGTACTGGCTGACCTGGCGCAAGGTGGGGTCGATGCGGTTGCGTGTGTTCTTCGTGATATAGCCATCGAGCGGCACGATGAATTTGCCATGCAGGTAATCCGGCACCTTGGTATAGGTGGTTTGCGCCAATGTGGGTAACGTCTGTGACTTGGCCGCGGCCGTGATCTTCTGCTGGACGTTGGCAAAGTTACCTTGACCGCTGGCGACCACGCGGTATTTGGTCTGAGAATGGTTGAAATCACGGATCATGGTGTTGAGCGTCTGCTGGTTGGCACCTGTCATGCCGTGCCAGAAGGTCACCGTGGTACGTTTAGTTGCAGGGGCCGTCGCCTGTTGACGACCACAGGCACCGAGCGTCCCCGTCAAGCTGAGAGCGGCGATGACGAGAAGATAGCGGGAAAACTTTTTCATTGCGTTGTTCCTTTCCACCGGGACTGCGTGATCCCTAGCATGAGATATTTTTGTAAGCACAAATAAAGAATCAGTAATGGTAAGATCACACAGACCGTCGCCGCCATCAGGAGCGGGTAGTTGGTCCCCTGCTCGCTGGTAAAGGTCATCAAGCCGACTGGCAACGTGCGCAGAGAGTCGTTGTTGGTCATGATCAGCGGCCACATGAAGGCGTTCCAGGAGGCAATTACCTGGAGGACCGCCACGGCCGTGATGATGGGCCGGTTGGTCGGCACCAGAATGTGCCAGAGGTATTGCCAATCACTGGCGCCATCGATGTGCGCGGCGTAGTAGAGCGACCGGGGTTGTGACTGGAAGGCTTGATGGAGCGTGACGACCATGAAGACGCTGGCCAGCCACGGGATGATCAACGCGGCATAGGTGTTGATCCAGTGCAGCTGCGAAAGCGTCACGAAGTTGGGAATCAGCAGCAGTTCGCCGGGCACCAGCATCAGTGCGACGAGCAGGCCGAACAAGACGCGCCGGCCGTAGAATTGTAAATGGGTGAAGGCAAAGGCGGCCAGCAAACTACTGAAGAGTTGTCCCAGCGTCGTGGCGGTCGTGACTAGCAGCGAGTTCAGGCAATAGCGCGCAAAGGGTGCGAGCTGCCAGACATGTTGATAGTTGACCCACTGCAGGCTTTGCGGCAACCAATGGGTCGGCATCGTCAGGGTGGTCGTTGCCGGTTGCAGGCTGGTCAGCAACATCCAGCCGAAGGGTAAGAGCATCAAAATGGCCCCGCATATGAGTAGGAGGTACCACAGTGTGGTTGTCAAGACACGCATCAAGACCGCCCCCCTAACCGCCGTCGTTGCCAGCGAAAGTAGCCATAAGTCAGCAGGGTCAAGCACCCAACGAGGACGAACAGGACCACGCCGCTAGCCGCTGCGACCGTGAATTGGTTATCGATATAAAATTTTTGATAGAGATAAAACCCTGAATTATTCACCAGAAACTCCAAAATCCCCATCAAACACATGATTCAAGTGCTTGATGGGAATTTTACGTTTTCACCTTTTAAGTGCAGAAAAAGAGCCTCAGCTCTGGTATAGTTAACTCGACCAAAAGACACTATAAAGAGAAGAGGACTCTATAATGAAAACTGTACAGGAAATGGCATTTAGTTTCAATAAAAACATTCTAGCATCGCATACCGGCGGTCAATTATCTTCTGATGGTGGCCTAACCTTGTGTGTTGAACTGATGGCAAAGTTTCAGTTCACGAACTTAGCTGACAATCTATTGAAGTTCAACGACCATCGACAATACTGCCGACATAGTAATTCAAGTATCTTAATGCAGTTGGTTCTGCAGATCATTGCCGGTTATAATACAGATTCTGCTGCAACCTCATTGGTTGCAGAACCATTGTTTAAACTTTTATTGGACAAACCAGCCTTAGCTTCACAAGCGACGATATCCCGTTTCTGGCAACGTATCGATTCCGCAGGTGTGGACGCCTTCCAGACTTTAAATCAAGCTCTTATTGATCAAGCTCGACTGCTAACTAATCAGACGACCACCATTATTGATATTGATTCAACCCATTCTGACACTTATGGCAATCAAGAAGCTACTGACTATAACGCCCATTATGGCTCGGAGGGGTATCATCCATTACTAGCTATCGATAATGATGGTAATCTCATGAAAGCCATCCTACGGCCTGGTAATGCCTATACCAGCACAGATATAAAAGCCTTTTTAGAACCGTTATTAAAACATTATCAAGACCAATTGCCAGAAACTGATATTCTGGTTCGCGGTGATAGCGGGTTCGCCACACCAGCTGTTTATGATACCTGCGAGGCCGATGATGTCTTTTACATTATTCGCCTCAAACGTAATAAGCGACTACACAACTTGGCAGAAGAGTTTGTACAGATAAGCGACACAACTGAGTGGCATGAAACCGAAACTCACTATTACTCAGCAACTTATCAGGCCACTTCGTGGCCTAAACCGCGTCAAGTATACGTTAAGTCAACTCGTGTAGCTGGCGAATTGATCTTTTCACATGAATTTATTGTGACTAATCTGACAAATTTAACCGTAGAAGCAGCATTTGAACTGTATCATAAGCGTGGTCAGATGGAGAATTATATCAAGGAAGCCAAAGAGGGCTTCTTCTTTGATAAGACTGATAGTTCAACGTTTACCGCCAACGCTGCCCGTATGATGGTTAGTGTATTAGCGTACAATATTATCAATTTTATGAAGCAAATAGCCCTACCTAAAACAGAGACCGGATTGCGTGTTAGTACATTACGAATCCGTTTATTCAAAGTCGCTGCCCGCGTTGTGTTTACCGGTCGACGAATCCAGTTACGACTGAGTTCTCATCACGTTTATCATCGACTCTTTTATCAGGTATTACAGCGTATTCAGGCTATTAAATAGCCCCAATTAAAAAAAATTCTGTACGATCAAGGGATAAGTGCACCCAAAAATTCAAAAATGACTCACCGTTAGGTGATACCATCAAAATTTAGAGTCTCAATACATAGTAAGCAAGATCAAAAGCCGTCAGTTTTTGAAAAACATGAAAACTGACGACTTTTTTGAAAGGTATGAATAATTCAGGAAAACAATAACGTGAGGGCCGAATTCCCGGGACCCGCGGAGCCGTGAAACAGCGCGAAGGCCTGGTCGAAGACTTTGATCGTGGTAACGGTCGTGTTGATTATGATTAAAACCGTCATTGGTAACAAAAGCGGCCAGGTCACGTTGGTAAAGCGTTGCCAGGCGTTGGCCCCGTCGAGTTGGGCGGCGTGCAGATACTGGTCGTCCAGGCGGTTGAGCCCGGCCAAAAACAACACGACGTTGAAGCCCAATCCCTGCCAGACGCAGACCACGATGAGCGCCAACAGGGCGTAATGGGGGTCGTTGAGCCAGTCAACGGCGGGAATGCCCAGGTGGTGCAAGGAGACATTTAGCAGGCCACCGTCTAAGCGGAAGATCCAGTTCCAGACCAGTCCCGTAGCAATCGTCGCGGTGACGAAGGGGAGAAAGTAGATGGTCTGAAAGAAGCGGGCCAGCCAGGGGATGCGGTTGAGTCCCAGTGCAATCAGTAGCGCTAGCGCCACGGTTAGGGGCATCGCCACTAGCACCAGGCACAGGGTGTTGCGCAGGGCGAGGTGAAAGAGCGGGTCACGCCAGAGGTAAATGAAGTTGTCCCAACCCAGCGCGCCCACGTGATTGGTGAAGTAGTTGTAGTGGACGTAACTGCTCATCAGTAGGGCGTGAATCAGCGGCCATACAGTGAAAATCAACGTGATGATGAGTAGCGGCGCCAGGTACAGGAGCGCTTTGAGCGTTGACTTGACGGTCGGTTTGGCATTAAGCAAGGTCAGCACCCCCAGACCAGAGGCAGGCCCCCTGCGCGTCAAATAACAGACAGCCCTGCGCCGCAATCGTGAGTGGTAGGGCGGCCGCCGTGGTGGGTGCGATGGCGGTGCTGACGAGGTCGCCGTAACTGGTATGTAAATGTGTTTGCGTATCACGGCCGAGACGAACCTGTGTGGTCAGCGTGGCGGTCAGTGGGGAGGGTGTCGTGGCCACGTGCAAGGCTTCACTGCGAATGCCTAAGGTCGTGGCCTGGGCCAGGTGCGCCGCGGGGAGTTGTTCACACAACGCGGTCGGTAATTTAGCGACGGCACAGAGATTGAGCTGTGGCTTGCCAATGAACCGGGCCACTGTCAGGTTCTGAGGGGATTGGTAGAGGGCTTGTCCCGTGCCACTCTGTTGGAGACGGCCACGAGCCAGGACCATGATCTCATCGGCGATTTGAAGCGCGTCTTCTTGATCATGGGTCACCAATAAGGTCGTCACGCCGGTCTCGCGTTGGATGTGGTGGATGACCGCCCGTAATTCCTCACGTAGGGCCGTGTCGAGACTGGACAAGGGTTCATCAAGTAGTAGTAACGCCGGGTGTTTGGCCAACGCCCGGGCAATGGCGACGCGTTGTTGCTGGCCGCCAGAGAGTTCCTGGGGAAATTTCCCCAGCTGATCGGTCAATTGAACTAGGTCGGCCAACTCAGCCACGCGTTGGTAACGGGCGGCCTTTTTGACGTGGGCCATTTTTAAAGGAAAAGCGATATTGTCGCGGACGGTTAGATGCGGATACAGTGCATAGTCCTGAAAGACCATGCCGATGTTGCGTTGGCGGCTGTCCTGGGCGGTGACGTCGGTCTGGTCAAAGAAAATCTGACCAGCTTGTGGCGTCAGGAGTCCGGCGAGTAGATTCAAGATCGTCGACTTGCCGCTGCCACTGGGGCCCAGTAGCGCCACTAATTGACCATCGGGCAACGTACAGTTAAAGTGCTTGAGGATGGCGGGGTGACGGTCGTATGCCAAAGTAATCTCGTGAAGCGTGACCTGCATGAAACGAGTTCCTCCTTTTCACAAACTAGCACGCCCTTAACGACATTATACGTCGTTGATTGGGGCTATTGTCCCTTAATTATAGCCTATTCCGACAGCGGGTGGTATCAATAATTTTTCTGAAAGAAAGTTGGGGGCAACGATTGGCTGGCTTGTGAAATTTGCCGACCGGTAGCGGTCAGTGTCCACACGGCCCGCAACGTTTCTTTAAGAATTAGCAAACGTGATGGCGTGACCGGCAAAACATGCTAAACTAAAACCAACACCTACATCAAAGGGGGAGCACGGTTTGAAAGTCACAATTTTACTAGTCGAAGACGAAGCGGGGCTGCGCACGCTATTGAGTGCCGAGCTGGGATTTGAGGAATACACGGTGATCCCGTGTGCCAGCGGGGAAGAGGCGTTGACACAATTTGCCCAGCACCAGGCCGACATCTCACTGATTATCTTGGATTGGATGTTGCCGGGCATCGATGGCCTGGGCGTGTTGCGTAAGATTCGCCGGCATTACGACGTGCCCGTGATTATGATGACGGCCCGCGACTACGTGGGTGACAAGGTCTCGGGACTGGATGCCGGGGCGGATGACTACATCACCAAACCCTTTGATACCGAAGAGTTGTTGGCCCGTATCCGGGTGATCTTGCGCCGCAACGTGATTCGCAATTTGAATGACAAGAAATTTCACGTGGGACCGTTGACCCTCGATACCAAGACGCGGCAAGTCTTTGCGGGGGATGCCGAGATTCAGCTGACCCAGCGGGAGTTCGACTTGTTACTGACGTTCATGCAACATCCCGGAGAGGTGCTGACGCGCGATGACCTGTTGGACGCCGTGTGGGGCACCAGCTTTGACGGCCAGGTCAATATCGTAGACGTCTACGTGCGGTACCTGCGGAATAAGTTAAAGGCAAGTGTGGCCGGCCAGCCCATCCAAACGGTGCGGGGTGTCGGCTACAAGTTAGGCGATGACGATGAAGAAAACCCTCTTTAATACCAGTGCGGCGCGGATCACCAAGGTCTACGCGCTGCTCTTGTTAGGCATCACGGTCATCTTGAGCGCCGTGATCATTTCCGTGGTCGGCTGGAAGCAGGCCCAAGTCCAGCGACACCAAGCGTTGGGCATCGTGCGCGGGCTTAAACGTAGCTTCATCGCCAATCAAAACGACTGGTACTGGTGGCGATTGGGTAGCTCGGCCGATACCGACACGACTTTTATTCGCATCAGCGTGGCCAAGCCCGGTCAAGCGCACCGGTATTTGTACTCGCCGCACGCCAAACATTTTTTGGCCACCGAACGGCGGGGGACGCTGCACCGGATCACGCCCAACATCGGCTACCTGAGCAACAGTGGCTTTGTGTACCACGTACGGGCCTCGGACGTGTCGACGGACCGGCACGACCCCACCGTGCGCTACGACGTGTGGGTCAAATTAAACGGCGTGACCGACCTGTTGCTCCTGTTGATCAAATTAATTTTGCTGATTGCGCTGGCATTTTTGCTGCTGGGGACCTGGTTCATTTACCTGTTGGCCCGCAAGCTGAACCAGCCGCTAGTCGAGCTGACCGGGGCGACCAAGGCCATCAACCAAGATATTTCGGAAAATTTCCAGCGGCAACTGCCAGTGCCGGCCGCGCCACAAGAAGTGCACGACTTGACGGTCGAGTTCAATCAGCTGCTGAATTCGCTGAGTGAACAGGAACTGGCCGACCGGCGTTTCGTGGCCAATGCCTCGCACGAACTGAAGACGCCGATCGCCACGATTCGGGGATACGTCTCAATGGTCAATCGCCGCGGTCAGGACCATCCGGAGGTGATTCCGACCGCGCTACAGTTCATCGACCAGGAATCAGAACGCATGCAGCGCCTGGTCACCAGTCTGTTGACCTTGTCGCGGGCCAACCAGTTGGAACTGACCACGACGACCGTTGACCTGAGCCAAGTGGTCACGACCACGGCGCATAATTTTGGTGCCTCGCTGGACCGTGAGATGGTGTTGCAGGTCCAACACCACGTGGTCGTCGCGGCCAACCAGGACAGCGTGACCCAGATCTTAACCAGCCTGCTCAGCAACGCGCAGAAATACTCGCCGGCAGACACTGCCATCACAGTCAGTCTGACGGCGGTCGGTAAGCTGGTCACACTGACCGTTGCCGATCAGGGCCGCGGCATTCCGGATGACCAAAAGGACTTGGTCTTCGGCCGCTTCTACCGCGCCAGCAGCGTCCGCAACGAGGTCGCTGGCAACGGCTTAGGCTTAGCCATCGTCCAACAGCTGGTCACGTTAACCCACGGCCAGATCAAGGTACGAGACAACCAGCCGCAAGGCACCCGCTTCGAAATCACCTGGCCGCGCGACACACCACAGGATTGACCCGGAGATGCCCCTGAACGGCAAATAATGGCGGTTTAAGACGGAAGATGGTTTCACACAACTAAATACCCGTTTGGCGAATAAATTAGCTGAGAGGGGAATCTGGAGTGCCTGTTGGGGAGCGCTCGCATAGTTCCTTGTTGCGTGAGCTACGTTAAATTGGCCAGTTAATTCAGGTAGAATGATGGGGAGTTACCTCGCTTCATAGGGTGAGTCGGATATTGCGGATAATTGTGATTGTAGCCGAAAGTGGAGAAAAACTAGGCTCAGCCGGGGAATTTTGCAGCGATTTTTGCTGCGAAATTGGTGACTTTGAGACGTGGGTCGTCGGCTCAAAGCAAGGCACGAGACCTTGGCTCGGGCCGTCCTCCCCCAGCGTTCCAGCCTAGTTTTTCGCAACGGCAGGCGGCCAGCTACCCAAGACCATTTCTGAGAAAATCTCAGACAGTCTTCGTTTTATTTAACTAGAACCCCCCACATAACCCGTGTAGAATAACCTTCAGTTAATCAATTTGATTAACCGAGGGGCGTGCGCCAGGGGGTAAGCAGAATAGAAGGTATCATGGTCATTGGAGAAGCAAACGAAAAGTCGTGTGTCAGCTGTGGGGACAGCGAGACGCATAGTCAGGAGGATGCCAATTGATTAGTAAACTACACATTAGAGTGATGCGGTATGAAGATGTGCCGGCCCTGGCCAAAATCGTCGGGCGACTCTGGCGCTTTGACTGGACGAACGGTCAGTTGAATGACTTGGCGGCACGGGTGTATTTCCGCCGCTGCATGACCCAGCAAAATTACGTGCGGGTCGCGGTGTGGGACGGCCAGGTGGTCGGTGCCATCTTAGCGGACACCAAGTATCAAAAGAAAGAACGGTCCTACGACGTCTGGCAATTGCTGGTGGCTAAGGCGGCTTTAGCCGTCCGGCCTGGGGGACGGCACTTGCTGAAGCAGTTAAATGAACGTAGCGAAATCGACGAGCGCCTACTGGCCAATTTGCAACGACGCGAATTCTTGGGGGAAATCGTATTGTTGATGGTCGACCCAGAGTATCAGAATCTGGGAATCGGCCGGGAACTGATGCACACGGTTGCTGAGTATTGGGATGCGGCGCCGGTCGACAAGGTGTACCTGTTCACGGCGGTAGCCACGACCGGCCACTTTTACCGGCAACACGGCTTTCAAGAAAGCCAGCACGAACAGATCGATTGGCAAACAGCGCCGCAACCTCGGCGACTGACTGGGTATTTGTACACGGGTCACGTTCATGACCTGGCGGCAGACACCGCGCACCACTTACTGGTCGACTAATGGCCGATCGGTAGGACTAATTTTGAAGTGACTAACTAGAAATTTGGCCAACAAGTTCCTAGTTAAAAAAGTCTACTACCTACGTCGAATCTGCTTGAGTTCGGCGTGCACAGCAGACAAACAATGAGGGACTGGCTCAAAGGAGCTGGTCTTTTTTTCGGGTTCAGGGAAACCAAAGTAAGCGTGTAAACCGGTCGCCGATAAACGTTATTGGATTATTAGTTAACCATCAACTTAGAACCGTAATAAAAATTATTTACATAATTCAGCACTTTTAACTATCTGGGCATAGTTTTCCAAGGATAATCGGTCTAACATGGGACACATGTTCTTACCTGGGGTTAATCCCCACCGGTCCACTTTTTCTTGTGAAGAGCCGGTTACGTAAAACGTTTCGGTCAACGTCGACCGAATCGGTTGTCTTTTGCCAACCAGGGCCGTTCGCGGTACCTGGTTATTCACGTAAACTAAAAAGAGGGGTACGTCATGACTTGGTCTCACTGGCAAGTGCCACCATTTATTACCAGTGTGTTTTTTGTTCTCGGTGTCTTCACGTTCTACTGGGTATCCTACAACTGGATCGCCTCGTGGGCGCGCACACGACGCCTGAAAATCTCTGAAGAAACCATCAATAGTTGGTATGGCATTATCTACATGGTGGTCTTTGCCTTTAGCATTCAAACGCTGGTGGTCGGCAAGAGTACGGCTTGGGAGTTCATGAATTTCCAGCTGATTGCCATCATCTTTTGCGCATACTTTTTAAAAATTCATATGCCGTATTATTCATTAGTGCCGATTTTACTGGTCTACATGGTCTTTGACGGCTCGCTGGTTTACTGGCAGTCTTGGGGCCACGCGATTACGCTGCTGACCTTCTTCGTCGTCTTGAATCAGGTCCGGCGCAAGTTCTACGATCATCGCTATGCGCCGCTGATGTATATGGCGGTCGGCATCCCGTTTGGCGGCATGTTGTGGCTGTGGATGAAGTGGAAGTTCGACTTTGCCTGGCTGACTTTTTGGCAGGAGTGGCTGTACCTGGTCATTTTTGAAATTCTGTTGTACATCTACGTGTCGATGCTGTCACACGATACGGAGCTGAAATTACGGCTGGCTAAGTTTGCCAGTCATGACGCGTTGACCCATACGCGTAACTTCGCGGCCTATACCGAGACCATCGAGTACCTGTTTGATGAGAGCCACACGTCCAACCGGCCACTGACAATGATGATGTTTGACATCGATCATTTCAAACAGTTCAATGACACTTACGGCCACGCGATTGGCGATAAGGTCTTGCAAGATGTCGCCAGCACGGTCCAAACGGTCTTGGCTGAAAACGACCCGAAGCTCCAACTGTACCGAACCGGGGGCGAGGAGTTCAACGTGCTCTTCCCGGGTTACGACTTGGACGCCACTAACCGCGTGGTTAAGCAGGTGTTCATGGCGGTTAATCACATGAATATTCACTCGGCCAAAACGGTACTTCAAGTCTCAATCTCGGTGGGCGTGTCTGAAATCGTGGGCAAGGACCAGTCGCCGCTGGACTTCTACAACCGCGTCGACCACAACCTCTATCGGTCCAAACGCAACGGCCGGATGCAAATTACTACTGACTAGATTGGTGTAGGTTGGTCCGCCTTACCGTTCGCCAAATTTGGACCGTGACGCTGTGGGAAGGACCGGTCGAAGCCGGAGGGCGGTCTTCAACCTCGCTTCGAGCCGAAAACCACGTCTCGAAGACGTCCGTTTTCAAGTAGGTCGCTTGAAAACGCCCACGGCTGAGTCCAAATTTAGCTCACTCTCGGCTACGTGGCAGATTGGCGCTTGTCATTGACACCAAATTTGGTCAGATTGGACTGTAGTTCACCTGTTACCAAGGACTGACCCGATTGGTAGATTGGTAGTGAAACATCTCCGTAGCCGGGAGTCCGCCAAATATGAGCTCAGCCGTGGGAGTTCCCTTAGCGGCAGGGTTCACGCCGGTTAGGGAACTGGCGATTTTGAGACGCTAACTTCGGCTCAAAGTCGAGGAGACGAGACCGCTCTTCGGCTCGTCCCGCCGCCCACCGCGTTCCGGCTCATATTTGGCGGACGGGAGGCGGCCAGCTCCCATAGTAGGTGTTTTTACACTTGTAACTTTTAATGATGCCTTTCATGGCAAACAAAAACAGGCAGAGCCAGCGGTTCTGTCTGTTTTTGGCGTCATTTAAATGTTTGTGTAAGGGGATACGACAACGTTATTGGTTAAATGGCGCAAATGACAATGTGAGTGAGTCCAAATCCGACTGTGACTGGGGATTGGTATTCTGCTGAACGCCAATTCCTTAAGACTTATGATAACGGGAATCCGTTGTTCTTGCACTGGGTTTTTCCTGAAGGTTTGCTGAAAATTTCTCAGAAAGCTGGGGCACCAGCCTCTTAAAGGTGTTGACGAGGGCCGTGTCCTGACCGTGGTGCAATTAGCGCTAGAAAAATACCAATGCGTTTGGGACAAGATGCCCAAACGCATTGGTATTTCTGAGTTTATATGACTGAAGTCAGCTAACCGTCTGCTACCCATCAGCTAGGTGCGACGGACAAGGTCCAAGTGATAACGCTCTGGTAGTCGCCAGCCGTTACTTCTGGGGAGGCCGTCAGATCCAAGTTACTATCGGTAACGTCGAAGTCCTGGCCATCGTAGTCGCTAGAAGTATAGATCTTCGTGGCTTCCGAATTATCGGGGATATTTTCGTCCAACCGATTTGTTGGGTCGTACAGGTCGAGAATTGCGGACCCCAGATTGCCGTCGCTGCCATCGCTTAACGTGAAGGGTGCAAGACTGGCAGTTAAGGTCCAGTCGCCGCCGGTCGTCCGACTATCCATGACGGACAATTCACCGTTGTCATTGCCATCATACGCGCTGCCGCTAGTCGTCGTATCCGTATTTTCTAGAGCGGCATCGTTTTCAATCAGCGTTTCCACGTCGACGGAACCAAAGTTCAGGTCAGGCACCGCCGTCAAGGTTAACAGACCACTCTTGTTGACCGTGAGCAAAGCGGCGTTGGTGTTGACTGATTTCGTACTGCCATTGACCGTGTAGTTCAGGGTCGCGTAGTAAGAAGTTCCATTGTCGCCGCCGACCGAGGTCTTGGAAACGGTATAACTGGTGCTGGTCGAGTTCAACGCGGTCGCGGTCCCGTCTTGAACCCGATACCAGTTGGAAACGGTCACGCCGTCCGGTAGATCGTTCAGGGTAAAGGTGGCGTCACTACCTTCGTTGACCGTGACATTTTGCAGGGCCCCAACCGTGATTTTGACGGAATCACTGTGGCCATTGCTGGTCCCGGTAATCGTGACGGTGCCGTGGTCGTTAGCGGTCCCCGTGGTACTACTCGAGGCGCTAGTTGCCGTGACGTTCCCGTATTCATCGACTGAGGCCAGCGATGGATTACTGCTGGTCCAAGTGATGGGGTCGGTCGCCGTCGAAGGCGTCAAGGTGGCATTTACCGTGGTTGACGCACCGTTGTAGAGGCTTGGACTCTCACTCGTGACTTGAATATCCGTCGTGGGTACCCGAGCGGGGGTGACGGTGACGGTCGCAATGCGTGACCATTCATTATAGAACAAGCCAATACCAGTAAAGTCATATTCACATTGAAATTGTAACTGCGTCGTCGTTGAAACTGATGGCGCTGTAAACGTATACGTTCGACTATTGGAGCCAACCTGGCTGTAGGTCGTTCCACCATCAGTGGATTCCCACCAAACATATTTCCGACTCCCTAAAGGGTTGGTCAATGTTTCCAAAATGTTCCGGGTCCCCTTCGCGGAAAGCGTGACGGAATCCCCAGAAATATGGTTGGAATCGATTGGTTGCTGCGTGAAGCCGCCGGCCAGGTTGATACCCATAATCGTCGTTGGTGGCGAGGTCGGTGGTTGTGGTGCACTGGTGGCAGCGTGTGCGGAGACGCCGACACTCAAGCCGGCAATCAAGACGAGCAGGCTGACAGCTAGTCGCTTAATTTGTTGCCAAATTCCCATGTCCACTGCCTCCAAACTTAAAAGTCATTTTCCTTATTGTCGGTCAAGCTGCGAGGGGTGCTTGGCGAATCAGTAAGCACCGAAACTTAACAAAGTGGCCGATAACAGGCACAAAAACCCTAGCGGATCAGGCTGGGTTAAAGAAGTGTAGGTGGCGGTCTGGCGTCTGTAGGAGATGAAATTACCGCTGACCTTCCAGATGCACTGACCGCTGTTGGTCCAGGCGGATGATGTCGTCAAAGCAGCTGGTCAATCCTGAGATTCGGGCGCTAGACGGCCTGGCAAAAACTGGCGGCCAAGCGTCTCGTCCCGGTTGGATTAGCGAAGTGGCACAATCGGTTTGGACTGAAATATATTCCACTTATGGGCATTGCGTAAAGCGAACGAAAAGGTAGTCCGGACCGCACAACACCTGACGCGCACCACGTGGGGTGGTGGCGCGTTAGGCGTGTGCAGCAGGGGGGTCTACCCTTTCATTCGGAAACACAGTGTGCTAGGCACGACTGTCGTCAATCAGACAAATTATGAAGCTGGCGTCGTTGCTGCTGGGGCATTTTGCAAAGCCCAGTAGAGCGTTGCATCATAAGTGCCGGCGGCGATATTAGCTTGTTTCGTAATCTGTAAGTTGCTGGTTGCGGCTGTCGTTGCGGTGTTGTCACCTTGACCAGTGCCAGCTGCAGCATCCCACAACAATTGTGGATTGCTGATCCAGTCATTGGAAACGGTCGATTGTGACAACTTAACGCTGGTAGGAACGGCAGTTGCGGTGTTATCCAGCGCACCCGTTGTTTGGTCCAGAGTTAAGGTTGCGTCACTAACTGTAGAACTACCAGAAGTGAATGGACCCATCCCAACGGTTACTGACCAGCCGGCACTATTGCCCCGGTAGTCAGTGACGTTCAAGGTCCCGTTGTTATTCCCATCATAAGCGGTTCCGGCAGTTGGTGCGGTATCCGTGACCGTCAAATCAGCATTACCAGAAGCAATGGACTTAACGCTGGTGTTTTCCAAGACAACGTTAGGAACTTGATTCAAGGTCAAAGTCCCTGGCATGACGGTAAATTCGGCGTTCGAAGTCGCTTCAGCATTGCCGGTACTATCGGCAACGTAGCCAGTGGAGACGTTCGTCAGGTTACTGGTCGCTGTGCCAGGACCCGCAGCGCTGGCAGCGACTGGACTCATTCCCAAGACAACTGCCGCAATGGCGACGGTACTACTAATTCCGCCTAATAGCTTTAAAACATGCATAAAATACTCCTCCAATCTGTTTGCCAAAGCTAGGAACGAAGTGAAGTGCAAACTTTATTTTGGTGGTCGCAAGACAAGTGACCGGCGCAATAATTTGCTGGTCGCAAGTGACTTAAAAGGTCAGCAACCAAAACCAAGTTCGGTTGGCAAATTCTTTCTCTACTCCGTTGACAACTATATCCTAACAGCTTCTTGTCAAGGGGTGATACTAGAAGACACCCATTGAACGTAACATATACTAACTGCTAAAGATGAGATGCGTTTTACTGGTAAAATGACGAATTCCGTTATGGCTACGGCAGGGTCAACGCAAATAGGCGGCCAATCTGTCTGGTGCAGAATTGGTCGCCTGGGTTGATTGCTTATGGGATGGTGCGAGTGGGGATGAGGATGCCCGGCTACAGAGCGTTAAAGGCGGAAAGCGACTAAATCGCGGCTGAGCGCCGGAGCTATTGGCGGCTACACCTGGAATGCCAGACACCCCTAGCGAAATAGTGTTAGGCTAGCCGCTGCAGGAGGGTGACGTCGTTGAGAAGGTCTTGGAGCGTGATTTTTGCCATCTTGGCTTCAGCTGCGGCTTGAATCTCCTGATAATAAGTCGTCAGTACTTGCGGCACCGCGCGGCCGACGGGGCAATTCTGCGAGGTGTGCGTGTCCACGTTGAACAACGGTGGCTGGCCGGGCAAGATGGCATAGATATCGCGCAGCGTAATGTCAGCGGGGTCGCGAGCCAGCGCCAGTTGGGTTGGCCCGTGGGTGGGGGCAAGGAGCTGATGGCGTTTTAAGTTGGCCATGATTTTCCGAATCAGGCTCGGCGACGTCTCCAGACTGCTGGCGATTTCTTGGCTGGTCATCTTATTGCCCTTGAAGTAGGCAATGTAGACCAGCACGTGGATGGTGTCACTGAATTGGGTGTTTGCCATAACGATGACCTCCTAAGGTGATTTCTGTATCTTATTCTATAACAGTTTACCAAAAAATGCTCAGAAAAGCGATGGCTATTTACGATGAGTGAACGAACTGGTAGACTGAACAATTTTAAAATTTCTCAAGCAAACGAATTGACTTTATCCAGCAGGTGTCGTATCTTAAAAGTGTACTTAAAAATAATACAAAATTTAAAAAACTTACAGGGGGTCTGCATTATGGCAGCAATCACAATTTTTGGTAAGGGTAACATGGGTCAAGCAATCGGTGACGTTTTCCAGCAGGGTGGCAATCAGGTCAGTTTTATTGATTCCGGTGATCCGGTTGAAAATTTAGGGAGCATCGTCGTTTTGGCTGTCCCTTACAACGCCGCCTTAAGCATCGCCAAGGCTAACCAAGCCGCGCTGGCGGGCAAGGTCGTTGTGGACATCACCAACCCACTGAACTTTGATACTTGGGACGAATTGGTCGTTCCCGCAGACAGCTCAGCCGCAGCCCAAATCGCTGCGCTGTTGCCAGATTCTAAGGTCGTTAAGGCGTTCAACACCACCTTTGCGGCGACCTTACAGAGCCGCAAAGTCAGCGACCAAGCCCAAACGACCGTGATGGCCGCCGGGGATGACGACGCTGCTAAGCAAGAATTAGCAGATGCCTTGACCGACAGTGGCGTGGCCTTCGTGGATGCGGGTGCCTTGAAGCGGGCCCGTGAATTGGAAAGCTTTGGCTTCTTACAAATGACCTTAGCCGCTAAGGAAACCCTTGGCTGGACTGGCGGTTTCGCAGTTTTGAAGTAAAGTTAAGTAGAATAGAAGAGTGATTTAGTGAAGAGACCGGCGTGGTGGGAACTGTGCGGGCCTTTTTTCGTAAAATGGATTGATTAAAAAGGGCGCTCAGCTTGCGATTCGCAAACTGGGCGTCCTTTAGTCAGTCAATTTTAACGATTAATCCACAACGATCAGTGACTTAATGGCTTCACGCTTGGTCATGGCTTGGTAAGCGTCATCGATTTCATCCAGCTTAAAGGACTTCGTGAAGACCTTTCCCGGGTGAATATCGCCGTCTAAGACAGCCTTCAATAAGACCTGCTTGTCGTAAGTGGTTACGGAAGCAGGGCCCCCAGCAATAATCGTGTTGCTGTAGAAGGATTCGCTCATATCCATCTTGGGTTCATGAGGCAGACCGACCCGGCCGACGATGGCGCCTGGACGGGCAACCTTCATGGCCGTATCGTTGGATTGTTCCGTCCCGACACATTCGAGGACGGCATCGGCACCGGCGTTGTTGGTCAAGGCCATCACCTTGGCCACGGCTTCGTCGCCCCGTTCGGCGATGATGTCGGTGGCACCGAATTCGGTGGCCAACTTTTGCCGGTCTTCGTGACGACTCATGGCGATGATCCGCTTGGCGCCACGCATTTGTGCGGCGATGACCCCACACAGACCCACGGCACCGTCACCAACGACGACGACCGTGTCACCAGCAGAGACGTTGGCAACTCGGGCGGCGTGATAACCGGTGGCCATGACGTCAGCCAAGGTCAAGAGAGACTTCAACATGGCTTCGCTGTAATCTTGCGGTTGGCCAGGAATCTTGATCAGTGCCCATTCGCCGTGTTGGAAACGAATGTATTCGGCCTGCACACCGTTACTGAAGTTATCAGTGTGGTTTTGGCAGTCGCCTTCAAAGCCGGCCCGGCAAGCAGCACAGTGCCCGCAACCGTGGGTGAAAGGTGCGATGACGAAATCACCGGGTTGGACGGTCGTGATGTCGCTACCGACTTCCTCGACGATTCCGATAGCTTCGTGACCGCTGTTTTCAGAATGGGTGGCCTTGTCTTCTAACCCGCGGTAAGCCCACAGGTCGGACCCACAGACGCAGGTCCGGACCACGTGAATAATTACGTCGTCGGGTGCCTGAATCGTCGGCTTGTCAATATCTTCAATTTGTACTTTTCCTGGTTCCATGAACATGGTTGTTTTCAAGATTGTGACCTCCTAAACATGTCTAAGTGAATTTTAAGCGTTTGCAAAATGAAAGTAAAGTCACGACCCTTACAAACTACTAGCAGCGACTGAAACCGCCTTACTGTGGCCAAATGGCCGTGACTTGGTCGATCACCGGTTGGACACGGTGGGCGTCTGGACGTAAGTAGTTGGCGTAGACCGGCATTTGCGCTGCGGCATCCGTAATGGGTAGTCGGCGGCGATTGTCGTCCGGTTCGGTAGGCGTTGGGTCCAGCGGCGTGATGTTGGTGCTGAAGTAGGGGAAGTCTGAGAATTGGGTGATGGCGGCCAGGGCGTCACGCTCCTCTTGGTAGAAAAACTTGGCGTTGGGAATGTGCTGCTGAATCACGGCACGCCACGGACCGATGTCGTCAAGGACCACGAAGCTCAGGTCTTTGAGTTGGGCAAACGTGATGCTGGGTTGGTTGGCCTGGCTCATGAACTGGTTGAGGTTAACGGCGAGCCGTTCGGTACCGACGCGCTGGCTAACAATGGTGGGCGCATGTAAGGGCGCGTTGGTGAAGACCAGAACGGCCGCGTGGGTAGTGAGCGCGGCGACGGGGTCCGTGGTTAGTGCGTGGTTGGCCCAATGGGCGGTCGCTGGGAGTTGATCAGCAAGCGCATCGAGTACGATCAGTGCGCCGGGAAGGGTTGACGCAATCGGAAGCTGGCGTTGGCTGCGGTCGAAATTTTGAATCCGCTGGACGGCCTGTTGCTGGACCTGAATCACGTGGGCCGCTTCACGCGCTGCCAATTCGCCGGTGGGCGTTAGGCTGAGCCGGTTGGGCTGGCGTAAGAAGAGTTGGACACCCAGTTCCGTTTCTAGTTTTTGCATGCCGCGGGTCACGGTTGGCTGGGTGACGTGCAGGGCCGCGGCCGTTTGGGCCAGGGTGCCGCAGCGCGCAAAGGTGACGAGTTCTTCAAGTAGGTAATTGCTGAGCAAGGGACAGACTCCTTTCGAGTATACGTTACTCGTATACTAGCATGACCAATTGGTAATTTTCAACTGTCGCGTTTAGTCTTATAGTGGCCTCATGAACGAAAAGGAAAGGTGAGTAATATGGTTGAAGTTCCAACAGTTAAGTTAAGCAATGGTGTCACGATGCCGCAACTCGGCTTCGGTGTCTTTCAAATCCCCGACTTAGCGGCATGCGAGGCGGCGGTGACCGCTGCGTTAGAAGCCGGCTACCGCTTGATCGATACGGCCGCGGCCTACCACAACGAAGAAGCCGTTGGCCGGGCAATCCAAAAGAGTGGGATTGCCCGCGAAGACCTCTTCATCACGTCGAAGCTGTGGGTGTCTGATTTCACGTACGACCGGGCCAAGCAAGGCATCGACGCCTCACTGAAACGGTTGGGCCTGGACTACCTGGACCTGTACCTCTTACACCAACCCTACGGCGACACCATGGGCGCTTGGCGGGCGCTCTCTGAAGCCTATCAGGCGGGTAAAATTCGGGCCATTGGCGTCTCGAACTTTTATGCCGATCAGCTAAAAAACCTAGAACTGACCATGCCGATTCCGCCGGTACTGAATCAGATTGAGGTCAACCCGTGGTACCAACAACCAACCGAAGTGGCCTTTAACCAGGGCGAAGGGGTTCGCGTTGAGGCCTGGGCACCGTTTGCGGAAGGCAAGCAGGCCATCTTCACCAATCCGACGCTCCAGACGATTGCCCAGGCTCACCACAAGACAGTCGGCCAGGTCATCTTACGCTGGCTCCTGCAACGCGGCATTACCGTGATCCCCAAAACCGTGCACGCCGCGCGTATGCAAGAAAATATTGACGTATTTGACTTCGAGCTAACAGCGGCCGAGATGCAGACGATTGCCGGATTGGACCAGCAGACCAGCCAGTTCTTTGACCACCGCGACCCGGTTACGATCGAACAGATCTTTGGCGCCAGTTTGAAACAATTAAAGGAGTAATTAAAATGACTAAACAACCAACGATTCACTTAAATGATGGTAATGATATTCCCGCTATTGGGTTCGGGACCTTCCTGATTCCCAACGACGGCTCGACGAAACAAGCGGTCACCGCAGCCTTGCAGGCGGGTTACCGGCACATCGATACGGCCGTTGCCTACTTCAATGAAGGCGAGGTCGGCCAGGCCATCGCAGCCAGTGACGTCTCGCGTGACCAGATCTGGGTCACCAGCAAACTGTGGCTGCAGGATTACGGCTACGAAGCGGCTAAGCAGGCCATCGACACGTCACTGACGAAGCTGGGGTTGGACTACCTGGACCTTTACCTGATTCATCAACCTTACGGCGACGTACCAGGTGCTTGGCGCGCCATGACGGAAGCCCAACAGGCCGGCAAAATCAAGTCGATCGGGGTCTCTAACATGACGCCTAAGATCTGGCAGAAATTTGTACCGGACTTTGCCGTTAAGCCGGCAATCAACCAAGTTGAGTTCAACCCGACATTCCAACAAGCACCGTTACGCCAATTGTTGGCCGCCGATGATGTGAAGTTAGAGGCCTGGGGACCCCTGGGCCAAGGTGATCAAGGCCTGTTACAAAACCCTGTCATCACGCGGCTAGCGGCCAAGTACGGCAAGGACGCGGGGCAGATCATCTTGCGGTTTGAAAACCAACTGGGGGTTATCGTCTTGCCCAAGTCGGTTCACGCCGCGCGCATCAAGAGTAACCTGGACATCTTTGACTTCACGCTGACCGCTGATGAAATGGCGGCCATGACCGCGCTGGACACGGGCAAAGGGCGGCATGATCCGGATGCCCCAGGGGTGCAGGGCATGTTGTTGGGGGCCTTTGACGTGCACGCCAACGATTAATGACAGATTTTTTGAAACCGGTCGGAGCCTAGCGCTGCGGCCGGTTTTGTGTCGCGTTGATTTGAACACTAATTAATTGGGGGAACATGTTATAATGGAGTTCATTGTGTGACATGAGGTAACGGAGGAAAACATGCGTGAGAAAGATTTTCAATTAAATATCCCCGCGGAGATTGGGGAACAGCTACAGCTAAAGCCGGAGACGTCGGTCAAACTGGTCGTAAAGCGCAATCGGCTGGTCGTTCAGCTCGAGGAGCCGCGGCTTCAGCTATTTCAGGACAAGGTCCTGTTATGGCCGGTCCTGACCGCGTTGTTCGTGAGTCTGGGCTTTTATCTCTACAGCCTGCAACAACGACTGCGAACGATTAAATTGGTCGGCGACTATTCTTTAGCCACGGCCATTATCGTCCTGGGTGTGTTGATGGGGACGGCCCTATTTGCCGGTTTCTTCATCCGGGGTCGGCACGATCCGGAGAACCATTTTAGCCAAAACGTTTACTGGCGAAATTTTCCCGTGATTGTGTTGTCATTTGCCCTGATTTTGGGTCTGTTGCTGGTCGGGAGCATGTGGCTACTGGGCGTGCTGTTCAAGGGGGCCAGCTTTGGCATCCTGACGGCGAGCATTATTTTATTTGCGTTTGGCGTGGTGACCAACGCCGTCATGATTTATTTTGCGCTGGTGGTCGACGCTGGCGTCCTGTCAACGGTCCTGATTCTGGTGATCATCAGTGGCGTTATCATCGCAATGGCCGTGAATAACCAAAAATACTGGTGGCAACACAACCTGAGTTTTCTAGGAACCAGCGGCGCATCAAGTGGCTGGCAGTTCAACGCGACCCTGATCTTCTCGGCGTTGCTAATGATTGCCTTGATTGATTACCTGTTCGTGCGGTTACAGGAATCCCTGCCGCAGACCCGGCGATTGTTGATTTTACGGGGATTGTTGACGTTGACGGCATTTGATTTGGGCCTGGTCGGGGTCTTCCCCAACAATATCAGTTCTCATGCGCTACATGATCAGGTGTCCGTCTTCTTGGTCTATCTGATTATTGCCCTGATTGTGAGTGTCCGCTGGCTGCTGCCGCAAGTCACCCAAGACTTCTTATACCTATCGTACGGTATCGGCGTGGCCTTGGTCGTGGCCGCAGTCTTGTTCCAGGTCATCGGCTACTTTTCTCTCACGGCCTTTGAAATGGTCGCATTCGTGCTGGCGTTTGGCTGGCTATTGATGCTGCTAGACCGGATCGAAGCATTGATTGACGTGGGAACAGAAGGGTTGATTACGCGGCGGGAGTAAATATAGTCCCGTGATTTTTTACAAAAAGGTGGGTGTTACCGGAAAAATTCTGGTAACACCCACCTTCTTTTTGTTTTGTTATTTGTGATTTAGCACGGTCAGCTTCGTCGGCATCTGGCGAACCTTCTGGGCTGCGTGCTGGGCGTTGATGCGGGCCACGATTTTGGTCAAAGTAGTCGTGGCCGTTTGGTCTTTACGAAACGAGTGCACGATCATACTATCATAGGTGACCCGATTGCCTTGCAAAGAGAACCAGTTGGGTGCGAGATTCTTGTCTGCGGCCGTGATGTGTTGATCGGGCCAAACTAGATAACGGGTGGGGTGCTTGGTGGCATAGTGTTCGACTTGCCAACCAGCCTTGAAGTCATTGACCTCTTGCCACCGCTGTAGCTGGGGGTCCTTGATGGCGTAGTAAATGATGGCGCTATAGGTCAACTTTGGGTGATGCTTGAGTTCGGTTGTGGTCAGTTTGCTGACAGATTTTTTGGCGTGTTTGCTCGTCGTGGGCTTTGCCGGCGATGAGGTGGATGGGGTGGACCGAATCAGGGCGATATACGCGCCACCCAAAATCAATAGGGCACTCACGCCAATGAGCACGCGTTTGGCTAATGTTGCCATCGTGAGACCTCCTGCGGAAATAATAATTCTAGTGTAGCGGTCGCATCAACTGGCGTAAAGGGGACAAAACGCCCAAATCCATTGGTAGCTCCGAATTTATATGGCTGAAACCTGGACCAAAAGGCAGCTAGCTCCGCTTAAAACTGATAAGCAAACAATCCAAACCCGGGATTATTCGCTTATCAGCCTTAATGCTCGCCAGCTAACTGCCTTTGGTTCCACTCTCAAAAAAACCACCTAAGAGCAGTCTACGCTTAGGTGGTCATGGCTAAATTCAATTGTTGTTTAGTACCAGTGGTGATGTTGCCAGAAGGACTTTGCCTTGGTCCAAGTCCCGTAACGACCAGCCACGTACTTGTTAGCGGTCTTTTCTTGGTTGACGGCAGATAAGTTGCCGTGCAGGTAAGACTTCAGTAATTGGTAACGACCATAACAGTTACCGTTACGTGCCGTGTAGCTGTAGCGGGATTCACGGTAAGCAATCCACTTCTTGGCAGCCTTTTGCTTCTTTGATAAGCCAGAGTTGATCTTGGCGATTTGCTTCTTTTGACTGGCGGACAATGTTGCGGCTTCCGCAGTCACCGTTGGTTCAGCATTAAAGCTGGTAGCGACGTTGGTAATCATCCCAAAGGAGATACCGAAAACTAATAAGATTGAAGCTAATTTGATTTTAAATTTAGTCATATTTTTTTAAACACTCTTCCTCGTTTGTTAATCTCTACCTAGTAGCATACGCGATGAATGTTGCAGTCATGTTACTACGCAATTAAAAGGCCGTCACAAGCAGGTAAAGTTATATGACGAGATTAGGGGGATTGCCCCCCGTCAGAGTGCTTTGAAACCGTGAGCTGTGGGGATTGGTAACGGATTTAAATAAATATTTCAATAATGAATAGGCCAATTGATTAGCTGGTTAGGAAAAGAGTTGTTGCCACCCGAAAAAGACCATGACCACGATTCCCAACGCAATTCGGTACCAACCGAAGAGTTTGAAATCATTGTTGCGGATATAATTGAGCAGAAATTTGATGGCCAAGTAAGCCACGATGTAGGAGACGATGACCCCGGTCAGTAAGATGATCACCTGGCTATAGGTAAACGTGTTGCCATGGATCAGGTATTTTAAAACCTTGAGGGATGACGCGCCAAACATGGTGGGAATCGCCAAGAAAAAGGAAAACTCGGTGGCCACGTAGCGGGAGGTTCCTAGCAAGATGGCCCCTAGGATGGTGGCGCCCGAACGCGAGGTCCCCGGCACCATCGCTAAGACTTGGAAACAGCCGATTAGAACGGCCAGCTTGAACGGCAGGGTATTGAGGTCGGTAAAACGTTGTGTCTTGGCCCGATTGTAATTTTCAATCACGATAAAGAGAATACCATACAGAATTAAGGTCGTCGCGATGACCTGCCAGCTGGTCAGGTGCGCGTCCATCCAGTCGTTGAGCGGTAGCCCCACGATAATTGCTGGTAAGACGGCGACCACCACCTTGACCCAGAGTGACCAGGTTTGGCGGCGTTCCACGGGGGTCTTCGTTGCGGCCCACGGATTGAGCTTGCTAAAGTACAGGACTAATACGGCCAGAATGGCACCCAGTTGGATAACGACCATGAACATATTGATGAAGGCGGTCGGCTCGTCTAGCTTGATGAATTCATCAGACAGGTATAAGTGCCCGGTAGAACTGATGGGTAGAAATTCAGTGATCCCTTCAATGATGCCGAGAATAATGGCTTTAATAATGTCTAACACGAGTAATTCCCCTTTGTAAGTAGCAGTATCTACAAGGTTATCAGACCGACGTAAAGGGCATGTCTTGGTTGTGTAAAATCTATGTAAAACAAAAAGGCCGAGATGTCCCGACCTTGGTACGACTGGTGTTATGGGTAGTAATTACCCGTTATTTTCTGAAGCAAAGCTATGCTGGTGTGCCAAAACCTTGCGGAAAACAAAGACGGTGCCGAGGAAGAAGCACGCGGCCAGACTCGCTGCGATTGGCAATGTGTGAAACATGTTTTCTGGTAAGACCAGCGCCAACAGCGGAAAGGCGTAGGCGGCGGGTAACTTGATGTGTAACAGCTGTAAGAGCACGAAGACCAGCGGTAGCGCCAGCAACGTGGTCAGCAGCCAAGACGCCAGTAGCGTGTGGATCAGCACGCCTAACGTGGCCGCACCGGCGAGGGCAATGATTTGGCGAATTGCCAGCTTGCCAGGATAATCGGGCAGCTGAGAAACCTCAAAGAAGACCACCAATACTGGCGGAATCCCGGCCATTTGCGGGAAGCCAGCTAGCCAAACGGCCGCGACCCAGACGGAAGCGACCAACGTGAAGCCCAGCATGTGGGAAACGTGGAGTGACTGACCCGCGGGTTTGCCGCGATAATGGCCTTGTAACAGGACACCCACTGTCAGCGTCAACGTGAAAAACAGGATTGCCAGAATAAAGGACCAGTGCGTGGCGTTAATAATGATGGGCAACAGTCCGGTGGCAAATGAAGGGGCGAGGGTAGAGCGCAACACGCTGAGTAAGAGTAGGATTAAGATCAAGGTCAGATAGACCTTCTCGGCGTAAGTGATGCCGAGCTGATTGACCAGAAAGCCAATCACCGCGGTCCCGGACGGTGCCAGGAAGATTTTAAATGGCTGAGCAATCCAACTACTGTTATGATAGATCCAGGTACCAGCCGTCAGCGCGCCAATCTCGGGCAGGATAATTTCGTAGTCGCCGAGTAGCGTTGCGGCTGCGACCATCAACAGGACGAACGCAAAGCCAATCAGGTAGTCGCGCCGCTCAAGCTTGGATAAAGACATGGGTCAAGAATACCTCCTTATAATTTTTTATATAAATTTGGATTTTTTGCCTAAGCGGTTTTGATTATAGCACGATGATTTCAAAATTTCAGGTTGAAAATATCGTGAAAACGTTGCCACTTCTGCTATTGTGGGCCTTAGAAATTTGGCCGCTCCTTGTCATGAGAAGCGTAGCAGCAGACTGGAAAATCTCCCGTTTCATTTCGTGAGCCTTGGGGTATACTAAAGAAACAACCAAACCTCAGGAGGAACACCATGATTGCATTAAAATCACAACGCGAGATTGCTGGCATGCAGGCGGCGGGAGACATCCTCGTCGGCCTCTTCCACGAGCTTGAAGACTATATTAAACCCGGGATCACAACCTGGGACATCGACCACTTTTCCTACGAATATATCGTGGGTCACGGCGCCACGCCAGGTGAGCTGAACTTTGAAGGCTACAAGTACTCGACCTGTGTCAGCGTCAATGACATGATCTGCCACGGTTGCCCCAGCAAGGACATCGTGTTGCACGACGGTGACCTAGTCAAGATGGATACAGTCATCGATTACGACGGCTACCTCAGTGACGCTTGCCACGCCTTTGTTGCGGGCACCCCGTCGGCTGAAACACAAACGCTGATGGATGTTACGCTCAAAGCGCTATACAAGGGTATCGATCAGGCCGTGGTGGGCAACCGCATTGGTGACATCGGCTTTGCCATCCAGGATTACGCGGAAAACCAATTGGGCTACGGCGTGGTTCGCGACTACATCGGCCACGGCATTGGGCCGACGATGCATGAAGATCCCGACGTGCCACACTATGGTCGCGCCGGTCATGGCACCCGTTTGAAGGCAGGGATGACCATCACCATTGAACCCATGATCAACGTTGGTAGCTACGAGTGTAGTGCACCGGCTGATGATGGCTGGACGATTCGCACGGTCGACGGCAGTTTGAGCTGTCAATATGAGCACACCATCGTGATCACCGACGACGGTCCTAAGATCTTGACGTCGTTTGATCATGAGTTGGATGCGCGGTATTTGTTAAAATAGGTAGCGAAAAGGGGCTTGCGAACAAACACGCGCAGGCCCCTTTAACATTGGATTTTTAAGTTAAGACGTTGGGAAGAAATCATCATCAGTTAGTGCGTTCTGATGTGCTTGAATGAACTGCTCATCCGTGAATGGATTGGGCGTTTTGGGTAAGAAAACAATGGCCCCATCGCGACCAGCGTAGACTTCGTATTCCTCAAACGGACTGTTGGTGCTTGCGGGAACGGGTAAGACGATTGCTTGGCCGAGCCGCTGTTTTTTAACCACCGTCATCGCATTTTCTCCTTTGTGATTGTCTAGACCGCCGTATACCCACCGTCGACCGTGAATTCTGAACCGGTCACGTAGTTGGATTCGTCCGAGCCTAAGTAGACGCAGATTTCACCGATGTCTTGCGGTTGACCGACCCGTTTCATGGGGATGGCAGCGGAAACTTGAGCAACTTGATCGTTAGGACCACTGGTCATTGGCGTGTTGATGACGCCCGGGTGAACCGAGTTGACGCGGATGTTGTAGCCCTTGGTAGTTGCGTCGATGGCGGCAGCCTTGGTCAGCATGCGCGTGCCGCCTTTGGACGCCGAGTAAGACGAGATGAGTGGGCTGGCAACCATGCCGGCGATGGAAGAAATGTCGATGATGGACCCGCCAGACTGCTTCATGGCTTTGATGGCGTGCTTCATGCCCAAGAAGTTACCCGTCAAATTAATATCCATGACCCGTTGCCATTCGGGCAAGGTGATCTCGTCGAGGGGTTTCATTTCAGGCAAGATTCCCGCGCAGTTGACCAGAATATCAAGCTGGCCAAACTGGTCGACAATGTGGCCAATCGTGGCTTGCCAAGCGGCTTCATCAGTGACGTCTAGTGAGACAAAGCTAGCGTTGTCGTGGTCCCGGACGATGGCCCGTTCGCCGTCGCTTTCCTGTAAGTCAGAGAGGATGACGCGAGCGCCTTCCCGTAAGTAACATTTGGCGATGCCGATACCGATACCCCCGGCGCCACCCGTAATCAATGCCGTCTTGTTTTGCAAACGTGCTGTCATCAAATGACCTCCTTGTAGATTCTAAGTTCATGGTATCACAAATAGAAAGTGAGGGTGTCGTGATTTGTTGGGAAAATGGTTGGTGAGGCAAGCCGTTGTGGTCCATGAGATAGTGCGGGAAATTATTAGTAAAATTGTGAAACGTCTACAAAAGTTTTACACAACCCACATCAAAATGCGACAAGGGCCTGCTATCCTAGGTGAGACTTAAAATTCTAGGAGGCTATCCATCTTGAAATCAAAATTACGCTTAGGCCTGTCATTGGGCGCACTCATCATGACGTTGGGGATTGGGGCACAGACCATCGTTACTCCGGTTCAGGCAGCGACGCACGCCACCACGACTCAGGCAGGAAAGCAAATCAAGCTGCAGGGCGCCGATAATGTCCGCGACTTAGGTGGCTACCGGACCAAGACGGGGAAGACCGTCAAAGCCCACGTCTTACTGCGGGCAGCGGCACTGAACAAATTGACCAAGGCCGATGCGAAGAAGCTCAAGCAGGTGTACCATGTTCGGACCGACATTGACTTGCGGTCTAAGGCGGAAGCTGCCAAGGCGCCTGACGTGAAGATTTCTGGTGTGACCTACAAATTTGATCCCGTGGTCAAGGATGTGTCCCAACAGTTCTCCATGACCAGTAAGGATGGCGTCAAGATCATGGAAAATGGCTACAAGGCCATGGTTACAAGCACGCAGGGCAAGAAGGCGTACAAGCAGATGTTCAAGATCCTGCTGAAGAATCCGAAGGGCCAAGCGGTACTCTGGCATTGTACAGCTGGTAAGGACCGCACGGGGGTAGGCACAGCTTTGGTACTGTCTGCTCTGGGTGTGAGTCGTAAGACGGTCATGAGCGATTACCTCTTGTCCAACAAGTACCTGGCCGCTAGCAACAAAGCTGCTATTCAACAGTTGAAAGACAAGGGCGCTGACGCCGCAACCATCAAGCTGATGACGGACATGTTGAGCGTGAAGAAGTCTTATTTGAACGCGGCCTTCTCTGCAATTAACAAGAAGTACGGCTCCGTGGATAAGTACCTGCAAAAGGGCTTAGGTCTGACGAAGACGGATCGGACGAAGCTACAGAAATTGTATTTGACCAAGTGATTGCCAATTCTCCCTTAATTTTCAGGCACAAGGTATAACTAGTTTCAAATGAGAGTTGAGCAACGAGGCTACACATGAAGCCTCGTTGTGTTACAATTATTGCTGAGGAGGTGCCTTAAAATGACAGTCACATCACTACGCTTTAAGGATGATCAGTATCAGGAAGTTAAAGCGTTAGCAGATTTTTATGGAGAATCGGTTACGACTTTTATGCGTAGAACAATTTTGGAGCGACTAGAAGATGAAGCTGATTATCGTGATGCGGTTAGCAATTTACAAACTAGTCATGGTGAGACAGTTTCACGCCAAGAAGTTATGCAGCGATTAGGGTTGAAATGAAATCTTACACTTGGAAATTTGCCAAAAAAGCCGATAAAGATTTTCAAAAACTCGACCGGCAAGTACAATTGCGGTTGGTCAATTGGTTGGACAAACACATCGAAGGGGCTACCAACCCCCGAATCTGGGGGAAAGCGTTGGTAGGAGATTTGGGAACTTTTTGGCGCTATCGCGTGGGAGGCTACCGAATTATTGCTGAAATTCAAGATGAGCAGTTTGTTGTCCTGATCGTGAAAACGGCAAAGAGAAATGATGTTTACAAATAGTGTCCCCTTTTCAAATTGGTCTACACCATGGTACACTAAGTCTAAACCAATGAGGGAGCGAATCAGCTTGTACAAGATTATTACCAGCGACTTAGACGAAACGCTATTGCGAACGGATGGTAGCATTTCTCAGGCTAACATTGATGCCATTGCGGCGGCTTCGGCCCGCGGGGTCAAGTTTGTCCCCAACACCGGACGTAGCTTCTTGACCGTGCAGAACCTGTTGAAGAAGCTACACCTGTATCAACGCCCCGATGAATACGTCGTGTCCTATAACGGCGGTGTGGTCGTTGAGAACCAGGAAAATCGCGTCATCGTCAGCAATCAAATGCCCTTTGCCGAGGCAAAGAAAGTCTTTGAGATCATGACGCAGTTTGACGTTGACATCCACGTCTATACGCTGGATCATCTGTACATTTACCGGCCGCGCGCGGACGACATGGCTTATTTGAAGACGCGGGGCGTGACCTTTGACGAGCTGACTGGCTCCTTTGACCAGTTTGTCGACGACCGCATCATGAAGGTTATCGTCATGAATCCAGATTTGACCGTGCGGCGGGCCGTGTATGATGCGATTACTGCGGCGTTTGACCAGATCAACTGTACCTATTCTTCTGGCATCTATATGGAAGTGAACCACGCTGGCGTGGATAAGGGAACGGCAATCTTAGACCTCGGTCGTCAATTGGGCGTTGGGGCCGATGAGATCATGGCCATCGGCGACAATGCCAATGATTTGGGGATGTTGACCAAGGTGGGGATGCCGGTTTCCGTGGCCAACGGGATTCCCGAGGTCAAGCAGGTTGCCAAGTTCGTGACGCCGCATGATTTTGAGTCAGGCGTGGCGGATGCCATCCATGAATTTGTTTTGTAAACTAGAGCTGGGACTGCGGTCCTGGCTTTTTTACGTTGACAGCGCGGACGAAATCCCGTATGGTGGAAGAACTTTAAACGAGAGGGGTGACAACCCATGGAACTGACGAATTTGATGGCGTGTGTCCCCGCAAACGGACAAGGACGTTTTTCCCTAGATTAACTTTAAAAGGAGAAAACTTGTGAAAAACGTCCGTCAATCGGCCCCGTCATTGGGACTGATCATTGTGCTGGTGGGGTTTCCCCAGATCAGCGAATCAATTTTTACCCCGGTCTTGCCACAACTGCAACACGTCTTACGTGTGAGTGCCAACCGGGCACAGTTAACCATGAGCAGTTACTTTATCGCCTTTGCCATTGGGGTACTCATTTGGGGCCAACTGGCCGATAAATGGGGCCGCCGACCGGCCATGTTAGCCGGCATTGGGGTGTACTTGCTGGGAAATTTAGGCTTATTTTTGAGCCCGGATTTCACCTGGCTATTGGGTAGTCGCTTGGTTCAAGCCTTTGGCGCCAGCGCGGGGTCCGTGGTAACGCAGACCATCATGCGTGAAAGTTTCAGCGGCCTGACTGGAGCTCGAATATTTGCTCAAACCAGTGCCGCGATGGCCCTAGCCCCGGCATTGGGACCGCTGATTGGTGGTATCATGCAGACCTACTGGGGGTATCGCAGCGTGTTTGGAACACTGATTGCGATGGCCGTTGCTGTCGGCTTGTACGCGCTCAGTCGTTTACCAGAAACACAACCAATTGACGCGCAGACGCAGTCGGTCAAGCAGTGGCCCTTGGTGCGTCGGTTATTAAGCGACCGCATTGTTTGGGGATACGGGTTGTTGATCGGTGGCATCAATGGCGTATTGTTTAGTTATTACGCTGAAGCGCCGTTTATCTTCATGACCCATTTTGGCTATTCAGCCGTTCACTACGGGTGGCTCGGGTTGATCCTAGCGGGTGCCAGTCTGCTAGGTGCCGTGCTGGTCAATTGGTTACTAAATTGGTTCACGCCGGAGCAGGTGGCATTAGGTGGCCTGATCTTCAGCGTGGTTGCTAGCGGCAGCCTGGTGATTGCGGCTTATGGGCAGAGTGCCGGGGCTATGTTGGTTACCATTTTCCTGACCTTTCTTGGGCTAAATGTTACGTTGCCCAACGCTTTGAACCGGGCACTGGTTGGTTACGAGGACGTGATGGGCAGTGCCAGCGGCTGGTTTAGCCTGGGATACTACTTACTCGTCAGCGCCTTCACTTATGGCATGAGCTGGTTGCACAATGGTGCGGTTGAAACACTGCCGTGGTACATGTTGGGCTTGTGTGGCGGCATGTTACTGAGCTTTGTGGGGTTGATCGTGCGTCAAGTGCGTGCCACCAGTGAAATTTCAGAATAGAAAACGTTACGGGCGTGGGTTCAGCGAATAGCTGTCTCACGCCCGTTTTACAATGAAATTTGTAAGCCGTTCGAACAGCGACCACGCCACGGCGGTGGTACACGGGCGAGGTAAAACTGGTTGTGAGTGACCAGGACCTGAAGACCTTGCGGCAAGATGCGGTGCATAGTGTGCGGTGAAGTCGCGGTGGATGTTTGACGACAGATTCTTACGTTGGGTGTATGATTAATCCTGTTAGTGTTAATCCATCTAAATGAGGAGAGGTTTGCATGAAGATAGTGAGCGCAGGCGTTGTGACGGTGGCAGTTGCGGCCGGTTTGACAATTGGTGGGGTGACCACGCCATCGGCCAAAGCAGCGACCTGGCATCAGGGCACACCGAAGATTTTGCGGGGGAAGTGGGTCGATGGGAAGAAGAATCAACTGTTGAACTATTACCCGACTTTCGTTGGCAAGGCGAATGAACTCAGTTTTAGCGGTATTGATCCGACAATTAATAAGCATATGCATTACCGCCACAAGAAGGGGAGTCCCATTTACTACGTCAAGGGGCATGAAACGCTGTATAGTCACGGCAAACTCGTGAATTACTACAAGTTCAGTCTGCACAAAACGACGCGCAAACATAAAAAATATCGAGCTAAATTTTACATCTACTATCAAAATAATGATGGCCAAATTTGGCGAGCGAAAAAGGCACATTACGGCCATTATTTCTACAAATAAATCAATAAAACCCGCTAATCGGCGGGCTTTTTGATCCGCTGAGCACGATATCAATTTGCTGGGACAAAGTAGTTGCGGCCCACAACTAGATAGCCTAAAATCAACTTAATTAGAACAGAATTCAGGCTAAGCGAGTTGAAGGGAAGGTCACGCTGTGAAAATTGTCAGACGCTTGTTACTTGCCATGGTTTTGGGCATCGCCGTTTTTATTTGGGTCAATTGGCAGCCCTTGTCGACGCAGTTTCAGTATTATCGGGCCGCCATTTGGGCGACGGTCACTGGTCGCTCGGAAACGGCTGCAAGTCAGGCGGCTGGTAATTACCAGTCAAGTGGGTACATTTTGCGTAATCTGAAGGATGCCACTACCAAGACCGGGGCGGATGATACGCCGGTGGAAGAGGCCATGCAGAGGCTGTTATTACAGAAAAAATACTATTACCACTTTGCCAAGAACACGCCAGCGAAGGCTCGGCAAGCCTTTACGTATGCCGTCGACGTCTACAATCAGACCGGTATCGTTCAGCTGGTTGCCGGTGCGGGTACCTCGGAGACGAATCGGGTGACGTTTGGCATTTATCACAAGCGCGAGCCCAAAGACCAGGCGACCATCGAGTATGGTCACGGCGGGCCGCAGATCACCCAGCGTATCAGTTGGCGGGGCATCCTGACCACTAACACCGCGACGGCCGAGCTGAATGCCACCTATCCGCAGGCCTTTAAACGGTCCGTGGCTGTTCATGAGCTGGGACATGCATTAGGGCTGGATCATAGCTCGGACAAATCCTCGGTCATGACGCCCATCGACCAGGGCAAGACGCAATTGTCAGCGGCGGATCTCAAGAGCCTGCGCGCAATTTACCAAAAATAAGGCTGCGGCAAATTAAAGGCATTCGTGACCTGACTGGTGTATGATTAACTTGTATACAACTAATACAAAGTGAATCAGTACAAGCAGTTAACCAGAAGGGATGCGGTTTTATGGCAACGATTTACGATTTTACGGAAACGGAAATGAGCGGGCAAGCCATCGACTTCAAGGATTATCAAGGCAAGGTCTTGTTGATCGTCAATACCGCCAGCAAGTGTGGCCTGGCGCCGCAACTGGAAGGGATTGAAGCCCTTTATAAAAAATATCATGACCAAGGCTTCGAGGTCTTGGGCCTGCCGTCCAATCAGTTCCACCAAGAATTGGCGACGGATGAAGAGGTCAATGATTTTTGCCAAATGCATTACGGCGTGACCTTCCCAATGACGCAACGTGTTGCAGTCAATGGGGAGGATGAAGATCCACTGTTTACCTACCTTAAAGAAACCGCGGGTCATGGCCGCATCAAGTGGAACTTCACCAAGTTTCTCATCGGGCGCGACGGTCAGTTGATCGACCGCTATGCGCCGGTCACCAAGCCGGAAAAAGTAGAACCAGCCATCGTAACGGCTTTAGCCCAGTCTCAAAAATAAGTAACAGCATATTAAAAAGGTCGAGACAACTGTCCCGGCCTTTTTGATATGCTGTATGAGTTAATGACCCACGATTAGTGCCCCAACGCCGGTAGCCACGACCACGTAAATGGCGGCGACTAGTGCGGTCAGCCAGGTGCTTTTACTCCAGAATTTTTCTGACATGGTGATTTCCTCCTAAGCCACTGACTTGGTGGCTGGCGTTGATGTTAATTTTGACTTGTTCAGCAGGAGCGAACTGGCCACCACGGACAGTGAGCTGAGCGCCATGCCGAGGCCGGCGAGTTCGGGACTTAATGACAGACCGAAGACCACGAAGATACCGGCAGCCACGGGAATGCCCAACGTGTTGTAAATGAATGCCCAGAACAGGTTGAGCTTGATTCTGTTGAAAGTCTTTTGACTGAGCTCCAGCGCACGAACCACGTCCATCAGGTCATTCTTGACCAGGACGATGCCGCCAGATTCAATGGCGATATCTGTACCAGAACCCATGGCGATACCCACATCTGCGGTCGTCAGTGCAGGCGCGTCGTTGATGCCATCGCCCACGAAGGCTACGGGACCATCGGCTTGGAGCTGCTTGACGTGATCGGCCTTGTCGCCGGGCAACACGTCGGCGATGACGGTGTCGATACCGACTTCATCCGCAATGGCTTGGGCCACGCGTTGGTTATCGCCCGTCAACATGACGGTCCGTAAGCCACGATGCTTAAGGGCTGCAATGGCGGCTGCGGAACTGGCCTTGGGTGCGTCTTGGATGGCAATCAAGCCAATGATTTGATCCGCCACGCCGACCAGAACGACGGTCTTAGCTTCGGCTTGGAGCTGCGCCATTTGGTCGCTCAAGGTGGCGTCTAATTTGTAATCCGCAATTAATTTATCATTACCGATGACGGCAGGCTGACCAGCGACCGTGGCCTGAACCCCTTTGCCTTCAATGGCTTGGAAATCCTGGGCCGCGGTGACCGCGATATTCTCCGCCTTGGCCTTGTCCAAAATGGCAGTGGCCAGTGGGTGTTCAGAAGCGACTTCGAGGTTAGCGGCGACTTGTAAGACTTGCTGGGGGTCACCCACGATGTCGGTCACTTGGGGATGGCCAGCGGTGATGGTCCCCGTTTTATCAAAGACCACCGTCTTGACGCGGTTGGCGGCCTCGAGGACCTCACCGTTCTTGATCAAAATGCCCATCTTGGCACTACGACCAGTGCCGACCATCAAGGCCGTGGGGGTGGCAATCCCTAAGGCACACGGGCAAGCGATGATCACGACGGAAACGGCGAAGAGCACTGCACTGACCAGCGGTGCGCCGAGGAAGACGTACCAAATGGTAAAGGTGACAATGGCCGCAATCAGTACGGCCGGTACGAAGATATCAGCGACCTTGTCCACCGTCTTTTGAATGGGCGCGTGACTGGTTTGGGCCTTCTTGACCATTTCGACGATTTGCGACAGTAACGTATCGTTGCCGACCTTGCTAGCCTTAAACGTAAAGGTCCCGGTATTGTTCATCGTGGCGCCGATAACCTTATCACCGGTTTGCTTGGTGACGGGCATACTTTCGCCGGTCACCATGGATTCGTCAATGGTTGAAGACCCGTCAACGATGACCCCGTCGACGGCAATCTTTTGGCCGGGACGAACGCGAATGACGTCGTTAACGGCGACTTGGGCCAATGGAACCTGCGTCCACTGGCCATCGCGCATGACTTCGGCGTCCTTAGCCTGTAAGTCGACCAGCTTGCTGACGGCACCAGAAGCGGAGTGCTTCATTTTCTCTTCGAAATACTGGCCCAACAAGATAAAGGTGACCACGAAGGCGGCACTTTCAAAGAAGACAGCCTTACCCGCTAACATGGCGTAGAAGCTGTATAAGTAGGCTGTGATCGTCCCAATGGCGACCAGCGTATCCATGTTGGCGTGGTGGTGACGGAAGGCAGCCCAAGCACTTTGAATGAATGGCCCGGCAGATACGGCCATGACGGCGGTTGCCAGCAAGAACATCGTCCAAGCACCGCCGGGTAGCATCAGGCCAAAGGGTTTTGTAAACATTTCGACTAGCATCGGTAGGGAGACGACAAGCGAGAAGACGAACCGATTCTTGATGCTCATGGTTTGACGACCACCTTTCCAAAGAACATGTCCATGCCACAACTAAACGGGAACTCGCCGGCTTGACTGGTATCGACGGTCACGGTTTGCGGCTGGTTCAGGGGTAGCGCACGGCTGAAGCACAATGTCTTCGAATGAACTTGGTCCAAACACCCAGCATCATTGACCCGGGTGAAGGTCAACTCGGCCGGTGTGCCTTGGGTTAAAACGACTGTGGCGGGCTGGTAGCCGCCATCAACGGTGATATTAGCAGTTTGTTTTGTCATGTGTGAGACCTCCATTATTTGATAATGACTTTGCCGTGAAACATGTTCATGCCACATGCGTAATCGAATTCGCCGGACTTGCTGGTGTCAATGGCAATTGCGTGGGCTTGATTTTGCGGGAGAAATTCGTTAATCCCAAAGTCGGGGAAGACGACTTGTTCCAGACAGCTGGACGGATCCTTGCGGTTAAAGGTGACCGTGGCCGGTACGCCCTTCTTTAAGACCACCGTGCTAGGGGAATAGCCCCCGCTGACTTCGACGTCCACGTCTTGCGTGTGGTCACTGACCGCGGCATCGACAGCGGCGGTCGCGTGATTGCCGAAGAACCACCAGGCAATGAAACCAACGAGAATAATGGCAACAATTAGAACAATAAGTTTAATCATGAGGCGGATCTCCTTCTTGTTTACATTTGTAATCCTTAACTGATGAGTTAAGCATACCGCCATCGTTTACAATTGTCAACGATAAAAATCCGGTATGCCAAGATGATATATTTTTTTGGGTATAGAAGTGGGGTGGTGGCAATCGTGAGAATCAAAAAGAGTCCAGGCCATCAGCCCAGACTCACGTTATGCTATTTCAGTTGCTTCACTAACTTTGGATTATAAACTAATTTTTGAATGTGCTTGGTGATTCTTCCCATCCGGGGGAAGCCGCTAAAGCCGCTTTGACCGGCGCCGTGGGTCATGATGACCAGGACGTAACGTTGACCGTTGGGCAGGGTGACGATGCCGGCGTCGTTGTTGGTGTCTGCTAGCCAGCCGACCTTGTCAGCGACGACGGTTCCCTTGGCTGCGGCAGTCGCACCGGCGGGAATACCATCACGATAAACCTGTTGTTTCATTAAGGATAACAGCCAGGAACGGTTGTGGGCATTGTTAAATGGCGCCTCGGCCCGTGCTAATTTGACCAGCACCTTGCGCAGACTCGTGGCGGTCGTGGTGGCCTCCTGACCAGGCACGAAGGTTGGTGAATACAAGCCCTCGTTGGCGAGAAATTCATTGATTCCGCTTAAGCCATAGGTGTCGAGGATGCCCTCAGGGAAATCATTGGCGCTATTCACGATCATCCGGTGAAAGCCATCCTGATTGGTCGGCGTCCAGGTGTAAGCGTGCTGTTGGCTGAGGTGAAAGAGGTAGGCCGCAATGAACAGCTTGTAGGTGCTGGCCGAAACCTCGGGCGTGTGGGCATTGGCGGATGCCGCCAGCTTGCCCCGTTGGTAAAATTTCTGGGCAACGGGTGACTGGGCGGCGCGACTACCGGGCACGGCGCCGAGATTGTAGAAACTTACGCTGGTGTTGCCATCGGCGGTGATGTGCTTCAGATATGTATGCAACTGCTTCTTGACGTGGCGCTGCTCACGCGTGATCTGTCGACTGGTCGTTGGCTGTGGAGACGCTGTGGTTGCTTGGGCCTGCGTGGCGTTTTTTTGCCGCGCTTGCACGCTAAAAATCCCGGTGAAGCCAAGTACCACGATGGCAGCGGCCATCACGATGATTCGGTACTTAAAGAGTAAGTGACCGATTGAATTCGGACGAGCGTGTTTCATTGGCATATAATCACTTCTTTAATGTTGGTCTACTGAACTAATTAATGGTTTTAATTATACGCCCAATTTTGGGCGGCGTATACGTGAAAATGACGGGAGATGGGAGAATTTAGCCAGTTTAAACTTGAGACGCCAAACAACACTGGCCGCTTACCGTCTGCCGTCCACCAGATGTGGGTTGGATTGCTGTGGGCAATCGTCAGACTTCCTGCACCAACCCATCAAAGAAACGTTTCAATGAAGTCTTGCCGCCAGTAGTGCGGGTGCCTTCCAGCAGGAGCATTTCACTCCGCACATTCTTATATTCATATAGGGTGTTGGCATATTCGACCACGATTTCATCCCCCATGCCGTCCAGACTGATATTGGCCAGGTTGGTCAGTCCCGTCTTGATGGCCCGGCGAATGCGCTGGAACATGATTTTCTTTTCCCGGTCGTCGATGTGGTAGGCCGCATTGAAGTCAATTTCACGGAAGCTCAGGTTCTGGTCGAGCATGATCTGCGCGATGGCTAGAATGTCTGAGGACCCCGCTTCAGACGTAATCCCTAGGAAGCGGAGAATCGACAGGATCTTTTCCTTTTGATGTTGCTTCTGGTCAACGACGGGCGCCGTGGCCACGGCCCCACCGCCAACGAGCGACTGGATATTGTTGAGCTTGGTTGCCATCTGGACGCTCTGGGAGACCTTTTCAACGACAGTCTTCACTTCAATGATGTTGATTGGTTTATCAATGAAAAATTCAATTCCCGCTTCGTAGGCCTCGGCCCGCAGATCGCTGTCCTTAACCTGTGAGATCATAATAGCCCGCAGCGTCGGTTTGAGCGTCTTGAGTTTTTTGATCAATTCAATCCCGGAGATGCCCGGCATCAAGAGATCAGCCAGGACAATGTCGACATCCATGATCATGATATCGGCCAGGGCCTTCTTGGCGTCATGGGCAATGCCAATCACCGTGTTCTCGGGGTTCTTTTCCAAAATCTGACGTAAAATCATGGGAATCGACGGGTCGTCATCGACAATATAAAAATTCATTAGGCATCTGCCTCCTGTTCTAAGCGTTTTTTACTGAGTTTGACGGTAAAAGTGGTGCCCTTCCCCAGTTCGGATTCAACGTGAATGTCGCCGTCGAACTGTTCTTGGGCAATGATCTTGACGTGGGACAGGCCAATACCCCGGTAGACGTCACCGTTTTCGTTGAACTTGGTGGTGAAGCCTGGCTGAAAGATCATGGCCAGCGTCTCGGCATCCATTCCACTGGCGTTGTCACTAACATTTAGCAAAATATCACTGCCGCGATCGACCACGCTGACGATGACGGCACCGCTGGGGCGGCCCTCCATGGCGTCGACACTGTTAAAAATCAGATTGGAAAGAATGGAGACTAAGTAGTAGTGATTGGGCACCATCAAGTCGACGTGGTTGTGGACCTCGATCGTGACGTTGGGAAACTTGGGCTTGATGGATTCACGGATATAGTCGGTGGTGACCTTCAAGATGTCTGCCAGCTGCATGGCCGTATCGGTGTCGTCGTTGAAGTAATCGCCCAGACCCCGAATCACGTTTTGATAATCCTTCTTGATTTCGTGCACGTCGCGGGCAATTTGCAAGGCCTTGTCGCGTTCCGCCTCGCTCACGTTTTCCTGTTGCAGGTCTTGGTTCAAGAGGTAGGCGTTCTTCATGACGTTTTCAATCTCGCTGATATTTTTGCGCATGAAGTAGACCTCACTGTTCACGGCTGAGGCCACCCAGATGAAATGGTAGTAGCGTTGCTCATGATTTTCTTGTCGTAGCATTAATTGGAAGTAATGGTACAAAAAGGCCAAGAGGCAGCTGACCAGACTGCGGATGAGGGCCGTGATGAACAGAATCTGGAAGAGCTGATACGTATAATGTGAAAAGCTGGTCAGCAGGCTGACTTCTAGCAGATTGGCCACGTAATCGCAGAGCACGATGGTTAGGAAGAAGGTCGTGTTGCTACGTTGCCCACGCCGCCAGTATAGGAGGTAGTAAATCAGACCGTAACACAAGTAAAAGGCCATGTCGGCCAAAATATAAATAACATTGTCATGGGAATCGACATCGTGACTGATGAACAGCAGAATTCCGCGAAAGACGGGCGAGGCCACCGCCACGGCGACGGTCAGCGAGATGGGGTTAAAATCCCGATTGAAGTAGAGAATGACTGGCAAGATAAAAACGGACAAGGTGACGATAAAACCGGGTGCATATGTTTGAAAATTCACTTGTGAGGCCAAAGCAATACAAATCGCTGATAAGCCAATTCTTTGGTAGCGTTCGTGCGTGAAGAAACGGGACTGCTTAAACATGAATTTTACTCCTTAGAAAAAGTTTTAACAAAGTTTTGAAGCATTTTGAAGTTTTATGAAACCGCTTACTATACTAGTCATTGTAAATAACAAAGGAGGAACTTACAATGTTTAATCTTCGTAACCGTAGCTTTTTAACTTTATTGGACTACACCCCAAAGGAAATGGGCTTCTTACTGCAATTGGCTGAAGACCTGAAGAAGGCCAAGTACGCTGGGACGGAACAACAAAAATTAGTCGGCAAGAACATTGCATTGATTTTCGAAAAGAGTTCCACGCGGACGCGCTGTGCCTTTGAAGTCGGTGCCTATGACCAAGGCGCCCACGTGACCTACTTAGGCCCTACTGGTACGCAAATGGGCAAGAAGGAATCCGCTGCTGACACGGCACGGGTACTGGGCGGCATGTTCGACGGCATTGAATATCGTGGGTTCTCCCAACGGACAGTTGAAACCTTAGCCAAATACTCCGGGGTACCGGTTTGGAACGGCTTGACTGATGAAGATCACCCAACCCAAGTGCTGGCTGACTTCTTAACTGCCAAGGAAGTTCTGAAGAAGAACTACAGTGACATTCACTTTACTTATGTGGGTGATGGCCGGAACAACGTGGCCAACGCCTTGATGATCGGTGGCGCAATCATGGGGATGACCTTCCACCTGGTTTGCCCTAAGGAATTGAAGCCAACCAAGGAACTGCGCGACAAGGTCAATGCCATTGCGGCTAAGACAGGCGCTGACATCTTGATCACTGATGACATCGACGAAGGGGTTAAGGGCTCTGACGTGCTCTACACCGACGTTTGGGTATCCATGGGTGAACCAGATTCAGTTTGGAAAGAACGGATCGAATTACTCTCACCATACCAAATCAATAGCGAAATGATGAAGAAGACGGGCAACCCTGACGTAATCTTTGAACACTGCTTACCTTCATTCCACAATGCTGAAACCGGCGTGGGTAAGGAAATCGCTGACAAGTACGGCATCACTGAAATGGAAGTTACTGACGAAGTCTTCGAAAGCGATGCTTCAGTTGTCTTCCAAGAAGCTGAAAACCGGATGCACACCATTAAAGCTGTGATGGTCGCAACCTTAGGCGAATAATCGGAGGCGTACAGATGGCTAAAATCGTAGTTGCTTTGGGCGGTAACGCCTTGGGCAAATCTCCAGAAGAACAATTGAATTTAGTGAAACACACGGCTAAGTCCTTGATTGGACTGGTCGCTGCGGGTCACAAGGTCGTCATCAGCCACGGCAACGGTCCCCAGGTTGGCGCCATCAATTTGGGCATGAACTTTGCCGCTGAACACGGCCAAACGGCAGCCTTTCCGTTCCCTGAATGTGGGGCCATGAGCCAAGGCTACATTGGCTATCATTTACAACAAAGCCTGCACAACGAACTGCACCGCCAAGGCATTCAAAAGGATGTTGCGGCCGTGGTCACGCAAGTAGAAGTCGACGAAAGCGACCCGGCCTTTGACCATCCCACGAAACCGGTTGGGTCCTTCTACAGTAAGGAAGACGCCGATAAAATCGTGGCGGAAAAGGGCTACACGTTCGTTGAAGATGCTGGCCGTGGTTACCGGCAAGTTGTCCCATCACCACTTCCGAAGGCCATCATTGAAATCAAGAGCATCAACGACTTGATTGAAAATGATAACTTGGTCATCGCTGGCGGTGGGGGCGGGGTGCCCGTTGTCGACACGGCTGACGGTCTCAAAGGCGTGCCAGCAGTGATTGACAAGGACCGCTCCAGTGCCTTGTTAGCCGCAAACATTTCCGCAGACCAACTGATTATTTTGACGGCCGTTGATGACGTTTACGTCAATTACGGCAAGCCAGAACAACAAGCACTGCGGGAATTGTCCAGCGCAGATGCGCAACGCTACATTGATGAAGGTCAATTTGCGCCCGGCAGTATGCTACCGAAGATTGAGGCTTGCTTAGGCTTCGTCGCTTCCGGTAACGGTCGGACTGCATTGATCACGTCACTTGATCACCTCGATGACGCCTTAGCGGGCAAGGTCGGGACCCTGATCAAGGCCTAAGAAATTAAATTAACGGAACGTGGTCCAATCGTGCGGTGATGTTGGTGACACCCGTTCTTGGACCACGTTTTTCATTTGCTAAGCGTCAAATCACTTAAAGGGGTGAACTTAATGGATGCATCAGTAGAACCAAAACCCAAAAAGAAATTCAAATTAAGAATGCCCGGCGCGTTCGTCATTTTATTCATTCTGACCATCGTCGCCGTTTTCGCGACTTGGATCATTCCGGCCGGTTCATATTCTAAGCTATCATATAGCGGCTCACAACTCCAGATCTCCCGGCCTTCCGGGAAGACGGTCAAGGTGCCCGCCACCCAGGAACAACTGGATAAACTGGGCGTTAAGATCAATATCAAAGAATTTACGTCTGGGGGAATCACCCAAGAAGTCTCGATTCCCAACACGTATCACCGGTTGAAGCAACGGCCGGCGGGACTCGGCGCCATCACCAGTAGTATGGTGCGGGGAACCATCGAAGCCGTTGATATTATGGTGTTCATCTTCGTATTAGGGGGCCTAATTGGCGTGGTTAAAGCCAGTGGGGCCTTCGAATCCGGCTTGATGGCCTTAACGAAAAAGACCAAGGGCCACGAATTTATGCTGATCTTCATGGTGTCCATCTTGATGGTCCTCGGGGGAACGCTCTGTGGGATCGAAGAAGAAGCCGTGGCATTTTACCCGATTCTGGTGCCCATCTTCATTGCGATGGGCTACGACTCAATCGTCTGTGTGGGGGCTATCTTCCTCTCCAGTTCAGTCGGGACGGCCTTCTCCACGATTAACCCGTTCTCCGTGGTTATCGCGTCTAACGCAGCTGGGATCAACTTTACCGAGGGGATCAGTTGGCGGATCGGTGGCTTAGTGGTTGCCGCAATCTTCGTGCTCTTCTACCTGCACTGGTACAGTAAGAAGGTCAAGGCGACCCCGTCATTCTCCTACACCTATGAGGATAAGAGTTCCTTTGATAAAATGTGGTCCGTCTCCTCTGACGACACCAGCAATCAGGACTTCACGTTACGTAAAAAAATTATCCTGATTCTGTTCGTGATTACCTTCCCAATCATGGTGTGGGGCGTTATGTCCCAGGGCTGGTGGTTCCCAACCATGGCCTCCTCATTCCTGTTATTTGCCATTATCATTATGTTCATGACCGCTACCGGTAAGTACGGTATTGGTGAAAAGGGCGTTGTGGATGCCTTCACGAATGGGGCGGCCAGTCTGGTCGGGGTTTCCCTGATCATTGGGTTGGCACGGGGCATCAACCTGGTTATGAATGAAGGGATGATCTCAGATACCATCCTGCAATACTCCTCATCACTGGTCGCACACGTCAGTGGTTCGGTCTTCATCATTGTCATGATGCTGATCTTCTTCGTCCTGGGCTTCATCGTGCCATCCTCATCAGGATTGGCTGTGCTGGCGATGCCAATCTTTGCGCCATTGGCCGATACGGTCGACATTCCGCGGTTCGCCGTGGTGACCGCTTACCAATTCGGGCAATACGCAATGCTCTTCTTGGCACCAACTGGTTTGGTCATGGCAACGCTGCAGATGCTGGACATGAAGTACTCACACTGGTTCAAGTTCGTTTGGCCAGTGGTGGCCTTCGTGCTGGTCTTCGGTGGTGCCATCCTGGTCATGGAAGTCATGCTGAGCTAAGGGTGACTGCCAGCTATCACAGTTTCAGAATAATGATGAGCAACGAAAAAAGTCGACTTGCGGGTCGACTTTTTATGTGGATAAATACCATACTTTTAAATTTGTTTAATAAATCACATGCCACGACTACCAAAAACTGCTAAACTAAAATCATGAGCAAATAAAACGGTTACATAATTTAAAGGAGGACTTCATCCATGAAGTATCGGCAGTTAGGTAAATCAGGATTACGTGTCAGTGAATTGGCGTTGGGCAGTTGGATGACCGACGTTAGCGACACTAGCAAGCAGGATCTGGCGGCGCAAAGCATCAAGTTGGCCTACGAGAAGGGTATCAACTTCTTTGACTGCGCGGACGCTTACAGCGGTGGTGCGGCCGAGCGGTTCTTGGGGAAGACGTTGAAAGAGCTGCCCCGCAAGGAATTGGTTCTATCCAGCAAGGTGTTCTTCCCGACCGGTGACGGCGTGAACGACCGCGGTCTCTCACGCAAGCACATCACGGAATCGCTCGACCAGTCGCTGACCAACATGCAGACGGACTACCTGGACCTGTATTTCTGTCACCGCTTTGACCCTGAAACACCCCTGGCAGAAACGTTGAGCACCCTCAGCGGCTTGGTGGATCAAGGCAAGATCTTGTACTACGGCGTGAGTGAATGGCGGCCGGTCCAAATTCTGGAAGCACAACTGATCATTCAAGAACGCGGCCTGCACCCGATGACGGTGGTTCAGCCGCAATACAACATGTTTGACCGCTACATCGAGCATGAGTTGCTGGATGTTTGTGAAAAGTTGGGACTGGGTGTCGTGCCATTTTCACCGCTGTCCCAAGGCCTGCTGACCGGGAAATACCGCAAGGATCAGGCCATTCCGGCAGGCTCACGGGCCACGTATCAAGGACAAATCAAGGCCTTGTTGACGGATGCCAATTTGGACAAGGTCGAAGCACTGCTCAAGATGGCCCAGGAATTAGATACCGACCTGGCCACGTTTGCCTTAGCTTGGGGATTACGTGATTCACGAATCTCCAGTCTGATTACCGGTGCCAGCAAGCCAGCTCAACTGCAAAATAATTTGAAGGCGTTGGACCTTGAGATTCCGGCTGAGTATTATGACCGAATCGACCAGTTATTTGGGTTTAAGAAGTTCTCGCGGCAGATCGGGTAGAGTTGGGCTTCGCCACCCCGTGTGGTATGCTTATTAATCGTAAGCACCCGTGACACGGGGAAAGGGAGGGACCATTTTGGCTTTAACGACCGCCAAAAATTTTTTACTACTGACTGAACACATCGACAAGCGACCGATGCTGCGGACCCGGTTCACCACGCAGGCCTACCTGGTGTTGGCCGCCGTGCTGGACCTGGTCGACCAGGGCATTCTGGCCGTGAATGGCGACCAAATGGCGATTGCCGATGCCGCGCGCTTTGACCAGCTACCGCAGTACCTGAACGCCTTTAAAATTCGCCTCAGGTCGGATCTGGCGCAGGATGCCCACCTCAAGACCGCACTGAAGTTGGTCACCAGCTGGGATATCGTCAATGCCCTCTATGATGGCTTGGGGGCCGAAACGTTGGCTGAGCAGACCACGGAACGGGTCATTTTTCAAAATAACTTAAAGCCCCACGTCATCTACGAACCCACCGCTGCCAGCCGACAACGGGTCCGCGATGCACTGCTGCAGCAGTTATTGGCTACGCAACCAGCCGGCGCTGCCTGGAATTTATACGTGATTTTAGCCCAAGAACAGGCGTTGACCTGGCTGTTTTCTGCCGATCAACTGGCACAGTTGCGGGCTGCCGTGGCGGCGCATCCCGGTAGTGCAACGGCTAGTAGGCTGGCGACTCAGGCCGGCGATATCATTCAAGCCAAGAAATTCGAAATGGACGGCTGGTTAAGCTAAAACTCGGCTGTCAAGAAAAGATTCTTCAATAAACTGTTGAAGAATCTTTTTTTAATGGACAAATGGTCTAAAAGATTGCTAGATTGCGACTTAACCGCATTGGTCGGTCACCTTACTAACGGATTAATTATGCCGGCTAGACTTGTTTTAGCCGCTTGGGGGACCTATGATGAAATTGTGAACTAATTCTCAAAAGGAGATGGGTGGCATGTCATTAACGATTGCTGCTTTACGAGAGGCCCCCGGGGAAAACCGGGTCGCACTCTCGCCAGAAGTCGTGCGTAAACTGGTAAAAGGTGAGTTTCAGGTCTTGATTGAAACGGGGGACGGTGACCGGTCGTTTTACCCGGACGCGGTCTTTGAAGCCGCGGGTGCTAAGATTTGTGACCGGCAAGCCGCAATTCAAGGGGCCGACGTCTTGGCCACGATTGGCCAACCGGGTAAGGATGTCGTCGACCAACTGAAGGCTGGTCAGACCCTATTAGGGTTGTTACAACCCCTGACGGATTTGGACTACGTGAAGGAATTGGCGGATAAGAAAATTAATGCGTTGGCATTTGAACTCTTGCCGCGAACCGTTTCCCGGGCTCAGAGCATGGATGTCCTGAGCTCGCAAGCCAGTGTGGCCGGCTACAAGGCCGCCTTGTTGGCCGCGGACCGGTTCTCCCGGTATTTACCAATGATGATTACGGCCGCTGGGACCGCTAAACCCACCAAGGTTCTGGTTCTAGGGACCGGGGTGGCGGGTCTGCAAGCCATCGGAACGGCCAAACGGCTAGGCGCGATGGTTTCTGGCTACGACATCCGGCCTGCTTCTCGCGGTGAAGTCGAATCGTTGGGGGCCACGTTTCTGACGACCTCTGTTTCGGCAACTGGTGAAGGCGGGTACGCCCGGGCATTGACCCCGGAGGAAACCGCCCAGCAACAGGCCGAGTTGGCTGAATTCATTGCGCAAAATGACGTCATCATTACCACGGCACAGGTTCCTGGACGGCGGCCACCATTGTTAGTCACCCAGAAATCCGTTGATGCGGCCAAGGCGGGTACGCTGTTCATTGACTTGGCGGCCAGCGACCTCGGCGGCAACGTGGCCGGTTCCCAGCCCGACAAGACCGTGACCACGGCCCAACAAGCCCAAATCATCGGCGCGGGTGATATGGCCAGCCAGTTGCCCGCTTCGGCTTCCGACATGTTTGCCAAAAACGTTCAGGCCGTCCTCAACGCCATTATCCAAGATGACCAATTGGTTTTGGATGTCGACGATGAAGTGGTCGGTGAACTGCTGGCAACGACCAACGGCGAGATTATCAGTAGCCGGGTCCGGCAAGCCATGAAGTTGCCCGACCGGCACCCCGCCAAGCCAGCGGAATCAACTGATAGTAAAGGAGTTGATTAGCCATGAGTCAGGAATTATTTACGAATTTAGCGATTTTTGTCTTAAGTCTGTTAGTGGGGTTTGAAGTCATGAGTAAAATCCCCGCGACCCTACAGACGCCAATGATGTCCGGGGCAAACGCGATTCACGGAGTCGTTGTCGTCGGGGCGTTTGTTATCGCCGCGGAGGCCAACAGTGTGCTGTTTTACGTGTTGGCCTTTCTCGGGGCCTTCTTTGCCGCTGTCAACGTGGCTGGTGGTTACACCGTGACCGACCGGATGTTGGGCATGTTTGACCGGAAACCGGCCGCGAAGAAGGGGGAGGCTGAGCAGAAATGAGTGCGCTAGAAACAATTTCTTCGTTAATTTATTTAGTCTCGGCGGTCTGCTACGTCCTGGGGGTCCACTTTATGCGGTCCCCGAAGACCGCGCGGCGGGGCAATGGCCTGTCTGCGGTCGGGATGTTTCTGGCCGTGATCACGATCATCGTGACGATTATTGTTGAAGGGAAAATCGATCCTATCGGCTGGGTCGTCCTGTTAGTGGGCCTGGCGCTGGGGATTCTCTACGGAGTTGTCAAGGCGCGCAAGGTGCCCATGACCGACGTGCCCCAACTGGTCAGCCTCTTTAACGCCGTGGGTGGCGGGGCCGCTGCCACGATTGGGATCTTCGATTACCTCTTGAAGGGCGACGGGGCCACGCTCAGTGTGGCCTTCTCGCTGCCCGTCTTGCTGGACGTTATCATTGGGGGCATCACGTTCTCCGGCTCGTTGATTGCCACGGGGAAGCTGTCCGGTCACGTTTCTGGGAAGCCGATTAGTTTTCCGGGGGCGCGCCTGTTAAATATCATCGTCGTGCTGGCGATTTTGGTGTCAGCCTACCTGATGATCGGGCTGCCGACCAACGTTTGGTACGTGACCTTAGCGCTGGCCATGAGTCTGGTCTTTGGTCTGCTGATGACTTTGCCAATTGGTGGGGCCGACATGCCGGTGGTCGTGTCACTGTTAAACGCCTTCACTGGGTTGGCCGTTGCCTTTGCCGGCTTTGTCATTAACAATCAAGTCCTGATCATCGCCGGGGCCTTGGTCGGGGCCGCCGGAACCATTTTGACCTTACAAATGGCTGATGCCATGAACCGTTCCGTGGCCAATATCTTGGCGGGCGGCTTTGGAACCGGTGACAGTGACAGCGGTGCCGCGGCCAACGATGTGCCAGTCGACGTGAAGGAAACGTCCGCTGACGACATTGGGCTACAGCTGGCCTATGCCCACAGCGTCATGATCGTGCCAGGCTACGGGTTAGCCGCCGCGCAAGCACAACATGAAGTCGCCGAACTCGCCAAGGTCTTGACGGACCAAGGTATCGTGGTCAACTACGCGATTCACCCAGTTGCCGGGCGGATGCCGGGGCACATGAACGTGCTGCTGGCCGACGTCAACGTGCCTTACGAACAGATGAAGCAGTTGGATGATGCCAACCCAATGTTTGAAAGCACCGACGTTTCCCTGGTCATCGGGGCCAACGATGTCACGAACCCGCTGGCCAGAGAAAGTGGAAACGCCATTTCTGGGATGCCGATTTTGGACGTCGATAAATCCAAGTCGGTCGTCGTCATCAAGCGTTCCATGAGTACCGGGTATGCGGGTGTGCAAAACCCACTGTTTGCGATGGACAACACGCAGATGTTCTTCTCCGATGCTAAGAAAGGCCTGCAAGAAATCGTTGCGGCGACGAAGCAGTACTTGGCTTAACTTATGGATGGGACAGTGTCATGAGGGGTTCAATTGTTGCCAATCAAACACTATTTCAGAACAAATGAACGCAAGAAACGCGTCTCAATAACGCTTGTCGTGTAGTCGGCAAACGTTGCGGGGACGCGTTTTTTCTGTTGTGAAGATAAATTTTACGGCAACTGGCTTGTCAGATCTGTGTATTCATGTTATAGTGTACTAGTAAAATATAACACTAGGGAGGCAGGACAGATGAAATTTGATGATAAGGTACCAATTTACTATCAAATCAAGAATTATCTTTATCATGAAATGATGACTGGTCAGCTGAAACCCGGGGATAAGTTACCGGCCGTTCGCCAGTTAGCGGTGGACCTCACAGTCAACGTGAATACCGTCCAGCGGGCGCTCGGGGAAATGATTACGGAAGGCATTCTCGAATCCAAACGGGGAAAGGGGAATTTCGTGACGATGGAAGAACAACGAATTACCCAATTAAAGGAGAAGTTGGTCATGGAGCAGTTGGAGCGGGTCTACGAACAATTACATGCGTTGAACCTAACCGATGAACAGATTATTGATAGTTTGAAACGATTCATTGCACAAAGGGGGCAGCAAGATGACGAACGTCTTAGCAATCAAGCAACTCACTTATAAACACAACCTGAAAACCATTTTAAATGACATTGATTTAACGCTGGAAACAGGCAAAATCATTGGCCTGCTCGGTGAAAACGGTGCGGGGAAGACGACCTTGATGCGGCTGATTACCGGTAGTGCCAAGGGTTCCGGGACCATTGCAGTGTGTGGGGATAGCGTCACGGCCCATCACAAGAGTCACGTCAGCTTTACGGAACAGCTCCGGGGATTCAAAAGCAACACGCGGGTGGACCGCGTCGCCAATTTTTACCGGCTGGTCTACCCGGACTTCGACGGCCAACGCTTTGAAGAGCTGGTTACTTTCTTGCAGATTGATACCAGCCTGAAGCTGGGCGCGCTGTCCAAGGGGATGAAGGAAAAGGTAGTCATTGCTTTGACCCTGGCACGGCAAACACAACTATACCTGCTGGACGAACCGTTTAGTGGGATTGACTCCATGAGTCGTAAGAAGATTATTAGCAGTATTATCAAATGGAAGCCGGCCGACGCCACCATGGTCATTTCCGACCATTACGTGTCTGAGATTGCGCCAATTCTCGATGAGGTGGTCATCGTCAAGGACCAAACGATTTACGCACATAAGGCCAGTGATGCGATTCGAGAAGAATTTGGCATTGGCATCGAAGCTTATTATGAAAGTTTGTATGAAGGGGGCGTCAGCCATGACTAGTTTTGGCAAAGTCTTTCAAGTGATGAGTCGTGAACGATTTCGGACCATCAATAAAATTATCTTGGCCGAACTGGCCGTGATTGCCGGGACGCTGCTGTGGAGCGTGGCCACACGGGGGATTCAAAGCGGCGAATTCTTCGGCGTGACCGCGGCCTGGTCGGGGCCAGCCTTGTTTGCGGCCTTTGTCTTCATGGCCGTGGCCAACGAACACGTGTATACCCGGGACACTTACCGGCTAATTCCGATTGGCGAAACAAAATTATATACCACGAATTTGTTATCATCATTTCTTGTGTACGTCTACTTCGGCGTTGTGCAGGTCGTTCTCTACGCGATTACCAGCACGATTGATGTGAAGTTCTTGGAAAGTCTGTTACGAGGGATGACGGGGCCAGATTACTCGACGGCCGAGTCCTTTGCAATCATGGTTGGCCTAGTACTGATGGGGCTAGCGCTGGTTATCCTCGGTTGGACCACGATTTCGCTGGTTCATCTGGTCGTCAGTGCCACGAACAACTTCCTGCCAAATGTCAGCCGGCGGGCCGTTGACACGGTGCTGTACATCATCGTCATTTACCTGGTCGTCCGGGTGGCGGCCTTCATTCTCCACGAGTTCAATAACTTGAGTGGTATGATGAGTGCCGGCGGGCAAATGCAGTTTACCCTGAACATTGTGGGTATCCTGGTGATTGCCGCAATTGAAGCCGTAATCAACGTGGTCCTGCTGAAGAAGTGGGTTGAGACGATTCCGAATTAAGTTTGACTTGATTAACTGAACAGCATGTGGCGGTCACCGGAACTTGGTGGCCGCTTTTCGCGTTGTCATGCGGGGTGATAGCCTTCAACTAAAACGGATGGTTGAACGAATTGATTCAGTGCAAACAACATTTAACCAGCAGTTACGTCTCTCATTGACAAGCCCAAACATCGTTAGTATGCTGAATAGAGCACGCTTTTACAATTCTCAATTCTGGAAGGTCGTTTACCTACATATGCATAAGAACCGCTTCTCCTTTAGCTTGATCATGGTCGGTGCGTTCCTGAGCGTCTTGAACCAGACGCTGATGTCCACCGCCTTACCCGCCATCATGCGGGCGTTTCACATCACGACCGCCCAGGGACAGTGGCTCAACAATGGTTACTTATTGATCAACGCCTTGATGATTCCGACCACGGCGTATCTGATCAAACGCTACACGACGCGTCAACTGTATTTGACGGCGTCGCTGATTTTTATCGTGGGGTCCGTGATTGGGGCCACCGCGGCCTATTACCCGATTCTCATCATTGGCCGGATGATCCAGGCGTTGGGTGCCGGTATCATTATTCCGTTAGTCAATGTCGTGGTCATGACCTCCACGAAGCCCAGCGAACGAGGCGCCGCCATGGGCATCGTCGGGTTGGCGTTGAACCTGGCGCCGGTCCTGGGACCCACCGTGGCCGGGGGTATTTTGACGCATCTGAGTTGGCCATACTTATTCGGTTTGACGCTGCCACTGATGTTGGTGGACGTGGCGTTAGCACCGAAATTCTTGAAAAATGTGGGTGAGTTGAACAAACAGCGACTGGACCGAACGGGGTTACTCCTGTCCGGTGTGGGCTTAACGCTGGCGCTGTACAGCTTTTCCAACGTTGGTGAGACGGCGTTTTGGTCACTCAAGGGGGTCGTCCCGTTGGTGGCTGGGGCAATCTTGCTGGGGCTATTTGTGAAATGCCAATGGACCAAGCCGCAACCGCTGCTGAACCTCCACGTCTTTCGTTACCGGCAGTTCAATTTGCCGCTGATTATCAACATGTTGTTAATGGTGACGATGTACGGCAACGCCATCATCATTCCGGTGCTGGTCCAAAATGTGTTCCACCAGAGTGCCTTTGTGTCAGGGCTGACGCTACTACCAGGCTCGGTCTGCACGGCCATCATTTCGCCGCTGAGTGGCCGCTTTTATGATAAATATAATTTCCGGCGGATGGTCATGGTCGGTCTGACGATTGATATGAGTGGGTCGTTATTGCTGAGCGCCACGGGCAGTCACTCGTCGATGGCCTACGTGGTCGCCGGCCAAACGATTCGTCAGTTGGGGCTGGTACTGGTGTTGATTCCCATCCAAACCCACGCGTGGTCGATGCTACCGCTGGCCATGATTCCCGATGGTGTGGCCGTTTACAACACGCTACGGCAGGTGGCGGCCTCATTTGGAACGGCCCTGCTGGTGGCCATCATCAGTCTGACCAGTACCAGTCACATCCACTGGTCGATGAACAGCCAACTGGTCGGCATTAAGTTCAGCTATCTGTTGTCGACCGTGATGGTGTTCGTGTGCTGGTTGCTGGCGCGACAATTGCGGAAGGCTGATGGGTTGGGAGAAGTGCCTGAGAAATGAACAAGTAAAGACGCAACCATCGCCGGCTGCGTCTTTTTTAAATGAATAAATAATAAAGACCACTGAGGCCGATGAAGACATAGATTACGCGCTTCATCGTGGCGACGTTGAGGCGGGTCAACAGGTGGGCCGCGATGGTGGTCCCGGTGACGGCGCCCAGCATGCCAATGATGATGAAAGGAACCAAGTGCATGGTCACGATGCCGCTGGCGACCCGCAGCGTGGTGATGTAAAAGGTGTCAATCAAGAAGAACGTCTGCAGGTCGGCCAGGTATTGTGGCAACGAGCGGGCCTTCGACAGAAAGTACAGCGCCATGAGGGGGCCGCCAATCCCGAAGAGGCCATTGAAGAAGCCAGAGATGATCATGAAGGCACCGGCCACGTACCAGGGATAGGCGGTGTTTCCCGAATTTTTATTAAATGAAAAATATAATGACAACGCCACCAATAGCCCGCCTAGCATCATCCGCAACAGGTGAACGTCCAACACGTGGCCCAGGTGCACGGACCAACTGGCCACGCTGGCGTAGATCAGAAAGGGGATGATGATGCGTTTCAGCCGAATCTCGTGGCGGTTGCGGTACACCAGGGTGAGCACGCTACCCAGCATCATGAGCCCCGCGACCCCTGCGCTTTGGTCGATGGGTAAAATGTTGGGTAAAAATATCATCATAATGATAACAGCGCCGAACCCCGTCAGCCCCTGCACCAAGCCGCCCAGAAAGCCGGCAATGACGACCAGTAACCAAGTCACATTGTTTCCTCCTTTAGTGAGACTCTCACACTAAGTGTGGCGGAAGTCCCCGGGGATGTCAACCGGTCGCCTGGCTTGACAGGGGGCCGGTAAGCCTGTTTAATGAGGTTAACAAAATGAAGAGGAGCTGTTTGAAATGGATGCGCGGACGACGCCTTACTTTTCCTTTGCTGATGCCAAAACGGCGGTTGCTTATTACCAAGAAGTTTTCGGGGCAACCGATGTGTACCGTCTCAGTCCTGATCGGAAACAAGCTGAAATTTTTGGGGTGCCAGCCGGCGTTGACCTGGCCGACATCACGATGTACGGTGGTTTTAAGATTTTAGGGTTGAACTTCAGTTTTTCTGATGCATTTGGCGGGCAAACGCAGCCGTCCAATCAGGTGTCGGTGATGTTGGATATCAATAGCGCCGACGCCACTGCGGTCCAGGCGTTGGATGACCTGTACGCCAAGTTGATGGCTTCCGGCAAGGTGACCGTGAAGATGCCGTACACCCAGCAATTTTGGGGGAACAAAATGGGGACGATCGTGGATCAATACGGCATCACGTGGATGCTAAGCTGCTCGCCTTGGGCAGAACAGCGCTAATTTTAGACAAGCAAAAAGCCCTCATCAATCCGAGATGAGGGCACCAGTTGATCCATAGGTTGCATCTGGAATGTACAGAGCAACTGGGCAGGCGCAAACCCGCATGACTAAGTGTACCTGTTTTCTCAGTGAATAGCTAGGAAAATCTGAGGAGTTGGTGAATTTGTTACCAGAAGGGCAAGTGGAAGGACGACAATGATGCAAAAAACGCGAATCATGCTGTACGTGCGAGACGTCGATTTGGTTGTGAAATTTTGGCAGGAAACTTTTGACCTCCCAGTAGTCGCGACGACACCGTTGCCGGATGGCTCACGCAACGTGGTCTTGGCTCTGGATGCGGGAACAGAGCTATCGTTTTTCTCCCGCGCCTTTATTCAACAGGTGTCGCCGGAAGTCGCGGATAATGTCCCGTCGCTGCTATTGTTTAGCGACCACTTCGAAGCGTTGCACGCCAAAATCGCCGCCGCAACGCCTATTGATGAAAGCCAAGGCCAACCGACCTTTAGTTTTCCTGATCCGGAGGGCACTTACTTTGCGGTCGCTAAGGCGATGGATGCGGACAACAACTAATTTAACTGAAAATCTCTTGCGGATCGATCTGCTAATGGGGTCGATCCGATTTTGCTATCTTTTGGGTAGCCGCCATGCTATACTCCTCTCAAGTCAAATTTCGGGGAGAAAACGATGAAAAAACAAGTTGCAGCATTATTGACGCTTGGCGTGTTGGCTGGTATTGGTGGGAACATTACCGCACAAGCTGCCACGGAGTCAGCAGATCCGACACCTATTTCTAGTAGTGCCTGGTTGCATAGTGACGAAGCCCAACAGGGGGCGTTTAAAAACACCTACTATCGGCTCAAGGCCAAAACGCCTGCAAAGCTGGAAGCATACCGTGCCAAGGGGGGAGCAACGGTCCAGCGCAAGGTGACCTTGCCTAAGGGGACGATCATTAGTGCCACTAAGCAGGGCAAGTATTTGGTGAAGACGGGTAGCGCCACAACCGCTGACGTGCGCTACGGTTTGAAGCAAGCAGTTCTGAAAAAGATGAAAACTGTCGGCCAGGGGACGTTGGTTTTGAAGATCAAGACGACTCAGGCGACTAAAATCAAACGACCGGTCTACGCGCTACCATATGGGGGCGGCCAATTGTTGAGTGGCGGTCTGAAAGCTCTGAGCCAGGTGCCTAAGATTACCAGTAATCAAGTTAGAATCACGTCGGACGGTTATCTGGAATACTATCCCAACCATCCACATACGGTTACCGGATATGAAAACTATCAGTGGACGTATGCGTTTGATCAGCGACCGACCAAGAGCGTGAAGATTACCAAGGCCACGGTCAAGGGGAGTCGCGTCCTGTTGTATACCAAGGCCAAGCCAGCAGTCGGGTAGCGAAGTCTGGTGCCCGGCAGTACCGGGTCAGCTTGACTAACTTGCACACACCGTACACCTATACGGACAATAGCTTAGGAGACGATACTGGTTTTGCAAGCCTGTACAAGATTGGGAAAACAGCGGCCTACACGGTTATTGGTGGCGGCTTCAACTAAAATGAGAGACTCAGCGGGTTTGCGAAAACTCGCTTTTTTAATGGCCTAAATATCCGGTAGAATGCGGATTAGACATTTTATAGTTAGTAATTAGTTAGTTTTAGTTTACAAAAGCTAACTATCATGCTAAGATAATGCCATTAAGAAATGAGGAGGCTATTTGCCATGACGGAAAAAAGTCGGGATTTAATGAAAATCTTTGGTAAGTTACTACAGAATCGGGCGCTCATGATGACGGTGGGTCATCAACCGGGGTTAGGGGGTCACGGTGGCCCTGGTGGCCGCGGACAAATGGGTTTACTCCAGGTCCTTAGCCAATCGACTAACGGGTTGACCAATGCTGAAATCGCAGAAATCTTGGATATTCGCCCCAGTTCTGTGAGTGCGTTGATCACCAAGCTGGTCGATGCGGAGCTGGTAGAGCGTGTCCCCAGTGAAACGGATAAGCGCGCGGTCATCGTCAAGCTCAGTGCACAGGGGCGTGAGATGTTTGATCAATATGATGAGCGCATGGATGACTGGTCCACAAAATTATTCGCTGGCTTGACTGATGCAGAACAGACGCAATTGGCCGACTTGTTGACGAAGTTTAATCACCACGTTGATGACTTAGATTGGCACGAGATGATGGGGCATGGCCACCCACACTTTGGGATGCGCGGCCGCGGTCCCATGGGCGGTTGGCCACGATTTTAGGAACAGATAAGCTGGAGGCAAAGAGAGATGGCACAACGCGTAGCAGCACCAGCGACCGCCCGACAACGGCCAACTGGCAAGTTCGATAGCAAAGCATTTTTACGACTGATCCGCCAAACGCAGCCCAAGTACTGGCAGTTGTGGGTCGGCCTGATTCTCGGTATTGTGGCGACCGGCGCTCAGTTGGCGGTCCCGAAGCTGGCCCAGACTTTAATCAACGGCTTGGGCCACGCCATGAATCGACCGTTACTGATTGCGGTGATTGCGCTCTTCATTGTGAGCGCCGGCATTAGTGCCATTTCGGGTGCGTTATTGGGGTTCTTTGGCGAAAACGTGGTGGCCCGGTTGCGGGAGACCTTGTGGCAAAAGTTAGTCCGTCTACGGGTCAGCTACTTTGATAATGTTAAGGTCGGCGAGATGACTTCGCGATTGGTCAACGATACCATGCAGATCAAGAATCTGCTGGCCAATTCATTTCCACAGATGGTGACCTCGCTCCTGCAACTGGTCGGGGCGCTGGTTATCATGCTCCTGATGGATTGGCGAATGACCACTATTATGTTTGTGGCGGTACCCGTGGTGATGGCCGTCATGTTTCCCATCATGCGGCAGTCCGGTAAAATCGGTCATCAGCGGCAAGACGCCATGGCGACCTTTAGTGGGGCCACCGACGAGACGCTTAGTGAGATTCGGTTGGTCAAATCCTCTAACGCGGAAACGTATGAAACGGCGAATGGTACCCGTCAGATCAATGATCTCTACCGCATTGGGCTGAAAGAAGCCATTTACGATGCTATCGCGGGTCCCGCCATGACGGCGGCCATGTTAGCGGTCTTCGTGGGTGTCTTGGCTTACGCCGCAATGCGGGTATCCGCCGGGACCATGTCGATGGGGACGATGTTTTCCTTCCTAATGTATCTGTTCCAAATCATTGGGCCGGCCGGAACGTTGGCACGCTTCTTTACGGACCTCTCGAAGGCCAATGGGTCAACCGAACGGGTTCGTGACCTCCTGGCCGAACCGGAGGAGCAACTAGCAGTGGGTCCGGCGCAATCCGTGACCAACCAAACTTTGGCCATGCAACACGTAGACTTCGCCTATGAAGACGATGGTCAGCCAGTTTTGCATGATGTGAATTTCGAGGCCGAGCCCAATACGGTCGTGGCGTTTGCCGGACCATCTGGCGGTGGAAAATCGACCATCTTTGGCATGATTGAGCGGTACTATCAGCCACAGCGCGGTCAGGTCACGATTGGTGGCGAGGACGTCACGCACTTTAACCTCAACGATTGGCGGTCACAGATCGGTTACGTTAGCCAGGATTCCGCCATTATGGCGGGTACGATTCGCCATAATCTGACATACGGGTCCGACCAGTCTTACAGCGACGATGAGCTGTGGCACGTGTTGAAGTTGGCTTCTGCCGATGAGTTTGTCCGCAACATGACGGCGGGACTCGATACGCAAGTCGGTGAACGCGGCGTCAAGGTCAGCGGGGGACAACGCCAACGATTGGCCATTGCCCGGGCCTTTCTGCGTGATCCTAAGATCTTGTTACTGGACGAGGCAACTGCTAGCTTGGATTCCGAATCAGAAGCGATGGTCCAACAGGCCTTAAGTGAGTTGATGAAGGGGCGTACGACGCTGATTATTGCGCATCGGCTTAGCACAATCGTGGATGCTGATGCCATCTACTTCATTGAGGACGGCCACGTTAGCGGTCACGGGACCCATCAGGAATTGATGGACAGTCTGCCTATTTACCGCGATTATGTGCGGATTCAATTTAAAGCATAAGTAAAAGGACCACAACTATTGGCGAGTGCCGGTAGTTGCGGTCCTTTTGGATCACGCAAGATTATTTAACAAGCTTCACGGCATGTTGGGTGTAGCTGAGGTGCCAGCCCTTAGGCAGTCCGGAAACGTGGCTGAACTTGCCCTTGTGGTTGTGGAATGTCAGCAGTTTCGTGCCGTTCTTCAAGGCCCCCTTGGTTAGGGTCAGCGTTCCCCCAAGCTTAGCCGTTTTCTTAATGGTTAAGTGGGCGTTGCGCGCCAACTTCAATTTACCGTGCTTTTGTTGGTAATTGCCAGTAACCGTGGCCTTGGCGGTGCTGAGTTGCAGGGTACCACCAGTCAGGCTAACGTTACCCTTGCCCGCAGCGTTGGTCGTGGTTAGTTGAAGTGTCCCGGCTTTGACGGTCGTGCCGCCGGTGAAGGCATTGTGGCCGCTAAGTGTTAGTTGGCCAGAGCCGGCCTTGGTCAGGCGTCCCTTACCGGCCAAGTTGTTGCGCCAGTTATCTTTGGCATTGAAGCCACCTTGTTTAGCATTCATAGTAACCGTCACGTTATCGTTCAAGGCGCCATAACCGTTAGCGGCGGAGAAGAGGTCTAAGCGACCCCACCCTTCGGCATCGTCCATGACTGGGTAACCAGAAGGCATCCCCGTCGTGTAAAGTACGTCGCGGCGTTGCGTGGCTGACAGGTAAGGCAAACGGGTTGCCAACAGAACCTCAGCGCCCTTTGGTACCCGCATGGCTTCGGTGGTATTGCCGGTTTGGTTGAAGCCGTAAGTCATCCGGAAACGGTAGGCGTCACGATTGGTTTGGTAGTCGCCAAAGTCATCCGTTGCTTTAGAAAGGGGACTCTTCAACAGGGCGTCACTGTGGGCGACTTGGTAGGCCTGCTTCATCAAGTCTTGGTTATTGCTATCGCTGAGAGTTGCGGCCGTCATAGCGGTACCGACCATCCGGCCACCCATGACAGCTAGTGGTGAGTGCCGTCCAGCTAATACCCGGTCGTAACCCACTTCAGAAGAACGGGTGATCAGTTCTTGGAAGCGTTCTGGGACAGCATAAGCCAGCGTTAAGCCGGTCTCAAAGGCCGCGGTCGTGTGACCACTAGGGAAGTCGTAGTCGTCCGGCTTGGCGTGAGCCATCACGTTGGCTAGGGCAGGAACGACCTTGACGTCTTTGCTTTGGCGGTAAGGCCGTTCGTATTTAACGACGTGCTTGACCACCCCGGTGCCAGAGAACGGTGAACGAGCGGTGGTGTTCACCAATTGTACTAAGGGGCCCAGCTTAGAAGAGGTGGTGGCCCAGTCAACCTTACTGTAAGGTGCATTGGCGGGAAGCGGCGTGCTAAGCATTGAGGTGAAATCAGTCTTGGCATCCGCATTTTGAATGAAGGCGTTGGCGTATGGCCCCAGGCCTGAGATCAGGTTGTAGCGGAGGTCACGCCGGTCCGTTAGGTAGGAACGTTCAGCCTCGCTGTCACTGCGTTGCTGGGTAATCGTAGCGGCCTTGGCAACGTTTTGGTCGAGTAGCGGGGCATTTAGCTTCTTGCCATCGGCCCAATATGTAGAGAACTCAGCCATTTCACCGACCACCGGATTGGTCTGCGGCGAGGTATTTTTAGCGACATTGGCTTGATAAGTATCAACGAAATAGCCGTATGGTGCGGCTTTCGGCGTAAGGTCATCTGTTGCGGCATTAGCTTGGACGGTTGTGGTGACGAGGGGCAAAGTGACAACGGCCAGGGAAAGTAACCCAGCGGCTTTACGGGTCCAGGAATGTTGACGTACTTTCATGAAAATTCCACCTTTCAAAATGAACGGGTCGACTAGTTTTTCTCTTTTCAGGTACATTTTCATCATAACCGAGTCTGTTTTCAAAGTCAGTAGGGTTAATGAAAATGATACAGAAAGCATACCAAATCAATACATAGCGTTCGCTTTAAGCCGGTAAAGCAAGTGATTTAACTATTTGTTTAGGCTAATAGCTTAGTGGGTGATATGAAAGCGATTCATTTTGCTACCAATTTCAATTAGAGTTCGATATGATGTTGACGGAAGTTGGGTTTCAAATTCGGATTTGGAAAGGAATTTTGTGATGATTACTGTCAACGAATTAACGACCAACCTAAAGCAACCACTTCAAATTGAGATTCTATCCGGCGAGGACTGGTATGGCGGTAGTATTGCGGATGGGTCGCAGTATCCGCTGACTCAGGGGAGTGCCTATACGTTAGATCTCATCCATCTGGTGAATGGGAACCAGGTCGCACCGGCCTTTATTTCCTCAAAAGGTCGCGTCATTACCAGCCAATCGCCGTTTTCTCTGACGGTGGCTGATGATCGCCTCAGCGTTATTGCCCGTGACCAGATTCGTCTGGTGGCTGGCGCTGAAGGCCTCAGGGGCGCGCAACAGTGGTTGGCCCAACATACCTTTGAATTGGGGAGTATGCCACCCGCAGACTTTTTTGAGTTACCGCAGTGGAATACCTGGATGGAGCTGCTTTATCAACAAAATCAAGCCGACGTATTGGCCTATGCACACAATATTATTGAACATGATTTTCCGGCCGGCATCATTATGATCGATGACCTGTGGGCCGATTACTACGGCCGCTGGGAGTTCTCCGCGCGGAAATTCCCAGATGCGCCAGCAATGATTCAGGAGTTACATAAGTTAGGGTTCAAAGTAATGGTGTGGGCGTGCCCGTTCGTCAGTCCGGATTCGCAGGAGTACCGGGATCTATTGGCGAAGGGCATGCTGTTGATGCGCCCCGATGGCAAGCCCGTCGTGCGGGAGTGGTGGAATGGGTTCAGTGCCATTTTGGATTTGAGCAATCCAGCGACCTACCAATGGTTCAAGGAAACACTTCAGGACCTGCAAGCCACGACCGGTGTGGACGGGTTCAAATTAGATGCTGGTGATCCGCATTTCTACCAAGCCGATGACGTGTCGCAAATGGAACTGGCTCCCGAACAACAAACGGAATTGTGGGGCCACTTTGGCCAGGAGTTTGCCTACAATGAATTTCGGGCGATGTATAAAAATCAAGGGGCACCGCTGGTTAACCGGCTCCAAGACAAGCGATTTGAATGGGGTACCGATGGCCTGTCCGAATTGATTCCAGATACGATTATTCAGGGACTAATGGGATACTACTTCAGCTGTCCAGACATGATTGGCGGTGGGGAGATTCGCAGTCTCGTCAAACTAGATCATTTCGACCAAGAGCTGATTGTCCGCTCGGCGCAATGTTCCGCGTTGATGCCCATGATGCAGTTCTCCCTGGCGCCGTGGCGGGTGCTTGACCAAGAGCACCTCGATCTCTGTCGGGAGGCCGCGGACCTGCATCAACGGTTTGCACCGACGATTATTAAGTTAGCCGAAAATGCGGCGAAAACCGGGGAACCCATTGTCCAATCCATGGCCTATGACCATCCGGAAACGCCGCAAGATTATTTGAAGACGCAGTTCAAGCTGGGGCCATCTATTTTGGTTGCGCCCGTCATTACGCCGCATGCCACAACCAAGGCCGTCTACTTCCCTGAAGGCCAGTGGCAATCTGTGACCGATGAAGCGGCCAAGACGATTACTGGCCCGGCAACAGTCGACCTACCCGTTACCTTGGCCAGCTTGCCCGCGTACCGACGTGTCTAGGAATCTGACAGAATCGAGGATGAAAGCATGGAACTAGAACAACACGGCAATCAAAATAAAGTCTTAACGCGGACGACCTACGCCTTTGGGGCGTTTGGCCACGACCTCTTTAACCAAGTCATGAACAGCTATTTCATCATGTTCGTGACCAACCATTTATTCAACGGTAGCGATACCGCGGCAAATAACCGGATGATTGGACTCATGACGACCATCATTTTCGTACTGCGGATAGCGGAGCTTTTCATTGATCCCTTCATTGGCAATACGATCGACAAGACCAATACCAAATGGGGGAAGTTCAAGCCGTGGGTCATCATTGGGACGCTGATCTCCGGAATCTGTATGATGCTCTTATTTAGTAATCTATGGGGACTAACGGCCCGGCCGTTCCTATACTTGTTTGTGTTCACGTTTATTTACATCGTGATGGATATTTTCTTTTCGTTTAAGGATATTGGGCTGTGGTCAATGTTGCCAGCGCTGTCGTTTGATTCGCTGGAACGGGAAAAGACCGCAACTTTTGCCCGGATTGGGTCTACGTTGGGCGGAACGATTGTGACGGTGACCATCATCCCCGTCATTCTATTCTTCTCCAACACCAATACCGGTGGGACCGGGGATTCGCGGGGCTGGTTCATTTACGCCGCGATTGCTGCAATCATTGCAATTTTGGGAGCGCTTTCTATCGGCGTAGGGACCCGCGAAGTGGATTCGCCATTGCGGGAAAATAAAGAAGAGACCGGGTTTAAACAGGTGCTGGGCGTCTTGGTCCACAACGACCAACTCATGTGGTTATCCTGTGCCTACCTGCTTTACGGCATGGGCGCCTACCTGACCAACTCGCTGATGCTGTATTACTTCACGTACGTGTTGGGTCACGCGGCCATGTTCTCTATTCTGGGGATGGCCAACATGGTGATCGGCTTTCTGGCCGTTTCCATGTTCCCGGCATTGGCGAAGAAATTCAAACGTCGCAACGTGTTCGTGTCCTGTATCGTCATCTTGTTGGTGGCGCTGAGTCTCTTTGCCTTTGCGGACAAAAATGTTTGGCTCGTGATTGCTGCCGGGGCGTTGTTCAATTTGCCACAACCACTGATCTTCCTGGTCGTCTTGATGACCTTCACGGATATCGTGGAGTATGGGCAGTTGAAGCTGGGACACCGTGATGAATCGTTGGTCTTGTCCGTTCGGCCGCTGATTGATAAATGTGCTGGCGCCATCGTCACGGGAATTACCGGGATGACGGCGGTGTTAGCTGGCATGGCGGGGAACGCCAAAGTCGCTGATATCACGGATAGTAACGTGATGACGTTTAAAATGATCATGGTTGTTGCACCGGCCATTACGGTGCTGATTGGGACTGTGATTTTCCTGAAGAAAGTGAAAATTACGGAAGCTAAGCACGCGGAAATCGTGGCTGAGTTGGAAAAGACTTGGAATAAGACTGACGACAACGACTAAATAGCGCAGTATCACAAAGACCCCGGGGCACGTGTACCCTGGGGCCTTTTGTTTTAATTTGAGAGTTCGTGAACCAATTGCTGATTGCCCCAATCTTCCAGTGAGGTCAAAATGTTGTGAAACATGACGCCGCTGGCGGTGAGGCGGTAGCTGTAATCATCTTCGGGAATGGTGGTGATGAGTCCCCAGTCCGTGAGGGTTTTCAGACGTAGCAAGAGATTGAAGGTGGAGATGCCCCGCACTGTGCGTCGTAATTCCATGAAGTCTGTGGGCGCGGTGTCCAGCTGATACAAGACCAGGGCGTACCAGCGTTGGTGCAAGACCTCGAGGCCGAGTTCACTGCCGAGATTGAGTTGCGTTAATGCCATGATGGGGCTTCCTTTCAGAATTAGATTTGGAGAAAATGAAAGAGACGGTAGCTGAGGCGCAGGCCAAATGTTTTGTCCGGATTGGTGAAATCGACCGGAATCAGTTCTTGAATTTTAGCGAGACGTTTAGCCAGGCTGTTGCGGTGAAGATGCAGCTTTGTTGCTGTTTTACTGACATGACAGTCGTTCTCCAGGTAGGCGAAGAGCGTGTGAAAGAGCTCGGCGTGATGACGGTCGTCGTAGTGCTTGAGCGTCAATAGCTGGGTGCACATGGTGTTGCGCAGTAAGGCACCGTTGTCGACGTGGTTCAAAATAACATAAATATTGTATTTTTGCGTGGTATTGACGATTGCCCGGGTGCCCAACTGTTGTGCAATCTCACTGGCCTGACGACAGATGCTGAGAAAGGCCGGGGTCTGGGCGATGTCGGCATACGGCTCGGATGAAAAGAAGTAGTGATCGTACTGTTGTCCCAGCTGAGTCAACTGGGTTTGCGCTTGTGTTAACTGGGTCTCGGTGAGTAAAAAGACCAGGTCGGCTTGGTTTTCGGTGAGCGGTAGGGGCGCTGCCAGTTGGCGCAAGGCAGCGAGGAGGCCGGCCTGGTGGGGCGCTTGCTGGGTAGCCGTGGCGGTCACGCAGATCAATTTTTCTGTTGTGAGTGACCGCAGTAATTGCGTATCCGCCGTGTCAGGGTTCGTCAGTAGCTGATCCAGTGCGGCGTTGGCCGTATTTTGATTAGGGTTGAGCGCGTAACGGTCCGTGAAATGATTGATGACCTGCAGAACCAGTTGGACTTGCTGCTGGGTAAGGGGGTAGCTGGGGGACTGGGCCAAAAAGAGATACCAGGGATTGAGTGCCTGGGGATTTAGGACGTCACGAATGAATTGCTGATTGCCGTGGGTGTAGCGATTATCAGTTGCCAAGGGATCCAACCAATCCGCGGGGATGGTGGTGAGTGGCGCGTGTTGCTGACTGATGATTTGGCCGGCTTGGTCAACGATTAAAATGGGTTGTTCCAGGTAGTCCGCCACCAGCGCTGTTAACTGGTCTAACGTCGCGGATTGAATGGCCCTTAACAAGAGTGTTTCAGTTTCCAAAATTATCCCTCCGGTGTGCATGATGCCCACTATAAACTCGAATGTGTGGGCATTTATCATCTTGTGACTGCTTTGGTGCTGGTGTTATAGTAGCACCACGTTGAAAGATAGCTTAGCATTTAGTGGGCAACTTGTCTACTGGGAGGTGTGAAAATGGATTTTACTGAAGTTGTGAACCGGCGCCATTCGACACGAGATTTTACGGACCAACCCGTAACGCCCACAATTTTGCGAGAAATTGTGCAGGAAGCGCAGCAATCTGCATCTTGGGCCAATGCGCAACCGTGGCAGGTCGTCATCGCGACTGGTGAGACCTTGAAGCGGATTCGTGAACACCATCGACAGATGAGTTGGCAAGGCATCGTAGGCAACGCAGACCTGACCGTTGCCCACCGAACGGAATGGCCACAAGGTGCGCAGCAAAATATTGCGACTTGGAATGCCGCATTTAGCCAACACCTGCGCCAGGTCGGTAACGGCGCGGGAAACTTTCAAGACAATCTCTTCAACGCAACAGCAGTGGCTTACCTGACGTTAAAGCGTCCTGTGAATGAATGGGAAGTCTTCGACCTGGGAGCCTTTGCCCAACTGCTAGCGTTGAGTGCCACCAATCGTGGAGTACAATCGATTCCGGCATATGAACTGATTAAATATCCAGACATGTTACGGCAGTTATTGGGATTGGATGCGTCCAACCGTTTCATCATGGGCATTGCGTTGGGGTATGAGAGTCAGCAGCCCATCAATCAATTTCGGTCATCACGTGTGCCAACGGCAGCGATGCTGACACTTAAGGATTAGGAGGCTTACACATGAAAATTATGGTGATTGGCGGCTCCGGTCGTATCGGTAAATTAGTGGTTACGCAACTCCGCCAGCAAGGACACACCGTCGTTGCGGCGGCACGTCACGCGCAAGATGGTCCGGATACGGCCTTCTTTGATCTCCACGAATCGCCCCGAGAAATGGCGGCACGGCTTGCGGGTCAAGACGCCGTATACTTTGTGGCGGGGTCACGGGGCAAGGATTTGTTGCAAACGGATCTGAATGGCGCAGTCAACGTCATGCGGGCCAGCGAAATGGCGGGCGTTCACCGGTTTATTCAGTTAAGCTCGGCGTTTGCGCTACAGCCAGAACGGTGGTCAGAAGGCTATCTTGCCAACCTGACCGATTACAACATTGCCAAATATTTTGCGGATGACTGGCTGATTCACCGGACACAGTTAGACTACACGATTCTTCAGCCAGGGGTGTTGACGGAAACGCCAGCGACTGGGAAAGTCACGTTTAAGGTGACTGCGCCAGGAGAGAATGCCTTGGCCGACGTTGCCACCGTGCTAGCGGGCCTCATTTCACGGCCGGCCACCATTGGCAAGGTCATCATGATGGGCAGTGGGGATGTTCCGATTGCCCAGGCGTTAGCTGCAGTGAAGTAAGTCACGGACTGATGTTGCGTCAAATAATCTTTGATAGAAATGACTAGCGGGTTCAACCAATGACGGGTTGGACCCGATTTTTGTGGATTATTTGCGAAAAGGGGTGACAAAATCCCGTTGAATTTCGTTTGTATAAGTGAGGAGAGATTTTCCCAAAGTCATCGGCCAAGTTAGCTGTCAGCGCTTACAAACTATGCTACGATTACGTTAGGCGTCATCAATTATGAAGGGAGTACGCACATGTCAATCTTAGTCAAGGAACATCAATTTCACCTGCAGACGGACCACACCAGCTACATTTTTCACGTAATGGCAAATGGTGAGTTGGGCCAGCTTTACTACGGACAACGCATCCACGACCAACCAGCTTTTCCTGAACTGACGGTTCGCGAGGAGCACGGGGCAATTCCGGCTTGGCGGTTGGACCAGCCGGACTTTCAACCGGAAACGTTGAAGCAAGAATTTGCCAGCTTGGGCAAAGGGGATTACCGAGATCCAGCGTTTCAGATCACCGGACCCGATGGCAGTCGCATCAGTGAATTTCGGTATCAGGATTATCGAATTATTCCTGGTAAGCAACGGCTAACTGAGTTGCCATCGACCTTTGATGATAGCGACGACGATGCCCAGACCTTGGTCATCACGCTGGTCGATGCCGTGACGAACCTGACGCTGACCTTGAACTATGCAGTCTTTCCTCATCAAGACGTCATCGTTCGCAGTGCCCAATTCACCAATCAGGGCCAACAAACGGTCACGTTGAATCGGGCTTTGAGCCTGCAACTGGACCTGCCGGATGCCAACTACGATCTGCTGCAATTCTCCGGTAGCTGGGCGCGCGAACGGCATTTGGTTCGCCAGCCGCTCCGAAGTGGCATTCAGAGCGTGGGCAGTTTACGCGGTGCTTCCAGTCACCAGCAGAATCCCTTTATCGCCTTAGCACGGCCGGACACCAACGAAGATCAGGGGGCAGCGTTTGGCTTTAACCTGGTGTATTCGGGCAACTTCCTGGATCAAGTCGAAGTCGACGCTTTTGACACGGCACGCGTTTTGACGGGCATCAATCCGACCGAGTTTGGCTGGCAATTAGCGGCTGGTCAGCATTTTCAAACGCCGGAAGCCGTACTGAGCTATACCAGTGCCGGTTTGAATCAATTGAGCCAGCAAATGGGCACGTTCTACCAGCATCATCTGGTCAATCCGCGATTTGCGCAACAGCCGCGGCCCGTTTTGATCAACAACTGGGAAGGGACGTACTTTGATTTTGACGAAGACAAGCTAACGGCGATTGCCCGCGAAGCCAAACAACTGGGCATCGAAATGTTCGTCCTGGACGACGGCTGGTTTGGCCATCGAGATGATGACACCACGTCGCTGGGGGACTGGGACGTTTACGCAGCCAAGCTACCCAACGGTATCGCGCACCTGGCCGACCGCATCCACGGCTTGGACCTGCAGTTTGGCTTGTGGTTTGAACCGGAAATGATTTCCATCGACAGCGACCTGTACCGTGCCCATCCCGACTGGACGGTCGTTGCCCCTCAACGGGAAATGACACCGGGCCGGAACCAATTTGTGCTCGACATGGCCAATCCGGCGGTCGTGGATTACTTATATGGCAAAATTAGCAAATTAATTAAAGAGGCCCATCTGGATTACATCAAGTGGGACATGAACCGCAATATCACGGAATCGTTTAGCGATACGTTGCCAGCGGAACGCCAGGCCGAATTTGCGCATCGCTACATGCTAGGGGTTTACCAGCTGTATGCGCGGCTGACGACGGATTATCCGCACGTGTTGTTTGAATCCTGTGCCTCTGGTGGCGGCCGGTTCGACCTGGGGATGATGTACTACGCGCCGCAAGCCTGGACTAGTGATGATACCGATGCGGTGGAGCGGCTGCGGATCCAATACGGCACGTCGTATGGGTACCCGCTGGCGATGATGGGCGCACACGTTTCCGCCGTGCCCAATGATCAAACGGGGCGGATCACGCCGCTGGAAACACGAGCGGCCGTGGCCTACTTCGGTGATCTGGGTTATGAGCTCGACGTGACGAAGTGTTCCGCGGAAGAAAAAGCCGCGATTAAGGCCCAGGTTGCCTTTTACAAGGCCCACCGTGAGCTGTTCCAGCAAGGGACGTTCTATCGTCTGGACAATCCATTTGCGGGGGATGGCAATGTCGGTAGCTGGCAGGTTGTCAGTGATGACGGGCGCCATGCGGTTGCTGCACGGTATCAAATTTTGAATCAACCGAATCCAGCATATCACCGGCTCTACCTGCGGGGCTTGCAACCGGATCAGCGCTATCAAGTTGCAGGGGATGACCACGTTTACTTTGGCGACGAGCTGATGCACGCGGGTCTCTTCGTGCCGCATTTGTTGGGCACCACGCAAGGCGTCGAGGCCTCCACTGACTTCAGTGCACGGGTCTTCGTGATTGACGCCATCGACTAACGAAAGTAAGTGGCACCATCGCTTGATTGGTGTATAATTCTCATCAAATACTCATAGAGAGGCGTGCTGCGTATGAAAATTTTAGTCACGGGTTTTGATCCCTTTGGCGGTGAAGCCACGAATCCGGCCATTGAGGCGGTCAAACGGTTACCCGCCACGATTGTGGGGGCGCAAATCGTGCCGCTGCTGGTGCCGACGGTCTTCGCGACAGCCGGAAAAGTCGTGCGGCAAGCCGTTTTGGCTGAGCAACCAGACGTCGTGTTGAGCATTGGCCAGGCGGGTGGCCGCGCGGCGTTAACGCCGGAACTAGTGGCCATTAATTTAGCCGACGGGCGCATTCCCGATAACGCCGGGGATCAGCCGGTCGACCGCCCACTCCAGGCCGAGGGGGCGACGGCGTATTTCACGCAGCTGCCAGTTAAGGCGATGGTGCAGGCGATTCGCGATGCAGGGTTGCCCAGCGCTGTGTCGACCACGGCCGGCACCTACGTTTGCAACGCCCTGATGTATCAAGTACAGTACCTGCGGGCGACTGAATTTCCGACGTTGCGCGCTGGCTTCATGCACATCCCGTTTCTGCCCGACCAAGTGGTGACCAAGCCGGGCACGCCGTCGTTGGCATTGGCCGATGATGTGCGGGGAATCACGGCGGCCATTACCGCAATTGTCCAAACGCAATGAACACAAAAAACGAGGCCGGACGTGTTGTCGTCTGACCCCGTTTTCATTTATCGTTAAACGCGTAAATTCTCGCCGACTAAGCCCACGAAAGCCCCTTCTTTATGGGCGTCTGGGTGCGCAATCAGCCATTTATTCGTCTTGAATAATAACCGGTTCATCGGGTCTTGCTTATCGACGCTGAATTCGAGGTCGAGGTTTGTGCCAGCGGGCAACATGACTAGGCACCGGAAGCCGTCTTGACCAGGGGCCTCACAGGGCGCGAAATGCAGCGTGGTGGCATAGACTTCGATGGCCGTCCCCTTGGGAATCAGGAAGGCTTCCAGTTGGTCGGTGTCGTAGGTCAGGTCGTCGTGGATGTCTTGGCGCTTGCCCAGCAGTAAGACGAAATCCGTGGCGGCCACGTTGATTTCGGAGCTACTGTGAAATTCCAAACAGTTCAGCAGATGATTGTGTCCGATGCAATAGCCAGTTTCGGTCGGCACGCCACCGTACAAGGTTTGTTCCAGCCGGTGAGCCGCGGTCGTGTTGGCCAGAGATTCCGTGTTCGCCACGTACTGGGTCTTCTCAGCCGGATAGGGCACGGCTTCTAGGTTCGTGATCAGTTCATCTAAATCACCAGCGGAAACAATGCGACCATAAGGCCGAAAGCGCTCGTCGGTTACGTCAAAAATTTGCATCAGAATCATCCTTCCAATTGTAAGTTGACCTAAGTATGCGCGCGATTTGTGAACATTGTTTGATTTGGGGGTTAAGAAATTGCGGATTTATCACGATGGTTGGTGTCGGTAAGTTTGTCTGTGCGGTGAGGCCAGGTCAATTTTATGAGGGGATGAGTTGGGCATTAAAGCGGGCGGAAGTGGCTGGTTATAACAGATGTTACAGGGTGAAAAAATCATTATTTTTGTATTATGTTTAAAGGGATCTAAAGATGATTCCCGTTTTGCCGTTATATGTTTCCTTGGGGGTGACAGATCGGGTATAATAAATAGCCGTGGCAGATGATACATAGCTGATTATAGACAAGACAAAAAATTAAAAATATGAGGTAAAATTAAAATGGATTCATTTGTAGATATTCCACAACCATCCCGTTTCAGAATTGGTGGCTTATTCAGTGATAATAACTTTGTAGTTCCTGTGTATCAGCGAAATTATGCTTGGGGACAAAATGAAGTTGAAGATTTTTGGGAAGATTTGAAAGACTTAATTGATGGTGAACGTAGTAGCCACTTTTTCGGTCAAATTGTTACCTATAAGAATGATCGCGAAGAGCAAGAAATCATTGATGGTCAGCAACGTTTGACAACTAGCACGATTTTTCTAGCAGTCATTCGGGATATTGCGATGGCAATGTACAAAGAACACTTTCGGGGTAGCGTTGACGAAGTGAACTTGGATAGTGGTGATGATTTGCGTCTGATTAGTCGTCAGGTTGATAAAATCATTCGGGGAGAAAAGGGTGCACAAGCATCTCTGATGGTACAACAAGGCGAAGATGCTAGTCTCCAAGAGTATTTCTTTAGTTTAACGCATGGCAGTGTGGCTGCGCGTGAAGATCGGGTTACATCCGATCCGATGAAGAATATGCAGACAGCTTATCACGATATGGCGCGAAAAATTCAGGAAACTCTGAAACAAGAAACGAATATTGGTGCGCAAATTGAAAAGTTACAGAGTATTTATGAACTATTTGTAAATAACTTTTATTTGGTAATGATTTCGGCGCCTAGCTTACAGGATGCATTTACAATCTTTGAGACACTAAACAGTCGTGGGAAAGACCTCAAAGCCTCTGATATCATTAAGAATCATCTGATGTCTCTGATGGGCAATGATCGCATTCACGAGGCCAATGAGTTATGGCGGAACATCACTGCTAAGCTTGATACAAGCAGTAAGCGAATTACCCGATTCATTCGAACCTACTGGGCTGCACAATATCGAATTGTTTCAGAAGCAAAGTTGTATCGGGCTGTTAGTGATAAGGTCAAGGATGGAAATCAGGCACAGGCCTTTTTGAAAAATTTAGACCATTCAGTTGATTTATATACAGTCTTAGAAAGTCCGGTGGCTCCTAAAGCACACGCTGAGTTTTTTGATAATGCCGGGATTACACAGCGATTGGACATACTTTCACGAATGAATGTGAAGCTTTATTATCCGATCGTGATGGCGATGAACCATTGTGATTACTCAGAAAAGGATATTTTGAAAGTTGTTAATAAAATCATGTCAGTTTTTATTCGGCATCGAACGATTATTAATGATGGAACAAATAAGCTGGAAACTGGTTTTTCTGAAATTGCTAAAAATATTTGGTCTTTGGAATACGCAGGTGTTGACGCAATTATTGATGGCATGAATCAGCGCCTGTTAAAGTCTGATGAAGCGACTGAAACGGCTTTTAGCGTTTTAAACAAAGACGGTGGTTTACGTGGTGCTAAGAAATGGACGCTAGTTTACCTGCTTTCCGAGTTATACGCTGTGCACTTTGATGACTTTGTGGATGGCATGTACAACAAAGTCTTTGATGATGATAACTATCAGTTGGTTCAGATTAGTACAGCAGAAGAAGTTGGCGAGTATCAGACTTACATTGGCAACTGGACAATTCTTGAAAAGAACCTAGTTCCTTCAAAATCCGCGGATAGTTTGCAAATGGCTAGTCAATTAAATAAATCTGATTTAAAGGGCAATCAAGCGTTAGCTAAACAGTTACAAACTGAAGCATGGACGATTGATGCGATCAAACAACGACAAAATATATTTGTAAATGATGTAACGTTAATTTGGTAAACGAGAATTTATTAAGAGCGTCAGCTTAAGTAAGCAACAACTTTTGTTATTGGCAAAGGTTGTTGCTTTTTTTTAATATTTGGTACACTAGTCCGTAGAGAGAATAAGTTAATTGATGATCAAGGTAAACTTGGAGGCGTCTCAAAATGAACCTAAATACCATCAAAACCATCACCAACCTGGGTGCCGGGACCATGGGGCACGCCACGGCGTTGCAATTTGCCATGAACGGCTATCCCGTGCGGTTGCTGGATACCAGCGACACTGCGTTGCAGCGGGGGATGACCGCCATTCAACATGACCTGGCGACCTTTCGCGAGGCCGGCTTGCTGCACGAAACGGACGCGGCCATTCTCGCGCGCATCACGCCGACGACGGACTACGCGGTTGCGTTAGCCGACACGGATTTCGTAATTGAATCGATCATTGAGGACCTGGACGTTAAGAAGCAGGTCTGGCAGCGGGTCGAATCGCTCGTGAGTGACGAGACTATTTTGGCCACCAACACGTCTGGCCTCAGTCCGACTGCCATTCAGTCCGTGCTCACCAAGCCTGACCGGTTCGTCGTTGCCCATTTCTGGAACCCGGCACAACTGATGCCGCTGGTAGAGGTCGTTCCCGGCAAACAAACCACGCCTGCCACGGTTGATGTGACCGTGGCCTTGATGAACCACATCGGCAAGCACGCCGTTGGCCTCAAGCAGGAGTCGCTGGGCTTCGTCGGCAATCGGATTCAGCTGGCCGTCTTGCGTGAAGCTCTGCACATCGTGGACGAGGGCATCGCGACACCAGAAGCCGTCGATGATATCATCAAGTACAGCCTGGGCCGGCGGTGGAGTCTGGTTGAGCCCATCGCCAGCGCTGACCTCGGGGGCCTCGACGTCTTCGATAACATCAGTAAGTATCTCTACGCCGATTTGGGCGCCACGCAGGGGGAAGACCCCGCGCTGGCCAAGAAGGTGGCGGACCACGAGCTGGGGCTCAAGACCGGTCGCGGCTTTTACAAGTGGGACGGTGACGCAGGTGCTGAAATCGTGGCCCAGCGAGACCGTGACTTACTCAATTTGCTAAAACAAGATCACGAATAAGACTAAAAAAGCTGGGCTAGTCCCAGCTTTTTTGCGGACAAATTTCCTAGTCACCCTTATCCTGGCGCTGTTTGACAGCGGTCAGCCGCGTGAACTCCTGCTCGCCCAGCAAATGGTGCAATGCCACGTCTTGCGGCTGGTGTTCGCGACGACCCAACCAGTAGAACAGCAGGCCCAATCCCAGCCAGACCGCCAACATGATGTATTCCGTCGGCCAAGCTAAGGCGACCGGCGACTTGGGATACAGCGTCGCGCCCGCAATCAAAATGGCCAGTAGACCGCCCAACAGGCTTGGCCACAGGTGTTTCAGCCGAAAGCCACCATTCAACGTGGGGTAAGTCCGGCGAATCCGCCACAGGGCTGCGGCCGTGATTGCCCAGGCCATGGCCACGAAGAAGCCGCCGAGGTCCAAAAAGTAAGTCATGGCGCCTTTGCCCAGCCAGCCGAAGCCGACCGCAAAGACCAAGACCAGCACCGTCGCGTTGACCGGCGTATTGTGTTTTTCATTGATTTTTGCAAATTGTGGTGGCAATAACCCGGCTCGTGCCAGCGATAGAATCAACCGGGGCGCCGCCGTGAACAGGCCAATGAAGCTGGTCAACAGGCCCAGAAAGGCAATCAGGTAGGCCGCCGTACCAAGCAACGGAAAGCCCGCGGCGGTGAAGGCCGTGATGGACCCCATGCTGAAGGTGGCCGTCTTTTCCCACGGGTAGACCCAGGCGCTGGCTAACAACACAACGATGTAGTAGCTGGCCGCTAGCAAAATGGCACCGACCACGGCCTTCCCAATCTTTCGCGGTGGCATGGCGGCTTCTTCGGCCAAAATCGTGACGACTTCCCACCCAGTCAAAAAGGTCATGGCCGGCAACACGAAGCGGACCACGTTGGCCCATGGGTCACTTCCCGCAGCGAAGGCGGGCCAGAAATTGTGCACGCTGCCTTGGGTAAAGCCGGTCACAATCAGCAGTGCGCCTAAAATAATCAGGCCGATAAACAGTACGGCCTGCACGCCCGCGGTCAACTTGGTGCCCCGGACATTTAGCGCAAAGATGAAGAGGGTGAAGGCCACGCCAATCGCCAGCTCCAGCAAGGAGACGTGGGCGCCCGCAATCGTGTAGCCTGGGCCGGCAGAAATCTGCGGAATCAGCGTCGCCAGCAACATACTCGACGCCGTCACATAAAAGGACAGCGCACTCAAATACGCCCCCAGGATCGCCCAACCGGTCGCAAAGCCCCAGCGTTTACCAAAAGCCAGGTAACTATAGACCACGGGACCGCCACTTCGCGGAAAGATGGAGGAGAGTTCCGCGAAGGACAATGAGGCCAGCACCGTGATGAAGGTGGCCAGCATGAAGCCAAAAATCTCGCCGCCCGCGCCGTACTTATCGAAGAAGATGCCATTGGTGTAGATCCAGCTACTCCCAATCACGCTGGATGCCCCCAAAATCAAGAGGCGGGGAAACGAAATGTGCCGAGACAGGTTCTGCATAATAATCGCTCGCTTTCATTGATTTAACGAAAAGAATAAGGGCCACAAATACTTGTGAAATTACTGAATTTATTCTACCTGATGGTAGCGCTTACAACAACTGAAACGGCTCGTGAGTTTCACAAATGGCAATTAAATTACCTTGACGAAAAATATTTGGCCGGCGATTACGGAGTTGACCTGTAAAGGGGGCAACAACGATGAACGCACGTAAACATTTGGCCCGATTGGGCAGCGACGACCGCCACCGGTTTCAGGGGACTTTTGAGCGCTACGGCCTTAAATCCGGATACCGTGGCCAGGAGGTAACGCTTCTGTTACGAGAGGTCCGCCTATTGCGGGACAATCGGCTGATGACCGACCACCTGTGGTTTAATCTGACGAAAGGGTTTCGCCAATTGGGCCAACTCAAGCGCGGGGATGTGATCCAATTTGATGGTCGGGTGAATAGTTATTTAAAAGGCTACCAAACGGAACTCCTGGCCGAAGCGACCATCGACTATCAGGTCAGCTGGCCGACCAAGATCACCCGCGTTTCCGGTGGGGTGCGGGCGCCGTTGCCGGATTGGTGGGAGCTGATCAGTATTATCCATCGAGGTAACCACGGGTAGGCAACCTGGCAAATGAATTGCGTCGGCGGCCAATTTCCACTACAGTAGATGCAATAACACTGGACTGGAAATGGAGGAATTTCGCATGTCAACGCCCTTACGATTCGATGAAACTCAGGGACAAGAACACACAGTACCGCTCGACGGGCAACCAGTCACCTACCGGGCGTTTATGGACCTCAACTACGTAACGATGCCCGTGGACCCAATCCAACGTCTCAATGTCTTCGTTCCCGCGCCGTACTTTAGCGGCGGAACAGTCAACGGTTATCAACGGGTGACCGCGCCGATCTTCATGCCGAACACGGTGGGCGGCTATCTGCCGGGTCCCCGCGACTTTCCGGATAATCCGGCGGTCTATAGCCGTGGTGAAACCATCTTACGGGCACTGCAACGTGGCTACGTCGTGGTTTCGGCGGGTCTGCGGGGCCGTAGTCAAACGGATGGTCAGGGCCAAAATATTGGGAAGGCCCCGGCCTTTATCGTAGACATGAAGGCGGCCGTACGCTACGTCAAGTTCAACGCCGGTCGTCTTCCGGGTAATCCCGAACGCATCATTACCAACGGAACTAGTGCCGGGGGCGCCACGTCAGCGCTGATGGGTGCCAGTGGCAACACCGATTTCTTTGAAAGCCGCCTGCAAGATTTGGGTGCGGCACCGGCCACGGACGATATTTTTGCCGTATCTGCTTACTGTCCGATTCACAACCTGGAGCACGCTGATGCCGCCTACGAATGGGAATTTGACGGCATCAAGCAGTGGCACCGCCAACGGATTCGGGTTGAAAATAATCGACAAATTTGTACCCCGATTCACGGCTACCTCAGCGAACGGGAACTGGCGCTGTCACCGCAACTCAAGGCAGCCTTCATCACGTACTTAAATGGCCTCGAACTCAAGGACCGCGCTGGCAATCCGCTGGCACTGGACCACACGGGTGAGGGGAGTTTTAAGGCCTTGATCTTGCGTGACCTGAAGGAGTCGGCACAAACTGCCCTGTCTGCTGGCCAAGACGTGACCAAGTATGCCGGCGTCATCGTCAACGGTACGACTGTGATCCGCATCGACTGGCCACAATATCTACGGGCGATTACGCGGATGAAATCAGTGCCGGCCTTTGATGCGCTGGATTTAAGCAATCCTGAAAACGACCTGTTTGGTAGCCGCTTAACGCCGGCCCGTCATTTCACGCCATTTGCGCAGGCTCAGAGCACCGTGACCGCTAGTTTGGCCGACGCTGACTTGGTGGCGGCAATCAATCCGTTGACGTACTTACTGAAAAAACAGAGTCACGTGGCGCCACACTGGCGGATTCGCCACGGGGCCGCCGACCGCGACACATCCTTTGCCATCCCCGTGATTCTGGCGACCAAGCTGGCTAATCGCGGCTATGACGTGGACTTTGCTTTGCCTTGGGCGACACCGCACAGTGGTGATTATGATCTGCCCGAACTCTTTGACTGGATCGATGGCTTGTGCCGTTAACGACTAAGACGATTACTGGTGTCGGTAGTTTGTCATGCAACACAACTTTACCCCAGCGTTTTGGTTTACTTTCGTGTGCAAAATCCCTATCATGAAGGGAACACAAAGGGGTGACGAAAATGCAGAGACTGTATGGTTGTGTGCCCTTACTCAATGTGGTCGGGAGTCTGATGTTCCTGCTGATCGTGTCGCTGCAACCGGCGACCACCAGCTTGGGCGTTGACTTTTACTGGCAAGGGACCAATCTTTTGGCGACGGCTGCCATGATCATCATCACCATCGCGACGGCCTTCGCGCACCAGCGTCGGACCAAACAATGGGGACTACTGATCAACGGCATCATCGTCGTGGCCATGGCATTAGGCCTGTGGCACGCGCAAGTCCCGGACGCCATCAGCGACTACCTGTGGCTCTGGGCGTTACTGATGATTTTTAACCTCGCCCTGATTGGTTGGGGATGGGGCAAATTACGACCGAAAACCAAATAACCACCGAAATCAGCAAAATGGTTTCGGTGGTTATTTTTTTGCGAGACGATGGGGCGTTTAGGGCCATGACCTAAATCAAAATCCCATTGCAGTGGTCCACTTCATGTTGGATGATTTGGGCCACAAAGCCAGTGAATGTCTGGTGCTGCGGCTGAAAGGCGGCGTTTAAAAAGTCGACGTCGATCGCTTTGTACCGTTGTGTTGGTCGCTCGCCAGTGAGTGACAGGCAGCCTTCGCTGGTCTGATACGGGCCGGCGTGTTTGGTGATGACCGGGTTTAACATGGCAATCGGCAGCATGCCCAGGTCGACCACGATAATGCGCCGGTTGACGCCAATCATGTTGGCGGCCATGCCCACACAATTTTCGCTATTGGCTTTCAAGGTGTCGAGTAGGTCGGTAACAATAGCCGCGTCCGCTGCCGTTGCCGGCGAGGATGGCTGTGACAGGCGCGTTTGGTCGTGAATAACAGGTTTGATCATGAATAGGGTCCTCCCAAAATAAGCATTTACTTAGTATAGCACGCCGCCGCGCCACGTTGGGTCAATCGTGTTTGTAGACGCATCGCGGTCCGGTAACTGCGGGTGCTGGTTTGCTGATAAAATGGCGAGCCGTTCAGCTGACCGTAAGCGGAACGACGGAAGTCCTGGCCGGTGACCGTCCAAAAGATCAGATGGGGTGTGATGGCCACGCGGTCGTTAACAGTGAGCCGGCTGGTCAGCCAGGTGTCCTGGTCAGCGGTATAGGTCGTCAACTTAACCAGTAACATGTGCTGATTTGTCGGGCCAGACCCCCACCAATTCGGGGCCTGTGCCATGTCGTGAAGATAAGCAGCGCCCGTCAGTAGACCAAAGGGTTGGGCAAAGTCGACGTGGGTGGCCAACAAGTTGGCCATGTGTGCTTGGCAAACGGCCGACGTTTCAGAGCAGTCGAACAAGCAGTTACCGGTGTTGCCGACGGTTTGGACGGCCGTGGCCCCGGCGGCCTGTAACCAGTCGCGCAGGTCGGCCATTTTGAGTTGGTGCGGGGTACCGGCGTTGATGGCCCGCAGAATCAGTAGGTTGGTCATGGTCAGTCCTCCTGGGTCAGCGTCTGGATAAAACGTTGTGTTGCCGCCGACAGCGTGCCGCGGGGGTAGACCAGTTGGAGGTGACTAATAAGCGGGTGAGCAAAGGGCCGCGTCACGAAGTCTGTCGTCAAAAAGGGCGCCGCTGATTTGGCGAATAAAGAAGTCACCCGCGTGGTTCCTTTGATCATCGCCAGCAGCGTCTCGATGTGTGGCGTGGTGAAACGGATATTGGGGGTGAAGCCGGCCTGTTGGTAGCGGTCACCCATTTTTTCGTACACGCCGGAGCCGGGGTTCAGGCTGACCACCTCGTAAGGACGCAGGTCGGCGATGGTCAATTGGGGTTTAGCAGCGAGGGGATGATCCGCCGCCAGGACCGTGATGAGCGTATCGTCAGCTAAGTTGACGGTGGCAAATTGGGAGGCGTTGAGCTGTTGGCTTTGGACGTCGCGAAGAATGCCGAGGTCGAGTTCCTGATTTTGTAATTTTTTCAGTAACGTGGCCCCTTCTAATTCTTCCAAGCGAATATTGAGTTGCGGGTACCGTTGCATGAACTGGCTCATCTGCGTGGCCAAACCGTATTGTGCCATGACTGGGACCGTGCCAACGTGAATGGTGCCGCGCTTGAGGTCACGGTATTCGGCCAGTTCGGTGGTCATCAATTGGTATTGCGCGGTGATGGTCTGGGCGTAACGGAAGAAGACTTCGCCGCTTTCGGTAATGGTCAGTCGGCGCTTGTTGCGCGTGGAAATTAGCGTGCTACCCAGCTCAGTCTGTAGCGTCTTCAACCGTTTAGATAGCGCCGATTGTGTGAGGTTCAGCTCAACGGCGGCGTCTGAGATATTACGAACTTGATAGAGAGTTATGAAGTTATAGAGATCATCAATCGTCATGGGCAAGTCCTTTCTAAAGTGCGTGATCGTTCGGAAGTGTGAAAACGGGGGTTACTAGCTAGCGTTTCTGCTTGCTTGAGAAGTACCCCGGATTAGAAAGCGGTCTTCCGACTCGTCTGCAGGATTGGCAAGAAAAAACAGCCAACCGAGTGCCACTGGGTTCGGTCAGATATGATCTTAGCCCAACTGTTGCCGATAGTTAAACGAAATTGTTGGTAAATCACTACTGTAGCCGGAAGTCCGTCAAATATGAGCTCAGCCGAGGCGGCGAGACCGCTCTGTGGCTCGTCCCGCCGCCCACCGCGTCCCGGCTCATATTTGGCGGACAGGAGGCGGCCAGCGCGTACCATTCGTTAGCTATTATTCCTGTTAGGCATAACGTTAGTCGAAACGTGAGTTGTTTGCAACTGTTTTCCCCCGTAAGCTAGTAATTGTAGATGAAATCAAGGAGGTCAGCACATGACAAAAGAACCGTATGACTTACGTAAAGTATTAGCAGAACTCAAGACGCATCCCGGGCAATACCACGCAACGGATGTGGCTGTAGATCCCAACGCCGAGCTTTCCGGTGTGTACCGCTACATCGGGGCTGGGGGAACCGTCGCCCGGCCAACTCAGGAGGGGCCAGCCATGATGTTCAACAACGTCAAGGGCTTTGCCGGCACCCGGGTCCTGACCGGTTTGATGGCCAGTCGACAACGCGTTGGGTTGATGTTTCACCATGATGCCCACACACTGGGACAATTTTTAAATGATGCGGTGGAAAATCCCGTGCCGCCAGTCATGGTCGATGACGCCCCGGCCCACGAAGTCGTGCATCGGGCGACCGACCCAGACTTTGATATTCGTAAATTGGTGGCGGCCCCGACCAACACCCCTGAGGATGCCGGTCCCTATATCACGGTGGGGGTGGTCCTGGGGTCAAACAAGGCCAAGACCATGAGCGACGTGACGATTCACCGGATGGTGCTAGAGGATAAGGACAAGCTGGGCATTTATATCATGCCGGGTGGCCGCCATATCGGTGCATTTGCCAAGGAATATGAGGCTGCCAACGAACCGATGCCGGTGACCATCAACATCGGGTTGGACCCCGCCATTACTATTGGGTGCACGTTCGAGCCACCAACCACGCCACTGGGTTACAACGAACTGGGCGTTGCTGGGGCGATTCGCCAAGAGGCGGTCGGCTTGACGCCCGCGTTAACAGTTGACGAGAACGCCATTGCCCGTTCCGAATTTACCCTGGAAGGCTACATCATGCCGAACGAACGCATCCAAGAAGATATCAACACCCACACGGGCAAGGCGATGCCTGAATTTCCTGGTTACGATGGCGACGCCAATCCCGCGCTTCAGGTGATCAAGGTCACGGCGGTCACGCACCGCAAGGACCCCATCATGCAAAGTGTTATCGGGCCTTCCGAAGAGCACGTCAGCATGGCCGGTATTCCCACCGAGGCCAGCATTTTAGAGCTGACTAACCGGGCGATTCCGGGTAAGGTGTTGAACGTTTACAATCCGCCAGCTGGTGGGGGCAAATTGATGACCATCATGCAAATTCACAAGGAAGACGAGGCCGATGAAGGGATTCAGCGGCAAGCGGCGCTCCTGGCATTTTCGGCGTTCAAGGAATTAAAGACGGTCATCTTGGTGGATGAAGACGTCGATATTTTTGATATGAACGATGTGATGTGGACCGTGAACACGCGGTTCCAGGCGGATCAGGACTTACTGGTCTTGCCGGGGATGCGCAACCACCCGTTGGACCCTTCCGAACGGCCGGCGTACGACCCTAAGTCGATTCGGACCCGGGGGATGTCGTCAAAATTGGTGATCGACGGCACCGTGCCATTTGATATGCGTGATCAGTTCGTCCGGGCCAAGTTCATGGACGTGCCGGATTGGCAGAAGTACTTGAAGTAAAGGACTGGTAAAAAATGAAGAAGATTGTAATTGGCGTGACCGGTGCTTCCGGGACGATTTATGCGATCGACCTGTTGCAAAAACTGCAAGCCGTGCCTGACGTGGAGACCCATTTGGTCATGAGCGCTTGGGCTAAGAAAAACTTGGCGTTAGAGACCGACTATACGTTGGCAGACATCAAGGCACTGGCCGACGTGGTCTACAGTGACCGGGACCAGGGCGCGGCGATTGCCAGCGGATCCTTTCTCAATGACGGCATGGTCATCGTGCCCGCCAGCATGAAGACGGTCGCCAGCATTGCGTATGGCTTTGGCGATAACCTGGTGGCGCGGGCGGCCGACGTGACCATCAAGGAGCAGCGTAAACTGGTCATCGTTCCCCGGGAGACGCCGTTAAGCGTGATTCATTTGGAAAATCTGACCAAATTAGCCCGGTTGGGGGCCCAGATCATTCCGCCGATTCCCGCCTTTTACAATCATCCGCAAACCATTCAAGACCTGGTCGATCACCAAACGATGAAGGTGCTGGACGCATTCGGAATCGCGGCACCCCAAGCAAAACGTTGGGAGGGCGATTAGACATGCCACAATTTAGCGTGACGCAAAAAGACTATACGATTACCGCAGACCTAACCGTGATTGGCAAGGACCTGCTGATTGTGGTGACCGGTGGCAGTAATCCGCATATCGGCGACGTGACCACGCTGACCAAGGACACGCCGCTACAGACGACGAAGTTTCCCAGCCACGATGGCCGTTTTCACAAGGATAACTTTGTGGGTGAGCGTGTGGCGAAGGTGGTGCAACCGGTCTTGCCGGGCAGTTGTACCATTACGGCCGGTATTCACGTGAACCAGATCACCAAGGCTCAGATTGCGGCCTCGGCGCCGATGGGTGAGGCACTGGGCCGGCAAATCGTGGCATGGCTGCGGCAACATCCCGTGGTGGCGCCAACGCCAGAGTATTACAGCGATACGGAACAGCCGCAGTAGCCCGCCGGATCTTTCAGTAACCGTTGCCAATCTGTAACACGATTCCCGGACTTCCGAGCGTATAATTGGGAGTAACAAATGGGCTGGACTCGTTTGGAATCGGGGAGGATTCATTTATGAAAAAAATGTTAATCGGACTGGCCGTGCTGGCCACCGTAGCCACGGTCGGCGGCAGTCAACTGACGACACCGACCACGGCGCAGGCCAAGGCCAAAACCACGCTGAAGACACTGCCCAAGCGCTACCGGCACACGTGGTATCACTACGCCAACGGGAAGCTGTCGACGCTGACCTTTAGCAAGCGGACGATTGCCGGACGGACCTACTACGCTGGCGACCAGCAGGCGACAAAATACTTGGCCCACATCCATGCGCACAAATTGACGGCGACGAAATTTCACCGCCACATCTCTTGGAGCTCGGTCGTACCAGTTAACGCCCACCACAGCCAATGGCTCAATGTGCGCGGCTGGAATCAGGTCATGGGCGACGGTGATTTTTACCGGGTCATGACCAAAACGGTGCGGGGCAAACGGGTCCAAGTTTTAAGCCAAGCCGGCGGGGCCGGCGTCTGGACCGCAGCACACTATTACCAGAGCAAGCAAGTCGCCAAACAGCGCGGCAACAAACACTTCAGCGGGGAAGTTTACTACAAGTGATCTGGCTGTAGTCCGCCTACCGTTACGTGAAACTCTAGGCTGGAACGCTGGGGAAGGACGGTCCGAGCCAAGGCCCGGTCTCGAACCTTGCTTTGAGCCGAAAGTCACGTCTCAAAGTCACCAATTTAGTAGCCAAAGACGCTACTAAATTCCCCGGCTGAGCCTAGATTTCACTTCACTTCCGGCTCAGATTGAAAGTCTGGCAGTATTCCCCACGATAACTTGGTAAAAACGCCTAATGGAGGAACGCTGCTGACTGACTCCGGCGAGTGGGTGCTTATCAGTGGCACTGAAAGAAGTCAAGTTTAATTGTAAGCATCTCTGTAGCCGAGAGTCCGCCAGATTGGACCGTGTGGCCGCAGGCATGATTTCAATGATTTGTATGAAAACTATCATAACAAGGAGGAAGCAAATGTGCGGGTGAACGTGTTACAACAGACGCCTGACGAAGGTCCCGGTGCGATTCAGAGCTGGGCCAACGCCAATCGTCACGAACTTTACATTTACCATCCAGCCGAATTCGGTCAGCTACCGACCGCCGACCAGACGGATATGTTGGTAATCTTGGGTGGACCGATGAGTCCCAACGACGATTTGCCGTGGATCAAGGCGGAACGGCAGTTGATTCAGCAATTATTGACGGCGCACAAGCCCATCTTTGGCGTCTGCTTTGGGGCGCAGCAAATCGTCAAGCAACTGGGTGGGGCCGTTCATGCGGCGCCGGTCAAGGAAGTGGGCTGGGCCCCGGTCACCCGGCAAAGCGCCGTGATTCCAGGTGTACCGGCCGAAGTGACCGTGTTGCACTGGCACGAGGAAATGTTTGACCTACCGCCGCAAGCCCAGCTACTCTTTTCTAGCGCTCACCTGCGCAACCAAGGCTTCTTACTCGGTGACAACGTGATTGGCCTGCAATTTCACCTGGAACCTTTGCCCAATAACGTTCGCGAAATGGTGGTCAACGACGGCGACTACGCGACGGGTTCCGTCCTGGCCCAAACGCCCCAGCAGATTCTCGATTATCCCGAATCCGTTGAAACGGAATCCTTAACGTTTCGGTTGCTGGATTACATCACCAAGCATCAATCAGCAACGGGTAATGGCCAATTGAGCTAACTCACATGCATACGAAACAGCGTTGACAGTCCTTTCACGAGGGCTGTCTTTTTTTGGCAACAGTGAAAAATTTTAAAAATGAGCTTGCATTCACTTTTAAATGTGCTATATTGGTGGTGTGGTAATTGAGCACTCACTTAATTTTGTGAGTTAGGAGATGAGACCATTGCGGCAAAAGACTTATCGAACGTTTCAAGAGGATTTGGTCACTAGTCGGCATCAGCATTGGCGTTTGCCTAGCGATTACGATTGGCGGTTGCCGGGACGGGCCTGGCAACGTCGGTGGGTGCGACGTTTGGCCAAGGGCATTAGCATCCTGTATGTCCACACTCACGGGATGACGATTAAAAATGGCTGGCGGTTAGCAACGGCCGGACCGTGTGTGGTCTACGGCAATCACACCCAACCTACGGGCGACGTACTGTTACCCCTGTACTTGGGCGCGGCCCAGCGATTTAACGTCTTAGCTAGTCCTGCGAACCTGGGGATTCCGGTGATCGGCCCACTGACGCTTTTCGGTGGGGCGGTGCCGACACCACAGACGCTCTCGCAGATGCGGGCGTTTCGCCGTGCGGTTCATACCAAGTTGGCGGCGGGAGAATGGCTGATGGTTTACCCCGAGGAACACGTGTGGCCGTATTATCCGGGACTGCGGCCGTTTAATCCGGGGGCCTTCCACTTTCCGGTGAGCGAACGGGTGCCTGCCTACGCGATTACCGTGACCTATCGCCATCGGTGGTTGCGACGTCCACGCCGGGTCATTTACGTCGATGGCCCGTTTCGCCCCGACCCGCAGTTATCGGCTAAGCAACAGCAGCGGCAGTTAGAGCAGCAGGTGAACGCCTGCATGGCCAAACGGGTCGCAACGACCAATATCAGTTATGTTCACTATCGGGAGGTGCAATGATGAATATTTTATATTGTGGGGATGCCAATATGAAACGCGGCTTGTTGATCTCGATTCTGTCCCTGGTGAAATGGGTCCCAGAACCGCTCAACATTACCATCTTAACGGCTCGGATGGCCAGTGATGCGCGGCAGTTCTTTCCCTTGACGGCGACCACCGCGCAGGCCTTGGATCACCTGGTCAAACAACGTAATCCGGCTAGTCAGGTCACTCGAGTAGATGTGAGCGCGCTGGTGCGGCAGACGCCGCCAACTGCCAATCGCAATACGATCTTTACGCCGTGTTGCGTGTTGCGGCTGTACGCGGATCAGGTGCCGGGATTACCGGATCGGCTGTTGTACTTGGACACGGACGTCATTTGTCGGCGCGACCCGTCACCCATGTATCGGCAAGAACTGACTGGCAGCGAGTACGCCGGTGTTTTGGACCACTACGGCCGCTGGTTCTTTCATCAGCATTGGCCGCGTTGGGATTACGTGAATTCTGGTGTTCTGTTGTTGAATTTGGCAGAGATACGGCGCACGGGGTTATTTGCCCGAAGTCGGCAGTTGTGCCAAGTCCAAGAGATGTTTATGCCAGACCAATCGGCGCTCCATCAACTGGTCACGCACCAGCGACTCTTGCCACGGCGGTACAACGAACAGCGTCGCCTCCACACCGACACCGTTTTTCAGCACTTTACGACCAGCTTTCGGTTCTTCCCGTGGGTCCACACCCTCACCGTCAAGCCGTGGGAGGTCACGGCCATGCACCAGCGATTGAAGCTTCATGAATATGATGATATTTTAGCGGATTATCAAAAATTGATTCCAAACTTATAAAAGGAGTCCTCACCATGACAAACACAACGATTCCAGTTTTCTTCTCCATCAACGACGCCTACGCGCCATATCTGTCCGTCGCGCTGACGTCAATCATTGCTCACGCCGATTCTGCCCAGCAGTACGAGATCATCGTGCTGTGCGATGAGTTGTCTACCGCCAATCAAGCCAAGCTAGGCCAACAGGCGACCGCCAATGTGACGATTCGCTTCGTGCCCATGCAAGACAGCTTAAAGGCTCAGTTGGGTGGCGAGCATATGAAATTACGCGGGGACACCTTCACCCTGACGATTTATTTCCGCTTGTTCATTGCCGCCATGTTTCCCCAGTATGACCGCGGCATTTACTTGGACGCCGACGTGGTAACGATCACGGATCTGGCCGAACTATTTGCCCAGCCGCTAGGGGACAATCTGGTGGGTGCCGTAGCGGATACCTTCGCCGCGGATAATGCGCAGAGTGTGGCCTACGTGGAACAACACCTCCGGCTGCCCATTGCCGATTACTTCAATTCCGGGGTGATGTTGCTGAATCTCAAGCAGATGCGGGCAGAACAGTTTAACGAAAAATTCATTCACTGTCTTACCGACTACCGGGTCGACTTTATTGCCCCCGACCAGGATTACCTGAACCTGCTGTGCCGCAACCGGGTGTTGCACTTGGACCGGGCTTGGAACGTGATGCCGACGACCCAGACCCGCGTCACGGCACCTAAGTTGCTACACTACAGTCTGTTCGGCAAGCCGTGGTACTACGCTGACGCACAAAACGGCGATTATTTCTGGGCCATCGCACCGCAATCACCGTACTATCCGGAAATTCAGGCCATCCAGCAGGCCTACACTGACGCCGACCGCGCCAAGGACCGGGAAACAGAACAGGGGTTGTTGGGTCAGTTGAACGTATTTGCCAGTCAGAGTCGGGCCAGTTTGGACCAAATGGAAAAGGAGCTGAGCTAAATGATTATTGGTGGGATGAAGCAACAAGTCGTGGCCAACATTGAACGCGATGCCGCGGCGGGACAATTCAACGCCAAAGTGGAGGTGGCTGATCCCACTTTGACCAAGCCCCAACAACAAGACCTGTTGCGCCAGTACTTGGCACGACGGGACACACTTACGTATCGGGTGAATAACCACGTGTCGCGGCGCGTCGCCAACTTGGCCACGCGCTACTTCAACCGCCGCACGGAGATTCACGGCTTGGCCAACTTGCAAGGCGTAACGGGTGGTGCCATTGTCACCAGCAACCACTTCAACCCGCTGGACAACACGGTCGTGCGCAAGACGATGCGGGCCGCGGGACGCAAGCGACTATTCATCGTTAGTCGTGACACGAACTTGGAAATGGGTGGGCTGATCGGCTATTTGATGACTTACTACGACACCATCCCCATCAGCGATGACAAGGAGTACGCCGGCCGGGTATTTCCCCAATTGGTCGAACAGGTGCTAGCCAACCAGCAATTGTTACTGATCTATCCGGAACAAGAAATGTGGTTCAACTACCGCAAGCCGCGGCCGGTCAAGCGTGGCGCGTACTACTACGCCGCCAAGTTCGGCGTGCCGGTCGTGTCGTGCTTCGTGGAGATTCGTGACCTGCCGCGGGTGGACAACGCCGAATTCGACCAAACCCGCTACGTGATGCACGTCTTGCCAACGATTTATCCGGACCCGCAGTTATCGGTCAGGGAGAATAGTCGCCGTATGATGGCCACGGATTACCAGCAAAAGAAGGCCGCCTACGAAACGGCGTACGGCAAGCCGCTGACCTACCGCGCGGAACCCGACGACATTGCCGGTTGGCGCGGTGATCAACAGTCGCTAGCCATTGGTCCGTCAAAAACGGTATAATTAAACGTAAATAACCTCGCTGCCAGGGCGGCGAAAGATGGAGCGACAGTCATGAAGAAAAGTGCACAACAGCGACAAAATATCATCGACGTTGGCCGACAGCTCTTTGCCCAAAAGGGGTACGCCGGTACCTCGACCCGCCAGATCAATGAACAGGCGGGCATTGCGGAAGGGCTACTTTACTATTACTTTCCCCAGGGAAAACACCAATTACTCGACGTTATCGTACGCGAGGGCGTCGATAGCCGCATGCGAGTGGCACATGAGCTATTAGATAATTGGGACGGTTCGGACGTCGAGACCCACGTAATGGCGCTGTTTGATGGAATTGCGACGGTCATTCAAGATGAGGTGGGCTACCAGTCCTTTCTTATCACGGTCCGTGAACGCGAAATGTTGTCAGACGACCAATCAGCCTGGTTGATTCAGTCATTTGACGGCGTGCAGGCGAGCCTGGTGAAGTCGTTTTTGAACCTGCAGACCCGCCGAACGCCTGCAGAGTTACAGACGTTGGCACATACGCTGATGTCGATCTTTATTCGGACGTTGTTTGACGAACTCCTATTACGCAATCATCGCCACCTGGCACCCGGAACCCGTGAAAAAGTCGACCAACAAGTGCGCTTGGTCTTGCAAGTCCTGTAGCACTAGAAAACGGTTGTCTTACCTTTACAAACGAAATTCACCAGGTATTTGTGACCCGTTTAGCGTGGGCTTAAGAAATTCTTACGATTCGTTGCGCGCAAGTAGACAGAAAAATGCATCAGTAACTGTGGTTAAGTCGCAGCTACTGATGCATTTTTGAGTTGGTAGCTGGTTCTGGCTGGCCGCCTTACCGTTCGCCAAACTTGGACCGTGACGCTGTGGGAAGGACCGGTCGAAGCCAAAGGGCGCTCCGCATACCCCGGTGTCTGGGTGTAGGCGATGTCCAGCGTGTAGCCGTCGGGACTGACCATGTGCGGCGCGGTCCCAGTGAGGTATTGGCCCCGAATCGTGGCTGGGGCAAAGGCCGTCCGGTAACTGTCGCGTTTGGCCGGCGTCGGGTGGTCCCAGAAGTCCTGACGTTCCGCCCACTTGGGTCCCAGACCGGCCTGATAGACGTTGCCATTTTGACTGACGATGCCCCGGATCCAGTCGGGGTGAGCCGCGGCGATTCGGAAGCCAATTGGAGCGCCGTAGTCAAAGACGTAAATGTAGGCGGGGCCCAGGTCGAGCGTTTGCCAAAGGGCCGTCATGATGGCGCTCAGGTGGTCAAAGGTGTAGGCAAATTGGGTGTGGTCGGGGGCGCTGGATTGGCCGAAACCAGGGTAGTCCGGCGCAATCACGTGGAAGTGGTCGGCTAGGGTCGCCGGCCTCACGGTAGAAGATGTCTAAATCGTTAACGGTAACAGTGTGATAGCTAATTATTGTAAACCCTCCCGTAATTTTTGATTATTTTCGGTCAGTAGCGCCGTCATCGGCGCCTTGGTGTCACCCAGCAGGTCGTCAGTCGCGTCGCTAAAGGCGGTTAAGCAGTCGTTTGCGGTGCGCAGAAAGTCGGCACTGGCGGCGGTTAGATCGATACTGGTGGCCCGCCCCTGGGCCGTGAGCGTGACCAACTGCCGATTGGCCAGCGTCTTGACCATGCGCGAAATGCTGGAGCGTTCGTAGCCCAGGTGTGTGCTCAGCGCCTTGATGGTCTGAGGATGCTGGTCCTCCAAGGCTAACATGATGTAGGCGTAGGCGGGTTTCATCCCAGTCGGCGCGTAGATCCGGTCGGCCAACTGCTCGACGCTGCGCATGTAGCGTGCGGCCGTGAAATAAGCACAGGTGGAGGTAAAGTGATGTGCCATACGTATCGTCCTTTCTTTATCGTGTACATACACAGTACGCCGATTCTAAAAGTTTTGCAAGGGCCTGTTGACAAAACTTCTAGGTGAGTATATACTCATTTTATCAGGTAAGTAAGTGATCACTCACCTACACACATGAACATTTAGGAGGTCATCACTATGGCAAAACCAATTATTGCCTTAAATCATTTAGCCAAAAAATTTGGCGATCAAATCGTCCTCAAGGACATCAATCTCACATTGAATCGGGGTGAGATCATTGGGTTGATCGGGCCATCCGGTGCCGGGAAGTCGACCGTTATCAGAGTGACACTGGGCATGGAAGTTGCTAGCGGCGGGTCCGCCAAAGTCTTCGATACCCAAATGCCTAACCGCGAGTTGCTGGGCCGAATCGGCTACATGGCGCAAACGGATGCGTTGTACGAATCCCTGTCAGGTCGGGAAAATTTAAAATTTTACGGGTTGATGAAGGGCATCGCCAAGGCGGATATGGCTAAGGAAGTCGCACACGCTGCGCAGGTCGTGGATTTAACGGCTGACTTGGACAAGCGTGTTTCCGGATATTCCGGTGGGATGATGCGGCGGTTGTCGCTGGCAATTGCGCTGCTAGGAAATCCGGAGTTGTTGATTTTAGATGAGCCGACGGTCGGCATCGACCCAGCGTTGCGGCGGCAAATCTGGGCTGAACTGGGTAGCATTCGTGATGAGGGTCGCAGCATTTTGATCACGACGCACGTGATGGATGAAGCAGAGTTGGTCGATCGGGTGGCCTTGTTGCTGGGCGGCGAAGTGATGGCGTTTGATAAGCCAAGCGTCTTGAAACAGCAGTACGGTGTTGCGACGGTCGAGGATGTCTTCTTAAAGGCGGAGGGTGTTGAATAATGAGAACGATTGGGATTATGAACCGGGTACTCAAGGAGTTATTCCGGGATAAGCGGACACTGGCGTTGATGTTTATTGCGCCAATCCTAGTGATGCTACTGATGAGCGTGATTTTTAACACGAACTCGACGACCAACGTCAATGTTGGAACCGTCGCCGTGACCCAGAAATTAAACAAAGAAATGGGCGACATCAAGCACGTGGACGTCAAGACGTATGATACGCAAACGGCGGCCAAGCGCGCATTGCACGACGAAAAAATTGATGCCATCATTAAGAAAAATGGCCACAATTACAGCCTGACCTACGCCAACACGGATTCCAGTAAGACGGCGACCGTGAAACTAGCCTTCAAGAACGCCCTGACGGCGACGAGTATTAGACAGTTGAAGACGGCGTTGAAGAAGAGTACGACCGGGATGGCTAAACTGCAAGCTGAGCTTTTAGCCATGCAAAAGCAACAGGCAGCTAGCGCCACGGCGGGGGCCACAACGGCCACGACTGCGGCAGCGAAACAAGCGGCGGCCACTAAGGCCAAGTCGACAACGACCAGTACCAAGAGTACGAGTCAACAGACACCGAAAATCACCAACCATTACGTTTACGGCGACAAGAATACCGGCTACTTTGCGAAAATGCTGCCGATTCTGATGGGCTTCTTCGTCTTCTTCTTTGTCTTCCTGATTTCTGGGATGGCGCTGTTAAAGGAACGGACGACGGGGACCTTGGACCGGTTGCTGGCAACACCAGTGAAGCGGTCGTCCATCGTCTTCGGGTACATGTTGAGTTACGGCATCTTAGCCGTGATCCAAACCATCGTCATCGTGCTGGTTACGGTGTGGTTGCTAGGAATCGAGGTCGTCGGCAATATGGCCAGCGTGGTCGTGATCAATCTCTTGTTGGCGTTAGTCGCCTTGGCTTTTGGGATTCTGCTATCCACGTTTGCCAACTCCGAGTTCCAGATGATGCAGTTCATTCCGTTGGTCGTAATTCCTCAGGTCTTCTTCTCTGGAATCATTCCGTTGGATTCTATGGCCAAATGGGTCAGCGACATTTCCTACGTGATTCCGTTGAAATACTCCGGGGATGCCGTCAACGCTATCATCATGCGCGGGGCGTCACTCTTTGACGAGGGCTGGAACATCTTGGTCCTGCTGGTCTTTCTGGTTGCCTTGACGATTTTAAACGTCGTCGGCTTACGGCGTTACCGGAAAGTCTAGAAAATACATGAGATTGTGAACGAAGTCGCGTATAATGGCTAGGAAGACTGTTAGAAAGGGTGAGTGGCGTGGAGCCAAACATTTTCAAAAGCTATCGTGACTGGCTGGAACATGAACAGATGCCTAAAGGGAAGAAAGCGGCGTTGACGGCCGCCATGGCGCTGTTCTCAGAGAACGGTTTCGATGGGACCTCGACTGTCCAGGTGGCAGAAGAGGCCGGGGTGAGTCAGGCCACCATCTTTAAATACTTTCATACCAAGCAAGATCTCCTGTTGGCCATTGTTCGCCCGGTAATGGAACATTTCTTTCCGGCTTACCGTGATGAATTCTTCCAAGGTATCACGGCTTGTGAAACGTTACCGGAAATGGTGAAGTTTATCGTGACCGACCGGTATCACTTCATCAAGGAAAACCAAGAAGCCGTGAAAATCATCGTCATGGAAATGATGACGAGCGAAGAGATGCGGCAGTTATTTGTAAAGTTGATTTCAAACAAGGATTTTGATTTTCTTAGTGAATTGATGAAGAATTTTGCCCGGACTGGTGAATTACGTAAAGACATCGACGCTGCGGGCATCGTCCGTATTCTAGCGGGCCAGTTGATGGTGTACGTGATTCAGAGTAGTTACGCACCAGTGCTGGTGCACGGCGAGGCGCAGGACCTGCAGATAATCACGGAACAGATCGTGCGGACGATTAAAAAATAGGCTAGTTATGGATTGAAAGATTAAAATTAGCGCGTTGATTTCCAGAGTGACAGTGTTCTGTCCACTAAGATTGGCGAAACCAGGAGCCTGCGTCAGCCAGGGTTCCGCCTGCTCTGGGGAACACCGCCAGCCTGAGAAGCGGTCTGCCGGTCCGCTTGAAAGCCAGGCTAAACCCGCCAGGCTCTCAAGTTGTCCCACGGTGTAGGCTGAGACAAAACCTCAGCCTACACCGTCGACACAGCTGGCTCCACCCTGGCTGCCTCCGGCAAGTTAGTGTTTATCAGTAACCCTGTGTTGGACCTAGTAGAGTCAGGTGGTAAAGCAGCGGCTACCTGGGCTAAATCAATCGCTACTGGCAAGTACGCTTGTAGCCGAGAGTCCGCCAGTTCTCACCGGGAAACGGTAGATAGCTAATTTTATCGCTATGAATCTTGGGGGGCGCAAATGATATTTAGCTACTTTCAACCTTTAATTAGTCGTGGATATTGATAAGGGATGTACCTGGGCCAGGTGGCCGGGGGACATCCCTTTTTGCTTGACGCCTTTGAGGTGGTGGGACGGGTCTACAACTCCCCTGTCAGTCGGTACACCGGTCGGTTACGCTAGAAATCGGCCACAAATTCAGCAGGAATATTGCTGGAATCGTAACGTTCAGCTACATGAGTGGTTGATCTGCTACGTAGCCGTGAGTCCGCCAAATATGGGTTCAGCCGTGGGAGTCATTTAATTTTCAAAAACATGTGAAAAGAAGTGAAAACTAGCTAAATCCGTGCGCAACTGGTGGTGAACCTAAGTCAAGGCCCCATCTTTTTAATTGTGGGTTAGCAAAATGGACTAGGTTACTGGTATAATTTCTACCCGTACGGACAAGAATAACTTAAAATCACAAAAAAGCGCTATTGGTAGTACAAAAAAGGATAATCTTAACAAGATATTGTGGACCCAGCGCGGAAAAAAATGATAAGATGGAAACCTGGAAAACGGTTTCAAGAAAGCGGGTGGCAAGAGACTATGCAGGTTGGTATCTTTGATGAAATGACTTTTTTCAGCCGGTTACACCCGTTGGTGGCGGCTGGTTACTTCGTTGAACTCTTCACATTACTGCTGATCTTTAACCACTTACTGCTGACACTGGTCCTTTTCGCCAGCCTGTGTGGGTTGTGTGGCTGGTATTTTAACCGACAAAAGGTTTGGGGCACGCTCAAAGGGGTCGGGTCACTGATGGCGCTGATCTGGGCGTTCAACGTGGTGTTGAATCAGACCGGGACCCATGCTTTGTGGGTGGGTCATTTGGGTGGCTTGACATTTCGCGTGACCCAGACCGCCGTCTTGTATGGGCTGACCATGGCGCTGTCACTGGGTGGTATGATTCTGGCATTCGTCCTGTTCAATGGGGTGATCACCACGCCTAAGCTCAGCTATCTCTTGTTTCCGGTGGTGCCACGGCTGGCAATGCTCCTGACGATTTCACTGCGGATGGTCAATCTCTTCACGCAAAAGTTTCGGCGGCTGGTCATGCTGCAAAAGACCCGTGGCGTCGTGGTCGGCGAGGGTTCCTGGCGACTGCGATTGCAGAAGACCGGGCAGCTTTTGCGCGTCCTGTTGATCGATTCGGTCTCTTCAGCCATGGAGACGGCCGTGTTGATGGAAGCGCGCGGCTTTGGCAACAAGAAACGTAGCCATTACCAAACATATCGTTGGCAGGCGATGGACGGCGCCTTTGGTCTGGTGACCCTGGTCATGTTTGTGCTGGTGATTGGCCTGCGCACGTTGGGCTGGGGCTGGACCGGTGACATCACACAGTTCACGACGCTAAATGGCGGTGACTGGTGGTTGGCCGGCAGTGTCTTGATTTTTGCAAGTTTACCGTTGATGGGTGAGGTGGGATACCGCGTATGCGAGAATTGATCAAAAGTGAGCATCTGACCTTTACCTATGCCGGGCAGACGACCCCGACCTTGACGGACGTTTCCCTGCAGATCCATGCGGGGGATTTCGTCACGGTCGTGGGGGCGACTGGTAGTGGTAAGACCACGTTGCTCAAGCAATTGAAAAAAGAACTCAAGCCGGCGGGCATCCAGCAAGGACGAGTGACCTATCAAGGAACACCGGTTGCGGATTTGACCAGCGACGTGAGTGCCCAGCAGTTGGGCTACGTGGCACAGGACCCGCAAGTCCAACCCATCATGGCGACGGTGATTGAGGAATTGGCGTTTCCTTTAGAAAATTTAGGGTACTCAACGGCGGCCATGAACGGTCGCATCGCCGAAGTCGCCAATTTCTTGGGATTAAACCAACTGTTGCATTTGCCAATCGACGACCTGTCTGGCGGCCAATTGCAGCTGGTCAATCTGGCGTCGGTGCTCGCGCTCAAACCACAGGTCATTCTGTTGGACGAGCCGACCGCACAGTTGGACCCGACCACCGCGCAAAATTTTCTCAATATTTTACAACAGGTGCACGACGAGTTGGCAATTACTATCGTGTTGACGGAGCACCGGCTGAACCGGGTGCTGGCGCTGGCCAACCGGATGGTGTTGTTGGAACACGGCCGGTTGACCTACGATGGTCCCGTGTCGGCGGGACTGGTGCGGATGCAAGCGGACCCGGCGTTGCGGCCATTTGTGCCGGCAGTACCCGCGTTCTTCTTGGATCAGCGGTTGCCGGTCGACGACTTGCCGCTAACGGTGACGACCGGCCGCCGGATGATTGCCCAGCAGGGTTGGCGGTTTACGGCGGTACCGCCGCAAGCGCCGCGGCCCAACACACCGCCCAGTGATTTCAGCTTGACGGCAAGTGGCGTCTCTCTCCGCTACCCAACGACTGGCGACATCCTGCATCAGGTCGACCTAGATGTTAAACCGGGCAGTTGGCTGGCCATCATCGGCAAAAATGGGTCTGGCAAATCCACACTACTCAGCGTATTGGCGGGCCTGCGCAAGCCGCAACACGGTAAGGTCAAGCTCGACCAGCACGTGGTGTGGAAGATGAAAAATGCCGACCGTCTGCAACGACTGAGTTTTCTGTCGCAAAATCCGACGGAACAATTCAGCGGCGACACGGTGACCGAGGAACTGACGGCGCAGGCCAAGCTTACCGGTGGTGACGGGGCTACGGTGGCCGAACGGGTGACAGCTATGTTGAAGACTTTCCAGCTAACGAAGGTGGCCACACAAAACGCGTTTGACCTCAGTGGTGGGCAACAGCAGCTGCTGGGGATGGCGTTGGCACTGATCACGAAGCCAGAAGTCCTGTTGCTAGACGAACCGACCAAGGGCCTGGATCCAGCAACCAAATTGCTGGTGGGCCACGTCTTGCAACAAGCTCACGCGGCTGGGTTGACCCTCATCATGGCGAGTCACGACATGGACTTTTGTGCCGAGTTTGCCGACGCTTGTACCTTCATGTTTGATGGCCGACTCAATCAACCGCAGCCGACGCGTCAATTCTTCACGGAGAACTTCTTGTCGACGACTGCAGTCAATCGGCTGGTCCGCCAGCAGGTGCCGAGTGCCTTGTTTAGCCAAGATGTGACCCACGAAACCATTTAAGGAGGTGAGAATTATCGAACAGCGTGGCTGGTGGAAGAGTAGTTGGAATTTAATCGTCCCGGTGGTCTTGATACTGGTATTGCTCGGCGGCATGTTGTTGGTGAAGGGGCATCACTTTATTATCTTTAGCTTTGCCTGCTTGGCTTGCAGCTTGTTGCCAGCCTACTGGCATTTTGAAAAGCGGCAAATGGGCACGCGACTGCTGGTTTTCTTGGCGGTCATCGTGGCGTTAGGCGTCATTGGCCGGGTGCCGTTGGCGGCGATTCCCAACGTGCAGTTGACCAGCTTTGTGGTGATCGTCAGTGCCGTCAGCCTGGGACCGGAATTGGGCTTCGTCTCCGGTTCCATGATGGCGTTGGTCTCGAACCTGTTTTTGGGGCAAGGACCGTGGACGCCGTGGCAAATGTTGGCCTGGGGCCTGATGGGCCTGACGACTGGATTGCTAGGCCGGACGCAATTGAAGAATAACGTCTGGGTCATGGTCGTCTGGGGAGCCCTGTGGGGATTTTGGTTCGGTTGGATCCTGGATCTCTGGTACGCCTTGGCGTATGTACGTCCCTTGCGGCCAGCCAGTTTCTTCCTGTCATTTGCGGCCAGTTTGATGTTTGACGCGATGCACGCCGCAACGAATGCAATTAGTTTGTTACTCCTGTACCACCCGTGGCGTAAGCTCATGGACCGTTTAATCACGAAGTACAATATATTATAAAAGGGGATATTTTTCATGTTGAACAATAAGTTAATCGCTGCTTCATTAACCGCCGTTATGGCTTTAGGGGCCGTTGTACCAGTCATGGATGTCAACGCCGCTAGTGTTAAGGTCGCTTCCAAGAAATCACAAAAGAGTAAGCAAAAGGCGCTCTATACATACGCTAAAAAGATGATGAAACAAAATAAGGATGGGGTCAACGGCAAAGCCAAGATCTTCAGTAAGTCCGCTTACCCAACCACTGGGGCCGCTGCCGGTTACTCTGATTTCCTGTTAGGCTTGAAGAAGCAAGGCTACAAGTTTACTAAGGCAAACAAAAAGTTGATCAAGAAGAACTTGGTTATCAACAGCAAGAGTGACCCAGCAACTTTGGCAACGGCAATCATTGGCTTACAAGCAGTTGGTTTGAACCCAACGAAGTACAAGCCAGCTGGTGCCAAGAAGAACATGAACTTGGTTAATAAGTTATACAAGGAATCCATGACCAAACAAACGGTTAACGTTCAAAGTCAAGCATTGGTTGCCGTTTCATCTAACAAGACATTCAAGAAGCCTAGCAAGGCGAAATTCTCTAAGAATTCTTTGAGCTTGAAGATTGCTAAGAACAAGCAATCCAACAATGGCTGGTCTTACAACAACACGGTTGCCAGTGTCGATAGTGATACGACGGCCGCTGCAGTTAACGCCATGATGTTGGGTAAGAGCAAGAACAAGACGGTCAAGAAGGCAGAAGTTGCTGGCCGGAACTACTTGAAGAAGAACATCTACAAGAGTGGTGCCTTTGGGTTCACTTACGCTGGTAAGGAAAATCCTAACGCGAACTCCACTGCTGAAGGCATCTTGGCATTATCGACGACTAAGACGTCCTTTAAGTTTGTGAACAAGAAGGCTATCAAGAAGGGCCAAACGGCAACGCCTTTGAAGGCAATGTTCAGCTACGTTAAGGCCGATGGCTCCATCAAGGATGCTTACAGCATGGTCTTGGCTTACGGTCAAGTGAGTGTTGCTGCTAGTGCTGCCCACAACGGTGTTTACACGAAGAAGTTAGTTTATTCCTTCAAGTAATTCAGTTCAGAGTTAAGGAGATTTTTGCATGAAAAGGACTAGATGGATTATCGCAGCAGTAGTCGTCACAATATTGGTCATTGGTGGCGCGCTGGCCTTCCAGCAGAGCCGTCAGAGTCAAGCGGCCGAGCCAGATACGGCTGCGGTCGCCACTAGCTCGTCGGCGTCAACGTCGACCTCATCATCGGCTGCGACTAGTAGTTCCGTTGCCAAGAAGAAGCATCAACGGTCATCTTCATCTAAGAAAACAACGACGAAAACGACCTCAGCCTCGTCAGCCACAAAGCCGTCAGCGCAGCGTCAGTCATCGACAGCGAGCTCGGTAGCAGCGAGTTCGTCAGCTGCCAAGTCGGTGACGAAGCGGTCGAAAAAGGCGAAGACGACCAAGCACCAGGCGGCGAAAACCAAGCCGGCTGTCAAAAAGACGCGGTCTGCAGCGGAAGCGCATTTGGTCGTGAGTGGGTACAAGAAGACCTTCTTCGATGGGCAAGTGAAGCTGACGAGTAAGTCGAACGCCTTCACCGTGCTCCAGTCGTCCAAACTGAAGCTCGTTGCTCAACAGGGTGCGGCCGTGTACGTTAGCAGCATCAACGGCCTTGCCCAAAACGACATCAAGGCAGGGAGCGGCTGGAAGTACCGGGTCAACGGCAAATTCATTGACAAGGCCGCTAACCTGAAGTCGGTTAAGAACGGTGATAAGGTGCATTGGTACTTTACGACTAAGGGGTATTGATGTGGTGATTTAACAGGTATGCAGTGCGATATGCTGTGTACCTGTTTTTTTGTTATAAAAATTAATAAAATACTAATTTTTGGAGTAGTTGGTGGTCAGGATAGTTTTATTAACATTAAATTGAACTAGTAAATGCGATTATAAGTGTGTTAGAGAAGTTAAAGGACAAAATAGTTATTCGGATTGTAAAAAATGGATAGGGGGGTGTGTGGTAAACTACGCTTGTTCAATTAATAATTTAAGGGCAGGTGTTTTATATGAGTGGCTTTATTGGCGAGTTTTTTGGGACAATGATTTTAATCGTACTAGGTGCAGGCACAGGTGCGAGTATTAATTTGAAACAGACGTATGCAAAGGGTTCGAATTGGACCTATGTCAGTCTTGCCTGGGGTTTGGCAGTTACGATGGGTGTTTACGTTGGTGGTGCGTTGGGATCAGACGGTCATTTGAATCCGGCAGTTACGATTGGATTCGCTTTATTTGGTTTCTTCCCCTGGGGTGAAGTTGTTCCCTATCTATTAGGACAGTTTCTAGGTGCGTTTGTTGGTGCGGTAATTGTTATCATTCAATTTTATCCACATTTTAAAGAGACACCTGATGATGCATCTGGCAATACTGTTGGTATATTTGCAACTCGTCCAGCAATCAATAATCCAGTATTTAATTTTCTATCTGAAACCATTGCTACTTGGGCGTTTGTCTTCATCTTATTAAACTTAGGTGACTTTTCACAAGGGCTTAAGCCGTTTATCGTAGGCTTATTAATTGCTGTAGTTGGGATGGGACTAGGTACAACGACTGGATTTGCGTTGAATCCAGCACGTGACTGGGGACCTCGGCTTGCTCATACGCTAATGCCAATTCCACACAAGTCATCTAGCGAATGGTCATATGCTTGGGTACCGATGTGTGGCCCTATCGTTGGTGGTATCTTAGCAGCTGGCTTACAAGCACTGATTAAATGATTTTTAGTTATTGAAATGTAAGCGGATACAGAAGGCTGAATAATAAAATACCCATATGGTGCTGCCCCCTGAAAAGGAGAAACAGCCCATATGGGTATTCTTTTATTTTCGACGAATTAGGTTCAATTATCGTTTCCAGTGTAGACCCATTGAATAACTGACTTGTTTTCAACTGAAATTTCATCCGCAGGTTGAGTGGGTTGCTGACCGTCTACGGTATAGATCCAGCCACGATCGCCGCCTGCGTCATTGAGCTCACCAATGCTGTTGACATAGATGGCGCCTTCTGACGATTCAGTTTTCCAACCGATATGATTATTTTCAAAGTAGTTCTTAGAAGCGTCAATGATGCTTCCTTGCTCGTTCCAATTTAAGTCACGAGGAATCGTGTAAATCTTTTTAATTGTATGGTTACGTTGTCGATACTCAGAGGGCGTCATACCAGTTTTTTTCTTGAAAATTTTGGTGAAATAGCTGGTTTGTGCAAAGCCGATTTGGGTAGAGATTTGACTAATTGGAGTCAAGGTAAGTAATAGTTTTTCTTGAGCCAGAGCTATTTTTTGATTATTAACGTATTCCACAAAATTAACGTGTAGATATTTTTTAAATAAACGACTGAGATATGAAGGAGATAGAAAAGCATGCTGAGCGACCTCATTTAATGAAATGGGGTGTTGAATATTCTTTCGAATGTAATCAATTGCAGAGGTCACGCTGTGAAAGACCTCATCATTATCAATGGGGTGTTCTTTTGCTGTCGTTGATATCGTAGAGTTCGCAAATTTTGAGAGCTCATTGGTAGAGTTCTTTCCCATAGTGATGAAGGCATTTAGAGCACCAATCTGGCTGGCTTGATCAGAAGTCAATGGTTCCCAGACACTGATTCTCCCCAAGGCCTTTTCAGTAAAAATTTGACGCATGGCATCTTCTAAGTAAGCACGTGAGAGAAACAATCGTTTCTTTGAAACGGTAGAACTATCACACATGATAGCTCCCCAGAGCTGGATATTTCGACTCACAGGTAATAGCGCGTATTCATCAAATCCTTGGTGAGCTAAATTGTCTTCAATGACAGATTGATTAACGTAAACAAAATCGTCCTTTAAAAGGATGCCAGTGAAATCAAAAAAGATGGTATTAATTTGAGTTAGACTGGTGAACTTCGCTAATGAGTGTGCAAGTTTCCGATAATCTTCCTGACTTGGTGAATAAGTGGGCATGTTTATTTCCCCCAATAATTGAATTTTCCGAAAGAAGTTATTTACCAAAACATATTGTCAAAATAGTAATGAATACGCTACCACAGAATTATTGTAGGGGAAATTTAGCATAACTGCAAGTGGAAATTTACAGTTTCTTTGTAATATTTTGAGCTTTTTATGACTTAACCACCGATTCCCACTTTTTTGTCACAAAAAGTACTATTTTGCGATAAATAGTATTAGTGAGGCTTTGTACAATGTAAGCGTTTTAAGAGAACGGGCGGTAATTACTGTCCAGCCAAAAATTGGAGGTTCTATCATGGAACAAGAAGCACTTGGTTTAATCGAAACAAAAGGTTTAGTTGCTGCTATTGAAGCAGCTGATGCAATGGTTAAGGCTGCTAACGTTGACTTAGTTGGTCAAGAAAAGATTGGCCACGGGTTAGTTACTACCATGGTTCGTGGCGACGTTGGTGCCGTCAAAGCCGCTGTTGATGCTGGAGTTTCTGCCGCAGAAAATATTGGTGAGGTTCTTTCCAATTACGTTATTCCACGTCCACATACAGATGTTGAAAAAATTCTGCCAACCAAAAAATAAGTAAGCAGGTAATTTCAGATGGCGAATCAGCAGTTAATGGATCAAATCGTCAAAGAACTTCTGCGTCACGGGGTAACGGTTAAGTCGGCCTCGCAGTCATCGGGAGGAAAAACAATGGATAACTTTTTGAATTCAACTAGTGTTGTCCCAGAATTTGTTGGGGCTTCTGAGACTGGGGACACAATTGGTATGTGTATTCCCAGTGTGGATAAATTATTACTTGATAATTTACACGTAAACAAACGTTTTACAGTTATTGGTGTACTTAGTTCACGGACCGGTGCTGGTCCACAAATCATGGCTATGGATGAAGCGGTTAAGGCAACTAATACAGAAGTTATTGATGTCGAAATGCCACGGGATACAAAGGGTGGCGCCGGACATGGTGTCTTACTTCTGATTGGTGGGTATGATCCATCTGATGTTCGCTCAGCCATTCAAGTCGCACTTGATAATCTTAGCCGGACATTCGGCGATGTTTATAACTCTGCAGCAGGGCATCTAGAATTACAATTTACTGCCCGTGCAGCTGGTGCTTGCCACCTTGCCTTTGGCGCTCCAGAAGGAAAAGCTTACGGATTAATTTGTGGTGCTCCTTCAGGAATTGGTGTCGTTATGGCAGATACGGCTATTAAGACAGCTGGTGTCGATGTCTTGTCCTTTGCTTCACCTGGCCACGGTACAAGTTTTTCCAATGAAGGTATCGTTCACATCAGCGGAGATTCCGGAGCTGTTCGCCAAGCAGTTATCGCTGGTCGTGAGGTTGGCTTAAAACTTTTAGCTCAATTAGGCGAAAAGCCAGTAAACGATTTTCCATCGTACATTCACTAAAAAGGGGGATATTTAATTGAAACGTCAAAAAAGATTTGAAGAACTTGAAAAGCGACCAATCCATTTAGATGGTTTCGTTAAAGAATGGCCTGAAGAAGGATTCGTCGCTATGATGGGTCCTAATGATCCCAAGCCTAGCATCAAGATTGAAAATGGCATCGTCACGGAATTAGATGAAAAGAAGCGTGACGACTTTGACCTGATTGATCTGTACATTGCTAATTACGGAATTAAGTTAGAGAATGCAGAAAAAGTTATGGCAATGGATTCAACTAAGATTGCTAATATGCTGTGTGACCCCAACGTTTCCCGTAAGGATATTATCGAGATCACGACCGCTATGACGCCTGCAAAAGCCGAAGAAGTAATTAGCAAGTTAAACTTTGCTGAAATGATTATGGCTACGCAAAAGATGCGTCCACGTCGGACTCCTGCTACGCAATGCCACGTTACTAACATTCGTGACAATCCTGTTCAAATTGCTGCTGATGCCGCTGATGCTGCATTGCGTGGATTCCCTGAACAAGAAACGACGACTGCCGTTGCACGTTACGCTCCGCTGAATGCGATTGCCTTAATGGTCGGTGCACAGACTGGTCGTCCAGGTGTTATCACGCAATGCTCTGTTGAAGAAGCGCTTGAATTAAGCTTAGGGATGCGTGGATTTACCGGATATGCTGAAACTATTTCCGTTTATGGTACAGATAAGGTCTTCACTGATGGTGATGATACGCCTTGGTCCAAAGGTTTCTTGGCTTCCTGCTATGCTTCTCGTGGACTTAAGATGCGGTTTACATCAGGTTCTGGTTCCGAAGTAATGATGGGATATACCGAAGGCAAATCAATGCTTTACCTGGAATCACGTTGTATCTTCATTACCAAGGCTTCTGGTGTACAAGGCCTTCAAAACGGTGGTGTAAGTTGTATCGGAATTCCTGGATCAGTACCAGCTGGTATTCGTTCTGTTTTAGGCGAAAACCTCTTGTGCATGATGCTTGATTTGGAATGTGCTTCAGCTAACGACCAAGCATTCTCTCATTCAGATATGCGTCGTACTGAACGTTTGATGGGGCAATTTATTGCTGGGACGGATTACATTTCTTCTGGTTACTCATCAACGCCAAACTATGATAACACCTTTGCTGGTTCAAACACTGATGCAATGGATTATGATGATTACTATGTCATGGAACGTGATTTAGGTGTTAATGGTGGGATTCACCCTGTAGATGAAGAAACCATCATCAAATCACGGAACAAGGCTGCTAAGTCCTTGCAAGCTGTCTTTGACGATCTTGGACTACCAAAGATTACTGATGAAGAAGTAGAGGCGGCTACATACGCTAATACTTCAGCTGACATGCCAGACCGTAACATGGTTGAAGATATGAAGGCTGCTCAAGAGTTAATGGATCGTGGTACGACTGGTGTCGATATTGTTAAGGCACTTTACAACCATGGTTACAAAGATACTGCTCAGGCCGTCTTAGATCTGCAGAAGCAAAAGGTCTGTGGTGACTTCTTACAAACATCAGCTATTTTTGATGAAAAGTGGAATGTTATTTCTGCAGTCAATGATGCTAACGATTACCAAGGTCCTGGTACCGGTTACCGCTTGGAAGAAGACAAGGACGAATGGGAACGGATCAAGAACTTGCCGTTTGCTATCGATCCACAGAATATGCAGCTTTAGGCCGAAAAGGGGGTTAACACTGTGGCTCAAGAAATTGATGAAAGTTTATTACGCGATATTATTAGAAACGTTATTGCTGAAACAAAGAATGTTGACACACCAATCTCGTTCAAAGATGATTCAACTCAATCATCGAGCAGTCAAGCACAGCCTGACGAAGCTAAATCAGTAGATTGGTTTAAGCATGTCGGTGTTGCTAAGCCAGGTTATTCTCGCGACGAAGTAGTTATTGCCGTAGCACCTGCGTTTGCAGAAGTTTTGGATCATAACTTAACTGGGATTAGCCATAAGGAAATCTTACGTCAAGTCATTGCTGGGATTGAAGAAGAAGGATTGAAAGCACGGGTTGTCAAGATTTACCGGACATCTGATGTATCATTCTGTGGTGCTGAAGGTGACCACTTATCTGGCTCAGGTATTGCCATTGCTATTCAATCCAAGGGTACGACGATCATCCATCAAAAGGATCAAGAACCTTTGTCCAACTTGGAACTCTTCCCACAAGCACCAGTGATTGATGGAGATACGTACCGAGCAATTGGTAAGAACGCTGCTGAATATGCTAAGGGCATGTCACCAAGTCCTGTTCCAACGGTTAATGATCAAATGGCACGTGTTCAGTATCAAGCCCTGTCAGCTTTGATGCATATCAAAGAAACTAAGCAAGTTGTCATGGGAAAACCTGCAGAACAGATTGAAGTTAACTTTAACTAGGAGGAACCGGTAATGAGCGAAATTGATGATTTAGTAGCAAAAATCGTTCAACAAATCGGTGACACAGGTGCAACTGCGACAACGACTGCACCAAAGTCATCTGTGAAGAACGAAAAGGAATTGACTAAACAAGATTATCCACTTTACAGCAAGCACCCAGAACTTGTTCATTCACCTTCTGGTAAAGGGCTAAAGGATATCACATTGGATAATATCTTAAGCGATAAGATTAAGTCTAATGATCTTCGTATCACGCCTGATACGCTGCGTCTTCAAGGCGAAGTTGCTAAGGATGCTGGCCGAGACGCTATTCAGCGTAACTTTCAGCGAGCTGCCGAATTAACGGCAATTCCAGATGATCGGTTATTGGAAATGTACAATGCTTTACGGCCATACCGTTCATCAAAGGCTGAATTGTTAGCGATTTCAGCAGAACTGAAAGATAAGTACAATGCACCAGTTAATGCAGGTTGGTTTGAACAAGCTGCGGACTTCTATGAATCCCGTAAGAAACTTAAGGGCGATAACTAGAAGATTAATTGGTTTTCGGAATAATGAGTGGTTCCAGAATTAGCCAGGAATTAGTTGCGCACTTTGCCTAGTAGTATGGTGCCATAGGGAATTTGATGTTAGCTAAGCTGGTATCCCGCAGATTTAGTTGGTCTACAACTAACTGTGGCCAGATGGTACCACAATACTGAACGTTAGGAGTCTTCATATGCAAAAGGTGATAGGTGTCGACATTGGAAATTCGTCGACAGAAGTGGCCTTAGCGGATATTTCGGACCAAGGTGACGTGAATTTTATCAATTCGGATATTGCGGAAACGACCGGTATCAAAGGGACAACGCAAAACCTAATTGGTATAAAAAAAGCAGTGACACAAGTTCTGAACAAGAGCAATTTATCATTGTCTGACGTCGATTTGATTCGAATCAATGAGGCGACACCAGTTATTGGTGATGTAGCGATGGAGACAATCACGGAGACGGTTATTACAGAGTCTACGATGATCGGTCACAATCCAAACACACCAGGTGGAGTCGGAACTGGGTCTGGTTATACCGTAGGCCTCCTAAGCTTATTAAACGAAACTGATAAAGAACGACCGTACATTGTCTTAGTGCCCGCAAAGATTGATTTTGAGGATGCCGCACGATTGATTAATTTATACCATGATAATGGATATAAAATTACAGCGGCAATTCTTCAAAATGATGATGGCGTGTTAGTAGATAATCGATTGAAGAACAAGATACCGATTGTTGATGAAGTAGCGTTGCTAGACAAAGTGCCGTTGGGGATGATGGCCGGTGTTGAAGTAGCTGGCAAAGGGCAAGTTATTTCTCAGCTATCTAATCCGTATGGGATTGCAACACTATTTGATTTGACTGCTGAGGAGACGAAGAACATTGTGCCAGTTTCTCGGGCATTGATTGGGAACCGTTCAGCAGTTGTAATCAAAACGCCACAAGGTGATGTCAAAGCCAGAGTTATTCCGGCTGGTAGTATTCAGATTGAAGGTCGAAAGGATTCTGACAAAGTTAACGTTGCCGCTGGTGCGGACGCTATTATGTCAAAGATCAATCAATTTGACCGTATCCAAAATATTACTGGTGAGTCAGGAACTAATGTTGGTGGGATGTTGGAAAAAGTACGTCAGACGATGGCGGACTTAACTAATAAACAAAACCATGACATTGCTATTCAAGATTTGCTGGCTGTAGATACTGCTGTTCCAGTGAAGGTTCAAGGTGGTTTAGCTGGTGAGTTCTCAACCGAACAAGCCGTCGGAATTGCTGCCATGGTTAAGTCAGATCACTTACAAATGCAACAAATTGCTGATGCGATTCAAGATGAAATCAACATTCCTGTTGAAATTGGTGGGGCCGAAGCTGAGGCAGCTATTCTTGGAGCGTTGACTACACCAGGAACAACTAAGCCTATTGCTATCTTAGACTTGGGTGCTGGGTCCACGGATGCTTCGATTATCAATAAACAGAACGATATTGTTGCTATTCATCTGGCCGGAGCCGGTGATATGGTCACGATGATTATTAACTCAGAGTTAGGTTTGGATGATGTTTACTTAGCTGAGGATATTAAAAAGTATCCGCTAGCACGGGTTGAAAACTTATTCCAGATTCGACACGAAGATGGCGCCGTTGAATTCTTTGAAGAGCCATTACCATCTGAAATTTTTGCTCGGACGGTTGTTATTAAACCGGATGGGTATGTGCCAATTCCAGGTAATATGGCGATTGAAAAGGTAAAACAAGTGCGACAGAGTGCTAAAAAACGGGTATTTGTTGAAAATGCGCGTCGAGCACTGCAACACGTTAGTCCTACTGGAAATATTCGTGATATTCCGTTTGTTGTTATCGTTGGGGGATCGGCTTTGGATTTTGAAATTCCACAATTAGTAACGGACGAACTTTCTCACTACAGCTTGGTTGCCGGAAGAGGGAATATTCGAACTACCGAAGGGCCTCGAAACGCCGTTGCTACTGGGTTAATCCTAGCTTACGCTCGAGAGAGAAGGGAAGCTAATGGCTAGCATGACAGACAGGCCGGCAATACTTATTGCTCTGCCTACGGAAAATGATGTTATCCCTACAGTCTTACAACCGCTTTTTAACGGCATTGAAGAGGAAGCAATTCCTATTGATTCTAAAGTGATTGATGAAGGAGACATCACAGCCCGAGCCTATCAAGCCGCTCTAGCTTCTCGGTTATCAGTAGGAATTGGGTATGACGACCAGCAAGTCGTGGTGCATTACAAGAATCTGAAACCTGATCAACCGCTATTTGTGGTCTCGATTGATTCTGCTGAAAGGTTACGTCGATTGGGTGCCAATGCTGCTCGATTAGTAAAGGGAGTACCCTTTAAGAAATTAGTGTGATAGGTGGTTAAGTAAGATGGATGCAATTGGATATCTGGAAACTACTGGGCTACCTAGCGCCATTGTTGCAGCAGATAAAATGCTGAAAACTGCAGCAATTGGACTAATTGGTTTAGAAAATACTAAAGGTGGCGGTTGGATTACCGTTGGAATTCATGGCGATGTTGCTGCGGTTTCAGTAGCAATTGAAACAGGACGTCTGATGGTTGGAGATGCATACGTTGGATCAACGGTCTTGGCAAATCCATCTATGGGGGTTGCTGATCGGCAACCTAAGCTGATGTTTACCGAGGAGACAAACCCGACTGTTGTTGAGACAACGCCGACTGAATCCCAAACAGATAATTCAGCACCAGTTGAAGTATTTAAGCCAACCCCAAGTAAAACGACTAGTGAAAAACAGACTTCGCAAGCAGTTACGCAACCGAAGAAGGCAAAGGTAACTTGTAACCTTTGTGGTGATCCAGATTGTCCTCGCAAGCTTGGTGAGCCTCGGAAGAAATGTATTCACTACTCAGAGTTATTTGGGAAAAAGTAACCCGAATTTAAATTTAGGAGGAAATTATTATGAATAACGCTTTAGGAATGATTGAAACTAAGGGACTTGTTGCTTCGATTGAAGCTGCCGATGCTATGGTTAAGGCTGCTAACGTTGAAATGATGGGTCAAGAAAAAATTGGTAGTGGACTGGTAACTGTTATGGTTCGCGGCGATGTTGGCGCTGTTAAGGCTGCTGTCGATGCAGGTGTTGCTGCTGCTGAAAACATTGGCGAAGTTATGAGTTCATACGTTATTCCTCGTCCACACTCTGAAGTGGAAAACATTTTACCAAAGACTAACAAGCCAGCTGCTAAATAGTTTTAATAGTATCTGTGCTTAAACTGGTAGTATTAATCGTCTTGCCGAGTGTTTGATTGACTTTACACGCGGTAAGTACGACTTTGAGTCGAAGAGTCTCAGACCTCTTTAAATATTTATGATTGACATCAAGGATTGTTTAAATGACTTGCAGGATGATATGACAGTCGTAAGGTCGAGATTTTAAGGCTTAAAGTCGTGCCTATCGCGTTCTAATCTATCAGTGATTGGTAAGTGTCAGGTTACCTACTAATTTTAAGTGTGATTCTAAATAGTGAGGAAGGTATAACTGATGGACGAAACAGCATTGCGTGAGATTATTCACCGAATTATTAAAGAAGAGATGGATCCCAATCGTATTCCGATTGGTGTGTCTAATCACCATATTCATTTAACTGAAGAGGATTATAACATTCTCTTTCCAAATCAGAAAATGACTGTGTTTAAGCCCCTGAAACAACCTAATGAGTTTGCTTCAAAACAAGTTGTTGATATTGTTGGGCCAAAAGGAAAAATTGAACATGTACGTGTGTTAGGCCCTTGCCGTTCACATTCACAAGTTGAAATTGCCCGCTCTGAAGCTTTGAGAATTGGTGTTGATGCGCCTATCAGATTGTCAGGACATTTAGATGGTGCACCTTCAGTTAAGCTGGTAACGCCAGATGGTGAGGTAAATGTTCAAGGTGTCATCATTGCTAAGCGTCATATTCATATGAGTGATCAGGATGCACAGCGTTTTGGTGTAAAACTGGGTGATACGGTATCCGTTGAAATCGAATCTGATAATCGGCGGACAGTATATGATGACGTCATTTGCCGGCCACGAAAAGATTTCGTGTTGGAAATGCATATTGATACTGACGAAGCTAATGCTGCTAATGTCGGTGCCAATACTTTCGGTAAAATTGTTAAAAAGTAGTGTAAAAGAGATAGGTTGGTGATTGATTTGGAACAGTTAGTGGCTCAGGTTCTGAACAGACTCAAGCAGCGTGAAGAACATAGTTATAACTGTACTTACGAACCAGAGGCCGCCATCCCTGCGTCACAAGTGTTTTTGGACAATGCTAGTGTGACGGTAGATAATGTCTCAATTGAACTTATTGTGAGTTTATACAGGTTGGATTTTAACAATCCTTGGGTTAAGTGGTTATTACAAGGAATTGACTATCAAGTGCACATTCATTTGGTAGTTAACGAGTTAACCGTTAACTTCATTCCGCGAAAAATGTTGTTGGATTGGCCAGTCCAAATTATGACGACACAACAACAGCCAATTTTAGCGCTGTATGAACAACACCTTTCACGAGCAACACTGGCGGCATTACCAGATAAAACGATTCTGGTAGTTACACCGCAGCAACGACTAACGGCAGAAGCAACTGACGTGTTATCTGTCAAAAAGATGAAAATGCAAATGAGGACTGATGAAGATTGTATATGGCAAAAGTAGTTGGAAGTGTCGTTTCGACACAGAAAGATCCATCGCTGGTTGGGCGTAAACTGATGATTGTCCAACCGGTTAACTCCGACGGTCGGGCCGTTCGTCATCAAGAAGTTGCTGCTGATTCAGTTGGTGCTGGAGTTGGCGAATATGTTTTACTAGTTCGTGGTGCAGGTGCACGGAGAGCCAATCGTGGAGATGGAGCCGCTCGTGATGTGAATGACTGTTCAATTGTCGGGATTATCGATCGATTCGACCAGTAGGAGGTAGATGGCGACATGCCAATTTATACTAAAGGTGGCGACAAAGGATCAACTAGCCTTTATGACGGCACCCGGGTCAAAAAAGACTCGCTCCGTGTAGAAACTTACGGCACATTCGATGAATTGAATGCCAACGTTAGTTTAGCCGACAAGTTCTGCGTTAAGCCAGAAAACCAAGAGATTTTAAAAAAAATCGAGTATAAGATGTTTTTCCTTCAGGGAGAGATTGCAACGCAAGAGGCTCCCAAGTTTAACGCTAACAGTCGGGTAATAACAGATGAGGATGTTCATCAGTTAGAGAGCATTATTGATCGGTATACGAATGAGTTACCGCGAGTCGTTAGTTTTATTCTGCCAGGAGCGAGTTTAGCTGGTGCGCAGCTCCATGTTTGTCGGACTGTTTGTCGAAGAGCAGAACGTTTGTTTGTCCGTTTCTCAACTGATGTAGAAGTGAGACCGGTCTTAGAACGTTATATCAATCGGCTTTCAGATTTCTTCTATATCATGGCTCGCTCAGAGGACTACGAATTTCAAATTAACGAGCTAACTGATCGTGTTGTTAAACGATATGCTCAAGTGACGGGGCGAAAAAAATGAATGAAAAACAAATTCAAGACATTATTCGTGAGGTACTAGCTAAACAAGGAGGAACTACCATGAACTTATTTGATCGGCACAAAATGGAAAAGGTGATTGATGCCGCGGTTGCACGGGCTGATGAACTGAAGGTCGGCGTGACAATTTGCATTATGGATCAAGCCACGACACCACAAATGATGTACCACATGCCAAATGCCAATTTAGTAAGCTCAACCTTGGCTCCCAAAAAAGCTTGGTCTGCAATTGCAATGAAGGAACCTACGAAAGATATCAGTAAAGATATTCAACCAGGTGCACCTTTGTATCAAATGGAGACAATGCTGGATGGCAAGTTAGTTTCATTCCCAGGTGGGATTCCACTAGTGATTGATGGTACGGCTATCGGTGCTATTGGCGTTAGTGGTGGTCTTATTGAAGAAGACCAATCTATTTGTGAAGCGGCAGTTGCTGCGTTCTTAAAGGAGAGTAAATAGGCATGGAGACTGAAAATATTGAACAAGCTATTCGTAAAATTTTGAGTGAAGAATTAAGCAATCGGCAAAGTGCAACAGCTGCCGATGCTGCTCCTGGGAATAACGGGATCTTCACAACTGTCAACGATGCAATTGCAGCGACAAAGGAAGCACAGATCAATTATGCTGATCAACCAATCTCCGTTCGGAACCAGGTTATTGATGCTATCCGTGAAGGCTTCCGGCCATACATTCAAGAAATGGCAGAACGTATTCATGAAGAAACTGGCATGGGAACTGTTAGCGCCAAGGTCGCAAAGCTAAATAACGCTTTATACAATACGCCTGGTCCTGAAATCTTGCAGCCAGAAGCTGAGACTGGTGATGGTGGCCTGGTAATGTACGAATATGCACCATTTGGTGTAATCGGCGCCGTTGGTCCAAGTACTAATCCTTCCGAAACGGTTATTGCCAATGCCATTATGATGTTGGCTGGCGGTAACACGTTGTTCTTTGGTGCTCACCCGGGCGCTAAGAATATTACGCGTTGGACAATTGAAAAGTTGAATGAATTTGTGGCTAAGGCAACAGGTTTACATAACTTAGTCGTCTCTCTTGATAAGCCATCAATTGAATCTGTCCAAGAAGTTATGCATCATCCTGATGTCGCAATGCTTTCCATCACTGGCGGTCCATCAGTTGTCCATGAAGCTTTAATTAGTGGAAAGAAGACGGTTGGTGCCGGTGCTGGTAATCCACCTGCCATGGTTGATGCGACAGCCAATGTTTCATTGGCTGCTCACAACATTGTGGACTCAGCTGCTTTTGACAATAATATTTTATGTACTGCAGAAAAGGAAGTTATTGTTGAAGCACCTGTTAAAGATGAACTTATTCAAAAGATGCAGGCTGAAGGTGCGTTCTTAGTTACTGATTCAGCTGACATTGAAAAGTTAGCAGATATGACAATTGGGCCTAAGGGCGATCCTGACCGGAAGTTTGTCGGTAAGGATGCAACCTTCATTTTGGACAAAGCGGGTATTCGTTACACCGGGGAACCAACGCTGATTATCTTAGAAGCTTCTAAGGATCATCCATTGGTAACAACCGAAATGCTGATGCCAATTTTGCCAATCGTCACTTGCCCAACTTTTGCTGATGTATTGGCAACGGCTACTGAAGTTGAAGGTGGATTACACCATACAGCTTCAATCCATTCAGAAAACTTACCTAACATCAATAAGGCGGCTCACCGTCTGAACACGTCAATTTTCGTTGTTAATGGGCCTACTTACTGTGGTACTGGTGTAGCAACTAACGGTGCTCACAGTGGTGCTTCTGCTTTGACGATTGCGACGCCAACTGGAGAAGGTACCGCAACGTCGAAGACTTATACTCGTCGTCGTCGGCTCAACTCGCCAGAAGGGTTTTCACTACGGACTTGGGAGGCATAGAATATGGAAAAGTTTTCACTCGCAACTGATATTTATTCCGGCAACGATAGCTTAGAGCGGTTGCATTTACTCAAGGGCGAGACAATCTTTCTCGTATGTGATGCCTTCTTACCAGATACGCCTACTCTGAAACGAATTTTAGCGCAAATAGATGATAGCAATGAAGTTAAAATCTATGCGGATGTTAAGCCAGATCCACCGTTAGCTAATATTATTGCCGGTGTTAAGCAATTCGTTCCGATGAAGCCTACAGTTGTTATCGGTATTGGCGGTGGCTCAGCAATTGATACTGCTAAAGGAATTCGCTTCTTCGGTGAGAAACTTCGGCGGCAAGACATCAAGAAATTCATTGCGATTCCAACGACTAGTGGAACCGGCTCGGAAGTCACACAACACTGTGTATTGTCTGATCCTGAAAATCATAAGAAATACCCAATTATGGAGGATTTCTTGAGACCAGACGAGGCATTACTTGATCCGCGGTTGGTCATGACGGCGCCTAAGAGTGTAACAGCTTACTCAGGCTTGGATGTGTTGACCCATTCTCTGGAATCACTTGTTGCGGTTGATTCCAATATGATTACTGAGGGTCTATCTGAAAAAGGCGTGGACGTCATCACTCATGATTTGGTTACCTGTTACAAGCATGGTGAAGATGAGGCAGCTAGAAAACGAGTTCATGAAATTTCTTGTGCGGCCGGGATTGCCTTTAGCAACGCTGGCTTAGGAATTTGTCACTCGATTGCCCATCAATTAGGGGCAAACTTCCATGTTCCTCATGGCTTAGCCAACGCAATGCTCTTACCATACGTAGTTGCATACAATGCTGAACATGATAAGACCGCTTGTGCCAAATACGCACAAGCTGCTCGAAAAGCTGGTCTTGCAGCTAGTGGTATGGGAGATCGCGTAGCGGTTCACCGATTAATTAACTGCATCAAGCAAATGATGCTTCAGATGGATTGCCCACGGACTTTACAAGCGTTTGGTGTAGATGCTAAAGATGCCCTTGCCAAAACTGATGTCATTGTGGCTAATGCTAAGCAAGATGCAACGTTCCCAGGAAACCCAGTAGTGCCAACCGATGAGGACTTGGCTCAAATTTATCAACGTGTGATTAAGTAAGCGTTGTAATTATGCTGATCGTTTTAGCGGTCAGGTGCTGCGCCTGCGGGTACCCTGAAACTAAAGGGCAGCCTACAGACCTGTGCCTGACCGCTTTTGTTTTAGAACAATGATTGATTAAAAATAGGTATCCCTTAGAGAGGAAGTAAGCAGATGTCAGAAAAGATTTTAGCGATTAATGCGGGGAGTTCTTCCCTTAAATTTAAGCTTTATGATATGCCAGAAGCGAAAGTATTAATGAGTGGACAAGTTGACAGAATTGGCAGCCAGACGGGTGAATTCAGTTATGCGATTGCTGGTAGTCGGAGTAAATCGGTGGCACCAATGCCAGATCATATGGCAGCGATTCAACACGTCATTGATACGCTGCTATCTAGTCATGTGATTCAGAGTAAAAATGAAATTTCGGGTGTTGGTCACCGAGTTTCTCATGGGGGACGCTACTATTCTGAACCGGTACTAATTGATGAAGATGTAAAGTCTAAAATCAAGGAATTATCAGTATTGTCTCCTTTGCATAATCCTGTTAACTTGATGGGAATTGAGGCATTTGAAAAACTTTTGCCACATGCCAAGGAAGTTGCCGTTTTCGATACGGCGTTTCATCATACAATTCCTGCAAAGGCCTATATGTATGCATTGCCATATAGCTACTATAAGGATCATGGTATTCGTCGATATGGGTTCCATGGGCCTTCTCATGAATATATTGCGCAAAAGGCACAAGAACTTTTTGGGGCAGAACGGACGCATCGTTTAATCTCTTGTCATTTGGGTAACGGTGGTAGCTTGACGGCAATTCGTGACGGTAAGTCGATTAATAGTTCGATGGGATTTACCCCACTAGCAGGAATCGTCATGGGGACACGCTCTGGGGATATTGATCCGGAAATCATTCCTTTCATTGAAGAGGAGTTCAACATGGATTCTCAGGATGTGCGAAAGATGCTGAATCATGATTCTGGCTTGCTAGGAATCTCAGGGATCTCTAACGATATTCGTGACTTGGATAAAGCAGCACAAACAGGCAATGAACGGGCCCAGCTCGCATTGGATGTATATGCACATCAAATTCAACAGTATATTGGGGCATACACCACTGATTTGGAAGGTTTAGACACGCTAGTCTTTACGGCTGGAATTGGTGAACATTCAGCATTGGTACGGAAAATGGTCTGCTCTCGCCTAAGGTATCTTGGTGTGAAGATCGATGAGGCTAAGAATCAAGCAAATGAAATCAGTATTGAGGCTGAAGACAGTCGCGTGAAAGTAGCCGTGATTCCAACTGACGAAGAAATCATCATTGCGCGGGATGTAATGGCTGTTTTGGACTGAACGAGAGGGTGTAACTATGGGAAGACAGATTGACCGAACGATTCAGGAATATGTTCCAGGAAAACAGGTTACGCTGGCACATATTGTAGCTAATCCAACGGCGGATATTTATGAAAAATTAGGTATTCAAACACCTAAGAATGCTTTGGGTATTTTGACAATTACTCCCAGTGAGGCCTCAATTATTGCTGGAGACGTTGCGACAAAATCAAGCAATGTCGAACTAGGGTTCATTGATAGATTTAGTGGTTCAGTGGTTATCGTTGGGGAAGTATCCGAAGTGGAGGCAGCTTTGCGTCAAGTTGTTGAGACGCTGCATAGCCTATTAAACTTCGATATACCAGAGATAACGCGAACATAGATGGGAGTGGGAAACGTGGCCAAAAACTTTGAATTTGATCATCCACAGCGGTTGTCTGGAATGCAGCTTCGTAACGGCTATTGCTTAGCGCCTTTATCCACACGGACTGCTCGCTTTAGTGGTGAGGTCAGTAGAGATGATTGCTATTTTCATGAAATTCATGCAAAACAGGTTGGCATGGATATCGTTGGATCGGCTTACGTTCATCCCAGCGGGTCGACTGTGACCGGCTCAATCAGTGTTGCTGACGATCAAAAAATTTCTGGCCTACATCATCTTGCCAAAACCATTCAAGGTCAGGGAGCACGTGCTATCTTACAGATTGTACATGCTGGCAGAATGACCAATCGTATTGCAACCAATGGTGCACCAGTTGTCGCACCGAGTACTGTAACAGCTACTCACGGTAAAGTAGATGTACCTATGACTTTAAGTGTGGATGATATTTATAAGATTGTGGATCAGTTTGGGGCGGCAACGCAACGGGCAATTCTCGCCGGATTTGATGGTGTGGAAATTCACGGGGCCAATAGCTTTTTACTTCAACAATTTATGTCACCTTTAACGAATAAACGTACTGATCAGTTTGGTGGGAGTCTTGCAAATCGGGTTCGTTTTCCTTTAATGGTAGCAAAACGAGTCTTGAATGTTTCACAACAAGCGCAACAACCGTTTGTGGTGGGGTATCGATTGTCTCCCGAAGAGATTGAACCTCATGGACTAAGCATAATTGATAACCTTGCATTAGCTCAGTTACTGACGGCTTTGCCATTAAGTTATTTGAGTCTGTCAATGCGAGATTATAATCAAATGCCAGTAACACAGATAACTGATAAGTCCGTGCGAGCTTTATTTAAAGGTGTTGTCGGGAACTTGCCATTGATGGTGGCGGGCGGTATTAAGGGTGCTACTGACGTCTGCCAACTTGAGGGTTCTGCTGATTTATTGGCGATTGGGCAGCAGTTGATTTTGAATCCTTCGTGGCCCAGTGACTTGCATCGCTCAAAAGGACAGCCAGAAAATGAAATATCGGATGCTTGGCAAGCGGGGTTGCCGCAGTCAATTTTCCGATATTTGTAAGAAGGAGGGATAGACTTTGCCAGAGAGACTATTAAACCTGACTGCTGGATTTAATTTTCGAGATTTAGGCGGTTATCAAGGGAGCAATGGCCGAACCGTGAAATGGCGTAAGCTGTGGCGCACTGCCCATCTTGCTAGCCTAACAGCAGAGGACTCTCAAAAATTGATTGATGCCGGAATTGGTGTTGTCATTGACTTAAGGTCTACGGCGGAAGTGCAACAATTTCCGGATCAGTTAGGATCGCTGCAGTCAATTCACTTACCAGTTTTTGATAATGATGAGACAGAAAGTGCGGCCTCAGCTGCCGAGTTAGAACGTCTCTTTTCGCGAGAACATCGTGGCGGCTACTTGCGAATGATGCGAGTCTATCGCAGGCTAGTAATTTCTCCCCAAGCGCAACAGGCTTATAGTGAATTCTTGCAACTGATTTTAAAATTGGGCGGTCAATGTGGCATTATATTTCATTGTTCAGCGGGAAAAGATCGAACGGGAATGGCAGCTGTCTTTTTACTACGAGCTTTAGGCGTAGCACCAGAAACGGTGTTGGCAGATTATTTACTGACTAATCCGGCCTCTGAGAAGCACATTTCTGATAGGGTAGCCGCTGTACCAATTGGTCCTGGCCGCCAGAACTTTAGACAGTCAGTTCGTGATTTAGCTTCAGTACATTCGGATTATTATAATCAGGCCATGTGCTTAATTAATTACGAGTATGGGGGAATGTCAGCTTACTTGACAGAAATCTTGCGCTTCTCATTAGCAGATCAGGCTAAATTGCAGAAATTATATTTGGTATGATTTTGTTTTGGGTATGCATGTGTGTAAGATAGGAGGGAGTTTGATGCGGCGTTCAATGTTTATTGGTGCAATTGGTTGTGGCAAAACAACATTGCTGCAACGCTTAAAGGGTTTAGCAATTCAATATGATAAGACTCAGTCTGTCGAATTCTATGAAAATATTGTTGATACACCGGGCGAATATATTGAACATAGACGGATGTACACCAACCTTGCAACAACAGCAATGGATGTAGACTTAGTGGTCATGCTACAGAGTGCTACTGATAAGCGGCTCATTTTCCCAGAGGCCTTTAGCACGATGTTTGGCCGACAAGTCATTGGCGTCGTTACAAAGATTGATGTTGCCGACGACAAGGATGTTTCGTGGGCAGTTCAGCAACTCAAACGGGCTGGTGCACAGAGCGTGTTTGAGGTGTCTGCTCTGAATGGCGATCATACTGAGGATCTTCGCCAAGTCATTGATGGCTGAAGTGTTCATTCCTTTTTTTAAATTAAAGTTAAACAACGGATAAAGGGCGAGCGCTAAAATTATGAAATATTAGGTGTTGCGGCCTTTTTATCTGAAAAGCGAATCCACAGTTAGTCATGACGGCGCCTAAAAGTGTTACCGCTTACTCCGGACTGGATGTGTTGACGCATTCGCTGGAGGCGCTGGTATCCAAGGGTGCGAATACAATCACTGATGCCTTAGCCGAAAAGGGCATTGACGTGATTACCCATGATTTGGTAGACTGCTATAAACATGGGGATGACGTTGAGAAACGCCAAACGGTTCACGAGATTTCTTGTGGTGCCGGGATGGCGTTCACCAACGCCGGCTTAGGATTCTGCCACGCGATGGCCCATCAACTGGGGGCCAACTTCCACGTGCCTCATGGCTTAGCTTGTGCAATGCTGTTGCCACACGTTGTGGCTTACAATGCCAAACACTCTGACTTGGCGTTGCATAAGTATGCTGCAGCAATTCGCAAAGCCGGGTTGGCTTCCCACGGCTTGAGTGACCGGTTAACGATTCAACGGCTGCTCTCACGGATTCGTCAGATGATGATTCAAATGGATTGTCCCCAAACGTTACGAGCCTTCGGTGTTGATGTCAAGGACGCTGAAGCCAAGACTCAAGTTGTCATTGACGACGCCAAGTTAGACGCGACGTTCCCTGGCAATCCAGTGATTCCAACTGATGACGACCTAAAGGCCATTTACCGGAAAGTCATTCGGTAAATATTCTGGAGATAGAAGGAAAGATGACGTATGCCAAAAATTTTATCTGTTAATGCGGGGAGTTCCTCGTTGAAATTCAAACTGTACGCCATGCCAGCAGAAGATGTTGTGATCAGTGGTTTGGTTGACCGAATTGGCCATTCCGATTGTATCTTTACTTATGATTATCAGGGCGCAAAACATAAATCGGTTCAAGCGGTCCAGAATCATACGGAAGCGGTCCAACTGGTCACGGACGCCTTGCTCGACAGTGGTGCAATCCAAGACAAGTCAGAAATCGTGGGGATTGGTCACCGGGTCGCACATGGTGGGCGAGACTACACGCAGTCAACTGAGATCACACCAGTGGTCCAACAGAAGATTGCGGACCTCGCGGACATGTCCCCCTTACACAATCCGGTTAACTTACTGGGAATTGAGGCGTTCGAGAAGCTCCTACCAGACGCACGAGAAGTGGCTGTCTTTGACACGTCCTTCCACAGCACGATTCCGTCCAAGGCATATATGTATGCGCTACCATTTGAATACTACGAAAAATATGGTATTCGGCGGTACGGATTTCACGGGCAATCTCACCAATACATTTACAGTGAAGTCAATCGGCGCTACGATCAGGACTTTTCTCGGAAAATCATTTCCTGCCACTTGGGGAATGGTGCCAGCGTTTGTGCCATCAAGGACGGGAAGTCTGTGAATACGTCGATGGGGTTTACGCCGTTGGCTGGTCTGGTCATGGGGACGCGTTCAGGAGATGTTGATCCCAACATCCTGCCGTTCCTAGCAGAGAAAGAAGATCTCAGTGCCGCTGACATTCGCCAAGTTTTGAACCACAAATCTGGGTTGTTAGGCCTCTCGGGCGTTTCCAACGACGTGCGGGATGTGCTTAAGGCCGAAGCGGATGGCAACAAGCGGGCTGAGCTGGCCTTACAAGTGTACGTCCATCAGATTCAAACCTACATCGCCGCGTACACGGCTGATCTGGGTGGCTTACAGACGCTGGTCTTCACGGCCGGTGTCGGTGAACATTCAGCGCCAATTCGTGAACGGGTCTGCGCTGACCTGGAATACCTGGGTGTGAAGATCGATGCGGATGCGAATCGGGATAATGATCTTGATATTTCTGCGGCCGATAGTCGTGTGAAGGTCTTGGTCATTCCAACGAATGAAGAATTAGTCATTGCACGGGAAACAGAGAAAGTTGTAGATAGTTAGGGAAAAATGGAGTAGTGGAAATACTGACGCAACGAACATTGTCATTCTACTTAATATCAGACTTGGCATAAACAAGTCCTGATGACTAGGTATTTTTGCGCCTAAGTCGGTGAATATTTCTTATCAAACGGTTAGGAACGTTAAAGAAGGTGTGAGAAATTTGAAACGAATTGGATTATTAGCAGGTAGTCTGCGAGCAGAGTCTTATGCGCGGAAAGTGGCGCGTAATCTGGGGTTGTTGGTGCCCAACACGGTCCTGGCGGAGCCTATCTCGATTGCGCACCTCCCCTTGCTCCATGACCATTTGAGTCGCCGCGAACAGGACGCTTGTCAGGCATTTAAAGAGCAGGTTCAGCGGATGGATGCATTTTGTATCGTCACGCCGGAGATCAATCGGGGAATTCCAGGGTGTTTGAAAAATGCTTTGGACATTGCCTCGGTCTCTTACCAAGGAAGCCTGTGGGAACATAAGCCGGTGTTGATTGCCTCAGTTTCAACTGGCAAGTTAGGCGGCCTGAGTGCCAGCCAACAGTTAAAGCAGTTAGCGTTGGTCCTAGGCATGCAGCCCGTGCAACCCACTGAGATTTACATCAGTGATGTGCGTCGGTTATTTGCGGACCATGAGGTGCTGACGGATGACTCGGTACTGCCGTTCTTGAAATTAGCGGTGGATAATCTGATTGCCGCAATGCCGGGTGAAACGCCAACGTCGACGCTGACCTTTCAGATTGGGACAGACAAGATTCGCCTGTTGCAACAAGAAAAGCAGGTTGGCCAAGCGACGTTCCAGTGGAGCACCGGTTCGCTGGTTATTTCAAGCATTACGATTGAACCTGAGTTCGAACACCGGGGATTAGCAGGGCAGTTGATGCTGAAGTTGATCATGATTGCTCGGTTATTTAATTTGGGTATTGTTGCGAAGTGTTCGTACTCACAAGCATTCTTTAAGCAACATCCAGCCTTGGGAAAGGCGCTGCGTCTGCAGTAATTTAGCGAAATTTTGATAGTGAGGTGGCAGGTGTGCTAACGAAAGAACCGAACTTATTAGAAACAGCCAATCAGCAGTTAAGCCAGTTTGCAGAAATTGTTAACGGTGATCACGCGACTCGGGCAGTAACAGCAGAAGATACGCTGCGCGTGGGTATTGATCTGGGGACCTCGTCAATTGTGATGGTAGTGTTAGACCAAGACGATAACGTTATCTATGGTAATTTTGAATATGATCACGCCGTTCGCGATGGTCTGGTGGTAAACTTCATGGATTCCGTCAGGATCTTGACGCGACTCAAGCAACAAGCAGAGGACGTCTTGGGCCAGCCACTGACCACGGCTTGTGGGGCTATCCCGCCTGGTACGGGGGATGGTAGCGCTAAAATTGTGACGAATGTCATTGAGTCTGCTGGCTTTGAGTGTCGCGCAGTGGTTGATGAACCGACTGCGGCGGCAAAGTTTTTACGCCTAAAAGATGGTACCGTCGTTGATATTGGTGGTGGGACCACCGGTATTAGTATCTTTAAGCGCAAGCGACTGGTTTACGTGACGGATGAGGCTACCGGTGGGGCGCAAATGACCATGGTGTTATCAGGCCGCAATCATTGGTCCATGGATGAAGCCGAGAAGGTCAAACGAGACGTTTCGCGTGAGACCGAAGTCTTTGCAACGATTCGACCAGTCGTTGAGAAGATGGCGGCAATTACCAGTTCAGCCACGAATGGCCGGCCGCAACAGCCAGTCATTGTTGTGGGTGGGGCCATTAACTTTAAGGATTTCGTCAAGATGTTTAGTAAGGCGTTGGGGACGACGGCCGTGAAGCCTGAATTTCCACAATTTGTGACGCCGATTGGCATTGCGATGTACGATCGAGATAACTGAAGGTGAAGGGACGCTGAGTGCAATGAGAAAGGCGATGTTTGTGGGCGCAGTTGGGTGTGGCAAGACCACGCTGATTCAGCGGCTGCATCATGAAACGATTAGTTATGACAAGACACAGGCCGTTGAATTTCGTGGGGGGATTATCGACACCCCGGGAGAATTCGTGGAGCACCGCTACCTGTATCCCTCGTTGATGACGCTGTCAGTGGGGGCCAAAGTCATTGTGGCCATTCAAAGTGCGCTTGATCAGCGAGCTGTCTTTCCGCCGGCCTTTACGACCATGTTTCCGGTCGAGACCATTGGCGTGATTTCAAAGGTCGATGCGGCCAGTTCCGAGCAAATTACATACGCCGAGGACCGATTGAAAAACGCTGGTGTGAAGCAAATCTATCAGTTGTCCTCGGTGACAGGGACTGGCGTTACCGATTTTGAAAAAGTACTGAATCAATTAACAACGGTTGTCAATGCGTGATGGGGTTTGGTGATTAAAGATTGCAAGTACAAAGACACCTGCTAAGATTCGGACGGAGAGTAAAGTCATTAAACTAGTCCACGTTCATCACCTGCGGCTGTCAGAGATTTGGGGGCTGGCCGCCTCCCGTCCGCCAAATATGAGCCGGAACGCGGTGGGCGGCGGGACGAGCCAAAGGGCGGTCTCGTCTCCGCGACTTTGAGCCGAAGAACGCGTCTCAAAGTCGCCAGTTCTCTAAACGGCATGAACCGCGCCGCTAAGGGAACTCCCACGGCTGAGCTCATATTTGGCGAACGGTAAGGCGGCCAGCACGGACCACATGACGTTCAGAGACCAATTTTGCCGTACTGTCAAACTTGCAGCCTTTGGTTAAATGAATAACGGTTAACAGGCATTTTGCTGAGATATTTTGGCAAAATGTTTTTTTCTGCCCAATTTGCCCGCAAAATAGGGTACGCTAGAAGGAATCAAGTTAAAATGAGACGGAGGTCTAGCCATGACAAAATACCGGTGGCAAGCCAGTGCCCTAGTGCTGGTAGCGTTTATGTTGGGGTGTAATGAATTTATGGTAGTGGGTGTGATTTCTGATATTGCGCGTTCCTTGCGAGTGACGGTGGCAACGGCGGGGTATTTGGTGACCATCTTTGCCATCGTTTATGCCGTCAGTACACCACTGATCACGGTTCTAGCCAATCGGTTCAGCCGCTACAAGACCCTCATGACGCTGCTGGTAATTTTTTTGATTGGCAATACCTGGAGTGGGTTTGCCACGAGCTACGGTTGGTTCTTGGTTTCACGAATGCTGACGGCTGCGGTGGCTGGCGCGATTGAATCGCTGATTATTTTATTTGCCAATGACATTGCACCGCGCAACAAACGGGCCATGTTAATCTCCTGGCTGGCGGCCGGATTTAGCATTGCCTCGGTCGTCGGGGTACCGATTGGGACGGCCATCAGTACGGCTACCAGTTGGCACGTGGCCTTTCATTTGATCTCCGTGCTCAGCTTGTTGACCTGCATCGTGATGGCGCTGCTACTGCCCCGTGACTTGCCACAGACGCCCGGCGGTATCAAGGACCAATTGGTATTGTTGACCGACAAACGAATTTACTTGGGGGCCGTGTTGATTCTCTTTTCCGCGGCTGCGCTGTACGCTTATTACACGTACATTCGGCCGTTGCTGACCACCGGACTGGGATTCAGTACCACCGCACTGAACTGGTTACTGTTTGTGCTGGGCATCATGAGTATCTTTGGCAATCGCCTGTCCGGGTCGGTAGCGGAGCGAAGCGGGCTGAAAACCATGCCACGGTTCTACGTGGTCGACATCCTTCTCTTACTGTTACTGCCAGTCGCCTTACGTACGCAAGTGACCGGGTTCGGTCTCCTGCTGGTATTGACGCTGATCATCTCCGTGGTGAATTCGCCAATTCAGATTCACTTCCTAGATGTGGCCGAGGCCGACTATCCTCAGGCGACTTTACTGGCCTCGTCGTTAAACGCCATCTTCTTTAACATTGGTATTTCCGTGGGGTCGGCCACGGCATCACTGGTTCTGACACACGCGGGACTCAAACAGTTGGGACTGGGTGGCGCCGCCTTTGCCGGGCTATCCCTGATTGTGGCCATCGTGTTAAACCGGGTGATTGCGCACCATCAAGCAACTGAGATTTCCCGGCCAACTGAATCGTGAAATCAGTGAGTCGTTTGGCTAAATATTTACCGTGAGATAGTGTAATCTGATAACTAGAAATCTATGAAAAACAGAGGGAACCGTTTATGAACAAGTATCGTTGGCAAGCCATTGTGTTTGTCCTAGTGGCATTTATGTTGGGCTGTAATGAATTTATCGTGGTCGGGGTGCTCTCCGACATTGCCCAGGAATTTCGGGTCCCCGTGGCCACGGTCGGGTATTTGGTGACCATCTTTGCCACCGTCTATGCCGTGAGCACGCCGTTTATTACCATTTTGACCAACCGGTTCAGCCGGTACAAAACGTTGATGACGTTGATGGGCATCTTCTTGGTCGGCAACACGCTCAGTGGGTTGGCCATGAGCTTTCCGATTTTGCTGGTGTCGCGGATCATCACGGCCGTGGTGGCAGGGGCAATTATTTCCTTGATCATGACCTTTGCCAGCACCATTGCGCCACGAGAAAAGCGGGCCAGCCTGGTGTCTTGGATCTTCGCCGGTTTCAGTATCGCCTCCGTCTTCGGGGTGCCGATTGGCACGGCCATCAGTACCAGTTACAGCTGGCATGACGCCTTTTACCTGATCTCTATCATCAGTGCCATCACGTGCGTCCTGTTGGGCTGGTTGCTACCACGTCAGGTGGAACAGGTCCAAGGCAGCGTGAAGAATCAATTGGTCCTGCTGAAAGACCGCCGCGTGGTGGTGGGCATCGTACTCGTCTTGTTCACGGCGGCCACCATGTATGCGTACTACACCTACATTCGGCCGCTACTGACCACGGCGCTAGGCTTCAGTACGACCAGTCTAAATTGGCTTTTGTTCTTGATTGGAATCATGAGCATCCTCAGCAACCGTTTCTCCGGTATGCTAGCTGAACGCAACGGCCTGCGGGTCATGCCGCGTTTCTATGTGGCCGATGTGATTCTGCTGGCATTACTGCCATGGGGACTGTCCAGCAAGGTTTGGGGGCTGGGGATATTGCTAATTTTGAGCTTGATCGTGACGATTTTAAATTCACCGATTCAGATTCATTTCCTCAACATCGCCGAGCAGGATTATCCGCAATCCACGGTGCTGGCGTCTTCATTAAACTCAATCTTCTTTAACTTCGGCATCTCCTTGGGGTCCGCCACGGCTTCGGGGATGCTGGGCGTGGTTGGCCTCAAGCACATCAGTTGGGGCGCCGCCGTCTATGCCGCCATTTCGCTGGGGTTAGCCATAACCTTGAACCACGTCATCCGCCAACATCAACGGGTGAACGGGTAGTTTGGCTTGAGCTGGCCGCCTAATGAAACCATTAGATTTTGGTCGGGTGGCAAGCTAACCACGAAAAATCGTAAATCCAGATGCCTCCGTCAGCCAACAGTTCCACCTGCTATGGGGAACGCCTCCAGCCTGGGAAGCGGTCTTCCGGCTCGCTTGAAAGCCTGGCACAACCCGCCAGGCCCCCAAGTCGTCCCACCCAGTAACCTGACCAAAAGCGCCAGCTAACTGGGTCGTCACAGTTGGCTGCACTATTGGCTGACTCCGGCGAATTGGGGCTTATCAGCAACACTGCGTTAGGTCAGTAGGCCACCTGTTACCAAAGGCTGAACCGAATGGCAGTGAATCATCTCCGTAGCCGGGAGTCCGCCAAATATGGGTTCAGCCGTGGGAGTTACCTTACCAGTGGTTTTAGCTGGTTAGGTAACTGGCGTCTTTGAGACGTGGTTTCCGGCTCAAAGGCGAGGTGTCGAGACCGCTCTGTGGCTCGACCCGTCCGCCCACCGCGTTCCGACCCATATTTGGTGGACGGGAGGCGGCCAGCTCGTACCATGTGGCTAAATAAATCAACTGCAAACAAAATATATTAAACGCGTTATCGTTGAGGTAGCGCGTTTTTTGTCCACCAAATGGTGACTTGCCAGGAGTTGTGGATAGTTTGTAAGTGAGTTCGTCAACCAAACAAACAGGTAAATTCCCGGTTGGGTGAATCAAGGGGCACAACTGTTGATTTCAAATGAGTCCCCTTACCCCCCTTGTCTTAAGCACGTCTATAGTAAAGGCAAGGTAGGAAGAATGACAGGAACAAATTAGTGATTACAGTGTGCATTGGAGGGGGATTACAGATGCGCAGGAAAATTTATCGATTGTTGGTTAGCCTAGTCGCGACTGTGGCCGTCTTCTTGGCTGGGGGATTGATGTTTAACAACGTCACGGCTCACGCGGCGGAGGTGTTGGCCTCTGGCCTTCAAGCAGGCGACGCTACCATTACAGATGTGAATGGCAATGCGATTGCGAACGGGAGTCAGCTAGACAAATGGACGAGTTATTCGGTGTCTTACAACTGGTCGATTCCAGATGGCCAGGCGATTGCGACTGGTGATACGGCTACGGTGACATTGCCAGAAGGGGCGGTCGCTGAACACGATACGACTGTCTCGATTCTTGATGATACCGGTCGGGAAGTCGGTGTCTTTACAATTAAAGCCGGCGAAACGACTGGGAGTATCATGTTTAACGATGCCTTTGCGTCGGCCGGTACGAACCGTCGTGGCACGTTGCAATTTTATGTGAAAGGCACGACCTTCACTGGTGGTACCGGTGAAGACTGGGGTTTGAATAAAATTGGCTGGATTAGTGAAAAGAATCCGGACGGGTCACCAGCGAAGCTCACTTGGAACATTGCGTTTAACCCAATGAGTCAAAACGTTGGGGCAGCGGTTGTCACGGATACGTTGGGTCCAAATCAAGAATTCATTCCCGGTTCCGTTGTTGCGGAAACTGGTGAATACGTGACGAAGAGTACGTTCGTATCCAGCGGGAACACGACGCCCACGGTCAGTCAAAATGGCAATCAATTAACGTTTACGTTTGCCAATGTGACGACTGCGATTAACATGACGTATCAAACGCGGCCGACGACCTTGGATAACGGTGGTAGTTGGACGAACCAAGCCAGTTGGGATGGCCGCACAGTCGGTTCACAAATTGCTTGGGGTGGCAGTGGTAGCGGCTCCGGTGATGCGACCACGGGTGAAGTCGTCTTGAACAAGCAAGCGGCAGCCACTGGTGAAATGCTGGCCGGCGCGGTTTATCGGTTACAACAGACCGACGGAACGGTTGTTGCCAATAATTTAACGACTGACGCGAACGGCCAAATCATTTACAGTGACTTGGCATCCGGTGATTATGAATTTGTTGAAGTGACCCCACCAGCAGGCTTTACGCTTGATGAAACGCCAATTCCGTTCACGATTGTGGCCGGTCAAACGGCGCCAATCGAGGTCTTCGCCACTGATAAGCGTGAAAATAGCGAAGGGCCAGGTACTGGTGGCAATACAGAAAATCCAGAACCGGGGACGCCAGAAAATCCAGAGAACCCAGAACCGGAAAATCCAGAGAACCCAGAACCGGAAAATCCGGAACCAGGGACTCCGGAAAATCCAGAGAATCCAGAACCAGGGAACCCAGAACCGGGGACACCAGAAAATCCAGAGAACCCAGAACCAGAAAATCCAGAACCGGGGACTCCAGAAGCGCCAGAATACCCAGAGCCAGGGAATCCAGAAACGCCAGAAGTTCCTGGGACCACGACACCAAGTGTGCCTGAGGAACCACAGCAACCAACGACGCCACAACAACCTGAACCAGAAAAGCCAACGGTCACGCAGCCGCAACAACCAACACAACCTGGTACGACAACAGGAGGTCAAGGTTCATCAACAACGACTGGTAGTGGCACGACTACTGGCGCAGCTGCCAATGGTACTGGGAGTTCAACGAGTGGTCAACAGTCAAGCACAACGAGTGCAACCCACGGGCAATCCGCGGCTAGCGCAACTGCGCCAAGCTCTAGTTCTAGTGCTAGTGGCAAGTTGCCACAGACTGGTGAACATGAGAATCCAGTGATGTTTTGGCTCGGTATCGGCTTGCTCGCCATCACAGGATTGAGCTATGGCATTTACCGTCGCCAAAAGTAACAGTCTAGCATTAAGATAGTTTATGAGAAGAGATTGGAAAATTTTTCCGACCTCTTTTTATTTTGCCCAAAACCGGTGTAACTAGCGACCAGTTTATTTTGTAAGGGGTTCACGGTATAATAACGTCAGAATGTGTGACGTGAAGGGGAGAAACTTTATGGTAAAACGACGAACATTATCGCGCGAACAAGTACTGGACCGGGCTAACGAAATGATTGCTAGCGAAGGGCTGAGCCACCTAACGATTCGGGCGTTGGCCAGTCAGCTGGATGTGCGGCCCCAATCGATTTATAACTATGTCGATAGCCGCGACGACCTGCTGGATCAAGTCGGGTTAACCTTTGTTAACGAGATTGCGGACCGTTTGATGCGGCGGCTGGTGGGCGTTGCTGGCAAGGAGGCCCTCTGGGTATTCGCCCATGAATTTCGGGCGGGATGCAAACAGCAGCAACACTTGGCGCCACTCCTCTTGAATCTCAATGATCTACAACAGTTGACCGCGACGCATCAGGCATTGGTGGACCTGTATCAGCAGATGTTTAAGAGTCTTCACTTGGATGAGGCGGGCAACACGGCGTTAGTGGCGTCGACCCTTTATCGTTCGGCTTTATTTGGCTTCATCGTTCAAGAAATCGGCGGCTTTTTGCGGTTGTCGGCGCGAAAGGTGGACCAGCGTTTTGACCAGACCATGCAGCTGGCCATTGACCAATTTACGACGCTTGATTAGGGCGGTCGCCAATTCTTTTAATTTTTTTGGCAGTTACCCCTTGCCTTAGAGTGCACTTGAAGGTGTTTACTAGTCTTGTTAGCAAGTAAAGGAGGCGCAGTGATGGCAGAGAAACAGTACCGAATCGGTGAATTCGCCAAGCTGGTGGGCTTATCGACCTACACATTGCGGTATTACGAGGACCAAGGGCTGATTCGCTCACAACGCGATGACAACGGCGTGCGTTACTACACGACCAAGGACATCCGCTGGGTCGGCTTCATCCTCCATCTCAAAGGGACCGGCATGCGGTTGAATGATCTGAAACGTTACGTGCGGTTGCGGGCCGCTGGCGACAGCACCATCGCGGAACGACGCGCAATGCTACAGCAGGTCAAGGATGATGCCGAAGCCGACATTGCTGAGCTGCAGATGCATTTGCGGGTCTTAGGCCACAAGATTGACTGGTATGACGGCAAAGTCAATCAGTCAATCGCGGATACTGAGAGCTTCCACGACTACTTGCAAAAATTTCAAGACTAAAGAGGCTGGAAAATATGGCAAAGAATGAAAATGTTAAAGATGGCGTGATTTTTCCCGTTGGCGATAAGAACGTGGCTTACCAAGACGTTTTTACCGGTCAAAGTTATTTGCAGGGCTTAGTCAATGACCCCGACGTCAGTGTTGGCGTGGGAAACGTGACCTTTGAACCCGGCTGCCGGAACAACTGGCACATTCACCACAATGGGTTTCAGATCCTGTTGGTAACCGGTGGTGAAGGCTGGTACCAAGAAGCGGGTCAACCGGCACGGCGGCTGCACCCAGGCGACGTCGTGGTGACCAAGGATGGCGTAAAGCACTGGCACGGTGCCACCAAGGATAGTTGGTTCAGCCACGTTGCGATTACGGCGGGTACCCCAGAATGGTTGGAACCAGTTGATGACGCGCATTACGACGCGTTGGATCAGGAGGCAAAATAATGGCTAAAAAACAAACAGCAGGTCGGGACAACTTGGGTGATTTCGCACCGAAGTTTGCCGAACTTAATGATGACGTTTTATTCGGTCAGGTGTGGTCACGTGAGGATAAGTTATCCGCGCACCAACGCAGTCTGATCACGATTTCTGCGTTGATCTCTGCCGGCAATTTCGAACAACTGCCAGCCCACCTCAAGATTGGTAAGGGCAATGGCATCACCAAGGACGAAATTGCTGAAGTCATTACCCATCTGTCTTTCTACGTTGGTTGGCCGAAAGCTTGGTCCGCGTTCAACATCGCCAAGGAAGTCTTCACGGATTAGCTGAATTAGATTGATCTTAAATGAAGCACCGGATTCACGGGATTGTGGCATTGGTCACAGTCCTTTTTTGGCGTTGCGCGCGTTATAATGAAGGTAATCAATGAAAGGGGTTACCAGCATGCATTTACATAAAATAATCGTCGGCATGGCGGCCTTGTGTGGCTTGACGATCGGTGGTTTGGCACTGAGTCAGCAGCCAGTCACAGCTCACGCGGCGTCAGCCACCACGCTGTACAAGCAGTGGAAAAAAGCTTACGTGGGTGGCAAGACCCAGAAGTATGTCAAATCTAATAATGGCCAGGGCGCCACGACTGCCCTATCTGAAGGCCAAGGATACGGCATGCTCGCGACAGTCTTGGCCGCTAAGAAGGGCGTCAACACACGGACGACATTTAACCAGTTCTACAAGTATTACCGGGCCCACCGCGTATCGGCAAAGGTCCCACTGATGCAGTGGCAACAGACCAAGCGCAACGGTAAAATGACCAGCACCGGCCAGCAACGCAATTCAGCGACCGATGGGGATTTGGATATTGCCTACGCCTTGATTCTGGCCGATAAGAAGTGGGGCAGTAAGAAGGTCAATTACAAAGCAGCCGCCAAGAAATTACTTAAGGCCATCAAGCAAAAGGAAATCAACCCGACGACCTTACTGCCGACCATGGGCAATTGGGCCACCAGTAGTTATGACCTGAGCAAATTACGGACGGCGGACCTGATGACGGGGTACTTCAAGACGTTTGCGAAGTACACCCACGATAGTTCCTGGAACAAGGTCGCCAAACGCAGTCAGGCCACGGTCAAGAAGCTAAGCGCGCGGCACAAGACGGGGTTGTTCCCTGACTTCATTTTCGTGACGGGTAAGAGCCTGAAGCTCAAGGCTGTCCAGCCGTACGCCATCGAATCGGGGACGGACAATCAGGTTGGCTACAATGCCTGCCGGGTGCCATGGCGGTTGGCGCAGACTTATAAGATTAAACATGACAGCGTCACCAAGAAGGCGTTGCTGAAACAGTTGAAGTTCTATAACCGCAAGTCGAAGATCACCGCGGTCTACACACTAGGTGGTAAGGCGGTCAACAGCTACGAGAACACGGCATTTACCGCTCCCGTCAACTACGCAGCCCGCGTGATGAAGCGCACGGCTCTGAAAAAGAAGACGGCTAAGCAGCTGCCGAAGTCGATTGAAAAGAAGAACTATTTCTCAGCGACCTTGCAAGTGGTTACGGCGTTGAGCTGAGAAATCAAAAAGTCTGGGAATTTCCCAGACTTTTTTTATCGATCAATTTTAGAAAACGGAAAACAATAATTGCAGGTTAAAGACAGTAATCACCGCCGTCAGCCCATAGCCAACGATGGCGGTCACCCGGCGATTGACGTGGGTGCCCATGAGCGGCGACTGGCCGGTCATGTGAATCAGTGGGAAGAGCGTGAATGGCAGGGCGATGCTCAAGACCACCTGGGCGTAGACGATGAGGCTTTCAAAGGTGTGGTCGTTAAAGCCCACGGCCCAGCCAATCAAGATGATGGGCACCAGCGTCACGAATCGCGTCAATAGGCGCCGTTGCCAAAGCGGCAAGCGAATGTGGATGTAGCCTTCCATGACGATTTGACCGGACAAGGTGCTGGTAATGGATGAAATCAGTCCGGTGATCAACAGGGCCAACGCAAAGAGCCAGCTCATGGCGGGACTGGCCAAGGCCCCGACGATGGTGCTATCTTTGAGTCCCTGGTACACAGCTTGCAGACTGGAGAGTTGCCCCGTCTTGCCGAAAAATAATGTACCGCCAAGAATCAACAGTAGGGCGTTGATGATTAGGGCCGCAATCAAATGGACGGTGGCGTCCCACCGGGCAAAGCGCAATGCCTCGGTGACTTGTGCCGGATCATGTTCGTCGTAACGCCGGCTTTGTGCGAGCGCTGAGTGAAGATACAGGTTGTGGGGCATGATTGTCGCGCCGATGATACCAACGCTTAAAATCAATTTTTCGTGGTTAGTCAGCAAACTCAGTGAGGGGACCAGTCCTCGCGCAATCGCACTGGGCACGGGTTGGGCGCGCCAGACTTCAACGGCAAAGATGATCCCAACAGTCAAGATTGCCACGAGCACGATAAATTCGATCCGGCGAATCCCGAAGTGCAGGAATAGCAAGACAATCAGCACGTCCGCCACGGTCAGTAGAATGCCGTAGACTAGCGGGAGACCGAAGAGTAATTTCAGCGCAATCGCCGTGCCCACGACCCCGGTCAGGTCGGTAGCCATCATGGCCACCTCATTGAGTAGCCAAAGAGTGATGCGCACAGGCGTGGGGACCTGCGTGGCAATGGCCTGCGCCAAGTCCTGGCGAGCCACCACGCCGAGCTTGATGGCCAAGTCCTGCATGAACATGGCGACTAGGATGGCGATGACCAGGACGGCTAGTAATTGATAGCGATACTGACTTCCGCCAGCCAGCGACGTCAACCAGTTGCCGGGGTCCATGTAGCCAATTGCCACTAGGGCGCCCGGGCCACTGTACGCTAGGAATTTTTGAAAGAATGAGGTCTCGTAGACGCTGGGTACCGGCACGCTCCGGTTGACCTCATCGAGACTGGGTCGCGTCGGTTCAGGCATGGGCATCACCCGCTTCAGTCAGCCGCTGCTGCGCCAGGTCCGCGAGAAACCGACTGAACCGGGGATCATCGTTCATGGGTGGCACCAGCTGAAAATTATCGCCGCCGCTGGCCTTGAAAGTCTGGTAATTTTGCACGTAGTCTTCCTCCAACGTTTCCAGACAGTCGGCCACAAAGGATGGTGTGACGATCAAGACGTTGCGTTTGCCCAGCTCGACCAGCTGCATCAGCGTGTTCTTGAGATACGGCTTCTGCCAAGGGAGCGGGCCAAATTTAGATTGGTAAACCGTCTGCACCTTGTCGACTGGCAGATCAGGTAGGCGGTCCAAAACGCCTTGCGTGGTGGTCTGACACTCTGTCGGGTAAGGGTCACCGTGGCGGACCATGGCGCTGGGGATGCTGTGGTAGCTGAATAGGACGGCATCGAAATCGGCCTGCTGATAGGCGTGCCAGACCTGATCCGCTAAGATATCGAGGTAGGCCGGCTGGTCGTAAAAATGCTGAACCGCTGTGACGGCGATGCCAGTGGCCCGGGCCTGCTGAAAAATGCCGGCGTGGGTACTTTGGGTGTACTGGGGAAAGAGTGGTAGTAAGACGATGTGGTCACAGGTTTGGGCTAGTTGCCGCAGGGCCGGTCCAATTGCCGGTTGCCCGTAAGTCATGGCGTAGGCCACTTGCCAGTCAGGCAACAGTTGTTGGACCTGCTGCGCCATCCGCTGGGTGTACACGACTAGCGGTGAACCTTCTTGCGTCCAGATGTGCTGGTAAAAGGTCGCTGACCGCCAGGAACGAGTAGGTAAAATAATGCCGCGTAGCAGCGGTTGCCACAGGGCTGGCGGCATTTCGATGACGTTGCGGTCACTAAGAAATTGCTGTAAGTATTGGCGGACGTCCGCCGTCGTGGGTGAGGCGGGCGAGCCTAAATTAACTAAGAGTAAACCGTTCATGGAAAATCCCCCCAAGGGTTATGTTTAAACTAATCTTAGCATAAAGTAACCGCTTACAGTGCGCTGATTGTAAAGGTTGTAAGTGAAAGAATACCGGGGAACACTCGGCTATTAGGGATTCCGATAGTTATGGGGAATGCCAGTGGCTTGAGAAACGGTCCGCTGACTCGATTTGAAGTTTGACAGATGGAATGGTAACGTTCAGCTACATGGGTGATTTTATCTGCTACGTAGCCGAGAGTCCGTCAAATATGGGTTCAGCCGTGGGAGTTATTTGAGCGGCATGACCCCCATGCCACTCAGATAACTGGCGTCTTTGAGACGCGACCTTCGGCTCAAAGGCGAGGTGTCGAGACCGATTTTTGGCTCGACCCGTCCGCCCACAGCAACACGACCCATATTTGGCGGACGGTAGGCGGCCAGCATGGACCAGGTTGCGGTCAAAGACTATTTTTAGCCATAAAGCTTGGTACCATAATAAATTTTTGCAATCTTCAGCTTAGAACTAAAAAAAGAGCCTGGGAGGTTATCCCAAGCTCTGCTCATCATGCAATTGGTTTAGTAAGTCGTCACGAATGCTTTGTTAGCAGTGACGTACTTGCCGTTGTTCAATTGGAACCGGTAAGCGTCCTTACTGTTCTTAGTGATGGCTTTGACAGCGACCTTCTTACCAGCAGTCAACTTAGTGCTCCGTTGGCCCTTGGTAAATAACGTGCTGTTGTATTCGTAAACGTTCTTATCGATCTTGATACCGGTAACGTTCTTCACGCTCTTGTAGTAGCTAGGTGTCGTGTGAGAAGCGCCGGCAAACCAGCTTTTCACAACGGCATTGTTCTGAATCTTGTTCAGATCGACGTTGCCACTAATTCCGGAAACGCGGCCAGTACTGGTATATTGCCATAAGTCGATGGACGTGCCAGCAACCTTGGGCTTCGTGGAACTGTATTTAGCGATCCACGACCCATCAAATTTGGAGAAGTCCAGCTTATGTGAGTTGGCGTAATATTCACCAGCATACATGATCAGTGGCTTGTCCGTCAGGCTACGCATCGTCTTTAACCAAGCATTAACGTAGGTTTGTTCTGACTTCGTGGCACTTGGCATCCGCTTTTCTTCATCCAAAGCGAAGAACTTCGTGTGGGCGTTACTCCGCTTGTAGAAGTCTTTGGCTTCTTGTCGGGCATCCTTCACACTCGTGAATTCAGCGAACATGTATTGGCCAAATGGCACGCCAGCCTTGTAGGCACCGTTAGCGTTGACGTTACGCTTGCTGTCGACCATGTAGCCAGCGTCGCCCTTGCTCCCGTGTTGTACCCGGATGATGGCGTACTTTAAGTCCTTGGACGCCTTAGTCCAGTTGATATTCCCTTGATATTGCGAAACATCCGCAACTTTACTACCGGCTGCTTGGGCGTTAGTTGTGCTCAAGCCAATACCAACGGCCAGGACAGCAGCTGCAGCGGCCAAACCGGCCCCTAATTTATGGAACTTAATTTGCATGAATGATATCCTCCTCAGTCTTTGGGTCCATTGTACACGGTCTGACTTGCGAGGAGGTTACGGACAATTTACAATTGATTACAGTTCGATTGCAGAAAAAAGTTGCCAACGAAAAAAACAATTGGCAACTTTTTACGGAGTTGATTAGTGAACAGCCACATAAATCTTGAGCGCTAATTTGGCGCGATTCTTATCGGTCTTGGTGATTGGCGTGTATTTGGACAAGCCAGCCTTGACCTTCTTGTAGCTGTAAACGTTGTTACTGCCGCTTTCAAAGTACATTAAATCTTTCTTGTTAGGCGAATGGTTGAGGCCCATCACGTGCCCCAATTCATGGGCAATCGTGCTGGCGTATTCGTACATCCGGCCTTCATTGGCCAGCTTGTTCTTCACCAGCGTCACATCTTTTTTCAGGACGGCGTATTCTGGCAAACTGGTCTCGACCTTACCGGCTTCCTGATTGAACAGGGTTTGGTAATTGCTGTCGTCGGTCGTAATGCCCTCGGCAGCTAGATTAGCCTTGGCCTTGGCTTCAATCGACCCAGCGTATTGCTTGTAAAAGGCATCGTTGAGCTGATTGGTCATTGCTACGCCAATATTTTGCTTTTCGGCATTGTAAAATGACTGGCGTACCTGTAACTGCTTTTTCGCGGGTGTCCACCAAGCATCGCTCTGATCACTCTTGGTTGGCGTTGTCTTGGAAACGGAAAACGTCAGATTGTGCTTTTTCTTTGAGCCTACGGTAAATTCCTTTTTACCCAACTTCTTGTTCCAGTAGGCCATCGCGGTGGTGACACTCTTCTTAAGAGTCTTGTCTTTGGTCTTGACGTACACCGCGGTCTTGCCGTTTTTCTTCAAGGCAGTCTGTGCATCATAAGCTAATTTGTATTTCTTGCCCAGCGCCTTGGCGTGCTTTTGGTAATACCCCTTGGATTTCTTGAGCAATGCACTAGACGGGGTCACACTGGCGGCTGAAGCCGTGATGGTGCTAGTGGTGATGACGGGTGCCACGATCAAGGCTGCCGCAACGGCCGTAATCAGTGAACGCACCCTGAGATGGTGTGTCTTACGCATGATGATAACCTCCTCTAATCCCCAAAACATGTCGTGTTTACAATAGCATAGGACATTAGCCGCACGGGGTCAAGCAAAATTAATTGCGGAGACATTAGGGGATTTGCCCCGGATTAGCGGCATTGGTGTCGGTTTCATGAAATAATAAATCGAACATTTGTTTGGTTCTTGGATTGTAATCTGGTATAGTGGATTTAACAGAAAATGGGAGGAATCGGTATGGTTAAACGATGTGAATGGGCAACGGGTTCGCCGGTGATGGAGCGGTATCACGATGAGGAGTGGTGTCGGCCACAGCACGACCTGCAGAAGCTATTTGAGATGCTTTGTTTAGAAACGTATCAAGCGGGGTTGAGCTGGCAAACGGTGTTGAATAAGCGCGCAGCCTTCCGCCAGGACTTTTACGATTATGATATCGCCAAGGTCGCTGCCATGACGCCTGCAGACATTGACCGCTTGCTGACCGATCCCGAAATCATTCGTAACCGGCGGAAACTCGAAGCCACGGTCAATAACGCCCAGGTCATTTTAAATTGGCCAGCGGGATCAGACTTCGCCACGTGGCTGTGGGCCTTTGTGGGTGGTCAGCCGATTCGCCACGCCGTTCAGTCAGACGCCCAGGTTCCGGCAACGACTGATTTGGCCCAGCACATTTCACGAGAAATGAAGAAACGGGGCTTCAAGTTCGTGGGGCCGACGACCGTCTATTCCTTTCTGCAAGGGGCAGGCTTGGTGAACGACCACGTGATCGGCTGCGATTGGGCACCAGAGAACAAGTAGAAAGAGGGAAAGACTATGCGCTTTTTACATACAGCGGATTGGCATATTGGCAAGAAGCTTCATGGCTATGATTTAATTCCGGAACAAGAAGAGGCCTACCGCCAGATCAAGGCCATTGCCGAGGCGGAACACGTGGATGCCATTGTGATTGCGGGGGACCTTTATGACCGCGCACTTCCCAGTGAACCGGCCGTGACGGCGTTGACCAAGATGCTGGTGGACCTGAACCGTCAGGACAAATTCCCGTTGCTGGCCATCAGTGGAAATCATGATTCCGGTGTGCGACTGGGCTACGGTGCCGAGTGGTTTTCGAGCACGGACTTTTTCTTACGGACTAAACTAGCAGACGTGCTGTCACCCGTAACGTTAGGGGACACGCAGTTTTTCTTGCTGCCATATTTTGAACCGATTGCTGCGCGCCAATTCTTTGATGATGACCAGATCAGGACCGTCAATCAAGCGATGGAACGGCTAGTGGCGGCGATGCAAGCGCAGTTTGCCCCAGATAAAAAGCACGTGTTGATCGCCCATTTCTTCGCGGCAGGCAGCCAACATACGGATTCGGAAACACAGGTACAAGTCGGCGGCCTAAATGCCGTGCCGGTTGACCTGCTAGCCCCATTTGACTACGTGGCGCTCGGACATTTGCACCGCAAGGAGGCCTTGCAAAATGAACCCACGGTCAAGTACAGTGGTTCACCACTGAAATTTTCGACTAGTGAGGCGGCGGATACCAAAGGTGTGTGGATCGTGGATACCGATACCACACCGGTAACGGTGACCTTTAAGCCCCTGAAGCCGTGGCATGATCTCGTTGTCTTGGAAGATAGATTTGACCACTTGCTAGACCGCAATCACATCTATCCGGTAACACCAGAAGACTTTATTGCCGTGAATCTGACGGACACCACGCCAATCACCAACGTCATGCAACGGCTGAAGACCCGTTTTCCGCGGGTGATCGAGTTAAATCGGGTCAACCAGTTGACCGTGACGCCGGAGACGTTAGACGTGCAACAAGTCCAACAGGATCCCGTGACCTTACTGAGTGATTTCTTTGCGCAGGTTACGCAGCATCCCCTCAGCGACCAGCAATTGACTTGGGCCAAGCAGGCCTTACAACGCGCAGAAAAGGAGCAAGAGCAATGAGTCCAGTAACCCTACATCTTGAATATTTTGGTCCCTATCGCGATGCGACCATCGACTTCACCAAGTTCGCCGCCACGCCGTTGTTTCTGATCAGCGGCAAGACCGGGAGTGGTAAGACCACCATCTTTGATGGCATGTGCTACGCGCTGTTCAATCAGACCTCGGGTGTCGACCGCGAAGCCAAGTCGATGCGCTCGGACTTTGCCACGATGACGGACACCACGCGGGTCACGTTTACCTTTACCCACCGTGACCGGCGTTACGAGATCGTTCGCGAACCCAGCCAAACATTGGCGAAAAAGCGGGGGACCGGTGTGCACGAGGCGACGGCCAGCGTTACGTTGACGGTCTTTGCTGGCGAGGATGAAGTGACTCAGCTGACCAAGGAAGGCCAAGTCCGTGACTACCTACAAGACCTCTTGCAGATGGACGGTAAACAATTTTCCCAAATCGTCTTGCTACCGCAGGGCCAGTTCCGACGGTTCCTGATTGCGCCCAGCGAAGACAAGGCAGCGGTGCTAGAGCAACTCTTCAACACCACCATTTTCGCCCGTTGGACGGACCAGTTGAAACGGCAACTTAAGAAAAATGAGGCGGCTAATCGGCAGACGGCGGCGACACAGGATCGGTTGTTAAACGAGTTGAAATGGACCGCGGCCAATCAAACAGCCGCACAGAACCTGTTGGCCAATCGCCAGACGCCAGATATTTTAACGCTAATGGCCAGTCAACAGGCGACGACCCGACAAGATGTGGCAGCCGTGACAGAGAAGTTGGCGACGGCTGATCAAGTGCACAGCGACTTGGTGCGACAAGATGAGCAGGAACGGTTATTCCTACAGGATCAGCAGCAATTGACGCAACAACGCGCTGAACAGCAAACGCTGACAGCTCAGCAACCCGCTATGGACCAGCTCAAACAACGCATCGCCGAATTGGAATGGACGCAGCAGCTTCAACCGCAGTGGCAGCAGCGTGAGCGAGCCCAGCAAATGGTGACCCAGCGGCAACGGCAGCAACAAACGACCCAGCAAGAACTGAGCCAAGCACAAGCCCAGCTGGTCGCCGCACAGCAGGAACAGACGCGACAACAACCGCTAGTGGCAAAGCTCAAGCAGGCCAATACCCAGTTGGCCCAGCAACAGGCGTTAGTGCCTGTCTATCAACGCGTAGCGGAACTAAAACGGCAAGTTCAAACAGCACAACAGGCCGTGACGCAGGCGGCAACGGCCGCAACGACTAGTCAGACTGCGGTGGCTGAAAATCAGACGGCTCAGGCCAAACAGCAACAAGTTATCGACCAACAAGCGACGATTTATGAAACGCAAAACGCTTTGGCTAAGCAACAAGCAACGCTAGACCAGCAACAGCAACAGTTAGCTGCGTTACAGGAGCTAGCGACGAGCCAGAATCAACTGATGACCCAACAACAGGCGTTGACGGTACAAGCCAACGCAGCCACTGCAGCGGCCAAGCGGCAGCGGGCTTTGGCCGAAGCGAAGAATCAAGAATTTTTACGCAACCAAATCGTGTTATTGAGTGCGCAGTTGACCGAAGGAAGTCCGTGCCCAGTCTGTGGATCGGTGCATCATCCACACCCTGCCGCAACGACGACGGCCGTGGCTATTTCTGAAGACGAGGTCAAGGAGTTGGCGGCCGTGGCGCAGGAGCGAGAACAACAAGCCACGCGACTGACCACTGAATTTAAGAACGGCCAGCAACGGGTCGCTGAGCAGCAAACGGCGATGCAAACCGGCCTGGCGACCCTGCAACAGCTGATGGCTCAGCCGGCAACGACGACCTTGACACAATTAGCTGACGTGCAACAAACGGCGATGACCGCGTATCAGCAGGCCGTGACGGAGAATCACCAGCAGCTGGCTAAGTTGCAAGCTGCACAGACCCGTTTGACGCAATTACAAGCCGACGCGCAAACGCTGACGACCCAGTTGACCGCGGCGAACGAGACGGTCAAGCAGCGGCAGGCTGCGGCTGATAAGCTCGGCACAGAATTGGCAACGGAAACCAAGCGTTTACCAGCCGATGCGCCCACGGTTGCTGACTTCGATCAACAACTGACCGCGTTGACTCAGCAGATCAATCACGATCAACAAATCCTGGACGCGGCCCAAACGGCGGTTCAACAGGCCCAACAAGCCGTGGAAGTGCGCCAGTCTCAAGTGACCCAGTCACAACAAGAATTGACTACCAGCCAACAGGCGTTGACGGCGGCTCAAGCGGCAGTGCGCGAACAGTTGCTGGCACAATTTCAGGCGGCCGATGACGCACAAGAAGCGGTGGTCACGACTGCCATCGCTGACTTACCAACGTTGCCGGCCAAGCGCCAAACGCTGCAGGCGTACCAACAACATCAAGCGCAATTGGCCACGTCGATTGCCGCTCTGGTCAAACGAACGCAGGGCAAGCCGACGCCACAACGGGAACAAACACAGGCCCAGCTAGTGGCGGCGAAAGCCCGAGTCACGGACTTACAGGAGCAGCAACGTCGATTACAAAATCTGGTCGAATTTAACACCGAGCGGGTCACCCAATTGGATAAGTTGGTCGCTGAACAAGCCACTACCCTGAAGAAAACGCAGGAGCTCACCGAATTGAGCGGCGTCGTCAATGGGGATGGTCCGAACAGCAAGCTGGGCTTGGAACGCTACGTCCTGCAAACCTATCTACGGCAAATTCTCACCGTCGGCAATCATCGGCTGAAACAGCTGACAAATGGTCGCTATCAGTTTGTGATCGACGAGGCACAGGCCAATTCCAAGAAACGCTCGGGTCTCGAGATCAACGTGTATGACGACCACGTGGGTGAGCAACGGAGTGTCCACACGTTATCTGGTGGGGAAAGCTTCATTGCCTCACTGGCCTTGGCCTTGGCGTTAGGCGAAGTCATTCAACAGACCACTGGGAGCGTGGACGTTGATGCATTGTTCATCGACGAAGGCTTTGGTTCCTTGGACGAAGATGCTTTGATGACGGCTTTGGAATCGCTCGAAACCATCGAGGGCCAACACCGCATGATCGGCATTATCAGTCACGTCAGCGAGCTACGTGATCAGGTGGAAAACCAACTTCAAGTCATTGCTAACGGTAATGGGGAAAGTACGATCCGCTACCATGCCGCGGAGTAACGCGGGCCTTAACTCTGGACAATGCCTAGGTGTGGCTGGATTCCCGTATAATCCAGAAAACGGTCGCATAAGTGAGGGTAACTGAGAGCGATGTATTGAATTCATCCCGTAACGGTTTATCACCCCCAAATTTAGTGACGTAAACCGTTAAATAACCATCAGAAATGGTTTAGTGCGGAAGCTAATTAACCGATTATAGTTTTAACGATTATCCGTGCAAAATTGATTTCGAAGGGTTAGAATAATGAGTAACTAAATTAGAAACGGGATGATTTTCAATGTGTACGAGTTTGACTTACGAAAATAGTCAGGGGGACCATTTTCTAGCACGCACGATGGACTTTGCTTTTGAACTAGGAGGTCAGCCAGTCTTTATGCCGCGGAACCAAAAAATTCAGGGGGATGCGGGCGCCTTTACCACGAAGTATGGCTTCATCGGCGCTGGCCGGAATCTTAGTCACTACATGTTTGTGGATGGCGTCAACGAATTCGGTCTGGGCGTCGCGGCCCTTTACTTCCCACAATATGCACAGTACCAAAAGACGGCGCCAGCAGATAAGTTAGGCTTGGCACCACATGACGTGACCGCCTGGGCTTTAGGAAACGCCAAGAGTGTGGCTGACTTACGGGAGTTGGTCCATCACATTCAGATCTTAGACGTGCCCGTGGCCTTACTAGGATTGACCACGCCACTGCATTTCATCTTCAGCGACCGAACCGGAGATACGGCGGTCTTGGAAGCAACCAGTGAGGACCTGCGTCTGATTGACGATCCAGTGGGCGTCATGACGAATGCGCCACAACTCAGCTGGCATTTGCAGAACCTTAGTACGTATGGCACGATGCAGGCCGCAGAACGGCCATTGCACGATTATATGGGCTTTTCGTTGAAGACGCAGGGGCCAGGAACGGGGGCGCTGGGGTTGCCAGGGGATTACACGTCGCCTTCACGTTTTGTGCGGACGGTTTATAACAAGCATTACAGCTTGCCAACATCCGGGACGCCGGCGACATTGAATCTGTTACAACACCTGCTGGATAGCGTGACGATTCCTAAGGGTGTCAAGCTAAAGGCCGATGGCAAGAGTGATTACACGCAGTACCGGGGCTATGCAAACCTGGATGACCGGACCTACTTCATGGAACCGTACGACAACCAGGAATTACAGGGTATTCACCTGACTGACGAAATGCTGAATGATTGGGATACACCCGTTGAATATCCCCTGGATCATCAAGCCCACGTCAAGTACATGAATTAGTGGGAGGTCACATGAGTACGTTTGTCCAAAAAGCCTTTTCTGAGTTAACCACGACGGAGTTGTTAGAAATCTATCGACTGCGGGTGGCCGTCTTCGTGGTGGAACAAGACTGTGCCTATCAGGAAGTTGACGATGCTGACCAGATTGCTCAACACCTGTTTCGCCAGGATGAGTCCGGTCACGTGTTGGCCTACGCTCGGTTGATTCCGGAACCCCAACAGGTTCGCATTGGTCGCGTGGTGGTAGCGCCCACGGCTCGGCGTCATGGTGCGGGGCGTCAACTGGTGACCACGGCCATTCAGGCTGCTCGGACCACTTATCCGCAAGCAAAGCGTATCGTGATTCAGGCCCAAGCCTATCTGCAAAGCTTCTATGCGTCGCTCGGTTTTCAACCCGTCAGTGACGTGTACCTGGAGACCGGTATTCCGCATCTGGACATGGTATTGCCGCTAACGAAGTAGCAAAAAACAGGCGCGACGACCAAGTAACAATCTACTTGATCATCGTGCCTGTTTTAGATACAAAATTATTTGGCCCGTTCGTTAGCCGCGGCAATGAAGTCAGCAATCAACGGTGCAGGTCCGCCGAGTGCAATGACTGCACGCAACGGCATGTTCAGAAACATTTGGTCTTGCAATAAGGCCAGGTTGCCGGTTTCATCAGTGGCAGCCAAGAAATTATTGGCGCCGGCATACTTCGGTGCCAATACCGTCGCCTGGAAGATGGCCCGCAAGCGCGGATCCTGGACGATGGTGGACAGGTAAGTCTCCATGGTAACGGGGGCTGGAGAGTTCTTAAAGTCCATCGTCAACTTGGTTTGTAACCGGATGTCTCGTGAGGAATCGCCGATCATAATTTCATAGTCACCAGTATCGGCTTGCCAGCGGGCCTTGCCTTCGCACCACCAGCTAAAGTCGCGGCGGCTGAGCTTCAGCGTCACGGGTTTGGTTTCACCAGGCGCCACGGCAACCTTGGTGAAGGCGCGCAGTTCCTTGGTTGGCATCGGGACGTGGGAGGCGTGGTTTGCGATGTAAAGTTGCGGTACCGCTTGCCCCGGGCGGTCGCCGGTATTGGTCAAGTCAAACTTGACCGTGGCACCGTGTTCGTTTTCATCGATAGCCAGGTTGGTGTATTCAAACGTGGTGTAGCTCAGGCCGTGGCCGAATGGGAACAGCACATGCATTTCATGGGTATCATAATAGCGGTAGCCCATGAAGACACCCTCGGTATAACGTTCGTGATGTGGGTCTTGGCCAAAAGTCGGCGCCATTGGCGTGTCGGTCAGCCGCCGGGGGAAGGTCTCAGCCAAGTGACCAGATGGGTTGACGGCACCGGTGATAATATCCCAGGTTGCTTCACCGACTGCTTCACCGGCCAGGTAGGTTTCCACGACCGCGTCGACGTTGTGAATCCACGGCATTTCAACGGCAGAACCATTTTGCAAGACGACGGTCACGTGTTCATTGACTTTGGCCAGGCTACCGATCAGTTCACCTTGATTTTCAGGGAGCATCAGTGATGCCTTGTCGAAGCCTTCCGATTCCGTATTTTCGGGATAACCGGCAAAAATGATGACATGATCCGCTGATTTGGCGGCTTCTAACGCCGCTTCTGCCAGACTGTCGTCCGTTTCACTTTGGTCAAGCCGGTAACCGGGGTAGTAGTTGGCCGTGAGTTCACTGTTTTGCAGTGCCATCAACGGGGTGACCAGGTTAGTCGGGTTGACGTGTGAGCTACCAGAGCCCTGGTAACGCGGTTGGTCAGCCAGTTCACCGACCACGACGATATTGCCCGCATCCTTCGCCGTCAACGGCAATTCGTTGTGCCGGTTCTTCAGGAGGACGATGCTGTCGTCTGCTAGTTTGCGCGCAAAGTCGTGGTGGGCAGCGTGATCGTAAGTGCCAGGTTTATCTGCTGGCAACCAATTTTCAATGATGTGTAGGAGGTGCCGGACGGCTTTATTGAGGGTACCTTCGTCCAGTTCACCGGTCTCCACGGCCCGAATGATGCTGTCGACGGAAGCTTGTCCTTGGCCTGGCATTTCTAGGTCAAGGCCGGCCCGTAAGGCTTGAACGTTGTTGGCAACGGCGCCCCAATCAGACATGACGGCGCCGTGGAAGCCCCATTCGTCGCGCAAGATGCTGCGGAGCAAACGTCGGTTTTGAGAATTCAGTGTGCCGTTGATTTTGTTATAGGAGGTCATGACGGTTGCGGGAAAGGCCGCCTTGACAATGATCTCAAAGGTGCGTAGGTATAGCTCGCGCAGGGTCCGTTGCGACATATCGCTGGAAGCCGTGAAACGCTGGTTTTCCCGGTTATTGGCGGCAAAATGCTTGACGGCGACCCCCACGTGTTGGGATTGAACGCCTTGAACGTAGGCGCTGCCGAGTTTGCCGGCCACTAAGGGGTCTTCGGACAGGTACTCGAAATTACGACCACCCAGTGGGGAGCGTTTCAAGTTGACACCGGGGCCGAGCAACAGACTGATCTGTTCTGCACGGGCCTCAGCGCCCAGGTGCTCCCCTAATTGGCGAAGCAGGTGGGTGTTCCACGAGCTGGCACTCAGCGCAGCCGCGGGGTAGGTGATGGCTTGAACTGAATCGTTAATGTTGGTGGTACCTGAATCTGCGGTCTGCTTCCGTAAGCCGGAAGGGCCGTCCGTCATCATCAGAGCGGGGATGTCGAGGCGGTCAATCGCCGCGGTATACCAACTCTTTTTTCCTGAAACCAAGGCAGCCTTCTCTGGTAACGTGAGTGCAGCTAGCGTTCGTTCGATGTCCATACGTTCAAATCCTTTCTACTAGTTAAACTTATTTCCAGTATACCGTTTTCAATCCCGTTATGTTACCCTCTGTCGATAATTTTACGCGACCTGAACTTATTCTTTGACAAACGGCGAAGAATGGGTTAACTTTAATCTTGTGCAATTCACTTAATCACAAAAAATAAGTAAAGGAGGAAGATCACAATGTTGAACAGCGCTTACCAAACTCAAGGACAACTGGCCGCATGTTGCGAATGTAACGTGTCTTTTTGCGTTACCACAATTCGTGATCTTCCGGCTAAACCGTAGCAGTACATAGCGCCAATCTAGATTGGCAGTGTCCAACGGGTTACCGCTTTCACGAATGTCGTGAGGGAGGTAGCCCGTTTTTTCGGCTTTAAAATAAAATTTTTGTGGATTGCACGCCAAAAAAATTGAGGAAAAAAGGAGCAGTTATCTGATGAGAAAATGGACTGGAATTGGGTTAGTCGCCGCAGTTGTCGCACTAGGCATGGGGTTAGCTGCTTGTGGGCAAACATCATCAACGGCCAAGCCGCAGCAGGAGTTGCGGTTGCCAGCGACCGCGGCACTCGATACGATCGACCTCGCCAAGGCGACGGGGTATGGCCAGACGGGGAACGTCTTTGAAGGCTTTTATCGCCTGGGTAAGAACGGGAAAGTTGCGCCAGGTTTGGCGGATAAGGTCAGCGTCTCCAAGGACAAGAAGACCTGGACTTTCCACGTTCGCGACAATGCCAAGTGGAGCAACGGCGATAAGATCACCGCACAAGACTTCGTTTATTCCTGGCGGCGGACGTTGACACCATCGACGAAATCGTCTTACATGACCATGTTTTCTGGCATCAAAAACGGCGATCAAATTATTGCGGGTAAGAAAGATCCTAGCAGCATTGGAATTCACGCCAAGAACCAGCAGACGGTCGTCGTTCAACTGGACAAGCCCATCGCTTACTTTAAAATTTTAATGGCTTATCCACTGTTTGCCCCCCAAAATAAAAAGGTGGTCGACAAGTACGGCAAGAAGTACGCGACTAAGTCTGAATACATGGTCTACAGCGGTCCCTTTAAGATTCAAGGCTGGAATGGGACGGGCAACACCTGGTCCTTCGTCAAGAACAATCAGTACTGGGATCACAAAGTCGTGAAGCTACACAAGATCAATTACCAAGTGGTCACCAATCCACAGACCGGGTTGAGCCTGTACCAAAACAAGAAGCTAGACTTTGCGCAGCTGTCCAACGAGCAGGTGAAGAACTACAAGAATAATAAAGAGTTCCAGCAATATCCGTACTCCATTGTGATTCATTTGAAATACAACTTCCAAGACGCCGACAAGGCCAAGCGGCGGATCATGAGTAACCAAAATATTCGCCAGGCCATTGCGTTGTCCATCAACCGTGGCCAATTGACCAAGAAAGTCTTGGGTGATGGTTCCGTGACCCCAACTGGATTTGTGGCCAGTGGTTTAGCTAACGACCCCAAGACGGGCGAGGACTTCGCCAAGCAACAGGCCGTGAAGAACACGACCACGTACAACCCAACCTTGGCTAAGAAAAAGTGGGCAGCCGGGTTGAAGCAATTGGGCATTCAAAAGGTTAATTTGAACATCATGGCCGGAAACGATGACGTGGCCGCCAGCACCGTGACCCAATACCTGAAGGGCGCGCTGGAAAAAAATCTGAAGGGCTTTAGTCTTAAGATTCAAAACGTTCCTGCTTCCGTGGCACAATCACGTTCGACCAGCGGTGACTTTGATTTGTACCTGTCTCACTGGGGAGCCGACTTCAACGATCCGATTTCTTTCTTACAGATTCCGGTCAGCTCTAACTCATTGAACTACGGGAAATGGTCGAATAAGCGTTATGATGCGCTGATCGACAAGGCACAAGGCCAAGATGCCGGCAACGATGAAGCGCGTTGGCAAGACATGGTTCAAGCAGCTAAATTGTTGAACAAGACGCAGAGCTTCACGCCACTGTACCAGGCCAACTACGCCTACCTGACGCGTTCCGATGTCCATGGGATCATCCACAACACGGCGGGAACGCAGTGGAGTTACAAATACGCTTATATCAAGTAGTCAATACGGCAGGACATACAATACTGCTAGAAAGGGTCTGGGGCAAAAGTCTCAGGCCTTTTGTGTCGCCGAATAACTGGTGTTGAACCCGGCTAACCACCTCGGCGCGTATTCTGGTATCATGGACCCAGAGAGGGGATGGCGACATGGCGATTGGACCCAACGATGGTCACGTCTGGGATAGCAACGGAGCTCAGGAATATTCGGCCTACTTTGGCACGCCGACGCACGATGACCACGTGTTATTTGAGCTGCTGACGGTGGGGGTGTTTCAAGTTGGTCTCAGCTGGCAGGCCGCCGCTAGCAAGTTGCCGGTGTATCGACGACTCTTTGCGGGGATGGACCCGCGCCAGGTGGCTGGTTTTGAAGACGAATTGGATGGCGAACGGATTGCTCGTGACGCCGCGATGATCAGTAACGGCCGCAAAATCCGCGCGACGATTCACAATGCCCGTGCGATTATTCAGGTCCAACAAGAATTTGGCAGCTTCAGCCACTATCTCTGGCAATTCGTCAATGGCACGCCACTCTTATTGCCGGCCGTGACCCGTGATGAGCTGACCAACCAGTCGACCATTGGGACCGCGGTTGCTCGTGATCTCAAACGCCGTGGCTTCAGCTTTGTCGGCCCGGTGGTCACCCACATGTTCCTCCTAGCCGCCGGAATTTTACGTGAACAAATTATCGACGATTAAGTGAAATTTAGGTGAGAAATTTATTTGGCACGCAAACGGTTTCCAGGGAACATGGGTAAGGGAATGCCGGTATTACGCGATTCGCTATGAATAAATTTATAACAACTTTGTCTTCCTGAATTATTCATACCTTTCAAAAAAGTCGTCAGTTTTCATGTTTTTCAAAAACTGACGGCTTTTGATCTTGCTTACTATGTATTGAGACTCTAAATTTTGATGGTATCACCTAACGGTGAGTCATTTTTGAATTTTTGGGTGCACTTATCCCTTGATCGTACAGAATTTTTTTTAATTGGGGCTATTTAATAGCCTGAATACGCTGTAATACCTGATAAAAGAGTCGATGATAAACGTGATGAGAACTCAGTCGTAACTGGATTCGTCGACCGGTAAACACAACGCGGGCAGCGACTTTGAATAAACGGATTCGTAATGTACTAACACGCAATCCGGTCTCTGTTTTAGGTAGGGCTATTTGCTTCATAAAATTGATAATATTGTACGCTAATACACTAACCATCATACGGGCAGCGTTGGCGGTAAACGTTGAACTATCAGTCTTATCAAAGAAGAAGCCCTCTTTGGCTTCCTTGATATAATTCTCCATCTGACCACGCTTATGATACAGTTCAAATGCTGCTTCTACGGTTAAATTTGTCAGATTAGTCACAATAAATTCATGTGAAAAGATCAATTCGCCAGCTACACGAGTTGACTTAACGTATACTTGACGCGGTTTAGGCCACGAAGTGGCCTGATAAGTTGCTGAGTAATAGTGAGTTTCGGTTTCATGCCACTCAGTTGTGTCGCTTATCTGTACAAACTCTTCTGCCAAGTTGTGTAGTCGCTTATTACGTTTGAGGCGAATAATGTAAAAGACATCATCGGCCTCGCAGGTATCATAAACAGCTGGTGTGGCGAACCCGCTATCACCGCGAACCAGAATATCAGTTTCTGGCAATTGGTCTTGATAATGTTTTAATAACGGTTCTAAAAAGGCTTTTATATCTGTGCTGGTATAGGCATTACCAGGCCGTAGGATGGCTTTCATGAGATTACCATCATTATCGATAGCTAGTAATGGATGATACCCCTCCGAGCCATAATGGGCGTTATAGTCAGTAGCTTCTTGATTGCCATAAGTGTCAGAATGGGTTGAATCAATATCAATAATGGTGGTCGTCTGATTAGTTAGCAGTCGAGCTTGATCAATAAGAGCTTGATTTAAAGTCTGGAAGGCGTCCACACCTGCGGAATCGATACGTTGCCAGAAACGGGATATCGTCGCTTGTGAAGCTAAGGCTGGTTTGTCCAATAAAAGTTTAAACAATGGTTCTGCAACCAATGAGGTTGCAGCAGAATCTGTATTATAACCGGCAATGATCTGCAGAACCAACTGCATTAAGATACTTGAATTACTATGTCGGCAGTATTGTCGATGGTCGTTGAACTTCAATAGATTGTCAGCTAAGTTCGTGAACTGAAACTTTGCCATCAGTTCAACACACAAGGTTAGGCCACCATCAGAAGATAATTGACCGCCGGTATGCGATGCTAGAATGTTTTTATTGAAACTAAATGCCATTTCCTGTACAGTTTTCATTATAGAGTCCTCTTCTCTTTATAGTGTCTTTTGGTCGAGTTAACTATACCAGAGCTGAGGCTCTTTTTCTGCACTTAAAAGGTGAAAACGTAAAATTCCCATCAAGCACTTGAATCATGTGTTTGATGGGGATTTTGGAGTTTCTGGTGAATAATTCAGGGTCTTGACACCTGATTAAAGTTGCATTAGACTTACAGATAAATTAAACGATTGAAAAAACAATGTGATCAGGAGAGTAACCACCGTCAATGGTTTGAAGAGAGCCCGTGATTTGCTGCAAGCGGGTAACCCACGGCGGGGTGAAGATGGCCTGAAATGAATTGGTATCGCTGAGTCCTTGGGATGAGGCGGTAATGTCCGGCACTCATTATCGTGCACGCACTTCAAGGCGCAAGCTGGCGAGTGTTAATGAGGAGCTGGGTATTCGTACCTGACTTGAATTTAGAATGGTACCACGACGAAGTTCGTTTCTATTAATTTAGGAGCGGACTTTTTCTTTTGGTCACAAAGTCAATCGCGGCGTTTCAATTTTTACAAATAGAATTTAGTAGATAAAGGGGATTATTGGGTATGAAGAAATCATTCAAGCATTTTAGTTGGTTGTTATTGTTATTGATTCCACTGTTGATCGTTTCTGGCTGTGGCAAATCCAGCAGCAGTAGTAAAACGGTGAAGGTCGGCATCATGGGTTCCGATGAAAAGATTTGGAAACCAATTCAAAAGCGGTTAAAGAAACAAGGCGTGAACATCAAGTTGGTTACCTTTACGGATTACAACCAGCCCAACGCCGCGTTGACCAACCACGAAATTGACATCAACTCGTTCCAACACACTTACTTCATGCAACAATGGAACAAGGCGCACAAGACCAACATCGTTTCCATTGGGAAGACGATGCGGGCCCCATTACGGTTGTACTCCAAGAAGGTCAAGAGCGTTGCTGACATCAAGAAGGGTTCGCAGATCACGATTCCTAACGACTCTACCAACGAAGGTCGGGCCTTACACTTGCTTCAATCAGCTGGGCTGATCAAGGTCAACAACAAGCTGGCTTTGCCAACGCCAAAGAACATTACGCAAAACAAGCTGAACTTGAAGATTACGCCAGTTGACGCTGCCCAAACGCCACGTTCCTTAAGTGATGCTGCTGGTGCCGTCATCAACAACGAATTCGCGGCCGAAGCCAAGTTGCCAAACAGCGAAACCATTTACAAGGAAAAGCTGAACAAGGCTTCGATTCCATACATCAACATCATTGCGACGAACAAGGCTGACAAGAATAACAAGACTTACAAGAAGATTGTGAAGGCTTACCAGTCTGAACAAACGAAGAAATTGATCAAGAAGTACTACAACGGGTTGTCTGTCCCAGCTTGGTAAACAACGCGTTCGTTAACTTAGAAACTGCCGGCATTGGCGAGTAAGGAGAATGAGTCTGTGACTAATGAAGCGATTATTCAATTAAAAGATATTGACGTGACCTTCCATAATAAAGGCCAAACCGTAACGGCCGTGAAAAATGTCTCACTCACGGTTGAACGGGGGGACATTTACGGGGTCGTCGGGTATTCCGGCGCCGGGAAGAGTACGTTGGTTCGGGTCATTAACCGCCTTCAACGGCCAACTGCCGGTACGGTTGAAGTTAATGGTCAGGATATTTTGGCCCTCAAGCCCAAGGAACTGCGAGTGGCGCGGACAAAGATCGGCATGATCTTCCAACACTTTAACCTGATGGCGTCACGCACGATTGCGGACAACGTAGGCTACCCCTTAAAGGGGGGCGACTTGTCCCATGAAGAGCGTCAAGCCAAAGTAGCCCATTTGCTGGACCTGGTCGGCTTAACGGAAAAGGCGGCGGATTATCCCGCGCAACTTTCCGGGGGGCAAAAACAACGGGTGGCCATCGCGCGGGCGTTAGCCAATGATCCCGAGATCCTGATCAGTGACGAAGCGACCAGTGCGCTAGACCCCAAGACCACGTCATCCATTCTGGAATTGTTGAAACGCTTGAACCGTGAACTCGGGTTGACGGTCGTGCTCATTACCCACGAAATGGAAGCTGTTAAGGAAATCTGCAACAAGGTGGCCGTCATGGACGATGGCGAGATCATCGAACGCGGTGATTTGGTTACCATCTTCAGTCGCCCGGAAAAGCCGCTGACCCAAGACTTTATTAACACGGCCACGCAGATCAACCAGGCACTCGAAAAGATTTACAAGCAGGCCCAAACGCTGGGGCTGGACGAACATCAACAGCTGGTTCAGCTCCAATATGTGGGCGCCAGCACCGATGCGCCGCTGATCACCGAGCTGTACAAACGCTACGGTGTGGTCTCCAACATTTTATACGGGAACGTGGAAATTCTGCAGGATACGCCGTTAGGCAACCTGATCGTTGTGATGACCGGGGACCCCGACAAGTTAGCTGCTGCTTGGCAGTATTGCCAGGATGCCGGGATTACCGTGACCCATTTACAGCCAACAGATTCGGAGGTGGCCTAATTGAATTTTATTGCGAAATATTTTCCTAATGCTGTAACCATGAAAGATGAGTTCGTGCAGGCCACGGGCGAAACGCTGTACATGACGTTTGTTACGGCTGTTGTGGCGGGCATCATCGGGATGGCCATTGGGGTCGGGTTGATTGTGACCCAACCGGGTGGCATCTTGGAAAATCGCGTTGTTTATAACATTCTTGATAAAATCGTTAACCTGTGTCGGTCAATTCCCTTCGTCATCTTGCTGGCCGTCATTGCGCCACTGACCCGCTTGATCGTGGGGACGGCGATTGGGACGACCGCTGCCATTGTGCCGCTGGTCATTGGTTCCGCACCGTTTTACGCCCGGCAGATTCAAAACGCCCTGTCCGAAGTGGACCGTGGCGTGATCGAAGCGGCCGAGTCAGTTGGCTCCGGTCCCATTGCAATTATCTTCCGCGTTTACCTGCGCGAAGGCTTACCGGACATTATTCGTTCCTCAGTCCTAACGTTGATCAGTCTGATCGACCTGACTGCCATGGCCGGTGCCATCGGTGGTGGGGGCCTCGGGAACTTGGCCATCAACGTCGGTTACAGTCGCTTCGAAAATGATGTGACGATCGCGGCTATGCTGATCATCCTGGTGCTGGTCTTCGCTATTCAATTGATTGGCGACCTCTGGGCACGTAAGGTGGATCACACGGCTTAATCAGATTACAAATCAACTAAAGGTTGCAAGTACAAAAACACCTGATAGTACTCAGCTGACAAGGACTGTGAACATGAAATTAGTCCACGCCCGCCACCTGCGGCTGTCAGAGATTCCGGTAGCTATGGGGAACGCCGGCGGCCTAAGGAGCGGTCCGCCGACTCGGTTTGAAGATTGACGAACCCCGTCAATCTCCAAACACGTCCCACGCTGTAAGCTGAGTAAAAGCGCTCAGCTAACACCGTTGTCACAGCAACCTACACCTCTGACCTCCTCCGGTTACGTCGGTGATTAACCACAAATTTGGCGAACGGTAAGGCGGCCAGTATGGACTACATTGCGTTCAAAGACAAGTTCTTGTCGCAACAAGCTCTGGTGTCACAATGATTTTAACTACTTTCAAGCTTGTAACTTTTACAAATTAATACGTAAAATCACAATGAGGTCAGGGCGCATGCCCTGGCCTCATTGTGATTTTGTAAGAAACTATTCGGCATGAACAATTTTTCGACAAATTGGCTTATCTGACTAAGCTTATCTGTTGTGAATCATTGAGATAATTAGAGGTGAGCGTTGTCATTGATATCGTTGCACCAGGGTCTTAACTGGATGTTACTGGGAAGTTGAAATTTTTTTAAAACAACGCTCATTTTGCCGCCGAATTCTAATGGTTTTCCGGTAAAATAGAAAAATTATGATGCATATCGTTACGGGTATGAGAGAGAAAGGATTTATCGGGTTTTGAAGAATTTAGGTGCGCCAACTGAAAATGTCATGAAGGGAATCTTCTGGGCAACCGTGGCTTCGGCGATGTTTGGGATTTCCGGAACCGTCCTGCAGTTCATTTCACAAGGCCAATCGATTCCGACCAGTTGGTTCTTATCTGCACGAACCATGGGTGCCGGCGTTATTTTGTTGTTGATTAGTTTGGTATTGTATGGAAAAAAGACGTTCACGATTTTTAAGAGTTGGCAAGAAATTGGGTGGATCGTCGCCTACGCGCTGATTGGGCTGGGCGCCAACCTCCTGACGTTCTACATTGCCGTGCAAACGGGGAACGCGGCCGCTGCCACGATTCTGCAGTACCTCAGCCCGTTGTTCATCGTGCTGGGCAGCTTACTATTCAAGCATGAACGGCCGTTACGTAGTGACCTGATTGCCTTTGTGGTTGCTTTAGTGGGCGTCTTCTTGGCCATTACGCGAGGGGACATCACCCAATTGGCCATCCCCGTGGACTCCCTGTTGTGGGGCATTGGTTCTGGAATCACAGCGGCATGTTATGTCGTTTTACCCCGGCCATTAGTCCGTGACTATGGTCATGCGCCGATTACTGTGTTAGGCTGGGGAACGTTTATTGCGGGTGTGGTCTTCAACTTATATCATCCCGTGTTTTTGAACATGCCGCCGATTACGGGCACGCTGATTGGGTCGATGGCCACGGTCATCATCGTGGGAACTATTTTGCCGTTCTCGTTAATCCTTTACAGCACCCACTTTGCGCCGTCTGACGTCATCAGTATCGTCGACGCCACGCAACCAGTGGTGACCTTCGTCTTATCGATTTTATTCTTAAGCTTAAAGATTACGATTGCCGAAATTATCGGCTCCGTTCTGGTGATTGTCGCAATTTACTTGCTACAACGGGGGCGGCGGAAAATCGTCACACAATTTGAACGTGTAAATTAGGAAGTGAGCAGATGACGACCTTTGATTGGGTGCGTCATGGTCAAACGCAAGCGAACGTTGACCAGATTATGCAAGGACAATTGGATAGTGCCGTCACGCATTTAACGGTCAACGGCTTACAGCAGGCCGAACGACTGGCGCAGTGGCTCAAAAACAGCCACTACGATCAGCTGGTCAGCAGCCCCTTACATCGGACCCGGCAAACGACGGCGGCCTTAACGGCGACGCTAGACGTCTTGCCCCAATTCGACGAGCGGTTGATGGAAGCCGATTACGGGCAATGGACCGGTGCCAATTTTCAAGGGCTACGGGCGCAACAACCGGCAGACTTTGATGCGTTGACTGGTGAAGCCTTGCCGGATACTCTGGCGGCGGTCGGTGGGGAGACTTACCTGGACGTGCAACGCCGCGTGGGCCAGTGGCTGGCCGAAGAGGTCGTGGATCATCCGGACGACCACATTTTGGTGGTGAGCCACGGGTTGACTATCAAGGCGACCGCACTACTAATGTTGGCGGCCCCGGCAACGACCGCGTTGCCAGAGCCGGGCAACACCAGTCTGACCCGGATGGTGATCGATCCGGTAACGGGCCAGCGGTACCTGCAGTCATACGCGGTGAGCGGCCAGTTCAGGTCATCTTAACTACATGCACGAATCTGTAAACAAAAAGTTGCGTAACCGTTTTGGGCTACGCAACTTTTTTTAGTCTAATCTTATTGGGCAGTGACGCCACCGTCGACAGGAATCTCGGCGCCGGTGATGAAGGAAGCGTCATCGGAGGCCAAGAAAGCGACGGTTGCGGCAACCTCTGAGGCCTTGCCTAACCGGCCCAGTGGGTGCATCTTGCCGAGGTCGGTCTTAGGTGCGGCGTAAACGTCTGAGGCGTAATCCGCCATTTCCGTTTCAATCAGGCCAGGGTGCACCGAGTTGACCCGGACTTGGGATGGGGCGTATTCGATGGCGGCATCCTTGGTCATCAGGCGGACGGCGCCTTTGCTAGCGCCATACAGGGTCGCTTGTGGTGAACCGGCCAATCCAGCGATGGGATGACGTATTGACCACGGCGCCACTCTTCTTGGCCGCCATGATTGGAATGACGTGCTTCATGCCAAAGAAGACGCCCTTCACGTTGATGTTCATCAGCTGATCCCATTGTTTTTCTGTGATTTCTGGCAGGTTGATCAGACGGAAAATGCCGGCGTTGTTGAAGAGAATATCGATCGTGCCAAATTTATCAAGGGTGGCCTTGACGACCTTTTCCCAATCGGCTTCCTGACTGACGTCTTGTGGCATGAAGACGGCCTTAGGTGAATCGAGGTCAGCCGCAACTTTTTCGCCAGCTTTTACGTTAATATCTGTGAAAACAACGGTCGCACCTTCTGCTAAGAAGCGTTTTACCGTTGCCAAACCAATTCCTGCTGCGCCACCGGTTACCAGGGCGATTTTACCATCAAGTCGTTCAGTCATTCTAAGAACCTCCAGTATGTAAGATAATTGTACATGTTCATTATATCACAAATAAAACTAATGCGGCCGGCTTGACCGTGAATTTTACCCAAAGAAAAATAACCCCGCCACGAGGGTAGGGTTATTTTTAGGTTGAAACAGCCGGTTTACTTCTTGAGGTTATCTTCCACGTAAGAACGAACTTCATCGTCGGACTTCGCGTCGATTTCCTTCATCGAAGCTTCAGTTTCATCGGTGTTGTGACCATTGGATTCCATAAAGTGGTTCCAAAGAGCATCCCGAACTGGTTGCTTTGAATCTGACCAGTCGAATACTTCACTCATTTTTTCATCCAATAAAGCAGTCTTTTCTACAACAGCCATAACCAATTACCTCCAAAATGAATATTGGGGTCAGCGGTTCTGTTACTGGCATGCGCCACCGGCTTCATCTTCATAGTAGTCCTAAAACTTGGAAATGGTAAATAATTTGTTTAAGCCGGTCAAGTTTCCCGATAATAAGGCCCTAAATTAGCACTCCCAATCGTGTTAGAGTGAAATGAGTTGACACGCTTAATGTGAGATGGCAGGGATTTGGCCACCTTGGGGACTGGTGAATCCCGTTGTTAGTGCGGTCGGGTTGGTAACTTGACTGACAAACGGTATTTTTTAAAATGCGGTAGCGTGGCGGGGGCAAAACGGGATAGTATAATTTTGCTGTCTTTGCGAAAATGACTGGTTTGCGACGGCAATTATGCTATTATGAAACCGCTTCAAAAAACACAAAGGAATGATATAAAATGCTGTTAGCACACGTGGTCTACGCAACAATCACCGGTAACAATGAAGAATTGGCTGATATTGTTGCTGAAAGTTTAGAGAAGGCGGGCGTCCAGGTAAAAGAAACAGAAATTTCGCAGACGGATGCGGCTGATTTGAAGAGCTCAGATATTTTAGTGGTCTGTGCTTATACATACGATGAAGGCAAAATGCCAGAAGAAGGCATGGATTTTTACGAAGATCTACAGGAGTTGGACCTTAAAGGGAAAGTCTATGGTGTTGCTGGATCTGGCGATAAATTCTATGGTGAGTACTACAACACGACTGTAGATCATTTTGACGAAGCATTTCAACAGACTGGAGCAACGCGCGGATCTGCGAACGTCAAGATTGATTTGGAACCGTATGAAGAAGACGTCGAGAAACTGGCGCAATTTTCCAAGGAATTGGTTGCTCAAGCGAGTTAAAAGAAATCAACGCTATCGGCATACAAGTGATAACGAAAAGGTCTGGGAATGCGTATCCCAGGCCTTTTTAGCTTGCTTTGACATCATTGTAATAGGTATTCAATAAACACAAGTGAGCCACGATACGATGGTTTATCTAAAAACGGGCCGACTATTGCGATAGAGAATATCGTCGTAGCTGTCTAAGAAGTTAGCGTAACGTGCAGCGGCGAAGAAGTAGTCTGATAACCGATTGATGAAAATTAGGACATCGTTATTACTAGCATCATTTTTTTGCAGGGAAACGATACGTCGCTCGGCTCGTCGTGTAACTGTACGGGCGTATTGCAGTGCGGAAGCGGGTTGTGTCCCCCCTGGCAAAATAAACTTATTGACCGGTGGCACTTTTGCAGTGTAGTCATCGATCTTTTTTTCTAGCCAATCGGTTGCGCCATCGTTGAGTTTGGAAAAAATAAAGTCATGACGTGTATCTGATTTTAAGGTCGCAAGATCCCGACCAGCATCGAAGAGCAGTTGTTGAATCTCCTCGAGTTCAGGCTTCATTACGGCTGTTTTAGGTGTCAGCAAGGAAATCGTCATGCCAACCCATGAGTTCAACTCATCAACACTCCCATACGCTTCAACACGGGTATCATCCTTATCGACAATCGTTTTACCTATAATCCGTGTTTGACCCTTGTCGCCAGTTCGTGTATAAATCTTCATAGTTTTACCCTCCTAATGGTTACTAAGATAAGCATGCCAATTCAGTTTTAGAATTACAACCCTATTTCAAGATGAAAGTATGTGACCACAAGAGAATGATAAATTGGTGAAATAACCAGTCATTTTATAGCATTAAAAGATAAGTAGCTGGTAAGGAGATGGCGTGAATCTCATTGATTTAGAGATAAATATGATAAATACGCGTATTTCGACGGGAAATTGTCATTTAAAATCGGCTGATGCAAATGAAAAAGACAAGTTTTTACTTTGTGATGTTATTCTCTTGTTCAAATGGAATTGTGTACACTTTATCTGTTGAGGAAAAATCGCTGAGTTATTGCGGTCATAGATAAAACAGTGTAATTTCGTATGTAAGCGATTACTTAAAAGTTATCGCCAATACATAATAAAGAGGTTTTAGTCATGGGAAACAATCGTGCTTTAAAACGCTTAACATTGACCGCTTTACTATTGGCACTGTGTATTATTGGCGCCAACATCAAAATTTTAGGGTCAATTGCGCTAGATTCTGCCCCTGCTTTCTTAGGAACTTTGCTTTTGGGACCTTGGGTGGGCGCCTTCTTAGGCTTCTTTGGTCATATGACGTCCGCGATGTTATCCGGATTTCCGCTTACGTTGCCCGTTCATTTGATTGTTGGGGGAATGATGGCAGTTTGCATGTTTGTATTCGGCTATATTCGTCAAAAATTAGGGCTCAATCGTGTGGTTGTGGTTATTCTCTCGGATGTCATTGCTTATATTATCAACGTTCCGTTAGAAATTCCCTTACTCTATCCGTTATTGAAAGGGGCAATCATTGCGTTATTTATTCCACTAACGATCGCGACAATTGTTAATCTGGTTATTTGTGAATTGCTTTATGTGGTATTACCACAAAGTGTCAAGCAAGCGGATTTTATCGTGGGTAAAGGCTAATGACCGTTATTCACGGGGGTAACCGAGAAAAGATTGCGGCGTTAATCCAACGACCGGCGACGAGCCTATTAGATTTTAGCGCCAACATTAATCCGCTGGGGGTACCGCAAGCGTTAAAGGCAACGTTATCAGCTGCACTGACTGAACTGAGTGATTATCCCAATCCAGAGTATCCACGGCTAAAATCAGCCATTGCGAAACACCATCAGGTAGCAGCCACAGATATAGTCGTTGGTAATGGTGCTGTACAGTTGATTTTTGATGCGGCGTTGGCACTACACGTACAAACCGCAATGGTCCTAGCACCTTGTTTTGGTGAGTATGAACGGGCGTTGAAAAAGGCTGGCACACAGGTCACACACTTTTCTTTGACTCGTGACGACGACTTTCAGTTGACTGGTGCACAGTTGATCCAAGCGCTTAAGGACCAGCCCCAAGTGAAGTTGGTGTGCCTGGGTAATCCTAATAATCCAACTGGGACGATGTTGAATGACGCTGACTTGGATCAATTGGTGAGCTACTGCCGCCAACAGAAGATTTGGGTGATTTTGGATGAAGCCTTTATGGACTTGAGCCTTTCACCGAATGAGGGCTGGCTACCGAAGCTGAGTCCCAGTGACCCGGTCATTGTTGTCCGGTCGCTAACCAAGTTTTTCGCAATTCCAGGGTTACGACTGGGGTATGCCGTTACGAAAAACAGTGCACTTCAACAAAAGATGCGAGACCAAAGTGAGCCATGGAGCGTTAACACGGTGGCAGCACGGTTTGGTGAACGGGCCTTTGAGGATAGAACTTATATTCAAGCAACGCAAGATTGGCTACAAACTGAACAACCCTGGTTGGGAAAGCAATTACAAGAGATAACATTTCTGCACGTCTTTCCATCAGTGACGAATTATTACTTAGTTTATAGTTCCGTGCCGCACCTACGAGAAAAGTTATGGCAGGTCGGTATCCTGATTCGGGATTGTCGGGATTATGTTGGGTTGGATGCAGGCTATTATCGGATGGCTGTGAAAAGTCATGAGGCAAATCAAGAATTGGTACAACAGTTGCGGGTACTTGAATAGCGAGCTTGAGAAAGGGGGGCTAGTCAATGAAGAAGATATTAATTGCGGGGGTGACCAGCGGTGCCGGAAAGACCAGTGTGGCGTTGGGACTGTTATCGGCACTGAGTAAACGTTTGACGATTCAGCCTTATAAGGTTGGTCCGGATTACGTAGATACCAAGTTTCATACACGGATTACGGGGCGTAGTTCACGTAATCTAGATAATTTTCTGGTGCCCAATGCGGCTGCGTTAAACTATTTATTCACCAAGGATACTGCCGATGTTGATCTTGGCTTGATCGAAGGCGTCATGGGGTTGTACGACGGCTTGGGAATAGATAAGGATGCGTTCTCGACCGCAAGTGTGGCTAAACAACTAGACGTTCCTGTGGTATTGGTTGTGAATGCTCGGGCCACATCAACTTCTGCTGCGGCAATCATTCAGGGCTTTAAAGTGATGGATGCCGCGGTCAAAATCGTAGGAGTGATCGTTAACAATGTGATGAGTGAGAACCACTATCAACTGGTGAAGGGGGCAATTGAACGGTATACCGATGTCGAAGTGCTAGGGTATTTACCGCACAAGAAAGAAGTTAGTTTACCGTCACGTCAGCTGGGGTTAGTTCCGGATGAGGAGTTACCTGGTGTGGATCGTAAAATAGCTGAACTAGGTGAACTGATTCAGCAGCATGTGAATCTGTCACGGTTATTAGCGCTTGCGCAAGAAACTGATTCGACGACACCATTACCGTATGATTTGCCCGAAGTATCATGCCGTGTTGGCGTAGCGCGGGATGAGGCGTTCAACTTCTACTATCACGATAATCTGGAATTAATGGAGCGCTGTGGCATGCAATTGATTCCATTTAGTCCCATTGCAGACCACCGGCTCCCTGAAGTCGATGCCTTGTACTTAGGCGGTGGGTATCCGGAAGAATTTGCCTGTGACTTGGCGCAAAATCAACGTATGCGGCAAGCTATCCAAGCGTTTTCAAAGCGTGGACGACCAATCTATGCGGAATGTGGGGGCCTGATGTATTTAGGGAGAGACTTGCAAACCGAATCAGCTCGCTATCCGATGGTCGGAATCTTTGATGGTAGTAGTGTGATGACGCCGCGCTTAAAACGATTTGGCTACTGTTACGCCACGCCTAAGCGAGACACTTTGTTGGCCCCTGCCCAAACAACTGTGGTCGGTCATGAGTTTCATCATTCTACCTTCACGCCACGCTCAGCAGACCTCCAACCTGTTCTTGATCTCCAGAAGATCCGCGACCAGCAGGTGGTTGATCATTGGCAAGGTAGCTATCAATATCGACGGACGTATGCTGGGTACCTTCATGTTCACCTGTATCAAAGTCAACAATTTCTGAATCAATTTCTGACACAGTTAGGGGCGACGGAACATGCAGATTGCTAGTATGGTGACTCTGGGTTTTATCCTGGACCTCATATTGGGAGACCCGCCGACTTGGCCACATCCGGTTAAAGTGATTGGCCACGCGATTGCCCATCTGACAACCTGGCTCAATAAGCAGACTTATTCAGCACTTAAGCGACGCTGGTTGGGTATCGTGTTATGGGTGATTATCGTGGGTGGTACTGGGGTGATTACAGCAGTTGTGATGTGGGCGTCTAGTCTGAATCATTGGCTTTCGTTCATTATAGGGACCTACATCTGTTACGCATGTTTATCTGTACGCGGCTTAGCTATTGAGAGTCACAAAATTATGCGGAGTCTTCGTGCAAATGATTTGCAACAAGCACGCCATCAAGTCGGCATGATTGTCGGCAGAGACACTGAGCAATTGGGCCCCGAAGACGTCTGTAAAGCAACGATTGAGACGGTTGCAGAAAATACAAGCGATGGGGTTGTTGCGCCATTGATTTATTTGATCATTGGCGGACCGGTTCTTGGCTTGATGTACAAAGCAGTGAACACGTTAGATTCAATGGTTGGGTATCGCAACGAAAAATATCAAGACTTTGGTCGGTTTTCAGCAAAGGCCGATGATGTGATCAACTACATACCAGCCAGAATAACGTGGTTACTGCTAATGGCCAGTAGCATGCTGCTGGGGTACGACTACAGAACAGCTTTTGTCGTCGGCAAGCGTGATCGTAAGAAACATCGTAGCCCGAACAGTGGTTTTTCAGAATCAGTTGTCGCAGGCGCGTTAGATCTACGCTTAGGTGGCCCGCATTATTATTTTGGTGAGTTGGTTACCAAACCGTTTATTGGACTGGCAACCGCCAAATCAGCGACGACGACGGATATTCGGTTAACGCTTCGTTTACTTTACGTTGCCTCATGGATGTGCCTGATACTTTGTGTGGGGGGACGCCTTATGTTATGGAAAGGATTGACGTTATGAAAACACGTGACTACATCACAGTTCCCAATCAGATTACGGATAAGAGTTTTCAAATGATTCAAGATGAGATTGATAAGATTGCCCCTGGATACACGTTTGATAGCCCCGTTCAAGAAGCCATTATTAAGCGAGCCATTCACACGACAGCTGACTTTGACTACTTGCAAAACCTTAAATTTTCACATGAGGTCATTACTAAGATTCAGCATCTCATGCAACACGGTGGCACGATCTTTACTGATACGACCATGGCGTTAGCTGGTATGAACAAACGGAAGCTTGATGAGCTAGACGTTCATTATCACTGCTATATTCGGGATCCCCGGGTATTTGAGATTGCTAAAGATCAAGGTATTACCCGGTCAATGGCTGCTATTGAACTTGCCGCAACAGTCAAGACGGAAAAACTATTTGTCGTTGGCAACGCACCGACAGCGCTATATAAAATTTTAGAAATGGTTAAACAAGGTCGGTTAGATCCAGCGGCAGTTATTGGTGTGCCGGTCGGTTTCGTTGAAGCGGCAGAAAGCAAGCAGGCGTTGTACGATAGCGACATTCCAGCCATTGTTGCCTTAGGACGTAAGGGCGGCAGCAATTTGGCCGCAGCCCTGACGAATGCCATCATGTACAACTTAGATTTAGCTACTGAAGGATAGGTGAGAGCGGTGTCAACGACGGATGACGATTACGTTTTTTATAACGGCCGAAAACTGCGGAAGGGATTTACGACAGGCACGACAGCCACGGCTGCAGCGGTCGCAGCAACTAAAACATTGTTGCAGCAAGAACCCCAGGCCATCGTTGCGGTAAAAGCGGCTAATGGCCAACAAGTTGAATTCGATGTGCAGGATGATCAGTTCGATGAACAGCAAGCCTCGGTCGCCATCACCAAGGATGGTGGTGATGATCAAGATGCCACAGATGGGATGTTAATTTATGCGACGGTCACGCTACGAAACGATAGTGAGATTACGCTGGATGGTGGCAAGGGAATTGGGCGTGTCACGCAAAAAGGCTTGGCTAATGACCCCGGAATGCCAGCCATCAATCCGACGCCTCGGCGGATGATCAAGCAAAGTGTGCGGCAGCTGCTGGGGGCTAATCGTGGCGCAGATATTGTGATTTCCGCGCCCAAGGGCGAAGAAGTAGCCAAGCTCACTTACAATCCGAAGCTAGGCATCGTTGGCGGGATCTCTATTCTGGGGACCAGTGGTATTGTCACACCGATGTCTGAAGAGAGCTGGAAGCATTCCATTTCAATTGAGATGAACATTCACAAGCAACGGGGTGATAAGCGGATTATCCTAACGCCAGGAAATTATGGTGAGGATTTTCTGACGCAGACGATGAAGATTCCAGTAACGCAACAGGTCCAGATGAGTAATTTTGTAGGCTACGTCTTAAAAGAGGCACAGCGGCTGGGCTTTGAACACGTGTTGATGGTCGGTGACTTGGGGAAGATGATTAAGGTTTCAGCCGGTATCTTCTCAACGCACAGTAAAGATGCGGATGCACGGGCTGAGGTAATGGTCGCCAATCTGGCGCTACTGGGTGCCCCCGTGGATCTGCTTAAACAGGTCTATGCTTGTCTGACCACAATCTCAATGATTGATTTAATTAACCAGCAAGGGTACCAGGCGGTCTACCAAGAAATTGTGGACAAGATTAAGCTACGGTCGGAAAAATTATTGGCGCACCGAAAACCAACAGTGACGATAGATGCTGTCATCTTTTCACGGTCTACAGGCTTGTTAGCGTCCTCCAAACCGCTGAAAGAAATCGAGGCGGAATGGCGATGATCACAGTTGTTGGTATTGGTCCAGGGGCCGCAAGCTTGCGGTTAGCTGGAACAGAGGCGTTGGTCGCTCAGGCAGACTTGGTGATTGGATCAAAGCGGCAACTGGCAGAATTCAATCCTCAACAAGAGACACTGGTTTTACCGCATTTAAAGGAATTGGCGGTTTACTTGCAAGCACATCGACAGAAAAACATTGTGTTGCTGGCGTCAGGAGATCCGTTGCTGTACGGCATTGGTAATTGGTTGTTGACTCAGGTGCCAGCTGATGATGTCAAAATCATTCCAGGAATTAGTTCGATTCAGTATTGTTTTAATCAACTGGGATTGTCCATGAATGATACTTACTTGACCAGCAGTCACGGACGGCAGCCAGACTTCGATTTCTTATTACAACATGACAAGGTGGGCATGGTGACTGACCAGCAGATTGGCCCCGTACAGATCGCGGCGGCTATTCGGGAACGTCACCAGCACCGACACCTCTACATAGGTGAAAACTTGAGCTATACGTCTGAAAAAATAAGCCAATTTACGGAGGAAACAGTTCCTGACCGGAAATTTGGCATGAACGTGGTGATTATAACTAATGCGTGATGAAGAATTTTTACGAACAAAGGTGCCGATGACCAAGGCAGAAGTCCGGGCCATTAGCTTGGACAAGCTGCAATTGGCGACTAAACGGCACTTGCTTGACGTCGGTGCGGGTACCGGGAGCATCAGCTTACAAGCTGCCTTAGAGCACCCCCAACTGCAGGTGACGGCGGTGGAGAATAATCCGGCTGCCTTGGAAATTATGCAAAAGAACATGAGTCATTTTGGGACGACCACGATTGATTTAGTGGCTGGTGAAGCGCCAAGCAAGATCCCGGTAACCAACTATGATGCCATATTTGTTGGTGGTAGTGGCCAACAGTTGGATGAGATTATCCAGTTTGCTTATGCGCATTTGATCCCGGGAGGCAATCTAGTGTTGAACTTCATTTTGTTAGAAAATGCACTAGCTGCTTACCAAACACTGCAAGAGGTTGGCTTTCAGAAGATTGAAGTGGTTGATGTGAGCGTCAAACGGTTGCATGCCCTGGGTAAAGGCCACTTCTTTAAGCCTCAGAACCCGACCATTATTATGAGTACAACACGAGAGGAATGAACGATATGTCAATTGTTAGTTTTGTAGGCGCTGGCCCTGGTGAAAAGGATCTCATTACGTTGAAGGGGTACAGACGATTGGCCGCGGCGGACGTTGTCATTTACGCAGGTTCACTGATCAACACGGCTTTATTGGACTATTGCAAGGATGGCGCAGCCAAATATGATAGCGCTGGCATGGATCTGGGACAGATCATTGACTGCATGCAACAGGCAGTCGATCAAAATCAATCAGTCGTGCGGCTGCAAACTGGAGATTTTTCAATTTACGGCTCGATTCGTGAGCAAATTGAGGAAATGAAAAAGCGCGGAATCGCGTTTGAATGTATTCCTGGCGTCAGTTCATTCTTAGGCGCAGCGTCCAGTATGGGGGTCGAGTACACGGTTCCGGAAGTCTCACAAAGTGTCATCATTACACGAATGGCAGGACGGACACCAGTTCCAGAATCCGAATCCCTCGAGGCTTTGGCCAAGCATCAGACATCAATGGTGATTTTTCTTTCCGTCCAGGGCATTCAAAAGGTCGTCAAGCAATTGCGTGCCGGTGGTTACCCTGAAGATACACCAGCGGCCGTCATCTATAAGGCAACTTGGCCAGACGAAAAGAAGGTTCAAGGGACATTAGCTGATATTGCGCAGAAGGTACACGAAGCCGGCATTCGGCGAACGGCCCTGATCATGGTTGGTGAGTTCCTAGGAGACGAGTATAACTATTCCCACCTGTATGACGCGAACTTTAGTCATATGTATCGTCACAAGGCAGTCGCTGATGACACGACCAAATAAACGCGTAGCCATTTTGGCATTGACCGCAACAGGTGTGACGTTGGCGCGGCGGTTGCAATCACGATTGCGTGATCAGCAACTAGCTGTTCAGGTAGTCCTATCAGCCAAATTTGCCCAAGGTCGTGAGCAAAGCTATGCGTCTGGTCAGTTCAAATCAGCGTTTCGACAGGCCTTTACTGATAGTGCGTATGTGATTTGCATCATGGCAACGGGAATTGTGGTACGCACGCTAGCACCGCTAGTACAGGACAAACGTTGTGATCCAGCTGTACTGGTTATGGACGAACGTGGGCAGCACGTGATCAGTTTATTGTCGGGACATGTGGGTGGCGCCAATGCGTTTACCAAGTGGATTAGCGAGCTGATTAAAGCAGATCCAGTCATTACCACGGCAACGGATGTGGCGGGGGTTCAAGCGCTGGATGTTCTAGCCAAACAATTGCATGCCTGGTACCCCGAGTTTAAGCGGAATACCAAACAAATTAATGGACGTCTGGCTGCGGGCAAACCAGTCTCACTGTGGATCGCCCCAGAGTTTCAATCGCAAGTGACAAACACGCGAGGATTCCAGGTGGTGACTGACTTGGCAGCTGCTGACCCAACGGCCCCATTAATTGCCGTTACGGATCAGCAGCTGACGGTCAAACGTGACAATCTGATTCCCATGATTCCTAGGCTAGATGTCTTAGGAGTGGGGTGCCGGAAGAGCGTCACCAATGCCATGATGTTCGCGGCCTTTAGTGAATTTTGCCAGCAAGAAAAGATTGCCTGGCACGCGATTGATCAGATTGCATCTATTGAAAAGAAAGCTCATGAAACGGCCATTCATGAGTTAGCCGCAACCTTAGATGTTCCCGCGACTTTTTACTCGGCCAATCAGTTACGCGCCAGTTCAGCACATTATGCCCAATCAGACTTTGTTAAAAAGACGGTAGGTATCGGTAATGTGGCTTGTGCAGCGGCAGATTTTGCTAGTGGACAGCGGGTAGTTACGCCACGTTATGCCGGTCATGAAATTACTTTCGCCCTTGGACGGAAAAAACAAACAGAAATGAGTGAATAAGATGTTGTACATTGTTGGGTTAGGTCCAGGTTCACAACGACTGATGACTCAGGAAGCTATTGAAGTAATCAAGCAGACACACACAATCGTGGGCTATGCGACCTACGTTCGGCTGATTGAAGATATGTTGACCGATAAAGAATTAGTAGTCACTGGTATGCGCGGTGAAGTTGCGCGTTGCCAGAAAGCCATTGACATTGCAGCAACGGGGAAGGACGTCGCAGTTATTTCCAGTGGGGATGCCGGTATCTATGGCATGGCCGGCCTGATCTTTGAACTGTGTGGTAAACAAGACAAGCACATCGATGTGAAAGTTATTCCTGGCGTAACGGCCAGCATTGCTGCTGCCGCTGCGTTAGGCGCACCGCTGATGAATGACTTCTGCCATATTAGTTTGAGCGACTTGATGACGCCTTGGGAAGTAATCACTAAGCGTGTCGACGCGGCGGCCCAGGCTGACTTTGTGATCTGCCTGTACAACCCGCGTAGCAAGGGGCGGCCGAACAACTTACGTGAAGCGCTAGACATTATTTTGAAATACAAGTCACCAGATACAATCGTAGGCCTGGGTAAAGACGTTGCGCGGCCCAAGGAAATTGATAAAGTCGTGACGATTGGTACGTTAGATGAAACGGAAGTTAATATGACGTCTATCGTTATTATTGGCAATAAGAATACCTATGTGCAAGATGGGCGCATGGTGACTCCCCGGGGCTATACCCTATGATTTTACTCTTGGGAGGTACTTCGGAAAGTCTCACGGTGGCTGACTTTTTGACGGCGCAGCATCATTCCTTCATTTTAACCGTGACGACAGATTATGGTCGTGATCTTGCGAGTGCGCATGCGACACAGGTTGTGAAGTGCTTATTTACGGCTGATACCCTGAAGCATTTCATTCAGCAACGAAACGTTACGTTGATTCTCGATGCGACCCATCCGTTTGCTAGGGTGATTTCTAAACTAGCCATGGCTGTGGCTGAACAAACGGGAACGCCATACTTACGTTTTGAGCGGCGGCTTGTCTATCCGCAAGATCAGGGCGTTACGTTAGTCGACGATTTTGCAGCTGCCTGCGTGCGCTTGAAGCAGATAGCCGGTACGATTTATCTTTCTACTGGTAGTAAGACAGCGGCTGACTTTGCAACTGAAGTGGGGTTAGACCGGCTGCATGTGCGGGTGCTTCCCACGACGACTGTATTGGCGAAATTGACGGCCGCTGGCTTTGATGCCACCCAAATTGATGCGATTCGTGGGCCGTTCACGACAGCGTTGAATGTTGAATTGTTCCGTCGTGCACATGCGGCGGTAGTGGTAACGAAGGAAAGTGGCAAACAGGGTGGCGTGCAAGAGAAGATTGCCGCGGCACAACAGCTGAAGATTCCTTGCCTGGTCATTCGGCGACCAGTGATGACGTATCCGCAACAGGTTTCAGATGTGCCGGCGTTAGCAAAATTTTTGGAGGTGACACCATGACGGGCAGAGTGACATTGTTAGGCGCGGGTCCTGGCAACCCAGAACTACTCACACTATTGGGTAAGCGCCGGCTGCAAGAAGCTGATGTCGTCTTGTATGATCGGTTAATCAATCCATCATTGTTAGCTTTTATGCGGGCTGATGCTGAACGAGTGGACGTTGGCAAGCTACCGCGTTTCCATAAAGTTAAACAGTCTGTCATCAATCAATTACTGGTGGATTATGCCCGGGATGGTAAGCAGGTCGTTCGGCTTAAGGCGGGGGATCCTTACGTTTTTGGCCGTGGTGGTGAAGAAGGTCAATTTCTTCATCAGCATCGCGTGAAGTTTGAAATTGTCCCCGGATTAACCAGTGCCATTACGGGGTTAGCAGCTGTCGGAATCCCCATCACCCATCGGGACTATGCCTCTAGTTTTCACGTTATTACGGGGCATCATCAGGCGGACGGCCAGCAACTCGATTGGCCAAATATTGCCCATCAAGAAGGAACCCTGGTGTTCTTAATGGGGATGGCCGCATTGGAAGAAATTTGTACGCAGTTGGTGGCCAATGGCCGTACAGCGTCGACACCGGTGGCCATCATTCAGTGGGCGACGCAGTGGCGTCAACAGATGGTGACGGGAACCTTAGCCAACATTGCTGAACGGGCGACCGCTAAAAAGATTGGGGCCCCGGCTTTGATCGTCGTGGGTAATGTCGTCACGCTTACGCAGGCGTTGCAGCCAGAACTGTCGTTGCAGGGGACGCACGTGCTATTACCGTATTCTGCCAGTTCACGACTGTTTACCAAGTTACAGGACCGCGGGGCAACGGCTGATTTCTATGAACGGGCCACAAGCCGTCCGCTAGCAGTCACCTTGCCAGATTGGCAATCGTATCAAGAGCTGTTGGTTTTAGACAGTCAGGCCTATGATGCGCTGCTGACAGCGATGGTTGACCAAGGACAAGATCAACGACAATTGGCCCGGTTATCCTTTACCGCGGCCAATCAGGCTGTGGCAAAACGCTTGCGTCGCCGCGGAATTATTGTTGATGCAGTTCAGTCAACGGCTGCCACAACTGGCAAAACACTGACGATTGGTGAAGCCAACCAAGGCAACACAGGAGAGAACTTTCTGGCGACCTACCGAGCAGTTGTGCGGTCGACAGCCATCTCGTGGCCACTGGAACAATTTCAAGCCATTATTTTTCCTAGTAGCGCAAGCGTTCATGATTTTGTCGCCACACTTACTGACACGCAACGCCAGCAGATGCTGCACTGTACTGTCATTGCCATGGGAAATCAGGTCGCACGTGCACTTCGGCAAGCGGGTATCACGCAGCCAATTGTACAAGCCAAGACCATCGATGATGTAATTGATCAATTGGAAAGCAGGAGAGTCAGCCATGACAAAAACAGCAATCTTAACAGTTAGTTTTGGCACAACCTATCCCGCCACGCGTCAAGCGACGATCGGGGCGACCGAACAGACTATTCAGCAGGCCTTCCCGCAAGCACAAATTTTTCGAGCTTTCACGTCTAAGATTGTGATACACCGCATTCAAAGTCATGAAGGTCTTCACATTGATTCACTTGATGAGGCGCTCACGAAGATTCAAGCGCAGGGCTTTGATCAGCTGTGGATTCAATCCTTACATCTCATTCCTGGCATTGAGTATGAGCAGGTAGTCGCGGCGGCTGACCGTGTCCGTTCCACATTTCAGAGTGTGGTCGTGGGGCCTCCGTTGCTAGATACCCAGGCTGACTTTTTGCAGGTCGTGAGTGACTTGAAACAATGGTATCCAGACACGCAGGCAAATGCGGGGGTGCTGTGGATGGGTCACGGTACGGCGCACCAGACCTTTGCGACTTACGCTTGCTTGGACCACATGTTGTGGGGGTCCAAGCAGTATGTGGGTGCCGTAGAGAGTTACCCAGGAATTGACTTAGAAATACGTCGGTTAAAGCATGACGGCATTGAGCGGGTGACCTTACAGCCCTTCATGTTGGTTGCCGGAAATCATGCCCACCAGGACATGGCCTCGTCTCAGCCGGATTCATGGCAGAGCCAACTGGAGGCGGCTGGTATACAGGTCACGCCTGTGTTACAAGGTCTAGGTGCTTATTCAGAAATTCAGCAATTATTCGTACGACACCTGAGAAATGCAGTGAATAGGAGAGATACGCAATGAGTAAATTTTGGGGTATTGGCGTTGGACCAGGAGACAGTGATCTCCTGACCATCAAAGCAGTTAAAACGATTCGACAACTAGATATTTTATATACACCACAAGCACATAAAGACGGTGTCAGTGTCGCGGAAACAATTGCACAACCCTATCTGCCGACCGATTTAACGATCAAACGGCGGCACTTTCCTATGAGTGGCGATTGGGTGACCAAAATTCATTCATGGCAGGCCATTTCACAAGAAGTGATTCAGGATGTCAAGGCTGGCCAACAAGTTGGTTTCCTCACGTTGGGCGACCCGTCTGTGTACAGTACATATAGTTATATCATGCAGCTAATAGAAGATGAGGTCCCGGTCCAAACGATTGCCGGAATTTCTTCTTACAGTCAGATTGCCGCCAGTGTGTCGCTACCGTTGGTTTTAGATGATGAACGCTTGACCGTGGTACCGGCTACGGCGCCAGTAGATCAGGTGAAAGCAGCAATTGATCACAATGATAATGTGGTCATTATGAAAATCTCTGCTAACTTTCAACAGATCTATGGCTTACTAGCAGCACGGAATTTGTTGGCCCGTTGTGTATTGGTCAGCAAGGCATCTATGGCAGATCAAAAAGTTCAGCAACTTGCAGATTTAACGCCTGATGCTGCGATCCCTTACTTTTCAACTCTGATTTTAAAAAAGCATTCTTTAAGGGAGACGATGGCTCATGAAATTGTTTAAAACGAAATACTTTACTCGCGGGTCGATTGGGCTAGCCGGGCTATCTGCTTTGTTTTTTACGCTTTACCCGCAAGATGCGTACGCGATGCACATTATGGAGGGCATGCTCCCACCTAAGTGGTGTATTTTCTGGTTTGCAATCTGTACACCATTCTTTATCTATGGCCTATATCGAATGCGTAAAATCGTGACGTCATCACAACAAAATGCCAAAATTATGCTCGCGTTGTGCGGGGCATTTGTCTTCGTGCTCTCGTCGTTAAAATTGCCGTCTGTGACGGGATCTTGCTCGCACCCGACTGGCGTGGGACTGGGGACGGTCATGTTTGGACCTGGTGTGATGGCCGTGTTGGGTGTCATCGTGCTATTGTTTCAAGCGTTGCTTTTAGCTCATGGCGGGTTGACGACGTTAGGTGCTAATGAATTTTCCATGACAATTGTCGGGCCATTAGTTGGGTTTGCCGTTTGGAAAATTTGTCGGGCATGCAAAGTCAATCGTTCTGTGTCACTCTTCTTGTGTGCCATGTTAGCGGACTGGTCGACCTACGTGACAACCTCATTTCAGCTGGCCGTGGTTTTCCCAGATCCGAATACGGGGATGTGGGGAGCGGTTGTGAAGTTCTTGGGCATCTACGCCGTGACACAAATTCCGTTAGCCGTTGCTGAAGGATTATTAACAGTGATTGTTTATAACTTGGTTCTTAGCAATAACTTATGGGAGGAAAGTGCACTGGGATGAATAAAAAAACCAAACAAAATTTGATTTTATTATTGATAGTCATCGTTTTAGTCATTACCCCATTTTTTGTGGCCAACAAGGGCGAATACAGCGGCAGTGATGATCAGGGGACGGCCCAAATTTTAAAAAATGATCCGAGTTATAAAGTCTGGGCTCATCCGCTTTGGACACCGCCCTCCGGTGAAATCGAAAGCCTTTTATTCACACTCCAGGGGTCACTGGGGACCGGGATTATTGCTTACGTCATTGGAAATGCGCATGGTCGGAAAAAGGCCTTGGCACAGCAAGCTAAAGCCAATGACAAGACCAACAAGAAGATGGAAAAGAAAGACTAGCAGGTTTCAAGGCAAAGAGGGGGTTAGGATGCTTGTAATTGATAAGTATGCGTACACCAATCGCATCGTGGGTTGGTCACCACAGCGCAAAGCAATGTTTTGGTTACTAGGGATGGTGATTGCATTTCAGCCGCTCCTATGGCTAAAACCAATTTTACTGGTGCTCGTTGCGTGGAACACGATGTACCTGACACAGGTCTCGTTTCATCAATATCTAAAGTGGTTTTACGCAATCATTCCTTTTTTGCTCTTGAGTATCGTGGGTATCGTCTTCACGGTATCTCATGATGCACGTACCATTTATGGGCCAGTACATCTGTTTAATCTGTATTGGGGTGTATCTCGTAGCATGTTGCCCCAGGCGCTGCGAATTACCTTGCAGGCGCTGACAGCAATTGTTTGCACCTACTGGTTCGCATTGACTACCCCGTTTCAACAGATTATTGCCTTTTTGAAATGGCTGCATTTACCCAATATTTTAATCGAAGAAACGATGTTGATGTACCGCTTCATTTTTATCTTTGTTGAGGCGTTTGAGCAAATTCATCAGGCCCAAAAGCTCCGGTTTGGTTACGATAATATTCGATTGATGATTCACTCCTCAGGCATTTTAGCGAAGATGCTGTTTGAACAAGTCATGGTCAATTATCAGAATATGACTTACGCGCTAGACGCAAAGTTGTATGACGGAGAATTTTACGTGAAAGGTCGGGAGAAAAAGTGATTGAATTACAGCATATAAGCTTTGACTATGACAGTCACCGTGAAATTTTGCATGATATTTCATTAAAGCTGGGCCAACCGAATCAAAATGTCATTGGGTTGATTGGGCCTAATGGCTCGGGTAAGTCGACATTGTTCTTAAATTTGGTCGGCGTACTGAAGCCAACCGGTGGCAAAATTCTTGTGGATGACCAACCGATTCGGTATACCAAGCGTGGCCTAAATAAGTTGCGCAAGAAAATCGGCATTGTTTTTCAAAATTCCGATCAACAGATCTTCTATTCAATCGTTAAAGATGATATTGCTTTTGCCCTACACAACTTAAAGTTGCCGCAAGATGAAATTGATCGCCGGGTAACACAAGTGCTTAAGGAGCTAGACATTGAAGACTTGCGCGATCGGCCAATCCAATACCTCAGTGGTGGGCAGAAGAAACGAGTGGCGATTGCGGGTATCCTGGTCTTGCATTCAGAATGGCTATTATTGGATGAACCGACTTCGGGGTTGGACCCCGACGGACGGAAGCGCATGTTGATTCTGATTAAGAAACTCATTTCGCGGGGGCAGAAGATTATTCTTTCCAGTCATGACATGGATTTCATGTATGAGATTGGCGATTACTTCTACTTGTTAAATAATGGTCAAATTGTCAAAGAAGGCACTAAAGATAAAGTCTTTGCTGACGAAAACTTACTGAATCAAAGTAAATTGGAGCAACCCTGGTTGGTGAAACTTCATCAGCAGTTGGGATTACCACTGTATTTCAGTCCAGAACAATTATTTGAAGATCACCGTCTTCAGGTGAATTTGCATACAGCGTTAACGGGAAGGGAGATGTCTGAATGACTGAATCAATCATGTTTCAGGGAACGGCGTCTGACTCCGGCAAAAGCTGGGCGGCGGCCGCCCTTTGTCGCGTTTTGAAACAAAGAGGTCTAAAGGTGGCACCGTTCAAGTCGCAGAATATGGCATTGAATTCATTTATCACGGAAAAGGGTGATGAGATGGGGCGCGCTCAGGTCTTTCAGGCCGAGGCCGCCGGCGTTAAACCCGATCCGCGGATGAATCCAGTTTTGTTAAAACCATCCACAGATCAAGACTCCCAAGTAATTGTTATGGGCCACGTCCTAGCTGATATGAGCGCTGTAACCTATCACAATTACAAGCCAAAGTTAAAGCCAAGGGTTAAAGCGATTTATGAGAATCTAGCCGCAGAGAATGATGTCATGGTTTTGGAAGGGGCTGGTAGTCCTGCCGAAATCAATCTGAATGACCGGGACATCGTGAATATGGGGATGGCGGAGATGGCCCATTCCCCGGTGATTTTAGTGGCTGATATTGATAAAGGCGGTGTCTTTGCCGCTATCTATGGCACGATTAAGCTCTTACCAGAAGCGGATCAGAAACGGGTAAAAGGCATTATTATTAATAAATTCCGCGGAGATAAGCGTTTGTTAGTGTCTGGCAATAAGATGATTGAGAAGCTTACGGGTATCCCGGTCATTGGGGTTCTCCCGATGGCCGATGTCGATTTAGATGAAGAGGATAGTGTCGCGTTGACCCGGAAACCACGGCAACGTGACCAAAGTAAGGCGTTGGATGTTGCCGTTATCGATCTCGCTAAAATTTCTAATTTCACGGACTTTCACAGTCTAGAGATTCAACCGGATGTCTCTGTTCGTTACGTCCGCTACCCAGACGAATTGGAAACACCAGACCTGTTGATTATTCCAGGCAGTAAAAATACCAACGAGGATTTGCGGGTGCTTAAAGAAACGGGATTCGACACAGCAATTTTGCGCGCACACCAACGTGGCAGCATGGTCGCAGGCATTTGTGGTGGGTACCAGATTCTGGGGCAACAACTACGTGATCCAGATGAAATTGAATCGATGATCATGCACCAAGCGGGACTGGGATTGCTAGATACAAAGACAGTCTTCAACCATGTTAAGACCACAACGCAGGCCATTGCTCAGAAGGGGCATTTACAGCTTAAGGGTTATGAGATTCACATGGGAACGACGACCTTGGGACCTAATGCAAAACCATTTGCGCAGATTATCCGGACAAATGGTGAGCCAACGAACCGACTGGATGGTGCAGTGGCGATTGATGGGACCGTCTGGGGGACTTACCTCCATGGCATTTTCGATAATACGAAATGGACGCGTCAGTTGTTGAACCAATTGCGACAGGTTAAGGGGCTGGCCCCACTGGTAGACACGTCGCTGCCCCTAAGTGCGTATAAAGAAGAACAATACAATCGATTGGCGCAGGTGTTTACGGAGAATATTGATATGGCGGAACTTGACCGTATTTTAGCCGAGTCAGCAGGTCCACAAATGGAGGGCGACAAATGAAAAAGCCATATCCAGTGATGCTGAACTTGGCCCATAAGTCAGTTGCCGTTATTGGTGGTGGCCAAGTTGCGGCACGTAAGATTAAAGGATTGTTGTCAGTACAAGCTGATGTAACGGTCATCAGCCCAGCAATCAGTCCCCAAATTGACGTGCGACGGGTTCATTGGCTAGCACACGGCTATCAACGAGCAGATGTGGATCAAATGGCTTTAATCATTGCTTGTACGGATGATCCAGTGGTTAATCAACAGGTTGTCGATGAAGCAGATAGCCTACAGTGGGTGAATAATACCAGTGATCAAACACAATCGGACTTTTTTAACGTTGCCATTGTCCGAGAAAATGGCATCATGGTATCGGTCTCGACGAATGGTAAGTCACCAACGTTAGCGAAAAAAATCAAGAAGCAATTACAGGGGTGGTTGCAACAAAATTTTGGAAATCATGAAAGGAGTTAATGGAAATGTACATGATGTGTGTGAGTCTGAATTATCATCGACTACCCGTCAAATTGCGTGAACGCTTCGTTTTCGATAAGGCTGTGTTGCCAAAGGCCAATCGGGAACTTAATCAAGAAAAAAGTATTTTGGAAAATGTTATTTTGGCGACATGTAATCGGACTGAGATCTATGCCGTTGTGGATCAGATACATACGGGCCGCTACTATATCAAGCGATTTATTGCGGGTTGGTTTAACTTGACCGTCGAACAGCTGGACGATTATGCGGTGGTCCAAGTTCAAGAGCAGGCCATCACACAATTACTTCGCGTGAGTGCAGGACTGGATTCGCAAATTAAAGGTGAGCCGCAAATCCTAGGTCAGGTTAAACGTGCGTTTGCAGTCGCCCAGCAGGAGAAAACCACAGGGGTAATGCTTAATCATTTATTCCGGCAGGCTGTGACATTTGCCAAGCGGATGCATACGGAATACCGGGTAAGTGAATTTGCTCAGACATCTAGTCAGGCGGGGCTTCATCAGATCAAGGTGCAATTGGGGACGTTAAAAGGGAAAAAGCTAGCGGTGATCGGCATTGGTGAAATCGGGCAACAAGTCGTTCGAAATGCCAGTACTATGGGATTTGACCGTATTACGATCGTTAACCGGCATGCGGACAAAGCACGAAAAATTGCGATGGAAAATGCCGGTTCAGTGACCAGTGCGCCGTGGGAAACGTTAGCGACAACGCTGCAGGATAGTGATGCTGCCATCTTAGCCACTGCAGCACCACAGCCGGTCATTCGAACTGCCCAAATCACGCCTGCAAAAAATTTGATTTTAGTCGACTTGGGAATGCCCCGCAATGTTAAGATGGATGAAGGAAACGCTGCCATTGCGTATTATGACATTGATCATTTGAGCGCCATCGTTTCCGCTAATGAGCAGCGTAAACAGGAAATGTTTACGCGGATGGAAGCGGCTGTGGCGCCAGAAATCACGGCATTCTTTGCTTGGCAGAAGCAGTTACATATTGTGCCGGTCATTCGTACGCTCAGGGAGCACGCCTTGAAAGTGGAGAGCGTTTCTTACGACGGGCTGTTGCGGCAGCTTCCTGAATTAAACGCACACGAACGAAAGGTCATCAGCAAGCATATGAAAGGAATCATCAATCAAATGATTAAGGGCCCAATTAAAGAAATTAAGGAGTTGTCAGTGGATCCAACAGCCGCTGCAGACATTAACTTCTTTTGCCAAATCTTTGGCCTGACACCAATTGAAACGGAAGGACAGAAAGTGCATGAAGGATAAAGTGATCGTGGGGAGCCGGCAAAGTAAGCTGGCTTTAGCCCAAACACAGTTAGTCATTGCGCAATTACAAGCCCAATTTCCCCAAGTGGTCTTCGAAATTAAGAAGATCGTCACCCAGGGTGATGTAAATCTAAAAGATAGCTTACAGAAGATTGGGGGCAAGGGTGTCTTTGTTAAGGAAATCGAGCATGAACTTCAGACTGGAGAGATTGATTTTGCCGTTCACAGCTTGAAGGATGTTATGCCAACGCTTCCTGACGACTTGATGCTGGGGGCCATCCCCAAGCGCAACTCACCGTATGACTGCTTGATTAGTCGTGCGCCCTTAAAGCAGGTTACTGATCTGCCACAGGGCGCACGTGTCGGGACCAATAGCTCTCGCCGGCAGGGGCAATTACTGCACTTACGGCCGGACTTGGAAATCGTCCCGATTCGTGGAAACATCGATACCCGCGTTAAAAAAATTGAGACGGAGAACCTGGATGCAGTGGTTTTGGCTGAGGCCGGTCTGAATCGGTTGACGGTGGATCTTAGTGGAAAACATCGCCTGTCGCTACGGGATGTCTTATTACCAGCGATGGGACAAGGTGCTATGGCCATCGAATGTCGACGAGCGGATCAGGAAGTGCAAGACTTGTTGCAGGCCATCAATGATCCGCACAGTGCGGCTTGCGTGGGGGTTGAGCGTGAATTTCTGCGAGCGATTGGCGGGACGTGTACCTTCCCAATCGGGGGGTATGCCATTGTCGCGGGCGAACAGGTCAACTTTGAAGGCTTGATTGCTTCGCCGGATGGTCAACACCTACTGCGAGAAACTAAACAAGGTGTCTTAGCTGATCATCTAGGTAAAATCGTTGCAGCAGACTTATTAGCACAAGATAAATTTGGCATTATGAAAGGGAGTCAACAATAATTATGGTTACTTTTGATCGTCATCGTCGTTTACGGAGCAGTGCAGCTATGCGGGATTTGGTGCGTGAATCGCATTTGTTAAAATCGGATCTGATCATGCCGGTGTTTGTAGATGCTAACATCAAAGATCGAAAAGAGATTTCTTCAATGCCTGGCGTCTTCCAATTCAGTCTGGACAGCATTCTGGATGAAGTGAAGACCATTGTTGATTTGGGTATCGAAGCGATTATCTTATTCGGGTTACCAGATCACAAAGACGAAGTCGGGACTGGTGCCTGGGAAGACAATGGTATCGTTCAAGCGGCTACACGAAAGATCAAGGCTGCTTACCCTGACTTGATTGTGATTGCGGATACCTGCCTTTGCGAATACACCAGTACTGGGCACTGCGGTATCGTGAAGAACGGGGAAGTCTTAAATGACGAGTCTTTGACTTACATTACGAAGACAGCTGTCAGCCAAGTTCGTGCAGGAGCCGATATTATCGCGCCGTCTAACGCCATGGATGGTTATGTGGCTAGCATTCGTGCCGGCTTGGACGAAGCTGGCTTCAAGAACACACCGATCATGTCCTATGCTGTTAAGTATGCGTCAGCCTTTTATGGCCCATTCCGGGATGCTGCTAACAGCGCACCAGAATTTGGTGATCGTAAGGGGTATCAAATGGATCCAGCTAACCGTTTGGACGCCATGCGTGAAGTTGTCAGTGACGAAAAAGAAGGGGCCGATTTTGTGATGGTCAAGCCATCCATGGCCTTCCTAGATGTTATGCGGGAAATCCGAGATCATACGATCCTACCACTCGTTGCTTACAATGTTTCTGGAGAGTACGCCATGATCAAGGCGGCCGCTCAGAATGGGTGGATCGATGAAGATAAGATCGTGAATGAAACGTTGGTCGGCATGAAGCGAGCAGGTGCTGATTTGATCATTACTTACTTTGCAAAAGATGTTGCTCGGCGGATGAATCAAGGAGGAGAAGTCAATGCGCTCGATTAAAAAGTCACAAGCAGCCTTTGCCCGGGCTAGTCAACTCATGCCAGGAGGTGTCAACAGTCCGGTGCGCGCCTTTAAAAATGTTGGTGGTGATCCCTTATTTATTAAGAAGGGGAAAAATCAATACATTACAGATATTGATGACAATACGTATATTGATTACGTCCTGTCCTGGGGGCCACTGGTATTAGGCCATGCTGATGATTATGTGATTGATCAGTTAAAATCAGCAGCTGAACGTGGGACTAGTTATGGGGCACCAACGGAATTGGAAACACAATTGGCCGAAGACATTCAAAAGATTGTGCCCTCAATGGAAATGATGCGGATGGTCTCTTCCGGGACTGAAGCAACGATGAGTGCCATTCGCTTAGCACGTGGCTATACCCATCGTGATAAAATTGTGAAATTCATTGGTAATTACCATGGTCACAGCGATTCACTGTTAGTTGATGCGGGGTCTGGACTCGCCACCTTTGGCATTAACACGTCACCTGGTGTGCCAGATGAATTCGCGCTGGATACCTACACGGTGCCATACAATGATATTCCTGCCATCGAACAACTCTTTGCCCAACACGGTAAAGAAATTTCTTGCATCATCGTTGAGCCCGTGGCCGGTAATATGGGTGTCATTCCTGGAACGATGGACTTCTTGAAGACTCTGCGGCGATTAACGACAGACAATGGGGCATTGTTGATTTTTGATGAAGTTATGTCTGGATTCCGTGCAGGCTATCATGGCGTTCAAGGGTTGACGGGTATCGTCCCAGACCTCACAACGCTAGGCAAAGTCATTGGCGGTGGATTGCCAGTCGGCGCCTTTGGCGGTCGGCGAGATATCATGGAAGAGATCACGCCTGAAGGTAAGATTTACCATGCTGGGACGCTGTCTGGGAATCCATTAGCGATGACGGCGGGCATTAGTACGATTCATCAACTAAATCCAGATGTTTACGTTGCCATGGATAAGAAGGTTACTCGTTTGACGGCAGGCATTAAGGCCGCTGCCGATAAACACGGTGTGCCAGTGACAGTTCATCATGTTGGCACGATGTGGAGTTACTTCTTTAATCCCGGTCCCGTCAACAACTTTGATGACGTGAATCAAAGTGACGTTGCCTTCTTTGCACGATTCTTTAAGGAACTGCTGAACCAGGGCATTTACACAGCACCTTCACAGTACGAAACGAATTTCTTGTCAACCAAGCATACGGATGCTGACATTGAACGGACCATTGCGGCGTTTGATGCGGCGTTTGATGTGGTTACGGCTCATGACTAATGCACAGCAATACCGTGATGTGACCAGGCTACCATTAGATGCCACTCATGAATTAGTGATTGCATGTGATAGCAGTGCTGGCATTGGCTTGAAGCAAGATGATCAAGTGACGGTTGCGCCAACCACTATGGCGGCCTTTACGATTCGCGTGCCGTTATTGGAGCTGTTATGCCTCGGTGCGCAACCATTTGCTGCGGTGGACACCGTGGGCAACGAAATGTTGCCTACGGGTCAGAAGGTCATTCAAGGAATTCGCAGTGAATTGGCACTGGCGGGCCTCGCTGATCTGCCGTTGAATGGCAGTACTGAAGATAATATGACGACCCTGACAACATCAGTAGGGGTGACATTATTAGGAAAATTGCGGCACGACGCATTACTGCCAGCAACGACTGAGGCTTTGGAAATTTTTCAGTTAGGCCAGCCCTACGTCGGCAATGAAGTAGTGGCGCATTTGGCCGAAATCTTCTCGTACGAGTCGGTGCGGCAAATACGGGCGTTCACTGGCGTACAAGACATGCTGCCGGTGGGGTCAAAGGGAATGGGTTACGAGATTGCCCAAATTAGCCGGACACAAGGCCATACGCGGTTGCAATGGCTGATTGATCGCAATGATCCCCGAATCACGGCTTCTGCGGGGCCGGCAACGGTTGTCGTCATTGCAGTTCGCCAAACGGCCGCAGCCGCCTTTGCGAAGGCCTTCCCTGAATTACCGCGGATTGCTAGGTTGGAGGGATAACGATGAGTAAACTGGTATTGGTAACGGGAGGCGCTAAGAGTGGCAAGTCTGCTTTTGCTGAAGCCCAAAGTCCCAGCGACCAGATTGTCTGTTATTTAGCCACTGGGGTGATGCAGCAGCCGGATGCGGAAATGACACTACGGATTCAGCATCATCAACAACGCCGACCGCATATTTGGGTGACAGAAGAACGATTTCAGCAAGTTCCGGAATTTATTAAGCAAAATAACTATGATCACTATTTGTTAGATGATGTGACCATGTTGACGACAAATAAGTTCTATGCAATTTTGGGTGAACAACTGACTGCTGATGGCGACTTTGATCGCTTGCTAGAACAAATGTCTAAAGAAGAGTTGGACAATATCCGCCAGACGATTTTAACGGAGTGGCACCAGATTGTGACAGCGGTTAGACAAAAGCAAACGACCATGGTCATGGTCACCAATGAAGTGGGGTTGGGCCTCGTACCGGCGACGAAGCAGGCACGGATTTTGCGTGATATTTATGGTGAAGTGAATCAGTTCTTAGCGCACGTTGCGGATGAAGTTTACTTTGTCATAAGCGGACTGCCACAACGCTTTAAATAGGAGGTCGCAATGATAAAGTCATTAATTTTGTTCTCACAATTTTTCACGCGGATTTATATTCCTGTGGAAATTGATGACGTTACGAATAAGTTTAAAACAAGCATTCAGTACATTACCTTGTTTGGTTTCTTATTGGGGATTCTGGAAGCTTTAGTCTTTGGTGGATTGAGCCTAGTTTTTCCAATTTGGTTGTCATGGTGTTTCTTTTGGGTGTTGGATGGCTTCGTCACGGGAGGTTTTCACCTAGATGCCTTGGCAGATACAGCTGATGGACTCTTTTCTTCGCGGACCACTGATCGCATCTTTGAGATTATGAAGGATAGCCGATTAGGCACAATGGGCAGCCTGGCTCTGCTGTATTTCTATATGGCCGTGATTGGTTGTGGCATTGCGTTGAGTGCGTATCTCGATCTGTGGACCATGATGGCTTTAGCAGCCATTATGATCATGTTAACCAAGACCGGGGTGTCCTTATTGTTCTACAAAATGATCTATGCTGGAAGTAAGGGCGGCTTGGCCAGTATTTGGACAGGCGTAAAAACTTGGCGGGTCATCGTTGCCCAGCTCTTTTCCATCATTGTCATTGGTGCTGCTTTGCAGTGGCAGGGGATCGTTGGCTACGTGTGCGTGGTTGTGGTTGCTTGGCTCTATCGGCACCACATCATTCGTATCATGGGTGGCTTTTCCGGCGACACAGTAGGGGCATACGCGAATCTTGCACAAGTTGTGTTCCTGTTGGGCTACTTGGTGGCCGTGAGGTTCTCCTAATGAAATTATTTGTTGCTCGTCATGGTGAGACGGCTTACAATCGTCAGAAAAAGTTTTATGGCAGTGATGACGTACCGCTCGACAGTCAAGGGGAAAAACAGGCACAGATGCTGGCACGCAAGCTTACTGATGTGCCACTGACGCAGTTAGTACGTAGTCAGATGAGACGGACGGAGCAGACCTTACGTCCCGTTGCGATCCAACATCCGGCGGTGCCTGTGACGGTGTATTCAGAACTGAATGAAAAAGGTTTTGGAAATTGGGAGGGGTTGGATGCTGATGAGATTCAGGCAAAGGACCCATTGAATTGGCAAAAATGGCTGAACGAGCCGTTGACGTTCACCCCGCCGACAGTCGAAAGCTTTGCGGTGTTTAAACGCCGCGTCGCAGCAGGAATGGCGAGGGTCCTGGCCAATGCGCAGCCCAATGACCAAATCCTCCTGGTGGCGCATCTAGGGACGTTACGGGTGATGCATCAATTACTATGCAGCCCCAAAACTAATTTTTGGGATATTCATTTTGACGCAGGCACTTATTCTTACTATGAGGTTATCGGAAAAAGTATCGTGTTAAAAAAGTTAAACGTATAAGGAAATGGGACAATGGCATTCTTATTGACGTATCCACGAGATCAAGTACCACCAGATCTACAGACTAAGCTAGAAGCCTTGCAGCCGACTTTTTACTGTCCTTGTCGGGTGCTGACGGCAACACTCCTTACGCCGACAGATCAAGAAAAGATTAGAACCAGTACTGATTTAGTCTTGACGAGCCAATTTGGCATTCATGTGTATTTACAACAGTTGATGACGCTGAACGAAACGGCAACGCTACACGTGTTAAGCAAGAAAGCGGCGAATTACCTGGTCGGTCGGGTGGCTAACCCGATTCAAATTGCGACGGTCGAATCCCAGCAGGGGCTAGCCACACAGCTCGCGGGACTGGGACCAAATCGACGTATTTGTTGGTTGTTGGGTAATCTGGCACATCGAAGCGAGTCGATTCGTGCGGATGCAGTTATGACGATTTATCGGAACGACTGGCCAGTAGACGCTAATCAACAGGTTGTCCAACAACTGAAAGATAGTCAAATCACGCAAGTCTTGGTGACGAGTCCTAGTAATTTTGCTGGATTGCGGCAGGTTCAAGCGAAACTTTCACCGGAGACTTTTTCACGAGCAACCTATTATGTGTTGGGCCATACCAGTGCGGCCGTAATCCAGTCTGCCCAATTGCCTGTCGTGATGCCAAGCCAACCGCATGATGTGCTCCGGCAAATGATTAACAAGATGTGCGCCGCAGCCGAGTAGTCAGTTAGTCGTCAGCGCAGTTGGTGCATTAAAAAAGAGAGTGGGCCAAAAGGCGGTTAGCTGGCGAGCATTAAGGCTGATAAGCGGATAATCCCGGGTTTGGATTGTTTGCTTATCAGTTTTAAGCGGAACCAGCTGCCTTTTGGCCCAGGTTTCAACACCAGATATTCGGAGACACAAAGGGCCCGAGACTTTTGTCCCAGGCCCTTCTTTGACCACTAAGCTGAAAAAGTATTGATTTAAAACGTTTTCAACAACTTGACTGAAACAGGTGTTACCGAGGCTCAAAACCGTATGCTAGCCCGAAAAATCAATAAATATTGGTCGTGTAGATCCATTGCACGACGGAACAATTGGCAATTAGAACTTCGCTAGCAGGGGTTGATGGCTGGCGGCCGTCAACTAGGTATACCCAACCACGCTGATGGGGGATGTTCGTTAAGCCATTGATTGACTGAATATAGGGATAACCGTTTGATAATTGCGTTAGCGATTTGATATGGTGCGTGGTCAAATACTGTTTGGTCAAATCATAGACGGAGTCGGAATCAGAACAAGTGACAGGTCGGGCGATGGTATATACCGTAGAAGTATTGCCATTTTGCAAGCGGTACTTAGATGGGGTAATCCCAGTACGCTGCTTAAATACCCGCGTAAAATAACTGGTCTGTGAAAACCCCAAGGCGGTGGAGATGTCCTGGATAGATTGTTCTGTTGTTAACAGCAGTTCTTGGGCGAAAACAATCTTTCTAATCATCACATAGTCACCAAAGTTAACGTTGAGAACTTGTTTAAAGAGGCGGCTCAAGTAAGAGGTAGACAGGAAGGCGTACTGAGCAGCGTCTTCGAGGGAAAAGGACTTAGTCAAGTGATTCTCGATGAATTGGATGGTTTTGGAGATTATCCGTTGGGTCGCATCTTGTGTTGGGGCATGAACGACTTCTACGTCCTCATTTACTGTGGTGGATGGGGCAAGATGCGGTTGGAGACTGAGCTCATTGTCAGTGGTCGGTTGCAGAATCTGGTTGAATTGATAGTTTAATAAGAGTTCTTGTCTTTGGGATAAGGCAGCCCAAACGTTGACCGGAATATGTGATTCAAATGCTGTGCCAATGATGCGTTCAAGGTACCGGCGGCAAAGTTTAATGCGTTGCGGGAGAAGATTCTTATTTTCACAGACAACAAAACCAATGAGTTCATGGTCGACTGCTAAAGGGAAAAAGATGGGGTGCGGAAAGTGGACGCTGAATTGAGATTCTTTAAACGACGTGTAGACGGTTTGGTTATGGACAAACAGCCCGTCAAGATTGAAAAAGACCGCTGATATTTGTGACAGCTTAACAAAGTCGTCAAGGGCGGTTGATATTTTGTCTAATGTTTTTTCACTGGTAAGCTGGTTGGACATGCAAAAGGCTCCTTGTAAATAGCGGAAGAGGATAGTTAATTTTTAATAGGATTTACTTAATGACCGAATGAGTCGATACGAATAGCTAACGACGGGAAAATAGACGTCAGCAAGGAGAGAGGCAGGATGACGGTACTTTATTTTGTTCGCCACGGTCAGACGTGGGCAAATGAACAAGGAATCAAGCAAGGCATGCTCAATGATGACCGTACAAAACTAACGGTTCAAGGACAGCTACAAATGCAACGGTTACAGCAATCCCTAACGATGGTTGGCGTTGATCGGATTATTTGTAGCCCGTTACAACGTGCCAGAGAATCAGCGGCCATCCTGAATCAAACGAGACAGGTGCCTCTCCTAGTTGATGATAAGCTGGCAGAACTGTCCTATGGTACGGGGGATGGGTTGGAAACCCGTCAGTTATTGCATCAACACCCAGCGTGCTTTGACCCGCACACACAGGATATTCGGGTCGTCCCCGCACCAACTTTGCGGTATAAAAGTGAACAGATTGAGACGTTTTTAACAGAGGTGACGCAGAAATATCCTGATGAAAGCTTACTCATCGTGACGCATGGGTGGACAATTAAAATGGTGCTATGTATGGCGTTATCCGGGGGTGAGGCGCAGGGCATCATGGATCCAGATAACGCGAGTGTTACGAAAATTACGACGGATGGTCAAAGTGAAACTTACTATTTAGATTATTATAATCGTTGTGTCCAAGCAAAGTTCTAGCCAAGAATATCATTGTGGGTGAAAGCTACTGATGGCATCAAACCACCTGCAAGTCCAGCACCCAATTATCCGCTTGCTTATTCTTGTTGATCTTCGCTGGGTCATTGACCAAATCATCATTGACCTTAACCACAGTGCCGGCGTATGGCGTTTTGAAATTTTCCACGGCCTTGTCGCTTTCGACTTCTAAAATGTCGTCGCCGGCGGCCAGAACGTCTTCACTCAAGATGGGCAGGTCGGCGAAGCTGATGTCGCCGATCTGTTCGAGGGCGTCGCTGGATAATCCCAGGCGGTAGTGACCCTGGTCGCGTTGTTCCAGCCAGACCCCATCTTTCACCGTGATTGCTGGTGCGGCTGGTGTTTTGTCACCGCGGAACCAATTAATGAGGCGTTGCCAAAATGATTGTTGTGCAGCCATGATAGAATTCCTCCCTAGTATGTCGTGTTTAACATCTAGTATACCCTTTCCATGTAACCGCTGACAATAACTTGCTCACGGGCACGGAAAGTTGTTGCTACAGGTGGCTTATGCTACACTGAAAATAATTTCATTCGGTGGTCAACTGCTGCCGATGTTTAAGCGTGAAGGGAGCGTTACCCAAAATGTTTTTAATCGATACCAGCCGTAATGGCCAAGTGGTCACCGATGCCATCGTTAATCAGTCAATCGACAATTACCTCGTGAACGACCTGAAATTGCCGGGTCACGGCCTCATGATGTACGTCAATCAGCCAGCCGTCATCGTCGGCATCAACCAAACCGTGGGTGCCGAGGTGGACTTCCATTACCTAGACCAACACCATGTGCAACTGGTGCGGCGGACGTCCGGTGGGGGCGCCGTCTACCATGACGAGCGTAACCTGATTTTTGAGCACATCATCAATGGTGATCCGCAAGATGGGTCCAAATTTGGCGACTACACGGTCTTTGCTGAACCCGTTTTGCGGGCGCTCAAGGCCATGGGTGTCGCCGACCTGGGCATCAGTAACAAGAGTGCCTTGACGGTCGCTGGCAAGAAATTTTCCGGCATGACCATGTTCAAAAACGGTGACGGTTACGCGGCCGGTGGCACCATCATGTACGACCTGAACGTCGATGCTGCCCACGCGGCGCTCTTGCCCGCCAGCGAGCGGCCACACCGGGGCGTGGATTCCAACCGCGTTCCCATCACTAATCTGCGGCAATACCTGGCCCCGGCATACCAAGATCTGGACATTCAGGCCTTCAAGGAAGCCTTGCTGTGCCACATCTTTGAGGTCGACCGGTTAGACCAAATCGACACGTACCACCTGACCGACCACGACTGGGCGGTTATTGACCAACGCCTGGCGGAAAAGTACAATACCGATGCCTGGAATTATGGCGCCAATCCGGGATTCCGCGAATATGAAAAGCTCACGGTCGCCAAGGGTCAATTGCACGTGAACTTCACGCGTCACGCCGGCAAATTGCGGACGGCCATGCTCTTTGGCGCGGTTGGCACGCCAGCGGAACTTCACGCCATTTCAGAGCAGCTGACGGGTATCGATGCCACGCCTGAAGCAGTCGGTGCGGTGCTCCAACAACCAGAGACGGTTGCCATCTTGGGTGAAGACGCCATTGCGCCGGTCACCGCGATTCTAACGGGGGAGGCGCACCAATGAAGGCCAAGTACGACGTGAATGTCTACAGCGGCGTACCGGTCGAGACCAACGCCTCCGGCCAGTACGAAATCAAACGCGATCCGGATGGCAGCTTCAAGCTCCACGACTGGCGAACTGGCCGCCACAGCAAGGGCAAGTTCAAGGGCGTTGGCCAAATATTCTTGACCGAAAACAACCTGCGCGTGGCCGTCATCGTCGCGCACCCGCTGGATTATAAGCAACGGCACGACTACACGCCGATGCAACGGCTGACTAGCGAGTTTGTCAGCGAGGACCTGGTCCAAACGGTCCGGCAAACGCTAGAGATAGACGACTGAGCGGCGTTGTTGTGGACAAGTTTGTGGATAACGCCATTTAAAGGAAACTAAAAGGGCAGCGCCTCACCGATTTCGGGTGGGACGCTGCCTTTAGTGTATTAGGGGTGCGAGTGTAAAAAGACCCAGTTGACAGGGATTCTGGCCATTAAAGTAGGTCGCATGCAACATCTGCGTCAACCAGAGATTCTGGTAGCTGCGGGGAGAACGCTCGCGACCTAAGAAGCGGTTTGACTGTGTTTGAAGCTTGGCAAACCCCGTCAATCTCCGAATACGCTTCACGACGTAAACTGAAGAAAACGGTCCTACTAACTTTGTGGATAAACTGCCAGGCAGCCGTGAGTGAGCTAAATTTGGACTCAGCCGTGGGAGTTTTCAAGTGACCTGCTTGGAAACTGGCGTCTTCGAGACGTGGTTTTCGGCTCGAAGCGAGGTTGAAGACCGCTCTTTGGCTTCGACCGGTCCTTCCCACAGCGTCACGATCCAAATTTGGCGAACGGTAAGGCGGCCAGCACGGACTACCTGGCGTTCAAGAACTAATCCTGTCGCCATAAGCCCTGGTGTCACAACTATCTAGCGACTTGCAAACTTTAGGGGCAAATCATTTCACAAAGTAGGCGCCCTTGAAGTTCGACTGCGTACCCACCGTATTGTACTGCACGCCGTTAAGCTTGGGGTTGATCAGGTACGTGCTGGCCGGCTGGAACAGCGGCGTGACGCCCTGATCTTTCATCAGCTCACCCTCGGCTTTCAGCAGTGTCTTCCAGCGCTGACTGTTGAAGGCCGGAGCATTGCTAGCCTGGGCGATCAGCTCATCGTAGCGCTCACTGAACCAGTAGCCGGTATTGGCGGCGTTGTCGCTGGTAAATAGGGCCAGCATGGCCAGTGGGTCGGCGTACTGCGCGTGCTGCGTGGTTAGCGCCAGGTCCGCGTTGGCCGGGCCATCCGCGCGATTGATGGTCCATTCACGCGTCTTAAGGTTGATGCGTAGCCCCGGGAGCGTGTGTTGCAGTTGGTCACGTAGCAGGGTTGCGATTTTCTTGCTGTAAGGCGCATCCAGGTAGCTCAACGACAGCGTCACGTGGTCGAGGCCGGCACGTTTACGCGCGGTGGCCCACTGTTTCTTAGCCAATTTAACGTTATACGTCAGCGTTTCTTGGTCCGGCTGGGCCGCCGCAAAGTCTGCCGTGCCCTTTTGCCCGCGACTGAGACCCGCCGGTACGACGCCTTGAGCGACTAGCGAAGTGTTGCCGTAAGAGTCCTGCCCCAACTGTTTGCGATTGATGGCGTGGGAAATTGCCAGCCGTGCGAGCCGTTGGTTCAAGAGGTGGTCGATGGTCGGATTCCGGCCCAACTGACGGTAGTTGAGCAAGACCATTTTCGAATACGGCCGCGCGGTGTAGGCCGCTTGCTTTTCGTACGATTTGATGTTGGTGATGCCAACCAGCCGCATTTCGTCTAGCGTCCCACGGCGGTAAGCCCGCCACATTTGCCGCGTACTATGGTAAACATCGACGTTGATGCGTTGCAAATAAACGTGCTCGCGGTCCCAGTAGTGGGGATTGGGGACCATGTGCCAGTGTCGGCGCGTGTTGCCCTCAGATGCGACCATGAATGGTCCGGCGTAGACCTGATACTGCGGTTTGGTGGCATAGCGCTTGCCGTATTTACGCGCGATGCGTTGGTTTTGCGGCCCGAACAGGGGAAATGTCAGCCGTTGTGGCAGTTCGGCCATGGGATGATCTAGGTGGACCACCAACGTGAACTTGGACGGTGCGCTAACGCCCAGCTGTGTGGACGGTAATTTGCCATCCAAAATCTTACGGGCATTCTTGATGCCGACGAACAGATCCGCGTTAGGCGCCTTGGTCGTCGGGGCCAGTGCCCGTTGCCAGGAGTAAACGAAATCCCGGGCCGTGATAACGTCGCCATTGCTCCAATAAGAATCTTTATAAAGGGTAAACGTATAGACCGTCTTATCCGCGTTGACGTGAACCTTTTTGGCCAGGGCCAACTGCGCCTGCCCCTCACCGGTCGCGGAGTAGAGGCCTTCAATCGTGTTATTCAGCCGCCCAAATTGGGACAGCTTGTCGGTATCCAAGGTGGTCAACGGCTGTGACGTGGCCAACGTGACGACTTGGCGTTTGGTCATGACCCCCTGGCTGTCGCTGGCGGATTCGGTCTCCGGCTGCATCTGACACCCAGCAGTCAGCCCCAATCCCAGTAACAAAATTAGTATAAAGCCCCAATGTTTCACGGTTACCACTCCTGTATCTGATAGTCTTCTTTAAAAGTAATTTTATGTAATGGTGTCTGTCATGCGGTTGCTGGTCGCCTTGCCGTCCGTCAAATATGAGCGGAAACGTGGCGGGCAGACCGGGTCAAAGACGTGAGGCGCGCCGGAAGCTGTGTCTCCAAAACTCCGGGTTGCCAGTAAAGTAACTTGACGATTAATTAGGTTAGTACAGCAATCATTTATAAATTTTCAAGTATTAGTTCGTACAAATTATAGGCAGGTTCAGTTTACTATGAGTAAACGAGCCACCAATGTAGCCGGAGTTCGACCAATATGGGCTCAGCCGTGGGAGTTCCCTTAGCGGCGGGTTTGGCCGGTTAGGGAGCTGGCGACTTTGAGACGTGGTCTTCGGCTCAAAGCGAGGTAAAAGACCGCTTCTCAGGCTTTTGCCGTCCGCCCACCGCGTTCCGGCCCATATTGGTCGAACGGTAGGCGGCGGTACGCATCCATGTCGTAATCGATGGTATTCTTTCCTGATGATAGGGGACTAGACCAGCGGCGTCAAGGGTTACTTGTGGCGGGGAGCGGAATTCGTTAGAATAAGAAAAAACAAACGAGGAGGCGAGCTGATGGAAAACTGGTCAGCGGCCACGATCCGGGATTTCCGCCGGACATTATTGGCTTGGTATGATCAAGAGGGGCGCGACTTGCCCTGGCGACAGGACCACGACCCGTATCACGTGTGGGTCAGTGAAATCATGCTCCAACAAACGCAGGTCAACACGGTGATTCCGTACTATCAAAATTTCATGGCGACGTTTCCGACGGTGACCGACTTGGCAAATGCCGATGAGGGAACGCTGTTGAAGGCCTGGCAAGGGTTAGGCTATTATTCACGGGCCCGTAATTTGCAGCGAGCGGCTCGGCAGATCATTACGGATTATCATGGCAATTGGCCACGAACGGCTGCTGAGCTGACGGACCTGGTGGGTATCGGGCCTTACACGGCGGGTGCCATTGCCAGCATTGCCTTTGGTGAGGCGGTGCCGGCGGTGGATGGCAACGCATTTCGTGTCTTTGCCCGGCTCTTATTGATCGACGATGACATTGCCAAGCCACAGACACGCAAGGTGTTTGAGCAGGCCATCCAGCCCATCGTTGATCCCCAGCGGCCTGGTGCCTTCAACCAGGCCATCATGGATCTGGGGTCCAGCTACATGCGAGCCAAGAATTCCGACCCGGCTCACTCGCCAGTCAAGGCGTTTGATGCATCTTACCAAACGGGGCAGGTCGAAGCATTTCCGGTCAAGACTAAAGCACCGCGGCCCAAGCTGATGCCGTATTACGCGGTCATCGTCCACTCACCGGTCGGGTATTTGCTGGTTCAGCGCGATGCAACCCAGATGTTAACGGGTTATTGGACGTTTCCACTGCTTTTACAGGCCGATTTGACGCCTGAAAAGGCCACTGAGCCTAATGACTTGGCTCAGGACCTGGCGGCCATTACGCGGCAATTTAAAACGGATTACCAACTTGACTTGGATTTAACGGTCGTCGGTGGTCAGCCGGTGAGTCACACCTACACCCATCAACGGTGGCGGGTGAAATTACTGGTGGCCGAACTCCCGACGACGCCGTCATTGGCATTTTTCCCTGGGAAATGGGTGGCAGGGGCCGACATCGCGGCGTTGCCACTACCCAAAGTTCAGGAAAAAGTCATGACTAGATTTCAAAATCAGGGCTATCCGGACGCATTTGCCAAGAAATAGTTTCCGTTGTCGGCAAAAAGCTGTATGATTTAAGCAACAATCCCAGCACGGCGGAATTAATAAGAAGGAGCGATCAATTGTGCAAACAATTTTTGATGTGTTGAAGCATATTTCGGTGAATCACCAAGAAGTTGAGAGCCCGCAAGTCGTTGTGACTGATGCGGCTGGCAAGCCCAATGGCCTATTGACGGACCTATTACATGATTTAATGAATAATGCGCTGTTGTTCGTGACCTTGACCGAGTTGGCCTCCGCGGCGGATCTGATTGAACACCTGCGGACCCACACACCGCTGCCCGCGGACGTGTTGGCCGAGTACAGCAAGATTTTGACGGAACACTGCGAGGGTCTCAACTTTGCCCCCCAGAAAGGGCAAATCGAAATCATCGTGGCACGTTAGGAGCAGGCAAATGACAGATGAACAGTTGATTGAAACCATGCCGGGCGCCAATACAGCCCCACCGTTACTGTTGTTGCAGGGGACCGGTGGCACGAACCGAGAGATGCTGAACTTTGGTAGACGGTTGGCGCCACAGAGTCCGCTGATCACGATTGGTGGGCGCCAGGGTCAGGGCCAACAACGGCAATACTATTCGCAAACGGCAGCCGGGCCCGTCAATCCCCAGCAGATTGCCACGGAGGCTGACTGGTTAGGTCAGCAGGCGCAAGCCATCTGCCAGGAGAACCATTGGGACAGCAATCGGCTGGTCGTCGTGGGTTACTCCAACGGTGCGGCCATGGCGGCGTACGGCGTGCAAACGGGGCAATTGCCTGGGCAGGCGGCCTTATTGTTTCACCCCTTACTGTTGCCGGTAGCTCAGCCAGCTGCTCGGCCCGGCTATCACGCCTGGTTGTCAGCGGGGGCGCATGATCCCCTGGTGACGGTCGCCACGGTAAAAAAAGTTTTGGCAAATTTGGCGGCCATTGGCGTGGCCACGACGCTGGAAGAAACCGGCGGAACCCACCAGCTGACGCCGCAAGAGGTGCTGGCAGCACAACAATGGCTAATGGTAAACGCTTTATAGGGGTCCCAAAAAACATTTCAAAAAATAGCACTTTGCATTTGCTATTCTGGGAAATACCTGTTATCCTATGGTTAATGTATTTATGGTTCGGAAGTTTTAAAGGCTCGACGTTCTTTAAGAATGGCTCCTTTTTACCCCAGCTTTCAAATGCAAATATTATTGCGCTATGCGCATGGAGGTTTCATTCTTATGGAACAAGGTACTGTTAAATGGTTCAACGCTGATAAAGGTTACGGCTTCATCACTTTGGAAAACGGCTCAGACGTTTTCGTTCACTTCTCTGCTATCAACAGTGAAGGCTTCAAGACTCTTGAAGAAGGCCAACACGTATCCCTTGATGTAGAACAAGGCGACCGTGGCCCACAAGCTGCTAACGTTACGGTAGTTGACTAATTTACATTAGCCTAAATCGTGCTTAGTAAAAACCACTGACTTCGGTTAGTGGTTTTTTTGCGCTCATTTTTAGTGATCAGCAGTGCTAACTAGTTGGCTTATCGAGTGACAAACGAATTAGTTGTTATCCGAACTATTTCAGGTTATGATAAAAGCAAATAATGAAGGTGGTGCTTTCAATGAGTGCAGAAAAAGTATTTGATCAAACAGAATTAGCAAAGTTTAATGGGCAAGACGGGCAGCCCGCCTACGTGGCAGTAGCCGGCGTCGTTTATGATGTCACGGGCGTTGACGCTTGGGCTGGCGGCAAGCATCACGGCAACTTGGCCGGTCAAGAACTGACCAGTGTGATTGATGGCAAGTCACCCCACGGCCGCAAGGTGTTAAAGAACTTGCCAGTCGTTGGTCAGTATCAAGACTAAGGTGTGGCTAGGCAGATTTCAAATGAGTGACAGTTGTCCTACTGACTGAATACTTCCTCGGTGAGGTCATCTTAAGAACTTAGTAAACACGCACATCAGGGCTTGATATAAACTCTTAACTTGTAAAGTAAAGGGGTCTTCCCAAGAAATCGTATGATTTCTTGGGAAGACCCCTTTAAGCTTATGTGAGCATAGAGATTAGTACTCGCAGGATGCTTCCTTGGTAAAGCTGTCTTAAGGGAGGCAGGAAGAAAAATCTCTAATAGGTGCGTCAGATATTGTTAAAGTTAGGGTGAATTTGTTGTGGTTTAACACCATATATGATATATTTTCATTGGAGATTGGTACCATGATTGTTAATTAATTCAATTTTACGTAGGGAAGTTAAACCGATGGAGAAACCGAGGTTTGAATTTGCAAAGCGGGCTAATGGGAGCTCTGAGTTTGAAGATTTTCTAGACTCACTGACTGCTGAAGAAGCAGATAAACTTTTGATGGTTATTCGAGCAATTGAAGAGCATGGATTGCAGGTCGCAAGAAAGCTAAAATGGGTTAGCAAAATTGAAAATAATTTGTACGAGATTAGAACGGAACAGAATAAGCATTGGCTAAGAGGACTATATTTTAAAGCTGAGGGCAGTCGTTATATTATTACACACGGATTTAAGAAAAAAACGAATAAGACACCTGAAAAGGAAAAGAAGCATGCACGTGAAGTACGTAAACGTTGGCAATCGTAAGATATTGCTGATGATTAGAAAGAATATTTAAGCTACTAAACAAGAGCGAATGATCAGTCAATAACATTTAAAGTATTTTTAGAGAAGGATCCTTATTATGAAAACAGGTTATGTTGATTCAATTATTGAGCAAAGAATGAAGGATGAAAAGACTAAAGCAAATATGCTAAATAAGAAGGCAAAACTAGACTTAGCGGTTAGCTTAATGAAGGCGAGAGAGAACGCCCAGTTAACACAAAAGCAGTTAGCAGACTTGGTTGGTACAAGTCAAAATGCAATCAGTCGGGTGGAAAACGGAAACGGCAATCCTTCATTGAAGACGTTAACACGAATTGCAGATGCATTAGATCAGCCGCTAGATATTCGATTTGGAAACTAGTTAACCTGAACAAACAATTGCTGTCGGTTGATACTCTGCCACAAAAAGGAAGACAATAAAAGGCCACCACAATTTGTGATGACCTTTTATTGTCTTCCTCGCCTAGGAATCTTGTCCACTTTTTGTCCACTTCATTTTGGGCTTATATGCCTTTATATCGTTCTGCAAAAACCAAGAATGCTGATTTCACGCTGTTTTGAAGTTATACGGAAGCATGTAGAACCCCATCTTATGTCGCAAGAGAGATTCGAACCCTCGACCTACGGTTTAGAAGACCGTTGCTCTATCCAGCTGAGCTATTGCGACAAAATCCCATAACTTCTTAATTATAGAGAAGCAAACGGGTCGTGTCAATCACTGTTCTGTCCGGTTATTTGACAGGGGGCGGTGGTTCCAGTAAAGTTAGGCTAAACTAGTGAAGGAGGGTTTCTAGTGGGTGTTGTCCATATCGTTGCCGAAGTCATCGTGTTCTTTGCAGCTATTTTATTAATTTATTATTTTTTCCAAATCACACAGGCGCTTGGCGACCGCAAGAAAAATATCCGTTACTTAATCATTTTCGCTGTCGTGTTGTTCATTGCCTATCCCGTTTCCAATCTATCCGGGAAGAAGACCGTGAACCCGTCAACGCAGATTTCTGATCAGGTGCGTAAGGTCCAGAAGAAGCATCAGCAGAAAAAAGAATCCGAGAAAAAAGAGTCACAGCAAAAATCATCAAGCGACTCAGCTAAGCAATCAAGCAATAAGTAAATTAGCGACTGGCGGCCGTGGCGATTAAGGTATGGTCTTCATTAACCAATTGCCGTCACGAAATTATCAAGAAAGTCTAATTTTTAGGGTCGACCGCTTGCAATCTTTCTGTAACATTAGGATAATATATTTGTAACCTAATGTTGACGGGGGGAATTCTTATGCATGCAGTAGCGATCATTTTACTGATTTTGGTAGTTGCCGGAGTGGGTCAATTGTACCTGAATAACCGGGCGGCTTTTCGGAAGAAGAGTAAGCATTTGGCCACTCGCAGTAAATTCCACGACGATACCAATCGCCGGTTAAGTTAAGAATTAGGGTCGTCCAGTCTTGTGGCTGGGCGTTTTTCTTTGGACAAGAAAAAGCAGGCGCTGGAGACAAAATTGCCCAAGCACCTGCTGTGAATCACATATTTTAATACAGTTGAATGTCGCCACCATCGACCATCAGTGTTTGCCCGGTCATGTAGGCGCTGGCGCTGCTGGCCAAGAACAAGGCCACGGCGCCGATGTCGTGTTCGGGGTCGCCCAAGCGGTGGAGCGGAATGCTGTTGACCAGATGATCGTATTGTTCTGGCGCGGCTTGATGCCACTGCTTTACGCCGGCCGTTTCAGCGATGGGGGAGATGATGTTCAACCGAATCCCATCGGCAGCCCATTCATGTGCGACCACCCGCGTCAAGCCACGGATGGCTTCCTTAGCAGCGGCGTAGGCAGCTTGGGTTTGCTGACCACGAATGCCGGCGCCGGAGGCAAAATTAATGACGCAACCCTTGGTGGCCTTCAGTTGGTCGTGAGCCAACGACATCAGGTGGCGCGTCGGATTAAAACTGGTGTTGAAGGACAACGCAAAGTCGTCGTCCGTCAGACTAGTAAAGGGTTTCTGCCGGGAGGCGTGGGCATTGTTGATCAACACATCGAGCTTGCCAAATTTGGCGACGGCCGTGTCGATAATCTGGCGGTCATTTTCTACCGAAGAAATATCCAGATTTAACGTTTCGATTGTACCAAATTGTGCAAGCTCCTTAGCGGCCGCTTGCAGGTGTTCGTCGCTAACATCGACGATCAAAACCTGTGCCCCTGCCTTGACGAAGGCCGTGGCCATGCCTAAACCAATCCCGCCGGCGCCACCGGTAATGATCACACTTTTTCCTTCGACGTCCCATTTTACTGTCATAGGTAGTCCCTCCTGATATAAGTTAATCGTTTTATCAGCGAGCAATTATACACGTTATTTTTCTTTTTGTAAGCGATTTCACAAAAAGGTCACAAACTAACTGGGCATTCAGATCCGTTGGCTGGCCGTTTTGTGATAGAGTAGTTTTAGAGAAGAAGTCAAAGGAGATGAGGTCATGACGACCCTTGTATTGGTTTCCCATCCGCACTTGGCCGACTCGACCAGCCAGCAATTTTTAAAGGCGAGTCTGCCGGAGAACACGGATATCGTGTGGGAACACATTGAAAGTCAAACGCACTTGGACGTTGCCAAGGAACAGGCACAGCTACGGCAAGCGGACCGGATCATTTTACAATTTCCATTATATTGGTACGCGGCCCCCGCTGGCCTAAAAGCCTGGGAGGACACGGTGTTGACGCGGACCTTTGTCTACGGCGACCACCGTTACCCCTTAGCCGACAAGGAACTGGGGATCGTGGTCACCACTGGAATGCCAGCCAAGGCGTTTCAACGCGGCGGGGCCGAGGGGCTCACGTTAGACGCCGCTTTGGCGCCCTTAGCCGCAGTGGCCCACCGCGCGAAAATGACTTGGTTACCGACGTTTGCGATTCACCAGTTTGCCTACCTGGAGGAGCCGGAAAAACTCCAGCTAGTTGTTGATTATCAGCGTTACCTGACGCAAGGCCAACCGGACAGCTTACAAGCACGCCAAACCTGGTTTGCCCAAAAGCTCCCCGGGATGATCGACCAATTGCCGCCGGAACAACAGGCGACGGGCCGGCTGATTGAAGCCGAGTTTGCTCAACAACAGGACGACATCGAGGCGTTGGCGGATACCTTGTCTTTGATTAAGGAGCGAGACGATGACTGAGCAATCGCAATGGTTACAACTGCAGATCGACAAGTTAGCGGAGCAGCAGTCGAAGTTCACCGACCGGGCTTTCTGGTTGGCGCTCAAGAAAATGGTTCGTGAACAGGACCGGCGCAATGACCAGCTGAGCGGCGAAGTCGATGGCCGCACCTGGCGCCCAGACAAGTGGTAATGCTCTCCGCGGTTGTTTGTGGCCATCACATTGGCCGCACTGGCCGCCTTACCGTTCGCTAGATATGAGTCGGAACGCGGTGGGCGCCGGGCCAAGCCAAAGAGCGGTCTTGACCCTCAACTTGGAGCCGACAACCCGCGTCTCCAAGTTGCCAGTTTTCTAACCAGCAAGCTGCTAAGAAAACTCCCACGGCTGAACTCATATCTAGCGAACTCTCGGCTACGGTGGTGTCAGTCAAATAAATTGGTTGAATTTTCCCAATATGTGGCAACAGGTGGCCGTCATTGGTGTTTAGACCAATGGCGTCTTAACGCACAAGCTGTCAACGTCGTAAAAAAAGAGGCCCTCAAATGGCCTCTAGTTAACGGTTTAGTTGTAAGAACGGTCCTGAGCCGCCCAGTGGTTGATGGGGCCAAACTTGTGGCCGACTTCAATGGGGTGGCCAATGGCCGTGTTGACAAATTGCTTGGCGATTTCAATCGCTTGTTTCATGGGCGTGCCCTTGGCCAATTCGGCGGTGATGCAGGCGGACAGGGAGTCGCCGGTGCCGTTGACCCGATCAGTCTGGTGATAAGGTTCGCTGAGCCAGAAGCCCTCACCGGATGCCAATAAAATGTAGTCACGGACGGTCGGCTGATGTTCATCGGCGTGACTGCCCTTGGCGACCACGTTTTTGGCACCCATGGCTTGCATCTTCTTGGCGGCCATGATCATGTCATCGTCGTTGTGAATGGTCATTTCAGCGATCTTTTGGACTTCATAAAAGTTCGGTGTTAGGACCGTTGCCAACGGAATCAATTTGGTCCGCAGGGTGTTAAAGGCACTTTCCTCTAACAGCTGATTGCCGTGCTTGGTCATGATGACCGGGTCGACCACCAGTGGGCCGAAATCAGCGGCTTGGTAATTCTTGACGACGTCTTCAATTAGTTCGGAATCGGCGAGCATCCCCGTCTTAGCCGCGCGAATGTGGTAGTCGTCCGCCAGGTCAGCAAACTCTTGGTCGATGAAGTCGGTTGGCATGGGCACGCTGGCGTGGATGCCATACGAGTTACCGGCCACGCAAGCAGTCATGACGGACGCACCGTAGACGCCGCGGGCAAAGAAGGTGTGCAGGTCGGCCTGCATCCCGGCGCTACCATCGCTGTCGGAACCTGCAATCGTTAAGGCTTGTGGATATGAATTTATCATTATTTGATCGGACCTCCGTGACTTAAACTTGAGTTGCATTCAGCATACCATGGAACCCATGAAAATTTCCATTGAAAGGCCACGGATAGTTTAACAAAAGTGAAAAGGGAGTGGGGAACATGACCACTGGGGGCAGAAATGTTTTACTCTGGAGCGTTGGGGGCGCTGCGGCGAGTTGGATTGCTATTGCTGGGGCTTTTGACCAGCTTTATTTACTAATTCCCAATGAACCGCTGACTTTAGCGCTCGGATTGACGCTAACTGTGATAAGCTTATATGGGTTGGTGCGCTCGGCACGACGGGGACCACAGTGGGGCCTGGTACCGGCGACGGTGGCGATTATTGCTGTCATCGCGGGCATCGTCACGGACGGGTCTTTGCTAGCGCTCGGCTTGACCATCCCAGGATTTTACTGAAATGCGACTAGGAGGATTAGCGTGCATGTTAATTAAACAAGGGCATATCGAAAATGCAAAGCAGCCACAGGATATTCGGATTGAAGATGGGCAGTTTACCGCCATCGCCGATCATTTAACACCAAAGGATAATGAACAGGTGATCGATGCGACGGACAAATTGATCTTACCACCATTCGTTGACCCCCACGTCCATTTGGACAGTACGATGACGGCTGGGGACCCCGAATGGAACCAGTCCGGGACCTTATTTGACGGGATTCGCATCTGGTCGGAACGGAAAAAGACGTTGAGTATTGAAGACGTCAAAACGCGTTCTCGGCAAGCTTTGGAACGCCAAGCCGCAAACGGGATTCAGTTCGTGCGGTCACACGTTGACGTGACGGATCCAAGTTTGACGGCGCTCAAAGCCTTGATTGAAGTGCGTGACGAGGTCAAAGACTTCATTGAACTGCAGCTGGTCGCCTTCCCGCAAGAAGGCATCCTGTCGTTCCCGCACGGTAAGGAATTGATGGAACAGGCTGCCAAGTTAGGCGTTGACGTCATTGGGGCCATTCCGCATTTCGAATTCACCCGCGAATACAGCGTGGAATCCCTACATTTCGCCGTTGAACTGGCTCAAAAGTACGGCAAACTGGTCGACGCCCACTGTGACGAAATCGATGACCCAGCTTCCCGCGGCTTGGAAACATTGGCGACATTAGCCTTGGAGACCGGCTTGGGTGACCAAGTGACGGCCAGTCACACCACGGCAATGGGCTCTTACAACAACGCCTATGCTTATAAACTTATGCGGCTCCTACAGATGTCACACATCAACATGATTTCCAACCCCCTGATCAACACCCACTTGGGCGGCCGGTTCGACACCTACCCGAAGCGGCGTGGCTTGACGCGGGTCAAGGAGTTAAACGCCGCCGGGGTCAACGTGGCCTTCGGGGAAGACGACATCAAGGATCCTTGGTACCCAATGGGGGATGGCAACATGCTAGATTCCCTACACATGGGCATTCACGTGACGCAAATGATGGGCTACGACGACATCATGAACTCTTACCAATTCGTCACGACTCACGGCGCCAAGGCCATGCACGTGACCGACCACTACGGCATTGAAGTCGGCAAGCCAGCTAACCTGGTCGTCATGAACAATGACAACTTCTACAACGCCTTGAACCAGCGTTCCGAAGTGCTGTACTCGATCCACCACGGTAAGGTCATCGTGAAGACCGACCCGAAGCAGGTTCACCTGGATCTCTAAAATTAACGCATCTCAAATCTCAGCAGACTGGCGCATCATGGCCAGCCTGCTTTTTTAGATTGTATAAAACCGTTGCCTGCGGCTGCCAGGGGTTGTGGAAACTGGCCGCCTACCGTTCGCCAAATATGAGACTGGAACGCTGTGGGCGGACGGCCGAGCCACAGGGCGGTCTCGACTCTCGCTTTGAGCCGAAGACCACGTCTCAAAGACGCCGTTCCCTAACCAGCGAAAAGCGCTGCTAAGGGAACCCCACGGCTGAGCTCATATTTGGCGAACTCTCGGCTACGATTGTGCTTACCCTGACAATCATGTCAACGCTAGTTTCTCGAAGGAGTCGTTAGACTGGCCGACGGTTACGCTGTGTTGCTGACTGAGGGCCACTATCATGCCGGAGGAGGCCAGGGGTGGAGCCAGCTGTGTCGACGGTGTTGGCTGGGGTTTTGTCTCAGCCTACAGCGTGGGGCGACTTGAGAGACTCGCGATTCTGGCGAGGCTTTCAAGCGAACCGGAAGCCCGCTTCTCAGGCTGGAGGCGTCCCCCATAGCAGGTGGAACCCCTGGCAGCCGCAGGCAACGGGCATGCACAAACGGCAGGCGGCCAGTTGTTGCTATCCCTGGCAGCCGCAGGCAACGGGCATGCACAAACGGTAGGCGGCCAGTTTCCACAATCCCTGGCAGGTACCATTTGTCCAAACAAAAAACGCCGGTCACTGTGGGAGTGGCGGCGTTGGCATTACTTCTTAGTGTGCTTAACTTTTTTAACGGCCGAGACGTGCGCTGGCTTGGCAGCGGCGACGGGCTTTTTCTTCTCGTGGTGTTGGGCGCGCAATTGGGCCTTCAACACCTCGATTTCGTCAGTGTGCTTGGTCTTCCATTCCTGATAGGAACTGGTGGAGTCCGTGTCAGTGGGCTTCAGGCCAGTGTTCAACCAGAAGCAGGCTTCAGAGAGGCTGGGGAAGTTGTGAATCCACAGCGTCTGGCCATTGTCGGAATCAAACGCCACGTAGGAACGGAAATGTTTCTTCAAAAACGTGTGGCGCCGAATCTTAAAGGCTTCACGCTTACGGGTCAGCCGGTAGTCTGGTAAGATGAATTGACCGGAGGCGGCTAGCTCTGGAAAACGTTCGTCGCGTTGGTCACGCTGGTCCTTCAGCATGGCACGGGCTTGGTCGACGGTTATAATGGTCGCACGGATCGGATTCTTCATGAAAAACGAAAACCCCCTCAAAAATTTAAAAAATGCAGGAAAAAACAGTGTTCTCCGGTCATTATTTCACACCCTCTAGATTAGCATAATCTAAAAGTTATGGAAACAATTTAACCTTAGAAATTCTGGATTTTCCGGATTATTAATTTTTTCGCAAAAAATTGCGCGAGAACCTACTGGCATTGGTGTCGTATTCATAAATTTGGTAATAGCAGATTTTAAAAAATCGACGAAAAAGTATGGTAAACTAGGGCGAGTTTAAGAAATTAGACGACTGGGCACTGGTCGCGCGAAACCGTCGTGATTGCGGGTGATACCGCAGTCGGCTCCCAGTTGGCTGGGCGACAATCACGTGACTGTCCGACCGGACGATGCCAGAATCACCAAGACCAATTCGCCGACTATGATAACTAACACCCAATTGATTATCCAAAACAAATTTTGAAAGCAGGAACGAAGATGGCACAAAAATACTATGCGGTCCGTAAAGGCAAACAGCCGGGGATCTACCGGACCTGGCCGGAAACGCAAAAGCAAGTCAACGGCTATTCCGGCGCGCAATACAAGAGCTTTACGACTGAAGCGGCTGCCCAGGCCTTCATGCAAGAGTCACCGAGCAAGCCGGCACATGCCAGATTCGCACACACCAAGTCGGCGTCAACGGCCACCACAGCCGCTCAGACAACGATTACGGTCTATACCGATGGTGGTTCCCGTAACACGGGCAACGTCGCTGGCGGCCACGTCCGCGTCGCTGACAAGGCCGCTTGGGCCTACCGAATTGAATTACCCGATAGTGTGGAAACGGGGTCGGCCGGTGAATTTGGCGCGACTAATAACCGCATGGAAATCATGGCCTTTCGCAATGCCCTGCAACACCTGGTCGACTTGGGACAGACGCGCGAAAGCATCTTGTTCGTGTTGGATTCCCAGTACGTTTTGAACGCCGTCACCAAGGGCTGGCTGGCCGGGTGGAAACGCCGCGGTTGGAAGCGTAGTGCAGGACCACTAGTCAACGCCGAGCTCTGGCAAGATGTGGATCGGCTGTTGCCGCAATTTACCGACCTTCACTATCGTTGGACCAAGGGCCACGCCACTAATCAGGGGAACGTCTTCGTCGATCATTTGCTCAATCAAACGATGGACCAGATGACCAAATCTGGTGCGAAGCCGGCGTCACGGTCGCGCACCACACTTGCTGCACCGAAAGCCCGGCCTACCAAGGCCGCAGCGGCTAAACCGGACTCTGAAATGACGCACCAATCAGCCGAACAATCCGTGGCTGACATCGCGCGTAGTTTACGGGACCTACCGTTTACAGATGATTAAGGGTATAATGACAACTAGAGAGATTGTAGACGTTATCTAATTGGGGGAACCAGCACCCAAGGATTTAGGGGCTAGCCTAGGTCCAGCAAATATTAAGGATTGAATGGGGTACCGACGATGCAAGCAAAGTTAATTCCGTATTTGGAGTTTGAAAATGCCAAAGAGGCAATTGATTATTATCAGAGTGTCTTTGGCGCAACGAATGCTTACCGTGTCAGTCCAACCGTGGATGAAGCCGAGCGTTTTGGCCTGGATCCCGCGGTTGACCTGGAAAAGATGACGATGCGCGGTGGCTTTCAAGTCATGGGGTTGGATATTCAATGTGCGGATGCCTTGATGGGGCAACCGACGTCTTCCACCTTGATTTCACTGATGTTGGCAGTCGATGAGGATGACAGTGCCAGCGTCAAGGCGTTGGACGCGTTGTACCAGCGCCTGGTCAAGTCCGACGTCAAGGTGATCAGTCCCTTTGCCAAACAATCATTGGGCGGCAAAATGGGGCAGATTGTGGATGCTTATGGCATCACTTGGATTCTCAGCGAACAAGCCTGGCCCGCTCAGCCTAGCGAAGCAACTACCGAAGCTTAGACAGTTGGCGACACTGACCGCCTACCGTCCGCCAAATATGGGTCGGAACGCTGTGGGCGGACGAGTCGAGCCAAAAGGCGGTCTCGACGCCTCGCCTTTGAGCCGAAATTCACGTCTCAAAGACGCCAGTTTCCTAAGCGGCATGAATCGTGCCGCTAAAGAAACTCCCACGGCTGAACCCATATTTAGCGGACTCTCGGCTACACTGGTCGCAATGGGTCAGCACTGGTTTTTAGCTACTAGTGGCAGTTGGCTGGCCGAATAAAGCATCTGTTAATTTTGAACAATCAGCAAAGCGTCGCGGTGCCCCGAATAACTTCTCGGTTACCGCGGTGTTTTTGAGTAACAGCGGTTCTCAGATCCTTTGGAACGCTGATACCAAGCGATTGGTGAAGGCGCCTCAGAGCGTCCAGATTTTTGCCAAATCACTGTCTTGCTGGCAACATGCCAGAATCTGCTTTGGCCAGTCTAGCGTCTCCCGGCTAACTGACCTTTTGTCGCCGCCTCACCATCAGTGGTATCATGAAACCAAGAGGAGTGATTGATAAATCATGGCAACAGAACGAGAAAAAATGACAGCCGGGCAACCCTACAATCAATTCGACAAGGAACTGATCGACCGGCGTGTACTGGCCCGCAAGACCTTACAGGCGGCTAATCAGCTACCGGACAATCAGGCGCGGAACACGGCCTACAAACAATTATTGGCGGACACCGGTGATGATTTCTTCGTCGAGGCCAGCTTCACGTTTGACTACGGCTGGAACATTCATATCGGCGACCATTTCTATGGCAACTACGATATGACCTTCCTGGATACCTGTCCCATCACGATTGGCAGTCACTGCTACTTCGGCCCCAACATTGGGCTGTACACGCCAGTTCACCCGTTGAACGCCATGGCGCGGGTCAACGATGTGGAAATGGGCGCGCCCATTACGATTGGTGATAACGCTTGGCTAGGTGGCCGGGTCACGATTCTGCCGGGCGTCACGCTGGGCAACAACGTGGTTGTCGGTGCGGGTTCCGTTGTCACCAAGTCTTTTGGCGACAACGTGGTCATTGCCGGCAACCCAGCGCGGGTCATCAAGGAAATTGATAACAGCGAGACTGGCGACGCAGCGGCTCGGGCCAAGTGGCCGGATAAATTGGATAAATAGCCGTAATTTTGGCCGCCAATCTAAATTCTAATCAAATTCTTAGATTACTAACATGACGTGGCTTGTAACCGGTTTATTTTCGACAGAAAAAACTTATCGTCTAGCAAGATTTTACTAATTTAAATGACCGCGTATAATAGATTTTGGATATCGCTTTAAAAAGATTTTCGAAAGCAATTTGTATTTAACGGTAGCGCGCTGTACAGGTAGCTCGGATAACGACCCTGGACACGCGCTTTTTTCGTACAATCTAATTGAAGTACCATCCGCTGGGAGCTTGGCTCGCAGGAAACAAATGAGGAGGATTATTTATTTTAGCGCGTAAAAATATTGATAAGTTAGTATTCGTACCAACCATCGTTTTATTTATACTCGCGTCATTGCTATTTATTTTAGGCGGTGGCCAGTTACAGGCCACGCTCAGTTCATTATTGAACTGGATTGATACTCGCATGTCATGGGCCTATTTGATGGTGTACGTCGTCAACTTTTTATTTTTTATGTATCTGGCATTCGGTAAGTTTGGTAAGGTAAAGTTAGGTGACCCCGAGGACAAACCCCACTACAGCAACTTTCAGTGGGGGAGCATGGTCTTTGCAACGGCCATCGATGCCAGCATTTTGATGCTGTCCATCGTGGATCCATTGCGTTATCTGCAACACCCCGCGTTTGGCTTCAAGCCATTTTCTAGCAACGCATACGGGGCGGCCCACATGTTGGGACAGTTCAACTGGGGGCCCATGGCCTGGATGATGTTTGCGCCCGCGACGATTGCGATTGCTTACGTGCTCTACGTGAAGCACGCCAAGGTCCAACGTGTCAGTGCCGCCATCACCAGCCTGCAAGGCGATAGTAAGGGCAAGGTGATTGCCCGCCACGTCGTTGACTTCCTGGTCGTCTTTGGCATCATGGGCGGAATTGGCTCATCTGTTGGGATGGAAATTCCGATTATTTCTAAAGTGCTGAGCCGGCTTACGGGTGTGCAAGATAACTTGATGCTAAAAATCGAGCTCTTCATTGTCCTATTTATTTTATTTGCGGTCACGGTTTTCCACGGGTTAAACGGGGGAATCAACCGCCTGAGTTCCGCCCACATTTGGACGGCGCTGGGATTGTTAGCCATTATTTTAATTATTGGACCAACGATTTATATTTTAAATTCTGAAACGAATAGTTTAGGGTTGATGGCCCAGAAATTCATTTCGATGTCGACCAACACCTTGCCTAATGGTGGGGACAGTACCGCGCAGCAGGAAACTATTTTCTACTGGGGCTGGTGGTTGTCCTACATGCCGGTCATGGGATTGTTTATCGCCCGTATCTCTAAGGGGCGGACGATTCGTCAGGTCTTAGTCGGGATGTTAACGTATGGGGCATTAGGTTGCATGAGCTTTTACGCTATCTTCGGGGGTTACTCCCTGTGGCTCCAACGGACTGGCGCAGTCAACTTGGTCCACATCTTAAATACCCAAGGACAAGCTGCCGTAGTTGCCACGGTGATTGCGACGCTGCCATTTAAGATGATCATTCTGGCCTTGTACTGTATCTCTTGCTTTATCTTCTTGGCCACGACGATTTCGTCGTCCGCCTTCATCGTGTCGTCCTTTACAAGTCTGCACTTGGATGACGGCCAAGAACCAAGTCGCTGGAACCGGATGATCTGGGTGGTCGTCTTCATCATCTTCTCCTTTGGAATCGTGATGGTCGGCGGCTTCAAGACCGTGCAAACCGTCTCGACGATTGCCGGTTTCCCATTGATGTTTGTCTGCATCTTATTGTTGCATTCCATCTGGCACATGCTGGCGGCCAAACCCAAGCCAGCACCGGTGGTCGTACCGCAACCCGTTGTGGTGCGCCGCATTACCGTCGAATTACCACGGGCTGTCCGTGGACCAATGATCTTGTCACCGGACCACGCAAACTAATTAACTGAAATTGACTGAGGCTGGGACCGCGTGTCCTGGCCTTTTTTACTAGATTAGTTGTTAAATTGAGTCTAGCAATGGTTTCTGAAGAATCTCTGCTGGAGAATCTTGGCAGAAAAAAGGTAAGAAAGAGCTATTTGAATAAGCTAAACAGCGATTGTCCTGACCACATACATCAAAAACCAAAAGATTAACCCCCAGTTCCGCCGCCAAATATGATACAATGAGGGCCGAATCATCCATTGGAGGGAATTAAATTAATTATGGCAGATGAAAGTAATGATCCGCTGTTTTTCCGACGTATTTTGATTACGATCGATGAGGATGACCGGCCATCGACCACTCGGGCATTCCGGTTTGCGATGACCCAGGCGAAGGATTACGGCGCGCACCTGGGAATCGCTTCCGTCTTGGAAAGCAATGACATCAGTATTTATGAATCACTGATGCCGGATAAGCTCAATGAAAAGCGCGACCATTTGCGCCAGGTCGTTCAGGACTACGCGAAGCGTGCGGAGGCCTTTGGCGTCGAACAAGTGCGGCCCATCATCGCTGAGGGCGGGGACGTGGACGACGTGATCTTGCAAAAGATCGTGCCTGACTTCCAGCCCGACTTGATCGTATGTGGCGCCGACGTTGACTTTGCCAGCCACGGTAAGCCCGGTGCTATTGGCTTGCGGTTGACTAAGAAGGCTGATGTTTCGGTGATCGTGATTCGCTAGAATAGTCAAAGATGAGATTGGTGCCTACAAGGACCAATCTTTTTTTACCAACAAAATGTCGCAAAAAAGGCGCCTGGGCAGTTGGGCCCCAGACGTCAGTCGATGTCATACGTCACAGTGGACGTGGTATAATTAAAGCATTCTAGTCAGTCATTAGAGGGGGAAATGCGCATGCCCACGTCTAAAATTCAAGGATTTCTATTCGACCTGCACGGGGTCATTGCCGATTCCTGGCAGTATCATTTGGCCTCCTGGCAAGCCATTGCTGCGGAGCTACACATTCCATGGACCGCAGCCTTAGCGGAGGTGTTGCCGGGGATGAGCCGGTTGGGGTCGTTACAAACGATTCTGGCCTCGGCCAATCGTCAGGGCGAGTTCACTGCAACACAAATGCAAGCCATCACCGACCACGAAAACGACCTATACCGCCAATACGTCGCGGCCATGACCCCGGCCAATCGCTTGCCCGGCGTCACCGCCTTTTTAGACGAGTTGGTGGCTGCGGGTTATCCCATGGCCTTAGCGTCGGCCTCGACCAATGCGCCAGCGGAGATTGCGCGTCTCCAACTAACCGATTATTTTACCCACATCGTGGCCGCCGGCAGCCTGAAAGCCAGTAAACCGGCCCCCGACGTATATCTGGCGGCCGCCAAGCTTTTACACTTGGCGCCGACCCATTGCGTAGCGTTGGAGGACACCGTGACCGGCGTACAATCCGCCAAGACAGCGGGGTGCCTGACTGTGGCCATCAACGTTGATCCGCTACCCGGTGCCGATGCGCAGTTATCCAGCACGCGCGAGCTCAGTCTGCCAGCCGTGTTGCGGGCACTCGGTCAGCCAGACGCTTAAGGACCAGTTCCTTTAAGATGACGGCTTGGTTGTGGGTCTCATCCTTGGCGCCATAGAGGAAAATAACGTCTTGCGTTGCCAGTTGCGTTGCGACCAGGTCTAAGAAGTCCGGTAGGGCCGCATTGGCTGCGAGTTCCGCTAAGTATTTTTCCTTGAAGGCGGGGAACTTTTCCGGCTCGTGATTGAACCATTTCCGTAGTTCAGTCGATGGGCCCATTTCTTTTTCCCAGGACGCCAATTGGGCGTTGACCTTAGAAATACCGCGGGGCCACAAGCGGTCGACCAACACACGATAACCGTCTAGATCTGCGGGTTTTGTATAAATTCGTTCAAGTTTAATTGCCATATTGACCATCTCCATGGGTCAATTCTACCATAGTGAAAGGGAAGCGAGAAAAACCATGACTACCGCGTTAGCTGAATTCTTTACCGGCCGCCCCACGGCCCAGATTGCCCAGGACTTGTTGGGCCACGAATTGATCTACCAGACCCCAGCGGGCACCATGAGCGGATGGATTGTTGAGGCCGAGGCCTATCTAGGGGAGCAGGATACCGCGGCTCACGCCTTCAACGGTCGCTACACGGCGGCCAATGCGGCCCTGTATGATGCGCCCGGGACGATTTACATTTACATCCTACGCGGGTACTACATGTTGGACGTGGCGACCCAAGCGGCGGGCACCCCACAAGGAATCCTGATTCGGGGAATCGAACCCCATCAGGGCCTGGACCTCATGCAACAGCACCGGGCCAAGCCTGTGCCGGATATCACCAATGGCCCGGGTAAATTAACGGCGGCGTTGGGCCTGCAATCGAAGGACCTGAACCGTACGATGCTGGGCGCACAGAACCTGACGATCACAGAACAAGTCACGCGTCAGCCCAAGGAAATTGCGGCCACATCGCGGGTCGGCGTCAGTGCCGGTAGCTGGCAGGAACGCCCACTACGCTACATTGTGGCTGGTAATCCGTTTGTCTCCGGCAGTCGCAAGCGCGATTGGGACCGGGAACAGCATGGCTGGCGGGAGTAGGCGATGTACGATTTGTGGTCAGATCCTAAATTTAACGATTATGATTATTCTGAAATACTTAACGAGGAGTTTCAGGACCTGGGGTACAATCCGCGTGAAGTACCACCAGTGGGAAAGGAAAAGAATGATGGGTGATGTTCATCAAGGGCCTAAAAGCAGACGTCAAGCGAACAGTTCATTTCGTTCGTGTTGCGTCTGTTTTGGGGATAATATTGCCAAGCCAGCAGAAAGACAGAAACCAGCTAGGCTTGCGCATCATTTACTGCTATAATAGGCCCATAATATTTTAAGGGATGGCACAAATTCATGAACATTGATATCTTTATTGAAACGCGAAAACGACTTCATCTGTCCCAAGACCAATTGGCGCAAGGCATCTGTACCCAAGCGACACTGAGTAAATTCGAACGAAACGGCAAGGTGCCGTCACTCAAGATTCTCCTGCAGCTGTGCGACCGTCTCGAATTGACGTTAAATGACCTCTTCCCGCTGAATCATGATGAGGATTCGGTGCGTTCTCAAGCGCTGGAACAAGCGGAATTTCAGCTGTTGGTGGGCGAATACGACCAGGCCCAGGCCAGTCTCGATAAGCTGGGCGACCCCGCCAACGGCACGCTCAACTTTCAAATGCGCTATTACTTCATCCGCGGCTACATCACGGCGTTGAACGGCGGCGCGATTGCCGATGCGCTTTACGACTTTTCACAGATTCTGAACCGCTTCGATGAGGGCCACCACTCCATGTATTCGCTGTTAGCCTACACGGGGATGGGCGTGGCGTACAACCAGGATGGCGACCACATCCGGGCGGAATTTTACTTCAACAAGGTGGCTGGTGAAATCCACAACCTGACGTTCAAGAACAGCCACAGCATTTGGCGGTCACTGAACATTATTTACTACACCGGTCAGTTCTACGGGCAAACGGGGGATCTGCAGGCCAGCGACAAGCTGTTGAATTACGGCGTAGACGTGTGTGCCCGTTACCACGTGACGTATTACCTGGCAAAGATTCTCTACCAGCGGGCTCGCAATGCGCAGCAACAGGCTGGTGACCCGGCAAAGATCAAGCAGGACCTGCAAGATGCCGCGGCCTTTGCCCGGTTGAACAGCAATGAAAAATTATTAAAGCAGATTGCGGCATTTCCGCAGTAAGCACCTAATAACTGACCGTCTATGATTGGCGGCCGCAAAACGATATGATTACCTCATCAAATAAATTGGTGAGGTTTTGTTATGGATAAACCAGATATCGTACAAGTTAAAGTGCCGCGTCAGGCTGCTGGAACAACGCCAGTTGTTCCCAGCCGGGCAGTTCAACTCAAAGTAGGCAAGAACAAGTCAGTTATCATCTACAATAAGGCTAATGGCTACATCGTTGATGCCCTCTTAAAGGCGGTGTTTAGCGATGCTCATTGATCCAAACAAGGTTGGACAAGTCTATATTGTTTGTGGCAAGACTGACCTCCGTCGTGGAATTGATGGCTTAGCTGGTGTTGTTCAGGAACAGTTTGATCTTGATCCATATAATCAGGCGCTCTACTTATTTTGCGGTACCAGAAAGGACCGTTTCAAGGCCCTTTACTGGGATGGTGATGGCTTTCTATTGTTATACAAACGGCTAGAAAATGGCCGGCTTCAATGGCCAACAAATCAGGATGCCGTGCGAAAGCTGAATTATAAGCAGTTCTCGCGTCTTCTCAGTGGTTGGTCGCTTGACGCGACCGTTCATAAAATTAGGCCACCTAGACGTGAAAGCTTGACCACGGAAAGATAGCTGTTTATCTGGGAATGACTATGGTAAACTCAAAAATAACTAATACAGAATGAGTGGGATAGCCAATGACACCAGAGCAAGAACAAATCGCTAAGTTGACTCGAAAGGTTGAAGAGCAGGCTGAGATTATTGATTACCTAACCAAGAAATTGTATGGTAAAAAATCAGAACAAGTCGATGCCAATCAGCTATCGCTTTTGGAAGAAGATGACGGTGTTTTTACCGAGCCAGAGCAAACTGGCCAAGAAAACCAAACGAATCAAGTACAGTCAGCGAAAAAGCGTAAAAAGACACGGCAAGAAGTCTTAAGTCCAGATCTGCCGGTCAAAAGGACGGTCGTTGATGTCGCAACTAAGCAGTGTCCACACGGACACCGCTTAGTTTTCGTGGGTGAAAAATTTGTTCGAGAGCAACTCCACTACCAACCAGCGAAGTTGTATCGTGAGGAAATTTATACACCCACATATAAGTGTGTCGACTGTGAAGCCATTGATGGGCTTGCGCACCTTGTCCAAGGGTTAGTTCCAAAGCCGGTAATTCCTCACAGTTTGGGTTCCGCTTCAGTCATCGCGGAAATGCTTCATCAAAAGTTTGAGCAAGGCGTCCCCTTGTCTCGTCAACTAAAGGAATGGCAAAGAATGGGCGTTCAGCTTTCTGAGGCAACTTCGGCAAACTGGGTCATTAAGTCTGGAGAAATCATGGAGCCGTTGTACAACTTAATTCGTGAACGACTAGTTGAACAACCCTACCTTCAGGGCGACGAAACGCCGATGCAGGTGCTCAGAGAACCCGGAAAGGCGGCCACATCCAAGTCTTACATGTGGGTGATGCGGTCGGTCAGAAAATCATCTAAGCAAGCCGTTCTGTACGCTTATGGTGATACACGATCTGGCGCATTTGCCGAAAACCTCTATCGAGGTTTTACGGGGGTACTTCAATGTGACGGCTATGCTGGTTATAACGGACTAGATGAAGCAGTCATACGAGTTGGTTGCTTTGCCCACCTCCGTCGGAAGTTCTACGAAGCAGCATTCGTCAACGGAAAGATAATTATGAGTCGTCCACTCAAGCTATTAGACGAAATGTTTGCGCTAGAAAAAGAATGGAAACAATGGTCGCCTCACTCACGACGACGGCAGCGACGGCGACACCTGCTTAAGTTGGTGAGAAAGTTTTGGTCATGGATTGATCAAGCAGACGAATTACCAAAAAGTCGGCTGGGTAAAGCCATCACTTACGCACGGAACCAACGAGTAGCGTTAAACCGAGTTCTCAACTATGGAGCGGTAGATTTCAGCAATAACGCCTCCGAGCGAAACATGAAGAGCTTTGTGATTGGTCGAAAAAATTGGCTTTTTAGTACTAGTCCTGCCGGAGCTAAGGCTACGGCAATTTGGATGACGCTAATTGAATCCGCTAAGGCTAATGGCATCAACCCACGCGACTACGTGACTTACTTATTAAATGAAATGCCACAACTCCCAGATTTTGCGAAAAAAGAAGATCTGGAAGCTTATTTACCATGGAATTATCAATCGAAGCTTGATAGTGACGAAGAACTCAATGTCATAGCCGCTTAAGGCATGGAAGAGATGGCCCGTCCTCAAAAAACGAGGACGGGCCATCTCTTTTTAAATTATATTTCAATACGGTCAGTTATTAGGTGCTTACTTTCCGCAAGACTAAAAACTCAGTTCTGGCAGGTTGCCGGTACTGAGTTTTTTCAGGTATTGGGGGATTTCTAAAGAAAAGGTTAAGAAGCGGATTGAAGGGGTCACAAAATTGATTCTATTTCGTTAGTAATAGTATAGGACCTAAGCGCGGCACCAGTCTGTGATTTTTGCGACGCCAGAGGATTGCGGCCATTCTGTGGCCCGACGCCCACCGGATGCCGACCCATATTTGACGACCGGTAGGCGGTTTAGTAAGGCTTAACCCCAAAGTGTACCGCTGCGGCGCCCAGATTGAACTGTTGGTAGTGAACCTGGGTCAGGCCCGCTGCCGTGAACATGTCCGCCAATTCGGTCACGGACACGAAGCGGTGGGTGGATTGTTGGAGGTAGTTATAGGCCTGATAATGGTGCGCAAACCGGCCCATCAGGGGAACCACGTGGCCAAAGTAGACTTGCCACCCGGCATGAATCACGGGGTTCGTCGGCTGCGACGTCTCCAGACACACGACCTGGCCGCCGGGCTTGACTACCCGGGCCATTTCTCGTAAGACCTGGTTAGCGTCAGGCACATTGCGCAGGCCAAAGCCAATCGTGACGACGTTGAAGTGGTTGTCCGGATAGGGCAGGTGCATGGCGTCTCCTTGGCGCAAGGTGATGCGGTTGGCCAGATTGGCGTCGCGGACTTTACGGTCGGCCTCGCGCAACATGACGCTGCTGAAGTCCAGACCGACCACGTGGCCACTGGGGCCGACCGCATTGGCTAGGGCCAAGGTCCAGTCGCCGGTCCCGCAGCACAGGTCCAAGGCAAAGTCGCCGGCATGAAGCGTCATGGCACGCATGACCTGCTGGCGCCACAAACGGTGCGTCCCCAAGCTGATCACGCTATTCATCTGGTCATATTGTGGTGCGATGCGGTTAAAAATGTCTTGCACCGTGTCTTCCGGTGTGTGATTGGTTAAAGTCATGGTGATGCCCCCTAAATAAGTTTAAGTTGCTGATGAGTAAGATTGGATAAACCAGCTGCCTGCGTCAACTAGGGATTCCGCCTGCTATGGGGGACACCTCCAGCCTGGGAAGCGGGCTTCCGGTTCACTTTGAAGCCTTGACAAACCCGCAAGTCGCCAAAGTGCCCCGCGCTGTAAGCTGAGAAAAGGCCTCAGCCAACACCGTCGACACAGCTGGCGCCACCCCTAGTTGCCCCCGGCGAGTTGGGCCTATCAGCAACACTACAGTGACAGAAATTAGGTGCTATCAAGGGCTAAACTAATCGTTACTGATTATCAGCCTTGTAGCCGAGAGTTCGCCAAATATGGGTTCAGCCGTGGGAGTTGCCTTAGCGGCATGGTTCAGGCCGCTTAGACAACTGGCGTCTTTGAGACGTGAACGTCGGCTCAAAGGCGAGGTGTCGAGACCGCACTTTGGCTCGACCCGTCCGCCCATCGCGTTCCAACCCATATTTGGCGAATGGTAGGCGGTCAGCTCTCACTGTGAGTCGCATGATGACAATAATTCTAACCAATTTCTGCCTTGCAATCTTTAGTGTAAAACAAAAGCGTCAGGAAATGAACCAAATCCTGACGCCAATGGTTAAGTTTTACAGCAGGTACTTCTTGTCGATTTCGTCGCCTTGAGACGTTAAGATCTTCGGACCGTCATCCGTGATGACCAGCGTGTGTTCGTATTGTGCGGACAGTGAGCCATCGGCGGTGACGTAGTATTCCCAGGACTTGTCGGCCGTTTCCCGTGAGGCAATCTCCCAAGTGCCCAAGTTAATCATGGGTTCAATGGTGATGGTCATGCCGGCGCGTAACCGCAGGCCCTTGCCAGCTTCCCCGTAGTTCGGCACGTTCGGTTGTTCATGCATGGTTGGTTGGATACCGTGGCCAATCAGTTCACGGACATCGCCCATGTGTTCTTGGCCTTCCGTGTAGGCTTGGATGGCGTGGCCAATATCACCGATACGGTTACCGACAACGGCTTGGTCGATGCCCAGGTAAAGGGACTTCTTGGTAACGTCCATCAGGTGTTGGGCTTCAGGACTGATCTTACCAACCGCGTAGGTCCAGCAAGAGTCACTTTCAAAGCCATCCAGGTTGACCGTCATGTCAACGGCCACAATGTCGCCTTCCTTTAACAACAGTTCTTTGCGGGGGATGGCATGGGCGACTTCATCGTTCACGCTAACGCAGGTGGCATATTTGTAGCCTTCGAAGCCCTTTTCGGAAGGGGTGGCGCCATGTTCTTCAATGTATTTGTTAGCGAAACGTTCGATTTCCCAGCTGGAGATACCAGGTTTGATGATGTCCCGTAAGCCCTTGTGGACACCAGCTAAAACGGCACCGGACTCCGCCATTTTTTTAATTTCACGGTCTGATTTAATTGTAATCAATGTGTGACCTCCTAAAAATTTTTAACTACTTCTAATGTACACCTATTTTCCCCATTCGGCGAATGACTGGGCCAAAACTTTTGGTCACAGGAAGGCGACCAATCAAAAAAGCCCAACGCCCCTGGCGCTCGGCTCGGACAGGTTAGGCCTTTAGACTGGTAATCTTGCCAGCGTTGACTTGGTCTAAGATGCGTTTGGCTTCCGTAATTCGGGCATCGCATAAGAAATTCATGGCGTTGTCCTTTTCCTGCTTGGCCCGGTCCATTTGTTCCGTGAGAAAATCAATTTCATCGGTTAAATATGCTACTAAGTCCATGGTTTTGCCCTCAATTCTTTCCGTAGTTCGCAACGAATCGTTACGGTGATTAACCCCATTGTAACAAAGATTAGCCAATAAGTAACTTCGTTAAACAGCTAGCGTTCATTTGGTTTACAGCAACGTGGAAAAGGACTAGGATAGAAACTAGTTGATAATGTTTCTAAAGTGGGAATGAGGAGTGAGTTACATGGCAGAACAGCCAATCGATTTACAGGGGCGGCCCTACAGCCACCTGGCCTTTATTTGGACGTTGCTAGCGGGGACGTTCACCATGTCCATCAGTCAATCATCGCTATCGACCGCGTACCCAACGTTAATGAAGTACTTTAACGTTCCGGCGTCGACGGTGCAGTGGCTGACCACCGGCTTCATGCTGGTGATGGTGGTCATGATGCCAGTCAGCCCCTGGTTGTTAAATAACATCCGCTTTCCAGTCTTGTTCGTGAGTGTCTTGGCATTGTTCGATGTGGGGACGTTCATCATTTACTTGGCCACCAGCTTTCCGTTGATGATGCTGGGGCGGGTGATGGAGGCCATGGCGGTCGGCATCATGTTTCCGTCCTATCAAACGGTCATGTTGCGGATCACGCCGGAGGCACAGCGGGGCGGTGTCATGGGCTTCGCGGGCCTGGTCATGGGGTCGGCGTTAGCGGTCGGTCCCATCATCTCCGGAATCGTCTTGCGTTATACCACTTGGCAAGGGCTGTTCGTAGTCTTCATGGTCATCATCACCGTGGTCTTCGTGATCGCGTTAAAGACCATCAAAGATGTGATGCCACAACACAAGGCTCACTTGGATTACTGGTCCGTGCTCAGTAGCGTCGGTTTCATTGGCATTCTTTACGTCGTCAACCAAATTGGCAAGACAGCTGTGAACTGGGGGGCCATGGGTGGCCTGCTGGTGGTCAGCTTGTTGGCAGTCGCTTACTTCGTTTACCGGCAGTTCCACGTGGCGACACCATTATTGGATCTGCGGGTCTTAAAGACATTTAACTTCGACTTGGCCGTCCTGTTGACGGGGGCGTCATACATTGCTTTGATCGTCGTCACCATCATCTTCCCACTGTACTATCAGGAAGTCTTGGGCATTTCGCCGTTTGCCTCCGGGATGGCACTGGTTCCCGGCGCGGTCGTTTTGAGCCTGTTAAATCCGTTGACTGGGAAATTGGCTGATAAGATTGGCTTCAAGGCCACCATGTTAACAGGGATGACCATGATCGTACTGGGCTGGCTGTGGCTGACTTTGGTCCACAGTCAACAGTCATTGGTCGCGATGATTCTCACGGCCGCCCTGATTGAAGGGGGCAACGCCTTCGTCATGATGCCGGCGGTCACGTTAGGTGCCAATTCATTGCCCGACCAATTAATCTCTCACGGGACGGCGGTCATCACGACCGTCCGGCAAATCTTGGGGTCGACCGGGGTCGCCGTTGCCACCTTGATTCTCGCGATGGTCACGGCCAATCACCTCAAGGTCGCGGGCCACGCCGCCGCTGACTTAGCCGGCTACCATGCTGTCTTTGCCACCTTCCTGGTCGTTGCCGTGGTGGGCTGGCTCTTCGCGGCCATGTTGCGCGATGGGCGAAAGCAAAAAGCGTAACGCTTGGTAAAATAGATACGTCAATAGAAAGGAACGAACCCCACGCGGGATCCGCTCCTTTTTGGTTACCCTAATCCACGCGCTCGAAGACCTCACAGAAACAAGGAATCTGCTCGTTAAATGTCCGGCCCATTTTCTGATAAGCGGCGGTGAAAAAGTCACGATGGGCTTGGCGCCAGCTGGTTAAGGTCCGGTCGTCTTCACCTTCGTGGTAGGCGTGTTCTTGGGTGACCTGATCAAAGGGAACGACCTCGGTCACCTTCGTTTGCGTGATGCACACCGGCTGATCATGACCATCTAAGATGACGTTGTATTCACCAACGAAGGGCAGCGGTTCGTCGACTTCATACAGGTCGAGCGCCGAAGTGGTGGCCGTCTTGCGACCAATCTTGACCAGGTGAGCTAATTCATCGACGTCATCACTACCAAACGCATAGGTGTCGTGATGATTAGTGGTGACTTCGGGATGTGTGGCTTTAAATTGTTGCCAGAAAGTTTCTGCGTCCATGGGGCGGCCTCCTCGTATGTATTGAGAATACTGTACGCCACTGGGAAGGGTAAGTCCAATATTATATTTGTTATAGCATAATTATAACTATATTAATAATATACGCACTAGACTAAATGTGGCTTTAGCGGTATGCTTAATCCATTGTTAGTCATTGATGGCAATTGGAGAAGGGGAGAGACACATGCGACCACTGATCAAGAGTCTGTTACTGAGCAGTACCTTCGTGGGGCTGGGATTCGGCGGCATTGTTACAGCATCTGCTAGTAACTATTCCGCCAGACGCGCCAACTCGGTCCGGCTAGTGTGGCGGCACCATATGGGACGTCACGCTTACCATACGGTGAAAGGCGCGCGGTATTCAAAACACCTTGGCGTCAAGTATAGTACCAATGATGATCTACCAGATGTGACCTGGTACACAGACGCCCACGAGAAGCTGTATAACAAGAAGAAGCACACAGCCGCCATTTACTACCATGTGAAAAGTGGAGATGGGCAGCATGGTGGTTGGATCTGGCGGGGATATTTGACAGCGGGGATGGCTAGTCAGCAAAGTAGCACGAACGAGTCGGAAACAACAGAAACCTATCCGAAGGTAACGCTCTTTAGCGCCAAGAGCACCGCAGAATATCAAAACGCAATTGAAACGCAGGATTATTATGCGCTAGCTAAGCATGTGTGGGCGTTGTTTCCCGGAACTAAGTTAAATCTTTGGTTGTCACAGATGACAGCATACGGTAGCATGATGGATTCAACTAAACCAGAAGATTTCAAGGGCTTTGAAAAAGAAGGATTGACTGATACAAAGGGAATTGTAAGTTGGCATGTTGGGAATTTGTGGAGCGAGTTTGAATCAACAGAGACGCTGCCAATGTCGTCAAGAATTAAATGGATTACAGAGCGAATGAACACTGCAGGTTTAACTCAGAAAAAGAGAAGGGGGTTTGAGGGATGGTATATTGGCCTGAACTTTGTAGACGATGAAAAAGATCACAGTAATATTAACTATGATTCGTTTAGGGATCCAGATGAACATCCCATGACGTATGAAGTGATTTTAGTACCACCAACTAATTTTAGTTAGACGAATTGCTTAAGAAAACGCCTCAGAAAATCAAGGAGAGATTTTCCGGGGCGTTCTACATACTGGATAATTTAGTCGCAGTAAAGATATTGAATAGATTGAGTCTCGCTAAAATGCATAGGCTTGTTTTTTCTTCTTTCCTCGACCGTACCGGATTCGATGCAGTTTGCGTTCAGAAGTGTTAATGACTAAGGTATCCCATGCTTGCTCATCCTTGGTGTGTAACAGAGTGTTGGATTTTCCGTCTCCTCGGTCACTAAGAGCACAGTCAGAAACAATCCAGTGAATACCAAATTGATTGGAGTAATCGTCATGGTGCGTGTGACCACCCATGACTGCAATTAGGTTATTCGTACGATTGTTGTAGTCAATTAAAATATTACGAATATTTTCACTCTCTAATGTACCAGGGGCAGGAGTTCCGTCGAGAGGAGCTTCGGCAAAGTCATTCTTTTTAGAGAACTTCAAGCCTTTGAACATGATGTGGGTCACAACTAAAGCAAACTCGTCATTGGGGATGGCATTTAAGGTACTCCGTAACCAGTTCTGTTGTTGCACACTGAAGTGCATCCAACCATGACGGAACTGTCGGCGAAGTTTTACCGGAGTAGTGTAGTAATCACTCTGATCGAAGCCATCCAGTAGGATAACGTTGACCTTACTATTTGGAATCTTGTATTTACCATAGGCTGCCCGGTTAGCAGTATTGCCACGCGTATCAAGTAAATGCGCAAAAGACCCAAGGCGATAGGGATAGACTTCAGTATTGGTGATAATGTTTCGCGGATAATACCCATCCTTATCACGGGCATATCCAGAATTATCATCATGGTTTCCTTGCGCTACCAGGAGTGGACGTTGTCCTAATCGAAGCGCATCCATGCCACGCTTGACGTCTTCAATCTCGTACTTCTTTTCAGTAACACCATCGTTTAAATCGCCGCCGTGGACCATGAGATCCATCCCAAAGTGTTTGGCGTAGTAACTAAATGTCTTCATTTGACGAAGGACTCGTGCCGTGGCGGGAGTATTGTAGCTACTAAAGTGGGTATCCGTAATGAACCCTACCGTGACAGCGTCAGGTGCCGAGACAGATTGGACAACATCATGCACGCGGGCCAGTTCTTGAGATTCATAGCTGGTGGGTTGTAGTTCTTGACGTGGGCTACTGTGTTGTAGCATATTTTGCCGATCATCACGATTAGCATCTTCGCCAGTGTAAGGCCAGATATTTGACCAAGGCTGATGCTCGTTGGTGTCTTCCGTGTAGCTGAACTTGGAGTGGTGATGTTTCATCCCATCCTTTGGGCCAAATAGTTCGTGAATAGGGGTCGATAACTTACCAATTGGCAAGTATTGACCATTAACAATGCACCAGATACGACCATCGGAGTGAAGCTTGCCAGTGTAGGTTACGGTACTGCCCTTAGCATAGTGCGTTAATTTGGTAGCTGACATGTAAGGTTGGTTTCGCGACCAAGCCCCGTTGTCTACCAGTGTTGCTTTCCCATGAGCTGGCATGTAGTTGTTGGCAATGTCGAAGTCCGTCGTTTGACTCTGAAAGGTAGGGTAACCAGTATCCTGACCACCTTGTGGACGATTGCCTTCTGAGATAGTATTTCCGGAATTGACATCTCCAGAATCACCGTCACTGCCGCCAGTACTGATTGAGCCAGAACTATCTTGCGTAAGAACTGGATCACCAGGATTATGATTGGTCCCATAGTATCGGAACGGTTCGATTGTTGCATAAGGGACGTAATAGGTAGCGCCGCTAGTGTGAATGTACCGGAACCAGTAATGACCATCAGCTTTGATCTTGGCGTTGTAATAGACGGTTTGGCTAGACAAGAAACGATCGACTTTGTTGGCAGTTGTCATGTTAGTACGGTCACGACCACGTGCTGGCTCATCAAAAGTGAATGAGCCTTTCATCACCAGAAGGGTGCCATCGGGTGTCTGATCGGCGACATCTGCGCCGGCTTGGTCAGTCAAGGTTCCCAGTAAGTGTCCGGGATGATCAGTTGCGTTACCATCAGAGGTATTAGAGTTAGCTGGTCTAATTGGATTGCCAGGATTAGAATCACTGCCGAAGTAAGTTTCCTTATCGGTATTGGCATAAGGCACATAATGGCGTTGACCAGAATTACTCATGTAGGATAGCCAGAAGTGATTGCCGTTTTTGACCTTACTATCGTAATTGACAGATTCACCGATTTGATAAGTGACAATCCCAGGGTCACTCATATCAGGAGTGTTGCGGACCCGACACTTGGTATTAAAGGTAAAGCGGCCGGACGTGTAGACTTTGTACATGTCGGGAGTGTTACTAACATCAATAGACATAATTATTAACCTTCTTTTCTTAATTTTGGGTACAAAAAAACACCCCGCTGAGATGGTTCAGTGAGATGCTTGTTTAGATGAAGTTACGCATTGTGCTGATCGCCGTTGATGACGTGCTTGTAGAGCTGATAAGCATTCTCAACAGCTGCTGAGACTGTAGCGGCTTTGACGATGATACCCTGTTCGTTGAGCTTAGCAGTTACGAAGCGAATCGCTTCTGCCTTTCGACCTGCATTATCAAGCTCAGCCATAACAGCTAATTCAGGAACAATAAAGTTAGCTAATTGTTCCGTGACCTTCAGGGCCTGTAAGAGCTGGTGATGCTGCGTGAGTTTGATTTTTGCAAGCAGTAACGGTCTAATAGCGTAGTAACTAGTAAACACAACAGCTGTAATTAATGAGACTAGACTGGTAGTTGTGAAATCAAGCGGATGCATGCATTTTCTCCTTTCTAAGAAGACGAGTACTCACTGCTAGAAGGTGAGTACAAGTTTTCTTGATTCTTTGGTACGTTATCATAATAAGCCGGAGAGCATTGCGTTTTCCGCTGGGGGAATGCCGCTTTTGTGCTAATTTACTGCGACAATTCTGCCATATGACGCAAAAAATCCCGCCAATGCTGGCTTTACACCAACATCAACGGGATTTTTCGATTCAATTTTCTTAATGGGTTTCCGCAAAGCCGCGGCGGCCACCGGGCTTGGGAATTTGATTTTGCATCATCACGCTGAAGCCGCCATCAATGGCCAGGCCGGTTGCGTTGATGTAGCTGGAGCGGTCGCTGGCTAAGAATAAGATAGCGTTAGCGATGTCATCCGTGGTCCCAATGCGCTTGCTGGCGGTCAGGGACTTACGGCCATTTTCCACCTCCGGGTCAGCGTAGAAGGCCGCCGACATCGGTGTCTTGACCAGGCACGGTTCGAGGACGTTACTGCGAATGCCGAACATCCCCCATTCTGCGGCCACCTGCTTAGAGAGCATGTTGACACCGGCCTTACTGGTACTGTAAGCACCACTGTAAGTCTCGGGGATGTCACTGGCTACCGTCGAGATGTGGACGAAGGTGCCGTGCTTTTGGGCGATCATCAACTTGCCGAATTCGTGGGTGATCAGGTAATAGCCGTTTAGGTTGACGTCTAAAACCTGTTTCCAGGTGGCGTAATCCAGGTCCTCTAACGGGTCGAACTTTAAAATGCCAGCCGTGTTAATAACTACGTCGACGTGACCAAAGGTATCCTTGACCTGGTCAACGGCGCGTTGCACGCTGGCTTCCTTGGTCACGTCACAGGTGACTGCCAGTCCAGCGATATGGTAATCGTTAATCAGGGTGGTTACCAGTTCCGCCGTCTTGTCTTGATCCATATCCAGGGCAACGACCGTGGCGTGTTGCCCAACCAGTGCCTCACAAATCTTAGTGCCCATGCCACCGACCGCGCCGGTGACGACACAAACTTTTTCTGCTAATCCTAACCAATCTGCCATGTGCTTTTCCTCCTCTAAAGTGCCATATCTTTTAAGGGCATCGTTTGGCCCGTCCACAACTTAAAGGCTGCGGCCCCTTGGTTCAGGAGCATGCCCTGACCGTTAATGACGTGGGCCACGTGGGCTTGGTTGGCCACGCCCATCAGCTTGGTCACGCTCGGCGCATAGACGGTGTCAAAGACGGTCATGTCTTGATGGAACCAACTGGGATCGTCCACCAAGGTCTGGTCGACTAATTTGCCCATCCCCAAGCCGGTCGCATCAGTGTAGACGTCGCTTTCACTGATTTTTTGTTTAAATTGATCGCGGTCTTCCAGTGGATAGAAGGTGGCGTGGCAATCAGTCTGGTCATTGATGATCTGGACGATCTTCTTAGCGTTTTGTACGGATGGGTCGTTGATGTTAAAGACATTGAGCGTCTTTAAGCCGGAGAGCGCCGCTTGAATCGCAATCGGCGTCCCAGCACCACCGACACCGGCTAGCGTCATGGTTTGACCGGCCAACTGCACGCCGTCATCCTTTAGTGCTTCCACGAAGCCAATACCATCAGTGGTATAGCCGGTCAACTCGCCATCGTGATTGACCACGGTATTGACGGCACCGACCAATTCCGCCGTCTTGTCGAGATGGTCGAGCAGAGGGATGACGGCTTGCTTGAATGGCATGGAGACACTGGCCCCAAGCATTTTGAAGGCGCGCAGGGCGTTAACGGCGGCGGGTAGCTGATCCGGTTCAACGTCAAACGCCAAGAAACGCGCATTGATATTGTCCAGGTCAAAGGCCGCATTGTGCATGGCAGGAGACTTCGAATGTCCCGCTGGATGGGCGATTAAGCCCACTAATTTCGTATGTCCATCGATTTCCATGAAAGATGACTTCCTTCTATAATTGGTTTTGATTTTACAGTTAGCATCAAAAGCTTGAAAGTAGACCGAACGCGTTGATTCCCAGAACTAGTCTGTGGCGGGTTGCGTGTGCTTACCGATGCCTTGGTGGATCAGGTACAGGTCGATCAGAATCCCGATGACGGCCACGCCAATAGCGACCAGGTAAGAACCGTAGTAGGCGTGGGTGCCAGCACCGGCGTTCATCGAGAGCGTCGCAATCTGCGGGCCAATCAGTGCGCCGATGGCATAACCGAAGAACATGATGCCGTAGTTGGTGCCGGAGAATTTTTGGCCAAACGTCTTACCGGTTAAGGTTGGGAAGACGACCAGTACGCCACCAAAGGATGCGCCCAAGATGATCAAGAAGATGGTGAAGATGGTAATGTTGGTGGCAAAGCGCAGACCAGCCAAGCCGATGATGGTCAGGCACAAGATGACCAGCAGGGTGCGCGTCTCACCTAATTTATCGACGGCCCGACCCGTGATCATCCGGCCGAAGAAGTTCGCCAGGGTGTTGACGACCACGAAGTTTGCCGCCACGATAGGGGTCAGTTGGAGCTGAATCTGAGCGATGGAGGACAGCGATCCGATCAACATGATGCCGGCCGTGCAGGCAATCGCAAAGAGTAGGAGCAAGAGCCAGAAGTTTAAGGACCACATCATTTGCTTTGGTGACTTGCCCGTCGTGGCTGGGGCGGGTTGATCCGTGTCTTGCGTGGGCGTTTCGGGAGAAGCCATTAACCAGCCGACCAACCAGATCAGGGCCAAGTAGGCAATCCCAATCGGCATCAAGCCGTTGGCGCCCATGGTATCACAGAGCCAAGCGCCAGCCTTCGCTAAGACCAGCGGCCCGAGTGAGGCGGCCCCTAGCAACAGACCGGAAATCGTCCCGCGTTTTTCGGGGAACCATTTCAACGTCGTCAGGAGAGACGGGTTGTACAGCAGGCCGTTCCCACTACCGGCGAGGATCCCGATGGAGAAGTATAGGAACCAAATGTTGTGGGCGAAGGCCCCGAGGAACCAGCCAAGCCCGAAGATGAACCCGCCGACGTACATCAGTTTCTTGGGCGAGGAGTGGTCAATGATGCGACCGGACAGGATTCCGAAGGCTGCCATGAAGAATTGATAGATCGTCAGGGTCAGCGCCACTTGTGAGGCCGTGGCGCTGGTGGCTTTCACCAGGGTGTCGGCGAAAACGGAAAAGGCTGCGGATGCGGAACAGCAGAAGATGATGATAAAGGCCGCGGTAAAGATGAGCCGTCGGTGGCCGGATACTGGAGTTGTGTGAGTTGCTTCCATGATAGAACACCGCCTTGAATAGAATATGGATGAATAAGTTCGAATTAGAAAACGTTTTCTACGCCCTTTATGTTAAGGTTGAGGAGAGGAAAATACCACTACTGATTGGTCAACGATTCATAGTCTATGACTATAGATTGTGAAATATAGAACAGAGGGACGAAGATGAATCTAAATCAATTACGTTACTTTGAATGTGTTGGACGGCTGGAGAACTACACCCAAGCGGCCCAAGAGTTACGCGTCAGTCAACCGAGCTTGACGACCGCGATTCATAAGCTAGAAGACGAGTTGGATTTGCCCTTATTTGTCAAACAGGGACGCCACATTGTGCTAACCGCCACAGGTAACCAGCTCCTACAGGTGGTCCAGCAGAGCCTACAAACACTGGACGACGGGGTGGCGCGCATTCAGGCGGCCCACGCTACACAGCCGGTAACGCTGCGGGTCGGCTGCATCCCCACGGTGATTGGGACCTATTTGCCGCGAGTCTTGCATCAATTTGAACAGGCCCACACCCAACAAGTCCGCTTTGAGCTCCACAGTGTGACCACCGAAAAAATCCAGACGGGGCTGGCGGCTAAGCAATACGACTTGGGCATCGCCGCCACGGACAGCCGGGCAGCGGGCGTACTGTATCAGCCACTGCTCAAGCAAGCCTTCATCGTCATCGTGGCCCCCGACCACCCGCTGGCCGCCAAGAAACGGTTGGCCTTAGCGGACCTGGCGGAGTATCCAGTGTTGACCTATACGCCAGACCTATTGATCGGGCAAAAGGTTCAGCGCACCTTGCACCGGCAGGGCGTGGCTGATCAGCTCCAGGTCGATGCGGCCTATCCGGATGAGATCTCGATTGCGGGGATGGTCCAATCTGGCTCGGCGGTCGGGTTGGTTGCGGACACGCTGTATCTGGAAGCGTTCGACGTGGTCAAGATCCCGGTCGATGTGCCCGAAGACTTACGGGTCATTTACGCCATGTACCGTGCGGATAATCCGCAATACGAGACCTTACGCCAGCTGTTTCGGGTGTTTCAGGCGGCGGGGCAAAAGTAGGGGATGACCGTGATGTGGTGGGAAACTGGCCGTCTTCGTTCGCTAGAGAGAGGTTGGTGTGCGGCGAGGCGAATCAAAGTGCGGCCAACTTCATGCAGCAATCATAGCAGTACGCTGGGCTAATGAGTTTAAGATACAAGTTGATTCTAATGAAGTTGCTTCCCACTGGCGTAAAATTACGCTAGAATAATGTATTAAGGTCAACATCTGTTAATATTAGTCGTATACGCCGGAGGAGGCCAGGGATGGAACCAGCTGTGACGACACAGTTAGCTGACGTCCTTTGTCAGCTTAGTGTGTGGGACGACTTGGGAGACTCGTGGTTTTAGCGAGGCTTTCAAGCGAGCCGGAAGCCCGTGCTTGGGCTGCAGGCGTTCCCCATAGCAGGTGGAATCCCTGGCAGCCGCAGGCATGACTTAGCCAACGATTATATTTTGCCAGCACCGATAGGTTTACATAATTTGAAAGGGGTTTTTGCATGCAAACACCAAAACCGATTGATTTAGCCGCGTTTTACGCGAACCCAGACCGGAGTGTGGCGGTGCTGAACTATAACGCCCGCTTCATTACCAGTATTTTTGATTTGGTCAACAGTCAGGAGCTGGCCAGCTTCGTCCGGTTGTTCTTGGATGAACAACGCGATAAGGTGCCGGCTGACGCAGATCCGGCCGCCACATTTAACCTGGTCTCACCGGAAACGTATTTGAACACAGTCAAAGCCATCTTGACCGACCACCCAGACGCCTACAGTCACTTCCCGGCGGCCGAGATTCTGGCCAGCATCGAAGACCTGTACTCGTACTACCGGACGTATCTGCGGGTCGCCACGATGACGGTCCGGCAAAACGACGTGGTCAGCAGTGAATTTATGACGATCGACCAACGATTCAATGACTTGGTCATTCGCCTGTACCGGACGATTGAAGAAAAACTACAAGGACACGCCAACCACGTTTACCGGCAAATTAGCGCTGGGTCCAGTGCGTGTGTCTTGCTAGAACAGATTCAGTGGCCAGAACCCGCCGGCTACGAAAAGCTCAAAAATATTCGTTTCATCAATCGGTTGATGCTACGGCCACCAATGATGCTGCACACCAAGAGCAACAAGCGTAAGGGCCTGTTCACCGCGACGAAGGTCAACCCGCTGGAGAATTTCCAGGGGACCGAGGATGATTGGTTCTGTTACCCCGCTAAGATTGGCGAGAGCCTGGCGTACATTTACTTCCACCGGGATTATTTGGCCTCCGGGATTGCGCTGGCCAACTTGTTCCAGCTTGCCGACAGTAAGGAAATCGTTGGGCAAAAGCCGGACCTGGTCCTGTTATTTGGGACTCCCGGTGTGGCCAGTGACGACCAGCCGGAAAACGGCCATTATTTCTACGACGCCGCCAATGGCATCTACGTCGGTCAAGTGCCGTACAACGACCAGACGACTTACTTCGGCTACATGAAGAAGATGTGTCTGACGCTGCACAACCTCCACATGATTGCCGAAAAGAAGCTGCCAATCCACGGGTCGATGGTCAAGATCACCTTTGCCAACGGGAAAACCAAGACGGTGGTCTTCTTCGGCGATTCCGGGGCCGGCAAGTCCGAATCCATCGAGGCGCTGCAAAACGTGGCCGACGAAGAGATTGTCAACATCGAAACGATTTTCGATGATATGGGGAGTTTCACGCTGGCTGACGGCAAGCTCTACGCGCAAGGCACGGAGACTGGGGCTTTTGTCCGTTTGGATGACCTGAGCAGCGAAGTGGCCTTCAACAACATGGACCGTGGGGTGTACATGAACCCTGAACAAAAGAACGCGCGGGTCATCATCCCGGCCAACACCTGGCCGCGGATCGTGGCGCACCACGAAATCGACATGTGGGTCTACGCGAACAACTACGATGACGCTATCGGCATTCATCGGTTCGAGGACCAAGCATCGGCTAAGGCGACCTTCGTGGCTGGTAAACGTAAGGCCCTGGGCACCACGGATGAAGTGGGGATGAGCACAACGTTCTTCGCCAATCCATTCGGCCCCGTTCAGGAACAAGCCGCAACCCAGCCCGTGATCGACGCGGTCTTTGACCAGCTGTTCCACGACGACGTCTACGTGGGCGAAATCTTTACCCATCTGGGCAATGACAAGTCCCAAGACAAGCTGAATGAATCGGCGCGGGAATTGTTGCAAGTATTGTTGAAAATGTAAGGTTTACCATGAGTCTGGGAGCTGTTCCCGGGCTCTTTTTCGTTGAATGAGAGCGGCCGCGATTCAGCACGCGTTGGCTATTTAAAGTTGGCCAAGATGTGTTAAACAAATATGCCCCTAAATCACTAATCCACTATTATTATTTTGACTAAACGAACGCTCGCTGACCATTTCAGAATGCTGGTAATGCAAGCAAGTGGGACTATGCTGAAGGTATCTAAGAAGGTGAGGGCGTTGCGAAACACGAATCGGTTGACGCGCTATCTGGTCTGGGATGCGCGGGCGTTACCCTGGTTAGCCGTATCCTTGTGGGTGACGGGACGGCTTGTCTTGAGTCGCGGGCTATTTGCCTGGAATGAAGTTTCTTGGTACTTGGTCTGCAGCTACTTGGCATTTCCGTGGGCCGCTGACAGGGTGCAACGGTGGCAGCGCGAGGTCGCAACCCAATCAGACCAGCGAACCGAAGCGTCAGGCTCGCGAACTGTTCGGTATGTCATAAAAGCGGCGCTGGTATTTTTAGCCGCACCATTGCTTGTGATTGGGAATTTATTGGTTCCTGATTCCGGGAAGCAATGAGCCAGGATCACGAAAAAACGGTAGACGAATAAGCCACTGGGCTCGTTCGTCTACCGTTTTAAATGTTATTAGAATTTGAAATCTTGATGACCTGCTGGATACCGGACCATCATGATAGGCACTAAGTCTCGCCGGAGTCAGCTAGGGGTGGAACCAGCTGTGTCGGCCCAGTTAGCTGGCGTTTTTTGCCAGGTTACTGGGCGGGACGACTTCAGAGACTCGCGTTTTTTGCGAGGCTTTGAAGCGAACCGTAAGCCCGTTTCTGGGGCTGCAGGTGGTCCCCATAGCAGGTGGAACCCCTAGCTGACGCAGGCGTCTGGTTTCGCCAACGAATTTGAAGCTTAGTTAAACTGTGCCAGCAAGGCCGTCATGAATGCCTGGGCATCGCCGACGTAGCCATAATCCGCCACGTCAAAGATTGGCGCATTCTCGTCGGCGTTGACCGCGACGATGGTCTGGGAATCTTGCATGCCAACCAAGTACTGCACGGCACCGCTAATCCCGAAGTTAACGATCAGTTCGGGATGGATGGTGTTTCCACTTTGGCCGATTTGATCGTCGTGAGTGAAGCGGTCCTGGTCAGTCAGTGGTCGGGAAACGCCGATACGACCGCCGAGCTTTTCCGCCAATTTTGTAGCGCTGTCAACGGTGGCGGCACTAGCTGCGCCTCGACCTAAGGCCACAACGCGACTGGCATCGCCGACCGTGGTGGCGGTATTGACTACCGGTGTTGCCGCCGTGACGTGAAGCCGGCTAACCGGATGGAAGGTCACAGGGCTGTCCGTCACGGTCGCCGCACCAGCAGCGGGTGCCGCCACAAAGGTGTTGGGCCGGACCGTGGCCATTTGTGGCCGGTGGTCAGGGCAGATGATCTCACACATGATGTTGTCCCCGTAAGACGGCTTGGTGGCGACTAAGGTCTCGTCATCGAAACGCAGGTCCAGACAATCGGCCGTTAAACCGGTCTGGAGCTTGGCCTGGAGCCGTGGGGCGATGGAGCGGCCGGTGATGGTGGCACCGAAGAGAATCGAGTTGGGCTGGTATTGGTCGACCAACTGCTTGAGGGCATCGGCGAGTTCGGCATCTGTGGCGGTTGGGAAGCGGTCATCGCGAGCAATCCGAATTTCATCCGGACCGTAAGCGCTGAGTTCGTCTTCCAAATGGTCGGTCGTGGCTTCCAGTAAAATCGTGACGACGCTGAAATGGTCGCCGGCTAATCCTTTGGCCTTAGTAATCAATTGTTGGGTCGTGGATTCCACGTGATCTAAGCGGCGTTCCGCAATGACCCATAATTCTGGTTTTGACATAGCAGCTTCCTCCTTAGATTAATTGCCGGTTCTTCAGAGCCGTGATCAGTTGACTGGCCGCCTCGCTTGGCGTCCCGGTCAGTGGGGTCAGTTCCCGCTTGACGGGTTCTGGCGCGTAGACCTTGGTGACGATGGTCGGTGAGCCGGCTTGGCCCAACCGTGAATCGTAGAGGTCCAAGTCGTCATGGTGCCAAATGGTCAGGGGCTTATCAAAGCTCAACTGAATGTTGCGCGGCGTGGGGTAGCGTGGGGTGTTGAGCTCGCTACGGACACTGACAACAGCGGGGAGTTGGGCGACCAACGTTTGCTTGGTGTCTTCTAACAAGCGTTCAGCCGTGACTTCGTTGGCACCGCTGAGACGCAGGCTCGCCGCGTAGGTGATTTGCGGTTGTTGGAGAAATTCGGCGACGATGGGACCCACTTGACCGGTATCGGCATCGACGGCTTGGCGACCAAATAAAATCAAGTCGGCATCGTCAATTTTTTTCAAGGCTTGGGCAATCACGTAGCCGGTGGCCAAAGTATCGGCACCGGCAAAGGCCCGGTCAGACAAGAGGTAGCCTTCATCGGCCCCCATGGCCATGCCTTCACGTAGGGATTCCGCGTAATCGTCGGGACCCATCGTCAGTAGGGCGACTTGCACGTCGTCACGGCTGTCCTTTAGGGTCAAGGCCAGTTCGATGGCGTTCTTGTCAAAGGGATTCATCACGCCCGCCAGACCGCGCCGGTCCAAGTTATGGGTGACCGGGTCGATCGTAACGTCGTTGGTTTCTGGGACTTGTTTGATACAAACCACAATTTTCATGGGGAACCTCCTATTTGTTAAATTCAGCGGTGGCAATGGCGGAACGCATCTTTTCGACGGTCCCTTCAGCAATCTCCATGGCCCGCGCGTCGCGGATCAGGTGTTCGACCGGGTATTCACGGCTGTAGCCATAACCGGCGAGAATTTGGAGTGCGTCGTCACCGGCGCTAACGGCGGCCCTAGAACCGTGGGCCTTGGCCATCGCGGCTTCTTCGCTGTACGGTTGACCAGCGGCCTTGAGTTGAGCGGCCCGTTGATACAACAGCTTGGTCGTTTCCTTACGCAGGGCAATGTCAGCCACTTTGCGGTGGGTGACTTGCAGGTCGGTCAACGGTGTGTTGCCGGCCTTACGTTCCTTGGCGTAGTCGGTGGCAATCTTCAATTCGTGTTCCATGATACCGGTCAGAACGGCACCCATCAGGATCCGAGCGTCGTCATGGGCAGAGTCGCCAATGAGACCGCCATCGCCGACCTTACCGAGTAGGTGGTCATCGTCGACAATGATGTGATCCATCACGATTTCACCAACGGGCGTACCGCGCAGACCGATGAAGTCTTCGCGTTTGCCAAATGAAAAGCCAGGCATGTCTTGGTCCACGACGAAGACGGATAATTCTTGGGGGGCAGTCTTGACCAGGACACAGTAGACCTGGGCCAAGCCACCATTCGTGATCATAATTTTATCGCCGTTCAAGACCCAGTGATTTCCTTCACGAGTAGCGGTGGAACTGATTCCCATGGGGTTGGACCCACCGGAAGCTTCGGTCATGGAAAAGGCAAAGATCCGGTCGGTCGCGCTGGGCAACAATTGTTGTTGCAAGGCCGGCGTCCCGAATTTCAGAATCTGATCGATCGTTTTAAAATGCCCTTCGAGGGTCACTGCCGTACTAGCATTGCCCCGCGCAATATGGTTGAGCACCGTGGCGGTGACTTCAGGACCAAAGCCGGCACCACCGAATTCTTGGGGTAGCATGATGCCTAAGAAACCGGTTTCAGTCAACTTGGTGATAAACCCTTCTGGGAAGTCTTGTGCAGCGTCCATAGACATATCGTAGGGACTGATTTCCCGTTCCGTGTAGTTGTCGACCATTTGTAAGAGCAGTTTCTCGGCGGCAGCAGTTGTAGATGGCATAAATATTTCCTCCTTAGCGAGCACTTTTTGTGTAGTCTTGCACGATTGAGGCCAGTATAGCGAATAATCAATTGATAAGTCCAGTGAAAATTTATCATTGTTGAATATCCGTCATGCCTGGCGGGAATAAAATGGATTCTTGCCAGGCATGGCGATTGGTAAAAGTTCTAGAAAAATTTAGTAAAAATGTTGGTGCTCACGCCGCAGTTAGGTTACAATGAAAGCGGATTCTATTATGGAGGTGCAACATTTATGGAAATTACGAAGAGTGTCGCTGGGACTTTGAACCAGCAAGAAGTCACGAAATACTTACTGACCAACCAACAGGGGACCCGCGTGGCCATCCTGACTTGGGGCGCCACCTTGCAAGAATTTAGCGTAGTTGAAGATGGCCAGACGCACCAACTGATCGTGAACCTGCCTGACTTAAAGGGTTACGATCACAACCCGTATTACTTATGCCAAGCCTTAGGCCGTGTCGCTGGCCGAATCGCCGGTGCACAATTTGACCTCGACGGCAAGACCGTTCACCTCGACCAAAATGAAAAGCCTAACGCCAGTCACGGTGGCCCACACGGCTTTACCTTTGCCAACTGGGACGCCACGACGAAGCAAACGGCCGACACGGCCAGCGTGGTCTTGACCCATACGTCTACGGAAGCCGACGACAAGTACCCTGGCACCATGGACACGACCATCACGTATACCTTGACGGAAGAAAACCGTTTGGACATCACCTTTGACGCCAAGAGTGATGCCGCTACGTTGTTCAACCCAACGATTCACACCTACTTTAACGTCACCGACGGCCAACACAGCCTGGATGATCAATGGCTGAAGCTGTCTGGTGACAAGCGATTGGTCTTGAACAGCGAAAAGATCCCCACTGGTGAAATGGCCAAGACGGCCGGCACCGGTTACGACTTCAGTAAGCCACGGACCATCAAGGATGGCTTGGACCAGTTGCATCAAACGGGTCAGGTCGAATACGATGATGCCTTTGTCGTGGAACCTAGCAAGGATACGCCAATCGCCACGGTCGGCGATGAAGCCGGTCACCGCGAAGTCCAAGTCTTCTCTGACCGCAATGGGTTAGTGGTCTTCACGGCCAACCCAACGGATGCTAAGCGGGCCGATGCACGGGATTACAATGCGTTGGCGATGGAAGCACAGACCTTACCGGATGCGATTCACCATGCCGACTTCGGCGACGTCATCTTACCTGCCAACCAACCCGTCACCCACTTCATCAGCTACCAATACGTGCGTAAATAACGGCTAGTCGCGAATTACCGCTTCGGCGGCCAGGTAGCTCCACCCTGTGGGGCAACCCCGGAAGCCGAAAAGCGGTCTTCCGAGGCGCTTGAAGCCTCACTAAACCCGTGAGTCTTCAAGACGTCCCTGTTTCTAAGGCCGGGGAAATCACCCGACCTAAGAAACACGACACAGGCATCCGCACCTACCCACCAGCAGCTCAGACTAGTGTATGTCATTTACAATAGTGGTCCGCTGCTTCGTGGGTGATGCTGGCTTGATCTGCTGAGTAGTGAGGGCTGGATGGTGGTGGCTTAACTATTTGGCCCTCGTGGCTACTTATGAGTTGGCATTGGCTGGGAGCATGCTATGATTAGGTGTGGCTGCTCTGCCTTGGGTCTCATTTTGGCCTTTGATGGTCGTTGGGCTCAGGTTACTTCAATGGGAAAACGATAACTTGAGCCGGAGGAGGTCAGGGGTGGAGCCAGCTGTGTCGACGGTGTTGGCTGAGGTTTTGTCTCAGCCTACAGCGTGGGGCGGCTTTGGAGACTGGCGGGCTTTGTCAGGCTTCAAAGCGAACCGGAAGCCCGCACTTTGGCTGAAGGTGTCCCCCATAGCAGGCGGAACCCCTGACAGCCGCAGGCGACTGGTTTCCACAATTTATTATCAATGAACATTAAAAAAACAAGGAGAGATTGAACAATGAGTTGGCAAGATAATTATCAAGTTTGGCAACAACAACCAACGATGATTCCTTACATTAAGCATGACTTGGATGCCATCGCCAATGACGATAGCGCCAAGAAGGCAGCCTTTAGTGCGCCAATGAGCTTTGGGACCGCGGGGATGCGTGGTGTCGTGGGCCCAGGAATCGGGCAAATGAACGTCTACACTGTCCGTCAAGCGACCGAAGGGGTGGCCCGCTATTTGGACACCTTGGATGACGCGACCAAGCAACAAGGGGTGGCCATCAGTTTTGATTCGCGGTACCACTCTCGGGAATTTGCCCACGAGGCGGCTCACGTCTTGGGTGCCCACCACATTCCGAGCTTTGTCTTCGACGACATGCGGCCCACGCCTGAATTGTCCTTTGCCGTGCGGCACCTGCACACGGCCATGGGCATCATGATCACGGCCAGCCACAACCCGAAGCAATACAATGGGTTCAAGATCTACGGGCCCGATGGCGGGCAAATGCCACCGAAGGCCTCTGACATGATCACGGATTTCGTGCGGTCAGCGAAGGACGTCTTCGCCATTGCCGTGGCCGACGAACAGGCTTTACGTGCGGACAAGACGCTCCAGATCATTGGTGAAAACGTCGACCAACCTTATTTGCAAAATGTTGAGAGCGTCACCATCAACCATGACTTGGTCAAGTCCGTGGGGAAGACCATGAAGCTGATCTACACGCCACTGCACGGGACCGGGAAAGTCATCGGCGAACGGGCCTTACGGGGGGCTGGCTTCCAGAACTTTACCATGGTGCCCGAACAAGCCATCGCCGATCCGGAATTTCCAACGGTGCCGTTCCCGAACCCTGAGTTCGCTCAGGCCTTTGACATGGCGATTGCCTTGGGGAAGAAAGAGGGCGCTGACCTGCTAGTTGCCACTGACCCTGACGCTGACCGGCTGGGTGCCGCCGTGCGTCAACCTGATGGCGAGTACCAACTATTGACGGGGAACCAGATTGCCTCGATCTTGCTGGCCTACATTTTAAAGGCCCGCAAGCAAGCTGGCCAATTGCCGGCTAACAGTCGCGTGGTCAAGTCCATCGTGTCGACCGAACTGGCGACTAAGATTGCGGCGGCCTATGGCGTAGAAATGAAGAACGTCTTGACCGGCTTCAAGTTTATCGCCGAACAGATTCACGAGTACGAAACGTCCGGCGACCACACCTTCCTGTTTGGCTTCGAGGAAAGCTACGGCTACCTGATCAAGCCATTCGTCCGTGACAAGGATGCCATTCAGTCAACGGTCCTGTTGGCCGAAGTGGCGGCGGACTACAAGCAACGCGGGATGACCCTGTACGACGGCATCGAAGAACTCTACGCGACCTACGGCTACTTTGCCGAAAAGACCACGTTTGAGGAATTCCCTGGTGTCGATGGCGCTGACCAAATGGCCCACCTGATGAGCGAATTCCGTGAGAACGCGCCTAAGTCCTTTGCTGACAGCCAGATTGAAACGGTCGAAGATTTCTCGACCAGCACCAAGACTGAGGCTGATGGCACGACCAGCACGATTGATCTGCCACAATCCAACGTCTTGAAGTACTGGCTAAGTGACGGCACCTGGATCTGCATCCGGCCATCTGGGACTGAACCCAAGGTCAAATTCTACATCGGGACCAGTGACCAAACGGACGCCGCAGCCCAAAAGCGGTTAGCCAGTTACGAAACAGCGTTGAAGCAGTACGTCGATTCCGTCAAATAAATTCATAATGCTTGATTGCAGCCAACGTGGACCTTGTCGTTGGCTGCTTTTTTGTTGTCTTTCAGTGATTTTCATGCGGGTGGGGTCGCGCAATAACGGCAAAAAGCTGAATCTTCGCATTTTATTGCAACCTTTACTAAATTTTTTATCAAGAAAAAGCAACCGGTTGCAATCGCTTACAGTTGCGTTGCTACGAGATATTTAGAATATTTTTCACAATGAAAAAGGTTGCATTTATCCGGATAGGTCCTTAGAATAATGACTGTAAAGCGCTTACATTTTAGTTAAAGTTAAGTGCGATTTTACCGAATTTATTATTCTATTTTAGAAATCAGAGGTGTTTCAAAATGGCTAAGAATGACAAGATTACGTTAGACCCCGCTGAGTTCGCTGCGGCTGTTTTGGGTGGTAACGCGCAATATCCCGATGAGGAGAACAAGTTGTACATCAAACGGCAACTGACCCTTTATTTGGAAGCCACGTTACTGGCGCAAGACTTCAACAAGCTGGAAGAATCCCAGTTTGATATGGCCAAGGCCCAACAACGGGAAGACGTTCTCTCTAAGATTATTGAACGCCGGTATCACTAGTCCTTACTGGTGGCCGTTACTTGTTAGCTAAGATTCCCGTTGAAAGGTGTGGAAGAACACAATGATTAAGCAATATCTCTCATATGCTTTAGGGGCATTCGGACACGATGCCTTCTACGCAACACTTAATACTTATTTTGCTATTTTTGTTACCAGTGCCTTGTTTGTCGGTAAAGGTTCAGCGGCTGAGGCCGGGATCGTTACTACGATGGTTGTTGTCATTCGGTTGATTGAAATCGCGTTTGACCCGATGATTGGTGGGATGGTCGATAACACCGACACCAAGATGGGGAAGTTCAAGCCATGGTTACTGGCCGGGGCCATTGTCAGTTCCGTCGGCTTGATTCTGATGTTCTCTAGTCTGTTTGGTTTAGCGGACTCCAACGCCTCGCTTTACTTCCTGGTATTCGGGATCGTCTTCGTCATCATGGATATCTTCTATTCATTCAAAGATATTTCGTTCTGGTCCATGTTGCCTGCCTTGAGTGTTGATACCAAGGTTCGTAACCGGTTTGGGACAGTTGGTCGTTTCGGTTCTACCTTAGGTTCTCAAGGGGTCATCATCGTGGTTACCCCATTGGTTATCTACTTCTCACAACAATTCTCTGGTACGCACGGCAGTACCCAGACCCGTGCCGGTTGGTTAGGGTTTGCGACCGTTATCGGGTTAGTTTCTCTGTTAGGGGCTTTGGCTACCTTCTTTGGTACCAAAGAAACCAAGAACTTGATTCGTGAAAACACTGAACGGACCCGGTTCCGCGATGTCTTCAAGGTTATCGGTGAAAATGACCAATTGATGTGGTTAGGGCTATCTTACTTACTGTTTGCCTTGAGCTACGTGGTTACGAACTCGCTGTTGATTTACTACTTCCGTTACGTCATCGGTAACGCGGCGGCTTACAGTGTTATCGGGGTGGTTACCGCCATTCTCGGGATCATTTCTGTACCACTGTTCCCAATCATCGTTGCTAAGATTACGCGGCGTGGGGTTTACGTCGGCGGTATCTGCATGATGTTAGTCGGCTACATTCTGTTTAACTTCGCCGGTGATAGTGCCATCATGATGTATATCGCTGATGCGATCTTCTTCTTCCCATACCCAATGATCTTCTTGGCCGCCTTGATGACCATCACTGACAGTGTGGAATACGGGCAATGGAAGAACGGCACGCGGAACGAATCCGTGACGCTGTCAGTTCGGCCTTTGATTGATAAATTAGCCGGTGCCTTCTCCACTGGGATCGTCGTTATCGCCGCCGTTCACGCGGGCATGACTGGTAACGCTAAGCCTAGTGACATTACCAGCCACGGTATGTTTATTTTCCACTCATTCATCTTCTACATGCCAATGATCTTGTTGGTCGTTGCCGCTTTGATCTACCAATTCAAGGTGACCTTGTCCGAAAAGAAGCACGCGGAAATCGTTAAGAAGTTGGAAAGCAAGTTGGAAACTGAAAAGGTTGAAGAAGAAGCCGAAGAAAAAGCTGATTCCGCTAACTAATTAAAATTGGGCCTCAGGATAAATGCCTGGGGCTTTTGTGTAGGGTGGGGTGCTTGGATGCTAGAACTGGTCTACAAGAAAGCGCTTCACAAAATCGTTGACAATGTCGTGTCAAACGACTATGATAATTACAGTAAAGTTTTACTAAAAATTTATTAAGGAGTTAATCGCCATGGATTTCGCCAGCTTAGCAACTGAATACCAAGAAAAATTTGATGTCGCACCACAACGGGTGTTCTTCTCCCCCGGCCGGATCAACCTGATCGGTGAATACACCGACTTCAACGGTGGTCACGTCTTCCCAGCTGCCATCAGCATGGGAACTTACGCCGCTTACTCAGCGCGTGATGACAAGCAATTCCGTGTTTACTCGGCTAACGTGCCGGACGCCGGGATGTTGACGTTCTCATTGGACAATTTGGAATTTGACAAGGCTGACAACTGGGCCAACTACCTCAAGGGGATGTTGTTCGAGCTGGCTAAGCAGAACTTAACCATCGACCATGGCTTTGACCTCTTCGTTCATGGGAACCTGCCAGATGCATCCGGCTTATCCTCATCCGCTTCGATGGAAATGTTGATGGGCGAAATTCTTCACGCCGCTTACGGGATGAAGTTGGATGAAGTTGAAATGGTTAAGGTTGGCCAACAAGTTGAAAATGATTACTTCGGTTTGAACACCGGGATCATGGACCAATTTGCGATTGGCATGGGTAAGAAGGATCAAGCCATCTTGCTCGACACTAACACCATGGATTACGAATACGCACCCCTAGAATTGGGCGACAACGTGGTCGTCATCATGAACACCAAGAAGCGCCGGGAATTGACCGACTCCAAGTACAACGAACGTCGGGCCCAATGTGAAGAAGCCTTACGTCGTCTGCAAACGAAGTTGGACATCAAGACCTTGGGTGACTTGAACGAAGACCAATTCGATCAAAACGCTTACTTGATCAACGACGAAACCTTGATCAAGCGGGCCCGTCACGCCGTCTTCGAAAACCAACGGACGTTGAAGGCCTTCAAGGCATTACAAGACAACGACCTGGAAACCTTTGGCCACTTGGTTAACGCTTCTCACATTTCCCTGAACTATGACTTTGCCGTTACGGGTAAGGAACTGGATACGTTAGTTGAAACCGCTTGGAAGCAACCTGGTGTCTTAGGTGCCCGGATGACTGGTGCCGGCTTCGGTGGCTGTGCGATTGCCATCGTCAAGAAGGAAAACGTCGAGGACTTTGAAGCAAAGGTCGGTAAGGTCTACGAAGATACCATCGGCCACAAGGCTGAATTCTACGTTGCAGAAATTGCGGACGGCCCTAAGGAATTAACGAAGTAAAAGAGTGGTACGAAGGGCGGTTAGCCGGCGAGCATTAACGTCACTAAGTCAGAAATTCTGGTTTTGGATTTCGGGCTTAGTGGGGTTAAACGGAACCGGCCGCCCGGTAGTGGCACGTTTCAGCCAGCCAATTGGCCGGTCGAAACACCTTAACACAAATAAGCAATAAGTTTAGACTTACATTGCGGGTCGTGCGTAAGCGATTCGTGATGTTACATAATTGAGGAGGAATTGATCAATGACAGTTTTAGTCTTAGGTGGTGCCGGTTATATCGGTTCTCACGCCGTAGATCGTTTGGTACAAAAGGGTTACGATGTTGCCGTTGTCGACAACTTGGTCACAGGACACCGGGCCGCAGTCAACAAGAAGGCCCGTTTCTACGAAGGCGACGTCCGGGATCAAAAATTCTTGAACGACGTCTTTGATAAAGAAGATATCGAAGGGGTTATTCACTTCGCTGCCTTCTCCGTGGTCCCAGAATCCATGGAAAAGCCATTGAAGTACTTCGACAACAATACGGCCGGCATGGTTTCTCTGCTGGAAGTCATGAACAAGCACAACGTTAAGCGCATCGTCTTCTCATCGACGGCCGCGACTTACGGTGAACCCAAGCAGATTCCCATCAAGGAAACGGATCCTCAGATTCCAACCAACCCTTATGGTGAAAGCAAGTTAATGATGGAAAAGATCATGCACTGGTCCGACCAAGCTTACGGCATCAAGTTTGTGGCGTTACGCTACTTCAACGTTGCCGGTGCGAAGGAAGACGGGAGCATTGGTGAAGACCACCATCCTGAAACCCACCTGGTCCCAATTATCTTGCAAGTCGCTGCTGGCGAACGCAAGGAATTGTCGATCTTCGGTGATGATTACCCAACCAAAGACGGAACCAACGTTCGTGACTACGTGCACGTCGTTGACTTAGCCGATGCTCACATTTTAGCCTTGGAATACCTGAAGGCCGGTCACGACAGTGATGCCTTCAATCTTGGTTCTTCAACTGGGTTCTCCAACAAGGAAATGCTGGAAGCCGCTCGTAAGGTCACGGGCAAGGAAATCCCTGCCAAGATGGCCCCACGGCGTGCTGGTGATCCAAGCACGTTGATTGCCGCTAGTGACAAGGCCCGTGAAGTCTTGAACTGGCAACCACAATTCGACAACGTGGAAGACATTATTCGCACGGCCTGGAACTGGAAGCAAACGCATCCACAAGGCTACAACGATCGGGAGACGAAGTAAAAATGGCTAAAGACACAATTCAAACTTTCATTGATCACGTCGTTGCCTCCCCAGCACCATACACGGAGCTGGACCGGCAGTACGTCACCAACCGCATCTTTGCCTTGATTGGCGATGGTGTGGCCCGCGCGGCGGCTTCCGGTGAACCCATTGATCTAGTCAACGCCATGATCGACACGGCGATTGCCAATGGCAAGATTGAAGACGCCCCAAGTCCCAAGGAAATCTTGGAAGCCGACTTGATGAACTTCATGACGCCACTGCCATCCGCCGTGAACCGGGGCTTCTGGGACCGGTATCAATCAAGTCCCAGCAAGGCGACCGACTGGTTCTACCAGTTGAGTCAGGCCAATAATTACATTAAGACGCGCAATATTGCCAAAAACGTGGTCTTTCCTGCCCAGACACCTGCTGGCGAACTTGAAATCACCATCAACCTGTCCAAGCCAGAAAAGGACCCCAAGGCGATTGCCGCTGCCTTGAAGAGCAAGAGTACCAGCTATCCGTTGGACCAATTATGCATGACCAACGAAGGGTACGAAGGGCGCTTGGGTTATCCTGCCCGCAGTAATCACCGGATCATCCGGATGACGCTGGGTGGCGAGACCTGGGGCTTCCAATACTCGCCGTACGCTTACTTCTCCGAACACGCCATCTTCTTGGCCAAGGAACACCGGCCAATGATCATCAACCAGCATACGTTTACCAACCTATTGGAAATCGTGCGGACCCTGCCAACGTACTTCGTCGGTAGTAACGCTGATCTGCCAATCGTGGGTGGGTCTATGCTGACCCATGACCACTACCAAGGCGGCAAGCACAACTTCCCAATGATGAAGGCACCTATCGACCGCAAGATTGATTTGGGTGTGGCTGGCGTCACTGCTGGGGTCGTCGCTTGGCCAATGACCGATATTCGGCTGACCGGGAGTCAACCGGAGCCACTGATCAATGCCGCTACCAAGGTGTTAAACAGCTGGATCGGCTATTCCGATGAATCCGTTGATGTGCGGGCCTACACGGGTGATACGCGTCACCACACGATTACGCCAATCGCTTACCGTGATGGTGATGACTACGTCTTGGATCTAGTCTTGAGAGACAACCAGACGTCCAAGCAGTATCCTGACGGCATTTTCCATCCGCATCAGGATGTCCAACACATCAAGAAGGAAAACATTGGATTGATCGAAGTCATGGGCCGTGCCATTTTGCCAGCCCGACTGAAGGCTGAAATGGCCGAGGTCACCAAGTACTTGCTGGACCAACCGAACCAAATTGCGGACATGCACAAGGCTTGGGCCGATGAGATCAAGCAAAACCACCAGTTGACGCCAGAGAACGTCACTGAGGTCTTGCACCAAGAAATTGGTAACGTCTTCGCTCGGGTACTGGCTGATGCCGGTGTCTTCAAGCGTGACGCAACTGGTCAAGCCGCTTTGGACAAGTTCATTGCCCAAATTTAACGTGAATTAAATTGATTCTTGTCCATGGGGTTGTCGTGGCTGGGTGTGGCAGTAGCCGTGCCGAGCGGCATCAACCCCATGTGACGTCTTATGGTAAAATGAAATGAAGAAATGAAGGGGGTGATGGCAATCGCAGCCACGCTAAAGGATATTGCCAAGTCCGTGGGCGTTTCACTGGCCACCGTGTCGCGGGTCTTGAACTACGACCGGACGCTATCAGTGAGTGAGTCGACCCGTAAACAGATTTTTGAAGTTGCAGAAGAACTGAACTATACCAAGATGAAACACCGCACGGCCACACCAAGTAAGCAGTTGAAGATTGCCATCGTCCAGTGGTATTCGAAAACCAAAGAGCTGGATGATTTGTACTACATGTCGATTCGGTTGGGACTGGAAAAGCGTTGTGAGGAACGGCGTATTCTGGCGACCCGGACGTTCCAAAATGACTTAGCGGCCATTGATCCGGATGTCGATGCGATTGTCGCCATTGGGAAATTCAGTGATCAACAGGTCAGCGCGCTAGCCCAATTGACGCCGAACCTGGTCTTTGTGGACCAAGATCAGCTGTGCCACGGCTATGACAGCGTGGTCACGGACTTCCGGTTCGCCGTGGAACAAGTGATTGATTTCTACGCCAAACAAGGACATGACCAGATTGGCTTGTTGTACGGTTCCGAATGGACCACGGACGGTAAGTTAGAAGTCGTGGACCCACGTTACAAGGCCTTCAAACGGGAGATGACGGCGCGCAACGCTTTCAATTCTGACTTGGTCTTTGCCGGTGATTACACCAATCACTCGGGCTACCAGGAGATGCAGACGGCGATTGCCCGGCTAGGGGACCAGTTGCCAAGTGCCTTCTTCGTGACCAATGATCCAATGGCCGCGGGTGCACTCAAGGCGCTCCACGAAAATAACGTTGATGTGCCACAACGCGTGAGTCTCTTTAGCTTCAATGATACGACGATAGCGAAATACGTCTTCCCCGAGTTGAGCAGTGTTCACGTGAACACGGAATTACTCGGCGCAACGGCGGTGGACTTGGTCGAAAACCGCTTGCAGACTGGTCGGACAACGCCGCAGTTGGTTACTGTGGGGACTGAGCTGATGTTGCGCGAGAGTACACGGGAGTCATAACTATGAGATGAGTGGGTTACAGCGTCATATTGAAGGCTGGCCGCCTACCGTTTGGGAACGCTGGGGTGGACAGGTCGAGAAGCAGTCTTGACAGTTAGTGAACTTCACTCTTAGTTATGTAGTTATTGACGAGTTAAATTTGAATTGACAGGGAGTCTGGACTACAGGTCCGGGCTTTTTGTATTTTAGGGTAAAGCTACTTTCTCATACCCAGCTAATAAAGTCAACGGTATTAATTATATAAGCATGCTAATAAATAGAAAGTTGGTAAGCACCTAATAACTGATTGTCTATGATTACCTCATCAAATAAATTGGTTCGGTAATTTTGGAAATACTAATATTAGCAATACGCGATAATATTAGTATCTTGCTATGAATGAGGCATCCATAAATAATTGACAAAATTGATTTATAGTTATAATATTAATGCTGTAAAAAGGGGGATGGATTATATGTTTTGTAAAAAATATGTTTTTCCATATTTAGTTTCAGGGGCATGTGTATTGGCAATTTCTAGTACCTTAGTATGTGCAGGCGGACAAGTAGTAGCAAGTGCAGATACCGTTAATACCAATGAAGTTACATCAACGATTGTTGACGATAGTTCTGGTGGTGTAGTGGCACCTATTGATTCCAATGTTGAACAGGTTGATATGACTAACGCTGAATTGTTGCAAAGACTACAAGTATTAGATCCAATTGGCTATAGTAAGATGCCACAGTCTTATATTCAAGGTTTATTGCGACAAGATATGATGCGTCAGGGAACGACTAAATATGTTAAAGAGAAACATGGTCATTACCGCATCTACATCAACAGTGCAATTGTTAAGGGTATTAAATATGGCTATATCGGGGTAGCGGCCTATTTAGTTGCAATTTCACCGTTGTCAGCTGGAACATCTGCGGCAGTAGGTGCTGTGATTGGAAGTGCACTTGGAAGTATCCCATCTAATAAAGGCGCATGGTTTGAATTCAGCAAATCAAAGTTAGTGAAGTATGGTCAACAATGACAGTTAACAAGAAAAAGCTTATCTTGTCGATTTTAACTTGGACATTTTTGTCAGCTATATTTCTGCTCTTCAATTTAAACGCGTTATTCATTGGAGTATCTGTTGGATGGATTGTATATCTGGTGAAGATTCTCAAGTAAGCGTGTTGGTGGTTGTAAATCTTTTTGATTATTGTGAAATGAAAAAGAGACTGTCTCCAAGCGGATTGCTGATTTTTAGCAATACTGTATCCGCTAAAGACTGCTGCCAAATCAGCTGCTAACTGAGGCTAAAACGACTGTTATTAGCCAATATTTGGCGGGTAGGCGGCCAGTTCTCACTAAGAAACTGAAAACGACTAATCTTAACACCATGAGTTGAATATTGAATAGACAAGGAGTCTGGACAACTGGTCCAGGCTTTTTCGTATTTTGGGGGTAAAGCTACTTTCTCATATCCAACTAAGAAAGTCAATGGTGTTAATTATATAAATAAAATTATATTCTCCAGCTAGCTACTGCCCACAGACGCTCTCAGCGGCTGCGTCAGCCATTTTCCTACCATTACTAGTCAGCATCCTCGCCGGGGACTGTCCGGCGACTCACAGCTTGTCAGGCCCCGTGACGCGCCAGTGAATGGGCCACCCACTACCATATTTAGGCGTCGACAGGAGGTTGCCCCTAGATATGGTAGGTGGACGTCAATATTTGGGGCAGTTAGGTTGCTGACTGACCAGACGAAAATTTTTTTATTTTGTTCGCAGCTGATTCACCAACTTGATTGGCCAGGACTGTGGGTAGTTTACTACCGCCGAGTGTCGGTCGTTTGTCTGGGCCAGACGGGGCGTTCTTGTAGGGAGCAGCGTCATTGTCCAATTACAATTAATTGGGCGGACAAAAAAAGTTGCATTTTAAGCCAAATTTGTTAGTAGCGGCTCGTTTGAAAATGTCTAGGGACAATTTACTTTTTCCATATATTGTATTTGATTGGCGAATGCGATACCATATGTGGTACAAGCTTAAAGAACGGGAGAGATTGATATGATGAACGTAGAAACCGCTGCGCCAGTACGTCTGACGCCTGAATTTATCGCCAAAATTGAAAATGAGGTAACACCACATTGGGGTGAACTCGGTTGGGTGACCTACAAGCGGACCTACGCGCGCTGGCTCCCGGATCAACAACGTAATGAAGAATGGCCAGAGACCGTTCAACGGGTCGTTGAGGGGAATATCAACTTAGACCCCCGCTTGCAGGCCAAGGACGTTGACCCCCAAGTGATTGCTGATCTGACGCAGGAAGCCCAAAAGCTGTTCCGGCTGATCTATGGTCTGGCCGCAACGCCTTCTGGTCGGAACCTGTGGATCTCTGGGACCGACTACCAACACCGTAATGGCGATGCCTTGAACAACTGCTGGTTCATCGCCGTGCGACCACAACCCTACGGCGACAGCCACATCATCCCAAGTTACCTCAAGCCGCAACAGGTCGCTGCTTCGATGCCATTTTCCTTCATGTTCGACCAATTGATGAAGGGCGGCGGCGTTGGGTTCTCCGTAACGCCAGATAATGTACAACAAATGCCAAAAGTCGATAATGCCGTGGATCTGACGGTGGTCATTGATTCTGAAAGCGAGTCTTACGATGCGTCTGTTAAATTAGGCGCCGTGGACCGGTCCGAATGGATGCACGGCCACTCCTTAGCCGATGCGCGTTACTACCGCTTGCCGGATACCCGTGAAGGCTGGGTCTTGGCCAACGCCAACATGATCGATGCCCACTTTGACAGCACCAATCCCGATGGCAAGACCAAGGTCGTCTTAGACATCAGTGATATTCGGCCCAAGGATGCACCGATTCATGGGTTTGGCGGTACGGCTTCCGGCCCAATGCCATTAGTTGAAATGCTCTTTGATATCAACACCATCCTGAACGGTGCCGTGGGCCGCAAGTTGACGGCCGTTGACTGCACGGACATGGGCAACATGATCGGCAAGACCGTCGTGGCCGGTAACGTGCGGCGCTCCGCTGAACTGGCGCTCGGTGGTGCCGAAGACGATGACTTTATTACCATGAAACAAGACAAGGACAAGCTCTACCATCACCGGTGGGCATCTAATAACAGTGTGGCCGTGGACAGTGCCTTCACTGATTACCAACCAATTGCGGATTCCATCCAACACAACGGTGAACCAGGTATTGTCAACCTGGGTCTGTCTCGCAACTACGGCCGCTTGATCGATGGCCGTCAAGAAGGCATTGATGAGGCCGTGGAAGGGACCAACCCGTGTGGTGAAATTTCCTTAAGCAACGGGGAACCTTGCAACCTGTTTGAAATCTTCCCGAGCGTGGCCGAAGAACAGGGCTGGCAGCTCGAAGACGCCTTTGGTTTGGGCGCCCGGTACACCAAGCGCGTCACGTTTAGTCATTACGACTGGGAAGTTTCACGCGACGCTATTCAAAAGAACCGGCGGATTGGGGTCTCCATGTCCGGGATTCAAGACTGGATCTTAAAGACCTTCAAGCAACGCGTGGTCACGGGCTTTGAAGCCAAGCATGACGCGGAAACGGGCAAGACGTTCATGGCACCAATTTACAACCAGGCGGCTGTGAAGCGGGTCAGTGCCCTCTACGATGCCGTTGTGCAAGCCGACAAGGACTACTCACACACGTTGGGTTGCCAACCATCGATCAAGCACACGACCGTGAAGCCATCCGGGACTGTGGCCAAGTTAGCCGGGGTCTCCGAGGGGATGCACTTCCACTACGCCCGTTACCTGATTCAACGGATTCGTTTCCAGGACAGCGACCCCTTACTGCCTGCCCTGGAAGCCAGTGGCTACAAGGTCGAACCCGACGTTTACAGCCAAAACACGATGTGCGTGGAATTCCCAGTGAAGGCCGCTCACGCCGACAACGCTGCTTTTGCGTCCGCTGGGGAAGTGTCGATTGCTGAACAATTTGCCACCCAGGCCTTCCTGCAGACGTACTGGTCTGACAACGCGGTCAGCTGCACCGTCACCTTCCAACCAGAAGAGGGCGACCAGATCAGCGACCTGTTGCTCCAATACCGCAACACCATCAAGTCCACGTCCCTGTTGCCATACAGCGGCGCCGACTTCAAGCAAGCACCGAAGGAACCTATCACCGCTGACACTTACGCGGCTAAGCGCGCAGAAATCACGGCCGATGTTGCCGAAACGTTTGCGGCCATGACCGGGAACCACGACCAAAAGGATATCGAACTGGTCGACCAATCCGACTGTGCCGGTGGGGCTTGCCCAATTCGGTAAAAATTAATTTGATTTTTTGGGAAGCATTGATTGTATCTGATCAATGCTTCTTGTATTATCAGAATTGTAAGCGAAAACATTTAATGAAGGTGGCCCAGGAAAATGAAAATTTATACACGAGTTGGCGATCAAGGTATGACCAAGCAGGTCAGCGGTAAGATGGTCTCGAAGACCGATGCCCAAATCGTGACGCTCGGTGACATTGACGAATTTCAGTCGTACTTAGGGGTGGTCGTGGCCAGTCTGAGTGCGCACCCAGACCTGGTCGATGAGCTGAGTGAGGTTCAACGAAAGCTCTACATGTTGGAAGCAGATATTAGTGTCAAGCGCCACCAAGAGATAACCTTGGATGACACGACCCATTTGGAAGAACGGGTGGACTATTTCATGGCCAACACACCAGAATTGACTGAATTCATCCTACCAGGCGGCTCCACGGCAGGGTCTCAACTGCAGTACGCCCGGACAGTCGCCCGGCGTGCGGAACGATCGGCGGTTGCCTTGAATCTGGAACAACCACTGGAGCCGGCCATCTTAAATTACCTGAACCGGTTATCCGATTATCTGTTTGCCATGGCACGGTACGTCAACCATTTGGATGGCTATCAAGAAGTGCCAAGCAACAAGGAAAAGGCGGAGCAAAAGGCCGCCCGAGCAGCTCGGCGTGCGGCGAAGGCGGCGGAAAAGGCTAAGGATTGAGGTTGAAAGCCCAGCGAAGTTCGCCTGACTCTCAGGTTGTTCTATCCAGTAATCTAGAAAAAACGCCATCTAACTTGATGGACATAGTTGTCGCTGACGGCTGGCTAATTCCAATGAATCGGCGCTAAGCAGTGGCACTGGATCAGGTCAAACTAGACTATAGTTCACCCACTACCAGAAATTTTCAGTAGGTGGGAGAAAACGAGTTGTACTGATAACCACTAGCGTAGCCGGGAGTCCGCCAAATATGAGCTCAGCCGTGGGAGTTTTCTAAGCGGGTTCATGTCGCTTAGAAAACTGGCGTCTTTGAGACGTGGTCTTTCGGCTCAAAGGCGAGGTGTCGAGACCGTACTTTGGCTCGACCCGTCCGCCCACAGCGTTCCGGCTCATATTTGGCGGACGGGAGGCGGCCAGCACGCGCCTAAGTCGTCAGCCACTAAAAACATTTAAACCAAAAAGGGTAGCCGCGAGAATTTCTCGTAGCTACCCTTTAATTTTAGACAAAGTTGAATTTACCAGATCTTGACCCGCTTGTCAGGTGCCAAGTACATGTTGTCCGTTGGCTTAACATCAAAGGTCGTGTAGAAGTCGTCGAGGTTCTTGACCTGCACGTTGGCCCGTAACTTGGCCGGAGCGTGAACGTCGATCGACAGTAGCAGTTGCATGTATTCCGTCGTGGCCTTCATCCGCCAAACGTTGGCCCAGTTGATGAAGAAAGCCTTCAGATCGATTTCGCTGGCTGACTTGGCGGCCTCTAGAGCACAGCTCAAGCCACCGGCGTCGGCGATGTTTTCGGAAACGGTCAGCTTGCCGTTGACCTTCTGCCCGGCGAAGTCGATGCCATCGAACTCGTCGATCATGGCCTTGGCCAGGTCTTTGAAATGGGCCAGGTCAGAGTCGGTCCACCAGTTATTGATGTTCCCGAACTCATCGAACTGTGACCCGTTGTTGTCAAAGGCGTGGGAGATTTCGTGGGCGATAACGGCCCCGATGCCCCCGTAGTTAGCACTGCTGGATTGCTCCAAACTGTAAAATGGCTTTTGCAGGATGGCAGCGGGGAAGACGATTTCGTTGTTGTCAGGAGAATAGTAGGCGTTGACCGTGTTGGCGCTCATATCCCAGCGCTTCCGGTCGACCGGTTGCCCCCAGTGGCCGAAGTGATGCTTGATAGCAATCTCAGAAATTTGCTGGAGGTTTTCAAATAATGAGGCGTGCTCGTCGATCTTAAATTGTTGGTAGAGCGGGTCGATTTCATCTGGGTAGCCCACCTTAATGGTCAGCTTCTGTAGCTTGACGATGGCCTTTTCCCGGGTAGCGGCGCTCAACCAATCGTTGGTTTTTAATCGCCGCTGGTAAACGGCCGTCATCTTCAGGACCATGTCACGGACATCAGCCTTGGCCTTTTCACCAAAGTACTTACGGCCGTAGTAGTCGCCAACGACTTGGCCAAAGGTGCCTGTTGCCAGGTAGTAAGCGGCCTTCTTTTGCGAACGGGCTTCCTTTTGGCCAGACAGTGCCCGGCGGTAGGTGCCACCGACTTGACGGAATTCTTCGGTCAGGGCACCGGTCCCGTCAAAGACCGTGTCAACTAACATCCAGCTCTTTAAGTTTTCAAAGTTGTCAGGCGTCAGTAAGCCGTCTAACGCGTCGAAGTAGGTTGGTTGTGGCAAGATAACTTGAGCTGGTGTATCGTTGATCAAGCCCTTGATGGCGCCGGTCAGGTCCAGTTGACTTGTCTTGGCATCGACGTCGGCCAGTGGGAATGGGTTGTACATCTTCACGTAGTCGGCGGATTCCTCGGCAGACTTCACGTGAGGGGCGATTTGGGCATCGAAGGCCTTGGCTTGGGCCACGATGGTCTTGGCGCGGTCTTCACTGTAGCCGCAGAGTTGTAAGAGCTTTTCGGCGGTTGACGTGAAGATTGGCAAGAGCTGCTTGGCCGCCGGATTGTCCTTGGCGTAGTAGGTCTTGTCAGGCAGAATCAGACTCGGTGCGTCCAAATACAGGGCGTAGTGGTCGGTGTCCTTCATATCGGGTTCCACACCAATCGTGACGGGCGTTGGCAGCCCAGTTAGGTACCATTCGGTGAGGTGCGCACTCAAGTCAGCCAGGTCGGTCAAGTTTTCAATCTTGTCCAGGTAAGGCTTCAAGGGTGCCACGCCGTCAGCTTCACGTTTGTCAAAGTTCAGGGCTAACGTGTAGAGCTTCTTGAACTCAGCCATTTCATCATTGGCCGGCGTGAGTTTGCCAGCTAACAGGTCGTCGAAGTCGTGCATTAGGGTGTGTTCGATGTTGTCGACCAGATCCATGAAGCCCCCAGTCGAGGAGTGGTCCCCCGGGATGGTGGCTTGTTCAGCCCACTTGCCGTTGACGGCCTCGTAGAGATCATCAGTCAGCCGGTCGGTGTCCACCGGAAAGCCGCTCGCCATGGTCGGCAGGGTTTGGTTGGACGAATAATTGTCAAGTCGCATACAGAATCCTCCTTAAAAACTATTTGTTAACAACAGGTTAACCCTTTCAAGGGCAAAAGAAAACTGTTTTATCACGTAATTTTAATAAAGGGTGAATATCAGCGTGGTTGTCAGGTTAGTTGGCGGGGTTGGGATGGACTGCGGGAGGTTAAACCAATATCCAAGGTCGTTTAACCCAGGGTAACACAAAGGGGGCCGGGTATTGTCCCGCCCCCGATAGTGATTACGTTGCAGCCAAGCAAGTTAATCTTTCCCCGCGGTCTTCTTCTTGGCCCGCAGTACTGGACGACGGAACTTCGGCCGTGTCCGGTCCCAAATCGCAACGTTGCGTTGATACTGCGTAAAGAATTCATTGATGTCAGCGCCACTTAAATTGGAAGGAATTTCTTCCCAAGTCGTGGCACTTTGCAGAAAGGCTTGCCGGATTTCGTGTTCCACGTTGGCCCCCTTGGTGGTCAACCGCAGATACTTAACTCGGCGGTCGTCCATCTTTGCTTCCTGTTCCACGAATCCGTCGAGCAACAGCGCCCGCAGTTTACGGGCAGCAGCGGAACGGGTCGTCCGCGTTGAATCAGCCAGTTCACTTAACGTAATGTTGCGTTGCTCGTGAATCTGTTTCAGCAACAAATATTGTTCGAAGCTAACCGAATATTGGCTGGTAATTTGTTCGGCCGCATTAATCAGCACACGAAAGATTTCGCGGTACTGGCGAAGAAACGTCTCAAATACCCTTTCTTCGTTTTGCATAAAAAACTCCCCCTAGAAAAACGAATGTAGCCGGATTAGTAAAGTTGGGCAGGTCAATGACGGCTCATCTTCACTACCTCAGCATACCGTTATTATGCGGCCTGACGAGTGGAGATAAAAACAATTGCGCTTGGAGACAGTGGATAAGATAAGTCAGTTTGTATTCAGATGCAAAAAGGTAAGTGATTGTTTCGCACTAAAACGGGGATGGTGGTCAGGTGTTTCGGCGCGCAAAAAAACGAGACTGGCCAACGCCGAGTCCCGTTTAGAAGTAGACTATTATTTGGTGATGTAGATGTACAGATGGTCGGTTGAGAAGCCAGTGTTGAACCGGATACCATTGGAGCGAATCGTCTTGGTAGTCGTCGAGGAACTGTTCTTCTTGGCATCCTTCAGGACCTTTTCAAACTTGTTGATAACGACCTTAGGTTTGGCCTTCAACGTGGTCCCTAACAGGGCAAAGGTCGTCCCGAAGGCTTTTTGACCAGCCTTGGTCTTCATTTGCTTGGTGGGCACGATTAGGGACAAGCCCATCAGCTTGCCGTGTTGCACGTTGCCCCGAACGGTGACGTCCTTGGTAGCGACCAGGTTCTTTAGGCCCGCTTTGGTCGTGGTGGGAAACAGCTCATCTTTGGCTTGTTTCTTGGCCGTGGCCATTTGTGCTTGTAGCTTTTTGGCGGTAGCCTGTTGTTGCTGAGCCGCGACAGCCGCAGCGGCTGGGTCCGTCTTCGCCAGTGCCGTCAATTTTTTCTTAGTAGCGGCTTGGGTCTTTTGGGCTTGTTGTAGCTGCTGTTGGACCTTAGTTGGCAAATGACTGGCAATCACCATCTGGTTATACTTAGCCGCAAATGTCTTGTAGGTTGCCAGTGCGTTGACCTTCTTGACCGTGACCGTCTTGGTGGCGTTGCCCGCGGTTAGCTTGACCGTTTGGTTTTTCGTGGACGCCGGTACCTGGAAGAAGTACGTGCCCCCGTCGGCTTTGACCTGGTGCTTGGCACCACCGTTGATTTGGTAAGTGATCGTCTTAGCTTTGGCGCTTCCTTTAATCACCGCGGTCATCGCCGTTGGGTGGTAGCTGGTCTTGTTCGTCGTCAGAGCGTTGTTCGAGCAGCCGGCAAGGGTCAAGGCAAGCAGACCCAGGGCGCCCAACAGAATTTTTTTCATATTGATATCCATCCCTCAGTGATTAATTTACTTGCACTATCTTACCACAATCCGGGGTATTTTGTAGGGACAAACCCTAAGCCACTAATTTGTTACGGGGGACTATGAGAATTGGCTAACATTTCGTGGACGAGCCTAAAAATCTCGTGATAAATTAAGCAAAAGGCTTCCCGGCACTGGTCAGAATTGGTATGATGAAGTTGTGGAAAACGATACCACATGGATGGTTTACTATAGGAAGGACGGGATATTATGTATGAACGGATCTTAGTACCAATGGATGGTAGTAAAAACGCGCACGCAGCACTGCTTGAGGCCACGAAATTAGCCAAGGAGCTGGGGTCTAAATTGTTCATCGTTTCCGTCGCCAGTGATCAGACCTATGCCCACTACGGCGCGGAATTCGGTAGCGAAATCGTGACGCATTTCAAAGATGCCGCTAGCAAATTCTTGGAGAGTGCGGTCAAAGAGGTCAAGGCACAAGGCGTTCCCGTGGAAACCAGATTCCAAGTGGGCTTACCAAAACCAACGATTGCCAAGACGTTGCCAACTGACTTGCACACGTCCTTGACGGTAATCGGCCGTTCCGGGGTTCATGGCTTGGGTCGCGCCATCATGGGGTCAACTACCAGTTACGTGGTTCACAACTCCGAAACCAGCGTCTTGGTCGTGGACTAACAGCAGTTAACAGGTGTGTCTTAATTAAATAGCTATTATCCGGGACTGCAGGAACACGAGGCAGTCCCTTTTTTGGTACACTGAATTTAGACCAAAATAGAGAGAGTGGGACAAAGGGCGATTAGCTGGCGAGCATTAAGGCTGATAAGCGAATAATCCCGGGTTTGGATTGTTTGCTTATCAGTTTTAAGCGGAACCAGCTGCCTTTTGTCCCAGGTTTCAACACCAGATATTCGGAGACACAAAGGGCCTGAGACTTTTGTCCTAGGCCCAAAATAAAACGCACCGACAGTGTCAGTGCGTTTTACGGTATTGGCGTTCAGCTTACTTCTTGTTCTTTAACCAACGTTGTAAGTCTGAAATTTCGTCGCGGCGCTTCCGGTCCTTTTTACGGTTAACCTTCCGACGGCCTTGTACGCCATTTGGATGTGCTTTTCTCATTGTAAAAACCCTCGCTTAATTAAAATAACAATCGACTGTAAGTGTACTGGTTTTTAAGCCAAAATGCAAGGCTTTCACGGGATTTCGCTAGACTTTTCCGGTCAGGAGGGTTGACAGCCCGCGGGTTCCTGTGATTTTATTAAAATTTTTGGTAACGGGAATTTAACCTGTCAGAGAGTGGTATATTAGATTCGTTGTCACAAAATAGCAAGAAAGGGACGGGAACATGCAATTCTTAAAGACAAACCGGGGGCGTGCGCTGGCCTGGTTAGTGACGCTACTACTGGGCGGCTTGATCGTCTGGGGGACGCAGCACGATGCGGCGTTGTACCACGACCCGATCATGCAGGTCACACAGGTCACGACGGGGCAGCCGAGCAAGGAAACCGATGATTTCCACAACACGGATACCCAGACCAAGCAGACCTTGCACGGTAAAATTTTAAACGGCCGTTATCGTGGCCAACGCCTGACCGTGACCAATACGTACTCGCGTTCCGGCGCCATGGATCAGCGTTACCGCGTGGGCAGCCAACTCTTCGTGGTGGTCCATGATCATCAGAGTGCTCACCTGACGGCCACGGCCAAAGACTTGAAGCGGGATACGCCGTTGCTTTTCATGATCTGGCTAGTCGTGGGCTTATTGTTGTTGATCATGCAATTCAGTGGTTTCATGGCCTTTCTAAGTGTGGCGGCCAACGGCGTCCTGTTCTTGATCGCGATTCTGCTAAATGGTTCGACGCAAGGCGCTCAGGTCTTGTGGATCTTCGGTAGCCTGGCCGTGGTCTTTGCGGCGCTAACGCTATGGTTGGTGCTCGGTGCCAATCGGCAAATGCTGATCACCCTGGCGACGACGCTAGGGGGGACCGCCATCGCCATTGTGGTTGCGTTGCTAGTCTTTCATTTTACCCATGAGCGGGGGATGTTCTACGAATCCATGCAGTACGTCACCCAATTGCCGCGGCCGCTATTTTTGGCCGAGACCTTACTGGGATCCCTGGGAGCGGTCATGGACGAGTCGACCGACATCATTTCCTCGTTATTCGCGTTGAAACGGGAACGGCCGGAGCTCTCAGCCGCGCAGGTGTTCAAGTCCGGCCGGCAGATTGGCAGTACCATCATGGGGCCGCTGATCAACGTGCTGTTCTTCATCTTCGTGGCCGACACCTTCCCGATGGCCATGTTATATCTGAAGAATGGTAATAGCTGGGGCTATACCTTCTCGATGAACATGTCGATGGGGGTCGTCCAAAGCCTGATCAGTGGGATCGGTATCGTCTTGGCCGTGCCACTTGCCAGTTTCTTAGCCAGTCGTTTCATGGAAAAGAAGGTGCGCGCATGAGTACGATCAATGTGTTGGGGCTAGTGTTACTGGTCTTGATGATTCTGGTGGGTGGCAAGGCTGGGGCCCAATCGTTTCTGGCGTTACTGCTGAACTTTGGTCTATTGTTCTTAGCCATCGTCTTGGTGGCCTTTCAATTTCCACCGCTGATCGTGACGTTGGTCGTGGGCATGCTGGTTTTGGCACTGACCATTTTCATGAGCAGTGGCGACGACCTCTCCAGCACGGTGGCTTTTATCGCCTCTGCGGTGGTCCTGGTGGTCTTGGTCCTGTTGATCGTGCCGGTCGAGCACTGGGCGCTGGTCCAGGGATTCGGCCCTGAAGATAGTGAGGACTTGGAAGGCCTGTCCGTCTTAGTTGGCGTCAACTTTGTCCAGGTGACCACCGCTACGGCCATTTTAAGCACGTTAGGGGCGATTGCTGAGGCAGCCATGGCAATTGCTGCAGGGCTCAGTGAAATCCTTGAGCAGCACCCACAGGTCACTTTAAAGAGCTTGCTGGGGGATGGCATCGCCGTGGGCAAACAAATTATCGGGACGACCTTTAATACCCTGTTCTTCGGTTTCTTCGGTGGCTTCCTCGCGCTGTTCATCTGGTTCACCGGCGTCCATTACTCAGTGGGTGAAATCTTAAACGATAAAATCTTTGTGTCAGAAATCCTCATGATCCTCTTCGCCATGGTCAGCGTAATCCTGACCGTACCCATCACGACCTGGGTCATGACGCGGGCCGTCGCGGGTCAACGCAAGCGAGCGGCTAAAAATGCGTCTGCGGATAAATAGGGGATGCACCTAACCAATTAATTGAGAAAGACGTAGGCGAGTGATAGTGATTGCTGGTCTACGTCTTTTTGGGCATTGTAAACTGAGAAGTATTATTGTCGTCCAACTCAGTGCGATAAGACGGGTTATTCGCCGCCGCATGGTCCGAACTGGCCGCCTCCCGTTCGCCAAATATGGGTCGGAACGCGGTGGGCGGACGGGTCGAGCCAGAGGGCGGTCTCGACGCCTCGTCTTTGAGCCGAAATTCACGTCTCAAAGACGCCAGTTTTAAAAGCGGCATGAACCATGTCGCTTTTAAAACTCCCACGGCTGAACCCATATTTGGCGAACTCCGGCTATGGGGATGATTAACCACCAATCAGTTTAATGCTGGGTAGCAGGTGGGTTACAGAAACGCTGGCCCAATTCAGTTTCACCGAGAAGTACCGATTCGCTGAAGTCGGCTGGTATTCAGTGGCGCAAGTGAACCGGAAGCCCATTTTCCTAGAGCAGACAGAGCTTTTGGTTTAGCGGTTAGAAGGCCATTCGACCAGGACTTATGGCTTAAGCATCCGCCACCGCTAGCTATCTCAGGTTAGGGCGCTCACGAAGTTAATCAGACTATCGTTGTGAAATGACAACGTTCAGCTACGTTAGTGGGGTAGTCTACCACGTAGCCGTGAGCGAGCTAAATTTGGACTCAGCCGTGGGCGTTTTCAAGTGACCTACTTGGAAACGGGCGTCTTCGAGACGTGGTTTTCGGCTCGAAGCGAGTTTGAAGACCGCACTTTGGCTTCGACTGGTCCTTACCATAGCGTCACGGTCCAAATTTGGCGAACGGCAAGGCGGCCAGCGCGATACAGTGTCGCAGCCAAAGAACATTGTCGTCAAAAAAACGGCCACCCGGAAAACTCCGAGTGGTCGTTTGATTTAACCGTTAAATTAGTTGCTGCTAGCACTGCTAGTTGCCGTGGTGCTGCCGCTGGCACTGGATGCCGCTGCGGTGGCAACGCTGCTAGAACTGGCGGAGCTGGAACTTTCGCTGGTCGTGGTTGGGACATTCTTCACGCCAGACAAGTTCTTGGAGTAGACCCAGTAACGCGTCTTACTCTTGGTGTTCTTGGAAGGCTTGATCCGGTACCACGTTTGGCCCGTGCTCTTCTTACCAACCATGTCGATGTAGTACGTCTTGCCAACCTTAGGGGAGATCTTAGACCAACTTTGACGCTTGGCGTTCTTGTTGGCACCCTTCAGGTGGTTGTACAGGTAGTACTTCTTGTATTTCTTGCTTAACGTGGCTTGCTTGTTCACAGAGGTGTACTTGGCTGAGACCAGCTTGGTGTGTGACACGTTCATGGCGTTGTAGTACTTTTTAACCATCGTGTAGAACATTGCCATGGTGTACTTTTGCCCAAAGTACTTGCTGCCGGCACTGGCATAGTAGCCAACGGGGTCGGTATGCGTGGAGCCGCCCAGGTGCTTAGCGACGGAACCATGGGACCAAACCGTGCCTTTGCCATCGTAAGCGGCATCGTTAGGCTTCAGGTTGTATTCATTCAACAGGTAAGCCGTGTACCAAGAAGCGTTAGCGATTTCGTGGGCAAAGGCGGACTTGCTGTGAACTTCGACTTGTTCAAATTGAACGAAGCGCGCGTTGCCAGGGAAGCCGACACCCCAAGCCAGGTAATCGGTGTTGGCGATGTTAATGATCCGTGAACCATCAACGAAACTGTGGACGAACGCGTTGTTGTAGTTACGCTTCATATAGGCGATTTCGTTGTAAATGGTGGAGGAAGGGTTGGCCGTTTCGTGAACGACGACACCCTCTGGCTTGGCCTTACCGTGACGGTATTTGTTCTTAGGGAAGCCACTCCAGATCGACTTGGTCACCTTGGCTGGCTTGATGTCTTGGCTATCAATATAGCTGTTGACCTTAGAAGTAGCGGCAGAAGCCGTCGTCGTTGATAAACCTAAGATTCCGGCAGCACCTAACGTGGCCAGTGCAGTTAAAACAAATTTGTGCATTTTCACCCTGATCATCCCTCATATCTTTCTAGTCATTTTTACGACGGGTCTAGGACAAAAGTCTCAGGCCCTTTGTGTCTCCGAATATCTGGTGTTGAAACCTGGGACAAAAGGCAGCTGGTTCCGCTTAAAACTGATAAGCAAACAATCCAAACCCGGGATTATTCGCTTATCAGTCTTAATGCTCGCCAGCTAACCGCCTTTTGTCCCACTCTCGCTCAGTCGTCTTCGATTAATATCCGATATCAACTATATACATTATCAGCGGCCACGACAAGCGCCAGACGGGGCTTCATGGCCAATATTACGATGGTAATAACGATAGCCACGGCTTTTGTTCGGGGTGTTTTCAAAAAGATTAAAACTTAACGACACCTGTAATGTGGCTGTAACATTGCCGTGGCGGGGCTGAATGGCTCTTTCATGAAAATCCTTGTGAAAGGAACCAGGCCTTGACTTGGTAACGGTTCAGTAAATTTATTCCGGTGATGGCCACACGAAAAAAGGGGCCAAGACGAGTGCCCTGGCCACCTAACGGATTGTTTATGTGATTGACGGACTTAGAGGTGATTGGCCTCCTGAGCCCATTTTTGCCGTTCCGGGTCAATGTGGAGCTTTTGTTGACACTCCGGACAGAGACCGTAGACCTCAACGTGATTACTGGTTACCAGGTAGCCAGTCTGTGCGCTGGCCTGTTGGTTCAGTTCATTTTCAATCTTAGAAAAGTCAGGCGTAAAGACGTCGGTGATCTTACCACAATTTTCGCAGATCACGTGGTAGTGGGGCCGACCGTAAAAGTCGTAGCGAATCCCACCGTTGTCGTTGGGAAGCTCGATCACGATGCCCAGGTCCACGAACAGATTCAAGGTGTTGTAGACCGTGGCCATGCTGAGGTTAGGCGCCTCAACGGCTAAGGCGTTAAAAATCGTATCCACGGACGGGTGATTGTGGTGCGTCACCAGGTAGGTCAGAATGGTCTGCCGCTGTGGCGTCACCCGAACGTGGTGGTCTTTTAAGGTTTGTAAAGCATGAGTAAGAAGCTGCTGCTGACCAGCCAAGATAAATCCCTCCTTGGATTGAACGTGTTACTGTCAGTAAAGGGTCAGTGGTTCACTACTGAGGGGATGACCCCTCAGTCACGGGCGTTGCCACTGGAAAGGACAACTTGACCATTATAACCATCTCCGGCGCAAACGCAAAGCGCTTTTTGAGAATCACTCTAGCCTGACTCTATTAAACCACACCTGGCCGAGACTTCCAGTAAAACGACTTATTTAGAATGAATCGCAATTAATTTCAAAATATGGGAATTGAGAGTTTACATTTCCCGAGTGGATGATTACAATGGGTCTAGCGACAGATAATAATGATTCTAAAGTAGCTAATATTATTAGTTATCCCGAACTTTTATTTCGAACAGTGTTAGAATAAAAAAGGATGTAACAAAACTTATCTGGGGGCGGATAGCAATGGAGAGAACGAAGAAACCAGCCACCTTGGCACAACGCATCAACGTGTTGCGGGCCAGCGTGATGGGCGCAAATGATGGGATTTTATCAGTGGCCGGCATTGTCATTGGTGTGGCCGGTGCGGCAACGAGCAGCTATGCCATCTTTATTTCGGGAATCGCCGGGATGATCGCCGGGACGGTATCCATGGCCATGGGCGAATACGTTTCGGTCAATACGCAAAAGGATGCGCAGCGTAAGGCGATTCAAACGCAGACCAATGCGTTGGACCGGGATTACGACACGGAATATGGCTTTGTTCGGGACAAGTACCTGGCTAGCGGTATCAAGCCGGAACTGGCCGAACAAGCGACCCACGAAATGATGACCAAGGATCCGTTGAAGACCACGGTGCGGGAGCGCTTTGGCTTCAACGTGGGGGAGTATACCAATCCATTTTCCGCGGCGATTGCCTCGATGATCTCATTTCCAACCGGGTCGATCTTGCCGCTGGTCTCCATCAGTCTCTTGCCGAAGAGCTGGCGGATCATTGGCACGTTCTTGGCCGTCGTGATCGCACTGTCGATCACCGGCTACGTGGCCGCCATTTTGGGCAACGCTAACCGGCGCAATGGCACGGCGCGTAACGTGATTGCCGGTATCTTGACCATGCTGGTCACTTACGGCATCGGCCGATTATTTGCCTAGGGGAGGGTTCTAAATGGTAGCCAATCAAGAATTACACACGAAAAAAGTTAAGCAACACCAAACGATGGATGAAAAACTGAATACGTTACGGGCCGGGGTGCTTGGGTCCAATGATGGTATCCTGACCGTCGTGGGGGTCCTGTTCAGTGTCGCCGCAGCCACGAACAATCAGTTTACGATTTTCATTGCCGGCTTGTCCGACCTCTTGGCCTGTGCCTTTTCCATGGCGTCGGGGGAATACGCCTCCGTCAGCACGCAAAAGGATACGGAAAAAGCGGCCGTGGATAAGGAAGCGCGACTGTTGAAGAGCAATTACGCCGATCAGCAGGCGGCTGTTCAAAAGTTCTACGAGGACCGTGGTGTGACCGCGGCCACGTCGCTAGCCATCGCTAAGGACTTGATGGCCAAGGACGCCTTGGGTACGGTGGTCAACGTCAAGGATGATATCCAGCTCGGGCACTACATGAATCCGTGGGACGCGGCGTTTTCTTCACTGTTTGCGGCGTCCATGGGCGGTATCTTTCCGCTGGCGGCCATGACCTTGTTCCCGGCCGCGACGCAGTGGCCTGCAACCATCGTAGCAGTCCTATTGTCCGTGACCTTGACCGGGTTTCTGAGTGCTAAATTAGGGCACGGTCTGGTCAAGACAGCCATTATCCGCAACGTGATCGTCGGCATTATTACCATGTTTATTCACTACTACGTCGGTCAATTCTTCTAAGCAGATTATTCTCACTTTCTTATTGCATTGTCAGATAGCAAGTGTACAATGTATCGAACACGTCAAATGGGTGAACCAATGTGTGTGCGTTTGGAGAGTGGGACAAAAGGCGGTTAGTTGGCGAGCATTAAGGCTGATAAGCGGAACCAGCTGCCTTTTGGCCCAGGTTTCAACACCAGATATTCGGAGACACAAAGGGCCTGAGACTTTTGTCCCAGACCCCACGCGCTATTATTCGGAAACACCGTGAACCGGGGGAATCAGACCCGGTCCCATTTGGCGGATTATTTTTTGAAAGTGAGGAATTTGGCTTGAAGCGCAAGATGAGTTTATTCTCTCTAGTCATGCTAACGCTGAGTGCCATCATTGGCTCGGGGTGGTTGTTTGGGGCTGGAATGGCAGCCCAAATCGCTGGCCCAGCCGCAGTTTTATCATGGATTTTAGGGGCCATTGTCATTGGCCTGATTGCATTGAATTACATTGAATTGGGGACCATGTTTCCCACGAGTGGCGGGATGAGCCAGTACGCCGCCTTCTCCCACGGACCGTTACTGGGGTTCGTGGCCGGATGGGCCAACTGGCTATCCCTGCTGACGATTATTCCCATCGAAGCCGTGGCGGCCGTGCAGTACATGGCGTCGTGGCCATGGGCGTGGGCCAACTGGACGCGAGGATTTATTCGACAGGGCAACATCACCAACGAAGGCTTGATCGTGGTGTTCCTGTTCATCCTGGCATTCACGCTGCTTAACTTTTGGTCGGTGAAATTACTGACGCGATTCACCAGTTTTATCTCAATCTTTAAGCTGTTGATTCCGACCGTCACGATCATCGTCTTGATCTGGACCGGCTTTGACGTGCACAACTTCAGTCAGACTGCGGGATTCATGCCCGGGGGAACGGCTTCGATCTTCTCAGCTACCACGGCGGCCGGGATTATCTTTTCGTACAACGCCTTTCAAACGACTATCAACATGGGCAATGAAATCGAGCATCCCGAGCGCAACATTCTCTGGGGCATCGTCATTGCCTTTGGTATCAGTACCGTGATCTACACGCTGCTTCAGGTGGCCTTCATTGGGGCCGTGCCACAGGGTAAATTGCTGCAGGGCTGGCAAGGGGTCAACTTCCAGTCACCATTTGCGGACCTGGCCATTCTCTTGAATCTAGGTTGGCTATCGACGTTGCTTTATCTGGATGCCTTCGTGTCGCCCTTTGGAACAGGGGTCTCATTCGTGGCCACGACCAGTCGCGCTTTAGCGGCGATGACGGGGACTAAGCACATGCCGACACGGCTGGGTGAAGTCAACCGCAAATACCAAACGCCTCGGCGCGCCATGGTCGTCAACATGCTCCTGGGAGTCGTCCTGGTGGCGGGCTTCCGGAATTGGAGTGCGCTGTCCAACGTGATTTCCACGTCGACGCTGATCGCCTACCTGACTGGGCCGGTGACGGTCGCAGCTCTTCGGCGACAGGCGCCACAGTTCGCGCGGCCATTTCACCTACACGGCCTGCGTGGCTGGGCCCCCTTGGCTTATGTCCTGGCGAGTCTCGCCATTTACTGGGCCAAGTGGCCGACGACCATTGAAGTCTTTGGCGTGATTGCCCTGGGACTGGTCTTCTACGTGTATTACGAGGTACGCCGGCCCGCGGGGTGGCAAGCCTTGCGCGCCAGTCTCAAGGGCAGTCGCTGGTTGCTGGTCGAAATGGTCTGGCTAACGGTCATGTCGTTAGCTGGGAGCCACGAGTTCGGTGGCGCGGGCTGGTTGCCATACCCACTGGACTTCGTGTTCGTTGCGGTCGGTAGTCTAGCCTGTTACTATCTGGGCGTGCGGGATGCGTATGTCAGTGAATCCTTTGAAATTGCAGAAGAATTAAATCAACGGGTGAGCGAGGACTAGGTCTGACGCTCGTTCTGGGTCGTCCACGGGGCGGCCTTTTTTCTTGGGGTGCGTTTTGTTAGGTTAGCGAACGGTCAGGCGGCCAGCACGGACCAAGGTGCATTCAAAGACTAGTTTTATCCCCGTAAACCCTGGTGTCACCATAAATCTGGCTACTTTCGAGCTTGCAACCTTTAGTTATCGATTCGCTAGCTGTGTCGTTCCGGTCAGCTGGCGTTTCTTGCCAGTTTTTAAACCGCAGTTAGTTGAACGAAAAAAGGACGTTTGCAATTGGCAAACATCCTGATGACTATTTTGTTTAAAAATTACTGCATGGCCGCCGGTGAGCAGTGAGGCAATCCAGAAGAGACGGGGTTAAGCGCGCCACTGCCAGGAATCTGCGTGTTTCTGGAAGCCCGCGGCGGCTAGGACGGCTGTGTCTAATTTGCCAGCGTCGGCGAGTGTTAGCGTGGTCAGCTGTAATTCTTCATGACCAAAGTGCACCAGGCGGTCGACGATTTCTTGTTGCTCGCTGGCCGGCAGGCGTTTGCCATAAAAGCCGATCTTACCTGTGTGGGCGGTCAGGTCCAATTCGCGAAAGCCGCCCCAGGCGACCAGTTTGTGGATGCGCCGGCGTTCGATACCCCAGGTCAACGCCGTCCGGTTCATGGTGTCATGCATGGTGGTATTGACCCAATCGGCGGTGGCACCGAGGTCGTTGCCAGTCAGGTCGGCAACATTTTTCAACTTGAACTGAGTCAGCCAATCGAAACGAAAGAGGGGGGTCAGTAGGGGATGATACCCTTCAAAACTAGACATGTGTGGTGGGTCCTTTCAAATAGTGTTTATCTTCATTGTACCGGTCTTTACAGATTTCTACCAGTGACTTCCTCGGTGTTTACCCGCGAGCTGTGCTATACTTAAAAGTGATAGTGACAAGTTGAAAGGGGCAGCACACATGACGGAAGATTTTTACATTGGAACTTATACCAAGCGCATTAGTCGCGGGATCTACCGGATCAGCGTGGACACCGCAGCACCTAAGCTCATGGATTGTGAATGGTTAGCTTCAGCTGGAAGCCCAACCTACATTGCCAAAGCCGCAGCCAAACGCTTATACGTCATCAACAAGAAGGAAACGGATGGCGAGACCCACGGTGGGTTGATCATCTATGACGTTTCCGAAGAAAAGCCACGGGCCATCCAACAGGTCTTGGATCCAGGGTCGTCACCAGCCTACGTGGCGGTCGACGAAGCCCGGCAATTGGTCTACACGGCCAACTACCACACGGCCGCAGTCACGGTTTACGCCATCGCTGAAGACGGAACGTTGACCGAAGCGGATAAGGTCATTGATTCTGATCCAGTTGGCCCAGCACCAGAACAAGCTGATGGCCCGCACCCCCATTTCGCTGACCTGACGCCGGACAACCGGTTAGTCGTCTGCGACTTGGGTTCAGACCGCGTTTACGTGTACGACGTGTCCGCAGCTGGTAAGCTGTCCCCAGTCAGTCAATTGGAAATGCCCGCAGGTTACGGCCCACGGCACATCGTCTTTGACGATAAGAAGGGTGTGGCTTACCTGGTCGGCGAACTCAGCAGTAACGTGGCCACATTAAGCTACGATCCTGCCACTGGCAAATTTGCTGTGAAAGAAATCACCTCAACGATTCCCGCTGACTGGACGACTCACAACGGTGCCGCAGCCATTCGGTTGAGTAGCGATGGCCGGTTCGTTTACGTCTCCAACCGGGGCAACAACTCGCTGGCTGTCTTTGCCAGTGACGACGCCGGCAAATTGACGTTGGTACAACGCATCTCCACGGAGGGGGACTTCCCGCGTGACTTCAACTGGACGTCAGACCAAAGCTTGGTCGTCGTGGTCAACCAAAACTCAGACAACGCAACGTTGTACAAGCGTGACGCGCAGAGCGGTAAGTTGACGCTGATTCAAAAGGACTTCATGGTTCCAGAAGGCGTTAGCGTCTTACCCGCTTAATTTAAATAAGATTAATTCAAAAGCCACAGTCGGTTGAAAATTACTGACTGTGGTTTTTTTACGTCATGGTTGGGGTCTCTGTCCGCCTATGACAGGCTAGGCTAATCCGTAATTTAGGAAATGAAGTAGCAATGACTGGTAGGCGGGCAGACTAACGCTATCGCCACTAGACTGGATAATGGGCTTTGAAGTAAGCGGCCATCGTTTGCAGGTGGTGCTCCAGGCTCAAGCGCTTGACCACGCCTAGGCCGGGGAAGTGTTGCTGGTCATGGTATGCCGCCAAAGCCTGGGCTGCTGGCGTTTGGACCGCCGCATCTTGCTCGGGCAACCACTGCGCCAATTTGGCCACGGCCTGGAAGAACTTTTCCTTGGGGTGGCGGAAGTCGTCGCGGTCGTCGGAAACGAATTGGTGAATCCGCAACTGGTCGCCGGCAAAGTAGGTGAGATGGAGGGTGACGGCCCGAGCGGGATAGCCGTGCTCGCTGTAGTGTGCGCCGCCAATGGTGTAATCACTGACGCCTTGGTAGCCATCGAGGGCAGCCAATGCCCAGTCATCGCTGAAAAAGCCGTCCGTGATGTCGGCGTAGCTGCGGTCGTGCTCGGGCAGCCAGGCGTGGTCAAATAAACTCACGCTGGGCCGGTCAATCAACTGCCGAATCCGGGCTTCCGGTGGGACCAACAAATAGGTCGGGGCCGCTAGCCAACCGGCCTGTTTGGCGGCGACCAGTTCGTCGTATTGCCGCGCCACCAGTAGCGTTCGGTGGTCAGCCGTTGGCGTCAGGCTATCCGGAATCGTGGTTGGCGTGAGCACGTGGCCCACGATGAGCTGGGGATTGGTCGCGTAGGGCCGCCAATCATAGAGCTTCTGCTGGGTCAAGGCGTAGTCACTGACGGTCGGATTGGCAATGACCACGAGTGGTTGGTCGTGCGTGACGAAGGCCGCCACGGTTTGGGGGAGCGCGCGAATGTCACGGACAGGTTCGATGATGGGAATAATGTTGGGTGGCAGGATATGTTGCTGGGCAATATTTTTCAAAGCCAATAGGTCATACTGCCGCCCACGAAAGTAAGGAAAATAAATCATGACTGCGACTCCTTTAGCTGTTGCTGGAGCTGGTGGCGTTCGAGGTTCAGCGCGTCAATTTCGCTCTGCAAGGCCGTGACCGCCGCGGACTGGGTATCTTCAATGAACTGGTCGTAAAAATTGGCATCCGGGTCGTAAATATCATAATGTTGATGACGCTTTTTTAATTCCTGGTATAACCGTTCGGTGCTGTATTGTTTTAAGCCCGTGGCCATCTGTTTGGCCTTACCGACCTCACGCGCTTGGGAAGCGATAAAGCGCGTGGTCAACTCGGATTCGGGGACCTGCAAGTCCTGGCGTCGTGGTGGACGGGCGACGGTCAAATAGCCCGGTGTGCTGGGCGCTTCCGTTGCGGTGGCCAACAGGGCGGGATCAAAGGGCCGGTAGATCAGGACGCCAATTTTAGCCGGAATTTCGTCCGCAACTTCCTGATAGAGTTTGAGCGGCAAGACGAAATAGTTGTAGTGACCGATGAAGGACAATTTGGCCTTGGAGTGAAAATCACTCTTGGTGACCTTCAGCTCGTAGCAGCGCCATTCGATGGACTTGTCCGGCATCTCCTGGTAGCTGAGCGTGTCGACGATACCCTGGTCATCGGGCATGGTGACTTCCTCGACGGCAAAGGCACCGGCTTCGCGGCAATAGGCGTAGAGTGTGGCCTCGAGGGCTAACGTTAATTTGGTTTTCATTGCGGAACCTCCTGATGCCAGAAATTTTGCACGGCGGTCGTCAGCTGTTCGGGCCGATAGAGTCGTCGAAAATGTTGCCAGTGCCGGGGATACAGATCGGTGTAGCGGGGGCTGGCAAACCGTTGATCCATGAGTAAAATGATGCCCACGTCTTTGGACCCGCGAATCAGTCGACCGGCGGCTTGAAAGACGTTGTTCAACCCGGGAATCTGATAGGCAAACGCAAAGCCACGGTGGGACTGTTCATCAAAGTAGTCGCGCAGCAGGTCCGTTTCGGGATTGATACCGGGCAGACCCACACTGACGATACCCACGCCAATCAGCCGGTCGGATTTGAGGTCGATGCCCTCGGAGAAGATACCGCCGAGAATGGCAAAGCCCACCAGCGTTTCGCTGGGGTCGGCGGTGAAGCTGGCCAGAAAGGCGGTGCGGTCGGCCTCGGCCATTTTCGCCTCTTGGCAGACGGTCTTGATGTGCGGGTAGGCCAGGTGAAAGGCCTGACTGACGGTTAAGAGGTAGCTGTAGGACGGCAGGAAGATCAGGTAGTTGCCAGTCTTGCCGTCGACCAGCGTCTTGATGGCCAGCAGGATCTTGGCCAGGTTGGCGTCGCGTTGCTTGTAAGTGGTCTGGATGTAGTTGGTGACCAAGATGGCTTGGTGTTCGGGTTCAAAGGGCGAGTCCAATTGGTAGGCCAGACTGTCCTGATCGCCGCCCAACACCGTTTGGTAGTAAGTCATGGGCGACAGGGTCGCGGAGAAGAGCACGGCGCCGTGGCCCAATGCCAGGCTGTCGGCCAAAAAGGCGCTGGGATCCAGGCACAGTTCCTTGAGCGTAATGTTGCCGTCCGCCACTTCCAGCCGCATGCGGTAGGTGTCGTCGAAATATTCGCCGATACGCTGGTAGCTGATAGCGGCAAAATAGTAGTCCAGAATGGCCTGGGTAAAGGGCGTCTGCGGCTGGTCGACCAGCCAATCGTGAATGGCTTCGACCAGGCGAGCGAGGTCGTGGTCAAAGTTTTCTGGCGGCAACAAAAAGGTCTTGTCGGTCTCGCCGTCAGCCAGCATCGGTTGGGCCACGTCATGAAAGGTGGCCCGCAAGTCTTGGAGTCGCCGTCGTAGTTTGGGTGTGGCTTGGGCCAAATCGCGGCTCTCGTCGATCAGATGGTCCAGCGGGCGACTGGTAATGGCCGCCGAATACATGTCCCGTGAGCGGCTGACCAGGTTGTGGGCCTCGTCGATCAGGAAAAAGTTGTCGGGGTCTTCCGTCGCAAAAAAGCGTTGGAGATGGACCTGGGGGTCGAACAGATAGTTGTAATCGCCAATGATGACGTCACAAAAGAGGCTGGCGTCCAGTTGAAATTCAAACGGGTCCAGCGTGTGTTTGCGAGCATAGTCCTCGATAACGGGGCGGGTGAGTTGGTCATTGTGCTGAATCAGATCCAGTAGTGCCGGCTTCAACCGGTCGTAATACCCCAGCATGTAGGGATTCTCCTCGGGGGTCAGGTCGGCTTCTTCGGGAAACATGATCTTATCCTTGGCCGTCAGGGTGATGCTCTTGAGTTTTAACCCTTGGCTGGCCATCAGGCTCACGGCTTCCTCGGCCACGCGCCGAGTGCTTTGTTTGGCTGTTAAATAAAAAATGCGTTGGATGACGCCTTCGCCAATTGCCTTGATGCTAGGAAAGAGCGTAGAAATCGTTTTCCCGGTTCCCGTGGGTGCTTCGGCAAACAGCCGTTTACTGGTGAGAATCGTCTTGTACACGGCGACGGCCAGTTCGCGTTGTCCTGGCCGATAAGCACCGAAGGGAAAGTCGAGCTGCTGGATGGTCGGGTCACGCCGGTCGCGTAGGTCAGAACGAAATTTCAGCCAGGTCACATACTCCGCGATGACCTGATTGAAGAAGGCCGTCGCCTCGTCTCGCGTGATGACTTGGTCCGTCTGGGTGGTGGTTTCCGTATTAGTCTGGAAATAAGTCAGGGTCAACGTGACCTGGTCGAGGTCAGTCTCCTTGGTCATTAGTAGGTAGGCGTAGATCTTGACCTGCGCCCAGTAGAGCGTCAGTGTGTTGTCGCTGAGCTGGTCGAAGACGGTTTCGGACGTCTTGATTTCCTCAATGCTGGCGGCCTTTTCCGTCAGGGTCACGCCATCAGCTCGGCCGTGAATCAGGTAGTCGTCGCCGTTTAAGGTGAGCGCCTGTTCTAAGTAATATTCCTTTTGGTAGTTTTCGCCGCGCTGTTTTTGCAGGCGACGGTGGATCTGCGCGCCGAGTAGCGCGGTGTTCTGGCTGCCTGAGGTGGCACTGAGGTCACCAGTACGCAAGGTGAACTCCACCAACTCACGTACGCCTAATTTAATTGGCATCCGGCCATCGCCTCCATTTCTGGCAATATCATACCACACTTTCCGCCGAGTTTGAACGCGTGTTCGCGGAAAGTGGAAAGCTTGTGAAAAAGTTGTAAAAGGATTGGCAAAACGTATGTAATCGCTTACAATAGGATTCAGAGGTGATTATAGATGAAGACAATCGGATTTCCATTATACGAAGAAATGCCCACGATCCAAGAAGAGGAAGGGGTAGCCCTGCAACGAATTTGCCAGCGTTACGCCGGGACAGCCAAGATTCGGGTCAACGCCAACGTTGAACTGGATCCGCAGCTGGCCCATGAAGTGGCGCAGCTTGCTGAGTATGGTGGCGATTTTGTTCAGGTCGTTGCGGACGGCCCGGATGAGGCTAAGTTGGCGGCCGCCATTCATCAGCAGCTGGCCAAAGATAAGTATTGTTATTAACAAGTTAAGGATTAAAATGCGAGGTCGCCGTGTCTAAGCGACCTCGTTTTTGCGTAGGTCGCGCCAATGTCAGCTGGCGATGCCAGGCCTTCGGTAGCTGACTGGCGCTTGACGATGGCCGGCCGATTCGCTAAGCTCAAAGCAAACGGCTAAGGGAGGAACGATTATGGATGAAGCACAAGTGGAACGTCTCTGTCAGATTGCGCCGAAGTACGGTCTGACACTGGAGCACCAGGGCTTGATAATTACGAAAATTAACGATCAACCCACGACGTTCGATACAGCAAGCTATATGCCCGATCAATTTATTGACCTCTTATCTAAAATGATTGCGACTAATATGAAGGCTGATTTATGGCAATGGCAATGATCAACAGAAAAAATTAGCGCCGCAGCTCCTGATGAGTTGACGACGCTAATTTTATAGACAGATTTATTCTTCTTCCCAACGGTCGAATTCGTTGGGGTGGCTACTCAGATAGCTCATAGCCTCACTGGCTAAGGCGTTGCTAGCAGCGGTAAAGTCGTGGGGGGCGTCCGCTTCGTCGGCATCGGCTTCGTCATGTAAGAAGCCCTCGGCAAGGTCCAAATACTTGGTCCGTCGGCCAGCACCATCGTCCTTGAACAATTGATCCAGTCCGGTTAAATCTGATTTGGCCGCAGCCGCGACCTTTTCGGCTAAATTGGGTTGTTTCCCTAATTTAATAGCGGCATAATCCATCAGGAAGTCATTCATATCAACGATGATGGCGTGCCGTGAGACTCTTTCTTTTTTGTTTGCCACTTCTGGTCACCTCTTACCCTTAATTTTAGCCATTATCGGCATATTACGCAATTAATCACACATTGTTAAGCAATTAATCGTGTTTGTCCCTTAACTATCGGCATAATTGTCAAAAAAATCGGTTTTTGGCAAAATTTACCGAAAATTTACACGAATGCGACGGAAAATATATATTCACCACGTAGAATCAGGGTTGTAAGTTAAAGGGGAGCACCGCGAAAGTTATTTGGGTCTTCGCTTACGTCGTGGTGATTCTACTATCTTAAAAGACATGGAGTGACAGAGATGAATAAGGGATCAAAGTTAGCAATGGGGATTGCGGCAATTAGTTTATTATTAGTTGGTTGTGGCAAGGCAACGAGTTCGACCAGCAGCAAGAGCAGTAGTAGCGAAGCCTTATCTGGTAAGGTGACGGCAGTGGGTTCCACGGCCTTACAACCTTTAGCAGCCAAGGCAGGTGCTAATTTCCAAGCCAAGAACAGCAAGGTTAACCTGACCGTTCAAGGTGGTGGTTCTGGGACTGGGTTGAGTCAAGTCCAAGCAGGAGCCGTTTCAATTGGGAACTCTGATATCTTCGCTGAAGAAAAGGCCGGCATCAAGGCTGATAAGCTGACTGACCACAAGGTTGCTGTTGTCGGCATGGCACCCGTCGTTAACAAGGATGCCGGTATCAAGAACCTGAAGATGGCCCAAGTTAAGCAAATCTTTACTGGTAAGATCACCAACTGGAAAGAAGTCGGTGGGAAAGACCAAAAGATCGTCATCATCAACCGGGCCCAAGGAAGTGGGACACGAGCAACGTTTGAAAATGCTGTCTTGAAGGGTGCCACTGCCGTGAAGTCCCAAGAACAAGATTCTAACGGTGCGGTTCAAAAGATTGTGGCCACGACACCTGGTGCCATTAGCTACCTGGCCTTCTCTTACTTCACGAACAAATTACAAGCTGTTTCCATCGACAACGTCACGCCAACGGACAACAACGTTGAAAACAACAAGTGGAAGATCTGGTCTTACGAACACATGTACACGAAGGGCACGCCTGATAAAGCCACGACTGCCTTCCTGAAGTACATGGATTCCAAGGCTGTTCAAAACAGTTTGGTTAAGGACATGGGTTACATTAGTATCCATGACATGAAGGTGTCCAAGGACGCTAAGGGAACTGTTACCCAAAACTAAGTAATCGCTATTAATGGTCGTAGTCACAGGGGTGGAGGTGCGAATGGAGCACCTTCACTTTTTTTAAAGGGGGAGTCAATTCATGGAGCAAACAAATTTTCAACTTAAACAACAAAAGACACAGTCTAATGACTGGTCGGCTCGGTTGCATCACGCGACCCGGGCCACCAGAGAAGACTGGGTCGGTAAAGGTATCAGTTACCTGTGTATCGGCGTCATCATCTTGGTGGTGGCATCCATGTTGTGGTTCATTACGTCTAAAGGAATCGCCACTTTCACACAAAATCACGTGAGTCTGGGCAAGTTCTTGACCGGGACTGACTGGGCACCTGACCAAGGGAAGACCGGTGCCTTGCCGATGATCGTGGGGTCATTTGCGGTGACCTTCGCCGCCGCAATCGTTGCCACGCCATTCGCAGTGGGAACCGCCATCTTCATGACGGAAATCTCACCGAACAAGGGTCGCAAATTACTGCAACCTGTGATTGAATTGCTGGTTGGGATTCCATCCGTGGTTTACGGGTTCATTGGGTTAGCCGTCGTGGTACCATTCATGCGGAGTATCGTGGGTGGTTCTGGTTTCGGGATCATCTCGGCCACGTTCGTCCTGTTCGTCATGGTCTTACCAACGATTACGTCAATGACCGTTGATAGCTTACGGGCCGTGCCACGGCACTTCAAGGAAGCTTCACTAGCCTTGGGAGCCACGCGTTGGCAAACCGTTTCGCGGGTAATCCTACGTTCCGCAACGCCGGGGATTCTGACCGCCGTTATCTTCGGGATGGCTCGAGCCTTCGGGGAAGCCTTAGCCGTGCAAATGGTTATTGGGAACGCCGCAATTATGCCGAAAAACTTGATCTCACCGGCTTCAACGCTGACGAGTCAATTGACCACCGGGATTGGGGACACCATTGACGGGACGTTACCCAACAACGCGTTGTGGTCATTAGCTTTAATCTTATTACTGATGTCATTATTCTTTAACGCACTCGTACGGGTCATTGCTAAGAGGGGGCAACTCAAACATGAACGCTAAACGAACGGATTTTCTGGCGACGGTCATCATTGACTTAATCGTTGCTACCGTGGTGGGAATTCTGGTATTCCTACTGGCTTACATTCTAATTTCTGGGTTGCCACACGTGAGCTGGTCATTTCTGACCGGAACGACCGATGCCTTCAGTGGTGCCGGTGGGATTGGCGTGCAACTGTTCAATTCCTTTTACCTGTTGGTTCTGACTATGGTGATCTCAATTCCCATTTCATTGGGAGCAGGGATTTATTTGGCGGAATACGCCAAGGACAATTGGCGGACCAGCTTGATTCGTTCCGCCATCGAAGTCTTGAGCTCATTGCCATCCGTGGTCGTTGGGTTGTTTGGTTTCCTACTGTTCGTGGTGAAGTTCAAGATTGGTTTCTCCGTTATCTCTGGGGCCATCGCGCTGACCTTCTTCAACCTGCCGCTGTTAACGCGGAACATTGAAGAGTCACTTAGTGCGGTCTCTCGAAGCCAACGGGAAGCCGGGCTGTCACTCGGTCTGTCCAAATGGAAGACGGAAATCGGTATCATCTTACCCGTTGCCTTGCCAGGAATCGTGACCGGGATCGTCTTGAGTGCCGGCCGGGTCTTCGGGGAAGCCGCTGCCTTGATCTACACGGCTGGGCAAAGCGCCCCCGTCACCAACTTCGCTGACTGGAACCCGATGGATGCGGCCAGTCCGCTGAACCCGTTCCGACCAGCAGAAACGTTGGCGGTTCATATCTGGAAAGTGAACACGGAAGGATTGGCCTCCAATGCGGCGCAATTGTCCGCGGCGGCTTCGGCGGTGCTGATCATTGCCGTTCTGTTGTTCAACTTGGGCGCACGGCTACTGGGAAACTTCCTCTACCGTCGTGTCACGGCCAGCAAGTAAGGGGGGACTGCTATGTTAAAACAATATTCATTTGAAGAAACTGCGGTGCAGACCTTCGACGACAAGACGCCATTGGCCATGAAGACGGAGAACCTCCAAGTCTTTTACGGGACCAATCATGCCATGCACGATGCCAACTTGGCCTTTCCTAAGAATCAGATCACCGCATTGATTGGGGCGTCTGGTTCTGGGAAGTCGACGTACTTGCGGTCATTGAACCGAATGAACGATGGCATCGCCACGGTCACCGGCAAGATTTGGTATCACCACGTTGATATCAATGAACCGACCGTTAATATTTACGAGATTCGCCGGCACATCGGCATGGTTTTCCAACGACCTAATCCGTTTGCCAAGTCGATTCGAGAAAACATTATCTATGCGTTACGGGCCAATGGTCTGAAGAACAAAGCAGAACTAGAAGAACGTGTGGAGAAGAGTTTGCGTGGCGCGGCGCTGTGGGATGAAGTCAAGGACTCACTGGACAAGAGCGCATTATCTCTGTCCGGGGGTCAGCAACAACGGCTGTGCATTGCCCGGTCAATTGCGATGGAACCCGATGTGCTGTTGCTAGATGAACCTTGTAGCGCGCTGGATCCCATTTCCACGGTCAAGGTAGAAGAGACGCTGCTAGAACTGCAGAAGAAGTACACGATTATTATTGTGACCCACAACATGCAACAAGCTGCGCGGGTCAGCAGTCAATGTGCCTTTTTCCACTTGGGACACGTTATGGAATACACGCCGACGGGAACGATGTTTAGCAATCCACAAATTCCAGTCACCCAAGATTATATCGCCGGGAGCTTCGGTTAATCGAGTTCGTGGGTCAGTACAAGACGCTGATCCACGAGCTTTTTTGAGTGCCGTCAAGACCTTGCTTGTCGTATAATGAACATATCAAGGTTTTGGGAGGAATTGCCGATGAATAGGAAAGCGTGCATGGTGGGGGTGGCCCTCTTGGGCGCGCTGGCTGGCGGAACGGTGACGGCCAATGCTAGCACCCAATATCTGGGAGTCACGACCCACAAATTTTTACAGACCAAACGTAAGATTGTGACCAAAAATACGGCGAAGACTGCGACCATCACTATCCCCAAGGGGACCGTCGTGCAGATTCAAGCCATCAGTGCCAGCAATGGTAAGACGGCGGTCGGTCTGAACATTAATCAGTTGAGCTATCACATTCGCAAGACGGACCACCAAAAGGGCCTTATGACCCGGTCGATTGCGGCGACCACGAAGAATTTTAAACACGTCTCCGTGCCCAAATACTTAGCATTTTACGCGACACAAAAGACCTATCCCGATGGTGCGTTGCGCAACTACAAGGGTGATGGTAATCTGTTCAAGGGAACCAAGTATCCGAAGAATGACACGAAGGCCAAGCTGGCCCGTGTACACATCACGCCGGATGGTTACCTGGAGTATTATAAGCGCAGTGCCTTTATTAATAAGAAAGTTGACGGCAAGCCCACGACATCGGTCAAGATTACTAAGGCTGTGCGGCCGGGGAAGAGCGGCAAGACGACCCTGTACACCAAGAGCGCGGTGCCCAAGGCCATTGGGACCAAGGTCAAGACTAGTGGTAAATACCGTTACAAGATAACGATTAAGCGGCTTAAACAGTATTACGCCACCACATTTTATCAGTCCAAGACCAAGAACGTCTTGAATTCCATTGAGATTGCGGCCGGCTACCAGGTCGGTAAGCAGCAGTACTTCATGAGCGAGTCCACGGTCTACCCAGCTTAACCAATTAAAAAAGCAGCAAGTCCCTCAGCGTTGACTGAGTTGACTTGCTGTTTTTTAATGATGCATCTTGAATTCCAAGTAGCGGTCGTTGTATAGCTGGACCTTGGCTGGCGACAAGTCACGGTAGACCTGCAGGTGGTCAAGGGTGGTTTGCGTCGGGTAGAACTGCCGGTCGTCGCGGACTGACTTGGGTAACAGGGCCTTAGCCTTGGTGTTCGGCGTGGCGTAACCAATGTAGTCCGCGTTCTGGGCCGCGTTGGTAGGTTTGCTCATGAAGTTCAGGAAGGCGTAAATGGCGTTGTAGTGTTGCGCCGTCTTGGGGATGACCAGGTTGTCGATCCACAGGTTACTGCCCTCACTCGGCACGACGTAGTGGAGGTGATGGTTGTTGGCCAGCATTTCTGCCGCCTCACCGGACCAGTCCACCGCGATAGCCGCCTCGTCTTGGGCCATGTACATCTTGATTTCATCAGCCACGATGGCTTTCACGTTGGGCGCCAACTGATTGAGCTTCTTCTCGGCAGCCAGCAATTTCTGCGGGTCAGTCGTGTTCATCGACTGATGCTGGGTGACCAGCGCCATGCCCATGATGTCACGAGCCGAGTCGATCAACATGATTTGGTCCCGGAACTTGGGTGACCAGAGATCTTGCCAATGCTGAACCTGACTGGCTTTGACGAATTTGTCATTGTAAATGATGCCCAGGGTGCCCCAGAAATACGGCATGGAGTAACGATTGCCGCGGTCGAAGGACTGGTTGAGAAATTGCGGGTTGAAGTTGTGCCAACCGGTCAGACGGCTTTTATCCAGCGGCTGAAGTAAGTGGGCGCGTTTCATCTTTGCGACCATGTACTCGCTAGGCACGGCCAGATCGTAGTGCGTCCCGCCCTGGTTGATCTTGGTGTACATGGCTTCATTGCTGTCAAAGGTCTCAACGTTGACGTGATAACCAGTTTCCTTTTGAAATTTCGTCAGGAGGCTGGGATCAATGTAGTCGCCCCAATTGTAGAGGTTCAAGACTTTATCACCAGTACTGCCGCTGGAGCGTTCCAGTTGCGAACTGCTATAGGCAAGTAGGCCGCAGATGGCAAGCAGGCCGATAATCAGACTCACTAAACGTTTCATGAGGCCACCTCCCGCTTACGATGCTTACGCTTGCGACTGGCTTGTTGGATCCAGTAGTAGCCGCCCACCAGTAACAGTGAAAATAAAAACATGACCCCGGAGAGCGCGTTGATCTCCAGGTTGATGCCTTGCCGGGCTCGCGAGTAGATTTCCACGGACAACGTGGAGAAGCCGTTACCGGTCACGAAGAAGGTCACGGCAAAGTCGTCTAGTGAATACGTCAATGCCATGAAGAACCCCGCGAAGATGCCGGGCGAAATGAAGGGGATGATGACCTGTGACAACAGTTGTCGGGTCGTGGCCCCGAGGTCTTGCGCGGCATCCAGCATGGACGACGACATTTCCCGTAGCCGGGGGAGGACCATCAAGACCACGATGGGAATCTCAAAGGCAATGTGGCTCATCAGGACCGAGCCAAAGCCCAGGGGAATCTTGAGCATCGTGAAGAAAATCAGGAAGCTGGCCCCGATGATGACGTCGGGCGAGACCATCAAGACGTTGTTCAGCGTCAGGAGTGAGTCGCGCGTGACCCGCTTGGTGGTTCGGTTGATGCTCAGCGCGCCCAGGGTCCCAATCAGTGTGGCAATCAATGAGGACAATAGAGCGACTAACAACGTGTTAGCCACGATTGCCAGCATCCGCGCGTCACTGAACAGCGTTTGGTAATGGCGCCAGGTGAAGCCGTGATAATTGGTCATGGTCTCGCCCTGACTGAAGGAATAGACGATCAGAAAAATAATCGGCGCGTACAGAATAATGAAGACTAGAATCAGGTAGGCCTTCGCCAATCGTTGTTTCATCGTGGTGTCCCTCCCTTCGGCCGTTGATCTCCGGTCAGGGTCATGACGATAATCATGGCGATAATCAGGACCACCCCAATCGTAGATCCCATGCCCCAGTTCATGGTGGTCAGGAAATGTTCTTCGATCGCCGTCCCTAGGGTGATGACCTTGTTACCGCCAATCAGGCGCGTCAACATGAAGAGGGAGAGCGAGGGGATGAAGACGGCTTGGACCCCAGCCTTGACACCGGGCAACGTCAGCGGGAAGATGACCCGCCGAAAAGTCTGCCAGTTGCTGGCACCGAGGTCACGGCTGGCGTTGACGAACGCAGGATTCAGGTCGTCGAGCGCGTTAAATATCGGTAGAATCATAAACGGAATCTGGATATAGGTGGCCACGAAGATAAAGCTGGCATTGGTGAAGAGAATTTGTTGCGGTCCGATGCCGATGAACGTGAGAAACTGATTCGCCAGGCCAGCCTGACTGAAGATGCCAATGAACGCGTAGGCCTTCAATAAAATATTGATCCAGGTCGGCAAGATTACCAATAATAGCCAGAACTGACGGTGTTTCAATTGATGGAGAAAGTAGGCCGTGGGGTAGCTGATCAGCCCGGTAAATAGGGTAATCAGAAAGGCATACCACACGGAGTTCAACGTCATCTTGAGATAGGTGGCGGATTGGAAATAAGTGCTGTAATTGCCGAACGTGAAGTGGTGGCCCAGATCAAAGAAGGATTGGTAAATGATCAAGGCGACTGGTGCGATGACGAACAGCACCAGCCACAGGCCGTAGGGGATGAAGTATAGCCAGGTCTTACGTTTCGTCACGGGTCTCATCCTCCGTTTCGTAAGTCTCCAGGCGCGCGTCGAATTCGGCTTCCTTCTCGCCAAAGCGCATGACGTGCAGGTCTTGGGGGCGGAAGGTAATGCCCACGGCCGCGCCGTCCTCTGCGGGGTTGACTGAGTGGATCAGCCAGTCATTGCCCAGATTGTCGGTGGCCGCGATTTCATAGTAGTCGCCGCGGAACAGCTGGGTGTTGATGGTTACCGTTAGCTTGGCGTGGTCAGGGTCGGTCAGTGTCAGGTCTTCAGGGCGAATCACGATTTCGACCGGTTCGTTGACGGGAATCCCAGCGTCAGCACACTCAAACTGGTGGCCGCCGAACGCCACTTGGAAATCGGCAATCATTTTACCGGGTAAGATGTTACTCTCGCCGATGAAGTCGGCGACGAAATGGTTGATGGGTTCGTCATAGATGTCGACCGGCGAGCCACTCTGCAAGACCTCGCCTTGATTCATGACAAAGATCTCATCGCTCATGGCGAGGGCTTCTTCCTGGTCGTGGGTCACGAATAAGAAGGTGATGCCCAGCCGTTGCTGGAGGTCACGCAATTCGTATTGCATTTGGCGGCGCAGCTTGGCATCCAGTGCGGACAGGGGCTCGTCTAGCAACAGGACTTGCGGTTCCATGACGATAGCACGGGCAATGGCGATCCGTTGTTGTTGCCCCCCGGACAACGCGCTGATTTCACGGTCACCGTAATCGGCAAGTTGGACCAGTTTCAGCGCTTGGGTCACGCGTTTTTCAATTTCAGGTTTCGGTGTTTTTTTCAAGGTTAAGCCAAAGGCCACGTTTTCCGCCACGGTCATGTGGGGGAAGAGGGCGTAGTCTTGGAAGACAGTGTTGACGTTGCGCTTGTTGGCGGGCACGGCATTGATTCGCTTCCCGGCAAACAGCACGTCACCTTCAGTCACATCGGTAAAACCAGCAATCGTACGTAAAATCGTGGTCTTACCGCAGCCTGATGGGCCGAGTAGGGTGTAAAACTTCCCGGGCTCCAACGTCAGGTTAATATTTTTCAAAATCGTATGGGAGCCGTAACGCTTGGTGACTTGACGCAATTCAATAATCGATTGGGACATCAGGCGACCTCCTCTAAGATAATTTTGGTTGCGGCCGTAACGGGGCAACCTTTTTGATTATAGCGGGTTTAGCGGGAAAATGAAACGAAAAAAGATGGCGATTGAATCAGCTAATTTAGACGTGAGATTTAGGGCAGAGACTATCCAAAAACGGCCGAGACCAATGGCCCCGACCGTGGGATGTTGCCTATAGCCTAACAGGCGCTGACAACAAAGACCATCGTCAGGCTAGTGGATGTGTCTAAAATTAAGCGGACCGTCTAAAACCGTCGTTCTAAGACGAAGGCGCGTCCGTAAGTTTGCGGTGTGCTGATCGGTGATGTCGCGAACTATCCCAACGAGTTAGCCGCGGTCGGTGGCCCACAACACGGTTGAATGTGCGACCGCGGCTAACAGGGGATGCAGCAGTTGATGCTTGAGGTTACGCTGAATATAGCACTTTTTGTTGATGGCGGTTGCAGAGAAAAATACTTTCAATTTATAGTGAAAAAAGTCGCACAAAATGTTGCAATCGTAACAGCTATACCTGATAATTAAGAGGTTTCCTACCCACACTAGCAACAGTGGGGAGGTGAATCCTTATGTTACAAGTTTTTTTTTGCGCCACTCGTTGTTGGACTCCTGGTTGCCATCTTTACGGACTGGTTGGAACGTAGGCGGCATAGGTAGCTTTAGGTGACTTCTGACCCACCCGTTTATTTAATTTGACGTATAAAAAAGCCTCCGACTAGTCCAATAGTCGGGGGCTTTGGTGAATCCAGTGTTACAAGCTTCTTTTGTACCTTAAGTATACCACAATTGTCATAGATGACAACTGGCAGGCTCAAAACGAGTCATCCTATGAACAAATATGAAAATTAAAAACTGCCAGCCGCTAAGCTAACAGTTCCATGTTGCCCCTGCCAAGGTGTGTTTTCAGCGATAGCCGCGCAAAGGCGACTATCTGCGGTGAAGGCAAGTGTACGCGAAGTTGCCATAAAAAAATGAGAACGTTATCGTAGCCACGCTTGGTGCCACCGTTCTCATTACGGGCATTCTTCAATGGACCCTACCGGATTTGAACCGACGACCTCCTGCATGCGAAGCAGGCGCTCTCCCAACTGAGCTAAGGGCCCATACCACTTATGCTTTCCATTATATCACGATGATTGAAAATGTTAATGCAAAAGTGGATTTTGACTTTAAAAATTTAGTGCTTGAACTTCTCGAAGAGGTGTTGCCAAAGGCTTTGGCTATCCGTTTGTAGCATCAACCGCTGGTATTGGCGACCAATATAAATGGCGAAGAGGGCCGTTGCCACAATCAAGATAGCCAATGATCCCCATTGCTCGCCCCAACCTGCGGTACCATTGATGATCCGCATCGGCATGAAGTATGACGAGAAGAAGGGGACGTACGACAGAATTTTTACGGCCAGCGCATCCATATTGTTTTGGAACGGGAAGGTGGCAAAGAAGCCTAACATCCCCAACATAACAACCGGTTGGGCGGCCTTAGAGGCATCCTCAGCTTTGGCAACCAAAGCCCCACTGTAGGCGGCCAGAATCGTGTAAATAACCACGCCGAACAGGAGGTACAGCATGTTTAGATTAAACAGGTTGTGGAACACGCCACTGACCAGGGCTTGATGCGCGACGACCAGCCGGTGAATGCCAGCGTAGTTCATGGCGATGGCGTATCCCGCCCAGCCACCTAACAGGTAGATGACGATTTGGGTGATGATCATCAGGAGAATCCCGGTAATCTTACCCACAAAGTAGCTGGTCGCCGTGGTACTGGAGAAGATGATTTCCATAATCTTCGTACCCTTTTCCGAGGCGATTTCCTGGGACGTAATCGAGGAATAGGTGATGAGGATGATATAGATCATGGTCACCAGTACCCAGAAGGAAATCAGTCTGACCAGGTTGGAGGTCCCGGCCTTAGTGGCGACGTGTTGTTTCAACACGGGTGTTTGGGCCAGGGCCTTTTGTTGCTTCGGCGATAAGTTGGCCGTTTGATAGTTTTTGACCTGCTGGTATTGCGTCAGGAAGTTCTTGACCTGCGCCTGTAGCCCATTACTCATGGACTTACTGCCATGATAATCGCCGCGTAACCGGGCACCGTCATTACTAAGGGTCAGGTAGCCGGCCAAATGGTTGGCCTTAACGGCTTTTTTGGCGGTGGAGACCGTGGTGATCTTGGTATTGATGTTGTCCGAATGCTGCTGCAGATAGCTGGTACGCAGGGCCTTGGTGTTACTGATTACGGCGACTTGGCTACTACTTTGATTGCTATTGGCGCTGATATAGCTGATACCGGCCGTTAAGGCAATCATCAGAAAGGGGCCGAGGATCATGAACAGAAAGCTCCAGGATTTGACCTGTCGCAGATAAGTCTCAAAGGTGACGACCCAGGTTTTAGACATGTTCCTCACCTACTTTCAAGCGGAAAATTTCGTCCAGGGTCGGCGGCTGTTGACTGAATTCTTCAATGTAGTGGCCCTGCGTCAGTGCGTCAAAAATGGCGGGGCCCGCGGTGGCCGCGGTCAGGTGCAGGATGTAACGGTGACCATGGCGGTGCGTGACGCTGGCAACACCGGGTAACGCGGCCAGTTGTTCGGTCGACCAACTGGTGGTCACGAAGAGTTCGGTCTTGCCAAATTGTTCGCGAACGTCATCGAGGGTGCCGTGCAAGACCACGTTGCCCTTGCGTAGCATCACCAGCCGGTCGCACACTGCCGTGACGTTTTCCATGTCATGGCTGGAGAAAATAATGGCCGCCCCCCGTTGCTTGGCGGTTAAAATGGCCTGCTTCAACAAGTCAGCGTTGACCGGGTCCAGCCCACTAAATGGTTCATCTAAGATGATGAGCTTGGGTTCATGAATCAGCGTACAGATCAGTTGGACCTTTTGTTGGTTCCCTTTGGAAAGGTCCTTGATCTTACTCTTTCGGGTCCCCTTAACGGCGAAGCGTTGTAGCCAGTCGTCGATCTGGGGCCGAATGGCCTTGGCCGATTGTCCCTTGAGCCGGGCCAGGTAAACGATTTGCTGTTCAATGGTGAGCTTCGGCATTAAGCTTCGTTCTTCTGGCAGGTAGCCGATTTGGTCGAAGTCTTCAGCGGACAAGGTGTGGCCTTGCCACTGAATCTGACCGTTGTAGTCAATGAAATTCAAAATACTGTGAAAAGTGGTGGACTTACCGGCGCCGTTTTGACCGATCAAGCCTAGTATCTGGCCGTCAGGGACATCAAAACTCACGTCATTGAGCGCCTTGACGGGGCCAAATTCCTTACTGATGTGCTGAATGCTTAACATGGCATTTTCGCTCCTATCGCGATTGATACTGTTATTATACGCATACCTGGGTTGGAAACTAAAGGCGGGTAGACACTTTGTAAGGTTGCTGTCATCTAAGCGCGTTGTACCATAATATTAATTATAATACGGGGGAGAGACTAAAACGGCCAACCAGGGCAAAGGGGCCCGGTTGGTCGTCTTGAACGTTTTTACTTTCTATTCTGCGGTTGCGCAGTACTGTTGACCTGCGCTTGCGCCGGGGCCACTTTACGGGCCGGACGCATGTTGAAGATGATGTTGAGCAAGACGGCGGAGAAACTACCGATGACCACGCCGTTGTTCATGACGATCTGTAAGGACTGGGGCAGGGCTTGGAAAATCTGTGGGTAGACCGTGACGCCTAAGCCCAAGCCAATCGAGATGGCGGAGACCAACAGGTTGTTGTTGTCCTTGAAATCAACTTGTTGGAGCATCCGGATGCCTTGTACCCCAACCATCCCAAACATCACGATCATCGCACCACCCAAGACGGGATCGGGAATGACCGTTGCCAATGCCCCAATCTTAGGCAAGAGACCCAGCAGCATCAAGAAGGCTGCGGAGAAATACAGCGGCTTACGCGTCTTCACGCCGGAGAGTTGGACGACGCCGACGTTTTCAGAGAAGGTTGAGTAAGGGAAGGTGTTGAACAGGCCGCCCAGAATCACGGCGATGCCTTCTGCCCGGTAACCACGCTTTAGGTCCTTTTCGCCAATTTGCTTGCCGGTGATCTCACCTAAAGCAAAGAAGACGCCGGTCGATTCGACCATGGTGGTCAACGAGACTAAGATCATGGTCAGAATCGAGGACCACTCGAACTTGGGCGTGCCGAAGTAGAAGAATTGGGGCAGGTGGAACCAGCTGGCTTGGCCGACTGCTTTCAACGAGACCATTCCCATGGCCGCCGCAATGAACGTCCCAATCAAGATACCAGCCAGAATCGACAATGACTTCAGGAAGCCTTTTGCAAAGGCGTTGAGGCCCAAAATGATACCCATGGTCAAGAAGCCGACCAGTAACATCTTGGGGTCACCGAAGCTCTTAGCCGTCGCGTCGCCGCCACCCAAGTCCTGAAAGCCCACGGGAATCAGGGTGAAGCCAATGATGGTGATGAGAGATCCGGTCACGACTGGCGGGAAGAAATGCTTGATCTTCGAGAACCAGCCAGCGCTTAAGAAGACGAAGATACCGGCGCTGATGATGGCCCCGTACATGACGCCCACCCCGTACTGATTACCAATGGCACTCAATGGCGTCACGGCTTGTACCGCACAGCCTAACACGACAGGCAGGCCGATCCCGGTCAACGGGGTGCGCTTGAGCTGCAACAAAGTCGCGACCCCACACATGAAAATATCGGCACTGATCAGGTAGGCCATTTGCATGGCGTTGAAGTGAAGCGCGCCCCCAATTAGGAGGGGCACAATGACGTCGCCGGAATACATTGCTAATAAATGCTGAAACCCTAAGATGGCCGCACGCCATGTGGAAAGTGGCTGGCTGGTCGCTGATGATGTGGACGTTGTTGATTTGGACTGCAAGACAATTTCCTCCTTGATGTGATGTCTATTCGCCCGGTTGATGAAAACAAAAAAACTCCCTTTGCAAAAAGGGGGCTTTGAAAACTCGCCGACGAACTCTTTTCATCGGCAAAAAGAGTTTCGTCCTCAATTTGCTTATAGTCCAGAATTTACGGTTCTGGGTAGAAACTCGCCAACCTTATTATGGCATTATATAGGCAATCACATATTTTTAAATTAGAATGACACTTACTTTACCACGTGCTCCTGAAAAAAACAATCCCTGTTGTCATTTCCGGATTTTGTGCCAGAGATTTTTCAGAATGTCGCCGAACCAGTGGAGCACCGGGCCCCAGTCGGCCATTCCGCCCGATGAACTGTACTTCTTGGGATGGACGTGAACCCCGGGAACATAGACTTTGTCGCGATCTTCGTTTTTTGACATTTATGAGTCATCCTCTCCGAATTCTAACTTAATTTTACCGCAAGTAAGGTACAATGTGGATAACGAGTTTGAGAGAGCTGCCACGCGGTTCAGTCTCCCAACACCACTCTGATCCTTTGACGAAAGAAGCTGACAGTTTTGAAGAAAATTTTAGCCATTCACACCGGCGGCACCATTTCCATGTCGCAAAATGACCAAGGCGAGGTCGTTCCCAACGCCCAGAACCCGATTGCCCAACAGGAGACCATCCTGGCTGGCCGCGTCGAGTTATTTACCGATGAGATGTTCAATCTGCCCTCACCGCATATGACGCCCGTGGAAATGCTGCAAATCAAGCAACGCATCGCTCAGGCCGAACGTGACGGCATCGACGGCGTGGTCATCACCCACGGGACCGACACGTTGGAGGAGACGGCGTACTTCTTAGACCTGACGCTACCCAGTACGATTCCTGTCGTGGTGACAGGGGCTATGCGCTCGTCTAACGAGGTCGGTTCCGATGGCCTGTATAATTTTCAATCCGCTATCGAAGTGGCCGCAGACGACGCCTCACGGGGCAATGGCGTGATGGTCGTGATGAACGACGAGATTCACACGGCGCGCTACGTGACCAAGACCCACACCACCAACGTGGCCACGTTCCGGACACCGACCTTTGGCCCGATTGGGATTGTCGCCAAGGATCACGCGGTGTATTTCCAAAAATTAATTCGCCAAGACACCTGCGACATCGACCACGTCACGGCCGGCGTATACCTCTTGAAGGCCTACGCGGGGATGGATGGCAGTTTATTTGATTTTCTCGACAACGACCGGACCACGGGATTAGTCATCGAAGGTCTAGGCGCAGGAAACCTGCCACCGCAAACCTTACCGGCCATTCAGCGCCTATTGGACCGGCAAATTCCCATCGTCCTGGTCTCACGGTGTTATAATGGCGTCGCCGAAGATATTTACGACTACCAAGGCGGCGGCATCGAACTCCGGAAAATGGGATTGATGTTGTGCCAAGGCCTTAACGGTCAAAAGGCCCGTATCAAGCTGTTAGTCGGACTGAGCGCCGGTCTGACAGGACAAACACTGGCTAAATTTCTGAGCACGGCCGTTTCTTAAGCAACGGTAACGTACTTGACGGGCTATTTCTGTCAATATATGGTAAGATTTTCTGCATAGTAAGAAAAAGGGGGTCGTCATGTGAATTCAATTGTGAATGACTTAAACCGGGCATTAGATCGGCATTTGCTGGTCAATGTGTACCAAACAAATCAAGATGTGGTTTATACCGGATACGTGACGGCAGTTGGCGCAACCGGCATCATCTTAGCCACCTATGATGACTTCGGGATATCCGATGGCGCCGTCTTCTTAGCGTTAAATGTGATCGATGAAGTTGAGTTTGCTAGCGAAGATTTGGAAAATATGGCGTTTCGGATTCAACTTGCGCGGGATGAACAATTCATTCAAGCGGGTGGCTTGTCCATGACGCTCGATGGTCGTCGGGACTTGCGGCGACAGGTGTTGAGTCACGCTTGGGTCGACCATTTAGTCTTGATGATCGTCTTGAAAAATGATGAACACTTCTACGAAGGCCTGGTCACCAGCGTTGCCAGCGACGTGGTGGGGGTCCAGTTGATCAATAAATTTGATTTCAGCGACCAGCCAGCCTTGACGTTGAACCCAGCTGACATTGAAGTCATTGAATTTCAAGGCCGCGAGTTGACCCTACAAGGCATCGCGGCGTCACGGCTACGGCAGTTGGCCCATGAGGACCAAGTAGCCGTCACGGATGCCGACCAGTTTCACGATACGCTGTCACAACTAGTGGGCAAGGACCCACTGGTGGCACTGATTCCCGAGCACAATCGTGAATTATTCTACGTCGGCCGCATCAACGCCCTGACAGACGATGCCGTCATCTTGAGCCTGCTCGACATGACGGGGCAGTTCGGGGGCTACACCCTGATGCGCTTGAGCGAGTTACACGCCATCGTGATCGAGTCGGATTACCTGCAGACCATGCGCCTGTTCACGCTCCTCAACCGGGCTCGGCAACAGCCGATTCAGCCGGTATTAAACGACGAGCGGTTGTTCGATGAGACGGTCGATCAGTTTCAGGCGCGCTTGAGCCAAGCCGCGGCGTTTCAAACCATCGTTCACATCAAACTTAAGGGTGGCGATGACCTGAGCGGCTATCCCAGTCACGTTGCCGGCGGCCGGTTCATTTTCCACAAGGTGGAAGACGTCGACCTCGACCACGTGGGGACGGTTTATCAGATCAGCGATGTGGACGAGATTTCCTTCGGCTACATGGACGCTTACCTGGTCGAACGCCAGTTGCGCATCGAAGGTGAACCTTAGACAGCCGCCTGTCGTTGCGCGAAAGTCTAGGCTGGAACGCTGGTTAAATTGGCTAAACTGGATGCCTGCGGCTGCTAAAAACTCCACCTGCTATGGGGAACACCTTCAGCCAAAAGGCGGGCTTCCAGTTCGCTTGTGCTAGGTTACTGGGTCGACACAGCTGGCTACGTTCTTGGCAGCCTCCGGCGGGTTGGTGCGTGAGGGCAACTGGTTCTAAGCGCTGGTTGTCATTGACAAGTCTTACTGTAGCCGTGAGTGAAGTGAAATCTAGGCTCAGCCGGGGAATTTAGTAGCGATTCTTGCTACTAAATTGGTGACTTTGAGACGTGGTTTTCGGCTCAAAGCAAGGTCCGAGACCGTTCTTTGGCTCGGGCCGTCCTCCCCCAGCGTTCCAGCCTAGAGCTTCACGTAACGGTAAGGCGGCCGGTCAGATCTATGTCCAATTTAAAATTTGAATCAAATTGACTAACTGTGGCCGGGATTGCCGGCCACTTACATAAGGAGTTTGTTAAACATGAAATGGCAAAATTTACCGCGCTGGGCACGGGACACGATCTCTGTCGTCGGCGCAATGGCAGTTTTGTTGGTCATCTACGATGCGTTTTTTGCCAAGCACGTTAACTGGGTACTGGTACCCATCCAAATCGTGGTGGCATTATTAGCCGTTGGCGTGTGGAGCTACTTTAGCTACCGCAGTCAGCAGAAACGCAAGCTGGCTGAGCAACAGAAGGCCGAGGCAGCTAAACAGCGCCAAGAAAAGCGCGAAGCCGAAAAGGTGGCCGGTGCCAAGATGGCTGCGGCGACCCGGGAGAAGAACTTGGCGCGCAACCAGGCACACCAGCAACGGCGAAACGACTAAGGAGGGATCGCGGTGGCAGCTGAACTGAAATTTTGTCCGCATTGTGGCGCGGCTGTGAGTGCGACTGATACGGTTTGTCCGCAGTGCCAGACCGACCTGCGACCTTACCGGGAGTCCCCCAAGCCGCCAGCTAAGAGTCAGAAATTAAATTTGTCATCGCTGTACGCCAACCCGTACCGTGAAGGCATGAAACGTTTGCAGGCCAAAGAAGGGGCTACCACTAGCAAGTCAAAACGGCGCTGGCACTGGCCCTGGTCAAAGGAGTGACAACAATGGCTGAATTTGCAGTGATTCGCGGCGACATCACCGAAAGTAAGGTGGATGCCATCGTCAATGCGGCGAACACCACGCTGTTAGGTGGGGGTGGCGTTGACGGTGCCATTCATCGTGCGGCGGGGCCAGAACTTTTTGCGGCCTGCGTCCCACTGAACGGGTGCCGGACGGGTGAAGCTAAGATCACCCCTGGGTTTAAGCTACCAGCCAAATGGGTGATTCATACGCCAGGACCGGTGTGGCACGGTGGGCAACAGGGCGAGCCAGAGCTGTTGGCCAGCTGTTACCGCAATAGCTTACGCCTGGCCATGGCGCACGGGTGCCAGACGGTTGATTTTCCATCGCTGAGTACTGGCGTATACGGTTACCCGCTAGAAGACGCGGCGGCCGTGGCGACCCAAACGATTGCGACGGTCTTGGCCAAGAGCAATGATCTCCAGCGGGTCCGGTTAGTGGCGTTTGACGATGCCACTGCGGCGGCCTACCGTGGTGCTTGGGCGCAAGTTGTCGATTGAATTAATTTGTAAACAAATAGACGCACCAAAACGTTAGTGGGTTTCCCTAACGTCTTGGTGCGTCTGGTCTTTTCATTCGTGTTGTTAGTGGGGCTTTGTGGCAATGAACCCCTTTAAAGCACTCTGTTCCTCGCTGGTTGGGGCGAGTTCACCGGTCTTGATGGCGTGAAACTTCTCGACGGACAGCCGAGAGCCAAAGGCCATTTCTCCATCTGTCTTATCGTATTTCTTTTGGTAGGCGATGATTGCTTCGGCCAAATCGTTTAATTCTTGACTCATTAATATCCCTCCAAATGATAATCCTAATGACTGCTTAAGTTCATTATACTAAACTTTTCAAAAAGCGGTGGAATAAGTCCCGATATCTGGAAGTTTTTTTCAATAAAGCTTGCTGAATCGGGAAAAATTGCGTAAAATTAAATGCAATATGAAAACGGGTCGGACTGCGGTTGTCAACCAATGTTGCGAATTTGTTAGAAAACTAACGTTAGCCTGTCACAGTTTTGCAATGCGAAGCGGTTAAGCTAGTTATTAGATTATTTTAGTAAGCTGACTGTGAGGTGGCAGGGTGAATTTAAGACATATTATTGGCAGCCTCATGGCCGCAGTGATCATTTTGGGCGTCGTGAGTGGCCTTGCCTGGTTCACGATGGGCAAACGCACTGTGACGCACCAAAGTACTACTCCCGTAGGCGTTTTGGACGCCCCACACGTCCGTAATTTTCGGGCTAGTGTGAAATAACGCGGAATTATCCGCCCCGAAGTCGGGTCTCCCGGCTGTGTCATTTTAAACTTTTGGTAATCATTGTGATTACACACTACAGTCACTTGTAGTTTATCAAGCAGGAAAACAGGTCGGCCTTCGGGCAGGCCTGTTTTTCTACACAAAAGTCACGTTGGTATGTAAGGTGACTCAACATTGTCGGGAACTAAAAAGACCTGTCCAGATTAGGATAGGTCTCGTGTGTATTGGTCGTTAATAGGCTTCTCAGTAGCCTGGTACAGAGAGCTGAACTAATTGTTGATTAACGCTTACTCTAGTAGCTGAAACTCTGCCAAATATGGGTTCAGCCGTGGGAGTTACCTTAGCGGCAGGTTTTATGCCGGTTAGGTAACTGGCGACTTTGAGACACGTCTTTCGGCTCAAAGTCGAGGAGACGAGACCGAACTTTGGCTCGTCCCGCCGCCCACCGCGTTCCGACCCATATTTGGCAGACTGCAGGCGGTCAGCACGGACCGTGTCACTAGCGATTAATTAAAATGAAACCAGTCACTCTGATTGCGGCGGACATCACTGCGGATACCGAAGAAGTAGATCAGAAAAGCCGCCACGGCCACACCTAGCACCACCGTCCACAGCCAATTTTGCGTGTGGATGAAGGTGAAGTAGGCAAAGCCCAGGGTGCTGAGGCCAATTAAAATCAAATTAAAGATCAGGTGCTTGCTGTGAATGAAGGCGACAGCAAGCGCCATGACGACGGCACCACCAAACATGTTGTCACCACTTAATTTGCTACCAGGATTGCTGAACAGGGCGTACAACTCAATGGCTGCGCCCAGCGCCACAGCCAGGTAACCGAAAAATTCTAGAAATGTTAAACGTGACGTTTTCAAAAGTGCCACCTGCTTTCTTTCGTACGGTAGCTCCATTATAACGCTCGTTTAACCGGTTGAAAATACAGATGCTGCGTTAGCACCAGTCACTTACCACTTTTCTTGGTCCAACGCCATTTGCCAGAACTGTAATTCATACCAGCTGCTCTTTTTGAAAATCTCTAGTAGGGCGGCCGTGTTATCTGGCGTGGCGACATAGTTGGCTAAGGCCAGCTGATCGTGCATGGAACTGGTGTAATCATCGGCGTTATAGGTGTCAATCCAAGATTGATAGATGGGGACTGGAGAACCCGTGCCCGCCAACGCCTGACCAATTTCCGCGTACAGCCAGTAACATGGTAACAGGCCAGCCACGGCACCCGCGGGCCCCTGAGTCATCAGCGACCGGTAAATGTGGCTGATGTAGGCGTAACAGGTGGGCGCCGGGGACTGTTGGGCAATCTCTTCGGCCGTGACATTGAGGCGGTCGAAGAAGGTTTGCCGGACGGCGATTTCACCGTCGCGTAGACTGGCAGCACCCGCCCGGAGCTGTTTGACAACACGGGGGTCGTTGCTTTGGTCGGCGGCCAGGTCGTGGAGCTTGCCGAATTCGTGTAGGTAGTAATGGTCTTGAATCAAATAATAGCGAAAGGTTGCGGCTGGTAACGTCCCCGCCTGTAGTTGTTGGATGAAGGGATGGCGTTTGGACGCGTCCCAGAGGGCTTGGGCATTGGCGTGCGCTTGATCAGTAAACATACAAAAACTCCTTTATTTTTTAAGGTAGGCCGATGAAGAGACCAACTTGAATGGTCACTAGGCTGAGGGCGAAGAGCCACCAGTCGCGGGACCGTAATGCGACCGTGACTGCGTGGGTGCGTGGCGTCCCTTCCACAAAGCCGTGTGAGGTCATGGCGGCAGCCAACTGGTCGGACCAGTTCATGGCAGCGAGGATGACTTTGAAATACAGTTGCGGCGACCACACGTGCAGCTCCTGACCACGCATCAACGCGGCTGCCCGAATAGTGGCGACCTCCGCTTGGATCTTGGGCATCAAGTTGAATGCGGCCAGAAAGCCGTAAGCGAATTTCGCCGGCAGCTTGGCGTTTTGTTCCAGCGAACGGGTTAGCGTCAGAGGATCGGTGGTCTGCGTGAACAGCCCGCCCATGTAAACGTAAACGAACATCCGCGTGAATAAGACGATGAGAAAGTGGTGGCTGGCCGTGCCTTGCAGGGTCAACGACCAGACCAGGGCGCTGGCGAAGAACAACGGTACCAGCGTCAGCCACAACAGCCGTCTGAGCGTGATGTGATTAAAAAGCATCAGCCCGAGGCTCACGATGATGAGGGCCACGTTGACCGCCCAGACCTGCGTGAAGGACACTTCCAGGGCAATCAACACGACCAGTGCTAATTTCAAACTCGGATTCATGTTGTCGCCTCCTGGTAAGTGAGTTGCTGGTGGTCGAGCGCGAGATGCAGCGTGATCAGGTCGTCCAGGCCGCTGAGTTGGTGGCTGATCATAATCAACGTCAGCTTGAGGTCGCGCTGCACGGTCGTCAAAATCTGCATGACGACTTGAATGGACGCAAAATCCAGGCCCTTCAAGGGTTCGTCCAGCAGTAAGACGTTTGGCGCCATCATCAGCATGCACAGAAGCTGCAACTTCTTTTGCTGGCCACTACTCAGGGAGTAAATAACCTGGTCGACGTGGTTGGCGAGGTGCAGCTGGGTCAAGAGGTCCTGCACCCGTTCCGGTGTGAAGTAGGTCTGGTTGCCGAACTTCTGTGACAACGCCAGTTCCTCGGCCACGGTCACGTTGAGAAATTGGGCGCTGGCCGACTGGAACATCAGGCCGACCTGCCGCGCGTACCGTTTCCGAGAGAGCTTGTGAATGTCTTGTCCATCGTAGGTGATGCGGCCTTGGTAGTTGCCCAGCCGTACCAGGGCACGAAACAGCGTGGATTTGCCACTGCCGTTAGGGCCAGTGATCAGGGTCGCTTGGTGAGCAAACAACGACAGATCCTGTGGCTGTAATAACTGGCGTTGCGCGTGCCCCAGGGCCAGTTGCGTCCCCTGCAGGCTGACGGTGAGGTCGTCTGCGGGCAAGGCCACGTGGGTCAGCCGGAGCTTGTCGGGGGTAAAGGCGGCAAAGCGAGCCTGGGTGGCAGCGGGCGACAACAGGGTCAGTTTACCCGTGTCCAACACGGCCAAGTGGTCCACCCAGCGGTCGTAATTACTCAGATCGTGGTCGGCCAAAATGATGGTCTTGCCGCGTTGCGTACACAACGTGACCAGCTTTTCCAGCAGGGCCAGCCGAGTGGGCGGGTCGATGCTAGCGAAGGGTTCGTCTAGCAAGATGACGTCGCTGTCCATGGCAACGATGATGGCCAGCGCGACCTTCTGTTGTTCGCCGCCGGAGAGTTGCATCAGCTGGCGGTCGCGGAGGTCGGTGATGCCGATGAAGTCCAGCGCAGCCGTGACCTTAGCGGGGATGGCCGCGGGATCGACCTGCTGATTTTCCAGAGCGAACCGTAGCTCGTTGACCACGGTGTCCATGGTGAACTGCGTGCTGGGTTCTTGGAAGAGCATGGCAACGGTCGCGGCACGTTTTGCCGGCGCAATCTGCGCCAACGGCTGGCCATCAAAGGTGATGGCTCCGGCGTCGGGGAGTGGGGTGAGTCCCGCAATCAGCTTGAGTAAGGTGGACTTCCCACCACCGGACACCCCGGTCAGCAGGGAAAATTTGCCGCTGGGAAAGGTCACGTCGAGGTCATCCAAGACCGGCTGCGTGCGTTTGGGATAGGTAAATGTAAGTGCATGAACGGTTACAGTGGCCACGAAAATTCCTCCAATGTGAAACAGGGTTGGTAAAAATAAGGGTAATACATAGATTGTTTACGTTAGCGGTTTCAATTGCGTGGTGATGGGCATTGGCTGAAAAACGGTGCCAACGACCATCGCCAGTTGTGCGAGTAATCTGGTGCGAGCGGGTAGACTCTTGTCTACTGAGGTGATTACTAAACGACAATTCGTTTGGTCCTTAGTGTTGTCTGGCTTTACAGTTGGCTTGGGACAGCGTATAGCTACCAATCGTAGCCGAGAGTGAAGTGAAATCTGGGCTCAGCCGGGGAATTTAGGGGCGATTTTTGCCGCTAAATTGGTGACTTTGAGACGTGATTTTCGGCTCAAAGCAAGGTCCGAGACCGTTCTTTGGCTCGGACCGTCCTCCCCCAGCGTTCCAGCCTAGAATTTCACGTAACGGCAGGCGGCAGCAGTCTCAAGCTACTTAGTGCTGACGTTAGGTAAGACGTGGGCGCGGGCCAGCAGGTTGGTGATCAGCTTGGTCAGCACGCCACCGAAGAGGAAGACGGAAGCACAACGAACCACGAACAAGAGAATCAAGAAGCCGGGATGATAAGCAGCGTAACCACTCCGGAACAGGTCCCAAGCAAAGGTCACAATGGCGGTCGTCAGGCAACTGATGGATAGACTGGCCCAGTTGTAACGCTTGTAGCCAGTGGCGGCGAAGCCAATCTCGGCGCCAATCCCTTGAACCGCACCAGAAATTAAGGTGCTGGCTCCCCAGATGCCGCCTAGAAACATTTCAACCACAGCACCTAGGAACTCGCCAAGTGTGGCGGACCCAGGAATCCGGATGATGAATCCGGCCAAAGGGCCAGCCATGACCCAGATACCTAGTAGAATTTCATTTGCCAAGGGTTGCAGTCCAAACGGGGCCAGTGCGGCCGCTAGAATCGTGTAGACAGGATTAATGATCCAGAAAATAACACCCATAAAAATTGCGAGAATCGTTACCAGAATAATATCGCGGATATGCCAACTTTTCATAAAATGAAGCCTCCTATGAGAGTATTGACGGGGGTGCCCAACGAATAAAAAATCCCCCACTAAAGTTACTTAGTAGGGGTTCATTGATAGCACAAAAGTACGCATTCCCTTCGCTGGTGTTAACCAGAGCAGGTTCAATGGGTTTGATCTCAGCCGCGAGGCACCCCAGTCGTATTTGATTACCCTTAGCGTAACCAATTTAGCGGGTAAATGCAACCGTGACTGGAAATTATTGTGGCCAGTCATTGAGTTGTTCAGGATGGAAACGTTTTTTACAATTCAGTTACAAAGCCAGCCGAAGACATCTAAAGCGGTGAACGTGGCTATCGTGGTTAGGGGAGGCGTGCTATTCTATATAGTTAGTTAGATTAATTATTAAAGGATAGGAAGTATTGAATTTATGAGAAATTTACATCTCAGTCACTGGGCCATGGCAGTTGGCATGCTGGTCGCGCTGGGCGGTACGGCCACAACCACGGTGCCCGCCGAAGCTGCGGCTTATCACACCGTTAGCACTAAGAAAATCAAGAAGACGGCCTATCACAAGAAACACAGTAGCGGGGCCATCTACAATAAAGCGCACACCAAAAAGGTCAGCAGCTTAACGACCCATCCCCACACCACGTGGTACGCCACCAAGCAGGCCACGCTGAAACACGGCAAGTCCACCGGTATTTACCTGTACGTGCAGAATAGTAAGCACAGTGTGAAGGGCTGGATTTGGCACGGCTACCTGAAGAAGGGCAAGGCACCATTTGTCTTGACCAAGGCCAAGGCGGCGGTCGCCATGGACGCCAAGACGGGGAAGGTCGTCTGGTCCAAGCACGCCAACACCGCGCGGCCCATCGCTTCCGTCACTAAAATCATGACATTGTACCTGACACTGAAGAAAATCGATGGCAAGAAGAGTCGCTGGAATCACAAGGTCAAGATTACCAGCCGCGGATTGGTGTCGATGAGTCGGAGCGCCGATTGTGGCGGTTTTCATTTTAAATTAAATCACCGCTACACTGTTAAACAGCTGTATTACGCGGCCTTCCTGGATTCATCGAACAACGCCGCGATTGCCCTGGGCAAATGGGTCAGCGGCAGTAATAGCAAGTTTGTCCGGAAGATGAACGCCCAAGCCAAGTCTTGGAAACTGGGCAGGGCCCACTTTGTCTCGGCATCGGGTCTGGAAAATAGTGACCTGCGGCGCTTCGGCTATGCTTATGGCAAGGCCAACACCAACAAGGTCTCCGCCAAGGACGTGGCGTTGATGGCGCGGCACCTGATAACGGCCTATCCCCGCGTCTTAAAGGACGGCAAGATTGGCTCGATGAAGGTGAACGGCCAAGTTTGTCACAACTACAACAACCTCTTGAAGGGGCGCAAATACTACCGCGCTTCTTTGAAGGTCGACGGCTTGAAGACGGGCTACACGCCAAGCGCGGGCTACTGCTTCGTGGGTACCGGCCACAAGACGGGCAAACACCGCGTCATCACAGTGGTTTTGCATGACATCAACGAGTTCACGGAGACGCGGTCGTTGATGGAACATGCTTACCGGCTGAGTAGTATGAGCAACTAGTTCTGCTATGGGGAACGCCCCCAATTAAAGGGCGGGTGATAACCCGTTCAGCAGCAGTGCACGTGAAACAGGTCAATTGAATCGGTAAACGCGGAATGTCAGGGCGAAAGTAAGGTCCTGGCATTTTTGTGCTTAGGGAAAATTGGCAGATACTTGGCTAGTGTGATAGTGGTGAGACGAATACCGGGCTATCAGCAATGAAGCTGACTGTTTTCTGTGTAGCCGGGAGTTCGCTAGAGATGAGTTCAGCTGTGGGAGTTTTTTTAGCAGCTTGCTGGTTAGAAAACTGGCAAGTTGGAGACGTGGGTTATCTGCTCCAACTTGAGGTCCAAGACCGATTTTTGGCTTGGGCCGTCCACCCTCAGCGTTCCAGCTCATCTCTAGCGAACGGTAAGGCGGCCAGTACCACCCGTGTTGCCGGTTCAATTTCAGATTGATTAACGCCCCAACTGATTATGGCAAGAAGTGGTGGATTACGCGAACGTTACGTCCCCAACAAGTTAGTTACAAAGTCGCACGCAGCCTTGTTGCACCGGGATTGCCCGTGTTAGGGTAGTTGTGGAAGCTTGCACAAGGAGAGGACAATTCATCATGAAAAAACAGCGTATCAAATGGGCCGCACTGGCGGTCTTATTCACAGCGGCAATGGGAGCTGGTATCAGTGCTGAGACTGCCCATGCGGCGGTGTACACCACGGTCTCGACCACGAATGTGACGAAGACCGCGTACCACAAGAAGAGTACGGCCGGTGCCATTTATAACAAGGCCCATAACCGCAAGCTGGCGACCATGAAGGGTTATCCCAACACGACTTGGTACGTGACGCAAAAGGCGACGTTGAAGCATGGTAATTCCAAGGGGATTTACTATTACGTGGCGAATAAGTCCGGTGCCGTGAAGGGCTGGATCTGGCACGGTTATCTGCAGAAGGGTAAGGCGCCGTTTGGCCTGAAGTATGCCAAAAACGCGATTGCCATGGACTATACGACTGGTGAGGCCGTTTGGTCCAAGAAGGCCAACACCGCGCGGCCAATTGCCTCCGTGTCGAAATTAATGACGCTGTATTTGGTCTTGCAAAAGGTCGGCAGTGGGTCTGGTAGCTGGGACGACGTGGTCGATACCAGCAGCAAGGGCCTGATTGCCATGGGCCAAAGCGCATCGTGTGGGGGCTTCCTCTTCAAGAGCGGTCACAAGTACACGGTCCAAGACCTGTACTATGCGGCGTTTCTGGACTCCTCTAACAACGCTGCCATCGCGTTGGGCAAATGGGTCGCTGGGAGCAACGCCAAGTTTATCCAGCAAATGAACGCGCAGGCGAAGAGCTGGGGCTTGGATAAGGCCAGTTTCGTCTCCGCCTCTGGTCTAGAAAACAGTGACTTGAAGGCCTTTGGCTACGCTTACGGCAGTGCCAACGCCAACATGGTCTCCGCCAAGGACGTGGCGCTGATTGCCCGACACTTGATCCAGGATTACCCCCGGATCTTGACGGACGGCGCCATTGGCTCTAAGACGGTTGATGGTCAGACGGCTTACAACTACAATAACCTGCTGGCAGGCCGGAAATATTATCAGTCAGCCCTGAACGTGGACGGTTTGAAGACCGGGTACACGCCACTGGCCGGCTACTGCTTCGTTGGGACGGGCCAAAAGACCGGCAAGCACCGGGTCATCACGGTTGTGCTTCATGACATCAATGAATTCACGGAAACACGGTCACTGATGAACAAAGCTTACAGTGATAGTAGTATGAATGCTTAATCTAAAAAACGGCAGTCGCTAGATGGGCTGCCGTTTTTGATTATCGTTCCTAACCTAACCAATCGTTGGGATGGTCAAAGGCGGTTTGGAGGCGACTGAAGAATTGGCTCACGTGATAGCCATCCGCCACGGCGTGATGAATCGTCACGGAGAGGGGCATTTGCCAGCGCGCATTTTCGGCCTGAAATTGCCCGGCTTGAATCACCGGAAAGAAGGTGTTCAGCGGGGTGAAAGGCAACGGGGTGTAGCTGGTGAAGTGCGTCCAGGGGATGGTACCAATCATGTAGGTGTTGGCGCTTTGAACAGGCTTGGGCATGGGGGTGTGCTGATCGCCGTACTGCTGTTGATCCGCTAAGTAATTGGCGTAAAAGGCCGTGAAGTCGGGGTCGTAAGCGGTCCAGAGATTCGAAATCGTGTGGTCATCGGCGTGGAAGACTGAATACGATGGGTGTAAGACGTCGTAGCGGACCAGGTCGCCGGTGGGCGTTTGGCCAATACGAAATTCTGGCAGCTGGGCAATCACGGTCGAGACCAAGTAAAGGTAGGCGGGCGTAAATTTCAGCTGCCGCGCAGCAAGCCAGTCCTTGGTCGCGGTGACGTCGAGGTCGGCGGTCAACGTGAAGCCGGTGGGCATCATTTTGGTAAAGTAGTAAAAGTATTCGCGGCGTGACCAGGTGGTCTGGTCAATGGCGGTATGGATGGTATTCAGTGTCATGAGGTCTCCTTAACATGTGGGGGTTAGGCGCGGTAAGTCGGATTGCGCCAGTAGTCGCTGCCGTCGGTGGTCCGCTGCAGGAAGCCGTAATCCACCAGGTAGCGACGAATCAATGGAAAGTCAGCGTAAATGGGCTGCAGGTGTTGAGTCAACTCGCGCTCGGTAAAATGTTGGTTGGCGGGGATGTCGGCCGTGATGCGCTTGAGAATGGCGAGGATGGCCTTCTGATGCTTGGGCCACCGTGCCAGAACTAGCGGCGCGGTCGTGGTAAAGTATTTGGCCACCAGCGCTTGATACTCGCTGGTGGTGATGGCAAAGCGGTCATCCAGATTGCCAGCCTGGTCGGGAAGCGTGATCAGCGTATCCGTAGCGGCCGGTTGATTGAAGACTTGGTTGTAAATGGCCAGGTACAGCTTCGCCTGCTTGGCCTTTTCGCGGAAGGTAAACTTTTGGTGGCGCACCGTTGCCGCCGCGACGTGGGCCTCCTGGGCAATCGTGGCGTCCTTTTGACCCTGACTGAAGGCCACGAGTAGCGCCCGTTGCTTGGGCGTGAGCGTATTGTATTTGCTGGACGAATTGATGAGCTGGGTCAAGGCATCCGGGTGCACTTGGGTCAGGTGCTGGCGAATCATTTGGTCGGCCGGAAAGTAGCGGTCATTCACGGCAAAGACCTGATCCGTGGCAAAGGCTGCGTTACAGTAGTTGCAGACGTAGGCGCTGGCGGTCTGATGCCAGCCTTGTTCAAGTTCGGTGAGTGTCAAATCTTGTAGAGCCATTCGCAATTCCTCCAATTTTTCACCAGTATACAAATGTTTATCGTATTAGTCAACACATTTTCAAATGATTATGATTAAACTAAACAATTTCTGGAAGAATTTTCCAAAAACAGCGCCAGACGTTCGTTAGCTGAAAGACCATTCTAAATACATCAGCCTATGCCCAAAATCGCAACCGCTTACGCCGGCGCCTGGCGCAGGGCCCTTAAGAATCGGTAAACCGGCCACCCCATTATGATTTTATTTGTAAGCAAATATCGTTGCGTTAGGTCGCCAGGCCCGGTATGATGGGATTACATGAAATAACAGAAGGGAAGATGAGCGCAGTGATTCCACGGTTGATTGCAACGGATTTAGACGGCACATTTTTAGATGGTGTGGGGCGGTATGACGCGCTTAAATTTGACCAGCAGTTAGCGGCAATGAAAGCCCGTGACATCCGCTTTGTCGTGACTACCGGCGACCCGCTTGACCATGCCCAGAGTCTCTTTTCCCCGCTGAAGAATCGCCATGAGATTACCTACGTTGTTGAGGACGGTGCGCTGATCACGTCTGCCAACGGTCAAGTGCTGAAGACAGCGGCCATCGCGCCCTCCCTCTGGCTAGCCGCGGTGACTTGGATCAAGCGCGACCCCATCATGGCGGATTGCTTTATTTTGGCCTGTGGCTGGAAACGCTCGTACACCCAGCTGGCGGCGGATAGTCAACGGTTTCGCGACTCACAGGAATTCTATCCCAGCTTGACGCACGTTGACCAGCTGGCGACGGTCGGCGACGCTATTTTAAAGCTGGATCTGACCTGGTTAAAGACAGACATCACGGCCCAGGTAGCGGCGTTCAATCAGCGCTTCGCCGGTGCGTTGGTCGCGACCAGTAGTGGCTTGGGCGGGATGAACGTGACGCTCCCCGGCGTCAACAAGGCCGCCGCACTGGACTTTCTCGGAGAACGGTGGCAGATTGGCACGGCGCAAATGGCGGCGTTTGGGGATTCCGGTAATGATCTGGCCATGCTCCAACAGGTCGGTCAAGGATTTGCGGTCGCCAATGCGGCGCCAGAGGTCTTGGCGGGCGCACCGCAGCAGTTGGTGCACACCAATGAGGATGGCGCCGTCTGTGAACAAATTGACCAATCGTTGGTTTGAGTAGCGGCTTTGCTAACCAAGTCAGAGAAGCGACCACCCCGCAGGACTAGCCGTACAATGGCCAGTATGGGGGTGGGAAAATGCAAACGACGAATCGATTTGCGCGTTATCTGATTCACCTTGAAATCAGTTGGCAACACAACCGACAGATCATCGCGATTCGTCGGGCTTTGCGGCTGATTTTTCCACTGGTCTTGCTGGGAAGCTTGGCGGAGGTCATCAATGAAGCGTGGCTGCAGACCAATGGCTATTACTATCAAACGCTACACGTGGCCAAATGGGTGCTGCAACTACGGTTGGCGCGCGAATACCTGCGCCTGATCAGTGCGGGCACGCTGGGGTTAGTGGCAGTGTTCATGGCCTTTGCGGTCAGCTTCTACTTAGTAGTGCCAAGTACGCAACGGACGACTGACCGCTTAATGGCGGGAATCACGGCGGTAATCAGTCTGAAATTCTTTAACATCAGTCGGTCCTCTGTCCTGACGTCGCGGCCCATCAGTTGGCTGTCGACGGATCTGGGGCTAACGGGGGTGTTGCTGGGCATCTTGGTCGGCTTACTAGTCGGCAACACCTATCGCTGGTGTCTTGACCGGCAGCAAAATGACGAAGATCTAGGACTCACGTTGACGGTCACTAGCGGTTGGCTCCTTGGCACCGCCGCTCTGGGACTTCTGTGGATCAGCACACAGACGACTAGCATCAATACGATTTTTACCGGGATGCTCCGCGGGGCGTTTCGCTTGCCCCACCTGCTACTAGGCCTGGTCGGCTTTAGTGCGTTGTCCAGTCTCTATCAGTGGTTAGGGATGTTGGGGCCAATTACGATTGGTGGGCAGTCGATGGAATCAACGCAGAATCTAGCGGCGGTGCTCAATCACCACGGCTGGCAGTTGCCGCATCCCATCACGGTCCACACCATCGTTGATGTCTACGCCGAATTTGGCGGGAGCGGGATGCTGCTGGGCCTCTTGTTGGCCATTTTCATCGTCCGCGGTACGCAGCGTCAGCAGCGGGTAGGGTGGCTGAGCCTGGTACCTACACTGGGAAACGTGGGCGCGCCACTGATGGTTGGGTTGCCGGTTATCCTGAGTCCGTTGCTAGGGATTCCCTTTCTCTTAGCGCCGCTGGCGACCGTCAGCCTCAGTTGGTTGTGCGTCCGGCTTGCTTGGGTGCCCGCCGTTGCCTATCCTTTGGCGACTGGCGCACCGGGACCGCTGTTGGCCTACCTGGGAACCGGCGGCAACTGGGCGGCGCTCGCGTTAGCGCTGGTCGATTTGGCGCTGAGTACCGCGATCTACTACCCGTTTGTCAAATGGCAACAGATGGCACAACTGGAAGGGGGCGGCACAGATGAAGCGTAGCTGGCTAATTCTATTGGGCGTATTGCTGTTGCTGTGCGTGCCTGGCTTTCTCTGGCAGCCGCATCAAACCGCCACGGTCCGGGCCAATTACCGGAGCTATCTGGATCCCATCATCTTGGTGCCGGGCTCAAGTGCCACGCAAAATCGGTTCAACGCGCTGGTCAAGGAATTGAATCATGAGACGTCGCAGGCCCACAGCCTGTTGCGGGTGAAGGTCATGACAAATGGGACATTGACGTACAGTGGGACCCTGAAACCCAACGATGCGCATCCCTTTATCGTCGTGGGCTTTCAGAACCACCGCGATGGCTATCAAAATATTTTAAAACAAGCGAAGTGGTTCACGATTGCCTTCAAGAAACTTCAGGCAACCTACCACTTCAATCATTTCTCGGCGATGGGCCATTCCAACGGGGGCCTGATCCTCACGCTGTTCATGGAAGATGACCTGGCCGCGACCAAGGCCCATGCCGATCGGTTGATGACGATTGCCACGCCATTTAATCTGGAGGAGGCCGATGCAGATGTCGATACGCCGATGTTCAAACGCCTTGAGGCCGGTCGCAAACGCCTGCCGCGTGAGCTGGTCGTGTACTCGATTGCCGGCAGTAAGACCTACACCGGGGATGGCATCGTGCCGTTTGACAGCGTTAACCGCGGCAAGTATCTGTTCCAAGACCAGGTCAAGGGATTCACGCAAGTCACGGTGACCGGTGCCAACGCCAATCACGCGGATCTGCCGGAGAACCAACAGATCGTTAATCTGATTTGCCAGAACATCTTGTCCTAGGTGACTTAACCGTGAGTTTGTGAGCAATTGGGGGTGATTGTCGCCGATTCCTAGTCAAGAACGGTTTATTTCGTTCGCCGGGACGAGTAAACTAGGGATATAAGGAAATTCATGGAGGCTAACAACGAATGATCAAGATGATTGCGCTCGATTTAGATGAGACGTTACTCAATACGGATAAAACGATTAGTACCACGAACGCCGAGACCTTACGGCGGTTGCATGAGGCCGGCATCAAGGTGGTCTTGTGTACCGGCCGGCCCATCAATGCCATCTGGGGTTACCTGGAACAACTGGGATTGACCACGGCTGACGACTACACGATTACCTTCAACGGGGCCTTGGTGATTCAAAACACGACCAAGGAAGCTTTGGCCCAAAGTGGGTTGAGTCACGTCGACTTCAAGCCGCTACACGCCTTTGCTCAGGAACACGGTTACCCGCTAGACGTCTTGGATTTTGAGCAGGTCTACCCCTTGGCGGACCTGACGCCTTCGGTCTATCAACAGATGTTGAAGGCACCCATGACCTTTACGCCGACAAACTTCGCTGATTTACCCGATCATCTCTTCAGTAAGGCTGTCATGGCCACTGATCCGGCGACGTTGGACGCCGCAGTCGCCGCGCTCACGCCGGAGATGCACGCGCAATATCACGTGGTCCGCTCACAACCCAAGATTTTGGAATTCTTGGCGGCTGATATGGACAAGGCCGTTGGCTTAGGCCAATTGTTGACGCATTTCGGCTGGGACTTCAGTAACCTGATGGCCTTTGGCGATGCGGAAAATGATTTGGGGATGATTAAGGCCGCCGGCGATGGTGTGGCCATGTTAAATGGTCAACCCGCAGTCAAGGCAGCCGCCAATCACATTACACCAAAAGTCAATAATGAGGCAGGCGTTGCGTCATACCTGCAACAAACGTTCCCTGAACTCTTACGTTAAGGGCGTGCAGGCTTGCTATTTTGGTAATGTCATGGCAGTATTAAATGTGTATAGGATAAATCTTAAGGAGGATTATGGCATGAAACGTTTGATGGTTAAACTCGGGTTAGTCGTATTGGCAGCAGGGACCTTAGGGGGCATTGCGACGCCGAGTGTGGCTAGCGCTAGCACCAAGAAGGCGCCAACCTTTACGAACACTGATTTGAAGCGTTACTACAAGAATGCAAAGTCCAAGACAGCCTTTTATTTCAAGACCTATAAGTCCAATGGCAAAACGGGGACATTATTGATCTTTGGTGATTTTAATGGTACCAATGCGAACGTCAAGTACGGGGTACCAACTTCCATTAAGCTTAGCGCGAACAAGAAGACGCTGACGACCAAGTACAAGCTGATCGAATTCAAGACGGCTAGCAACAAGACGACCACGTCGCTGACCAAGAAGTCATACACCTTTAAGCTGACCAAGAAATCCAGCACGACCTTCAGTACCAAGGTGACCGGCAAGAAGTTGAACCGGCGTCTGGCAACGACTGGCTCGTCTTACACGTATTCCAAGGTCAAGAAGAGCCCAGCTTCCGCGTACGCCAAGAAGTACGTCAAGCCAGCCCTGCAAAAGAAGTACACCACGCTGTTTAACAGTTCGACCACATTGACCGCTGCGCAAAAGAAACAGTACGCAACGCAATACACGAACAACGCGGTCAAGACCATGATCAACAACTTTAACTACAAGGCATAATCGGTTAGAACGCAAAAACGCTGTCCCGCAATTAAGCAGGACGGCGTTTTTTTGATTAAACCATCTTAACTTCAGCCATCAGTTGGGCGATCGTGATGCCTTTAAGGTACGCAATCGCCTGTGATTCAGCATCGCCTAGAATATTTTCGAGAGCGTCTTGGAAGCCGGCGACGTCAAGGCGTTCCTCGCCCTCGGGGTAGTCGAATTCGACCTTGTCTTTCTTGGGGACAGCGTCTGCGCCAACGGCCAAATAGATGTCGGCCAGCGTGATTTCCGCCGGGGACTTCTCCAGATAGTAGCCGCCGTCGCGACCGCCCTTAGAGGCAATAATGTCAGCCTTGGCCAGCGAGGTCATGATGCGGCGGACAAAGGTGGCGTGAGTCTTGACGCGGTTGGCAATCAGTGAACTACTGATGATGCCGCCGCTTTTACCCAGCCACACGACCGCTTGAATGGCGGTTCGCAAGCGTGGTGGGCCAATGTGAATATGACGAGTTGTCATGGGGATTCGCTCCTTCGTGTGTCTAACCGCAGTATACGAGAACCTGAGCGAATATGCAATGATTTTAGGCACAATTAAGCGTTCTGAACATAGGCATTGATTCGGTCGAGTTCCTTCTTGTAAACGCTCTTCATCCGCATAGGCGAGATAAATTTTTCCATCGCACCGATGACGCCGCTTTGGCCGTCCCACTGGGAAGAGATGGTGACCATACTTTGTTCGCCCTGGTCAGTCACCGTGTAGGTCGTCACGAGACCAGAGTCGTTAGTATCGGTCCAAACTAAGGTGTGACCCGGTTCTGGTTCAGTCACGACCATCCGAAAGGCAATGGCCCCACCCGCGAAGTCAATCTTGAAGCTGACGACCGCGCCGGCTCCCTGAATATCATTTTCGACTTTGAAATCGTAAAATGGTTTGTCTTGGAAGGTGGCATGCAATTGCGGGGTGGCGAGCAGGGTGTAGACTTTAGCAGCAGGGGCGTTGACAGTAGCGGAAGCTTGGGCAATGATTTGATTAGACATAAGATTATCTCCTTAGATGGGTTGGGTTATTTAGCGGTGTTGGCAGGACGCTTGAAGAAGGTCAGGGTCTGTTGCGTGGCGAACTTAAAGTAGGCGCGGTAGAGTTGGCCGATGGCGCGAACGGGACTGACGTTGTGAGCAATCGGTAGGTCCGCTTTGATGGCGACAGTCAGATGAGGTGCGGTGAAATTAAATTTGTGTTCAGTCATAATATTACCTCCGGGTTATATGCAACTTTTAAAAGCACATTTAGAAATCACTAACTGCAACTTCTATAAGCACAGTATAACACAGCTATTTTTAAATGCAACAATTTTAAGCACATATCAGCAAATTTTTTTGATAGGCGTCAGGAGGGGGGGCTACGGCAACTAAAAAACGCTGTCTCCAGAAGCGAGGACAGCGTTTCAATGGTGCGATAGGTTACTTGTTATTCTTGAACAACGTGGTCAGGTAGTCCATGAAGACCTTGAGGTAACGGTCCTTGTCGACCATGACGGAAACCTTGACGTTCGTCGGTTCGTTCAGGCGGTTGTCATCGCCAATCGTCCGGCCGTAAGTTTCCTTGTTGTAGTTGACGACCATGTTCAGGTCGATCGTTGTGACAAAGCTAGGGTCCAAAGCAACCCCAACAGCCAGTGGATCATGTAGCGCACAGCCACCCAGGTTGTCGTTGAATTGCTTGTAGGCTTCGATGTAGTAGTCCACGATGTCGGCAAATTTTTCACCGGCAACGGTCCCGAGGTCACGCCATTGTTGGGTTTCCTTCTTCGTTAAGAGGGTCCGCAGCGTGACGTCCAGGCCAACCATCGTTGAGTGCAGTGGGCTAGTCAACACGGCGTTGGCAGCTTCAGCATCTTGGTTGATGTTGGCTTCGGCAAATGGGGTGACGTTCCCAGGCATGGTCAACGCCCCACCCATGAAGGTCATGTTGCCAATTTCGTTGGCGATTTCTGGGGCCTTCTTCAAGGCAGCGGCCAAGTTCGTCATTGGACCAGTTGGGACCAACGTCAAGTCTTTCCCATATTTGTGGGCGGCTTCGATTAAGAAATCAACACCGGATTCCTTTTCGATGGCGCGGGTTGGTTCTGGCAGTTCAACTTCACCAATACCGTTTTGACCGTGAATATTTGCACTAACTTCCATGCGGTCGAAGTGATCAGAGGTTGAGGAATGACTTTCACCTAAGTATACAGGGATGTCGGTGTGACCCAACAGTTCCAAAATCTTCAGGGCGTTCTTGCCGCCTTCTTCAACGACAACGTTGCCGTATGAGCCAACGATCCCAATTAAGTCAACATCAGGTGCACCTAATGCGTAAGCGATTGCAAGAGAATCATCGATCCCAGTATCTAAGTCCAAAATCATTTTACGTTTTGCCATGATAAGCGTATCTCCCCTTTGAGTAAAGTTTTAGGTTAAATCCATCTTTAACTATAATGTAACTGGTTACATTTAGCAAGCTCACGCCGTCACCAAGTTGAAGCAAAACCCGGTTCAGGGTAAAATGAAGAAGCCAACTGACCGGTAAAATTTGCCCGTCACGAGGTCGATGGAAAGGCTTGAGTAAAGCGTTTTACGCACTATCTAATCAACGTTTGAACCGCTTACAACGTTGCCAAATAGCACCAATCAAAATTTTTTAAATTTTTTTAGCGTACCGCCGGAATACGGTGGATATAGAGGGGGGCCAGCCATGGCCAAGAATGTTCGTAAGTTAGAAAAGAAACGTTTCGAGTATCACAACCATTTGCTGGATGATGCGACCAAGGAAATAAATGAGTGGACCGGCGAGAATAAGGTGGTGGAGATCCACCTGTTCCAAATGTTCTCGGAGGTCTTCAAACACCACGACGTTGACGATGCCGAGGCGCTGTTCATCGTCGGCACCCGCGAAACCACGCCCTCACTGGAAGCCGTCTCGGCGGCCCCGGTCAAGCCGTGGTTGTTCTCCCGGGTCTTCGCGTTGTTGGGCGCCAGCTTCGTCTTACTGGCGATGCTGTTCCTGGTCTTTCGTAGCAATAACGCCGTGCCTGGCATGATCTTCATTGGGTCGCTGACCGTGCCATTTGCGCTACTGATCATGTTCTTTGAAATCAATGTCTTCCGTAATATCTCAGTCTATCAATTGATGACGGTCTTTCTGGTCGGTGGCATCCTATCATTGATAGCGACGATGATTCTCTATTCACTGATTCCGTCTGGCAATGGGACCTCGTGGGAGTCGGCACTGATTGTCGGCTTCATTGAGGAGACCGCCAAGATGCTGGTGATTGCCTACTTCATCAACCGGTTCCACCTGAATTATATTTTTAACGGCCTGTTGGTGGGGGCGGCCATCGGAGCGGGCTTTGCCGTATTTGAAACGGCGGGGTACACCGGCCAGTACGGGTTGGTCACGCTGCTGATGCGCAGTTGGCAAGCCATCGGCACCCACACGATTTGGTCAGCCATCATGGGCGCCGCCATCATCCTGGCCAAGGAGCGCCATCAACCGGTGACCGGGAGTAATATGGTTGCGCCGAAATTTCTACGGTTCTATCTGCTGGCCATCGCGCTCCACGCCATCTGGGATTGGAACGCGCCGTTTGCTTTATTAGATATCTTATACCTGCAGCAGTGGGTCCTGATCGCCGTGGGCTGGGTCGCCATCTTCGTGTTGATCAACGCTGGTCTGCGTGAGGCCCGCACGCTACAGGGACAGCGCATTTTAAAGGCAACTCAGCTCGGCGGATAGAGATAGCGCATCAAACGTGCGTCCAGCGCCGGGTTTTCGTGGAGCAGTGAGTGTTGCGTGTCCCAGACGGGTCCGGTGATGGTGCCAAATTGATACCGGCCCACATGTCCCGCGACCAACCGGCGTAACGGCGTCACGGTGTTGGCGGGCACCTCGCTGTCGTTTTTGGTGTAGCCAATCACGCCGGTCAGGTTTAGAATTTGCAATTGCGGGTAGTGGTCACGCAGACTGGTATTCGGAAAGTCGGCGCCAATCATCGCAATCCGCCGCACCGTAACTGGCGCTGGCGCATGGTCGGCCAGGTAGTCATAGGCAATGGTGCCGCCCGAAGAATGACCGACCAGATTGACGCGGGTCACGCCGTAGCGGCGATGCAGCTGGGTCAAAACGGTCGTCAGTTGGCGGGCCTGCTTTTGTGGGTGTGTATTGTCGGCGAAAATGACCGGTACCAACGGATTGTTGGCGGCCACAGACCGTCGTTGTTGCCAATGCACTTGTCCGGTCCAAGAGACGTGGGCGGTCAAGTCAAAGGTGCCCAGATGTGGGCGGTCCAGGCTGGTCACCATACTACGTAGAGACAGCCACGCGCCGTGAGATCCCGGCAAGAAAAGAGTAGCCGTTCGCGTTTGCGGCACGCGCACGGTCGTCAAGACGGCCCAGCGGTGGTTCCACCAGAGCGTTAGGCCGCCCAGTACCAATAAGCTAGTTAGTAAAACGGTGAGTCCCCGTTGATGCTTCATGGTGACCACCTCCTTAAGAAATGGAGTAATGATAATGACAGAAACGTATGATATCACGATTATTGGTGGCGGCCCGGCCGGGATGTTCGCGGCCTTTTACGCCGGCATGCACAATGCCAAGACCCAGTTGGTTGAAAGCCTCGCCGAACTGGGCGGCCAGGTCAACGCCTTGTACCCAGAAAAAACGATTCTGGACGTGGCCGGATTTCCAGCCGTCAGTGGGCGCGAGTTGATTGCCAATCAGCGCCGCCAACTGGACCAGTTCCCGTTGACCATCAAGACGGGCCAAGCGGTCACCAACGTTGCGGCGACCGACGATGGCTTTACCATCACCACGGCGGCCGGCACCACCCAGACCAAGGCCGTCATCATTGCGGTCGGTAACGGGGCCTTCACACCGCGGAAATTAAACGTGGCCAACGCCGCCGACTTTGAAGGCCAGCACCTGTTTTACAGTGCGCGCGACCTAGACCATTTCCGTGGTCATGACGTCATGGTCGCCGGGGGTGGGGACGCCGCCATCGACCAGGCATTGATGCTGGAAAAGGTGGCAAAGTCAGTCACGCTGTTACACCGCCGCGACCAGTTCCGAGGACTAGCCCACATGGTCGATTTGCTACGGGCCTCCACGGTGACTGTGCAAACGCCATACTTGATCCGCGACCTGCAAGCGACGGCCGATGACCGGCTTGACGTGACCTTGAAACAGGTCGGGTCACAAGATGATATGACGCACGCCACCGTTGACGATTTGGTCGTCAGCTACGGCTTCACGGCGGACCACCACGCGTTGGATGCTTGGGACGTGGACCTGGCGGAAGACCACCGGCTGATTGCGGTGGACTCGACCATGGCCACCAGTGTGCCCGGCATCTACGCGATTGGCGACGGTGTCATGTATCCCGGTAAACAACCGCTGATTGCGACGGGCTACGGTGAAGCACCAGTCGCAGTCCGCAGCATCATGACGCGCTACTTCCCAGACCGCCGCGGCCCGGTCCACAGCACCTCACTGTCCGACCAGCATTAGTTGGTGGTTGGTTGGGGCTGGCCGCTTGTCCGTTCGCAAAATCAGCGCTGGAACGCGGTGGCGGACAGGCCGAGCCAAAGTGCGGTCTCGACCTTCGCTTTGAGCCGAAGACCGCGTCTCAAAGACGCCGTTCCCTAATCGGCAAAAATCGCCGCTAAGGGAATCCCACGGCTGAGCGCTGATTTTACTTCACTCTCGGCTACAGTGGTTATCTACCAACTATGTTAGCTGAGGTCGGGTGAGACGCTGCAGCCGAGTAGTCACCAGTTCCATCTCTAACAATAGAAGATTTTCTCCCAAACGCAAAGAAGCTGCCCGGCCAATCGTTAAGATTGAACGGACAGCTTCTTTATTTGGTGTGGATGCCTTACCAAACGTGTAGGGTGCTTGCTAACTGATGAGACACCCGCAATTGGTTAACCTAAATTAGTGTATCTGTTAGTCACGAACGTAGCCGAGAGTGAAGCGAAATCTAGGCTCAGCCGGGGAATTTGGCAGCGGTCTTTGCTGGTAAATTGGTGACTTTGAGACGTGGTCTGCGGCTCAAAGCAAGGGCCGAGACCGGGCTTTGGCTCGGGCCGTCCTTCCCCAGCGTTCCAGCCTAGAGGTTCGCGCAACGGCAGGCGGCCAGTTCAGCACAGTGCTGCCAGATAACGCTAAGTCCCCCATAGCAGGCGGAACCCCTGGCAGCCGCAGGCGACGTCGGTGATCAATTTAGAAAATTACTTCCCACTAGTATCATCCTGGTTGGTAATCTTGATCCGGTTGGAATCGGTCGTCTTGTGGCCCAACTCAGGCGCATCCGTCTTGTAGAGCGACTGCGTGGACTTGTCTCCGTTGCGGGAGAACAAGCTGGTCGACTTCAAGCCTAACTTCTTCTCAAGCTTCTCTTCCTTCTCCAACCCATCGGAGTAATTGTAATCGGATGGGTCAACGGCCTTGAAGCCCTTGGGATGGTAGAAGCGCAACAGGTTCTTTTGGTTCAGTGAATCGGAATCATTGAGCCCCTGGTTGACGTGCTTTTGCATGGCGTCGATCAGCTTTTGCTGTTGCTTGGTGGGGTGAATCTCCTCTTGGGTCTTGTTGCTGTAAACGGTGCCGTCGATCGACGTGTACTCGGGGCTGACCCAATCGCGGTTCCGGAAAGCGACGACCGGGTTGTGGGCCTTGGAGAACAGGTCGGTCCCGAACTGAATGTACTTCTTGGTATTCATGCCCATCAGGTGCATCAACGTTGGCAGCACGTCGATTTCGCCGCCATAGGTGTGTTCGACCTTGCCCTTCTTGTAGCCAGGCATGTTGAACATCAGGGGTACCCGTTGGAGCTGGGCGTTGTCGTAATCGTTCCAGTCATCCGGGTCGACACCTAACAGCTTGGCCAGGCTCTTGTTGGAAGAGTTGGAAATGCCGTAGTGATCCCCGTAGATCATGACTAGTGAGTTCTTGGCCAGCCCAGATTTCTTCAGGTAGGCGTAGAATTCTTTCACGGATTGGTCCAGGTAGTGAGCGGTCTTGAAGTAGTTGTCGACCGTCTTGTCACCGGTATTGGGCGTCTTGAAGCTGGAGTCTTCGCTGTCCAGCGTGAACGGGAAGTGATTGGTGACGGTCAGGTATTTCACGTAAAATGGCTGCTGGAGATGCTGCAGGTATTTCACGGAATCATTGAACAACAGCTTATCCTTCAGGCCATAACCCAGCGACTTGTCACCGGACGTATCGTAGTAGCTGGCATCGAAGAAGTACTGGTACCCCAGGTTCTTGTAGGTGCTACTCCGGTTCCAGAAGCTGGCGACGTTGCCGTGGAAGACCGCGGTGCTGTAGCCGGCCTGGTCGAAGATGGCGGGAGCCGCCTGGAAGGTGTTGTCGTTACCCAGTTGGGTGAACAGCGAGCCCTGCGACAGGCCGTACGTCCCGGTCTCCAGCATGGTCTCGGCATCGGACGTCTTGCCTTGGCCGACTTCATGGAAGAAGTTGTCAAAGCTGTAGGTCGACTTGCTCTTGTACAGTTTGTTCAAGAACGGCGTGACCTCTTGGCCGTTGATCTTCTTATTGATCAGGAATTGTTGGAAGCTCTCCAGGTGAATGATGATGACGTTTTTACCCTTGGCCACGCCGTAGAGCTTCTTGTTCGGCGCGGCATAGTTTTTGTGCACGTATTTTAAAATCCCACTGAGCTCGGACTTCTTGGCGTGCGAGCGCAACTCGCTGGTGTGCTGCGACTTGATGCCGTCGTACACGGTGAAGGCGTCCAGCCCCAGGTATTTGACCACGTAGGTACGGTCGAAGGTCCGCGTTAACAGTTGTGGCCGGTCCATTTCGCCCATGGTCAGGTTGACCGTGAAGAGGAGTAGGGCGCTAGACGTGACGGCCAGCCCCACGCGCTTGTTCAACGGCCGCGGGTCGATGTAGATGCGCCGCGTGGCCATCAAGACCAGCACCACCACGAGGTCCAGCCAATACAGAATGTCGTGTGGCGAGGTCAGCGCCAGCGAACTGCCGGACAGGCCTTGGTCGACCTTGGAGTAGCCCAACACCGTACTGACGGTCATGAAGTCCGTGAACTCACGGAAGTAGATGACATTGATGTACAGCAGTAGGGTGTTTAAGATGTCGATCAGAAATAAAAACGGGTAGAAAAAGCGCGCCCGCTTAAAGTAAAGCGCCAGCCCGAAAAGCAGAATGGTCGTGGCCAGCGGGTTCAAGAGCAGGATCAGAAATTGAAACGGATCACTGAGTCCTAACTTGAAGTCGACAAAGTAAGCGACCAAAGTCTTCAGCCAGAACAGGACGACCATCAGGGTGACAAAGCCCATCCGGGTGCCGGTTCTGGCCCATATTTTTTTGAAACGTTCCAAGTTTTTTCGCTCCTTTATGTACGGTTAAAGTAGTCCCATTTTACCATAGAACCAGTGGGGTGTCGTGAGGCGACTCCGAACGCCCTGGATCGGTGGCGATGACTTTACTACTACTATATAATGACCCACTGAATGGCTAGGTGTGCGACTACGTATTTCACTAATGGTAGCAAACTTTCAGTCGGGTAACGCGTTTTGCCGCCAAGTTTAGGAAAACTTTAAGTCAGGCTGTAAAATTGTAACCGCTCTCGCAGTATCTTTGGTACACTAGAGGTATATTCAGATGAAAGGTGTGACTAGATTATGACGAAACAACTCACGCTGTACGTGGTCCGTCATGGGCAAACGTATTTTAACATCTACAATAAACTCCAAGGCTGGAGTAATTCGCCCCTGACCGAGGCCGGTATCGCGGATGCGGAAGGCGCTGGTAAACGGCTCCAGGACGTGCAATTTGCGGCGGCCTATTGCAGTGACACGACCCGCGCGGAACAGACGGCCAAGACCATCTTGGCGGCCAATCATTCCCAACCGGCGGCCCAATTGACGACGGCCTCCTTCTTCAGAGAAGAGTTCTACGGCTATTATGAAGGCACGGACATGGCCCAGGCCTGGTACGTCGCCGGGGCGCCGCATGGGGTACCAACGTTCAAGGCGATTGAAGAGAAATACTCGATTGGCAAGGCCAAGGACTTCTTGAAGGAAGCCGACCCGTTCCGTCAAGCCGAAAACAACGATGAATACTGGGCGCGCGTGGACCAAGGCTTTGACTTGATTCGCCACAACCCGGACTTGAACGACGGCGACAACGTCTTGATGATCAGTCACGGCAACACGCTGCTGAGCCTGATGGAACGCTATGGTCAAGGCAAGTACGACCTCAGTGTTCGGCCAGCCAATGGCAGTGTCACAAAATTATTATTAACGCCTGATGATATTCAGGTTTTAAGCTACAACCAAAAAGATTAAGCGAGGATGGTTTGATGGAAATTAGAATGGCTTGGGGTAAATTAAATCCGGTATTTAAGGATGCCCTGCAGATGCGTAAGGATGTTTTTATTGAAGAGCAGGGGATTGACCCGAAGGTAGAGCTGGACGGGACCGACGAAGATAAGATGCACTACGTTGGGTATATTGATGACGAACCCGTCACGACGGCCAGAATCGACATGCTCGCCGGCAACCGCGTGAAGATCCAACGCGTCGCCACGGTCGCTGACCAACGCAAGCACGGCTACGCAGCGGAATTGATCAAGCAAATCATCAAGGACGCCAAGAAATCAGACGTGGCCCACGTCGAGCTGGATGCCCAGCTAACGGCCATGGATTTCTACAAAGAACTCGGCTTTGAACCCATCGGCGACCCGTTTGAAGAAGCTGGCATTCAGCATCAGACGGTGCGGTATGCGGGGAAATAGGGTAACACAATGGGCGTCTAATCAGGTTAACTGATTGGGCGTTTTTATTTAGTGCATGATTTAAAATTACTGTTGCCAATGATTTTGCTTGCTAAAGATGCCACCTACTCAGTTGTTGAGGAGGTGGTTTTTTTGTGCCGGCAGGGCTACTTGGAAGAATCGAGAGATGAGAAATTGCCGTTCTGTAGATCCTTTTGAAATTGTTCGCGTTGAAAGTCGATAAAGAGCTTAGTGGCGAAGCGATAGGAGAAAGGTAAGTCGTCGAGCCTAATTGACGTGAGCTGGTCTTTGACCAAAGCAGGTTCAATCAGGTCATCTGTCCGGCCCAAGAGGTAGTCGGCGGGGACATTGAAGAAGTTGGCAAGGCTAATCACTTCATCACTGGAGACCTTGCGCGTGCCGTTTTCAATTCGACTCATGGTGGACTTGTCTAAGCCAATCTCAGCAGCTAACTTACCTTGCGTAATATTTAGGGCCTCTCGGAGGTCGGTGACCCGTTCGGCTAGTGTTTTGCTCATAGTGTAGTACCTCTCTTTCTGTTTTCACAACACAGTATACTTAAGTTTCAGTTTTCGATATGGTATATCTCTAAAACTGATAATAATCTTATTGACGTTGCTAAAATAGAGAAGTAAACTTAACATTGTGAAATGCCAATTTACGCAACTAAGTCTGCCGGGCTGATTTGGGATTATGAGGTGAGTTCTTAAGATTTAGTGCGGTGATGAGTTGGATTTGTGGCGTTCACAGGTTTTACATATTGTGGCTGGGCGATACTAGCTCATGGTGGATAGTCAAGGGAGGACTTTAAAGTGACGAATACTTATTCTGATGAATATTTAGTTTCCATGGATGCCGATAGTAAGCACTATGATAATCGTGTGGTCCGTTTTCGGTATTCATTGACGATTGAAAAGAAAAACCAGCAGTTGAACTGGATTACAGAGGCTGCTGATGGCTTTAAACGCTATCGAAATTAAATGTCAACTCATCTCAGAACCTGGAGGTAATATCAATGCAAAAAGTCAATGTCGTCAAAGCCGTATCATTGTTGTCTGTCGCTTTGTTTTTAGGCGGTGCTGCTACAGTCGACAATGCTTCGGCTAAGGCTGTTAAGACCACGAATTTCCGTGTCACCAAGATCACCAAGAACACGCATTATAAGAAGAGCACCTTCACCAAGAAGGCGCCTAAGAAGGGTATTGCGCTTTATTCCAGCCGGTATCTGACGAAGCACGTGACGACTAAGAAGACGCATGTGTTCTACTCTACCCAAAGTGTTCGAGTCAAGAAGTCTACGGGCAAGAGCGCCACTTATCGTTATGTCACCAACAAGAAGGGCACCGTCAAGGGGTGGATTTGGTCAGGCCGTTTAACCGGTAAGCAGGGCAAGACGACCAGCGTGTCTAACAAGGTAACGAAAGCACCAACGACTAATGTAAAAATTGCCAAGAAGACTACGGTAACACCATTGAAGAAGACTTCTTCAGACCCAGTTTACAAGAAGGATGCCGTAAAGGTAAATATTATTTCTGACCGTGTATCTAACTCTAACTTCATGGGACTTAAAAATGTTGCCACTTATCGTGATAAGATTAACCAGTGGGGTACTATGCTGAAGAATCATCCCTCTGCTTGGGATGCTTGGGGCAAAAAGAATAAGTATACACATGAACAAATCCATCGTTTGGTAGACCAAGTTTATACTGAAGAGTATCAATGGTACACCTATGATCTTAAGGTAACGTTTGCTGGGGGGCATACTAGCGGATTAGTAACTCAAAAGACAATTGATGAAGGTATTGATTATGTGGATACTTGGATGAGTCGTGCTAATTGTTAAATTTAGTATGCGAAAATACCAATCCTTAACTGGGTTGGTATTTTTTATGTCCTTTTGCAGGTTAATCTGACCAATATTGTCACCTGTAAACCAATCTTGCTTTTTGGTGTTAATCTGTACCACAAGATACCAGCCTCAAGTCAATTCTTGTATACGGAATAATTCGGTTACATAATCCAATCAGGAAGGTGTCGAGAGGTATGGCAATTATACAGAAGAGAAAGTTGGTGGGGTTGACGACAGTTGGTTTACTATCGTTGACTCTGGGGGGTACGGGATTAATTGCACCTAGTGTACTTTGTCCACCCGCTGTTGCAGAAGCAGCTTTGCGAACCCAAACGGTAGCAGAAGCAAAGGCTGACTTGCAGAAGACTGTGGATTCTATGAAGGTTATTGCTGAGAAAAATCCCGCAAACGCAGAATTGCAGACACTGTATAAGAATGCAACTAAGGCGTTGAAAGATAGCAAAGTAACTGTTGATGATTTGCAGTCTTATAGTTTAGCACTTAGCCAATACTTTGAAGGTTATAATCTTGACGGGTCTAAGAAGAATGAAGACCCCAGTAAAGATGAAGAAGCTATCGAAGCTGGCGATAATCATGGTGGGGATGGGGTAGAAGATACAGATAATACTGGTTCATCTGACCCTATCACTGATACTCAAGATGCCCATGAGTATGAAGAGTCTACAGCTAATGTAGATAATAGTGGGAGTGACTCAAATGCCATTAGTAATGCTACTAATAATTCTTCTCACAGTTCTAATGCAAGTTCTGCCACTGAAAATTTTTCTTCAACGAAACCAAATAGTCATAGTGCCAGTGCATTTAGTGAACAACAGGTGAATGCACTAGGTAACTCTGGTAGTAGTTCTAGTTCTACAAGTTCTACAGCAGTTTCACCTACTAAGACGAATTCTAAAAAGAGTAACTTACCAGGTACTGGTGAAGATTCACATAATGTCGTCCTAATCTCAGTTATTGGGATTCTTAGTATCCTGGGTCTTGGGGGTACGGCATTGGCCTTGTGGCTTCGCCAGCGTAAACACGTAAATAACGAATAGGGGTGAACCTTAACATGAAATTATCTAAGTCTTTCAAGTATTCTTTATTATCATTACTAACATTAACTGCATTGGGGGTATCCCTAAACGCGTCTTCCACTACTGCTCACGCAGCAAATGGTAAACAGGAAGATTTTCCAACGGTAACATTTTCGCCCAAGGTGAATACTGGGGGTACAACTAAGATTACCAAGGTATCTGGTGGTAGCTATATAGGTAATAATGGTTTAGGCGGAGATCCAGTATTTTATTCACGAAAAGATCCTACGGTGTTCAAGTATACGTTTATTGGGAAAGACCCAAATTCTAAGAAGTATGTTGACATGAAAGTGAAATTGTATAGCATGTCTTCTAGGATTTCGTCGGTTGGCTACAAGAAAGCTCATGGTATATCAGTTAACATGAATGGTGGTGGCCGCGCTGGTCGTACTATGAAAGTTCAGTTATCTTTCTATTACCATGGAACGAATACAGCAGTTAAGTGGGATGATGATTCTATTGGTATTGCCTTTTCAGATTTGGAGCCTAAAAAGCTTGGAGCTGACGGAGTGGTTGCTAAATCTTTTGGCCAGTATGTGAAAAAAATATCTGCCATTGATAGTTGGAACCCGTACAGTAATTTGACGGGTAAACAGACTTTTTTGAATAATGCTGATGCTGATAATGGTTACTTTCATATGGATAAGGCCAAGAGTAACAGTTTTTGGAACTTCCCATTGTACTCCTCGTTGAAGAAGGGGTACGGTTACAACCCAGAAACTAAGAAGGTCGAAAAAGAAAAGTCTTCAGTTCGCCAGTATATTCACAGTTTCTGGACTTACCCAACTGCTCTGAACCGAGACTTGCGTGCAGGTTTGCATTATACTGGGGCAATTGCAGTTTACAAGGCTGCTTCTGGATCTAAGGATATATCGTTTTTGTTAGGTGGACACTCTCAAGGAAATGATGAATTTATTTTGTCTGATGCTAATATCAAGGTTTCTCCTAAGAAATCTAAGTCTTCCATCTCCAAATCCATCACCTACAACGGCAAGACCACCAAAGCCAATACGTTGAAGGACAAAGACGACCCCATGGTCTACAACATCAACGCGACCGTCTCGGCCAAGAAGGGGGCCTACATTACCGATGCCTTGCCTAAGCGGTTTACCGTCACGAAGATTTCTTCTGTCACCAACTTCTCGCATAATTCTGTGGCGGATGTCAATGCAACCCACCAGTTTAAGGCAACCCTGAAGAATGACAAGCTGGACGGCAAGAACAAGAAGGTCACCTTCCATATCACGGGGAACATGGGGGACTACATGACCAAGCACCCCAACGTGGACTTGAAATGGCCCGTTGGTATCAAAAACAGACCGCCAGCTTCTGCTAGCAGTCTGTGGTGCCGCCATTAATGGCGTTTGGCATTGTACTCTTCGGTGATAATTTTGTTGTGGAAGTTGGCAGACTCGATGATGACTTCGCGGGCACTGGTTCGCTTGCCCAGGTGCGGGTCGCGTTTGATTTCATTGTAGGCCATGAGGGTGCTGGTGGGCGCTTTGATTCCCCGTGAAGAGGTATAGAAGTTCATTCCTGACGGGTAATACTGGAGGCGACCACGTTTCACGATGGCTTTGGTTTGGTTGCCAACGTGCTTGGTCACGATAGGTGGATTACCTTCGAAATGGTCGACGCGGCTCAGTTCCGCTAAGGGGATGTCCGTCAGGTAACTGGTGAGGTAACGACCAATGTCATCGACGTCGTGCAGGGCCTTGGTCTTCGTGTAACCGTGAGGCCAGAGCTGAGTTAATTGCGTAGGGGTTAGGACGGTCACGCCTTTTAGGAGAAGATGGTAGTGCCAGACCGCACGACCGGATTTGAGCCGTCCTTGGGGTTCCGCAATCTTAATGTATTCGCAGTCAGGGTAGCGGCGCCGTAGCCGTTTCATGAAGCAATCGAAGTCGTGACTGATTTGTTTTGGATCCGTGACATCTTCGGCATAGGTCAGGGTGATGAACAGCTCATCACTAGCTCCCGAAAAGTTATTGTTGATCAGCCGCCGGAGCCGTTTGAAGCTGGCCTTGAGTGAAGCGAGATTTTGGGCACGGCTGTCATTGTGGGTATAGAATTTAACCTCACCGGTACTGAGGACCAGGTACTTGGCCTTGTTGAGGCGGCGAATGGTGGCACAGGTATTACGCCGGCGACAATACTGGACCTCAGTAATCTGCTGCATCCGCGTGACGCTGACCCGAGCGTTTGCGTCAATGGATTCGACTGGATGGATGATACGAATTTGCTTGGTTTCAGGCATGGTAGTCACCTCCCCACATGGTGCGAGCGGTGAGAAGTTTGGTGTTAATCAAGTTAAATGGAACTGAATTAGGGTGCTTCATAGTAGCAGCCTCCGAAGTTTAGATTTGTCGAAAATTTATATCCGGCTAATCCTGAGACGTAATCAGCTTTGGAAACACGCCACTAGGGTGGACATTCATGAGCAGGTGGCCAGCCCGAGCATCTAGGGTGCTTCTTGCGGTCATCAGCGTGACCAGCAGGAATTTGGTGCGAAAAAAAACACGCTACCACCGGCCTCTAGCCAGTGCGTAGCGTGTCGCATTTTTAACGTTCAGATAATTCATGAGGTGTTTACTGAACGGATGTCAATTTAATTAATCAGCGTCGTCAGCGGTATCAGTGGCTACCCGTGCGTAACCAACAGCGTGCCACCATGGGGCATGAACGGCTTCGCGAACGACCCCACGGTTTTGGGCATCGATCATCTTGCCTTTACCAATGTACATCCCAACGTGGGAAATGGAGTAGGCACTACCACCAAAGAAGACCAAATCACCCTTCTTGATGTTCTTGTAGCTAACGTGCTTGTAAGCATTGTATTGGGCTTGTGCAGTCCGTGGTAAGGTCACGCCAGCACCCTTCTTGTAGATGTAACCGGTAAAGCCGGAGCAATCAAATGCGGAAGGACCAGTAGCACCGTAAACGTAACGGGCACCTAAGTGAGACTTGGCAACCTTGTAGATTGACGTGAAGTCACTCTTAGTAGCGGCCGAAGCGGTCGTCGTGTTGCTAGCGTTAAAAGCGAAAAAGCCAACGAAAACTAAAGCACTTGCTGCGATTGTTTTAATAAATTTTTTCATCCTAATAAACACCCCTCATGAATTTTACAAGTTCTAGAATAGCAATGTAATATGACAAACATGTAACAAGCCAGTTTCAGAGCTGTTAAATGTCTTAAACAAATCATTACTTTTGACCAGAAGACCGTAATTGGGGGGTATAATTTGCAAGTATCTCACATAATTGGTAACTTAGTTTACATAAGCGTTAAGGGGAGGAACCTAGGAGATGGCACAATTTTCAAATGAGGCACGGCAGTATTTTGACGTTCAGCGCTTGGTCTTTCGGATCGGGGAGCTGGCATCCATGACGGGCGTGTCTGCCCGGCAGTTGCGATACTGGGAGAAAAAGGAATTGATCACCGCGCGTGAACGGGAAGATGGCCAGCAAGCGCGGGTCTACACGTTTAAGACGTTTGTACGGGTCACGTTGATCAAGTATTTCTTGGACGAGGGCTTCACGCTAGCCGGCGCCGCCAAGCAGGCAGATAAGCGCCAGGACCGTATGAAGTACATTCACCATTTTGTGGCCGCGGGATTGAAGGGCTTTGCCAAGGTTGACGGCGAGATGGCCTTGAACCTAGGAGCCTTTGATGCCGACCAGACTCTCCTGGCCATCGTACCGGACGAGGGACCGATTCGCTACCGGCTGTTGCCGAACGCTGAGGCGCAACGGCTGGTGCAGGCGGAACCGGAATGATGAGACATGACGCTGAATACTTTGCAGGTCCGGTTAGAAAACCTATATTTCGAGAGTTTTCCCAACCAGGAAGACAGATTATAGTCGTAAGTCCGATTGGACAGGAAAGAATGAATTTGGTTGACGCTAGTCTCAAACAATTATCTGTAAAGTATGACACACGCAGCCTGCGTATCGCGGTAACAGCAAGAATGACACTTGAGGCCTTCAGGGAAGAGATTGCCCGGAGATTACAATTGCCAAGCCAGCCGTTAGCTTCGGAGATAGTGTCGACTCTATTTAGTAGGAATATCGTCTTAGTGGTGGATGCCTTGGAGAAAGTTACGGATTCTAATTTTGATTTGATAGTGTGGCTAGCTGAATTAGCAAAAAACGTTTCTGATGAAGCAGGTTTTCACGAAGATTCAATTGTCAAAATCGTCTTTACTGGCGTGGTGGATACGCCGAATCAACTGTGTCAAAAGGTTCAGTCTTTGAGGAGCCGTTTGGCAGTAATTTCCACGACTTAGTGTCAAGACAGACAGTCATTTCGCAACCAGAGATGGCTGTTTTTTTTGACCCGTTGCATGTATCGGCCAGATAGATTATACTAGGCAAGCAGAAAAGAGGGAACGGTGTGTACGAATTATTTGTGTTGGGGCAATTGATGGACCATGACATGGCGGGCTACCAGTTGCGCAAGGCCTTGGTGACCGTCGTTGGACAGGAACAGACCGTGAGCTACGGGGTGCTGTATCCGCTACTGGACCGCTTGAATCAGGCCGGGGACATCGTGTTAGCCAGTGGAACGGGGTCCCGGTCTAAACGCGCAGCCACGTTGACCGTGCAAGGGCGGGCGCATTTCCGACAGCTGGTGTTACAGCCAGTTACCATCAATAAGCAGGCCCAGTTGGCCTTTCAGATCAAATGTAATTTTCTCCATTTACTGGATAAGGCAGGACAACGGACCGTGTTACGGGATTTTCAGGCGTTCAGTCAGGCGCAGCTGACCAATTTGGCGGCGGTCCGGGGGTATTTGACAGACCATCCGCGCATGGTGCCGCTGGACGTTGTCGACGCCTTGGACGTCAATCAGTTACAACAATTACGCGCGCAAGCCCAAGCCGATTGGATCGCAGCTCGGCTGGCGCGTTTGGATAAGGAAGTTGAACAATGAAAGTTAAAACCTTTGCGGACGACCCGCAGATTCAAAAGCACCGCTGGTGGATTTTGGTGGCCGTGTGCCTCTTCACCTTCATGTCGACGCTGGATGCCAGCATCGTGAACATTGCCTTGCCCGTCATGAGTCGGGACCTACACATCCCCATGAACCAAGCGGAATGGGTCGTGTCCATCTATCTGATCGTCATCTGCGCGTTGTTGCTGGTCTTTGGCAAGCTAGGCGATACGCGCGGGAAGATTCGCATCTTTAAAATGGGGTCCGTCCTGTTCATTCTGGGGTCGCTATTGTGTGGCTTCAGTGCTGGGCTGGTCTTTCTACTGGTCGCCCGGGCCATTCAAGCCGTGGGCGCCGCGATGACCATGGCCACCAACAACGGCATCATCACCGAGGTTTTCCCGTTCAGCGAACGCGGGCGCGCACTGGGAATGATTGGGTCCTTCGTAGCGTTGGGGAGTATCGCCGGTCCCGGTGTCGGCGGCCTGATTCTGGCCCATCTCCACTGGGGCTACATCTTCTGGATCAACGTGCCGGTCGGTATCGTGGCCTGGTTCATCGGCCAACGCATCCTACCACGCGACATCACGGTGACCCACGCGCCGATTGACCGGGGTGGGGCCAGTCTGTTTGCCCTTATCATGGTCAGCCTATTTGCGGCCGTCTTTGTCGGGCAGGAAATTGGCTTTGGTCAGCCGCTGATTCTGGGTCTCTTCGTCGTCGCCGTCGTGGCCATTGTGGCCTTCGTTCGGCTGGAATTGCGGGTGGCCGATCCCATCCTCGCGTTGACGCTCTTTCAGAATAAACGCTTCACCATCAGCATTCTCTGTGCCTTCCTGATCTTCGTGGCCAACTTCTTCTTCAACGTAATTGCGCCATTCTACCTGGAAAATGCCCGGGGGATGGCGGCCAATTACGCCGGATACGCGCTGATGACCTTTCCCATCGTGCAGGTGGTCGTGGCGCCGATTGCCGGGACCGTGTCTGACAAGATCGGGCCAGAACTATTGACGTTTATTGGGCTGGTTCTCATCTCCATCAGTCAGGTCAGTTATATGCTGGCCAATCTGGGGACGCCACTGTGGGTCTTCATGTTCTTCATCGGCCTGGTCGGATTGGGCAACGGTATCTTCATGTCACCGAACAACTCGATCGTCATGAGCTCCGTGCCGGTCCAAAACCTGGGCGTCGCGGGTGGTATCAATGCCTTGGCCCGGGAGCTGGGGATGATCATTGGGATTTCGATTGCCACGACCGTTCTATTCAGTGCGATGGGGCATTACGCCGGCCACCGGGTGACGGCTTACCTGCCAGCGCACCCGGAAATCTTTATTGCCGGGATGCGGGTGGCTTTCATGGTGTCACTGGCCATTTGTCTGGTTGCCACGGTCATCACGGGTTGGCGGCTCTTCCGCCGTCCTGCCCGGGCGTAATCTAAGACTAGTTGAATCTGGCCGCCTGCCGTTACGCGAACCTCTAGGCTGGAACGCTGGGGGAGGACGGTCCGAGCCAAAACCCGGTCTCGGCCCTTGCTTTGAGCCGCAGAACACGTCTCAAAGTCACCAATTTACCAGCAAAAAGCGCTGCTAAATTCCCCGGCTGAGCCTAGATTTCGCTTCACTCTCGGCTACGGTGGGTGTTTCCGTCGCCGTTGGCTAAGCCCGTGTGACGGTGGGATGTAATGACGGCAATTAAAATTAAGCTAAGATAAAACGACTGTATTTCTGGTGATTGACGGAATACAGTCGTTTTTCGTGTGTCGTGATAGGCGGTTGAGCGGACCTGTCGTCTTATCTGGCCGATTCTGTATAACTTCTTTAATGAATGGATGAACGTACTTAGATAAGCCGGGGAGGGGGATTTGGGGTGCTACCAGCCTCATTGACCCAATCTGCCGGAGTGCCCTATCCAGGCCCATTTGAGCCAAACTAAAAAAGCCACCGACCACAGTCAGTGACTTTTCAACAAACTAGTTAATCTTTCTTGGACGCATCGGTATCAGTGGACTTGGTCTCATCACTTGGGGTGACGGACTTCACTGGCCGGTCTGCACGCCGTTGACGCTTCTTGCGCCGTGGCATGTGGAATTCGTGGGGCTTTTGTGCCGGCAACACGACAGATAACTTCCCGAAGGAGGCCGCCATGATCGGCAAGGTCAGGTTGAAGATGATGGCCGTGAGGATGGTAATCAGGACCACCGCTGTCAACGTTTGTGATTCTGCGACCAGCAAGCCCAAGACGCCCGCAATCACGATGAATAGTGAGTGGCGCATGGTCTGACCGACCTCGTGGATTCCTGGTAATAACCAGTCGAGCAGGGGAGCGTCATTTAACCGGTAGCTCAAGGCCAACTGGGTCAGTTCGACGACCGCCAAGACGGTGACGGGAACGAAAGCCAGCAGTGGGACTTGCCAGTTAAAGTCGCCGTTACCCGTCAACCACTTCATCAACAGGTGCGTGAGTTGGTAGCTGGCGGCTGTGGAAGCCAGGAAGGTCAAGAACCAGTAGCTGGCTTGCAACAGGGAACGACTGAAGATGATCAGGAGTAACAGCGTAATGCCAAAGACCAGGGCTAAGACGCGCGGTAGGTCGTGTTGGAACTGCGTTTGAATCGTAGCCGTGGTGGCTGGTTGACCCGCAAATGTTAATGGGGAGCCTTCCAGGACGGTGCCGCGTAATTGGGCCGTGGCGACTTGTTTCAATTGATCCAATGTCTTGGCCGTATCGTTGGCATTTGGTGCGTGCTTTAAGGTGATCGTCAGGAAAGTCGATTGGACCTTTTCATCGGTGTTGTTGACCAGGGCTTGTTGGAAATCGCCACTGGCAATCTGCGTCGGTGACAGGTACAAGGACTTAGCGGCTTCGGAACTCTGTAAGCCACTCAAGTAGAGGTACATCTTGTTTAGTGACTTCTGCATGCTGCTGACTTGCTTACGAGAATCCTTCAAGCTACTGTTGACGGCTTTGATAGTCGCCAGGTAGTTGTTCAGGTTCGAGTGGGCAGTCGTGGTGTCGGAGTTCGTGGTCGAGACATCACTGGACAACGTGCTTAGCGCACTGAGCGCGGCGTTTAATTGTGAATTGACCGAATTTAATTGGCTGATGTAGCGCTTGATCTGCTTAGAAGAGGAGCTCGTCGACGTCGCAGATGACTTAGACTGAGCCGTCTGCAAGGCCGTTTGTAGGGAGCTACTATCACTGACTAAAGCACTGGTCTGCGTGGTCAGTTTTTGCAGGCGCTTGACTTCGGACTGGAGAGTCTTTTGTTTCAGATTCGTGCTGTCAGACTTCAAGTCGTTGCGAACAGTTCCCAGTTGTCCCACAACGCCGGTCAACTCATTGGTCAAATTACCCAATTGCGTTGAGGCGTAGTACTGCGTGATGGGCTGACCACCAGGTTGGGTAACGGACGTGACGCTGGCGACCCCAGGTTGGGCTTGTAGCTTCTTAGTCAGGTTATCCAATTGATACAGTTGGTTTTGGTTATCCAGACGCTTGTTGGCTTGCAGGTAAAGGGTGACAGGTGTCGCTTTCCCTTGACCAAAGTGAGCGCTTAAGACCCGAGCACCCTGCACGGCTTGATTATTTGGAATATCGGTTGAATTATCATAGTTGAGTTGGTTGCGGTAACCATAGGCAAATGGGCCGATCAGGTAAATGACGACCAGGATGGCGATCCAAGGTTGCCACAGACCGAAACGTGCCAGGCTATGCCAAAGCTTGTGGTTCTTTAACTTCGGCCGGGTCTTCTTAGGCCAGAACAGGCTGGCTCCTAGCATCCCCGCGAAGACGGGCACTAAGGTGACACTGGCGATCCCGGTGATGGCAAAGCCAATGCCGAGCAGGCCATAAGCTCGGATGGTCGAGAAGTCAAAGAGCATTAGGCTCCCGAAGGCCAGCGTCAAGCTCAGGGTACTGATCAGGATGCGGTAGCCCAGATTTTGAATGACTTTGGACGTGGCTTCCTGACTCTCCATGCCGTCGTCGATGTGGTTGCGTAACTCACGGAAGAACCAGAAGCTGGTCAACAGCGTGAAGAGGCTGATTCCCAACAACAGGAAGATCGGTGTGTACTCGGAGTACGCGAAGTTCCAGTGGTAGGCCAAGTTAGTCGCCAGACTAAGCGTGGAAATATAGCTAATTAAAATGGCAAGGAACGTAATAATTGGGGCGATGATGGATGCGAATAAAATCCCCATGGCGACTAAGGCCACGAGCAATGTCATCAAAATCACGATCAGCGTGTAAGACGCGATGTGTTCATTGGCGGCATCACTCACGATTTCGGGGCTGGTGACGTAGGTCTTGAGTCCCAAGGTCGCAATTTGACCGGTTAATTGGCTAGAAATTTGACGAACCGTTCCCTGGTTGTGGCTGACCGCCAGTTGGACGATCTCAGTCGACTTGTCCTTTGAGAACAGTTGCGGTTTGCTGGTCGGCGTATTTGTCATGGTGGTAATTTTTTGAATCCCATAATAACTTGACCGCTTTTGCAAATTCGACACGGTCTTGTTGACCGCCGCCAATTGCTTATTGGTCAAGGCGCCGTCCGGGTTATTGAAAACCGCGTTGACAGTATAGGTGCCGTTCAAGTTACGACCCCAGGTATTTTGAATCTGGGTCGCCTTGACGGGTTGACTCGTATTCGCCAATTGTGGTTGGCCATCATACTGAATGATGGTTTTGACATTCGGCAAGGTAACAATAGCCGCAAATACCACGATCAACCAGAATACGAGTGCAAAAATGCGGTTATGGTGAAGCTTTCTGATCCGTTCTTGCATAAGTATCTGAGTCCCCTCTATGTATCCAATTTCCTGCCGTGCAAGCAGGGTGTAATCCATACTCAATTTTACCATAATGACCGGCGTTCGGGCCGATTTAAGTCGGATTTAACAAAGTTTAAGAAACTCTTTAGTTGCTTTAAAATCCTAAACTGGTAAGGTTAAAACCACTTGTATTAGCCAAAAAGGGAGGGGAGTTCAATGACAAAGCATCACCAAGCCTACCAAAGTCCATTTGCCAAAATGTTAACTGACCAGCGTTACCCCTTCGCTAGCCAGTTGGCCACAGACGCAGGGCTGGATCCCAGTCAGGTCATGTTTGCCTACCTGAAGATCAGTGCCAGTGTGCCCAACACCTTGGGCGAGACGGCGCGGTTAAAGGAAATCGACCGGCGTTTTCAGGCGTTTTTGACCGACGCACAACAGTAAGATGATCCAAAAACAATAGCAGTACCCGCAAATCGTGGGGTATCCGACAGTTCAGGCAGTGGCGGCATGCAATAGGGTGTTGGCGCTGCCTTTGTTGTGGGTGAAATTCCAGGGCAACCCTTAAACCTTGGTTGGTTAAGTGACCGAAGGCTGAAAGTAAAATTAATGCGCTGATTCCCGGAATGTTCTGGCCACTATAATTGGTGAAACCAGACGCCTGCTCTGGGGAACGCCTCCAGCCTGGGGATTGGTCTTCCAGTTCACTGGCTCTAGCAAGTTGGCATCTATTAGTAACATTATGTTGACTAGGAGTCAGTTGACAAGTTAACTGTCACCAGGGGCTAAATCGATTATTGTTGGCGGACGGTAGGTGGCCAGTTCGACTGTGCAGCTGCACAAAACAAGTTTTATCGTATTAAGACGCACAACGACAATGTTTCCGTTTGATTGCCACCAGCTGTTGGTATAAAAATAATTGAAGCGGTTTCATCAGTGTGGTTTAATAAGGAGTGTTCTAAGTGAATTTCACAAACTAAAGGAGTGTTTTCTTATGACTAGAGTTGCGATTGTTACCGGTGGTGGCCAAGGAATTGGTGCTGGAATCGTTAAACAATTGGCTAGCGACGGCTTACAAGTTGCCGTGGCCGACCTGAACAAAGAACACGCTGAAGCGGTAGCCGCTGAAGTGGGCAACGGGGCCAAGGGTTACTTTGTCGATGTTTCCAAGAAACAAGCGATGTTTGACCTGGTCAAGAACGTGGTTGCCGACATGGGCCACTTGGATGTCATGGTGAACAACGCCGGGATTGCTAAGATCGACCCCGTCATTGAAACCTCTGAAGAAGACTTGGACCAAATCTTAAACGTCAACGTTAAAGGCGCTTTCTTTGGCATCCAAGCCGCTGCGGAACAATTTAAGGCCCAAGGGACTGGCGGTAAGATCATCAGCGCATCTTCCATTGCCGGCCATGAAGGCTTTGAGATGTTGGGTGCCTACTCTGCCACTAAATTTGCCGTTCGTGGTTTGACCCAAGCCGCTGCCAAGGAATTGGCCAAGGACAAGATCACGGTCAACGCTTACTGCCCAGGTATCGTGTTGACGCCAATGTGGGATGAAATTGACAAGCGCATGGCTAAGATCTACAACGTTCCTGAAGGGGAAACCTTACAAAAGAACATTGATAGCATTGCCTTAGGCCGTGGCGAACAACCCGCTGATGTGGCCAACTTAGTCTCCTTCTTAGCTGATAAGAAGTCCGATTACATTACCGGGCAAGCCATTATTGTTGATGGTGGGATTAATTTCGCTTAAAATAGAATAACTGCATAAAGCTGTCGGTCATCGCTAATTGCGGTGGCCGACTTTTTTACGACTTTTAAAGGAGGCTGAGACCTGTGTGTACCAGTATTTTACAAATCGCCAAGGATGGCAGTCACATCTTAGCGCGGACCATGGATTGGCACGCGCTGTACGTCCAACCCTTGTTTGTGCCCCGCAACTTTCAGTGGCAAGGCTTGTACGACAACGCCGTGCACATCAACCGCTATGCCATGATTGGCGGCGGGGGGGCGCATGACCATGAGATCGACGTGTCCGACGGCGTCAACGAGATGGGATTGAGCGTGCAGAAATTAACGTTTGCCAACGGTTCCCATCTGGTCGACACACCCACGCCAGGACAGGTGCACTTGGCACCCTATGAATTTTCCTTCTACCTGTTGGGGCACTACGCCTCGGTTGCGGACATCGAAGCCCATATCGACGAGATCCAGTTGATGACCAACCGCTTTGCCGTCAACAACATCGGCGATTCCGAGCTCCACTTTGCCGTGGTCGACCGCACTGGCCGGACCGTGGTCATTGAACCCACGCACTTTCCCATGCGCGTGCGGGAGAATCCGCTGGGCGTGGTCACCAACAGTAAGGACTTTGAGCTCCAGTTAAAACGGCTGGGGCAATACGTCAATTACACGGACGACTTTGACGCGGGGACGGTCCCGTTGAATGCGCCGCGGGTCACGACTGGCCGCTTCTCGGGCAAGCCGGTACCGAGCGGGTCGTTCACACCGGGTGGCCGGTTCGTGCGCGCCGCCTATTACAAGGAACGCGCCGACCTGCCCGACAATGAGGACGAAGCCATCATCAGCGCCTGGCACTTGCTAGACAGCGTGACGGTGCCGCGCAGCTCCAAGTACCGGCCGACGTACTCCGTGTACCGGGCCGCAACCGTTTGTGAATCATTGACGTACTATTTCCAGCCATACAACCGGTTGGACACAGTCCAGTTGCGATTGACACCGGAAATGTTGACCTGGACCAAGCCTAAATTTTACAACGTGCCCAACCAGTTGAGTGTGACCGCGTTGAATTAGGCCTTTTCCGGCAAAGTTTCTAAACGTTAAATTAGGAACCACAACAGATTGGCCGCAATCAGGCCCACCAAGACGCCGCGGTGGAGCCGGGGATGTAACATGATGATGGCCAAGAACTCTCTGGCCCAGGCGGTCGGCAGGTAGCCGAGGCGGGTTGGCGCCGGGTAACCGCCAAAGCGAATGCCCAGTTGACTAGCTAGGTGTTCGGCGCGGAATAAATGATAGTTGTTGGTCACGATGACCACCCGGCCACCCTGGTGCGGGAACTGGCCCCACAAGCGTTGACTGTAAAGTAAGTTACTGAACGTATTGGTGGCTTGGGTTTCCTGGACGATCTGGTCGGCGGGCCAGTCGTGAGCAATCAAATAGTCTGCCATGGCTGCGGCTTCCGTGGTCGTTTCATCCGGTCCCTGACCTCCTGTAACCAGGAGTGTGACGGGGCCTTTTTGTCGTCTGGCCAAGGCGAGGGCGGTATCTAGACGACTGCCGAGTACCCGGCCAATTTGGTTGCCGTGTAACAGCCCAGCGCCCAAGATGACGATGGTATCGGCCTTGCGCGCCCGCCAGAGGGTAGCCCGCAGAAAGCCGACCAGACTGGCGGCGAAGAGGGTGCCGAGATAGACGCTGAAGACGGGGATGAAGGTTAGCCAGGGCCACAGCGTGCCAGTGAACTGACCGTGCGTGATGCCGTAGAGCCAGCCACCGCCCAGAAATAACCAGACCCAGATGCCAGCGAGGACGCCGTAGGTCAGGTGTTCATTTTTGCGGACGACCAACCGGGGGACCAGTAAAATCAAGAGAAGAATGCAGAGTCCCAACGCACCAATCAGGCCAATCAGAACCCAACCGAGGTGGGCGACCAGCTGCCAGCTTGCGTGCTGCGAGAAGCCGGCAAGCAAAATAATCAGCCCACCACTCACGCAGGTCATGACCGCAGAGCTCAGACCGTGGGGTTGCCAAAAGGTCAGTAAGGCGGCCAAACAAATTAGAAACAGACTAGCACTCAGTAACATCGCGGGGGACTCCTTTCGTAAAGTTTAAGTTTTCCTGAGGCTTCCCCACTGAGGGTGGCCCCGGGAATAAATCTAGGTATAATTGATTTCATTATAACGGAAATGGAGGGATTCGGGTGCCTAAACGACGGCGAAAAACGCGAAAAACAACGAGTAACCCCGCCACGGCGACCTGGATCTTCGTCGTGGTCCTCTTGGTCTTGGGTGGCGGTCTTTTACTGCGCGGCCAAATCAAGACGGTCATGCAGTCGACGCACATTACCCAGACCAGTGCGGGCGCGACCCCGGGACAATTGACGACGGCGGCCCAACAAAAGTTCATCAAGGAAATGGCGGCGCCGGCTGTCCGCGTTTACCAGCAAAATGGCCAAGTCCTGCCCAGCATCGTGATTGCCCAGGCCATCCTGGAATCCAGCTGGGGGACCTCGGCACTGTTCAAGCAGGCCAACAATCCGTTTGGCGTGAAGGGCAGCTACCAGGGCCAAACCAAGTCGTTTCCCACCAGTGAATACGTCAATGGCAAGAAGATTCAGATTCACGCCAACTTCCGGGATTACCCGAGCTTAACGGCGGCCATCCTGGATCATGATGCCTTGTTGAAAACCAACTACTTCAAGCAGACGGTCACGGATTACCAAACGGCGGCCAAGCTCCTGCAGGAAAATGGCTACGCGACCGATCCCGATTACGCCAAGAAGCTGGACAACGTGATTGCGACTTACAATTTGAACCAGTATGACACTTAGTACTTAGTGGTGGTGTAGGTGGTCCGCCTCCCGCGGCGCGTCAACGTGAGGTGACAACTTGAAGTTGGCTAAACCAGTACCTGCGGCTGCCAGGGATTCTGCCTGCTATGGGGACCACCTGCAGCCCAAGAGCGGGCTTCCGGTTCGCTTGAAAGCCTGGCCAAGACCGCCAGTCTCTCAAGTCGTCCCACGCTGTAGGCAGAGACAAAACCTCTGCCAACACCGTCGACACAGCTGGCGCCATCCCTGGCCTCCTCCGGCAGATTGCTGGTGTTCATAGCCGCTGGCGTTAGTGCCCGGTGAGCCATCAGTTATGGATTTCAGCAATTAGATCTGTGATGCTGGCCAACTACCATGTAGCCGGGAGTGGCGCGTCAGATGCGTTCAGCCGTGGGAGTTCCCTTAGCGGTGGGCTTTACCGGTTAGGGAACTGGCGTCTTTGAGACGTGCATTTCGGCTCAAAGGCGAGGTGTCGAGACCGCACTTTGGCTCGACCCGTCCGCCCACAGCGTTCCGACGCATCTGACGCGCCGCGGGAGGCGGGTAAAGTCGCACTATGTTGCCAGACAAGCAAAATCAGAATAGAGAAAATCCCCGCCAACAACGTTCATGCACTGGATGCTGATAGCGGGGATTTTGCGTTAATGCTTAGTTTTCATTGTAGAACCGTGCCAGATCGTAGAGGGTCTTGCCCAATGAGTCAATCGACTTGGTTGGTTGCTGGTTGGCGAAGAGCACGACGCCCTTCTTGTTGCCTTCCGTGCCGTAGTACAGCGTTTCGTAGCCGGAGCCACTCAGCGCCCCACGGACCCGTTTGATACCGCCGCTGTAGTGATACAGACCACCGGCGTAACTCAGACTGTAGTTGTCGGCCAAGGCGTAGTATTGCTTCCTGGTCAAGATCTTCCCGTTACGCAGGCCTTTTTGAATCTTGTAGTAATCCTCAGGCGTGGAATAGTAGTTCCCGGCCCCCAGTAAGGACGACATCAGCTTTTGTGAAACGTTGTCGGTCACGCTGGTACCATTGCTGTAGCTGTACCCGTTGGCCACGACTCTGTCGCTAGGCAGGTTGTCCCAAGCGTAGGTGTTTTGCAGGTTCAGTGGTTGAATGATCCGGCTTTGAACCAAGGATTCATAGGATTGGCCAGCCACTTTAGACGCGATGGCAGCCAACAGGGTGTAGTTGGCGTTCGTGTAGTTAAAGGACGAGGAGCCAGTGCTCTTCAGCTGATTCAACGTGTAGTTCAACTCGGAATCTTGGCTGGTCAGCAGGGTGTCCGGCGTACTTTCACTCATGTTGATGCCGGAACGGTGATTCAGCATTTGCCGCAGCGTGATGTTGCCGCTACCGGCCACGCTCGGGTAATACTTACTTAGTTTGTCGGTCAGTGATAATTTGCCACTGGCGGCGAGTTGTTCAATGATGGCGCCAGTCATGACCTTTTGTAACGACGCGATTGGGAAGAGCGTGTTGGCATTGTTGGCCAACTGACTGGTCATGTCGGCATCCCCCACGCTGACGTGGCTAGCACCGGTCGCGTAGCTGTTGAACAGCATGGCGCGGCCTTGGAAATGCGCGTTCTTCAGTAAGGCTGCCGCATTTTGCGAGCGGATATACTTTTGCAGGGCCTTTTGATTGACCCAGCCAATCGTTTTCCCATACCACGCAAACTTCACGTAGGTCGACCCGTTTGACAGCTTGGCGACCTTGGTGACCTTGACGAAACGGTGTTGCCAGTTTTTCCCGCTGGCATCGCGGGTCTTGGCCGACCGTTGCGTGTAGTAGGGCGCGTAGTAATAGATCCCATCATTACGGCTACTCTGGCTTACGAAACGGGCATTGTAGCTGGTGCTCTTCTGCGACGTGATGCGTAGATAGCTGCTGGCTTGTGCCAGAGTGGTTGGGGCCAGTGCTGCCAGTCCCAACGCGGTGCCGAAAATTAACAAAAATTTCTTCACAATCATCATCCATTTCCCCTTATAGTGTTATCCATACTACCGCGGTTTGGTTGCGAGCGGGTAACAGGACTGTCACTTTTCGGTAACAATTTCAATGATTTATTTTGTAACCGACTTCGGTGAACTAACTAAGACAATAAAAGATTTCGGTGGCACTTACTTAATGGGTCGCAAGTTTACAGGGAGTGTGGTAAACTTACCTCCAATATAAATTTAGTTATGAGGAGCTGAACCCAGCATTGTTACATTTTCTTGGCCAACTCTATGGGCCATTCTTTGATTTACACAATTGGGAAACGGTGATTTCATCCGGCAACGACTGGTTGATTATCTTTTCATTAGTTTTGATTGAGTGTTTACTTTCCGTGGATAACGCGGTCGTTTTGGCGGCACAGACCCAGTCACTGCCCACTCGTAAGGAACAAGAAAAGTCCTTGTTCTACGGAATCTGGGGCGCCTATTTGTTTCGGTTCATCATCATTGGGTTGGGGACTTACCTGATCAACTTCTGGGAAATCAAGGTCGTCGGTGCTTTGTATCTGGTCTTCTTGGTTTTCCAGTACTTCACGAAGACGCGGGTCAAGCACACGCGTAAGCTGGTCAAGGATAAGAAGAAACGCTGGCTGCCACTGTTCTGGTCGGTCGTGTTGCAGATTGAAATGATGGATATCATCTTCTCCGTGGACTCCGTGCTGGCATCGCTGGCCATTTCCAACAACCCGGTCATCGTCTTGATTGGGGGCTTGATTGGGATTCTAGCCATGCGGGGCGTCGCTGAGGTCATCATGAAGCTCATGCGGCGGATTCCGGAGCTGGAACCCATGGCCTACATTCTGATCGGCATCATTGCCATCAAGTTGTTCGTCTCGATTCCCGCCATTGATATTGAAATTCCGGCGACCTTGTTTGGGTTCGTGGTGCTGGGCGCCATCGTGGTGACCCTGATCATTCACGTGATTCGCAAGCGTCGGCGGGCACGGGCGACAGCTGAAAAGACCGTTAAGCACCCCACAAAATCTGAATCTTAAGTCTTAAAAAGGTGACCTGATGGGGTCATCTTTTTTGTTTAAGTCTGGCCCTCCGGCAGGGTAGGGATAGTCGTCAAACCTACCGGCTGGTAATGAGCATTCGCGTCTTTTCTGGCGGTGGTCCGTGGTATCATAAAACTAGTATTGAACTAGGAGGAATCGTTTATGCAAATTGGGTTTATCGGAACCGGCGTCATGGGAACCGGTATTGTCGTGAATCTGTTGAAGGCCGGGCATTCGGTCGTGGTTTATAACCGGACCAAGGCGCACGCTAAAACCGTTTTGGACGCCGGTGCCACTTGGGCAGACACCTCCGCTGATGTAGCCGCCCAGGCCAAGTTGGTGATGACCATGGTGGGTTACCCCAGCGATGTCGAAGACGTTTACACCGGCAAACACGGCATTTTCACGACAATTCAACCGGATAGCGTCGTGGTCGATATGACGACCAGTACGCCCGCGTTGGCCGTGAAATTAACCGGTGTGGCCCATGACCACCACGTGTTGGCCTTGGATGCCCCGGTTTCCGGCGGGGATGTCGGCGCTAAGAACGCAACGCTCACGGTGATGGTCGGCGGCGACAAGGCCGCTTACGACCGGGTCTTGCCGGTCTTTCAACAAATCGGCCAGCGAGTCAACTACTTTGGTAATGCTGGTAAGGGTCAGCACACCAAGATGGCCAATCAGATCATGATCGCCGGGACCATGACCGGATTGACGGAAATGTTGGTCTACGCCAAGGCAGCCGGTTTGGACCTGCCCCAAGTCTTGGCCACGTTAAGTAGTGGTGGCGCGGATAACTGGAGCATGGACAACTACGTGCCACGAATCTTGAAGGGGGATTACACCCCAGGCTTTTTCGCCAAGCATTTCTTAAAGGACTTACGCATCGCCTTGCAAGAGGCTGACCGCATGCAACTGGACTTGCCGGCAACCAAGCAGGCAAAGTTGTTGTACGAAGCCATGGTCGATGACTACGGCCTGGGTGACGACGGGACACAAGGGTTGATCAAGACTTACGAACAGAATTGATAATGTTAGTGAGGGCCAGGGACAAAAGTCTCAGGCCCTTTGTGTCTCCGGATATCTGGTGTTGAAACCTGGGCCAAAAGGCAGTTGGTTCCGCTTAAAACTGATAAGCAAACAATCCAAACCCGGGATTATTCGCTTATCAGCCTTAATGCTCGCTAGCTAACCGCCTTTTGACTCACTCTCCCTTGTTGTGCCCGGACTGGTACCATGGTATAGTTAACCCTGTAAAACGAGGAGAAAAATCATGGTAAAATCGTACGTGAAAGGGGTTATCCCCCTACTAATCTGGGTCGTCTTCGTGAGCTTTCCGGTCCGTCACGGGAATTTTCAGCTGACCTTTACTTGGTGGGCCGTCTATGCGGTGGTGAGTTATGCGTTCTGTTTTCCCCGGGCCTATCGCTGGTTGAAGCGGCGGATGCGGGTAGATAAGACGCAGCAGATTCAGCACCCGCGCAGTAACACGACGCAAGAAGCATTGCGGACCGGGAGTAAATTTTCTGACACGGGTAAAATGGGTGTCGTGCGAATCGGCGACGCGGACAACGGTTATGAGAGCTGGATTGTTCGCTGGGGAACCGATTTTGTGGCGCGGTTGTTTTTGATTTGGGCAGCACCAGTGATCGTGGGCTGGCAGCTTTGGCGGGAAAAAAGAAAGGGTGTCTAAATTATGTATAGACATGTAATCGCCTATTCAGTGTACCCGGGTGGGGCCTACGCCTACCATTTTGCGACAAAAGGGGACTGCTACTAGTAAAGCCATTGCGCGGCTAGGTCAACACGAACGAGACGCCGACCATCACTATGGTCTTCACGTCTTTAATACTGAAGCGGCCAGCTTTGCCTCAGTTCAGGCCATGGACCCGTATTTTGAAGGGTGCCTAGAGATCACTGACTTGGACGAGTTCTTTGACTTTTACCGACGCGTTCATACGCCGCAATCGCAGCAGGGATAAGCTCGTACGCAAAGAAAGAACATCACAGATGTACACGCATTTAAGGCGATACGCCGTTTAGAACACAAAAACACGTCTCGGACCAACCATCGGTCTGAGGCGTGTTTGCGTTGTTAGAGAGTTTTCCGCAGCGTCACGACCGGCGCACCGTCCTCATCGAAGGGAGCGCCGGCCGCGTGATAGCCGCAGCGTTCGTAAAAAGTCTGAGCCGTGAGTTCGCCGTCGATCAGGCCGGTCGTAAAGCCGTGGGTGCGGGCCCACGCTTCGCCAGTGCGCAACACCTGGCGACCGATCCCTTGTCCACGAAGGGCTTGGCTGGTACAGACGCGGCCAAAGCGCATTTCCGTGGGTGATTGGGGTTCTAACCGCAGTGTTCCCACCGGCAGTTCTGGCCGTTGGTAGGCGACCACGTACAGCCGGTCCGGCGTATCGCGGTCATCGAATTCGACGTCGCGAGGAATCCTGCGTTCCGTGACAAAGGTGGCTTGGCGTAAGACTAGGGCCGCCGCGTGGTTGAAGGAGCGTTTGAAATCACAAATTCCATGGGGCACCGCCTATTCAATCTCGGCGAAGAAGCTGTAGAGCTGTTCGCTGGTCAGGGCTTGCTTGTCGGCACCGGCCACATCGTAGGTCACCTGACCGTGGTGTAGAACGATTAGCCGGTTGCCGTACGTCAGGGCATCTTCCATGTGGTGGGTGATCATTAAGCAGGTCAGCTTGTCCTGAGAGACGCGTTCATTGGTCAAATGCATCAGGTCCTGACCCGTCCGGGGATCGAGGGCCGCTGTATGTTCGTCCAGCAGTAAGATCTCGGGGCGTTTCAGCGTGGCCATCAAGAAACTCAAGGCCTGCCGTTGCCCACCGGAGAGGTTACCGGTCGCTGTGGTCAGCCGTTGGTCGAGGCCGTTGTGCATGGTGGCCGTCAATTCCTGGTAGTGGGCCAGGTGGTGTTTGAGTCCCCGTGGCATCAGTCCGCGGCGTTGGCCCCGCCGTTCAGCCAGCAATAGGTTCTCAGCGACCGTCATCCGTGGTGCCGTCCCCAATTTCGGGTCTTGGAAGACGCGGGCCAAGAAGCGCGTGCGTTTTTCCACCGATTCGTGGGCAATGTCGTGGCCATTTAACAGGATTTGGCCGCTATCAATGCTAAGGTCGCCGCCAATCGCGTTGAACAGCGTGGACTTGCCGGCCCCGTTGGAACCCAATACCGTGATGAAATCCCCGGCATTGATGGTTAAGTTAAGCTTATTTAAGATCGTAATTTCTTCGGTCGTGTTGCGGTTGACCTTCAACACGACGTTTTTTAATTCGAGTAGTGGTTTAGTCATTGGTATCCAACCCCCGTTTCAAAATGTGCTTGAAGTTCAGAACGCGCTTGAAGACCGGCAACATCATGCACAATGCCAAGATGATGGCGGAAATCAAGTTGAGGTCGTTGGCACTGAATCCTAGCTTGAGGACCAGCAGTAAGACGAAGCGGTACAGGATACTGCCCAGCGTGACGGCGACCAGTCGTTGGTTCAGGGTCAAATCGCCAAAGGCCACCTCGCCAATGATGATGGAGGCCAGGGCGATGACGATGATGCCGATCCCCATGTTGACGTCGGCATAGCCGTTGTTTTGCGCAACTAGGGCACCGCCAAAGGCAATCAGGCCGTTAGAGACCATCAGACCCATGATCTTCATGTTATCAGTGTTGATGCCCAGCGAGCGGGCCATCGTTTGGTTATCTCCGGTCGCGATGAAGCCTTGACCGAGTTCCGTTTGTAAGAAATAAATGACAATACTGGTGATGACGACCATGACCACGATCCCCAGCGCGACGCTGTCGAAGTATTGTGGCAGGCCAGCCAGAAAGTGGTTCTTGAATAGCGTTGACTTTCCCAGCAGTGAGACGTTGGCGCGACCCATGATCCGTAGGTTGACCGAGTAACAGGCCGTCATGACCAGGATACCGGCTAGCAGGATGGGGATGTGCCCCTTGGTGTAGAGCAGGCCGGTAATCAAACCGGCTAAGGCACCAACGACAAAGGCCAGTAGTGTGGCCAGTAGGGGATTCATCCCCTGGCTGATGGCGGCGACGGCGGTAGCGGCGCCGAGTGGGAACGTGCCTTCAACCGTCATGTCGGCGAAATCTAAGATTCTAAACGTCAGGAACAACCCAACGCCTAAGACGGCCCAGAGTAGGCCTTGCCCGATGGCAGATACTGCTAAACTCATTTGAAGACCTCCCCGTGTGTTTTGGCTTCCTTGATCACGTCGGCTGGCAACGTGATACCCAATTTCTTGGCTTGTGATAAGTTGACGGTCATTTCACCCTGTTTTTCAAAGTGAATGGGGGTGGTGGCAGGATTCTTGCCCTTTAAAATGGCGGCGGTCATCTTACCCGTTTCCACGCCCAACTTGTACTGGTTGATGCTCAGTGTGGCCAGGCCACCCGCCTTGACCATGGTGTCGACGGCTGGGAAGACGGGAATCTTCTTGGCATTGGCGGTCGAGACCAGCGTTTGCATCGCGCTGGCAACGGTATTGTCAGTTGGTACGTAGATGGCGTCGACCTGGCTGACCATTTGTTCCGCGACCTGGTTCAAGTCGTTGGTGCTGGCAATCGTGTAGGCCTTGAGCCGCACGTGTTCTTGCTTGCAGAGGGCGGCGAACTGGTGGTACTGCGCGGTGGCCGAGTCGTCAGAAGAGGTGTAAATGATTCCCAGCGTCTTCATGTTGGGCATGATCTTTTGGATCAATTTGAGCTGCGACTTCAACGGTGCCTGGTCGGACACCCCGGTCACGTTATTGCCGGGACGCGTGTTGCTCTTGACCAGGTCGGCGCCCTTCGGATCGGTGATAGCACCGAGCACCACGGGGATGTTTGAACTGGCATTGGCCAAGGCTTGGGCGGCCGGCGTGGCAATGCCGATCATCGCATTGGCCCGTTCGTTGACGAAGCGCGCGCTCATGGTCTTCAGATTACTCTGATCGTTTTGGGCGTTTTGAAAATCAATCTTCACGTTCTTGCCTACGTGATAGCCCTCTTCGGCCAGCCCGTGGATGATGCCCTTGTGGATGGCGTCGAGCGCGGGGTGGGAGAGTAATTGTAAAATGCCGACGGTCGGCACGGTCTTTTGTTGCGCGGATTCGGGTCGGCTCTCCTGGACGAAGGCGAACCCGAGGAATAAGAGCAGAATCGCAATGAGTCCGTACATGCGTTTCATGATAATAACCTCACTTTACTGGTTGGATTAGCGGTCAGTGATACAAAAAGGGCACCCAGACCGGCTGGGTGCCCAAATAAAAAGGGTCCGCAAAACCGGAATGATAACATCCGTGCGGGCCTTTTGCATCAGAAAAGTTAGCCGGCGCAGATGCGAGAATCGCTCTGGGAGCTCAAGTCGCATCAACACTGATGAGACTTGATTACCGGCTTTGCCAACGTCCATTAAGTTCAATGCTAGACAGTTGCATAACTTTTCCTTCTTTCCGTGATTGAATAAATTTAGTTTACGGCATCCTTTTCGGACCGTCAACCTTAATTTGGTGTTTCGGTCAAATTTGGTAGAATTGCCGGCGTGAGGACTGGCTAGTTGCTGGGTTGGCGCGGGGTAAGACTCATGGTGATTTGTAGGCCCCGTTCGTCAACACAACCCTTTGTTAGAATATTGTTTTGATTGACTAATTTTGTCCGGGATAAAACGCACTGTACATTAAGTAATTGGCAGTAGGGCCTGATTGTGACATTAAAAATGTCTAGCAGTTAATTGTCGCATGGTTTAGACACGATTTTTGCGTTAGTCGCCGTGGATTTTGGTATACTAGACGGTAACAAATTGCGCTTGGCCGTGATGCTGATGACTGGCATTAGCGGCGGTGCTCGAGGCTAACAGGCGCCTAGAAAATGAAAAAACAGGGGGCTACGCCATGAAAATTGCAGTTTTAACAGACACGTCCGCAGGTATCGACTTTGAGGAGGCTCAGCAGCGCCATATCACGTTGCTGGCGGCGCCCATCATGTTTGGTAACCGACAATATCACGAATACCAAGACCTGAGCACGGCCGATTATTACCGGTTGTTGCGGCTGTCAAAATCCAAGAAAATGGTGCCGACCGCACCGCAGATTTCTATGAAGACTGTGCAAGCGGCTTGTGACCGGCTGGCGCAGGATGGTGTGACTGACGTGATTGTCATCGGGCCGTCGCTGGGTATCTCTGGATTCGTCAACACGCTGGCGGCCTATGCGGCCAATATTACCAGCGTGCACGTGTGGCCGTGGGATTCACGCGGCATTTTAACGACGATGGGCGAACAGGTCCGGTTGGCCGCCGCCTTGGTCGAACGCGGCGCCACGGTGGACCAAATTTTTGAACGACTGACACAACTGCGGGCCACTGCGCACAGTGGCTTCGTGGTCGATTCCATCAAGCCGCTGTTGCGGACTGGCGAAGTCAATCCCAGCCACAGCCCCGGTAGTACGCCGCTGTTGGCGGGAAAACCCATGTTAATTTTTGACCCGTCAGGAAAGATGCGCGTTGCCGGCAGCGCCTTGCGGGTAAAGGGCGCTATGGCAGACTTTTCAGACGCCCTAGCAACGGACCTAGCGGGAGCGGCCCCGGTGAAGGCAACGATTCTAAACGCCGACCAACCGGAAGCCACGCAACGGTCGGTAGCCCGCGCTCAGAAGCGCTTTCCAACGGTCAAATTCGACGTGGCGCTAATTGGGCCAAGCTTCGGCGTTCACGTCGGGGATGGCGCAATGGGTCTGGCCTGGTGTCAGGACTACCGCAGCCTGTTAGAACCCGAAACTAACTTTAGTGACCAATAGCGGGTGACGGACCAGTTTTAGTGAACACTCGGTTAAGGAGAGGTCCACTGGCTGTCGCTAGATTTATGGTGGCGTCAGGGTTTACAGGGATAAATTAGTCTTTGAACGCCAAGTAGTCCGTGCTGACCGCCTGACCGTTCGCCAAATTTGGACCGTGACGCTGTGGGAAGGACCGGTCGAAGCCAAAGAGCGGTCTTCAACCTCGCTTCGAGCCAGAAACCGTGTCTCGAAGACGCCCGTTTCCAAGTAGGTCACTTGCAAACGCCCACGGCTGAGTCCAAATTTAGCTCACTCACGGCTACGTGACAGGTTGTTCACTAATGCGGATGAACCTTGCCTTTTCAGCGAGGTTCCTGCCAATTTTGTGGTTGATCTCTGACAGCCGCAGGTGGTGGCGTGAATTAGGTTAATGTTCACAATCTTTGTCAGCTGAGTATTACCAGGTGTTTTTGTACTTGCAACCTTTAGTGGAGAAACTAGTCGTAGCCGAGAGTGGAGCGAAACTAGGCTCAGCCGGGGAATTTACCAGCGGTTTTTGCTGATAAATTGGTGACTTTGAGACGTGTTCTTCGGCTCAAAGCAAGTCCTGAGACCGATCCTCAGGCTCAGGGCGTCCTCCCCCAGCGTTCCAGCCTAGCTTTCGCGCAACGGCAAGGCGAATGACCAAACACAATGTGACAAAATGAGAATTAAATTAAAATTCAGGGTTGACAGTCTTATTTTTTCATGGTTAACTGAAAGATGTAAATTGATAAATGAAAGGGAGATTGCCATTATGCAACTTCATAACCGAACTCATTTAAATAGCCAATTTGCCTTTAGCTTTTTCTTTAGATAGCGTTTGTATTCACCTCGTTGGATACGAACGCGCCGCACAACTGCGTTTGTATCTATCGAATAGCTAAAGTTTTTCAGCATGAACTTAGCGCCAGATAGATACGGGTAATCTATCTGGAAAAGTATATCGGGCCCGATAACACCAGGTAGATTCTACTCAGAATCTGTCTGGTGTTTTTTGTTTTCCTGGCATTGGCCGGGGCGGCTTGGACGCAAGCCACTTGCGAAAAATTTGGTGAGATTTACCTAATTTAAATTTAAGCAGCACCACTCACAGGAGGAAATCACAATGAAAAAATTATTAGCAAGTAGTCTCGCGTTACTCAGTCTCGGGTTGATTTTGGCCGGTTGTTCCAGCAAATCTAGCGCCAAATCGGGGAGCTTAAATGTCGGCATCCTACAGGTCGTGCAACACGGCTCGTTAGACGAGGCCCGGCAAGGCTTCAAGGCCGGCTTGAAGGCTGAACTCAGGGCCCATGGCAAGTCAACCAAGGTCACGTATCACTATTTAAATGCGCAAGGGGATCAGGCCAATTTGAACACTATGAGCCAGCAATTGGTTCAACAGAAGAATGATTTGTTGGTCGGCGTCGCTACGCCAGCCGCTCAGGCACTCGCCAAGAAGACGACCAGCACGCCAACGCTGGTCACGGCGGTCACGGATCTCAAGGCGGCCGGGTTGGTCAAAGCTAACGCCAAGCCACAGACCAACGTCAGTGGGACCAGTGATTTAACGCCGGTCGGTCTCCAATTGAAATTACTGAAGAGCCTGACCAAGGGCAACAAGCCACTGGGCATCATGTACAATTCATCCGAAGAGAATTCCGTGCTCCAAGTGAAATTGGCGAAAGCCTACGCTAAGAAGCACCACTTAAACTTAAAGATTGTCAGCGCTACTAGCACCAACGACGTGGCCAGTGTCCTTGCTGGGTTAACGGGCAAAGTTTCTGGCTTGTACTTGCCAACCGACAACCTGATGGCCAGCGCCATGAAGACCATCGGGGCCAAGGCCAAAGCAGCGAACCTGCCCGTCGTCACCGGGTCGATCGAAATGGCCGAAGACGGTGGGACCGCGACTTACGGCATCAACTACTACGACCTGGGCAAGCAGACCGGGAAGATGGCTTACAACGTCTTAGAGAAGCATCAAAAGCCACAAACCATGGCAGTTCAAACGTCCAAGAAGCTTCACCTGTACATCAACCAGGCCAACACCAAGGCCATCGGCTTGAAGCCTAGTCAAATCACGAAACCTTAAGAAAGGGGCCACCTGTTATGTTAATCACCAGTATCGGTCAAGGCTTACTGTGGGCACCGCTCGTTATCGGGGTGTTCCTGACATTTCGGATCTTAGACATTCCTGACCTGACCACCGAGGGCAGTTTCCCGCTGGGAGCCGCCGTGACCGTCAGTGCCATGTTAAGTGGCCAATCGGCCGTCGTTGCCAGTCTCCTGGGCTTTCTCGCCGGCTGTCTTGCTGGTTGGGTCACCGGGATGCTTGACACCAAGCTGCACATGCCTTCCTTGCTCGCCGGCATCTTGACTATGACCGGCCTGTACTCCATCAACATGCACGTGATGGGCAAATCCAACGTGCCCCTCCTGACACAAAAGGTGTTGACCAACTACCTGCCAGCCACCTGGTCCAGTGATCTGCAGACCATCGTGGTCGGGGGGGTCGTGACGGGCGTCGTGATGGCGTTGCTGATCTGGTTGTTCAAGACGCGGCTCGGGTTGTCGCTCATGGCGACCGGGGATAACCCGGCAATGAGCGCCGCTAACGGCATTTACACGGACCGGATGGTGATCCTGGGCTACATGGTCTCTAACGGCTGTATCGCCTTGTCTGGGGCCCTGATTGCCCAAAGCAATGGCTATGCCGATATTGGGATGGGCATTGGTACCATCGTGATTGGCCTGGCTTCCGTCCTGGTCGGGGAAATCTTCCTGCACGGTCGCCAAATGTGGGTCCGTCTCACGGGCATGGTCGTGGGGGCCATCATTTACCGCTTCCTACTGACCGTTGCCATGGGCCTGGGTTTCCCGGTCAACGACTTGAAGATCCTGTCCGCCATCATCTTGGTCGTGGTCATTTGCCTGCCAATTCTACGGACCAAGGTCAAGACCCGTCAACAGCTGAAACGTTACCTCAAACAGATTGGAGCCGATGAACATGAATCAACAACCAGCAGTCTTAAGCGTCAAGCATCTCCAGAAGGTCTTCTTTCCCGGGACAGTAAATGAGCGCCACGTCTTGAAGGACGTCAGCCTGACGATTGCGCCGGGGGACTTCGTGGCCGTCATCGGCAATAACGGGGCGGGTAAGTCGACGCTACTCAACACGATTGCGGGAACGTTGCCGGTCGATGCCGGGGAGCTGACGTTGGCCGGGCACAACGTCACCAAGAAATCGGTGGCTTACCGGGCCAAATGGCTGTCACGCGTCTTCCAGGACCCCAAGTTGGGCACGGCGGGGGAACTGAGCGTGGCCCAAAACCTCACGTTGGCCCAGCAGCACACCGGCAGCATGAGCCTGCACCGCTACCGGCGGGCCAGCCAGGACGATGCCTATCGGAAGTTGTTACAGCCCTTGAACATGGGCCTCGAAGACCGCCTGACGACGCAGGTCAAATACCTGTCGGGTGGGCAACGACAGGCGTTATCCTTGTTGATGGCAACGCTGAGTCAGCCGGACCTCCTGTTGCTGGACGAACACACGGCGGCACTAGATCCCCAGACCAGCCACAAGGTGATGGCCTTGACGCAAACCATTGTCGAAACCAACCAATTGACCACGATGATGATCACCCACAAAATGAGTGATGCACTGGCCTATGGCAATCGTCTGGTCATGGTCCAAGACGGCCAGATCAAGCTCGACGTCCGTGGGGCGGCTAAGGCCAATTTGAAACAAGCGGAGCTGATGGCGTTGTTTGCGGAATAGGGTATTCATAAACCAATAAAATTAAAGAAGACTATCGTAGTTTTTGCCATTAGGAGAGGTGGCAGAAAGCTACGATAGTCATTTTTAAATAAATCAATTTATAGAAATTGAACGTGTGTTGTCTTTAGCTGCGGCTACCTTTGGAATACTCTGGAAAGAGTCAAGTAAAAGATGCAAAGAGATGAATAATAATAGCATACATGCTATTATCCAATGGTGAGTAGAATTAATTTCCTTTTTTACGATAAGTCTGATTTTGAGGATTTTCTAAATACACTGCCAGTTAAAGACGCAAAAAATTAATGCAGAGGGATGAAAAATGAAATTAAAGTCAATTGATGATTATGCTGATAAACTACGTCAAAATGATCCAAACTTTGATAAGGAACTTGCTGAAGCGCGGATGAACTTTAAGATCGCCATAGCAGTTAAGGAGCTGCGCCAAGAGATGGGATTGACGCAGCAGGAATTTGCACAAGTAGTGGGGAAATCAACTTCGACCATTGCGAGAATTGAGACCGGTTTTGTTAAAGCTAACACGAGAACGCTGATTGATATAGCAGTGAAAACGCATCGAGAGCTGTCGTTCGAATTTACCCCAGAGGCATAAGGATTGGATAGGCACGTTTGGTTTTGAGAAAGGTCAAACTAAAAGATTTTCAGTAAGAGGTAAAATCTGTTAATTGTTGTGACGCTATGTTGAGGAGAGTCTTTTGTTTCTTCAGGCGGGTAACGACTGATAGGTACCTAACGTGTTGTGCTAGCTTTGTAACTTTTCAATTAATCTTAAGCCCGCTTAACCCTTGTTCTAATTGATGATGAACTTTAATGACATTCCAGAGAAAAAGCGTTGATAACCGGCTGTTAAGGCCGCTCATCGTATCAGTCTCTGGGTGTTCAAAATGGCCGACCTTGTTCAAATTACTAAAACAAGTCTCGATGTGACGCCGCTGGTTCTTCAAGAATGCTGAGTTGACTTGCTTACTGTGTCGCATGTTCTTTCGCAATGGAAACCACAGATGAATCCCAAACTCTTGTCTGAGAAACTGTTGCTGTGGGCGGCTTAAGTAACCACCATCTGCTAAAACGTACTTTGCCGGAGCTTCACGTAGTAATTCGATTGTGACTTTACGATCGTCCACGGAAGCTGGTGTTAGTTCCCAATCAATGAAGTACCCGTCATTACTCATGACGGCATGGAGCTTGAAGCCGTAGTAATAGACCCGTTTGGTGGCATTATAGCCTTTATTGGCAATGCCTTTTAACACCTTGGCACGATTGCTTCGCCGTGCAGAAACTAAGGTGATTGGGGCGCTGTCAATGATCTCATAGACAGACTCGTGCCGGTAACGCTTGAGCATCCAAATACGAATGAGCTTGAGAGCCATCGTTAGCTGACGGCAACGCCGATTGTAACGGGTTCGTTCTGGAACCCGAATCCCCGAAGCGATGAGATTCCGATGGAACTGGGATTCAGACACTTCGCGCAAGTCTATTCGAGCTAACATGCAGGCAATGATGACCACATCACTGGTTTTAAGTTCACGATAATTACACCGAAAGCGAAACCTTTTGGCTAACTGATTGTAATATGGCTGGACAATTTTGATGAATTTCATGACAGAGACTTGAATTGGATTGAATTTTGCGATAACTTTAGGGAGGCCTAGCATTTACGGTTCTTCTTTCTTGGTTTCGTCGCCATAGAAGTTACCGCAAATGCGGGCTTTTTGCATGCATTAGGACTTAAGCTTGTTATTCAATTCTTGAAATATTACATTACTAGCACTACGCGTTACCTAAAAATAGCGTAACCGGATGTTTAGATTTACGTACGTGGGTCGTGTACGCTATGATCATGGTATATTTCAAGGGGGTTATGCAAATGCAAGATAGCTTTACGCCAACTAACGCACGTAAGCATTTCTTTGACATTGTAAAGCAAGTCTCGTCGGAACATAAGCCAGTAACAGTCCAGAGTAAAGACGAAAACCAAGACGTGGTCATTGTTAACAAGCATGACTGGGATGCCATGCAAGAAGCGCTCTATCTTTCAGCTACTGGGACTTTGGCTGAAGTTCAGAAGCGAGAGGCTGATAATTCTGGTTGGACTGACATTGATAGTATTGACTGGGAAAAATTATAATGGTGTTTTGAATTGTAATTAAGAGCTCAGCAAGATTGGATTCAAAAAAATTGAAAAGAATCAAGGTAAATAAGCAAGAAAAGGTTGTTTACATTTTGGCTGCCTGGTCATATTATCAAAGTTAAAAATAGCCGGTACGTCATCCCTGATGTGGGACGTGTACCGGCTATTTTGAATTTTAGATATAAGCCAACAACGACAGCGCATTATTCAAGAAATGCAGCGTCACGTTGTAGCGCAGGTCGCGGAATTTCAGGTAGGTGAAGCCCAGCACCCAGCCCAGCGCCGCGTACATGAACAGCGTGGGCGTGAAGCTCATCACGTGCATCATGCCAAAGATCATCCCCGACATGAAGACGCCCAAGAAGTTCATCACCCGTGAGTCTTGCCGGAAAAAGTAATTCAAGAAGATGCCGCGGAAGATCATTTCCTCCACGAAGGGCGCCAGTAAGATGGCGTAGGACAGGTTCCAAAACGGTAGCTGTAAAATCTGCGCGTTGAGTTCGGTCTGGTTGGCGGGGCTGGTCAGAATGTGGGCGTTGATCAGCGCATTCCAGCCCAGTTGAATCGCCAGCATCAGAATAAACAGGCCCGCCAGTTGCCAGCTACGTTTGGTCGTGAAGCGGCTCTTGCCGATGTGGCGCGGATTGCTTTTCTTGATCTGCTGCCAGTAGCGCCAGGTCAAGAAGGCCAGCAGTAAGGCCGAGTAGATCAGGACGACCCCAATCAGGCGCGTGGCCACTTGGGGATGGCGGGCTTGACTGGTGGCCATGGACAACAGGAGGGTGTCGATTAGGTAGATGGCTAAAAAGCCGATCCACTTGAGACACCGCAACAGCCAGTTGCCACCGGCCGCCAGCAGTTGGGTCAATTTAGTCATGAACGGGTCCGCCTCCTACTGGTCGTATTTACCGATTTCAATCAGGTTTTCGTCAGGGTCACGGACGTAGACTGACGTCATCGGGCCCAAGGCGCCTTGCTTGGTCACGGGGCCATCCACGATTTCGACCGCGTAGTTGGTCAAGTGAGACAAGATGTTAGCCAGTGGGTCGGTCGCGATAATGGCGAAGTCCGCACCGCCGACCGTGGGGTGCTTGGCCACGGGCAAATGGGGGTGGTCACTTTGTTGGAAATTAATTTTTTGCTTACCCAACTTCACGCCGCGCCGACCGTCATCGAATTCGATGATGGGCAGGTCAAAGACCTCGTGGTACCAGCGCACGGAATGTTCCACATCACTAACAGTTAAGGTGAGGTGGTCGATGTTACGAATATTCATTAAGTGTCAGTCCTTTAGTCATAAATTTTACCCATTATAGCATAGTTTGGGGCCAGTTCCCTAGGCCAGGAAGTTGACGAACCCCCGGTTTTCGTGGTAAGTTACTACCTAATATAGGTTTAACTAAAGGCCTTGACGATGTCGGGGCTTTTTTCGGTTGAGAGAAGAAGGGAAGGGACAAACAGTGCCACTACTAGAAGTTGACGACCTCAGCATGAGCTTCGCAGATAAGAAGCTCTACGAAGGCGCCAGTTTTACCCTAGAAAAAGGCGAACACATGGGTGTCGTCGGGCAAAACGGGGTTGGGAAGTCAACCTTAATTAAAATTATTACCGGCCAGGAGCTCCCGTTAACGGGGAACGTGAAATGGCAAAAGAAAACCCACATTGGGTACTTGGACCAGTACGCCGATATTCCAGACGGCATGACGCTGATTGATTTTCTGCATACGGCTTACGCTGACTTGTACGAAATGAATGACCGGATGACGGCGATGTATACCGAATACGCGGAAACGATGGCTGACAAGCTACTCGAACGAGCCGGCCGAATCCAAGAAGAGTTGGACGCGCGAAACTTTTACGACGTGGAAACGGAAATTGAACGGGTCATCTCCGGGTTAGGCTTAGACGACATTGGCCGCGACCATGAAGTTGCCAAGATGTCCGGGGGGCAACGGTCGAAGATTATCTTGGCCAAGTTGTTGCTGGAAAATCCCGACGTCATTTTACTGGACGAACCGACCAACTACCTGGACGTCGCCCACATTGCGTGGTTGGAAGACTACCTGAACAATTTCGACGGGGCCGCGTTGATCATTTCCCATGATTACGACTTCTTACAAAATGTCACGAACTGTATCATCAACGTGGCGTTTGGCCAAATCACCAAGTACCGGGGTAGCTTCAAGCAAGCCATGCGGCAACGGGGTGAACGGGAAAAGGCCCAACAACGTGAATTTGACAAGCAACAGGTCGTCATCGAAAAGGCTGAACGCTTCATCCGGAAGAACAAGGCTGGGTCTAAGTCGACCATGGCCAAGTCGCGGGAAAAGATGCTCAACCGGATGGACCGGGTCGATCCGCCATCGACGAACGTGCAAGCCCATTTTGATTTTCCTTATCAGGAGACCGGCTCGCAAAACGCTTTGGTGGTCGACGAACTGTCCGTTGGGTATGACCGCCCATTACTGAAGCCGGTGACGTTCTCCGTGACGACCGACCAAAAAGTCGGCCTGACCGGGTTCAACGGGGTCGGGAAATCGACGCTGATCAAGTCTATTTTAGGCATCATCAAGGCCAAGGGTGGCGAAGCGCATTTCTCCCCGTCCGCTCGGATCAGTTACTTCAGCCAGGATCTGGTTTGGGATAACAATCAACAAACGCCGCTGCAGATCATCCAAGCCAAGTACGAGAAGTTGCCCCAAAAGGCGATTCGGACTAAGCTGTCTAAGTGTGGCCTGGACTCTGCCAATGCCATGAAGCCAATTGGCGAGCTCTCCGGTGGGGAACAGACCAAGGTCAAGTTGGCGTTGATGGAATTTGAACCAGCCAACTTCTTGATCATGGACGAACCGACCAACCATTTGGACGACGAAACCAAGCAGGCCTTGAAGCAAGCTATCTTGAATTTCCCGGGCAATGCGATTATCGTCAGCCATGAGGCCAGCTTCTATACCGGCTTAGTTGATAAAATCTTGAATGTTGAGAAGCTGAGTCTAAGGAATTCTGCAAACTAGATTGCAGTGAGATTACGTTTTGGTAAAAGGCGTTTCCTTTTTCAGAAAAATCCGTTACAGTAGTCGTAGTTAGGAAAATTTGAAAAGGATGGCAGAGTATGAGACGTTTAAGACAGTTACTCGTGGTCTTCGCATTGGTCATCGTTGGGGCAGTTGGCATCAACCGCTTGATTCAGGGCCATACGACACCGCAGACGAGTCAACCCACTAGTCAGACGACGAAGAAAGCCAATACGGCCAAGGCCGATACTATTAATTGGCGTAAACCGTCGGAAGACAAGCCTTATCCGAACCTCAAGCAGCACCCGAATGCCTGGTTAGATGTTAATACCAACCGGCAACGGGTCTACATCCGTGATGGCAACAACAAGGTGCTCTACACCATGTATTGTTCCACGGGGACGGGCAAGGAAAACAAAACGCCGCACGGAACGTATGCAATCCAGGGGGAACGGGGAAAATTCTTCTACAATCAAAGTTCTGGTGAAGGGGCCAAATATTGGGTCTCTTGGAAGGATCACGGTATCTACCTGTTCCACAGTGTGCCGACCGACAAGAACGGGAACTACATCAAGAGTGAAGCTGAGGAATTAGGTAAGACCGCCGCTTCCCACGGGTGTGTTCGTTTGTCAGTGGCCGACGCCAAATGGGTTTACAACAACGTACCTTACGGGATGAAAGTTGTGATTCACTAGTTTGTGTTAATCATCGCAAGAGTTGGGACGCACTGTCTCAGCTCTTTTTGTTTACGGTGAAAGCAAAATCAGACGGCATTCTCACTGCTGAAATGGGCGAGGCAGAATGCCTCCACCAGCCAGCAGTTCCGCCTGCTATGGGGAACGGCTCCAGCCTGAGAAGCGGTCTTCCGCCTCGCTTCAAAGCCTCGCAAAATTGGCGAGTCTCTGAAGTCGTCCCACCCAGTAACCTGGCAAACACAGCTGAGGGTGGTTAGCTGGCCGCCTTCCGTCCGCCAAATATGAGCTGGAACGCTGTGGGCGGCGGGACGAGCCGAAGAGCGGTCTCGTCTCCTCGACTTTGAGCCGAAGACCGCGTCTCAAAGTCGCCAGTTCCCTAACCGGCGTGAATCGTGCCGCTAAGGGAACTCCCACGGCTGAGCTCATATTTGGCGGACTCCCGGCTACAGGGGTAGTTTAATTATCAATCAGTTTAATTCCTGATAGTTGTGCACCAGCTGTAAGCACCTAATAACTGACCGTCTATGATTGGCGGCCGCAAAACGATATGATTACCTCATCAAATAAATTGGTGAGGTTTTGTTATGGATAAACCAGATATCGTACAAGTTAAAGTGCCGCGTCAGGCTGCTGGAACAACGCCAGTTGTTCCCAGCCGGGCAGTTCAACTCAAAGTAGGCAAGAACAAGTCAGTTATCATCTACAATAAGGCTAATTGCTACATCGTTGATGCCCTCTTAAAGGCGGTGTTTAGCGATGCTCATTGATCCAAACAAGGTTGGACAAGTCTATATTGTTTGTGGCAAGACTGACCTCCGTCGTGGAATTGATGGCTTAGCTGGTGTTGTTCAGGAACAGTTTGATCTTGATCCATATAATCAGGCGCTCTACTTATTTTGCGGTACCAGAAAGGACCGTTTCAAGGCCCTTTACTGGGATGGTGATGGCTTTCTATTGTTATACAAACGGCTAGAAAATGGCCGGCTTCAATGGCCAACAAATCAGGATGCCGTGCGAAAGCTGAATTATAAGCAGTTCTCGCGTCTTCTCAGTGGTTGGTCGCTTGACGCGACCGTTCATAAAATTAGGCCACCTAGACGTGAAAGCTTGACCACGGAAAGATAGCTGTTTATCTGGGAATGACTATGGTAAACTCAAAAATAACTAATACAGAATGAGTGGGATAGCCAATGACACCAGAGCAAGAACAAATCGCTAAGTTGACTCGAAAGGTTGAAGAGCAGGCTGAGATTATTGATTACCTAACCAAGAAATTGTATGGTAAAAAATCAGAACAAGTCGATGCCAATCAGCTATCGCTTTTGGAAGAAGATGACGGTGTTTTTACCGAGCCAGAGCAAACTGGCCAAGAAAACCAAACGAATCAAGTACAGTCAGCGAAAAAGCGTAAAAAGACACGGCAAGAAGTCTTAAGTCCAGATCTGCCGGTCAAAAGGACGGTCGTTGATGTCGCAACTAAGCAGTGTCCACACGGACACCGCTTAGTTTTCGTGGGTGAAAAATTTGTTCGAGAGCAACTCCACTACCAACCAGCGAAGTTGTATCGTGAGGAAATTTATACACCCACATATAAGTGTGTCGACTGTGAAGCCATTGATGGGCTTGCGCACCTTGTCCAAGGGTTAGTTCCAAAGCCGGTAATTCCTCACAGTTTGGGTTCCGCTTCAGTCATCGCGGAAATGCTTCATCAAAAGTTTGAGCAAGGCGTCCCCTTGTCTCGTCAACTAAAGGAATGGCAAAGAATGGGCGTTCAGCTTTCTGAGGCAACTTCGGCAAACTGGGTCATTAAGTCTGGAGAAATCATGGAGCCGTTGTACAACTTAATTCGTGAACGACTAGTTGAACAACCCTACCTTCAGGGCGACGAAACGCCGATGCAGGTGCTCAGAGAACCCGGAAAGGCGGCCACATCCAAGTCTTACATGTGGGTGATGCGGTCGGTCAGAAAATCATCTAAGCAAGCCGTTCTGTACGCTTATGGTGATACACGATCTGGCGCATTTGCCGAAAACCTCTATCGAGGTTTTACGGGGGTACTTCAATGTGACGGCTATGCTGGTTATAACGGACTAGATGAAGCAGTCATACGAGTTGGTTGCTTTGCCCACCTCCGTCGGAAGTTCTACGAAGCAGCATTCGTCAACGGAAAGATAATTATGAGTCGTCCACTCAAGCTATTAGACGAAATGTTTGCGCTAGAAAAAGAATGGAAACAATGGTCGCCTCACTCACGACGACGGCAGCGACGGCGACACCTGCTTAAGTTGGTGAGAAAGTTTTGGTCATGGATTGATCAAGCAGACGAATTACCAAAAAGTCGGCTGGGTAAAGCCATCACTTACGCACGGAACCAACGAGTAGCGTTAAACCGAGTTCTCAACTATGGAGCGGTAGATTTCAGCAATAACGCCTCCGAGCGAAACATGAAGAGCTTTGTGATTGGTCGAAAAAATTGGCTTTTTAGTACTAGTCCTGCCGGAGCTAAGGCTACGGCAATTTGGATGACGCTAATTGAATCCGCTAAGGCTAATGGCATCAACCCACGCGACTACGTGACTTACTTATTAAATGAAATGCCACAACTCCCAGATTTTGCGAAAAAAGAAGATCTGGAAGCTTATTTACCATGGAATTATCAATCGAAGCTTGATAGTGACGAAGAACTCAATGTCATAGCCGCTTAAGGCATGGAAGAGATGGCCCGTCCTCAAAAAACGAGGACGGGCCATCTCTTTTTAAATTATATTTCAATACGGTCAGTTATTAGGTGCTTACCACCAGCTAGCGTTAATTGAATCTAGTGTCACCGACAAGCACCAATATACCAGAGTCAGCCGGCGTTTAGCGTTACCAGCCGAGTCGGAAGTGGCCATGGTCCCGAGAATGGGTGAAGCTAGGCCCAGATTATCAGTCACAAAAAGGCCTTCGCCAATTCCCAGTGGGGTGGCGAAGGCCTTAGTCGTTTAAAGATTAAGCGTTAAAATTATCGTTTTCCACGTCGCGGATGAAGGTTGCCAAGTGATCGTAGTAAACTGGCGCGTTGTCGATCATGTGGTGGTGACCACCTTCTGGCGTTGTGACGAAGCGGGAGTGTGGAATCAACTCAGCCATCTTCTTACCAGTTGCCAGTGGCATGGTTTCGTGTTCCCCAAAGGTCAACAGGGTTGGCACCTTGATGTCCTTCAGATGATCACGGAAATTCCATTCGGCCAGCTTGCCCTTGATGACGAATTCGTTGTCACCTTGGAAGGCACCATAAACGTCGGTTGCCATGGTGCTGATCAAATGAGAAATGGCAGCGGGCTTCTTCCGGTCCACATAGCCATCGTTTAAGATGTCCACGTAGCTTTGATAGGTCGGATCGTCATAGTTGCCGTTAGCTTCGATCTTCTTCATGTAAGCCACTTGGTCAGCGGACAGTGCCGTTTCCCGAATGTGGTTGATGCTTTCAACGTATTCGTCGATGTTATCAACCATGGAAGAAATGATTGCTCCCTTCAAATGTTGGCCGAATTTCGCAGCGTACATTTGAACCAAAGCGCCACCCCAAGATTGGCCAATCAGGTAGAACTTGTCGATGCCCAGCTTTTGCCGAACTTCTTCAACTTCATTCAAGAAATAGTCGTAAGTCAAATATTTCTTGGCGATTTCTGGGTCGCTATAGTCGGGCTGATCGGAGTACCAAGACCCCAGTTGGTCGTACATGTGAACCTGAACATTCAGGCCTTGTGCGGCGAGTTGCTTGGCGGTGTCTTCCCAGTATTCGTGGTTGCCACCAGGGCCACCGTGCAGTGCGAGCAGGTGGATGTCACCAGTGCCTTGGGTGTTGGTCCAAAGGTGGTAGCCGTTGTCTAAGGTGATGATCGTGGTACCTTGTTTCATGAAAAATTCCCCCGTTTCTAATGAGTTATTAATAGTTTATCACTGTTAGCCACATTTCTAAACACTTAACCTTTGACTAGTCAGAGATTCGTGTGACGTGGTGGTAGCTGTGTCGCCTGCGGCTGCCGAGAGTTCCACCTGCTATGGGGAACGCCTACAGCCAAAAAGCGGGCTTCCGGCTCGCTTTGAAGCCTTGCCTAAATCGCAAGTCTCCAAAGTCGTCCCACGCTGTAGGCTGAGAAAAGACCCCAGCCAACACCGTCGACACAGCTGGCTCCACTCTCGGCCTCCTCCGGCTAAGATTGCGTGGCATATCAGCGGTTGTATTAATTGGTTAATAGCGGTTGGTGGTGTCTTGGAACAGAACTAGCCAGTTGTGCTGACATGAACTATCAGAGTCGATAGTGGAGAGAAAGCCAGGCTCAGCGCGATTGTGTTTGGCCACTACCTTTAGGGTGTATGGGCACCTTTGAGGGAATACCACATTAGCCCCAGTTGCTAATGAATCGGTAGCTACCGAGACTTAACCTGGATGCCGTTGAGCAACCATTCCGTAGCCGAGAGTTCGTCAAATATGGGTTCAGCCGTGGGAGTTACCTAAGCGGCATGGTTCATGCCGTTTAGGTAACTGGCGTCTTTGAGACGTGAACTTCGGCTCAAAGGTGAGGTGTCGAGACCGCATTTTGGCTCGACCCGTCCGCCCACCGCGTTCCGACCCATAGTTGACGAACGGTAGGCGGCCAGCACACACCCCGTTCGTCAAGTACCAACCACAGTTACTCTGCCAAGTAAGGCAGGTGCAAGGCGGAGTTGCCGAGCTGGATGGAGTATTGCAGGTCCTGGTTACCACGGACGGTCATGCCAAAGTCGGTGGCGTAGATGACCAGCCCCAACTGGTGCCCGGCCAATAACCGGTAGTGCGTTGGCTGCAGGGTCACGCTCAGGTCGTAGAACTCGTTAGGCTTCAACGCATCGACGTGATAAGCGTTGGTCCGGTTTTGCAGGTTACGGTGGCCCTTGGTGATCATCTTAAATGGTGTGGTTGCGGCCGGCTGAAATTCACGCAGGTCGTCTTCACGCCAACGGTAGCCTTCGTCGAGGGCCTTGCGTGCCAGGATGGTTGGCGAGACGCCCAAGCGTTTGGCCTCCCCGTAATCCACGATTTGAAAACTCAGCATCCCCACGGGCTGGTTGACGGCCACGCGCAGGTCGATGACCGGTTTGCCGTCCAACAACAGGTCGTCGGTCAGGACCGCGGACTTGAAAATCAAGCGGTGATTGAACATGTCGTTGTGCTTGTCACCCAACAGGTCTTGTTGCCAAGCAGCAATGTGGTGGGTGTAGTGGTTGTACTGTTCAACTGGCAGTTGATCGTTGAAGCTCGTGGCGTATGGCAACGGCTCGTGCGTCTGCTGGTCGACCAGTTCGTCGTGCTGCAGGTTGAAACTGCGCGTTGGATTGGTCGGCGCATCCCAGTCGGGGTAGGCGTTCCAGGTTTCCGGTTGCACATTGTCTTGGATGATCACATTTGGCAACAGCGTTTCGGCTTGATTGTCGACGCCTAGCAGCTCGTGGGTCAGCCACAGGTTAACGATGTCGGTGTAGTCGATCGACCGAAAGGCGTTGATGTAAATGTGTTGGCCTTGGTGCAAGATCAGCTTCTTGGCGACGGGCAAGTCACGCACGGCGTTCCAAAGATTATTGACGTTGCGTGGCTTGACGTTCCAGTCATTGAGGCCGTGAACCAGCAACAGGTCAGCTTTGATATTCTTGGCGTTCTTCAAATAGTTGCGCGCGTCCCAGAAACGGTTGTAGTTCCCGGTGACCCGGTCTTGGTCATGGGTGATGGCGGCGAGGTCAGCCTGCCATTTGGCCTGGATGCGGTGATAGTCACCGGCTTGGCGTTGCCGGCTAAACGTTTCCTCGGCCAGCACGTCGGCGTCTTCACCAGGGAAGCCACCGGGGGCAATGACCAGGCCACCGTCACGGTAGTAATCGTACCAGTTGGAAATGGCGGCTTCGGAAATGACTGTCTTGAGACCGGCGACACCAGTGGTTGCGGCGGCCGTGGCCAACGTGCCCAAATAAGAGCGGCCGGTCATGGCAACGGCGTGATTGCTCCACCAAGCGGGGATGGCCTGGGTGGCGGCGCGGCTGGTGAAGGCCGTGCGGTTGCCAGCGAGCCATTCGATGATGGCAATCGTCGAGGTTGTTTCCTCGGGATCACCAGTGGCCCGGACGCCATCGGAATCCAGCGTACCGATACCAGCGGCGTAAACGACGGCAAAGCCGCGGGCTAAGAAGTAGTCATTGAGCGTGTAGGATTGCTCACGGGCAAAGGTCTGCTCGGCATCCTTGGTCGTCGCCGTGACGGGCCGAGGAGCGGGCACCGGTGTGGTATCGGGTTGCGCGGTTACGTCGGCTAAAGTCGCGTCATTGGGCTGTTTAGGCTGTAGTGGCACGTTGACCTTGTGCATCATCTGGTCGCCGGCCTCATCGTTGGTGCCCTGGTTGTAGGGACTGGCGGTGTAGAGGACGGGAACTTGCAACCCCGCTTCCGTTTCAGCGGGGCGGATGATCTCAGCCTTCAATAGGTCGCGTTGGCCGTCATGGTCGGTGTCCTGTGGGCTTTCGACGTACACGACTTCGCGAATCAAGCGGGTCGTATCAAAGACAGCTTGGGACTTGCCGTTGAAGATCAACGGTTTTTCGACGTTAGGGTCGTGAACGAGGGGGTCGAAGTAGCCGTGAGTGGTCAATTGGTCTAAGAAGGTCTGGCCGTTCTTCGAGTGGGTCGTCAACAGCTGGTACCAAGCCTGTTTCAGCTCGGCGACGGTGAAATCAGCACCAGCGTGGTCGGCTACCGGCAATTGGATCTTGGCCATGGCTGCCAGTGGGTCGGCTAAGGTGAAGTCGAGGTCCACGGCAAACCCAAGTCGTTGTAACGCCAGGTTATAAAAGACCGTGACCGGAACGTTGTTGTGGCTATTTAAGAAGTCCCAGCCATCAGTATCTGGCGTGGCCATCAGGTTGGCCAGTTGTTGGTGAATGACGTCTGGCGTTTTGAATTCCGGCCAGCTCCGGTCGTAGAAGTCTTGTAGCAGCAGACTAGGGGTACTCAGGTCAGCATTTTTCTCATCTAAAAAGTGAATCCGTTGAAGTTCGTCAAGGGCCTGGGCGGGTGCCGTGGGCCGAATGGCAAATTGTTGGTTACGCATAAAACTTCGCCTACCTTATCAATTTTTTTAAATCAACGTTTCTTGGAAAAACAGGGTGTCGATGGGTGACGTGGTGTGGGGCTGGGCGCCTCCGTTCGTCAAATATGGGGTGGAACGCGGTGGGCGGACCGGTCGAGCCAAAAAGCGGTCTCGGCCTCGCTTTGAGCCAGAACCCCGCTGTCTCAAAGACGCCAGTTCCCTAAGCGGCAAAAACCACCGTTAAGGGAACTCCCACAGCTGAACCCATATTTGACGAACTGCGGCTGTAGTGGTAGTTGTCAGTAACGATTGTTTGAGGCAAAACGCTGTTACTATTGTTATGGTCGACAATCATCAATCAGCTCTGCCAGTCGTTACCTAGAACCTAGGATTGGTCGTTGAGCCGGCTGTGACGGAGACCGTAGCCGAAGTAGATCACCAGGCCCAATGCGAACCAGATGGACGAGGCGATCCACGTTTCAGCTGGCAGTTGCAGCATCATGTAGAAGCACAGCAGGCCGGACACAATCGGCAAGTATGGATACAGCGGTACTTGGAAGCCGGTGTTGTGGGGCAAGTCCGGCAGGTGACGCAACCGGAGAATCCCAAATGAGACGAACAGGAAGGCCACCAACGTCCCAATGTTGACCAGGTTAGTCAGTTGTGCCAGGGGGACAAAGCCGCCCAGCAGAGCGATGACCACGGTGATGACGGCCAGACTGTGCTTGGGCGTTCCCGTTTGCGCGTCGATCTTACCCAAGAACTTGGGCAACAGACCGTCACGCCCGACGGAATAAATCAGCCGCGAGGAACTGTAGATCATGGTGACCATCATGGTAAACATGCCGGCCAACGCCCCCAGGGAGATGATGCCGGACGTCCAGTTTTGGTGGACCAGCGTCAGGGCAAACGAGACGGGGTCCGCCACGTTTAGCTTGGTGTAGTGCACCATCCCGGTCAAGACGATGGCGACCAGCATGTACAGCACCGTCGCCACGATGAGCGTGCCGATGATCCCGATAGGCATGTTCTTCTTGGGGTTCTTCACCTCAGCGGCGGACGCGGAGACCACGTCGAACCCGAGGTAAGCGAAGAACACGGTTGAGGCGCCCCGCAGAATCCCCTTGGACCCGAACGGTGCGAACGGTTGCCAGTTGCTGGGCCGCACGTAGAAAATGCCGACCGCCACAAAGAGAATAATAATGGCAATTTTCACGATGACGATGGCATTGTTGATACGCATGGATTCGCGCATCCCGCGGTTCAGCAGCCAGCTGATGAAGAAGACCACCAGAATGGCAATCAGGTTGCCATAGGTGCCGTGCGCAGGGTCATAGGGGCCGGTGATGGCATTGGGCAAGTTGAGCCCGAACCCGGCTAGAAATGATTTGAAATAGGCGCCGAACGCATTGGCCACGGCCGCAACGGCCAGGACGTATTCCAAGATCAACGCCCAACCGAGAATCCAGCCAATGATTTCGCCGAAGACCAGGTTACCGTAGGAATAGGCTGAGCCAGCGACGGGAAGGACGGAGGCAAATTCGGCATAGCACATAGCCGCGGTGGAACAGACGATGGCGGCTATCAGAAAGGATAAGACGATGCCGGGACCACTGTACTGCGCAGCGATGGTGCCGGGTAAAATGAAGATCCCGGTCCCAATGACGGCCCCAATCCCTAACGACATCAAGTCCTTGGCCGTCATTGTTTTGGCAAAGTGTTGGTCACTTCGCAAGTAGTTATCTAAGCGTTCGCGACGAAATATACGCGCAAGTCCCATAAAAAGCCTCCTAATATAATAGATGAAACACGATGGTGCAATGTTATTGGTGCTGGTCGCCTACCGTTACGCGAAACTCTAGGCTGGAACGCTGGGGGAGGACGGGGTGAGCCAAAGGGCGGTCTCACCCCTTGCTTTGAGCCGGAAATTCACCGTCTCAAAGTCACCAATTTAGCAGCGAAGAACGCTCCTAAATTCCCCGGCTGAGCCTAGATTTCGCTTCACTCACGGCTGAGAGGGTGGATTATTGGTGGTCTCCCCCATAATATCGGTTAGCAACTGGCGTGAATAGCGTAGTGATGTAAGGTTGACCGGCTTAATGATCATACCAACGTTACTGATTTTCGCTAACGTAGCCGATAGTTCGCTAAATATGAGCTCAGCCGTGGGAGTTTCCTTAGCGGCGGAATCGCCGGTTAGAAAACTGGCGTCTTTGAGACGTGTTCTTCGGCTCAAAGGCGAGGCGTCGAGACCGCTTTTTGGCTCGACCCGTCCGCCCACCGCGTTCCGGCTCATATTTAGTGAACGGCAAGGCGGCAAGACAACCGGCAAGTGACGCAGCAACCCCATATACTGATAATACACATTGTGCCCGCAGGTTTCAGCAGTTTCGGCGGTTTTTCCCGCGAAATGATGATGTTGCAGATAGTGTACCCTAAGATTAAATTAAAAGTCAATGAGAGTTCCGGGCAGTTTTCGGAAAAAGGTGCGCAAATTCTCCCCGTTGGCGGGCGTTTCGATTTAGAATAGAAGGAGTTTAGTTTTACGCCGAGGAGGAAACACAACATGATTACCGAAAAAGCTAGCGGAGCGGTCGTTTACCGGTTGGTCGACGGTCAGATCCAATATCTACTATTAAAGAGTGCGACTAGTCATTTCTGGGGATTCCCCAAGGGCCATGTCGAGGGCGACGAAAGTGACATCGCCACGGCAGTTCGTGAGATTCGCGAAGAGACCAGTTTAGTGGTCGCCATCAATCCAGAATTTCACGCCGACCTGAATTACGATATGGCCAATGGGCACCACAAGCACGTGGTCCTGTACACCGCGTTGGTTCCCGCGGACAGTCAGATTACGCGTCAAGTCGAAGAGATCAGTGACTTTGGCTGGTTCGACTACGCCACGGCCAAAGATACGTTAAGCTACGAGAATTTGAAAGGCTTGTTGGTTCAAGCCAATACCTATTTGGAGGATCAGCATGACGCCTAAAGTATTAGTGATCACCGGGGCAACCGGGACGGGCAAGACTACGGTGCAAAGATACCTGGTCAATCACTATCCGGTCACCAAGGTCATCACCCACACCACGCGGCCCCCACGCCAAGGAGAAGTCGATGGCGTGGACTACTATTTTGAAACGCCGGCAAGCTTTCCCAAGAACCATTACCTGGAATCGGTCGTGTACGCGGGGTATCATTACGGCTCGTCCAAGGAAGGGTTGGCGCGTGGCTTTGAACGGGCACCCTTTGACGCCATCGTGTTAGATAGTGCGGGGGCCGTCACCTACGCCAAGGAGCTGGGCGATCAGGCCGTGATCATCTTTCTCACCGTCAGTCAGCCGGATAAATTGGCCCATCGGTTGAGCAAACGGGGCGATGACGAACACATGATGGCCCAGCGCTTGGCCAGTGCCGAGTATCGGCGTGACTTGACCATGCCACTGGCATTACGGGGCAAGGCCATTCAGCTGAACAATGATGATTGGCAACAAACGCAGCTCAAGTTAGACGACCTCATGACACGGCTCCAACGGGATTGAGGCATTGTATAGTTGAGTTTCGCAGTAAGTATGATAAACTAACAGGGAATTCGGCAACGTAGAGCTTGCTGGCCGCCTACCGTTTAAGCTAGATGTAGCTGGCATTATCTGAGTGCTGCTGCAGGTTGAAGTGATTAAATGCCTCCGTCAGCCAGCAGTTCCGCCTGCTATGGGGAACGCCTTCAGCCTGGGAAGCGGTCTTCCGGCTCGCTTGAAAGGCTGACAAGGACCGTCAGTCTTTCAAGGCGTCCCACCCAGTAACCTGGCAAGAAACGCCAGCTAACTGGGTCGACACAGCTGGCTGCACTGCTGGCTGACTCCGGCGGATTGCTACTTATCAGTGATTGTATGTTAGTCCAAAACCAATGGTAAAATCAGTTGGTACTAAGGGTTAAGCGCGTTGTCGATTAGCAATCACCCTGTAGCCGAGAGTCCGCCAAATATGGGTTCAGCCGTGGGAGTTCCCTTAGCGGCGTTCCTTGCCGGTTAGGGAACTGGCGTCTTTGAGACGTGTTCTTCGGCTCAAAGACGAGGTGGTGAGACCGCCCTTTGGCTCACCCCGTCCGCCCACCGCGTTCCGACCCATATTTGGCGGACGGTAGGCGGCCAGTTCCATCCAATTTTTATGAAATATCGTTTGACTAAAAAATAACACAAGGAGGCCACCCATCATGGCAGAATCTTTAAGCACCGCCGTGGCGATTTTAAAGAAGAATAAGTTAAAGATGACAAAGCAGCGGCACGCACTACTAGAGTTTTTGCTGACGAACCAGGCCCATTACACCGATGTGGTGACCGTCGACGCATACATGCGCACGGAATTCCCGGGGATGAGCCACAACACGGTTTACCGGAATCTAAAGGAATTCGAGGAAGTCGGTATCGTCGAGCAGAACACGGAACAAGAAAGGGCGCGGGTCAAGTACCAGTGTGACCTGCACCACCAACACCATCATCATTTTGTCTGCCAAAATTGTGGCAAGGTGATCGAACTGCAAATGTGCCCGATGGATTTCTTCACGGATCAACTGCCGGGTTGTGAAATTGCGGGCCACAGCTTTGAACTTTACGGCTTGTGTGCCGAGTGCAAAGCGGCCGGTGTTCAGGAACAAGACTTAGTGAAAAATTAAGAGAAATTTGACAGATTTTTGAGTTTCCTATGCGACAATGAGTTTAATTAGGTAAACGGAAGGAGGAATGACGCATGGGGTATCGCACACCGCCCTTGATTACGCCATTCGCAATTGTGTCGATGGCACTGGCTCTCGGAGCAACTAACGTGGTGACGAACACCGTCACGAAGACCAACGAAGGGGCTTCACGGGTCTCAAATACGAGCTCGTCGTTAGTCAGCAGCTTCTCGAGCGATTCGAAGAAGGCTAGTGACGATAGCAAGAAGAAGGATTCCGATTCGTCCAAGAGTAGCTCCGATAGCAGTAGTGATGAGTCTTCAGATAGTTCATCCACGGATACAGAAAGTTCTTCAGCGAAGAAGACCTCGTCGACGGAATCCAGCGCCGCTAATACGACAGGGACCACTGGGAGTACCGGCACAACTGGCACCACCACGTCTAAGAAAAAGAAGACCTCATCTAGCGCCGTCAGTTCATCGGCGACGACGAATGATGACACAACGACCGACAACAGTACGGCTGATACGGCTAATGACACCACGGACACGACCGATAATGGTGCTAGCACGTACAGCCACACGACTGACACGAATCAATAACGAAGGAAGGGGGACCGACAATGTTAAGCTTTCTTGACATGGTCAACCACTATTTAGGGTACATCAACGTCAACGCAAAAATTAAGAACCGCATCTACGTCATCATTGGCGCTTTGGGGGACCTTTACCTGTTCTACATCGGGTTTCGGTATCTCCAAAATGGCCACCCATTCTGGGGCTTATTGATTCTGTTAGTTGCACTGATTCTGCTATATTTTGTTTATTTGAACACGGTGTATTACTTCACGGAGAAAAAGGCACCATTTGACATTTCACCCAAGATTGAAAAGTTACTGCACATTAAGCCCAAGGAAGCAGAAGAGGGCAACCAGCCAGTCGCACGTGGCGGCCGCAACATTCCGGCCAATGGGTATTTCGACGAAAAGAAAATATTACCCGGGAAATTAACCGCCAGTGACAGCGACGCCCGTAACGTGCAAAACTTGGCGACGCGTCTACAACAAAACCAGTTGCTCCAACTGGATTACTCTGGGTTAGGCGACCGGGAAATCATGGAACAGACGCGCAAGACGGGTAAACCCGTCTACGCCTCGGGGCCCGCGGTCTTGATTCCTTACTTCGAGATGCAAACGGAGGGCCAGCAACTGGTCGTTTATGCCGGCATCAACCAGGCTGAAAAGCAACGTGTCGGCGTGGTCAGCACGGTTGGCTTGCAAAATGTCGCCGACGTCCGTGACCAGTTTGAGTTGTATCTGGCCAACGCCACGCTGGTCGGTGGCCCATTCAAAGTCCTGGGCCGCACGTCGTTGATCGAACAACCCAACGACTTCCAGGTCGCGGTGCAGTTGGCTTACAAGCACCATGATGACCGACCGGCGGCGGAGCGCTACGCCAATCGTGGTACCACAACCACCGGTACCAGTCGCCAGGCCCGCTACGACACCACGTCAACCAGTGATGAACCAATGACGCGTACCTCGCGCTACCATCACTAAGATTAGTGGATTTACGATTGCCTGCGTCACTGGTGAAGATGCCTGACATCTTCAGTTCGCTAACTATGCGGTGCGGAGTCGTATCAACTAGCTTTAAATTCAAAATCATTGCGTCGGCCCGTTACTGGGGTCGGCTTTTTTTATTGGGATGACAAAGAGTTTCTAGAACAAATACAGGTGTACGTGGTTCTAACTGATGTCGTGAGAAGGGGCGTGAAAGTCGCAATTATCGTCGGATTGGGTTAGCGACTGACACCAATCGTTGCGGACAACCATCACCGTAACCGGGAGTTCGCCAAATATGGGTTCAGCCGTGGGAGTTCCCTAAGTGGCACGATTCTTGCCGCTTAGGGAACTGGCGTCTTTGAGACGCGATTTTTGGCTCAAAGCCGAGGCGTCGAGACCGACCTTAGGCTCGACCCGTCCGCCCACCGCGTTCCGACCTATATTTGGCGGACGGAAGGCGGCCAGTTCGTACCATGTAGCGAATCCCGACAATGTCTGTACCACCCTCTACTCTTACTAACGAAATCCAACCGTCTTTTGTCACCCCAATTTGACAAATCATGGCAAAAATCGTTTTACCAGTTGAAATGGTTGTGGTCATGAAGAATGGGAGACGACCAAGTCGACGCGGATCACTGCTGATGAAAAATTTTTCAGGACGAGTAGACCCGTGGTACACCTAATCTTTGACCCCTAAAACGTTCCGTAGGAGTGGCCAACCCAAGGATGTTTATTTTGACCGGGTAATTTTTTTGGTTTAAACTTTACTTTAGACACTTTAAAATCCAGTCTCAAGGGATTGGATGGGGCGCTAGTCGCCGCAAGCACGGCAAAAAATCACTAGTGGAGGGAATACTTATGTCAATGATTGAATTTCACAACGTGGAAAAGTATTACGGCGATTTCCACGCGCTGCACAATATTAATTTAACGATCGATGCCGGAGAAACTGTTGTCTTGATCGGGCCTTCTGGTTCCGGGAAGTCGACCCTGATTCGGACCGTCAATGGGCTGGAACAGATTCGTCACGGCCAACTGATCGTTAACGGCCAAGACCTGGCCAACCCGAAGACGGATATGAACCGGATCCGGAAGAACGTGGGGATGGTGTTCCAACACTTTAATCTCTATGCCAACAAGACGATTTTGGAAAACGTCATGCTGGCACCGCGGATCGTGTTGCACCGGGGTGAAGAAGAAAACAAGAAGGTCGCTATGGAAATGCTGGACCGCGTTGGTTTGGCAGATCAAGCACCGAAGATGCCATCACAACTCTCCGGGGGGCAACAACAACGGATCGCCATTGCGCGTTCGCTGGCGATGAAGCCTAAGTGCCTCTTGTTTGACGAACCAACCAGTGCCTTGGATCCTGAAATGATCGATGATGTGTTGAACGTTATGAAGACCATTGCCCGGGACTCCAGTATGACGTCGTTGATTGTGACCCACGAAATGGGCTTTGCGCGTGAAGTGGCCAACCGGGTTATCTTCATGGCGGACGGTCGTATTTTGGAAGACGATTCCAAGGAAAAGTTCTTCGACGGCGAACCAAGCAACGAACGGGCACGACAATTCTTAAGCAAGATTTTGACACACTAATCACAGGGAGGTATGCTCACGATGAAAAAATTAATTCGCAGTTTGGGCCTGCTACTCTCCCTGGTTGCCTTGACGGTGATTATCAGTGCGTGTGGCAGCAAGCCGCTGTCAGAACGGAACGTGTATCAGACTGACAAACAATCCAAGACAATTACTTGGGGGGTCAAAGCGGATACCCGATTATTTGGGCTGCTAGACACCAAGGATGGGAAGATCAAAGGCTTTGAAGTCGACCTCGCCACGGCACTGACGAAGCAAATGCTGGGGAAGAACGCCAAGGCCAAGTTCATTCAGGTCACGAGTTCGACGCGGATGCCGATGCTGAAAAATGGGAACATCGACGCCATTATTGCGACTATGACCAACACGCCAGAACGCCGCAAGCAAGTCGCATTTTCCAACACCTACTTCTACGCCGGCCAGTCATTGCTGGTCAAGCGTGGCAGTAGCATTAAGAACGTTAAGGATTTGAACAAGCAAAAGGGGACGGTCCTCGGGGTCGTTGGTTCTGACTCTGTGGAAAACGTGGCCAAGGTGGCGCCTAAGGCCAAGGTCTTACAATTGACCGACTACGCGCAAGCCATGACGGCATTGAAATCTGGTCAAGGCCAAGCGCTGACGACCGATAACGGGATCCTGTACGGGATGTCTGTCCAAAACCCGGGTTATGAAGTGACCGGGGGGACGTTCGTTTCCGAACCTTATGGGATCGCGATGGACAAGAACCAGACGCCGTTTAGAAACGCAACCAATAAGGCTTTAACTGAGTTGCGGGCAAACGGGACCTACGACAAGCTCTTACACAAGTGGTTCCACAACGTGAAGGGCTTTGACTACAAGGAGGCGGCTAAAGAATGATTCATATCTTTTCAGACTACGGTGGCACCCTGTTGTATGGGCTTGGCCAAACGCTGCTTTGTAGCTTACTCGCATTAATTTTCAGCTTAATTTTAGGAACGTTCTTTGCTCTATTAGAAGAATCACCAAGCAAGTTTGCGCGCGGGGTTGCCCGGGTCTACATTGAAATTTTCCGGAACATCCCATTGCTGGTCATCACCATGTTCTTCTACGTGGTCTTCCCGCTGTACGTCATCAAGATGAACGGGTTCACGGCCGGGACGATTGGGTTGACGCTCTACACCTCAGCCTTTATCGCTGAAACGGTGCGGGCTGGGATTCAGTCCGTTGACCCTGGGCAAATGGAAGGGGCCCGTTCCAACGGGTTATCCTTCTGGCAAGCGATGCGTTACATCATCTTGCCTCAGGCCTTTCGGTACGTGATTCCGCCACTGGGTAACCAGTTCGTGAACCTGGTCAAGAACTCTTCAACGCTGGCCTTCGTGGGTGGTTTTGATTTGATGTACCAAGGCAACGTCATCGCATCAAGTTCGCTGGAAACCATTGCGGCGTACTCGGCGGTCGGGGTCTTGTACTTGGTCATCACCATGCCGATCAGTTACTACATGCGCTACTTGGAAAAGCGGTTAGCTTAAAGGGGAGGGGACTAAATTATGTTACAAAACTTTATTGATGCCTACTCCCCAGATAACTTACGCTACCTGTTCGGTGGGCTCGGCATTACGATTTTAGTATCGATTGTGTCCATCATTGGGAGTTTCATTATTGGCTCGATTCTCGGGGTCATTCGGTACGTGAAGATTAAATACGTATCGGCTATTGTGGGTCTGGTGATCGATATCATCCGGAACCTGCCACTGATTTTAATTCTGTTCTTTACTTACTTCGGATTGCCTAACCTGGGGGTCAAACCAGAAATCATTCCGGCAGCGATTCTTGCCATGACGATTTTCGAATCGACCATGCTGGCAGAAATCGTGCGGTCCGGGATTCAAGCGGTCGACCCCGGCCAGATGGAAGGGGCCCGCGCCAACGGGCTGACTTACTGGCAAGGTCTGTGGTACATCGTGTTGCCTCAAGCCATGGTCAAGATGATTCCGGCGATCGTTAGCCAATTCATCTCACTGGTCAAGGACACGTCACTGGCAACGATCATTCTCTTGCCAGAAATGTTGTACCGGTCACAGATTATTTATGGGCAAAACACCAACTATATTATTCCAATGTTCGTGGCGATTGCCTTGATGTACTTCGTCGTCTGCTACTGCTTGTCCGTGCTCGCCCGTTACCTGGAAAAGCGCCAAGCCTAGCGCAACTTAACACGATTTCAAACGCCCAACCAGCCTGGTCTAAACCAGAGTGGTTGGGCGTTTTTTGGCAACATGGAGTTTAGATGTCCGCCTCACCACAACATTGATCATGCCAGTTGCCTGCGGCTGCCAGGGGTTCCGCCTGCTATGGGGGACGGCTCCAGCCAAAGAGCGGGCTTCCACCTCGCTTGAGAGCCTCGCCAGAACCGCGAGTCTCCCAAGTCGCCCCACGCTGTAGGCTGAGACAAAACCTCAGCCAACACCGTCGACACAGCTGGCTCCACCCCTGGCCTCCTCCGGCACGATAGTGGATTCAGTCAACAGTGCGGGACAATCCAGTTTGTATTAATCGTCAGCGCCTGGCGATACTGGCCCGTGGTCCGGCCAAGCAATCGCGTTACTTACATGTTGCTTCAACGTATTGCCAGCTGTCAGCGTACGCACCGACTGGTAGTTGCCACCAACCACTACTGTAGCCGAGAGTTCGCTAAATATGAGCTCAGCCGTGGGAGTTCCCTTAGCGGTGGGCTTGGCCGGTTAGGGAACTGGCGTCTTTGAGACGTGGGTTGCGGCTCAAAGGCGAGGCGTCGAGACCGCCCTGTGGCTCGACCCGTCCGCCCACAGCGATCCAGTCTCATATTTAGCGAACGGTAGGCGGCCAGCTAAAACCTGTGTTAAAAAAAGCCACTCGCAGCGGGCCGCGAGTGGCTAAATCAGGATTTATTCGGTAACGACATATTGCTTGAAGCGGTCGAAGTCGGCCGACTGTAGCTCTACCTTGAGCGCGGTGCCGTCTGCTTCATAGTTGGTGTCCAAGACGTTGGCGTGGTCGTTCATGTAGGCCACGACATCGCCGTCTGCAAATGGAATCAAGAAATTGGCCGTGACGTAGTTGTGGAAGACCTTTTCCTTAACGGCCTGAACTAATGCGTCAATGGAAGCCGGATCCTTGGCCGATAAGATCAGCTGGTCGCCGACACGGTTCGGGTAGTGGGCCTCGGTCAGATCGGCCTTGTTGAAGACCGTGATCATTGGCACGTCGGTAACGCCGATGTCCGTTAACGTCTGTTCCGTCGTGGCCATCATGGCTTCCTTGTTCGGATCCGCGTAGTCGACGACTTGAATCAAGAGGTCGGCGTTGGCGGCTTCGGCTAACGTGGAACGGAAGGCCTTGACCAGTTGGGTTGGCAGCTGACTGACGAACCCAACCGTATCGCTGAGCAACAGCTTCTTTTGGTCGGGGAAGGTCAGCTGGCGGACGCTGGTATCCAGCGTGGCAAACAGCATGTTCTTGACGAAGACTTGTTTTTCCTCGCTCTTACCAAATTCACGAACCAACGCATTCATCAGCGTGGATTTACCGGCGTTGGTGTAGCCGACCAGCGCTACGGAAGGCAATTCGTTGCGTTCACGTTGTTGCCGTTGCGTGGCTGCGGCTTGGTTGATTTCTTTGAGTTCGTGGTTGACGTGGTTGATGGACCGTTGAATGGTCCGGCGACTCATTTCCGTTTGTGATTCACCAGAACCACGGTTGGTAAAGCCACCGCCGCCACCGCTACCAGTTTGTTGGTCCAGCCGTTGTGAGGCGCTGGTGTGCAACCGAGGCAGTTGGTATTGCAACATGGCCAATTGAACCTGGAGCTTGGCTTCGCGGGATTGCGCCCGGTTGGCGAAGATTTCCAAGATCAAACCGGTTCGGTCGATGATGCGGGCCTTGGTGCCAGCTTCGAGGTTCCGAATCTGACTAGGGGTCAGCTCATCGTTGACCACAATGGTATCGACGCCATCGTCAATCACAATGGTTGCCAATTCCTCGACCTTTCCCGTCCCGAAGTAAGTGCCCGGGTTTGGCTTGGGTAGTGATTGCTGAATTTCTTCAACCACCGTCATGTTGTTGGCTTCCACCAAGTTTTTCAGTTCGGTCATCGAGTAGCCAAAAGTGGCCTGACCGGCGTTTAAGCCAATCGTGATGACCGGTGTTCGTGGGGTTTCTTCCAAAAGATCACCCTCCTTTAAAGTCTATGTGCCAAGTATAACATGCCAACCGCCAAACGTTGCAGGATTAGCTGACACTGACGGGAGTTTTCAGAAAATTAACGAGGTGGTGAACCGTTAAGTTGCGTAAATGATAATATGATGAGAGCGCCGGTGACCGTTGGATCTTATTATTACTGAATTTCCCAATTTTGGCCGAAAAAAATAGTCGGGAGTGCCTGAATAATAAGCTAAACTCATATTAATTAATATTTGCTATTGATTATAATTTAATTTTAATATATAGTTGTCTGCAATAACCAATTGGTTAGGCAAACTAATTAGAGGGGTTGAAATGCTATGCAGGTAAAGTCGATTTTAAAATTAGGGACCGTCGCTGCGCTGACAACGGTGGCGTTGGCGGCGTGTGGGACCACCTCGTCGAGCACGGGTCAGGCCAAAAATCAAACCTTGAATTGGATGGAGAGCTCAGCGCTGCCCACGATGGACAATTCGCTGGCGACCGATGTCGTTTCTGGTGAGACGCTGAACAATACGGGTGAGGGCCTGTTGAAATTTGGCAAGAACAGTAGCACCCATCCTGGCGTGGCCAAGAGCTACACCAAGTCTAAGGACGGGAAGACTTACACGTTTAACCTGCGGAAATCCAAGTGGAGCAACGGTGACAAGGTAACCGCCAAAGATTTCGTCTATGGCTGGCAACGCACCGTGAATCCCAAGACGGGATCGCAGTACGCTTACCTGTACGCGGACGTGAAAAATGCGAATGCCATTATGAACGGGAAGAAGGCCGTCTCCACGTTGGGTATCAAGGCACTGGGGGACTACAAGGTCCAAGTTTCATTGATTCACCCAGTCAATTACTTCCCAACGCTGGTCGCCCAAACGGCGTTCTTCCCGCAAAATGAACGGGTCGTTGAAAAGTACGGCAAGAAGTACGCAACCAACGCCCAAAACAACGTGTACAACGGGGCCTTTAAGTTGACCTACTGGACGGGAACGTCTGACAACTGGACCCTGAGCAAGAACAGCAAGTACTGGAACGCCAAGGCTGTGAAGCTGCAACACATCAAGTTCAGTGCCGTCAAGGATCCCCAAACGGCGTTGAGCCAATACCAGAGTGGCAAGCTGGACGCTATTTACCTGAGTGGGCAACAGCCAAAGAACTACAAGAATTCCAAGGAATACCACGCACGTAACAGTTCACGGGTCGCTTACCTGGAACTCAACGAGAAGAAGGACTCTATGATGCGTAACGTCAAGGCGCGCCAAGCCCTGTCGCTGATCTTGAACCGTAAGCAATTCGTCAACAAGGTCTTGGACAACGGGTCGAAGGTGGCAAACGGTATCGTTACCGCTGGCTTAGCTGTCCGTGATGGCAAGGACTTCGCAGCCGAGGCATCGATTCCTGCTGCGACGGAACACAACGTTGCCAAGGCTAAGAAATTGTGGAACGAAGCGTTGAAGGAGACCGGCCGTAAGAGCTACTCATTGACGTTGATGGCCGATGACACCGCTGAAGGCAAGAGCACGACTGAATACGTGCAGAGTCAGTGGTCTAAGCTGCCTAATTTCAAGGTTACCAACAGTAATTTACCATACAAGACACGGTTAGCCCGTTCGGCTTCCGGCCAATTTGACGCCGTTGTGACCCTGTGGGGGGCTGATTTCCCTGACCCAATCACCGACCTGTCGTTGTTCACGTCTGACAATTCCTACAACAACGGGAAGTGGTCCAACAAGACCTACGACAAGCTGATCAAGGAAGCCACGACGACCAACGCCAACAAGCCGGCTGCCCGGTGGCAAAATATGATCGACGCCCAAAAGGTTCTGTTGAAGGACCAAGGGATCATTCCGGTCTACCAGAGTGGCAAGCCACAGCTGATGAAATCTAAGGTCAAGGGGATCGTGTACTTCCCAGTTAGCTCCAACTGGGACTTCAGCAAGGCTTATATTGGCAAGTAAACACAGCAGCATTGGACAGCTACACGGTATGAGCTGGCCGCCTACCGTCCGCCAAATATGGGTCGGATCGCTGTGGGCGGACGGGTCGAGCCACAAGGCGGTCTCGACGCCTCGCCTTTGAGCCGAAGGTCGCGTCTCAAAGACGCCAGTTACCTAACCAGCTTAAGACCGCTGCTAAGGTAACTCCCACGGCTGAACCCATATTTGGCGGACTCTCGGCTACAGAGAGTCCGTCAATTGACAGCTAGCCTGACAATTAGTTAGTGTCAACTGGTGGGGCTATGGTTTGACTAGACCTTCAGCTTTCAAAATATTAGAAAATGACATTCCCTTGAAAAATGAGGGGATGTCATTTTGTTTACCGCTCATCTTCAGAAAAAACGCCTGTCAGTGCCGTCTACAAGGGCGGGCCCCTAATTACCCGTGTTACCCCGTAAGTCTTCGTGACGGCGATTTTAGCGGCCAATTTGCCTGAATCAGATTGATTGCTCAGTAACCCAAATCGTCTTGCCTAATTCTCATAAAGCGTTTTACCTAATTAGAAAGCGGTTCGAAGGCTGAATAAACGGTGAGTAGCGACTTAATTTTTATGCCATTTTTCTGTATACCGTATACAAAAACGGTGAATTTTTGCCTTGCTAAATGTGACATCAGATTTTAATTTTTAATTTAAATCCCTGTCACACCAACGCTTTTCAAAACTTTTTTAAAATAAATTAGCTTTTACCATTGATTTTAATCTTTTTCTAATATACAATTGCAATATCAAATTTGAGGTTGTCAATTTATTTCGCAAACAACAACTAAGAGGGGTTGGATTTAAAATGAAAATCAATTCGGCAGTCAAACTAGGGACGGTGGCAACGTTCGCAGCAGTCTTACTTGCAGCGTGTGGGTCATCTTCTAGCAGTTCTAGTGAAGCCAGCAAGCAAACGTTAAACTGGATGGAAAGCTCAGCATTACCTTCCATGGACTCATCTACCGCAACGGACGTTGTTTCTGGGGAAACGATGAATAACACCGGTGAAGGTCTGTTACGGATCGGCAAGAACAGTTCCATTCATCCTGGGGTTGCGAAGAGCTACTCCAAGTCTAAAGACGGGAAGACCTACACGTTTAATCTCCGGAAGTCTAACTGGAGTAACGGTGACAAGGTAACCGCTAAAGATTTCGTGTTTGCCTGGCAACGGACCGTCAATCCTAAGACCGCTTCGCAATACGCTTACATGTACGCGCCAGTTAAGAACGCCAACGCGATCATGAACAAGAAGAAGGCCGTTTCAACCTTGGGTATCAAGGCTGTTGGCCAGTACAAAGTGGTTGTGACCTTAACGCGGGCCACGAGTTACTTCCCTTCATTGGTGGCTAGTCCAATGTTCTTCCCACAAAACAAGTCAGTCGTTCAAAAGTACGGCAAGGGTTACGCAACAAACGCCCAAAAGAATGTCTACAACGGTCCATTTAAGTTAACATACTGGACTGGGACGTCCGATAACTGGACCATGAGTAAAAACACTAAGTACTGGGACGCGAAGAATGTTAAACTAAAGAAGATCAACTTCAAAACTATGAAGGATCCACAAACGGCTTTGAGTCAGTACCAAAGTGGCAAGCTGGATGCAACTTACTTGAGTGGCCAACAACCAAAGAACTACAAGAACTCTAAGCAATACGTTGAACGGAAGAGTGCTTCGACCTTCTACATCGAATTGAACGAAAAGAAAGATTCCATGATGAAGAATAAGAAGGCGCGTCAAGCCTTATCATTGGCCATCAACCGGAACCAATTCGTCAACAAGGTCTTAGCCGATGGGTCAACGACTGCTAAGGGTCTGGTTTCAACCGGGTTAGCTTCTTACAAGGGTAAGGACTTCAACACGGACGCAGCTGTTCCTTCAGCAACTTCTCAAGACTTGACGAAGGCCAAGAAGCTTTGGAAGGAAGCCTTGAAGGAAACCGGTCGTTCAAGCTACTCCTTCACCTTAATGGCTGATGATACGCCAGCTGGTAAGAACATTACCGAGTTCGTTCAAAGTCAATGGGCAAAGCTGGGCAACATCAAGGTTACCAACAGTAACTTGCCATTCAAGACGCGGTTGAGCCGTTCACAAAATGGCCAATTTGATGCCGTTGTCTCCGCTTGGGGTGCTGACTTCCCAGACCCAATTTCCTTCTTATCACTGTTTACGTCAGACAACTCGTACAACAACGGGAAATGGGCTTCTAAGACTTACGACAAGGATGTCGCCGCTGCTACTGGTAAGGATGCCAACAACACCGCCGCTCGTTGGAACGACATGGTCGGTGCCCAAAAGGCCATCTTGAATGACCAAGGGATCATCCCAATTTACCAACAAGGGAAAGCCCAACTGGTCAAGTCTAACGTTAAGGGATTGATCTACTTCCCAACCGGCGCTAACTGGGACTTCAGTGAAGCCTACATTTCTAAGTAAGCCACGAATTAATTCAGTTATTACTCGTCAGGTGAAAATCTGACATAATAAGCTTTATCGGGGAGTAAGGATTAACGCGAGTTGGTCCTTACTTTTCGATATTATTGCAATCATTTATCATCTTGTTGTTTTTGTGGAGTTCTTGTTAAGTTTAACAACTTAACGGTAACGAATAAGTCTACTGATTGAGAGGTAAACAAATGGCAAAGTACCTAGCAAAGCGGATCTTTTATCTGATCCTGACCTTATTCATCGTTATTACCGTGACGTTCTTCCTAATGAAGTTGTTACCCGGGACGCCACTGACCAACCAAGCTAAGTTGTCCAAGAGTCAGATTGCGCTGATCTACGAACAATATGGTTTGGATAAGCCAGTCTGGCAACAGTACCTGCTGTACTTGGCAGGGGCTGTCCGCGGTAACTTCGGAACGTCTTTCCAATTTAGTGACCAACCCGTTTCCTACTTGCTTTCAAGTCGGATCGGACCATCCCTGCAGATTGGGCTGCAGGCCATGATCTTTGGGGTCATTTTGGGAATCATCGTCGGGGCCTTTGGGGCCATGCGTCAAAATACTTGGGTCGACACCACGGCAACGATCGTGTCGATTCTCGGGATTTCCATCCCATCTTTCGTCTTAGCCGTTTTGCTCCAGTACTACTTGGGGTTGAAGCTCGGCTGGTTCCCGATCGCCGAATGGGGCGGCTTCATCTACACGGTCTTGCCGACCCTTGCGTTAGGAGCGACGCCGTTAGCCGAATCGGCGCGGTTCGTCCGAACGGAAATGGTCGACGTGCTGAGTTCGGATTACATTGAACTCGCCAAGGCCAAGGGGCTGAGTCGCACGGGGGTCATTTACCACCATGCGCTGCGGAACAGTTTGATTCCGTTGATTACGATTGTGGGACCGTTAGCCGTGAACATCATGACTGGGTCAATGGTTGTGGAAAACATCTTCTCCATCCCTGGGATTGGGGAACAATTCGTTAAGTCCGTCTTGACGAACGACTACCCAACCATTATGGGCCTGACCATCATCTATTCATTCATGCTCTGTGTCGTTCTGTTGATCACCGACATCCTTTACGGAATCGTTGACCCACGGATTCGGATCACAGGCAAGGCTAACTAGGAGGTAAATAAATGGCAGATACAGTTAAACTCCCTGAAGATAGCTTTAAGCGGATTTCCGCCGATGATCGGGCAAATCTCGATAGCGAAAAGATTGCCGCACCTTCCTTAACGTTCGCCCAAGATGCTTGGCGGCGGTTAAAGAAGAACAAGGGTGCCTGGGTATCCTTGATCGTGTTGGCCATCGTGTTCATCATGGCCTTTGGGTCCTTGGTGGTCTCACCACATGACCCCAACGCCGTGAACCCGTCATACGCCAACTTGCCCTCAAAAATCCCTGGTGTGAACATCAACGGATTTAACGGGACACTGGTACAAGCGGGCGAACGAATCGACGCTTATAAGCAGGCTGGGGCTTCCAGCAAATTTTATATCATGGGAACCGACTACTTAGGTCGGGACCTGTTCTCTCGGGTCCTTTACGGGACACGGATCTCCTTGATCATTGCGTTAGTGGCAACCCTGTTTGACTTAACCATCGGGGTCACGTACGGGATGTTCTCGGGCTGGAAGGGTGGTCGCGTTGACACGTTCATGCAACGGGTCATTGAGATCATCCTGTCCATCCCGAACCTGGTTGTTATCGTCCTGTTGATTTTGATTCTGAAACCCGGGATGACCTCGATCATCATCGCCATCGCGCTGACATCGTGGGTCAACATGGCCCGACTAGTCCGAGCGCAGACAATGGAAATAAAAGAGCAAGAATACATTCTCGCGGCGAGAACGCTGGGTGAGCGACCGATGAAGATTGCCTTCAAGCATCTGTTACCGAACCTCTCCAGCGTGATCATCATCAACACGATGTTTACGATCCCCAACGCCATCTTCTTTGAAGCCACCTTATCCTACATCGGGATCGGGATTTCCTCACCACAGGCTTCACTAGGGACGTTGTTGAACGATGGGCAAAAGAACTTCCAGTTCCTGCCTTATCAAATGTGGTGGCCAGCACTGATTCTGTCCATCATCATGTTAGCCTTCAACCTCTTGGGTGATGGCTTACGGGACGCCTTTGATCCGCGGACGAAAGAGTAGGTGAACTAACGTCATGGAGAACGAAAAAGATATTTTGGAAGTACGCAACCTGCAGGTTAATTTCAAAACGTATGCCGGTGACGTTAAGGCCATCCGGAACGTGAGCTTTGACCTTCGCAAAGGGGAGACCCTGGCTATCGTGGGGGAATCTGGTTCCGGTAAATCGGTAACCACCCGGACGATCATGGGCTTGAACGCCCGTAACGCTGACATTACCAGCGGGTCCATCCTGTACAAGGACCAAGACCTGTTGAAAAAGTCAGATCAAGAGATGGAAAGTATTCGGGGCCAAGACATCGCCGAAATCTTCCAAGATCCAATGACCTCACTGGACCCGACCATGCGGATCGGTAAGCAAATCGCCGAACCCTTGATGGTCCACAAGGGCATGAAGAAGGAAAAGGCGTTGGCTCAAGCCTTGGAAATGATGAAATTAGTTGGGATTACTGATGCGGAGAACCGGATCAATGATTATCCGCACCAATTCTCAGGAGGGATGCGCCAACGGATCGTGATTGCGATCGCGTTGATCAACTATCCCGAAATCCTGATTGCCGATGAACCAACGACCGCCTTGGACGTGACGATTCAAGCTCAGATTTTGAACTTGATGAAGGAACTGCAAGATAAGATTTCGACGTCGATCATCTTCATTACGCATGACTTGGGTGTCGTGGCCGGCATGGCCGACCGGGTCGCCGTTATGTACGCCGGGAAGATCGTGGAATACGGGACTGTGGATGAAATCTTCTACAACCCGAAGCACCCGTACACGTGGGGGCTGTTGAGCTCTATGCCAACGTTGGATTCCAGCGGTGACGAGTTGCCATCCATTCCAGGGACGCCACCAGACCTGTTGGATCCACCAGCAGGGGATGCCTTTGCCGCCCGGAATGCCTATGCATTGAAGATCGATACCGAACAGGAACCACCGTTCTTCAAGGTCTCCGATACCCATTACGCGGCAACCTGGTTGCTCCATCCGGATGCGCCTAAGGTGACGCCACCAGAACAAATCGTGGCGCGCCAAAAGAAATATGCTGCGATGCAAAAAGACTTGGTTGCCAAGCAACGGCCAAGCATCCCAGTTGAGGAAGAGGAGGAACAGCAATAATGGATTACGAAAATGCCGAAAAAATCCTCGAGGTCAAGCACCTCAAGCAATACTTCAACGTGGGAAAGGCCGATGAGGTTCGCGCCGTTGATGACATTTCCTTCGATATCTACAAGGGAGAAACATTTGGACTAGTTGGTGAATCTGGTTCTGGGAAGACCACGACCGGACGGGCCATCATCCATTTGTACGAGCCAACTGCTGGTGAAATCTTGTTCAACGGCAAGAACGTGGACAACTTCACAAGTAAGGACGACCAACGAGAATTCCGTCAAGACATGCAAATGATCTTCCAAGATCCGTATGCATCGTTGAATCCCCGGATGAAGGTCAAGGATATCGTGGCGGAAGGTATCGACATCAACCATTTGGCCAAGGACGACGCCGACCGGACCAAGCAGGTGGAAGACCTGTTGGAAACGGTGGGGTTGAACAAGGACCACTCCAGTCGGTACCCCCACGAATTCTCTGGTGGGCAACGGCAACGGATCGGGATTGCCCGGGCATTAGCCGTGGATCCCAAGTTCGTGATTGCCGATGAACCGATCTCCGCTTTGGATGTGTCGATTCAAGCCCAAGTCGTTAACTTGATGAAGAAGCTGCAACGCGAACAGGGCTTAACGTATCTGTTCATTGCCCATGACTTGTCGATGGTCAAGTACATTTCTGACCGGATCGGCGTCATGCACTACGGCCGGATGCTAGAAATCGCCGACTCTGACGAAATCTATGCCCACCCGTTGCACGACTACACCAAGAGCCTGTTGTCAGCCGTTCCCGTTCCCGACCCAGAGTTCGAACGGACCCGGGAAGAGATTGCCTACGACGGTAGTGGTGAAAATGACGGCAAGGAACGTCAATTGGTTGAGATTGCCCCGCGTCACTGGGTACGAGCCGCTGACGATGAAATTGACATGTACACCCAACGCGCGCACGAAGCGTCGTTGATTCGCAAATAATTCAGTAGATAGATGAGGACCAGCAGGAATTTTTCTTGCTGGTCCTCGTTTTTTGTGTAGCGGTAGGGCAGCGTGGTTCGTGCTGGCCGCCAGTCGTTGCGCGAAAATGGGCCGGAACGCGGTGGGCGGACGGATTGCGCCGAAGGGCGGTCTCAATCCCACGGCTGAGCCCATTTTCGCTTCACTCTCGGCTACGGTAGTGTTGGCCAGCGACTGCTAGCGTAGGGTGGTGACTGGTCCTGCTGTCTTCGGGTTAACGGATGATACTATCTTGCCAAATCTGTGGTTTTCATCTGCTAGGTTTATGCCATCGTTATCCCTGGCCGCCTCCGATTTACGGCGACTGCTTTCACGGCTACCAGTTTAACCAGTAGACACTGTGGAGTCGTAAAACATCCGGGCACCCTAGCCGGTAATCGCGGTCAAAACGTTAAGGGAAGACACAACCACAGTACCTGACTAGAACCATCGTAGCCAGGAGCGGCGTCCCATATGAGCTCAGCCGTGGGAGTTTCCTTAGCGGAAGGACTTGCCGCTTAGGAAACTGGCGTCTTTGAGACGTGGGTTTTCGGCTCAAAGGCGAGGTGTCGAGACCGCTTTGTGGCTCGGCCCGTCCGCCCACCGCGTTCCGGCTCATATGGGACGCCGCGGAAGGCAGCCAGCGCCCACCATGTTGCCAGGCAGCAGGATATGATAAATTGTGCACAAGGTGACCGGTAAATAGGCTGGCATAGTTCGGTTTTTGCATAAAGGTTAGGGCTTGACTGGTTCATTGGGTGCGTCGACCTGCACCGCTTTCATAACTTGTAGACCAGCCTTTAAGCTTACATTAGGGTTACCTTAAGTTGGCGATAAGCTTTCGTAAGCAAATGTGAAGATTCCTTAACATTATATTGGATTTATCTTCACAATTTTCACAAATTCAACTCGCATAATGGGGATAGTTTCGAATTTTGAAAGGATTGGTGTCTGCTATGTCTTACCATGTAATCGATCCACTGACCGGCGCCGAATACCGGTCTTATCCTGACGCAACTGATGCTGAGGTCGACCAAGCCTTGGCCACGAGCGCGCAATACTTTGAGGAACAACCAACTACCCGCTTTGAACGGGCACAACATCTCTTAAAATTCGCGCAGATTTTCGACGATCAAGCCGATAAATTTGCCGAAGAGGCGGCCCACAATATGGGGAAACTCTTTAAGGAAGGACAGGGGGAATCCCATGCGGCAGCAAATATCACCCGCTACTACGCCAACAACGGCGCGGCCTTCTTAACGCCGAAGCCTTACGTGTACGGGCCCAACGACGCGCACGCGCAATTGGAATACGCACCGACCGGTATCATCATGAGCGTGGAGCCGTGGAACTTCCCGTACACCCAGGTGATTCGGGTGCTGGCACCGAACTACTTGGCGGGCAACCCCGTCATCTTGAAGCATGCTAGCTCCGTTGCCGGCTGCGCTGATTTGATTCAGCAGGCCGCCCGTGAGGCAGGGATGCCAGTGGGAGCCTTCCAAAACCTCTGCTTGACCCATGACCAAGTGGCCCGCGTGATTGCGGATCCCCGGGTCCAAGGGTTGGCTGTGACTGGCTCAGAACCCGTTGGTCGGCAATTGGCTGGCTTAGCTGGGGAAAATCTGACCAAGAGTACGTTGGAACTCGGCGGCAGTGATGCTTGTCTGATCTTAGACGATGCCGAAATGGACAACGCCATTCAAGAGGCTGCTATTTCTCGGTTACGGAATTCTGGACAAACGTGTACCTCGGCCAAGCGGTTCATCGTTCGCCGGGAAGTCGCTGACGAATTTGTTGCGGGGCTTAAGCAAATCTTCACGGCCCAGGTCGTGGGTGATCCGATGGACCCCAAGACGACGTTGGCACCATTGGCGTCGAAACGCGGTCAGGAAAAGTTAGCCCAACAGGTTGATTTGGCCGTGCAAAATGGCGCCACTGCGATTGTTGCCGGTGGCCTCGTGGGCGATGCAACTGGCTTCATGCCAACGTTGCTGGGTGACATCACGCCTGACAACCCAGCTAGCCAAGAAGAATTCTTCGGGCCGGTGGCACAGCTGTACGTGGTCGATTCCGATGACGAAGCCGTGCAGGTTGCCAACGCCACACCATTTGGACTGGCCGGTGCCGTGTTCTCCGCTGATGAAGAACGGGCTCACCGCGTTGCTAGTCGGATGGCCACTGGCCAAGTCTTTATCAACAAGGGGTCGACCGGGATTCCAGAACTGCCATTTGGCGGGGTCAAGAACTCGGGTTACGGCCGTGAGATGAGCGATATGGGCATCATGGAATTCATGAATGCCAAGATCGTTGTGTATCCAAAATAAGGAGGCGGTTGAATGAGTGATAACGCCGCAAGCACCACGGAAACATTTACTGAAGAGGTTGCGCCTCGGACCACGACGCTCCGGAACAAGTTGGGCTATGCCATCGGGGATGTTGGGAACAACTTCCTGTTTGACATGGGACAACTATACTTATTGAAATACTTTACCGACGTGCTGGCACTACCGGCAGCGTTAGCCGGGACCGTCTTCTTGGTTGCCAAAGTCTGGGATGCGTTCATGGATATGAGCGTGGGGACCTGGATCGACAATCGACAAAATATCGGCCCACGGGGGAAGTATCGGCCATTTATTCTGTGGGCCGCGATTCCCTTAGCCTTATTGTTGATTGCCAACTTCTCCGTTCCCGACTTTTCGGTAACCGGCAAGATGATCTGGGCCTACATCTCCTACATGATTTTTGGGACGGTGTACTCGATCTCAAACGTGCCATTCGGGTCAATGATTCCCACGATGACGCGAAACAGTCAGGAACGTTCCGAACTAGCATCATTCCGGCAAGCCGGTTCCAACCTGGGGCTGATGCTGGCGACGATTGGGTTCATGCCAATCGTGAACATGTTGCCGACCGATCATGAGGGCTACACGGTCGCCGTGATTGGGTTTGCCGTTGTCGGGGTCGCTTGCCAGTGGATTTCTTACTTCAACATCAAAGAAGTCTACAAGGAAGCACCAAAGCCCAAGGCAACTAAGGAAGACCTGAAGAAGAGTTTCAAGGCCTTACTGAAGAACCGGCCGCTGGTCACGCTGTGTATCGTGAACCTCTTTACCTTCTCAGCCTTTAACCTCAAGCTGGCCGTGCAAGTGTACTACTGCCAGTATATTTTGAAAGATAGTACGGCTGTCTCTTACCTGGGCTTCTTTAGTATCGGGATGGTCTTCGTCGCGGTCGCCTTGGTGCCACTGTTGACCAAGCGTTTTGACAAGAAGACCGTCTACTCGATGGGCTGCATCATCTGGGCTACCGCCGATATTCTCGGCTTCTTCTTCGCCAGCAACACACTACTGTTGGTCATCTTCACCAGCATCGCCTACCTGGGGAATGGTTTCACGAGTGCCTTGAACTGGGCGCTGGTCTCCGACTGTGTGGAATACGGCGAATGGCAAAGTGGGATTCGTTCCGAAGGGATGGTCTACTCGGCCTTCACGTATTTCCGGAAATTATCCCAAGCCATTGCCGGCTTCATTCCCGGGATCATCTTGACCTGGGTCGGCTACGTGCCTAACCAGCAACAGACCGCCACGGCCTTACTGGGGATCCGGGGGCTGATGTTCTTCTACTCAGCTGCCATGGCCATCATGACCGTGATCATCATGCATTACCTCTACCCACTGACCGAAAAACGTTACCACGAGGTCTTGGTCCAACTGTTGAAACGCCGCGACAAGGATGCCGTGGTCGAAGCCACTTCTGTTGAAAATTGAAAGGATGTCATTGAACGATGAAATATTTTTTAGATAGTGCCAAAATGGACGAAATTACCTATGCTTACGAAAACTACGGCATCGACGGGGTCACCACGAATCCCAAGCACATTCAAGCGAGCGGCCAGCCGTTCATGGTTGCCGTGCATAAGTTGGCGGATTTTGCGGCCGACAAGCCGGATTTTCCCATCTCCATTGAAATCAATCCGCATTTGACCGAATCAGCCGACATGATTGCCATGGCTGAAAAGATTCACGAGTTATCGGCTAACTTCGCCATCAAGATTCCAGCCACGGAAAACGGCATCATTGCCGCCCGTCATCTGGAACAAGAGGGCATCCGGACCAACGTCACGCTGATCTTTTCCGCCGCCCAGGCCATCATGCCCGCTAAGATTGGGGCAAAGTACGCCTCACCATTCGTGAACTGGAAGGAACTCAACGGCGAAGACGGCATGGGTTACGTCAAGGACATCGCTCAGATCTACCGCAACTACGGTTATCAAACGGAAATCATCGTGGCCGCCGTTCGCAGTGGTCATCAGATCGTGGAAGCGGCCAAGGCCGGCGCCGACATCGTCACGGCCGGTTTAGACGTTTACCGTGATAGCTTCTACCACCCATACACGGATCTTGGGTTGAAACGGTTCCAAAACGCTTGGGACAACACCCCAAAGGAGGCGTAGGCCATGAGTTTAGTTTATATTCCAGTCGTCCGGCGGAAGTTTGACGCCGAGCTGGCTCAGAAACGCTTTGAGACCACATTGGCGACGCTACAACTGATTGCGCCCGACATCGTGGCTCCCCAAGCACCGTTGGGCGAACCCAACGAGCTGCTGGATTTCATTGAAAACTTGGCAGAAGAACCCACGGCCATCATTTTCCAGCAACTGACCTTTACCGGCCAAGAATTCGTGACTGAATTGGTCAAGCGCTACTCGGTTCCCGTCTTCTTACTGATTGAAAAAGAACCTAGCGTACACGGCTGGCTGCATCTGAACGCCATGACCGGCCTGTTGAGTACGGCCAACTACCTGCACATGCACGGCCAGGTCTACCAACAATTCATTGGTGGCGTGGACGAAGAAGCCGGCGCCAAGGCCGTACGGCAATTTATCAGCTCGGTCGATGCTTATCAAGACCTGCAACACTTGACGGTCGGCGTGGTGGGGACGTTCCCACCTGGTTTCAACTTCTCCGGGACCAATCCGCAAGAGTTGCGTGACCAACTCGGGGTTTCGCTGAAACACTACAGTATCGATCAAGCCTTCAAGACGGCGGCTAAGGTCGCGCCAGCTGAATACCAAGACCAGTTGACCTACGCGCAGGAACACCTGAAGGACTTGGATCCTGCCGACCCACGGGCCATCAAGATGGCGCAATACGTGACGGTGATGCAAGACCACGTCCACACCGATGGGCTGGGGACCTTTGCTTCCCGGTGCTGGCCAGACTTCTTTGAGAAGTTTGACAGTGCGCCCGGTGGTGTCTTCTCACAACTGACTAACCAAAAGACACCGGTGGCCGAAGAAGGCGACATCCACGGGGCCGTTTCCATGTACGCCCTGCAAGCCTTGAACGGGCATCAACAACCAGTCTTCTTGGGTGACCTGTGCCGCTTAGATGAGGCCGACAACAGTCTGACCATTTGGCACGATTACGGCCCATACGACCTGGCCAACCCGGATTATCCGGCTACGGCGGGCGTTCACCCGAACCGCAAAATCGGCGTGAGTGTCGATGGCTCCTTGAAGCCCGGCGAGGTCACGTTACTACGGGTCCATTACGATACGGACGGCTACCATTTGATCAGCATTCACGGGAAAGCCTTGCCCGTTGAGAACCAATACAACGGCTTCTCCGGCAAGGTGCAGGTCGACTTACCAATCACCGAATTGGTCAACGACCTGGCCCAAAGTGGTGCCGAATCGCATTTTGCGCTGGTCTACGGTGACTACACCACGGCCATCAAGTGGTTGGGGCAATGGCTCCGGTTACCCGTGACCCAATACTAGGAGGTTAGGCATGCAAATCTGTTTAGACGGTGATCACCTGAGCGTGCGCGATGCAGCGGTGACGGCGGATTGGTCCTTACGTTGGGCTCATCAGCCGGATGCCAGTCTGCACAGCACGCCCCAACACCCGGCGATTGCGGTCGGGGAAGGGCAGAGCCAAGTCAAAATGAATCAGGGGAACTTCCAGCTCCACGATACACAGGTGGAACGGATCGATTTGCCCCACGTTAAAAAATTCGCCCACACCACGAACTCGGCGACCTTGGAACTGGCCCCGACTAGCGATAGCCCCAGTTATCTGCGGGTGACGCTCCGTTACGTGAATCAGGCCTGGCGTCTACAATTCACGGCGTTGGCAGCGAACCTCAACCGCTTCTGGTTGCGACTAGTGGCCGAACCCAGCGACCGGTTCTGGAAGTTTGTCAAATGGTGTTGAAGGATAGTTTCTATCCTTTGGAGATCTCCTCGTGTGGGAGATCTTTTTTGTTGTTTTATTAGTTGCGGCGTTTAATCTGGTGTGTTGTCTGAATATCGTACTTGAAGGCATAACAAATAAGCCTACCATCGTGACGTTATTGTGGTAGATAATCTAGGCAATCAGCTGGTAGACGCGTGTGAACATATTGGCCTGATTGGATAAGCCATAACAAGCACGTTTGAGCTCCTTGATCTTACGGTTGATGCCCAGTCTATCGGTCCGTTAGAGTAGGACGATTTGGCGGCGTTAATTACTCCATTAAGATTCTTTCGTAGGGTATGCATGGCCGTATCTAGGTGCGTGCCGTTAGGCTGATAGTTAGTGATGATATTCTTGAGTTCATCAGCGTGACGCCCCATCAAAGCATCGTGGAGATCGATGTAGGTTTCATAAGCTGTTTTGAAGGCCGGAAACGCATCGGTTCCAATATCAATAGCGTTCTGTTCGGTCAAGTACTCATTCAGGCCGAAGAGGTAGCGGCTCTTTTGTGCGTCAGGGTTGGCCTTGTGGAATAGGCGCCATAGTGATTTCAGTACTTTATATTCCCGCGAATGCTTGTCGAGTTGCTTTAAACATTGAGTGCGAATGGTATCCATCGTCCGGCCCATTAATTGAATAATGTGGAACCGATCAATAATGAGTTCGGCGTTAGGGAATAGTTCGTGCACGAATGCCTGATAGGAGGCGTTCATGTCCATGATGACGCGTTGAACCGCGGTCCGTTCTGCGGTGCTGTACTGACTAAGAAAGAACTGTTTGATGGTTCTATTAAGGCGGTCGCTAAGTACTTTAACTGATTTGTGAGTGTCGGCGTCAATGCAAATAAACGACATGGAGCCGTGCGTGGAACGGAATTCATCAAAGCATAGATTAATCGGTAACCGGCGGCTCGCGTGTGGATGAATATTAGCCGTCAAAATACGCTGAACTGAGTTTGTCGAAATACCGGTGAGACTGGCGATAGTCTTAGCCGGGAGTGATTTACTGGCTAGCTTCAGCACATGAGTCGCTAGTCCGTGACCGATGGCGTGGTTGGTTGATACCACTGGAGTGGTGGCCGTACAAGTGCTATGGCAGTTACTACAACGCCAGCGTTGCTTGTTTAGCTCTAGAATTACGGGCCGGTCCATGGGTCCTGCAATGTGGACATGAGTGAGCTTGTGTCCGTTAGGGTGCAACGTATTGTATCCACAGCTGGGACAGCGCCTGAGTGTGTAGGTAAGCTCTGCCTGGATGACCAAATACTTTTTGCGACCCGAGCCCCGACCATGAAATTCCTCACGAGTACCGAACACCTGAATGTTTGTGTCTGTAATTCCCAGTAATTTAAGTGTATTATCCAGTTGAGACATCTATTCCTACCCCGCTTATCTTGAGTTTCGTCGCTTAAAGCATAGCACTAGGGAGGCTTAGATGCCTTTTTTTGTTATCAAAAAGGGCCTAGTACTTTTGGAATGGAAATACTTTCCAACACCAAAAATTCTAGACCCCCGGTTCTACGGTGGGGGCGAGCAAATGAGCTACCTCAACTTGGCCGGGCGGAAATTCCCTATCTGGACCTCCGAACCGGGGGTTGGCCGCAACAAACAAACGGCCATTACGCAGGCGGCGGACCGCAACAACGGTGGGGGTGGGGACTATTACACCTCGAACTTCCCGCAGGCAACGTATCTGACGAGTCGCCATCAGCTGGTACATTTGGACACGACGGCTTACGCGGTACTGGACTTCACGGATCAGCGCTACACCGAGCTCAGTGCCTGGGCGATTCCGACCGCCGTTTGGCTGGCCTCAGCCCCGACAATGACCGGGCTGGTGCGGCTGACCAAAGACTGGTTCGGTACCCAACCAGTCTTGCCAGAATGGCTGGGTGACGGTATCGTGCTGGGCCTACAGGGCGGTACCGAAGTGGTTCGGCAACGTGTCGCGGCTGCCCAGCGCGCCGGCATCAACGTGGCCGGTGTCTGGCTCCAGGACTGGGAAGGCCCGTTGATCACGAGCTTTGGCAAACGCCTCCACTGGGATTGGCACTGGGACCAGGACTTTTATCCCGGCTTGGACCAATTGATCAAGGAGTGGCGGCAACAGGGGATTCGTTTCCTGGGCTACATCAATCCTTACGTGGTCGATGACGGACCGCTCTTTGCGACGGCACGGGATGCCGGTTACCTGGCTACTCAGGCCGATGGTAGCGTCTATCTGGTCGACTTTGGCGAATTCAATTGTGGGGTCGTGGACCTCTTGAATCCCGCAGCCTACAGCTGGTATCAAGGCATCGTCGAAGAGCGGTTGATCGACTTTGACATGAGTGGGTGGATGGCTGATTTCGGTGAGTACTTGCCGACGGACGTCCAGCTCTACGGCAAGGCCGACCCCATGCTGGCGCACAACCAATGGCCCGTGCTTTGGGCTAAGCTCAACCGGGATGCCCTCGAGCATACGGGCAAATTGGGCGAGGTCGTGCCGTTCTTCCGCGCTGGTGGCGCTGGCAGCCAGGGGTACGCACCCCTGTTGTGGGCCGGTGACCAAAGCGTCGACTGGACGCCAGACGATGGCTTGCCATCCGCGCTGACGGGCATGCTGACGGCGGGCTTGACCGGTAGCGGGTTGAATCACCCGGATATCGGGGGTTACACCAGCCTGTTTGGCAACGACCGGACCAAGGAACTGTGGTTGCGGTGGCTAGAACTCGGTGCTTTTACCCCAGTCATGCGCACGCATGAGGGGAATCGGCCGAGTGAAAATTTCCAGTACTATGACGACACGGCGACGATGCGCCAGGTCGCTTGGCTGACGCGCGTGCACCAACAATTGGCGCCGTACTTGCGTGCAGTCATGCAGGAAAATACCGCGACTGGGCTTCCCGTGATGCGGCCGCTGGTCTTGAGCGATGAAGAAGACGCCCAGACCTGGGAGAACCAGACCAGTTACACGCTGGGCAGTGACCTGTTGGTGGCACCAGTCTTAGCGCCGAACCAAACGACCCGCGAGCTCTATCTGCCCGGCGGCGAGTGGCTCCATCTGTGGAGCGGTGAGCGCTTCGACGGCCAGCAAACGGTCACGGTTGCCGCACCAGTGGGGATGCCACCGGTGTTCTACCGCGCCGACAGCGCCTTTGCGGATCTCTTTGCCGGGTTTCAGGCGTGAGTAATTGCCTGTGTCCTGTGGCCGTTGATAAACTGCCAGTTAAAAATTGAGAGATTAAAAAAGTACCTTCCCGGTTGTTCTGGGGAAGGTACTTTTGTGCGTGGGGTCGGCTAGCGCTGGTATTCGCCGCGTTGATGATTTTAATCGATTGCCATCATAATAGAAAGTAATTAAAAAAGCCGCCCCTCACAACTTTGATAGTCGGGCGACTCCCATTTGTCGTAACTGTCTCCGCTCATAAAGCGGTTTGCAAGGCCGGTGTTCTAGCGCCGGCTTTTGCTATGCTTAATATAGCACATTCTTGGCGGGAGACTAAACAGAAGGCTTAACAAAAATAATTATAGGCGACAGTACCTATGATTCTAAAAGTTTCGTAAAAAAAAGTTCTGGAGGGGTTACAAATCACCAGAAAGTTTCGTTAGTAATAGTGAGTCCTCAAAAAAACGAGACCAGGGACGCGCCCCAATCTCGTTGCCAGCAATGGCTAGGCTATTTCACTTTACCCGTCGTGTTGTTGTAATCATTAACTTTGTATTTACCATCGGTCACGGTGATCTTCGTGATACTGCCGTTGTCGACCGGTACGGAAACGTCGATGTCCGAGTACTTGGACACGATGCTGCGGATGGTCGTACTGTGGGTCGCAATCAACAGGCGGTCGCCGTCACTGGCTGCCACGATTGCGCGGTCCAAACCGGGTTGAACGCGCGCCCAGAAAGCGTCATTGTCTTCCGCGTCGCCAAATGGATCTTGGGCGTGGAACATGTCCTTGGTCTTTTCAATCGTCAATTTGGCAATCATGGCGTTGAAAGAGTCCAGGCCCACCGGTGTGCCCAGCGTGTGCCAGGTGAAGCCAGTGTCGAGTCCTTCGAAGTAACCAAAGTTTTCTTCGCGGAAGGCGGGTTCCGTGGTCAGTGATACGGGGGCTTGGTTGGCGGCTAAGATGTTCTTGGCCGTGTTTTGGGTCCGCGTAGTATCACTGGCGTAGGCGGCCGCAAATTTCACGTGCGCTAACCGCTCGCCGGCACGCTTGGCATCGGCGATTCCCTTCGCGGTCAGTGGGGAGTCGGACCAGCCTTGGATCCGGTGGTACTTGTTCAAATACGTTTGGCCGTGACGCACCAAATAAAGTTCAACTGTTGCCATCACTCAATCTCTCCTTTGCTTAAAACCAAAATACGCGGGTCTGGGACAAAATTTTCGGACCCTTTGTGTCTCCGGATATCTGGTGTTGAAACCTGGGACAAAAGGCAGCTGGTTCCGCTTAAAACTAATAATCAAACAATCCAAGTTCAGAATTATTTGATTATCAGCCTTAATGCTCGCCAGCTAATCGCCTTTTTTCCCACTCTCATAAGGATCTTACCGTTTTAACGGTCTTCACCAGTGTAACAGTTCTAATTCAGAATGCCTAGTTCGCGCCGAATTTCACGAGCGGTTTCGGGACTACTGGTGAAAATGATGCGGTCATTGAATTTTAAGGTGGTACTGCCGGTTGGCCGGACAAAATGGCCTTCGCGGAAAATCTGACTGATGGTGATGTCTTGCACGAACGGCAGGCTGTGAATCTCCTGTTCCGTGTAACGGCGGTTGCGCAGGGCCACTTCGTAGACGGCCGAGGTCGAGGACGTCAGTAGGCGCAGTGTCGTTGGTGCCTCGATCAGGCTCCGAAGCATGGCAATGTTGACGTTTGGCGTGTTGTAGACCTCGATGCCCAGGTCGGTCAGCTCGTCTTCACGGGCGTCCAAGACGTTGCGGTCCTCGAAGCGCACGATGACGCGTTTGACCCCATAGGCTTTAGCCGCCTTGGCCAACTCGTAGTTCTTGGTGGCGTTGAAATGTCCCAAGACCACGATGTCGGCATCGAAGGCGTTTTGATCCTCGACGTAATCGGCATCTAAGGAATCCAATAGTTTCGCATTGACCTCCGAGTTGTACGTTTTGAAATTAGCCGGTTTGTCGGTGTACATGGTGATATCGTACCAGCTCTTGGCCAACTGTTGGGCGACGGGCACCGTGAGCAAGTTGGTGCCGATGAAGTGGACCGTCGATTTCTTCAGGTCCTCGGCTTCGGCGGAATAGCCCGTGTTAAACAGCAGTGGACCCAGGACACAGGTCAAAATGGCGGCCAGCAGAAAGGCACCGGATTGTTGGCTGGTGACGACCTTCATGGATTTGGCGACCTGCAAGACAGCCAGGACCATGGTGATGGTCGCAGCGGAAATGGCGGTGCCGGCAAAGGCGTTGCCCCGTTTGAAACGTAAGCGTAGCACGAAGTAAACGGCCGCCTTGGCCAACAGGTAGGCCACGAAGAAGGCGGGAATCAGCAACAGGGTTGCCGGGTCGGCCAGCAGGGTGCGCAGGTTCAACTCGGCGCCGCTCATCATGAAGAAGATGGGGATGAAAAAGCCGTAGCCGATGCCGTCGAGTCGGACCATGGTGTCCTCGTGCGGTTGCAGCAATTTCATCACGATGCCGGCCACGAAGGCACCCAGAATACCCTCGGCTCCCACGGATTCGGCGATGACCACCAGGCTGAAGATCAGGAAGAAGGCCAGGCGAATGTCCAGTTGGGTCGTGGACTTGTTGATGCTTTCAAAGAAGGTAAAGAATGGCTTGAACCGGCGGAATAACACACCGGCCGCCAGGAAGACCAGTAACAGCAGCCATAGGGATTGGCTGTTGTTGCCAAAGATTGATGCGTAGACGGTCAGGGAAAACAGCGGCACGATTTCACCCAGAGCAGCAATCAACAAGACGGTCTGGCCAAAGGGTTTGCTTAACAGTTCCTTTTCCTTGAGTGTGGCAATCACGATGCCTAACGAAATGGTCATGAAGATGATGGCTGCTAACCACGGATCCTTGAACAGCCCAGTCCATTGGCAAATGAAGCCGAGTAGCAGGGACGTGACCATGATGGCCACGTAGCTGGTGACCGCCAGAAAGACTGGCGAATACTTCGGCGCACTACCAGCCACCTTGGCGGCCAGGGGCGTCTGCGGTTTCTTACGCCGGTTGAACAGACTAAAGTCGATCTCCATCCCACTCAAGAACAGCAGGAAGATCACGCCGGTGTTCGACAGTAAGGACAGCGTCGAATTGGCGTGAACAACGTTGAGCACACTGGGCCCTAACAGGATACCCACGAGAATCTCCACCACGGCGGTCGGCAGGACGGTCAGCTTGAATTTGGCCATCACTAACGGCGTCACCAGGGCGGCAGTTAAAATAATTAATAAGGAAAATTGATCCATAGAATCACCCCCGCAAAAAGTCCCCTCCATTATAGCAAAGATGCTGGTAAATAAGTGATTTGACGACGGGCACTTTACTTTATTTATAGGCTGAATGAGTGTAGAATAGTAAGTCGAATTATTGTGCTAAAACCTGTTACCGCCACCATTGATTGCACATTGTAATTGGCAACGTAGTCAGTACTGGGCGCCTTGCCGTTCGCTAGATATGAGTCGGAACGCTGTGGGCGGACGGGCCGAGCCAAAGTGCGGTCTCGACCCTCAGCTTGGAGCCGGTAAATCGCGTCTCCAAGCTGCCAGTTTCCTAACCAGCAAAGACCGCTACTTAGGAAACTCCCACGGCTGAACTCATACCTAGCGAACTATCGGCTCCGGTAGTGATCACCACCAACGCTGGCGTGAATTGTGAGAGTTGGCTACTGTGTTGTGGTGAGCCACAATCGTGCCGGAGGAGGCCAGGAGTGTAGCCAGCTGTGTCGACGGTGTTGGCTGGTGTTTTTTACCAGCCTACAGCGTGGGGCGACTTCGAAGACTCGCGGGTTTGGCGAGGCTTTGAAGCGAACCGGAAGCCCGTTTCTCAGGCTGAAGGTGTCCCCCATAGCAGGCGGAACCCCTGGCAGCCGTAGGCGACTGGCTCGCGCGAACGGCAAGGCGGCCAGCACGGACAGTGTAACCAACCGTGACAGAACGGTGAAAGGTTAGCACAAGACTGATAATTCGCAGCAGGGTAGTTTGCCCAGTTATTTGAGGAGGGATTGGCTTGCCAGATTCAATCAAGGCCCACGAGCAAGAACATTTAGACGCGGTGGTCGCAAAGATCAAGACCGCCGAAAAGGAAGCTAAGGAACGGATCGACGTTGCCGAAAGTGACGAAGCCGGGATCCGCAAGAACTTCGTCAACGATTTGCGCATCAAGACGGATAGTTACGAAGGCTTGCTGGAAACAGCCCTGTCCGTGCGGCAGCAGCAACAGTTGTTGGCTGAACGGCAGAACAGTTGGCAACACGCCACCACGGAACTGAGTACGTTGCAGCGACTGGAGAAGAAGGCTTATTTCGCCCGAATCGATTTTCAAGAGGGCCCCAAGGCCAAGGTCGAGACCATTTACATTGGGCTGGGCTCATTTTCCGATTCGCCAGACCATTTCCTGATCTACGACTGGCGGGCACCCATTTCGAGTATCTATTACGACGGTGAACTGGGCAATGTCAGCTACCAGACACCCGATGGCGAACAGACTGTGGATGTGAAATTAAAACGGCAATTTCAAATCGAAGACGGGACGATCGTGACCCTCTACGATACCGACCAAACCGTGACGGACCAAATGCTCCTGTCCGCGTTGAGTGAACATTCTGATACCAAGATGAAGAGCATCGTCACCACGATTCAAAAGGAACAAAACCAAATCATTCGGGACACCGGTTCGGACCTCCTGTTCGTGCAGGGGGCCGCGGGTTCCGGGAAGACGGCGGCTATTTTACAACGGGTCGCCTTCCTGCTGTACCGCTACCGGGGCCATTTGAACGCGGGTCAGGTCATGCTCTTCTCGCCGAACCAATTATTCAACGACTATATCGACCAGGTGCTCCCAGAATTGGGCGAGCACAACATGGTCCAGATGACCTACTACCAGTACGCGGGTCGTCGCTTACCGAAGATTGAAGTGGAAACGTTGGCCCAACGCTTTGGCGAGACCAACACGCCCGCACAAAAGAAGATCAACCAGATGAAGGGCAGCCTGGCATTTTTCGATGCCGTGACGGCCTATGCGGACCATTTGGAAAGCACCGATATGGTCTTCCGGAATATCAAGTTCCAGGGTGAGATTTTCATCACTAAAGAAAAAATTCAAGAAATTTACTACAGCTTCAACCGCAACTACCACTTGGGGAACCGCCTGCAGGCTACCAAAGAAGCCCTGATTCGCATTTTGAACCGGCGCATCAGTAGTGAAATGAAGACGCGCTGGGTGGAAGACGCCATCCAGGACCTGAGTAAGGAAGAGTTGGATTCGCTCTACGGGGATGACCCACGGGAATTCGACTCGTCCGAAAAGGAAACGCAATTCCTGTCGCGCAAGATCGTCATGAAGGCCTTCGAACCGATTCGTAAGGCCATTGTGCGGGCGCGGTTCCTAAGTATCAATAACCAATACGTTCACATGCTGCGCGATATGCCGAACCGCATTGACCTCAGTGAGTATCACATCACGGCGGCCGACTGGAACGCCAGCGTGGAAGAATCTGTGGCCAAGTTACGCGACCACCGGATGCAACTGGTCGACACCACGCCGTACCTGTATTTGTACGACAAGATGACCGGGAAATCCGGCGAACGCGACATGCGCTACGTCTTCATGGATGAAATTCAGGACTACAACGCCTTTCAACTGGCCTTCCTGAAGTTCAGCTTCCCGCGGGCGCGTTTCACCATGTTGGGTGACTTGAACCAGGCCATTTTCACCAAAGAAAATAGCCGTACGCTGCTGCAGGAATTGAGTACCATGTTCGATCCTGACAAGACACGGGTCGTTCAGTTGACCCAGTCGTACCGGTCGACGCAACAGGTCACCGACTTCACCAAGCACATCTTGAAGAACGGTGAGGCGGTCACGGCCTTCGCTCGGGAAGGGGAACTGCCAACCATGGCGGTCGCGGAAAACGAAGAAGCGGCCCTGCAAAAGGTGATTGCCCAGATCAAGCAAAACGAAGAAGAGGACGAAACGACGGCCATCATCGGCAAGGACCTGGCGGATTGCCGTGAGTTGACGCAGCGCCTGAAGGACGCCGGGGTCGCCGTGACGCTGATTCAATCCGAAAACCAGCGGCTGTCACCAGGGACCATCGTGGTGCCGTCCTTCCTGGCCAAGGGACTGGAATTCGACGGCGTCATCGTCTGGCACGCTTCGGCCAGTCGTTACCACGCCGAAGACGAACGGCAGTTGCTCTACACGATTTGCTCACGGGCCATGCACCGCTTGAGCGTAATCGGCGTGGGCGAGCTGTCACCGTTGCTGGCGGATGTCCCAGAAAATGAGTATGAGATGGTTTAGGCTGACATCAGGAGTCGTGCCCGTCTCTGGGGTGTGTGACCGCTAATACGAGTCGCTTGAACCTTAACGAGTCTCAAGGAGTAGCTACTAGTCACGTTTGTCAGTGACCGGGCTACTCCTTTTGTGTAGTAGCGGCTAAAGGTTCTGTACGTTAGCGCGAAGCTGACACTATTGTTGACCATCAAGCTAGCTAGAGTCATTGACTCGTCAAGAAATTCACTGGTTAGTGGTAGTCACATATTCCCCTGGAACAGTATAACGGTAGGGATAGCCAAATTAGCTTGGCAATCACCAATCGTAGCCGAGAGTTCGTCAACTATGGGCTCAGCCGTGGGAGTTCCCTTAGCGGCGCGGGCCATGGCGCTTAGGAAACTGGCGTCTTTGAGACGTGCATTTCGGCTCAAAGCGAGGGCGAGACCGCACTGTGGCTCGACCGGTCCGCCCACCGCGTTCCAGTCCCATAGTTGACGAACGGTAGGCGGCCAGTAACCACAATCGTCCGCCGCAGAAAACTTATTTGGCCGTAGCCTTATCTGCGGTATAATAGGACTTAATTGTGTCAGAGGTTGTGGACCACAACAAATCGCGGCGCCGTGAGTTTGCCGGCGCGGGCGGGGGCCACAACGCTGTGTACTTAGAAATCAAAGTAGAGGTGTCTCCATGAGTGATCCCATCAATTACAATGCATTTACCCGGGCGCAGTGGCGGGCGTTTTCCGATGACGCGACGTTGCCGCTGACCCAGGAGAGTTTGCGGCAGATCAAAGCGTTTAACGACCGCATTTCCCTGCAAGATGTTCAAGACGTGTACATTCCGCTGGTGCATTTATTACACTTAGAATTCGACCACTATCGCCAGCTCCAGCGCGACAAGGCCAGTTTCTTGCAGCAGCGGCCGCGGCGAGTGCCCTTCATCATTGGTATTGCTGGGAGTGTGGCGGTCGGCAAGAGTACCGTGGCCCGGCTACTGGAAGTCTTGTTGAATCACTATTTTGAGGGCAAACGCATTCAGCTGATTACGACCGATGGCTTCCTGTACAGCAATGAGGAGCTGAAAAAACGCAATCTCATGGCGCGTAAGGGCTTCCCGGAGAGTTATGACATGTCAGCCTTGATTCAGTTCTTAAACGACGTTAAGGCCGGCCAGGAGCTGATTAAGGCCCCCGTATACTCCCACAAGGTCTACGATATCGTGCCAGACCAGTTCGAGTACATCGTGCACCCGGACGTCTTGATCGTTGAGGGGATCAATACCTTGCAATTGCCGACCAATGAACAAATTTATGTCAGTGATTTCACGGACTTTTCGTTGTACGTCGACGCTGACCCGACGCTGATTGAGAGCTGGTTCTTGGAACGGTTTGAGTTGTTGCTAGAGACGGCCTTTCAGGACCCGACCAACTACTATTATCCGTATACCATCGTCGACCACGCCGAGGCCATTGCCAAGGGCAAGCAGGTCTGGCGCGACATTGACCTGAAGAATTTGGAAGAATACATTTTACCGACGCGCAACCGGGCGGATATGATTCTGCATAAGACGTTCCATCACCGCATTGATCGGTTGTTGCTGCGGAAATACTAGGGGGTGGAACCATGCTGCGGGATGCGACGCGCGTTGATGCGGATGCCGTGGCGCTGTTGGTGCTCCATGAACTGGAACGGCGACAGCTGCGCCGGTTACGCCGCGTCAGTAAGGAACAACTCTCACAAATGTTATTTGTCGGCTACCATCAGCCGGCCTTTCGCTACGGCTATCCGCAGGCGCGGGTGTACCAAAACCAAGGTGTCGCGGTGGGCGTGGCGTATGGCTACCCGGCTGCGGTCGAGGCCACGCTGGATAACCGGTGGGCCAATTTATTTGCCCGCCAACAGCTGACGCCGCCCCAACAGGACGTGGTGACCCCACGGGCCTTACCAGACGAGTGGTATTTGGACTTGTTAACGGTCCGTAACCGCTCTAAGGGCAAGACCTACCAGCAGAAATGGTTCGATGAATGGCTGCTGGGCGACGCGATTCACCGCGCCCGGTTGAGCGGGGCACCCGTCATTGGGATGGACGTCCGCCCGGGGAGTGCCCTGGCCAGTCTGGCCACCGAATTTGGCTTCGTGGCCACTGCCCGTCGGCGTTTGGACCGGCAGACGTACTACCATTTACGCTTAAAGCTGACGCCCCAAATTAACTAACCGGGTGAACTGATTCTGGTGCGATTTGGGCCAAATGGCATTGACCAGCGTGGCAGAAATCTGTATGATATAACCAATGTTGAAAAGAAAAGAAAGGGTGAATGGCTTGGCAAACGTTGATATGTCCAAATTCGATAAAATTATCGTCTTGGACTTCGGAAGTCAATACAATCAATTGATTACGCGCCGGATTCGTGACATGGGCGTTTACTCTGAATTAAAGGCGCACACCATGAGTGCCGCCGAGATCAAGGCTTGGGGCCCCAAGGGGATCATCTTCTCCGGGGGACCAAACAGTGTGTACGATAGCTCGGCCTTTAACGTCGACCCTGAGATCTTCAAGCTGGGAATTCCAATCTTGGGCATCTGTTATGGGATGCAACTGATGGCTCACAGCTTGACCGGTGGGAAAGTTGAATCCGCCGATAACCGGGAATACGGCCGCGCGGACATCACCGTGTTAAGTGATGACGCCAAGCTCTTTGCCGGCACACCCAAGGAACAAACGGTGTGGATGAGCCACGGTGACTTGGTCACCCAAGTGCCGGATGGGTTCGAACGCGTGGCAACGAGCGAAAATTGCCCGATTTCTGCCATGCAAGACGTTGACCGGAACTTCTACGGGATCCAATTCCACGCGGAAGTCCGCAACACGGAATTTGGTAACGACATCTTGAAGCACTTTGCCTTTGACGTCTGCCACGCAGAAGCCAACTGGTCAATGGATGACTTCATTGATCTGCAGATCGAACACATCCGTGAAACGGTCGGTAACAAGCGCGTACTCCTCGGTCTGTCCGGTGGGGTCGATTCCTCCGTCGTGGGCGTGCTCTTGCACAAGGCCATTGGGACGCAACTGACCAGCATCTTCGTTGATCATGGCCTGTTGCGTAAGGGTGAAGCCAAGCAAGTCATGGACAGCCTGGAAGGCAAGTTCGGCTTGAACATCGTCAAGGTGGATGCTCAGGAACGTTTCTTGAGCAAGCTGGCTGGCGTCACGGAGCCCGAAAAGAAGCGGAAGATCATCGGCAACGAGTTCATCCAAGTCTTTAACGACGAGGCCCAAAAGCTCGATGGTATCGACTTCTTGGCCCAAGGGACGCTCTACACCGACGTAATCGAAAGTGGGACGGACACGGCGCAAACCATCAAGTCTCACCATAACGTGGGTGGGTTGCCAGAAGACATGCACTTCCAATTGATCGAACCACTGCGCTCCTTGTTCAAGGATGAGGCGCGGGAACTGGGCGAAAAGCTGGGGATGCCAAGCGACTTGGTTTGGCGGCAACCGTTCCCGGGTCCTGGTTTGGGCATTCGGGTCTTAGGCGAAATCACCCCAGAGAAGTTACAAATCGTTCGCGATAGTGACTTGATCTTGCGGGAAGAAATCAAAAAGGCCGGCCTCGACCGCGATATCTGGCAATACTTTACGGTCTTACCAAACATCAAGAGTGTCGGTGTCATGGGCGACGGCCGGACCTACGACTACGCAGTCGGCATCCGTGCCGTAACATCCATCGACGGCATGACCGCCGACTTCGCCCGCATTCCGTGGGACGTCTTGCAGGACATTTCTGTCCGTATCGTAAATGAAGTGGATCATGTAAACCGCATCCTTTATGATGTTACGAGTAAGCCGCCTTCGACTATTGAATGGGAATAGATTTTATATCCCACTTAGATAGAGATTGTTGAGAATCAAGGATTCTACTGGGTGTTAATACACCGAAAAGATAGATAAAACGACATAGTTGTTTGCCAAATGTTTGCCAAAGACAAACCAATGTCGACGTAAAAATGCTTCGTATCGTTTATTTTGATACGAAGCATTTTTTATATTTCATTTAGAATGTCGGAAAAGGATTTTGCAATTTTGTCGGCCTTAACTGGATTCATGTTCTCAAATTGTTTAAGCAAATAATTTACGTTGGGTGGAAGCTCTGGGGTTATGTTTTCGACATCTGTACTTTTTAACAACTGAGAGACATCGGTATCAAGTGTTTGAGCGATTTGATTTAACTTCTGAACACTAATATTTTGATGATTCGTATGTTCTAATCTTGAGATGAAGTTAGTGGAGAGGTGACTATATTCTGCTAATTTTTCTTGGCTTAATCCCAACACCTTTCGTCTAGCTCGAATGTTCTCCCCAATGATAAGGTTAATATCCATATTCGCAATACCCCACTATAAATTGATGTGTATATCTTGAATATAGTTGCTTTCAATACACTATTTAACAACTTATAGTACCTGATTGAAATCGAACATATATATTCGATTTTTTTGAATATAATTGCTTGCGGTGTGGTATAATTTTGTTTGTATGATATTGTTTGAAAAATATTAATACAATTGACTTTAGCAGTGAATATGTAAGAAGACAATTCATGAGCCCTAAAGGCCTCTGTTATCCCTTATTTGAGTATGAAAGCTTTATTAAAGGAATGTGGTTAGAGACTAGGCTGTAGAGTTCATACGCCATGTATGGGGCAGTCATAGGCTTTTATATTGTGGGGTAGTATTTGAAGAACAGCATACACGAAGGTTCAACTGAGTCAGTTATATAATTCACCTAATCAGGGGTGAAAATACTTAAAGGAGAAGGTCAATATGAACAAAAGACTGAAGAAATCGTTATTGATTTCGGTTGCTGCGTTATCTTTAGGAGTTGGATTTACCGCTGTAAATGAAACAGCCACAACAACAGTTATGGCTGCTAAGAAGTATAAAGTTATTAAGACTAAGAAACTAAAGAAGTATCGAGTTTCCTATAAACATAATGGTCCAGTTTATAGTAAAGCAAATCTTTCTAAGAAGCGGACCACACTTAAGAAGATCAAGAAAGATAAGTTGTATGTGACAAAACAAGAAACTGTCCGTAAGCACAAGAAGAGTGGTAAGGCGTATAATTCTCGTTATCTATACGTAAAAGATATCAGTCATTCTAAAAAGAGTGGTTGGATTCATAATTCTAATCTGAAGAAATACAAGAAGAGTAATAAGGACAATTCAACAGCAAATGATAACCAACAACAATTAGAAGGTCAAGACTACATTGATTCAATTGTTTCTCAAGATAATCCTGATAAGAATATCAAATCTTATAGTTATTCAAAAGGTGTAGATATTGCCAAGAGTAAATTCATCAGTTTTGTGAATAGTGAGCGTGCTAAGGCTGGAGTTCCAGTTTGGATTCATGATAGTGGTGATCAACAAGTTGCTGATATTCGTGCTGAACAGTTAGCTAAATTAGATAATCAAAGTCATTATACAAATCCTGATACAGATGAATTTGTCTATTATCCAAATTCATCTACTAAGATGCCAATGTTCAATAAAGTTGAAAATGATCTAGGTTTTCTTAATAATCCTTGGAAAAATTCGATGTTAACTCATTCTAATGAATCAGTTGGTGAATTAGGAGACCTCAAAGATGGATATGGAAAGATTACTGATGATTCAATTGAGAGTGGATTGGTCAACGGACTATATAGTATGATTACTTATGATGAACCTAATGGTGATGGTCATAAAGACATGTTATTGAATAATGATTTAAAGTATTATGCTGTTGGAACTTCTAGTCGAAAGAACATCAATGGTGAAAATGAAGCATACGTTGTGATCATCTCTTCAGATGCTCCATTGCAAAAGTAATTTAAAGGAGAAGATCAATATGAAAAATACGAGGCACTTTTTATATTTCATTTAGAATGTCTGAAAAATGTTTTGCGAATCTATTGGCCTTACTTGGATTCATATTTCCAAGCTGTTTAAGCAAATAATTTACATTGGGTGGAAGTGAAGCAGAATCTTGTTCAGTACTTGTGTTTGTTAATAGTTGTGAAACGTCAGTATCAAGTGCATGAGCGTTCTGATTGAGTTTTTGAATGCTTATATTTTGATGATTGGTGTGTTCTAGTCTTGAAATGAAGTTAGTGGAAAGATGACTATATTCTGCCAGTTTTTCTTGGCTTAGACCTAATTGTTTACGTCTGGCTCTAATGTTTTCTCCAATAACGAAATTAATATCCATGTTCACAGTACCCCACTATATAGTGATGTTGATATCCTGAATATAGGTACTTTTAGTGCAATGTTTAACAACTTATATTAATTAAATCAGTTCATACTTATATTGAGTTGATTTAATAATGTGATTTTCATGTGGTATAATTTTGTTTGTTTAAGTTAGGTATGTCTTGATACTACATTCAAGTACTTAAACGTAATGGATTTAATATTACAGGGGGTCAAAATACGTGGATAAACAATTTTATAATGATAGAATTCTAGGTGCTGATGGACATGAACAAATAATTCAAGTAACTGATAGATTTATTCAGTTTGATGATGGAAGCATCCCTTTGAGAAAAGTTAATGCTATTGATCTTCAGCTTTTTTAGAACTCCTTTTCCCAAAGGAAGTGTCTGGAGTATTCTAATAGCTCTTGTAGTCCTGTTCTTTGGTATATCAGGGATGGTTAGTTTGGTTGGAATAGTATTATTGGGAATTGGTGTCTACAGGGTATACGCATGGTTTAAGAAGGGGACGTATGGATGTCTTATGTTTGAAACTTCATCTGGACGAAATCATAGAATTAGTGCAAGGTCATCTGACATTAATAGGTTGAAAACGTTGCATAATTACTTGTTGGATTTTGTTGGAGAACTTTAACGGGGGTATTTGCATTGAGTTTAAGTGAGGAGCGGTTTAATGAAAAAGAGAAGTTTGGTTAAATTTACATTATTATCGTCAGTTATTTGTGTATCATTCTACTGCTTGTGAAGCAGCAAGTCTCAAGATGGCACTGTCTGTAAAAGGGATTGCATTGAATACAAGTCTCAAGAAGATCATTACTGACATGCCTAAGAGTAAGAATGACCCGAATAAGGGATTTGTAGGAAATCCTTACAAGGACAGTCCTAAGGGAGTCGTATGGACAATCTATCCTAAGCCATTGATTAAATATGCGCAGACCTATGATAAAGAGGTGGCAAACATCACGGGAGCTTCAAAGAATCAGCTCATTAGTGAAGTAAAGCATGGTAATGCGGTGGTTTTCTCTGGTGCGTGGAATATGGATAGTTATCGCCCGTATCACGTCTTGGCATTGGTTGGCTATCAGAAGGGGCATTTCTTGGTCGCAGATCCCTATATGAAGCAAAGTTGGCCAGGCAAGACTAAGTGGTTCGCCACTAAGAAAGTCATGTCTGTGTATAAGAACCGGCATGCGCGGGCGGTGGTTATTCGATAACATTGTGAATTAAATAAATAAAGGAGGAAAGATATGAGAAAAATGTGGTTATTACTAGTACTGGCTACGACCTTTGGCTTGGCCGGTGGGACGACTGCGAACGCGTCAGCTTGGCATCATGGGAGTTTTCCTAAAGCTGTTCGTGGATATTGGCATATGTATATGGGGAAGGGAACTTCGGCTTTGGCCATGCAGTATCACTACACTAAAAGTGTTCAAGATACCGATATGTATGGAAAAGTTAATGGTCGGTGGAAAAACGGTCCATTTAATCCATCTAACTCATACAATGGTTCCATCCGCTATAAAGTGATTGGACATCATAAATACTATTTCAAAGCAACTAAGAAAGAAAACAATAAATGGTACTTAGGGGCCGATCGAATGGTTCTTACCAGGAGGGGGCATCATAAGTTGACGATGAAGCTACACTTTAAGGAGGGTCAACATAAATGGTTAAAGCTTACTTATTACGCGGGGAGAGTTAAGTAAGTCGGTGTCTAACGAATAAGTTACGAATTAGGAAAGCTTACCTACGAATTTTGAAATGGAGAAGAAAACGATGAATATTAAGCAAATTTGTATCAGCACACTAACAGTATTCGCAATTACGGGCATTACCGTGGTCACGCCGACAACTAACGCGGCAGCTAAACGGGCAGTTGCACCTAAGTCCATGCGCGGAACTTGGCAAACTCGTCTTGGAAAAAATAGAGTTGAGAAACTTAAAATCACGAAGTACACCTTTAGCGTGAACGACTACAAAAATGGAAAGGTAGAAGGTAGTGGCTGGATGGTTGGCGACAAGAAAGATAAACACTCAACCAATCCATTTAACGGGAAACCAATGTACATTAAGAAAGATAAAAAGGGATATACATTTATCGGCAGAAATGTAATGGGTCAGCGTTGGCATCTGAAGCGGGTCACCCACAAGAAGCGTCAAGCCTTGCGTGATGACGGGTGGGCATACAAATCATTTGGTGAGAAACCAGTTGTATCTTACTATTATCGAGTTAAGTAAAATTTTTTATAGAGAGAAGTTACTTGTTAATTTAACAATGTTTTAGTACTAGTCCTGCCGGAGCTACGGCAATTTGGATGACGCTAATTGAATCCGCTAAGGCTAATGGCGTCAATCCACGCGACTACGTGACTTACCTATTAAATGAAGTGCCACAACTCCCAGATTTTGCGAAAAAAGAAGATCTGGAAGCTTATTTACCATGGAATTATCAATCGAAGCTTGATAGCGACGAAGAGTTCAATCTCATAGCCGCTTAAGGCATGGAAGAGATGGCCCGTCCTCAAAAAACGAAGACGGGCCATCTCTTTTTAATTTACATTTCAATACGGTCAGTTATTAGGTGCTTACGGGAGTTTTGTCCCAGACCCGTTTTTTTGACCGACTTGACACGCATGTTAAAATTAATTTATATAAATTAACCTGAATTATTCACCAGAAACTCCAAAATCCCCATCAAACACATGATTCAAGTGCTTGATGGGAATTTTACGTTTTCACCTTTTAAGTGCAGAAAAAGAGCCTCAGCTCTGGTATAGTTAACTCGACCAAAAGACACTATAAAGAGAAGAGGACTCTATAATGAAAACTGTACAGGAAATGGCATTTAGTTTCAATAAAAACATTCTAGCATCGCATACCGGCGGTCAATTATCTTCTGATGGTGGCCTAACCTTGTGTGTTGAACTGATGGCAAAGTTTCAGTTCACGAACTTAGCTGACAATCTATTGAAGTTCAACGACCATCGACAATACTGCCGACATAGTAATTCAAGTATCTTAATGCAGTTGGTTCTGCAGATCATTGCCGGTTATAATACAGATTCTGCTGCAACCTCATTGGTTGCAGAACCATTGTTTAAACTTTTATTGGACAAACCAGCCTTAGCTTCACAAGCGACGATATCCCGTTTCTGGCAACGTATCGATTCCGCAGGTGTGGACGCCTTCCAGACTTTAAATCAAGCTCTTATTGATCAAGCTCGACTGCTAACTAATCAGACGACCACCATTATTGATATTGATTCAACCCATTCTGACACTTATGGCAATCAAGAAGCTACTGACTATAACGCCCATTATGGCTCGGAGGGGTATCATCCATTACTAGCTATCGATAATGATGGTAATCTCATGAAAGCCATCCTACGGCCTGGTAATGCCTATACCAGCACAGATATAAAAGCCTTTTTAGAACCGTTATTAAAACATTATCAAGACCAATTGCCAGAAACTGATATTCTGGTTCGCGGTGATAGCGGGTTCGCCACACCAGCTGTTTATGATACCTGCGAGGCCGATGATGTCTTTTACATTATTCGCCTCAAACGTAATAAGCGACTACACAACTTGGCAGAAGAGTTTGTACAGATAAGCGACACAACTGAGTGGCATGAAACCGAAACTCACTATTACTCAGCAACTTATCAGGCCACTTCGTGGCCTAAACCGCGTCAAGTATACGTTAAGTCAACTCGTGTAGCTGGCGAATTGATCTTTTCACATGAATTTATTGTGACTAATCTGACAAATTTAACCGTAGAAGCAGCATTTGAACTGTATCATAAGCGTGGTCAGATGGAGAATTATATCAAGGAAGCCAAAGAGGGCTTCTTCTTTGATAAGACTGATAGTTCAACGTTTACCGCCAACGCTGCCCGTATGATGGTTAGTGTATTAGCGTACAATATTATCAATTTTATGAAGCAAATAGCCCTACCTAAAACAGAGACCGGATTGCGTGTTAGTACATTACGAATCCGTTTATTCAAAGTCGCTGCCCGCGTTGTGTTTACCGGTCGACGAATCCAGTTACGACTGAGTTCTCATCACGTTTATCATCGACTCTTTTATCAGGTATTACAGCGTATTCAGGCTATTAAATAGCCCCAATTAAAAAAAATTCTGTACGATCAAGGGATAAGTGCACCCAAAAATTCAAAAATGACTCACCGTTAGGTGATACCATCAAAATTTAGAGTCTCAATACATAGTAAGCAAGATCAAAAGCCGTCAGTTTTTGAAAAACATGAAAACTGACGACTTTTTTGAAAGGTATGAATAATTCAGGATTAAATAAAAAGCCAGTTCCCAAAATTAATTTTCACTTCAATACAAGTCTGTATTTAATTTTGGTGCTGCGTTAAGCTAACTTTGACCAATTGGTTGAGGTTAGCTTATTTTTTTGGGAGTGATTAGCGCATGGCACAGCCAGATAATCCGTTGTTGAGTAGACTACAGCTATTACAGGATTTGAAATTTCTAATTGACCGGGGCTCAGGTCATCGACTTGATTATCACAGGTTTCGTATTTTTGAGATTAGGTTACCTGCTGGTGCGATTGACTTGGTGGCCGAGTATCAACACTATGCGGGCGAGCGGACCCTGGACGAAATTGCCCAGCTTATTGTCCAGAAATATCAGCTATAGTTGTAAAATCTTCAAGATACTTTCAGAAATGACCTCACGCTGGTCTTCTGGTAGGGACCTGAGGTAGGCAACTAAGTCCAGCGTGTGGATGCCAGTTAACGGTTCCGCGGGGAAAAAGTCGCTCAGGGTTAGATTTAACGCTGACGCAATCGACTGTAACTTATTCACGCTGATATTCGTTAGTTCGCCGCGTTCTATGCGTGAAATCAAACTGATAGAAACACTAGCTCGTTCAGCTAATTGTTCAATGGTCAAGTCTAAGGCGCGTCGCTTTTGATTCACCAATTTACTAATCGCAGTTTGCATGGTTTGCTATCTCCTATTGTGGGTTTAAAGCTAACCATAATAGAGGAAACTTATCTTTGACAGAGATTAAAAGACTCTATTTTGTATATAATAGAGAAAATAGTACTCGTTTGCGATATAATTTAGGCTGTAATCACTTATTTTAAAGTAAGTGAGAAATTATTTAAAAATCAAGCAGAATACCTTTGATACTTCAGTATCGACATCCGACCGTATAAAGTGACGAGTGTTCCTCGAGTGAAGAGCAAGATCACAAAGCTGACCGCGAAGAAGACGGCCTCCAAGAGGTACGTGAAGGTTAAGGGAACTGTAACACTAGGCAAAAAGGCCAATTATGCTCGGATCAAGACGTATAAGGGCAACCGTTATGCCAAATTAAAGTCACACAAGTTTAGCAAGAAAGTCTACGCCCCTAAGGCGAAGAAGGTTAGCGTTGCCGTAGGTCATTATGTCCACGGTCACTTCTCGCGAGTCACCCCGGTGAAGACCGTGCAGGTTAAATAGCTTGATGCTGTATAGATAGAATGGCTAATCCTAGCGATGGGACTGGCCATTTTTAAATACGTGCGGGTCTACGACAAATCAGTAAAACTCATGGATTAATTAAATGCGAGGCCTAACACTCAACAGATTGTGTCAAATGGTGTATAACTAAGTTAGGATGTTATTTATGAATTGGGGGGAATAACTCATGGGGCAATCAGTTGTATTGTACTTTTCGAGTACCGGGCATACCCAGGCGATTGCGGAGCGGATTGCAATTGCCACCGGTTCACAGCTCGTGGCGATTCATGCGCAGGTGCATGATACACCGACTGAAGATTGGCGGGACCAACAGAACCAAGAGTATCACCGGACACACGTTGAGCGGGTTCGACCGGCGATTCAGGCCATTGATCCGGCACCAATCAAAGCGGCAACGACGATTTATTTAGGTTTTCCCATTTGGTGGGCAACGGTTCCACAGGAAATTGAGACGTTCTTAGATAGTATTGATCTGGTTGGCAAGGACGTTCACCCGTTCTGTACGTCGGGGGAAACGTCAATCTTTGAAGCTGTTAAACAGCTACGTGACGGCTATCCGGCCATTCGCTGGCATTCAGGTCGGCGTTTTGCATCCAGCCTGACGAATCAGGAGATTGAGGACTGGGCGGAAGAGGATTAACCGGTTGTATAGAAGATGGACTGTTAGGGAGCACAATCGCTAGTTGATTGTGTTTTTTTGATGGGTGCACACAAAAACACGACGCCATGATGGTAGTCGTGTTTTTTACGGTCCACCGGTCAATGCTCATGAGTAATCTCGTTGGCCCGTTCACTGAATAGATCAATGTTCATATATTTACCCTTAATACGCCCTTAATACGGAATGGTTCAGAATAGTACCTAAAATGTTGGTACTAGTAAATACTATATTGACACTTTAAGGAAACTTTACTAATATTAGCAGTATAAAGTGCTGGTATTAACTGTATCTTGTAGATACTGACGAGTGGATGAATATTTTGTTTTGTTGATAAAAGCTTGAACTTTTTGTTGCTAGAATTAAGACTGAATTCGCCACTGAATTTCTTCCAGACAAAGTTAAAAAGAGGGGATGTGAATTCAAGGGGAAAATTAGAAGGATATTGATGTCAGCGTATATAATTAATTTGGCTGAGAAATCAATATCGACAGGTGTCATTGCTTATTTTTTGAAGTGACTAATGCGGCCAAATTGGGGATGATTTCTGTAGATAAAAAGATTAATGCAGGTACATACAAGTTAGTTGATGAGGTAACTTCAGAGATAATAAGCGGTTGAAATTATCTGTGGAAAAGCCAGCGAGATGGTTCGCGTGTTTGGCTACCAAGATATTTTTCATAAATACATCATAAGGGCCAGCTCAATCTGGAGGAGACAAAAATCATGCATAAATTGGGTAAGGGATTTCTACTAGTGTTTGTTGCATTAGGCATGTTGGTATTGGCTACGGGAACAACCGCTGATGCCAGCGCTTGGCACCAGGGATTGCCAAAACTCGTTCGGCAACACAAGCTGTGGGCCAGCAAAAAAGGGGCCAAGTTTGGGTCGGCTAAGCAACTTTATTCACGGAATTATATTGAAATTGGGAAGCTCACTCAAGGAAAGTGGAAGAACAAATACTACTTTGCTGATGTTTTACGTTCGTACTACAAGAATGGCAAGTATGAGGACACCTTTGATGAAGTCTTAATCAATAACAGTCGTTACGAGAGTGATCCAGTGCCGGCTTATCAGAAGATGGGGAAGCACACTTATCAAATCAAATCGACCCTGAAACGCTCGGGCTATTCAGATCGCCGTTACAAGGTGAAGTTCTCTAACAAGAATAAGAAAATGACGGTTTGGCAAAAATTATTGTGGAACCACATTGACCCGAACAAAGGACTGAATCGGAGTCAAAAGAAGTGGCATAAGCTGGGTGAATACCATGGCATTAAGACGGTTTCTGATGATAGTCTGTGGAAGCGCGACCCGGTGCGGAAGTAATGAGTAGCTACAGAAAATAGGTACGATTAAATTTAGAAGGATGCGAACGAATATGAAATTAAAATGGCTTGTCTCACTGATTGCGGTCACTGCCGGACTGGCTCTGGGTGGAATCATCGTTCCGGAAACCACGGCTGAGGCTCGGATTCACTACACAACAATGCCCAAGTCGTTTAGGGGCACTTGGGTAAATGTAGATGAAGAAGATCCGGCGATTAGGCACACGCTGAAAATTACCAAGTACGTTTATCACTATAAGTCTTACTATCATGGTAAGAAGGATACCTTGGTGAAGTGGTCCGGAAAAAAGAAATCACATTACTATAACCACAGTGATCTCAGTGTAAAGAAGGGGAAAAAGGCGGGAACTTGGCGGATTAGTTGGTATCGCATGCACAGTATCTTTGACGAAACCATCAAACGCGTGAAACATAAGGGAAAGCCAGCTTTAGTTTTCCTTGATCATTACGGGGATGGCACGCCGCTGAGAACTTATTTCTATAAGAAGTGATGACTAACTAGGCTTCCATCAGTTATTGTCACGGCACTAGACAAAGGACCTTAACGGGTTCTTTTTGTTTTGAACAAACGTTTGCTATTCAAAAGTTTGTTCATCGACTTGATTTTGGATTGAGTTATAGTTCGGCATATTTTGATTTTGTTGTTGCAAATCGTTTAGGAGATGACGGTGCTTCAGTGCCAAATCTGGTCTATGGATTAATTGCAGATGGCACTAATTTAATTGGGTCGTTAGAAGCGTATCAATGGCAGTAAATCAGCTTGATTGAAGTCAATCGTAGAATCAGTTATACTGCCAGTACAAATAAGAGTCAGCCGTTTATTGATTGACATTTGATATTGATTAAGAGCGAGGTAATCCAATGATGGAAAACACCCTTACCCTCAATAATGACTTGAAAGAACAAATTGAAGCACGGTTACGAACCTATGAGTATAGTGATTTAAAAATTCAGGCGTTACTAACGACGTATCGGGATATTCTCTTGGAGTGGCAGCAAGCATACTTGGTGACGGGGACTCATGTGTCACCTGACAACATGGCAGACGATATTGTGTTTGCCGAACGGCTTTGAATGGAAAATCTTCGCCAGCTATCTTTTCGAAGGATGCTTGCGGAGTTTTTTTCTGAGCTTAAAGATATCACGTCTTGGTCTGAAAGCAAACAACTTTTTAGAAGAATTAGACGTTATCGAGAGTAAATAGCAATTGCAACATTAAAGAGACGAATTGTGGATAAATGCTATATAGCAACTAATAGCAATAACAAATACTAATCGTAATACTCATTAAATTATACTGGAAATTTATTGAATAATATTAACGTTTTACCAATTGACCGCAGCTGCTTGATTTAGTATGCTGGTAACAATCGCTTGGGTACCGCTGAATGCAAAGAAAAAGCCAAGTGAGGCATCCCCATCTAAGAATGCTCGCTCGACTTAATACCTATGCCTGAGACAATTTTGTTAATTCTGTGATCAAATCAGCTGAAAGCGGCTGTTCAGTGGCCGCCAATACGCATCAAAGTATCGTAGCTTGCTGGCACCAAATAGGGTTGTTGTTAGACCAGAGCGGGTCAGTAACCAACTAAAGGCAAGTTGTGCCATGGGAATATTGGCGCTATCTGCTAGTTGCTTAAATTGCGTCACTTTCTGATTTACGGAATCGTTCATGTATTCCTGCATCATGTGCTCCCCTTGACTTAATCGACTGCCAGCAGGAATATTACCATTTAAGTATTTGCCGGTCAAAACACCGCGAGCTAAGGGACTGTAGGCCAAATAACCAATCTGGTGATTTTTAGCAAATGTCAGCGCTGGTTCACTAGCTTGCGTGGTCAACAGATTATCACGGTTTTGGACCGAAACGAATGGGTGTAGATGACGTTGGTCGATGATGGTCAGCGCGTTCCGTAGCTGTTGGGCGGAGTAATTTGAAACGCCATAGTAGCGAATCTTACCCGCATCGATTAGGCCGCTTAACGTGGTCAGCGTTTCTTCTAGGGGGCGTCCCCTTATCAAAGAGGTGTGCTTGGTACAAATTCAAGTGATCGGTCTGTAATCGTTGTAGGGAGCCGTCAATCTGTTGGAGAATGTGCGTCTTAGAGAGGCTGGGCGTTGATTGATGTGGATTCGTGTTTTGCCCAACCTTAGAGGCCAGAACAATATTTTTCCGTGCTGCGGGATGTTGTTTGAGCCAATGGCCAATAATCGTTTCGGAGGTACCGTCACCAAAAGCCACGTCCTGATCTTGACCAGGACCGTAGTAGTCGGCAGTATCGACCAGGTTGATGCCGTGGTCAATGGCGTAGTCTAAAATCTGGAAACTCGCGTGTTCATCGATCCAACGGCCAAATGCCATGGTGCCAAGACCAATGGGAGAGACGCGTAAATCACTAGTACCTAAAAGTGAAGTTTGCAATGTTTTACCTGCTTTCTGTGAGTGATAGCGTTCTTTAAGAATCAGTATATGACTTAAATATGAGTTTAAGTCAAGAAAAACTTTAGATGTGGGAGTAAAGACCCGTGACTGGCAGACTGAAACTTGTAAAAGTCAGCATATGACGTTGAACCTAGTAAAAACCGCCAAAATGAAAAATTCCAATCATCCAACAGGGAACAATCGGTGATGTCATGGTATTCTGAGACTGTATCAAATACATATTTCGAGGAGCGATTCAGATGAAGTTAAAACAACTTATTGCTGTTTTATTGACGCTGGTCACGTTGGGACCAATCATGACGGTGCCGGCTAGTGCGAGTTCCAAAGTGATGCCAAAGAGCATGCGGGGGACTTGGGTTGCCAAACCGCAATACAACAGCCCCCACCATATCAAAAAGAACATGTGGTGTCCCAAGCTGAAACTGCGTGTTTATAAGAAATCCGCGACGTGGCAGGCGAAGGGCTATTTGCCAGACAAGATGTATAACCACAAGATCCATAAGATTCGTCTGGTTAGTTACAAATCCGGATTGGCGCTTTTAAAGGGAAATACATTGTTTACCAAACGAAATTTTCTTTCGGTCAATGGTAAGATACTAGATTTTGGCCAAGAACACGGTGGTGATATTTTTCTGCACCGAGCTAAATAATTTTGAAGGGGGGACTGCGCGCGCACAGTCCTTTCCTTTTACGATCACCTCCTACGCTTTCACTACAAGAATCCCCCACCCAAGGTGTAAACTTAACCTAGAGAGAAAAATTCAATCACAGGGGGATTTTACATGGCAAAACAAGTGATTTTATACTTTTCCAACACTGGACATACGGAAGCAGTGGCACAGAAGATTGCGGCCGTGACCGGGGCACAGTTGGTACCGCTGCAGGCCGAACAACCCTACACCGCAGCTGATTTGGACTGGAATGACCCCACTAGCCGGACCTCATTGGAGACCCACGACAGCACCTCGCGACCAGGCATCGTGGTGCCGAATAAGCGTCTGATTGCGCAAGCCGACACCATTTTCCTAGGGTCACCACTCTGGTGGGGGCAGGTGCCCCACGTGATCAACACGTTGCTGGAGACCGGGCTCTTCCGCTGCAAGGACGTCCGTCAGTTCTGTACGTCCGGCTCAACGCCAATCGCCAAATCCACGGCCACTCTCAAGACGGCTTATCCCGCCATCAACTGGGGGCCAAGTCACCGGTTTATGACCGCGATTACGGGTCAAGAAGTCGAGGACTGGCTGAAGGCGGGGAATCAGTAATTTCCCACGTCATTCGTGGCACTGCAGAATCAATTGTCGTATAATGGGCTTATTCTAAGAATTTAAGGAGAAAACTATGGCAGAATCCACACATTTTTATGAATTATTCCAACCAACGCATTACAATGTTTACCTCGATATTAATCGGGCAACGAAGCAAATCTCTGGGACGTCAACCATCACTGGTGACGCCAAAGAAACTGGGATTGCCATTCACCAAAAATACATGACCATCAGTGCCGTTACGGCTGATGGGGCAGCGGTACCGTTTACCTTTGATGACGAGACCGAAGCCATTCACATCGAACTGACCAAGACCGGCGAGACCACGTTAGCCATCGACTTCAGTGCGCCTTTGACCGACAGTATGATGGGCATTTACCCATCTTACTACGAACTGAACGGTAAGAAGCAACAGCTGATCGGGACGCAATTTGAAACGACTGCGGCTCGCCAAGCCTTCCCGTGTGTCGATGAACCCGAAGCTAAGGCCACGTTTGACCTGGCGATTAAGTTTGACGAACACGACGGCGAGACGATCATCAGCAACATGCCCGAAGTCAAGACGGAAGATGGCGTGCACTACTTTGACACCACGGTACGCATGTCCTCTTACCTGATTGCCTTTGCCTTTGGTGACATGCAAAGCAAGCTGACCACCACCAAGAGTGGCGTGCAGGTCGGGGTCTTCGCTACCAAGGCCCACCAAGCCAAGGAACTTGACTTTGCGTTGGACATTGCCAAACGGTCAATTGAATTTTATGAAGACTTTTATCAAACGCCATATCCACTCCCACACTCCTGGCAACTGGCCTTACCAGACTTCTCTGCCGGCGCCATGGAGAACTGGGGACTAGTCACTTACCGGGAAGCCTACTTACTGTTAGATCCCGATAACACGGCCTTTGAAACCAAGCAACGCGTGGCCACGGTCATTGCCCATGAACTGGCTCACCAATGGTTCGGTGATCTGGTTACCATGAAGTGGTGGGATGACCTCTGGTTGAACGAAAGCTTTGCCAACATGATGGAATACGTGGCAATCGATGCCATCGAACCAGACTGGCACATTTGGGAAGCCTTCCAGACGGGTGAAGCCCCAATGGCCCTGCAACGGGATGCCACTGACGGCGTCCAATCCGTGCACGTACAAGTTGAGGACCCAGCGGAAATCGATGCGCTCTTCGATAGTGCCATCGTTTACGCCAAGGGGGCCCGGATGCTGGTCATGGTTCGTGCCTTGATCGGTGATGATGCCTTGCGTGCTGGGTTGAAGAACTACTTTGCGACCCATCATTACGGCAACGCAACTGGTGCTGACCTCTGGGCTGCCTTGGGTGCCGCTTCTGGGATGGACGTTGGGGCCATCATGACCTCATGGTTGGAACAACCTGGTTACCCAGTCATTTCCGCCGCAGTCGTTGATGGACAATTGACCATTCACCAACAACAATTCTTCATCGGTGATGGTAAGGATGCTGGCCGTCAATGGCAAGTACCGTTGAACAGTAATTACGACGCTGCGCCAGCAATCTTTGCGGATACCGACGCAACGTTGGGGAACTACGCCGAACTGCGTCAGGCCAGCGGGGAACCATTCCGCTTGAACGTCGGCAACAACTCGCACTTCATCGTCAAGTATGATGATACGTTGTTACAAGATATCCTGGCACATTTGGATGATTTGGACGCCATCGCCCAATTACAATTACTGCAAGACCTACGCCTTTTGGCTGAAGGCCACCAGATCTCCTACGCTGACATCGTGCCATTACTGCCACGGTTTGCAGCTAGCCACTCAGCTATCGTCAACGACGTGCTGTACGGTGTGGCAGCTAACCTGAAGAAGTTCGTCAAGGAAGGTTCCGCGAAAGAACAACAATTGCGAGCACTGTTTGGCAAATTGAGCGGCGACCAAATCGCGCGGCTGGGCTGGTTACCACAGGCTGGCGAGAGCAACGATGATGAACTGACACGGCCAACGATCTTAAGTGCGGCACTCTATGCCAAGGACGACGCGGCATTGACGGCGGCTCACGACATCTTCACGGCGCATCAAGACAACTTGGCTGGCTTACCAGCGGCTGTGCGGGTCTACATTTTGGCCAATGAGGTGGAAAACTTCGGGTCAGAAGCACTCTTTGACCAATTGCTTAACGATTACCGCAAGTCCAGTGATGCCAGCTACAAGGCCGACATCGCCGCTGCATTGCCAACTACGCCAGACAGTCATCTCGTTGACAAGCTGATTGCCGTCTTCGAAGATGCCGACACCATCAAGCCACAAGACTTACGAGCTTGGTACCGTGGCGTGCTGGCGCACAAGGGGCAACAAGCCGCTTGGGATTGGATCAGAAACGACTGGCAATGGCTGGAAGATACGGTTGGTGGCGACATGGAGTTTACTACCTACATTACCGTTACGACGGGTGTCTTCCACACGCCAGAACGGTTGGCTGAATTCAAGGCCTTCTTCGAACCGAAGTTAAACACGCCGGGGTTAACCCGGGAAATTACCATGGACACCAAGGTCATTGAGACCCGCGTGGCCCTGGTTGAAGCCGAGAAGGACGCGGTTAACGCTGCTGTTGCCCAAACGGTAAAGGGATAACATTAAATTGAAACCTGTCACACTGAGGGCCTGGAAGCCAATTCCAGGTCCTTTTTTTAAACCAACGAACAGTTTTGGTCACGGACTAGTAGCGGATTAAAACGATTTTACCGGTCAATGGGGCAATTTTGCTATACACCCATGGGGTAAGCCAGGTATACTGATGAGACCAAAGAAAAATGACCGCTTCGGAAAAGGGGTCTTCCAAGCGGTCATTTCAAAATTAGATTAGTCGTTCAAGTTGTAACGTAGCTTCATGTGTTCGGAACCAAAGGTCACCATGTCACCCAGTAACTTGGTTTGACGCGTGAAGGATTCGTTGGACAGCTTTTCGTTGGCTTCCTTCAGAATCTTAACGTCGGCGCCGTTTGCGATTGCAGCGTCAGTGTCATTTTGAATCTTGCGGTAAGCACCCATGGCTTCCAGAGCGAAGGTGTTGCGGAAGTCGACGTACAGGTCGTAGTCCGTGTCACCCAGCAATGCCGTGGTGCAACTCAGCCAGTACATGTGATTCAGGTTAAAGGTACCGTCAGCGTCCTTGTAAGCGGCTGGGGTATCGTCCACGTTGGCGTAGAATGGCACAACCGTGTTGAATGTGTTGGCCCCAAAGGCTAACCAGTGAATTCCGGCGATGCTGTCAGGCACGTTGTTGCGGATCTGTAAGATGTGGACATCGTGGTTCCGGTTGATACCGATTGGCCGGAACTTGGTCTTGTCACTTTCAGAGCCATCACCGTAAACGTCGTACTTGGTGTTCTCAAAGTGAGAGCTTAGCACGTACTTGACGTCTTCAATGGTAATCTTGCGGTTGGCGTGGCAGATGAATGGCAGGTCTTGATCTTGGGGATCATGTTCCACGTCAGGTGTGAAGTACTTTTGGCCGAACCAAGCTCGTGGGTTGTTGTAAACCGTATCCTTGTCGGTGGCACTCCCGAAGATGTGACGCAGGTTGACACCGTCGAAGTCAGGATTCAAGTTGTATTTGGCAATCAGGTCTTTCAAGTCGTCAGAAGCCAGGGTGTCGTCGGCGTTGAAATCAAAGTCGTCGATGTTCATCCGATTTGGCGCAACCACGTAGGCGTCATCCGGAATCCGCTTAGCAGCCCAGTGATGACCGCCGATGGTTTCTAACCACCAGATTTCGTTGTTATCGGAAAAGGCAATTCCGTTGGGTTCGTAAGTCCCGTATTGAGCGAGCAAACTGCCCAGGCGTTCGACCCCTTCCTTGGCGCTGTGAATGTAAGGCAACACCAAGGTAACCAGGTCTTCTTCACCCAGACCACCAGCGACGTAAGGGTCGATACCCATGACGCGAGAATTCGTGGTGATGGTTTCAGTGGCGGACATGGCAACGTTGTCACTGTTGATCCCGGCAGCTGGCCAGATACCATTGGTCAGAATTGAGTTCGGGATGGACGTGTAGCGTAGGGGATTGTCTGGCAATTCCACCTTGACGCCACTAATAACGGATTGATAATGCCGTGGTTGGTCGGCAGGGTTGATGACCACAAACTTTTCGGGGTCGAGGGCTTCGTGACCGTCGTCGTTCCGTGAAATGATCGTGGAACCGTCAATGGACGCCTTTTTCCCAACTAAGATGGTCGTACATGAACCTTTAAGTCGTTTTTCCATAAATACAGCAACTCCTTTTAACCCGTATTATATCATTGCTAGCTAGGGGAAGAGAAGTAGTTCGGCAAGTACCTGTGATTTGTTTGCGAATTTTTCCGGCAACGCTGTCACTGACCACAGCTCGTTGCCGATTTGCGGTGGCGTAGTAGGTCCAGTTCCGTGCGGATTTCCCCCTAATCGCCGGTAAACTGTGCTATATTTGATGCGACAACACTGACGTATCTGTATCAGCCCGCGGCATTTTACACCGCGTACTTGAAATAGTCATCAAAAAAATGATGCAGCACAAGTGATCTTGCGTGGCATCATTTTTGTTAGGGTAAGGCGCCCAGTTACTTGGTGGGAGTTGGCGCTGCCTGTAAGAGGGGCAACAGGGCGTCAATAATACCTTGGGTGGCAGTTGGAAAGGCGAGAATCATGTGCTGCAAGCTAGCACCGGTCAATTTTTGGTCGATGATCAACGTCAGGACGTTGATCAGGTCCGGTGCATCCATGCCATAAACCGCCGCGCCCACTAATTGGTTAGTAGTATTCAGTATTGCGGTCACTTCGGCCGTCGTATCGTTTTGATATTCGAAGGCGAATAGTTGACCGAAGGGGATGGTCTGCGTGTGATACTGATCAGGATCAGCGGCCGCCGTAGCGGTAGTCACGCCGACCTGTGCCAGCCGTGGTAAGGCGAAGAGCACGCTGGGGATGGCGGGATAGTCGATGGGTGCCGTGTCTCCTAAGATCTGGCTCGCAATGTAGTTGGATTCAAAGGTCGCTGTGGGGGTCAGCTTGGGCTGTAATTTAGCCACAACATCGCCACTGGCGTAGATGTTGTCGCCGTTGGCCCGTAAATGATCGTCGACTTCAATCCCAAATTGGTTGGTGTGGATGCCGGCGTTTTCCAGGCCCAGGTTGGTGACGTTGGGTTCACGACCGGTGGCGTCGACCACGTATTGGGTGGCCACGCTCAAGCCACTGGTGGTCGTGACCTGGTAACCGTCCGTCGTGACGTCGACGGCCAGAGCGGTCTCACCAAAGTGGAAGGTGGCGCCGTTTGCGGTCATTTCCGCCACTAATTTTTCAACGTGCCGGGCGTCGAAGCCACGAGCCGCGCGGTCACCATGTTCGATGATGGTAACCTGGCTACCGAGGGCCATGACCAAGGAAGCAAACTCCAAGGTAATGATGCCGGCACCAATGAAGGTCACGTGACTCGGCAGGTCTGGTAGGTTCAAAAAATCACGACTGTCATGCATGAATTCCTTACCCACGATGGCCAACCGCTTCGACCGTTGGCCCGTGCCGATAACGATGTTCGTTGCCGAAACGACTTGCTTACCAACTTGAATCAAATGGTCGCCCATCAAAATCCCGCTTCCCTGAATCACGTCGATGCCCAGTTGGTCAAAGGCCTGGGCCATTTGGTTAGGCAGCGCATCGATGACCTGGTGCTTGTAGGCCATGAAGGTCGGCCAGTCGACGGTCGTTTGAGACGTCACGCCTGCGTTTTGGTAGTGGGCTAGTCGGGAAATAAGTTCGGCCGGGCCATCCAAGAGAATCTTGGCGTCACAGCCATAGTTGGTGCAGGTGCCACCGAGCAGGTCCTTTTCGATGATAACGACGGACTTCCCAGCTTGTTTCAAAGCGACAGCGGCGTGCCAGTTGGCGTGGCCACTCCCGATAAATGCAACATCATATTGTATCATTAACGTGAAATACCTCTTTCTTAAATAAGTCGTGGACGATTGATTGTGACGACTGAAACTTAGGGTAACAGTCGTTGGAGCTTCTCGACAAGGTGTTGGTTCACTTGCAAAGCAGCCTGGTATTGTTCTTGGTCAAAAGACCGGTGCGCAACGAGCTCTCGTACGGCCGCAAAAATCTGTGGCTTGGTGCGCAACGCCATGGGGGTCAACGTGATGATTAGTTGACGCCGGTCACTGATTAGGGGCTCACGGGTCAGCCAGCCGTTGATCTCCATGCGTTTGAGCAACGGGGTTAGGGTATTACTACCGAAATCCAACCGGTCGCCCAACTCATGGAGTGGTAAACGGTCATTTTCCCACAGAACCAGCAAAACGAGGTACTGCGGATAAGTGAGCGCAAAGGGCTGAAGTGCCTGTTGATAAAGTTTAATCAGCAATCGGCTGGCATGGTAAGTCGAGAAGCACAGTTGATTTGCCAAGGTTAAATTGTCTTCCGTCAAATTGTCATGCCTCCAATTAAGTTGTGTACGATGGAATTTACTATAGTCGAATTTGTCGGACCTGTCAACTATCTTTGGGCGAGATTGTGAAAATTAATTATCACCCTGTTCGGTTGTAACCGGGACCGAATGCCAGTAGAATAGACTTACTGACCAGTTGTCGATTGGCAAAAAAAGTTTAAAATATTTTTGTGGGTGATCGCCAAAAACCGTGAAAATCAGGCTTATTTTGGCCGTCCCCCCTGAGCAGTTGGTAACGGACGCAGTAATCTGGTGACTAAATTCGGTGGTCTGGAACCTGACGCATGAGAATCATCACCCGAACAGGAAAAGTTAGTGAAAAAATGGATTAAGGAGCGACTCGATGGATCTGACGGCAGCGCAACAAGTGTTAAAACAAGTCTTTGGCTACGATGAATTTCGACCGGGCCAAAAAGCAGTGATCGAACACGTCTTGGCGGGGGATAACAGCCTAGCCATCATGCCGACCGGGGGCGGAAAGTCCCTGTGTTACCAAATCCCTGCGATGCTCTTTGCGGGCATCACGGTGGTCGTGTCACCGCTGATCTCTCTAATGAAGGATCAGGTCGATGCGTTAAATGACAGCGGCATTCCCGCAACGTTTATCAATAGTTCTTTAGAGTGGCCGGACATCCAAGAACGCTTGGCTGCCCTGCACAACGGCGAGTATAAATTACTCTATATTGCGCCCGAACGTTTGGATTCGGCGGCTTTCATTCAGTCATTGGCGCGCCTGCCAATTGACCTGTTGGCGGTGGACGAGGCCCACTGTATTTCCCAATGGGGCCATGACTTTCGGCCGAGTTACTTGGCACTGAGTACGGCCATCGAACAGCTCCCGACGCATCCGCAGGTGTTGGCGTTAACGGCAACGGCCACTGAGCAAGTGGCGACCGACATTCGCCAGCAGTTGCGCATCGACGCGGCCAACGAGGTCAATACCGGCTTTGCTCGGGATAATTTGAACTTAACGGTGGTCAAGGACCAGGATACTGACCGCTACATTTTGGATTATCTGAAGGTTAACGCGGGCGAGGCAGGCATTATTTATGCTAGTACGCGTAAGGAAGTCGACCGGGTCACCAAACTACTCCAGCGTCATCACATTGACGTGGCCCCGTATCATGCAGGACTGGCCGAGGAGATTCGGCGTCAAAATCAAGAGGACTTCCTTTACGACCGCGTTCAGGTCATGGTGGCCACCAACGCTTTTGGTATGGGCATCGACAAGAGCAATGTGCGCTTCGTCATTCATGCGCAGGTGCCTGGGACACTGGAAGCGTATTACCAAGAGGCCGGCCGGGCGGGACGTGACGGTCTACCTAGCGAGGCCATCTTGTTATACCGCGCGTCAGACTTGCAGATTCAGCGGTTCTTCATCGACCAATCGGAAATGGATGAGGAGCATCGCCAGCGGGCTTACCGTAAATTACAGGTCATGAACCACTACGCCAATACGCAGGGGTGCCTGCAGCAGTTCATCCTTCATTACTTCGGTGAGGAGTCGGCCCCGTGTGGCCGCTGTAGTAATTGTTTGGACGACCGAGAAGCCCAAGACGTCACCACGGATGCCCAGAAGATTCTGTCTTGCGTGATTCGTCTGCGTTCCCGGTATGGCAAGGCCGTGGTCGCCCAGGTACTGACGGGGGCACACAATCAGCGGGTCTTAGAACAGCATTTGGACGAGGTCACGACCTACGGCATCATGCGGGGCCAGCGGCAAAAGGCAGTCGGTGAGCTGATCGATTTTTTGACGGCGGCGGGCTATTTAGCCAGTGTTGGCGGGCAGTATCCGACCTTGAAGGTCACGGCTGAAGGCGGTGCGGTATTGAAGGGTGAGACCCAGGTCTTCCGGAAAATGGCGCGGCAGGTCAAACGGCTGGCACCAGAAGACGACGAGCTCTTCGAACAGCTGCGCGCATTGCGGCGAAGTTTGGCCGAAGACATCGGCAAGCCGCCGTTCGTCATTTTCTCGGACAGAACCCTGCATGCCATTTGCGAAGCGCTCCCCGTCGATGATCAAGACTTCCTCGATGTGAAGGGTGTTGGTCAGAGTAAGTTGGATAAGTATGGTGAAGACTTTATGGCCATTATTCGCGAGTATGTGGCGAACAAGGGTCAGGCATCAGAAGAGACGGCAAATTAATGCAGACAAACAAAGGGCTTCAACGCCTTGCCGCTCAGTGCGGTGGGACGTTGAAGCCCTTTTTAATGCCTAGTAAAACTGTAAATTAGTTTTGAACCTTGATCCGGAACATGTTCCAGGACAAGGGGTGTAACGTGGTCTTGAGGACGTTGTTATCCAGGGTGACCTGTTTATTTGGTTGAATGGCCATTTGCTGGTCCTCGTTGGTCTGCTTGATGTCATAGCCATAGAACTGAGTGGCTTCAATGACGCTTTCGGCGTTCAAGTCGCTCAGGTCAGTGGTGAAGTCCATGGCGTCTTCACCCTTGTTTTCGGCGAAGATCACGACTTCGGAGGCGTCTGGGTTGTAAACGGCCAAGCTGTCGAGGTAAGGCACGTCCTTGAAGTCCTTGCTGTCGTAAGTGTCAGCGGTTTGCTTAGGTGTTAAGGCAATACCGCGGCCATACTTGGAGACTTGCATGAACGGGAAGAAGATGGATTGCAGCCAGATGCCTTGGTCATCGGTCATGATTGGGGCAATGACGTTGACCAGTTGTGCCAGGCAGGCAATCTTAACGCGGTCAGCGTGCTTGAGCAGGGTGATCAGCATGGTCCCAACCATCAGGGCATCTTCAAAGTTGTAGTGGTCTTCCAGCAAGTGGGGGGCGTTTTGCCAAGGCGCGGTCTCATCGTCTTGTTTGTGGGAGTGGTACCACACGTTCCATTCGTCCAAGGCCAAGTTCAGCGTCTTGGTACTGTGCTTGCGGGCTTTGACCGCGTCACAGACCGCCACGATACCGCTGATGAATTCATCAAAATCACGGGACTTCGCCAAGAAGTTGTGGAGGTCGTTTTCCTCATTATCGTAGTAACGGTGCAAGGACAGGTAGTCCACGTCATCGTAGGTATGATCGAGCACGGTTTCTTCCCAGCTACCAAACGTTGCCATTTCACGGGTGGAGCTGCCGCTGACGACTAAGTCGATGTCGGGATCGACTAGGCGCATCACCTTGGCCGTTTCGTGGGCCAGGCGACCGTATTCTTCGGCGGTCTTGTGACCGATCTGCCAGTCACCGTCCATTTCGTTGCCCAGGCACCAGGTCTTGATGTTAAAGGGCTTCTCGGCACCATTTTGCTTCCGCAGGTCGCTCCAGTAAGTGCCACCAGGGAAGTTGCAGTATTCCACCAGGTTACGGGCGGCATCAATGCCACGGCTCCCCAGGTTGACCGCCATATCGGGACGCGTGCCCGTTTGCTGGGTCCATTTCATGAATTCATGGAGGCCAAATTGGTTGGTTTCAATGCTGCGCCAAGCCAGGTCGAGGCGCGTCGGGCGGTCTGCCTTGGGACCAATGCTGTCTTCCCAGTTGAAGCCAGAGACGAAGTTACCACCGGGGTAACGAATCAAGTCGATGTTCAGGTCCTTGACCGCCTTGACGACGTCTTGACGGAAGCCATTCTCATCGGACTTGGGGTGACCGGGGTTGTATAAGCCGTCGTAAACGCCACTGCCGAGATGTTCGATTAAAGCACTGTAAACCCGATCATCAATTTTAGAAATTTGATTGGTGGGGTCAACTGTTAGTTTTCCTTGCATGGATGTAATTCCTCCTTGAGTAGGGTGTGTATAAGAAAAGAGGAACGACCAGACTGGCCATCCCTCTCAGCTAAATCAGTAAATCTTTACGGTCATTCCTGACCATTCGTCGCAGTCTCAGTCTTGGCATCAGGCGCTTCGACTTCACCGGCTTGAACAGGGTCTTCTTTCTTCAGGAAGAAGGCAGCGAACAAGGTGATGGCGAAGACCACGATCCCCATGATGACGTAGGTGTGTTGGTAACCAATCACATCGTACATCTTCCCAGCAACAGAGGAGAAGATGAAGACGGAGACTTGCTTAGCAAAGTTAGATGCGAGGGCGTAAACCGTAGCATACAGACGGATATCGAAGGCACCGGCGATGTACTTCATGATAGAAGTCAACAGCAGCGGCATTTCGAGACCAGCCAACAGACGGAAGCCGACGATCCAAATCCAGTTAGGGGATAAAGCAGACCCTAAGATCCGGACACAGGTTAAGAACCCGTAAATGATCAGCCCATTCCGTGAACCAATCTTGTTGATGATCCATGGCATTGGGAACATTAAGCAGAATTCAATGGCCGTTTGGGCAGAACTCATGTAAGAGTAAACTAAGGTCCCTTGAGCGGCAGTGTCAAAGAAAGTCTTGAAGAAAATGATGAATTGTTGGTCAAACACATCGAATAAGGCAGAAGCACCCATGTAGAAAATAGCTAAGACCCAAAGGTTCTTTAACTTGAACACGGACATAACCGTCTTCATATCCAAGGAGTTAGACGTATCACCAGCAGCAGAAGCGTTGTCCATATCAATCTTGTCACTGAAGAGTAACAGGAAGGTCAAGATAACAGCGGCAATGGTACATGCCCAGAAAATGGAGTTTGGCTTCCAGAGGAAGATCCGGCCGGCAACTAATGAAGCAACAACCCCGGCAACAGAACCACCAACCCGAGAGTGGGCGTATTCGAAGCCGTTGGCTAAACTGGCACGTTGAACGTACTGTTCAATAACAGAAACCCCACCGTTTAAGATGAAACTCAGGAAAGTCCCAGTCACGATGGCAACTAAGAAGGCGTTCACGTGCAAGATTGGCATGAAGACCCATTGGAAGTAAGGTCCAATGAAGATACCGACGATAGAAATCGTTAAGATCAAGGTCTTTTTGAAGAGTAACTTATCGGAAACAACTCCGAAGATTGGTTGGAAGATCAATGAGATACCAGCCATCATGGAGAAGACGGCACCCGATTCAGTCCCGTTTAAATGCGCAACTTGTTCCATCCAAAGGGTTAAATATCCATTAACGACCGCCCAGATAAAGAAGTAACTAAAGTGGGTGATGGGGAAACCCCAGAAATGTTTTGATTCAGCTTTTGTATTATCCATTATTTATTTCGCCCCTATTTGTAATTATATGGAACTGGCTTGCCGAAGTTTGGCGTTCCGTCATCATTCCAGGTGAATGGTTGAACCATGGTGTGACGGTTTGGATCGTACAGTGGGTCACCCTTGATGTCGGTGTAGTTCCGGCAGTGGTAAACCAAGATGTCGGTCTTGTCGTCTTCAGCGACCGTAAATGAGTTGTGGCCTGGGCCATACTGTTGAATTGGCATGTTGCTTTGGAAGACAGGTGTCTTAGACTTGGACCAGTTAGAAGCATCCAAGAGGTCGGCGTCTTCTGGCACGGTCAACATTCCCATAGCGTAGTTTTCGTCGGTAGCGCTTGCAGAATAGGTCAAGAAGAAACGACCGTTGCGGTGCAGCACTGCGGGACCTTCGTTAACCCAGAAAATCTTGGTTTCCCAATCGTATTCTGGTTTCGTTAACATCACTGGCTTGGTCTTCAACGTCCAAGGATTTTCCATTTCAGCAATGTAGATGTTGGAGTTGCCTTTGATTGCGGGATCCTTTTGGGCCCAAACGTAGTACAACTTGTTTTGGGCTTCAAAGACCGTGGCATCCAAAGCGAAGGTATCCAGTGGCGTTTCGATTTGACCATGTTCGATCCAGTCGGATTCGTCACGCATTGGATCTGGGTTGTCACATTCGATGCAGTACATCCGGTGTTGGAACATCCCGTTGTGATCGAATTCCTTGGTGTGAGAAGCGGCGAAGTAGATGAACCATTTGCCATCGATGTAGTGCAGTTCTGGTGCCCAAATCAATTGGCTCATGGCACCGCTACCATCTGGATGTTTACGCCAGATAGTCCGGGGTGCGGCGTTTGCTAAACCGTTCAAAGTTTTCGCCCGGCGAATTTCAATTAAGTTGTAGGCAGGAACAGAAGCAGTGAAATAGTAGTAACCATCCGTGTGCTTGTAAATGTATGGGTCGGCCCGTTGAACGATCAGTGGGTTGACGTAATCCTGTGCTTGTACCATTAATTAATCTCTCCTTCGAATAATTTGTAAGGACTTTAAAATGGCTATTTCCAATAAATCCTAATAAATAAGTACATATGAAATATACAACCGGATGAAAACGCTGTCAACCACTTTTGTTAATCTTTCCACAAAAAAGTTTGTTTTTTATGGAACCGTTAACTATAATATTAATTGTTAGCGGATACATTGCGGAATCATTGTCAATAAGTTAATGAAATAGTTAATCTTAAACGAATAAATCCATTGTGAATTAAGGAGCTTTAAAATGCAATTAGATCTTTCGGAAACATCATTACCGGTTTATGAAGCGTTAGCCAGCCCAGTTCGGTTGAAAATTGTGCAATTGTTGTCCGGTCAACCAATGAGTGTGCAAGATTTGGCGGCGCATCTCCAGTTGAGCAGTGCCATCATCACCAAGCATTTACATAAATTGGAGACCGCGGGCTTGATCCATAGCCAGCGGGTGGGGCATCAAAAGATTTCTTCATTACACGTCGATACCATCGAAGTCAAATTTCCTCAAGCCATTTATCCCGACTTCAAGGTCCACAAGACCACGATCCCCGTGGGCCACTACACCGAGTATTCTGTGCAGCCATCCTGTGGGTTAGCGGGACCAGACGGTTATATTGGGAAGGTCGACAATCCCAAGTATTTCATGTTTCCCGAGCGGATGAATGCCGGTATGATCTGGTTCAACGATGGCTACGTCGAGTATCGAACACCGAATTTTCGGGTCTAGAATTTTTGGTGTTGGAAAGTATTTCCATTCCAAAAGTACTAGGCCCTTTTTGATAACAAAAAAAGGCATCTAAGCCTCCCTAGTGCTATGCTTTAAGCGACGAAACTCAAGATAAGCGGGGTAGGAATAGATGTCTCAACTGGATAATACACTTAAATTACTGGGAATTACAGACACAAACATTCAGGTGTTCGGTACTCGTGAGGAATTTCATGGTCGGGGCTCGGGTCGCAAAAAGTATTTGGTCATCCAGGCAGAGCTTACCTACACACTCAGGCGCTGTCCCAGCTGTGGATACAATACGTTGCACCCTAACGGACACAAGCTCACTCATGTCCACATTGCAGGACCCATGGACCGGCCCGTAATTCTAGAGCTAAACAAGCAACGCTGGCGTTGTAGTAACTGCCATAGCACTTGTACGGCCACCACTCCAGTGGTATCAACCAACCACGCCATCGGTCACGGACTAGCGACTCATGTGCTGAAGCTAGCCAGTAAATCACTCCCGGCTAAGACTATCGCCAGTCTCACCGGTATTTCGACAAACTCAGTTCAGCGTATTTTGACGGCTAATATTCATCCACACGCGAGCCGCCGGTTACCGATTAATCTATGCTTTGATGAATTCCGTTCCACGCACGGCTCCATGTCGTTTATTTGCATTGACGCCGACACTCACAAATCAGTTAAAGTACTTAGCGACCGCCTTAATAGAACCATCAAACAGTTCTTTCTTAGTCAGTACAGCACCGCAGAACGGACCGCGGTTCAACGCGTCATCATGGACATGAACGCCTCCTATCAGGCATTCGTGCACGAACTATTCCCTAACGCCGAACTCATTATTGATCGGTTCCACATTATTCAATTAATGGGCCGGACGATGGATACCATTCGCACTCAATGTTTAAAGCAACTCGACAAGCATTCGCGGGAATATAAAGTACTGAAATCACTATGGCGCCTATTCCACAAGGCCAACCCTGACGCACAAAAGAGCCGCTACCTCTTCGGCCTGAATGAGTACTTGACCGAACAGAACGCTATTGATATTGGAACCGATGCGTTTCCGGCCTTCAAAACAGCTTATGAAACCTACATCGATCTCCACGATGCTTTGATGGGGCGTCACGCTGATGAACTCAAGAATATCATCACTAACTATCAGCCTAACGGCACGCACCTAGATACGGCCATGCATACCCTACGAAAGAATCTTAATGGAGTAATTAACGCCGCCAAATCGTCCTACTCTAACGGACCGATAGAGGGCATCAACCGTAAGATCAAGGAGCTCAAACGTGCTTGTTATGGCTTATCCAATCAGGCCAATATGTTCACACGCGTCTACCAGCTGATTGCCTAGATTATCTACCACAATAACGTCACGATGGTAGGCTTATTTGTTATGCCTTCAAGTACGATATTCAGACAACACACCAGATTAAACGCCGCAACTAATAAAACAACAAAAAAGATCTCCCACACGAGGAGATCTCCAAAGGATAGAAACTATCCTTCAACACCATTTGACAAACTTCCGAATTTTCTCCAGCCTGATGAGCATTTGGAGATGCTGGACCTGTCGATGGAGCTGGGATCAGAGTTTCCATTCTCCAATAACACCTGGCCATCCGATATTACTTTCTCCATTAATGGGTGTGAAATTGGGACTTGGCGGAGTCCCGGGGACTTCTCCGATATTCGCGGCAAGTACACGCCCGATTGGGTGCCGGACAACGTCAATCAATATGGCATCCTGAAGATCCTGCGGGTGACCGACCACGGAACCTACCTGGATGGGCAGCCATTTACGGACGTTTGTTTAAAAGATTTACCAACCGATCAGGAGACTTGGACGATTCGGTTTGAGGTCAAACCGGATGCCAAAAAGTCCGGGGGCTGTACGATATTTGGCCAAGGATTTGGGAACCACGACCAAAATATTGAACTATCTGCCTTCTATAGTTAGTTGTCTAATGAATTTTGATTTTCACAATATTTATTTGAAACCCTTGTCAAAAACCGGTAGAATAGGTTCAACGATGAGGTGCTAACATGGAGAATAAATATCAGAAAGTCAAAGATGGCTTAAAAGAAGACATCATTTCAGGCAAGTATCAGGTGGACGAAAAGCTACCGACTGAGTCTGAACTTATGAAACAATATTCCGTCAGCCGCTACACGGTTCGCCGCGCGGTGGGGGATTTGGAAAGTGATCATTTTATTTATCGGATTCAGGGTGGCGGGATGTTCGTCCAGGATTGGCACAAGGATTGGTCCACGCCGACTGATACTAAGCTGATTGGGGTCATTACGACCCACATCGCGGACTACATCTTTCCCAATATTATTTCCGGGATCGACCAAGTCTTGTCCAAGGCGGGGTATTCGATCTTGATCAGTAACACCCACAACATGCATGACAAGGAACGCAAGAGCCTGATCAACATGTTGGACAGTAAGGTGGCCGGGTTGATCATTGAACCGACCCAAAGTGCGCTACCCAACCCTAATGGGGATTTGTATCAAGAAATTAAAGACGATGAATTGCCGACGTTGTTCATCAATGCCCACTATCCCCAGCTGGACTTCCCATACGTGGATACGGACGATCTGACTGCGGAACAGAACATGATGCGGTACTTATTTGAACTCGGCCACCAGAGCATTCTGGGAATCTTCCAAGTGGACGATATCCAGGGAGTCTACCGGATGAATGGGTTCGTGCGGGCTTACCAGGAACACCCCGAGTATTCCTATATGAGTAACATTATCATGTACCAATCCGGCGAATCGGCCGATAAGATCTATGAACGGATCAATGGCTACCTGAAGCAAACGGAAGCACCAACCGCTATCGTGTGCTACAACGACCAGCTGGCTATTCACGTCATTGATTACCTGAAGTCCAATGATATTCGCGTGCCGGAAGACATCTCGGTCACCGGCTTCGATAATTACCAAATCGGGGAATACTTCACGCCATCCCTGACCACCATGAACCACGAAAAGGAACGGATGGGAGCCGATGCGGCCAACGCCATCATCAAGCTGTTGAATCGGGATCCGGTTGAGAACATCACGTACCAGCCAGAAATCGTCAAACGGCACTCAGCGATTAAGCTAGAGAAATAAATCATCACGAGCCTGACAACTGTCGGGCTTTTTTTGCGCCATCTGAAATTGTCTTGATACGATTACTAACGAAATTTGGTTGGGATTTGTGACCCCTTGTGGGCGGACTTAATCATTTCTTAAATCTTTGAGGGAGTTGTTTTGATTATTGGGATGCAGCTATCAAAATCAAGGTCGTTAAGTGACGACTTGTACGGACTAATTTATCAGCAACGACTGCATACTTTCATGATGACAAAAACTTCATGAAACTTTTCAAAAAGAAAACCAACATGACGGCAAGGCAGTACCGGAGCAGTTATGGCAACACCCACTTGAACAATCCCGCCATTGACCCCAGCATTCCGATTCCGCAAGACATCAGTGCTTTACTAGATCGAACGGAAAATGAAAGCTCTGTGAAATAAATCGATAGTGTGAAATTTTATAAACACGGTGTTGTCAATCAGATTGGCAACACCGTGTATTTGTTTTAAATTAATAGTAAATAAAGGCGACCACAAAGGGATTTGTACTTGCATCCCTCATTATTTTAGGTTATCTTGTAACCGATTACATTTAGAGGAAGTTCAAGTAACTTTGATGACCGTTTTTATAAATTCGCTTCAAGGAGGAATTTATTGTGAATAGCAAAGTAGCAAGTGCCATCAAGGCTGATGCCAAAGTTCCATTTCACAGAATGCTTGCGTTTGCCAGTACCGATGCCGCGGGGAACCTGCTGTACACCACGGTCACGACCTTCATCTTGTATTACTACACGGATGTCTTCGGCCTGTCTGTAGCGGCTGCCGGGACCGTGTTACTGGCCGCTCGGATTCTCGATGCCTTTGATGCACCGGTGTGGGGCTTCATTATTGATCATACGCATACCCGTTGGGGGCAGAGTCGACCGTACTTCTTATGGATGGCCTTTCCGTTTGCCATATTCTTCGTATTAATGTTCATGAGCCCTAATTTGAGTGCAAACGGTAAGTTCTGGTGGGCTATGATTACCTACCTACTCTTCGGGATTTCCTACACCGGGGTCGGGACACCAATTAGTTCAATTCTGCCTAACCTGAGTAATGACTCGGACGAGCGGATCAAGTTGAACAGTGTTCGGATGATTGGTGGGAACATTGGGTTCCTGATCACCGCAACCTTTACGCTGAGCTTCGTGGCCTTCTTCGGTGGCGGCAATGAAGTCGCTGGTTGGCGGAACACTGCTATTGTCTTGGCCGTTGCCGGTTTTGCACTGTTGATGTTTGCCTTCTTTGATACTCGTGAAGTGAACACGGCTACTCAGAAGTCGATTCCAATCATGGACAGTATCCGGGCGGCTAAGAGCAATTGGCCTTGGTTCATCTTGGTCATTGCCTTCATCTTCTACTGGTTAGGCAACTCATCACGGACTTCCGTTTTGGTTTACTACACCCAGTACAACCTAGGGGTCAAAGGGTTTGCGTCAATTCTGAACGCTTTAGTGATGTTCCAAATGGTCGGAATGGTTTTGATTCCGTTCATGGTCAAGAAATTTAGCAAGACCCACGTTTTAATGTTTGGCCTGTGCTTAGCGGCCTTCGGTCAAATCTTGATCTTCTTCACTGGTAAGTCCCTGATTGGTTTAGGGGTTGCCTGGAGTATTGCGTCTGTCGGAACAGGGATTTCCGTTTCCATGCCATTTGCCATGTTATCAGACACGGTCGATTACGGGGAATGGAAGAATGGTATCCGGGCCAGCGGTTTCTTAACGGCTATCGGGAGTTCATTCGCCATCAAGATGGGCTCTGGCTTAGGCGGTTGGGCACCTTCAATGATCATGGCCAACGCTGGTTACAAGGCCGGTGCAGCGCAGACGGCGGCTTCATTGGGCGCTATCAAATTCTGTATCAGCTTCTTACCAGCTATCTTCTTCGTCATTGGCGCAGCCATCATGATTTTCTATGCGCGCTATGAAAAGAAGGAAACGGGCATCCGAGCTGACCTCGCTGAAAAACGTGGCGAATTAGCTGAGGAGTAGCCGTTCGCTTAATTAGATAAATGACATCGGGAGGGCTGGCAGGTGTGTCAGTCCTTCCGTAGTCTGAAGTCAGTACTGCTGTTAAATCAGGATAACTAGTTGACTGGCAGTTAATATCGCAGGAGGTGATTGGATGGCACAACCGGCTTACATTTCTATTTCATGTCTACCGTTACCCACGTTCATTGAAGGGGGCTACGCGACTTTTCGTGCCGGTGATCATCACCCCAATCGGAATAATCTGCAATTTTTTATTCTGATGATCATGGTGAAAGGAAAACTGTTTATTTCAGAAGATGATCATGACTATACTGTTAAACCGGGTGAAATGTTTGTTCTGCTACCCATGCATCACCACTACTCCTGGCATGCGATTACTGAAGATACGGGGTATTACTGGCTACACTTTTACGTATCAGGTCACTGGCAACAGCAACCCACCTTGGTGCCGATGCGTTCGGCCATTAAGGTTCCCACACTGCACCACTATACGCCGACGGAAACACTGTATTTGGCGAAACACACGCAGCTACAACACCAGGACCGCTTGATTCAGATGACCAAGCAGATTTTCAAGAATAGCTCGGCCACCGAAGAGTATGGTTTCTGGCAGGCCCAACAGTTGTTTATTGACGTCTTGCAGGAGGTACAAGTCCAGTCGCAGGAGGATTCTGCGATGGTTCGGCTTTCTGGTGCGATTCAGCGGTACTTACGGGACCACTTTAACGAAAAAATTACCAACACCACGCTGAGTCAGGCTTTTCACTTTCATCCGAATTACTTGATTCGGACCTTGAAGGCCACCACGGGATTGACGCCGACGGAATTTTTACGGCAGTATCGCATGGAAGAGGCCAGCAAACGCCTGCTTAACACCAATATGCTCGAAACAGAGATTGCTGAAGCGATTGGGTTTCAAAATATTTATTACTTTTCGACAGTCTTCAAACAATACACGGGCTTGTCACCCAGCCAATATCGTCAGGCCAACACCCGACGAATCAAAACGGACAAGGAGGGGCAAAAATAATGGAATCAACGCAATTTAAGCTCGCGGTCAACTCACGAGGGGCCGTTATCAGCCTGCAAAATCAGCAAGACGCCCATCACATGAACTGGGTCGTGGATCCCGCTTACCTCGAACAGGTCGGTTATCAGGACACGGATAAATTATTCGGTGAATTTAGCCTGACCGTGGGGGATCACAGTTACGTCAGCAGTGACGTTACCCCTCAGGTAACACAAACCGCTGACCAAATTACAGTCGCGTACCCGATTGCCGACTTAACGGTTACAGAAACATATCGTTTAACAGGCAAACAGGTTCAATGGCAAATTAGGGTCCAAAACCCAACGACCACGACGGTCACGCTGAATCATTTTGGCGTATGGGCTTCCTTGGCTTACGTGATGTTCCGCGACAAAAATGTTTATCGTAACATGTCAGATTCCGCGGCGGTTTTCCCTAGTATCTCCGCCAACTTTACCAAACTGGCAGGGGTCCGGCGCGACAACCAAGGTCCCAATCTAGGCCTTTTCCAAACCAACGGCGTGACGCAATCTGTTGGGACCTATAACGAGTGGACCAACCGGTTCTTTGAAAATGTTTCTCCGTCACTGGATGGCTTGTTATTCCATCAATTGGAACTGGCCGGTGGTTACCAGCCGGGGGCGGCCCCAGCGAATGACTGGATCTATCCGCACGACGCCGTCACGATTGGCGGCAATGATCAGGTGACTTGGGATTTTGTTTTAGAACCGTTCACCAACCAGGCTGACTTTCAACGCGTTGCCGCTGCCAATGGGCATCCGGTCGTCCACTACGATCCGCTATTGACGATTGGTCAAGCTACTGCTATTAGCATCGATCTTCCAGCGGGCAGTCAACTCCAACGCTTGACGCTGGAATATCAATCAGCCGGGCAACACCACCGTGATGACGTGACGGCCGACTATCAAGATGGCGTGCTCCGGACCGCCGTCAAGGGTAGTGGGGAACACTGCTTGCGAATTACGTTGGCGGATGGACGCCAAGACTTGGTGGTCTTCAACGTCATGGCCGCCGTGCGTGACCTGATTGAAACACGGGTAGACTGGTTGACGACTCACGCATTTAACGGCAAAACCCAACAGCCTTACGATGCGTTCACGCCCATTTCCAATCAGGGGGAATCACTGGGGAAACTCAGCTTGATTTTGCAAACGAATCTCTTGCACCAAACCGCCAAGACGGCCGACCAAGTGCAAAAAGTTGAGGCCAGTGCGGTCAATTACGTGAAGCAAAAATGGTTCACGGACGGTGACTTCCTCAAGCCTGTCAACTTGTACGGCGACTTTTACCGGGACATGGATTTTGAATATATTGGCCACGTTTACTACCTGCTGGCGCAATTCGATCAGGCAACGCTACAGTTGCATTCACCAGCGACCTACTTGAAGTGGGCGGCCCAAGTCTTTAATTTGCGGGTCAATGCTGACTTACACACCTCGCAACGGGGGAAGGAAGAAGCACACACGCTGGGGGTCTACTTCCTGTACATCAATGATTTATTGGCCGCTCTCAAGGCGCAGGGACTAACGGCAGAGTACGAACAGATCAAACAATGCTGGGAAGATGCCACGGCTCGCGTGGCTGCCCACAGCAGTGAGTACCAAGCGGCCATCACCGAGCACTTCTATGACAATGCCGGCTTTGGTCCGGCCACAGGCGCCTTAGCCAATGCCGGGTACGTTGATCAAGCTCGCTTGTACGCGGAGCTCCTGAAGGCCAACATTGGCTACAGCAATGATTTTCGTAGCCAAGCGCCGGATCGCTGGTGGGAAGCGCAATCCTACATGATCCATTCGCTATGGGGAGGAATCACCGCCGCATCTGCACTGGATGCCTATGAAGTCTTGGATGACAACGACCTCTTATTGGCAGCTTATCGGGCCTTTGTCGGCGTCCTCTACATGTATGACAGCCATGCCACGACACCAACCAATCAATTGGCGCCAGGTGAAGCGGCCTCAACTTACAGCATCGCGGGGCCTAACTTGAACCGGCCGGACCTGTCGCGCAACCGTTTTGGTCAATCGACCTTTGCCCAGGATGGCGGCATTTACACACGGCTATTCCCAGATGGGGATACCGGGCAAGCTGATTGGGATATGGGCGAAGAGCTAGCAGCGTACCTCACCGGCTTTGGCCAGAGTGCCTACCTGTACGAAACGCCGGCGGGTGACTTAGCCGTCGTTAACGGGCACTTGGAACAGCTCTCTGAGACGCAGTACCGGGTCACCAACAATGCCCCGTACCCGCACGCATTTAAGTTCATCCATCGGCAAGAGGTACTGGTCACGTCAGCGACACAGGTGATTTATGACACAAGTAAAGGATTCTTACCACTATCGGTAGCCGAATAGAATACACACCAACGGGGAAGGTCTGAAGAGACCCGCCCCGTTTTGTGCTAGCGTCAAGTGAGAACGGTTGCACAAAACAGAGATTGATTTATCCGGATAACCAGGCAATAACCGCTTACTTGGGCAATTGGAGGTGGGGACGTTCAGACTGTTTCAGTGAACACCCTTCCTCTTAATAACCAACAAAACGGCTGCGCCCAAAGAGCCAACGCAATGAAAACTGTGTGGGAAGCAGTCAGCAAGTCAAAAATCGAATAATACGGACAAATATTAAAAGCTACTTGATTTGTACGAATAAAAATTGTACAATTCTAGTGTTGAGTCATAAGTTATAGAGATTAATTAGCCGACAGAGCTATGGAGGTTTATCGCATGAGTGCGGATAAGATTATTCAGGATGTTGAAAGCGGTAACATCTCGTTGGGAATCGAATTAGGTTCCACGCGGATCAAAGCCGTCTTAGTAACGCCCGACTTTAAAACGATTGCTTCCGGCAGTTACGTTTGGGAAAACGAATTGAAGAAGGGCATTTGGACGTATAGTTTAGACAACGTCTGGGCCGGGATTCAAGCCAGTTACCAAGCCATGGCCGCGGAAGTTAAAGATAAATATGGCGTGGCCCTGACCAAGATCGGTTCGATCGGTGTCAGCGCCATGATGCACGGGTACATGGCTTTTGATGCCAACGACCACTTGCTGGTACCTTTCCGGACTTGGCGGAACAACATCACCGCCGAGGCGGCCGATACCTTGACGGATTTGTTTGATTTTAACATTCCGCAACGCTGGAGCATCGCCCACCTGTACCAAGCCATCTTGAACCAAGAAGACCACGTCAAGGACGTCACGTTCTTCACGACGCTGGCCGGCTATGTTCACTGGCAATTGTCTGGCGAACGGGTCATCGGGATCGGCGACGCTTCCGGGATGTTCCCCATTGACAGTGCCACAAAAGATTACGATGAAAAGTTATTAGATCAGTTCCGCAACGTGAAATCGGTGCGGCAATACCACTGGGACATCAAGGACATCTTGCCTAAGGTGCTCTTAGCTGGGCAACCAGCCGGTAAGTTGACCACTGATGGGGCCAAATTGCTGGATCCCGCTGGCAACTTAACTGCTGGCAGTGTCATGGCGCCACCAGAAGGGGATGCCGGGACTGGGATGGTCGGCACCAACGCCGTCCGTGAACGGACCGGGAACATTTCCGCCGGGACGTCCGCCTTCTCGATGGTGGTCTTGGACCAACCCATGAAGGCCGTTCACCGCGACATTGACTTGGTCACGACCCCAACTGGTTTACCAGTTGCCATGGTCCACACCAACAACTGTTCTTCAGACATCAACGCCTGGGTCAACCTATTTAAGGAATTTGCCCAAACGATTGGCGTTGACTTGAAGCCTGACGAACTGTACGGTGCGCTCTTCAACAAGTCAACCGAAGGGGATGCCAACGCCGGGGGCCTGTTGAACTACAGCTACCTCTCTGGCGAAAACATCACCAAGATGACGGCTGGCCGGCCACTCTTTGTCCGGACGCCGAACAGCAACTTTACCTTGGCCAACTTCGTGAAGACGCAGTTGTACGCTGCGTTTGCCCCATTGAAGATTGGCATGGACATCTTGGCTAACGAGGAACACATTCACTTGGATTCCTTGATTGCTCAAGGTGGGCTGTTCCGGACGCCTAAGGTCGGGCAACAGGTCTTGGCCGATTCTCTGAACACACCGATCACCGTCACCAACAATGCCGGTGAGGGGGGTCCTTGGGGGATGGCGGTTCTGGGCTTTTACGTCACGGACGCAGATGCCAACGAAACGCTCGAAGACTTCCTGGATCACAAGGTCTTCGCTGATCCTGAAAGCACCACGGTCGCACCTGACCCCGCTGGTGTGAAGGGGTCCAATGAATTTATCGCCGGCTACAAGGCCGCCTTACCCGTTGAAGGCAAGGCTGTGGACTTACTGGCTGACTAACGTTAAAGGAGAAATAGCATGCTTGAAGATTTAAAACAAGAAGTTTACGAAGCTAACATGCGGTTACCGCAACTCGGCTTGGTCTCATTTACCTGGGGCAACGTCTCCGGTGTCGACCGGGAAAAAGGCTTGTACGTCATCAAGCCTTCTGGTGTGCCTTACGATGAGCTGAAGGCTAGCGACATGGTTGTCGTCAACCTGGCTGACGGTAAGGTCGTTGAAGGGGACTTGAACCCATCCAGCGATACGCCAACCCACACGTACCTGTACAATCATTTTCCAAATATCGGGGGCATCGTTCACACGCATTCCCCTTGGGCCGTTTCCTTTGCCGCAGCGAAGATGGATATCCCAGCCATGAACACCACCCACGCGGACACCTTCTACGGTGACGTGCCAGCGGCGGATGCCTTGACGAAGGAAGAAATCGAAGAAGACTACGAAGGCAACACGGGTAAGACCATCGTCAAGACCTTCAACGAACGCGGTATCGACTACGAAGCCGTTCCCGCAGCGCTGGTCAGCCAACACGGTCCTTTCTCATGGGGCCCAACCCCGGACAAGGCCGTTTACAACGCCAAGGTGCTTGAAGTGGTTGCCGAAGAAGACTACCACACCCTGCAACTGACGCGGGCCAACCGGGAATTACCACAATACCTGTTGGACAAGCACTACCTGCGTAAGCATGGCGCCAACGCTTACTATGGCCAAAACAACGCCAAGTCCAAGGAACACGCTGCTCGCGAGTAGCTCATTTAACCCTGTTAAAAATTAAATTTAAAATCTCTCAAAGGAGTGTCACTTATGTTATCAGTACCAGATTATGAATTTTGGTTCGTTACCGGTTCCCAACACCTTTATGGTGAAGAACAATTGAAGTCCGTTGCCAAGGATGCCCAAGACATCGCCGACAAGTTGAATGCCAGCGGCAAATTACCTTACAAGGTCGTCTTCAAGGACGTCATGACGACCGCTGAAAGCATCACCAACTTCATGAAGGAAGTTAACTACAACGATAAGGTTGCCGGGGTCATTACCTGGATGCACACCTTCTCCCCAGCCAAGAACTGGATCCGTGGGACGGAATTATTGCAAAAGCCACTGTTACACTTGGCTACCCAATACTTAAACAACATTCCTTACGCCGACATCGACTTTGATTACATGAACTTGAACCAAAGTGCTCATGGTGACCGCGAATATGCTTACATCAACGCCCGGTTACACAAAAACAACAAGATCGTTTACGGCTACTGGGGTGACGCTGACGTGCAAGAACAAATTGCCCGTTGGGAAGACGTGGCCGTTGCCTACAACGAAAGCTTCAAGGTGAAGGTTGCCCGCTTTGGCGATACCATGCGTAACGTGGCCGTCACTGAAGGCGACAAGGTTGAAGCTCAGATCAAGATGGGCTGGACCGTTGATTACTACGGTATTGGTGACCTGGTTCAAGAAATCAGCAAGGTCGCTGACGCCGATGTCGACAAGGAATACGCCGACCTCGAATCTCGTTACGAAATGGTTCAAGGCGACAACGATGCTGACAAATACAAGCACTCCGTTCGCGTACAATTGAAGCAATACCTCGGGATCAAGAGTTTCTTGGAAAAGGGCGGTTACACGGCCTTTACCACCAACTTTGAAGACCTTTGGGGGATGGAACAACTCCCTGGCTTAGCTGCCCAACTCTTAATTCGTGACGGCTACGGCTTCGGTGCTGAAGGTGACTGGAAGACCGCTGCCTTGGGTCGGGTCATGAAGATCATGTCCCACAACGACCGGACGGCCTTCATGGAAGACTACACGTTGGATCTGCGGAAGGGCCACGAAGCCATTCTCGGTTCTCACATGCTGGAAGTCGACCCATCCATCGCTTCCGACAAGCCACGGGTTGAAGTTCACCCATTGGATATCGGTGGCAAGGCTGACCCTGCTCGGTTGGTCTTCACTGGTTCTGAAGGCGACGCCATTGACGTCACTGTTGCGGACTTCCGTGACGGCTTCAAGATGATCAGCTACGCCGTTGACGCTAACAAGCCAGAAGCTGAAACGCCTAAGTTGCCAGTTGCTAAGCAACTCTGGACGCCAAAGGTTGGCTTGAAGACTGGTGCTTTGGAATGGATGAAGGCCGGTGGTGGTCACCACACCATGCTTTCCTTCTCCTTGACCGAAGAACAAATGGAAGACTACGCTACCATGGTTGGTATGACCAAGGCTTTCATCAAGTAAGCTTATGAAAATGAAGTGGCCGCTCGCCGGTATTTGGCGGGCGGCCGCTTTTCGATTTAAGCGGCTAGGATTGGTGTTGCTGGCCGCCTTGCCGTTCGCCAAATATGGGTTGGAACGCTGAGGGCGCCGGGCCGAGCCAAAAGGCGGTCTCGACCCTCAACTTGGAGCCGATAAACCGCGTCTCCAAGTTGTCAGTTTTCTAAGCGGCAAGACCCGCGCCACTAAGAAAACTCCCACAGCTGAACCCATATTTGGCGAACTATCGGCTACGTTGGTGCTTAGTGGAAACCAGAGTGTGTGTGCTGGCCGCCTTACCGTTCGCCAAATTTGGACCGTGACGCTGTGGGAAGGACCGGTCGAAGCCAAAGGGCGGTCTTCAACCTCGCTTCGAGCCGAAAATCACGTCTCGAAGACGCCAGTTTCCAAGCAGTTCACTTGAAAACTCCCACGGCTGAGTCCAAATTTAGCTCACTCACGGCTACGTGGCAGGACTATGCCACTACAGCGATATTCCTGTTAACTTTGTAGGTAATTTCTAACGTAACCGGAGATAGTCAGAGATGTAAATTACTATGACAACAGTGTTAGCTGAGTATTTTTCTCGCAGCGTGGGACGTGTTTGGAGATTGACGGGTAAGTTTATTCAGATAACCCATATTAGGTAATGCTGCCATTCCGCACCCATGTAGCCGAGAGTGGCGCGAAATCTAGGCTCAGCCGGGGAATTTGTCAGCGGGCTTTGCTGATAAATTGGTGACTTTGAGACGGTGATTTTTCAGCTCAAAGCAAGCCACGAGACCGCCCTTCGGCTCGGGGTGTCCTCCCCCAGCGTTCCAGCCTAGATTTTGCGTTACGGTAAGGCGGCCAGCACGGACCACCTAGCGTTCAACGACCAATTTTGTCGCGATAGATCGTCGTGTCACAATGAAACTAATTACTTTTGAACTTGCAACCGATAGTAAATAACTGTGCATAGGAAAGAGGAGGAAACTCATGCCAAAAACTGAAAAAGAAAAAATGATTACCGGTGAGTTGTTTAACGTCTACGACCCCGAATTGGTTGCCGAACGTGGCGTTGCCCGTGACCAGGTGGAAGCGTTGAACGCGCTAGGGGAAAGTGACCCTGAGGAGAGTACACGGCGGGTGAAGGCCTTATTTGGGACCACTGGAGATGCTGTCGAGGTTCACGCGACCTTTCGCTGTGACTATGGCTACAACATCTCCGTGGGCGAAGACTTCTTTGCCAACTATGACTGCACGATTCTGGACGTGGCGCCGGTGACCATCGGCAAGCACTGTCTACTTGGGCCGAAAGTGCAGATCTACTCGGTCAATCACCCAGCAGACCCGAAGCTGCGGCGCAACGGGGCCATGGGGATTGGCAAACCCGTTACCTTAGGCGATGACGTTTGGGTCGGTGGTGGCGCCATCATTTGCCCCGGCGTTTCACTCGGCAATAATGTAATTGTCGCCGGTGGGGCGGTCGTGACCAAGTCCTTTGGCGACAACGTTGTCTTGGGTGGCAATCCGGCGCGGGTGATTAAGACTTTGGCATAATGCTAAATGAAGGTGGCTGACCGTGATGGTGGGCCACTTTTTTTGCACTTTCATGAATGCGCTTACATTAAAATGAGATGGTCTAAGAAAGCAAACCAGAAAAGTAATACGAACGTAACAAAAAGTGGTTGATTTATCCGGATAAATGGCATAAAATAAATCTATTGCGTTTGTGAAAACGTTTTACTTATTTTCATCAAATTGTTGTCACCACAAACGTTAAGCGGATACATGTGAATTTATTGGACCATTTCTGGAGACAGGAGTGATTCGTCGTGCGAGAGAACGATGAGAGACATTGGGAGGTCTAACAATGACTAGCAAAAAGAAAATATCAAGCGGTTTCATTTATTTTTTCGGTTCCTTTGGCGGCATTCTGTTCGGGTATGACATTGGGGTCATGACCGGAGCCCTGCCGTTTCTGGAACACGACTGGAGCTTGACGAATGCCGGACTGATCGGCTGGATTACGTCTGCCGTGATGTTTGGGGCCATCTTTGGTGGTGCGATTTCCGGGCAATTGTCCGATAAGCTCGGCCGGCGGAAAATGATTTTGATCTCAGCCCTGATTTTTGCGGTGGGGTCCTTACTATCTAGCTTTGCGCCCAACCAGGGGTCCTATTACCTGATTGGCGTCCGAATCTTCTTAGGACTGGCCGTTGGGGCGGCGTCCGCGTTGGTCCCAGCGTACATGTCAGAAATGTCGCCAGCACGGTTACGGGGGCGGCTGACAGGGATCAACCAAACTATGATCGTTTCCGGGATGCTGATTTCGTACATTGTCGACTTTCTTTTGAAAGGGCTACCAGAATCCTTCGCCTGGCGCTTGATGTTAGGGTCAGCGGCGGTCCCCGCGATTATCCTCTTTGCCGGAGTATTGCGGTTACCCGAATCACCACGGTTCTTGGTGAAAAACGGCGACTTGGCAGGGGCCAAGGAAGTCCTGAGCTTCATCCGACCGGCCAACGAGATCGACCATGAATTGGCTGAGATTCAGGCTGCGGCCGTTGATGAAACCGCTGCCGCGAAGAACACGTCGTGGGGCACGCTATTTTCCAGCAAGTACCGGTACCTGGTGATTGCCGGGGTCGGGGTCGCCGCCTTCCAGCAATTCCAAGGCGCCAACGCAATTTTCTACTACATTCCACTGATCGTTCAACAGGCGACGGGGAGTGCGGCCAGTTCCGCGTTGATGTGGCCGATTATCCAAGGCATCATCTTGGTCATCGGGTCACTGGTCTTCTTAGTGATCGCAGATAAATTTAACCGGCGGACACTACTGACACTGGGTGGCGTTGTTATGGGCGCTTCCTTCATCCTGCCAGCTATCTTGAACCTGATCATTCCCGACAACAACCCCATGCTGATCGTGGTCTTCTTGTCCGTATACGTGGCGTTTTACGCGTTTACTTGGGCCCCATTGACCTGGGTATTGATTGGGGAGGTCTTCCCGTTGGCCGTTCGGGGGCGCGCATCCGGGTTGGCATCGTCCTTTAACTGGATTGGCTCCTTTGCGGTGGGCTTGCTATTCCCCATCATGACGCAGTCCATGTCCCAAGATGCCGTTTTCAGTATCTTTGGGCTGATTTGCCTGCTGGGGGTCGCCTTTGTCCGGTTGTTCGTTCCAGAAACGAAGGGGCGGACGCTGGAAGAGATCGAAGCTCAGGGGACACAGAGCAAGAAGGTCTACGCGACCTCAGAATCACATAATCATTAGTGAACGAAAAAACGGACTCGGCCAAGTTGCGGCGAGTCCGTTTGACTATCCAACATTAACGTGCACAAGTGTTTACCAGCAACCCATGGCGCTACTCCAGCTCCCCATGCTGAGAAAGCCCCCGAGAACGATCAGTCCCAAGGCCACTACCGTAAAGACCCCCAGTAATGCGACAGTATCCTTGTCATGGTTTGTTCGTGGAATTAACCTTGCAACTAAGAAAATAATAAAAGCAATACCGGTTACTAAGATTAAGCTACCGGTCAGCCAACTACCTGGCATCATGTGTATCTCCCCCTTTTGACTTACATTATACAGAGTTTTGGCGGGAAAGGGGGAAATAGCTCCCGTGAATTCGCCGGCTATGGTAAAATGAGACTTAATTGCAGGTGGTGGCCGGACTAGGACATCACCATCAGAAAAAGACTTTGTAAGGGGTGACAACAATGATTGATCGAATTGAAGCAAGTGCGAACGCTTTGTGGCTGACCCCCAATGCAGATGGGTTGATGCGCTTAGGGTTTGCGGATGATGGCCGTGAATTAGTCGGACCCGTAACGCACATTACCTGGCTGGTGACCAGCGGTAAGGTGAAGTTGGGGACGCCATTTATGATCGTTCACGGTGAGCAAGAAGACCTGACGTTGCGGTCGCCTTTTGCGGGGCGCATCCAAGCGGTCAATACGGCATTAGCGGCGCATCCGGAACGGCTGAATAACCGCAATGACGACCTGGATTGGATGATCGATCTTGTGGACGAATAGAGGAGACAGCGTATGGAGTTAAGTTGGCAGGTGACACGGTCAGTCACCAGTTTGAAACGGTTCTTGAACCAACAAGGCGTCAGTCACCGCGTCTTCAGCGATTTGAAGCGTGACGGCAGCATCAAGGTCAATGGCCAAATGGTCACGCCGGCCGTTGACCTGCAGGTGGGCGATACCGTTACGGTCGTCTTGCCGGCAGAAAGCGCCGACCCAGCCGTGGCAACCAGTCAGACGCCAATCACGGTCTTATTTGAGAATCGTGATTGGTTGGTCGTGGATAAGCCGGCGGGACTAAACGTGGTGCCCGGGCCCGCCAATCGGACGGATACCCTGGTCAACCGCATCAAGGGGCACTGGCTAGCGGAAAATGCCGAGAATCAAGTGCCGCATATTTTGACCCGGTTGGACCGGTTCACCAGTGGCGTGGTGTGGGTCGCACGGTATCGCCTGGCCAACAGTCTGGCGAGTCAGCTACAGGCGGCCCATCAGGTGGATAAACGTTATCTCGCGGTGGTCAGTGGTCAATTAACCGATGACCATGGCCTCATTGACGCCCCGCTAGCCAGCGACCCGGCCGGCTACAACCAGATGGTCTCGCCGGCGGGTAAACCCGCCAAGACGGAATACTGGGTCGTCCAGCGTTGGGCGAATGCCACGTTGGTGCGGGTCAAATTGCATACGGGGCGGACCCACCAGATTCGGGCGCATTTTGCCTCACTGGATCACCCGCTGATTGGTGACGAACTGTACGGGGGACCGCAACTACACGGCATGACCCGGCAGGCCTTACACGCCCAGTCACTGGCCTTCACCGATCCTTTTACGGGGGATGCCCGGCAGTTTAGCAGTGAGCCGCCCGCTGACTGGCAGCGGTTATTGAGAAGTTTATCTGAGGAGTGAGCACATGCCAGAAGAGTCACACATCACTTGCCTAGTCGACGGCGAAGTCATTTCGCTGGAAACGGGCCTTCAGCTAGCGGAATTGGAAGTGGGGTTGCGCAACCGCATCAAGCGCGATTATCCACAAAGCCAGCCCAGCGACTACATTTGCGGGCATCATCTTTTGAAATACCGCTTGGATCACGTAGACGCCATGATCAACGCTGACTTAAAACAGACGAAAAAAATTAATCATAAGTTGACCAAGGCCCTGCAGAGCGATGACTATGACATTATCGACGTCAACGACACCTTGAAGGACAGCCTGACGTTTGGTCAGAAAGTCTCTGACGACGTGGCCCGGTTCGGCGGTTCTTGGGGCTTTATCTTCGTTTTCATGTTCGTCTTGATTGGCTGGATGATTGTCAACGGCCTGCACGTCTTTGGGGTCAACTTTGACAACTACCCCTTCATTCTGTTAAATTTAGTGCTGAGCTGTGTCGCAGCGATTCAGGCGCCCATCATCATGATGAGTCAGAACCGCTCCGCAGACCGGGACCGGATGATGGCCGAAAACGACTATCACGTTAACCTCAAGTCCGAACACGAACTGCGGTTACTTCACGCTAAGGTCGACCACTTAGCGCAGAACCAGGTCCCCCATACCATGGAGGTCGAACGGTTTCAGTTAGAAATTTTAGGTGAAATTCGTCAAGAACTAGCCGAATTGCGGACCGCCAAGGCCGCTGCGGATTCGGCAGAACGAAGGGAGTCTCACCATGAGCAAGTGGATCACCGCTAGTCTCTTATTTGTCGTCGGGTTGGTCTTTGGCCAACGCGTCGCCGGGCGTACTGCCCACTAACGCAAAACAAGTCTCATCGGCCATCGTGGCCACCAACAGGTTCCATTGCCAGCACCTTGGCGATGGGCCTGTTTTGGTTTTGGGGATGGTGGCGGCTGGCCGCCTTACCGCGGCGCGCCAGATGCGTCGGAACGCTGTGGGCGGACGCACCGAGCCTGAAGAGCGGTCTTGGTACTCGCTTTGAGCCGAAGCCCACGTCTCAAAGACGCCAGTTCCCTAACCGACTGCGTCGCTAAGGGAAATCCCACGGCTGAACGCATCTGGCACGCCGCTCTCGGCTACTGTAGTGGTCAACACAATTGACTTACCCTTTCTTTATCGGCAACTGAATACGGGGGATGACATCGGCCATGATGGGGACGTCAACCTTGCCTAGGGCTACCGGGGAACCCCGTCCGCCTACCGTTCGCCAAATATGGGCCGGAACGCGGTGGGCGGACGGGCCGAGCCACAGGGCGGTCTCGACCCTCAGCTTGAAGCCGACAAAACGCGTCTTCAAGCTGCCGGTTTCCTAACCGGCATGAATTGCCGCTAAGGAAACTCCCACGACTGAGCCCATATTTGGTGAACTCTCGGCTACTGTGGTGGTCAATAATATCTATAGCTGGGGCTATCAACGCCAAAAAAATAAGTGGTTACAGTCTAACGTTTGGTTATCTGAACATCCCAACTTGCCGGAGGAGGCCAGGGGTGCAGCCAGCTGTGTCGACGGTGTTGGCTGAGGTCCTTTCTCAGCCTACAGCGTGGGGCGACTTGGGAGACTGGTGGGTTATGCCAGGCTTTCAAGCGAACCGGAAGCCCGCGCCTGGGCTGGAGGTGTCCCCCATAGCAGGCGGAACCCCTGGCAGCCGCAGGCACTGGTTTCCGCCATTTGCAGTTGAGGGGCTCTCAGCGTTCCAACTCATCTCTAGCGAACGGTAAGGCGGCCAGTACGGCCGATGGACAGCAAATGCTTTGACAAAGTTGCGTGGCTCCGGTAGGCTTAGGATTAGAACTAGAAATGGAGGATTTTTTGTGATAATTCGTGAAGCTCGACCAGCGGATGCGCCTCAGATAGCACCGCTGATGAACTTGATCTACGACGAAATGGAATTGACCGACCTGGAAGACGTTCCAGGCCCCGACTTACTGAAGGTCATCACGGCGGCGTACCGTACGCGGACATACTTGTCCGGGGCGGCAACCACGGTGGTGGCCGAGGCCAATGGCCAAGTAGTAGGGGTGGCATTCGGCTATCCTGGTGAAAATGAGGACGTTGTAGATGACGTGATGACTCGCCTAGCAGCTCAAAGTGCCGCTTTCGACGAACCATTTGATTTAGATTCAGAGACCGCAGCCGGTGAATGGTATTTGGATTCATTGGCTGTCTCGCCGGACCATCAAGGGCAAGGTATCGGTCGCCAGTTATTACGGGCGTTACCGATTTATGCCCAACGGGACCGGCAAGCCGTTATCGGCCTCAACGTTGACTTCGAAAACCCTGACGCCATGCGTTTGTATGAGCGAATGGGCTATGAAGTTACCGGTAAGCAGATGATTGGGGACCACGAGTATTACCACATGCAACTCGAGATTGGCCGACCAATCCGAGTGACCAACTAAGCTTAACTCTGAAGTGGAGACCGCCTGGCAATTTGGCTGGGCGGTCTTTTTTTACAAAAATTTTATTGTAAATACAATAAAATTACGCTAAACTAGGGAACAACGTCAGGAGGCGAGGACAGTGACAGAGATTTTACGCCCTATCGGCAGTATCGCGCGGGCCCTGGAATCGATTGCCAACCGGGAATTTCAACAGGTTGCGCTGACCAAGGGCCAGTACCTGTATTTGGCGCGGGTCGCCGAGCAACCGGGTATCATTTTGGAACGGCTGATAGAATTACTGAAGGTTGACCGGGCCACGGCATCGCGGGCGGTCCAGAAGCTGGTGACGGCGGGGCTCTTGGAGAAACGGCCCGACGACACCAATCATAAAATCAAACGGCTTTTTGTGACGGCGCAGGGGGCAGCCATTTACCCCCTGGTTCAGCGCGAAAATGCCTATTCCAATGACGTGGCGCTGGACGGATTCACCCCGGCCGAGGCGCAACAACTAGCGGCGTACCTGAAGCGGGTCGATGCCAATATCGCGGCCAGCTGGCAGGCAGTCAAACGCGGACAAAAGCGAGATTATTAAGGAGTTAATTGAATGACTGGAAAAATTAAAGCATGCACCCCAGCAGAAGTGGGGCAGTTACAAGCGGTGTGTCGCCAGACCTTCACGGCGACCTTTGGCGCGGACAATACGGCCGCTGACTTGGCGGCTTATTTAGACACGGCGTACAATCAGCCGCAACTCTTACAGGAGATGCGGCAGCCGACAACGACTTACGACCTGATGTGGGTCGACGGTCAGGTGGCTGGCTATCTCAAATTAAATTGGGGACCGACGCAGTCTGAACAACGTGGCAACTCGGCATTGGAAATTGAACGCATTTATATTCTGCCAGCGTTCAAACGACAAGGACTGGGGCGACAATTTTACCAACATGCCGTGGCTCAGGCCCAGTCGTTGGGATTGACCAGCATCTGGTTGGGAGTGTGGGAGCACAACCCAGCGGCTCAGCGGTTCTACCAGGCGATGGGTTTCCAGCAGGTGGGTGACCACGTCTTTCAGTTGGGGTCCGACCAGCAACGTGATTTAATTTTAGCCAAGACGCTGGTATAATGGTGAATAACTTGCTGGCGAACCATGCTGGCGCGTCTAGGAGGAAGTTTAACGATGAAAGACAATATTCAACTGGGTGACACTGAATTTGCCAACATGATGTTGGTCTTAAAGCAACCGGTCACCCAAGCCAACCACAAGGAATTCAAGTTCCTCGATGGCACCGAGACGGGTGAGATGCAAGAGATTGCGCCCGACATCTGGGCAATGCCCGCCTACATGCAGGAAGATGACGACTTCACCATGTTCTTCTTGACCACGCAAATCGAATCGGGTGAGACCGTGATGGCCTTTGCCACGGGTGAAACGGCCGACGGTAATTTTCGGTTGAGCCAACCCATGGTCACGGGCGCCGGGCTGAACCTATTGCATCAGCAACAACCTGACCGGGCCAAACGGGTGCTGAAATTCTTGAATGACATCTCCAAGGCGGATGAAGGCGACTGGCGGCTAGTTGATTAACCATAATAATTGTCGATTGGATTAGGCGATTCATAGATGACTGATTCAATTGTAGAATGACTTATTGGCTAAAAACGATTTTCAGAAAAGTCCATTGACCTGGCTTGACGGACTGGGTATACTAATTAAAAATATGTTCCTTTAACGTTGTCCCGTGAGGCAATGAAGGGTGCACGCTCTGGCAGATGCTGGGTTAAGTCTAGGCTTAAAGTGGGCACGCGCGTTTCTTCACGGGAACGGCGTGTCCTTTTTTAATTTGAGATCTGGAGGCTTGTTCATGAAAACACCGTCGCGTTATCGCAACCCGGACGCTTTGATTGACATTTGGGAGCGGCCCAGTTGGGGACAATGGCTAGGTTTATCGCTTCAGCACTTATTTTCCATGTTTGGCTCGACCGTCTTGGTGCCCATCTTGGTGGGGTTAAATCCCGGCATCGCACTCTTTAGTTCGGGCGTGGGGACTTTGATGTACATTTTGATCACCCGGGGAAAGATTCCGGCGTACATGGGGTCGAGTTTCTCGTTCATCGTGCCAATGGTCGCGCTGATGAAGACCACTGGTTACCCGGGAATCGCTCAGGGAACATTGGCCGTGGGGGCCGTCTACTTGGTCGTGGCGTTGATCGTCGTGTTGATTGGATCTGACTGGATCAACAAGGCGCTACCGCCAATCGTGGTGGGGCCGATGGTGATGGTCATCGGCCTGTCGCTGGCGGGAAGTGCGGCGCAAAAGGCGACGGTCGACGGCGCGGGCACCTATCACTGGCAATACTTTGCCGTGGCGATGGCGACGCTCCTGTTGACGATTGGATTCAACCTGTATTTACGCGGCTTCCTGTCGCTGATCCCGATTCTACTGGGCATCGTCGCTGGTTACCTGATTGCGGCAGCTAGCGGCCTGGTTAATTTTAAACCGGTGATGCAAGCAGCTTGGCTACAGTTGCCCAGTTTTGAGGTGCCCATCTTGAGTTACCCGTTGCATTTCTATTGGGGCGCCATTATCAGCCTCGCACCGATCGCCTTTGTGACCATGACGGAGCACATCGGGCACATCACGGTGCTCAATGAATTGACGCACCGCAACTTCTTCGAGGACCCCGGCTTACATCACACGTTGGCCGGCGATGGATTGGCTTCGATCATTGCCAGCTTCGTCGGTGGCCCACCGGTGACGTCTTATGGCGAAAACGTGGGTGTGCTGGCCATCACGCGGGTGCACAGCGTCTACGTCTTGATTGGGGCGGCAACCTTTGCCATCATCTTTAGCTTCGTGGGTAAATTAAGTGCGCTGATCGAAAGTATTCCCAATCCGGTCATTGGGGGTATCAGTTTCTTGTTATTTGGGGTGATTGCCTCCAGCGGGATGCGAATCCTGATTGAAAAACACGTTAATTTTAACCGCAAACGCAACCTGATGATTGCCTCGGCCATTTTGGTCATCGGCATTGGCAACGCGTACTTAAAGGTTGGCCAGTACGAATTCTCTGGTCTAGCCGTGGCGGCGGTGCTGGGTATCGTGTTGAACTTGGTCTTGCCGGACAACGACTAACCGTAGCCAGCCAGATTATAGTGTTAGAGAATCAATGAGAAACACAATGCCAGTCACTCAGGAAAGTCTGAATGGCTGGCATTGTGGGTTAGTGATTTGATTGTGAGAATATGGGCGTCCTCAGCGTCCCAACTCATCTCTAGCGAACGGTAAGGCGGCCAGCAGGGAATGAGTCACCAGGTCAGCCGCCAATGGCAAAGTAGCGGAGGACCGCCATGGCCATGATCCCCACGACCACCACCATCAACAGGCTCTTGGTCACGATGCCCGCTAGCGTTGCTGGAATCGCCGCAAGACAGTTGGCAACGTTGAGTGTGGCCAAGTGACCGGCGTGGGCGACAAAGAGGCTCTCGCAGCACAGTGCGGTCATAATCGTGATGGGCACGAAGGACAAAAAGCTGATCAGCCAGTCTGGCATGTTGAGGGATTTAACAAAAGCAAATGGTAACACCCGCGACAGCACCGTAATGGCGCCGCAACCGAGGATGACCCAGAGTTCGGTAAGACTTATCGACATTTTTTCAACTCCATTCCGAATAGGCAGCCGGCGATGGTCGCCACTAGGAGCGCAAAATTTTGGCTCATGACGGCGATCAAGAAGTAGTAGGCCAGGGCGACAAACAACATGACCGTTAATTGCAGCGACATCCCCAGGTGTTTGTCACTGATCAGCTGGAGGTAGACCAACCCAATGAACATGGCGGTCAGGGCAAAGTCGAAGCCAAAGCGGCTGGGGTCGTCAATCAATCCGCCCAGTACGGCGCCAATCACCGTGGCCACGCCCCAAACCAGGTAGGCCACCAGGTTGGCGGCGGACTGCCAAGCAAAGCTCAACCGGCCGTGGGTCTTATTTTGTTTGTTCATGGCCAGCGCGAAGGTCTCGTCAGTCACCAGCGTGCCAATCAACAGGTTGCGGGTCAAAGACTCGTGTTTGAAATACTGCGCCAGACTGGTGCTCATCAGAATCATCCGAGAATTGACCAGAAAAGTTGAGAGAAAAATAGCGGAGAGAGGGTCGTGTAAGAGCAACATGCTGGTAATGATAAATTGGGCGGATCCAGCGTAAACGATAAACGATAAGCCGGCGACCACCAATAAACTGAGGTGACTGGTGTGGGCAACGATGCCAAAAGCTAGCCCCACACCGATGTAACCGAAGACGGTTGGCAAGACGTCGCGAACGCCGGTCCTAAAGGTCAGAGAAGGCCCCATAGACAAACTTCCTTTCTGGTTTCTAATGTGATTTTAATCTCCAGTTTAGCGCTAACTTATGGTCACGTAAACCCGTAATTTATTCGTAAAATAGACATGTAAATTTTATGGTCGGAAAAGGTTGCATTTCGGTAAAGGTGGTTGTATGATACTCTCATTGATAACGAATGAAAGTGAGGGTACAGGCGATGAAGATGAACTTAACTGAACTGGCAGCATCAGCACACGTTGACGCAAGCCGCATTGAGGATTACGTGAAGAATGGGCTTCTAGGTAAGGAACACTCCACAACGGAATTCGATGATTCAGATTTGTACTGGATCGATATGATTCAATGTTTTCAGGATAACGGGACGTCTTTAGACGACTTGTCCGGGTTGTTACCACGCTGCCGTAAAGGCCAAACGCAACTAACCCAGGTGAACTAGTTAAGGTAATGAATCGGTAAAATGACCCACTCAGCAGCTCCACGGTTTTCGGCCGTGAGCTGCTTTTTTTGACCGCAAAATGGCATTGGCGAGGCAGGTCGCCTTACCGTTACGTGAAATTCTAGGCTGGAACGCTGGGGAAGGACGGTCGGCGCCAAAGAGCGGTTGCCAACCTTGCTTTGAGCCGGGAAAACACCGTTCTGTGGCTCGGACCGGCGCCCACCGCGAACCGGCTCATATTTAGCGACCGGTAAGGCGGCCAGCAACCACCAATATCGTCAGCAAGCAAAAAAGCCCTAGCCACCACCAAAACGGTAGTGACTAGGGCTTTTCAGCGAGTCGGAACGGTTACTTCTTGACCTGGGCAATCAATTGCTTCATTGCTTGAGCCTGGTAAGCCGCAGTGGCTTGCTTGGTGACTTGTTTTTGTTGCGCCGCAGACATGCTAGGATTCTTGGTCATCGCTGCCATGACGGCTTTCTTCACGTAAGCCGTGGCGGCAGTCTTTTGCTTGGCCTGGAAAGACTTAGACTTGCTTAGGGCTTGCAACTTCTTCGCTTGGGCCGTGCTCAAGACGGTCCAGTTCTTGTTGATGTAAATGGTATTGGTTTCCTTCACGTACTTATGACCGTTACCGGAAAGACCAAACCAGAACTTGTAGGCGCCGTTCTTGTATTCACGGTAGACCTTCTTGGTGACGATACGGTTGGCACCTGTGGTCCGCTTGACGACGTTTTTAGTCGTGACCTTGGCCCGAGTGTGTTGCGTTTTCTTGGCGTTGACACTGGTCTTATAGACGTAGACCTGGTGCTTGTCGGCCGTCCCGATGGCTTGGTAGATCATCATCGGCAACTGCTTAGACGGTGAGGCCGAGTAGATCTTTTGCGTAGACGTTTCCGTAACTTCGTGCAGGCCGTAGTGGTCATGGTCATTTTTCACCATGAAGAAGATACTGGTCAGCAGGCCGATCACGGAAATCGCGGTCAAGATGTTGCTGAGTGGTCGATTGGAAACGTACACGTTGAAGACGAAGGACAGAACAGCAAAGATAATCAGTGTAAAGATGATCATTATGCGGCACCTCCTTCAGTAGTGGCTTGGTTTTCTTCAGCCGCACTCTTGTCTGCTAAATGGACGGAGTGGTTGCTGCCCTTCAAGAAGAAGGAGATGACTAAGGCAACCACACAGAAGCCAACGGCAATCCAGAAGGCCGCGTGGTAGCCAGACAACGTTGCGTTGATGGCGCCATTGGCGTAGCTTAATGGGTTAGTCGTCAAGACGTGCTTGGCTGGCATTTGGCCCTTCGTCACGTTGGTCAAGACACTGATCAAGATGGCAGTCCCCACGGAACTCGCCACTTGACGCTGGGTGTTGTTAACGGCCGTCCCATGAGAAATCATGTTCAGTGGTAAGGCGTTCATCCCAGCGGTCGTAGCTGGCATCATGACCATAGCAATCCCAAACATCCGCAGTGCGTAGAGTAAGACGATGTACAGCGTGGACGTATCCTTGGTGATCCAGACGAATGGTAAGGTACCAACCGTCAGTAAGAACATCCCCATTGTAGCCAAACGCTTGGCACCGAAGCGGTCAAAGGCTCGACCGGTGATCGGACTCATGATCCCCATCATCAGGGCACCGGCTAACAGCGTTAAGCCAGAGTGGAAAGCGGACATGCCCTTGACCATTTGCAGGTACAGGGGGATGACCATTTCGACCCCGACCATGGCCATGTTGACCACGGAACTCAGGATAGCGGAAACGGTAAATTCTTTAGACTTGTAAACTCGGAAATTCAAGAATGGATCGTCCATCTTCAGTTGACGCCAAATGAACAGGCCAACGAAGATGAAGCCAATGGCTAAGGTCGACAGAACGATCGTGCTGCCCCAGCCGTCGTCACCAACGGAGGAGAAGCCGTACAGCATGCTCCCGAACCCAATCGTGGATAAGACCACGGACAAAAGATCCAGCGGCTCCTTATGCGTTTCAAGGACGCTGTGCATGATCCAGAAGCTGGCGATGACAACAACGGCCACGATTGGAATAATCATGCCGAAGAGGTCCCGCCAGGTCCAGTTATCAATGACCCACCCAGACAGGGTCGGGCCAATCGCTGGTGCTAAGCCGATAACGATACCGGCCAGCCCCATGGCAGTTCCCCGTTTGTTAGCGGGGAAGATGGTCAGCATCAGGGTCTGTAGTAATGGGGTCTAGAATTTTTGGTGTTGGAAAGTATTTCCATTCCAAAAGTACTAGGCCCTTTTTGATAACAAAAAAAGGCATCTAAGCCTCCCTAGTGCTATGCTTTAAGCGACGAGGCAGGTCAGCTGGGTCGACCCGGTCATTACGATCCTGGTCGCGGGCTATATCAGTTATGAATCCTGGCCCATTATCAAGCAGACCTTTGGCATCTTGATGGAGGCCTCACCGAAGCTGGACTACGAGGCCATTGCGCATGACCTGTGCCAACTGCCTAAGGTCGAGGGCGTCCATCACATTCACGCCTGGCTGATTGACGAGAACAACATTGCCTTTTCCGTCCATGTGAACATGGACAACCTGCCGTTGAGCGAGATTGAACCGATTTACCGGCAGATTGAAACGTTGCTGTGCCACAAGTACGGCATCAATCACGTGACGATTCAGGCGGAATGTCGCCGCGGCAAGGACGAGGATTTATTTTTCAAGCAAAACGACTGGCGCCACGATTAGACTTGCACTACGGCGCGATTCGCGGTATAAATGAGGCACTATCTAGATGAGGTGAACAGTGATGACTCCGATGAAGGAGGATTATTTAAAAATTATTTTTGAGCTGGGCGGGAAGCAGAAAAAGGTTTCCAATAAGCAGATCGCCATCAGCTTGAACATTGCGGCGGGTTCCGTGACCGAAATGGTGAATAAAATGGCGGCGGAAGGATTGGCGGAACACACGCCTTACGCCGGTATTTCGTTGACCAATAAGGGTATTCGCCTGGCCGAGGATCTGGTCCGCAAGCACCGGATCTGGGAAGATTTCTTGGTGGAGAAGCTCGACTATGATCTGCCAGACGTCCACGATGAAGCTGAGGTCTTGGAACACGTGACGAGTGCCAAATTGGTCAACGCCCTGGACGACATGCTGGGCAATCCCACGCACTGTCCTCATGGTGGGGTGATTCCAGACCGTTACGGCCATTATCATGAAGACTCACATACGGTGCTCAATGACGCGGCGGACGGTGAGATTGTTTCCGTGGACCGCTTCATTGACAACCACGATCTCCTGACGTACCTGGGTGATTTAAAGCTTGATATCGGCGATCAGTTGAAGATCATCAAGCACGACCCGTTCGAAGGCCCCGTCACGGTGCAGAACTTAACGGATGATGCTGAACTGATCGTGAGCTACAAGGCAGCACATTATATTTTTGTCAAATAAGCAAGTGACAGACCGTTGGCGAGGGCTAGCGGTCTTTTTGTTTAGTGGCTGGGTGATTTGGGAGGCAAAACAGCGCGACTTTGGCTGGTTTCGTGATACTATTAATTGTGAAGGGAGCGATTAACATGTTGAAACAACAGGTCATGACCATTTTAGCGGTCGCCACGCTAGGTGTCGGGGCAACCACCATCTTACCAGCGCCAGAATCAGCTGCTGCCAAGCAGAATGTCTATCAGCGGATTCCCAAGGCTTATCGGGGAACCTGGCACCTCAAACACTCGACGGGAAAGCTGAAAAAGGGCCTCAAGCTCAAGATTGGCGCCCGGTCATTCAAGAGTGACTTCGGTAGCTACCAAAAGAAACAACTCGGTGTACATATCGGCAAGAAGACAGTTTCGGTCTTTCAAATTGCGAAGGGCCAACAGGTTGGCAAATACAACGTTTTGCGCAAGACCCATTACCGCAACCGGGTCGCATTGAAATGGACGTTTGATACGGTGTCCTCGTACTACGTGAAATAACGAAGTGGAGCTTGGGACTAAACTGCTCAGGCTCCTTTTCTATGGCCTGGAGGATACCCACATTGGCTAGCGATTTCGCCTGGTGGGGAATACGGGTAGCCTGAGACGTGACCTTCAGCTCAAAGGCGAGGTGTCGAGACCGCACTGTGGCTCGACCCGTCCGTCCACAGCGAACCGGCTCATATTTGGCGGACGGACGGCGGCCAGCCCAAACCAAGTAGCAGGCTACAACAAATTTCATTTTTCAAAAAGTTTTACGGAAAAAGCGGATTGCGTATTTCCCCAGCCGGTGCCATGCCGTATAATGAAAAAAACACGTGTGAGAAGAGAGGGAACCGGGATGAGCAGTCAGAAGAAACGTGATCAGCTGATTCTCCATACCGCGCTAACGGCAGGGCGGATCATGATCGAGAACGGGTCAGAAATTGAGCGGGTCGAGGATACGATGACCCGTATCGCCCACAACGCTGGGGCCCAGACCAGTCAGCTCTTCGTGATGATCACCGGTATCCTCATGGCCATTAATGGCGAGGTGGGGGCCCAGATCGAACCCGTCAAGCGGCGGACCTTTGACCTGGAAAAGATTGCCGTGGTCAATGATCTGTCGCGGCAGTTTGCGGACCACAAAATTAATTTGCGGCAATTTGCGGACCGCCTGGACCATTTGGACAGCGTCAGCCGTTACTTCCCGTTTTGGCTCCAGCTGCTGGCGGCGGCCATGGTCAGTGGGCCACTGGAAGTGGTCTTTCGTCATAACCTGCCGGACTTTTGGATCACCTGCGTCGTGGGGATGCTGGGCTGGTGGGTGTACTACATTTTGAGCAAATACATTCAAATTCGTTTCTTGTCCGAATTTACCTCGGCGGCCGCAATTGGCATTATGGCGGTCATCTTTGTCCATTGGGGCCTGGGAAACAGCGTCGATGACATCATCATCGGGAGCGTGATGCCACTGGTGCCCGGGGTGCCCATCACCAACTCGGTGCGCGACATTCTGGCCGGCAACCTGGTCAGTGGGCCGGCACGGGGTGTTGAAGCACTGGTCAGTGCAGCGGCAATCGGGTTTGGCATCGCCATGGTATTACAATTCTTATGAGTAAGGAGGCAAACCGATGTCGGTTTTAGAATTTATCATCGAAGTTGGCGGGACCTACGTGGCTACGATTGCCTTTGGGATTCTGATCAACATCCCCCGGCGTGCGCTCAATGTGGGTGGCTGGATCGGCGTCTTGGGCTACGTGCTCTACCGCTTCACGGTCCTGTGGGGTGGCGGCTATGTGGTCGGCAATCTACTGGGGGCCGTGGCCATTGGGGTGGCCTCTCTACAAGCAGCGAAAATTAAAAAAATGCCCATGATCCTCTTTAACATCCCGGCCATTGTGCCGCTGGTGCCCGGGGGACAGGCTTACCAAATGATCAAGAACTTTGCACTGGGCCAAAACTCCACGGCCTTCGTGTTCCTCTTACAGGTGGTCATGATTTCTGGAGCGATTGCCTTTGGCTTTCTGTTGTCAGAATTGGTCAACCGGATTCAACGCCGGTTTTGGCGGCATCACAAGCGTTTATAAAAGTGTTAATACTGGCAGGAACGCTAGAAATTTGGCAACGGGGTGGTATACTCATTGCTAGGGGTTTTCCCAGAATCGGGTATGACGAAAGGAATAGTTAACTATGATGTTATTTAATCGTGACCGTGACCGGCCGTGGAAATTTACCTTGGCAACGGCCTTGTTTTTGGTCGTGGCCATTTACATAAAAGCGCAGAACGCCTACGTGGAATTTCTGGACTCGTCCATCGTGGATGTGATTCAAAAGAATCAGCCGGAATGGAAGACGTTGTTGTACCGGGGTGTGACTAGCCTGGCCGAGCCGAAGTTAGACATTATTTGGGTGTTGATCTTGGCCTTCCTACTGTGGGGATTCAAGTTCAAGATTCCCGCGCTCTGGTGTCTGGCGACCTTGGCTGGCGGGGATGTCATTGCCAGTCTGGTGAAGGAACTGGTCAAGCGGGCCCGGCCCTCGACCCACTTAGCAATTGATGATGGCTATAGTTTTCCCAGTGGCCACGTCTTCGGGACGTTCTTGATCATTGCCATGATCTGGGTCATCTTGGTCCCGATGATTGTGACGGCTTGGCGGGCATGGTTGGTCCGTATCCTGTTGATCATCTGGCTGGGACTCGTCATGATCTCGCGGGTATACTTAAACGCCCACTTCCCAACGGATACCATCGGCGCAGCCTTATTAGCTTACCTTTGGTTACAGTTCGCAGAAGGACTCTACATTCGCTTAGCGCCGGTCATGCAGAAATGGCCGCTGCTGAAGCGCTCAGAAATTTAAGACGTGAGGCAATCATCTGGTTGGGTGGTTGTCTTTTTATTTGCCCGCAGAACTGGCCAGGGCAAACAAAAATCCCCTCTCAAGGCGAGAAGGGATTGCGGTTTTAAAATTTACTGGTTGTCGATAAAAGATTGAAGGTAGAAGCACCGCGTTGTTTGGCAGACGACAGCGTTCTACCCGCTAGGCATTGGTGAAACTGGGCTCCTACGTCAGCCAGGGCTCCGCTTGCTATGGGGAACACCTTCAGCCTGAGGAGCGGTCTTCCGGCTCGCTTGAAAGCCTGGCAAAGTTCACCAGTCTCTCAAGTCGTCCCGCCCAGTAACCTGGCAAGAAACGCCAGCTAACTGGGCCGACACAGCTAGCTCCACCCTAGCTGCCTCCGGCAAGTTGACGTCTATCAGTAAAACTGCATTGGCTGGTGTTAGTTGACAAGTTAACTGTTACCGAGGGGTAAGCCGATGATTGTTGGCAAGTACTGCTGTAGCCGAGAGTTCGCCAAATATGGGTTCAGCCGTTGCAAAAGAGTGTGACAATAGGCGGTTAACTGGCGAGCATTAACGGTGCTAGGCGGATAATCCTGCTCCTGGATTATTTGCTTAGCAGTGTTAAGCGGAACCAGTTGCCTGTTGGCACACGTTTCGGCTATGAGGCCATTTTGAGACGCGGTCTTCGGCTCAAAGCGAGGCCGAGACCGCTCCTCAGGCTCGGTCCGGTCCGCCCACCGCGTTCCAGCCCATATTTGGCGGACGGTAGGCGGCCAGTCCTCACCAACTAGTCCAGTTCATGTAACCATTCTTCGGCGAGGTCCATCCAGTGGGCCACGTGAGGCAGGTTAGCGCCCGGCTTCCAGGCGGTGACCTGGTTGGCTAGTGCTAAGCCGTGAGGGCCTTGGTGGAAGACGTGGAGCTCGGTATCCACGTGATTGGCAATCGAGGCCTGAGCGTACGCCAGCGCATTTTGCACGGGAACCAGGGGATCTTCGGCGGTGACCCAAATGAACGTGGCCACGTTGCGCGGCGTGACGCGCTTGTCGGCCGCAATTTGGTCGGGGTCATCCGTCCATTTAGCCAGTGTCTCGGCATCAGTGGGATAGCCGGCAGCGGGCGTGATGACCGGGTAACTGAGAATGACGGCGCGTGGCTTGATCTCGTACGGTGTTGTGCCGGCCAATTTATTGAAGGCGTCGTCATGCCACAGGTCATTGAACAACGCGGTGATGTGGCCGCCGACAGAGAAGCCTGCCACAAAGATATGGTCGGTGTCGATCAGCCAAGCGTTGGCGTTACGCCGCAACAGCGCGACACTCTTGGCCAGTTCCACGACCGGCGTCGGTAACAGTGGGGATTTCTCACCGGCAAAGGTGTAGCGCAGGAAGAAGGCCTGATAGCCGCGAGCGGACCAGGCTAAGGCAAGGTCTTCCGCCTGTTGTTCGGGGATGTGGGTGTAGGCGCCGCCCGGGACGATGATGATGGCGGGGTAAGTTCCGGTATCTTCTTCAGGTTGGCGAAGATAGGCTTGTAAGTAAGCTGGCGAGTTTGGTGCCAGTGGCAAAGTGATTGTTTTCAATTGCGAAACCTCCTGAAATAAGTCATGATAGGATTTAACGGGAAACGACTTGGCCAGATGGTCAGGGTTTCCAAACAAAGGGCGTCACCCCAGTGTGGCCGCGACGCATCAACGGTCGGGGTGACCCACCACTTTATGATTAAAGTATAACGCATTTGGCATGCGAACGGGAAAAGAGGAAACGCAGAATGAATCGGATTATTGAAACGTCACGGGTGCGGGTCCGTCCCTTGACAGAAAGTGACTTGCCAGGGTACCAGCGTTTGTTGACCTTGCCGGTAGTGGCTGCGGCTAACGGGTCTCCGGCGGACGTCTCCACTGAACAGGTCAAACGGTGGCTAGCGGCTGACCGCCAAAGCCCGTTTGCCTTTAGTATCGAGGATAAGAGCACCCAGCGCTTCATGGGGACCATCTTGTTTTACCAACACCTCACGGCAGAGGGGATGCCGAGTGCCACGGAATACGACCTGGGTTATTTCCTCGATCCCCAGGACTGGGGGCAGGGCATCATGCCCGAGGCCATCGACGGCAGCTTACAGTTAGTTCAACAAGCAAAGCAACAATCGCAGACAATCTGGGCTACCTGCTTTGTGACCAACCACCAGTCCCAGCGGGTGCTCGAGAAGCTTGGATTTACCGCGGTCTTACAGCATTTTGTGGGCCCACAGATTGGCGATAAAGCACCTACGCCTGAACGATTATTTCGCTTAGATTTACCGGCTAGAAAAAATTAAGGTGCATTTTTCAAAATTTGAGCTTGCAATGTAAGTTGGTGATGGGTATACTACGAAGTATCGAATAGAAGAGGCGCGACCAACAAGAGTCGCTTTCCGGAGATGGGTCACATCGCTGAAGGAAAGTTAAAGGGGCGGTCGCCGAAATCAACACGTGAGGACATAGCGTGGTGGTTGGGTCCTGGTTCAACAGATCAGGGACTGTCGCAGCCAAATATGGGTTGCGGGGCGCTTTCAACGATATTGACTTGGAATAATGAAACTTCCAATCTCTTTCGCGGGCTTTTCTGGCGAAGGAGATTTTTTTATTGGACTGGGTCGTTTCGAGGAAGTCCTTCTAATCAAGAAGGAGGAAACATTTATGGAACAGAATATGACAAATGCAACAACCAGCGCGGCCTCAGATCAGGTCAAGCGGGGACTCAAGACGCGTCACGTGTCAATGATCGCGTTGGGCGGCTGTATCGGGACTGGGTTATTCGTTGCCAGTGGGTCGGCTATCTCAACTGCCGGTCCTGGTGGGGCGTTAGCAGCCTACGTTGCCATGGGTTTGATGGTGTACTTCCTGATGACCAGTTTGGGTGAAATGGCCACGAACATGCCGATTTCCGGTTCGTTCGCAGCGTATTCAGCTAAGTATGTTGACCCAGCCTTAGGGTTTGCGATGGGCTGGAACTACTGGTTCAACTGGGCCATTACCGTGGCCGTCGACATTTCTACGGCTGCCTTAGTCATGAAGTTCTGGTTACCCGGGGTGCCAAGTTGGATCTGGAGTGCCGTTGCGTTGGGCATTGTCTTTCTGATCAACGCCTTGGCTGTCCAAGCATTCGGGGAAACCGAATTTTGGATGTCCTTGATCAAGGTTGTTACCATCTTCGTCTTCCTGGCTGTCGGCTTAATGACGATCGTTGGAATCATGGGTGGTCACGCCACTGGCTTAGAGAACTTCACCTACAAGAAGGCGCCATTCGTGGGTGGCTTCCCAGCTATCTTGAGTGTCTTCGTAGTTGCCGGGTTCTCGTTCCAAGGAACTGAACTGGTCGGGATTACCGCTGGTGAATCCGAAGATCCTGCACACAGTGTTCCCAAGGCAATCAATTCTGTTTTCTGGCGAATCATTTTATTCTACATTTTAGCTATCTTTGTTATCGCCGCTGTCTTGCCTTACACCAGCAAGGACCTGTTAGGGTCATCTGCTAGTGACATTGCCATCAGTCCCTTCACGTTGGTCTTCCAGCGTGCCGGCTTGGCCGCTGCCGCTAGTGTCATGAACGCCGTTATCTTAACGTCAGTTATTTCCGCTGCTAACTCAGGGATGTACGCTTCCACGCGGATGCTGTACTCCTTATCCAAGGAAGGTTACGCACCAAGCTTGTTCGAACGGACTGGGAAGAACGGGATTCCTTATCCTGCCTTGTTCGCGACGACGATTGTCGCTGCCTTGACCTTCATCAGTAGTATTGCCGGTCCAGAAATTTACATGTGGTTGGTTGCTGCTAGTGGGTTAACCGGCTTCATTGCTTGGTTCGGGATTGCCTTATCGCATTACCGGTTCCGTCGGGCATTTATCAAGCAAGGACACAAGTTATCTGAACTGAGTTATCATGCAAAGTGGTTCCCAGTTGGGCCAATCTTGGCACTGTTCCTGTGTGTGGCTGTGATTGTTGGGCAAGACCCACAATCCTTCTTCTCCGGTAACTGGGAACAAGTCTTGGTCACTTACATCAGTGTGCCATTAGTCTTGATTCTCTACATCGGGTACAAGATCAAGAAGCACACGAAGCTGATTCCATTGAGCGAAGTCGATGTTTCCCCAGTTCACCGTGATGGGACGCTGAAGGAAACAACACCAAACGATTAACAGAAATTAAGTGTGGGCACACGTAATTTTTAAATAAAAATATCGCGGCGTCTAAGCTGGTGGTTGCCAGCTTAGGCGTCGTTTTGGTTCCAGTGAAATCGAGAAAATGGCCACGACATATTGTCTTTTATCCGGGAGGTTGGTACAATATGTGGTGTTGAATTTTTGAGAGTGGGTCAGTGGGCAGGACGCCTGCTGTACCCGTTTTAGTTAGAGATAGGGAAACGCTGTGGCTGTCGTCACGGCCCCGTCGTTATTTAAAGGAGAAGATCGCATGCTTGTATTATCGGGAACTATTGGCGCCGGCAAAACGAGTTTGACCTCGTTATTAGCCGACCACTTGAACAAACCAGCATTTTACGAATCAGTGGATGACAACAAAATCTTGCCACTGTTCTACCAGAACCCGCAGAAGTATGCTTTCTTGTTACAAATTTACTTCTTGAACAAACGGCTCGACAGCATCAAAGCTGCCAACGCCGATGATGAAAGTGTCTTGGATCGTTCGATCTTTGAAGACTCCTTGCTCTTTCACCTAAACGCCGACCTGGGCCGCGCAACCAGCACGGAAGTCGACATTTACGATTCCTTACTGGCCAACATGATGCAAGAATTACCAGACGCCACGCACAAGAAGAACCCTGACTTGTTGATCCACATCAACATTTCGTTTGAAACGATGTTGGAACGCATCAAGAAGCGGGGCCGGTCATACGAACAGATCGACCATGATCCAAGCCTGTACAAGTACTACCAAGAACTGGACCAACGCTACGTGGATTGGTACAACGCTTACGACAAGTCACCAAAGATGCAAATCGACGGCGACAAGCTAGACTTCGTGGAAGACCCAGCTGCACGTCAACAAGTGCTACAACTCATCGACGAAAAAATCGCTTCATTGTAAGCACGCGTGTTGGGGCACTATGGATTGATCTGGCTGCCTGCTGTTGCACTAGTGGTCGCCCATGCCTGCGGCTGCCAGGGATTCTGCCTACTATGGGGAACGCCTGCAGCCCAGAAGCGGGCTTCCGGCTCGCTTTGAAGCCTGGCTCAGAACCGCCAGTCTCCAAAGTCGTCCCACGCTGTAGGCTGAGAAAAGACCTCAGCCAACACCGTCGACACAGCTGGCGCCATCCCTGACCTCCTCCGGCAAGATAGTCCACCAATCGCCAGCTAGCAATGGACGGTTATGGTCCACGTTAGTCCGTGTTAGTGGCAATCACCACCGTAGCCGAGAGTGAAGCGAAAGTTGTGCTCAGCCGTGGGAGTTCCCTTAGTGGCGGGTTGTGCCGGTTAGGGAACTGGCGTCTTTAAGACGTGATTTACGGCTTAAAGCGAGGGGCGAGACCGCATTTTGGCTCGCCCCGTCCGCCCACAGCGTTCCGGCACAACTTTCGCGCAACGGCAGGCGGATGGGACCATTGTCAGTTGTTAAAGAAAAAAGTTAGTAATTGTTATCTGCCAAGAAATGCGGTATGATGAGACTAATCAAAAACACGTTGTGCCTATTTAGTAGACGGCCAGAGAAGCGGGGAAAGCTGCAAACCGCCACGTCGAATCTTCCAGCACGAGAAATAGTGGGCGGGTAATGCCGCACGGTGCAAACCGTTATCATGTTCAAGGGTGTAACTGGGCGACTGGTTACGAACTTGGGTGGTACCGCGAAGGTCTTCGTCCCATGTGACGGAGGCCTTTTTTGTATCATCCGTGAAAAAAGAGAGGAGCAAACAAGATGTTAGATTTAAAATTGATTCGCCAAGAACCAGACTTTATCAAGGAAAAATTAGCCACACGGGGTGTTGATCCCGCTGATATCGACAGTTTGTTGGCCTTAGATGCCAAGCGTCGGGAATTGATCGTGAAGAGTGAGACCATGAAGGCCCAACGTAACACGGTTTCTGATGAAATTTCTCAATTGAAGCGTAACAAGCAAGACGCCAATGACAAGATCACCGAGATGCGTCAAGTCAGTGGTGAGATCAAGGACATCGACGCCCAATTGGATACGTTAAAGGCACAGGTCCATGATGCGGCCGCTCATTTGCCAAACATTCCGAATGACAACGTACCAGTAGGGCTGACGGAAGACGGCAGTGTTGAGTTGCGCCAATGGGGTGAGAAGCCGAACATGGACTTCACGCCTAAGGCCCACTACGAACTGGGTGAAGACCTGGGAATCTTAGACTTCGAAGCCGGTGCCAAGGTATCTGGGAGCCGTTACCTGTACTACTTGGGTCTCGGTGCGCGTTTGGAACGGGCCGTTTACAACTTCTTCTTGGATGAGAACACCAAGGCGGGCTTCAAGGAAGTCTTGCCACCTTACATCGTGAACGACGATTCCATGTACGGAACTGGCCAATTCCCTAAGTTCAAGGAAGACGTTTACCAACTCCGTGACGAGGAAATGACCTTGATTCCAACGGCCGAAGTCCCCTTGGTCAACTACTACCGTGACGAAGTGATCCCTGAAGAGGACCTGCCAGTGTGGTTCACCGCTTTGACACCTGCCTTCCGTTCCGAAGCCGGGAGTGCCGGTCGTGACACCCGTGGCCTGATCCGCCTGCACCAATTCAACAAGGTCGAAATGGTTAAGTTCTGCAAGCCAGAAAACTCTTGGGATGAACTGGAAGCCTTGACCAAGCACGCTGAGAGCCTCTTACAGAAGCTGGGACTGGCTTATCACGTCATTACCCTGACGACCAGTGACATGAGCTTTACGGCGGCTATGACACATGATTTGGAAGTTTGGTTCCCAGAACAAAACACGTACCGGGAAATTTCTAGTTGCTCAAACACCACGGACTTCCAAGCACGGCGGGCACATATCCAATACCGTGACGACAATGGCAAGTTGCAATACGTTCACGCGCTGAACGGGTCTGGCTTAGCCGTTGGCCGGACGGTCGCAGCCATTTTGGAAAACTACCAAAACGCCGATGGCACCGTAACGATTCCAGACGTGCTGGTTCCTTACATGGGCGGCGTCACGAAGATTACGAAATAGGTTCCTCTCTCCGTCAGCGCCACAAGCACTCCGCCTGCTATGGGGAACGGTTCCAGCCAAAGAACGGGCTTCCACCTCGCGCCAAAGCCTCGCTAAGACCGCGAGTCTCTGAAGGCGTCCCACCCAGTAACCTGGCCTAAAACGCCAGCTAACTGGGTCGACACAGCTGGCTCCACACTTGTGGCGCTGACTCCGGCTGAACTGTTTTTGCACCACGTCACTTTGACTCTTGGTAGTCGGTGGCAGGGTTCGGCTCGGTTTCTGTGTAACAGGAAGCGACTGGGTCGACGCAAGTAAATAAACATCAAAAGTGGTCTCACGCAGTTACTGGCAGCAGTGGCCGAGATAGCGACCAGGGGTCAGGGCAAATGTCCTGGCCTTTTTATTTGGTCTTGATCAGGGGGCGCTGAGGGATTGGGAGAGGGAATCAGGCATAGCGGCAGAAAGATTTTTAGGTAAACACTCATTTTTTTGAATATTTTTGTAATTTCTTATTGACGCGTCTAGGTCCTTCGTATAAAATAGTTTTTGTTGGTTAATTCCGACAGCCAAGAGAGGCTGTCAGTGGAGTGGCCGCGCATCGTCGTGATTGATAAATTCAAATTATTTTGAAAAAAAGCTGGCTTTTTCTTCGCTAGTAGGTTAGAATATTATTTGTTGCTTACCGGGTAGTTATTCAGCTAACGAATATTTATTCAAAATATTTCAAAAAAGTTGTTGACATCATTTGCTCGGCATGGTAAATTATAATAGTTGTTTCAAACGAGAACATTGTTTCTCATTTGAAAGTCCATGGAGGATTAGCTCAGTTGGGAGAGCGTCTGCCTTACAAGCAGAGGGTCACAGGTTCGAGCCCTGTATCCTCCATCGGGACCACGGTCCCTGGCGGTTAGTTCGCCAACGTTGCAGGTGTGGCGGAACTGGCAGACGCGCTAGATTTAGGTTCTAGTGTCTTATGACGTGGGGGTTCGAGTCCCTTCACCTGCATAACTAAATATTGCAAAATATTTTAAAAATATTTTGCCGACTTAGCTCAGTTGGCAGAGCATCTCACTAGTAATGAGGAGGTCGGAGGTTCGAATCCTCTAGTCGGCATGGCACCTTTAATTTAATAGCCAATTTGCGGAAGTAGTTCAGTGGTAGAACATCACCTTGCCATGGTGGGGGTCGCGGGTTCGAATCCCGTCTTCCGCTTTTGCCCTTTTGCCGGGGTGGCGGAATTGGCAGACGCACAGGACTTAAAATCCTGCGGTCAGTGATGACCGTACCGGTTCGATCCCGGTCCTCGGCATTTAACTTAATAATAATTATGCACCCATAGCGCAACTGGATAGAGTGTCTGACTACGAATCAGAAGGTTGTAGGTTCGACTCCTACTGGGTGCATTTTTGTCGCTTATGTTTTAGCGCATAAGCACTTTTCGGGAAGTAGCTCAGCTTGGTAGAGCACCTGGTTTGGGACCAGGGGGTCGCAGGTTCGAATCCTGTCTTCCCGATTAACTGACAACTAAGTCAGCGGGCTATTTCGGGAAGTAGCTCAGCTTGGTAGAGCACCTGGTTTGGGACCAGGGGGTCGCAGGTTCGAATCCTGTCTTCCCGATTAACTGACAACTAAGTCAGCGGGCTATTTCGGGAAGTAGCTCAGCTTGGTAGACCCCCACGTTCGGGACGTGGGGGTCGCAAGTTCAAATCTTGTCTTCCCGATTTTTTTATCCCGAATTTACATAAAAATTGTTTGTCGGTCGACTCCTTACTAATCGTTTGGAAGTCGGCCGTTTTTTTGTTATGCTTATCTTCCAGAACTTCTGTAGGGTTTGCGGTCTAATCCGTTGCATTTTTATGGAAAGTTCGTATAATATTAGTCAACATTAGTCAGAAGAACTGCACCGAAGGGGGGACGATAATGGAGAATCAAAATATTTCAGATATTATTGAGTCTTACCTCAAGCAGATTTTGGCTGAGTCTCAGCAGGTGGAGATCCGGCGCGCGGAAATCGCTGATCAATTCAACGTAGTACCTTCCCAGATCAATTACGTGATCAAGACCCGTTTTACGATTCAAGATGGTTACGTCGTGGAGAGTAAACGTGGTGGCGGCGGGTACATTCGAATCGAAAAGGTCAAGTTGCTGGATAACTTGGATTTCATCGATTCCTTGGTTAGCGCGGTGGGTGATCAGGTTACTCGCCACGATGGCTTGGCCGTTGTGCGGAGCCTATTTGAGGCTGGTACCATTAATCGGCGTGAGGCCAATATCATTTTGGCTGCGATCGAAAAGGATGCTGTTCACACTGGCGACCGCCAGACCAGTGAACGGGTCCGCGCCCAGATTTTGGTATCGATTTTAAACCACTTACGTTACGAGAGTTAAGAAAGTGAGGAGTTGCAATGGATAACCTATTTACACCGAGTGCTAAGAGCGTCCTTGTTTTGGCACAGGAACAAGCAAAATATTTCAAGCACCAAGCAGTCGGTACGGAACACTTGCTGTTAGCCCTCACCATTGAAAAGAACGGGATTGCCAACAAGGTTTTACAACAATTCTCCGTTAGCGACGATGATGTCCGCGAAGAGATCGAACGGTTCACGGGTTACGGGACCTTAGCCAACATGGATAAGGACAGCTACCTGCCGTACTCACCGAAAGCCAAGTCGATGCTGGCCTTAGCCGGTGACGAAGCCAAGCGCTTGGGTGCCACTAAGATTGGTACGGAACACTTACTGTTGGCTTTACTCAGTGATGACACGATCTTATCGTCACGGATCTTGAAAAACTTAAACGTTGAACTGGCCGACGCTCGCAAGGTTGTTTTGCGTAAGCTCGGTATTGCGGACACACCGAAGCGGCGGAACGCGGACCGGACACGGCGCAACACGCCTCAAGGTGGTACGCCAACGCTGGATTCTTTGGCCCGTAACTTAACGGATGCAGCCAAGGAAGGACGGATGGATCCAACTGTCGGCCGTGATAAGGAAGTTAAGCGGGTCATTCAAATCCTGAGTCGGCGGACCAAGAACAACCCAGTATTGATCGGTGAACCCGGGGTCGGGAAGACGGCGATTGCGGAAGGCTTAGCCCAACGCATCGTGGCCGGCAACGTCCCTGATGATATGAAGAACAAGCGCTTGATGATGCTCGACATGGGCTCGTTGGTCGCTGGCACCAAGTACCGGGGCGAATTTGAAGACCGGTTGAAGAAAGTCATCGAAGAAATCTATAACGATGGTCAAGTTATTCTCTTCATTGATGAATTACACACGCTGATCGGTGCCGGTGGTGCTGAAGGGGCCATTGATGCGTCAAACATTTTGAAGCCGGCCTTGGCTCGTGGCGAACTCCAAACCATTGGGGCAACGACGCTGGACGAATACCAAAAGTACATTGAATCCGATGCCGCTTTGGAACGGCGATTTGCCACTGTCCAAGTCAATGAACCAACGCCGGACGAAGCCAAGGAAATCTTGGATGGCTTGCGGCCGCGGTATGAGGACCACCATCACGTCAACATTACTGATGACGCCATTGACCAAGCTGTTAAGCTGTCAACGCGTTACATCAGTGACCGGTTCTTGCCTGACAAGGCCATCGATCTGATGGATGAAGCGTCAGCCAAGGTTCGAATCGACCAAATGGACAAGCCGACCGCCGCATCCAAGCAAGCGCAAGAACTTAAGGACTTGGCGGATGAAAAGGAAAAGGCCATTGAAGACCAAGACTTCGAACGCGCCGCTAAGCTCCGGACTGAAGAAATGGCCTTGCGTGAAAAGGTCGATGCACGGGCAGCCAAGGATGCCGCTAAGGCGGACACGGATGACCGTCATTACAGTCTCAATGTGACTGGCGAAGATGTGGCCGATGTGGTCGCTGAATGGACCGGTGTTCCGGTAACACAATTGAAGCAAACGGATGCGGATCGCCTGGTTAATTTGGAAAAGATCTTGCACGAACGGGTCATTGGTCAAGAAGAAGCAGTCTCGGCCGTTTCGCGGGCCATCCGACGGGCACGGTCTGGCTTAAAGGATCCGAACCGGCCAATTGGCTCATTCATGTTCCTGGGACCAACCGGTGTCGGGAAGACGGAATTGGCCAAGGCCTTGGCCGAAGCCATGTTCGGGTCAGAAGACAACATGATTCGTGTCGACATGAGCGAATACATGGAAAAGTACTCGACTAGTCGGTTGATCGGGTCAGCGCCTGGTTACGTGGGCTACGACGAAGGTGGCCAATTGACCGAAAAAGTTCGGCAAAAGCCTTACTCCGTTGTCCTCTTCGATGAAGTGGAAAAGGCCCACCCAGATGTCTTTAACATCCTGTTGCAAGTCTTAGATGACGGTTACTTGACTGATTCCAAGGGACGTAAGGTCGACTTCCGAAACACCATCCTGATCATGACCTCTAACTTAGGAGCCACGAAGCTGCGGGATGAAAAGACAGTCGGCTTTGGTGCCGAAGACATGGCGGACAACTACAAGGCCATGGCGGCAACGATTCGTGAGACCTTGAAGCAATCGTTCCGGCCAGAATTCCTGAACCGAATCGATGAAACGGTCATCTTCCACTCCTTGAAGAAGCCAGAACTCCACGAAATCGTGAAGTTGATGGCCAAGAACATCGTCAACCGGGTGGCAGAACAAAACATCAAGCTCAAGATTACGCCAGCCGCAATCGACGCCGTAGCTAAGGCGGGCTTTGATCCTGAATACGGGGCACGGCCAATTCGCCGGGCACTGCAAACACAGGTCGAAGATAAGCTGAGCGAATCCCTGTTGAACGGGGAAATCAAGACGGGCGACCAAGTGACGATTGGTGCTACGAAGGGTGAGGTCACGGTCAACGTGAAAGCCCCTGACGCCAAGGGGACACCCAAGACAGTAGCTAGTCACTAGCCAGTAATGGCCTCCGTCCAGTAGTCTGGTACAAAATACCAGCTAATTGGGCTGACACAACCAGCCCTGTCCTTGGCCGACTCCGGCAGTTGTCATCACTCTCTCTCGATATGACTGTAAATCAACTAATGCTGAGAATTAAGCCAGTGGTTAGTGGGCAACACGCTTGTAGCCGAGAGTGGAGCGACTAGGTACTCAGCCGTGGGAGTTCCCTTAGCGGTGGGCTTTACCGGTTAGGGAACTGGCAACTTGGAGACGTGGGCTTTCGGCTCCGAGTTGAGGGTCGAGACCGCTTTATGGCTCGGCCCGGCGCCCACCGCGTTCCAGTACCTAGTCGCGCAACGGCAGGCGGCCAGAACCAACTAATTTAAATGTAACGAAGCGTCCAGAATCACTGCTAACTAGCGGTGGTCCTGGACGCTTTTTTGCGAAAAGGTTACGTTTGCCAGGGAACCGCGACTTGGTCTAACAAGTGATAAGTGAGATGTGGTAAACTAAAGTTACCAGACGAACTACTGTGCGCGATGGCAAGGGATTTGCCAAGTGGTTATTTCGAAAAGTTACCTAACTAGCTAACCGGCAATCACAGTAGGTCAGGAAAGGACGAGAGCCATGAAGAGAGAAGAACAGTTAAGCCACACGCACGCAGCGATTTTACAGGCTGCCAGAGAACAGTTCTTGGCCCAGGGGTACCAGGCGACTTCAACACGCGAGATTGCAAAGGAAGTCGGCATTACCCAGCCAGCGCTGTATCACCACTTTAGCGACAAGGAGGTTATCTTCCTTGAAGTGATCAAGAGTGTCGGTCAGGAGGTCCAAGAGGGCATCTTAGCCGTCAACGACCGCCTAGCGGCAACTGACCAACCCGACCCAGTCGAGGCCTTAGCGGCGGTGACAGAGGTGCTGACGGGGGTCCATCCCCGCGACGTCTTCACGGTGATCCACAGCAGCTTTCGGTTCTTAAAGCCGGGAAACAAGCGGCAACTGGGGATGGTCTTCATGCAAGATTACTTGGGACCACTACAGAAGTTCTTCGAGCTGGATGTCGTGACGCTACAGCCCGGCTTATCGGCCCAAGATGCCGCATCATTTTATCTGACCAGCCTGAGCCCGCTCTTTAACACCTTCCACCACGTTGGTCCGGCAGACGCGTCCCAGCATGATCAAACGCTGGCGCTGATCCGCTTGATCTTATTTGGGGTCGCGGTTAAAAAGTGAGTGCTCCTTATTGACATTTGCCAATAGATTTAGTACTATATCATTTGTATGCAACTGTGAACTGAAATTGAACGCGCCGATCTATTGTCCGGTGGCGTTCGTTATAAGAAGCCAAAAGCAAGCTCCAAGTTTGTTTTTGGATTTTTTTTGCCAAAAAACCGAGCGAAACTGCATTTGTAACCAAAATGTAATATTCGGTTTGGCCAGTCACAGAATAAATAGGAGAGGTGAACAACTTGGCAGGACACTTAGTTAAATACGGGAAACACCGTACACGCCGTAGCTATTCGCGAATCAAGGAAGTTCTTGATTTACCTAACTTGATTGAAATTCAAACCAATTCCTACAACTGGTTCCTCGACGAAGGTTTACGCGATATGTTCGACGACATCATGCCAATCGAAGATTTTCAAGGAAACCTTTCGTTAGAGTTTGTTGATTATCAGTTACTGGAACCCAAATATACCGTGGATGAAGCACGGGAGCACGATGCCAACTTCTCGGCACCCCTGCACGTGACTTTACGTTTAACCAACCACGAAACGGGCGAAATCAAATCGCAAGATGTCTTCTTCGGTGACTTCCCATTAATGACGGCCCAAGGGACCTTCATTATTAATGGGGCAGAACGGGTAATTGTTTCTCAATTAGTCCGCTCACCAGGGGTTTACTTCAATGAAGATACCGATAAGAATGGCCGGACCGTCTTTGGCGCGACCGTCATTCCTAACCGGGGTGCTTGGTTGGAATTTGAAACCGACGCCAAGAACATTTCCTACGTCCGGATCGACCGGACCCGGAAGATCCCAATGACCGAATTAGTTCGGGCCTTAGGATTTGGTTCTGACGATGAAATCTTAGATATCTTAGGTGACAACGAAAGTCTTTCACGGACGTTGGAAAAGGATATCCACAAGAACACCGATGACTCCCGTGTCGAAGAGTCCTTAAAGGACATCTACGAACGCTTGCGGCCAGGTGAACCTAAGACGGCAGACTCTTCACGGAGCTTACTGACGGCACGGTTCTTTGATCCTAAGCGTTACGACATGGCGCCCGTTGGCCGTTACAAGACTAACAAGAAGCTGAGCTTGAAGACCCGTTTGTTGGGCCTGACCTTAGCCGAAACGTTGGCTGACCCTGATACCGGTGAAATCATCGCGCAAAAGGGCACGGTCGTTGACAAGGACGTCATGAAGACGTTGGCGCCATACTTGGATCAAGACGATTTCAAGATGGTTACCTTCCAACCTTCAGACGAAGCCGTTGTCACGGAACCACTGAAATTACAAATCATTAAAGTTGAATCTCCTGACGATCCAGAACAAGAAGTTCCTGTTATCGGGAATGGCAACATTGATATCAAGCTGAAGCACATTCGCCCAGCCGACATCATTGCTTCCATGAACTACTTCTTCGACCTGCAAATTGGGATCGGCAATACCGATGATATTGACCACTTGGGTAACCGGCGGATTCGTTCCGTGGGTGAACTCCTGCAAAACCAATTCCGGATCGGGTTATCCCGGATGGAACGGGTTGTGCGTGAACGGATGTCCATTCAAGATGCTGCGACGGTAACGCCACAACAATTGATCAACATTCGCCCAGTTGTGGCTTCTATCAAGGAATTCTTTGGGTCATCTCAATTGTCTCAATTCATGGATCAGACCAACCCGCTGGGTGAATTAACTCATAAGCGTCGGTTGTCTGCCCTTGGGCCTGGTGGGTTGACGCGTGACCGTGCCGGTTATGAAGTCCGGGACGTGCACTACACCCACTACGGTCGGATGTGCCCAATCGAAACGCCTGAAGGTCCTAACATCGGGTTGATCAACAGTCCGTCCAGTTATGCACGGGTCAACAAGTATGGTTTTATCGAAACGCCATACCGTCGTGTTTCCTGGGATACGCACAAGGTTACCGACAAGATCGATTACCTGACTGCTGACGAAGAAGATAACTACGTTGTGGCTCAAGCCAACACGCCGTTGAACGATGACGGTTCCTTCGCAACGGATACCATCATGGCCCGTGACGAAGATAACAACATCGAAACTTCTGCTGACCGGATCGACTACATGGACGTTTCGCCTAAGCAAGTTGTTGCTGTGGCCACGGCATGTATTCCTTTCTTGGAAAACGATGACTCCAACCGGGCCTTGATGGGTGCCAACATGCAACGGCAAGCTGTGCCATTGCTGGACCCTCATGCGCCATTAGTTGGGACTGGTATCGAATACAAAGCTGCCCATGACTCCGGTGTTGCCTTAATCAGTCAACACGACGGAACCGTTGAATACGTTGATGCACGGGAAATCCGTGTTCGGCGCGACGATGGTGCTTTGGACACTTACAAGCTGATGAAGTTCCGCCGGTCAAACGGTGGGAAGAACTACAACCAACGGCCAATCGTTAAGGTCGGCGACCATGTCGACAACGATGAAATCTTGGCTGATGGCCCTTCCATGGAAAATGGGGAATTAGCCTTAGGGCAAAACCCATTGGTTGCCTTCATGACTTGGCAAGGGTACAACTTTGAAGATGCCATCGGGATCAACGAACGGTTGGTTCGCGATGACGTTTACACGTCGATTCATATTGAAGAATACGAATCAGAAGCACGTGATACGAAGCTGGGACCTGAAGAAATGACGCGTGAAATCCCTAACGTTGGGGAAGACGCCTTGAAGAACTTGGACGAAGACGGGATTATCCGGATTGGTGCCGAAGTTCAAGACGGCGACATTTTGGTTGGTAAGGTCACGCCTAAGGGTGTTACTGAATTATCTGCCGAAGAACGTCTGCTGCATGCCATCTTTGGTGAAAAGGCCCGTGAAGTACGGGATACTTCCCTGAAGGTGCCACATGGTGGTGGCGGGATCATCCAGGATGTTAAGATCTTCACCCGTGAAAACGGGGATGAGTTATCACCTGGTGTCAATATGATGGTTCGGGTCTACATCGCCCAAAAGCGGAAGATCCAAGTTGGGGACAAGATGTCTGGTCGTCACGGTAACAAGGGGACTGTTTCAGTCGTTATCCCTGAAGAAGATATGCCGTACATGCCAGATGGGACCCCAATCGACATTATGTTGAGTCCTATGGGTGTGCCTTCCCGGATGAACATCGGGCAAGTGCTCGAATTGCATTTAGGGATGGCTGCTCGTAAATTAGGAATCCACGTTGCAACGCCTGTCTTTGATGGTGCCCGTGATACGGATATTGCGGATGCTATCAAGGAAGCCGGCATGGCCTCCGATGCCAAGACCGTCTTATACGATGGTCGGACCGGTGAACCATTCGACAAGCGGGTTGCCGTGGGTGTCATGAACTACCTGAAGTTGGCCCACATGGTCGACGACAAGATGCACGCCCGTTCCATTGGACCTTACTCACTGGTTACGCAACAACCCCTTGGTGGGAAAGCGCAATTTGGTGGTCAGCGTTTCGGTGAAATGGAAGTTTGGGCCTTGGAAGCTTACGGTGCCGCTTATACGTTGCAAGAAATCTTGACGTACAAGTCTGATGACGTGGTTGGTCGGGTGAAGACCTACGAAGCCATCGTCAAGGGCGATCCAATTCCAAAGCCTGGTGTGCCTGAATCATTCCGTGTGCTGGTTAAAGAATTACAATCCTTAGGGCTGGATATGAAGGTCTTAAACGGGAACAACGAAGAAATCGAACTCCGTGATATGGACGACGATGACGATGATGTTGTGAACGTGGATGCGTTGAGCAAGTACGCCCAACAGCAAGAGGAACGTAAGGCTGCCGCACAAAGCGATGACAGCAAGGCGGCATCAACGTCTACGAAAAATGAAAGTCAACCAAACACGCAAGACTAATTAATAAGGGAGGTCGCTTCTTTGGTCGATGTCAATAAGTTCGAAAGCATGCAGATCGGGCTGGCTTCACCTGATAAGATCCGTAGCTGGTCTTATGGGGAAGTCAAGAAGCCTGAAACCATCAACTACCGGACATTAAAGCCTGAAAAAGACGGGCTGTTCGACGAGCGAATTTTCGGTCCTACCAAGGACTGGGAATGTGCTTGTGGAAAATACAAGCGGATCCGTTACAAGGGTGTCGTTTGTGACCGTTGTGGGGTCGAAGTTACCCGTTCTAAGGTTCGTCGTGAACGGATGGGCCACATTGAACTGGCTGCTCCTGTTACCCACATCTGGTACTTCAAGGGGATCCCTAGCCGGATGGGCTTGGTCCTCGACATGAGCCCACGGGCTTTGGAAGAAATCATCTACTTTGCATCCTACGTCGTCTTGGATCCAGGTAACACGCCACTCGAAAAGAAGCAATTACTTTCCGAACGTGATTACCGTGACAAGCTCGTGGAATACGGTAGTGACGCCTTCAAGGCTGAAATGGGTGCCGAAGCCATCAAGAAGTTATTGATGGCCGTAGACCTGGATAAAGAAGTTGCAGAATTAAAGGAAGAACTGAAGGAAGCCACTGGCCAAAAGCGGACGCGTGCCGTTCGTCGTTTGGACATCTTGGAAGCCTTCGTGACTTCTGGTAACCGTCCGGAGTGGATGGTAATGGACGCAATTCCGGTCATTCCACCTGACTTACGGCCAATGGTACAACTCGAAGGTGGGCGTTTCGCAACGTCTGACCTGAACGACTTGTACCGGCGGGTTATCAACCGGAACAGCCGGTTGAAGCGGTTGTTAGACCTGAACGCACCTGGTATCATCGTTCAAAACGAAAAGCGGATGCTCCAAGAAGCCGTTGACGCCTTGATCGATAACGGTCGCCGTGGCCGTCCAGTTGCTGGCCCAGGTAACCGGCCACTGAAGTCTCTTTCACACATGTTGAAAGGGAAGCAAGGTCGGTTCCGGCAAAACTTGTTAGGGAAGCGGGTTGACTACTCTGGTCGTTCCGTTATTGACGTTGGTCCTTCCCTCAAGTTCAACCAAATGGGTCTGCCAGTCCCAATGGCTTTGGAATTATTCCGGCCATTTATCATGAAGGAACTGGTTGCCCGGGGCTTAGCCTCCAACATTAAGAACGCCAAGCGCCAAATCGACCGTGAAGATGACGATGTCTTTAACGTTTTGGAAGACGTCATCAAGGAACACCCTGTTCTGTTGAACCGGGCCCCTACGCTTCACCGTTTGGGGATTCAAGCGTTCGAACCAGTCTTGGTTAGTGGTAAAGCGATGCGGTTACACCCATTGGCTTGTGAAGCCTACAACGCCGATTTCGATGGGGACCAAATGGCCATTCACGTGCCATTATCTGACGAAGCACAAGCTGAAGCACGTTTGCTGATGTTAGCGGCTCACCATATCCTGGCACCTGCCAGTGGGAAGCCTGTTGTTGCGCCTTCTCAAGATATGGTTATCGGGAACTACTACCTGACCATGGAAGAAGATAACCGTGAAGGGGAAGGCATGATCTTTACCGACCTCAACGAAGCCGTTATCGCTTACCGGAACGGTCTGGTTCACTGGCACAGTCGTGTGGGTGTTCAGGTTTCCTCCATGCCAGACAAGCCATTTACTGACGAACAACGCAGTAAGGTTATGGTAACGACCGTTGGGAAGTTGATCTTCAACAACATCCTGCCAAAGTCATTCCCATACCTGAACGAACCAACGAGCACGAACCTGAATGGCGCCGTTCCGGACAAGTACTTCTTGGAACCGGGCGAAGACATTCATGATTACCTGCAAAACGCCGAACTGATCGGGCCATTCAAGAAGGGCTTCTTGTCTGACATCATCGCGGCGGTTTACCAACAATACAAAGTGACCGCAACTTCCAAGCTGCTTGACCGGATCAAGGACTTAGGTTACGACGAATCAACTAAGTCTGGGTTGACGGTGGGGATGGTCGATGTTACCGACTTGAAAGAAAAGCCAGAAATCATCGACGCTGCCCACAAGCAGGTTGCGACGGTTACCAAGCAATTCCGGCGTGGTCTGATTACCGATCATGAACGTTACGAACGGGTCATTGGTATCTGGAACGATGCCAAGGATGACATTCAAAACGCCTTGATTCACAGTTTCGACCAACAGAACCCTATCTTTATGATGAGTGATTCTGGTGCCCGGGGGAACATTTCTAACTTTACGCAGCTGGCTGGGATGCGTGGTCTGATGGCCGCTCCTAGTGGTGACATCATGGAGCTGCCAATCACGTCTAACTTCCGTGAAGGCCTGTCTGTGATGGAAATGTTCATTTCGACCCACGGTGCTCGTAAAGGGATGACCGATACGGCGCTGAAGACTGCCAACTCAGGTTACCTGACTCGGCGGCTGGTCGATGTTGCCCAAGACGTTATCATTCGGGAAAAGGATTGTGGGACTGACCGTGGCTTGAAGATTCGCGCCATCACTGATGGTAACGAAATGATCGAACCATTGTACGACCGGATCTTAGGGCGTTACACCCAAAAGACCGTCTACGATCCAAAGACTGGGGACGTGATCGTTCCTAAGAACCAAATGATCGTTGAAGACACGGCCCAACAAATCGTTGACGCTGGTGTCGAAGAAGTAACCATTCGTTCCGCCTTTACTTGCAACACTGAACATGGTGTCTGCGAACATTGTTACGGCCGGAACATGGCTACTGGTGACGAAGTTGAAGTTGGTGAAGCTGTCGGGACTGTTGCCGCACAATCAATCGGTGAACCTGGGACCCAGCTGACCATGCGTAACTTCCATACCGGTGGTGTTGCCGGGAACGAAGATATTACCCAAGGGTTGCCTCGTGTTCAAGAATTATTTGAATCTCGGAACCCTAAAGGTAAAGCTGAGATCACTGAAGTTACTGGGACGGTTGAATCAATCGAAGAAAACCCAGCTGAACGGACCAAGGAAATCACCATTAAGGGTGAAGCCGATACGCGGAGTTACACGTTACCAATCACGGCTCGTATGCGGGTCAGTGAAGGCGACTTTATCCACCGTGGTGGCGCCTTGAACTATGGGTCTGTTGATCCTAAGGAATTGCTGCGGGTTCGCGATGTCTTGTCTACTGAAACTTACATCTTGGGTGAAGTGCAACGAGTTTACCGGATGCAAGGTGTGGCTATCAGTGATAAGCACGTGGAAATCATGGTTCGACAAATGCTGCGGAAGGTCCGCATCATGGATCCAGGTGACACGGATGTGCTGCCAGGGACTTTGATGGATATTCAAGACTTCCGTCGGGCTAACTACCAGACGTTGATCGATGGGGGCATTGCTGCCACCGCACGTCCAGTTATCTTGGGGATCACGAAGGCTGCTTTGGAAACCAACAGTTTCTTATCAGCCGCATCCTTCCAGGAAACGACACGTGTCTTGACCGATGCTGCTATTCGGGGCAAGAACGATCCACTGGTTGGTTTGAAGGAAAATGTCATCATTGGGAAGATCATTCCTGCCGGTACTGGGATGCCAGATTACCGTCAGATCAAGCCCAAAGAAGTTGGCGGCACGTCAACCGAAGGCGTTTATTCTATCAGCGACTTAGAAAAACAAATGCAAGAAGACTCACAGGCCTAGTGACAACTAGCTTGCTGGTCGGGGGCTCGTCAGTGATGGCGGGTCCCTTTTTGTATACAAGAGTGGGGCAAATGGCGGTTAGCCGGTGAGCATTAAGGCTGGTAGTCGAATAATTCCGGGCCTGAATTGTTTGACTACCAGTTTTAAGCGGAGCCGGCTGCCTTTTGGCGCACGTTTCGGCACCGTAGCGGGAAATGGCTACCTGCCGTGTTCTTTGGTAGTAGCGGCAAAAAAAGAGGTCCCGGCTAGTGAGCCGAGACCTCTGAATGACTGCTATTTATTTTTGGGATGAAGTGTACTCTGGAAATCGCCGAGCAAATTCCTTTTCAGCTTCGGCGGTTGCTTGTTGATACTCTGGTGAGTGGACCCGTTTATTCAGCTCAGCTTGTTCTGTTGGCGTGAGCTTGCGGTCGAGTGTGTCGTCAATGATTAGTGAATCAGGTTCAGGGATGGTGTTCTTCAAAATAAACAGCCTCCTTAAGATATAAGTTGTCGGTGGCCAGCAATATTGCCTCTTGCTTTGGGAACCCAATTTTCTTGTAGTTAGTATACCAGATATTAAACATTGCCTCTAGCTGTGACTTCTGAAAACGTATGCGGATTATTTGAAGGGTGGCATCATGACCGACTATTACGCTAGCTGCTAGAAAGGGATAATTAGCCAATGTCATGATATCGGTGATAGAAGGACGCGTACTATTAGGATGGTTATGAATTAAAATAACGGGATTAGGTTGTTTGCGTAAGGTTGTGAAATCTTCCCGGTTAAAAAACGTACGGAGGGGAGTCGTACTGGATGAGTTTTGGGCGAGTAATTTACCTAGTCGTGCATCAATTGCGTAGAGATCTTCAAAGTTAGTGCCGTTGCGGTGTGACAGAATTGCCATTGCACATTGGTAAATCGATTCGGAGACTGGTGGAGAGAACTTCAGTTGCAAAAATAAATCATGATAATTTTTAGAATTGATCAATTGGCGATCTACGGAGAATGTGTTGTGAACAGTTGTTGCGCGAACCTTTGTTGTTTCTGCTGCTTTGAATGGTAAGATATTATCCTTCATCGAATCAGCCACCACCCCACCGCACTGCCCACTAAGTAGGGTAAAAAGGCCATCCGCCCGCGGTCGCGCGCCCGCCACAATGCCAGGGCACTGGCGATCAGGAGCCAGTGTGCCGTAGCGGTGACGCCCCAATAAATAATGTAAGCAAGAATCAATTCGAGGTCGCCGTCGCCAATGAGTGGGGTGGGCCAACGCTGCCAGAGAAATTGAATGCCCAGCAGGAGGAGGGTAGTGAGTATAACCGCCGACCAGGAAAGCTGCCAGACCGTTAGTGGCCAGGCTAACCAGACAATCCAGCCGGGAAAGGTTTGGGTGCGCGCGTCACATAGCGCGGCGAATCCCCATAGCCCTAACCAAAGTAACGGCCGCACGGTGGCTGGCGTGAGCGTCGTCAATAAGAGACCGACCCCGACTTCAAGCACCAGTGTTGTGGGTGGGATCCGTTGCTGGCAGTAGTGGCAGCGTCCCCGTAACAATAGGTAACTGAGCACCGGCACCAGTTGCCAGTAGGCCAGGGGCGTTTGACAGGTGTCGCAGTGGGATGCCGGATAAAAGGGTGAGGCGCCGGTCGCATAACGGTCGGCCATGGCGGTCAGCCACGACCCCAGGCAAGCCCCATAAATAAACAGAATAATTGTCATGAAAGTTTCACCTCTACCCATCAACTCCGTAAAAAATCGTGAAATATTTCTGGAAAATTGCGAAGTGGCCGGTTGACAGGGACTTTTTGGCATGGTATTCTATTCAAGGTGCTTTTCGCAGACAGGTCTCGGGTATTCACTACCAGACATGCTGACTGACGGCGGGGAGGACACTTCAATTAAATCTCAATCTGGGTCGTCTTTTTTCTTTACAGGAAAATGAACCACCTGGATGTGTGGACTTATAACTCTAGAAAGTATACGGAAAGGAGGACTATTTAGATGCCTACTATCAACCAATTGGTGCGTAAAGGTCGTAAATCTAAAAGTTCTAAATCAGATGCCCCAGCTTTAAACTACGGGTATAACAGTTTCAAAAAAGCTCAAGTTAAGAATCCAGCTCCACAAAAGCGTGGGGTTGCCACTCGTGTCGGTACCATGACACCAAAGAAGCCTAACTCTGCTTTACGTAAATATGCACGTGTGCGGTTGTCAAACTTAATTGAAGTGACTGCTTACATTCCTGGTATTGGCCACAACTTGCAAGAACATAGTGTTGTGCTCATCCGGGGCGGCCGGGTTAAGGATTTACCTGGGGTTCGTTACCACATCATCCGTGGTGCCCTCGATACTGCCGGTGTTACTGACCGTCGTCAAGGTCGTTCCAAGTACGGGACTAAGAAGCCTAAGGGCTAGACCGAGACTCAAAATTAAGGTCGGGTGCACGGTTGCCGTCAACCGACCTGTAACAGCATTTCAAGGAGGATATTAACAATGCCTAGAAAAGGAAACGTACAAAAGCGTGAAGTCCTTCCTGATCCAATTTACAATTCAAAGTTGGTCACTCGTCTGATCAACCACACGATGATGGATGGGAAACGTGGAACTTCAACTAAGATCATTTATGGTGCCTTCGACATCATTAAGAACGAAACTGGTAACGATCCAGTGGAAGTCTTCGAAGAAGCAATGAAGAATGTTATGCCAGTCTTGGAAGTTAAGGCTCGGCGTGTTGGTGGGTCAAACTACCAAGTTCCTATCGAAGTTCGGCCAGATCGTCGGACCACTTTAGGCCTTCGTTGGATGGTTCAGTACTCACGTTTACGTGGCGAACACACCATGGTTGAACGACTTGCTCGTGAAATCATGGACGCTGCTAACAACACCGGTGCTGCCGTTAAGAAGCGTGAAGATACGCACCGGATGGCAGATGCCAACCGTGCCTTCGCTCACTACCGCTGGTAAGAGCAGCTATCGCACTGCCATGCCTACAGTGTGATAAAATGTTAGAGCAGAGTGTTATTTAACATTTTTGACTCTAGCTTAGAGGAGCAATCCTTTAATCGAGAGTGGCTACTAAAATCAATTGCGATGTTAGTAGTCACTTTTTGGCACAATCTACGATCAAATTGAGAGGAGTTACACATTAATCATGGCTAATACTCGTGAATTTCCGCTTGAGAAGACTCGTAACATCGGTATCATGGCCCACATCGATGCCGGGAAGACGACGACTACTGAGCGTATCCTGTATTATACTGGTAAAATCCATAAGATTGGTGAAACCCATGATGGGGCTTCACAAATGGACTGGATGGAACAAGAACAAGAACGGGGAATTACGATCACTTCTGCCGCTACTACTGCGGAATGGAAGGGTCACCGGATTAACATCATCGATACCCCAGGACACGTTGACTTCACTGTTGAAGTTGAACGTTCCCTGCGTGTGTTGGATGGTGCCGTAGCCGTCTTAGACGGTCAAGCCGGTGTTGAACCTCAAACCGAAACTGTTTGGCGTCAAGCCTCAGATTTCGATGTTCCTCGTATCGTGTTCGTTAACAAGATGGATAAGCTGGGTGCCGATTTCGACTTCTCAGTTAACTCCATCCACGAACGTTTACAAGCCAACGCTTTAGCCTTACAAATGGCTATCGGTGCCGAAGACAACTTCCAAGGTGTCGTTGACTTGATCGAAATGAAGGCCTACGTTTACGATAAAGACGAATTAGGTTCTTCATGGGACACGGTTGATATTCCTGCAGATATGAAGGAAGAAGCCGAAAAGCGGCACGAAGCTATGATCGAAAGCGTTGCTGACGTTGACGATGAAATCATGGAAAAGTACCTCGAAGGTGAAGAAATCACCAAGGACGAATTAAAGGCCGCTATCCGTCGGGCAACCTTGAAGCTGGAATTATTCCCAGTCTTCGCTGGTTCTGCCTTCAAGGATAAGGGTGTTCAGATGTTGATGGACGCCGTTGTGGACTACTTACCATCCCCATTGGATGTTAAGCCTTACAACGCTACTGTTCCTGATACTGACGAAGCCGTTGAATTACGTGCCGATGACGATGCGCCATTTGCTGCCTTAGCATTTAAGGTTGCCACTGACCCATTCGTTGGTCGTCTGACTTACATCCGGGTTTACTCCGGTACTCTGGAAGCTGGTTCTTACGTGCTGAACTCCACGAAGGACAAGCGTGAACGTGTTGGTCGTTTGCTGCAAATGCACTCTAACCACCGTCAAGAAATTCCAGAAGTCTTCTCCGGTGATATCGCTGGGGCCATTGGTTTGAAGAACACCACTACTGGTGACTCTTTGACTGACCCAGATCACCCATTACATTTGGAATCTATGGACTTCCCAGATCCAGTTATCCAGGTTGCCGTAGAACCAAAGACGAAGGCTGACCAAGATAAGATGAACACCGCCCTACAAAAGCTTTCTGAAGAAGACCCAACTTTCAAGGCTGAAACTAACCCTGAAACTGGTGAAACGCTGATCGCTGGGATGGGTGAACTTCACTTGGATATCATCATCGACCGGATGAAGCGTGAATTCAAGGTTGAAGCTAACATTGGTGCCCCTCAAGTTGCCTACCGTGAAGCCTTCACGAAGTCAACTAAGGTCCAAGGTAAGTTCGTTCGTCAATCTGGTGGTAAAGGTCAATATGGTGACGTTTGGATTGAATTCACCCCTAACGAACGTGGTAAGGGTTACGAATTCGAAGACGCTATCGTTGGTGGGGTTGTTCCTCGTGAATTTATCCCTTCAGTTGACCAAGGTCTGCAAGAAGCCATGGCAAACGGTGTCTTAGCCGGTTACCCATTGGTTGATGTTAAGGCCAAGTTATACGATGGTAGTTACCATGAAGTCGATTCTAGTGAAGCAGCCTTCAAGGTTGCCGCATCATTGGCTTTACGGAACGCTGTTAAGTCTGCTGGCCCTGTTATTCTTGAACCAATCATGAAGGTTGATATCTTGGTTCCTGAAGAATACATGGGTGATATCATGGGCCAAGTTACCGCTCGTCGTGGTAAGGTTGATGGTATGGAAGCACGTGGTAACGCACAAATGATCCACTCTTACGTTCCGTTATCCGAAATGTTCGGTTACGCTACGACGTTACGTTCAGCATCACAAGGTCGTGGGACATTTACCATGACGTTTGATCACTACGAACCAACGCCTAAGAGTGTTCAAGCTGACATTATCAAGAAGAACGGCGGCACTCCGGTCGAAGACTAGTCTGTCTGTTGTTTAAAAGGAAACGTCTAACTTTTGGGTTAGGCGTTTTTTGTTTTGTCTTGGGAAAGGCGGCGGTTGTCGGTGTCGGCAGAGGGTGTTGTGGGGAATGTGGTTGACCTGAAAAGGTGTGTTGCGCGTGTCTGTAGGGGGAGATGGCGTAGCAGTACGAAATCCGGTTTTGGATGTGAGAGACGTAATGCCATGTGCGCTTGAGTTTGATATGTCACTGGTAATCGACGAGATTAGGCTAGTGATTACTGGATACCACCACCGTAGCCGGGAGGTCGCTGGAGATGAGTTCAGCTGTGGGAGTTCCCTTAGTGGCGTGGTTTTACGACGCTTAGGGAACTGGCACCTTGGAGACGCGAATTTTCGGCTTCAAGGTGAGGCTCGAGACCGTTCTTTGGCTTGAGCCGGCGCCCTCAGCGTTCCGACTCATCTCCAGCGACCGGTAAGGCGGCCAAGACCACCTAGCATTGCCGTTGAAAATTGCGGTATAATAATCACGCATGTGTCAAAAGGAATTGGAGAGTGAGTTATGGAAGAGTTATTCGAGCACGCCCCGATTCCGCGGGCGTATTTTAAGTTGGCCTTGCCGGTGGTCCTAGCCATGGTGGCCAGCATGATCTACAATTTAGCGGATACGTTCTTCGTGTCCCAGACCCAAAACACCAACTTGGTGGCAGGGGTGGCGTTGTGCACGCCCTTGTTCTCGTTGCTGATTGCAATTGGCGATATCTTTGGGTTGGGTGGCAGCTCGCTGATTTCACGATTGCTGGGAGAAAAGGCCTACACCACGGGGAGTCGTGTGAGCAGTTTTTGCCTGTACGGCGCCGTGATTATCGGTCTGCTGACCACTGTCATTTTGCTGGTGTTCATGAAGCCATTCCTGTACCTGTTGGGGGCCACTCCGGCGACGTACCCGTATGCGCGGGCCTTTTACCGCATCATGGCGCTTGGGGCGATGCCCATTATCGTATCCATCGTCCCGGGGAACCTCATTCGGACGGAAGGGTTCGCGGCCCAATCCATGGCCGGAACTATGGTGGGGACCGTGATCACCATTATCTTGGACCCCATCCTGATCTTTCCTGCAGGACTCGGCGCAGCTGGGGCAGCGCTGGCAACCGTGATTGGCTACACCATTTCGGCGGTAACACTGGTTTACCTGACCAAACGCTATTGCCAAGTCATTTCGGTTGATGCGCGGCTGAGCAAGATTAGCTGGGCATGGATCCTGCAGGTGTTGGCCATTGGGATTCCTGGGTCGATCACCAATCTGATGCAGGCGTTCGGGACCACCGTTTTGAACCGGTACTTAATTGCCTTTGGGCCAACGAAGGTAGCGGCGATGGGGATCGTGTTGAAAGTCTATATGATCATCATGCTGGTCATGGTTGGGTTCGCTTTTGGCGCCCAGCCGCTGATTGGGTACACCTATGGGGCGAAGAACATGGCACGCTTCAAAAAGATCCTGCACTTTGATCTCCTAGTCGAAGTGGGCTACGCACTGATTCTAGCAGTGGTTCTGATGGTCTTGGCACCACAGATTATTGGTTTATTCCTCCATAGTAAGGCGGTTATTACGGCAGGGACTTATATGCTGCGGGTCTTCCTAGTGACGACGCCGTTTGTGGGAGCCGTCCTGGTGTACACGACCGTCTTCCAGAGCACAGGGAAGGCCATTGGTGCCTTTATCATGTCAATTGCGCGGCAGGGCGTTGTCTTCTACCTCGCCATCGTGATTGGGGCCCGGTTAATTGGCTATCACGGCATCATCTGGGCGCAACCAATAGCCGATGTCTTGACCTGCCTCATTGGGTGGGGACTGGCCAAGGGACTACTCAATAGTAGAAAGTCATCCGGCATTTCCCAACCAACTAAAAATTGATCGACGTCAAGTAGCTGGCATTTTTCACAAAAAGTTTGAGAAATTCAGCGAAAACCCTTGCCAGTCGGCAGTTTATTTAGTATGATAGTCAAGTGCTGTATTTCCCGGGGTATTTTTGTGCCCCTGGGGGTTCGGACAAAAGTTTAGCGATGATGTGGGATATTGCGACACACCCGGCCGCTTTGCCATGAGGGTGTGGCGGGAATTTCCACGGAGTTAGTCTTATTTTTAAAATAGACGAAGGAGGGAACACAATGGCAAAACAAAAAATTCGGATTCGGTTGAAGGCTTACGAACATCGTATCCTCGATCAATCAGCGGACAAGATTGTTGAAACTGCGAAGAGAACTGGTGCCGGCATCTCAGGCCCAATCCCATTGCCAACTGAACGGACAATCTACACCGTATTACGTTCACCACATAAGTTTAAGGACTCACGTGAACAATTCGAAATGCGGACGCACAAGCGTTTGATTGATATCGTTAACCCAACGCCAAAGACGGTCGACTCATTAATGAAGCTTGACCTGCCTAGCGGTGTTGACATCGAAATCAAGTTATAATTTTCAAGAATATTAAATACAATATAATCGGAGGTGTACTCATGACCACTAAAGGAATCTTAGGGAAAAAGGTCGGGATGACGCAAGTCTTCACTGATGCTGGCGAATTAATCCCCGTTACTGTTGTCGAAGCAACGCCAAACGTTGTGTTACAAGTTAAGACGATGGAAAACGACGGTTACGATGCCATTCAACTTGGTTACCAAGACAAGCGTGAAGTACTCAGCAACAAGCCCGAACAAGGTCATGTAGCAAAAGCAAACACGACTCCTAAGCGCTTCATTCGTGAATTCAGAGATGTTGAGCTGGGAGATTACAAGGTAGCAGACGAAGTTAAAGTTGATACCTTCCAAGCAGGAGACATCGTGGATGTCACTGGTGTCACTAAAGGTCATGGATACCAAGGTAACATTCATAAGGACGGCCAAAGCCGTGGCCCTATGGCCCATGGTTCTCGTTACCACCGTCGTCCAGGTTCTCTGGGTGCCATCATTAACCGGGTATTCCCTGGCATGAAGCTCCCAGGTCGGATGGGTAACAAGCAAGTTACTATCCAAAACCTTGTGATCGTTAAGGCTGACGTTGATAACAACGTTCTGTTGATCAAGGGCAATGTGCCTGGTGCCAACAAGTCACTCGTTACTGTTAAGAGTGCTGTTCGCCCACCACGCCCAAAGCATTCTGAAAAATAAATAGGAAGGGAGGATAATTAAATGACAAGCGTAGCATTATACAAACAAGATGGTAGCCAAAACGGCAATGTTGATTTGAACGCCGATATCTTCGGCATCGAACCTAACGAAAGCGTCGTATTCGATACGATTTTGATGCAACGAGCTTCCCTTCGCCAAGGGACCCACGCCGTTAAAAACCGGAGTGCCGTTCGTGGTGGTGGTAAGAAGCCATGGCGTCAAAAGGGTACTGGTCGTGCCCGTCAAGGTTCCATCCGTTCCCCACAATGGGTCGGTGGTGGTGTGGTCTTTGGCCCTACCCCTCGTTCTTACAGTTACCGCCTTCCTAAGAAGGTTGGCCGTTTAGCATTGAAGTCAGTTCTTTCACAAAAGGTTCTGGACGAAAGCTTAGTCGTTCTTGACGGTTTAGCATTCGACGCTCCTAAGACGAAAGAATTCGCTGCTGTGTTGGCTGGTTTGAATGTCACGACTAAGACGTTGGTTGTCCTTGAAGACGACAACGTAACTGCTGCTTTAGCAGCCCGTAACTTAGCAAATGTTAAGGTTATTCCAGCCAAGAGCTTGAATGTCTTAGACATTGCCAACGCGGACAAGTTAGTGATTACCCAACCAGCTCTTTCTCAAGTAGAGGAGGTGCTCGCATAATGGAATCACGTGACATTATCTTACGCCCAGTTGTTACCGAAGCTACGATGGCAACTATGGACGACAAGCGTTACACCTTTGACGTTGACGTACGAGCAACCAAGACTCAAGTCAAGCATGCCGTAGAAGACATCTTCGACGTTAAGGTTGTTAAGGTTAACATCATGAATTTAAAGGGTAAGAAGAAGCGTCAAGGACGTTACGAAGGCTACACTAAGAAGCGTCGTAAGGCTATTGTCAGCTTATCTGCCGACTCAAAAGAAATCAAGTTATTCAACGAAGAATAAAATCTCAGATATAGGAGGGAAATAACGTGGCGATTAAGAAATACAAACCAACAAGCAATGGTCGTCGTAACATGACGAGCTTGGTTTACAAAGACGTCATCACTAAGACGACTCCTGAAAAGTCATTGCTTGATTCACAAAGTCACTCTGCTGGCCGTAACAACGCTGGTAAGATGACTGTCCGTCATCGTGGCGGTGGTAACAAGCGTCAATACCGGATCATCGATTTCAAGCGGATCAAAGATGATGTTCCAGCAACCGTTAAGGCTATCGAATACGATCCTAACCGGACTGCTAACATTGCATTATTAGTTTATGCTGATGGTGTAAAGTCATACATCTTGGCTCCTAAGGGCTTAAAGGTTGGCGACAAGGTTCAATCTGGTCCAGAAGCTGATATCAAGACTGGTAACGCATTACCATTGAAGAACATCCCATTTGGGACGGTTATTCACAACATCGAATTAAAGCCTGGTAAGGGTGGCCAATTGGTACGTTCTGCTGGTACTTCAGCACAATTGTTAGGTAAAGCTAACGATGAAAAGTACGTATTAGTTCGTTTATCTTCCGGTGAAGTTCGGATGGTCTTGAACGTTAACCGTGCAACTATCGGTGCCGTTGGTAACGAAGAACACGAATTAGTTAACGTTGGTAAAGCTGGCCGTAATCGTTGGGCTGGTCAACGTCCTCACGTTCGTGGTTCAGTTATGAACCCTAACGATCACCCACATGGTGGTGGTGAAGGTAAAGCACCTGTTGGTTTACCATCTCCTCTTTCTCCATGGGGTAAGAAGACTGTTGGTAAGAAGACGCGTTCGAAGAAGAACAAGACTGAGAAGTTCATTGTTCGTCATCGTAAAGGTTCTAAGATGTAATATTCCGGTTATCCGGAAGTCAAGAGACCTGGTGATCATCGTGTTCCACGATGCGCCACAAGTAGAGGAGGTTTCATAAATGGGTCGTAGTTTGAAAAAAGGACCTTTCGCCGATGCGCATTTACTGAAAAAGGTTGATGCACAAAAGGATCAAGACAAAAAGGCTGTCATCAAGACCTGGTCCCGCCGGTCTACTATTTTCCCTAGCTTTGTAGGTTTAACTATCGCTGTATATGATGGACGGAAGCACGTACCAGTTTACGTTCAAGAAGATATGGTAGGCCACAAGCTTGGCGAATTCGTACCAACCCGGACATTCCGTGGTCATGGTGGCGACGACAAGAAAACTCGTTGATAAGGAGGATTAACTAATGGCTGAACAAGTTACATCAGCGCAAGCGACTGCTAAGACGGTTCGGATTGCTGCTCGCAAAGTCCGCCTTGTCATCGATCTTATCCGCGGCAAGAGCGTCGCTGAAGCAATCGCAATCTTAAAGTTCACACCGCGTGGCGCATCACCGGTTGTGGCAAAGGTTTTAAACTCTGCAATTGCTAACGCAGAAAACAATTTTGACTTAGATCGTCAAGATCTAGTTGTTAGCGAAGCCTATGTGAACGAAGGACCAACCCTTAAGCGGTTCCGTCCTCGTGCCAAAGGCTCTGCTTCACCAATCAACAAACGTACGAGTCACATTACGGTTGTTGTATCTGAAAAAGAGGAGGGATAACGCGTGGGTCAAAAAGTAAATCCAACTGGATTACGGGTCGGTATCATTCGCGATTGGGAAGCAAAGTGGTATGCTGAAAAGGATTTCGCTGCTTACCTGAAGGAAGACCTTCAAATCCGTAAATTTATCGAAAAGCGTCTTGTAGATGCTTCTGTTTCAACTGTTGAGATTGAACGGGCTGCAAACCGCGTCAACATCTCAATCCACACTGCCAAGCCAGGGATGGTTATTGGTAAGGGTGGTTCCGAAGTCGAAAATCTCCGTAAGGAACTGAACGACTTAACTGGCAAGCGTGTCCACATCAACATCGTGGAAATCAAGAAGCCAGATTTGGATGCCAAGTTAGTCGGCGAAAACATTGCTCGTCAATTGGAAGGCCGTGTTGCTTTCCGTCGCGCTATGCGTGGGACGATGCAACGGACGATGCGTTCTGGCGCCAAGGGTGTTAAGACGCAAGTTGCTGGCCGGTTAAACGGTGCTGATATGTCTCGTGTCGAAAGCTATGCTGAAGGCACGGTTCCTCTGCACACGTTACGTGCTGACATCGATTACGCTTGGGTTGAAGCGCACACCACTTATGGTTCTCTGGGTGTTAAGACCTGGATCTACCGTGGTGAAATTCTTCCCGAAAAGAAACATACTAACGGACAAGGAGGGAAATAAGCATGCTGGTACCTAAGCGAGTAAAGTTCCGTCGTGTCCACCGTGGTAAGCTACGTGGCGAAGCCAAGGGTGGCAAGAGCGTTGCTTTCGGTGACTACGGTTTACAATCGTTGGATTCCAAGTGGATCTCCAACCGTCAAATCGAAGCAGCCCGTGTGGCAATCACACGTTACATGAAGCGTGGTGGGAAAGTTTGGATTAAGATTTTCCCTCACAAATCCTACACCAGTAAAGGTGTTGGGGTCCGGATGGGTAATGGTAAAGGTACGCCTGATGGCTGGGTAGCCCCAGTTAAGCGCGGTAAGGTTCTGTTTGAAGTGGGTGGCGTTTCTGAAGAAACTGCTCGCGAAGCCTTACGTTTGGCTGCCATGAAGCTTCCCGTTCGTACGAAAGTTTTATCCCGAGAGGAAGTAGGTGGCGAATCAAATGAAAACTAAAGACATCAACGAATTAACCACTGCTGAAATGCTCGATAAAGAAAAGAGCTACAAGGACGAATTATTTAACCTGCGTTTCCAATTAGCTACTGGTCAATTGGAAAACACCGCACGGTTGAAGCAAGTTCGCAAGAACATTGCACGGATTAAAACCGTTCTTCGCCAACAAGAACTGAACAAGTAGAATACGATAAGAAGGAGGTCACTAATACATGAGTGATGCACGTAATAACCGCAAGGTTTACCGTGGTCGTGTCGTTTCCGACAAAATGGAAAAGACGATCACTGTCGTTGTAGAAACGACGAAGACGGATGCAAGATATGGCAAGCGTGTCAAGTACTCCAAGAAGTACAAGGCACATGACGAAAACAACGAAGCCCACACTGGCGACATTGTTGAAATCATGGAAACTCGTCCTCTGTCTGCTACCAAGCGGTTCCGCTTAGTCGACATTGTTGAAAAAGCAGTAATCATTTAGGTGTCGTTTTTATCGTATTCTGAATTAGAACTGAAGGGAGGACACTAGCTGTGATCCAACAAGAAAGTCGCTTAAAGGTAGCCGATAACTCTGGCGCCCGTGAAATTCTGACTATCAAAGTTCTGGGTGGCTCCAAGCGTCGCTACGCCGGAATTGGTGATATCATTGTCGCTACTATCAAACAAGCAACACCAGGTGGCGTTGTCAAAAAAGGTGACGTTGTGAAGGCCGTTGTTGTTCGTACGAAGTCCCGTGTACGTCGTAACGATGGTTCATACATCAGCTTTGATGAAAATGCTGCAGTGCTGATCAAAGACGATAAGAGCCCACAAGGGACTCGGATCTTCGGACCAGTTGCCCGTGAATTACGTGACAACGATTTCATGAAGATTATCTCATTAGCACCCGAAGTACTGTAATCAAGAAACGTTTAACAAGGAGGTGCCCACAGGAATGCTTATTAAAACTGGTGACAAGGTCCGCGTGATCGCCGGCAAAGACAAAGGAAAAGAAGGAACTGTTTCCAAAGTCATGAATGCCAAGAATCGTGTGATCGTTAAAGGTGTCAATATGATTAAGAAGCACCAAAAAGCTTCTCAAGCCAACCCACAAGGTGGCATTATCGATATTGAAGCGCCAATTCACGCATCCAACGTTATGCTCATCGATCCTTCGAACAACGAACCAACCCGGCTTGGCGTTCGAGTAGAAGATGGTCACAAAGTCCGTTTCGCTAAGAAGTCCGGCGAAACCATCGACAAATAATCTTTGAAAGGAGGAACATAATTTCATGTCAGCTCGTTTAAAAGAAAAGTACGTTAATGAAATTACACCAGCATTGGTGGAAAAGTTCAGCTACAGTTCTGTTATGCAAACGCCGAAGATCGACAAGATCGTTTTGAACATGGGTGTTGGTGATGCTGTCTCCAACGCTAAGAACTTGGACGAAGCCGTTGAAGAATTGGGTTTGATTTCTGGTCAAAAGCCATTGGTTACTAAGGCCAAGAAGTCAATCGCCACCTTCCGTCTTCGTGAAGGCATGTCAATCGGTGCTAAGGTTACCCTGCGTGGGGACCGGATGTACGAATTCCTGGACAAGTTAATCAACGTGTCATTGCCACGTGTTCGTGACTTCCGTGGTGTTAGCAAGCGTGCCTTTGATGGTCGCGGTAACTACACCCTGGGTGTTAAGGAACAATTGATTTTCCCAGAAATTAACTTTGATAACGTTAACCGTGTTCGTGGTTTGGACATCGTTATCGTTACGACGGCTAACACTGATGAAGAGTCACGCGAATTATTGACTCAATTCGGTATGCCGTTTGCACACTAATATAAGGAGGTTCACACAAATTGGCTAAGAAATCTCAAATTGCTAAGAACAAGCGTCCTGCGAAGTTCTCTACTCAGAATTATACTCGTTGCGAACGTTGTGGACGTCCACACTCTGTTTATCAAAAGTTCCATCTTTGCCGTATCTGCATGCGCGAATTAGCCCACAAGGGTCAAATTCCTGGCATGAAGAAGGCTAGCTGGTAAAACGAATTTTAAACAAAGGGAGGGTAAACGTTAATGTCCATGACTGATCCTATTGCAGACTTCTTGACGCGGATCCGTAACGCCAACATGGTGCGTCACGAATCACTCGAAGTACCTGCATCAACAATTAAACGTGACATCGCTGAAATCCTGAAGCGCGAAGGGTTCATCCGTAACGTCGAATACATCGATGATGACAAGCAAGGCATCATCCGCGTGTTCCTGAAGTACGGTAAGGATAACCAACGTGTCATCAGTGGTTTAAAGCGTATTTCAAAGCCCGGCTTACGTTCATACGTTAAGGCCGACGCTGTACCAAAGGTATTAAACGGTTTGGGTATCGCTATTATCTCCACCTCTGAAGGTGTAATTACTGATAAAGAAGCGCGCGCCAAGAAAATCGGTGGCGAAGTTCTCGCCTACGTTTGGTAAAACTTTTAAGAAGATAGGAGGTGCCTTACAGTGAGTCGTATTGGTTATAAAACTGTCAACGTCCCAGCCGGCGTTGAAGTTAAACGCGATGGTGATCAAGTGACCGTCAAGGGTCCTAAGGGTTCTTTAACCCGGACTTTCTCAAACATCATTTCTATGAAGATTAGTGATGGTGCGGTTGACTTTGATCGTCCAGATGATAACAACAAGACGCGGGCCCTTCATGGGACTCAGCGAGCTAACTTAAACAACATGGTTGAAGGTGTTGTAAGTGGCTTTGCTAAGACCTTGAAGCTGGTCGGTGTTGGTTACCGTGTTCAAGCTAAGGGCAAGACCTTGGTATTGAGCGTTGGTTATTCCAACCCAGTTGAAATGGCTATTCCTGAAACCTTAGATGTTAAGGTTCCAGATAACACCACTATCAACATTTCCGGTATTAGTAAGCAAGAAGTCGGTGACTTCGCTGCTGAAGTTCGTGCCGTTCGTTCACCAGAACCTTACAAGGGTAAGGGTATCCGTTACGAAAACGAATTCGTTCGTATCCGTGAAGGTAAAACTGGTAAGTAACATTAACGCAGCTTAAAGCTGATAATTCTACAAAGAGGTGACTATTTTGATTTCAAAACCAGATAAGAACAAGACACGTCAAAAGCGTCATATGCGTGTCCGGAACAAAATTTCTGGGACTGCAGAACGCCCACGCTTAAACGTTTTCCGCTCTAACAAAAACATCTACGCTCAAGTCATTGATGACGTAGCGGGTGTCACGCTTGTTAGTGCCTCAACGTTAGATAGCGATGTCAATGGCGACAACAAGACCGACCAAGCTAAGGCTGTTGGTGAATTGGTTGCTAAGCGCGCTGTCGAAAAGAAGATTAGTGATGTTGTGTTTGATCGTGGCGGGTACTTGTACCATGGCCGTGTCCAAGCATTGGCAGAAGCTGCTCGCGAAAACGGGCTGAAATTTTAACAGTAAGGAGGAATAACCACACATGGCAAAATTTATTGATCCTGACAAGTTAGAACTTGAAGACAACGTTGTTGCTATCAACCGTATCACTAAGGTTGTTAAAGGTGGCCGTCGTCTGCGGTTTGCTGCGCTTGTCATCGTCGGCGATAAGAACGGTCACGTTGGCTTTGGTACTGGTAAAGCTCAAGAAGTTCCAGAAGCTATCCGTAAGGCCGTTGAAGCCGCTCGTAAGAACCTGATCGAAGTACCTATCGTGGGAACGACCATTCCTCACGAAGTTCTCGGTTCATTTGGTGGGGGCAAGATCATGCTCAAGCCTGCCGCTGAAGGTTCTGGGGTTACTGCCGGTGGCTCCGTTCGTTCCGTCATGGAATTAGCTGGTGTCGCTGACGTTACTTCCAAGCGTTTAGGTTCTAACACGCCAGTCAACGCTGTTCGGGCCACTTTTGATGGCTTGGCTCAGTTGAAGCGTGCTGAAGAAGTTGCCGCTCTCCGTGGTGTCTCTCTTCAACACTTAGCTGAATAAGGAGGGGTATTAAAATGGCTCAATTAAAAGTTACTTTAATTCATAGTGTTGCTCACCGCCTCCCTAAACAGCGGAAGATTGTGGAAGCTATGGGCTTACACCGAGTAAACAGCACCGTTATCCAACCAGATAACGACGCTACTCGTGGTGCGCTTTTCCAAATCGCACATTTGATTAAGGTTGAAGAAGTTAAGTAATTCTCATATCATTAAATAAGGAGGTGCGCAATAGCATGAAGTTGAATGAATTAAAACCTGCTGAAGGCTCACGGAAGGTTCGTAACCGGGTTGGCCGTGGAGATTCATCTGGTAATGGTAAGACCGCTGGCCGTGGCCAAAAAGGTCAAAAGGCTCGTAGCAAGACTCGTTTGGGTTTTGAAGGTGGCCAAATGCCATTGTACCGTCGGATCCCAAAGCGTGGGTTTACCAACATTAACCGCAAGGAATTTGCTGTCGTAAACTTAGCTGCTTTGAACGTCTTTGATGATGGTGCTGAAGTAACTCCAGCTGCCCTGGTTGAAGCCGGTATCGTTAAAAACGAAAAGGCCGGTGTTAAGATCTTGGGTAACGGTGAGTTAACGAAGAAGTTGACGGTGAAAGCCGCTAAGTTCTCCAAGTCAGCCGCCCAAGCTATCGAGGCTGCTGGTGGTAAAACTGAGGTGATTTAATGCTATCAAGCTTGAAAAACGCCTTTAAGATTAAAGATATTCGTAAAAAAATTCTCTTTACTCTATTGGTTTTGATTGTCTTTCGGTTGGGTACTTATATTACCGTCCCCGGCATTAACGCAAAGGCACTTCAAAGCGTTGCGTCTTCTGGATTGGTTAGTATTTTAGATACCTTCAGTGGTGGTGGGTTGACCAACTATTCCATCTTCGCGATGGGGGTTTCACCTTACATCACTGCACAAATCGTTATTCAATTGCTACAAATGGACATCGTTCCACGTTTCGTTGAATGGAGCAAGCAAGGGGATACTGGTCGGCGGAAGTTGAACCAGGCCACTCGGTACTTAGCGATTGCTTTGGCATTCGTTCAGTCCATCGGGATCACGGCTGGTTTCAGTGCCTTAAGTTCACTGAAATTAGTCCAAAATCCAAGTGTTACCACGTACCTTTCAATCGGGTTGATCCTGACTGGGGGAACCATGTTAACGACTTGGATGGGTGATATGATTACCGATCGTGGGTTGGGTAACGGGATTTCAATGATTATCTTTGCGGGGATCATTGCCCGGACGCCAACTTCTGTTTACAAGGTATACCAAACTTACTTCGTTGACGCTTCGGCGGGCACCATGTGGAAGAGTGTTATTTTCGTTCTTGCTTTAATCGTCTTGGTTCTGGTCATTGTGACCTTTACCACCTGGGTTCAGCAAGCGGAACGGCGGGTACCTATGCAGTACACGCGGCGGGTATCTGGTTCGCCAGATAGCAGCTACCTTCCATTAAAGGTTAACGTTGCTGGGGTTATCCCAGTTATCTTCGCTAGTTCGTTTATTGCAACGCCACAGACTATTCTGATGGCATTCCAAAACACGCACTCCCAAGATGCTTGGTACCAGACGTTAACGGATGTCTTCAATATGCAAACGGTCGATGGGGCCATTTTGTACACTGTTCTGATCATTGTGTTCACGTTCTTCTATGCGTTCGTGCAAGTCAACCCAGAAAAGTTAGCTGAGAACCTGCAAAAGCAGGGGAGCTACATTCCTGGTGTTTGGCCGGGTCACGAAACACAGTCATATGTTTCCAACTTATTGATGCGACTCAGCACTGTTGGGTCACTCTTCCTTGGATTCATTTCCTTAATTCCGTTATTAGCCCAAAACCTTTGGGACTTAGATGAGTCAATTGGTTTAGGCGGGACCAGCCTCTTAATCGTCGTTGGTGTTGCAATCGAAACCATGCGGCAAGTTGACGGATTGATGATGAAGCGCGAATACGTTGGCTTTATCCAAGGTCCAGAACCAGCTTAATGAGTTTCCAGCGGGTGTGTTGATCTATTAGCACACCTGCTTGTGTTTTTCGGGCAATTTTTCGAATAAGGAGAACGAACATGACAGCAATGAATTTGATTCTCATGGGTTTACCGGGTGCTGGTAAAGGCACGCAAGCTGAAAAGATTATCAAGGAGTTCCACTTACCGCATATTTCTACGGGAGACATCTTCCGTGAAGCGATGAAGAACGAGACTGAAATGGGTTTAGCTGCGAAGAAATTTATCGACAAGGGTGAATTGGTACCGGACGAAGTCACTAACGGTATCGTTCGCGACCGGTTAGCTCAGGATGATACCAAAGACGGGTTCATGTTGGATGGGTTCCCCCGTTCCTTAGTTCAAGCCGAAGCGTTAGACACCTTTGGCCCTGAACTGGACCGGACCATCAACGCCGTGATCAACATTCACGTCGAACCAGATGTCTTGGTAGAACGCCTTTCTGGTCGTTACATCTGCCGGACTTGTGGCGCAACTTACCACAAGCTCTACAAGCAACCTAAAGTTGCCGGCACGTGTGATGTCTGTGGTGGGCATGACTTCTATCAACGTGAAGACGACAAGCCAGAAACGGTGAAGAACCGGTTAGCGGTTAATCTGAAAATGAATACGCCGCTGGTGGATTACTACACCAAGAAGGGCTTATTGTTCACTGTTGATGGTGACCGTGACATCGATGATGTTTATGTCGACATCGAAAAAATCCTGAAGAACCTGTAACAGGTCGCTTAATTCTTGCGTCTTCGTTAGAATTATGGTAAGCTTATTCAGGTTTAGCCTGTAAATGGCGCGCTGTCGCAATTCACAGGTGCTAGGCGGGGGCAGGTCCTTGTCCCCACCGCTTTTACGTGTATTTTACACGCAATTAAAAGGGAGGTACTTTCGTGGCGAAAAGCGATGTCATCGAAGTCGAAGGTAAAGTTACCGAAACATTACCTAACGCAATGTTTCGGGTCGAATTAGAAAACGGTCATGAGATTCTCGCTCACGTTTCCGGTAAGATTCGGATGCACTACATCCGGATTCTGCCTGGTGACCGAGTAACTGTTGAAATGTCACCGTATGACTTGTCTAAAGGCCGGATTACTTATCGGTTTAAGTAACCGCCTGGACAGATGTAGGAGGGATATTCATGAAAGTAAGACCATCAGTTAAGCCAATGTGCGAACACTGCAAGGTTATCAAGCGTAAGGGTCGAGTAATGGTTATTTGCTCAGCCAACCCTAAGCACAAACAACGCCAGGGTAAGTAATTCAATTTATAGGAGGTGCACTTAAATGCCACGTATTGCTGGAGTGGATTTACCACGTGATAAGCGAATCGCTTACGGTTTGACTTACATTTTTGGAATTGGGATCAACACTGCACACAAGATCATTGCTGATGCAGGCGTCTCAGAAGATGTTCGGGTTCGTGATTTAACCCCTGAACAAGAAGATAAGGTTCGTGCCGAAGTCGACAAGTACAAGGTCGAAGGTGACTTACGTCGTGAAGTTAGCCTGAACATCAAGAACTTGCAAGAAATCGGTTCATACCGCGGTATGCGTCACCGTCGTGGACTGCCTGTTCGCGGCCAACACACCAAAAACAATGCCCGCACTCGGAAGGGTAAAGCCGTTTCGATCGCCGGGAAGAAGAAGTAAGGGAGGTTTATCACTTTATGGCTACTAGAAAAACTAGTCGCAAGCGTCGGGTCAAAAAGAATATTGAATCCGGTGTTGCACACATCCATGCTACGTTTAACAACACTTTGGTTATGATCACTGACGTTCAAGGGAACGCTATTGCTTGGTCATCTGCCGGTGCTTTAGGTTTCAAGGGTAGTCGGAAGTCAACGCCATTTGCTGCACAAATGGCCGCTGAAGCCGCTGCCAAGGCATCACAAGAACACGGTGTTAAGTCCGTAGAAGTTGCTGTTAAGGGTCCTGGTTCAGGACGTGAAGCTGCTATTCGGGCAATCCAAGCTGCTGGGATCGAAGTCACGGCTATCCGCGATGTTACCCCAGTTCCTCATAATGGTACTCGTCCTCCAAAGCGCCGTCGGGTCTAACGTGAGCGTTTCATTAATGAGGGCAACCTTCATGATGGGATTGACTTATAGGAGCTCAACGCGGTTTGAAAGGGGTAAACGATAAGAATGATTGAATTTGAAAAGCCTAACATTCATAAAATTGATGAGAGTAACAACTACGGTAAGTTTGTTGTTGAACCGTTGGAACGTGGTTACGGGACAACCTTAGGCAACTCCTTACGGCGGATCTTACTTTCATCATTACCTGGTGCAGCTGTTACCAGCATTCAAATCGACGGGGTTCTGCATGAGTTTTCGACTGTCGAAGGTGTCGTAGAAGACGTCACGCAAATCATCTTAAACGTTAAGAAGATTGCGCTGAAGTTGAACGGTGCTGACGATCAGGAAGAAACGATGGAAATCAACGTTAAGGGACCCGCTCAGATCACTGCTGGTGATATTGTGGCAGGTGCTGACGTTGACGTTTTGAACCCAGATCTGTACATTGCTACAGTTGCTGATGGGGCAACGTTCCACATGCGAATGACTGCGGATAAGGGCCGAGGCTACGTTTCTGCTGACGAGAACAAAGCTCGCAATACAGAAATGCCAATTGGTGTTTTAGCTGTAGATTCCATTTACACCCCGATCGAACGGGTTAACTACCAAGTAGAGAATGCACGGGTTGGCCAACGGGCTGACTACGATAAATTGACCCTGGATGTTTGGACAAACGGTTCAATTAATCCAAGCGAAGCCATTGCATTGGCTGCAAAGATCTTGACCGAACATCTGGCTATGTTTGTCGACCTGACCGACGAAGCTAAGAATGCGGAAATCATGGTTGAAAAAGAAGAAACGCACAAGGAAAAGATGCTTGAGATGACCATCGAAGAGCTCGACTTGTCCGTTCGTTCTTACAACTGCTTGAAACGTGCTGGTATCAACACGGTTCAGGAATTGAACAACAAGACCGAAGCAGACATGATGAAGGTTCGTAACTTGGGTCGCAAGTCCCTTGAAGAAGTTAAGGCTAAGTTAGCTGACTTAGGTTTGTCACTTCGGAAGGAAGACTAATTTTAGACACTCAAAGGAGGGTTTCTGGTTATGAGTTACCGTAAATTACAACGGACTAGTTCTCAACGTCGTGCCTTGTTACGCGATTTGACCACTAGTTTAATCTTGAACGGCCGCATCGAAACGACTGAAGCACGCGCTAAGGAAGTTCGCAAGACGGCTGACCAAATGATTACCTTGGGTAAGCAAGGCGACTTACACGCCCGGCGTCAAGCTGCTGCTTTCATCCGTAACGTGGTTGCAGATGTTAAAGAAGACGGCGATGATGTTGTCGTGACTAGCGCATTGCAAAAGGTATTTAGCGAATTGGCACCTAAGTACGCTGATCGTAACGGTGGTTACACGCGTATCTTGAAGACGATGCCTCGTCGCGGTGATGGCGCTGCTATGGCCATCTTGGAATTCGTTGACTAATTTTTAGTCAAGCGATTCGGGAGTGTCCGCGTCCTTAAACGGGGAATAATAGTTACAAATTAATCACTAGAACCATGTGGTATAGAGCGCTACGATGATGGAGGAAATTCTTTCCGAGTCTAGCTTGAATGGGGGCTAACGCCTCAGCGCCGCTGGTTTGTTAGTGATTTTTTTTGTACACTTTTTTTGATCTGACGCAGTCCCGGATTGAGATTACGGATAATTTGCCGGAACACTTCGGAAATTCACAAAACTTTGCTATAATTAGCGGTGACATTTTACTAGGAGAATTAAAAACGCGGATGGCAAATATCATTGAAGTAAAACACCTTTCATATGCATATGGCGAAGACCAGCGGCCGGCATTAACGGACGTGAGTTTTGATGTCCACACCGGTGAATGGCTGGCAATCGTGGGCCACAACGGGAGTGGTAAATCGACTCTGGCCAAGTCCCTAGATGGCCTGCTGCCGTTTACGGAAGGGACGGTCACCGTGGGCGGCATCGCCCTGACCCCCGAGACCGTCTGGGACGTGCGCGAGAAGATCGGCATGATCTTCCAGAACCCCGACAACCAGTTCGTGGGTGCCACGGTGGAAGACGACGTGGCCTTTGGCTTGGAGAACCGGCAGATTGCTCGCTCGGAGATGGTACCACGGGTCAAGGCGGCGTTAGATGAAGTGGGCATGGCTGAGTTTGCGCAACGCGAACCCAGCTCCCTATCTGGTGGGCAGAAACAACGGGTGGCGTTGGCCGGTATCGTGGCCATTGCCCCGGATATTTTGATCTTGGATGAAGCTACGAGCATGTTGGACCCCCAGGGGCGCCAGGACATGTTGGCGCTGGTGCGGCAGTTGCGTGAGCAGCAGGACCTGACCGTGATCTCCATCACCCACGACATTGACGAGGCTGCTGGTGCTGATCGCATCTTAGTCATTGACGACGGTAAGCTGATTGAGGAGGCCCAGCCGGCGACCATTTTTGCGCGCGGTGAGGCCCTGATCGACATGGGGTTGGATGTGCCATTTTCGGTCAAATTACAGGCGGCGCTGAAGCAACGGGGCATCACCCCACCCACGACTTACCAGACGACGGCAGAAATGGAGGAATGGCTGTGGCAATCGCTTTCGAACACGTAACCTATACTTATCAGGCGGGAACACCCATGGCCCACACTGCGGTCGAGGACGTCTCCTTTCAGGTGCCGGATCATGGCTATCTGGCCATCATCGGACATACGGGGAGTGGCAAATCCACGCTGATCCAACAACTCAACGCGTTGTATAAACCCAGCGCGGGGACGATCCACGTTGACGACTTTACCGTCACCCCGGCGACGACCAACGCGGCCTTAAAGCCGCTGCGGCAACACGTCGGCATGGTCTTTCAGTTCCCTGAGAGTCAGCTCTTTGAGGAAACGATTCGTCAAGACATTGCCTTTGGCCCGAAGAACTTTGGCATGAGTGAGGCCGATGCCAATGCGTTGGCCGACGAGATGTTGACGACAGTGGGTCTTGATACCAGTTACGCGGAACGCTCCCCATTTGAGCTTTCCGGCGGGCAAATGCGGCGGGTGGCCATTGCGGGTGTCTTGGCCATGAAGCCCCAAGTCTTGGTCTTAGACGAACCGACGGCGGGACTCGATCCCCAGGGTCGCCAAGCCATGATGGGGCTCTTTGAGCGGCTCCACCGTGAACAGGGGCTGACCATCGTGCTGGTGACTCACCAGATGGAAGACGTCGCCCAGTACGCCGAACAGGTCGCGGTCATGCGGGAAGGTAAGCTGGTCAAATTTGGCACGCCTAGCGAGGTCTTCGCCGATCCCGACTGGTTGCGTGCCAACCAGCTGGACGTGCCCCGTGCCGCCCAATTTGCCCAACAGCTACGCCAACGTGGCTTGACCTGGGACACCCTGCCGCTAACGGCCGACCAGTTGGCCGACCAAATTGCGGCACGCTGGCCAGCAAAGGGGGCTGACCATGTCTAAATTTATCTTTGGGCGGTACCTGCCCCTGAACTCGGTCGTGCATCGCTTAGATCCGCGGGCCAAATTAATGCTGAGTTTTTGCTATATTATTTTAGTTTTTCTGGCGAACAATCCGTGGAGTTATCTGATTTTGATTGGACTGACGTTGGGGTCGATCCTGGCGTCTAAAATCAGCCTAGGCTTCTTTCTACGGGGCATTCGGCCGCTGCTGTGGCTGATTGTGTTCACCGTGGTCTTACAGCTCTTATTTAGCCCCGTGGGTGGGCACACCTACTTTCACTGGGCCTTCATCAACATCAGTCAGTTCGGGCTGATCAATGCTGGTTATATCTTCATCCGGTTCCTGTTGATTATCATGATGTCGACGTTATTAACGTTATCGACGCAGCCGCTGGATATTGCAACTGGCTTGGCATCGCTGATGAAGCCGCTGCGGTGGCTCCACGTGCCCGTAGACACGCTGGCGATGATGCTGTCGATTGCGCTGCGGTTCGTGCCAACGCTGATGGATGAGGCGACCAAGATCATGAACGCCCAACGCGCCCGTGGTGTCGACTTCGGGGAGGGCGGCCTGTTCAAGCAAGCCAAGGCCCTGATTCCGTTGATGGTGCCGTTGTTCATGAGTGCCTTCAACCGGGCCGAAGATCTCTCAACGGCCATGGAAGCGCGCGGTTATCAAGACAGCGAGCACCGGAGCCAGTACCGCATCTTGACCTGGCAAAAGCGTGACACGATAACCTGGATTTTATTTTTGATTGGATTTGCGGCGATTCTCGCTTGTCGTCGTTGGTAGGAGGAACTGAATGCAACGCTACAAAGTAACCTTTATGTATGACGGGACCGACTTTGCCGGGTTCCAGCGGCAGCCCAATAAACGGACCGTGGAAAGCGTCTTGACCAAGGTCGTTAACAAAATGGCCAAGAACCCTGATCCCGCCATCGTTATCTACGGCTCAGGGCGGACCGACGCAGGCGTCCATGCGCTGGCCCAGGTGGCCCACTTCGACTTTCCCTTCGTGATTCCCGCGGACAACATGCGCAAGGGCTTAAACAGCATGTTACCCATGGATATGGAGGTCCTAAAGGTCGAGCTGGTCTCCGCTGACTTTCACGCGCGCTATGATGTGTCTGGCAAACGCTACCTGTACCGCATGGACATGGGCGAGTTCAGAAACCCGTTCAAACGCCACTATACCGGTCAGTGGAAATTTCCCGTTGACCTGGACAAAATCAACATCGCCCTAAAAGATCTGGTGGGTGAGCACGACTATACCAGCTTCGTTGCCTCGGGCGCGCAGACACGGACCTTTGTCCGGACCATTTACGAGGCCACTTGCCACATCGATCACGCCAACAATGAATTGGTCTTTGAATTTTACGGCAATGGCTTCATGTACAATCAGGTCCGCATCATGGTCGGCGTGCTGGTCGAAATCGGCTCGGGAACGCGGCCGGTCCACGACATCTTGCGGCTGTATCAGGTCAAAGATCGCAAGCAGGCACGGCGGACCGTACCGGCGGCTGGCCTGTATTTAAAACACGTGTATTATCAGGGGGAGGACCCCGAACATCCGACGAAATTGCCGCAACATCAACGGTAATTTTAGGTTTAGGGGCAAACAATCATTGACTTTATGGGAAAAACTTTGTATTATGGTTGTTGGTATTGTTTGCCCCACGATAAGCCCCGGAAAGTTTACTTGGTGTCAGACAAACACAGATTTATGGAGGAATTTAACGTGCGTACAACTTATATGGCAAAACCTAACGACATTGACCGCAAATGGTACATTGTCGACGCAACCGACGTGAGTTTAGGTCGGCTTGCTTCAGTCGTTGCTTCTGTATTACGTGGTAAGAACAAGCCAACGTTCACCCCTAACGTGGACACTGGTGATAACGTAATCGTCATCAACGCTGAAAAAATCGCTTTAACTGGTCGTAAGGCCAACGATAAAGTCTACTACCACCATTCTGGTTTCGCTGGTGGCTTGAAGTCACGGACTGCTGGTAACTTCCGGGAACAGAACCCAGAAAAATTGATCGAAACTTCTGTACAAGGTATGCTCCCTAAGAACTCCTTAGGTCACCAAATGGCATTGAAGCTTCACGTGTACGCTGGTGCAGACCACAAGCACGAAGCACAAAAGCCAGAAGTATTAGACATTACTAACCTTATCTAAGGAGGAAAACCAAATTGGCACAAGTTCAATATCGCGGCACTGGCCGTCGTAAAAACTCCTCTGCACGTGTACGTTTAGTACCCGGCTCAGGTAAAATCGTTATGAACAACAAGGCAATCGAAGACTACATCCCATTCGCAAGTATTCGGGAAGTTGTCTTACAACCATTCAACGTTACGGAAACGCTTGGTAACTATGATGCATTAGTTACTGTGCGCGGTGGCGGTTTCTCCGGTCAAGCCGGCGCAACTCGTCACGGGATCGCTCGGGCATTGCTCGAAGTTGACCCAGATTTCCGTGGTCCGCTGAAGCGTGCGGGTCTCTTGACTCGTGACGCCCGGATGAAGGAACGGAAGAAGCCAGGTCTGAAGAAGGCACGTAAGGCTTCACAATTCTCCAAGCGTTAATATTTCGATATTAGCAATTGGGAAATCCTCACCAGTTATTTGGTGGGGATTTTTTGTATTCATTGTGAAAGCGATAACCCCGAAACGATTGGTCACCGGTACGCTCGCCCATCGTAAATTCCAGGCGAAATGGGTATTGTTTTCCCGCTACGTTTGGCTTAAGCTGAAGAGAATAGCTTAATAGGACTGGAAGACTTATGGAAAAAATTTCGCATTCAAAATTATTCGATACATTGTCAAAAAAGATGGTCTGGGGCTTCATTCTCCTGATCACGGTGGGGACCATCCTGCTGAGCCTGCCCGTGGCAACCAACGGCATGCGGGGGACGAGCTTCATTAATACGTTGTTTACGGCGACGTCGGCGACCTGTATCACCGGACTAACGGTGGTCAACACGGCCGAGCACTGGTCGTTTTTCGGTCAGGTCGTGATTCTGGTGCTCTCCGAAGTGGGGGCGTTGGGCTACATGACCTTTGCCGTTTTGTTGTTTAACATTATTCGGCGTAATCTGGACCTGTCGACGCAGCTGATGGTCAAGGAATCCCTGAACCTGGAGAACCTGAGCGACACCAAGAGCGTCATGAAGTACGTTGTCGGCCTCTCTGCGCTCTTTCAGGTCGGTGGGGCACTGTTACTGATGTTTGACTTCATTCCGCGTTACGGCTGGAAATGGGGCCTGTACGCGTCGGTCTACCATTCCGTCATGTCCTTTTGTAATGCCGGCTTTGATATCTTCGGCAACAGTCTGATGGGATTTCAGAGTGACTCCTACCTGTTGATTGTGACGATTCTCCTGATTATTGGTGGGGGCCTGGGCTTCCTGGTCTGGCGCGACCTGCTGTTGTTCCATGAGCGCAAACGCCTGAGCTTGAACTCCAAGTTGACGCTGGTCACGACGGGCACGTTATTCGTGGTGGGCTTCTTGCTGTTGCTGGTCACGGAAAAGGACCTGTCACTGCTGCCCAAGCACACGTCGTGGTTCAACCGGACAGTCAATACGCTGTTCTTGAGCGTAACGCCGCGAACCGCGGGGCTGGTGACCTTGCCGACCAACGACTTGCAAGCTGGGAGTATTTTCCTGTTGATGATTTTGATGTTCGTCGGTGGGACGCCAGGATCGACGGCCGGTGGGATCAAGACCACCACGTTCGGTGTCCTGATGCTGCAAAGCATTGCGCAGCTGCGGGGGAAAAAGGACGTTGAGTTCAGTCGGCGGCGCTTCAGCCAAACCAATATCAGCCGGGCCTTACTGCTGGTCTTTTTGGCCAGCGTGGTCGTCGTGGTCGCGACCTTGATCCTGACGCAAACGGAGCGGATTCCTAAGGGCTTTGGCCTGGAATACATCGTCTTTGAGGTGCTCTCGGCGTTCGGCACGGTTGGCCTGAGTCTGGGATTGACACCGCATCTGACGGTCATCGGCAAATTGGTCATCATGCTGCTGATGTTTGTTGGGCGGGTCGGTATCTTCACGTCGCTGTACTCGTTATCGAAGCGGCAGACCAAGTTCAACCAGATTCGTTACCCTGAAGAAAACATTTTAATTGGCTAAGGAGTTTTTGAAATGACGAAAAAGAGTTTTGCGGTGCTGGGGCTCGGCCGGTTTGGCCAAAGCGTCGTGCAAACACTAGTGGCGTCCCATCAGGATGTTTTGGCGGTCGACGTCAAAGAAGAGCCCGTCAACGAGATGATGGACATCGCCACGCAGACCTTGATTGCGGATACTCGGGATGAAGACGTGCTGCGCGGCCTGAACATCGATACCTTTGATTACGTGATCGTCGGTATCGGCAACAACATGGAGGCCAGCATTCTGACGACCATGTTGACCAAGGAACTGGGTGCCAAGAAGGTGATTGCCAAGGCTGAAACCAGCGATCATGGGCGCGTGTTGAAACGCGTGGGGGCGGACCAGGTTATCTTCCCCGAACGGGACATGGGGCACAGCATCGTGCGCAAATTGTTGTCTAATCACATCCTGAACTTCATCGACCTGAGTGATGAGTACACGTTGGCCGAGGTCGTCATTACCGATCCTAACTTCGTCAACCAGGACCTGGTCAAGCTCGACTTACGGCGGCGCTTTGACCTGACCGTCATTGCCATCCAGCACGGCCACGCCATCAACATCTCCCCGCAACCAACGGACATCGTGCAGCTCCATGACGTACTGACGGTGGTCGGGCCGATTGCCAATGTGGAGAAGCTTGATGCGACGTTGAAGAAATAAGCTATAGCTATTTAATCAGCTAATGATTTGGTCGGTTGATAGCTGGTAGGAGCGTGATGAAGACTGTTGCTTTGCCTGATGAATATGGTATATTTGAGCAAATCAATGAGGTGGGTGAGGACGATGGTTCAGGTCAATCGAGACGAGTACAATCGTGAAGACATTGATCAGGCGCTCTTAGCTGAGCTCAAAAAGGCTGAGCAAAGTGGAACAGTTTCAGCTGAAGAGGCTCGCAAGCAGTTGGGAATTGCGCGATAGACATCGCTGTGAGAGATTGTAAGTTGTTTATAAAATAGTGCCACCTGTTTATCGCCTAATATGGGGTAAACGGATGGTACTTTTAGGTGGTGCTGGGAAAGGGCGATGACCGTGGAAGACGATAGAATAATGCAGACGTTTTTAGTGCTATTAAAGACCACGCCATACGAAAAATTGTCGGTGCGGACCATCATGAGGCAGTCTGGGGTGACGCGGACGGTGTTTTACGTTTATTTTGATAACAAGGATGACCTTGCCCGGGAGACCCTATCCGCGCAGTTAGAGGATGTAATCTTACACGTGAGCCGGGTCTTTACGAGTGCACACACGATGAACATGCAAACGACGGCAGAAAGTTTGCGTGTCTTACGGTCGAAGCAAGATGATATTCGCCGACTATTTGCCATTCAACGCACGCAGCTGCATTTGCGTGCCGAGTTTCAGGATCAAGTCGCCCAATCTATTTCGGAACAAGTCCGCCGTTATTGGCCGAAAACACCGCCGCAGCAACAGGATTACTTTTCGCAGTTGTTCGCGGCTTCGATGATTGCGACGATTCTCTGGTTCTTTCAGCATCAAGACGTCTCTGAGGCGGATTTAGTTCAGGTGATCAACACCTGTGTTTTCCAAGGGCTCGCCAAGCTTTTGACAGATTAGCAAAAGTGTCTACCTTGTTGCCGCAAGACTCGCTACACTTAGGGTATTCTAAATGAGGAGTGATTTTGATGAAGTCTCTTGAAAGCGCTTTGAATGTAAAATACCCGATTATTTGTGGCCCGATGGCGTGGACCTCGATGGCACCACTGGTAGGTGCGGTTAGCAATGCCGGTGGTTTTGGTGTTCTGGGTGTTGGCTTCGCACCAACTGAGGTTGTTGAACGAGAAATTAAGGCAACCCGGAAATTGACCGATAAGCCGTTTGCCATCAACGTGACACTGTTTCCTGAAGCAGAAGCCAATTTAGAACGGATCACAGAAATTGCCGCCCGAGAACAGGTCGGCTACATCTATGCGGATAATTTTTCTGGGCTAGTCCATGATTTTACGCAAAAATGGTTTGATTGTTGGCACGCCTTGGGGATGACGGTATTAACGAAAGTCATGACGAGTCAAGAAGCTCAGGTGGCTGATGAGTGTGGTGCTGATGTCGTTATTGCCAAAGGCTGGGAAGGTGGCGGCCACATTTCTAAAGAGGGGACGTTTGCCCTGTTACCGCAAGTGCGTGCAGTGGTGAAGCATGCCGTTTTAGTGGCTTCTGGCGGGATCGCCGATGGTCAGGGCTACGCTGCAGCCAGAGTATTTGGGTATGCCGGTATTGAAATGGGGACGGCATTCATGGTCGCCACGGAAGGCAGTACCCACCAAAACGTCAAGGATGCCGTTGTTCATGCGGTTGATGGCGATGTCACTATGACAGGAGCATCCACGGGCGCACCGTGCTGGCAGTTGAAAAATGACTTATCAAAGAGAATGGCCCAGATTGAGCAGTCAGATAAGCCTAGCGTTGCCGCTGAGAAATTACAAGCGGTGGCAACTAGTTCACTTCGAGAAGCATCTGAACAGGGGAATGTGACGGACAAAGGCGCTGTAATGGCTGGTCAGATTGCGCCGCTCGTTAATGAACAGAAAACAGTGGCGCAGATTTTAGCGGATACGTATCAAGAGGGCATTCGCGTGTTACGTCAAGTTGCTTCATTTCCAGAATTAGCTAAGTCATAGAGAATTCAAAAAGCACCTCCAGGAGAGACGTCAGCCGTCCTTTGGGGGTGCTCTTTTAATACAATCGTTTACAACAAATGAATCCCGTGAGCCTCACATTGATCAATCATTTCCTGTGGCCACAATGCAGCTTGTACTTCACCGACGTGGGCCTTACCCAGCAACAGCATGCACAAGCGGGATTGGCCAATGCCACCGCCGATGGTGTAAGGAACTTCTTCGTTCAAGACCATTTGATGGTAAGGCAGCTTGGCGCGGTCTTCGGCGTGTGCTAACTTCAATTGCCGTTTCATGGCCGCAGCGTCGACCCGGATCCCCATGCTGGAGATTTCGATGGACTGGTCTAACGGTTCGTACCAGAACAAAATGTCGCCGTTTAACGTCCAGTCGTCGTAGTCGGGGGCCCGGCCGTCGTGACGTTTGCCACTCTTCAAGGCGTCACCGATCTTCATCAGAAAGACGCAGCCCAATTTCTTGGCAATGGCGTTTTCCCGTTCGCGCGGCGTCATCGTGGGGTACATGTCTTCCAGTTCTTGCGTCGTGATGAAGTGAATCTCATCTGGCAGGTGGTGGACGGCTTCAGGGAACTTGTACCACACCTCGTGTTCCATGTGCTTGATGACCTTGAAGATGGTCCGCACCGTCTGCTTCAATGTTTCCTCGGTCCGTTCGTCCTTGGCGATGACCTTTTCCCAATCCCATTGGTCCACGTAAGCGGAGTGGAAGTTGTCCAGGTCCTCGTCCTTACGAATGGCGTTCATGTTGGTGTAGAGGCCTTCGTGCATCTTGAAGCCGTAACGCTTCAGGGCCACCCGTTTCCACTTGGCCAGGGAGTGGACGATTTCAATGGTTTCGTCGCCCATGTCGGCCATGGTAAAGGAGACCGGCTTTTCGACCCCGTTCAAGTTGTCGTTTAGGCCAGTTGACTTTTCGACAAACATTGGTGCGGACAGCCGCGACAGATTTAATTGCTGACCAAATTCTTCTTGGAAGGTTTCCCGGATGTAGCGAATCGCAGTCTGGGTCTCCCGAACGGATAATTTTGGATCGTATGATTTTGGAATGATTAAATGCATAAGCACGTTCTCCTTTTGTGGGCCAATTTTTTTAAGATAAAACAAAAAGGTTTTCCATCCCTTGTAGAATCAAGGGACGAAAAACCTTTTCGCGGTACCACCCAAGTTGTCGATCCAGATGATCGGCCAGCTCAATTAGAGTACAAACATACTCTACCGATGGTAACGTACCGGTTAACGGCTTACCCTAACGTGACAACGTCATTTCAGGCAGCAACTAAGAAAGTGTTATTCGGTAAGCTCACGGCCGATTGGGTTTGCACTAGTTCCCAACTCACTGACGGGGTGATCAAACGTACTGGTCTTTCCTGCGTTTTTTATCTTGTGGCATTAATACTAGCACCAATTTTCAAATTGTAAATACTTAAATTAAAATTTGACGAGATTTTTTCCGGAGACGACTGACGTGTGTCGCGGACATTTATAGTAAAAATAGCGCGCCGCCACGGGGGAAATAAATTTTCCAATGGCGGTTGGTATAAATTAAATTATTAGAGTTTAAGTTTATCTGTAGCTAAATGCGTGGGTCTAGACCAGTCGTCACGAGCACGGTATGCTGGGACTAACTTTTAGGAGTAGGGGATGACCAACATGCATTTTGAAGACTTGTTTACCTTGAACGGCCAGCTGAATGGCGCGGCCCGCACCCTTGAGATGGGGGAGACCGTCACCGACCGGATCCGCGTAAAGGAGGCCGCCGATGAACCCAGACGATGAGCAGATCCGGCGGCTGATTCATACGCTATTGGTGCAATTGCGTAACGCCGGCATCCACGTGACCATGACCCATCACCGGACGCCCAGTCTCTACTTGCACCTGGACCACGACGTCTTAAAGGAGATTCGGATCAGCGACCACCCGATGGGGCAAAAATCCCGGCACCGAGTCGGTTATGACATCTCGATCACGCAAGACCGCCACCGGCGCTATTCGGCGGAAACACGGTGCTTTCAGTATGGCCTGAATAACGCGTTGACGGTGGTGGCGCAGGTCGTGGCCGACCGGGACCATAAGGTGACACAGCTAGGGGGAACGGCCGGTTACCGTAGTCTGGTCCAGTTGGCGCAGCAGCGGCCGCAACTTCCCAGTAAGCAGGCCGCCTTTGAAAATAAGCTCAGCGCGTTTCTGGACCAGGCGCCAGCGGGCGGTGGTCGGCGGGAACGCCCCCGGATCTAACTACGCTTCTGTGAAAAAATCGATGTAAATAATTTTAGGGTTGACAAGAAAATCAGGGCGAATAATCCTAGGAACAAAACGTTTTCAGCGGATTGTCTATTGACATCTTAGCCAAATGAAATTAGAATATATAAATTAGTTTTAATCGTATTCTAATTAAATATTTGGAAGGAGGGGATGTCAGTGGGACGACCACGGCAACTCTTTATTAAAAAGCAGGTGCAAACGGACTTATACAAGAAGACTGGGCTGGAGAAGACGCTGACCGCCTTTAGTCTGACGACCATGGGGATTGGCGCCATTGTCGGTTCCGGGATCTTCATTACACCGGGGCTGATTGCGGCGAACTACACTGGGCCGGGGGTCATGTTGTCTTACCTGATTGCCGTGGTGGTCTGTGCGATGGCGGCATTGTGTTATTCAGAATTCTCCTCAACGATTCCGTTGGCCGGGAGTGCCTATACCTATGTGTATGCCGTCTTCGGTGAATTTGCCGCTTGGATCTTAGGCTGGGCCCTGATCTCGGAATATTTATTCGCGGTGTCCTCGGTGGCCGTCAGCTGGTCGTCGTACTTTCAAAATCTGCTGGCAGGATTCGGCATCAAGTTGCCCAACTTCTTTCAGGCAGCGGCCGGCACTGCCGGCGTACATGGTGGTGGCGTCGACATCGTGGCACTGGTGATCACCATGCTGGTGGCGTGGCTGTTGTCCAAGGGGATTCGAGAATCCGCCCGCATCAACAACATCATGGTTATCGTGAAGATTCTGGTTATTCTGTTATTTATCGGTATTGCCATTTTTTACGTGAAGCCAGCCAACTATGACCCGTTCCTGCCATTTGGGACCAGCGGTATCTTCAAGGGTGCGGCCGTGGCCTTTTACGCCTACATTGGGTTTGACGCCGTATCGACCGCGAGCGAAGAGGTCAAGGACCCCAAGCGCAACATGCCAATTGGTATCATCAGTTCACTGCTGGTGGCGGCCGTGCTGTACATTAGCCTGTCCGCTGTTCTGGTGGGCGTCGTGCACTACACCAAGTTGGGCGTCGCTGATCCAGTGGCCCTGGCGTTGACCTTGGTCCATCAAAACTGGGCGTCCGGCGTGATCTCCCTGGGGGCTATCGTGGGGATGACCACGGTGCTGATCGTCATGTCTTACGGCGGAACTCGGTTGTTGTTTGCCATCAGTCGGGATGGCCTGTTACCGGCACCACTGAAACGGCTCAATCCCAAGACCCACGTGCCGGTCGCCAACACCTGGATTTTTGGCGTCGTGGCCAGTCTCTTTGCAGCTGTGATCCCGATTGACAAGATTGCCGAACTGGTTAACATCGGGACGTTGTCGGCCTTCGCCATGGTGTCTCTGGGCATCGTCTTCTTACGGCATGACGAACGCTTCAAAAACCTGGATACCTCGTTTAAGGTGCCCTGGTATCCGTATCTGCCGATTGCTTCATTCCTAGCCTGTGTCTACTTGATGACGCAGCTGCAAGCCTTTACCTGGCAAGCCTTTGGCGTCTGGGTCGTCCTTGGATTGATCGTCTACGTGAGCTATGGCTATCATCACAGCCGCGTGCGGTTGAACGCCTGATACGGTAACGCTTTCATTTTGTGGTAGAATATTGACAGACTATTCGAGAGGGATGACTGGATGCGTTACTTAGCAAGTCCAAGTTTAGATATTCGACAAAATTTAGCGATTGAGACCTACCTGATGGAGCACGCCGACCTGACGGAGCCCATCCTGTACTTCTATGTGAACTCACCGTGCATCATTGTGGGGCGCTACCAAAATGTGCTGGCAGAAATTAACCAGCAGTATGTCAAGGACCACAACATCATCTTGACCCGGCGAACTTCCGGGGGTGGTGCGGTCTACGATGACCTGGGCAATGTCAGCTTTAGCTTCATCACCAAGGATGACGGGGATGCTGTCGGCAATTTCAAGCGGTTTACGGATCCCGTGATTAAGGCCCTTCATCAAATGGGGGCGACCGGCGCGGCAATGACTGGGCGCAATGACCTGACGATTGACGGTAAGAAGTTCTCCGGCAACGCCATGCACGTGGAAAATGGCCGCATGTTTTCTCACGGCACCTTGATGTATGACGTGGATCAAACGCAGATTGCACACGCCCTACAGGTACCGGCCGACAAGCTGGCGACCAAGGGCATCAAGTCGGTACGGAGCCGGGTCACCAATTTGAAACCGTACTGTGCACCCGAATTCCAAAATCTGACGATTGAAGAATTCCGCGACACCTTGGCCAAGGAAATCCTCGGGGTGACTGACCTGACGCAGGCCCATCACTACGAATTGACGTCTGAGGATCAAGCGGGCGTGAAGGCACTCGCTGACCAGTACTTTAACAATTGGGATTGGATCTACGGCAATGATCCGGCCTATTCCCTGAACCGCCGGCAACATTTCCCAGCAGGCACGGTCGAGTTCGACCTGGACGTCGATGGGGGCAAGATCAAGGCCATTCAAATCCACGGCGACTTCTTCGGCCAATTACCGATTGAAGACGTCACGGCCAAGCTGACCGGCGTCGCCTATTCGCCAGCGGCCATTCAAGCCGTGTTCGACGACCTAGATGTTCCTAGCTACTTCGGCAAGATTCCGGCCACTGATTTGGTCGACCTACTGAGTAAGCAGCCGCAAGCCTAGTCCTGAGTTGGTAGCTACCAGGGTAATGGGTGAAACTAGGGCTGAGCCATCTAGAGTGTCGGCGAGTTAGGGCTTGATGTTGTGTTAGTCCTAATTCAACTGAAAAGCCAGCAATTGCGCTAGACAAGTTGGCGATTGGTTATCAGCAATCGTAGCCGAGAGTTCGCCAAATATGGGTTCAGCCGTGGAAGTTCCCTTAGTGGGTGGTTCTTTACCCGCTTAGGGAACTGGCGTCTTTGAGACGCGGGCTATTGGCTCAAAGCGAGACCGAGACCGCTCCTCAGGCTCGGTCCGGTCCGCCCACAGCGTTCCAGTCCCATATTTGCCGAACGGTAGGCGGCCAGTCCACACAATTTAACAACCGGAGAAGCGCCACTGCTACGGCGGTGACGCTTTGTTTTTTTCTTAAGGTTGAGCGGAACTTAAGTTGCCTTAAGGTGTAACCCCTATAATGGTCAAGTTAATTAAAAACAGAAATAAATCCCCCAGTCGGCACAGAATCGGCTGGATTGAAAGGGTGGCTATCAAACCATGGCAATGGAAAAGCGGCAACGGCCGCGTCGAAAGAAGCATCCGATCCGTAATCTCCTAATCATTTTGGTGATTGCGCTATTAGCAGGCGGTACCGTGTATGGCATGCGTAAATATCAGAGCATTAAAGACTCCGTCGATAAGACCTACAAGGCATCTGGTGTGAAGAAACTCCGGAACGTTAACCAGGTCTTAAAGGATAAGGAACCCGTTTCAATCCTGTTGATGGGGACCGATACCGGGGCGTTGGGCCGAACCTTTGCTGGGCGGACAGACAGCATGATGGTGGTCACCTTGAATCCAGCGACGAATAAGACGACCATCACCAGCTTGCCGCGGGATACGGCCGTGACCATTCCGGGTTACGAGGACTACGGGCTGTCTAAGATCAACGCGGCCTACGCCTATGGCAAGTCCAAGACGGCCATCACGACCGTGCAGGACATGCTGAACGTCCCGATTGATTTCTATGCCATCATCAACATGGGTGGGATGGAGAAGATCATCGACGAGGTCGGTGGGGTGGACCTGAAGCCGTCCCTGTCATTTAGCTATGGCGGCTATTCCTTCAAGAAGGGCGTCGAAACGCACATGAACGGCAAGAAGGCGCTGGCCTACTCCCGGATGCGAGACGACGATCCGTTAGGGGACTACGGCCGGCAAACGCGGCAACGGAAGGTCATCATGGCCTTACTGAACAAATCCAATTCGGTGACGTCCCTGTTGAACGAGTCCTTCATCTCGTCACTCTCCAAGCAAACGCAGACCGACCTGACCTTTGATGACCTGACGGCGCTGGCCACCAACTACCGGAAGGCCACGCACCACATCAAGACCACCCACCTGCAAGGGACCAGCGAGACCATCGATGGCCAAAGTATGGAAGTGGCGTCAAAATCCGAACTTCAGCGAGTCACGAACTATATTCGCACGGCGCTGGGCTTGACACACAAGACGACCGGGACGATTGCCCAGTTGAATGCCACGTCATCGACTACGACTAGTGATACCGGCAGTACCAATACGACTGGCGATAGCGGTAATGGTGGTCCCGGGAATGGTTTTTAAGGTGTTGTTAAAAATAATTTTGTAAATTAAGAACCGTTGGCAGCCGTGTGCCGACGGTTCTTTTTGACGTCTACTTGGCGGCGGGGATGCGCGCCGGCGTAAAGGTCATGAATCTGGACAATGGTTGAAAGGGCGAACATTCATGACCAATACTTGATCAATACCACACAAAAATTGTAATGAGAATGTTTTAATTGTGGACAATGCGTTATAGTATAATTATCTTCATAATGATGGGTTAAATATCAAGGACTGATGTTAATTCACATGAAATTGTTTTTGAAGTTAATTAATTTATGTGATATCATTTTTAACAGTTGTGTTTTTTAAAGATTTCAATAAATTAAGTTAACGAACTGGTGTATTGGAGGAAAGTATGGATTCAGAACAGACAATTAGCTTGATGCAAATCGTGGGCATCTTACGGAAACATTTGAAGTTAATCACGATAACGACCGTTGTTGTCTTTGTGGCGGCGTTCTTCATGACATTTTTCATCATGACGCCCAAGTATGAGGCGACCACGGAAATCTTAGTCAACCGTAAACTTTCTTCCACCGACCAAAGCGCTCAGTTGCAGCAGGTACAAGCCGACGTCCAGATGATCAGTACATATAAGGATATTATTACGAGTCCCACGGTCTTGGCCAGCGTGAACCGGACGTTGGCGTCTTACCCGGGTTATCCGGGCTCACAGGCGGGCATCAAGGACGCCTTGACCATTAGCAATGAAACCAACTCGCAGGTGTTCTCAGTGACCGCTAAGGCAACTGACGGCACCACTGCGGCTGCCATTGCCAACGAGACGGCCAAGGTGTTCAAGCAAAAAGTGGTTAAGATGATGAGTATCAATAACGTGTCGATCGTTTCTAAGGCGCACGCCGTGAATACACCGGTCAGTCCGAAGAAGTCATTGAACCTGTTGATTGGCCTGGTTGCCGGGCTCTTACTGGGTGTTGTGCTGGCCTTCTTACGCGAGGTCACCGACCGGACCGTGAAGACCGAGGACTTCTTGACGGATGAGCTGGGATTAACGAGTCTGGGTGTCATCAGTGAGATCGACATGGCGGCGATTGAAAAGCAAAATGGTCACCAGAAATTAGGAATCGTGACGGAGGGCAGTGTCCACGTCCATTCAGAACATCGAAGAAGGGTGTAGGTGATAGCGATGGCATGGTTAAAACGACGAAAAGCAAAGCTAGATAATACCAGTCTTCGTTACGGTGTGGGCTTGGTCACATATTCTGATCCCAAGGGGCAGATTGCGGAACAGTTTCGGACCGTTCGGACAAACATTCAGTTCTCAGCGGTTGATCGGCAACTCCAATCAATCCTGTTTACCTCATCGGACCCGTCCGAAGGGAAGTCGACGATTAGTAACAATATGGCCGTTACCTGGGCGAAGCAGGGGACGCGCGTGATCCTGGTTGACGCGGATTTGCGTCGGCCAACGGTTCACCGGACCTTTGGCATCAGTAATCGCCGGGGATTGACGACGTATCTGTCAGGACACGTTGATGTCGCCACGATTATTCAACCGACCGTAGTCGATAATCTCGCGGTCATCACCAGCGGCCCCGTGCCACCGAACCCAGCAGAATTGCTGGATAGTGACCGGTTTAAGACGCTACTGAAGGAACTGGCCGACCAGTGTGATTTGATCGTCTTGGATTCGCCACCGGTCAACACCGTCACAGACTCACAGTTGTTGGCGGCACAGGTAGACGGCACGATTCTCGTGGTTCCACAGGGGATTGCGGATAAGAATGGTGTTCGCCGAGCTAAGCAATTATTGGAGACCGTCCACGCCAACATCTTAGGCGCCATCATGAACCGGGTCACGGCAGCGAAGTCCGGTGGCTACTACGGTGGTAAATATTATGGTGGCAATTACTATGGCGGTAAGGGTTACAGCGGTTATTACGGAACGGATGATAAATAATGGGGTTGATCGATCTCCACTGTCACTTGTTGCCGGGCGTAGATGACGGGTCAAAAGACTTGGACATGTCGCTGGGCATGGCGCGAGTGGCGGTCCAACAGGGCATTTCACACATCGTCTTGACGCCGCACCACATGGACGGGACCTACGTGAACCATAAGGCGGATGTGTTGGCGAAGACAACAGCGTTCCAGACGGCATTGGAAGCGGCTGAAATCCCGCTGACGGTGTTTGCGGGACAAGAGGTTCACTTGACCGGGGACTTGATGAAAGCCCTGGATGCGGACGATATTTTGTTTCTGGACGCCAACGAGCACTATCTGTTGTTGGAGTTGCCCCATAGTGGGGTGCCAGCCTACACCAGAGAAATGATCTTTGCCCTGCAGACGCGGGGTATCGTACCGGTGATTGCCCATCCGGAACGGAATCACGGGTTTCAAACGGACCCAGATAAACTCTATGACTTTATGCAAATGGGGTGCCTAACGCAGCTGACGGCTAGTAGTTATGTCGGTGTATTTGGGGACTCGGTTGAGAAGTTAACAGCAAAGATTATCAATGCTGGTATGGGGGTGACCTTTGCCTCGGATGCCCACAACTTCAAGGGACGTCGGTTCCTAATGGCCGACGCGTTCGCAAAGTTAGCGGACCAGGCAGGGGCAGAAACAGCAGCAAGATTTAAGAATAATGCTAAAGCGATTATTAATGGGGATGATATCGCATTGCCGAGTTTCAAGCGACTCTCGGCGGTCAAGAAGAAAAGAAGGTTTTGGTTGTTCTGATGGAATATCGTGAAAGTAAAATAAAATCCCCTTCCATTGATGTTGTCTATCAGCAACATCGATACATATATCGATTCTGTAAGCGGCTATTTGATATTATGGCGAGCTTAATTGCAGTGATCATCCTGTCACCATTATTTTTAATTGTGGCGCTCTTAATTAAGTTAGACGACGGCAAGGGGCCCGTGATCTATTCTCAGATTCGGTTAGGAAAGTATCAGCGGCCGTTTCGAATGTATAAATTCCGCTCAATGATTGTGGGTGCGGATAAAAAGAAAGCAAAATTGATTGCCCAAAATGATGTTGCCGGTGCCATGTTTAAAATGAAAGAAGACCCGCGCATCACCCGGTTAGGCCACTACTTACGCAAGTACAGTATTGATGAGCTGCCACAGCTAGTTAACGTGCTGCTGGGTCAAATGAGTCTAGTTGGACCACGGCCACCGCTGCCAAGAGAAGTAGCCGAATACACGCCATTTGATAAGCAACGGTTGGCAGTAAAACCCGGCTGCACTGGCTTGTGGCAGGTTACATTGCGTAACGATGCCAGCTTTGAGCAGATGGTTCGATTGGATTTGAAATATATTGAGAAGCGCGGATTCTGGTTTGATCTGTATATGTTGGTTCGGACGGTTGCGGTGTTTGTTAAGCCTAATGGGGCTTATTGAAAGCAGTTGATACGGAGGGATAACAATTAAAATCAAAATTTTGGTTGCCGCACATAAAGAGTTTCCCATGCCCAATGACAAAAATCTGTATCTTCCGGTATTGGTTGGGGCGACCCAAAATTATCGTGAGGGAATTGATTATCAACGAGATGATGAGGGAGAAAATATTTCAAAAAAAAATCCTCATTACAGTGAGTTGACTGCAGTTTACTGGGCCTGGAAAAACTTAGAAGACGTCGATGCCGTTGGATTGGTACATTATAGGCGTTACTTTATGGGATCTGCTGGCTTGAACTTGAGTGGGGTGTTGAAGTCCGAGGATGTTGAAGATATTTTGAATTCTTATGAGGCTATCGTTCCTAAAAAGAGAAATTACTATATAGAAACGAATTACTCGCATTTCATTCACGCACATGGTTCCGAAGCACTTGACATGACACGCCGAATAATTCAAAAGGCCTTTCCGACCTATGTACAGAGCTTTGATTCAGTAATAAAAAAGCGGAGCGCTCATATGTTCAATATGTTTATTATGAAAAAAGAACAATTTGATAAATATTGTGAGTGGCTATTTAAAATCCTTTTCCAACTGGAAGCGACACTAGATGTTTCCAACTATACAGGGCAGGAAAAGAGAATTTTTGGATATATTTCGGAGTTACTCTTGGATGTGTGGTTGCAGCGTAATCAAATCAAATTTAAAGAAGTTAAATGGCGTCAATTTGGGAAAAAACACACATTGAATAAGCTAAGTAATTTTCTCCTCAGAAAATTCTCACTGGGAGGAAAACAAACACATTTTTGATATACGTTTATATTGATGTTTTTTGGAGGGGTTGAATGATTAAACCATTAGTAACGGTAATTGTTCCATCTTTCAACAACGAAAAGACTATTAAAGATTGCATAAACTCTGTTAGAGTACAGTCGTATGCTAATCTAGAGATATTAGTCATTAACGATGGTTCAGATGACGCTACACCAGATATTTTAGATGGATTTTTGCGTTTAGATGAACGTGTTAGGGTTGTGACCACAGAAAGAAAGGGTATTTCTGCTGCCAGAAACCTGGGTGTAAGTTTAGCAAAAGGAAAATATCTTTCCTTTGTGGATTCTGACGACATCGTCGATATGGACTATGTTGAGTATCTTTTGAACCTTATCTGTACGTTTGATGTGCCAATTGCGAGTTGTCAGCATAGAATAGTTATTCAAGGAAAGTTAAAAAGAAATTTTGAGTTTTCTAAAAAAGCTAAACTTATTTCGCAAAAGAAATGGTTTGAGTTAGTTTTACAACGGAAAATACTGGACTTATCTGTGTGGGGAAAGATCTATCGTACAGAATTATTCGATGGGATTAAGTTTCCCAATGGGAAGTTATTTGAGGATAGTTCAACAACGTATAGACTTGTTGCTAAGGCTAAGAAAATTGTTGTCGGTGGTGAATCGAAATATAATTATAAGCTTAGGAATGGATCAATAACACGTTCTAATTTTTCTAAAGCATCATTCGATTTAATCGAAGCCACTAAAGAGATGACTTCATACGTCGTTTCTAGGTATCCAGATTTAAGGGTTGCCGCAGACCTCAGAGAATTTTGGGCGTACGGTAGTACGTTAAATAAGATCCTTGTTAGCAATGACTATTTTAAATATAAGAAGTATGCACATAAAATTAAAGAAGAAATGCGCAGTCGTAGAACACCAGTATTTACTAAACAGAATCCAGATTTCAGATTAAAGTTAGTCGCTATTATGCTAGTTTTTGGTACCCCATTTTATCGACGCTTATTAATGATTGAAGAGAGGTGTCATGGCTTCAGATGAAAACTAGAATTAAATGGTATTCTATAAAGATATTAAACTTTATTGGGAAGGTTAGTATAAAATTGGGCTTTCCTGCAATCTTAGTAAGAGCTATTTTTTACGAGAAAGATAGAATGGTTTATCCTTTTATAAGGCAAATTGCCAATGAAAGTAAGAAAGTTAATAATCTAGGGACTAATAAGTCAGTTGAAATAGATAGTGTTATTTGGACGGGGTGGTTACAGGGAGAAGACGAAGTTCCCAATTTGATTAAATTATGTGTGAATAGCATGAATAAGTTCTCTAACGGACACCCCATCGTCTTTATTTCAGAAAAAAATATTTTTACCTATCTCCCAGGATTTCCTCAATCTATTTTTCAAAAGTATAAAAAGGGAATGATAAAACCGGCACATTTTATGGATGTAGTTAGGTTATGCCTTTTGACAACATATGGAGGACTGTGGGTTGATCCAACTGTGTTATTGACGAGAAATGTTGAAGATGAGTGGTTTAAAGAAGATTTCTTTTCTTTTAAGTCTGTACCTGGAAAAATGCATTCTAATCCAGCCGAATCGATGTGGTGCACTTTTTTTCTTGGTGCTTCAAAAAATTCTATAGTGTTTCAAAAAAGTCTAAGTATACTTTTGGAATATTGGAAGAAAAATAATGCAGTTATTGATTATTTTCTGCTAGATTACGTAATGAAGTATGTTTATGATAGTAATACATCTGTAAGAAAAAAAGTGGACAGTGTAACTAAATCATCGACAAATGTTTTTGGAATAAATCAACTATTGCGGCAGAAATACTCAGCTGAAAACATGTTTAAATTGGAAAAAGAAATTGAAAGTGATGGCATTTTTAAGCTCAGTTATAAAATCAAATTCAAGAATGACTCTCTTTATAAGTTTTGGGAACGGACTTCTTTATGAGTTATCTCAATTTAGACGGTTCATAAGTGTGATAGTTAAAGAGGGGGAATTGACATTGGATGATATCGATTTTGTCGTGACATGGGTAAATAGTGAAGATCAAAAATGGCAGAAAAAAAAAGAAAAATTCGCATCAGACTCCCTTCGAGTACGTTCTATGAATACGCAAAGCAGATATAGAAACTATCGATTATTTAAATATTGGTTTAGAGCAGTTGAAAAATATGCACCATGGGTGCACAAGATATTTTTGATAACAGATAATCAGGTGCCGACGTGGTTAGATGTTGAAAATGAAAAGATAGTATTGGTGAACCATTCTGACTATATAGACTCTAAATACCTTCCAACTTTTAATTCAAATGTTATCGAGCTTGAGATTGGGTTAATACCAAATTTAGCTGATCATTTCGTCCTATTTAATGATGATACGTTTTTAAATGCCCAAGTCACACAAGAAGATTTTTTTAAAGGATCATTACCAAGGGATACTTACGTAGAAAGTCCCATTATTTCTACGAAGGGAAGTATTGCGCATGCGATGGTCAATGATATGGAAGTAATTAACGATGTGTTCTCAAAGAAACAATTTTATCGAAAAAATTGGAATAAAGTTTTTTCCGCAAGAGTTGGTTTGAAGTTACTGAGGACGCTTGTGTTACTACCTTCTAGAAATTTTAGTGGTATTTGGAATAGCCATTTACCGGTGCCATATTTAACGAAAACTTTTTATGATGTATGGCACTATATGCCTGACGCTTTGGAGAATATGATGAATAATAAATTTCGAACACCGTATGACTATAATCATTGGTTAATGCGGTATTGGCAACTAGTTTCTGGGAACTTTCAAGTGCAGAGTAGTAATTGGGGACGAGTTTATGATTTGGGAATGACAAGGATGGAGTGCTTGCAAAACGAAATTGAAATGTCTAAGCACAAAGTTATTTGTCTTAATGATACCGATAATGTTGTTGACCCTACCATTATTAGAGATGGATTGACTAAGTCATTTGAAAAGATATTTCCCCAAAAAAGTGTCTTCGAAAAGTGAACCCGAATTGTCAAATCAAGTGCAACACCAGATAGAGCCTCGTAATCAAGGAGACGATTAATTTTGGTGAATATTAGTTGGTGATGTGGGTCTTATCAAAATGTTATGCAATTTAAATTTATTTTCGTTGTTAAGTTGACCGAGTGAGGCTCTTTCAGGCTGTATGTGTGGATGATTTTGTGAAGCACGCTTTGGTTGGTAGTTGGTTGTTAACGGTACCAATAAATTGAAACTAGGTGTGAATATAGTAGATATGTATGATTTAAATGTAATTGTGACCGTGAGGAATAGTTCGAATACATTAAATAAGTGTTTGAGTTCTATTTCAGCACAGACATATAAGAATTTTAAAGTGATAATTGTTGATGACGGATCCACCGACGGGAGCCTGGAAATTTGTAATGCATGGATAAAGCGTGATCATAGGTTTGTGCTAGTTAAGAATACTACTAATCACCATGGAGCCTCTGTGGCGAAAAATATTGGTTTAGTAAATGCAAGTGGGATGTATTTGACATTCGTTGATAGTGATGATTGGATTGAGCCTGTGCATTTTGACTTTCTACTGAAAAATATGACGGCGGGATCGCTGTGCGTTACCGGATGGACTCGAAGTGAACAAAAAAGTATATGTCTGGGGGGAGTTGTGAAACTATCGCGAGATGAATGCTTTATAAAGGCACTAGGAATGGGGACTTTTGGAGGGTACTTGTGTAATAAAGTATTTGATTTGAATTTGATTAGGCAGTATGACTTATCTTTGGATGAAGAAATTAAGATAAGTGAAGATCTCCTGTTTGTCATTCAGTATTTAAAGCATTGCAATGGTGGCTTTGTTTTAAAAAAATGTGAATCATATCATTATATTGTTCGTAAAGGATCATTGACTCATTTAGTTGAAATGAGTGAAGCGCAACTGTGGTCTCAAGTTAATGCGTCAATAAAAATTTCAAGTTTGCTTGATGATGAAAGCAAAAGAGTTAAACAAATGGTTAAGGTGCATTCAGCCAAGGTTTTGAATGACACTTACGTTGATGCATTTCGAATAAATTATATGAACGGAAAATGTTTAAAAGATTTAAGACGTAGATTAATACATGTTTTCCTACTATATGTATTCAGTAAAGAGTTTACATTACATTCGAAGATTTCGATTCTACTCACCGTTATGACTCCCAGATTGGCTGGTCATATCAGAAGGTATCGAATGGCCCAGAATAACCATCTCGATTGATCAAAACGGAATAGGTTTAATCAATAAATGAAAAGATAATTGTAGGTTGACTGAACTCTAAGGCTTTTTGCGAAGCACCACGGTGATTTTTGGTAACTGGGAGATATTTTGCTTTTGAATGGGATTATTACTTATCGACTGAATTATTTCATAAGTACTTTTAAGGGTGGGTTAGTAAAGATGACAATGTATTGTTTAAATATAGTACGCGATATGGTTAGTAATGATGGGCTAACGAAACCCAGAAGCGATATTGCTAAAATACTAAGACGTGATATGATTCAGTCGATTAGTGTGCCCATTTTGAATGGAAAGAAAGAAAAATTTTTGTTTTCATGGTCGCGTGTTAGTGATGTGCTGAATTGGCTGCATGAAGGAGACAAATTAATAATTAATTATCCAACTGATATGGGAGTATTGTTTGATCAAATTCTTGTGAGACGACTGAGACGATTAAATATAAAGTTGATTACCCTTATACATGACATTGATGCTCTGAGATTCGAGCAGCCTTTTTATAAAGGAATATCTTATGAAACAAGATTACTTAATTACTCTGACGCTATAATATCACCTAATAAAGTTATGTCAGAAAAGCTTGTTAATAGTGGTGTTAAAAGTAACATTGTAAATTTAAATTTGTTTGATTACCTGACAGATGTGGATGTTGCTGAAAAGAGAGTATTTTTCTCAAAAAAAGTTTCCTTTGCAGGAAATTTGAATAAGTCTGAATTTATCTTTGATTTGCTGCATAAAAAAACTGAATATAGTTTTTATGGACCTATAAAAAAAGAAAATAAGACTTTAATGAAGTCCTATCAGGGAAGTTACGATTCGAATGTTCTCATAAGAAAAATAGATAATGGATTTGGCCTTATTTGGGATGGAGAATCTGCCGAATTTATTGATGCGACCAATATTTCTAGTGGGAGTTATTTATTGTATAACAATCCCTATAAACTGTCTTTTTACATCGCCGCAGGGATCCCAGTTATTATTTGGAGGGATGCGGCAGCAGCACAGTTTGTTGAGAACAACTCTATTGGATTACTAGTGTCATCTCTTGACGAAGTAGACTTAGTTTTGGAAAAGCTTGGTTCTTCTGAGTATGAGCAAATGCAGAAAAATGTAAGAGGAATACAAAAAAAAGTTGTAAAGGGATACTATACTTTGAGAGCAGTGAGGCTTGCTGAGAAGTCATTTATGAAGTGACTCGGTAACCTTTTTACATTGGGTCGAGAGAAAGGGCGAGGGTCATTCTAATAATCTTTGCAAGGGCAAGGGGGGATAATTTTAATGAATCGAGAAAAAGTTAAGGGGGCTGTTAGGCATCCGATTACGGTTCTTTTGGATTATTTCTTTATAGCAATTACTATCTTACAATGCAACAGTGTATTTTATCGTGCAGGGAATCATTTAGCAAAAGTACAAATTCTTTGGCTAATATTAACGTTAATTATCTTTTTTCGTAGCGTAATCAAGATTTTCTTATCTAAGACTGACATTACACGTCTTCTTTTGTTTTTACTATTATTTTCGTTGATTGAGGTTTGTATACTCGGTATAACATATCAGGTTACTGCACTACCAAAAGGAACTGTAATTCTTTATTTAGTGGCACCAATTATGTTAGTAACCATTTTTTTCGGTGAGATTAGTTTTGAAAACGGTGCGTACTTATTTATTGTTTATAAAAATATTATGCTTGCTTTGGCTATGGTTTCCTTAATTTTTTGGCTCTTGGCCATGCTTGGAGTGCCGACAACTATGAACACGGCTATTCAATGGGGAGGATACCATCAAGTACCTGGGTATTTGGGGGTACATTATATCTCTCAAGGTAGCACTAATTTTTTAGGCATCAATATGGTTCGAAATACTGGCTTGTTCGTCGAGGCACCAATGTATTCGTACGTGCTTTCAATTGGCTTGTTGATTCTTTTATTTGTTGATGAGAGATTAATTAAAAAAAGAAAAAACGAGATTTTACTACTAGTAATTACAATATTGACAACGACTTCAACGACGGGAACCATTGTTGCATTATTAGCGATTGTTTATGATATGTTGATAGTTAAGAATAAGGCACCTTTAATTCTAAAAGTTATTATAGTGACGTTGGGGATGCTGCTAGTTGGTATACTTGTACGGATAATTTTATTAAGGAAAATACAAGGTGGAGGTGCTGGGTCGGTCAATATTAGATGGAATGATATACAGGCAGGATTTTATGCTTGGAAAGATCATCCGTTGATAGGTAATGGCTTTGGTAACTACGATTCAATTATGGCGTATATGGATCCTAGTAGATTAGTCATGAATGGAAACGGAGGGTTTTCTAGCGGACTAATGGAAACTCTTGCATATGGTGGGATTTTGGCAGGACTATTTCAGATAGTGCCAACCTTTTTAACATTGGCAAAGTCTAAAAAATTATTTGGTTTGGCCGTCATTTCCTTTGTTCTATTTGTAGTAACTATTGTGGATAATGTCTACATATACACGATGCTATTAAGTTATATTTGGGCAGAAATTATTTTTAAAAAGGCAGGAAGTGAGAAAAATGAGTAAGTATTTAGTCGTCGGTGCTGGGTTATTCGGATCTGTATTCGCGCATGAAGCTGCAATGCGCGGCAATCAGGTTACAGTCTTGGAAAAAAGAAACCACATTGCTGGAAATATCTATACTAAGGAAGTTGAGGGAATCCAAGTTCATATGTATGGCGCTCATATTTTTCATACGAAAATGAAGAATATCTGGGACTATGTTCGACAGTTTGCTGATTTTAATCACTATGTTAATAGTCCAATTGCCAATTATCATGGTGAGATTTATAATCTGCCATTCAATATGAATACTTTCAATAAACTTTGGGGGGTTATCACACCTGATGAAGCAAAAGCTAAGATCGACGAACAGAAGAAAGCAGTTCTGCTAACTGATAATCCTACCAATCTTGAAGAACAGGCAATTTCTTTGATTGGAACTGATGTTTATGAAAAGCTAGTTAAGGGATACACCGAGAAGCAATGGGGACAGTCAGCGACTGAGCTGCCAGCGTTCATTATCCGGCGGTTACCGGTTCGCTTTACGTATGATAATAATTATTTTAATGATCCGTATCAGGGAATCCCAATTGGTGGCTATACGCAGATTGTTGAGAAACTCCTAGACAATCCTTTGATTAGTGTCAAAACTAATGTAGATTATCTTAAGCATCGTAACTTGGCTGCCGATTCGAATACCAAGATTATTTATACTGGAATGATTGACCAGTTTTTTGATTATAAGCTAGGTGCCTTAGCTTATCGGAGTCTCAGGTTTGAGACTGAGGTCAAGGATACAGATAACTATCAAGGAAATGCAGTAGTCAATTATACTGATTCAGAACATCCATTTACTCGTGTCATTGAACATAAACACTTTGAGTTTGGTAAAGGAAACAAGGGAAGAACAGTTATTACGCATGAATATCCCCAGGCGTGGCATCAGGGGGATGATCCTTATTATCCGATAAACAACTTGCAGAACAAAACTTTGTATAAGCAGTATACAGAGCTGGCAAAGTTAAAAGCGCCAAACGTTATTTTTGGTGGCCGCTTAGGACAAGGTAGCGTCAAGAATCTTGTGTAAACGAAATGCCTTCGTACATATAATATGTATCTAACTTAAATAAATGATGCTTCCAAGGTGTCCTGGAGTCCTTTGAACCCTCGGTGGATCCGCTTCAGAGACTTCTCGTTATAAACATTAAACTGAGAAACCAGGAAGCGATCCAGTGAATCTTCCGTTGGAAATTGTTCTTTGTGGTGGGTGGTGCGCTTGAGATGCTTATTAAAGTTCTCAATCGGGTTAGTGGAGTATAGTGATTGCCGGATAGCTGGTGGAAAGTCCATGAAAGTGAGTAAATTCGGCATTTTAAGCAGATCTTTGATTAATTTGGGATAGGTCTGATGCCAGTTGTTGGCGAACTCATTCAGTTTCAGTTCGGCTGCTTCACGGTTGGCGGCCCGATGAACTTGTTTAAAGTCACTGATCACGGCCTTGCGGTCTTTTACGCGAACTTTGTTCATCAGATTCCGCCCAACATGAACCAGGCAACGTTGTCGTTTGGCTTTAGGGAAATTCCGATTCAAGCCTTCATCCAAACCAACTAACCCATCGGCCACAAACAACAGCACATCTTTAACGCCCTGCTTGATCAAGGTTCCCAGCAGTTCAGTCCAGATTCCAGTCGATTCCGTTGGCGCCACTTGGTAGTTCAGCACTTCTTTCGTACCATCTGGACGAATGCCAATCGCAATATGAACGGCTTCTTTTTGAACGGTATCCCGCTTTAACGGCAAGTAAGTGGCATCTAAGAAGATGGCCGCATATTGTGAAGCCAGTCGACGTTGCTGGAAAGCTTGAACCTGTTCATTGACGGCTTTAGTCATGTTGGAAACCGTGGCTTTGGAGTAGTGAGCACCGTACATTTTCTCAATGAGTTCGGCAATTTCAGCAGTGGTAATTCCCTTGGTATACAACTGAATGACCGTTGTTTCTAAATTATCACTGTGCCGACCGTAGGCTGGCAAGGTATGATTTTTAAACCGGCCATTGCGATCTCGAGGAATGGTTAAGTTAAGTTGGCCGTACTTCGTATCAAACGAGCGCTCATAACTGCCGTTGCGGTTATTACCAGTGTTAGTCCCAGCGTATGAGTAGCGTTCGTAACCCAAAAACTCTACCAATTCGGTTTGAAGCAGCTGGTTAATCGCAATTTCGAGGTGGTGACGAAAAACTTCGTCCAAATCTTGCTTTTGGGCTAGTGCAGCGATAATTTCTGTGGTAAGTTCATTCATGGGGAATGCCTCCTGTGATGTTTTCTGTGGTTACTAAATATCATAAGGGAAGGCATTCCCTATTTCTATACAATTCAGAAATCTTTTATGCATTTACACAAGATATTTTACGCTCTCTAGGACAATATCGTTATTATAATATGGACCAGACAATTATGGCTGCTTTACAGGTAGCTCATCGAGAATTTGGAGATTAGGTGAAGCGATGCAGGTCGTTAAGAATTATTTGTATAATGCTTTTTATCAAGTATTCATCTTGTTAGTTCCTTTAATCACTACGCCATATTTATCTCGTGTTTTGGGACCGACGGGTGTCGGAATTAATGCTTATACCAATTCGGTAATTCAATACTTTATTCTTTTCGGCAGTATAGGAGTTGGTTTATATGGTAATCGCCAGGTTGCCTATGTTCGTAGAAATCGACAAGAATTAACGAAAACCTTTTATGAAATATTCTTTATGCGGCTTTTAACTATTTCGTTAGCCATGTTAGCTTTTTTTGTATTCTTATCGCTAACAAATCATTATCAGACATATTATTTAGCACAGTCTGTATCTTTAATTGCGGTGATTTTTGATATTTCATGGTTTTTCATGGGCGTCGAAAATTTTGCAGTAACGGTACTAAAAAATTTAGTGGTAAAGATTGCAACGTTGATTAGTATTTTTGCTTTTGTGAAAAATGAATCAGATTTGGGACTGTATATTTTAATCCTATCTCTTTCGTTGTTATTAGGGAATTTGACCCTATTTCCAAGTCTAAAAAAGTATATTGGCAGGCCGGTCTTGCACCAGCTAAATTTAAGTCGGCATTTACTGCCTTCCTTGAAGCTCTTTGTTCCACAGATTGCGACCCAGGTTTACTTGGTTGTTAACAAGACGATGTTGGGATCAATGACGTCAGTCCAAGCCGCAGGATACTTTGATCAATCTGATAAGATTATCAAAGTCGTTCTGGCTGTTGTGACTGCCACTGGAACAGTCATGCTTCCCCATGTTGCCAGTGCATTTGCTAGAGGGGAACATGAAAGGACACGGGAGTATTTGTATGAGAGCTTTTCGTTTGTTTCAGCGATTGCTTTTCCAATGTTCTTCGGAATAATGGCGGTAGCGCCAAAGTTTGTTCCACTTTTTTTCACTGGACGTTTTAGAGCAGTGATTCCATTAATGACAATTGAAGCAATTGTTATTTTGCTGATTGCGTGGAGTAATGCAATTGGTACGCAGTATCTTCTACCTACGAATCAGACAAAGTCATATACGGAGTCAGTGTTTTTGGGTGCTATTGTCAATATTGCAATCAACATTCCATTGATTACGGTATGGGGAGCTACAGGTGCTGCGGTAGCAACAGTATTATCGGAAACAACTGTTACAGCTTATCAGCTGTGGGTTGTGCGTAAGCAGGTTTCAATCAGTAAGTTGCTTGTGGATACGAGCAAGTATTTTCCAGCTGGCTTGATAATGTTCGCAATTGTAAATCTCCTGGATCGAAAGCTATCGGCTTCATGGGGAGCATTGGCTTTAGAAGTGATTACTGGAGCATTCATCTATGCTCTTATGCTAATTGTATTACGTGCAAATATAGTTAAAAAGGCTATACGGCTAGTAAGACATTAGTGTAATTTGATAAACACAAAGTGTCAGATTAGGAGGCAGAGCATCAGTTCACACAAGGTGGAGGTAAACCCTCAACGGCAGGTTGGAACCGTTGAGAACATTGTTCGAGATTTAATTGGTAACAATCTGATGAATCCGTCCGATAATCGTTGTAATTGCAATCAATTAACAGTATCATTAGTACTATTATCATTTCTTTAATCGTTACTGAGACGATTGCATGAAATGGTTAATTGATTGGCCGGATTCGCAGATGTTGCTAGTTAATGAAAATAGCGCATCGGAATTAAGTTTCGCGGGTAAGGCGTGGGTGAGTTTGTCGTCTTCTGTTCAATACACAGATTATTGCTGCCGGCAGTCAATAGCGTAAGTCATACTTAACGACAGGATTACATCACCCATTTAATTATTCGTCGATATTTGCTTTCGTGCAAAGGAAAGGTGTATCAGACAAATGCAAAATAGAAACAAGAAGCATACGGTTCGCAACTCTGTCATGGTTGCCGCATTGTTCGTTCTGCTTGGTGGTTCTGCTTACGGGATGACCCGTTACCGCAGTATCAAGAACGCCATCAACAGTTCGTTCGTCGCCTCAGCTGCGACGCGTCGTCGGAGTGAAGTTAAGCAGGTCAAAAAGACCAAGCCAGTTTCCTTACTCTTGGTTGGTGCTGATAGCAAGACTAGTGCCGACAGCCAAATGCTGATCACGATGAACCCATCCACTAAGAAGACGACGGTGACGAGTATTCCACATACCACTGCCGTTCGGGTTTCTGGTCACGCTAAGAAGGCCCCTTCACGGATGAAGGATGCCTACAAGTGGGGCGGCATCAACAGTTCCATCAACACCACGCAAAATGCTTTGAACGTGCCAGTTGACTTTTACGCAGTTCTGAAGCCTAGCGCCTTGAAGAAAGTTGTCAACAAGGGTGGCGGTGTGACGGTCAAGTCTAACGCCACATTCTCTAACTTTGGCTACTCCTTCAAGAAGGGTGTTAAGACCACGTTGAAGGGCAACAAGACCTTGGCCTACGTTGCTGCTTACAAGGGCGACCCTAAGGGAACCAACGCTGGTAAGCAATCTCGTCAACAAGCTGTCTTAGCTGCAGTCTTGAAGAAGAGTGCAACCTTTAAGACCTTGTTCAACCAAGGCTTCATCAACTCCTTAGCTGGTGCGATGAAGACTGATTTGACCTTTAACGAAATGACCAAGTTGGTTAAGAACTACCGTGTTGCCACGAAGAGCGTTTCTAAGACGGTCCTCCATGGGAGCATGCACCGCTTGAACAACAAGACCATGAAGGTTGTTAAGAAGTCTGAGTTACAACGGGTAACGAACTTCACGCGTAAGGGCTTGAGCTTATCACACAAGACGACCGGGAAAGCCGCTGTCTTCACTGCTAAGCAAGTTAAGGCTGCTACCACGAAGTAAGTGTTCAGTTAAATCACAATCAAACGAGAAATGAGGGCGGCCCCTTGTTTCTCGTTTTTGCGTTACAATCATTTTAAGGAGGAAGCGCGCATGAAAAACTTACTAGTCACTGGCGGCGCCGGCTTCATCGGCGCTAACTTTGTCCGTTACGTGGTGGCCCAGCACCCGGCCGTTCACGTGACGGTACTGGATAAATTAACCTATGCCGGCAACCGGGCGAATCTCGCCGGACTGCCAGCCAATCGGGTACAGCTCGTGGTGGGTGACATTGCCGATGCCACGGTGGTCGATCGACTGGTTCGGCGAGTCGATGCTGTGGTGAACTACGCCGCCGAGAGCCACAACGACCGGTCATTGCGTGATCCGGCACCGTTTATGCAGACGAACATCCTGGGGGTCTATACTCTCCTGCAGGCGTGTCGCCAGTACGACGTGCGCTTTCATCAAATCTCCACGGACGAGGTCTACGGGGACCTGCCGCTACGGCAAAATGGGGTGGGGGCCAAATTCACGCCGACCTCCCGCTATCAACCGAGCAGTCCCTATTCGGCAACCAAGGCCAGTGCCGATCTGCTGGTGAATGCCTGGGTCCGCTCATTTGGACTGCGGGCAACGATTTCCAACTGCTCCAACAACTACGGGCCGTACCAGTACGTTGAAAAGTTTATCCCCCGCCAAATCACCAACATCTTGAGTGGTCGTCGTCCCAAGCTCTACGGTAACGGGGCCAACGTCCGCGACTGGATTCACGTGACTGACCATTCTCGAGCCGTCTGGGAGATCCTCACGCGGGGAACGGTGGGGGAGACCTATTTGATTGGGGCCAACGGCGAACGCAGTAATCGGGACGTTTTGGCGTTGATTTTAAAGCTGATGGACCAGCCCGCGGATGCCTTCGATTGGGTCAAGGATCGACCAGGGCATGATGTCCGCTACGCCATCGACGCCAGTCGCCTGCGTGATGAATTGGGCTGGCACCCGGAAGTCACGGACTTTGAAACGGGATTACGGCAGACCATCGCCTGGTACCGGACGCATCCGGATTGGTGGCAGGGAAGTAAGGCCACAGTAGAAGCAGATTATCGGCAGAATGGCCAGTAAATTAGGAGTTTAATCAATGAAAAACGGGCGTTCGCTAGTCGGGTGACAGGTGATCCAGTATGCTTGTTTCAGGACGTTAGGTGGTGTTTATGGTATACTGGGTGAACGCTTCTGATAGGACCGAATTTTTTCAGAATCGTGACTTAATGAGAGAGGCTATTCATGACAAAATCAAAGCAAAAGATTGATCACCTAGAATATGATATCGATCCCGAAGAACGTGATGCCATCCTTAAGTTTATCAACAAGCCCGGTGGTGACCGTGAATTAAAACGGGATCTCCAGCGACATTCTCCGGATGAAGTGGATGCTAAGAATCTAGAACTAATTCGCCAACAAATGATCCATGCCTGCGTCATTTTTCCTCATCACTGAACAGTGTATCGTTAGTAAGGTAAGTTACTTGGCGCAGGAGTTGCCAATTGAGAAGGGGCTATCCATGACAGAATCAAAGCAAACGATTGACCACCTAGAGTATGATATCGATTCTAAAGAACGCGACGCCATTCTTGAGTTCATCAATGAACCAGGAGGCGACCGCGAACTAAAACGGAATCTCCAACGGCATTCGCCGGATGAAGTGGACGCCATGAACCTGGAACGTATTCGCCAACAAATGATTCACGCCCGCGTAATCTTCCCGCATCACTAAGCAATGTGACGTTCGTAAGGTAAGTTGCTTGGCGCAGAAATTGCCAATTGCGGCTTAATGAAAGAAGGACCACTTATGACAGAACCAGAGAAAAAGGTTGACCACCTGGAGTACGACATTAACCCACAACTACGCGACGAAATCTTACGCTATATCAATATGCCTGGTGGGGATGCGGAGCTGAAGCACGATCTGCAATATCATTCACCAGATGAGGTGGATGCCAAAAATTGGGCGTTGATTAAGGACCAAATGATTCATACGCGCGTTATCTTCCCGCACCACTAAACAAAAACGTCCCCGCCAAATCGGCGAGGGCGTTAATTTTTTAACTCGGATTAGTAACCGCGGTTCACGTCTACCAGGTTCACGGACAATTTGCCGTCGTCTTCCCAGCTCTTCAGGTTATCGGTTAGGTAGCCGAAGATGGGGCGGATGTTATCGACGTCAAAGCCGGTTTGGTGCGGCGTGATCAAGACGTTGGGGTAGTCCCACAGCTTGGAATCCTTCGGGAGCGGTTCATGCTCGAAGACGTCCAGGGCCGCGTTCAACACGTTTTGGTAGAGCAGGGCGTGCATCAGGGCACTTTCGTCAACGGACTTGCCACGGCCAACGTTCACGAAGATGCGGACGCCGTTGAGTTGGCTGAAGTAGTCGTTGTTAAAGTAGTGCGTGGTTTCCGCTGTGGCGGGCATTGCGTTGATAACCACGTCCGCGTCCTTGACCAGGTCGGTGTCGTCCTTCAGACTCACGGTGCCTTGGAAGCCAGCGACGCCATGGCCGGAGCGGTTCACGCCAAACGGGTAGTTACCAAATCCGTTGAGCAGTGTCGCAATGTGCTGGCCGATACTACCAGTTCCGTAGATGACGACCTTTTGATTGGCCAGTGTGGCCAGGTCTGAACGCGCCGGCACTTGCCAGAAGTGACCAGCCTGGTTCTTCACGGCGTCATTGAAGTCCCGGAGGAAGTAGAGCAGGTAGCCGATGGTGGATTCCGCAATCGCAGCGGAGTAAGCCCCACTGGCATTGGTGACCTGCACGTCGTGTGCCTTGATCCAGTCGAGCGGCAGGTAATCGACCCCGGCGCTAAACGTTTGGATCCAGCGGACGTGGTTCTGGGGATTTTGCAAGACTGCAGCGCCGTGTGCGCCCCAGCCGAAGATGATATCAATATCCGTGGCCGTTTCCCAGTCACTGGCGGGGATGACGTCGACCCCCAGCGCGGTTAAGTGGTCAATTTGTGCTTGATTGAGAGTTGGAAAGGTGAATAATCTTTCTGTCATGTGAAAAACCTCCTTCGACGGTTGTCGTCTCCTATATTTTAGCACGAGTTACCCGTTTCCTCCTAGAAATCCCGCTAAATCGGCGAAAACGCTTACATCAACAACACACTTTACGGATTGTGTCACGGCGATTGACAACTTAATTGCACACAAATTTCGAATACAATCGATTAACTTTCGGTAGATTGACACCGAACCATTGCTTATTGACTTATCACTCGATATAATAGAGGCAAGACAGCAATTATTTATTTACACTAATAACGTTTGGGGAGGTTAGAAAAATGTTAAATCTTGGTCTGGATATCCTAGGCCTAGCACGATTCCAATTTGGAATGACCACTGTCTTTCACTTCTTCTTCGTTCCATTTTCAATCGGGTTAGCCTTCGTTGTCGCCGTCATGGAAACCATGTACGCGATTAAAGGTGATGAGGACTACAAGAAGATGGCGCAGTTCTGGGGCAAAATGTTCCTGTATAGCTTCGCCGTTGGTGTGGTTACTGGTATTATTCAAGAATTCCAATTCGGGATGAACTGGTCTGAATACTCGCGGTTTATGGGTGATATCTTTGGGGCACCATTGGCCATCGAAGCCCTGGCAGCTTTCTTCATGGAATCCACGTTCATCGGAATGTGGATGTTCACCTGGGGCCGCTTCAATAAGTGGGTCCACACGCTATTCATTTGGTTAGTTATGTTCGGGTCTTCACTATCGGCACTGTGGATTTTGGCCGCTAATAGTTTCATGCAAAACCCATTGGGTTACATCATCAACCAACAAACGGGCCACGTGCAAATGGTCAGCTTCGGTGCTGTGTTGAGTAACCCCCAACTGTGGAGTGAATTTCCACACGTGATCTTCGGTGCATTTGTGACCGCTTCCTTCGTGATTGCCGGCTGTGCGGCTTGGCGCTTACTGAAGAAGGATCACGTCACGTTCTACCGGAAGTCATTGAACGTTGCGTTGGTCATTGGCTTGATCTTCTCTCTGGGCTCCATTGCCAGTGGGGATATTCAAAGTCGTTACTTAATTAACAATCAACCCATGAAATTCGCCGCAATGGAAGGGCTCTACAAGGACTCGACCAACAAAGGGGAATGGGCCGCGATTGCTGGCTTTGACAACAAGCAACACAAGACGACCTGGTCCGTTGATGTACCTTACGTTTTGAACTTATTGAGTTACCACAAGACGACTGGGACCATCAAAGGTATGAACACCATTAACAAGGAATTGCACGCGAAGTACGACAAGAAATATGGCAATGATATTAATTATTACGTGCCAACCAAGACCTTGTTCTGGAGCTTCCGGATCATGTCTGGGGCAGGGGCACTGTTTGCCTTGCTAGCGATTGTCGGGTTGTTCTTCAACCGAAAGAAGTCGCAACTGATTATGAAGCAACGCTGGTTCCTGTACATTCTCGGGCTATGCCTGTGGCTACCATTCGTGGTTAACACGGCTGGTTGGTTCATCACTGAATTTGGGCGGTACCCATGGGTCGTCTATGGCTTACTCACGATTGCCGATGCGGTTTCGCCAAATGTTTCCGTTGCGTCGCTACTCACTTCAAACATCATCTACTTCCTGATGTTTGCCGGCATGGGCGTCGTCATGATTGTCTTGTGCCACCGGACCTTGAAGGCCGGACCTGATATTGAAAATACCGATGGGTATGCGGCGGGCGATACTGACCTTGATCCGTACTCAAAGGGGGCGTTCAACCATGACTAACTTACAATTACTCTGGTTTATCCTGATCGGTGTCCTGTTTAGTGGCTTCTTCTTCCTGGAAGGCTTCGACTTTGGTGTGGGGATGCTCGTGAAGAGTTTCGCCAAAAATGAAGCCGAACGTGACGTCGTGATCCGGTCGATTGGACCGCACTGGGACGGTAACGAAGTTTGGTTGATCACCGCTGGTGGGGCCATGTTCGCATCCTTCCCAATGTGGTACGCAACCCTGTTCTCTGGGTTCTACCTGGTCTTGTTCCTGATTTTAGCGGCCCTGATTTTTCGGGGCGTATCGTTTGAATTCCGGGCCAACATGCGAACGGAAAAATGGCGAAACTTCTGGGAATGGGCCTCAACGATTGGCAGCTTCTGTGCGGCGTTCCTGTTTGGGATGCTGTTTACGGCTATGATTGCCGGCATGCCAATCGATAAAAATGGGGACATGACCGCGCACTTCTTCGACTACGTTAACCTGTTCTCTCTGGTCGGTGGGGTAGCTGTGACCGTCTTATCTCTGGTCCACGGCTTGAACTTCATGCGCTTAAAGACGACTGGGAGTTTGCGGGAACGCGCCCTGGCCTGGAATAAGATCTTATACCCTGTGCTTTTTGCAGGTGAAGTCCTGTTCGCCATTCTACTGTACTTCTCCACGGACTTCTTCGCCAAGAAACCATTGACGACCACGGCCATCGTAGTGGCACTGGTCATCTTCACGTGCTTGGCCTACTGGGGCGTCTTGGGCAACCACGAATGGCTGTCCTTCATCGGCAGTGGCTTATCGCTGATCAGCGTGGTCGTCTTGATCTTCAACGGGTTATTCCCACGGGTCATGATTGCCAACAATCCGGCTTACTCACTGTTGATCAAGAATTCTTCCAGTTCACCCTACACGCTGCACCTGATGACGATCCTGACGTTTAGCATCCTGCCAATCGTTCTGATCTACTTCATCTGGAGCTACTGGGTCTTCTACAAGCGCTTGGCGTCACCTAAGCAAAACGCTTAATCATTGAAAAATTTGTGTCACCGAGTCTCCATGGCTGTCCGGCCGTGGGGGCTTTCGTTTTGGGATAAACAGCTGGCAATTACATAGTGGTGACTGACCGCCTGCCGTTCGCCAAATATGGGTTGGAACGCTGTGGGCGCCGGGCCGAGCCAAAAAGCGGTCTCGCCCCTAAACTTGGAGCCGGTGACCCGCGTCTCCAAGTTTTCAGTTCTCTAACCAGCAAGCTGCTAAGAAAACTCCCACGGCTGAACCCATATTTGGCGAACTCTCGGCTACGGTAGTGGAGGTCAAAAACACCTGTTTAACCCAAGGTGTCAGCGGCTCCATGTCGCCAGCAAGCACCAATCTGCCGGAGGAGGCCAGGGGCGTAGCCAGCTGTGTCGACCCAGTTAGCTGGCGTTTCTTGCCAGGCTTCCAAGCGAACCGGAAGCCCGCTTCACAGGCTGGAGATGTTCCCCATAGCAGGCGGAACCCCTGGCAGCCGCAGGCATGGTAGGCGGCATGTTGTCACTGTAGTGGCCAGACACAGGAAACGGGGAGGTGGCTTGTGACCAATTGAATTGGCAAAAATAAGCTGGTTTGCCATGATTGGTAGCGCTTAGATACCAGAAAAATGCTATCATAGCAGTATGAGTTATCACTTGTTGTAAGGGGGCATCACTTTGATTGATCAACGTGTTTTTAAATTTCCCGGAGTGAAACCAGCCGCGGCCATCGAAGCGGTACTGACGCTGATTCAAGCCATTATGATTATCATTCAAGCGCAGTACTTATCAGCCGCAATCGTTCAGCTCTGGAAACAACAACCCATTGGCACGATCGTCACACCATTGGCGATCTTTGCCGTGGCCTTTTTAGCCCGCCACTTGTTGACGGTCTTGAAGGATTGGCTACTGTATCCCTTCGTGGAGAAGACGACCAAGACCCTGCGGAAGCAATTCATGGCCAAGCTCTTTGATTTAGGGCCCAGCGTGGTTGCCGAGAAGGGGACGGGGAACGTTGTCACCATGGGTCTCGAGGGAATTGATAAGATTCAGACCTACCTGATGATGATCATTGGCAAGGTCTTGGACCTGTCGATCACACCGTGGTTAGTGCTGATCTACATCGCCTTTATCCAGTGGAAAGAAGCACTGTTCTTACTGGCGATTTACCCACTGATCATTCTCTTCATGATCATCCTGGGATTAGCGGCGCAGGCCAAGGCGGACCGGCAATATGCTGGCTACCAGCGCCTGTCCAATCACTTTGTCGATACGCTGCGGGGACTACCGACCTTGAAACAGCTCGGGCTAAATGAGACCTACGCCGACAACGTGTATCAGGTCAGTGAGGACTACCGCAAGAAGACCATGGCGACGCTGACGATTGCCATGACCTCAACATTTGCGCTGGACTTCTTCACCACGCTGTCCATTGCCATCATCGCCGTGTTCTTAGGCTTTGGCCTGATGGACAACACGATTCAACTGTTGCCAGCGCTGGTTATTTTAACGCTGGCGCCGGATTATTTTGCGCCGATCCGGAATTTTGCCAACGACTACCACGCCACCTTGAACGGAAAAAACGCGTTGACGGCGGTGCTGGATATTTTACAACGGGAGACGCCAAGCGACCGGCAACTGTTGCCAGCCCGCGAGCCCGTGTGGCAGGCCGATGACGACTTGTCATTGGCGCACGTGAACGTCAGTTACGGCGATGACGCGCCGACGTTACACGACATTAATTTCAACGTGCACGGCTTCCAGAAGGTCGGCATCATTGGGGCGTCCGGCTCCGGGAAGTCGACGCTGATCAACACGCTGGGCGGCTTTCTCAGCCCCGCTGACGGCCAGATTACCGTGCGGGGGACTCAGGCGCCACACCTCGACCAACAGGCCTGGCAACGCAGTTTTGTGTACATTCCGCAGGCCCCATACCTGTTCCACGCAAGCTTGCGCGACAACCTGGCCTTTTACGCGCCGGATGCCAGTGAAGCAGCGGTCACGGCCGCGGCAGCCAAGGCCGGTTTGACGGATTGGATCGCCACCTTGCCGGACGGCTTGGACACTCAGATCGGTGAAGGTGCCCGGGGAGTCAGTGGGGGCCAGGCCCAACGAATCGCGTTGGCGCGGGCCTTTCTGGATGACTCACGGCGGGTCTTGTTATTTGATGAGCCCACCGCACATCTGGATATCGAAACCGAAGTCGAGTTGAAGCAGACCATGATGCCGGTCTTCAAGGACCACCTGGTCTTCTTCGCGACTCACCGGTTACACTGGATGAACGAAATGGATTATATTTTAGTCATGGATCACGGCCAGATCGTCGAGCAGGGCACGCCGGCGGATTTGCAAGCCAAGAACGGCGCCTACGTGCGGTTACGGTCGGAAATGGAAGGAGCGACGACCCGATGAAAGGATTCTTTGCGACATTTAAACACGATCACTGGGTCATGCCTTACTTGCGGCGCTACCGGAAGCTGTTGGCGCTGGTCTTGTTCTTGGGCTTCATGACCTTCTTCTGTGGGGGCGCGTTGATGTTCAACTCCGGCTATCTGATTAGCCGCGCGGCCACGCATCCCTACAACATCTTGATGATCTACGTGCCCATCGTACTTGCCCGCGCCTTTGGGATTGGGCGGCCAGCCTTTCGTTATGCGGAACGGCTGACCAGCCACAACTGGGTCTTGCGCATCGTCTCGGACTTCCGCAAGCGTCTGTATCAGGCCGTGGAAAAACAAGCCGTCGCCATCCGTCAGACCCATCAGACGGGGGACGTCTTGAGCATCTTGGCCGAGGACATCGACCACATTGAAAATTTGTATTTGCGCACGGTTTTTCCGCTCGTGATTGGTTGGTTACTGTACCTGTTCGTGGTGATTGGCATCGGCTATTTCAACTGGGCGTTTGGCCTGTTGATGCTGATCTTACTGGGGGTCATCGTGATCTTCATGCCACTGCTGTCTGTGGCCGTCAATGGTCGGCGGGAATTTCAGGCGCGGCAGGTGCAACGCCGCTTCTACACGCAACTGACTGATGCTGTCTTAGGGCTGGGTGACTGGCTGATCTCCGGTCGGCGGCAAGCCTTCTTGCAGCAACAGGACCAACCCATCGACGAGATTGCCACGCTGCGGCGAGCGGACCATCATTTCCAATGGTGGCGCAACTTTGCGATTGAATTTGTCTTCGGTGCGGCGGTCGTCTTGATCGTATGGTGGGCCGGTCTGACCTTTACCCACAACCAAGCGGAAGCCAACTGGGTCGCCGCCTTTGGCCTGGCCCTGTTCCCGACCGTAGAACCGTTCTCGGGGATGAGCCAGGGAGTCAGCGAATGGCCGGTCTATCAAGATTCTATCAAACGGGTGAACCGCTTAGACGAAAATGAACCCGAACTACCGGCGCAGACCACGATTGGCGCGCTGGAAGAATTAAAATTGGATCACGTAACCTTCACCTATCCGGGTGCCGAGCGCGAGGTGATCGACGACCTGTCGTTGGACCTGCATCCCGGCGAAAAGCTGGCCTTGTTGGGACCCAGCGGAACGGGGAAGAGCACGCTGCTGAAGCTGATTTTGGGTGACGAGCAGCCATCCGGTGGCCAGGTCACGTTAAATGGCGTGCCGGTCAGCCAGCTGCAGCAGCAACGCGCCCAACTCTTTGGTGTGCTGGACCAACAGCCCTACCTGTTTGACACCACGGTCATGAACAACGTCCGGCTGGGCAATTTGAACGCCACCGACGAAGAGGTTCACGCCGCGGTCAAGGCCGTCGAGCTAGACGAACTGGTCTGGCGCTTGCCACAGGGATACGACACGGAGGTTCAGGAAGCTGGGAGCCGCTTCTCTGGTGGGGAACGGCAACGACTGTCCCTGGCCCGGATTCTCCTGCAAGACGCGCCCATCATCATTTTGGATGAGCCGACTGTGAGCCTGGACCCTATCACCGAGCAACACCTGTTGGATACGGTCTTTAGCGTGTTGCATGATAAGACGATCATCTGGGTCACGCACCATCTGGCGGGCATCAACCACGTCGATCAGGTCCGCTTCATTGAGGACGGCCACTTCGACATGCAGGGGACGCCAGCCGAGTTGTACCGAGATAATGCCCGATTCCGGTCGTTGTATGATTTGGACCGCGGAAAATAAACGAGAAAAAGGGACATGGTCACTGACGAAAGACTGCCAGTTACCATGTCCTTTTGACTTACAATTTTTTTGTTAATGGTCACGCCGCAACAACATCGTCGTTAGCTTCGCCAGGTCGTCTTGGACCGGGCCGGCCGGCAATTGTTGAATCAGCGATAATGCCTTTTCCGTATGTTCTGTCGCGAGTTGCCGCGCCGCTCCGACACCATCGACTTGCGCAACGAGCGCCTGAACCGCTTGAATGTCGGCCACGGTCATGTCCTGCTTCTTGCGCAGGAGGTGGTGGAAGTCGCGCTTGGCGTGAGGGATGGCCAGAATCAACGGTAACGAGTAAACGCCCGATCGCAAGTCCTCAAGGACCGGCTTTTGCGTCTTAGCTGGGTCGCCCGCGTAGTCGAGAATGTCGTCTAACATCTGGTAGGCGCAACCAATCGCGATGCCGATTTGACGGGTCAGTGCCGTGACACTGGTGGGTGCCCCTGCTAGCCGGGCGCCCGTGTCACAACTGAGCGCAAATAGTTCGGCGGTCTTACCAGCGACTTCGTTGAGGTAGGCAGCCACCGTGGTATCTTCGTGGTAGTTCAAGTCCATTTGATGAAGTTCACCTTGCAAGATCCGGTGCATGGCGTCAATGTGTTCCTGGACCAACGCCCGGTCGCGGGTGGCCTTGAGCACCTGATTGAAGTACACGGTGAACATGAAATCTCCCGCGTAAATGGCGTTGCGTTGGCCGTACTTCATTTGAATCGTCCGGACGCCGCGGCGGGTGGGGGAGTCGTCGATCACGTCGTCGTGGATCAAGGTCCCCACGTGAAGAATCTCCAGGGCAGCCGCGCCCGCTTGTAATTCGGCTGGTGTGCCCTGGTCGCCGAATTTTGTGAACAGGTAAAAATAACCGGGACGTAACAACTTGCCGCCGGATTTTAATAACGCTAATATTTTACTGTGGATGGGTTGGTTATCCAGCTGAACTTCCTGGAAGAGATAATCCTGTAGCGCATCCAGTTGCGGTTCTACTTGCGGAAATTGCCGCCAAAGTTGTCGATCCATTTTGCACCTCGCTATGTCATGTCACGTTAAAATTTATCTTACCGACAACTGGAAACGTTGTCAATAAAGGATACTCCCGCAATGTTAGATTGTTGGGACCGTTACACGTGACACTTTCTATTTTAGCACCGATGACCGCCGCTGCGGGGTAAAATAAGCGGCTGAGTAGGTGACCGAGAAAACGGGGCGTTGCCCGCGGGGGTGGCGGTTGAACTGCCGCGTGACATGGGCTATCATCAAATGCAAAGACTTATTTGGGAGGAACTACCATGACTGTCAGTGTTTTTTTGGAACTCGTTGAGATCAAGGCGAAGATCGCCTCGATCTGGCCATTTCTATTGGGGATGATCTTTGTCCAGGCAAACTTTCACCACCTCAATTGGGGCGTGTCACTGTTATTCTTCGTGGCGATGGTCTTGTTCAATATGGCGGTTGACATCAATGACAACTACCAAGACTATACCAAGGCCGGTAACCAGGCCGCGGAGTGGAAGAAACATACCAACATCATTGGCGTCCACCACTTGGCGGTTACCCGCATCTTTGTGTTGATGGCCAGTCTGGCGTCGGTGGCTGGAGTGATTGGCCTGTACCTGGTGTGGCGCACTGGGTGGCCGTTACTGGCGATGGGGGTCTTTTGTTTTCTGGTCGGCTACCTGTACGCGGGCGGGCCGAAGCCGTTGTCCGGGACGCCCACGGGTGAGTTCTTTGCCGGCTTTACCATGGGTTATATGATTATGTTGATTACCGTTTATTTAAATCTTTATCAAACGACGGCGTTCACCATTGGCCTGTTAGCACGGGTGCTTCTGGCGTCTGGCATCGCCGTGATGGCCATCGCCGCGTTATTGCTGGCTAATAACATCTGTGACGCCGACGAAGACCTTTCCCTGGACCGGAAGACTATCGTCTATTATCTGGGCAAGCAGCGCGCTTTATGGCTGTTTGCGAGCTTCTACGTCATTGGCTACCTGTCGCTGGTGGTCAGCGTGGCGTTGGGGGACCTGCCGAAATGGTCCTTGCTGGCACTGCTGAGTATCCCCGTGATTGCTCGCAACGTGCGGGGGTTGTTCCGGGTACAGGTGAAAAAAGAGACCTTCATCCTGGCCGTCCGCAGCCTGGGCATCCTAGCCTTAGTCACGGTGGTCGCGGAACTGCTGGGCTTGTGGCTGGGTTAGGCAAAACTGGTGTAAGCCGGCCGCCTTCCGTTCGCGCCATATGGGCCGGAACGCTGTGGGCGGACGGGTCGAGCCAAAAAGCGGTCTCGACACCTCGACTTTGAGCCGAAGAGCACGTCTCAAAATCGCCATACCCCTAACCGGCCCAACCCGTGCCGCTAAGGGGTATCCCACGGCTGAGCCCATATGGCGCGAACTCCCGGCTTTGATGGTGGTAGTGCCCGCAGCGTGTGGTCCAGTGGTTGGTGGTTGTACCTGGCGTTGCCCAGTGTTACGCGTTAATCAGAGCAGGATAAGTGTCATGGCTGGGTATCGACAATCATAGCCGGAGTTCGCTAAAGATGCGCTCAGCCGTGGGAGTTTTCTTAGCGGCAACGCCGGTTAGAAAACTGGCATCTTTGAGACGGGGCTGTCGGCTCAAAGTGAGGGCCGAGACCGCCCCTCAGGCTCGGACCGGTCCGCCCACAGCGTTCCAGCGCATCTTTAGCGGACGGTAGGCGGCCAGCACCCGCACAAACCAACCGCCACGCCAGCAATGAATGCCGTTACATCAAGTGCTGGTTACCGAGCAGTTGCTTAAAACATTCCTAAATCTCGCGCCAAGTAGCTGTTTTTTAAGGGGCAATCAGGTAGAATGAAAGAAATACTTTTTGGAGGTCAAGCAGAGATGAAAATTTTAGAAGATCGCATTCGCCAAGACGGGACGGTCCTACCAGGTAACGTGTTAAAGGTCGACAACTTTTTAAATCATCAGATTGATCCCCAATTGATGGATCAGATGGGGGCAGAATTTGCCCGCCAGTTTGCGGACCAAGGCATCACCAAGGTCTTGACGGTGGAGTCTTCCGGTATCGCACCGGCCGTTATGGCGGGGTTGCACTTACAGGTGCCCGTCATCTTTGCCCGTAAGCACAAGAGTTTGACCTTGACCGATAACCTGTACACGGCCAAGGTCTATTCCTACACCAAGCAGGTCAGCAACGACATTTCCATCGACCGGCGCTTCTTGGACGCCGACGACCGGGTCTTGATCATCGATGATTTCTTGGCCAATGGTCAGGCTGTCCAAGGCTTGTTTGATATCGCCGAAACGGCCGGCATCTCAGTAGCCGGAGTGGGTGTCGTGATTGAAAAACGGTTCCAAAAGGGCCACCAAATGGTCGTTGACGCGGGAATTCCGTTGGTTGCGTTGGCCAGCATCGCGTCATTTGAAGATGGCCAAGTAGTTTTCGCCCAAGATTAGTTGGGCTCTAGCTTGTTTAATCGGTAGTTAAACTTTAGAATAAATAGTGAATGGTTCTCATTTCAAATAAATTTAAAATAAGTCAAGCAAGAAAGTAGGGAGTAAATTGGCGAACACGGTCTTATATCCTGGGGATACTGTTGGGGTGATTGGTAATAGTGCCAACGCCGCGATGTTGGTTACCACGGCTCGAAAGATGGGGCTACGCGTCGGGGCATACGGTGCCGACGAAACGAGTGAGGCATTACAATTAGCAGACTTCAAGGCTGTCGGCACGAGTAAGGACCGCGACAAGCTTCAGCACTTCGCTGAGAGCTGCGCGGCCATCGTGTACGACTCGGACCGGGTTAGCACGGCCGTCGTGAAATTTTTGGCACAATTCACCCGGATTCCGCAGGGCAGCGATATGCTGGAAATCATGCAGGATCGCTTGCTCGAACGGGCTTTCTTTGAACAATTAAACGTTAACATTGCACCGTACGCGACGATCATCAATCTGGACGACGTGTACCAATCCGTCAATTCCATTGGTTACCCGTGTGTCTTAAAGCCTATCCAAAAGGAATGGTCACATGGTCGCGAGCTGGTTATCAAGACCCAGACTGATATTGCCAAGGCCGCCGGATTGTTGGATTGGGGCACCTACATTTTAGAGTCACAAATCGCCTACGACCGGGAATTCTCAATTCTCGTGGCGCGGGATGCGGAAGGCAACCGGCAGTCGTTCCCAATCACCGAGGTCCACTCGGTAGACGACCGGCCACAACGGGTCTGGGTGCCCACTGAAGTGGACGATGCCGTAGCCAGTGAGATTCACCGCATCGCCAGTGAAGTGGCCAAGAACGTGTCTTACGTGGGCGTGTTCGAGGTGTCCTTCTACCTGACGTCAAGCGGAGCCATTTACGTGAAGAAGATCGTGCCAGCACCGAGCGAGACGGGGTACGTCTTTGCGGCGGCCGGGACTGTCGATGAATTCGCAGAACACATGCGGGCCGTGGCGGGGTTACCATTGGCGACGCCCCAACTGTTGACGCCGGCTGTGACCGTGAACTTTACGGTCAGCCAACTGACAGCGATTCGGACCCAGTGGCAGATCAAGCCAAATTGGGACTTCACGTTCTACCATTTGCGCAAGCAAGCCGATGACGACGTGATGGGTCACGTTGCCGTGCAAGGTCCTGCTGTGAAGACGCTACTCGACCAGCTAGACGACACGGCGATTTGGACGACGCCGAACACAGACGAGACGCCCGACCAAGATTAATTGAGCAACACCTACCTGAACGCACTTGATCACCAGTGACTGGCTGATTGAGTGCGTTTATCAGTTAAGTGATTATTGGCATTTTTGTGTAACCGGTCACGGAAATTTCTTTTAAAATATCGGTGAGAGTTCAAGCAGAACGTATGTTTTTTTGGTATACTATTCAAGACTAATTACAGAGAGGACTGGGTTCTAGGTGGCAGGAGAAGAATTATTAACTGGCATGAACGATAAGCAAACGGAGGCTGTCCTTCAGACGGAAGGGCCCCTGTTGGTATTGGCGGGTGCCGGTAGTGGGAAGACCCGGGTGTTAACGCACCGGGTCGCCTACCTGATTGAACACAATAACGTGATGCCGTGGCGCATTTTAGCAATCACCTTTACCAACAAGGCCGCTAAGGAAATGCGTGAACGGGTCATCAAACTACTGGGGCCGGATGGCAATGACGTCTGGGTCTCCACGTTCCATGCGCTGTGTGTCCGGATCCTGCGGCGAGACGCGGATAAGCTGGGGTACAACCGGGCCTTTACGATTGCGGATCCCGGCGAACAACGCACGCTGATCAAGCGAGTCTTGCGTCAGCAGAACTTAGACGTGAAAAAGTTCGATCCACGGTCCGTTTTAGGCGCAATTTCTAACGCCAAGAACGCCTTGCAGACGCCAGCTATGATGCGTGAAGCGGCGGGCAATCCGTTTGAAACGACCGTGGCCACGGTGTACGAAAGCTACCAACGCGAGCTGCAGGCCAATCAGGCCATGGACTTTGACGACCTGATCATGTTGACCATCAAGCTGTTCAAGCAAGACGCCGACGTGTTGGGCTACTACCAAGAAAAATTCCAGTACATCCACGTCGATGAATACCAGGATACCAACGATGCGCAATACACGCTGGTTAACTTGCTTGCCAAGAAGCACGGGAACCTGTGCGTGGTGGGGGATGGCGACCAGAGTATCTACGGTTGGCGGGGTGCCAACATGGAAAACATTCTGAACTTTGAACACGACTACCCCAACGCCCACGTGACCTTGCTGGAACAAAATTACCGGTCGACCAAGACAATCTTGAAGGCCGCCAACGACGTGATCCAAAAGAACGTCAACCGGAAGAAAAAGGACCTGTGGACGGACAATCCCGAGGGCGACAAGATCTCGTATTACCGCGGGCAAAATGAAAATGATGAGGCCCATTACGTGGTCGCTAAGATTCAAGAAGAACGCGAACAACATCACCGCGGGTACGGTGACTTCGCTATCCTCTATCGGACCAACGCCCAATCCCGGGTGATCGAAGAAACGCTGGTCAAGGCCAACGTTCCGTACACCATGGTCGGGGGCCACAAGTTCTACGACCGCAAGGAAATTCGCGATGTGTTGGCTTACTTGACGTTAATCGCTAACCCGGCGGACTCCATGAGCCTGGAACGGATCATCAACGAACCCAAGCGTGGCATTGGCGCTACCAGTGTGGAGAAGCTCCGCGACTTTGCGGAGATGAACGACTGGACGGAACTGGAAGCTACGCAAAACATTGCGCTGGCCACCAATCTGGGCGCCCGCATCCGCAATGCCATGGAAAAATTCGGCATGACGTTAAAGGGCATCCAAGATAACGCACCCACGATGACCGTGTCGGAAATCACCAACGAGCTGTTGGACAAGACCGGCTACATGGCGGCGTTGAAGGCCGTTGCTGCCAAGAACCTGGAAGCCGAGACCCGCATCGAAAACATCCAAGAATTCTTGTCCGTCACGCAGAAATTTGACGACGACTGGGACAAGGCCGACCACGACGAAACGGAAGAACGTTTAGTGGAATTCCTGGCCGATTTGGCCCTGGTCTCCGCGCAAGACGACGTTGAGGAAGAACCCGCTGAGGTGACCTTGATGACGCTACACGCTGCCAAGGGCTTGGAGTTCCCCGTGATCTTCTTGATGGGCTTGGAAGAGGGGATTTTCCCACTATCACGGGCAATGCTCGAAGACGACGAGTTGGAGGAAGAACGGCGCTTGGCTTACGTGGGGATCACTCGGGCCCAAGACAAGCTGTATCTGACCAACGCTTATTCTCGGATGTTGTACGGTCGCCGGCAAACCAACCCGCAATCGCGTTTCGTCACGGAAATTGATCCAGAATTGCTGCATTTAGACTACAGCGAGACCAAGTCCGGCTTGACACCTAGTCGCCGCGACGTGCCATTTGCCCGGCGGACAGCCAGTGCCGTGGCCACCCCTTATCACGGCAAGACTGGTCGGGTCAGTGAACCCACTGGTACCGGTGCCGGCAAGGTCAGCTGGGGTGTCGGTGACAAGGCGAGCCACAAGAAGTGGGGCATTGGGACCGTGGTCAAGGTCAACGGGACCGGCGAAGATGCCGAGCTCGACATTGCCTTTCCAGAACAAGGCGTTAAGCGGTTGTTAGCCGCCTTTGCGCCAATCAAACGAGTTGAAAAGTAGACGTTAACGTGGGAGGAATTTGATGACTGACAAACCCATTAATACCTTAACTGAGGAGCAGGCGGCCACTGAGGCGGCAACGCTCCGGCCCCAACTATTGGCGTGGGGCAAGCAGTACTACGATGCGGATGCACCACAAGTGGAAGATGCCACTTACGACCGGGTCTATGCCCGGTTGGTGGCCTTAGAAACGGCCTTTCCCGCCATCGTAACGCCGGAATCACCCACGCAGCGTGTCGGCGGGACCACCCGCGGCGACCTGCCCAAGGTGACCCACGAGATTCCGATGCTGTCTTTGGGGGATGTCTTCTCCATTGACGAGCTCAAGGAATTTGACGAGCGCCTGCGCAGTAACGTTGACGAGGCATTTGATTATAATTGTGAATTAAAGATCGATGGCCTGGCGATTTCACTACGGTATGAAAACGGTGAATTCGTGCAGGGGTCCACGCGGGGCAACGGTCAGATTGGTGAAGACATTACGGCCAATCTGAAGACCATTGATTCGATTCCCCAGACCCTGAGTCGGCCGTTGACGATTGACGTGCGGGGCGAGTGTTACATGCCCAAGGCAGCCTTTTTGGCACTGAATGAACGGCGTGAGGCCGCTGGACAAGCGCCATTTGCCAATCCGCGGAATGCGGCGGCAGGTAGCCTGCGTCAGCTCAACACGCAGGTCACGGCTGATCGGCAGTTGGCGACTTTCATGTACAACATCGCCGACTACGAGCCGCTGAACACGCGCACGCAAAGTGGGTTGCTCGACGAGTTGGCCGAGCTGGGCCTCACGACCAACCCGACGTACCAGGTGGCCCACAACATGACGGACGTCGCGGCTTACATTGACCAGTATCAGGGCAAACGGGCCGACCTGCCTTATGGCATCGACGGGATCGTCATCAAGGCCAATCCGCTGCCGCTTCAGCGGTCACTGGGCGCCACGGTCAAGGTGCCACGGTGGGCGATTGCCTACAAGTTCCCGCCCGAAGAAGTGCAAACGACGGTCCTAGACATTGAATGGACCGTGGGCCGGACGGGCATCGTCACGCCAACTGCCGTGATGGAACCGGTCGCGTTGGCCGGCAGTACGGTGGCACGGGCCTCCCTGCACAATCCGGATTATTTAACAGCCAAGGACATTCGCCTGGGCGATACGGTTCTGTTGCACAAGGCCGGGGACATTATCCCCGAGATCTCGCAGTTTGTCGCGGCCAAACGGCCAGCTGACGCGCAACCGTATCCCATTCCCACGCACTGTCCGTCCTGTGGTGCCGAGCTGGTCCATTTGGATGAAGAAGTAGCGCTACGCTGCATCAATCCACGGTGTCCGGCCCAGTTGGCGGAGGGCATGAATCACTTTGCCTCCCGGAACGCCATGAACATCGCCGGGTTAGGCCCACAAATCGTGGCACAACTATTTGACCGCAAATTGGTCGATGATGTGGCCAGTTTGTATCGTCTAACGACCGATCAATTATTAACTTTAGATAAATTTGGGGAGAAGTCGGCCCAAAACCTCTTGACAGCGATTGACAATAGTCGCAATAATTCATTAGAACGTTTGCTATTCGGATTAGGGATTCGTCACGTGGGTGCCAAGGCCGCGCGCTCAATTGCCGCCGAATTCGGTGACATTGGGAGCCTGATGGCTGCGGACAGCGAGCAGATCTCGGCCATTGATACGGTCGGGGGCATCATCGCGGACAGCGTCGTGACGTACTTCGCCAGCACGCAGGTCCAAGAATTGATTGCGGAGCTGCGGGCTGTGGGCGTCAACATGACCTATACCAGTGGTGCCGCAACGCCCGTCGATACCGAAGGACAGTTTGTGGGCCAACGGGTCGTCTTGACCGGTAAGCTGCAAGAACTGACCCGACCGGAAGCTACGGCCTGGTTGGAACAACACGGTGCGACCGTGACGGGCAGCGTGTCCAAGAAGACGGATCTACTGATCGCCGGCGAGGCTGCCGGTAGCAAACTCACCAAGGCCCAGTCGCTCAACGTTCCCGTGTGGAACGAAGCCCAGCTGCAGGCCGCGATGAACGAAACGAAATGATGATTTTAGGAGGAAACAAGTCGTGAAACGGTTACGAACTTTTCTGGCGTTAGCCGCAGTGCCCCTATTTTTGGCCGCGTGTGGTAATTTAGGCAGTTCCAGTATGTCGGGCACTTCCGGAAGCAGTAAATCCGGGGGAACCCAACTGACCGGGCAGAGCAGTGATGGCGATTACGAAGGGGTCATTAAGAGTGGCCACTACCAAACGAGTAAGTCGCGGGGGGTCACGAACAGTCAGGATTCCGGCAATACGTACAACCTGAAGAGCTTTGAAAACGGCATGTTGAACGTGTCCAAGAAGGTCTTCTCCACCAAGAGCTACGTCTTCCAAGAAGGTCAGTACTTGACCTCATCGACGGTGCAAAACTGGTTGGACCGGAAGTCTAAGTCCAATCCAACGGGGTTGAACCCCAAGAGTAACGGCTCAACGTCGCCAACCAAGCGGAACCCCATTTATGTTCAGGCAATCGAAGAACAAGACTACATGACCCAAAAGAATAACAAGTTGCACCTGGGTGGGGTCACCGTGGGAATCGCGGTCAATTCCGTGGATTACTACAAGAAGACCCAGTACGGCGCAACCTACGAGACCAAAATCACGAAAGCGGCCGGTGAGGCATACGCCAAGCAAGCTGCCAATACGGTCCTCAAGCGTTTGCGGCAAAAGTCCGCGCTGAAGAACGTACCAATCGTGATTGCCATTTACCGGCAGGCCTCGAACGATAGTCTGGTCGGCGGTGATTTCATTGCTTACTCGCAGAACAAGGCGGGGACGACCAGTGTCGCCAAATGGACGGCGTTAGACGAGAAGAATTACGTCTTCCCAATTGCCAGTGGCTCTAGCAGTCCCAACAGTAATGATTCCAGTGCCTTCACCAACTTTAAGACGGAAGTAGAAAACTTCTTCCCGAACTTGAGCGGGGTGACCGCCCAAGCACATTACAACGGTAAGTCTTTGACGGGGATGCACGTCAACATTCAGACGCAATTCTACAGTCAAACAGAAATCATTAGTTTCACCCAGTATCTCCAAACGACGGCGCAAAAGTACTTGCCATCGGGGGTACCGATTGACATTACGGTGGCCTCAACGGACGGCACACAAAGCTACCTGTCACGGGCTAGCGGTGCCAAGAAGTTCACCAGTCACGTCTTTAACAGTTACTAAACAGTTGATCCGCAAAGGGAGCGGACGGCAGCGGATTCATCACCTGGGTTGTGAGTGAGGAGTCCGACGCCGTCCGTTTTCTGCTTACTGACCGCGTGAATCATTGGCGGGTGTGGCAAGTGGCAGGTCATGAAATTGGCCAGTCTGGACCTCGTTATTGACTAGTAGCGACTCGCTGTGAGATGGTGGTTGTCCACATCAATGAAGCGGTGCGGGCGATACCGTCTTAAACTGGTGGTAAATAGTCGCTAATTTAGCCGAGAGGGAAGCGCAATCCAGGTTCAGCCGGGGAAGTTAGCAGCGGCTTTTGGCTGCTAACTTGGTGACTTTGAGACGGGGGTCTTCGGCTCAAAGCAAGGTCCGAGACCGGGCTTGGGCTCGGGCCGTCCTCCCCCAGCGTTCCAACCGGGATTGCGCGCAACGGCAGGCGGTCAGTACGCATAACGTCGCCACCAACCGCGATTATTTACTCACGGTTCAGAAGAAAATTAACGCATAATCTTTGGCGGACCACAGATATATGGTAGAATGGCAATGTATGTTTATTCTTGGCGAAGTCTGGAATAAACGGTGAATTGCGGATAAATTAGAAAGAGGGATAATTGATGGCTAATCGAATTAATCGAGAACAAGTTCAACACGTTGCCGGCTTGGCAAAGCTTGAATTTACGGATGCCGAATTGGACGCCTTTACGCCCCAATTGGACGACATTATCGGTATGTTTGAATCACTGAGTGAAGTGGATACCGATGGTGTTGACGTCACCAGCAACGTTTCCGACCAACTCAACGTGATGCGTGAGGACGTCGCCGATAACTGGGGGCAGAGCTCAGCGCTGTTGCACAATGCGCCAGATGCCGCTCGTGGCTTTATTAAGGTACCTGCCATCATCGATGAAAGCGAGGATAACGACTAAATGAATTATTTTGACAAAGATCTCGCTGGTCTGCATGCTGACCTGGTGGCTAAGAAAATTAGCGCCAAGGAATTAACACAGGCGACTTTCGCTAACATTAAAGCAACCGATCCTCAAATCGATGCTTTCTTAAACTTAAACGAAGAAGCAGCCTTGAACCAGGCGGCTGAAATCGATCAACAAGGCATTAACGCCGACCAACCCTTGGCTGGGATTCCAGTGGGGTTGAAGGATAACATCGTGACCAAGGACTTGACCACGACGGCCGCTTCCAAGATCTTGGAAAACTTCAAGCCGGTCTACGACGCCACAGTCACTGAAAAGTTGGCCAACGCGCAGATGATTACGGTCGGTAAGACTAACTTGGACGAATTTGCCATGGGTGGGTCGACTGAAAACTCTGCCTTTAAGACCACGAAGAACGCTTGGGACCAAACCAAGGTGCCCGGTGGGTCTTCCGGTGGTTCCGCTGCCGCAGTGGCTTCGGGTCAAGTACCCGTTGCCCTGGGTTCCGATACCGGTGGCTCGATTCGACAACCAGCCGCCTTTAACGGTATCGTGGGGATCAAGCCAACGTACGGCCGTGTCTCTCGTTGGGGCCTGATTGCCTTTGGGTCTAGCTTGGACCAAATTGGCCCGATGACCCGTAGCGTGAAGGACAACGCCACGGTATTGAGTGCCATTGCCGGTCATGATGACCACGATTTGACCAGCTCAACGCAAGCCGTTCCTGACTTTGCGGCTGATTTAAACGACGCCACGAGTGTCAAGGGCATGCGAATTGGTCTGCCTAAGGAATTCTTGGCTGACGGGGTCGATGACGACGTGAAGACGGCTATCTTAGCCGCTGCCGACACGTACCGGAAGTTAGGTGCCACGGTGGACGAAGTGTCCTTGCCACACAACAAGTATGGCGTGGCCGCTTACTACATCATCGCCTCATCCGAAGCATCTTCCAACTTACAACGGTTCGACGGTATTCGCTACGGTTACCGGGCAAAAGACGTTAAGAACCTGGAAGACGTCTACGTGAAGTCTCGTTCCGAAGGCTTTGGCGAAGAAGTCAAGCGCCGGATCATGTTGGGGACGTTCTCCTTGTCCGCTGGGTTCTACGATGCTTACTTCTTAAAAGCAGCGAAGGTCCGGACGGTCATTATCAACGACTTTAAAGCGGTCTTAAAAGACCACGACTTCATCATGGGTCCCGTTGCCCCAACGCCTGCCTTTGGCATTGGTGACGAAATCAAGGATCCCATTACTATGTACATGAACGATGTCTTGACGATCCCGGTCAACTTGGCGGGGTTGCCAGGCCTGTCCTTACCAGCCGGCTTCAGCAACAACTTGCCAGTTGGGATGCAATTAATCGGTCGGCCATTTGACGAAGGCACGCTGTACAAGGCGGGTTACGCCTTCGAACAAAACACCGACTTTCATTTACAAGTACCCACGTTAGGAGGTCAAAACTAATGAACTTTGAAACCACGATTGGACTAGAAGTCCACATTGAGTTAAAGACAAATTCAAAGATCTTTAGCCCGTCACCAGTTGCCTATGGTGCCGAACCAAACGCCAATACCAACGTGATCGACTGGGGGTATCCTGGGGTACTGCCAACCACCAACAAGGGCGTCGTCGCTGACGGGATCATTGCCGCTTTGGCCCTGCACGCCACGGTGGAACAACACACCCACTTCGACCGGAAGAACTACTTCTACCCGGATAACCCGAAGGCCTACCAGATCACGCAATCAGACAAGCCCATCGGTCATGATGGCTGGGTCGAAGTCGACGTGGATGGTGTGAAGAAAAAAATCGGGATCGCCGAAATGCACATCGAAGAAGATGCCGGGAAGAACACCCACGAACGGGACTATTCCTACGTCGATTTGAACCGGCAAGGCACACCGCTGATTGAAATCGTGTCGAAGCCAGACATCGCTTCACCAGCAGAAGCCTACGCTTACCTGGAAGCCTTGCGTCAACGGATCCAATTTACCGGGATCTCTGACGTGAAGATGGAAGAAGGGTCCATGCGGGTCGACGTCAACATTTCCGTACGACCAGTTGGCCAGCAGAAATTCGGGACCAAGACTGAGCTGAAGAACTTGAACTCCTTTAACTACGTGCAACGCGGGTTGGAGTACGAAGAAAAGCGGCAACAACAGGTCTTGATGTCCGGCGGTTCCGTGCAACAAGAAACGCGGCGGTTCGACGAAAAGACCGGTGAAACGATTCTGATGCGGGTCAAGGCCGGCTCAGATGACTACCGTTACTTCCCAGAACCTGACCTGCCAGCACTGAACATCAGTGACGACTGGATCAAGGAATTGGGCGACGCCATGCCAGAAATGCCTGGTAAGCGGCGTGAACGCTACGTCAACGAACTGGGCTTGACGGATTATGATGCCATGGTCATCACCCAGACCAAGGAAATGTCTGACTTCTTTGACGCTACGGTGGCCTTAAAGGCTGATCCGAAGATGGCAGCCAACTACCTGCAAGGGGACGTGAATGCGTACCTGAACGAAAAGCAAGTTGACTTACAGGCAACGAAGCTGACGCCTGCTAACCTGGCCGGGATGATCAATTTGATCTCTGACGGGACCATTTCTAGCAAAATGGCCAAGAAGGTCTTCAAGGCAATCACGAATGGTGAAGAACCTAAGGCTTACGTGGAAGCGCACGGCTTGGTTCAACTGTCAGATCCTGCCAAGTTACAACCGATCATCGACGATGTCTTGTCGGCTAATCCACAATCCATCGAAGACTTTAACAACGGGAAAAAGCGGGCAGTGGGCTTCTTAGTGGGTCAAATCATGAAGCAAACGCACGGCCAAGCCAACCCACAAGTCGTTAACAAATTGTTAATGGCCGCATTACAGCACTAGCACATTGGAGGCACAGCATGCGTAAACGGGCACGGGTCATTTATAATCCGACTTCAGGACGCGAGGCGTTGAAGAAAGACCTAATCGATATTTTAGCGGTGTTCGAGCAAGCGGGGTACGAAACCAGCGCTTACGCGACCACTGCCGCACCAAATTCGGCACGCGACGAAGCGACACGGGCGGCTAAGGCCGGCTTTGAGCTCGTCGTGGCAGCTGGTGGCGACGGGACCATTAACCAGGTCGTCAACGGTTTGGCTGGCTTACCTCACCGTCCCAAGATGGCCATAATTCCTGCCGGTACCACGAATGACTATGCCCGGGCACTGCACATTCCGCGGGAAGACCCGTTAGCAGCGGCCAAGGTGGTGTTGAAGGACCAAACGATCAAGATGGACATTGGCCAAGCGGGTGATACCTATTTCATCAATATCGCTGGTGGGGGCCTGTTGACGGAACTGACTTACGACGTGCCGTCTAACCTGAAGTCCATTTTCGGTTACCTGGCCTACCTGATGAAGGGGGCCGAGTTGTTGCCGCGCATCAAGCCCATTGAAATGGACCTGACCTACGATGGCGGCCATTTCCGGGGAAAGGCGTCCATGTTTTTACTGGCGCTGACCAACTCCATCGGGGGCTTTGAGCAAATCGTCCCCGACGCGGCATTGGATGACGGTAAGTTCACCATGATCATCGTCAAGACCGCCAGCATGCCGGAAATCTTACGGCTGATGGGTCTGGTCTTGAACGGGGGCAAGCACATCAACGATCCCCACATCATTTATGAAAAGACCAGCAAGGTGGTTGCGCGGCCAGTCGAAGACCGCATGATGATCAACCTGGACGGCGAGTACGGTGGCGATGCCCCAATGAAGTTCCGCAACTTGCGGCAACACATTGAGATGTATGCCAATCTGGATGATATTCCGGATGCGGCGGTCACCAGCGAGTCGCCGGAATTGCTGGCCGCGGAGCAAAACTTCGTGAAGCAAGTCGAAAGTTTGCCGGAGGACCAACCGTCCGAAGACTAACCGGATTATAGATAGTTACTGGAAGGGATTTTGCGCGACGAATGAGCAGCAAAGTCCCTTTCTGATTAAAGAAATTGAGGTTATTATGAAAACAAAAGCACCAGTCAGCAAAAACGAACGGCTAGACGTGACCATCACCGACCTGACTTATCAGGGGATGGGTGTGGCCAAGGTCGACGACTTCCCGTTATTTATCGAGAACGCCTTACCTGGCGAAGACATCACGATTCAAGTGACCAAGGTTCAGAGTCACTACGGTTTTGCCCGCGCCATTTCATGGCAAAGTGAATCGGCCGATCGGGTCAAGGACGTCGACAAGACCTACCGGCAAACGGGGATTGCGCCATTACAACACTTGGCCTATCCCGCACAATTAAAATTCAAGCAACACCAGATTGAAGAGCTGTTCAGCAAGGCCCACCAAGACGTTGACGTTGCGCCAACGCTGGGAATGGCCAACCCGACCCAGTACCGGAACAAGGCGCAAGTGCCCGTTCGGATGATCAAGGGCAAGCTGGAGACTGGCTTTTACCGGCAACACAGCCACGAGCTGATTCCGTTGACGGACTTCTACATTCAAGATCCCGCTATTGATGCTGCCATCGTGAAGGTTCGTGATTTGCTTCGGCAATTTGAAATTCCTGCCTACAACGAAATCAGTGACAAGGGTGTCATCCGTAACATCATGGTCCGGCGCGGTTACTACAGCCACGAGATGATGATCGTCTTGATCAGCCGTCAACAGAAGTTGCCTAGTCAAGACCAACTGGTTGACCAGATTCACAAGGCCTTACCAGAGGTCACAAGTATCGTCTTAAACGTCAATGCCAAGAAGACCAACGTCATCATGGGGAACGTGACCCGGACGCTGTACGGCAAGCCAACGATTGAGGATACCTTGATGGGCCTGACCTTCGCCATTTCGGCGCGGTCCTTCTACCAAGTGAACCCCCAACAGACGGAAAAACTGTACCAAATGGCCATCGACAAGGCCGGCCTGACCGGCAACGAAACTGTGATCGATGCCTACTGTGGGATTGGGACGATTTCGTTGGCCTTAGCCAAGCACGCCAAGCGCGTGTACGGGGTCGACATCGTGCCTGAAGCCATTGAGGATGCCAAGGTCAACGCGCAAAAGAACCATTTAGCCAACGTTGACTTTGCCGTGGACAAGGCCGAAGACCAAATGGCCAAGTGGCAAGAGGCCGGCATCAAGCCCGACGTCGTGGTGGTTGATCCGCCACGTAAGGGCCTGGCCGAAAGTCTGATCGACTCCACCGCGAAGATGGGGCCTAAGAAGGTCGTCTACGTCAGCTGCAACCCAGCAACCTTGGTTCGTGACGTGGCCCGGTTCCAAGAACTCGGTTACGCCATCGACGGGCCAATCCAACCCGTTGACCAATTCCCACAAACGCCACACGTGGAATCTGTGACGGTGCTGAAGCGAGTAAAATAATCAACAAATGCTGATGAATAGGCGTTTGTGATAGATGAGAAGTGTACTAATTTCCTTTTTGACGATCGAAATTAGTACGCTTTTTGAGTTTAACGCTAGGGTTCAGTGGACGGTGTACTGGATTTTCGAATTGTGTTTACGAGTAGCCAACCTGCAGCGTTGCGTGAACTAAGATTTTAAGAAAATCCATAGAGGTGGTTCCTTGGTGTAGATGGATAATTTTGGTAAAGTACAAGTAAGAAGTACAGCACAAGAAGCGGGGGGAATCATCATGGACAATCCGATGACCGGTAAGGTGTCACAAAAGGGACAAGTCGTTATCCCCGTAGAAATTAGAAAAGCCTTGGACTTGAAAAAAGGAAGCAAAGTCTCATTTGAGTTAAAGAACGGCGAAATTACAATCAAAAAATTACTTACGGCGCTAGATTGGGCTAACTTGGTTAAGCAAATTCCAGTTGAAAATGTTGATATTGACGCAGACGGTCACTATGATTCTAAAAAATCACCTGATTTTCATGACTGGATGGTTAATGGCTAATGGGCTCGATGGACATTTATTGAGCAGTGGAATCGGCATATGAGCCACAGCCGGGACAGTACTGGTGAAGAGGTAACCGTTCAGTAAAGCAAATTGGTAAAAGTTTTAGGTGAAATTTTAGCCAAACAAAGCAGCGTCATCGCTGAGCAAATCAGCGGTGACGCTGTTTTTCTACCATTAGTCAAGTACTAATCCCGGTTTAATCCCGTTTCTTTTATGTGTCATTGGGGCTATCGGGTAAGAAGAGTGCCAATTGAAGTGATGTGGTACTTGGTTTTTGAGCTTGAGGGTAACTCAAATAGACCTTGGGTATTTCTATTTTTTGCCCAAGGAGGTACACTATACACATAGTCAGATTGATTGGCGCTTGACGCCGTACTTATACAACTGACTTGTTGTCACGAGATGGTAAATCGTTCTTAGGAGACGACCCATCGCGGCGATCGCAACTTTCTTTGTGCCGACGGCTTTACCGTTGACCACTGGAAGTTGCTTTTTTCTTCTCTGATAGAAATCGTTAACGTGATTGGGGTGCCACCTTGCTGCACTGGCAATGTTTGTGATCGCACGATAAAGAATTGCTCTGGCAATGTGATTACCTCGCTTACTGATATGATCAGTGGCGATAAAGTTTCCCGATTCGTAGTGCCTCAGATCAATTCCGACAAAAGCGTTGAGTTTGTTACTGCTACCGAAACGGCGAATATCACCCAGCTCACCAATCAATCGGACAACTGTCTTCTCCGCAAATCCAGGAATACTCAAGAGAATGTTGAATTCCGGTAACGGCTTAGCTAACTGGACCATCTGTTTGATGATTTGATCTTTATGTGCCGAAAGCTCGGCCACTTGGCCAGCGTTATATTGTGTTTGTATAACCACTGGAGAGCTACTGGCATCGCCTGGGTAGGAGCCTCGTGCGAGTTTCAAAAGCTTAATAGCTGTACTTTTTGCTTTGGCTTTAGAGACATGGTCACCGAATCCAAATAACTTTTTGCTGACCACTTCTGGCGTTAAGTCAAGCAAGCAATCAGGGTGTGGGTAGGTTTGCACAATATTCCAATAGAAATTTCCTGTTGGTTTTCCCATAATAGTTTCCACTTCTGGAAAGCTCAGCTGTAAGCTGCGATGTAGTCGGTTCTTCATGCGCACTAGGTCCGAGTTGATTTCTGAGTAGAAACGACTAAGGTTCATCAAATCGCGATAGACCGGCTCTTGATAGTAAGTCAGTCGTCGTTTGAAGATCAACTGTGTCTGTGCCAAATGAAGCGCATCGTTCTTATCGGTCTTACGAGTGCGTAAGCCGTCTAACTGCTTCTTGGCGGCCAATGGGTTGAGCTGCGTATACCGATAGCGTTGTTCGTCTAAGAAGCGTCTGAGACGTTGTGAGTATACACCAGTTGCTTCAAAGATAATCTGCGGTTCGCGGTAATCTTGTAAGTGCTTGAGAAGTTCTTGAAAACCAAACCAGTCGTTTTTGATGACGGATTGCCAAACAGTAGTCTCATCATTAATTACGGCCACACTTGAGGTGGCTTTACTAACATCGATACCGAATACAATTGCCATTGCGAACACCATCCTTTAGGTTTTTTACGTAAACATACCATCATTCTAATTTTCAATACCCGACCTTTAGGCCAACAGACTACGAACAGATTATTTGATGGTACAGTGAAGTTGCCATTTTTAGTTACGGCGTCAAGCGCCAAAAAAGCCTGCGACATGTCAACCTCACTACCACTTTACGCCAAAACGAAAGTGGTGAGAAAAGATTCCGTCGAATCATTTCTCACCACTAAGGTTAGTCTGTTTTAGTTGGGTGTAACGCGTTATGGTCGGCCGTCAGAGCGGGAGACGTTAGCCACGATGATATTTAAAGAATAGTCGTGTTTTAAGAAAAATGGTGAATATACATGATATTTGGAGTGGTATACGTCTGGCTGAATTGTTAAGCTAGAAGCGTAATTATCGTATTGTATCGGAGGCGTGAGGGAATTATGAAAATGAGACGATGGATCACTGGGGGTGCGGGACTCTTGCTCCTGGGAAGCTTACTGGGCTGCACGGCAAAGGCGCCGGGTTACCAGAACCGCCGAACGATTAAGACTGGCCAGCTACGTGCGACGACCTTTTCCCTGGTGGCCAGCGCGGAGAATTCGACGACAAATTATCGTCAACAGTACGGTTATATTGAGGATATCGGTGATGGTCGGGGATATACGGCAGGGATCATTGGGTTTACTTCTGGTACGGGGGACCTGCGTCAAGTTGTGCAACGGTATACCCGACTAAAAAAACACCATAATGGGTTGAAACGTTATTTACCGGCACTGCGCCGGGTCAACGGGTCAGCGTCGCACGCTGGGTTAGGGCCAAAGTTTGTGGTTGCTTGGCGTCATGCAGCGAGGGACCGGCAGATGGTACAGGCTCAGGATGCTATTTTGAATCGCCAATATTTGCGCCCTGTTTTACGTGCAGCTAAGCAAGATGATTTGAGTCCCTTAGGCCAATACATTTACTATGATGCCATGGTGGTTCATGGTCCTGGCACGGATAAGTCTAGTTTTGGGGGAATCCGCCATCGGGCTAAGCAGTTGGCCAAAACACCGCGCCAGGGTGGTAACCAAGCTCATTACTTACGGGCGTTTCTACAGGCGCGGACACCAGTGATGAAACAGGAGGCCGCGCATAAGGACCTATCGCGACTCAACGTTCAGCGTCAGTTGATCAAGGCTGGTAATTACCAGTTAACCCGGCCGTTACACTGGAAAATGTACGGGGATGCTTACACATTGAGATAATCTAGATTCAGACGCAAACAGACTAAGATGAGCCCATAAAAATCCACCGGATTCCTTAGAGCGCATCTTAGTCTATTTATCAATCTATCATTTTTATCGTAGCGCAAGCAAATCACAGAGCTACTTACTTTAACCCCGTGAGTTGCGCTTGGAGCTGTTGTTTGGCATACGTCAGAACGGAACGCTGACGTTGCGGCGAGAGCTGGGCAAAAATGGCCTCGAAGTTGATGTTGTTATCCAATAAGTCTTCATCAAATCGAGGATCAATCGCAGATTTATGTATGCCTAGGGCAGTCGCGAGCTTTTCGACATTGGCGGGGCTAGGGGTGGAGCGTTGAGCAAAGTAGCCGGACAGTGTTGAGGTGGGAATGCCGGTTTTCCCCGCTAGCTCAGCCTGCGTGATGTCGCGGCTGGCTGCCTTTAAATTCTGTGCGATGATTCGACGGATATTTTTCTCAAAAGGCGATAATTCATGGCGGGGCACGACGTTCACTCCTTTGTATAATTTTAGTAAAATAACCTTTGATATCGTCATTATAACGAATTGTAAGAATACAAGCAAACTTATGAGAAAAAAACTTAAAAAACATCCCTAATTATTAATCAGCAATTGACAAAACGAATAAACTCGTTTAAGATGTGAAAGTGTTTGTAAGGAGGAGTCCGTGATGGATAAGGTGCAAATGACACTGGAGGCCGCTCGGCACAATGCCGGGTACTCACAAAAGGAAGCTGCGGCTTGCTTAGGTATCCATTACCAAACGCTGGCTGCTTGGGAACGGGATAGTTCGAACCTTGGAATTCAAACGATCGAGCGTTTATCGGCGCTCTATCAGGTCCCACAGAACTATCTCTTTTTTGGTAAGAAGAGTGATTTTATCCACGCTTTGCGTCAGCGCGCGGCTAAAGGATAAGTGAATAATTGCTTGGACCACTGGGAGGAGTCATGACTAATTCCATTTGGAATTGGGCTGCTAACGTCGCGAGGGATATTCCCTGGCGATTTTTTTGCGCCCGTAAACTGTTGGATTCGATGATTATTTTGTGGTAACGTTACTGACCTTACCAACCACCTGCCGATAGTCGTACGACGTTGAAAAGGTTGCGGTCAAAAAAGATATGAATGGTGAATCTATTCGTTGTGCGTTAGCTTACCAGCTTCATTTGATGGGGTCAAGGCAAATGCAACTGGGGGATTGTTTTGGAAAACAGGTCACTTTCAGGATAGGTACTGACGTGACCTGTGCGAATGAACATAACTAGGATAAACGTGATTACTCATGAACTTTTCAATACAACGATTATTGACAACGAATTCTAGTGTGGGTAAACTAAAGAAGCTGTGTCAGCTACCGCCATCGGAAACGACTGGCGGCTGCGCACAAATTGGCCTCGTTAGAAGCCGGTAGGGGATGGATTGTTATGAAGAAAAGTATTGTTGGTCTATTAGTTTTGGGTGGGTTAATCGGTGGTGGATTGGTCCCCCAGACAGCGCAGGCTGCCAAGAGTTATCGCATGAATTGGATGCACGCACGGGCGTGGAATCCGTGTAAGTTCCGCAAGTCTGGCTACAAGCACTATGCCTATACGCTACATAAAGTTAAGCATCATCGTTATCGGTTGAAACGCGCATTTCGGTTGGGGACCAAAAAGAATCGCGTGTTTTATCAGGTTAAAGCCACTTCACTAGGCAATAAGCGGCCTGTTGAGTATACTTATGTGACTGACAAGGGGAAGGGCGTCTGGGTGAATACCAAGTATTTAACTTACAGTCGACCGAAGAAGACAACTAAGACCCGCACTACAAGCAATTCGCAAGCAACACAGGGATCTACGACAGGTACCACAGCGACGACCACAACCGTAACGACTGGTAAAGAAAGTCAGTCAAGTAAATCGAGTACAACGCAACCGACTGCGAAGACAAGCGGTAAATTTTACATCAAGGACAACAAGCATATTTCTTGGCAGGAATGGTTGAGTTTGCCAAGTCTAAGCGGTGAAGTCAAAGGGCTCACGTTCTATCACGTTGACGACGTGCCTTATGATGAAGACGGCTTCCCGTACGTGACACAGAATATGTTCTCGTCGCCGTTGCAAGCGCGGATGATGAAAAATGAATTTACTTCGGCAACTTACAGCGCCATCACCGATAAGTGGGACACCTATTATGTCAGTGACAAGCATGCCTTATTCTGCCCGACCAATACAGAAGTGGGTCAGGCCATTCGTGATAAGATGCCAGATTAAGCTGTCGCGAGGCGAGGACTAAGAGGCAATTTGAGATGAAATCGACTGGATAATGTGATCCGGTCGATTTTTTTGAAAAAAATTTTAAAATAAAAATGAGGGCATTTAACGTCTTCCCCATGAACGACCGAATTTCACAAGAATTTTTGAAAACGCTATCACGACGGGCTTCGATTAAGTAAAACGATTAACCCGACAAGTGAAATTTTTTAAGCCACCCCCTGCACGTTCGTTCATGATTTTGAACAGCGGTTCAATCCGGGGGTTTACAAATGTGCAGCTATCCGGTATGCTATTGATGATAAATGAAAGGGGTTTCATATAATGACATTAACCAAAGCACAAGTCGCAAAATACATTGACCACACGAACTTAAAAGCTGATGCTACCGAGGCCAGCATTAAACAAACCTGTGACGAAGCAAAGCAATTTGATACCGCTTCCGTCTGCGTAAACTCTTACTGGATTCCATTCGTTGCTGAACAACTGAAGGACAGCGATGTCAATCCTATCGCCGTTGTCGGCTTCCCACTAGGGGCCATGGCCACGGATAGCGAAGTCTTCGAAGCCAACAAGGCCATCGATGACGGCGCAGAAGAAATTGACATGGTCATCAACATTGGCGAATTAAAGTCTGGTAACAATGATGTTGTTACAGCTGACATCAAGGCTTTGGCTGATGCCGTTCACGCCAAGGGTAAGATCTTGAAGGTTATCTTGGAAACCTGCCTGTTGACCAAGGACGAAATCGTCTTGGGTTGCCAGTTAAGCGAAAAGGCCGGCGCTGACTTCGTTAAGACGTCCACTGGGTTCTCCACTGCCGGTGCCAAGGTCGATGACGTGAAGTTGATGCGTGAGACCGTTGGCGACCGTTTAGGCGTTAAAGCTTCCGGTGGTGTTCACAGCTGGGATGAAGCCTTAGAAATGATCGATGCCGGCGCCAGTCGTTTGGGTGTCAGCGCCACGGTTGCGATTCTGACCGGTGCCGATGCAGGCGACAAAGCAGGTTACTAGACTTAAATTTTTGAAAGCGGGTATGTAGGTATGAAGTTCAAACGCATTTTTGGTTTAGTTATGGATTCCGTTGGTACCGGGGCCGCTCCCGATGCCGCTAAGTACGACGATGAAGGTTCAGACACGTTAGGTCACGTCGGCCAACACTTCGCTGGCAAGCTGGCCTTACCGAACTTGGCTAAGATTGGGTTGTCCAACCTGCGCGACACGCCAATCGAAGGTGTGCCCGTCGCTGATGATCCCCACGCTTACTACGGTAAGATGCGCGAAATCTCAGCGGGTAAGGATTCCATGGATGGTCACTGGGAAATGATGGGCCTGCCTGTTCGCAAGGCCTTGAGCACCTTCCCCAATGGCTTCCCGGCGGACATCATCGACAAGTTGGAGAAGTTCTCTGGACGTAAGGTCATTGGGAATCGGCCTGAATCCGGGACCAAGATCATTGCTGAATTAGGGGAACAACAGATGGCTAAGGGCGACCTGATCGTCTACACCTCTGGTGACTCCGTCTTGCAAATCGCAGCTCATGAAGACGTGATTCCTTTGGCTGAGCTCTACAAGATTTGTGAGTACGCGCGTTCTCTGGTCAACGGCCCAGAATACTTAGTCGGCCGGATCATTGCTCGGCCATACGTCGGACCCGATGCCCAACACTTTACGCGGACCGCTAACCGGCGGGACTTCACGTTGGAACCAACTGACGAGACTGACCTGGATCGTTTGCAAAAGGCTGGCGTTCACGTGGTCGCTGTTGGGAAGACCAACGATATCTTCTCCGGTCACGGGATCGACGAAGGCTACCACAACGAAAGCAACATGGACGGGATGGACCACGTCGATCACGTCATGGCCGAAGACTTTACCGGCTTTTGCTTCATTAACTTAGTTGATTTCGATGCCATGTATGGTCACCGGCGGAACCCCGAAGGCTTCGGTCAAGCCCTGATGGACTTTGACAAACGCCTGGGGACTGTCTTAGACAACATGCATGACGATGACCTGTTGATGATCACCGCTGACCACGGGAATGACCCAACCTTCAAGGGCTCCGATCACACCCGTGAACAAGTGCCATTGCTGGCCTACTCCCCAAGCTTCAAGCAGGGTGGGAGCTTAGGTGTTCGGTCACCATTTGCTGACTTTGGGGCAACTGTTCTCGATAACTTTGGCGTGGCTGGTAACGGTGAAGGCCACAGTTTCTTAGCAGACTTGAAATAGTGAACAACCATTTTAGGAGGAACTAATCATGAGTAACCATATTGAAGCGAAAAAAGGCGACATTGCTGATACTGTCTTAATGCCAGGTGACCCATTACGGGCAAAGTACATTGCTGAAACCTTCTTAGAAAACCCAGTTTGCTACAACAAGGTCCGGAACTGCTTCGGCTATACCGGGACTTACAAGGGCAAGCGCATTTCCGTTCAAGGAACGGGGATGGGGATTCCTTCAATTTCCATTTACGCTAACGAACTGATCCGCGACTACGGTGTAAAGACCTTGTTCCGGGTAGGGACGTCTGGTGGGATGAGCCCAGATGTTCACGTGCGTGACGTGGTGTTGGCCCAAGCGGCAACGACCGATTCATCCATCATCCAAAACACGTTTGGCCCTGGTATCTACTATGCGGCAATCAGTGACTTTGGGTTGCTGGATACGGCTTACCACGTGGCCCAAGACCTGAAGATCCCCGTACGGGTCGGCAACGTCTTGGCCGAAGACCGGTTCTACAACGACGAAATGGACCGGCAAAAGCTGGTTGATTACGGTGTGATTGCCACTGAAATGGAATCAACGGCCCTGTTCTTATTGGCTGCGAAGTACCACGTTCGGGCATTATCCGTCCTGACCATCAGTAACCACTTGATTACCGGTGAATCCACGACGCCTGAGGAACGGGAAAAGTCCTTCAATGACATGATCAAGGTTGCTTTAGACACAGCCGTTAAAGGTTAAAGCTAACGGGTGCGGACACGGTGTCGCACCCGTTTATGATTAAAATAAATGATGAGGAGGAAACGGGATGACAGAGACGACGGAACAGCGATTGGCGCAAGGGTTGACCGTTGCGAAGATGTACTACCAAGCTGACCAGAGTCAAAGCCAGATTGCCCAACAGCTGGGAATTTCCCGGCCGACGGTTTCCCGGCTTCTCCAGTTTGCTCGTGAACAAGGATTGGTACGGATTCAGATCGTGGACCCCGTGCAGGACGTTCAGACGCTGGAACAGGCGTTAGCGGCGGCCTATCACGTCGAGGTGCACGTGGTACCGACACAGTTGACCGCCAACACGGAATTGTTGACTACCGTTGGGTCGTACGCGGCCCGCTATCTTGAAGACATCGTGCAGGAACACGACGTTATCGGGATCGGTTGGGGGAAAACGATTTATGCGATTGGGTCGAACTTGGCGCCGGATACTTTGACCGGCGTTGAGGTGATTCAGCTGAAAGGGAGCGTGAGTTATTCCACGGAGCACACGTACGCTTATGAAAGCATTGACGCCTTTGCCAACGCTTTTCACGCCGTGCCCCAGTACTTACCGTTGCCGGTTATCTTCGACCACCAACAAACTAAGGAATTGGTGGAGAAGGAACGGCACATTCAGTACCTCCTCGAGCTGGGCGAAAAGGCCAATATCGCCATTTACTCGGTCGGCACCGTCCGCAATAATGCGTTAGTCTTTCAGTTGGGTTACCTGCGTGAACCGGAAAAGGCCGCGCTTCAAGCCCATGCAGTGGGGGATATCTTCTCTCGCTATATTGATGAAAATGGTGAAATCGTCAATCCGCAGCTGAATGAACGGACCATCGGTATTAATTTAGATAGCTTAAAGCAAAAGGAACATTCGATTCTGGTGGCAGCGGGCGATGCGAAAGTGCCCGCCGTCAAGGCTGCCTTGTTAGGTGGCTACCCGAATTGCCTCATCATCGATCAACACGCAGCAGCACAACTACTTAAAGCGTCACCCAATGCGGTGGCCAATTAGAAATGGAGTGGCTGAAACATGAGAATGGTAGACATTATTGATAAGAAACGTAACGGTGGCGAACTGACGAAAGAAGAAATCCAAACCTTCGTTGACGGCGTCGTTTCCGGTGAGATTCCAGATTACCAAACCAGTGCCTTCTTAATGGCAACGTACTTCAACGACATGACGGATGCTGAACGGTCAGAACTGACCATGGCCATGATGAAGTCCGGGGACCATTTGGACTTATCTGGGATTCCTGGCGTTAAAGTCGACAAACACTCGACCGGTGGTGTCGGGGACAAGACCAGTATTCCGTTGGCCCCAATCGTGGCCGCACTGGGCATTCCCGTCCCGATGATCTCTGGTCGGGGACTCGGACACACGGGTGGCACCTTGGATAAATTGGAAGCGATTCCAGGCTACCAAGTTGAAATCAGTGAAGATGACTTCAAGAAACAAGTGAAGAACGAAGGATTGGCCATCGTCGGGGCAACCGGGAACATTGCACCAGCCGACAAGAAGATCTACGCCCTGCGTGACGTGACTGACACGGTGGACTCCATTCCATTGATTGCCAGCTCCATCATGAGCAAGAAGATTGCTTCCGGGACGGACGCCTTGGTTATCGACGTCAAGACCGGTGCCGGGGCCTTCATGAAGACGCTTGACGACTCACGTGAACTGGCCAAAGCCTTGGTTGGTATCGGTAAAGGGGTCGGCATGAACTGCATGGCCATCATTTCCGACATGAATCAACCACTGGGGAACGCCATTGGGAACGCCTTGGAAATCAAGGAATCCATCGACCTCTTGAAGGGCCAAGCACCCGCTGACATTACGGACTTAGTCTTGACCTTAGGTTCTCACATGGTCGTGATGTCCGGTAAGGCTGACGACTTGAAGACGGCTCGGGCCATGTGTGAAAAGACCATTGAAGACGGCTCAGCACTGAAGAAGTTCGGCGACATGATTGCGGCTCAAGGCGGCGACAGAAGTGTCATCGACCATCCAGAAATCATGCCACAAGCCAAGTACAAGATTGCGCTGCCAGCTAAGACTGACGGGGTCGTTAGCAAGGTCGAAGCCGATGAAATGGGTATCGCCGGGATGTTACTCGGTGGTGGCCGGCAAAAGGCTGACGACAAGCTCGATTACGCGGTTGGTATCATGATGAACAAGAAGGTGGGCGACACGGTCAAGGTCGGCGACACCTTACTGACCATCTACAGTAACCGCGAAGACGTGGATGACATCAAGAAGATGCTGTATGACAACATCGACATTAGCGATTCAGCAGAACCAATCACGCTGATTCACGAAACCGTGCGGTAATTCACAGCACACGCTTCATCTCCTAAAAAGACCAGTCGGCATTGCGCCCGGCTGGTCTTTTTTTCCTCGCTGGCCGCCTACCGTTCCTCGCATGGCCTACGGCTGTCAGGGGTTCCGCCTGCTATGGCGAACGCTTCCAGCCAAGGGGCGGGCTTCCAGCTCGCTTCGAAGCCACGCCAAGTTCGCGTGTCTCCAAAGTCGCCGCACGCAGTAACCTGGCAAAGAACGCCAGCTAACTGCGTCGACACAGCTGGCTACACCCCTGACCTCCTCCGGCCGTGTTTCAACCGTCACAGCAAGCTGCCTGCTTATCTGACAGTCAGAACAAATCTGCCGGGTGACCATGAGTCTAGCCGAGAGTGGCGCGAATCTAGGCTCAGCCGGGGAATTTGTCAGTGGGCTTTACTGACAAATTGGTGACTTTGAGACGGTGGGCTTCCGGCTCAAAGCAAGGCCTGAGACCGCTCCATCAGGCTCAGGCCGTCCTCCCCCAGCGTTCCAGCCTAGAATTCGCAGAACGGTAGGCGGTCAGTAAGCGCATGTGGATAAGACGGTCGCTGAATTTTTTTGAAAAAAGTGACTGAATATGAGTGACAGGGCGGCTAATATTGTTTACACTTTAGGTTAACTAAAGATTGGAAGCGAGTCGGTCGGATTGTGGCCGGGAATGCCCAGTGCTAGTCGACTGACGACCTTTAGCGTTTGTCACACTCATCTTGACAGTTAGGGGATGTTACCGTCATGCTGGACAACTTATTAGCAGTTATTCGTGCGGAAAATCTTTCGGAACAGCTTTATCACAGCTTAGTTGGCTTGGAAATTGAGGAGCAGCGGATCGACCAGCACGGCCGGTTGAGTCGGCGCCCACATCCTAGTCAACTGGGGTCACGCACCTTTCATCCGTACTTACAAACGGATTTTACGGAGAGTCAATTGGAAGTCATCACGGATCCCAACCCCAATATCGGCGGGACTTTGGACCAATTGGATACCTTACAAACGGTGGCGTACCGGTCGCTGGAAGGCGACGACCGCATTTGGCCGTTGAGTATGCCGCCAGTCATGGATGCCACGGACCTGAAATTCATTGCTGAGCACTTTGACCGCCCAGCGATTCGGCCGTACCGTGAATATTTAATCAAGAAATATGGCTTGCAGCACGGGTGCCTGACCGGGGTGCATGTCAATTACAGCTTACCGGATCCGGTCGTGCATCGGCTCTACAGTCACTATGACCAGGAGTTTCCGACGTTGGTGGCGTTCAAGAACGCGCTGTACTTTCGCATCGCACAGAACTTTATTCGCTACCAGTGGCTACTGACCTATTTGTTTGGGGCTAGTCCGATTGCGGAAAAGGGGTTCTTTGAGCCGTTGCCTAAGGAACTTCAGCAGCCCGTTCGTAGCATTCGGAACAGTCGCTTCGGCTTTGTTAATTTTGACCAGGAGCAGGTGACCTACACCTCGTTAGCGGCCCATTTGAGCCAGCTCCAGCACTTTATCGATGATGGGACCTACTTCTCGGCGCACGAGTTTTACGGCCCCGTACGGCTTAAAGGACAGGCTAATGCCCACGACTTCCAGACCGGGGGCATCCGCTACCTGGAATTGCGGGATTTTGACAACACGCCGTTCACGCCCAACGGGGTCAGCCGGCACATGCTGTATTTTCTGAAGATCTTCATGTTGTACCTGTTGACGCAGCCAGTACCGGCCGATTTGGCCACTGAACTAGCGGCGGCACGGGCCAAAAACCGGGCCGTCGCGTTGGAAAATCCGCTGGCACCGACGCAGTATCAGGCGGAGGGCATCCGTATTTTCGCTGAAATGCGGGCTATGGCAAATGCGTTGGCCACGCACACGGAACAGTGGGAAATCATTGATGACTTGGAAGAAGTGCTGATGCATCCGGAACTGACGCCAGCGGCGAAGTTACTGGACCACGTGGATCAGGGCAGTCTGATGAAATTCGGTCAGGCCGTTGCCCGTAAATGGTATCACGACCGCATCAGCGCTCCGGCACTCTTGCCGCAGCTCGCGCAGTTGAGCGACCAGGCGCAGCGGTTCATCCTAACCGCGCTGCAAGCCGGCGTGCAGTTCTACCAGGTGCGTGATGAAAATGGCGCTGACCTGTTGATGTTCACCTTTGATGGCGTGACCCAGGTGCTGGAGGACCGCGAAACGCACGTGGCAGATCCCAATGTGCGTCTGCACCAGCTGTTTCCAGACCTCCCACCGCTGCCGACACCGCTACATTACTAAGTAAACCGGGTTGTGTCTCTGGAAGCGTCGTTAATCTAAAAAAACTTAACTGATTAAAAAATCCTCTTGCTTGGCATCGGCCGAACAAGGGGATTTTGTGGTTGAAAATTTAGGTTAACTGCTTATTCCACGGTTGGGTGGTGTTGGTGCCAATAGTAGACTGGCAAGCCAATCAGGGTCAATGCCAGGCCAGTCACGGCCAAGCCCGTTTCGGTGACCAGGGTGGTGATCAGAATGAAGAGGCCACCGAGTAGCGCAATCAGTGGAATCACAGGGAAACCAGGGACACGGTAAGGCCGCGCCAATTCGGGTTCTGTCCGCCGGAGTTTGAACACGGCAATGAAAATCAGACAGTTAAAGCACCACATGACAAAGACCAGCATGTCTGTTAGCAGGTCAAAGCTACCCATCAACATCATGATGAGCGCGATGATAAACTGAACAGTTCCCGCAAAGTAGGGGACGTAGGTCCGCCGAGACAACCGCCGGAAGTATTTGGAAAATGGCAGACTGTCTTCAGCGGCCATAGCGAAGGGCACCCGCATCCCAGTCAGCGTGTAACCGTTGATGGCCCCGTAGACGGAGATGAGGATGCCGATGGTGACCAATTTCCCGCCGAATTGACCGAATAACTTCATGGACGCATCGGCCGCAGCGTTTTGGTTCCCCGCAATCAGGTCGATGGGCAGGGTCTTCAAAAAGACCAGGTTGACCAACGTGTAGATGACGGTGATGCCCGCCAGACCAATGACGATGGCGCGGGGCAGGTCACGTTCGGGATGCTTCATTTCGCCGGCAATGTTACCAATGCTGATCCAGCCGTCATACGCGAACATGGTCGCCAGCAGGCTAGAACTAAAGGCACTGCCCCAGTTGAGGTGGTCGCCGGTCGTAATGGGCCACCACTGAATAGGATCGTTGGCCGGGGCAAATAAGCCGATACCGACAATGACCACGATGGGAATCAATTTAAAGACTAATGCTAGCGACTGCACAGTCCCACCAACCTTGGCCCCTAAAAAGTTTAGGCCAGTGATACTGAGACCACAGATGACGGCGACGGGCAATTGCCAACTGCTGTCTAGGTGAAACAGGGCGACCCACTGCGTCCCAAAAATAATCGACAAGGCCGCAATGTTTGCGGGATAGTAGACCAGCAGCTGGGCCCAACCCATCAAGAATCCCACGGGCTTGCCATAAGCGTACTCCAGGTACCGCATCGCGCCCCCAGTTCGGGGAATCGCTGCGGCCAGCTCTGCACTGGTCAAGCCAGCACAGATGGTCAATACGCCACCTAAAATCCAGGCAACTAGCGTCATGTTGGCCGAATGGTTAGCGGCCACGACACTAGCGGTCTTAAAGAACACCCCGCCACCGATCACGGTTCCCATGACGGTTGCCAGGGCGGTAAACGTGCCGATTTCTCGGCGTAACTCCTTTGCCAAACTCTTGACGCCTCTCTTCTCTCAAATGACTGATTTAATCATTATAGCACTGATTTTCTGGTGGTGTTGGTGGGGAGCATGAAATTTTCCTGAGAATTAGATTGGGTACAACTTAATCGGCAAGGTGCGTGTTAATTGTGGCAATCAGTTGTTGTGGAAGGCCAGAGGGGCAATCAAGCGGTTGAGCAAGATTATACGACAACTGGGCTAGTAGATGGCGTTATAGGCGATGTAGTCTCGAGGACAACGTAAGCACCTAATAACTGACCGTATTGAAATATAATTTAAAAAGAGATGGCCCGTCCTCGTTTTTTGAGGACGGGCCATCTCTTCCATGCCTTAAGCGGCTATGACATTGAGTTCTTCGTCACTATCAAGCTTCGATTGATAATTCCATGGTAAATAAGCTTCCAGATCTTCTTTTTTCGCAAAATCTGGGAGTTGTGGCATTTCATTTAATAAGTAAGTCACGTAGTCGCGTGGGTTGATGCCATTAGCCTTAGCGGATTCAATTAGCGTCATCCAAATTGCCGTAGCCTTAGCTCCGGCAGGACTAGTACTAAAAAGCCAATTTTTTCGACCAATCACAAAGCTCTTCATGTTTCGCTCGGAGGCGTTATTGCTGAAATCTACCGCTCCATAGTTGAGAACTCGGTTTAACGCTACTCGTTGGTTCCGTGCGTAAGTGATGGCTTTACCCAGCCGACTTTTTGGTAATTCGTCTGCTTGATCAATCCATGACCAAAACTTTCTCACCAACTTAAGCAGGTGTCGCCGTCGCTGCCGTCGTCGTGAGTGAGGCGACCATTGTTTCCATTCTTTTTCTAGCGCAAACATTTCGTCTAATAGCTTGAGTGGACGACTCATAATTATCTTTCCGTTGACGAATGCTGCTTCGTAGAACTTCCGACGGAGGTGGGCAAAGCAACCAACTCGTATGACTGCTTCATCTAGTCCGTTATAACCAGCATAGCCGTCACATTGAAGTACCCCCGTAAAACCTCGATAGAGGTTTTCGGCAAATGCGCCAGATCGTGTATCACCATAAGCGTACAGAACGGCTTGCTTAGATGATTTTCTGACCGACCGCATCACCCACATGTAAGACTTGGATGTGGCCGCCTTTCCGGGTTCTCTGAGCACCTGCATCGGCGTTTCGTCGCCCTGAAGGTAGGGTTGTTCAACTAGTCGTTCACGAATTAAGTTGTACAACGGCTCCATGATTTCTCCAGACTTAATGACCCAGTTTGCCGAAGTTGCCTCAGAAAGCTGAACGCCCATTCTTTGCCATTCCTTTAGTTGACGAGACAAGGGGACGCCTTGCTCAAACTTTTGATGAAGCATTTCCGCGATGACTGAAGCGGAACCCAAACTGTGAGGAATTACCGGCTTTGGAACTAACCCTTGGACAAGGTGCGCAAGCCCATCAATGGCTTCACAGTCGACACACTTATATGTGGGTGTATAAATTTCCTCACGATACAACTTCGCTGGTTGGTAGTGGAGTTGCTCTCGAACAAATTTTTCACCCACGAAAACTAAGCGGTGTCCGTGTGGACACTGCTTAGTTGCGACATCAACGACCGTCCTTTTGACCGGCAGATCTGGACTTAAGACTTCTTGCCGTGTCTTTTTACGCTTTTTCGCTGACTGTACTTGATTCGTTTGGTTTTCTTGGCCAGTTTGCTCTGGCTCGGTAAAAACACCGTCATCTTCTTCCAAAAGCGATAGCTGATTGGCATCGACTTGTTCTGATTTTTTACCATACAATTTCTTGGTTAGGTAATCAATAATCTCAGCCTGCTCTTCAACCTTTCGAGTCAACTTAGCGATTTGTTCTTGCTCTGGTGTCATTGGCTATCCCACTCATTCTGTATTAGTTATTTTTGAGTTTACCATAGTCATTCCCAGATAAACAGCTATCTTTCCGTGGTCAAGCTTTCACGTCTAGGTGGCCTAATTTTATGAACGGTCGCGTCAAGCGACCAACCACTGAGAAGACGCGAGAACTGCTTATAATTCAGCTTTCGCACGGCATCCTGATTTGTTGGCCATTGAAGCCGGCCATTTTCTAGCCGTTTGTATAACAATAGAAAGCCATCACCATCCCAGTAAAGGGCCTTGAAACGGTCCTTTCTGGTACCGCAAAATAAGTAGAGCGCCTGATTATATGGATCAAGATCAAACTGTTCCTGAACAACACCAGCTAAGCCATCAATTCCACGACGGAGGTCAGTCTTGCCACAAACAATATAGACTTGTCCAACCTTGTTTGGATCAATGAGCATCTCTAAACACCGCCTTTAAGAGGGCATCAACGATGTAGCCATTAGCCTTATTGTAGATGATAACTGACTTGTTCTTGCCTACTTTGAGTTGAACTGCCCGGCTGGGAACAACTGGCGTTGTTCCAGCAGCCTGACGCGGCACTTTAACTTGTACGATATCTGGTTTATCCATAACAAAACCTCACCAATTTATTTGATGAGGTAATCATATCGTTTTGCGGCCGCCAATCATAGACGGTCAGTTATTAGGTGCTTACAGGACAACGATCACCGAAGCCGAGAGTTCGCCAAAAAAATCCGCCACCCAGTACTGGGCAGCGGATCAGATGATGCTCGAATTAATTGTCAGAAAAATTCTAGTGGAATGCCATGTTCAACAGCAGAACAATCAGGATACCCACGATGGAAATCACAGTTTCCAGCACGGTCCAGATGCTCAGCGTTTGCTTAACCGTCAAATCGAAGTATTCCCGGAACATCCAGAAACCAGCATCGTTCACGTGAGAAGCGGCTAAGGAACCAGCACCAATGGCCAGAACCATCAAGGCAGGGTCAACACCGGATTGTGCCATCAGTGGGGCAACGATCCCGGCAGCGGTCAAAGCAGAAACCGTAGCGGAACCTAAAGCGACACGGAGGACAACGGCGACTAACCAACCTAAGATCAGTGGGGACATGTTGGAATCGATAAAGAGCTTGGCAACTTCTTTACCAACACCACCGTCGATGAGGACTTGTTTGAAGGCCCCACCACCACCGATAACTAACAGCAGCATGGCGATTGACTTAACGGCATTTTCCAAGGTAGCCATGATGTCAGCGGTCTTACGTTTCCGACCCCAACCCATGGTAAACATGGCAACCATCAGAGAAATTAACATGGCGATGGCTGGGTCACCAATCAGGGCCACGATTTGGTCCAACATGGTGGCGTTCTTGGTAGGGGTGGCCCCACCGTCGACCGTCATCTTGTAGATGGTCGTGATGGCCATCAAGATAACGGGGAAGAGGGAAGTTAAGACGGATAAGCCAAAGCTAGGTGCTTCGGAAGGCTTGAAGGTCTTGACTTCACCCAGGGAAGACAGGTTCCCTTTTTGTTGAAAGGCAGTTGGTGCAAATTTTTGCGCTAACTTCGTAAACAGAGGTCCGGCAACGATTGCGGCTGGAATAGCAACAACTAAACCGAACAAGAGGACCTTACCATCATTGGCGCCCAAGACTTGCGCAATCGCAACTGGTGCCGGGTGAGGAGGTAAGAACCCGTGGGTAACGGACAAAGCGGCTGCCATGGAAATCCCTAAGTACAGGATCGGCACATCAGCTTCAACGGCGATGGCAAAGACGATAGGAATTAACAGAACCATTCCGACTTCGAAGAATAACGCGATCCCAAGAATAAAGGAAGCAAGCATAATAGCTAATTGAAGGCGTTTCTTACCGAATTTGTCGATCAGTGTCGTGGCAATCACATAAGCCCCACCGGCGTCGGCAACTAACCGACCCAGCATTGCCCCGAAACCAAAGACCAGAGACAGTTCACCAAGTTGGCTCCCAATCCCAGACTCGATAGTCGTGGCGATTGTCGTGAGGTTCATGCCTAACAGGATGGCTGTTAGGACAGAAGTTAAAATCAGGGAGACAAAGGTATTGATCTTGAAACGAATAATGAGGACCAATAAGAAGATGACCCCGATAAGCAAAGCTAGTAGTTCCATTGGAAGTAAGCCCTTTCATATATTGAATTTTGAAAAGCCAACGTGAAAGCGTTGGCTTCTCAATACTTTGTACACACATTGTACTAGACTCTGTGCGATTTGTATACAATTTACTTGCGAAAAATTAGTTTTTTTATTTAGTTTCTGAAAAACTAAACCGGCAAACTTATTTTTACTTTTTGGCGTGGACGTGAGTCCGTTGATACTCAGCGATGTTCTTGTATTCTGATTGCAATTGCCGACTAAGGCGAATGTAGATCGGAACCAAGGACCGGTAAGCATCGTAGGTCTCTGGGTTTGGATGGTGGACGTTGGCGACACCGATGAAGTTCTTCACAACGGAGAGATCATCGATCAGGCCTAACGCGTACATCCCCAGCGTTGCGGCACCCAGGGCAGTTCCTTCAGGACTTTCTGGAATCGTGACATCTTGTTCAAAGATATCCGCCAACATTTGGCGCCAGAGTTCTGAACGGGCGAAACCACCAGTTGCTTGAATGCTAGTTGGCTTGCCAACGACTTCTTCAAGTGCCAGCATCACGGTGTACAGGTTGTAGACAATCCCTTCAAGGGCAGCCCGTACCATGTGGGCCCGTGAGTGTGTCCGCGTCAGACCGAAGAATGAACCACGGGCATTGGCGTCCCAGATAGGGGCCCGTTCGCCACCTAAGAATGGGTGGAAGATCAGGCCATCAGAACCGGCAGGCACCTTAGCAGCAATCTCAGTTAAGAGGTCGTAAGAATCAACGCCCATTTGTTCAGCGGTCAGCTTTTCAGGTGCGAAGAGTTGATCACGAACCCAACGGAAGACGATCCCACCGTTGTTGACAGGGCCGCCGACAACCCAGTGGTCTTTGGACAGGTAGTAACAGAAGACCCGACCCTTAGGATCGATCTTCGGCTTATCTGTCACGACCCGGACGGCACCGGAAGTCCCGATAGTCACAGCGACAACGCCAGGCTTAATGGCGTTAACCCCTAAGTTGGCGAGGGGACCATCGGAAGCACCCATGATAAAGGGAGTTTGTGGGTCCATACCAATCACACCAGCGTAATCCGCGTTCATGCCAGTGATTTGGTCAGTTGTGTCGACCAATTTAGGTAATTGGTCACGGGTGATCCCGGCAACTTCTAAGGCTTGGTCGTCCCAGTCCATCTTAAAGATGTTGAACAGACCAGTGGCGTTGGCAATGGAGTAGTCTTCTTGGAGTACACCGAACAGACGGTATAAAACGTATTCCTTGATTCCGACGAACCAGCGTGCCTGTTTGAATAAGTCAGGTTGGTCATTGCGTAACCAGATTAATTTGCTAAGTGGGGTCATTGGGTGAATTGGTGTCCCGGTCTTTTCGTAAAGTTGCTTACCCACGCCGTTCTCACGTAATTCATCCGCGTACTTCACCGCACGGTTATCAGCCCAAGTAATTGCTCGAGTCAGCGGTTTGTGGTCTTCATCTAACAGAATCAGACTGTGCATCGCAGCTGAGAAGGAGACACCTTGAATCTTGCCATTCTTCAAATCTGCTTTGCGCATTACCGTGGTTAACCCATCGATCATTGCGGAGAAAATCTCATCTGGATCTTCTTCAGCCATGTCGGGCACATCTTGATAGAGGGGATAAAGGTTGTTTGAATAGCCTTGCATCTGACCCGCAGTATCATAAAGTACGGTCTTGACACTGGTAGTACCAATATCGACCCCAATCATGTAGTCCATAGAGCTCTTCCTTTCGTGTCGCTAATTAGAAATTATTATTTGCCAGCCTTGTCCATTGCGTGGCCACCAAAACCGTTACGTAAAGCAGAAACCACTTTACCAGTGAAGGTGTCATCTTGCATTGAACGGTAACGCATCATTAAGGCTAAGGCGATAACTGGCGTTGGTACGTGGCTGTCCAAACCTTCTTGAACAGTCCATTGACCTTCACCAGAAGCATGCATACGGCCAGCGATCTTTTCAAGTTCAGGATCCTTGGCAAATTGTTCTTCAGCCAATTCCATGAGCCAGCCCCGGATAACAGAACCGTGGCTCCAAACCTTGGCAACGGCTTCGTTATCGTAGTCGAAGTCAGAAGCTTCAAGCACTTCAAACCCTTCGGCGATGGCTTGCATTTCACCATATTCGATACCGTTGTGGACCATCTTCAAGTAGTGACCTGAAGCGGCACGGCCGGTGTAAAGGTAACCGTCTTTTTCAGAAATGTCTTCGTATAATGGACGAAGCGTTTCGAAGGCTTCCTTGTTGTCCCCACCGATCATGAAGTTACCGTGTGAACGTGCACCTTCCATACCACCTGAAGTCCCACAGTCAAAGAAGTCGATGCCCTTGGCTTTTAAGATTTCATTGTGACGAAGAGAATCCTTGTAGTAAGAGTTCCCACCATCGATTAAGATGTCGCCCTTGCCGAGCAACGTGCTTAATGATTCAATCGTGGAGTCGGTTGGCTTGCCGGCTGGAACCATAACCCAAACAATCTTAGGTGAAGGTAACTTAGCAACCATATCTTCTAAGCTATCGGCGCCTTCAGCACCTGCAGCAACTGCCTTGTCAACAAAATCTTTGTTTAAATCGTAACCAACGATCTCGTGGTTGTGATCCATAGCGTTTTCTGCGAGGCTAAGACCCATCTTACCTAAACCAATTAATCCGAGTTTCATGAAATTAATCTCCTTTGCATGATGCGAAATTTTTCTGACAACGCTATTATATGTAAAAAAGTTTCACTTTTCAAGGCTTTTGATGTAAAATGTTTACAAAAAGTTATGTAGCACAGCAAAAAGCTACTAGGAAGGGGGGCGGCAACCATCGCCCGTTCAACGATTGGTAAGATTCGCGGGACTTATGATCAACTGTCCCGAACAGAGAAAAAAGTTGCCCAGCTCGCTTTGGATAATCCGGGCGTCGTTAGCGAGATGACCATTAAGGAACTGTCGAGCGCGACCGGTGTGTCCACAGCGACGATCTCACGTTTCGTCAAACGCATGGACTACGCCAACTATCGTGAGTTTACCATGGCATTGGCCCACATGGCGATTGAAGACACACCGCAAGTTAGTTCATTTCCAGAACTAGACGAAGGGGATTCGCTGTCAACGATTGCGAGTAAAACGTTTCGGTACACGATTCATTCCTTAGAGGCCACCAACGAGGCCCTGAGCGAGCATGAGTTGGCCCGAGCCGTGCTGAAATTGATTCACGCCAAGTCCGTGACGTTCTTTGGCCTAGGTGGGTCGTCCATCGCGGCCCTAGATGGCTATCACAAATTCTTACGAACCTCACTCAACGTGGCGTATTATCCGGACTATGACATTCAGTTGATGCAGGCGGCCAAGCTGGGTAAAGACGATTGTGCCGTCATCATTTCGCATTCCGGACGTAATCATGAGACGTTAAATATTGTAAATGAGTTGAATAACAATGGGGTGACGGTGATTGCCATCACCAGTTACAGTGGGTCGCCGTTGGCCCAGGCAGCGGACGTGTCGTTTCTGTCATTAACAGATGAAGTCAACTACCGTTCGGAGGGGATGTACTCCTTGATCTCGCAGCTGGCGATTCTGGACAGCCTGTTCATGATGACCGTCTTACGGATCTCTTCGCGGACAGATCAGACGCTGACCAAGGTGCGTGACGTGATTGAGCAGACCCGGCATGAATTGTGAGTAGATTCTAGTCGTTGGTGATATTCGCAGCCATGTGGTGCTAGCGGCCGCCGCCGGATTCACTAATTTTAGACTTTAATTGTTTTGGCTCTTTGTCAACCGGTGTTGATAGAGAGAATTTGAAGGGGCTCAATTCATTTATGAATTGGGCCTCTTTTTGACGGAAAATTTACAATTGAAGTGTGACAAGGATGAAGAAAGTAAAGAAACTCATAGCCTGAGCCCAGTGGAATTAAGTCGTAGCTTGGTTCACACAAAGTAAAATGAAAAACTTTTGATAGAGTTGGAAAGTCGATTCAAGGTAGAGTGTGAAGTTTATCTTTGTAAGAACTAGTGGACGTCACCAGTATCAGGTGCATAGAAGCTTTAATGAGTTAAGACATAGTGGGACAATAATTTTATGATCAAAATCAGTTGAATTGATATTCTGCAACCACTATTAGAGTAAATTTAGACTAATGAAAATTTTTGATGTACTATTGCGGCAATTCAATTGAAGGAAGTGAATATCATGAAGAACGAAAAGAAGGCATTAAAGGCCGTTTTGGTTCGGAAGGCATTTCGCTTTGAATACAATGCTTAGTTAACGTGTTGTGCTAGCTTTGTAACTTTTCAATTAATCTTAAGCCCGCTTAACCCTTGTTCTAATTGATGATGAACTTTAATGACATTCCAGAGAAAAAGCGTTGATAACCGGCTGTTAAGGCCGCTCATCGTATCAGTCTCTGGGTGTTCAAAATGGCCGACCTTGTTCAAATTACTAAAACAAGTCTCGATGTGTCGCCGCTGGTTCTTCAAGAATGCTGAGTTGACTTGCTTACTGTGTCGCATGTTCTTTCGCAATGGAAACCACAGATGAATCCCAAACTCTTGTCTGAGAAACTGTTGCTGTGGGCGGCTTAAGTAACCACCATCTGCTAAAACGTACTTTGCCGGAGCTTCACGTAGTAATTCGATTGTGACTTTACGATCGTCCACGGAAGCTGGTGTTAGTTCCCAATCAATGAAGTACCCGTCATTACTCATGACGGCATGGAGCTTGAAGCCGTAGTAATAGACCCGTTTGGTGGCATTATAGCCTTTATTGGCAATGCCTTTTAACACCTTGGCACGATTGCTTCGCCGTGCAGAAACTAAGGTGATTGGGGCGCTGTCAATGATCTCATAGACAGACTCGTGCCGGTAACGCTTGAGCATCCAAATACGAATGAGCTTGAGAGCCATCGTTAGCTGACGGCAACGCCGATTGTAACGGGTTCGTTCTGGAACCCGAATCCCCGAAGCGATGAGATTCCGATGGAACTGGGATTCAGACACTTCGCGCAAGTCTATTCGAGCTAACATGCAGGCAATGATGACCACATCACTGGTTTTAAGTTCACGATAATTACACCGAAAGCGAAACCTTTTGGCTAACTGATTGTAATATGGCTGGACAATTTTGATGAATTTCATGACAGAGACTTGAATTGGATTGAATTTTGCGATAACTTTAGGGAGGCCTAGCATTTACGGTTCTTCTTTCTTGGTTTCGTCGCCATAGAAGTTACCGCAAATGCGGGCTTTTTGCATGCATTAGGACTTAAGCTTGTTATTCAATTCTTGAAATATTACATTACTAGCACTACGCGTTAGTTAATACATGATTTTGTAGTGAAATGGTGGCAATTATCATGATTGTCACCATTTTGTCGAATGGGGGAAATCAATATGTTTGAAAAAAATAATGATTTATCGACCGAGTTAATTACAAAAATTGTTGTTCACTTTCATGTGGGCGAAAAATTATCGCCAGTAGAACGTCGATTTTTAAACCTTCCTTTTGATATTAGCAAGCTTTCATTGACTGATCAACAGGATATGAATCATCAATTACGCTTCTACGAAGAAAGTTTCGGGAAAATGACTGTGAACCAGGTGGCCATTAAAACTGCTAGAGTACTTGATAGAACGATTCATGATAGTGGTTAATGTTTTTGGAAATAGCCCTCTTGAGAGGTTGTTCTTGGATAAATTGATGGACTACTGTGAGATGACATCTGTTAAGGAAGTAAGCCGTACAGTTCATCTTGAAAAGCTTCCAAGAGATTATAAAAAGATGCGGTACTTTCAAAATATTGGAGACACGTGGAGTGCCAGAAAAATTGGAGACGCCTTAATGGATGATAAAGAACTGGTGGACAATCCCATTTTACTCAAGTCAATGGCGTTTAACTATTCAGGGCTGTCCGATCCGTTAGCGGCGAAGTCGATCATTGAGAGGGTCATTGACAAGAAGGTGACCTCCGCTGAAGGTAATGAAAACTTGGTTAGCGCCCAATACCTTCTGGCGCTTCTCTACTCAAGACACTTACCAAAGCAATTTAAAAGTTTGTCAAAGTCTAAGAAGATTCTAAACGAGGCTTATTCTACGTGTCTGAACGAAGAGATCCCTATGAGTAACCGCGATTTTGAGCGAATTTTTAATAGAAATGGGTATGCGTTGCTATTATTCTTTGAGGGCCACTTCAATGAAACAATTGACTTAATGAAAGGGCTAATTCGCGAACTACGCCCTTTGATTAAGGAAAATGGTTTTGCGAAGTTGCATTACGCGGTATTAAACTTTAATATTTTTCAAGTATATTTACGAGCAGAGATGTTGGAACAGGCAGAAAATCAACTGAGTTTACTGATTAGACTCGACCCCAATGACGTCGAGTATCGTTATACTGCTGTGCGCTTCTTTATTGAAAACAAAAGGTTTGAGGAAGCCTTGGAGGTATTGAAAGAAATTAAGGCGTCAGGTTCCGAAGATATTGTATATCAATCTAGCTATGAAGCCCAATGCTTGATTGAATTGGAAGAATACGAAAAGGCGCTACCCTTAACGAGAGCTGCGGTCCGTTACAACATTGAGCCTGAAGTTAAAAACCTATTTCTGTATAACTATCTCGTTTGTGTAATTAATTTGAACATGCCGGTTGATAAGGATTTTGTAAATAGATTTATTGAACAAAATGAAATCTATGAGAATCAGGTCCGAGAGCTGTGTCAATAATCGAAAAGAAAGTGAAGAGATGAAAAATGTAAGACTTTATGAAGGAGTATTGAGGAAGTACAAAAGCTTGTTCATCTATATAACAATGTTTTATTTTTCTATGGGCGTTTCGAAATATACGCAAATTCTGTACTTTCAGCAAAACGGCAAGTTAATAAACTTTTCACTGGCATATTCGGCGATGGCAATTGCTGGATCTTTTTCTTTCTTGATAACCAATAGACTAGAAAGAATGAGTTTGAGAAAGATTGCGAAAATCTTTGGATTAGTTTACGCAACAGGTATGATCCTGAGAGTTTTCTTTCAAAGTAGCTGGATAGCTATCATATCGGGCAGCATCTCGGGTTTTGGAGCAGCTATTCTAATCCTAGTAGTAAGAAAGTGGATTTATGCAGAGTCGGATGAAAATCCGGAGGACAAGCAGATCCTAATCTCGTCTCGATACACAATAATGCAAATTACGTCATTATTAGCAACACTAGTCACGGGACTGATTCTATTCATCTTTTCATCAAATAACGTCGTGTATGTCTTAATTTTAGTGACAACTGCCATGGCAATAATTTTATTGCCGGCCAATTCCGTTCCCATAGATGGTGAAATTAAAATTGAGAGAAAATCAAAGATTCTTGCATTGCCAGCTAATCGTGTTCGGGGATTATCGTATTTGGTTGCTGTCATCTTTATGGGCATAACAACCTCTATCGTTGATCCGATCACTCCGGCACTACTGCGGGCTGCTGGGTATAGCGTTGGTGCGGTAAGTGTCATCATTACCTCTTTAGGGGTGGTGACCATGTTGTCGGCGTTTCTGTTTCAACTACCGATTTTTAACAAGCAGCCAGCATATTATTTTTGGCTTATTGAGTTGTTTTCGGGGAGTATCATTATTTTCTGCGGTTTGATGACCCAACAGCAATACATTTGGATCATGGTTGCTTTTATCGTAATGTCCATCGAAGGTACAGGATTTTTTATGCTGAAAGAACTAGTGGAGTATGATATGTTTCCCAAGGAAGAAACAGTCGTATATCTGGGATTAGCACAATCCGGTTTCTTGATTGGAGATGCAATCGGCGCACCAGTAGGGACATTTCTCTTTCAGCTTGTAAATGGACGATTTTTGCTTATATTGTATGGAGTAATGGCGATGATTTGTGGCTTTTCGTATATGGAGCTTTCTAAAGCATTTGAACGAGATAAACTACGTGTTTGAAGTCAGAGAGACATTCACAATGATTTAGTTCGACTTTCAAAGAGCTTTCTCTGAAAGAGATAAGACAATGTTTTACCCGAAATACTCAACACCAAAATTTTTGCAAAAAATGACGAGTTTCTAAATCAATGTTTTTCGATTTAGAACTCGTCATTTACGTTTTGAAGCACTTTTGTCGGGCACACTTTTCTTTAAGATTTTTTGGGGACTAAGCATGGTATAATAGATGATATTCTAAAAGCTGAGGAGAAGTGGTGACTGACGGTGAAACGGCGCGAGGTGCAGCCTATCTATGAAAATACGTATCATCGTCGGCATCATCGCCGGTGGTGGGCCTTACTGGTGCTGATTCTGGTCGTACTGATTGTGGGCGTGGGCTGGACCCAGTGGCAGGCGCACCAAAAACAGCAATTGGCCAACTACCCGATTCGGGGCGTCACAATCAATCAGGACAGTGGCTACCTGGATTACCAACAATTGGCGAAACACGTCCAATTTGTCTATCTGCAAGCCACTTCGGGGGCAACCTACACGGATGATGACTTTAGCGATAACTATTCGCGTTCGCAGGGGGCGAGCGTCAAAGTGGGGGTTGCCCATACATTTAGCTTCACCACTTCGGCCAATCAACAGTACCGGCACTTCCACAGTACGGTCGGGCAGAATACTGGGACCCTACCAATCATGGTTACCGTGAACTATTATGGTAAGTATAATAGTAGTAACGTCGACATGGCCAAGCAGGGGCAGAAGCTGAAAAAGTTGGTCAGTGAGCTGGAATGGTATCATCAGGGCGTGATTATCTTCGCGACCAAACAAGTCCTGACCCAATTCGTTCAGCCAGTCTTGCCCGCACAAAATTATTGGGTCGCCGGCGGTAAATTGGCCGGACACAACGCACAGGTGAAGATGATTGAATACGATGCGGATGGTAGCGTCACGCAAAACGGCCAGAGCCTGCCAGTTGCCCGTTCCGTGTTCAATGGCAACCAGCACGCTTGGCAGAAGTTCACGGCTGATTGATGACGTATGGCTAAGAGTCACATGGCACTGGCCGCCTACCGTCCGCCAGCTATGGAGATGACTCCAGCCTGAGGAACGGTCTTCCGGTTCACTTCGATGCGTTGGTGGTTGACAGTGACACTGGATTAGGTCAATAGGCCAATTGTCGCCAAGCACTAAACTGATGGGTGGTTAATCACCTCTGTAGCCGGGAGTCCGCCAAATATGAGCTCAGCCGTGGGAGTTCCCTTAGCGGCATGGTTCTTGCCGGTTAGGGAACTGGCGACTTTGAGACGTGTTCTTCGGCTCAAGGTCGAGGAGACGAGACCGATCTTTGGCTCGTCCCGCCGCCCACCGCGATCCGGCTCATATTTGGCGGACGGGAGGCGGCCAGTTCAGACACTGTAAACAAAGAGCCCCAAAAGCACATGTTTAAGCACAACAAACGAAAATTAGCTCTGTAGAACCGAATGGGTTTTACAGAGCTAATCTTTTGCCAGGCCACAGGTGCGGGGCCGGTTATTTTTCATTGGGTTTGTCTGACTTAGTCGTCAGAGGTTTCATTGCATAAGTACAGTCGTCGGCTTCATCGAAAAAAGAAATTGGTTGGCGTTCATTGGCGTGGATCGTCAGATGATAGCCAAACTTATCTTGAAACGTAAGCTGCTGTTCATTGAGGTCTTTGACGCGGACCTGCAGTTGGTGGTCATCGATTTGCACGTCAAGATTAGGACTAATTTCTAGCCGGTGGCGGCGCTGGTTGTGGGGGTCAATGAACTGCCACGTGCCAACGTAAAAGAGCGGCGACGTGCTTGGTTGTGGGTCTTTCTTTTTGCGCAACGAAAAGCCGCCAGTCAATCCGGCAACCAGTGAAATTCCAAATAAGGCAATGTCTCGACCTTTCACCGGTAATCCCTCCCTTGAATTTAGGTTTCTTCTTACAATATAACATTTCTAACCCGAAAAACCGCAATATTTCTCTTGGATTTTTAGGAAACTTAATTCTCTGGCTATCGCCGAAGCACAGAGCCTGTTAAAATAAGGATTGCGGTAGCCGCCGCTGAATAAAATTAACTGAAAGTTTAGCTATACCAAATTCTAACAACGTTGCCGCATTTTTTCAATCAGTACGCCGCGTGAACGTGGATGACCGATTACCTGATGAAGTGTGGTACGCTAAAAGTGGTCTTAGTCATTTTCACTGATAACTATTAAATAGGAACTTAAACAATCTGGAGGGATCAACATGATTCGCATGGGAACAGTGGGCACCAACTGGATTACGCAACAATTAGTCGAAGCCTTAGCCCTCAGTGGGCAGTATGAACTGGCCGGGGTGTACTCGCGCCATCAAGAAACGGCGGACGCATTTGCTGCCAAAAATCACGCACAAGCTAGCTATACCAATTATGAAGAGATGCTCACCCAGTGTCAGCTGGATGTCGTGTACATTGCCTCGCCGAACAGCTTGCATTTCAAGCAAGCCATGGCGGCCATTGACCGGGATATTTCAATCGTGGTCGAAAAGCCAGCCTTCAGCAATCGACAAGAAATGGTGGCCATCCAAGCAGCACTGACCCAACATCCCCAAGTAAAGTTCTTTGAAGCGGCGCGACACGTGCACACACCTAATTTCCAAGCTTTGGAAAAGGCACTGCTGGGCCTGCCCATGATTCAAGGAGCGGCGTTGACCTACATGAAGTATTCGTCACGCTACGACCTGGTCTTGGACGGCGAAGTGCCAAACGTTTTTAGCCGGCAATTTTCCGGTGGGGCGCTACAGGACCTGGGGGTGTATCCCATTTATCTGGCCATCGCCCTGTTTGGCCAACCGGAACACGTGCAGTATTACCCAACCCTGATTGCGACTGGGGCGGATGGCAAAGGGGTCGCCATGTTGCGCTACGCTGGCTTTGACGTGACCGTGTCCTTTGGCAAGACCAGTAATTCCGAAGCGCCATCAGAAATCTATGGCTTGAAGGAAACGGTCTCCTTGGACAGTGCGGGTGAATTGACCCACGTCGAAGAACGCGACGCTGCCGGGAACGTGCAGGAGCTGAGCGCCCCAGCGTTGGCCAACCCCATGTTACCTGAGGTGGTCGACTTTGCCCGCGTGTTATTGGCACCGGATGAACCGCAGAACCAAGCGGACTACCAGCGTTGGCTCCAGTGGAGTCTGACCGTGAACCAAGTACTCTACAGCCTGCGGGTCAGCGCTAACCTGCGTTTCCCAGCTGATGAGAACGACTAGAAAGGAAACAGCATGTTAAAACAATTTGAAAAACACTTTACGGATTTAGGGTACCAAGCCCCAACCGCTATTCAAACGGCGGTGTACGACGCCATGGTCGGCGACAAAAACGTCTTAGGCCTGGCACCAACCGGCTCCGGGAAGACCGTAGCCTTTACGTTGCCGGCCTTAGCCAATTTATTGCCTGGTGATGGGACGCAACTGATCGTCTTAGAACCCTCCCAAGAGCTGGCGATTCAGACCAGCCGCGTCATGCGCGATTGGGGGAAGCTGTTGGACCTGCAAGTCGTCGCCTTAACGGGGGGCGCCAACGTCAAACGGCAAACGGAACGCCTCAAGAAGCGGCCGGAAATCGTGGTCGGTACACCGGGCCGGGTCTTAAATCTGGTCAATGACCGCAAGCTCAAGCTACATTTGGTCTCGATGCTAATCGTCGATGAGGCCGATGACCTCTTGACGGGTGATACATTGGACACGGTGCGTGAGATTGCCCAGGCCACGCCGGCTGACGTGCAGTTGGGCTTCTTCTCCGCCACCGATACGCCGATTCTACACGAATTAGACAAGTGGTTCGGCCAAGACGTTGAACGCGTGGACGTCCGCGACCAGGACAACACGCAAGGCGAAGTCCGTCACGGCCTGCTACAAGTCGGGATGAACAAGCGTGATCAGATGCTCAAACGCCTGCTGGCGATGCCCAACTTCCGGGCGCTGGTCTTCTTCAAGCAGTCCAGCACGCTGCGGAAGACCGCCACGCGCTTTTATCACGACCACGTGTCTGCGGCTGGCTTGACCAGTGACCTGCGGCAGGTGCAACGAGAAAAGGCGCTGCAAGACTTCCGCCAAGGTCGGATTCGCTTATTGTTGACGACGGACGTGGCGGCGCGGGGGTTGGATATTCCCAAGCTACCAGCCGTCATCAACTACGACTTGCCGGATAAGGTCAATGAATACGTGCACCGGGTCGGGCGGACCGGCCGGATGGGTGAACCGGGGCAAGTCATCAGTCTAGGGGATGACCACGACCTGCGTGATTTGAAACGCCTGCTCAAGGACACGGACTATGACCTCGTGCCACTATACTTCAGTGGTCGGACGTTGACCACTGAACGTCCGACTGCAGCGACGGTCAAGGCCAACGAGACGGCCAAGGCCGAACGGACGGCAACGACCAGTGCGGCCGGACAGACGTCAGTAACCGCCGCTGTGCCCAAGTCTGGGGCTAAGGTCAGTGTCAAGGCGGCAGCCAAAGCCGAAACGCCTAACCCAAGTAAGAAAAAGAAGCACAAGAACCGGCACACCAAGAATAAAGGGATGCGCAAGAAGTGGCGGGACCACGACGCGCAGAACTAGTCCTTTACAATTTCCCAGATCCGTGTGAAAATTATAAGCGGATCTTTATTTTGGCCCTATAGCACAACTGGATAGGGCACTCGCCTCCTAAGCGAATGATCCCGGTTCGAGTCCGGGTGGGGCCATGAAAATTAAAGTATAATCATCCTGAACCGTTTTGAATCGTTGATTTGAAGCGGCTTTTGGCTTTCTGGGGTTGCAAAAAAACGGTACAGATGGAGAATTTGGTGAACATTAGCCCTTTTTTGACTTTTTGTTACCGGCTAGCCCGTCTCATTTAGAACCACAAGTGTTTTGTCGTTTCCTGTTTCTGCTCTAGGAAATAATTATCAAGAAGCTAGCATGAATGATCTTTGTTTTTAAAAGGAATTGCAATTTGTGTAGGATACTTGATATTACGAAGACTTTTTGGTATTCTACATGTATAGAAGACAACACTTCTGCTTCCCGTTAAATCGGCAGGTACGCCCTGAATAAGCAGAAGTTTTTTGTTTAAGGAGAATAATACCATGCCAAGTAAGGGCTTCTTGTCGCCAGAAGACCAGCGTGCGTTGCTGGAGAGTAGGGGAATTTCTTTTTCCAAGTCGTGTGAGATAGATGCGGCAAAAATTCAGGAAATTGGTTATTATAAGCTTAAGGAATTTGCGTATCCATTTAGTGTTTCTGACGATGCAGATGAGCCACAGTACAGGGGCTTAGACTTTCAATCTTTACTAGTTAGGTATTATCAAGATAAAAATTTAAGAATATTTATTCTACATGCAGTGGAAGATATTGAGGTCCATTTAGGAAATAGTGTTGCCACAATTCTTGGAAAGAAATATGGTGCTTTTGGCTATCTAAACTTCAGCAACTGGTGTGATAGGGGAATCAAGAGATTTCAGGTTGAAGAAAAGCAATTTTATTTCAAAAAGGACTTGTTAAAGGCTGTGAAAAAATCCCGAAATCATTATGTAAACGTCTCAGCAAATAAGAATGATGAGGGCTTCCCGACGGTGTGGTTATTGAGTAATGTACTGATGTTTGGAAATATCATTAACTTAATTAGTATTATGTCTCTTAATAACAAGCGCGCGCTGGCGAAGATATATGGGTGCACACCGGATGAACTCATGTCATGGCTAAGGTGTCTGCTGTTTGTTCGAAATACTTGTGCGCATAATTCTAACTTGATTGATTTGAATTTACGGACTCAGCCAATGGTTCCACGTAGATATAAATCTAAAATTTTGGAGACAGAAAGTGGCTATTCCAATGGGTTAGCAATCGTTTTATTGATAATTAAGTCATTGATGAATATCGTAAACTCGAAATACAAGTTTGGAAATATCTATGATTCGCTATATAAGATTATTGATCATGAAGGGATTCGTGCAACATCGATTGGTTTTGCATCTGTTCGTAGCATCAATGTTTTCAAACCCTACAAGAAGCGGAAAAAGAGTTCTTAAATCGCAAAACTATGGGTAAAGTGTGTGACTTTTCTTATTTCCGTTTTTATTGAAACTATCAACTACGAATGTATGTGGCACAACTAACAGGTCAACTGTTGGGGGGCCACATTTTTCGGTATAAGGCACCTATTTACCGTTTGCTCAACTGCTAACCTGCTAACCGATGTACATTTTTAATGCGTTCACCTCCCCAATGGAACCGTTTTCGGCTATAATGAACGTAGTGCTGAAAAAAGTGAGGAGGAGTTTCAATGGACAATGCAGGATCAATGAACCCAAAGAAGTTTACCCGGATATTGGTTGGGGTGGATGATTCACCCGATGCCCAATTGGCTTTCCGTTACGCGATGAACCGAGCTAAGTTTGATGACGCTGAGTTGGTTATTTGTTCTGTACTGGAATCTGATAACATGAATATCTACCAAGCTCTCAGCAAGGATTACGTTCACGGTCAACGGGCTGATTTGCAAAAACACTTGGAGGCTTACGAGAACTTAGCGCGGCGCTTCGGCATCACTAAGGTGAAAATTATTATCGGTGAGGGCGACCCCGGCGAGACCATTGTGAAGCAGATCATTCCCGAAGTGGAGCCAGATTTGTTGGTGGTCGGGTCGTTGTCTAAGAATGGTGTCCGGAAATATTTCGGGAGCCAAGCGGCCTACATGGCAAAATATTCTCCAATTTCTGTAATGATTGTCAGATAGCGTTTTCACGGCTGTTTTCACAAACGAACTGTAAATAACATTCAGTTACCCCCTTGCAAGTTGAAAACTTTTTTCATACAATGATTCTTATGCGACAAGATAGAATCTGGCTACGGCAGGCCGATTTTATCAGAATCGAGCATAAGAAAAGAGAGAGAAATATGCAGTTCGTGATTTTGTTATTGGGTATTTTACTTTTACTCTTCTTGATCATTCGGGTAAAGTTAAACACCTTCGTTTCACTGATCGCTACGTCTATTTTGGTAGCGCTTGGTTTAGGCATGAACCCGGCAAATATTGCGGATTCCATCAAAAATGGTATCGGGAGCTCGATGGGCGAACTGATTATCGTTTTTGGATTCGGTGCCATGATTGGTCGGTTAGTGTCTGATGCTGGGGGTTCTTACCGAATTGCCCGGACGTTGATTAAGATTTTTGGGAAGAAACGCCTCCAGGTTGCCATCGTGGTTGCGTCCTTCTTGATTGGGATTTCTCTGTTGTTTGAAGTGGGACTGGTCTTGGTTACGCCAATCGTCTTTGCGGTTGCGCTGGAAGCCGAAGTGCCATTCCTCTACCTGGGAATCTCGATGGCCGCGGCCCTGTCTGCGACCCAAGGGTTCTTACCACCACAACCATCCCCAACCGCCGTTGCGACGGCTTTAGGGGCAAATGTGGGGGAAATGTTAATGGTCGGTATCATTGTGGCCATTCCCTGTGTGATCGTCGCTGGTCCAATTTGGACCCGAGTGATCCGCCGGTTTAATCCAGATTTATTCGTCGTCAAACGTTCCTTGCCCGCATTCGGGGAAGTGAAGGAATTTGACCTGAAGGAAACGCCAGGCTTCGGTCTGTCCGTCTTCACGTCATTGTTCCCAGTAGTCTTCATGATTTTGGCAACCGTTTACCAAATGGTGGTCAATGGGGGGACTGCGCCGAAGAATCCGCACGGTTTAGATGCGGTCATCACCATGCTGGGGAATCCCGTTATCGCCATGGTCGTGGCCTTGCTATTTGCCATCTGGTCCATGGGTTTCCATCGGGGTCGCTCGATGAAAGAAATCAGTGGGACACTGGAAGACGCTATCAAGTCGATCGCCATGTTACTGATGGTTATTGCTGGGGGCTCTGCCTTTAAGCAAGTCCTGATCGACGGTGGGGTTGGTAAGGCCGTGCAACAGTTGATGATGAACTCTACGTTCTCACCAATTTTGTTGGCTTGGCTGATTACGGTTATCTTACGGATCTCCTTGGGTTCCGCCACGGTTTCCGGGATGACGGCCTCCGGGCTGATCACGCCATTGATGCACTCACTGGGTGCTGATCCCGTCATGATTGCCTTGGCAATTGGGGCCGGTTCCTTAGCCGCTTCTCACGTGAACGATGCTGGTTTCTGGATGTTCTCCGAGTACTTCGACTTGAGCGTTAAGCAAACGTTCCAGGTCTGGACGACATTGGAAACGGTCATCTCCGTGGTCGGGCTGTTGATGGTCTTACTGATGAATGCAATTATTCACTAATTTAAAATGTTTTTTGGCCTGTGTCCTTCGAGGATGCAGGCTTTTTGTTAGCCTTTAAATGCCAGGTCACTTACGAACACCCACGGCTGCGTCCAAATTTAGCTCACTCTCGGCTACATGACGGATCAACTACTAATGTAGCTGAACGCTGCCATTCCAGCAATGATTCTGCTGACTTTGTGCCTGCTCTGTCCACTAAAATTAGTGAAACCAGGAGCCTGCGTCAGCCAGGGTAGTACGTGTCAGTCACACTATGTTGGACCTGGAGTTAGTTGATAAAGTAGTTACTACCTGGGACTAAGCCAATTGTTATTGACGGACGGCAGACGGCCAGCTCAGGAAGCGATGGTTCGCAAACTGAATCGACACGAATACTGTTTGATGCTCGTCAATAACCTCGAGTTGAGTCAGATCTGATTGTAGTTTACCTGTTGCCAAGGACTAACCTATTGGCAGTGAAACATCTTCGTAGCCGGAAGTCCGCCAAATATGTGCTCAGCCGTGGGAGTTTCCTTAGCGGCACGTTCCATGCCGGTTAGGAAACTGGCGATTTTGAGACGTGGTCTTTCGGCTCAAAGTCGAGGAGACGAGACCGTACTTTGGCTCGTCCCGCCGCCCACCGCGTTCCGGCTCATATTTGGCGGACAGGAGGCGGTCAGTTAATACAATGTCAGGCACAAAAAAGGAGTTCGGACGATTTTGTCCAAACTCCAATAAGCAGTTATTTTTCTTCCCGGACGATGTACTTTGGCCGGTGTTTCGTTTCCAAGTAAATCTTGTTGATATACTGCCCGAGAATCCCCAGACAGAACAACTGAATGCCGCCGATGAAGAGCAGAATGGCAACCAGTGAAGGCCAGCCAGCCACGGCACCACCAACGGTCAAGGCCCGGATAATGACGAACAGCAACCCGAAGATCGACAGGATAAAGGAAATACTGCCGACCCAGGTGGCGAGTCGCAATGGTGCGTTAGAGAAGTCGATGATGCCTTCAATGGAGTAGGCAAACAACTGCCGCAAGTTCCAGTGCGTGGTCCCGGCCGCCCGTGGTTGGCTCTCGTAGGTCAGGTAGGTGGCTTTAAAACCGACCCAACTGAAGATACCCTTGGAGAAGCGGTTGAATTCCGGCAATGAAATAACGGTGTCCACAAATTGGCGGGTCATTAACCGATAGTCCCGCGCGTTGGGTTCGATCCGGACATCTGAGATCTTATTGATGACCCGGTAGAAGCTGCTGGACAAGAAAGCCCGCAGCTTGCTTTGGCCGCGCCGCTCCTTTTGAATCGTGCCGACACAGTCGTAGCCCTCGTTTTCGATGAGCGCGAACATTTTCGGCAATAACTCCGGTGGATCCTGCAAATCGACGTCCATGACTGCGACCATTTCCCCGGTCGTGGCTTGTAATCCCGCAGCAAGCGCCGATTCCTTGCCAAAGTTCCGGGAGAACGACCGGTAGTGGACGGTCTCCGGATGATTTTGGTGTAACTCTTTCATTTCCTTCAGGGTGTGGTCACTAGACCCATCATCCACGAAAATGTATTCCGGCGTTACCGTCGGGGTAGGGGTGTTCATTGAGTCGATCACCTTGCTAACAGTTCGGTAAAATAATGGAATTGACTCCTCCTCATTATAGCAAGGAACGACCAGACTGATTTTTTTCATGCTTAGACATTCCTTTCACACAACGATACTATCTTACCTCAAATGTTAGGGGCTGACCATGACATTTCCCTTAAAAGTTCGCGACAATGACTGATTAGTGGGTGAAAAGCGGAGGACCACGGGATAGCCACGCAGACGTCTGCGGCAAAGACTTCGAGACCAGTGTAGCATTTCTGGTAAAATACGGGAATTAATAACATGGGCGAGTGGCATCTGCTATAATTGACCTAATCAACACCACTTGGAGGAGAGATTGTGACAAAACCAATTAAAGTAATGACGGTCTTTGGGACACGTCCCGAAGCGATTAAAATGGCCCCAATCATCTTGGCCATGCAGCAACGACCAGCCGAATTTACCCCAATCACGGTGGTAACGGCGCAACACAGAGAGATGCTGGACCAAGTGCTGGACATTTTCAAGATTACCCCAGATTATGATCTGAATATCATGCGGCCCAAGCAGACGCTGAGTGACATCACGACGCGGGTCCTGACCAAGTTAGATACGGTCATCGATGACGCTAAGCCAGACATCGTACTGGTCCACGGCGACACGACCACGACCTTTGCGGCTAGCATCAGCGCCTTTTACCACCAAACCATGCTGGGCCACGTGGAAGCTGGCTTGCGGACCTGGGACAAGTACTCGCCGTTCCCAGAAGAAATGAATCGGCAACTGACGGATATTTTGAGCGACCTGTACTTTGCGCCAACGGAATTGTCGCGGCAAAACCTGTTGAAACAGGCCCATCCGGACGACCATATTTCCGTCACTGGGAACACCGCAATCGATGCCTTGAAGCAAACGGTCGACCCCAACTATCACCACGCCGTCTTGGATCAGGTCCAGGCCGGGCACCACATGATCTTGATGACCATGCACCGGCGGGAGAACCAAGGCGCACCAATGCACGCGGTCTTCAAGGCTGTGCGGCAGGTCGTGACGAACCATCCGGATATCGAGCTGGTTTATCCCGTGCATTTGAGCCCTGTGGTTCAGGCTGCGGCTCATGAAGAATTAGACGGCATGGACCGGATTCACCTGATCGACCCGCTGGATGTGGTTGATTTCCATAACCTGGCCGCGCGGAGTTACTTCATCATGACGGATTCCGGTGGGGTCCAGGAAGAAGCCCCGTCCCTGAACAAACCCGTTCTGGTCTTGCGTGACACCACGGAGCGGCCGGAAGGGGTCACGAACGGGACGTTGAAGTTGGTCGGCACCGATCCTGCCAAGGTCACGGCAGCCATGGAAACACTGCTCACTGATCAGGCGGCGTACGACCAAATGGCGCAGGCCAAGAATCCTTACGGGGATGGTCATGCGTCAGAACGAATTTTAGCTGCCATCGAAGCGGCGATTAATGGGGGCAATGCGAATGGCTGAGACGGCATATGACCGGGCCGAGATTAAGACCACAGAACAATTATCAGAAATCATGCGTGACATTCATTTGGCCGCGAAGAAGCACAACGAGCGCTTTGACTATAAGATCTTGCGCAACGTGCATTTCGCCAACAAAGTCAAGAATCCCGTGACCCAGGAAATGAACGACGGCGATTCCTGGCGCGTCATGCAGATCGACAACTTACTAGTGACATCGTTTGGCGTCATCAACGTGGAAAGCAAGTACTGGCGGGGGATGATCTTCCATGATCTGTCCGAAGAAATCTTTTCTTCCAGCCTGGACGACTTTTCTGGCGTCAACCTAGGGAGCCGAGAAAAGGATACGGCTAAGGCTCTGACCAACCGGCTCGACCGGTTCTTCTTGCCGAATCTGTCGGAAGAAAATGAATCACTGACGCAGGGCTACACCATGAGTCTGGAACAAGAAGGCCGTGGCCAACGGTCCATCACGCTGCACACGGGCATCAGTAACCCGGCGACCCAAGCGGAATTGTCTTCCAAATTGCTGGTGCGCTACATCAATAGTGAAATCACGATGCACAAGCAATTGGAAAATAAAAACGATCGGATCATCGACTTCGTGAAGCCGTTAGTTTATTATAATTATTACGACCGTTATGACCGGAGCAATTCATTAGTCGTGGGGAACAAGACCAAGCTCAACGCCCACGACGCCTACAACTGTACAGCGGTGGCGAACTACGAAGACTTGAAGACGTTCATCGAGTCATTCCGTCAGGCCAAACGGGTGCGCTTCAGCCGTAAGACACTGGAAAAGATGATTGGTACGCTCAAGTTCGCTGAGGACTATGGGTCGTTTTAAGGCTACAGACAAAAGATTAAAAGTAGACTTAACGCGTTGATTTCCAGAACGACAGTGTTCTGTCCGCTAAAATTAGTGAGACCAGGAGTTTACGCCGGCCAGTTAGTGCTTATCAGTGTAGCCCTGTGTTGGGCTTAGTAGAGCTAGCTGGGGCTACACTAATTGTTACTGGCAAGTACTCTTGTAGCTGGGAGTCTGCCAAATATGGGCTCAGCCGTGGGAGTTGCCTTAGTGGCGCGATTCATGCCGCTTAGGTAACTGGCGTCTTTGAGACGCGGTCTTCGGCTCAAAGCGAGGCCGAGACCGTTTCTCAGGCTCGGTCCGGTCCGCCCACCGCGTTCCGACCCATATTTGGCGGACGGTAGGCGGTCAGCGAGGACACTGCTACAATCCAAGCTGAATCCAATCAAATTAAACCAAGAAGGGAGCCATCCGACCGTGACCACTCAGTGGCGTAAGCGAGGTGCGCAACTCAAACGCATCTACATGACCATCACCAAGCACTACACCATGGCCAACGTCTCAGACTCGGCCGTGGTCCTGGCTTACTATACGTTGCTGTCGATGTTTCCCGCGCTGCTGGTGCTAGCTAGTCTTTTACCTTATCTGAACATTCAAACCAGCACGGTGCTGGCCAGCATTGAGCCCATGGTACCGGAGAGCATTTTCGATATGCTGGAGCCAATCATCCATTCGTTTCTCAATAACCGGAGCGGGGGCGTCTTGTCCATTGGGGTCATCGTCTCCATCTGGTCATCATCCCGGGCGGTTGCGGCGTTTCAACGCACGGTGAACCGGGCCTATGGGGTGGCGAAGAATCAAAATGCACTGGTCAACCGAATCGTGGCCTTCATTTGGATGGTGGCGCTGATTGCGCTCCTGTTTGCACTGATGATCTTCTTTAGTTTCGGCCAAATCGTTTTGGAAAAATTAACGCCGTTACTGCATTTGCCCAGTGCTATCTTGGCCTACGTCAACGCCTTGAAATGGCCACTGACATTTTTCGTGGTCTTCATCGTCTTGATGATTCTGTTTTACTTCGTGCCCAACGCCAAATTAAAATGGCGCTTCGTGTGGCCAGGTGCGCTGGTCGCAACGGTGGGCTGGTTGCTGTTGTCGCAAGTCTTCTCGATCTACGTGAAGTATTTTGCCCACAATATTGACAGCTACAAAACCATTGGGACCTTCATCTTCTTAATGTTCTGGTTGGACTTCACCGGCTTGATCCTGATGTTTGGGGCGGTTCTAAACGCCGCCATCCAGGAATTGATCGTCGGTGCCATCGAAGAACAGCAGGCCCTAGCGATTCCCAATCTCCTGAAGTATCGCAAATATCATTTGAAAAATAAATCATCCAAGTAAGCGGGTGAACGCAAAATAGACCAGACGGCAATTCGTCTGGTCTATTTTGTCATTAACTTAGTGTTGTGTCTGATGGTAGGTGTCAACCAGCTGTTGGGCCATGGCGTCCAACTGGTCGATGGCCGCTTGGTCGGGAGCCAGGTTGATTTTGACTGGTGCCGCACCGCGGGTAGCGCCCGTCTTTTGGAAGGTGTTTTCGAAGTGGTCAACGGTGGTGTTGTAGTACTCGCCGTAGAAGGTGTCGCCGGACCCGGCCACGCCGTAAACCTTTCCTGTGAGGTCGAGGTCTTGCAAATCCTCGTAGAAGTCCATCCCTTCATCGGGGAGTGACCCTTCGTCGTAGGTGTAGGCGCAGACCACACAGATGTCCACGTTTTCAAATTCGGCGGCGTCGGTCTGTGAGATTTCCGTTTCCTTGACCTGACAGCCGAGGTCCTCTAACTTTTCCGTGACAATGTCGGCCACGTCTTCATTGTTGCCAGTGATGGTGGCAAAGACTACTTGTGCTGATACCATACGCTTCACTCCTTAGCGGTTAAACCCGTGTTTGCCGTTAATTATAACAGGTTGCCGTGGCGGTGACTAGGAACGGTTGGGGGAAATGACCGTGTGTCCCGCGAAAAGATGATTGACTAACAAATCTGGCACTCTGCTTCCCACACCCCCGGTAGAACTGGTAAAATGGTGCCAGAACAAGTGAAAGAGTGAGTCGATTTTTAACGAAGGATGTGACTTTAATGGCCGTCATTACCATGATTGAGGCCCAGAAGAAAAATAGCGGCCGTTATAACGTATACGTTGACGGCGCTTACGCGTTTCCGGTCAGCGAAAGTGTCCTGATTGATTTTCGCCTGTACAAGGGCATGGAGATCACCAAGGACTTGGAAACGCAGCTGGTGGATGCGGACAACGTTTCCAAGGCGTACAATCGTGCGTTGGATTACCTGTCCAATCAGTTGCGAACGGAAAAGGAAATTCATGATAAATTAGTCGAACTGGAGATTCCAGAAGAGACAATCACGTTAACGTTTCAGAAATTACGGGAACTAAATCTGGTGGACGATGCCCATTACGCCGCCAGTTACGTGCGGACCATGATGCACACGGGCGATAAAGGTCCGCGGGTGATCCGTCAGCATTTGCGGCAGAAGGGTGTGGGCGAGAAATTAATCGATGATGCGTTGGTCTTGTACACGCCAGAAGACCGCTTAGCCGTGGGGACGGCTGCGGCGGAGAAGCTGGCCAAGCGTTACCATCGCCAGGCCTTTGGTACCCAGCAACAGAAGATTCGCCAGGGGCTGATCACCCGCGGCTTCAATAACGATGAGGCCGGTCAAATGATTGCCAGCCTGGACCTGACTCCCGACCTTGATCAGCAACACGAGCTACTGGTCAAGCAAGGTGAAAAGATCTGGCGGCGGTATCGGGCGTTGAGTCCGTCAGAACGCAAATATAAGACCAAACAGACGTTGTATCGCAAAGGCTTTCAGCTGGACGATATTAGTCAGTGGTTGGCTGATTTAGGGGAATCGGCGGAGTAGGCAGCAACAAAGAGTAAGGGGGAGTTGTCATGCGGAAGAGAACGTTGGGCATCCTGGTATCTTTGGGGATGATTTTAGGCATTGGGGGCGGCTTGGCTTGGTGGTTCAACGGGCAAACGCAGAGTCACGCGGAACCGGCAGCGACGAGTAGTTCAGTCGTCAAACCCAAGCCCAAACCGAAGCCTAAGGCCAAAAAGCCGGCCAAGAAAAAGACCGTCAAGCCAAAGGTGACGGCGGCCACCCGGCAGATCGACGCCATTTTACGGGCCAACCGGTTCGTGGGAACGGCATTGGTCGTGCATTCGGGCCAGACCATGTATGAGCAAGGATTCGGCTATGCCCGGGCCAGTGAGCAAAAGAAAAATGGCATCAACAGCATTTATCAGTTGGCCTCCGTGCAGAAGTCCTTTACGGCTGGCTTGATCATGAAACTGGCTGCGGAACAGAAATTGTCACTGAGCGATCCATTATCGAAGTACTATCCCCAGATCAATGGGGCGCCGCGCATTACCTTGCGGGACATGTTGGACATGAAGAGTGGGCTGTCACTGGAAGCCTTTCCGAATTCACTGAATTCAGAAGACGGCATGATCAAGTTCATTTTGCACCACATTATTAGTCAGCCCCAAAATATTGGCAAGTGGAACTACGCACCGGTCAACTTCATGCTGCTGGCAGGTATCATCCAGCAGGTCACCGGGGAAAGTTACCGGCAATACTTCACGGAAAACATCATCGAACCGTGGCACTTACAGCACACGGGCTTCGTCTTCAACATGGCACACCGCAAGGCCTTCTCACAGGGGTATCAAAATAATAATGCGAGCGACGTGGGCACCAATTACGATTCAGAGTATCCAGAGTCGCGGGCCTCGATGCTCTACCAGTTTGGGACCGGGCAAGTCTACATGTCCGCGCACGACCTGTACGTGGGCGAGCGGAACATGTTGCTGGGTAAATTGTACCCGCAAAGTGACGTCAACGTCTTACTGACACCGGGATCGTCGTCGATGTATGGCGGCGGGGCCTACGTTTACCCGGGCTACATCCGGGTGCACGGCTTGGCGTATGGCTATGAGGCCACGGCACTCGTCAGCAAGGACGGCCAAGACGCCGTGGTCCTGTTGACCAACTACTACCGGGCCAATCAACTGGCACAGACGCCGGCCATCCAGATCTGGAACCTCCTCGAATCCGGCCAGCTTAAGAATTAGCAGTCAGACTTGCGCATGCTGGTCGCCTTACCGTTCGTCCAATCTGGGCTACGGTGGGGGAGAATGGCCGCTTGTTGCTAAGGCAACCTAGGGTTCTGGTATTTAGTGTGGGTTAGCCAATTTGAAAGGTAAAAAAGCACCCCTAGTTACAGGCAAAATGCCAGTAACTAGGGGTGTTTGCTGTATGATATCTGAACGCTGGTGAGCGTGATAGGTGAAACGGTTTGTGTTGTCCGCCTACCGTTCGCCAAATATGAGACTGGAACGCTGTGGGCGGACGGTCGAGCCAAAGTTCGGTCTCGACTCTCGCTTTGAGCCGAAGAACACGTCTCAAAGTCGCCGTTCCCTAACCAGCGAAAAGCGCTGCTAAGGGAACCCCACGGCTGAGCTCATATTTGGCGAACTCTCGGCTACGGTTGTGCTTACCCTGACAATCGTGTGTCCACAACGCTAGTTTCTCGAAGGAGTTGTTAGACTGGACGACGATTGCGCCGTGTTGCTGAGTCCCGCTATCATGCCGGAGGAGGCCAGGGGTGTAGCCAGCTGTGTCGACGGTGTTGGCTGAGGTTTTGTCTCAGCCTACAGCGTGGGGCGACTTGGGAGACTCGCGATTCTGGCGAGGCTTTCAAGCGAGGTGGAAGCCCGCTTCTCAGGCTGGAGGCGTCCCCCAGAGCAGGCGGAACCCCTGGCAGCCGTAGGCAACTGGTTTCACCAATTTCATCAGTCAGCAGTCGGCCTAAGCCTTGGGCCGACTGCCGTAAGCGCGCTTGGACTTGTAGCCCGCGGCCAGAATCTGGCGCATGTCGGCGATGTGCCGTTGCTTGGTGGCATCGGCCTTGGCGCCGAAGATGTAGCGGGCCCATTCGCGTTGGTAGCCGACGGTCAGGTCGTTAAAGAAGGCTGTTAACTTGGGGTCATCGGCCAAGAGTTCAGCGACTTGGGGAATCATGGGTTCGAAGGAGCTTAGAGGTGCTTGTGCCATAGTGTTTTACCTCGCTTTTTTTAGATTTTAAGTTAATACTGCACTTGATGACGTCGTTTGGCAAGTGACTGTTCGAAAGCTAAGGGGCTGATTAAGCTATTAGGTTCTGATTGGATAGCAGTCTGACTACTAAAATTAGTGAAGCCAGAAGGTCTCTGGCAGATTGGTACTTATTGGAACTGCGTGTTACCCCCGGCGCAATAGTAAGGTGACACGCCAGGCTAAGCAAATTGTTGACTAGCAACCACTCCAGTAGCAGAGAGTCTGTCAAATACGGGTCAGCCGTGGGAGTTGCCTTGCCAGCGGTCTTGGCTGGTGAGGTAACTGGTGTCTTTGAGACGTGGGTTTCGGCTCAAAGGCAAGGCGGCGAGACCGCATTTTGGCTCGCCCCGTCCGCCCACAGCGTCCCGCCCCACATTTGACGGACGGCAGGCAGCCAGTACGAACAGTCTCACCACAAATGATTCGTTTTACCACGTCAGTTTAAGGTAGCCATAAGAATTTGTTCAGGAGAATCGGTCTGAACCTATTCAAGGGAGCCTTAATCTGGTATAATATTGAGTGAATTTTTATAGTTACCCGTTACTTAGAAAGTAGGGTTTAGACATGACGCGCGAAGCTAGAGGACCTAAGGAAGGCGACTTCATTACGATCAAAAGCTACAAGCACGACGGAAGTTTGCATCGAACTTGGCGCGACACTATGGTACTCAAAACAAGCGAAAATGCCCTCATCGGCGTCAATGACCACACACTGGTCACCGAAGACGATGGGCGGCGGTGGGTGACACGTGAGCCCGCTATCGTTTATTTTCATAAGCATTATTGGTTCAACATTGTTGCGATGATTCGGGATAACGGGGTATCGTATTACTGTAACTTGGCATCCCCGTACGTTTTGGATAAAGAAGCGCTCAAATACATTGATTATGATCTCGACGTGAAGGTGTTTCCGGATGGTGAAAAGCGCCTGCTCGACGTTGACGAGTATGAAGATTTCAGTCAGCGGTGGCAGTATGGTGAGGCGACCGATCGTATCTTGAAGGCCAACGTGTTGACCTTGGTCGATTGGATCAATCATCATAAGGGGCCTTTTTCCCAAGCCTACGTCGATCTCTGGTACCAACGTTATCAGGAGTTACTTCGACGCTCGAATGATCAGTAAGAGTTGTCTTCCGTACTACCAGGAGCAAGTCCATTCGTGGCTCGCTCCTTTTTTCTAAAAATGAGGCCGGCCTTCTGGGCTGGTAAAACGAAGGGAGCGCCCGCTATGAAATGGGTTGCCAACTCGCGGATCATGTTTTGGTCACTGGAATTGTTGATCGTGGCCGCGTTGATCTGGGTCTGTACGCAAATCAGTTTTCTGTTCTCCCCAATTGGGGTCTTTCTGTCGACGATTTTCGCACCGCTCCTGTTATCCGGGGTGTTGTTCTACCTGTTGAATCCCTTAGTCAAGCTGTTGGAGAAGGTACGTTGGCGGAAATTTCACATCAATCGGACCGGTGCCGTGGCTCTGGTGTTCCTACTGCTGGTGTTGATATTAGTCGCTGGTGGGATGTGGCTGATTCCCCGGCTGGCCACGCAGATTACCAACTTGATCGGCAATATTCCAGGCTTTGCCAAGTCCACCGAGACCGTCTTGAGTAAATTCATCAGTCAACCGGCGTTCAAGGATATTGATTTCACCAAATACCTCAGTCAACTCCAGTCAGCCTTCGCCAAGTACGCTCAGAGCTTCATGAATGGCCTTACCAGCGGCATTGGCTCGATCATTGGAACAGTGACCACGGTGACCGTCACGGCCGTTACAGTGCCTGTCATGCTGTTCTACATGCTCAAGGATGGCGACAAGTTCATGCCAGCCATTCGCAGCTGGTTGCCCGAAAGACACGGCGACCAGATTGCCGAGCTACTTGGCCGGATGAACAAGACGATTGCCCGCTACGTGGGGGGACAAATCATTGAGTGCCTGTTCGTCGGGAGCTTTACGGCCATCGGTTACTTCCTGGTCGGCGAGAAATATGCGTTGTTGCTGGGCTTATTCGCCGGCATCTGTAACCTGATTCCCTACGTTGGGCCTTACATCGGTATCTTACCAGCACTGATCGTCGCGTTTGCTAGCAGTACCAGCCTGGTGCTCTACGTGATCATCGTGGTCGTGGTGGTCCAACAGATCGACGGCAACTTGGTGTACCCCAACATCATTGGCAAAAGCTTACAGATTCATCCGCTGACGATTATTATTATTTTATTAGCGGCGGGAAATATTGCCGGGCTACTGGGGATGATCTTAGCGATTCCGTTGTATGCCGTGGTGAAGACGATTGTTCAGTATCTTTACAGTATTTGGCAGTTGGATCACACGAAGAAATCCGCGCTGTGAGCGGTCAAATTTCTCAAGAATTGCGTAACGTTTGCGGTTTGAAGTTGACGTGACCGCTGAATATGCTACTATTTAGATTGTTATTGGAATTTTTTTGCGCCCCCTGCAGACTGTGGTGGGGAAAATTAACCAGATAAAGTAGGAGAGTCTACATGAAAAAAGTAATTACGTACGGGACGTTTGATCTGTTACATAAGGGTCACATTCGGTTATTGAAGCGGGCGAAAGCCTTGGGTGATGATTTGACAGTGTGCGTGTCTTCTGATGAATTCAACGCCGAGAAGGGCAAGCGGGCTTACACGTCTTATGAAGACCGTAAGTACATCCTCGAAGCCATTAAGTACGTGGACCACGTGATCCCAGAAACCACTTGGGACCAGAAGATTCGCGACGTCCAAGATAATGATATTGATATCTTCGTCATGGGTGACGACTGGAAAGGCAAGTTTGACTTCTTGAAGGACTACTGTGAAGTGGTTTACTTACCACGGACAGAAGGCATTTCCACGACTAAAATCAAGCACGACTTAGGCCTATCAGACGAGGAAGACTGGAAGGAAAAAGAGTAGTGTTGGTGAGAATCCTTAGTCGTTGACTAGGGATTTTTTCTTATTAGAGCGCAGACGGAGGCAGAGGAATGCAACAGATTATTTTTTTAGTGACGTCGTTAAATGGGATGCATAAGCCCAATTTCACGCAGCAATTATTGCAGGCGGTCAAGCAGGGTGTGGCAGTTAGCGTGTTAGTCGCACTGGTCGACTTTGAAGCAACCTGGAAAGTGCGGACCTTCTTGAACCGGTTGGCCAAAAAGAACCCGGGCGTCAGTGACGTGAACCTGGTAACCTTAGCCGACCTGTATCAAGAAGAACAAGGCCTAAAGCTGACCAGTGGTGAACGCAATACGCCAACCCTGACCAACTACGATGAGCGCTTGTTCGCTGACAATCAAGAACAGGTCAAGCGTTACCTGGATGCGGGGCACTTGGTCGCAGAGCTGCGGCAGATCGACGACGAGACGCCCACAGTCTTGCGGCAATACCGTGCCGATCAGTTGTCTCAGATCGATACGTATGGCTTGGACGGTCAAGTCGTGGGAATCGAAAAGATCACGGACGAAGTTGCCCAGACCAGTTACGTGTTGAACGCCAAGGGAGAAGCCGTCTTGCGCTTCGTCCGGCACGAACGGCCAATCAATCACGTCTTTAATTTGAGTAACGCGTCCGCCATGATGGCCACAGAATTTGCGGATGCCAAACAAAATGCGGCTATGGCCAACATGACCCAGCGTCAACGGAACAAGGCCGAAGCCGCCACCGTGGACCACACCTCGATCGTATCGGCCACGGAGACCTACTATGGGGTCTTGGCTTACTCGAACTACCGGCGTTTTGATGACCTGTATACCTTCTACCAAGCGGTTTTGAGCCACTTGTTGACCGCAGAGACCCGACTTTACGTGGACTTGGCGATCAACGCCGCCATTTCACCGCAAATGCCGAACCAGCTGATTTTTAATTACTAAGGAGTTTTTCCATCGTGCGTGCGATTTTATCTGGATTACATCATAAAAAGAATTTACAGGAACTCGAACTTGAACTGATCGACGTGCCGGAACCGTTTGATGATTTAGCGGTCACCTTCTTGGAAAAAAACACCAAGGCGTCGATCACCGTTCCCATCAGCAAGGTCGTCAGTGCGGAAGTGGTACGGATTCGTCTCGACGCCGCAGACCTGCAGATCCCGGGCTCAGAACAAAGTGAGTTCAGTTGGGAACTATACTTAAATATTCGGCAACAAAACACTCGCGGCTTGATTCAAGTCGAAAGTGAATACCTCAGTGACCGGCACCAATTAACGTTGACCAGCTTCTATCAGGTCAACAGCGATGCCGAGGGGATGGCGCTGTTCAATCTGCACACGCAACAAGCAGAAACGGAATTCACCATCAGCGCGATCAACTTGCAAGATGATCAGCTACAGGTCATCGGTCGCAGCCGTCTCAACGGCCAGGCGATTGAAAATCAGCGGTTGGTCTTGAAAAATGAAAAGCAAGCCAGTTCCGCAGAATGGCCAATCACGCATATGAGCCTACACGGCTTGTTTACGGGGGCTATTCCGTTGTCTGATCTGCCACGAGACAGCACCCAACAGCTATTCATTCGCTCGACCGTAGCGGGTGAAGACCTGGAACAACGGGTCATCTTGGCCAAGTCTTTGGCTGGTCAAGTGACGCAAGCGATTACGGCGGGCCACCGGCTGATCTTAGTGCAAAAGCGCTTTGACAACGGGATTCGCATTCAGGAAATGGCGGCCCCAACGCTGCCGCAACGTTTGGCAAACGTACCTGGCAAGGTCGGCGGTGCGACTAAGCTGTTGTCACTGTTAATGGACAAGGTCAACTTGGCCTACATGCGGCGCCTGTTCAAGCGGGGCCACCGGCCATTTGAGCAACCAACTTTGATCTTTGAAAGTTTCGGGGGTCGGCAAGTCAGTGATTCACCATACGCTATTTACCGGCTGTTCGTCCAGTTGTATCCGGGCTTCAACTTTGTTTGGTCGATCGACAAGTCACAGAAGAAGTTCTGTCGGGAAAACCAAATCCCGTTTGTCGTGCGACGGACGGCCAAGTGGGTCCGGACGCTGGAAAAGGCCAGCTTCTGGATCAGTAACGCTCGCTTCCCAGCCTGGGTTCGTAAGCCCAACTATGTGACTTACATCCAGACCTGGCACGGGACGCCGCTCAAGAAGTTGGGCTTGGACATTGAAAACGTGTCAATGCCCGGCACCACGACGGCCAAGTATCACGCCAACTTCGTGAAGGAAGCCAACCGCTGGGATGCCTTGGTTTCGCCCAACGATTACTCGACGCGGATTTTCCGGTCAGCCTTTGGGTTTAACAACCAGATCTTAAAGGTCGGTTATCCACGAAATGACGAACTCATCAACAGTACGCCAGAAGACGTGGTCGCTTTGAAGCAACGGCTGGGGATTCCGTTGGATAAGAAGGTCGTCTTGTACGCACCAACTTACCGGGATAACCAGTTCGCTGAGAAGGGAAAGTACACCTTCGAATTGCCATTCTCACTGGATGATTTCCGGGAGAAATTTGGGCAAGACGCGGTCTTAGTTCTGCGGATGCACTATCTGATTTCTAACGCCTTGGATATCAGTGGGTACGAAGGGGTCGTTTTCGACCTATCTAACCATCCCGATATCTCTGAGCTGTACCTGATCTCAGACATGCTGATCACGGATTACTCTTCCGTCTTCTTCGACTTCGCTTACCTGAAGCGGCCAATCCTGTTCTACCCGTATGATTATCACATGTACAAGGATGAACTGCGGGGCTTCTACCTCGATTACGAAAAGGACTTGCCGGGTGAGATTGCCCATAACGAAACGCAATTGCTCGACATGATCGGCGAGAAGCTCCAGACGCCAGACATGAGCGGCAACCAGAAGTTCATGGACTTCTACCGCCGCTTCTGTGCCATCGACGACGGGCTGAGCTCCCTGAAGATCGTCAACTACGTGGTCCAACAGATTGAAAAGAACGTTTAATGCCTTTGGGGCAGCAGGGCTGACGATGTGTGTGGGCTGACCGCCTTACCGTTCGCTAAAGATGGGCCGGTACGCTGTGGGCGGACGGGTCGAGCCACAGTGCGGTCTCGACACCTCGCCTTTGAGCCGAAGTTCGCGTCTCAAAGACGCCAGTTTATCTCAGAAGCATGGGTCCCATGCCTCTGAGAAAACTCCCACGGCTGAGCCCATCTTTAGCGAACTCTCGGCTACGGTGGTGAATTGTCTGTCATGTATGTTAAGTCCGTGATGGTTGATGCCTCGCAGACTGTGGCTTCGGACAGTCACCACGCTGGTTGCCAGCTTTGCCGGATGGTAACGGTCAAAAATTAATGTAAACAAAACTGCAGGCAACCACGCTGACGTGGATACCTGCAGTTTTATTTTATCGTAGTGTGTGATTGGCTATCGCCATGAGTGCAGCCTGTTGTTGGTGAGTCAATCCATTTTAGCCGTGAGTGAAGTGAAATCTAGGCTCAGCCGGGGAATTTACCAGCGCTTTTGCTGGCAAATTGGTGACTTTGAGACGTGATTTTCGGCTCAAAGCAAGGGTCGAGACCTTGGCTCGGCCCGTCCTCCCCCAGCGTTCCAGCCTAGAGTTTCACGTAACGGTAGGCGGCCAGGTCCGATGATGTCGCCGGAGACCACTGACGGAACTAACGGTAGCTGGTGGCTTGTCGGTAAGCGTGGGTGGTCAGCTGGTCGACCTGGTCAGTCGTGATGCCGGCCTGCTTGAAGTAGGTGCGCAAGATCAGCCGGTAATTGTGACGAACCAAATTGACATCTGGCCGCTTGACCGTGGTGAGCTGGTGCTGGGCGTCCTTGGCCAAGCGCAGTGCACGGGACGGTTGCTTGAGGTTTTTGACCAGATAGGTCACATTCTTGCTAGCCTTTTTCGACTGGGGACTGATCGGTTGATTGGCCGTTCGGCTGCTGGCCAGGGATTGTTTCATGTTAGTGGTCAGACTCGTGACCTCGTAATATTGATTCTTTTTTAATTGGACGTGGTCGTAGCTCCTGAACAAGAGATTGTTGAGCAAGAGCGCAATCACCGCTAGCCCCGCGCCGCAGAGAATCACGGACATAGTGGGGCGCAACGGTTGGTGCTTGGTCCGCGCGATGAGCAGCCCAGCCAGGCCACCCAGGACCACCAGGGCCCCGACACCAAAGACGATTTCAATGAGTAAGGCTTCTGTAGACGCCGACATAATTTCACCCGTTTCTAAAATAAACTTCATTCTCTAATCATACCACGAAATCCAGTTGACTAGCGAACCAGGTCTAGAAACAATGACGGGGTGGCGGAACTGTCTAGTTGGCGTGGGTGTTACGAGCGGTTGGCGGAAGGACGTCGAGGCCAGGTACCCCCGGTCTGTCACCGGCCGATAGCTTTCAACTCCCTGCTAAATGTGTTAAAATTACTAGCTGTGACCTTTAAACTTAAATGAGACTCTAAATACTAAAAAAATTTTGTGAGGAAAAAATATGAGTGAAAAAACTTTAGCGTCAGCGGTGGATAAACGCCGGACGTTTGCCATCATCTCTCACCCCGATGCCGGGAAGACGACGATTACCGAACAGCTGCTGTTGTTTGGGGGCGTGGTCCGCGAGGCCGGTACCGTTAAGGCCCGGAAGAGTGGCAACTTTGCCAAGTCTGACTGGATGGAAATTGAACAAAAGCGGGGCATCTCCGTGACCAGTTCCGTGATGCAATTTGACTACCAAGGCAAGCGCATCAACATTTTGGATACCCCTGGGCACGAAGATTTCTCTGAAGATACGTACCGGACACTGATGGCTGTGGACTCCGCGGTCATGGTCATCGACTCTGCCAAAGGGATCGAACCGCAGACCAAGAAGCTATTCCAGATCTGTAAGATGCGGGGCATTCCGATCTTTACCTTCATGAACAAGTTGGACCGGGATGGCCGCGACCCAATGGACCTGATTGCTGAGCTGGAAGATGTCTTGGGCATCGAAGGCTACCCAATGAACTGGCCGATCGGGATGGGTAAGGAATTGAAGGGCCTGTACGACCGCTACCACCAACGTGTGGCGTTGTTCCGGCCCGATGACGAAAAACACCAATACCTGCCATTAAAAGCAGATGGTGAATTAGCCGAACCCAATGCCTTGGAAGAGGATAGCTGGTACCAAGACGCCAAGGACAACATGGAATTGATCGGTGAAGCCGGTAACCAATTTGACGAGGCCAAGATTGCCAGCGGGGATCAAACGCCGGTCTTCTTCGGCTCTGCCTTGGCCGACTTTGGGGTTAAAACGTTCTTGGAAACGTACCTGGAGTACGCGCCGAAGCCAGCCAGTCACCACACCGAAGAAGATACGGACGTGGCACCGACCGATCCAGAATTCTCTGGTTTTGTCTTCAAGATTCAAGCCAACATGAACCCACATCACCGGGACCGGATCGCGTTTGTGCGAATCTGTTCGGGTGAATTTGACCGGGGCATGGATGTCACGCAGGAACGGACGGGCAAGAAGCTGCGGCTGTCCAACGTGACGGAGTTCATGGCCGATACCCGAGAAAATGTCGAAACGGCCGTGGCCGGTGACATTATCGGGCTCTATGATACGGGGAATTTCCAAATCGGGGATGCCATTTATACCGGAAAGAACAAGATTAAATTTGAAAAGCTCCCACAATTTACGCCAGAACTCTTTGTCCGGGTTTCGGCGAAAAACGTGATGAAGCAAAAGTCCTTCCACAAGGGCATCAATCAGCTGGTCCAAGAAGGGGCCGTTCAGCTGTACACGTCGTATTCGACGGGGGACTACATCTTAGGAGCTGTGGGTCAGTTGCAGTTCGAAGTCTTCCAATTCCGGATGCAAAACGAATACAACTCAGAAGTTGTCATGGAACCTATGGGCAAGAAGACTGCTCGCTGGATCAACCCGGACCAACTGGACGAACGGATGTCCTCATCCCGGAACCTACTGGTCAAAGACAACCATGGCGAGCCACTGTTCTTGTTTGAAAACCACTTCGCCGAACGCTGGTTCAAGGACAAGTACCCTGATGTTGAACTGACCGCTAAACTTTAATCGCAACCCAACCGCCGCAACGCGCCTCTCCAGAGACAGCCGTTGCGGCGGTTTTTTGTCGTGGGTATTGTGCCAACTTGGCCGCCTTACCGTCCACTAGATATGAGTTGGAACGCGGTGGGTGCCGAGGCGAGCCAAGAAGCGGTCTCGCCCCTTAACTCGGAGCCGGCAGCCCGCGTCTCCGAGTTACCAGTTCCCTAACCGGCGTGACCCGTGCCGCTAAGGGAACTCCCACGGCTGAACTCATATCTAGCGGACTCTCGGCTACGGTGATGCTGGTCAAGTCCACTGATCCAGCCCACGCGGTGTGTTACCGCGGGTATTGGCCCCGGTTATACCAATGACAACTGAGTGATCAATACTGCCGGAGGAGGCCAGGGGTGTAGCCAGCTGTGTCGACGGTGTTGGCTGAGGTCTTTTCTCAGCCTACAGCGTGGGGCGCCTTTGGAGACTTGCGGGTTGTGCAAGGCTTCAAAGCGAGGTGGAAGCCCGCGCCTGGGCTGGAGCCGTCCCCCATAGCAGGTGGAACCCCTGGCAGCCGTAGGCACTGGTTTGGCAAAAGTAATGGGAGTGGACGGTAAGGCGGCCAGGATACGCCATCTAACCTCCAAGACACAACCCGTGAAGTCAGATTTCGAAGGGAAGGCTTCGAAATTTGCGTCGGGCAATCGGCAAAAAAAGATTTCTGTTACACTGTAAACGAAATGACTATGGCAGACAGAGATTAAGTCCCACAACCGTTTGGGGACGGAGAGGAGCGGTTGCGATGAAGCAAAAGAATTGGTTAGGGTGGTTGATTGGTCTGGGACTGTTGCTTACTGGCAGCGCCGTGGGGCAGGCGGATGCGGATTATGATCAAGCGTTGAAGACAGCGCCGCAGGGTATTTCCCTTGATAACATTTTTGTGCCGGGAACCACGAGTAATAATCAGGCAGCGGTGGTCGGCACCACGAATCCCGCCATTACGGGAACGCAGGCGGCCAAGGTGAACAACGGCAAGAAGCAATTCGGTGCGCTGTGGTCGACGGAAGATAACGTCTTTGATTTGACGAAAGATCAGTCGGCCTCAATGTGGTTGTATTTCGGCAACACCGGTAAGAAGGCCGCGGACGGCATGGCATTTGTGATGCACAATGATGAAAGCGGTTTAGCAGCCACACCAAAATTTGGTAAGAACGTGTCCGGCGAGACCTTGGGTGTCTGGGGCGTCGATACGGATAAGAAGCAAACAACGCCCGACAAGCTAGCGACGACGGCGATTCAAAATAGTTGGGCGCTGGAATTTGACACGCATTTGAACACCTCGACGAACTACGGCAACGCTGGGGACGCGGATTCCTTCGACGTCGGCATTGCTGGGCCACACATTGCCAACAATTATCCGGCCGCGGTGAGTAGCTACCAAATGGTGAAGACGACCACGCTGCTACCGCTCTACAGTGTTGGCTACTACGCGACGCAGACCCATGCTGGCCTGTTGAAGGGTGACTACACGTTGCTGGCCAACGGGGCGTGGCACCATTTAAGCCTGGATTGGCACGCGGATACCCGGGAGATGACGTACACCTTTGATGACAAGGACCCGGTTTCCGGGACTGCGCAGACGGGTCTGCGAGAAACGGCCAAGCTCGACCTCGACGAGATTGATCCGCAGCATACGGGTCAGGTTCGATGGGGCTTCACGGGAGCGACCGGGGACAGCTACGAAAATAACCTGGTCGTCGTCGAAGAGGTGCCAGGATTAGTCGATGCGCAGGCGACCGCGACGCTGACCGATACCACCATGGGCAAAGTTGTGCACGATGGCGACAGCATCAAGGGACAGGATGCGATTCAATTGGATTACGACCTGGCATACTTGAGTGGCAAGCAAGACTGGCAAGAGGTGCAGGCCCAGTTACAGATTCCGGATCAGCTGACGATTGACGCGGGAAAGATTACCGCTGCGGATGGCACCACGACGACCGTCGACCTGACTGGGCTGACGAACAACCAGGTGACAATCAAGCTCGCGCAGGCGCTGTCCGCTGACAATGCTACCGCGACCATCAGTCTGACGGGGACGGCGAACAATTTGAAGGCGCCGGTCACCGTGGCCTCGGTAGCCAGTACCTTCAGTGCCGTCAACGGGGTCGTGACAACGGATACGCCGGCGTTCACCCTGAACCCGACGCTGGAATTGTACGCGGCCTCCTTGTCGGGGAGTAGCGTTCAGATTGAAGCCAACGAAGACGCGGTCATGAAGGGTCTGGTCGTGGTGCCCGAGGGCGTTGACCTGACCAACCCGGACATGACGGTCCACACCACGCTGAACGGAAAAAAGCGTCCGGACGTACAAATGACCGCCGGCGATGACCCGTCCAGTGGTCGCTTCAACGTGACCGTGGCGGCGGGTGACTTGCAGAGCGGCCAGAACACATTGCTGACCACCGTCTCAGACCCGTACGGCAACGTGTCTAACACGGTGAAATTTACCATTACGGTCAGCCGGCAACTGGTGTTCCAGACGGTTGCGGATAAGAGCTCCTTTGCGGATACGACCCTGACCGGCACGCACCAGCGGGTCAAACGCACGCTGGACTGGCAGGTCGACATTTTGGATACCCGTGAGGCCGGGGCCAAATGGTCGCTGCAGGTCACCAGCACGCCGTTTATCAATCAAGACGGTCAGGCGCTGGCGGGGACACTGAGTTATTATGACGGTGACGACCGCACGCCGATTGGCACCACGCCCATCACCATCAGCCAGGGGGAGGCCGCGGACGCCGACGTGGTCACCAATGTGGTCGATGACTGGGATGAAGAGAGCGGCTTACTGCTCGAAGTCAATAGTGCGGCCCTGTCCGGCAAGTATGCCAGTACGGTGACGTGGCTGTTGAACGATGTCCCGTGAGTGCAGATAAAAAGGTTGTGCAGCGTTCTCAAATGAATGCGCACAACCTTTTTGGTGTTGATTAAGTTAACTGATGATTGGCTTACTCAGCGGGTTGGAACTTAGCCACTTTTTCTTGAGCGGCTTGTGCCAAGATGTTCAGGTAGTTGAATGGCCGGTCGAAGTTTGGCTGGAAGAGCATGTCGACCATTGCCAAGTCATCGATGGTGTTTTCGTTTTGGATGCAAACGGAAAGGGTGTTGGCTGATTGGGAGACGTCGTAGCGACTCATCAAGGCGCCACCCAAGATCCGCCGACTGTCTGGGTCAAAGACCAGAGACATCAAGACGGGTTCCGTCGTTGGCATGAATTCTGGCCGGTAGTTGTCCTTGACGATAACTTGTTCGGCGTTGATGCCTTGTTGTTTGGCAGCAGCTAACGTCAACCCGGTGGAAACGATGGTCCGGTCGTACAGGGCTAAGCCAGAAGAAGATTGTGTCCCCATGTACTTAACGGTTGGCTTGACCAGGTTCTTGCCGACCAGGATGCCTTGGCGAACCGCGTTAGTGGCCAAAGGAATGTAGGCGTTTTGGTGCGTTGGGTTGTAGTGAACCGCAGCACTATCGCCGGCAGCGAAGATGTCTGGGTTAGAAGAACGCATGTAGTCATCGGTAATGATGGCGCCGTTCTTGGCCATATCGACCTTGCCCTTTAAGAGACCCGTGTTTGGCCGGAAGCCAATGCACAAGATGGCCAGATTCGTGTCGTAACTACCCTTGTCCGTCTTGATGGTTACGCCATCACCGGTGTCAGTAAAGCTTTGAACCGTTTCGCCCAAGGCCAATTGGACATTGTTGTCGCGGTAGTCTTGTTCGATCACGTCCGTGAATTCTGAATCAAAGTACTTGGGCATCACGCGGTCCATGGCGTCGATCAGCGTGACATCATGGCCGGTCGTGGAGTAGGCTTCAGCCAGTTCGGCACCAATATAGCCAGCACCAATAACGGTGATGTGCTTAGCTGATTTGGCGTCTTCAATCAACGTTTGCGCGTGGTTCCAGTTCTTGCAAAGCTTGACGTGGTCGCCGTCAATGCCCGGAATCTTGGGTACGATTGGCCAAGAACCAGAGGTCATGACCAGCTTGTCGTAGTCGGCCGTTGTTTGTTCATGGGTGTTCATATTCTCAACGGTCACTGTCTTTTGGTCAGGGTCGATATTCAACACGTTGTGGTTCATTTGAACATTGGCGCCGAGACTCTTGAGTTCTTCAGGACTGGAATAGAATAAACCTTGGGGGTCCGCAACCTTTCCACCGAGGTACAAAGCAATTCCACATGACAGGAAGGAGATGTTATCGTTCTTCTCGTAAACGGTGACTTCTGCGTCTGGATGTTCTGCTAAGATCTGCTTAATGGCAAAGGTGCCTGCGTGTGTACAACCAACAACTGTGACTTTCATGATGGTGCCTCCCAAAACAAGATTTTTTGAAGGGTACTTCACAAGCTAGTCTATGTGAAATCCCTATCAATTGAATACAACTCTATTTTAGACAATCTGTTCTAAATGTCAACACTTTTTTGAAAGTGTTACCATTTTGTCATTATCACGGGTTAAGGCCGAAGCTAGTCTTGCGCTGGGAAAAGCGGTAAAATATGATTCGTAGAAAAAATAAGGAGTGACCACTAATTATGAAATTCGCAAAGCATCTCTCGGCTTGTACGTCCGTTTTAGTCGGCAAGGACGCCACGGTCGATGGCTCCACGCTCATCGCCAGAAACGATGACACCTTCTTACCGCTGACTCCGCAACGCTTTTACGTGCACCCAGCTGAGCATGATCAACCTAAGCGTACTTGGGTCTCCAACCAAAACGGCTTCACGGCGCCAATTCCGAGCGATGGCTACCGCTACTTAGCAACGCCTAACGTGGAAGTCGACAAGGAAGGGGTCTACGCCGAAAGCGGCTTTAACGAAAAGAACGTGGCAATGAGTGCCACCGAAAGTGTTTACGGTAACCCCGCACCACTGGCCTTGGACCCGTTGGTTGAAAATGGGTTAGCGGAAGATTCACTGCAGACCATGGTTTTACCGTACATCAACTCGGCTCGTGATGGCGTGCGCTACCTGGGCAATTTGATCAAGCAATACGGTTCACCAGAAGGTAACGGCGTGCTCTTCTCCGATCACGATGAGGTCTGGTACATGGAAATCGTGACCGGCCATCACTGGGTCGCACAGCGCATTCCCGATGACGCCTACGCGGTGACCGCTAACCAAGTGGCCATCCAACAGGTCAGCTTCGATGATCCCGACAACTTCATGTATTCCGAGGGGATTCAAGCCTTCGTGGCCGATAACCATTTGAACCCTGACCAAGACGGCTGGAACTTCCGCCACATCTTTGGGACCGACAACGAAAAAGACCGGCACTACAACACGCCACGGGTCTGGTTTGGTCAGCACGTGCTCAACCCGGAAATCGAACAGGACCCGCAATCCAGCGACCTGCCATTCATTTGCCGGACCAGTCACAAGATCAGCGTGGAAGACGTCGAATATATTTTGAGTTCCCACTATAACGAGACCAAGTACGATCCGCTGGGCCCTGGGGATGACGAAGATAAGTTTAAATTCCGGCCGATTGCCATGAACCGGACGCAAAATTCTCACGTCCTGCAATTACGCAACGACGTGCCCGCCGAAAGTTCTGCCATTTTCTGGTTGAACTTCGGGGTCCCGGCCTTCAGTCCTTACGTGCCATTCTTTGCCAACGCCACGGATACGGACCCATCGTACAGCCAAACGCCGGTTCATTTGGACGACGTCAGTGCTTACTGGATGTACCGCAAGCTGTCGATGATCGTGGAATCTCACTACGTTCAGTTCATTGAACAGGATACGGACTACATCACGGCCGCTAAGCAGAGTCTGCGCGCGCACGTGGCAACGACCTTGGAACAAGCTAAGTCATTGTCAGGCGATGAACTGACGGCCTTCTTGACGGCGCAAAACCACCAGGTCGCCGCTGACATGCGCAAGGTCACCACGCAGCTGACCAACGACCTGATTGAAAAGGGCCTGACGCTGTCGCACCTGACCTTCAACATGGATAAGAACCTGTAGTCTTAAACTGGTGAGGGGCTGTCCGCCTTACCGTTCGCTAGATATGAGTCGGAACGCTGTGGGCGCCGGGTCGAGCCAAAAAGCGGTCTCGCCCCTCAACTCGGAGCCGGTAACCCGCGTCTCCGAGTTGTCAGTTTTCTAACCGGTAAAGCCCACCGCTAAGAAAACTCCCACGGCTGAACTCATATCTAGCGAACTCACGGCTACGGTGGTGGTTGGCCAGACAACATGTTGGCCCCATGATGAAGTCAGTCGTGCTGCTGGGACTGCTATTGGGATACTCTTGTATATGTTAGCAACCTGAAACTCGTAACGGTAAGGTGGCCAGCACAATCAGTCGTAAATAAAGATTTAGCGCTACCGTAGCCAGCAAGGCTGATCGGTAGCGCTTTTTGATTTGGTCAGCTAAAGATTGAAAGTAGACTTAACGCGTTGATTCCCAGAACGACAGTGTTCTGTCCACTAAAATTAGTGAAATCAGGAGCCTGCGTCAGCCAAGGTTCCAACTGTTCTGAGGAATATTGCCAGCTTGGGAAGAGGTCTGTCGGTCCGCCCACCGCGTTCCGACCCATATTTGGCGGACGGTAGGCGGCCAGTTTCTACTACGAAGCTGTAAATGACTAATTTTAACGTCATGAACTGCATGGTGACGACGACTCTGGCCGGCTTTTGTCTTGCAATCTTCAGTTTGGACAGATTTAGGGCAACCTGAAGTCTCCAGAAATCTTCACAAATTGGCCTAAGTCTGCACAAAACTTTTCGTAATAATAAGATTATAGTAATCAACACGATGATTCATTTATATAACGGAGGATTAAATTATGAAGAGAAAAGAGATGACGAAAATTCAGTTAACGGCCCAACAGGGGCTGACAGCGGCTCAGGCACAAGAACGGCTGGCACAGACTGGCCCGAACCAACTGGTGGCCGCGAAGAAACCCGCATTGTGGCGACAAGTTGCTCGCCACTTGAGTGATGTGTCCTCATTGGTCTTACTATTTGCGGTGGGACTGGCCAGTTACATGGCCCTGTTCCAAGGTGGCGGTTGGACCAAGACAATCGTGATCGGGTCCATTTTGATTATCAATGTCCTAATTGGGTTGTACCAAGAAGCCTCCGCGGAAAAGGCGTTGGCGGCCCTGCAGTCCATGAGTCTACCGACCACGACCGTGCGCCGTGACGACATCGCCCAGACCCTACAGGCCAAAGATGTGGTGCCGGGGGACCTGGTGCTCTTAAAAGCTGGGGACCAAGTACCGGCCGATGGTGTCGTGCTCCAGAGCACCAATTTAGCCGTCGACGAAGCCGTATTGACGGGAGAAAGTGTGCCCGTTGCTAAGGAGAAATTGACGGATCCCACTGCGGCGACAGAAGCCCAACAAGTCTTCTCCGGGACAGCGGTCACGGCGGGGACGGCCATCGTTCAGGTCGTCACGACCGGGATGGCGACGGAGCTGGGCCAGATTGCGGGCTTGTTGAACAAGACTAAGAAACGGGCCACGCCACTTCAAGGCCGGCTGAACCGGCTATCGGGCTGGTTGACAGCCTTTGCCGTACTAGGCGGCCTGGTGATCTTTGCCCTCAGCATTTGGATGCAAAATCAAGGCTTGGCGGATAGCTTGATGATTGGGATTTCCCTGGCGGTGGCGGCCGTGCCGGAAACGTTACCGATTATCGTGACGATCAGCCTGGCGCACGGAGTCAAGCGTATGGCCAAACGCAACGCCATCATGCGGCGGGTCAACGCCGTCGAAACGATTGGTGGCGTCGACGTGATCGCCTCCGACAAGACGGGGACGCTGACGCAAAATCAGATGACCATTACCCGCTACTGGACGCCCAACACGCAAAACGCGCTGGCGGCAGAAGACCTGTCGCCGGCTGGTGAAAAATTGATGCGGTACCTGGGCTTGGCCACGAACGCAGAGATCCAGACGGTCAACGGGCAAGAAGAAACGATGGGCGACCCTACGGAACTGGCTATCGTTCGCTGGTTAGCACGGCATGACCGGAGCCGGCAACAATTTGAAAAACGCGCGCCCCGACTCGCCGAAGACCCATTTGACTCCACGAAGAAAACGATGGCAACGATTCATCGTTTGGCGGATGGCCAGCAGTTGGTCATCGTCAAGGGGGCCTTTGACCGCCTACCGATTGCCTGGCAACCTGGCCAACTGGCTCAGGCGCAGGCCATGCATGACAGTTTTGGGCAGCAGGCGCTACGGGTCTTGTCCGTGGGATACCGGGTAATGCCGGCGACACAGACGCATGACTGGGCAGAACTGACGCAGGGTCTGACGTTTGCCGGGCTGGTCGGTATTATCGATCCACCGCGGCCAGAAGTGATTCCGGCGATTCGTGAAGCGAAGCGGGCCGGTATCAAACCCGTGATGATCACGGGGGACCACATGGTGACGGCCGAGGCCATTGCCAAAGAAATTGGGTTACTGACGCCTGGGCAACTGGTGATGTCCGGTAACGAACTCCAAACGCTAACGGACGCCGAGCTGGACGCACAGATCGCCGACATTGCCGTTTACGCGCGGGTCTCACCGACCGATAAGATTCGCATCGTTCAGGCCTGGCAACGGGCTGGCAAGACGGTGGCCATGACGGGTGATGGGGTCAATGATGCCCCCGCGCTGAAAGCGGCCGACGTCGGCATCGCGATGGGAATCACGGGGACGGAGGTCTCCAAAGGTGCGGCGGACATGGTCTTGACGGATGACAATTTTGCGACGATCATCGCGGCAGTCAGAGAAGGCCGGACCGTGTACCAAAACATCCTGAAGGCCGTGGAATTTCTGGTGGGGGTCAACTTCGCCCAGATCTTCCTGATGGTTGGCGCCGTTCTGATGGGCTGGGGCGCCCCGTTACTGGCGGAGCAGCTCCTGTTGATCAACGTATTGGCCGATGGGATTCCTGGCTTCTACATTTCCCGTGAGCCGGGCGAAAAGGAAGCGATGGAACAGCCACCGGTGGCCAACGACGAGAGTCTGTTTGCCCGGGGGCTGGGTAGCCGAATGGCGACGCGAGCCGTGACGTTTACCTTCCTTACGCTGGGCATCTACGCGATTAGTCGCTTTGGCCTATCCGCTGGACAAGCAACGCTGGGGATGACGATGGTCTTCTTGGTTCTAGCAGTGGGGTCGATGATCGACATCTACGCCATCAAGGACCGCCAGCCGGTGACGCGCCAGAGCCTACGCCGCAATCCGGTGTTAAACGGGGCCATGCTCTTGGCTATTGCCTTGGTGATCGCCATCGCGACGGTTCCTGGCCTGCAGGGGATGTTCGGCCTCGTGAGCCTGCCACTTGTGGCTTGGCTGATCGTGATTCCAGCGATGTTCGTGCCAACGCTGGTCTTGGAAATTGCCAAACGCTGGCAACGGCGAGGCAAGACAACTTGGGTAGCTGAAATTGACTAGGGCAGCGACCTGTACGGAAAAAATGAAGCTGGCGAAATTCATGCATGATGACAGTAGTACCGCCAGCAAATAACCACGAAAAAACCGGGTATCAGCGACTGATTCGTTGCTGATACCCGGTTTTGCTTGGGCATAAATAAAGTTTGAAAGTAGATTTAGCGCGTTGATTCCCGGACCGACAATGTTTTGTCCATGAGATTGGTGAAAATAGGAGCCTGCGGCAGCCAGGGTTCCGCCTGCTCTGGGGAACACCTCCAGCCTGAGAAGCGGTCTTCCGGTTCGCTTGGAAGTCTGGCCAAGCCCACCAGTCTTCCAAGTCGTCCCACGCTGTAGGCTGAGAAAAAACCTCAGCCAACACCGTCGACACAGCTGGCTCCACCCTGGCTGCCTCCGGCAAGTTGACGTCTGTCAATGACATTGTATTGGCTGGGAGTTAGTCGATAGGTTAACTGCTGCCAGGGGCTAAGTTGGCAATTGGTAGTTAATCACTCATGTAGCCGAGAGTCCGTCAAATATGGGTTCAGCCGTGGGAGTTTCCTTAGCGGCGCGGTTCATGCCGCTTAGGAAACTGGCGTCTTTGAGACGTGTTTTTCGGCTCAAAGCGAGGCCGAGACCGCTTCTCAGGCTCGGTCCGGTCCGCCCACAGCGTTCCAACCCATATTTGGTGGACGGTAGGCGGCCATTTCCCACTATGAAGCTGTAAACGACTAATCTTAACAGGTTCTAACCGATTTTCACCTAAGCATACTCAATTTTAGCAAGCCGGACGTAGCGCGCGTTGATATAGGCGTCTGGGCCGATTTGGTACCAGACCAGCTGTTGATCATCGACCACGCGACCGCGAATGTCCAGCGCCTCACCGTGCCGGAGTTGACCGGCCGTTTCACCGTATGGCTCGTGGTAAATGGATACGGCCTCACCCGGCACGTAATCAACGGTCCCCATGCGTTCAAATTTCTGCGGGTGCCATTTGTCCGGCGCAGGCAGATGAAGGTCGATGAACTGGTGGTCGCGACGGACGGTATCCTGGGCGCGAAGCCACTGTTCGCCACCGAGATTGTACCAGACTTCACCGCTGGTCAAAGTGATGATCATGAAGAGCCGCCACAGCGAGTCTGTTGGAAATTGGTAGCCGTAAGCCTGACCGTTGGGCTCATCGTAGACCTGATGATCGGCCTGTAAGAAGACAAATTGATGAACCCGCTGAACCGTTTGCCAGGAATCACGCCGGTAGTAGTAGACCACTTGCCCGGGTTGTTCGGCAAAACGGCCGCGTTGATTACCCTGTGCCTGGAAAATATGGTAGTTGGGAACAGTCGGGGGCGTCAGGGAAAAGGGCGTTCCCAAGCGGCCGCGTAGAATCCCTGGCAACTGTAAGAGGCGCCCCGTATCGTAGTCGACCAAATAGCTGATGATGGGCTGTCCCCAGTGCCGGACATAGACCAATGTGGTCAGACCGTATTCGCTGAGGTACGTCTGGGTGAAGCCGTGAACGTCCTGTAAGGCGTAGCCCGCAATTTCTGGGAAGCGGAAATTGACCGAGTGATGTAACCGCCCGGTCAGCACCAAGGCGGGCTGAAGCGGCCGATTTTGCGTATCGACCAGCCGAACGACTAGCGTGGCGGTCGGCTGCGTTTCACTAGTCTGAGCCGTCGTAGCCTGTGGTAACGGGAGCGCCGGTTGTGCAGGCGGCAGGGGCGTGGCCGGTGTGGAGACGGCTGGGGTCACTGGCTCAGGCACCGCGGGGGTGGGGGTGAGCCGGTGTTGTGCGTGTCGTGGTCGCCGTTTAGGCGGTCGGGTCGGCGCGATTGCCCGCCGTAACCAGTCAAAAAAAGCCATGTCCGTTCACCTCCAGAAGTTTCGTTAAAACCAGTATACCGCATTCTCCGACTGGATTGCAGACCCTAATTGCAAAACGCTTCCATAACGCGTTAAAAAATCCGGAAAACAGGTCTCTACATGACGTGAGGGGCCTAATCACCGCTTGACCAAACGTACCGGTAAGTTAGTCAAGTACGGCTGATTGCGATAGATTAAGCGAGTGGAAATGGTTGGATAGGTAGGACCGAGTATCGTCTGTAAAAACCATCGTAGCCGAGAGTTCGTTAGATATGAGTTCAGCCGTGGGAGGATTCTAAGCGGCATGACCTGATGCCACTTAGAATCCTGGCGTCTTTGAGATGCGTTCTTCGGCTCAAAGGCGAGGGCCGAGACCGTTCCTTGGCTCGGTCCGTCCGCCCGCCCACCGCGTTCCGACTCATATCTAACGGACGGTAAGGCGGCCAGAACCGTCCAATGTTGCGGTCAAACCAAAAAAACGACAGCCACCCGGAGGCAACTGTCGTTTAATCAAGTTACTGCTTATCGGTATCAGCCTTAGATTCCGCCGTGTCAGCCTTGTTGGCTTCGGTGTCGGCAGCTAAGACGATCTTGCCGTCTTCAATCTTGGCCACGAGGTTCTTAACGTCCGCGTGATCAAGGTAGAAGTCCGCAATCCGATCTTCAATTTCTTCTTGGATGACTCGCCGCAATGGACGAGCACCCATAGCTGGGTTATACCCTTTAGTCACAAGCTGTTCCTCAACTGGTTCAGTGACGTGAATGTGCAGGCCTTGACCAGCCAACATATTGTTGACGTCACCAATCATTAAGTCAACGATGTGCATCAAGTTTTCCTTGCTCAAGGAATTGAACTCGATGATATCGTCAAACCGGTTCAAAAATTCTGGCTTGAAGTAGTTGGTCAGGTTGCCCAGAACAGAGTGGGTCTTGCCTTCAGCGGCAGCACCGAACCCAACATTGGCTTCAGCGTCACCGGTCCCGGCGTTACTGGTCATGATGATCAGGGTATCCTTGAAGGAAACTGTCCGGCCTTGAGAATCGGTCAAGCGACCGTCGTCAAGAATTTGTAAGAACATGTTCATGACGTCGGGGTGGGCCTTTTCAATTTCGTCCAGCAGAATCAAGGTGTACGGGTGGCGACGGACTTGTTCCGTCAATTGGCCAGCTTCTTCATAGCCGACGTAGCCAGGTGGTGACCCGATCAACTTAGAAATGGAATGTGGTTCCATGTATTCTGACATGTCAAAGCGAATCATGGCCTCTTGGGAGCCGAAGAGTTCATTGGCCAATTGCTTGGCTAATTCCGTCTTCCCAACACCAGTTGGTCCCACGAAGAGGAAGGACCCGATTGGCCGACCCGTGCCGTTCAACCCGATACGGTTCCGGCGAATGGCCCGCGCAACCTTGTCGACGGCTTCGTTTTGGCCGATGACGTGCTTTTCCAAATCAGCGGGGAGGCTTTGCAGCTGATGTTGTTCCTTAGCTGCCAGCTCGCCAACTGGAATCGACGTCTTTTCTTCAACGATGTCTTGCATGTCCTTAACGGTGACCGTGGCCGATTGATCTTGTTCGGCGTTCTTGGCGGTCTCCTTGGACTTTTCTAACTTGTTGACCTGATCACGGTAGTAGGCGGCTTTTTCGTAGTCTTCCTGCTTCAAAGCGGCCTGCTTCTGCTCCTCAGCACCCTTGATCTTTTCGTCAATGGCCTTCGGGTCAGCCACGTTGATCGTTAAGTTCTTCCGTGAACCGGCTTCATCCAACAGGTCAATGGCCTTGTCGGGTAAGAAGCGGTCTTGGATGTAACGGTCAGACAGGCGAACGGCAGCCTCAATGGCATCGTCCGTGTAGTGAACGTGGTGGTAATCTTCATACTTCTTTTGGATGCCTTGTAAAATCTTGACGGCTTCATCAGCACTCGGTTCGTTGACCGTAACGGGTTGGAACCGCCGTGCCAGGGCTTGGTCCTTTTCAATATCTCTGTATTCATTTAAAGTCGTAGCCCCGATGAGTTGGAAGTCTCCCCGTGCCAAGGCTGGTTTCAAGACGTTACCCGCGTCCATGCCACCTTCAGCGTTGCCGGCACCCATGATTTCATGGATTTCGTCAATAAAGAGGATGATGTCCGGATTGCTCTGGACTTCCTTCATCAATTGTTGCATCCGTTGTTCAAATTGACCGCGGATCCCGGTTCCTTGAACCAGTGACACCACGTCCAACCGAATGATTTGCTTATTGGCTAATTTTTCAGGAACGTTGCCTTCAACAATGCGTTCCGCAAGGCCTTCGATGACGGCCGTCTTCCCAACACCGGCTTCCCCGATCAACACGGGGTTGTTCTTGGTCCGGCGATTGAGAATTTCGATGACTTGAGCCGTCTCCTTGTCCCGACCAATGACGGGATCAACCTTACCATCCTTCGCCAGCTGGGTCAGGTTCAAGCCGTACTGACTGAGTAGGCCATTGCCCTTACCCCCGTTGTTGCCGGTCGGTTGGGTCGGTTGACCAGATTGGGCACCGGATTGCCGGTAGTCAGCTTGATCGTTGCTGTTGCCGCCTTGCATTGCCCGGAAAATATCATCCAGGTTGCCAAAGCCGAATGGATCTTGTGCCATACGGCCACCTCCATTTCCAGAATCGTTTTGTTGCTGCTTAAGCAGTTGGTAACAATTTTGGCATAGGTCAACTTGTTGCCGCTGCCCGTTCACACTCATGTACAGGTGAATCGTTGCTTCATTGCGGTGGCAATTTTGACATAGCATCTTGTCGTCTCCTTTCTTGCCTGGAATTCTCGTGGGAAACACCCACGCAGGTCCGTTCAAAAGGGTTTGACCTTTCTTGACCATTGACCACATTATACCGCGTTCACGTCCCCGTGCAAGTAATTTGTTTCGGGGCACAAGCGGTGCAAAATGGGGTATCTCCAGCGAACATTTTCATTCTAGCACTCTCCTAGGTAGAATGCTAAAATCACTACTTGAAAACGGCCAAATCTTTAAAAACGGGGTATATTCTGAGGCGTTGACTACCTGGATGGTAGAGTGCGTGCTAGACTAGAATGGTAGGGGGGAAATCGCGTCTGACCAAGCCTTCAGCACCATGCTAAGATTCGAAAATGATTAGCGTTGGTGCTGAATGGTTTAAGGGTTGGCGACCTTACTAACGGCGTTTCGGCAACAGATAAAAAAGTGGTGTGTCCCGGCAATTCCGGGTATACTGTTAGTCTCAGCCTGGTGAGCACCTGTTGGGATACCCCCCAAACAACTCACCTTAAAGAGGAGGAATAAAACTTTGGCAAAAGATTTTACTGATCTGATGAATCAGCTGAAAGATAAGAAATTAGATGAATTTGAAGTCACACCAGAAGAATTTCCAGCGTTTCAAAAAGCGTTCATGGCCTTTGAAACACGGAAACGGGTGGTGGGTCAGGCCCACAAGGGTGGTAAGCTCATCTATCGTTATGACGACGATGCCCAAAATGAGGCTGAATCATGATTATTTGATGTAAGCGGTTCATGAATGCTTGTAATTTGCAGGCGAGATTGATATTCTTAGAAGGTAGGCGTAACTCACCAAATGGTTGTTTGGCCCATGCGCAAGGTCAGGGTGAGTCACGTTAGATTAAGAAATCAACCTAAGCTTAAAGGAGATCGATCAATTATGGAAAAACGCGAATTTCGTGTCACTGCAGAAACTGGTATCCACGCCCGTCCAGCGACGTTATTAGTTCAAGCTGCTAGCAAGTTCAACTCAGAAGTTAGCTTGCAGTACCAAGACAAGTCCGTTAACTTGAAGTCCATCATGGGCGTTATGTCCTTAGGTGTTGGCCAAAACGCCAGCATCACCATCACGACTGACGGCGACGACGAAGCAGATGCCATGAAGGCAGTGGCTGAAACGTTGAAAAAAGAGGGTTTATCTGACTAATGAGAGCGATGCTCAAGGGAATTGCCGCCAGTGATGGGGTGGCTTGCGGCCGGGTATACCGGTTTGTTGAACCAGACCTTCGCACAAAAAGACGGTCAATCACTAATCTTGATTACGAATTAAATCGATTCCATCAGGCCCTTGAAGCAGCCGTCTCAGAAGTCGAGACGATTAAAACTCGTGCAACTAAAAACCTGGGCGCTGATAGTGCCCAGGTTTTTAGTGCCCACATTGAGATGCTCCAGGACCCAGAATTCATTGGTGCCGTTGAGACACAGATCAAAACCGAGCGGATCAATGCCGAAGTTGCCTTGGCGAGCGTGGCCAACATTTACGAAGGCCGGTTGAAGGAACAAAACGCGTACATGCAAGAGCGGGTCAGTGACCTCCATGACATTACCAAGCGGGTCACGGCACATTTGCTGGGCGTGAAGTTGCCGGATCTGGCATTGCTCAAGGAACCCGTCGTCGTGGTCACGCATGATCTGATTCCCAGTGACACGGTCTCAGTGGATGCCAAGTACATCCTGGGCTTCGTGACGGACTTAGGCGGGCGTACCTCGCATTCGTCCATCTTGGCGCGGTCACTGAACATTCCTGCAGTCGTGGGGACGCAATCGGCGACGGCTGATCTGACGGATGGCACCATGGTCATCGTCAATGGGACGCGGGGCAGTGTCATTAGTGAGCCGACTAAGCCGGAACTGGCAACGGCTAAACAGGCCATGCAGGACCGCGCGGCAAACATGCAACGACTCGCGACGTTACGCCACCACACGACGACCAGCCAAGATGGCGTCGGCGTGCTGCTGGCGGCCAATGTCGGTACCGCTAACGATATCCCGAACGTGTTAAAGAACGGGGCTGAAGCAATCGGGCTCATGCGCACGGAATTTCTGTACATGGACAGCGAACAGCTCCCCACGGAAGATGAACAATTTCTGGCCTATCGCCAGGTCGTCCAGGCCTTGGCCCCGCGGCCGGTTGTGATTCGGACGCTCGATATCGGTGGCGACAAGCCGTTGCCGTATCTGAAGCAAAAGCCAGAAGCCAACCCCTTCTTAGGGGCACGGGCGATTCGGCAGAGCTTGGCGCATCAAAACGTCTTTCGGAGCCAGTTGCGTGCACTGCTGCGGGCCTCGGCCTACGGTAATTTGCGGATCATGTTTCCCATGATTGCCACGCTAGACGAGTTGCGGCAGGCCAAGGCCATCTATGATGACGAACGCTCCCGGCTGACCACGGCCAAGGTGCCGATGGGCAAGGTCCAGGTCGGCATGATGGTCGAGGTTCCGGCAGCGGCCATGCTCGCGGATCGCTTTGCTCAGGAGGTCGACTTCATGAGCATTGGGACCAACGACCTGATCGGCTACACCATGGCGGCAGACCGGACGAACCAAGACGTGGCCTACCTGTACCAGCCATACCATCCCGCAATTTTGCGGTTGGTGGACCGGATCGTGACGGCGGGCCACGCGGCGGGCATTCCCGTGGCGATGTGTGGCGAGATGGCCGGCGATCCCATTGCGGTACCCCTGTTATTGGGGATGGGGCTAGACGAGTTTTCAATGGGTGCGGGGTCGATCTTAAAGACGCGCCAGCTGATCAGTCAGTTGGACGCCAAGGAGCTCCAATCCTTAGTCGAGACGGTCTTAAACTCAGCCAGCACCAGCCAGGAGGTCGTCACGATGGTCCAAGCGGCGGTGCCTGATGTATTGAATCAAACAGATTGAGATGAATGAAGAGTGGAACCAGTGCCTTTTGGCCCAGGTTTCGGCAATATAAGTTCGGAAATACCAATGAGTTTGGGTGCTTTATCCCAAACTCATTTTTTAGTGGCTAGGAAAGGGACGTCTGGTTAAGCTAGGGTTCCATTAGTCGAGAGAACCAGTGCGTATGCAGGAATCATCGTGTTTATGTGATAGTTCCAGGGGAGGATGTCTTTGAGTCGCACGACGATTTGGCTGATTGTGACAAAACAAAGTCTGGACAGTGCCAGTGTGTTAAACTGACATAACTACAGTGGGCAGATGTGAGTGGCCAATTGCTGCTGATAACCACCATCGTAGCCGAGAGTTCGTCAAATATGGATTCAGCCGTGGGAGTTCCCTTAACGGTGGGGTTTTACCGTTTAGGGAACTGGCGTCTTTGAGACGTGATTTTTCGGCTCAAAGCGAGGCCGAGACCGCTTCTCAGGCTCGGTCCGGTCCGCCCACCGCATTCCAGTCCATATTTGGCAAACGTTAGGCGGGCCGGATCGTAACTAAAGGTTGCAAGTACAAAAGCACTTGATAATACTCAGCTGACAAGGATTGTGAACATGAAATTAGTCCACGCCCACCACCTGCGGCTGTCAGAGATTCCGGTAGCTATGGGAAACGTCGGCGGCCTATGGAGCGATTCGCCGGCGTCACAGCAACCTACACCTCTGACTGCCTCCGGTTACGTCGGTGGTTAACCACAAAATTAACAGAAAAATCGCTGAAATGGCAACGTTCATCCACATTAGTGGACAACCTGTCACGTAGCCGTGAGTGAGCTAAATTTGGACTCAGCCGTGGGCGTTTTCAAGTGATCTACTTGGAAACGGGCGTCTTCGAGACGTGGCTTTCGGCTCGAAGCGAGGTTGAAGACCGCACTTTGGCTTCGACCGGTCCTTCCCACAGCGTCACGGTCCAAATTTGGCGAACGGCAAGGCGGCCAGCACCATCAACCGTGGCTGTAATGTGCAAGAATTAATTTGACAGCAACTACCGCTGACGTTTGCAATCACCTAGGCAAACCCATATAATTATGATGATTGTAAAATGCGTAGTACCTAACTATTTAGCCAAAACACAAGACGCAAGGGGGATTGGCAATGAACATTGGCATATTTACGGATACCTATTTCCCTCAAGTGAGTGGGGTTGCGACTTCCATTAAGACGTTGCGAGATCAATTGGAAAAACAGGGGCACCAAGTCTACATTTTCACGACCACTGATCCACACGTGGAGAAGAACGTGTACGAGCGCAATGTCTTTCGCTTCTCAAGTATTCCGTTCGTATCGTTTACGGACCGTCGAATCGCGGTTCGGGGGTTGTTTCAGGCTTATCAGATTGCAAAGGAACTGAATCTTGACGTAGTCCATACCCAGACGGAATTTTCGATGGGCTGGATCGGCAAATTTGTGGCGCGCAATCTGGAGATTCCGTGTCTACATACGTACCACACGATGTATGAAGATTATTTGCATTACGTGGCTAATGGGAAGATTCTGAAGCCCGTTCACGTTAAACAGGGAACACTGGCGTTTTGTTACCACCTAACGGGTGTCGTGGCACCCAGTGACCGGGTCTTGACGACCTTGACGGATTACGGTGTCAAGGCGCCGATCCGCGTGATTCCGACCGGGGTCAACCTGCATCAATACGAGCAGCCCGACACGGCTAATTTACGCCGGCAATTGGGTTATGCGCCGGATACACCAGTCATCTTGTCGCTGAGTCGCTTGGCTTATGAGAAAAATATCAAGGCCAGCATCACGGGCCTGGGCCGCATTTTGGAACAGGTGCCGAACGCCCAACTGCTGATCGTGGGAGATGGGCCGGCCAAAGAAGACCTGGAAGCGCAAGCCCAGGCTTCGGGGTACAACGATCACATTACCTTTACCGGTGAAGTGAACAACGATGACGTGTTCCGCTACTACCACATGGCCAACGTCTTTCTGTCGTCTTCGGATTCCGAGTCGCAGGGGCTGACCTACATCGAAGCGATGGCGGCCGGTACGAAGATCGTGGTCATGACCAGTCCGTATACCGACGAATTACTGTCGAGCCGGACGCTGGGGGTCACGTTCACGACCCAAGATGAAATGGTGACCAACGTCGTGGACTACCTGCTCCATGGGGATGAAGAGCAGGATCCTGATTTACTGGCCCAAAAGCTCGCGGAGATTTCCGCGGATACCTTTGGCCGGCACATCATTGAATTTTATCAGGATGCCCAAGCGAGCTACGAACAGTCGCACGAGGATACCCCAGACTTTAGTGATTAGAGGAGTTATTGGATGCTAAAAATCAACATGTTTTCTGCGGCTGATTCCGTGAAGGGTCAGGGCGTGGGGAGTGCCTACAACGAACTCATGAATCTGTTGGCCACGCGGTTGGACCAAGAATTTGACGTGTCCGTGAACAGTTATCGCCGGGTCGACTTGACCCATTACCATACGATCAACTTTTCCTATTACCTGTCAACGTTCTTGCCCCATCGTGGCCGCAAGATTGGTTACGTCCACTTTTTACCGGAGACCTTGGAGGGGAGTCTGAAGATTCCGCAACCGTTCCGGGCTATTTTTTACAAGTACGTCATTGCCTTTTATAAGCGAATGGATCACATCGTGGTGGTCAACCCGACCTTTATTCCCAAATTAGTGGCGGCGGGCATTCCGGAAGACAAGGTCACGTATATCCCGAACTTCGTGAGCCGCCAGGAGTTCTATCCGGTCGATGCCGACCAAAAACTAGCGTTGCGCCAGCAGTATCACTACGATCCGCAACGCTTCACCATTTTGGGCATCGGTCAGATTCAGGAGCGCAAGGGGTTGTTTGACTTCATCAAATTAGCCCGTAATAACCCGGACCTGCAATTTATTTGGGCCGGGGGCTTCTCTTTTGGTCGGATGACGGATGGGTATGCTGAGCTCAAGAAGGTCGTCGATGATCCGCCGGCTAATTTGAGCTTCCCGGGCATCGTGGACCGCGATAAGTTGGTGGACTATTATGATCTGGCGGACCTGTTTTTACTGCCGTCATTTAACGAGTTGTTCCCCATGTCTGTGCTTGAGGCCTTCAGTACCGGGACACCGGTCTTGTTACGGGACCTCGACTTGTACCAGGCGATTATCGCGGGCGACTACCAACCGGCGAAGGATTATGCGGAAATGAACGCGCAACTGCAGCGTTTACCGCATGATCCCGCTGCACTGGCCGATTTGCGGCAAAAGAGCCTGGCCGCGGCTGACCGTTACTCCGAAGAACACCTCACGACTATTTGGCGGGCGTTCTACACGCAACAAGCAAAAGAGGGGTAAGGGATGTCACGACGAAATAAATGGGTTTTAGCCTTAATGTTTCTGTTGGGAATCGCCATCTTTGCGTTTTCCCTGCGTGACATTAAATTTTCTGTCTTAGTCAATGATTTTGTGAATATCAACTTCTGGTGGTTCTGGGTGGCGATTTTGTGTATGGCCATTTACCTGGGCCTAGAAGCGTGGATCGTCAAGGTGTTCATCTCTGATCGAATCGAAGGCTTTACGTTTAAGGATGCCTTGCGTATCCCGATGGTTGAACAGCTATTCAATGGCATCACGCCATTTTCTTCCGGGGGGCAACCCGCCCAGTTGATTGCGTTGATGCAGACGGGGGTCGATGCCGGTAAGGCCAGCTCCGTCTTGCTGATGAAGTTCGTGGTCTATCAGTCCATGATCGTCATCAACTTCTTATTTGCCCTAGTGATTGGTTTTCACAGCATTCAGGACAAGCTGCACGCGTTGGCTTGGCTGGTGGTGTTTGGCTTCACGATTCACCTGGCCGTGATTATCGGTCTCCTAATGGTGATGTTTTGGCACGCCTTTACCAAGAAGCTGGTCGGGGTCATCATGACGCCCATGAAGTGGTTCATGAAGGCGGAACGGTTCAACCGCATGGAAGCCAATATCAATGGCAAGATCGATTCCTTTTACGCGGAGAGTGTGCGGATCAGTGGTCAGTGGAAATTAATGCTGCGGGTTTTTGTGATTACCTTCTTCCAGCTGATGTTCTACTACCTGATCCCCTACTTTATTATGTTGGCACTGGGATACACCACGGCCAACATCGTCATGGTCACGAGTCTCCACATCTTAATCGTGATGGTGATTTCACTCTTTCCCATTCCCGGCGGTTCCGGGGGAGCGGAGTACAGTTTTGAAATGATCTTTAAGAGCTACATCTCATCCAATAGTAAATTGGTGCTGGCCATGATCTTATGGCGGCTGCTGACCTATTACTTGGGGATGCTGGCGGGCTTGGTTGCCATGGTGATTCGTCCCGATAAGGTCCACGAGACCCCGGGCAAACGACAGAATTCCAGAAATGATTGAGATTTTCTGGATTAGGGCGTGCCATAGAGGCCTAAGTTTGGTAAAATCATAGTGAAAGCTAGAAAGGGGACCAACCATGGAAGAATCTCAACTGATTGGCATCATTAATCGCTTGAAGGCGATGCAAGAGGATGCTACCGACGAGCCACAACCCCGTCGTTTTGAAAAAGAAGGCGTGGAACAAGCAACGGTCGTATTTAACCAATTGACCCACACTTACACGTTAACTGAACACAATCCGGAAACGACCTTTGAGTTTGATAACATTGATTTAGTGGCTATCGAATTATTTGATTTACTGACGGATAACTAATCACAAAACTATGGGTGCCATAGTTTTGTTTTTTTTTAGAAAAAATGGTGAGCGACATCAGGCAGCTTAAGAGCAGTCGCTGCGGTCGACGAGCCGTGATCGGCACCCCACGTTTGGACCGATTCTTCCGCGGAAGGGCGTTTGTCAGGTGTGGCGTTTGTGTGATTAAAACTTGAATTTTTTCAAAGGTTCTGTAATCAGATTGATTACCCACTAATATCCGCTATACTGTAGTGATGTTAATTATTTTGTGGAGGCTGTCTCATGGCGAACTTTTTTAAACGGAACATGAACTGGATCAACACCCGCATGGGCTTTTTCCTGTTAACCATTGTTCTCTTCTGGGCAAAGACTTACATTGCCTATCAAACTGAATTTACTTTAGGAGCCAAGGGGAGTGTGCAGCAGTTTCTACTGTTCATCAACCCGGTACCAGCAGCACTGCTGATATTTGGGATTGCGCTATACTTCCGTGGTCGGCTCGCTTACTGGTTGATGATGATTATCAACGTCTTGGAATCGACCTGGATCTTCGCGAACGTCTTGTACTATCGTGAATTTTCAGACTTCTTGTCCTTCGGGATCATGAAGGGCTCAAGCGACGTGGGCAATAATCTGGGCAAGAGCCTGGCACAAATCACCCACGTCTATGATTTTTTTGTTTATATCGATATCGTGATTTTGATCATCCTGTTGGTCACCCACGTGATTCGCATCGACCCGCGGCCCTTTAAACGCCGGTACGCCTTTTCCATCACCGTCCTGTCGTTTGGACTGATGTTTGCCGAGTTTGGCATGGCCAACGCGGACCGCTCAGGCTTATTGACGCGGACATTTGACAATAACTACATCGTCAAATACATGGGGCTGAATGAATATGCGGCCTTCAACGCGTATCAGACGCAAAAGGAAAGTGCGACACGGGCCAGTGCCAACGCCAGTGATATGAAGAGTGTGCTGAAATACCTGAAGCAAAATCGGGTGAGTCCGAATGTGTCTTACTACGGTAAGGAGAAGGGTAAGAACGTCTTTATCATTCACCTGGAAAGCTTCCAGCAGTTCCTGATCGACTATAAGGTCGACGGCAAGGAAGTGACCCCAACGCTTAACAAGTTCTACCATAACCAAAACACGTTGTCGTTTGCCAACTTCTACAATCAAGTTGCGCAAGGGAAGACGTCTGACGCGGAAATGATGCTCGAAAACTCACTGTTTGGCTTACCTCAGGGGTCGGCGATGACCACCTATGGGACGCAAAACACCTTCCAGGCGGCACCAGCAATCCTGAGCCAAGAGGCGGGATACACCACGGCGGCCTTTCATGGGGATGTGCCGAGTTTCTGGAACCGGGATAACACCTATAAGTCATGGGGTTACCAGTACTTCTTTAGCTCCAGCTACTACCACGAGAAGCCAGGGTACAGTGTGGGGTATGGGCTGAAAGACAAAATCTTCTTTGAACAGTCAGCGAAGTACATCGAGCAGTTACCACAACCGTTCTATGCCAAATTGATTACGTTGACGAACCACTACCCCTATGAGTTAGATAAGAAGAACACGGACTTCCCCGCTACCAAGACAGGGGACAAGACCGTTGATCCATACGTGCAAACGGCCCATTACCTGGATCAGTCCTTTGCGGAATTCCTGACTTACCTGAAGAAGGTCGGTCTGTACAAGAACAGTGTCATCGTCGCTTACGGGGACCACTACGGGATTTCCAATAACCACCGACCAGCGATTGCCCAATTGCTGGGTAAGAGCAAGGTTACCAACTTTGACCTGGCCCAGTTCCAAAAGGTCCCATTCATGATTCACGCCACGGGACTCAAGGGGGGCATTAGCCACACCTATGGGGGCGAGATCGATGTTCTGCCGACGCTGCTGGACCTGTTAGGGGTCAAGAACACGGACACCGTTCAGTTTGGTCAAGACCTGCTGGCGAAGAACCGTAATCAGACGGTGGCGTTTAGAAACGGGAATTTTGTTTCACCGAAGTACACCAAGATTGGCGGAACCGTCTACGATACCAAGACGGGGAAAGTCTTAACACTGACGGCGGCCCAAAAGAAGACCGTCGCGCAGTTACAAAACCACGTGACGACTGAACTGTCATTGTCCGATCGGGTGATTTATGGGGACTTGTTACGCTTCTACAAGCCAAAGGGCTTCAAGAAGGTCGACAAGGCTGCCTTTACCTATAAGTACAAGCCAGCGATGGAAAAACTCGCTGAGGCCGAAAAGGAAGAAAAGACCAGTGCTTTGGTGAAGAACCATAACAAGACGACGACGTACAAGACAGATGCGCCAGAACTGAAGTAATGAAATGCAAAGACCCCGGTCGCCCGGTAAAAGGTGCGATTGGGGTCTTTTGCTGTCTGCGGGGTCAAGCGGGAGGGGAGCAGAGGTAGACCGCTTAGTGGGCGGTTTTACGGGATCGGGTTGCATTTGGTTCAGTCAGTAGAGACGGCGGCTGAAAATAATTTCAGTAAATATTCATTTTCCCCTTGACCAGAGCGGCGGATATTGGTAAACTATTTTTTGTTGTCAATTACGCAAACAAGCGTTGTGACGACAACGACGAATCGAGATTCAAGTAATTGAAAAAAAGGCTTGACGGTCTTAGCAATTCTTGATATAGTAGTAATCGTTGTTGAGAATATTTATTCAATTAGTTGCAGTAAACATCAATATTTATTCAAAAAGATGTTTAAAAATTAGTTGACATGATTTTGACAGCATGATATACTTTAAAAGTTGTCACGGAGCAATTGCTTCTCTGATAACTTGGTAGACCTTTGAAAACTGAACATTGTTTCGACAAACCAAATATGTGTAGGGCGGTTTGATACTTGGTATCAAACCCAAACAATATTTGCGAAGTCAATTCGCTTTTAAAAATGTAACAACAATCGATGAGCTATTCAAGCACATCATCTATAAGATGAGAGTTTGATCCTGGCTCAGGACGAACGTTGGCGGCATGCCTAATACATGCAAGTCGAACGAGCTTCCGTTGATTGACGTGCTTGCACTGATTTCAACCATGAAGCGAGTGGCGAACTGGTGAGTAACACGTGGGAAATCTGCCCAGAAGCAGGGGATAACACTTGGAAACAGGTGCTAATACCGTATAACAACAAGAACCGCATGGTTCTTGTTTGAAAGGTGGCTTCGGCTATCACTTCTGGATGATCCCGCGGCGTATTAGTTAGTTGGTGAGGTAAAGGCCCACCAAGACAATGATACGTAGCCGACCTGAGAGGGTAATCGGCCACATTGGGACTGAGACACGGCCCAAACTCCTACGGGAGGCAGCAGTAGGGAATCTTCCACAATGGACGAAAGTCTGATGGAGCAATGCCGCGTGAGTGAAGAAGGGTTTCGGCTCGTAAAACTCTGTTGTTAAAGAAGAACACCTCTGAGAGTAACTGTTCAGGGGTTGACGGTATTTAACCAGAAAGCCACGGCTAACTACGTGCCAGCAGCCGCGGTAATACGTAGGTGGCAAGCGTTGTCCGGATTTATTGGGCGTAAAGCGAGCGCAGGCGGTTTCTTAAGTCTGATGTGAAAGCCTTCGGCTTAACCGGAGAAGTGCATCGGAAACTGGGTAACTTGAGTGCAGAAGAGGACAGTGGAACTCCATGTGTAGCGGTGGAATGCGTAGATATATGGAAGAACACCAGTGGCGAAGGCGGCTGTCTAGTCTGTAACTGACGCTGAGGCTCGAAAGCATGGGTAGCGAACAGGATTAGATACCCTGGTAGTCCATGCCGTAAACGATGAGTGCTAGGTGTTGGAGGGTTTCCGCCCTTCAGTGCCGCAGCTAACGCATTAAGCACTCCGCCTGGGGAGTACGACCGCAAGGTTGAAACTCAAAGGAATTGACGGGGGCCCGCACAAGCGGTGGAGCATGTGGTTTAATTCGAAGCTACGCGAAGAACCTTACCAGGTCTTGACATACTATGCAAACCTAAGAGATTAGGCGTTCCCTTCGGGGACATGGATACAGGTGGTGCATGGTTGTCGTCAGCTCGTGTCGTGAGATGTTGGGTTAAGTCCCGCAACGAGCGCAACCCTTATTATCAGTTGCCAGCATTCAGTTGGGCACTCTGGTGAGACTGCCGGTGACAAACCGGAGGAAGGTGGGGATGACGTCAAATCATCATGCCCCTTATGACCTGGGCTACACACGTGCTACAATGGACGGTACAACGAGTTGCGAAGTCGTGAGGCTAAGCTAATCTCTTAAAGCCGTTCTCAGTTCGGATTGTAGGCTGCAACTCGCCTACATGAAGTTGGAATCGCTAGTAATCGCGGATCAGCATGCCGCGGTGAATACGTTCCCGGGCCTTGTACACACCGCCCGTCACACCATGAGAGTTTGTAACACCCAAAGCCGGTGAGATAACCTTCGGGAGTCAGCCGTCTAAGGTGGGACAGATGATTAGGGTGAAGTCGTAACAAGGTAGCCGTAGGAGAACCTGCGGCTGGATCACCTCCTTTCTAAGGAATATACGGAGGCTACACATACTTTGTCGAAACAATGGTCAGTTTTGAGGGGCTTACCTCTCAAACTTGTTCTTTGAAAACTAGATATTATCAATAATTTTCTTATTAATTGTTTTTATTAAAAATAATTAAACCGAGAACACCGCGTAATTTTGAGTTTTTTAATTAGTTTATATCGCTAAATACTCAATTAATCAGCGATTACGACGTAATCGTTAGGTTAAGTTATGAAGGGCGCATGGTGGATGCCTTGGTACTAGGAGCCGATGAAGGACGGGACTAACACCGATATGCTTCGGGGAGCTGTACGTAAGCTTTGATCCGGAGATTTCCGAATGGGGAAACCCAATAGTTTTAACCGACTATTACAACTCAGGGAATACATACTTGAGTTGAGGCAGACGTGGGGAACTGAAACATCTAAGTACCCACAGGAAGAGAAAGAAAAATCGATTCCCTAAGTAGCGGCGAGCGAACGGGGAACAGCCCAAACCAACGAGCTTGCTCGTTGGGGTTGTAGGACTGAACATTTGAGTTACCAAAGTCAATGATAATCGAAACGTCTGGGAAGGCGTGGCATAGCGGGTGATACCCCCGTAGATGAAATCGTTGGCCCTCAGTTCAGGATCCTGAGTACGGCCACACACGTGAAACGTGGTCGGAATCCGGGAGGACCATCTCCCAAGGCTAAATACTCCCTAGTGACCGATAGTGAACCAGTACCGTGAGGGAAAGGTGAAAAGCACCGCGGAAGCGGAGTGAAATAGTTCCTGAAACCATGTGCCTACAATTAGTTAGAGCCCGTTAATGGGTGATAGCGTGCCTTTTGTAGAATGAACCGGCGAGTTACGTTAATTTGCAAGGTTAAGATGTAAAGATCGGAGCCGTAGCGAAAGCGAGTCTGAAACGGGCGTTTCAGTAAGTTGACGTAGACCCGAAACCAGGTGACCTATCCATGTCCAGGTTGAAGGTGCGGTAAAGCGCACTGGAGGACCGAACCCGTGTATGTTGAAAAATGCTGGGATGAGGTGTGGATAGCGGTGAAATTCCAAACGAACTTGGAGATAGCTGGTTCTCTCCGAAATAGCTTTAGGGTTAGCCTCGGAGTAAAGAATCGTGGAGGTAGAGCCACTGTTTGGACTAGGGGCCCGTCATGGGTTACTGAATTCAGATAAACTCCGAATGCCACTGATTTATATCCGGGAGTCAGACGATGAGTGATAAGATCCACCGTCGAAAGGGGAACAGCCCAGACCACCAATTAAGGTCCCTAAATACATGCTGAGTGGAAAAGGATGTGGAGTTGCATAGACAGCTAGGATGTTGGCTCAGAAGCAGCCACCATTTAAAGAGTGCGTAATAGCTCACTAGCCGAGTGATCCTGCGCCGAAAATATACCGGGGCTAAGCATGTTACCGAAATTGTGGATGTGACCATTAGGTCACGTGATAGGAGAGCGTTCTAAGGGCAATGAAGCCAGATCGTAAGGACTGGTGGAGCGCTTAGAAGTGAGAATGCCGGTATGAGTAGCGAAAGATCAGTGAGAATCTGATCCACCGAATGACTAAGGTTTCCTGGGGAAGGCTCGTCCTCCCAGGGTTAGTCGGGACCTAAGCCGAGGCTGAGAAGCGTAGGCGATGGATAACAGGTTGATATTCCTGTACTAGTTAATTATGTTTGAACGATGGAGGGACGCAGTAGGCTACGGTATGCGCACGATTGGAAATGTGCGTTCAAGCGTCAAGTCTGGTGATGAGTCAAATGCTTATCGCTAAGGACAAGGCGTGACGAGGACCGAATTTTAGTAGGGAAGTGCCAGATGTCACACTGCCGAGAAAAGCTTCTAGTTAGTAATTAATTACCCGTACCGCAAACCGACACAGGTAGTCGAGGAGAGTATCCTAAGGTGAGCGAGTGAACTCTCGTTAAGGAACTCGGCAAAATGACCCCGTAACTTCGGGAGAAGGGGTGCTACACGCAAGTGTAGCCGCAGTGAAAAGGCCCAGGCGACTGTTTATCAAAAACACAGGTTTCTGCAAAATCGTAAGATGACGTATAGGGGCTGACGCCTGCCCGGTGCTGGAAGGTTAAGTGGATGAGTTAGCTTCGGCGAAGCCCAGAAATGAAGCCCCAGTAAACGGCGGCCGTAACTATAACGGTCCTAAGGTAGCGAAATTCCTTGTCGGGTAAGTTCCGACCCGCACGAAAGGCGTAACGATCTGGGCACTGTCTCAACGAGAGACTCGGTGAAATTATATTACCTGTGAAGATGCAGGTTACCCGCGACAGGACGGAAAGACCCCATGGAGCTTTACTGTAGCTTGATATTGGGTGTTGACACAGCTTGTACAGGATAGGTCGGAGCCGTAGAACTCGGAACGCTAGTTTCGAGTGAGGCGCTGGTGGGATACGACCCTCGCTGTGTGAACACTCTAACCCGCACCACTTATCGTGGTGGGAGACAGTGTCAGGTAGGCAGTTTGACTGGGGCGGTCGCCTCCTAAAAAGTAACGGAGGCGCCCAAAGGTTCTCTCAGAATGGTTGGAAATCATTCATTGAGTGTAAAGGCAGAAGAGAGCTTGACTGCGAGACAGACAGGTCGAGCAGGGACGAAAGTCGGGCTTAGTGATCCGGTGGTACCGTATGGAAGGGCCATCGCTCAACGGATAAAAGCTACCCTGGGGATAACAGGCTTATCTCCCCCAAGAGTCCACATCGACGGGGAGGTTTGGCACCTCGATGTCGGCTCATCGCATCCTGGGGCTGTAGTCGGTCCCAAGGGTTGGGCTGTTCGCCCATTAAAGCGGTACGCGAGCTGGGTTCAGAACGTCGTGAGACAGTTCGGTCCCTATCCGTCGCGGGCGTAGGAAATTTGAGAGGAGCTGTCCTTAGTACGAGAGGACCGGGATGGACATACCGCTGGTGTACCAGTTGTGCCGCCAGGCGCATCGCTGGGTAGCTATGTATGGATGAGATAAACGCTGAAAGCATCTAAGTGTGAAACTCGCCTCGAGATGAGATTTCCCATTCCTATATGGAAGTAAGACCCCTGAGAGATGATCAGGTAGATAGGCTGGAAGTGGCAGCGTTGTGAGACGTGAAGCGGACCAGTACTAATCGGTCGAGGACTTAACCAAGTAGAGTTGGTGTTCTCAAAGAAAATAAATTGATGATATCTAGTTTTGAGGGAATAAGTTCTCTTATAGTGTGGTGGCGATAGCCTAAAGGATACACCCGTTCCCATGCCGAACACGGAAGTTAAGCTTTAGCACGCCGATAGTAGTTGGGGGATCGCCCCCTGCGAGGATAGGACGTTGCCACGCGACTCCGAGCCATAATGGGCGTTATAGTCAGTAGCTTCTTGATTGCCATAAGTGTCAGAATGGGTTGAATCAATATCAATAATGGTGGTCGTCTGATTAGTTAGCAGTCGAGCTTGATCAATAAGAGCTTGATTTAAAGTCTGGAAGGCGTCCACACCTGCGGAATCGATACGTTGCCAGAAACGGGATATCGTCGCTTGTGAAGCTAAGGCTGGTTTGTCCAATAAAAGTTTAAACAATGGTTCTGCAACCAATGAGGTTGCAGCAGAATCTGTATTATAACCGGCAATGATCTGCAGAACCAACTGCATTAAGATACTTGAATTACTATGTCGGCAGTATTGTCGATGGTCGTTGAACTTCAATAGATTGTCAGCTAAGTTCGTGAACTGAAACTTTGCCATCAGTTCAACACACAAGGTTAGGCCACCATCAGAAGATAATTGACCGCCGGTATGCGATGCTAGAATGTTTTTATTGAAACTAAATGCCATTTCCTGTACAGTTTTCATTATAGAGTCCTCTTCTCTTTATAGTGTCTTTTGGTCGAGTTAACTATACCAGAGCTGAGGCTCTTTTTCTGCACTTAAAAGGTGAAAACGTAAAATTCCCATCAAGCACTTGAATCATGTGTTTGATGGGGATTTTGGAGTTTCTGGTGAATAATTCAGGAAATATGTTGCAGGATTGGGAGGTTCATACATAAATGAAAAAACGGGATTGGCAAATACTGTTTGGGTTAGCGGCTATCTTACTCGGGTGGCAGCTGACGGGAGTGGCCGCTCAGGCGAGCTATAACAGCATGTTTGCTCGTGAGGGGTACTTGGCCAAGCATGAGCGTTTAGACGCGACACGGACGTTTGATCGGCGAATTAGCCGCTATAAATCCGTGTATATCACCCAGAATAAGGCGGGGCGTATCCGTAACGTGAGCGTGATGTTTTACGCCAAACCGCAGCAGGATCACTTCACGACCTATGCCAGCCATTGGATCAACGTGCGTCAGCTTCGCAATGGCCAGTTGTACGCCTACAATGACCGAACCGTGTATGGCAACTACCTGGTTGCCTATCACCAATTTGGTCGGGGACACGGGACGACTATTAAAGCGGGAAGTCGACCGGTGAAGCTGCACTTTTCTAAGCGGGGGAATCTATTGATCAAGTATCAAAAGAGCCTGCTGACGGTTCACCTGAAGAACGGTCAGATCAATCTAAATGGCAAGGCAACTAGTGCTAAGCACAATCGCCAATTTAAGCGAGCCGTCCCGACAAAGGGGAAGCGCGTGAACCGATTGATTGCGGATGCAAAGCGGTACCTTGGCGTGCCCTACAAGTATGCCGGCCGGGATGCCTTCGGTGGCCTAGACTGTGCCTCATTCGTCGATCAGGTCTATTTGGACGTGGAACACCGCGATATTGGCGGTATGACTGGCGTTCAACAGAAGTTAGGGAAGCACGTGGCCGTTCGGAAGGCCAAAGCCGGGGACTTACTCTTCTGGCAGATTGCTGGGCAGAAGTACACCTACCACGTGGCAATGGCTATCGGTCATGGCAAGCTGATTGAAGAAGCTGGGAAGTCGGTCCATATTTCTAAAATTGCTAACCGACACCCACAATTTGCGATTCATATGAAATAACGATATTTGGTGGAGGTGAGTTGCTAGCCTCCAGCGCACACGTAGAAAATTCTGAGTCTTGAGCAAGTGGGGCTTGCGAAATAAATTAACTCTGGTAGGATGAGTGATATGACAAAACAAGAAATGACAAACAAAGACAATATTGCCGTGTTCAAGGCCCTCGCCGATCCGATTCGTTTTGAAATTGTCCGCTACTTAAGCCAACTTGACCATGAAGTGGCTTGTGGTGAGATCGGTCAGGCGATGCAGATCAGCAAGACCTCGGGGTCCTATCACTTTAAAATTTTGCAGGAGGCCGGATTAATTACCGCTCATAAGGTGGCACGTGAAAAATATGTAACTTTAGACCGCTCGACCTTTGACCACTATTTAACTCATTTCTGGCAAAACTTATAACGAACTAGACCAATTGGGAGAAGCCGCTGCTGGGCTTCTCCCTTTTTAATTTGGGCCTTGCCAGGGTGTAAGCATCATGATATGTTTAGATAGTTCAAAAATATTTGAACTATCTTATGGCGTAAGGAGATTGGGAAATGAGTGAAAATGTGGGTCGCTCAAAATGGGTACTGTTGCTGACGTCACTTGGCTTTTTTATGGCAATGATGGATACCATGATTGTCACTACGGCTTCAACAGCTATTCGGACGCAATTTCAAATATCGGTGAGGAGCCTCCAGTGGGCATTGAACGCTTACAATATTACTATTGCAGCGGTCTTGTTGATTGGTGTGACCCTAGGTGAACGTCTGGGCCGACGGAAAATTTACAACTGGGGAATCTTAGTCTTTACTTTGGGATCAATTCTATGTGCTTTGGCACCGAATATTAGTTGGTTAATCATTGCCAGGATTATTGAGGGGATTGGCGCATCGGTCATGACGCCGATGTCCATGTCAATTCTCACGAATTCTTTGCCGGCTAGTCAACGGGGACGAGCCCTGGGTATTTGGGGTGGTATCGGCGGACTCGCATTGATTGTGGGTCCCTCACTGGGGGGATTGATTGTGGCGCAACTAGCCTGGCAGTGGATCTTTTGGATTAACGTTCCGGTAGGTGGGCTGGCCATACTTTTATCTAGGCGACATCTGCCAGAAAGCTACGGTCAGAACGCGCCGATTAATTTGGTTGATAATGGCCTGATCATTATTGCCATGGCCGGCATTGTTTGGGCCCTCTCTGCAGTTAACGGCAGTGGTGGTATGTTAGCTCTGATGGTGGGTGGCATGAGTTTAGTCGCGGGTGGATGGTTCATTCGCCGGCAGTCTCAGGAGACCATGCCGATGGTACCCTTAGCTCTTTTTCGAAATAAAACCTTTGTTGGCGGAAATCTCGCCACTGCCGGTCTCTACGGTTCTATGTATGGTGTGGTCTTTTTTCTACCGCAATACCTGCAAGTCAGTCAACAGGCCAATGCTTTGACTGCTGGCCTAGAATTACTACCTTGGACTGGAACACTAGTTGTCGTGGCACCGTTTGCCGGTCGAGCTGTGGATCGATTTGGTGAGCGATGGGTCGCCACCATTGGCTTGGGCTTACAAGGTCTTGGCTATCTGCTGATTGCGCTACTGGTTAGACAATCTTATTCGTGGTTAATTGTTCCACTAATGTTGGCAGGCATTGGACTGTCGATGGCCGGGCCGGCGCTGCAAAAGTCCGTTCTGGGTGCTGTGCCAAGCATGATGATTGGTAAGGCCTCGGGGGTATACAATGTTTTTCGTCTCTTGGGCGGTGCGGTGGGCACGACGGTGGCTGTGATGATTTTTTACCAGTTTCATGGAAGCACATTTACGAATGGGTTCCAGGCGACCATGCTAGGTGCCGCCAGCATGTCCTTAGTAGGAATTGTTTGGTCGAGACGCTTACATCTTAGCAAGACTCTCACAACCGAAGAGACCACAGACTTTCAAAATTAACGCCTCACTACCGAAAAAATGACAAATAAAAACCCTAGCTGGACTGGCGGCTAGGGTTTTTGCAGGTATTCGTCAATGTTTGATAGTGATTAATCGTTGTAGGCGTCTGCCAAACCGACCTTGTCTTGGTGGTCGATGGAGGCGTAACGATCGGAAGCATACATCACGCTGGACTTGCTAGAAGAATGGCTTAAGCCTAAGGCATGGCCAATTTCGTGGGTAGCAACGTTAGTCCGTTGGTTCTTGGTGTAACCGTACTTGGTTAATAAGCTGCGGTTCAAGGTGGACTTTGCAGAAACGATTTCGTTGTCGTTGCCCTTGTTTAAGTAAGAGTAGTTGGTGTAACCGGCTAACTTGCCGCTCTTGGTGCTGAGGGAAGCGGAAGAAGTCAACGTGATGTCAGCCTTTTCGCCGCTCTTGGCAGCCTTTAATTGAACAACACCGACTTTGTTCCAACGCTTAACGGCGTTCTTCCAAATGCTCTTGTAGTAGCTGGAGCCCGTGTTGGTCTTGTATGTAATTGTGGTTTGATCCCAAGCACCCCAGGAAGGTGTTGGTTTGCCGGTAGCGGCGGCGAAGATGGTGGAGCTGAAGGTTGCTAAGGTGATGACCAGAGTTGCGATAACTAAGACGGTCCATTTAATAATTTGTTTGAACATTTTGAATACCCGCTTTCTTTTAATTCCGAATGATTCGCGAGAGCGTAAAATATCTTGTGTAAATGCATAAAAGATTTCTGAATTGTATAGAAATAGGGAATGCCTTCCCTTATGATATTTAGTAACCACAGAAAACATCACAGGAGGCATTCCCCATGAATGAACTTACCACAGAAATTATCGCTGCACTAGCCCAAAAGCAAGATTTGGACGAAGTTTTTCGTCACCACCTCGAAATTGCGATTAACCAGCTGCTTCAAACCGAATTGGTAGAGTTTTTGGGTTACGAACGCTACTCATACGCTGGGACTAACACTGGTAATAACCGCAACGGCAGTTATGAGCGCTCGTTTGATACGAAGTACGGCCAACTTAACTTAACCATTCCTCGAGATCGCAATGGCCGGTTTAAAAATCATACCTTGCCAGCCTACGGTCGGCACAGTGATAATTTAGAAACAACGGTCATTCAGTTGTATACCAAGGGAATTACCACTGCTGAAATTGCCGAACTCATTGAGAAAATGTACGGTGCTCACTACTCCAAAGCCACGGTTTCCAACATGACTAAAGCCGTCAATGAACAGGTTCAAGCTTTCCAGCAACGTCGACTGGCTTCACAATATGCGGCCATCTTCTTAGATGCCACTTACTTGCCGTTAAAGCGGGATACCGTTCAAAAAGAAGCCGTTCATATTGCGATTGGCATTCGTCCAGATGGTACGAAAGAAGTGCTGAACTACCAAGTGGCGCCAACGGAATCGACTGGAATCTGGACTGAACTGCTGGGAACCTTGATCAAGCAGGGCGTTAAAGATGTGCTGTTGTTTGTGGCCGATGGGTTAGTTGGTTTGGATGAAGGCTTGAATCGGAATTTCCCTAAAGCCAAACGACAACGTTGCCTGGTTCATGTTGGGCGGAATCTGATGAACAAAGTTCGCGTAAAAGACCGCAAGGCCGTGATCAGTGACTTTAAACAAGTTCATCGGGCCGCCAACCGTGAAGCAGCCGAACTGAAACTGAATGAGTTCGCCAACAACTGGCATCAGACCTATCCCAAATTAATCAAAGATCTGCTTAAAATGCCGAATTTACTCACTTTCATGGACTTTCCACCAGCTATCCGGCAATCACTATACTCCACTAACCCGATTGAGAACTTTAATAAGCATCTCAAGCGCACCACCCACCACAAAGAACAATTTCCAACGGAAGATTCACTGGATCGCTTCCTGGTTTCTCAGTTTAATGTTTATAACGAGAAGTCTCTGAAGCGGATCCACCGAGGGTTCAAAGGACTCCAGGACACCTTGGAAGCATCATTTATTTAAGTTAGATACATATTATATGTACGAAGGCATTTCGTTTACACAAGATTCTTGACGCTACCTGATTCGCTTTTTAATTGCTTACTATCTTATTGACTATGGTTAGTATAAAGCGAGAACTAAAAGAGTTGGACGGACACTTCTATGGGGATGGATAGTTTCGACGGGACAATAATTGTAAAGTGGACAAACTTTATCCCATAAACAGGATTGTGTGGTACTAGATGGTTACACATTGGCATTTGTGGCCACTTTTGGATGTAAGCGATTTGCGGGTTGGTTAAAGATTTTGCCAAATAAAAAAAGTCCCGCCACCCAAATCGTCAAAAACGACTAGGGCGTAAGGACCATGAGATAATTAAGCGAAATCAGTCAAGTGTAACGAACATTTCAGCGAGTAAAACCGTTAAACCCGCCGTAAATCACAAATATTTCACTGCAGTGCCGTAGGCGGCCACGGATTGCATGTCGGTACCAATCGATCCGGAGTCAAACCGCATCATGACCACGGCGTCGGCACCCATATTGCTGGCATTGACGCGTAGCCGGTCGACGGCGACGTTACGGGCTTCATCTAACATCTTAGTGTAGTCCTTGATCTCACCGCCCACCACGTTCTTCAGGGAAGCGCCAATATTACGGAGGACATTTTTTGATTGCGTGGTTAACCCAAAGACTTCACCGATGACCTCGTACTCGTGCCCAGGAATGTGTTCCGTCGTGGTAACTAAAATATCTGCCATGTGAATTCCTCCTCTATAGTTGTCTTAAATATACCCAAGCGGGTGGGAGAAGGCAAGTCAAGTCGGCGAATAAATATTTTTTGAAGACGCATTATTAGAAAATTAATTGCGAAGCGACTGCATTTATCGCTTGTTTGCGGATGTATATACACAAGATTAGACGTGCTTCGGATATTTTTAGCAAAATCTATGCAAAATAAGTTGGCAACAGGTGTTCATGATTGTATCTGTATTAATAATAAGGTCTGTTAATTAGGAATGAAGTGTGTTAATTTGAAATCAGTACTAGTGCTGACTAGTCTAAAGGAGGAGAATTAATGACACTTGCACCACATGAAATCAAGCGGATCTTGAGCGTTGAAGAGGCGTTATACACACCCATTTCAGAAGAAGATCGGCAATTGATTGATCAGTTTTTGGAGCTGCGCCAGGCCTACCAGTTAGTGACGCGGCGAATCGAGGATGCCTTGCAGGCGCCTTTAGACCATTACCAACAGCGACGTCACTTCTATTTGGACGTTGGGGACCTGGCGCATTTTCGCATGAACTTCTTCGAGTTGGTCGGCCACTTCCTGCAAAATACCGTGGGGTTGACCTACCGGCTGGAACTGTGGGACCGGGGCTCTCACCGTAAGTACAGCTTTTCGGATCAAGACTTGGCCGCAGCATTGCGTGACGACTTGCACACGGGGACGGCAGTTGAAACGCTGGTGTATGAGACGCTGAACTTTCGCTTACGGCGGAAGTTTGAGGTGCGCGGGCGACACTTGTATTGGGAAAAGTCGCAGTTCTTTGTGGCGGGCAAGGAAGTTCCGCTGACGGATGGCTTGATGCAACTCCAGTGTGAATTGGAGGAGCGGTTACCGGGAATACAGGGGACCATTTTGAAAATCAAAGAGTTCACGTAAACGGTGGGGGCTGTGGCCAATGGTGACAGCTCCTTTTTGCGTGTACAACACAATACTTAGCCGACAACGACCATTAAATTAGTCTTTACCCATCACCCGCGACCCATATTGAACGGTAGGCGGCTGGATTTGGCGCACAAAAATTGACCAATCAACAGCTGATTGGTCAATCTCAGTTCATTGTGGAATTCAGGGCTAATTTGTCTGCGAGCAAACGCTTAGTCGTCGTGATTTGGCCGCGTAACAAATCTTTGTGCGCCACCGCAATTACGTTGGGGCGGCTACGCAGGTGCTGATTGCTGCCGAGAATTTGGTCATCGATCAGGTAGAGCGCGTTGGGCGCTACCGTGAGGTCCCAATGATGTTCAGCGTGGACCTGCGTTGTGGGTAAGTGCAGCGCAGTCGCCAAGTTTTGACAAAAGTGAGCGAGCAAAGCAGCATCCACGACGCGATTACCGGTGAGCGTGGGTTGAAATTTACCACTGAGGATGTCGCCAATCACTTTGATTTCGGTCATGCAGGTTCCTCCATTACTAGATGATGCCCCATTTTAGCACGGTTTAGTGGGAAAACGGTAGTCGTGGCCCCTGGGTTTAGCGAAACTTTAAAATCTCTCAATAGATAATTGGTCTGCTTAATGGTTAATAGAGAATGAGAACGCCTACCAGAAACTGGCAAATGCCGGAGAACGTTAGCCGGTAGCGTTGATTGAGTCGTTGCTGCAACCACCAGTGAGCCGCCAGCAAGAGGACAATGACGATCGTGTGCCAGGTAAATGGCAAACTAAATAAGGAAAGAACACAAATAATTGGCGTGATTAAGGTTAACCGCCAGTCCCGTTCGGCCGTCAAATAGTAGGGCTCAAAAAAGGCCAAGTAACTAGTCATCAGGGGAACTAAGGGTGTCACGAATTGTAAGGCGAGGTAATGGTTACGTAAGAAAAACAAGATTACGGGCACACCGCAGCCGGCTAACACGCTGAAGACCACTAGCCCATAAACGGACTGAAGGCCCAGCTGAGGCACGCAGGCGAGCACTAGGAAGATACATAGCAGTAGGGCAAACACCTGGACTAAATGGTCATCAGGTGCCGCCAGAAAGCCCATAGTGGCGGATGCAACGACCAGGATGGGGCCGATGGTCGATTGAAAATGGCGTTTCAAAATCAAGAAGGTGCCGGCCGCCAGAAAGATACCGTAGATGGCGAGGAAGAATTTGACGTCGGTCGCCAGGGGTGTGCCGGTCGCGGCGGTCGTGCCGGCCAGCCACCACAGAAAGTTTTGACAGAAGACAAAGATGAACAGTTGCTGGACCGTTCGGTTTTTGAAGAAGGCCATGAGAGTGGTCATGGAATCGCTCCGTTTCGACTGATTAATTATAGTGTTGCCTTTTATCTTAGTAATTATTTGGCTGTGGGTCAACGGTTCTTTGAGAAATTTACCGGCGCTTCCTTTTAAGTCGGCCGGATTTGTGTTAAAATTCTTGAGTTATGAGTCAATTCCCGATAGGATTCACGCGTCTTGTGAAGCTGCCTTGTAACCGAATGGCGTTGAGATTATCGGTCAACTCGCCGTCTACTATATCTAGGGGGAATATCCATTGCAAGAAAGACATTTATTTACTTCAGAATCCGTTTCTGAGGGCCATCCCGACAAAATCGCCGATCAGATCAGTGACGCTATCTTAGATGCGATGCTGGAACAAGATCCCGATTCCCGGGTTGCCTGCGAAACGTCCGTCACGACGGGGCTTGTCCTGGTCTTTGGTGAAATTTCGACCAAGGCCTACGTCGACATCCAAAAAGTGGTTCGCGAAACTATTAAGGAAATCGGCTACACGGATGGGCAATACGGCTTTGATGGCGACAACTGTGCCGTCCTCGTGGCGATCGACGAACAATCACCTGATATCGCGCAAGGGGTCGATGACTCTTTGGAGACGCGTGAAGGGGATGAAGATCCACTCGACAAGATTGGTGCCGGGGACCAAGGCCTCATGTTCGGCTATGCCGTCAATGAGACGCCCGAATTAATGCCATTGCCAATCGAATTGAGCCACGCGTTGATGCGGCGAATTGCTAAGCTGCGGAAGGCGGACGTGATCGATTACTTACGGCCCGATGCCAAGGCTGAAGTCACAGTTGAGTACGACGACAACGAACGCCCAGTCCGGGTGGACACGGTTGTGCTGAGTACCCAACACGATCCTGACGTGACGTTGGATCAAATTCGCCAAGACGTGATCGAACAAGTCATCAAGCCAGTAATTCCAGCTGACCTGTTGGACGATCAAACGAAATACTTCATTAACCCCACGGGCCGCTTTGTGATTGGTGGACCACAAGGGGATGCCGGGTTGACCGGTCGGAAGATCATCGTCGACACGTACGGTGGTGCTGCTCACCATGGTGGTGGGGCCTTCTCCGGGAAGGACGCTACCAAGGTGGACCGTTCTGCCAGTTACGCCGCCCGGTACATTGCCAAGAACATTGTGGCGGCCGAACTCGCTACCAAGTGTGAAGTGCAGATTGCCTACGCCATTGGGGTAGCGGAACCTGTTTCCGTCTACATTAACACGTTTGGCACTGGTACCGTGGCTGAAAGCAAATTGAACGCTGCCGTTCGGCAATTGTTTGACTTGCGGCCAGCAGGTATCATCCAAATGCTTGACTTGAAGCGGCCAATTTACAAGCAGACCGCCGCATACGGTCACTTTGGCCGGACCGACATCGACTTACCTTGGGAACATCTGGATAAGGTCGACGCCTTAAAAGCAGCTGTGAAATAATTAAACGAACACATGGGAGGTCGGGGCGAGCAATCGTTTCGGCCTTTTGCTTATCGGCAGAAGGTTGATTAACCCATTAATCCTGCGTGCTAATCACTAAAACTAGTGAAACCCAACTGCCGCCGGCCACCGCGTTCCGCCCCATATTTGGTGAACGGCAGGTGGTCAGCTCGAACCAAGTCGTTTTGTAGTGCCAAGGTGCACGACGATTTAGCTGAAATTTACTGGCGCAATCAGAGGTTCAAAGAAAAAATTTAAGCTAACGACTTGTTTTTTTGACGGTTAGCCGTGATAATTGGTTTATTACTGAAAAACAGAAATTGGGCAGTAGCAGCAATTGGCTACGTAGATTCGTTGTGTGGTGGGGCCAACGTGAGGAGGAAATTATGTCTAAGAAACAAACTAACGTTGGTTTGGTCACTATTGCTGTCTTTGTTGCCACGTTTATGTCAGCCGTTGAGGGGACCATCGTCTCGACGGCCATGCCGACCATTGTCGGTGATCTGCACGGGGTGGCCCTCATGAACTGGGTCTTCTCTATTTTCTTACTGACCAGTGCGCTAGCGACCCCCATCTACGGGAAGTTGGCGGACACCGTTGGTCGGAAATCAGTCTTCTTGGTGGGCCTGTTCATCTTCGTGTTGGGGTCCACGCTGTCCGGCATGTCGCATAGCATGGAAACGCTGATCGCTTGGCGGGCCCTGCAAGGAATTGGGGCCGGCGCCATCATGCCCGTGTCCTTTACGATCTTAGCCGACATCTATCCCGTTGAGCAACGGGCCCGGGTCATGGGTCTCAATGGCTCTGCCTGGGGAATTGCGGCGGTGGTCGCACCGTTACTGGGTGGGTTCATCGTCGACCAATTGAGTTGGCATTGGATCTTCTTTATTAACATTCCTATTGGGATCATTACCATCGCCCTGATTTGGTTCTTCTTAAATGAGTCAACCGAGCGTAAGGCTTTCACCATGGATTGGTTTGGTTGCTTCTGGTTATCAGTGGGGTTGTTGGCAATGATGCTGACGTTCCAGCTGCTAGGGGAAGGTCAGATCAACGTCTTGTGGGTCGTGGCCGGATTTGCCGTGGCCATCGTGGCCTTTGGGCTGTTTATTCGTCAAGAAAAACGAACGGCCGACCCGTTGATTCCGATGTCGCTCTTCAGTAACCGCACCTTTGTGATTCAAAACCTGATTGCCGCATTGTTAAGTGGCTTCATCATGGGCTTTGAAGTTTATTTACCCACTTGGACACAGGGCCTCTTAGGCTTAATGGCGTCACAAGCTGGGTTTGCCATCACGCCAAGCTCGTTGATGTGGATCGTGGGGTCGTTTATTGCGGGGAAGCTCCTGTTGAACCGCTCACCTTACAGTATCGTGAATTTGGCGTTGGCGCTGGTCTTAGTCGGGGCCGTCACGATGGCTGTGATTCCGGCTAGCACGCCGTTCTGGTGCTTCTTCATTATCGCTGCCATCTGTGGGACCGGTTTTGGGATCACCATCACTACCACGACCGTGACCGTTCAAAGCAAGGTGGCCGTGGACGAAGTGGGGGTCGCTACCTCATTTAACACGTTGTCGCGGACGCTGGGGCAAACTATCATGGTCTCCATCTTTGGGATTATCATGAACCTGGAAATGGCCCGGGGCGTTGCCAGTCATCCCGGCACCAGCATGGCAATGATGAATAAGTTAATTAACCCGCAGACGGCTAAAGAATTGCCGGCGCACTTGTTACCGACCCTACATGGTATCCTATATCAAGGGCTCCACGTCATCTTCATTGGCGGGGCACTGCTGATTGTCATCTCATTCTTAGTGAACTTTTTTGATCGCAAGGATACAGAACAGGTTGCGGGGCACCAGGGGTAATTAGTCCCGTTTTAAGTTAAGTTACGGTATAATAATGCTAAACAACCAAAAGTGGAGGCGATAAGATGTTTGAAAGTAATCACGCACGGTACGCAAGTTATGGCACGGTTGCGGCCTTGCCGGATAATATGATTGACGCAATCTGGCAGATTATTGATCACGACCTCCAAGGGTTGTTTCCATTAGATAATCTGTTGACGTTTAAGCTACACAACCACCAAGGCAATACGACCTTTGAATACGTCCAGTCGGATGACAAGCAAATGACGTTGCGGGCGGGATTCGACACGGACTTTGGCTACACGCCAGAGCTGCCAGAAACGGTGTTGGCTTACGACGATGGTGACAGTCAGATTATCCTGCTGCCATCTGAAACGAATGACCGGTAAAAATTGACGCAATGAAAATGGTGATTGTGACGGGGGATGTCCGCTGTCGCAATCACCATTTTTTGTTTTGTCTGAGAGTTGTTTAGTAAATTTAAACGGTCGACGCAAATCTGATAACAGGTGCTGTCTAAAATTCGGCGAGCCGGCTGCAAGTGTTCTGCTAAAGGTTGCAAGTTTAAAAGTAGCTAAACTTATGGTGACACCAGGGTTTACAGGGATAAAATTAGTCTTTGAACGTCATGTAGTCCGTACTGGCCGCCTTACCGTCCGCCCACAGCGTTCCGGCCCATATTCGGCGAACGGTAAGGCGGCCAGTCCACACAAAAATCGTCAGGACTACTGAATCAAACCAAAGTGACGGAGCCCGTGGACGATGCCGTCAGTCGTATTAGAAGTGGTGACGTAAGCGGCTTTAGCCTTGGCTTCCGGCACCCCGTTGCCCATAGAAATCGGTACGTCGACCTCATCAAACATTTGCAGGTCATTGTAGCCGTCGCCAAACGCGTACGTTTTCACGCCTTGAAGACCAGCCTTATCCAGTAGAGCTTGAATGCCGGACTGCTTGCTGACGCCGTGGACCATGGTGTCTAAGCAGCGTGGGTTGTTGCGGACCAGGTCTAATTGGCCAGCAAATTGATCGTGGTATAATTGATCTTTATCGCGGTTGAAGACGTTGATGAAGTTAATCTCTTGATGTTGGTACCAATCAGGATCGACCACGGGGTTCAGCCGCAACAGCTGAAAGTTTTCGGTCGTGTCGGCGTTGGCCTGACTGAGCCGGAAGCCTGCACGATTGTAGTAGGCCAGTGGATCATGGTGAGCGTTGGCGAAGGCCGTGATGGCCGCTAACGTTGGCTGATCAATGATGGAAGCGGTGAGGCGTTTGCCTTCAAACTGCACGTAACTTCCGTTGGCACCGACGACAGAATCAATGCCAGTGGCGTCTAAAACATATTGAATCTCAAAAATGTTTCTTCCTGTCGCAATAACTGGTAAAATATGATGTTGTTGCATTTCGTGAATGGCAGCGATGCTGGCTGGCAAGACGTTCTTGTGGTCGTCAAACAAGGTGCTATCCAAATCAAAAAAGACGATTGCTTGATACATATTTAACCTCCTAAATGTTGACGTGTTGCGGTTCTATTATACAGCAAGAACCAAAGTTGACGAAATGGCGGAAATTTTTTTTGCCAAGCAAATGTAGTAGTTGCCATTTTTATGTTACACTATATCTTGTATTTTTAATTAAAGAGGGGCTATCATGGTGATAATTACAGCTGGAATGATCGGTGTCGGTAAAACGACCCTTACTGGAAAGATTGCGTCACACTTGGAAACTCAAGCATTTTTTGAACCGGTTGGTGATAACCCAGTGTTACCACTTTACTACCGGGACCCAAAGCAATATGGGTTCTTGCTACAAATTTACTTCCTGAACAAGCGGTTTAGCATGATCAAACGGGCCCTTGCGGACGACAACAATGTCCTGGACCGTTCAATCTATGAAGACGCGCTCTTCACGCGGGAAAACAACGCAGAAGGCAACATTACGGACACTGAGCTGGAAGTTTACCTCAACCTGCTGGACAACATGATGAATGAACTGAATGAATTGCCAAAGAAGGCCCCCGATTTGTTGGTTTACGCTGACGCTGACTTCGACACGATCCTCCACCGGATCAAGAAGCGGGGCCGTGACTACGAACAATTCGATGATAATCCTGAATTGGAATCATACTACAAGAAGATGTGGACAGCCTACCAAGGCTGGTTCGCAGACTATGACGTGAGCCCTAAGATCAAGATCGACTTGCAAAAGTACGACCTGGATGTTCCCGGCAACACAGAATTGGTACTGGCCCAAATCGACGATGCCTTAAAGGACATCCGCACGCCAGTTAAATAAGCACGTTGAAGCCACCACCGGTTTAATCGGTTGGTGGTTTTTTTATGGGACGAAATCGTTAAGGAATACTAAAGAAAGGGGGTCGGGGGTGACAAACGGCGGCTGGATTTCGTTAGTAAGTGTATAGGGGCCAAAGATTGCGGATTGAAGAATGAAGGTCGACTAGAATTAATATCATTCAGCGCGATAAAACTAGTTGTGTGCAGTTACGTGGTGCGCACTGGCCGCCTACCGTCCGCCAAATATGGGTCGGAACGCGGTGGGCGGACGGGTCGAGCCAAAGTCCGGTTTCGACACCTCGTCTTTGAGCCGAAGGTCGCGTCTCAAAGACGCCAGTTACCTAACCAGCAAATAGCGCTGCTAAGGTAACTCCCACGGCTGAACCCATATTTGACGAACTCCGGCTACAAGGTGATTACCAATGGACAACTAATTTAACTCCTAGTGTTAGCTACTTTTTTCACTGGCTTGGAGGTTAACATACAGTTACCGAGAAACACCATCCCGCCGGAGTCAACCAGCAGTGCAGCCAGCTGTGTCGGCCCAGTTAGCTGGCGTTTCTGGCCAGGTTACTGGGCGGGACGACTTGAGAGACTGGTGGTTTTTGCCAGGCTTTCAAGCGAACCGGAAGACCGCTCCTCAGTCTGGAGGTGTTCCCCAGAGCAGGCGGAACTGTTGGCTGACGGAGGCATTCTGGTTTCGCAAATCTAAGTGGTTAGAATATTAGTCAACCGTCAATCGAAACCAAAAGAGCACGCCGCCTCCAGTATCGGAAGCCACGTGCTCAAACAGATTTAACCCAGTTTCTTAGCGATGTTGGCCAACGTGACTTCTGCTGTGTCCGCGAAGACCATGTCAGCGGCGCCCAATTCTGTGGCGTCACCAATGCCCAGGGAGACTTCGCCAGCGGCATTGATAGCGGCGACACCAGCGGCGGCATCCTCGACCCCAATGCATTGGTCAGCAGGGAGGTTCAAGAGTTCCGCGCCCTTGGTGTAGATTTCTGGATCCGGCTTGCCGTGGGTCAGGCTAGCGGGGTCAACGATCTTGGGAAAGTAGTCGGCCAGCTGTAATTTGCCCAGAACCCGTGGCGCGTTCTTGGAGGCGGACGCCAGTGACAATTGATACCCCTTGGCACGCAGGTCATCCAAGAAGGCCTTCATACCAGGTAAAATGTTAGCGGGCGTCATCTTATCGACTTCGGCCACGTAGTTCGTGTTTTTTTGGGTGGCCAGTTGTTCCTTTTCGGCTGGGGTGTAGTCGTTTTCCTTGCCGCCAGCCTTGAGGATCATTTCCAACGAGTCCATCCGGCTAATGCCCTTCAAGCCGTTGGCCAGTTCGTCGCTCCAAGCTACGCCCAAAGAATCGGCGAGTTGGTGCCAAGCGGTCCCGTGCAAAATGGAGGTGTCGGTGATGACACCGTCGAGGTCAAAAACAAATCCTTTAATATCAGCAAACTTAGTCATGTAAAGCACTCCTTAATAAGTGATAGTTTGTGGAACGTTAGGTTTTAGTGAAACAGTTTGTTGCCCAATTTTAAGTGTTGCGGTGTGGTCTGCCGTGACGGTCACACGATGGTGATCGATGGCAAAGGTGTAGCGCGTCCCGCGTAGCAGGTGGCTGAATTTAACGGCATCCCAGGCTTGTGGCAAATGCGGATTGACCGTCAACTGTTCTGCCAAGGCGTCGACTCCGGCGTAGTAACGCGTCGACATCAAGGTGACGGCGCCCATGACGCCCAGGTGAATGCCTTCGGCTGTGGTACCACCCTGGATATCGTAGTAGTCAGAGAACAACGCCTGGGAGAAGAGCTTCCAGGATTGGTCCATGTTGCCAGCCATGGCGGTCAGCGCGGCATAAACGATGCGTGACAGCGTGGAGCCATGGGTCGTGCGGTCCAGGTAGTACTGCAGATTTTGCAGTAAAGCGCGGCGGGGCAGGTCATAGCCCAACTGTTTGAGTAGCCCCAAGACCTGGGACGCATCCAGATTGTAAAAGGCCATGAGCGCGTCGGCTTGTTTAGCCACTTGGTAGGCGTCGGGCGTTTTGCCTTCCGCCTTTAGGATGCGGTCCATCCGCGAAATGTCCCCATACTTTTGCCGATACTTGGTGAAGTCCAGTTGCGGCAGCTTGAAGTAGCCCTCGAATTGGCCGATGATGCCGTCTGGACTGATGTCGAGCTTGAGGTGATGACTGACAGCGGCAAATTGCTTAAGCGTATCGTCAGTCACCTGTGTCTTGTGATCGACTGCCTGCAAGGTTTTAGGCGGCAACGTTTGCCGAATCTGCTTGAGCTGGTTGAACAGCCAGGTGACCATCAGATTGGTGTAAGCATTGTTGGCCAGGCCCGTCGTATCAGCGTTGGGATAATTCTCGTGGAACTCGTCCGGGCCCATGACCTTGTCAATCGTGTAACGGTGAGTGGCGTTGTTCAATGTGGTCTTGCTGAGCCAGAATTGGCCGATCTCCTGTAGCATTTCCAAACCGTACTTTGCCATGAAATCGGTATCGCCGGTGATGCGGGTATACAGGATGACGTTGTAGGCAATGGCCAAGGAAACGTGGCGTTGGAGGGACGAGTAGTCGGGGTCCCAGGTGTTGGTCAACGGATTCAGGTGGGTGACCTGTGACTGTTCATCGCCGTGTTCACCGGATTGCCACGGGAACATGGCCCCGGCATAGCCAGCCGCTTGGGCGTTCTTCTTGGCTGCGGGCAAACGCCGGTAGCGATAAAGCAAAAGCTGCCGGGTCAGCTTCGGGTCGTGGAGCGCGAAGACGGGCAAATCAAACATTTCATCCCAGAACACGTGTCCCCGGTAAGCTTCACCGTCCAGTCCCCGGGCGTTGATCGAAGCGTCGATCTGACCCGAACGAATCGCCTGGACCGCCGAGAAGAGGTGATACAGGTTGACCCGAGTCAGTTTTTGCGACGTGATATCGCCGCTGATTTGGATATCGGCGTCCGCCCAACGGCTTTGCCAGTAGTTGGTGCTGCTGGTCAGAGTGTCTTCAAAGGAGGCTTGCTTGAGCTCAGCGGTGGCTGCTTTCAGGAGATTGCCAGTTGTTTCGCGACTGGTGAAGAGGACCACATTTTTTTCAAAGGTATAGGTGTGTTGTGGTTGAACTTCGACCGAGCGCATTTGCCGGACTTGTTGTTCCGCGTTGGGCCGGGTATCGCTAGGCGCGTTCAGGGATTCACCAGGACCGGTCAAATGCGCACCGATGGCCATATCGACGTGGGATGAACGCGTTTGCGCTTCCAAAAAGATGCTATCGGGTTGTTGGCTGGTGCCGGTGATCCGGAGGTGCCGTTGGTCAAAGGCGTTGTAGCGCGCCACGTTGCCGTTGACGACGCTACCGTCGATGGTCGAATAGACCTGTAGGCTGCCCGCAAAGTTGATGGGCGTGATGCTGTAGCGAATCGCCAGGCGGTGCCAGTCCTTGAAGTTGGCCAGCTTGCTGGTCTTGATCTGCAACGTGTGACCGGTCGATAGCTGAACCAGCATGGTCGTGGTCAGCGTCCCGGTGTGAAGGTCCAGGCTCCGGTAGATGTCTTGGATATCAGCGGCCTTAATTTGAAAGGGATTCTGGTGATCGACGCCAAAGGACAGGGCTTGGGCGTTCGGTAGGTTGACCAGGTCTTCGTTGGTGACTTGGCGACCGTTGAGATTGGTGGTCAACTGGTCATATAATCCCGCCGTATACATGCCGGGGTAGTTGTCCGCGTCCGCGTGGGCTTCCGTATAAGCGCCCCGCACACCAAAGAATCCGTTGCCCACCGTGAGCATGGCTTCCTGGCCGTAATTGCGCTTGCCTTGGTACTGACCATAATAGTCCAGGTGCCATGTTAAGTAGTCGCGTTTGGCCTGTAAGGCGGCTTCTAGGCCCTGATTGGCAATGGCCTGCTTGCTGACGACCGGAATGTTTAGCATGTTGGTGATGGCCAGGCCGATATCGATTCGTTGGTGATTGATGCCCACGACCGTATCGGAGAAGGGGTAGCTCAAGGCGTTATCGACCACGGCGGCATCCACGTCGAGCCCCGCTAATTTCAGCCGGAGATTCTCAAGGTTTTCGCCAATCGTCTGTTCCGAATTGTATGCAATAATAAATTGCCGCTCGCCAGACTGATCTGTCGGGTGGTAGCTGACTTCCAAAGAATCATCTAAAACGTGTAATGTAATGATTTTCAAAGCTGATTCGTCATCCTTTCTGCTAAATGATAGCGTATTCTTTCACGTTTAATCTTAGGCTAACTGGTCGCAATAAGCAATTATTTCCGTTCAGAATGGTCAAAATAATAATTATCGTGAACGCCGAAATGGCGCAATTGCAATCGGTTGCAGCTTTTGGACGTTCTTGCTTGTGACGGTGAGAACTGACTCATGTCTGGGATGATGGTGCGCTTGTCTCCCTTGCTGAGCCGGACACGCGTATCTGGATGGATGATTAGAGCTCACTGACAATTACGGCCATAGGAAATGTTTGGGGCAAAATATCCAAAGTCTTTGGTATCTCCGTCCTTACATTGCTGAAACCTGGGCCAAAAGGCAGCTGGTTCTACGCTCATAAGAAAAAGAGCCCGGAATTTTCCAGGCTCTTTGCAGCATACATATTTAAGCTAGTTGACCACGTACAGTGGATCTTCACCCTTATCGACTCTGACCGCGTTCTTGGCAACGATAGCGGCCATAGCATCACGAGCTTCCACCGTGGCGTTACCGACGTGTGGCGTCAAGATAACGTTGTCTAAGGCCTTGAATCCGTCGTCTACGTTAGGTTCTGCTTCGTAAACGTCCAGAGCAGCGCCGGCCAGTTCACCGTCGCGTAGGGCTTGCAGCAAGGCAGCTTCGTCGATCACGGGTCCACGAGCGGCGTTGATGAGGTAAGCGGACTTCTTCATCCGTTTGAACTCGGGCGCACCCAACAGGTGATGGGTCTGGTCGTTCAGTGGACAATGCAACGTCAAGACGTCACTGTTGTCGATGACTTCATCCAACGTGGCGTAGGTCGCGTTGAGGCTAGCCTCAGTGGCGGCGTCTAGTGGGTGACGTTGGGTGTAGAGAATCTTCATGTCAAAAGCAGCCATCCGCTTAGCAACGGCTTGGCCGATTTGGCCCATACCGACGATTCCCAAAATCTTCCCGGCGAGTTCGTGGCCCAAGAAGAAGAGTGGGGACCAGCCGTCAAAGCCCTTGGTCCGCATCAACTTGTCACCTTCGACCATCCGATGGGCCAAGGTGATCATCAAGCCGGTCGTCACTTCAGCGGTCGAGGTCGTGGAGACCTTCGGCGTGTTGGTGACGGGGATGTTCTTGGAGCGGGCGTATGCGGCGTCAATGTTATTGAAACCGGCGCCGTAATTGGCAATAATCTTTAACTGAGGGTCGGCGTCGATCACGTCTTTATCCACTTGCGTAGACAGTGGCGTAATGAGGTAATCCTTGCCGACAATTCGCTTCAACAACTCGTCCTTTGTGATTAATCCGCTACCTGAATAACTGTCAACATCGAGCCCGGCTTGGTTCAAAATGTCTAGGGCTGACTGGGGAATAGGTGCAGTTACTAAAACACTGGTCATGAGTGTCACTCCTTCAGTAAAATTTCATTTCACAAGTCTATTGTAATCGTTTTCACCATGGAAAGCATCCTTCACTGAAAAAACTTTCGAAAAAATCTGGCAAACGTGGTAAGCTGTGAACCATAAGACTGATGGAAAGGGGTTAACAACCGTGAAAGTAGTCACAGGTTTCCTCATTGTTGTCCTCACGGCTGGCTTGGTCGGCGGGACTATCTGGCTGATGCTCACCCTGACAATCGCCGCGTGGCTGGAGGTGCTGATTGGCGTCGTCGGCTTCGTTCTGGCCACGGTCGTCAATCTCCTGTTATTCTGGTTCCTCTGGCCACGGACATCGTCGTTTGATGAGGATGACGACTAAAACAGACTAACCTTAGTGGTGAGAAATGATTCGACGGAATCTTTTCTCACCACTTTCGTTTTGGCGTAAAGTGGTAGTGAGGTTGACATGTCGCAGGCTTTTTTGGCGCTTGACGCCGTAACTAAAAATGGCAACTTCACTGTACCATCAAATAATCTGTTCGTAGTCTGTTGGCCTAAAGGTCGGGTATTGAAAATTAGAATGATGGTATGTTTACGTAAAAAACCTAAAGGATGGTGTTCGCAATGGCAATTGTATTCGGTATCGATGTTAGTAAAGCCACCTCAAGTGTGGCCGTAATTAATGATGAGACTACTGTTTGGCAATCCGTCATCAAAAACGACTGGTTTGGTTTTCAAGAACTTCTCAAGCACTTACAAGATTACCGCGAACCGCAGATTATCTTTGAAGCAACTGGTGTATACTCACAACGTCTCAGACGCTTCTTAGACGAACAACGCTATCGGTATACGCAGCTCAACCCATTGGCCGCCAAGAAGCAGTTAGACGGCTTACGCACTCGTAAGACCGATAAGAACGATGCGCTTCATTTGGCACAGACACAGTTGATCTTCAAACGACGACTGACTTACTATCAAGAGCCGGTCTATCGCGATTTGATGAACCTTAGTCGTTTCTACTCAGAAATCAACTCGGACCTAGTGCGCATGAAGAACCGACTACATCGCAGCTTACAGCTGAGCTTTCCAGAAGTGGAAACTATTATGGGAAAACCAACAGGAAATTTCTATTGGAATATTGTGCAAACCTACCCACACCCTGATTGCTTGCTTGACTTAACGCCAGAAGTGGTCAGCAAAAAGTTATTTGGATTCGGTGACCATGTCTCTAAAGCCAAAGCAAAAAGTACAGCTATTAAGCTTTTGAAACTCGCACGAGGCTCCTACCCAGGCGATGCCAGTAGCTCTCCAGTGGTTATACAAACACAATATAACGCTGGCCAAGTGGCCGAGCTTTCGGCACATAAAGATCAAATCATCAAACAGATGGTCCAGTTAGCTAAGCCGTTACCGGAATTCAACATTCTCTTGAGTATTCCTGGATTTGCGGAGAAGACAGTTGTCCGATTGATTGGTGAGCTGGGTGATATTCGCCGTTTCGGTAGCAGTAACAAACTCAACGCTTTTGTCGGAATTGATCTGAGGCACTACGAATCGGGAAACTTTATCGCCACTGATCATATCAGTAAGCGAGGTAATCACATTGCCAGAGCAATTCTTTATCGTGCGATCACAAACATTGCCAGTGCAGCAAGGTGGCACCCCAATCACGTTAACGATTTCTATCAGAGAAGAAAAAAGCAACTTCCAGTGGTCAACGGTAAAGCCGTCGGCACAAAGAAAGTTGCGATCGCCGCGATGGGTCGTCTCCTAAGAACGATTTACCATCTCGTGACAACAAGTCAGTTGTATAAGTACGGCGTCAAGCGCCAATCAATCTGACTATGTGTATAGTGTACCTCCTTGGGCAAAAAATAGAAATACCCAAGGTCTATTTGAGTTACCCTCAAGCTCAAAAACCAAGTACCACATCACTTCAATTGGCACTCTTCTTACCCGATAGCCCCAATGACACATAAAAGAAACGGGATTAAACCGGGATTAGTACTTGACTAATGGTAGAAAAAAGAGTGGGACAACAGGCGCTTAGCTGGCGAGCATTAAGGCTGGTAAGCCAATAACAAAAGGTTGCAAGATTGAAAACAGCTAAATTCATAGTGACGCCGAGGTCTACGGGGACAAAATTAGTCTTTGAACGCCATGTAGTCCGTGCTGGTCGCCTTACCGTTCGCCAAATTTGGACCGTGACGCTGTGGGAAGGACCGGTCGAAGCCAAAGAGCGGTCTTCAACCTCGCTTCGAGCCGGAAATCACGTCTCGAAGACGCCAGTTTCCAAGCAGACCACTTGAAAACTCCCACGGCTGAGTCCAAATTTAGCTCACTCACGGCTACACAGTAGATTACCCGTTAATGTAGATGTATATCACCTTTTCAGCGATGTTCCTGCCAACTTTATGGTTGTCACTGACGTAACCGGAGGCAGTCAGAGGTGGAGGTTGCTGTGACAACGGTGTTAGCTGAGCGTTTTTTCTCAGCTTACACCGTGGGACGTGTTTGGAGATTGACGGGGTTCGTCAAGCTTGGCGGACCGTTCCGCAGGCCGCTGGCGTTCCCCATAGCTACCGGAACCTCTGACAGCCGCAGGTGGTGGCGTGAACTAAATTCACGTTTACAATCCTTGTCAGCTGAGTATTATCAGTTTAAGCGGAACCAGCTGCCTGTTGGCTCAGGTTTCAGCCATATAAGTTCGAAGAGCCCCAATAAGCAAGGTCACTTTGTCCCGAACGCACAAAAAAAGACCATTACGATAAGTCGCAATGGCCAAAGAGTAAGGTTACAACATAATTGGGGGATTATGTTGTAAAAAATTTCATCTACTTTGGGGGAGTAAAATGAAATCAGTCTGTTGAATGAGGACAGAAGCCTCACGGGACAAGTCCTAAAACTTACCCGCAACCATATATTACCGCATTCCTTAGAAAATTGCCATTAAAATATAAATTTTTCGTTAAACGGATTAATCCGGACAGGGTGAGACACCACGTTTCGTGGTACTTGCCCGTGGAAATGGCAGTTAGTTAGGCGAATCAACAAAAGTGAGAGGATGATTTTTTGTCAGCAAAAAAGCGGCAATTCGGCAGTACCATGGCGTGGCTTTGGTTGATCCTACTAGTCATTATTTTAAATATCGTGCAACTACCTTTGTTATTTCTTGGCCACGGAACGGTAGGTCAGCGGTTCGTTTGGGCAGTCATCTACCTAGCTGGTTTTGCGGCCACCATCGCCTTGGGGTTGTGGGTCTACCGGCAAGCTCATCCGGTGAAGTGGCAACGGCTGACAGGGAAAGATTGGTGGCTGATGGTCAAGGCGTACGGCTTCGTGATCCTGGTCGAAATGATCCTGGGCATCGTCAATAACCTGCTCTATCATCAGACCAGCACAGCCAATAACCAGGCCATCTCGTCCTTTATGGGACAGGGGACCTTGACCATGGTCATGTTGAGCCTGACCGCCGTCTTAGCCAGCCCCGTGATTGAAGAGATCACGTTTCGGGGGATTCTGGTAGACGGCTGCTTCCCGGCGAACATGTTTTGGCTACCAATCGTGGTCAGTGGCGTGGCCTTTTCTATCGTGCACATGAGCACCAATCCCGTGAGCTGGCTGATCTACGCCATGATGGGCGGGACGTTCGCCTACGTGTATAAGCGGACGGGCAAGCTACAGAGCACGATTTTTCTCCATGGATTCAACAATTTGATTGCGGTCGGGGCTATGTTGCTCACACTGCATTAGTATACGAAAAAGCGGGTCTGGGACAAAAGTCTCAGGCCCTTTGTGTCTCCGAATATCTGGTGTTGAAACCTGGACCAAAAGGCAGCTGGTTCCGCTTAAAACTGATAAGCAAACAATCCAAACCCGGGATTATTCGCTTATCAGTCTTAATGCTCGCCAGCTAACCGCCTTTTGTCCCACTCTCGAAAAAGCGCCCGGGCTGCGAAAACAGTCAGGGCGCTTTGTGGCGTTATCGATTAGAGTTCCTTGTCGACTTCTTTAGCAATCTTACGTTGATCGCTGACGATGTCGAGCTGGCTCTTGACGGTCACGAGCTCGTGCATCATATCGTCGATTTCATCATTGGACATGCCCAACAACGTTTGGCATTGGCCAATCCGCGTGTAAACTTCATCACGCTTGGTGGTCGCCATTTCAGTCAAGTGAATCAAAACTTGGCGTTCGTCGGTCCGGCTACGAACACGCTCGACCCAGCCTTGCTTCTCCAGACGCTTCAACAGTGGGGTCAAAGTCCCACTATCGAGTTCCAGGCGTTCACCTAGTTGATGGACGGTCAGTGGCGCGTCTTCCCATAGCACCAACATCGCAATATATTGAGGATAAGTCAAACCAAAGGGTGCCAAGGCGCTTTGGTAGAAATGGTTAAATTTTTTGCTGGCAGAATAGATGGAGAAGCAGAGCTGCTCATCTAAAAGAATCGGTGTAACTTTCGGCATGGCACAGGCCTCCTTTCAATTACTTTCCAGAGTATTGTATACAATTAAATTGCTGCTTGCAAGTAAAAACTCCCGGATTAAATCGCTTGTGAGAGCTGACTTGCCGGAATAAGTGTACGATGACTCCAAAAATGCGTTAACGTAACGTTTAAATAATTATATAGCATATCGACAGCTAACTTCAACAATTATTGATAAAATAAGTTTTTGCTTTTGAAAATTTCTAAATGGATAATTGGTTTGTTGGGGGTATGTGACAATTGCTTAGTTATTGGCAGATCCGAAGAAAATTCGAATAAAACCGTTCACGGTGGGTGCAATTACCCCTAATTGATGTAACGGATTAGTAGAAATGACCCGTTTTGTCAATGAAAAACAAAATGACTTAGTTAGTTAACGATATGCATCTAAGTATAGCAGAAGATTTGTAAAAGGAAAGTAAAATTAGTGAAATCATCCATTAGAATCGCATGAGGACACGATGGAAAACACTTTAATGAATCACAATGTGAAACAATTATCAGGCGATAGTTTGATTGAATATAACTCTTAGTTTATGTCAGTAATGAAAATGGGGCAAACTGGTTTTGAACATGCATAGTTTAGCTTGCTATTTACGTGGGATTAGGTACAATAAAGGTGTAGAGAGATTTATCCACATCTAATAAACTGTGAGGATGCCTGATTAGGGCCGAAAAATCCGGTGGGAAATCTTTAAACGGTCGTTGCAGACCAAAAGCGTGGTAGTGATAGTTTGGGGTGTAACCTTACTAGGGAAGGATTGCGACAGGTTCAGCCGTCGCCAACGAGGAGGAAACAAATCATGAGAACGCGAAGCTTAGTTGAAGCCAAAGAACACTACAAAGCATACAAGGCAGGCAAACATTGGCTCTACGCTTGTATCACGGTCGCAACGGTCGGTCTGGGACTCATCGGCGGTACGGGGATGTCCGCGCAAGCCGATACAGAGCCGGCTGGTGAAGAACCAGCTACGACGGTTGTCGCTGACCCGGCGACTGTTCCAGTTAAGGACGATAGCAGCGTTGGTTTGGGTGACCAGGAGGCTACCAAGACGGCTACCGACAGTCAAAGTAATGATGTGATTCAGGATGACAATCCAGACGTCAGCGAAGATAACGGGTAGCGTCAAGAATCTTGTGTAAACGAAATGCCTTCGTACATATAATATGTATCTAACTTAAATAAATGATGCTTCCAAGGTGTCCTGGAGTCCTTTGAACCCTCGGTGGATCCGCTTCAGAGACTTCTCGTTATAAACATTAAACTGAGAAACCAGGAAGCGATCCAGTGAATCTTCCGTTGGAAATTGTTCTTTGTGGTGGGTGGTGCGCTTGAGATGCTTATTAAAGTTCTCAATCGGGTTAGTGGAGTATAGTGATTGCCGGATAGCTGGTGGAAAGTCCATGAAAGTGAGTAAATTCGGCATTTTAAGCAGATCTTTGATTAATTTGGGATAGGTCTGATGCCAGTTGTTGGCGAACTCATTCAGTTTCAGTTCGGCTGCTTCACGGTTGGCGGCCCGATGAACTTGTTTAAAGTCACTGATCACGGCCTTGCGGTCTTTTACGCGAACTTTGTTCATCAGATTCCGCCCAACATGAACCAGGCAACGTTGTCGTTTGGCTTTAGGGAAATTCCGATTCAAGCCTTCATCCAAACCAACTAACCCATCGGCCACAAACAACAGCACATCTTTAACGCCCTGCTTGATCAAGGTTCCCAGCAGTTCAGTCCAGATTCCAGTCGATTCCGTTGGCGCCACTTGGTAGTTCAGCACTTCTTTCGTACCATCTGGACGAATGCCAATCGCAATATGAACGGCTTCTTTTTGAACGGTATCCCGCTTTAACGGCAAGTAAGTGGCATCTAAGAAGATGGCCGCATATTGTGAAGCCAGTCGACGTTGCTGGAAAGCTTGAACCTGTTCATTGACGGCTTTAGTCATGTTGGAAACCGTGGCTTTGGAGTAGTGAGCACCGTACATTTTCTCAATGAGTTCGGCAATTTCAGCAGTGGTAATTCCCTTGGTATACAACTGAATGACCGTTGTTTCTAAATTATCACTGTGCCGACCGTAGGCTGGCAAGGTATGATTTTTAAACCGGCCATTGCGATCTCGAGGAATGGTTAAGTTAAGTTGGCCGTACTTCGTATCAAACGAGCGCTCATAACTGCCGTTGCGGTTATTACCAGTGTTAGTCCCAGCGTATGAGTAGCGTTCGTAACCCAAAAACTCTACCAATTCGGTTTGAAGCAGCTGGTTAATCGCAATTTCGAGGTGGTGACGAAAAACTTCGTCCAAATCTTGCTTTTGGGCTAGTGCAGCGATAATTTCTGTGGTAAGTTCATTCATGGGGAATGCCTCCTGTGATGTTTTCTGTGGTTACTAAATATCATAAGGGAAGGCATTCCCTATTTCTATACAATTCAGAAATCTTTTATGCATTTACACAAGATATTTTACGCTCTCAGATAACGATGCTAATAAAGAAAATCAAGTTAAAGATGACACGTCAGCGCCAGAAAACGCTGAAATTAAAGATGAATCTGGGGTTGAGCAACAGGAGACAGCGGGCAACGAACCTAATCAAGATCAAAATGTAAGCGGTAACAACACTGAACAACAACCCGGTGAGGTCGTGAACAATTCGGAAAAGCAAGATCATTCACAGACGACCCCGACCGCTCAAACGCCGGCTGCTCCTCAAGTAGATCCGGTCGCACCAACGGTTAACACGGGTTCCCGACGGCCAATGATGCGAGCGGCAATGGCGATTCCTAGTGGGCCCAAGACCTTGGTGGCCGTACCGGTTTACCGGGCCCCAGACTTTGACAAGATTCTGGGGAAAGATGCCGCGGAATGGATTCCGGATGCCAATTTACGGGCATTGCTCATCGGCTCGATTAACAAGCAGTACTATGGCAATGACACGGTCACTTCGGCTAACTTGTACCAGTACGCTGGGTTTGATGGTTGGATGAAGCAAGGTTTGAACACCATGGAAGAATACTTTGACTTGGGACCAATCAAGAGTTTAGAGGGGCTCCAATACTTCACAAACCTCAGAACCTTTAAGCTCGGTGAAGCGGAATTGCCACTGGACGGGATGATTGATTTCTCATTTGCCCCTAACTTACGGGAGTTCACGCTCTTCAATGTGAATGACGTTGTGACCGACTGGGGGGTTACGCCAGATACGATTATGCAGACTTACTTTGCGAATAACGATCAGCTGCAGTACCTGACCTTAAGTGGGTTGAATTTAAACGGTAGCTTCCCTGATTTGACGGCTTATCCGGAATTGTACATGCTGAATCTGGATAACAACCAACTGACCGGAAACTTGCCGGATATCTCGTACTTGAAGAATCTCTTCTCGTTGAGTGTTAACGATAACCAATTGAGTGGGCAGCTGCCAGATATTTCTAACTGGTCGATCACCACGCTGCGCATTACCAAGAATAAGTTTACCGGGAAATTACCAAGCACGGCGACCTTGACCGCAATTGAGTACGGGACCAATGAAATTATCACGGCCATTGCGCCAGGAACGTACAGACCCGGGGCCTTCGTCGTGGGGAATGGGCAAACGTTGGCTAACGGGAGCCACGTCCTGACGAACGCCAACAACCGCTTTGATCCGACTGAAGGGGTCTTTGAATTCATGGACTTTACCACGGGTGAGCAGGTTACGGATGTCAAATTAGCGCCGGGTCAGTTCAGCAGTGGCGCGACCGTCATCTACTCGACTGACAGTACGACGGGAATCACGAACCATAATGCGTGGGCTCAAACCCAAACGGATGCGTCGGATTGGTTTAGTATCGTGGCTAACCCAGCGAACCCATATGGCTTCATGCTGGTAGCCAAGCCAGAAGCCAAGGATGGCAACTACGTGATTCGCGTCAAAATGGCCGACAGCGTTTCCCGTGACATGGATGCCTGGGTCAACTTCTCCGTTGTGAATAAGATGACGACTGGAACGGTGACGCCAGAAACGCCGGAACCAGGGGTCACGACTGGGACGGTAACGATTGTTAGTGTTGATCAAGATGGCAAGGTCATCGACCAACAAGTCAAGACCGGGAACATTGGCGACACCTATCGTTTCGATGCACCAGAAATTACGGGCTATCAAGCTACCGGTGTCACCCAGGCACAAGGCACCTACACGGCGGACGGGCAGACCATCACCTTCACTTACAATGAGTTGAAGAACGCGGGTGACGGAGCAACCATTGATGACAAAACGCCGACCACCAAGTCGGATGCCACCGTCACGACAGGTGGTGCGGCCGACACAATTGCCACTGGCAAATCTCAAAAGCAGGCACGAGTCAATCGGGTGACGGGTCCAACTCAAGGCGTGAAGGCCCTGAAGACGACTGGTCGGCAAGCGACGACCAACTTAGCTACGGGTCATCAAGCGGCTAAGTTAACGGCTACCAAGCAGGCCGGCTTACCACAAACCAATGAAGCCAGTTCTGGCAACTACATCTTGGCCGGGATTGCCACGTTGTTGGGTGCACTGGGGATGGCCAGTCTGAAATTACGCAAACGCTAGGCAAATAAAAAATCGGCAGGTCATTGACCCATCGATTTTTTAGCAATGATAAAGATTTACGCCACGGGTATGTTAACTAGCCGATGAAACGCGCCAGTGACAAGCGGGATTGCCGCTATTTGCTGGTGGATGTGGTATTTTACAGTTGTTCCTAATCCTGATGGGGACGGTAATATAAGGCCACCGGCGGCAGTGATGTCGTTCGGTGGTTTTGTGTTTGATTAAGGTGTTGAAAATGGAAATCTGTGGGTGATGCTTTTAAGTTGATTACGGATATACATTAGGATATACTATCTCTGGATTAAAGAAATCAGTAATCTTGAAGTAAAGTAAGGAGGACCTACTGATGCAAGTAAAAATTACAAGGTGGGGTAATTCGCAAGGTATCCGCCTGTCAAAAAAGATTTTAGATAATGTTGGGATTACAGATCCGATTGGTCAAAAGCTGGAAGTAAGTGTTGATCAAGACGAGATCATTATTAAGAAGGCACCAACAAAATCCAAATTAGCTGAACGTTTTGATGGATTTGATCTCAGCAACTACCGTAAAGCTAATCAGGATTCAAAGGAGTTTGATTGGGGAGAAAGTGTTGGTAAAGAATTGCTCTAAAATAGTCTAACTTTTCGGCAGTTGAGCATATAGAAATCTAAATTTAGGGGCTGGCATTTTGTCATTTGAGCAAGGAGATATTTATAAGATGGAATTGAATCCAACACAAGGACATGAACAGAGAGGCTGGCGACCAGTAATGATTGTCTCAAACAATGATTTCAATCGGCTGACTGATATGGTAAAAGTTGTGCCAATCACAAGTAAGTCGAAGGCTTTTCCCATGCATTTGGATTTACCCGATGAATTGCGTACAAAAGGGCAATTGCTTGTTGAGCAAGAAAGGTCAGTTGACTTAGCTTATCGTAAACATCGTTTTGTGGAGAAGTGCTCTAGGGGTTTTCTGGATGAAGTGCTTGAGCTGATTGCGGAAACATATTGAAGATGAGCGATGCAATCACTTCTTAGTATTGGAATTACATATACTTAGATGAGGCCGATTGTATATTCCTTTGCTCCTCACCATTGGTAGCAGTCTGTATGAACTTTATCTGTCTACAAATTTAGGTGTACAAACGAGAGTGCCTGTAATACGGTCTTGCCAGGGGCTAGGTGTCCTCAGAATTTCTGAAGTGAACAAATTAAAAATCAGCTATCTTTGAAATGATTTGTGCGCGATTTGTTACCTTCGTTTTAGCTATAGTTTCATATCGCCCCAGTTAGAGCCATTCTCAGTCGTTTTGGGCAAACAAAAAATCCCTCCGTCATTGTCAGATGAATTTATATTATTTCATCTGACAACCACAAAGGGATTATAACAAATTGATGGGTAGGGTGGCTTTTGGGGATTTGACAAGATATGTTTTTCAGGTATATTTTATATAGACAGATTTGCATCAATGAATTAAGCTAAATACTGTTTGTTATTTTTAATATGGAGTAAAATAGTAATCATGAAAAAGAAAAAGCCAGTCTATATGGGCAAAAGGTATGACTACGTTGTTTATTTAAGTTATCCTGGAGAGGAACAGTTTGATGAATTAGGAAAACTGATATTGAATGATTACTTACACAAACACAGCAGTATAGAGAAAAATGATTTAAATTTAAAAACGAACAGATTGAATGACTACTATGCATCTATATATATCATTAACAAGCAAGAACATGTAAAGAAGCGTATTCTAGTTGCGGCAAATGATGGAGCATTGTTTCCTACGGTGGATTTAGCGATTGATGCGAATGAAAATGCGCAGTCTATTTTCGAAGAAGAAGGAGTTTACGGTTCCTATGGTATAAGGGATCGTAAGCTGTTGGATAATATCATCGAGAGTACAAAGCATTCTGTTTATTTCGGAGAAGATCAAATACCCTCGTTGCTTAGAAAAGCAGCTGTTTATTGGTGGAAATTTGCACATTATCAGGTTTTTATGAATGGAAATAAACGAACGGGACTACTAGTGGCTAGTACATTTATGTATCTTAATTATATGATGTTAGATTTCAATCAAGATAGAATGTACGAAATCTCGAAGGGTATCGCTAGAGATGAACTAACAGAAGATGATGTTTATGGATTTTTGTTGAAGAATACGAGAGCGTAAAATATCTTGTGTAAATGCATAAAAGATTTCTGAATTGTATAGAAATAGGGAATGCCTTCCCTTATGATATTTAGTAACCACAGAAAACATCACAGGAGGCATTCCCCATGAATGAACTTACCACAGAAATTATCGCTGCACTAGCCCAAAAGCAAGATTTGGACGAAATTTTTCGGCAACATTTGGAAACGGCCATCAATGATTTAATGCACGAGGAACTTTCATCGTTCCTCGGTTATGAACCCTACGACCGCCAAGGTTTTAACAGCGGCAATTCACGCAATGGGCATTATCTGCGAACCTTTAAAACTAAGTATGGGGAACTAAACTTGAAGGTTCCACGCGACCGAAATGGCATCTTTAATACGCAAACTATTCCAAGCTATCAACGCCAAACGGATGGTTTAGAAGCCACGGTTGTCCAGCTCTACGAAAAAGGGATTACCACTAGTGAGATCGCGGATTTGATTGAGAAAATGTATGGCGCTCATTACACACCACAAACGGTTTCAAACCTCACGAAGGTCGTTGACCAACAGGTCAACGCCTTCAAGACGCGCCCTCTAGCGAGCCGTTACGCAGTCATTTATGTGGACGCAACATACTTACCTCTGCGCCGGGACTCAGTGGCTAAAGAAGCCGTGCATATCGCCATTGGCATTCGACCAAATGGGATGAAAGAGGTCCTAGCATATCAAGTCGCTCCAACTGAATCCAGTACCGTTTGGGAAGAACTTCTCGTGGACATCCAGCAGCGTGGTGTAAAAGAAGTCCTCTTATTCGTGGCCGATGGCTTAGTCGGCCTTACCAACACAATTGGTGACCACTTCCCTAAGGCTAAGCTCCAGCAGTGCCTGGTCCACGTCAGCCGGAACATTGAAGCTCACGTTCGAACTAAGGACCGACAAGAGGCCCTTAACGACTTCAAACTGATCCATCAAGCAGCTACCATGGACGACGCAAGACAAGCTTTAGCTGACTTCATAGACAAGTGGCAAAAGACGTATCAAAGAGTAACGGGCAAGCTAGAAAATAATCCTCATCTCTTGACCTGTTTCACGTTTCCAGCTGCGATACGCAGTAGCATCTACAGCACAAATCTCATTGAGTCGTTCAACAAGAAGCTAAAACGGCAGACAAAGAAGAAAGAACAATTTCCAAATGAACCAGCACTAGAACGAGTTCTGGTCACAGTTATTCGTGACTACAACGGCCAAAATTTTGAGCGAACGCATCGAGGTTTCAAGCAAATTCAGGATACGTTAGAATCCATGTATTAGAAGCTAGCTAATGGGAGAGGACTTCCATTTACACAAAAAATTTGACACTTCCAAGAATACACATCTAACATATGATCGATTGCTACAGAATTATTTGAAATAAAAGTCGGTCAGGCTTTTATTACGGAGGTATTTATAACAATGGAAGAATTAAAACATGAAATCAGTAAGCCACTTGTTGTGAAAGAGAAAGATAATAAGCTAAGTGGCAAACAGATAAAAGATGCTATCAGTGAAGTATTAAAGAATAAAGAATTAGTAGGAGCTTTAAGAAAGCTGTCCAAGGAATAATCATATAGAATGACGCCACTCTATCCCATTGCGGGTAGGGTGGCTTTTTTTGGATGCTAAAGTTATGTAATTTACTCGCCTAGAAATTTAGGTGTACAAATGAATGTGTTTGTAATGCTGTCATATCAAGGGATTGAGACCCCTCAAAATTTCTGAGGTGTACAAATTAAAAATCAATCGTTTTTGAGACGATTTGTGCACGATTTGTACACATCATTTTCGTTTTAAACCGTTTTCAGCTATTTTAGCAAAATAAAAAACGCTGATTTCTCAGCGTTTCAAGTGGTTCTAAAGCGAACCGTCTTGTTAAATGATGCCCCGAGCAGGATTCGAACCTGTACTTGATCTCTCAAACAGCGACCTGAACGCTGCGCGTCTGCCAGTTCCGCCATCGGGGCAACTCAACAACAAGTAATATATTACACTAAAGTTCTAGAAAAGGGAACCCCTTTATTCAACTTTTTTTGAATTTGGAAATTTAACGGCAGTACCGTAGCCGTGAACGACTAAAAATTTCGGCGCCACGTTCATGCGAACGACCTCTGTATTGAAACGAACCTCGATCAGTCCGTCGGCATCCGTCTCTTGGGCCTGCTTCATCAGGTCTTGTTTGACCTCATCAAATAGGCCGTCGAACAGTGAAAATTCATCTGGCTTTTCCGACCGCAGCATTTTACTAGCCGTTGCCGTTAAAATCCCTTGAATGGCGTGGGTTCGGTTCAACCCACCAGTTGTCATAAACATGGTTAATCCCCCTTAATATTCTTCGACCACCAGTACTGTGCCAGGGCGGTCAGGGCCGCGCCAATGACGATGCCAGTACAGTTGGTAATGACGTCGTTGATGTCGACCCAGCGGCCCAAGTGCACGAGCCAATTGCCGATTGCTTGACCGGCTTCCAGGCTGAGCCCGGTCGCCAGTCCCGCTAGCAACCACTGGGGCCAACGCAAACGCGGCCAATTGAGCCGCAGCAGGCATCCCTGGGGCACGGTCATTAAAATGTTCAGCCAAAATGACGTATCGATACTGCCACGTCCTAGCGGCTGGAGCACCCAGATGCCCCCGGCAATCCAGTGGGTCGTGATGACGGCAACGGTGTCGCTCCCAAACGAAAAGGCAATGGGGGTCCAGGTTAACAGGCTTAGCCCCCAACAACCCAGCCACCACCACAGTCGGCGATAGTGTCGGTGGTGGAGCGCGTTTAGACTGAGACCGAGCCAAATCAGACTCACGATCACTGTCGGAACCCAACGACTCATGGCGACACCCCCTCAATGTTTCCAGTATACCGGGTCCACGGGTGAGGGACAATGGTCAGGACCACTTTTTTTAAATCAACCAACCGTTTGAAATTCGCTTGGCTTGTGTTCTCTGGGATTTAGCGGGAAAATTGAGTCAGCATGAATTTGAGGAAGGGGAAACGGTATGGAACCAACGAAATTACCAACCAAAATCAAGGTACGGGGTGCCAAGGTCAACAATCTCAAGGACCTCGACGTGGACATCCCGCTCAATAAATTTGTCGCCATCACGGGCCGTAGTGGCTCCGGCAAGTCCTCACTGGCGATGGGTGTGCTCTATGCGGAAGGGGCCCGGCGTTATCTCAACGCGCTGTCGACCTTCACGCGGCGCCGCATTAATCAAATGGGGAAGGCGGCTGTCGACTCGGTTGAATACTTGCCGTCCGCACTGGCCTTACGCCAACGGCCCCAGGTCCCTGGTGTGCGGTCGACGGTCGGGACCATGTCGGAGAGTTTTAACATCTTACGGCTGGTCTTTTCCCGGTTGGGGTCGCCCGTTTGTCCCAACGGTCATCAGGTGCCGCCAACGCTGGACGTTGCGGAAAATGACGGGTACGTGACCTGTCCGACCTGTGGCGTCACGTTTCGGGCTCCCGGTGCCGAAGACTTTGCCTTCAACTCTGCAGGGGCTTGTCCGACCTGTGGCGGCTTGGGCCAGGTCCGGCAACTGGACGCGTCGCTGATCATTAAAAATGAAGACCAGACACTGGAAGAAGGCGCGGTGGCTTCGTGGCATTTGCCTGGCCGAAACTTTATGCCCATCGTGGCCAACGCCATTGGGATTCCCATTGACGTCCCGTACAAGGACCTCAGTGAAGCCGATAAGCAACGCGTGCTGCACGGGAAAAAGCAGTTTGTGGCCATCGACATTCCCAGCAGCAAGGGGAAAATCTTTCACATGGATAAGGCCGTTTATGAGAACGCCTTCGCCGCGGTTGAGGACAGCATGGCCACCAGTAAAAATGAACGAACGATTGCCAAGCTCAATAAATTTTATACGTTTGACACCTGCCCGGACTGCCACGGGACGCGGTTGAATCCCAAATTACTGAAACAAACATTAAACGGTAAGAATATTGCGGAAGTGGCTGACCTGCCCATCAATGAGTTGCGTGAATTTGCGACGACCATCGTGGACTGGTTGCCAGAGCGGATGCATAAGTTGGGTAGCGACCTGGTCGCCGAATTGCGGCTGAGTCTCCAGCCAATGGTCGACCTGGGGCTGGATTACCTGACGTTGAGTCGGCCCGGCGATACGCTGTCGACCGGTGAGCTACAACGGATTCAATTGGGCCGGACACTGCGGAGCGCCACGACCGGGGTCCTTTACGTTTTGGACGAGCCCTCGGTGGGTCTCCATCCCGCCAACGTCACTGGACTGATCAAGGCCTTTCATGGACTGGTGGCTCAGGGCAATTCGGTGGTCGTGGTCGATCACGATACGCGAATCATCGGGGCTGCCGATTATGTGATTGAAATCGGTCCGGGCGCCGGTAAGACTGGCGGGACCGTGGTGGATGAAGGGGCGGTCGACCAAGTTGCCCACAGTCCACAGTCTCTGATTGCGCCGTTTCTCAACGGGACGGCCACCTTACGCGAGCGACCGGTATTAGATGACAAGGCGCTGTGGCAAAAGGGCCAGCTGGCGATCGAGGTCCAACATCGATTCAACATCGACGACGTGGCCGTGAAATTCCCTAAGAACCGGCTGACCACGGTCACGGGGATGAGTGGGGCTGGCAAGACCACGCTGGTGCTTGATAGTCTGATTCCGGCCATTGAGGCCGACGTGGACCACCGGACCTTGCCACACCACGTCACCCATTTAGACCGGGCGGGAATTCGCCACGTGGTCAAGGTCGATTCGGTACCCGTGGGGAAAAATGTCCGCTCCACGGTGGCCACCTATACAGATATTTTGGACCGGTTGCGCAAGCTCTTTGCGGCCACACCTGAAGCACAGAGCCACGGTTATACCAACAGTCGTTTTTCTTACAACGTGAAGGCGGGGGCCTGCCCAATGTGTGGCGGGACCGGTCAAATTTCGCTGGACGTCCAGTATTTGCCGGACATCACGGAAGTTTGCCCGCAGTGTCACGGTCAACGGTACAATCAAGCGACCCTGGCGGTGAAATGGCACGACTACAGCATTGCCGACGTCTTGGCCTTGTCCGTGGATGAGGCGTTGCCCGTATTCGCCGAAGAGGCAGGCATTGAGCAGACCCTGCAGACGCTCCACGATATGGGATTGGGCTACCTGTTATTGGGCGAGAGCACGCCGGCGTTGTCCGGCGGCGAGGCCCAACGACTCAAGTTGGTCTCACGGATCGGCAAACGGCAAAACGGCACGTTGTTTATCTTTGACGAGCCCACGGTGGGCTTACACCCGCTGGACATCCAACAGCTGGTCAAGGTCTTTGATCAATTGCTGCAGCAGGGGGCCACGGTCATTGCCATCGAACATGACCTGGACCTGATCGCCAACGCCGACTACGTGATCGACATGGGGCCCGGCGGCGGAATCAACGGCGGACAGTTGGTTGCCACGGGCACGCCCAAGACGGTGAGCGAAACGCCGGGGAGTGTGACGGGCAAGTATCTCAAGGCTCAGCTGGCACTATTTCAGCAACACACGAAAAAATAGGTAACTAAAAAGCGCATCGCCGAAAAAGTTGGCGGTGCGCTTTGCGTTGATTACATTTTCTTAGAAACGGTGTAGCGTTCTTTGGTCGAGGGTTCCGACTTATCTGTTAGCTGTTGCTCTGCTAAAAAGATATCAAATGATGGTTCCCCGTGTTCGCTCTTGACGACCAGGACGTGGCCGGATTTGTCATGACGTTCCTGATAAATCTGAGCTTGCTGCACAGCTTCATGATAATCATGAAAGTTACCAATTGAATCTCCTGGGTTGAAAAGGACTACTTCATCCATCTAATCATTCCTTTCGCTGCTAGCTGCTAATTTCATTATAGCGCATTTATTCTGAAAACGATACCAAATTACAATCCGGCGTCCATGGTGAAGGTCAATGCCGACTGGTCCGCGTTGGCCTGGACGAGCTTGCCAATCTGTTCTTGCATGAGCGTGGCAAACGTGGCTGCCGTGGTGGCGTTGAATGCCCCTAGACCGGGCGCTGCCGTCGTAGTCTGCTGATCGCCGATTTGCAAACGGTGGTAGCCGGCGATTTGCGTTTGCTTGAGAAAATCGGCGAGGAGTTTGCGGTTTTGATGGTAGTGTGCCTCACTTAGTACGTCGAGCAACTTGTTGGCCCAGTAAGGGTTCTTTTGATTGTAGTCGTGATTGTCCGCGCTGTAGGCCGCGCCAACCTGGTCACCTTGGGCGTAGAAGGGCAGGTAGGGGCTAAATGCCGGGTTGCCCAGGCATTGCCAAATGACGCCGGCCAATGCGAGCTGCACGTTGCGGCGAATCTGCAGGACGTGGGAGTTTTGCGTCCGGGACAAGCCAACCGCCCGGAACTGGTGCTTTTCGGCTTCGGTACCCTTGCCCAGCGGATCATACGGCGTCTCTTGGTAATGAGAGCCTAAAAATTCTTGGACAGCCGCGACACTAATTTTCTGTTCGGCGTGGCGGATGAAGGGCAGGTCTTGGCTAGTTGGATTCTCAAAGGCGCTGGGCGTAAACAGCTTGTGGCCGTACCAGACCCGTGGCGTGTTGTAGTGGGCATCGTCGCTAGTTTGTGTGCCAAAGATGTGGCGGGAGTTGAAGCGGTTGCCATCTGGGTTCAGCCGGTTGGCCTGGACGAAGTGGCGAATGCCCTGTGAGGTCATGAAGTTTTGCGGTTCGTCGAAGTTGATGTCTTCAATCGCTAACTGGTTGGCAACCACGGCGTAGGCATCGTCCGGAATCCGTTGGGCGACCCAGTGATGACCACTGACGATCTCCATGTACCAGACCTCATCGCTGTCGCTGAACAACACGCCGTTGGTTTCGGCAGCCCCGTTGGTCGTGACTAGGTCACCGAGCCGTTGGACGCCAGCCTGGGCGGAGTCGACGTAAGGGAGGACGACGGTTACCATGGCATCTTCGGCAATGCCATCGGTTACCAGCGGATCGACGCCCAGGACGCGAGAGTTGGTGTAGGCACTCTCAGTCGCGCTCATGGCCACGTTCTTTTCGTTGATTCCACTCTCTTCGTAGAACCCCTCACTCGGGTCGGTATCGGGCATGGCCGTGTAATGGTACGCCTTTTTGGGTAAAGTCGTGGCGAAATGGTTGCCCTTGGAAACAAAGTTAAGGTCGCGCGGTTCGTTAGCCGCGTGAATTTGCGCGCGTTTGGGCCAGATGGCCACGAAGTTGTCTTCGTTGCGGGCAATCAGCGTACTGCCATCGATGGTAGCCAGTTTGCCGGCTAGAAAGGACGTGCACGCCGCATGAGTTTGACGGGTCATGAAAAATTCCTCCTTAAAGTAGTTAACTAAAGCTTGCAAGCGCAGAAACATTTGCTAATACACAGCTGACAAGGATTCTGGACATTAGATTAGCGAAACCAGGAGCCTACGTCAGCCAGGGTTCCGCCTGCTATGGGGAACACCTCCAGACTGAGGGGCGGTCTTCCGGTTCGCTTGAAAGCCTGACAGAACCAGTCAGTCTTTCAAGTCGTCCCACGCTGTAGGCTGAGAAAAAACCTCAGCCAACGCCGTCGACACAGCTGGCTACACCCTGGCTGCCTCCGGCAAGTTAGTACTTGCCAGTAACACTGCGTTGGATTTCGTAGAGCTAATTGGCAAAGCAGCTGCTACCGTGGGCTAAGCCAGTTATTACTGGCAAGAACTTTTGTAGCCGAGAGTGAGCTAAATTTGGACTCAGCCGTGGGAGTTTTCAAGTGAATTGCTTGGAAACTGGCGTCTTCGAGACGTGATTTTCGGCTCGAAGCGAGGTTGAAGACCGACTTTTGGCTTCGACCGGTCCTTCCCACAGCGTCACGGTCCAAATTTGGCGAACGGTAAGGCGGCCAGCGCGGACAAAGTTGCGTTCAAAAACTAACTTGTCGCTATAGGCCCTGTAGGCACAATGAATCTGGCTACTTGTAATCTTTAAGTAAGACTAGTTGCCATTACTATAGCACAATTGTGGGGCTAATCAGTCGGAGGTATGTCGGTTTTTGGGTCGCGAGGCATTCGTTACCGATAAATCAGCAAAGTTTGCTAGAATAGAGAGTGAGTGTTGACTGTTAAACTGACAGTGATTTTTGTCGACGAGGTCTGGCTGATGGGGGCTTGCCAGCGGTCCTGAATTAGAGTTAATTGTCGCCCAATGGTTACCGTCCACCAAATTGATTGAAGAGTCATCAGCTTGGTAGGTGGTAGGCGGCCAGCACACGCTGTCTTGTAGCAGCGATGAGTTAAGCGAAGCGTATTAAAAAAGGAGATGCCAGTATGGCACATGAACATCATCACGAATCAATCGAACAGGAACTGGAGTGTGTCTCACAGGTCCCAATCTTTCAGCGGTTGGCAGCTGACCAATTGACGTCGGTCGCCCAGGTCACGCGGCCCGTTTTGGCGAAGAAGGGTAGAACCGTCTTCAGTACGGGCGAAGTGTCCCAGACGTTGTACATCGTGAACGTGGGTCAGGTCCGCCTCTATCATTTGACAGAAGACGGCCACGAACAGGTCTTGCGGGTCCTGAATCCGGGCGACTTTATTGGCGAAATTGCGTTGTTCACGGATGAAATTCATTCGTCCTACGCGGAAGCCACCAAGGATAGTGAATTGTGCACCATCTCGCGTGCCTCCCTGACGGCGTTGATCAAGGACATGCCGCAGTTGTCCATGGCCTTATTAGGCGCTCTAGCGGATCGCTTGAAGACCGCAGAACGGCAGGCGACCTTACTAGCCATTCCGGATGCCTTGCCGCGTTTGGCGGGATATTTACAAGAAATCAGTGGCCATCAAGCCGGTGTGATCGACCTGCCAATGAGCAAGCAAGACCTGGCAGCTTACCTGGGAATGACGCCCGAATCCTTGAGCCGCAAGCTACGACAGCTAGTCAAGGACGGGGTGATCGAGACGATTGGTCGCCGACAAGTAAAGGTTTTGGATAGCACGGAACTGGCCGCAGTCGCCCCAGAATAATGGCGGGGTTAGCTATCCCTTAAGAATCCTTAATAATATGGTATTCGCCAAATAAATTTGCTAAAATAATGGGTGTTGTGTTTCATTTACTTTAATGGACGACTAAATTAGACTTTAAATTAATTAGGAAAAAGGGGATACGCACATGTGTGGATTCGTTGGCTACGTGAATCAAAAAGATGTTCCGACTAACACCATCAATAGTATGGCAGATCGGATTAAGCACCGGGGGCCGGATGATGAGGCTTATTTCCACGACGAACAGGCCGTGATGGGGTTCCGTCGGCTGTCGATCATTGACTTGGCCCATGGGAAGCAACCGATGTACAACCGGGACCAAACGAAGGTATTGACCTTTAACGGTGAAATTTATAACTATCAAGAAATTCGGGCCGACTTACAAAAGTTGGGCTACGAATTCCAAACGGACGTGGATTCTGAAGTGCTGATTCACGGGTACGACGCTTGGGGTCCAAAATTGCTGGACCGGTTACGGGGGATGTACGCCTTTGTGATCTATGACAAGACGACCAACGAAGTCTTTGGCGCGCGTGACCACTTTGGTATCAAGCCACTTTACTACTATGACGATGGCGACACCTTCTTATGGGCGTCAGAAATCAAGGCGTTCTTGGAACATCCAAACTTCAAGAAGGAATTCAACGAAGCGCTCTTGCCAATTCACTTGAGCTTTGAGTTCATTCCATCACGAGACACCATGTTCAAGAATGTCTACAAGGTCTTGCCTGGCCAATACTTCATTCACCACGCCAACGGGGAAACGGAAACGCACCGTTACTTCAAGTTCAACTACGATCACATTGACAACAGCCAAACGGTCGAAGAAGATGCCAAGAAGATTCGCGGTATCGTTGATGAATCCGTCAAGGCCCACATGATCGCCGACGTGGAAGTGGGGAGTTTCTTATCTAGTGGGATCGACTCCTCTTACGTCTTGAACGAAGCCTCCAAGTTAAAGCCAATTCAATCCTTCTCTTTAGGGTTCAAGAACTCCAAGTATAGTGAGTTGAGTTGGTCAACGGAATTTGCCAAGGAGATCAAGCAAAAGAACACGCCATTGTACATGACCGGTGACGATTACTTTGATATCTTGCCAACCATCATGTACTACATGGATGAACCACTGTCCAACCCATCAGCGATGCAGCTGTACTACCTGTCCAAGGGGACGCGGAAATCCGTGAAGGTGGCCTTGTCTGGTGAAGGGGCCGATGAATTCTTCGGGGGCTACAACACCTACCTGGAAGCCATTCCATTTGAACGTTACCAAAAGTGGGTGCCAAAGGGCATTCGCAAGATGTTGGGTGGCATCGCGGAGAAGTTCCCACGGTTCCATGGCCGTCGGTTCTTAGTCCGGGGCGCCCAACCACTGAGCGAACGGTACTACCGGGTCAACTACGTCTTTGACTACCATGATCGCAACAAAATCTTGAAGAACCCGAGCCTGAACCAAGACGCTGGGGCCTACACCAAGCATTTGTTCGATGACGTGAAGGGCTTAGACGAAATGACGCAGATGCAATACTTTGACATCAACACCTGGTTACCTTATGACATCTTGCACAAGGCCGACCGGATGAGTATGGCCAACTCGCTTGAAGTGCGGACGCCACTGGTCGATAAGGAAGTTGCCAAGTTTGCGGCCACGATGCCCGTTAAGACGCGGATCCACGCCGATGAAACCAAGGTTTCTCTGCGGACCGCAGCTGAGGCCGAATTGCCAGAACGGGTAGCGAAGAAGGAAAAGATGGGCTTCCCATCCCCAATCGCTACTTGGATCAAGACGGAACCTTACAAGTCACGGATCATCGAAGCGTTCAACTCCGACGTGGCTCACAAGTTCTTCAATACCGACGCATTGATGGAAATTCTGCACGAACATATCAATGGGAAATCCAGCATGCAAAAGATCTTTACCATTTACACGTTTATTCTGTGGTATGAAGTTTACTTCCCAGAAGACACGACGGCAAAGACGGTCGATTTGGTTCGGCGCACGCAAGTTTAATTTAACCGGCCCGTCAACGTGACGGTGCCGATCATGATCAAGGTTGCTATTGGACTCGTCCGCTAACAACCTTGATTGTGTTTACTTAGCAATTTTTGTTTCAGAGAAATCAAGTACGTTGTGAAGGGACTTTAATTCGTTATGGAAACCAATGGAGTAAAATTCACTCCCGTTTTATTGGGGAGCGACTTTAACGTTTACGGGATGGCGCGGTCATTTTATGAGCTGTATCACCAACCCGTTCAGGCCTTTGCCAGCATTCAGCTCGCACCGACCCGCTACACCAAAGTTGTTAACTTGGAATTGATTCCGGGATTCGATGAGGACCCCGTGTGGATCGAAACCATGCGCAAGCTGAAGGAACGCTACGCTGACCACCCAGAACCCGTAATTTTGATTGGGTGCGGGGATGGCTACGCCGAGCTGATCAGTAAGCACAAGGCTGAGCTGGAAGATGTGTTCATTTGTCCGTACATCGACTATGATCAGTTGCGGCACCTGAACAACAAGGAAAACTTCTACAGGGTCTGTGACCAATACGGCTTGCCATACCCGGCAACGCGGATCATCACCAAGGCTGAAGCCACCAGCGACCAACCGGTAGAACAACCCTTCGATTACCCGGTCGCCTTGAAGCCAGCCAACAGTGTAGAATGGTTGGATGTGCATTTCGAGGGCCGCAAGAAGGCGTTTCGGATTCGGTCCGAGGCAGAATTCCGTGACATCTTGCAAAAGATCTACGCCAACGGCTACCAGTCCGACCTGATCTTGCAAGACTTCGTGCCCGGGGATGACAGCAACATGCGGGTGTTGAACGCCTACGTGGACCGCAACCATCACGTCAAAATGATGTGTCTCGGTCACCCGTTGCTGGAAGATCCCGCACCATCGGCCATTGGCAATTACGTGGCTATCATTCCGGAATACAACGAGACCATTTACCACAACATCCAGAAGTTCTTGGAATCCATCAATTTCACTGGCTACGCCAACTTCGATATGAAATACGATGTGCGTGACCAGTCGTTCAAGCTGTTTGAAATCAACCTGCGGCAAGGGCGGAGTAGTTTCTTCGTGACGCTCAACGGCTACAACCTCGCCGATTGGGTCGTGAAAGACTACGTCAAGGACAGCCTTAAGGACGCGCCAACGGTCTACGGCAACCAGGATGAAAGTAAGCACGCCTTGTGGCTGGGGGTACCGGTCAAGGTCTTCAAGCGTTATACGCGAGAAAATGCCGACAAGGAACGCGCCCTCAAGCTGATTGCGGCGGGCAAGTATGGCACGACGTATCGTTACGACCAAGACATGAACCTGAAGCGGTGGGCCTTGATCCAATGGATGCAACACAATTACACGGTTAATTTTAAGAAGTATTTCGCAGAAAATAAGGGGTAACTACCATGCAAAAATTCTTTACGATTATTGGTGGAATGGGCACCATGGCGACCGAAAGCTATCTACACCTGTTAAATCAGCGGACGCCCGCCCATGCCGATCAGGAGTACTTGAATTATATTTTGGTCAACCACGCCACGGTACCGGACCGGACGGCCTACATTTTGGATCACAGTCAGCCCAATCCGTTGCCAAGCCTGCTGGAGGATATCCACCAGCAGAGCCAGCTGGGCCCAGCGTTTTTCACGTTGCCATGCAACACAGCGCACTACTTTTATGATGACCTGCAGGCGGCGACCGACGTGCCACTGCTGCACATGCCCCGCGAAACGGTGAAGGAGATCTTACGCAAGTATCCGAACGCCAAGCGCATTGGGATCACCGGGACGCAAGGGACCATCACGGATAAGGTCTACGAACATGAGGTGCTGGCCGCGGGCTTGACGCCGGTGTTGCCGACCGATGAGATCGAAGCGGAGACCATGGACTTGATCTACGATAACATCAAGGAAAAGGACCACGTGGACCCCGTGCTCTATCACCGCATTTTAAAGCAAATGATTGACGAGCAGGGCGCCGACATTGTCATTCTCGGCTGCACCGAACTGTCATTGGCCCAGGAACGAGAACCCGAAACTGAGTTGCCGATAGTGGATAGCCAATCTATCCTGGTCGACCGGACCTTGGAATTGGCCTTGAAGATGCGAGAAGCCTAACTAAAAACGCGACGCCGCAACTTTCCGAATGGGAGGTTGCGGCGTCGCGCTTTTTTGATGGGACACTTAATCGTTGACATCAATGACGACTTTAAGGGCTGTTTTGTCGGTGTTGGCCCGGTGAAAGGCCTGCTCGCTCTCGGCTAGTGGATAGTGGGCAGAAACGATGTCAGGAAAGAGGTTAGCTGGCTTGACAACGTTCGCAATGGCTTCTTGAATATCCGTGGCGGTGTAGATGGCTGAACCAATCAGACTGATTTCGTTCATGGCCAGAAATTGCGGCTTGAACGTGACGGGTTCGGCCCCCAAGGCAACGACCACAAATTTAGCGTCGAACTTAGCCTGGGCGATGAAATCGGTCATGAAGCTAGGAAGGCCGACACAGTCGATATAGGTGTCAACGCCGATACGTTCGTCACCCATGAGGCCGCTACCGGTACCGAATAGGGCTTTCAAGGCAGTCGGCAGATCGGTCTTAGCCGAATTGATCACGTGGGCCCCTAAACGCTTAGCAAAAGCCAGTCGTTGGTCGTCGATATCCACAACGGCAACTTGGGTGATCCCTTGCTCCAACAGCCCTGAAGCACTGGCCAGACCAACTGGCCCAGCCCCAAAGATACAGAAGCTTTGATTGGGTGTGGGGTGAACGATGTTCTTACCGTGAATGCCGACAGCGTAAGGTTCGATGACAACGGCCCGGTCAAAGGCTAGATCTTTTGGCAAAAGAAAGACGTTGTCGTTCAACACGGCATTCTTAACGAGATTTAACTGAGATAGGCCCCCAGCCATTGCCAACTGACTGGTTGATCCCTTGGCACGACTGGGGTTGACGAAGACGTGGTCGCCGGCCTGAATGCCTTGCACGTTAGCCCCGACCTCGGCGACTTCACCCACAAATTCGTGGCCGAGTGCGCCTCCCTTGCGAATACCAATCTCATCGCCACCGAGATTGTAAGCATGGAGGTCAGAGCCACAGATACCGTTGCGCATGACCTTGAGTACCAGGTCATCAGCGGTTGGCTGGGGGACTGGGAGCTCTTCTACTGAAATGTCATGAATACCATGGTAAATAACGCCTTTCATTACGTTCACTCCTTCACATATTCTTATCTTTAGGATAATTGATTGCAGGTTGAAAGTCTAGTTAAGCGTCGGTTGGCTAGCGTGCTTGCTAATGGCATTAATGCTACTTGCGTTAATTCAGCCAGTAGAGGGATGTCTCGCTATTGGCTGACTCTGGCTATCAATGATGGTGCAATAATCCACAGATTGCAGTGAGTTAGGTGGTACTGAGGGCCAAACCAGTTGTTGATTGGCAATCACTTTTGTAGCCGGAGTCCGCCAAATATGGGTTCAGCCGTGGGAGTTACCTAAACGGCATGACTTTTCATGCCGTTTAGGTAACTGGCGTCTTTGAGACGCGGTCTTTCGGCTCGAAGGCGAGGCGTCGAGACCGATCTTTGGCTCGACCCGTCCGCCCACAGCGTTCCGACCCATATTTGGCGGACGGTAGGCGGCCAGCCCTACTGTGTGGCTGTATGCAACTAGTTTTATCACGGCAACTTGTCGCCTGAATTTGAATGTAAAAAAGAGATTCGCAACCAAGGGCGCGAATCTCTCATATTAACAAGTCTTTAAGTGGAAGTCGAAATGTGGAAATCGACTAGAACAATTACGGTAATCTCTGATTTACACCACGGTAACTGATAAGCACCAGCCCGCCGGAGTCAGCCAGCAGTGGAGCCAGCTGTGTCGGCCTAGTTAGCTGGCGTTTCTGGCCAGGTTACTAGGCGGGACGACTTGAGAGACTGGCGGTTTTTGACAGGCTTTCAAGCGAACCGGAAGACCGTTTCTCAGTCTGGAGGTGTTCCCCAGAGCAGGCGGAACTGCTGGCTGACGGAGGCAATCTGGCCTCGCAAATCGCTAATCTGGTCGGCGCCTAATGAAAGGCCAAGGTCAATCCCAGGCCGACCGTCAGTAAGGCGATGACGCCTAAAATCCAGTAAACCAGGTGCGGGGTGTCACGTTCCATTTTACGGCCAAAGCTGATTTCAATCAGGGCAATCGTCCCAATGCCGAGAATAAATTTCAAGCTGATCAGCACGGGTGCGTGGCCAAAGGTACGGATGCTGAGGACGACGCCACTGATAATCATGACCAGATACGCGAGTCGCGCCAGGATTAGAAACTGCGTCGCTCGTTTCTCCGAGTGTCTCGTCAGACCAACGATGACTAAAATGGTTAAAATGATCCAGGTCCAAAAATGTAGCGCTAACCACATACCAACCGCTCCTTCGCGTACGAATATACATTAAGCGTACCATACTCCCTTGGGAAAGGGGTACTAATTTCTCCGCTGATAGACCAATTCTGCGAGCGGTCCTAAACGATGGGCGCTCAGCAGGGTGAACTGCGCTGGGTTCGTTAGGTCGCCAAAGAGGCGCTTGCCCTGACCCAATAGAAGTGGGGCGAGCTGCAAGTAGAGGGTGTCGACCAGATTGGCGGCGAGCAAGGGCGTAAGGATAGCTTGGCCACCAACGATCCAGGTGTCACCAGGCTGTGTGCGAAGGGCTTGCGCCAGGTCGACGACGTCTCGTTGGGTGAAGGTCGTGAGCGGCAAATTCGGCCGGTTCTGGTGCGTTAGGACGTAATTGTGCATCTGTGGATTGGCGGGGTTAAATGGCGCGTCAGGCGCTTGCTGAGCGACATAGTCGTAGGTCACGCGACCCATAATGGCGTTAGTCATGTGTGAGAGCACGTCGGTACCGGCGTCGGCGGGGATGCCGGAGAGGTGTGTGAGCCAATCTAAGTTGTCGTCGGCAGTGGCCAGGTAGCCATCAAGTGAGGTGGCGCCGTAGAAAATGACTTTTCCCATGAGTGAATCCTCCTTAATCTAGGTAAACAAAAGGCCCGAAGTTGCGTAACTTCGAGCCTAGTGATTAAGCGTTACCGTTCAAGCCAGCTGCTTGGATCCAGTAAGGCTTGTCGTTTAAAATGATGCGGTACCAGTTCGAACCGTCGCTAGCCTTGTAACCCGCTTTGTTGACGGTGACCTTCGTGCCGGCTGGAAATGCAGTCGTGTTGCCGGTCGTCTTGGACAGGTAATTTGAGTTCAGCACGTGGTTGTACAGCTTGTAGTTGGTGTTCGTGTTCAGGGTGTAAGTCCCACTGGCATCACTGTAGGTGACCTTAGGGAACTTCAGCACCTTGTTGTAGACCCAGTACTTGGCCGTTGAATTCTTGCCGAAACGAATCCGGTACCAAGTGCCACTCCAACCGCCTTTTTTCACGCCACGAGAATCGACGTAAACCTTGGCGCCACGGTGATCTGCACTTAAGCGACCCCAACCGATCTTGTAGGCACCACTGGTCCCCTTAACGTGGTTGTAGACCGTCCACTTGGTGTAATTATTGGCCAGCGTGGCCGTTTCATTGTTTCCACCGTGGTTGTACTTAACGGTCTTCTTTGGCTTAGCCGGTGTGTGATCGTTGGAATCACTGGAGTCAGTGGTCGTATCCGTATCCGTTTCTGGTGCCGTCGTGCCGCCCAGTTCAGCGTATTGTGTCTTCACCAGGTTGACGAAGTCCGTCATGGTGTACGTAGTCCCAAAGTAAGCGCTGGCGTTAGCCTTCCAGTAGCCATCCGGGTCGGTATGGTTGGTTCCGCCCAAGAGCAGCGACACATCGTGGTGAGACAGGATGGTCGTGTCCCGCTTAGGTGTCAACCCGTATTGCTTCAAAATGTACGCCGTATAATAGGCGGCGTTGTTCAATTCTGAAGCAAAGGCCGCTTTACTGTGAACCTCGACTTGTTCGAATTGCACGTAGCGCGCGTTGGCAATGGGGCCAGCTCCCCAGCACAAGTAGTTCGTGTTGGCGATGTTGATGATGTTGCTGGCATCCACGAAGGTGTGGACGAACGCATTTTGGTAGTTGTTCTTCATATAAGTGATTTCATTATAGATCGTGGAATTGGGATTAGCCGTTTCGTGGACCACGACGCCTTCTGGTTTGCCGTTACGGTAGCTATACTTTGGAAAACCAGACCAAATCTTCTTAGTGATCGTCGGCGTTGCGTAATGTTGGTTCGCAATGTACGAATTGATCGAATTGGCGCTGGCCGTCACAGCGTTGCTGCCCCAAAAGAGGCCCAAGCATCCTGCGGTAAGAGCGATTCCCCGAACCGCCCAACGTTGCCATTTTTTCATATTGTCTGCTCCTCCTATAGAAATTAAGTATGACTTAAAACAGAACTGATTCAACGACTCGATTATAACTTATTTTCGGCAGAGATGCGTACGCGTGTTCTACTTGGCAAAACGTGGGGTTGTTCGGAAATTCATCAAAAAATCACATTTTCTTCGCATTTATCAGGCCAATGGTCGTGTTGTAGTCCGATTATTCCTGAAACGCCTGTAAAAGTTCGGCTTTCTCATTTTGTTTCAATCATCTTACAATTCGATTGCAAATCCATGGAAAGCCGTTACCAGCCGAATGGGGGTGACTTTACTTGCCTCAGGGGGTAAACTTGACTATAATGATATTTTGCATACGAAAGGAGCGACGAACAATGGCTGAGACTAAAGAAATTAAGATTGGCGATTACGTTGCGGCAAAGAAATTTGGTCCCTTGGAACACGATTTCACGGGGGAAGTTACCAAAGTGTATGATAATTCAGTTTTGGTAGAGATTCGTGACTACGATCCTGCCGATAAAACGGCCGTCGGTGACATGAATAACCGTGCCGTTGTGCGGAAGTCCGCTGCTAAGATTACGGGAAACAGTGCGGATAAAAACTAGTTTTTTCAAACTTTTTTGAATTTATTTGCAAAAAGATAATGACAACTCACAAATGGTATGCTATACTCATTTGTGTTGTGCGGGTGTAGTTTAGTGGTAAAATTCAAGCTTCCCAAGCTTGCGTCGCGGGTCCGATTCCCGTCACCCGCTTTCGAATGGGGCGGCCTTCTAGGTCGTCTTTCTTATTATTCGAAAGTGTTAACCGTCAATGCAAAAGTACACGAATCACTTCTTGTCAGCGAGTCCGGGAGGCTGTGAGCCGGATCAAGAATATTGGTGGAACGGGGCAAAGGCGACATTTAAATGAACTTTTAAAGTGGACTTTTAAGTCAATCAGAGTGGTACCGCGGGTCATCTCGTCTCTTACAAATAATTTTGTAGGGGACGTTTTTTAATCCCGTGAACCAAATGGTGTAGACTAGGACTATCAACGTCATTCAAGAAAGTAGGAGGAATACAGGATGGATTACAAACAAACGGTGACCGCAGCGTTAGCCACGGCTTTAGACGGCCAATTGACGGCAGATGAGATTGCAGCCAAACTCGAACGGCCCAAGACGTCGGACAAAGGGGACATGGCGTTTCCCACCTTCACGTTAGCGAAGACCCTGCACCGCGCACCCCAACAGATTGCGCAAGACCTGGCCGAGAAGCTAGATACGACTGGCTTTGAAAAGGTGGAAGTCGTGGGTCCTTACCTGAACTTCTTCTTTGACAAGGGCGCTTATAGTGAAGCAACCTTGCATACGGTCTTGACGGCTGGTGCCAACTACGGGACTAACGAAGACGGCAATGGCGGCAACGTGCCCATTGATATGTCTTCACCTAACATCGCCAAGCCAATGTCCATGGGCCACTTGCGTTCAACGGTAATTGGGAACTCCATTGCGGAGATCTTGACGAAGAACGGGTACCACCCCATCAAGGACAATCACTTGGGTGACTGGGGGACGCAATTTGGGAAGCTGATCACGGCTTACAAGCTGTGGGGAAACGAAGAAGACGTTAAGAAGGATCCTATCAACAAGCTGGTCGAATACTACGTGCGTTTCCATAAGGAAGATGTCGACAAGCCAGAATTGGACGACGTTGCGCGCGAGTGGTTCAAGAAGCTTGAAGACGGCGATCCAGAAGCCCACCACCTGTGGGAATGGTTCCGGAAGGCGTCCCTGCAAGAATTCAATGACGTTTACGATGAATTAGGCGTGAAATTTGATACCTACAACGGGGAAGCCTTCTACAACGATAAGCTGGCTGAAGTCGTGCAGATCTTGAAGGACAAGCATTTGCTGGTGGAATCACAAGGTGCCCAAGTGGTTGATCTGAGCAAGTACGACCTGAACCCAGCCTTGATCTTGAAGAGTGATGGCGCTTCGCTGTACATTACGCGGGATATCGCCACGGCACTGTACCGGGACCGGACTTACCACCCAGCCAAGAACCTGTACGTGGTCGGGTCTGAACAGACGTATTACTTCAAGCAATTGAAGGCCGTCTTGAAGGAAATGGGTGTGCCATCCGCGGATGACCTCCACCACGTGCCATTTGGCTTGATCACGGTTGATGGCAAGAAGCTGTCCACCCGTTCTGGCCGCATCATCTTGTTGGCCAAGGTCTTGGAAGAATCCATCAAGTTGGCTGGCGAAGAAATCAACGAAAAGAACCCTGATCTGGTAAACAAGGAAGAAGTTGCCAAGCAGGTTGGTGTCGGGGCCATCGTCTTCGGTGATCTGAAGAACGAACGGACCAACAACATCGACTTCGTCTTAGCCGATCAGCTGAAGTTCGAAGGTGAAACGGGTCCTTATGTCCAATACTCCCACGCCCGGGCCGAAAGCATCTTGCGCAAGGCCGGCAACGTTGACGTACAGGCTGCCGGGAACCAAGTGGCTGATCCCGAAGCTTGGGACACCATCAAGACGTTGGCTGATTTCCCAGCTATCGTTAAAATGGCTTGCGACGAACTGGAACCATCCGTGGTTGCCAAGTACGCGATTCGCCTAGCAAAGACCTTCAACAAATACTACGCGCATTCCAAGATCTTAACGGAAGACGCTGACTTGCCAGCTCGTTTGGCTCTGGTCAAGGCGGTCTCCACGGTCTTGAAAGAAAGCTTGCGGTTATTGGGTGTACAAGCACCAGACGAAATGTAAGCCTAAAACTGAAATCAATGAGGACTCTCTGTCATGGGGAGTCCTTTTTTGTTGTTCGGGTATTGATTCAATTCCTAGTTTGAAAAAAATGAAATAATGTGTCGCTAGGAACAAGACTCGTGAGCCGTGGTAATCGCGACTGTTAGCCAATTCGTTCGTAAATAGCTTACCCATAAACCGTATATTAATATTTTTATAACCGATAAAGTTCTGGTTTTAATTGACACAGGTTAAGATTCTTGCTAAAATTGGCCTAAATTACGGGAAGAGGGATGATGATGACGAAGATTGCGGTAGTCATGGGGTCGATTTCGGATTGGCCGGTCATGCAGTTGGCCGTCCAGCAATTAGCTGATTTAGGAGTGACCTGTGAACGACGAATTATTTCCGCGCACCGGATGCCAGCGACGTTGCAAAGCTACGGGGAACAGGCCCGCGAACGGGGAATTCAGGTCATTATCGCTGGGGCTGGTGGGGCGGCCCATTTACCGGGGATGCTCGCAGCTAACACCGTTGTGCCGGTGATCGGGGTGCCAATGCAATCACAGGCGCTCAACGGACTAGATTCGTTGTTATCAATCGTCCAAATGCCGGCTGGCGTTCCGGTAGCCACCATGGCCATTGGGCGTGCCGGGGCTAAGAACGCGGCATTGATGGCCGCGCAAATCGTCGGCTTACAAGAGCCACAAATCCAACAAGCGCTACAAGACTTTCGTCAGGCGCAACAACGGGAGGCCCAGCAAAGTGAACAAGAACTCTGAGGTCATTTTACCGCCAGCAACGATTGGGATTGTGGGTGGTGGCCAGTTGGGGCGCATGCTCACGATCAGTGCCAAACAAATGGGGTATCGTGTGGGCATTTTAGACCCCACGACCGACTCCCCGGCGGGTCAGGTTGCTGACTTTCAAATCATTGCTGATTACCGTGATCAAGCGGCCTTACAAACACTGGCCCGCAAGTGTGCAGTCTTAACGTATGAATTTGAAAACGTTGATGAACAGGCGTTGCTAGCGGTCCAAACGCTGACCAGCTTACCACAAGGCGTGCAGTTACTACACATCACGGGGAATCGGCTACGGGAGAAACAGTTTCTAGCAGCGCTGGGTATCGCAGTGACACCCTTTGCACCGGTGCCCGACCAAGCGGCGTTACCCGCAGCCTTGGCTCAGGTGGGGACCCCGGCCATTTTAAAGACGGCGGCGGGCGGTTATGATGGGCACGGCCAGATGGACCTTGATGAGGCGACCTTGCCATTTGACGTCACGTCACTGACGACACATTCTTGTATCTTAGAAGCACGGCAGGTCTTCACTTGTGAGGTCGCCATGATGGTCGCTCGCAGTGCCAAGGGGGATGTGGTGACCTTTCCGCTGGTAGAAAATCAGCACCGCCATCACATTTTACACACGACACTGGCGCCGGCTCGAGTTGCCCCCGCAGTTCATCAGCAGGCCAAAGCCATGGCGACAAAGATTGCCACAGCCCTGGAATTGCGTGGCGTGTTGGGCATTGAATTCTTCGTGTTACCAAACGGTGAATTGCTGGTCAATGAACTGGCACCACGGCCGCATAACTCCGGGCATTACAGCATTGAGGCGTGCAACATTTCGCAATTTGAGGCCCACATCCGCAGCATCTGTGGGTTGCCGTTGCCCGAAATCGAACAATTGCGTCCGGCGGTGATGCGCAACCTCTTGGGTGAAGACCTCACCTTGGCCCGACAAGCGCTCACGACGCAACCGGACTGGCACTTCCATGATTACGGTAAGACGCAGATCAAGCCACAGCGAAAGATGGGCCATGTGACCTGTTTAACCGATGATTTTTCAGCGACACTCGTTGCATTCGCTAATTTGAAAGGGGACCACTGAACGTGATTGAAAAAGGGGAGTTATGTTACACCGGTAAGGCTAAGGCCATGTATGCAACCAACGATCCCGATGTGTTGTGGGTCGAATACTTGGACCAGGCGACAGCGCTGAATGGCAAACGAAAAGTGGCCATCGCCCAAAAGGGACTCTTGAACAATCGTATTTCCAGTCTGATCTTTCAGGACCTCGCCGCGCACGGGATTCCCAACCACTTTATCTCGCAAACCAGCGATTACGTCCAATTGGTCCGACGAGTGACCATGTTGCCGTTGGAGGTCGTGGTGCGTAATGCCGCGTCTGGTAGTTTTGAGCGCAAGTTTGGCGTGGCCCATTTGACCCGGTTGACGCCGCCCGTCTTGGAGTTCTTTTACAAGAGCGACCAGTTGGACGATCCCGCCATCAATGACTCACAGATCCACGCGTTAAAACTAGCCACACCGGCAACCTTAGCGGAAGTTCGGCGGCAGGCCTTACGCGTCAATCAGCGGCTAAGCGAGATTTTTGCAGAAATGGGCATTCAGCTGGTTGATTTCAAGCTTGAATTTGGCTTAACGGCGGCGGGGGAAGTCCTGTTGGCCGATGAGATTTCACCAGATAGTTGTCGGCTGGTCGATCAAGCGACCCACCGCTCACTGGATAAGGACGTCTTTCGGCATGATTTGGGAGAATTGACACCGGTATATCAAGAAGTCTTGAACCGCCTGGCAACAATTGAAGGGAGTGCCACGCATGTATCTCGTTAAGGTAACCGTCACGTACAAGCAATCCATCTTAGATCCCAAGGGAGAGGCTATCAATGATGCCTTACAACGTCTGGGGTACGGCAATGTCGAATCCGTTGAATTAGGGAAGTATTTTGAGTTGCGGGTAACCAAAAGCGACCGGCCCATCGCAGAGCAGGTAGCGGAAATGTGTGACCGATTACTGGCCAACGTCAATATGGAAACGTACCATTACGAAATCACAGAAATGGGGACACCAGCATGAAATTTGCCGTGATCGTTTTCCCGGGGTCCAATTGCGACGAGGATATGACCAACGCTTTACGCGACGTGTGTCACTGTCCCGCTGATCTGGTTCCCGCGACGGCCACGAGTTTGGCGGGCTACGATGCGGTGGTCTTACCAGGTGGGTTTTCGTATGGCGACTACCTGCGTAGTGGTGCCATTGCACGCTTTGCGCCCGTGATGACGGCGGTCAAGGCCTTTGCCACCGCGGGCCACCCGGTTTTGGGAATTTGCAATGGCTTTCAGATTCTCACGGAGGCGGGGCTTTTGCCCGGGGCGTTGCGCGCCAACCGGTCATCACAGTTTATTTGTCGATCCAGTCGGTTGGTCGTGCGCAATCCACATACGCAGTTCACCACGGCTTATGCGGCCCAACCAGCTATTCAGCTACCCATCGCGCATGGTGAGGGCAACTATTATTGTGATGAGGCGACCTTGGCAGATCTACGAGCCCACCACCAAATCGTGTTTGAATACGAGGACAATCCCAACGGTAGCATGGCGAATATTGCGGGAATTATGAATCGCCAAGGAAACGTGTTGGGAATGATGCCGCACCCTGAGCGGGCGGTGGAACAGCTACTCGGGTCCGTCGACGGACTAGGGATATTTGACTCACTCATTGCAAATTACCGGGAGGAAACGCATGCTTAAGACCAGCGCATTAACACCAGAAGAAGTCCAATCGCGTCGTGTGTACCGGGAATGGGGACTGACGGACGCGGAATATCAGCGGTTATGTGATCAAGTCCTCAAACGTTTGCCCACGCAGACCGAGGCCGGGTTATTCTCGGGGATGTGGAGTGAACACTGTTCGTATAAGAACTCCAAGCCTGTCTTGAAAAAGTTTTGGACGCAAGGGGACCAGGTGATTGCGGGTCCTGGCGAAGGTGCTGGCATTATCGATATTGGGGATGGCCAAGCCGTGGTCTTTAAGGCGGAGAGTCATAACCATCCCTCAGCCATCGAGCCTTATGAGGGCGCCGCAACCGGTGTGGGCGGTATTATCCGGGATATCTTTTCCATGGGAGCCAAGCCCGTCGCCATTTTAGATAGCCTGCGATTTGGCGAGCTGACGGAACCACATACCAAGTATCTGGTCTCACAAGTGGTGGCAGGAATTGGCGGCTACGGCAACTGTATCGGGATTCCCACGGTTGGTGGTGATACCGGCTTTGACGCTTGTTACCAGCATAATCCGCTGGTCAACGCCATGTGTGTCGGTATTTTGGATCAGGCCGATATGCAAAAGGGCCAAGCCACCGGCGTTGGGAACCGCATCATTTACGTGGGTGCTAAGACTGGTCGGGACGGCATTAGTGGTGCCTCGTTTGCCTCGGTCGAGTTCCGCGATGACCGGGAAAGCCAGCGTTCGGCAGTCCAAGTAGGCGATCCGTTTATGGAAAAGTTACTGATGGACGCGTGTTTGGAAGTCATTCACCAACATCGCGAGGTCCTAGTCGGCATTCAGGATATGGGAGCCGCCGGTCTGGTGTCCGCTTCAGCCGAAATGGCTTCTAAGGCCGGGAGTGGCTTGGAATTAGACTTGGATTTGGTTCCCCAGCGTGAAGCAGGGATGTCAGCCTTTGAGTTAATGTTATCGGAGTCGCAAGAACGCATGCTCCTGTGCGTCAAGGCGGGCGCGGAAGCTGAAATCACGGCTGTTTTTGCCCGTTACGGCTTGGACGCGGTTGCCATCGGAACCGTGACGACTGGTCATCAATATCGGTTATGGCATCATCATGAACTGGTGGCGGACGTGCCCGTCGACGCGTTGGCAACGGATGCACCCGTTTATCAGCGGGAAAGTCGCCAGCCTGCTCGGTTAGCGGACCAGGACGGCGAGCAATTCCGACCACAGATAACGGATGCGGAGGCGACGCTGAAACGCTTGTTGCAACAGCCGACCATTGCGTCTAAACGCGCCCTCTACCAGACGTATGATTCCCAGGTGCAGACCAATACGGTCGTTCAACCGGGTTCGGATGCGGCCGTGATTCGGCTTCGTCAGACGGATAAGGCCTTGGCTTTGACGACGGACGTGAATGGACGTTACCTCTACTTGAATCCCCGCGTGGGTGGTGAAATGGCGGTGGCCGAGGCGGCGCGAAACATTGTGGCGTCGGGCGCGCAACCACTGGGAATCACCGACTGCTTGAATTTTGGCAATCCGGAAAAGCCCGAACAATTTTATGAACTGGACGAAGCTGCACAAGGTATCAGTCGGGCCTGTCGTAAGTTGAACACGCCGGTGGTGTCAGGCAATGTGTCCTTGAACAATGAGTCGAATGGTCAGGCCATTTATCCCACGCCAATGATTGGCATGGTCGGCCTGATTCGCCGGCATCAAGACATCACAACACAAGACTTTAAGCAAGCGGGGGACCTGGTCTACGTGATTGGGGCAACGCAAGGCGACTTTAATGGGAGTGAACTCCAGAAGCTTTTGACGGGGGAAATCAGTGGTGCGCTGTTTGATTTTTCACTGACTATCGAAAAACAACATCAGGAACTTCTGTTGGCGGCAATCCAAGCTGGACTCGTGGCCAGTGCGCACGATGTATCCGAGGGTGGCCTGCTCACGGCCATTGCGGAGTCGTGCTTTGGCCATACCCTCGGCGTGACGTTAACGGCCGACTTGCCGACTGCCCACTTGTTTGCGGAAACACAATCACGCTTCGTAGTTTCCGTTACACCAGCCAATCAGGCGGCTTTCGAGACGCTCATGGGTACCGCCGCAACGTATTGGGGCCAGGTGACGGCGGATGATCACTTGCACGTACAAGCGACCGACCAGCTGGTCCAAGTTAGGGTCAGTGAAGCCAAGCAACTATGGGAGGAGGCGATACCGTGCCTACTGAAATCAAAGGACTAAATGAAGAATGTGGCGTCTTTGGTGTTTGGGGTGCGGCCAATGCGGCAACCCTGACATATTTTGGGTTGCATGCGCTACAACACCGCGGTCAAGAGGGGGCCGGAATCACGGCCAATGATTACGGGAGCCTGCAATCAGAACGGGGTCTAGGCTTATTGGCTGATGTCTTTCGGGATCCACGCCGATTGGCACGACTGACGGGGACGGCCGCGGTGGGTCACGTGCGTTACGCCACGGCCGGTAATCACGGCTTGGAAAATATTCAACCACTAGCCTTTAATTTCAGTGATGCCCAGTTTGCATTAGCACACAATGGCAATCTGACCAATGCACAGACGCTACGACGAGAATTAGAAGCAACCGGGGCCATCTTTCACGCCAGTTCGGATAGCGAGATCTTAATGCACCTGATTCGTCGGAGTACCGCATCGACGCTGGACGAACAGCTAAAAGTTGCCTTACGCCAGGTCCACGGCGGTTTTGCGTACCTCTTGTTGACGAATGACAGCTTGTACGCGGCGTTAGATCCCAATGGTTTACGACCACTAGTGATCGGTCAGCTACCTACTGGTGGCTACGTCGTCTGTAGCGAAACGTGTGCACTGGATACGGTGGGAGCCGAGTTCTTACGGGACGTTCATCCGGGTGAACTGGTCACTATCAACGACCAAGGCTTGCACATCGACCGGTATACGACCGAGACGCAGTTGGCCATCTGTGCGATGGAATTCATTTATTTTGCCCGACCAGACTCGAATATTTACGGGGTCAATATCCATTCGGCCAGGAAGCAAATGGGCCGGCAATTGGCTAGCGAACAGCCAGCAGACGCCGATATTGTCGTCGGCGTGCCCAATTCCTCACTCTCGGCGGCTTCCGGATATGCGGAAGCCAGCGGATTACCCTACGAAATGGGGTTAATCAAGAACCAATATTCCGCGCGGACGTTTATCCAACCGACTCAAGCCTTGCGTGAGCAGGGGGTTCGCATGAAGTTGTCAGCGGTGAAAGGTGTCGTGGCGGGGAAACGGGTAGTCTTGATCGATGATTCCATCGTACGTGGAACGACTAGTCGCCGTATCGTGAAGCTCTTGAAGGACGCGGGTGCCGCTGCGGTACATTTGCGGATTGCCTCGCCGCCATTGCGGTATCCTTGTTTCTACGGAATTGATATCCAGTCAACTAAGGAACTGATTGCGGCCCAGCAGACCATTGGTGAAATGCAGCGGACGCTGGGGGCTGACTCCTTGGCCTTTTTAAGCGAACGTGGGGTCATTGATGCCGTGGGCTTGTCCACAACGGCGCCGTATGGCGGGTTGTGTATGGCTTACTTTAACGGCGATTACCCAACGCCGCTCTACGATTATCAAGCAGAATATGATGCTGAGGCACAAGCTAATCAACAGTCATGAAAGAAAAGAGGTGGGGTAATGAGTGACGCGTATAAGAAAGCCGGTGTCGATCTGACTGCCGGGTACGACGCCTTAAAGACCGTAAAACAATTAAGTGGTAATGACCAGCTAGGCGCGTTTGGCGGCCTGTTTCCCCTAGCCAATCAGGATCTCACAGCGGACCCCGTGTTAGTGGCGGGCAGCGATGGCGTGGGGACCAAGTTGTTGGTGGCCATTGCGGCGCACCAACACGCGACGATTGGCGTCGATTTAGTGGCGATGTGCGTCAATGATGTCCTGGCCCAGGGCGCGCAACCGCTATTTTTCTTAGATTATTTGGGCCTTGGTAAGACTGAGTCTGCCCGGGTCCAAGCCATCTTGACCGGCGTGGTCAGTGGGTGCCGCCAAGCGGGTGCGCAATTGATTGGCGGCGAGACTGCGGAAATGCCCGACATGTATGCGCAAGACCATTATGACTTGGCGGGATTTGCGGTCGGCATTGCCAATCGGCGAGACCTGTTGACGCCAGCCAATGTTCGTCCCGGCGACGTGTTGATTGGCCTACCGTCGAACGGCTTGCACGCCAACGGTTTCAGCTTGGTGCGAGACATCCTGTTTAAACAGCACGATTTTTCTCTGACCGACGTCTTACCTGAACTGGGACATTCACTCCAAGAGGAACTATTGCGGCCAACGCGCATTTACGTCAACAGTGTCCTACCGCTATTGGCTCAACAACACGTGGCCAGCATCGCCCACATTACGGGCGGCGGTCTGATTGAAAATGTCGCCCGTGCGCTACCGAAAGGATTGTGCGCGGAATTAACGGTCGGGAGTTGGCCCGTTCCAGCCATTATGTCGTTACTCGGACAGCTGGGGCAGCTAACCCCACAAGACTTGCGGGAGACCTTTAACTTGGGCCTCGGTATGGTACTAGTGGTGCATCCCGAACATTTAGCCGCGACGTTGCACCAACTAGCTGCGGTTGATCAGCCCGCCTATCAGGTTGGTCAGGTAGTGACTGGGACGACGCCGGTGGTCTTCAAGGAGGTCGCGCATGGTTAAACGCTTGGCCGTCTTTGCGTCGGGTAACGGGACCAATTTCACCGCGTTGTGGCAGGCCATCCAAGACCGACAGTTACCAGCCAGCATCGTCTTACTGGTCTGTGATCACGCCGATGCACCCGTGTTGCAACGTGCCGCGGCCGTTCAGGTGCCGGTGTTTTGTGTTGATTTTAAGGCGTATCCCGATAAGGCTAGTGCCGAGACTGCCATCTTAACGCAGCTCCGCGCGGCTCAAGTCACGGCCATCTTATTGGCGGGATACATGCGCCTGATTGGCCCGACGCTGTTGGCTGCCTACCCGCACCACATTGTCAATTTGCATCCGGCACTGTTGCCCCATTTTCCTGGGCGGCACAGCATTGTGGATGCCTTGGCTGCTGGGGCAACAACCACTGGCGTCACGATTCATTTTGTGGATGCCGGGATTGATACGGGGCAGGTCATTGATCAGCGGACGGTCGCCATCTTACCTACGGATACGTATGACACGTTAGCGCCGCGCATTCACGCGGTTGAACATCAATTTTACGCGGACACATTACAGCAATTGTTAGCACAGCAGCGCATTTAAGCGCCAGTCGATGACAAGAAAGTAGGGATATGATGGCAAAAGTCTTGATTGTAGGTAGTGGCGGACGCGAACACGCCATTGGGCGGGCCATGCTGGCCAGTCCACAGGTGACGGCAGTTTATTGTGCCCCTGGTAACCCGGGAATGACCTTGTCAGGTATCCAAACCGTGGCGATTGCGGAAACGGACTTCGCGGGGCTGGTCGCCTTTGTACACCAGGCGGCGATTGCCTTGACCTTTGTGGGCCCCGAAGCACCGTTAGCGGCGGGAATCGTTGACTACTTCGAAGCCGAAGACCTGCCCGTATTTGGCGCCAATCAAGCAGTGGCCCAGTTGGAGAGCTCCAAGGTCTTTGCGAAGGCGTTCATGCACCGTCACCAGATTCCCACGGCGGGGTACGCCGTTTTTCATGACGCCACAACCGCGCTGACCCATAGCCAACAGGCCCCGCTCCCTCAGGTGATCAAGGTCGATGGCTTGGCGGCCGGCAAAGGGGTCACCGTGGCACAAACGCAAACGGCCGCTACTACGGCAATTACCGCGGCATTTGCGATCACGGATACCGTCCTGATTGAAGATTTCATGGGCGGTTTTGAATTCTCCCAAATGGTGTTGGTCGGTGGCGATAAATTTTGTCTGTTGCCGACCGCGCAAGACCATAAGCGATTGCGCGACGCCGAAAAGGGGCCGAATACTGGGGGGATGGGGGCCTATTCGCCGGTTCCACAAATCACGCCCGTCATTCGCCAACAGATGATTGACCAGGTTATCTTACCCACGATTAATGGTCTTAAAGCAGATGGGTTGACGCTAAATGGCGTCATCTACGTGGGCGGTATTCTCACGTCCAAGGGAATTCAAGTGATCGAGTACAACTTGCGGTTAGGCGACCCGGAGACACAGATTCTGTTGCCACAATTGCGCGGGGATTTTTACCAGGTTATTGTCGACTTATTGCATCACCAACAACCCACGTTGACCTGGCAGACGACGGCCACCTACTTAGGAGTGGTCTTAGCGGCGCCGGGCTATCCCGAACACGCGCAAATAGGGGTTGCGGTTCCCACGTTACCCACGGCCGATTACGCCAGTGTCAGTGGCACGCCGCAGCACTTGGTCAGCGCTGGTGGGCGGGTGATGATGGTTATCGCCCACGGCGCGACCCTGGTGGCGGCTCAACAACAGGCCTATGCGCAATTGGGACAGCTGGCCACGGGCCAACTCCAATTCCGGCACGACATCGGCTGGCAAGGCCTACAAGCGATGCCGCCAAAAATGTCGCCCGCGGATGGCCCAGCCAGTGAGGCGTAAGCCGCTGCGTTAGGTGACTTACCTGATCTCGGTAAAATGAGGCAAGGGTCTTTGCGTTCAAAACGAATATTTGGTACACTTGCTTTATAAATATGCAGAGGCATGTGGCTTAAATCCGGATCCTTTGCTATACTTAATGCAATTTTATGCGGGAGGGCCGTCGCCATGAAAAAAAGTATTCGCCAAGCGCGCATTGAGCAACTCATTAATCAGTACCCGATTGGAACGCAAGAAGAATTGATGGAACATTTGGAAGAAGTGGGTATTCAAGCGACTCAGGCCACCATCTCCCGTGATATTCGCGAAATGCAGATCGTTAAGGCGCAGGATGGCCACGGCCACTTGCGCTACACCATCTTTAAGGCGGGCAACCGCAGTGAAGAAGAACACTTGCGAGAAACCATTAACGAAGTCGTGACGGGATTAACGCGGGTCGAGTTTGTGAATATTTTGAAAACGCTGCCGAGTAACGGCAATCTGCTGGCCGCCATCTTTGATGATTTGAACTTGCCGGAGATTGCTGGGACCTTAGCGGGACACGATACGATCTTTATCATCAGTCCCAGTGCCGAGGTGGCAGAAAAGTTGCACGATGAGATTGCCGGTGAGATGAATCCGGAAATCGTACATTAATAGGTAGCGTGAACGTGGCGGACGCGGTCGGTAATCAACGACTGGGTCCGCTTTTTCGGGTAGCCGCGCGGTTAAGGGTTATTAAAGATTCAGTGGAAATGTGGTGTGACGGCTGGACTATGCTAAAATAGGTCTAATACAATTGAGATAAGAAGAGGCTATTTCTATGAATAACCAAGAACCTAATCAGAATTTTTGGTCAGGCTTCAAAGCCCACTTCAAACGCTTCTGGCGGCGATACCAACTGACCCGTTGGTTGATCGTGGTTGTCTTGACCATCGTCTTAGTGGGGAGTGGTTACCTGACGTTTATGGCGAAGACCGCCAACGTGGGGGATTTGAAGGCCGCGCTGGAGAACCCAACGCAAATTTATGACCGTAGTAATAAAAAGGCGGGGACCCTGTATTCGCAAAAAGGGACCTACGTGGCGTTACGAAAGATTTCGCCCAACGTCCAAAGTGCCGTGATCTCCACGGAAGACCGGAATTTTTACCACGAATATGGTTTCTCGGTAAAAGGTTTTGGGCGGGCGTTTTTCCTGTACGCGAAGAATAAACTGTTGCGGAAAAACTACATCAGTGGTGGGGGCAGTACGTTGACCCAGCAACTGGTGAAGAACGCGTATCTGACGCAAGAGCAAACGTTCACGCGGAAATTTAAAGAGTTGTTCCTATCAATTGAAGTCGAAAATGTCTACAGCAAGAAGGATATTTTGTCCATGTACCTGAACAACGCCTACTTCGGCAACGGGGTTTGGGGGGTGCAGGATGCGGCCGAGCGGTACTTTGGCAAGGACGCCGCTGATTTGACCGTTCCGGAATCGGCGACCTTGGCGGGGATGTTGACCTCACCGAGTGCTTACAATCCGGTGGATCATCCCCAAGCGTCGCGGTCACGCCGTAACGTGGTCTTGGACTTGATGGCTGAGACTGGCGCCATTTCCAGTGGTCAGGCCAAGCAGTATCAGGCGACCGCGATGACGACCAACGACGCCTACAATTACAAGAACACGTATAAGTACCCGTACTTCTTTGATGCCGTCATCAACGAGGCCGTCAGCAAGTATGGGTTGACCGAATCCGAAATCATGAACAAGGGGTACAAGATCTACACGACCCTGGATCAGGCCAACCAGACGCAAATGCAGACGCTGTTTAAGAACCCAAGTTACTTCCCGGCCAATGCGGCTGACGGGACCAAGGTTCAGGCAGCCTCAATCGCGATCGATCCGGACACGGGTGGCGTAGAAGCCGTCGTCGGTGGACGGGGCAAGCACGTTTTCCGGGGCTACAACCGGGCAACGCAGATGCAGCGACAACCGGGGTCGACCATCAAGCCACTGTCGGTATACACGCCGGCACTGGAAAATGGCTATTACTATGACTCCGAATTGACGGATAAGAAGAAATCCTACGGGACCAATCACTATTCACCGAACAACTATGGCAACCAGTACAGCGGCAAGGTGCCGATGTACCAGGCGTTGGCACAAAGTAAGAACGCACCGGCCGTGTGGTTATTGAACAAGATTGGTGTCGACAAAGGGTACGAGTCGGTGAAGAAGTTCGGCCTACCCGTGACCAAGTCGGATAAGAACCTGGCTCTGGCTTTGGGTGGATTGAAGACTGGGGTCTCGCCGCAACAACTGGCCCAGGCCTACACGGCGTTTGCCAACAACGGGACCATGTCCTCAGCCCATTACATTCGTAAGATCGTGGATGCGTCGGGCAACGTGGTCGTTGACACCTCAGATAGTAAGGCCAAGACGACCAAGGTCATGTCCAGCAAGACCGCTAAGCAGATGACCAGCATGATGATGGGCGTCTTCAACTACGGAACTGGGGTCAGCGCCAAGCCGTATGGCTACACGATTGCCGGTAAGACCGGGAGTACCGAAGCCGATGGTGATTCCGATGCGACCCGGGATAAATGGATCGTCGGTTACACGCCAGACGTGGTGGTGGCGACCTGGGAAGGCTTTGACAACACCAGCAGCAAGCACCATTTGGAAAACGTCAGTGGCACTGGCGAAGGTCCCCTGTATCAAGCTGAAATGCAAGGCATCCTGCCCAATACCAAGGGTACCGCGTTCAACACCAAGGATGCCTCGACCATTGCCAAGGCGGCCAACAACAATAGCGGCACCGACGCTACCGATATCTGGGATTCCGTACAAAAAGGCATCGACAATGCTGGCAAATCGTTTAACAACGCGGCCAACACGGTCAAGTCCTGGTGGAATTCCATCATGAATTAGCCAAATGTGGGTGGGATGAAAGCGCCTAACATGGTACAATAGACTTTGTATTGTAAATGGGCGTCAAAACCCACTGAGGAGGAAATGACATGGCCGACAAAATGGCAGAATTGGGCGAACAAGTAACCCAAGCACTCAAAGATTCAGAACAATTTCAAGCACTGCAATCAGCATTCAACGAAATGAAGGCTGACACCGACACCTACAAGTTGTTTAAGGACTTCCAAAAGATTCAATTGGACCTGCAACAAAAGCAGATGTCTGGCCAACAATTAACGGACGACGAAATGAAGCACGCCCGTGAAGTGGCCGACCAAGTCGGGAAGATCGATTCTATCAAGAACTTGATGGAAGCAGAACGTGGGGTCAACTCTATGTTAAACCAATTAAACAAAACGATTACGCAACCCATTCAAGATATTTACGCGGGTTAAGGATTTGTTGATCGTCGGCGCAACCACTCATTTTGGTGAGGTCGGTGCGCCGGCGTTTTTTTTATTAAAAAGATGAGGGGGATTATCATGAAATTTATTCACGCGGCAGACTTGCATTTAGATAGTCCTTTTCTGGGACTGACGGGTCTACCCAGCAATCTATTGGCCAGCGTGCGCCAATCGACCTTTACGGCGGCGACCCAGGTCTTTGACCAGGCACTGGCCCAGCAGGTGGACTTCGTAGTCTTGGCTGGCGACCTCTTTGACCGTGCGGAACAAAGCGTTACGGCCCAGGCCTACTTGTTTCAGCAGTTCGACCGCCTGAACCAGGCCCAGATTCCGGTCATTGTTAGCTTTGGCAATCACGATTACCTGGCTGACCAGCACCAAACGGTCGCTTACCCAGCTAACGTGACGGTACTGGGCAGCACGGTGACGACGAAGACCCTGACCTTGCGCGACGGTGAGACCGTGGCCATCAGCGGGTTCAGTTACCCGCAACGGTGGGTACCGACTGATCCGCTCCCGGACTTTCCGGTGCACGCGGCCACGGATTGGCACATTGGCATGCTTCACGGCGCCGTGGCCACAGGCAGTGATGATCACTATGCCCCCTTTACCGTGGCGGACCTGTTAAGCAAGCGCTACGACTACTGGGCACTCGGCCACATTCATCACCGGCAAGTCCTCAACCAGCAGCCACCGATCCTGTACGCGGGCAACACGCAGGGACGTGCCATCAACGAGACCGGCGAGAAGGGCGCTTACCTGGTGACCAGTGATCACGGGCAATTGCACCCACAGTTCTTTGACACGGCGGCCATCCTGTGGGCCACGGCGACGTTGGATGTCCAGGGTACTACGTCACTCACGGCATTGGGCACGCAATTGACAGCCTGGTTGGCGGCCCAACCGGCCGAAACCCCAACACTCACGGCGTTGACGGTGACTCATTTGGCGTTAGCACCTGGCGACCTGGCCAGCTTACGGCAAGGGGAGTGGCTACAGCTGTACCTGCGGACCCACGCCCGCCAGTTGAAGGCGGCCCAACGCTACCTCGTGGCACTGACACCGGCAATCCCGGCCCAGCCACTAGCCGCCCCGCAGTTGGATCAACAGTACTGGGACCAGGGGGCCGACACGGTTTTCACACCGGAAAATCTACAGACGACCTTTGGCAAATTGGCACAGGAACCAGCCCTCGCGGCGTGGTTCGCCAATCAAAATAGACCAGCAGAACTACAGCAACAGGCCGAACAAATGCTAGCCGAACTCATGGGAGAGGAGGACCACGATGCATCTTAACCGATTAACGATCTATGGATTTGGCCATTTTCACGATCGGACGTTTGACCTCTCCGCTGGTCTCAACTTTTTATTGGGGGCCAATGAGGCGGGCAAATCGACTCTGACCCAATTCATCACGGCCATCTTCTTTGGCTTCCCGACCAAGAAGCACCCCGCCTTGCGGTATGAACCACTGGATGGCAGCCGGTTTGGCGGGGAGATTGCGTTTACCCAAGCCGGAATCGATTACTTGGTCAGCCGCACCGATGGGCCACACGGCGGCAAGGTCACGTTGCGGGATACCAGTCACGACTTGGACTTGCCGGCCGCCAATCTGGCACGACTCCTGGCGCCGGTGGATGGCCAACTCTTCGCGAGCGTTTACGCCATCAATGAACCGCGGCTGGGGACCGTGTTTTCGGCTTCCAAGCAAGAATTGATCGACCGCCTACGTCACGTGGGCGCAGTGGGGAGCGACTTTTGGCTCCAACAGGCTCATCACCTGGAACAAGCGGCCGAGTCGCAATACAAGCCGCAGGGGCGCAATCCACAATTAAATCAGCAGCTGCGCGAACACCGCGAGCTCACGGCCAAATTGGCTAAGGCGGACGCTGCCTACGAAACCTACTGGCAACTCTTACAGCAACAGCAAACGCTACGCCACACCCAGGCAGCCACGCAGCAGGCACTGGCACATCAGCGGGCCGTCACGGCACAATTGACGCAACAAGCCGCGTTGTGGGCGACCTATACCGAGTGGCAACGGCTAGGAGCCGATGATCAGGTCACCGCCAGTGGGTTTACTCCCGATGATGCGACACGCTTGGAACAGCTACGTGGGCAGGTCACGGCGAGCGGCCAAACGTTGGCCCAGGATCAACAACACCTCCAACAGCTCCAACAGGAATCTCAGCTACCACCGTTATTCCAAGATTACTTGCCAGTGGCGAGTCAGGTCGACCCTCTGTTGGCCCAACTGCCCGCCATTACGCAGGCGGACCAGGACCAACAGCGTTTGGCGGCCAGTCAGCGTGACCTAGAATCACGTGCGGCGGCGTTGGAGCACCAATACGCCACCCAGGGCCAAATGCCGCGACCATTTTCGTTGGCCACGACTCAACAGGTCAGCGCCTTACAGGAACGCTTGACGGCGGCCAATCTGAAACGCCGGCGCCTCCAACAACAATTGAATCAACTGAACGAGCGGTTCCAGCGTGAACAGCCGACGCGTCGCCAGCAAAAGAATCCGTTGGCCGACAAGCAGATCGTTTGGCTGGCAATTGGGCTGGTCGTCTTGGTGGGGTCGATGTTTCTGCCCGGTACTCTGTTCAAGTTAGTCGGGGCCCTGTTCGGCGTGGCCGTTGGGTATTATGGCGTGTTTCTGGTGGACAGCAGTACGCCCGCCAGCCGCGAATTGGAAACGTTGACGGCAGACATCCGCGACAGTCAGGCGCAGCTACGAGAGGGTGGCCAGCTGGTCGATGAGTTGAACAACCAGTTAGACGCCATCGCGTCCGCCCGTGGCTTGGGTGATTTGCCGGTGGCCCAGTGGTCGGCAGCCCAGGCGGCAATCGGCGAATGGGAGCGGCTGATCCAGCAGTTAGAGACTACGGGACAGCAGTTGACCAAGGCCCAACAGACCGTCGCCACCTACCTGGCCGCCGTGACGCAGGCGTTGCCGGCAGTGGCCGGGGATGACCTGGCGACGATTCAGCCGCAACTGGCACAACTACAGACGCTCAAGCAATCGCTGCGGCACCAAGAGGGCGACCTGGCGAGCACCACGGCGCGTCTTCAGGCGGATCAAACAGCCGTCGATCAAGCGCGCCAGCAGCTCACCACCTTTCTTAGTACTCGCAATCTGCGCAGCGTTGAGGCGTTTTATCAGCGCTACCAGACGCAGCGAGAGCAGACCAACCGCCAGCAACAACGGACGGCCTTGGCGGAACAGTTGGGCACGAATTTAACGGCCTTACGGCAGGTCGCCGATCACGCGACACTGACGGATCAGCTGACCCAAGCACAGGCGCAACAAGCGGCTACGCAACAGCAGCTGGACCACACGACGACGCAACTGGCGACGCTAGCGGGGCAACTCGACCATTTGACGGCCAGTGGAACCCAGGCGACGTTACGGCAAAAACTGGCGAACTTGGAGACGCAAATGGTGGCCACGACGCAGGATTGGTTGGTCAAACGCCTGACCAGTCAGTGGATCGCGGCGACCTTGGCGGCGGCTTCGGGGGACCGGTTGCCCCAAATCGTCGCCCAGGCCAGCAATTATTATGGCAAATTGACGGAAAACCGGTATACTGAAATTGAACTGACAGCGACCACGTTACGCGTTCGACGGCACGATGGCGACTGGCGCGACGTGGGCCAACTTTCGCGGGGGACCGCCGAACAATTGGACTTGGCAGTCAAGCTGGCCTTTGCGGTGGTTATGAACCAGCAGGTCAAGATGCCCCTGGTGATCGACGACGGCTTCGTCAACTTCGATGCCCAGCGGCGGCAGGCGGCTTATGCGTTGTTAGCAGAAATTAGTCAAACGTTACAGGTTATTTTCTTAACAGCAGATTCGACCGTTGAACAGTTGACGACGGGGAATTTGATTCGATTGCATGAATAGGAGGGCTAACATGGCGGCAGCAAAACAATTATTAGATTACGGTGTCGATGAGGCGGTTGACCTCTTCGTGTTGTTAAAGTCGGCGGATGTCCGCACGGCGAAGAATGGCAAGCAATACATTGCCCTGGTCTTTGAGGACCAGTCGGGGGAGATCTCCGGCAAATACTGGGACGCCTCACCGGATGATATTGACAACTACGTGGCTGGACGCGTCGTGCATTTGCAAGGGAAACGGGAAAATTACCAGACGCATCCGCAAATCAAAATTTTCCATCTGCGTTTGACCCATCCGGGGGAGCCCAATGATCCCAACAGCTTCATCGAACAAGCCCCCATGTCGCGGGCGGCGATGGAAGAGTACATCACCCAAACGGTTTTTGAGATCACGCAGCCGACCTGGAACCGGTTGGTCCGCAAATTGCTTCAAGAATACGCGGACAAGTTCTACACTTATCCCGCGGCTAAAAGCAATCACCATGCCTTTCAGGGTGGGTTAGCGTACCACACGATTTCAATTTTGAAATTAGCCCATTCAGTGGTCAAACAGTATCCGGACCTGAACGCACCATTATTGTTCGCCGGTGCCATCCTGCACGACTTGGGCAAGACGATTGAGCTGTCGGGGCCTAAGTCCACGGTCTACACGCTGGCGGGTAATCTGATCGGCCACATCGTCTTGATCGATGGGGAACTGGTCCGGGCCTGTGACGCGTTGAAATTAGATCCGCAGGCTGAAGACGTGTTGTTACTGCGGCACATGATTTTGAGCCATCACGGGTTGCTGGAATACGGCTCACCCGTCCGGCCGGCATTGCGGGAGGCCGACGTCTTACATCAATTAGACGAATTGGACGCCTCCATCATGATGTTGGACACGGTCGTGGAACACACGGCGCCGGGCGAATTCTCCGAGCGGGTCTTTGCCTTGGACGGCCGGCGTTTCTACCGACCAACGACGACCACACCCCAGCCACCAACAACGGATTAGCGAAAATAGGGGACATAACGAAAGCCTGCTGACGATTTACGTTGGCAGGCTTTTACTAGAGCCAAAAAAGCACCGACCCCAACAGGCCGGTGCTTTCAGAAACGTATTTATTACTTAGATGAAGACGAGCTCTTAGAACTTGAGCTAGTTGACAGGTAGTCGGAAAGGATGTTCTTCAAGTCGTTATCCTTGATAGAAACGTTACCCTTCTTCAAGACCTTGGCAACCACGTTGTGCAGAACGGTACTATCGTTCATGTCGTTGTCGATGATCTGCTTCGTCAATTCAGCCTTGTGTTCCTTGATCGTGCCCTTACCAGGGTTCTTCAACATCAAGATGACGTGGTAACCGTATTGCGTCTTAACAGGCGTAGCGGTGTATTCGTCAGTTGACAACTTGAAGGCAGCCTTCTTAAAGGTTGAGTCCAGGGAGGTGTCCGTGCTATCAAAGGCACTCAACTTACCACCCTTGTTCTTAGTCGCCGTATCAGTCGAGTACTTCTTAGCCAACTTCGTGAATTCGCTAGTCAAGTCGCTCTTCTTGGTATCCTTCAAATCACTGATGACCTTTTGGGCAGTGGCTTTCTTAGAAACTAAGATGTGAGCCACAGTGACCTTAGGTTCGTAGCTCTTGAATTGCTTCTTGAGTTGCGCGTCAGTAACCGTGACGTTGTCCTTAACAGCTTCCTTCAACAGTAAGTTCGAACGAATTTCAGTCTTTAAGCTGGATTCCGTCATCCCACTTTGGGAAAGAACGCTCTTGAATGATGAACCGTATTGTGATTTGTAGGTGTTGAATTGCTTGTTGACAGCGGACTTACTTACCTTGCTGCCGTATTGCTTTTCCAAGACCTTGTTCAAGATCATTTGTTGCAAGACTTGCTTACCAGAAGAGGTACCCTTTAAACTGCTGTAGTACGCACTTTCGGTAATCTTACCACCATTAGTAGTGGCAACGGTTTGGCTGCCACAACCGGCAAGCGTTACGGTCAGTAACAAGCCAGCAAAGGCGATAAACCATTTCTTCATATTCCTCAACACATCCATTCATCAAAATTGGTGCAAGCACCATACTTGCATATCATAACACAAATAGTGGCAAACCCAAAAAGGTCAGCAAAGCTTTACAAAAAGTTCAAAATTAATCGGTATTTTGCCGATCGAGCACTTCTTGAATGGCTGACAGACGGGGAGCAGTTTTAAACGCAAACTTGTCCACTTCCGTTTGAATATCATCCAAAACGGGTTGGGCCGCGGTGAGCGCGGTAGACAGTTTAGCGGCTTTTTGCGTCACGTTATTTTTAGCGTCACGCACGTCGGTCAGTTGCTTGGTGGTGTGGGTGACCTGCTGCTTGACGCGGTTGCCCCAGGTGACGGGGTCCTGTTCAGTCAGTGTTAGGTAAGCCACCAAACCAACGCCTACCCCGAGGGCAGTGCCGGCGAGAAAACGACCAAGTCCCATCATTTACCCCTCCAATTGTGCCTTGATCTTAGCCTGAATGGCTGAGTAGGCTTCCGGCGTGTAGTTGTCAGAATTGTCCTTGAAAATCATCTTGAAGTCATCGTGGTCCGTGTAGCGCGGTACCAGGTGAATGTGAGAGTGGAAAACGGATTGGTAGGCCACTTGCCCGTTGTTGTTTAAAATGTTCATGCCTTTGATTGCCGGGTCAGAATCTTTCACTGCTCGAGCAATTTTGGGAATCCGATAGAACACAGCGGCGGCCAAATCGGCGTCGTAAGCGAAGATGTCCTTGACGTGGGTCTTGGGAATCACCAGCGTGTGGCCGGGCGTCCCTTGCGAGATGTCCAAAAAGGCCTTGACGATGTTGTCTTCGTAAACCGTGTAGCTGGGAATTTCGCCAGTCAAAATTTTGCAGAAAACACAGTCGTCAGCGTAGTGTGGTTCGAGGGTCATTTGATCCATGAAAACTCCTTCTTTCGGTTCAATTTCATCTATTATACACCACCACAGCGACCAGTTCATCTGTCACTGTTAATTGATGATGCACGTTGACCACTAGAACGGTAAAGAACAATGGTTGCGTCAACCAGAGGAAAACAGGCCCAGTCTGAGCGGCGGGATTCTCCTCGATTTGAATCATTGTAGTCCCGCCAGTTTCTAAAGTCGTTTGGCTGATACCACTAGCTGCGAGAAAATTGCTACCGCAGCCTAGACTTTCACGTAACGGTAAGGCGGCAAGGAGGAATAATCCAAGTAATGGTACCGCCTGAACCAGCACCCACAAGATAACAGCGAACCCACTGCCACCTATGGTATAATGGAGCGGTTAATTTAAAGGAAATGAAGGGATGTTTAATGGCTTTAGAAGTCAGCCATGTTGTGGGAGGGTACTCCCAAATTCCCGTCTTAAAAGATATCAGTTTTGACGTTAAAGACGGTGAACTCGTGGGTCTGATCGGGTTGAACGGGGCCGGGAAATCGACGACCATCAACCACGTCATCGGCCTGCTCACACCACATAAAGGCAAAATCAGTATCAACGGCGTTACGATCGACCAGGATAGTCAGGCGTACAAGCAACAGATTGCCTATATCCCTGAAACGCCAGTGCTTTACCAGGAACTCACGCTGCGTGAGCATTTGGAAATGACCATGATGGCCTATGACCTGGACCAAAAGGTGGCCTGGGACAAAGCCCACGATCTTCTAAAGACGTTCCGGTTGGCCAACAAATTGGATTGGTTCCCCGCCAACTTCTCCAAGGGGATGAAGCAAAAGGTCATGATCGTCTGTGCCTTTTTGACCAACGCCAAGTTATTTATCATTGATGAGCCGTTCTTGGGTCTGGACCCATTGGCCGTCAACGACCTGTTGAACTTGATCGAGCAACGCAAGCAGACGGGGGCCAGCATCTTGATGTCGACGCACGTCTTGGATACGGCCCAACGGTACTGTGACCGCTTCGTGCTGTTGCACGACGGTCAGGTCAAGACTGAAGGGACCCTCAGCGAGTTGCAAGCCGCTCTTCCGGAAGCGGGGGAATCGCTGAATGATATTTACCTTTCAATGACGAAGGTCGACCGCGCATGACGGACCTATTTAAGACCCGACTGCAGCGCCATCTCCGGGAAATGGCCAAGTATTTGCGGTTGGTGTTCAATGATTTTTTCGTCTTCGCGTTGCTGTTCTTCTTGGGGGGCCTGGGTTGGGGCTACTCCAATGTGTTGAAATCACTGAAAAGTGGCCTCTGGTGGGCGCCGTTCGTGGCGCTGCTGGTCTTAGTCATCGTTGCGCAGATCGGTCGGTTCGCCACGTTGATTGAGGATGCCGATCGGGTCTTCTTGTTGCCACGCGAACGGGCGATGCACGCCTATTTGGTGGCAGCTCGGCGTTATAGCCAGTTCTTAGCCCAATGTACGCAGCTGATTGCCTTGTTCATCTTGGCACCGTTTCTCAGCGTCGCGCTGGGCTGGACGTTGCCGCAGGTGCTGGTCTTGGCCGTATCCCAGGTCGTCTTGAAGGATAGCCTGTTACGACTGGACCTCGCCAGCGTCTATCAGATTACCGGGCAACGACGGATGAACCAGTGGCCATTCAAATGGTTGCTGGCCATCGTGGTGGTTGCCAGTGGGGTTTGGCTGAGTCCTTACGTGGCGCTGATTCTAGCGCTAGTCGCCGATGTTGCCGTGGCCGTGTGGGAACGCCAACACTGGCAGATTCAGCAGATTCGGTGGCGAGAACAGATCAAGATCGAAGATAACCGGATGCTGGGCATCTATCGCTTCTTCAACATGTTTACCGAAGTGCCGATGGTCTCTGGGACAATCAAACGGCGGCGGTATCTGGACTGGTTATTCAAGGGCATCAAACGCACGCACAGCCAGACGTATCTGTACCTATTCAGTCGCGGCATGGTGCGGGGCACCGACTTTAGCGGGTTGGTGGTGCGTCTGACCGTGATTGGGATGTTACTCCTGTACTTCGTGCGTGGCCAATGGTTGCCCGTGATCTTAGCGGCATTGTTCATCTACCTGATTGGCTTTCAACTGTTGCCGTTCTTCCAGCAATACGACGACGTGGTCTTCACGCACGTCTATCCGGTCTTGCCGGCATTACGGCTCAAGAGTTTCGTCAAGCTGGTCACGCTGATTTTGAGTACCACGGCGCTCCTGCTATGGGTGGTCGTCGTGATTGCCAATCCGCAGATCATGACTGCCGGCATCACGCTGGTCGTCGAGGTCATCGAAGTTTGGTACCTGGCCAGAATCTACACGCCGCACCGGTTAGCGCGGGCGGATAAAAATAAGGCTTGACGTGGCCGCCATTTCCCCATAGAATTAATATTAGCTGACAAATCGAGGAGGGGTGGCACGCATGGCACTGGATTTTAGTGACGGTTGGAGCTTGTATCCGCTGGGCGGTAATACGGGCACGGCTTATATGGGCACCAAGGCGTCAGAAAAAGTGTTCTTAAAACAAAACGCGTCACCGTTTCTAGCAGCGCTCTCCATGGAGGGCATCACACCGCGGCTCGTCTGGACCAAACGGTTGGCGACCGGCGACGTGATGACGGCGCAGGAATGGCTAAACGGCCGCACACTGCAGCGTAGTGAAATGCGCGAGCAGCGGGTCGCCCGGTTGATTCACCGGGTCCATCATTCCCACTTGCTGCATGATATGTTATTAAAAGTCGGCGGACGATTTACCACGCCCGCCCAGTTGTTAACCCGCTTACAGCCAGCCCTAGCCGCTGACTTACGCCAGCATCCGCTGATCCAATCGGCGTTTGCGACGTTACAAAGCGAGCAACCACAACTGCCCAAGACGCACTATGAAGTTTGTCATGGTGATTTAAACCATAAGAATTGGTTGTTATCCGACCGCCAACGGCTGTACCTGGTCGATTGGGATGCGGACCCTGCCTTTGATCTGGGGGCCTTGCTGTGCGAATACGTGCCATTGGAAGAATGGCAGCGTTGGTTACAGGACTATGGTGAGACGACGACGGCTGATTTGACCGCGCGGGTGAATTGGTATGCCCGGGTCCACTGTCTCAGTGTGATTGCGGAAAGTTTTCACCAACAGCGTTTTCAATTAATGAACCAACACTTAATTTTACTAGAGAAACTGACGCGAGAGTCAGTCACTGATTAGAACAACGTCGGCGGGAGCGGGGGTGAACCTTGCGCCCGCCGTTGTGATTAGAGGAGGAATTTTACCATGCGTGTGCGTAATAAACCGTGGGCCAAGGACTACGTGGCCGAACATCCCGACAAAATGGTCGAGCAACCGGAGGCCTTGATGGGCAACTGGCAAAGCCGCTTTCCGAGCGAACAGCCACTGTTTGTGGAAATCGGGACGGGGAAGGGTCAGTTCATCGTGGAAATGGCTCGGCAACATCCTGACCGTAACTTTATCGGGATTGAGATCCAATTTTCCGTAATTGCGGCGGCGTTGAAAAAGGTCGTGACCAGTGAATTGACCAACATTCAACTGGTCCACACGGATGGCGAGGCCATCAATACGTTCTTTGCGGCCGGCGAAGTGGCGGGCCTGTACCTGAACTTCTCTGATCCGTGGCCGAAGAAGCGCCATACCAAACGCCGCTTGACGTCACCCGTGTTCTTAGCCCATTACGCCGACGTCTTACAGCCAGAAGGGTCCCTGCAATTCAAGACCGATAACCGAGGCTTGTTCGAATACTCCCTGGGGAGCCTGAACAACTTCGGCATGGTCTTCGATGGTGTCTGGTTGGACCTGCACGCCGCAACGGATGGCGTCGAGGATATCCAGACGGAGTATGAGCAAAAGTTCTCCGCCAAGGGACCGATTTACCAGGTGATCGCACACTTCCCGACTGAAAAGTAAGGTTGGGGTAGTTTCTTGGTGTGACTGACCGATGCTGGTCGCTGTTCAAAATTGATAAAAATTCGAGTCTGGCGGATCTGCCAGGCTCTTTTTTTACAATCTTTTGCGGTCATGGCGGCCATCGCTGGATCCATATTTACCAACCAACTAGCCTGCCAGGGTCAACGCAGCTAGTAAAATTTTTGCCCGCAATTTAAAATAATCTCGCCTCGGTTACGGAGTTGTTCTGTAAAGGGGGAGTGACGATGTTGATTGCCAAGCTTGAATCGGCGTTGGTGGATGCCAAGAATGCGCAACGGAGTGGGAGTTACGTGTGTCCGGCGTGTGGGCACCGTGTCGTGTTGCATCGCGGGACCCGGGTCCAGCCGTACTTTGCCCATCGCCCCGCGGCACCCTGTACCTTTCCAGGGGAGGGCGAGACGGCCCAGCATGTGATGGGCAAACGCCAACTGGCCGCCTTCTTTGCGGACTGGGGGACCGTGACCTTGGAGCGCGTCTTACCAACGATTCAGCAACGGGCCGACTGTTGGATCGCGCATCAGCCCCGCGCGATTGCCCTGGAATTTCAGTGCAGTCCCATCAGTCGTGAGGATGTGGCGGCTCGCACGCAGGGGTATCGGGACGTGGGGGCGTATCCGTTTTGGTTATTGGGCAAACGCTATGCGCAGCAGCGGCTAGGCTGGCGTCTGATCGACCGCTTTGCGGGATGGTTGAAGGGATGGGGATTGTGCCTACTCTTCTGGGATGTGGACCGGCAACAGGTGCGCGTTGACCACCACATTTGCCAAGCCGCGACAGGCGAGTATCAGTGCCAACAGACCTGGGTAGGGTCCCTGGCGGCGTTGGTGCAAGGACCTCACCGGCGGCAGTGGTGGCCCGAACCGAACTTGGCCCGGTTTCGCTGGGAACTGGACCGGGATTTGCGGCGTTCCTCAGACACGTTGAAACCCTTGCAGACGGCGGTTTATTTGACCGGCCACCATCTAGCGGGCTTTCCGGAAAGCCTGGTGACCACACAGGTGACGCCGCCACTATTTGGGCGGGGCGTGCTCCTGTGGCGCATCGTGGTGGCGGCTTGGCTATTTGAACACGTGCTTTTTTCGTTTGCCACGGCCCAACGCTTGGGCGAGGAAGCGTTCCGGCTAGTCGGTGGGGCGACCGCGGCTGTGCGGTTTCAGGTGCCCCTGGTGGTGACTCACGCACTGGAGACGCTGTTGACCGATCTGGTGACAGCCCGGTTTTTAAAACGAGAGACCAATGGCTGGCGGGTAATGGCCCAACCGCAGTGGGCGGCGGATTATACCGCTTGGTTAGAAAATGATGAGAAAAAGTTGGGCTGATTTGCCATCTTGCCAGGTTAAAGTGGTAAAATATTGCTATGCAATGTTAAAGGAGGATGAGAAATTTGAAACAAATTCCAAAACGCTCAGCCGTACCGACGGCTTTGACCTGGGACCTAACCCCAATTTTCCCCGATGACGCGGCTTTTGCCACGGCACTGACGACTGTTAAGGCGCAAGCCGACCAAGTGGCACAGATGAAGGGGCAGTTAGCCAAGAGTGGCGCGGACCTTTACCAAGTGACGACGGCTTACCTAGACTTGAACCGGCAGCTCGAACGGCTGTACGTGTATGCCTCCCTGAAGAATGATCAGGATACGGGCGACGCCGACGCGCAGGCCTTGATGGGCCAGGCCGAAAATCTGGTGGCGACGGTCAGTGCCGCGGTCTCCTGGTTTGAACCTGAAGTCCTGGCATTAGACGCGGACGCCCTGCAAAAGCTGATCGATTCGGAGCCAAAATTGGCGGCCTATCAACATCTCTTTGATGTCTTGGGCAAGCAACGGGCACACACGTTGTCGGCGACTGAAGAAAAGCTCTTGGCGGGAGCCAGCGACATTTTTGCGGCCTCTTCCAAGACCTATAGCGTGCTCAGCGATGCCGACTTGAAGTTCCCGGTCGTCCAAGACGAAGCGGGTAACGATGTCCGCTTGTCAGAGGGCCTTTACGGCGTCTTGTTGGAGTCCACGACCCCAGCCGTACGTGAACAGGCGTTTAAGGCGCTTTATAGCGTTTATCAGCAGTTCCGGCATACCTTTGCTTCAACGCTGGCTAGCGAGGTCAAGACGCACAATTTCAACGCTCAGGTGCGACACTATGCCAGTGCCAGAGATGCGGCGATGAGTGCCAATAACGTGCCAGCAGTGGTGTATGACACCCTGGTTCAAACGGTCAATGACCACCTGGACTCGTTGCACCAATACGTCAACTTGCGTAAGGAAATTCTGGGGCTACCCGAATTGCACATGTACGACCTGTACACGCCGATCACCGGGGAGCCTAGCCTGCGCTACACCTATGAGGAAGCCCAACAAGAGGCATTAAAGGCCTTGAACGTGTTAGGCCCCGATTACGTGGCCAACGTCCAGAAGATGTTTGACGGTCGCGCCATCGACGTGGTGGAAAATGAAGGGAAGCGAACCGGTGCCTATTCTGGGGGGATGTATGATACCAAGCCATACATCCTGTTGAACTGGCAAGACAGTTTGGAAGGCCTGTTCACGCTGGTCCACGAAATGGGTCACAGCATGCACAGCCACTATACCCGGACGAATCAACCGTACCAGTACGGCGATTACTCCATTTTCGTGGCGGAAATTGCCTCGACGACGAACGAAAACCTCTTGACGGATTATCTGTTGAAGACGCAGACTGATCCACAGGTACGGGCATATGTCTTGAACCATTATCTGGACGGCTTCAAGGGCACGGTCTACCGGCAAACACAATTCGCTGAATTCGAAGACTACATTCACCAACAAGCAGCGGGTGGGCAAACGTTGACCGCAGACTTCATGAGCAAGTTCTACGGTAACCTGAACCACCGCTACTATGGCGATGGGGTCATCTCGGATCCACAGATTGCGGATGAATGGACGCGAATCCCGCATTTCTATTACAACTACTACGTCTATCAGTACGCCACCGGGTTTGCGGCGGCCACCACGCTGTCGCAACGCATCTTGAGCGGTGACGCCGCCAAGCGTGATGCGTACCTGAACTACCTGAAGTCAGGAAGCTCAGCCTTGCCACTGGACGTCATGAAGCGCGCGGGCGTGGACATGACCCAACCAGATTACCTCCAGACGGCGTTCAAGACGTTTGATGAACGGCTGGCCGAATTTAGTCAGTTGGCCCACGAGCTGAAAAAATAGGTGTCACTAAGTACTAACGAAATTGCGGACCGTTTTGTGACCCGCTGTGAGGAAGCTTAAGGATTTCTTACGAAAAAGACCGCGACTGGCTAAATATTTGCTTCATAAAAAGCGTTAGTTATCTTACCGAAAGGCTGATAACTAACGCCTTTCTATTGGAAAAAATGGGGAATTGCTGATAATTAAAGACATTATGATAGGGTAGTGTAGCGAAGGGGGCTCGCTAATGAAACTAGCCAATAAGAAGTTAGTCATACTAGCTATTTTTACAGCAGTATTGGCTGGACTAGCAACGCCGTTTAATGCAGCGATGTATTCATTTATCTTCAAGATTATTGAAACTAAACATCTGAATTGGATCGTTCCGTTTGTCGTTGTGATTATCTTGGGATTTGTTGTGTTTAGTATCGCCACATATTTCAATACAGTAGTCATCAATAAAAATGTGGTGGTTATTAATCAACGTCTCAAGGCATGCTTATTACAAGGACTGTTACTACGTCGTACAGTAAATGATAAAAATTTTGTCACTCAGAATCTCTCATTTTTCATGAATGACTTGAAACTACTTGAAGACAATTATATCCGTCAGTTATTTTCTTTAATCAGTGTTGCGGTAACTTGTGTCGTGACATTAGCCTATTCTCTGGCCAATAGTGTGTCATTAACACTGATCTTCGTTATCTTCATGGCATTTCCAACGGTGATTCCCAGACTCTTTCGTCAGCGCATCACGCAGCGTACGGCCAACTGGTCCCAGCAAAACGGACGTTGGTCTAGTATTTTGAAGGATGCCTTGAAAGGCGCATTGGCGATTCGCCAGTACCGTGCGGGTAAGGGCATGGCGCACAAAACAACGACGGCCATTAATCAAGTTGAGCACGCCAACGCGGAAATGAAAAATGAGATAGCTCTGTCCAATGCGGTGGTGGATGCAATTTTTTACGTCTGTACATTGATTCCAATTGGTATTGGAATATATCTAACGATTTTGGGTCATGTTAGTTTGTCCGAATTTGTAGCGATTCAGTATTCATCAAATTGGATTATTAATAGTGCCAACCAGGTAGTCAATAGTTTTAATACGCTTAACAGCACAGTACAGATTCGACAACGAATCCACGAAACTTTAAAACCAATGGATGCAGTTACCCCGGCAGAAAGTTCGTTTGACAAGTTAGTATTACGTGATGTGAGTTTTAGTCGAGGAGAGACGCCAGTATTGATGGCGATTAATTTACAGGTTTCTCGAGGGGAAAATATTTTGATTCAAGGTGAGTCAGGAAGTGGAAAGACGACACTACTTCGCCTGATTGATGGGGCGTTGACACCGACCAGTGGTCAAATTGTCATCAATGACCAGCGAGTTAGTCATTTTGGCGGTATGAGTACCGTTAACCAGACGCCAATTGTCTTCAACGATACGCTACGGTTTAATTTGACTCTGGGGATGTCCTTCCCGGATGATGTCATTCGTCAAGCCTGTCAGGAAGCAGGACTGGCGTCAGTAATCAATCGAGATGGTTTAGACTATCAGATTGGTGATGAGGGTGAGAACCTATCTGGTGGGCAGATCAAGCGACTAGAGATTGCACGGGCTATTCTATTTGACCGTGGACTGATCCTCATTGATGAGGGGACGGCTTCACTGGATGAGCAGACTTCTATTGCGATTCATAAAACAATCCTGCGTTTACAGAAAACAATTGTAGAAGTTGATCACCATATTCCGCCCGAAGTATTGCCATTATTCGATCGAGTATATACGCTCCATGATGGACGGCTGATAGCCAATCATTGAAACCGAAATAATGAAAAGACTGTGCGTCATCTCCGTAACGGGAAATGACACACAGCCTTTTTTAGGTTCTAACTTAGTAAGATTGCCAATCACGTTGCCACAGCAGGCCCATGGTCTTCTCACCGGTGTGGACGCTGATAGCGGGGCCAAGTTGACTCTGGACCACGCGGATTTCGGGAAATTGGTCCGTCAAATCTGCTGCCCAGTCGTCGGCGAGTTCGGCGTTGTTGGCGTTGATGACGGTGACCAGCAGGGGATAGTCGACCTGGGCCAACGTGGCTTGGAGCTTGTCGGTCATGTAGTGGAAAGCCTTCTTCATGGTCCGTTCTTTGCCAATGGCGATGATCTTGCCTTCGTCATTGAAGGTAAGCAGCGGTTTGATGTTCAGTAGGTTGCCAATGATGGCTGACCGATTACTCAAGCGACCGGTCCGGGCCAGGTGACTAAGGTTGTCCACGGCAAAGTAAACTTCCATGGTATCGCGCAGGTCCTCCAGTTGGGGGACGATGTCGGCCGCGGAATTGCCGTTGGCGACCAATTGGCCGGCCAGCAAGCACAGGTTGGCCTCGCCCGCACTGGCGACTAATGAGTCGACCGGGTAGATCTTAGCCTTAGTGTAGGTGCGGCAGAACATCTTCAGGTTGCTCATGAACGAGGTGATGCCGCTGGACAGGTGAATCGAAATGATCTCATCATAACCTTCGCCAGCCAGACGGTCGTACGCTTCCTCAATCTGGCCCAAAGAGACCTGAGCCGTAGTCGGCAGCTCCTGGTCGGTTTTGAGGTAGTCGTAAAATGTTTTTAGGCTTAAGTTGGACTCAGCATACTGCTGGTCGCCCAGAATCACGGTGATGGGCAGAACCACGATGTGAAATTGCTTGATCTGTTCAGGGGTGAGATAAGAGGCGGTGTCCGTAACAATAGCTGTTCGCATAAATTTTCCCTTCAGTTCAACAAAATAGTTGGGTTCATCATACCATATCAGCCGCAAATCTGGTAGTGAAAGTCCTGATATTTCAAGAACGAAAGGGTAAAACTTTGGGTTCCCAAAAGGTGGGGAATTCATGCCCAATAAAAAAACGAGTTTGGGACAAAATGTCCAAGCTCGTTGGTATCTCTGAACATATATTGCTGAAACCTGGGCCAAAAGGCAGCTGGTTCCGCTTAAAACTGATAAGCAAACAATCCAAACCCAGGATTATTCGCTTATCAGCCTTAATGCTCGCCAGCTAATCACCTTTTGTCCCACTCTCGTGACATGATCTCGGTAATTTGGTGACTGAATTAACGTGACGTAAAACGATTCAGCAGGGCTTATAGTACATGAAGATTAGACTGATTGTTCGCCAGCATTAATGAGGTCGCCTGTTCATTAGTTTGATAATTAGGTTCAGCCATTAACATTTCTTTCGTGGCCACACCTTGGCTCTCACAGACGTCACACAGGGATTCGTAGGTCACGTCGTTTAAGAGTAAGCCGCAATCGGAGACGTCACAGTTGAAGATGACGGCGGAAGAGGATTGTTCGATCTTCATTTCCGCGGCCAACTTTTGGTCCGTTTGGAAGGCTTGTTTCGCCAAGTCTGATTGGCAGTCTTCCGTGAACATGTCGAGGTCTAGACGGCACTTTTGCGCCATTTCTAGCGTCAGTTTCTCTGAGAAGCTCTGGTGCTGGCTGACGACGGCGTCCTGCATGTTGAGCAGGAATTTCCGCCCCTTGCGCTTACCTTGGAACAGGGCCGCCTTGTAGGCCAAGATGGCCTGGTAGGTGACGTTGAACCGGGCATTGCGCTCCGCCAAGGTCGGCCGGGGCGCCAGGGATTGCGCGATAATTTGTTGGTTCAGCAACGGCACAAATTGAAATGACACCTTGCTATTCAGATGATCGGCCAACCGCATGATATTTTGCTCAGAGCGCATACAGCGCGCGCCGAGAGGGTTGACGAACAAATAGACTTCTAACACATTGCTTCCTCCTATATCTGTCTTAGTTGGCAATCAGCAAGGGTCGCCGAACAAAAAGTAACAATACCACTACATTACCAAATTTTCAAAAAATAGCAATTGGAACGTTTGTTTGAGGTGAAGACCGTTCATTTAAAACGCAACCTTATCATGCAACATTTTTCCGCTGAGGTAAAGCTAAACGCCTCGCAAAAGTTCGGGAGCGCCCCAACGGTCTGATAGTGAAGAAATTAACAAGTTAATGAGGTAATTACTCTCAGTTGCCAGAAAAATATGGTAAAATCGAAAGATGAGCACTGTAATCAAGGTTGGGGGATAGTCATTATGGTAACGAACTGGGATCAATTTTTATTGCCCTATCAGCAAGCCGTTAGTGAGCTAAAGGTGAAGCTGCGCGGCATCAGAAAGCAATTTGAAAATCAAAATGAACGTCCACCCATTGAATTCGTCACCGGGCGGGTCAAGCCGGTACCCAGTATCAAGGAAAAGATGACGCGGCGCCACGTGGCCGAAGACCGGCTGGAACAAGACATGCAAGACATTGCCGGGTTACGGATCATGTGTCAATTCGTTGAGGACATTTACCAAGTCGTCGACCTTCTGCGGCAACGCACCGACCTGACGATTCTGGAAGAACGGGATTACATTCACAATGAAAAGCCGAGTGGTTATCGATCTTATCATATTGTTATCGAGTATCCCGTTCAGCTAGTCTCCGGCGAAAAGAAAATTTTAGCGGAGATTCAGGTGCGGACACTGGCCATGAATTTCTGGGCCACCATTGAACATTCATTAAATTACAAATACCAGGGCGCCTTCCCCGAAGCACTGAGCGATCGGCTGCAGCGGGCGGCAGAGGCGGCTTTTAAACTGGACACGGAAATGTCCGAGATTCGTGAAGAAATTCAAGAGGCTCAGCAGTATTCGCCAAAGAGTGATGGTGATACGCACGCGACACCTCATCAAAATAAGGAAGAATAACATGAAGGTTGCCATTTTTAGTAATAATGGACCGGCGTCACAGAAGGTGGCTACGGCGCTACATCAGGGCCTGCTGACTGCCGGGGTGACGCTCGACAGTCTGAATCCAGACGTGGTCGTCACGGTGGGCGGTGACGGGACGCTGCTCTCGGCGTTTCACCACTACAATGACCGGCTGGACAAGGTCCGTTTCGTCGGGATCCATACGGGCCATCTCGGCTTTTATACCGACTGGCGAGACTTTGAGGTCCAAGAACTCGTGGACAGTTTGGCAAAAGATAATGGTCAAAGCGTCAGCTACCCGTTGCTGTCGATTCAGGTCGACTACGCGGATGGTACCCACCCGGATCAGGCATTGGCTTTGAACGAATCCACCATCAAGAAGGTCTCCGGGACCATGGTGGCCGACGTCTACATCAAGGGCGAACTCTTTGAAAGTTTTCGGGGGGATGGCCTGTGTATTTCAACGCCGACCGGCTCAACGGCTTACAACAAGTCCGTGGGTGGGGCGGTCTTGAATCCACGGTTCAACGCGGTCCAAATGGCAGAAATCGCGTCGATCAACAACCTGGTCTTTCGGACGCTGGGTTCGCCGCTGATTATTCCGGCTGACGAGTGGATTCGCATTGAACCCACTGATCCCACGGACAATGTCTTGATGTGTGATCAGCTGGGCATCGAAGGGCGGCCTATCAAGGCCATCTCTTACCGAATTGCTCGGCAACGGATCGCCTTTGCAGAATACCGTCACACCCACTTCTGGCAGCGGGTCGAGGCGTCCTTTATTGGGCGGGAGAAATGATGACGCACTTTGCCTGGCGTGTGACGGGAGATAGTCCCATACACGTGCGAACGGTGCTGATGGCCCATGGGGTCACCCGCACCTTTTTAAAACAAGTGAAATTTCACGGTGGGGTCATCACCCTGGACGGCCAAGAAGTCCGGGTGATTGCGATGGCTCAACCCGGTCAGGTCGTGGGGCTACAATTGCCACCAGAGCCGACGAATCCCAACGTGGTCGCCTCATTTAAGCCCCTGGAGATTCTTTACGAAGATCCCCATTTCCTGGTGGTCAATAAGCCCGCGGGGATGGCGTCGGTGCCGTCACACCTCTATCCAGATGATACACTGGCGAATCGGGTCAAGGGGCACTTGATCACGATTCAAGCGCCCAGCACGGTGACCCACATTGTCACACGATTAGACCGCGAGACCAGTGGGGCCGTCCTGTTTGCCAAACACCACTTTGCTCACTCCATTTTGGATAAGCAACTGAAGGATGGCCAACTGGATAAACGCTACATTGCGCTGGCAGAAGGTCAGGTGACCCCAACCCATCAGCTGATCGATGCCCCGATTGGGCGTGAACCAGGGTCGTTCATCAAACGCACGGTTAGAGACGATGGTCGCGCCGCTCAGACAGAACTGTGGGTGCGGGGGCAAACGCACGCCGCAACGCTATTAGCCATAAAATTGCATACTGGCCGAACGCATCAGATCCGGGTACATTGCCGGTGGATCGGCCATCCCTTGATTGGTGATTGGTTGTATGGCAAACAAACTAATCCGTGGATTCATCGCCAGGCCTTGCACTGCGCGCGGTTGCGCTTCTTTCAGCCATTCTTGGATGAATGGGTGACTTGCTACGCGCCACTGCCGCAAGATATGGCCGCTGTGATTGAACATGAGATAATTAACTAAATAATCAATGCTTAGGCCCGCTAACTTCCAAGTTGGCGGGCCTTTTTGCTAGTCTGAGCGAACCAACACTTTCAGGTTTATACGTCGCTCAGATGTTGATGGTGAGGGATGGGAGTCGTGAAAGTGCTTATTGAAAACTGATACGCGTGCGTCTACCCGGTCGGAAACAGGCCGAACCTTAAAAATAAATAGCGGGTTAAGTAGTTAAATTGACGAAATAAGTGATGTTACACTTCGTAAGTTATGTGAGTAAACATCGGTGAATCTTAAAATTAGCTAAACTACTTTCTTGATTTTTTGACCTATATATGGCCAGAAAACAACGCGTGAAGTTGGCAGAACTAGACAGAAATTTTAATCAAATTGTAATGATTTGGTGATGGTAACAAGACGAGATAATTGCGACACATAATAGTATGCCTGTCCAGATGGACGAATTGAAAATAAAATATTAAAATCTCATGGCCAACAAGTCCTGATATAAAAGCGTTCCTAAACTGATGCAAGCAGGCAAATAGTGATTGCCATCATTTTTAGTGAATGGGGGTTGTCAGTGAAATTAAAATGACAATCATATGTGAATCAGTTAACATTAGAGCCGAATAAATTTAGTTTCTGTCCATACCGGTCATAAATTTATCTTTAAAACAGTGCGCATGTTGAATCTGTGATAGAATAACCATTGTTAGAGAACTGGTTTATAGGGGATGCTCTTTTACTAAGAAAATATGTATAGGCCGCTCTAAGTAAAATTACTAATTGTTTAGTCAATTTAATCGGTTTGGGAGTCGTGATTGTTAATCAACTATCACAGATATTACTTAAGGAGGACGATTAAAAGTGAAATTCATGCGGAATAAAGCTTTTAATGGTGACCCTAAATTGCGATACAAAATGTACAAGGTAGGGAAGACTTGGGTTTTCGCTGCATTGGCATCCTTCTCGCTTTTAGGTGCTGGCACGTTATCTGCTCATGCGGATACGACTAATCAAGTAGATACGACAACCAGCAGTACCACCACAACGTCGTCTGCGGCTAGTGCAATCGGATCTAGCGCAGACTCACAGGTTTTAGAAAGTTCAACCAGTAGTGCTTCAAGTGTCGGCTCGTCTAGTGCGAGTGTCGCCAGTTCATCGGCGGCCAGCTCCAGTGCTAGTAGTTCGGCGAGTACCGCAACCACTACTAATAAGGTAGTCGCTGAATCTACTTCAGTTTCGGGCACTAGCAGTTCAGCTGCCTCATCATCAACTAGTACCAGCAGCACCAGTGCCACGGTAACCAGTGCAGCAGCGACGAGTGCCAGCAATGTTACGTCGACGACTGATGCAGCGCGTGTGGCTGCCAGTGCGGCCGCAACCATTTCAACTGATACAACGCTGACTTCTAATGTAACGAAGACAGTTACCAAGGTGGCGACCACCAAGAAGACAATCGTGACGCCAGCCGCTACGAGCGCATCGTTAACGACGTCTTCCAACAGCGCAGCGTCTTCAACGGCGTCCGTCATTGATAGTTCAGCTGCCAGCGCGGCCACGAGTTCTGCGACTGCGGCATCATCTTACGCAACCGCTGCATCGAGCTATGCAAGTCTAGTGGATACACTGGATACGCAGACGGCAAACAGTGCGGCGCAAAGTACCTATTCAGCCGCTGTGACTGCTGCAGATTTAGCGGTCCACTACAATAGCCTGGCTAACATGTACTTAGACGCAATGGATACCACAAGTGGTAGCGGAGTAACGTCTCTGGCACAAAAATACGGGGAAGCTTCCACGGCAGCGATGTCATATGTTGCCGCAACCTCTAAGTATGCTGATCAAACGTCGAGTGCCGCAACTGCTGCGAGATCGGCTGCGGCTGCTGGATTGGCAGACCTAGTAAGTAGCGTGAATAGCGCCACGTTCTCGGCCGCAACTTCAGCCAGCAACGCAGCGTCATCCGCCTCTGCGGCCGCAAGTAGCGCTTATAACGCAACGCAGTATGACACGAACAATACCGAAGCGGTTGCTGCTTACTCAACGGCGAACAGTGCGGCTGGCGACGCGGCAGATGCTTCGACGTTGGCTAACACGTTAGCGAGCGCTGCGCAAGCACAGTACGTGTTGGCTAGCACGGCTGCCACAAACTATGATTACGAAACAGCCAGCACGGCTCTGGTAGCGGCGACGAAATTAGCGAGTCAAAGTGCGGATGCCTATGACGCCGCTAGCACCGCACAATCTACCGCAGAATCAGCAGCGACGAAAGCGACGGCGATTGCAGTAGAAGATTCTGCCACTAAGGCGTCTTCAAGTGCACTGGTTGCTGCGGGGTATGCCAGTGCGGCGAGCTCAATGGCCGTTGAAGCGGGAACCTACAAAGGGGATCAGGCCTCTGCCTACGCAACCAACGCATCGTCATTTGCCAATCAAGTGAATTCATCGGCAACCTTAGCTAGTTCTGCAGCGGCAGCAGCTACTGCAGCAACTAGCGCCGCCGATGCCGCTTCACTAGCGCGTGTTGCCAGTTCAGCAGCGTCTGAAGCAGCAATCTCCTTGCAAGGGGCCTCAAGTGCCGCTTCGCTAGCCGCTGCTTATGACACGGATGCGGAGAATGTGCCAGCAAACACTGATGAAGATACAGGTGAGATGGCGGCAACGACCACAACCATTACATCATCAACAACTGCTGTGACGGTTGATGGTGGTGTGACATTGACGAATACCATGGACTTAGGGTCATATGCAACAAGTTCAATCCTAGGAACGAGTTATCATTCGTACAACTCGCTTACTGAAGGAACCTATACGTGGTACGTCTCAACTGATGCCAAAACGTGGACTGTAGCGTCATCAGCCTCGTCTACTTCGCAGACTGGAACGTATTTACCAACGTACAGTGCAGCAGGGACTTACTATTACTACTTGAACGTAAGTGGTACCAAGAAGGCCAGCTGGGGAATCACATCTAGTCATTCAGCGACCTTCTCGACAAACTCTAATGTCATCACTGTCGTTGTTTCAGATGAAAAGGGTAACTACACGAACCAAGCCGCTGATGCCGCCAATGCAGCAAATTCGGCGGCAGCGCTAGCATCATCCATGGCAAGTAGCGCAACCTCGGCTTATACCGAATTGGGCGCGACGACTGACTTGAACGCTTCCGTGACGATTAAGTCGTACGCTTCATCAGCAGCCAAACAAACAGCAGATACGTCGTCATACGCTGCCTTAGCTTCACAAGCAGCCAGTGCGGCAAATGCTGCCAGCACGTTAGCGGCCTCAAATGAAGCGGGTCATGACTATGAAGCGGCTTCTGCAAATGCGTCAGCAGCAATCGTTGCCCAGAAAGAGGCTAATTCGTACGCGTTGCAAGCGAGTTCAGCAGCGACGTTGGCTTCATCATACGTTGCGCTGACCTACAATGCGGCGCAAACCCAATCCTCAGCAGCGGCTTACTTGGCATCAAGTTACGCTGCGGCCGCTTCTTCAGCCGCTAGTACAGCTGTCGTTCAAGCTGAGATTGCGAATTCAAATGCGGCGGATGCAGCGAATGCGTTTGCTTCAGATCCAACCTACCAAGACGCTGCTTCGGCGGCTAATGCGGCTGCGATTACGGCTAACTCAGCGGCATCAGAGAATGCCAGTTTAGCAGTTTCAACGGCTGATTTAGCTGCTTCATATGCAGACGATGGCGATTTAAACAATGCTTCGCAGGCGGCAGCCGATGCGGCAACTTATCTTAGCTGGGCAACTGAAGCAGCAAGTTCCGCGGCAAGTTCCGCTAGCTTGGCAACAAAAATTATTGTTGATGGTCAGTCATCTGCCGTGAGTGTGACTGCCGCTTCGACAGCAGCGATTGATTCAGCTGCTGCTTCCACTGCACAGGCAGCAAGTTCGGTTGCAAATTCATTGGTTTCAGCAATAAAGACCAACACTAGTTTGGGTAGTTCATATACTGCTGCAGCAGCGAGTTACGCTCAGGATGCACAGTACGCTGCTGCGACAGCTGATGCTGCGACGTCTGACGCCAATAGCTATATGGCATTGGCATCTGCTGCTGTGGCCGCTGGAAACTTTGCCACGGCGAGTGAATATTCAACGGCAGCTGATGATGAGCTTGCAACCGCTGCTGAGATGGCGGTGAACGCCACGACAGCAGCAACGGCTGCTAGTGAGGCAGCTAGTTATGCAATTCAATACTCAAATGATATTAGTACCGGATATTCTTCTCCAACCGGTGATGCTTGGGTATTGTGGGGCATTACAATGACGAATGGCTTCACGCAACAGCCAACGGCTTTGACTTCAACAATGTCAGGTGATACGGTCACGCTCACCGCAACAGCTAAGACAGGGCTAGTAGCGATAAACGTTTCCAATTCGGCAACATGGTATGCGCAAGTCAATGGCTCTTGGATGAAGGTTGGTACGGCTGCCTCTTCAGGAACGTTGACAGACACTGATGGCACAACAATTGGGACTTACAAAATTGTCAATAATACGAATTGGCTGAGTGGAGCAGCAACTTCATCAAGCACGTTGCAATTCACGACCAGTTCTGATTTTACAGGGACAATTGTCTTTCAATCCCGGAACCAATTTATTGGGACCAACGTGTTCGCATATTCCAGTAACTTGGCCGAAGTTGACGTTTATAGTAATGAAATTCCAGCAACTGGGATCTCGATTACTGGCGATGATTACATTTTGAATAATTCCTCAACGGCAAATAGTGGCTCTTATAAAGCGACGACAAATCCAGGAAATGCTACGGGTAACATCGTTTGGTCAATCAGTGATTCCAGCATCGCAACAATTGATCAAGATGGGACCGTGACGCCAGTAAATTCCAGTTCGACCGGAACGGTTGTTGTTACGGCAACTATCACCAACTCTGATGGAACGACCTATTCTGCTTCTAAGACGGTGACCATCGGAAGTGGGTTAGTTGATCAAACAGTTAGTGCAGGGGACTCTCTAACCTGGATACCAGCAACAAACTCAACAGGTTCGGGTTCAACTAGTGTGTCCTATCAGTGGTATTATTCATCAGTTGCCGGTACTCAGGGGACTGCTATTGATGGACAAACAAGTGCAAACTTGCAGTTAGATAATGTTACGGCAGCACAAGCGGGTTATTATACGTTAGTTGTCAAGAGTGGGACGGCTTCAGTATCTCTTGGTCAAGGCTATTTAACGGTTAATGCCACGCAAACAGCCGGAGCATCGTCATCAGCTAGTCTGGCAACAGATGCTGCTAGCACGGCGTCAGATTACGCTAGCGTCGCAAACGACTATAGCGATGTGGCTTCGCAATATGCAAGTAAGGGATCAGATGCAAGTTCGTATGCTGGACAGGCATCGACTGCAGCATCAACAGCTACTTCAGCAGCCTCCGCTGCACAATCGGCTGCCGATGCCGCTAACTCAGCATATGCTGCAGCTTCTTCGGCTGAAGCGGGAGCAGATAACTCAGCGGCGCAAAGCTATGCAAGCCAGGCATCACAAGCAGCTTCTGCAGCACAAGAGGCGAAGGATCAGGCTTCCAGTGCCGCTGCCGACGCAAAGTCATATGCTAACATGGCGATTTTAGCTGATACTGATTCTGATAGCGACAGTGATAGTGAGTCTGATTCAGACAGTGATTCGGACTCCGACAGTGATTCAGATTCGGATAGCGACTCAGACTCGGACAGCGACTCAGATTCCGACAGTGATTCCGATTCAGATAGTGATTCTGATTCAGACAGTGATTCCGACTCCGATAGTGATTCTGATTCCGACAGTGATTCGGACACCGATAGTGATTCCGATTCGGACAGTGATTCTGACTCAGATAGCGACTCGGATTCAGATAGCGATTCAGATTCTGACAGCGACTCGGATTCAGATAGCGACTCCGACTCGGACAGTGACAGTGATTCGGATAGTGACTCAGACTCGGACAGTGATTCCGACTCAGATAGCGATTCCGACTCGGACAGTGATTCCGACTCCGATAGTGACTCAGATTCGGATAGCGACTCAGATTCTGACAGCGACTCAGATTCTGACAGCGACTCAGATTCTGACAGCGATTCCGATTCCGATAGTGACTCCGATTCAGATAGCGACTCAGATTCCGATAGTGACTCAGACTCGGACAGTGATTCGGACTCAGATAGTGATTCGGACTCCGACAGTGACTCCGACTCGGACAGTGATTCTGATTCCGACAGTGATTCGGACTCGGACAGCGACTCAGACTCGGACAGTGATTCGGACTCAGATAGTGATTCGGACTCGGACAGCGACTCGGACTCAGATAGTGATTCGGATTCCGATAGTGACTCTGATTCAGATAGCGACTCCGACTCAGACAGTGATTCCGATTCAGATAGCGATTCCGATTCAGATAGCGACTCGGACTCAGATAGTGATTCTGATTCCGATAGTGACTCTGATTCAGATAGCGACTCCGACTCAGACAGTGATTCGGACACTGATAGCGATTCTGACTCAGACAGCGACTCCGATTCCGACAGTGACTCAGATTCCGATAGTGACTCAGACTCGGACAGCGACTCGGATTCCGATAGTGACTCAGACTCCGATAGTGATTCTGATTCCGACAGCGACTCGGACTCAGATAGTGATTCGGACTCAGATAGTGACTCCGATTCCGACAACGATTCAGACTCAGACAGTGACTCCGATTCCGACAGCGATTCAGACTCAGATAGTGATTCCGATTCAGATAGCGACTCCGACTCAGATAGTGATTCGGACACCGATAGCGATTCAGACTCAGACAGCGACTCGGATTCCGATAGTGACTCCGACTCAGATAGCGATTCCGATTCCGACAGTGATTCGGACTCAGATAGTGATTCGGACTCAGATAGTGATTCCGATTCCGACAGTGATAGCGATTCCGATTCCGATAGTGATTCAGATTCCGATAGTGACTCAGACTCGGATAGCGATTCAGACACGGATAGTGATTCCGATTCCGACAGTGACTCAGATTCTGACAGCGATTCCGATTCCGATAGTGACTCAGATTCTGACAGCGACTCAGATTCCGACAGTGATTCCGATTCTGATAGTGATTCGGACTCCGACAGTGATTCGGACTCCGACAGTGACTCAGATTCAGATAGCGATTCCGACACCGACAGTGACTCGGACTCAGACAGTGACTCCGACTCAGATAGCGATTCTGATAGCGACTCCGACTCGGATAGTGACTCAGATTCCGACAGTGATTCAGATTCTGATAGCGACTCCGATTCCGACAGTGATTCGGACTCAGATAGTGATTCTGATTCCGATAGTGATTCGGACACCGACAGTGACTCAGATAGTGATTCTGATTCCGATAGTGATTCGGACACCGACAGTGACTCTGATTCTGATAGCGACTCTGACTCGGACAGCGACTCAGACTCCGACAGTGATTCCGATTCCGATAGTGATTCCGACTCGGACAGTGATTCGGACTCAGATAGTGACTCTGATTCGGATAGCGATTCCGATTCGGACAGCGATTCAGATTCCGATAGTGATTCAGACTCAGACAGCGACTCAGATTCAGACAGTGATTCGGACTCTGATTCGGATAGCGACTCAGACTCCGACAGCGACTCAGATTCAGACAGTGACTCAGATTCAGACACCGACAGTGATTCCGACTCAGACAGTGACTCCGATTCGGATAGCGACTCTGATTCTGACAGCGACTCCGACTCGGACAGTGATTCCGACTCGGATAGCGACTCCGACTCCGACTCGGACAGTGATTCAGATTCCGACAGTGATTCAGACTCGGACAGTGACTCCGACTCAGATAGTGATTCAGACTCCGACAGCGACTCTGATTCTGACAGTGACTCAGACTCGGATAGTGATTCTGATTCCGACAGTGATTCGGACTCGGACAGTGATTCGGACTCAGATAGCGATTCTGACTCCGACAGCGACTCCGATTCCGACAGCGACTCAGATTCAGATAGTGATTCCGATTCAGATAGCGATTCAGACTCAGACAGTGATTCGGACACCGATAGCGACTCGGACTCAGATAGCGATTCCGATTCTGACAGTGACTCAGATTCTGATAGCGATTCCGATTCTGACAGCGATTCAGACTCAGACAGTGATTCGGACACTGATAGCGACTCGGACTCAGACAGCGACTCAGATAGCGATTCCGATTCTGACAGCGATTCAGACTCAGACAGTGATTCGGACACCGATAGCGACTCGGACTCAGACAGCGACTCAGATAGCGATTCCGATTCTGACAGTGACTCAGATTCTGATAGCGATTCCGATTCCGACAGTGATTCAGACTCAGACAGTGATTCGGACACCGATAGCGACTCGGACTCAGACAGCGACTCAGATAGCGATTCCGATTCTGACAGTGACTCAGATTCCGATAGCGATTCCGATTCTGATAGTGATTCGGACTCCGACAGCGACTCGGATTCTGACAGCGATTCCGACTCGGACAGTGACTCCGATTCTGACAGTGATTCGGACTCAGATAGCGACTCAGACTCCGACAGTGATTCAGACTCAGATAGTGATTCGGACTCAGATAGCGACTCAGATTCCGACAGTGATTCGGACTCCGACAGTGACTCAGATTCCGATAGCGATTCAGATTCTGATAGCGACTCAGACTCCGACAGTGATTCCGATTCCGATAGTGATTCCGACTCGGACAGTGATTCGGACTCAGATAGTGACTCTGATTCGGATAGCGATTCCGATTCGGACAGCGATTCAGATTCCGATAGTGATTCAGACTCAGACAGCGACTCAGATTCAGACAGTGATTCGGACTCTGATTCGGATAGCGACTCAGACTCAGACAGCGACTCAGATTCAGACAGTGACTCAGATTCAGACACCGACAGTGATTCCGACTCCGACAGTGACTCCGATTCGGATAGCGACTCTGATTCTGACAGCGACTCCGACAGTGATTCCGATTCGGATAGCGACTCCGACTCCGACTCAGACAGCGACTCCGATTCTGATAGCGATTCCGATAGTGATTCTGATTCGGATAGCGACTCTGATTCTGACAGCGACTCCGACTCGGACAGTGATTCTGATTCCGACAGTGATTCTGACTCGGACAGTGACTCCGACTCAGATAGTGATTCCGACTCCGACAGTGACTCTGATTCTGACAGCGACGCTGACTCTGACAGCGATTCGGATTCAGACAGTGATTCCGACTCAGATAGTGATTCAGACTCCGACAGCGACTCAGATTCTGACAGCGATTCAGACTCGGACAGTGACTCAGATTCTGACAGCGATTCAGACTCGGACAGTGACTCTGATTCGGATAGCGACTCTGACTCTGACAGCGATTCGGATTCAGACAGTGATTCGGATTCGGATAACGACTCAGATTCAGATAGTGACTCCGATTCCGACAGCGATTCGGACTCGGATAGCGACACCGACTCCGACAGTGACTCTGATTCTGACAGCGACTCGGATAGCGATTCCGATAGTGATTCTGATTCCGATAGCGACAGCGATTCAGACAGCGATTCGGACTCCGATAGCGATTCGGACTCGGACAGCGACTCAGATTCGGATAGTGACTCCGACTCCGACAGCGACTCCGATTCTGATAGCGATTCCGATAGCGATTCGGATTCGGATAGTGACTCCGATTCAGACAGTGATTCCGATTCAGATAGCGACTCGGATTCCGATAGTGACTCCGACTCCGACAGTGATTCCGATTCGGACAGCGACTCCGACTCAGATAGCGATTCCGATTCCGATAGTGATTCAGACTCGGACAGCGACTCGGACTCAGATAGTGATTCAGACACGGACAGTGACTCAGACTCAGATAGCGATTCAGACACGGACAGTGACTCAGACTCAGATAGCGATTCCGACAGCGACAGTGACTCAGATTCGGACAGTGATTCCGATTCAGATAGTGACTCAGACGCCGACAGTGACTCCGATTCAGATAGCGACTCTGATTCCGACAGTGATTCGGATTCAGATAGCGACTCGGACAGCGATAGCGACTCTGATTCTGACAGTGATTCGGATTCCGATAGCGACTCAGACTCCGACAGTGATTCGGATTCAGATAGTGACTCAGACTCCGACAGTGATTCCGACTCCGACAGCGACTCCGATTCTGACAGCGACTCGGATTCCGATAGTGACTCAGACTCGGATAGTGATTCAGATTCGGACAGTGATTCGGATTCAGATAGTGACTCAGACGCCGACAGTGACTCCGATTCCGATAGCGACTCTGATTCCGACAGTGATTCGGATTCAGATAGCGACTCAGACGCCGACAGCGACTCCGATTCTGACAGTGATTCGGATTCCGATAGTGATTCGGATTCAGATAGTGACTCCGATTCCGATAGCGATTCGGACGCCGACAGTGATTCCGATTCTGATAGTGATTCAGACTCAGATAGTGACTCCGATTCCGATAGCGATTCGGACACCGACAGTGACACCGATTCCGACAGCGATTCGGACACCGACAGTGACACCGATTCCGACAGCGACTCAGACACCGACAGTGGCTCCGACTCAGATAATGGTTCAGGTTCTGACGGAGATTCTGAAACTGGAGATAATGGTGACACTGGCAACACTGGCAATGGATCAGGCACTGGTTCAGGATCTGGTTCCGGTACTGGTTCCGGTTCCGGTTCCGGTTCCGGTTCAGGATCAAACACTGGCTCGGGTTCTGGTTCCGGGGCGAACACTGGCTCAGGTACAGGTACCGGCTCAAATGTTAATTCTGGTATCACAACTGGCACGGCAGCGGCAACTGGTACGCGTACAGCGCCTGCAACAGCAAGCACGTTGGCATACACGCCAAATGCGACTACTGGCGAACCAACTGTTGACTTAGCAGCTGATTCTGGGACACCAACTGAGAGTGATGTATCCGGGAACGGCGATAAGAATACTAGCGACAAGAACGCTAGTGACAAGTCTTCTAGCAAAGAGACTCCTCACAATGGATCGGCGGCCGATTCAGGAAATGATGGCATCTCGAATACAGCTAATGACAAGTCACAAGACAGTTCTCATGCGACTCTCTGGGGAGCAATCGTTGCTGCGATTGCCGCAGTTAGTGGCGGCTCATGGTGGTTCTTCGGTAAGCGACGGAAGAATGACGATGAGTACAAATAAAGTGTTCAAGTAAGAATAGAAGTTAGCAAATCAGAAAAGTCTACTGACTGAAAAAGTCGGTAGGCTTTTTTGCTTGGACTAATCCTCACATAAAATAAAAAGTGTGGTATTTTAAGGAAAAATGAAGGGAAATACCGGTATGATTAAATTGCGTGATCTCAGTGGAGGTTAGTTAGCAAAGTTCATAATCTTACGTCGCTAATTCGTCCGCAATATCGGTGAAAAGTCGTGTATTGTCGGCGTTATAGTCAACGCGTCGATAACCAAAAAGCAAACAAACCCACTTCTGGAAAGTTTTCAGAAAAAAGGTCTAAAAACGATAGTACGTACGGTGAATTTATGCTATTATAAACATGTGCAAAGATTAAACCAAATTAAAAAGAATGACGCAAGATGTCTTGCATTTTAACCGAAAGTATGAGTCGACGACGTAATACTTTTTAAGTGAAAAATGCCGTGAATGGGGGCTGTCATCGAGAATGAAAAAATCAGTCATTAAACAATTGAAAACGGGTATCCTGGACTTGGGTCGTACTGAAGATTGGGTTACGGGGGCAACAACTTTAGCCGTCTCTATTTCCAACCATACCAAACGTGCGACCGTGAACTTTATCCAGGCCATGACGTTTCGCCAGGCTTGGGATCAAGTTGCGGACGAGTTAGCTAGCGTGGCAGGGGATGCTTGGGTGCGAATCGAAGTGGTTCAGTCGATTCAGAAAAGGACTCTGGCCAGCGTTGAAGCGGAATTGCGTAATATGGATCGCATGAATTATTGGCGTCGAGGGATTAGTTTTGACCCTAAATTTAAAACAGCTCTATTAGAGATGGAACTCAATGGTCATGCATTCATTAAACCTGGAGAGGGCCACCGCATCGGGAAAAATAAGTCGGCTTCTTGGCTTGATTTTGACCACATCACAACCTACTTGCGGCATCGGGAAGGACAGGATTCGCTTGACCTGGCTGCCGCTAAAGATGTCTGGGTGTTCACGACCACCGGGATTTTTACCGATGGTGATCAAATCTGGCGGCTGAATGATACCGAGTCACCGGAAAAGGGCATTCGCCAACTGGTTAATTTTAAATCGGAGTTCCAGAATTACTTGGGACTCGGCGAACAATTTCTGGCGCGTCAGATCAAGGCCAACGGGCAATTTGTTTACGGGTACTATCCGGCCCGTCAGCGTGTGTTGAGCAACTATAACAGTGTGCGCCACTTCTCATCAATCTATGCTTTACTGGAGGCCATCGACTTTACCGGGCGCAAGGAAGATTTGGCTCAGGTGAAGCAGGCGATTCAATGGGGACTCGAGGAACGGACGCAGACGGTGGCTGATGCCTTGTTCGTCGTTGAACGGCCCAAGAAGGGCACTCCCGAATTGAAGCTGGGGGCCCAGGCCATGCTGATTTTGGCACTGTGCAAGTACCAAGAAGTCACGCATGACGAGACCTTTGCGGCAGCGGCCATGCAAGCCTTTCGGGGCGTCGTGGCGTTTCAACAGGCGTCGGGTCGTTTCAATCACGTGCTCAACCCAGATTTGACCGTCAAAGATGCCTTTCGCATCATCTACTATGAAGGCGAGATTACCTTTGCGTTGGCGCGGCTGTACGAAATGACACACGAGCAAGCCGTGTTAGCCATGGTACAAACATCATTGGACTTCATGATTGCCAACGACTATGGCAAATACCATGATCACTGGATCTCATACGCCGTGAATGAAGCGCTCCAGTTTACACCAGATAATCGCGAATTGATGCGGTTGGGCTTAAAGAATGTGTTCAGCCATCTAGACTTTATTGAACAGCGTGATACGGCTTACCCAACGCTCTTAGAGTTACTGGACGCCGCCGTGAAGATGACGGATATCATCAGGGAGACCGGCAATGATGACCTGATGAACGACGATGATGTGATTCGCTTGCGCCGCGTTTGGCGGCAACGTGCGGAACACGAGCTAGCTACCGGGGCATTTCAACCGGAGTTGGCCATGTACTTTTACGCACCATCTAAATTTGTCGGTGGCTTCTTTGCACGGCATGATCATTTTCGAACACGAATTGATGACTGTGAGCACTTCTTATCCGGCCTGATCAATTACTACAATTACGCGTACTAAAGGGGGCAAATAGTGTGATAGCGTTGACCACGATTTTTGCTTATAAGAAAGTCCAGTTTTTCATTCGGATGTCGATTTACGTTGTCGTGGGTGGGTTGGCCTTATTTGTTCGTTGGCGTAATCGCAAGAAGACCCGCAAGCGCATGGATGACCGGACAAAAGAAATGATGAAACGAACTAAAAAAAATAAAGATGGTAAGTATCCTTGGGAGGAATAACTTCCAGCCGTTCAAGATAGGAGTGGCAATATGTTTTATTTTATTAACGAATATATCTTACAAAAGAATTCCAGCGTGGAGCACACGGCTATGAACCGGGTCAAGCTGTTTAATCATTACAAGCGACCGGCAAAGATCGTGACCAAGACCTATGACCGCTTGCTTCACCAGACGATTGGTAAATTTGAATTGACCGATAATGAAATCGTTAACATGTTTGATTTCTTTCAAGAAGCAGAGGCGGTTCAACCGACGCGCGTGATGCACACGGATGATTTGCATCTGCCACTAGAATCGGAAGTAACGGTCGGGGCCAACTACAGCCAGGTCTTTGATGGGGACGTGCGTACCAGCAAGGTCGGGTTTATTCCCGGGACGATTGGCCGCGTCTTTTATCAAGAATTTGTCGATGCGCAGGAGAACCTGATTGAAACGAACCTGTGGGATTGGCGGGGATTCAAGTCCGCAACCCAGTACTTTGGCCAAAACGGCAAGCTGATTCTCCAGCGGTTCTACACACCGACGGGAAAAACGGCGTTGGAAGAATTTTTCGTTCCGGATACGAACGGCAACCCGTTGGCCTCACGGATTATCCTGAAGGACTATCAGGGGAAGGGCGACCGGTTCTTTCAAAATACTGACGACTTATTTATCTTCTTCTTGACCGAGCTCAGCAATCAGGATACGGCAGTGACGACCTTTATTGCTGATCGTCCAGGAACTGGGGTCAAACCGTTACTGGCGCTAAACGATAATTCACGGAAATATGTGTACATTCCCATCAATCACGCCGTGGATCCGAATGATCCTATCCATGGCAAGGTGGATGGTTTCCTCGAGCCAGCATTTGCGCACTTTAATCATTTCGATGGGTTCATTACCGCCACTGAACAACAAGCGGAACATCTTCGGCAACGATACGCGCAGGCCAAGTTTACGGCGATTTCCGCAGTTGCGACGCTGCCGAAAGCCAAGGAGGATGCTGTGAGTCCCAACCAAGCGACTCGGCGGCCACACAGTCTCCTGTACGTTGGTCGGCTTGCGGCGGATAAGCAGATTGAGCAGCTCTTGCGGATGTTTGCGTTGGTCAAGGATCAAGTGCCAGATGCGACGTTTGATCTGTTTGGTTACGGCAGTCCAGCGTACATGAAAGCGATGGCAGACGTGGTATCAGAGCTCAATCTCGCGACCAGCGTGACCTTCAAGGATTATGATCCACAGGTCTTACAACAGTACGACCATTATCAAGTGCTCGTGAACATGTCCTTTGCCGATGGCGCGCCGTTGGCAATGCAAGAGGCCATGGCCCATGGGCTACCGGTGGTCAGTTATCCGTTTAATTACGGTGCGAAACAATTTGTGCAAGATGGGGTGACGGGGTACTTGGTCGACCGCGGCAACGCGTTAGCCATGGCGGACCGCGTCAGAACGTTATTTACAGATGATGATCAGCTGGCCAAGATGAGTCAGGCGGCTTACGAAGAGGCCCATCAGAGTTGGACCCGGCGGAAAGTTTGGAACCGGTGGCAACGGCTATTGGAGGCCTAGAAGGGGGAGCAGCTATGTATTACTTTTTAAACGATAATATGCAGTATTCAAAGTCAGGGATCGAGCATGCGGAAATTGCCCGTCTCCACCTCTTTGAAAAAAATCACGTTCCAGCGAAGATCGTGACGCGAGTATTTTCAATGGAATTATCGAAAATCGTTGACCAGGCAGGTATTCCAGCCGATGGGTTCGTCAACTTATTCCAGTTTTTCTGTGGCAGCATGACCGTGCCAACTAAACGGTTTTCCTTAAACGAATTTTCTCTGCCCAGTAATACGACCCAGACACGTAAAGATAATCAAATTCAAATTTTTGCCCAGGGTAAGATGCAGATGATTATCTATTTGCGGCCGAATTCAGAAGAAATCAGCAATATTCAATACTTTGACGTAACTGGCCGGACTTTGAAGATGGTCTGGTGGGATGTGCGGGGCTTCAAGTGTTTGGAGCAGCTCTTTGATTGGGACGGCAAGATCGTTCAAGAACAGTATTACGGGCCGGACGGGTTGGTTCACCTGGAAAAATGCCATCTCTTGAACCGCGCTAACCAGGAACATGTGAGCTGGCGGGTCTTGAACTACCGGGGGAGAGACTGGGTCTTCAATGGCATGAATGCGCTGACCCGGTTCTTCTATGATGAGCTGAACCAAAATGATGAGCAAAACGTCTTCATCTGTGATCGGACGGTCGAATGTGATTGGGCGCTGTTCAACATGAAGACGGCGGCGTTTCGGGTACTTCACCTCCACAACGATCACGTGGCGGATCCCACGGACATGTTACATTCACAGCTGAACAATAATTATCAAAATGCGTTAACCAATTGGGACCAGTGGGACGCCGTGATTTCCTCCACGCCAGAACAGTCACAAGACATTGAGGACCGCTTTGGCAAAGACATTCCGGCGTTCACGATTCCGGTGGGGTACGTGACGGATGCCCAGATGGCTGCCCCGCATCAAGCGTTCGAGCGGCGGCAAAAGGACCTGATCGTTCACGTGGCCCGGTTAGCACCAGAAAAGCAGCAGAACCATTCCATCGAGGCGTTTGCGCAAGTTCACCAGAAGTTCCCGGACGCCCGCCTAGAGCTGTGGGGCTATGCTAACGGTGATATCGGTGCCAAATTTAAGCAACAGGTGGCAGATCTTGGACTGACCGACGTGGTGAGCTTTAAGGGGTATACGCATGATATTGGGGCCGTATACGACAAAGCCCAATTGGGACTACTCCCAAGTCGTGCGGAAGGCTTCTCACTGATGCTCCTAGAAGCCCAGTCTCACGGGTTGCCCATGGTTGCCAACGATGTGAAGTATGGGCCCAGCGATATCATCGATGACGGCGTGAGTGGTCGGCTCACCACGGATGGCGATGTGCAAGGGTTAGCGGACGCAATGATTGATCTGCTGGGTGATCAGCAGCGGCTGGCGGACTACAGTGCAGCGTCCTATGAAAATGCGAAGCGCTACTCAGAGCATGCGGTCTTTGAGAAGTGGCAGGCGTTATTGGACTACTTTGGCAGTTTGATGAAGGACCAAGCCGTCGTTTAGGTGAAGGTTAATTTTGGGGGGATTCACAATGGATAAGACAACAAGCTTAGTGGTCGACATTGATGGCACTCTGTGTGATTTGAAGACGGCGGACCAGACCTACCTGGACGTTGCCCCCAAACCCAGCATGATTGCTCAGATGCGGGCGTACCAACAAGCAGGGTATCAAATCATTTTATTCACGTCACGGCAAATGCGGACCTACGAGGGCAACATCGGCAAGATCAATAAGTACACGGCGCCCATCACGAAAGAGTGGCTGGCAAAATACGAGGTGCCGTATGACCAAATTATTTTTGGCAAGCCCTGGGCGGGACATGGCGGCTACTACATCGATGACCGGGCATTTCGGCCGAGTGAGCTGTTAAAGTACTCGCCGGATGAGCTGGCTGAATTGGTGGCAAAGGAGCGTGACGTCCATTGACTAAGACACTCTTAATGCTCTCTGCCGCCAAATTGGCAGACGACATGCAAGCAACCTTTGGGACCATCTATCCAGCCATGATTCCGGTGACGGATGGCCAACGAATCATTGATCGCACCGTTGAACAGTATGGCAAGTTGGGCTATCAAATGTTTGTGGCCGTGAGTGCCAGTGACGATTCCATTCCGGCTTATATTGCCCAAAAGAAGTTGGCGATTACCCCAATCCGCGTTGCCAGCGGGTTGAACTTAAGCGAGGCCGTTGCGCAGGCGTTAACGAGCCTGCAGGACCAGACCGACTTGGCCGAGCTGACGATCGTCTTTGGGGATACACTGATTCAGACCAACAAGCTGTCACAGCCAGATACCGTGTTCACCCATCCCGTAGTCGATGCGGGCCGGTGGACGACCGTCAATCTGGACGTGCGGCACCACGTCACTTTCACGGATAAGACGATTCCCGAAAACCAAGGCCAGTATTTGGCAGCCGTGGGGGTATTCAATTTCAGTGCTGGTGACGCGTTGGCCGAAGCCTGGCAAGGGGCCAAGTCATTCTACGAGAACCTTAGTGTTTATGACCAGCAGCACCCATTGACCACGGCGGATATCGACCAGTGGCTCGACTTCGGTCATAGCGACAAGTATGCCGAGGCTAAGCAAGTTGAGGCGCGGTTCTTTAACAAGACCAAGATTGATTTTAAACGGGGCATCATCCGCAAGGAAAGTACGGACGTCGATAAGTTTTTAGGCGAGGTTAAGTGGTATCTGAAACTGCCCAAGCGGCTGGCCTACATCGCTCCCCGAATCTTTGACTATTCCCTGAACTACAATGCGCCGTTCGTTGAAATGGAATATTTCTCTTATGAAAGTCTCCACAACTTATTTTTATACGGAAACTTTGAACTGGGATTCTGGCGTGAAATCATTGATGAGCTCTTCTTCCTACGGGCTGAGATGAATCAGTATCAGGTCCAAGTAAAGCCGGAGGAATACCAGGCAACCGTCGCGGACATGTATTTGGACAAGACGGTCGATCGCCTGCACCGCCTCATCAAGGAAACACCGTTTTACGCTCAGATTGCGGACAAGCCGTTGGTCATCAACGGGGAGACCTATCCCAGCATCAACGAGATCATTGCCGCGCTGCCAGATGTATTGGCGAAGAGTGGCGTGCTGACGGGCGCGTCCTTTGCGGTGATTCACGGGGACTTCTGCATGACCAACATTTTGTATGACAACACCAAGCACGTCATGCGGTTGATTGATCCGCGCGGTAAGTTTGGCAAATTCGATATTTACGGGGATGCCAAGTACGACTACGCAAAATTGATGCACAGTTTTTCTGGCAAGTATGACTGCATCATTTCAGACATGTTCACGGTGGATGCGGACCAGACGGGGCGGTTGGATTACCACCTGAACGTCACGGGAAACGAAGCGGAGATCGGTCAGTTGTTTGAGCAAAAATTGCAAGAACATCTTGATGATCCGCGGGCATATCACCAGATTCAACTGATCGAGTCACTGCTGTTCTTGAGCATGATTCCACTGCATAAGGATAAACCAGAACGGCAAAAGGCCATGCTGGCGGTTGGTGTCACGAAGTTTGCGCCATTTATGGCTAAGGTAATGGAGGGATAAGCTTGCAAATTGTCATTACGATGGCGGGGCAAGGGTCGCGGTTCAAAAAAGTGGGGGTCACCGTCCCGAAACACGAGATTACCGTGCGGGGGAAGACCTTGTTCGAATGGGCCATGCGCTCCCTAAGCGATTTTGTGAATGAACAGTTTTTCTTTGTGGTTCGCCATGGCCAGTATCAGGAGGATAAGCTGCGCCAGTTGATTGCGCAGGCGGGTATTCGCCATTATCAATTGGTCGAGGTGGATACGGTGACGTCGGGCCAGGCGTCAACGGTGATGGCGGTTGCGCCGCGGTTGGATACGAAGGATAGTCTAGCCGTCTACAACATTGATACCTTCGTTGAACCAGGCATGATTCGACAGGCGGATCTCACTAACTGTGATGGGAGCCTGACCACCTTCACGGCTGCGGGTGATCACTGGTCATTCGTGCAGTTGAATGCGGCCGGTGACGTGGTCGATGTGGTGGAGAAGCGGCGGGTGTCGCCGCATGCCTCCGTGGGGTTTTACTATTTCAATACGTTCGGTGATTTCGCTGAGATCTACAAGCACTATGGCCAGGCAATCCAAGCGGCCTACGGCGAAATCTATGTGGCCCCCATGTACCATTATCTTTTACAACAACAAGCCAAGATCACGTACACGGATATTCCCGCTGACACCGTCCATGTTCTGGGAACACCGGAAGAGTTGGCGGTATTTAAGGAGGCGGCTGAATGAAAGCAGAGGTTTGGGCTGCAGTCTGTGGGGCGGTTCGTGATGAACTCGATGTCCGGTTAATGCTGGACTACTTGCTACGTTGCCGCGCGGCCGGCACGATTCAGGGGATTGTGTTTTCGACTTGGGAAGGTGAATTAGAGAAGGTGCCAGCCATTGCGGCACTGTTAAAAACGAATAATGTCACGGTTGTTAGAACGCCGCCCATTGATGGGGTCGTCGGCAATATTAAAACCAACGCGGTCAACTATTGGCGGCAGGCAACGCAGCTTCAGCGCGCGCTAGACGTTATTCCGGCGGATGCGATCGTTCTTAAAACGCGAACGGATCGGGCCATGCCCGCGACGCGTCGGTTGGTGGCGATGTTAGCCACGGAAGATCCATTGCCCTTGGTGGAAACCGTCAAGCAGCAGTTGGATTTGCCAGCTTTCCCAGCGGTCTTTCGGCACCAGGTCGCGGCGTTTCGGCCCCGGACGAATCGTGTATTCCAATTCACAGATTTTGCCTTCATGGGCTACAGCCAAGACCTCAGGAAGATGTTGAATTTCGAAGTCGCTGAGTTTTATTTTTCTCGGTACTTGAATGCGAACATGCTGTTCTTCATCGTTGCCTTTGTCCGTGATTACCCAATTATCACGGACTATGAGCGCCGTATCAAGTATGAGGCGCTGATTCCTGAGCTGGAACGGTACACAGCTGCTGGTGGCAAGCAATTTCCGGCTTTCCTACAGCGATTTTACGCCGTTTATCTGGGCATATTGGCTACCCACTTCCGATTAGGAAGCTTGTGGCCTCAGGGCTTGGGCAAAGTTGACTTACCTATTGCGTTTGCGGATTTTTTTCACGACAGTCACCATCATCATTTGCGGGGCTCCAATCTGGGGACCTTGATCAACAGTGCTGAAATTGTGGATGCCTTCATAACGCAATCCTATCGGCAGCTAGACCAGACGACCCAAACGGTGTTGGCTACCCTGCATCATGCAGACGCAGCAACTTTTGAGCGAGCAACGCCGACTGAGGTCGCGGAATTAACGGCGTATCAGAAAAATGCCGATTTCTCGCGCCAACCTTGGCTTCTAGATGGTCAAGTCAACCAGGTTGTACAAGCTGGCAGCTACGTGCAGACGATGGCTTATCAGTTCCCGGGAATCTCTCAACAGGAACAGGTGGCTTTGTGGCAGGCGTGTGCTGAAGCCAGTTCAACGAATCGCGTTTTGCTAGACTTCTGGGTCACTCATCAGATTTTGCCGTCAGATTCAGCCGCCTACCTGGCCAGTGGTGCCAAGGATGGCGAGTCGTTGAGCATCTTAACGATGATGCGGTTACTCCGGCAAGGATATCTGGATGAAAATGATGCGGCTGAAATCTTGCGGGTCAATAATACGCAGGCAAAGTTAAAGCGGCAACATCGCGGGGGAAACATTCAGGTGACGTGTTACGTCTTAAACCGGGTCTTGTATTTACAAGCCAAGGGAGAAAAAATTCCCCGGGAACTAGATAAGCAGGTTGACTATTATTTCCGCCGTTATATGACGGGGCAAGTCAGTGACGAAATAAAAAAGGCACTCTATCAGCGCCCAGAACAGTTAGCAAAGCTATTTGATCGGCAAATTGCCCACGCGATTGCGATCAAGAAGCCAGTCGTACATCGGCGGTTAATTGAGCTAGCACTGGAGTTGACGGGTCAGCGAAAGTATTGGGAACTGCTACAGCCGTTGTTCACTGACAAAGACACGTTGGTGCAAGGCGTTTACACCTACGCGGTGGCGAATGGGCTTTTAATTCGAGAGTAAGATTATTTGAGGGAGTGACTGTCATGCGGTCTGTATGGGCAATGGTTTGTGGGACCATTCGGGATCAAGTTGATTTTAGTTTGATGATGGATTATTTGTTGCGTTGTCGGGAACGGGGCGGTATCCAAGGCATTGTTGTGAGTACCTGGGAACATGAATTTGACCAGCTAGGTGATTTACAGGCCAGGCTGGTCCAAAATGACGTAGCCATTGTGATGTCGCCAACCAACGATAAGATGGTGGCGAACATGCAGGCCAATTCAGTCAACTACTGGCGACAGGCCAAGCAAATGCAAGCAGCCTTAGACCTGATTCCGACTGATGCAATCGTGATTAAGACGCGGACGGACCGTGCGTTGCCCGCAACGAAGCGATTGGTCAAGATGCTGGATGAGGCGGACCCGTTACCACTGGTGGCCGAGGTCGTCGCGACGAAAAAGTTACCGGCAATTCCGCAGGTGTTTACCCATCAAATTGCGATCTTTAAAGCCAGGACGGGCCGTATTCTGCAGTTTACTGATTTTGCATTTATGGGATACAGCCCAGATATTCGGAAATTAATTAACTTCGACATTGCTGACCTGACGTTTACGCGGGGAATCGTGGCCAACATTCAGTTCTTCATTTACCCGTTTATCAGGGACTACCCAATCATTCGTGATTACTATCGGGTAATCAATTTTTACCCGTTGTTAAAGGATCTGGCCACCTATACAGAAAATGGGGGAACGGCTTTTCCGAAGTTCTTTACGCGATTTTATGCCGTCTACTTTGCGGTACTAGCCAGTCATTTTCGAATTGGGAGCTTGCGCAATGCCGACCAATTGGGCAAGATCACGCCACCCATTGAGTTTGCGGATCTCTTTCACTCGGGTCAGGGGAAACACTTGGTTCACGATGCCTTAGGCGTCACGTTTAATTCGCAAGCCATCGTGGATCAATTCATGCAGCAGCCGACTGCCCCAGTAGAGCAACCGAGCGCGACCCAGCACTGGTGGCAGAAGAAAAAGGCCAGCGAACCAGTGCCACCCGTGGTGCAGCAGGCAGCAACTAAGCAGGTGTTAACGACGCTCCGCCACTTGTCGCCGGTGGTGCTGGATCGGGTGACCAACGAGGAGCTCTCAGAGCTGAAACAGTTTGCTGGTGATCAGGCATTCTCACCACATCATTGGCTCCGCGTGCAACGGCCGATTTTGGCCGAACAGGCCGTGCCCTATGTGGCCTCCTTACGATACGCGTTGCCGGGAATCAGTGAGGCGGAGCAGGCAGATCTGTGGCACCAATGTGAGGAAAGCACGAGTGCTAATCAAGTGCTCTATGACTACTGGATGGCCCACGATATCCGCCCCAAGGACGCACCGGCCTATTTAATGAGTACCGCGCGAACGGACAATCGCTTTAGTATCTTAACGGTGACCCGACTGCTGCGGCAGGGACTGGTGGATGAGAACACGAAGGCTGAGATCTTACGGATCAACAATTTCTTTGGCAGCTTTCATGTGCGTCACGGTCGGATGAATGCCGAGATTGCCTGTTACACGTTGGCACGTTACTTGTATTTAAGTGAAAATGAGCTGCCCATTCCCGCGATGGCCGAGGAACAGACAGGGTATGCCTTTAAGCGCTTCTTGCCAGGAGAATTTGATACGTTCAAGTCCTTGCTAAAACAACCGCAAGAAAAAATGATCGCGTTTTTTGATGAAGCCATTGCCAGCCGAAAGGGGCACCCACGACAGCGGGTCATCGAAATGGCTTTGGAAGTGACGCATGAAGAGAAGTATTGGCAATTGCTCGAGCCCTTATTCAATGGTCGGTTCGCCGGCTACGAATATGCCTATCGATATGGGGTTAAGTGGCAGTTGATTTAACGTAAATGTTTTTTTGGGAGGGACAGTTGTGGCAGAGCTTAGCATGCAGGAAATTCAGAAAATCGTTGGGGGTAAATGGGTGGTGGCACCTCAGACACCCACGGCCTTAATTCAACACTATGGCCTTTATGCGTCCGAGATTAAACGCGATATCGGTCAAAATAATTTATTCTTTGCAATGTCTTTAGAGAATTGGCGCAAGGGCACGAAGAATAGCGGGGTCTATCGGAATACGTTTCAGGACAATCATTTTAGAGTGAAAAAGTTAGCGCCCTATTTGGCAATGGCCATCGTGGAGCACCCCGTCACTGATAGCGACGTGCCCCAGCTTCAGGTCACAGATGCTTATCAGGCCATGGAAAAGATTTTGCGTGCGCGTGTGCCAGCTTATCAGGGGAAAATCGTTGGGGTAACGGGTTCTGTGGGTAAAAGTACCACGAAAACGTTGATTGCTGATCTGTTAGCGCACTTAGGGCCAACGGCAAGCTCTGTCGGCAATAACAACTCGCGAACGAGCGCCAAGATTCAGGCGCTCAATCACGAGGAGGGCGACTATAATGTTTTGGAATTAGCCGCGATGGCGTTTGAGTACAATGAGCCAGATGCGCCGAGAATTGGCGTGGCTTCCGTGATTCCCTTTGACCTGGCCGTATTGACCCAGGTGGATGCGGGCCAAAAGGGCTGGGATCCCCGCCGGACTGCGGAAGTCAAGACGCGCATGGGAGCTGGCCTCCGTGCTGGCGCACCATTTTTGGTGAATTCGGCGATTAAAAATTTGGCAGAAACAGTTGAATTTGTGCATCGCTATACAGACAACCTCGTTACCTACGGCGTTAGTGACGGCAGCGACTATCAAGGGACGGTGACAGACGATGGGCAGCTTCACTTGACCTACCATGGTGCGCCCTTAGCCCAGGTGGATGCGGCCGGTCTGGATGAGGGGATGGTCGCCGATATGATTGGGGCCTTGGCGGCTTATCATTTATTGGGTGGCAAAATGACACCGGCAGTTTTGAAAGCGTTCAGTGAGCAGTGTGCCCAAACCAGTACCCGGGTCATCAGTCGCTTTCAAGCCAATGGCCATCAGGTGACGATCGTTGACGATACCCATAACGCAGAATTGCTGTCGATTAAGAACTTTATTAAGTATGCCAAGCATTATCAGACCAATCCGTCCACGAAGAAGGTCTTTATTGAGGGCCGGGTAATTAATCTCCGAAACATTTCGGTGAAGACCCATACCGAAGTGGTCCACCTCCTAAATCAAGCGCAGTTTGACGATTACTATTTGTACGGTCCAGAAATGGACTGGGTCACGCCGGCAGCTGATTTTGCCAGCTTTGCGGGCTACTTTACAACGCCAGACGAGGTGACCAGAGCGATTGCCAAAGAAGCTGATAGCGACCTGGTGATCTTCATCAAGGGGGATAGTCGAAATAGCTCGATTGACCGGATTGCCCAGAACCTGACTGATAACTTGGCCTATTATGCCGCGGCGGATAGTGCCTTTGCGGTAAGTACAGGGCAGCCGAACGCACAGGCCTATAGTCGTTATGGCGTCGGACGCTTGCTCATTGTTCTTAAGATGTTAGAACAAATTGCGGCCGGAAACTTACGACTGACGGACAAAATCGCGATAACCAATGAGATGCCTAAGGACCATAGCCAACGCAAGATTGGTCTAACGAAGGGACAAAAAATATCGGTCCTTGAGCTCTTGAACTTGGCCATCGTCACGTCTGCGCCAGACGTTGTGACGAATTTGGCGGAATATTTGTACGGCCGTCATTCGCGAGAGATCGTTCAGCATTTACGACAACAGGCAAAGGAACTGGGTCTCTCTGAGATGACGGTGACCAATATTACGGGCCGACCAGGAAAAGTGGCCCAACGGACTTATCTGAGTGATCTGCAGCGCATTGGGGCAGCCTACACGCAGCTGCCGAATGGCGTGTTTAGTTTGTTGCATGAACAACAGGTGATGTTTAACGGTAAATTTTATCATAAGCGCACGCAACTGGTTAAGACGGGAAAAGTCGTCGGCGCGATTTTCTGTGATTGGCGGGAACACGCTGGCCTTTACTTCACCCAAAATGGCCAGGAGAAGCAGGCTATTGCAGTTGTTAATAGTCCCCATCAGGGATACGCCGATGCGGTGGTCGAGGATTGGGTGGATACGCATGAGACCAGCCTCAGCCAGCAGCCAGCAACCACAGCGGTTCGTCTGCAAACGCCGGTGATCAATCTGTTAGCGGATACCTATTTTGGTGAAGACTACAGTCGCCGGCGCCAACGGCATGGACAACAAGATGCGCTCCAGAAGTATGGGTACGGGCATTCGTTTGACAAAATCGGCAAGTTCTTTACGCCGGACGCGTACAATATCCTAAATTTTGAGGCTGTTTTTGCAGCGGGCACTAGTCCCCTGGATAACGTCAAACCGTTTGTTTTGGATGCACGAGCGGCGCCAACCCTGGCAGAATTTGGGCAACACAACTTTAATCTGGCAATGCTAGGCAATAACCACGCCAATGATTATGGCCCGCAGGCGTTGACACAGACCTTGGCCGCGTTTGATGCGGCAGGAATGGCGACCATTGGTGCGGGTGAAAATCGATTGGCAAGTCGGAAGTTCATGACGTTTACGTATCGTGATCAGCAAGTTGCCTTGTTCAACGGTTACTGGTATCGGAATCCCGCCTATAATCTATTTGATTTTTATGCGAAGGCCGACCATGCGGGGGTCAACTGCTTGGACACCCTGATGATAACGGATGTGCAGCGCTACAAGCAAGATCATCCGCAAGCCAAGGTCATCGTCAGTGCACACTGGGGGACCGATTATGGCGAGGTCAAGGATGCCCAGCGAGCCACAGCCCGGCGATTAGTCGATGCTGGTGCGGACCTGATTATTGGCCACGGCCCGCATCGCTTGCAACCCATCACTTACTTGGGGGATGCGCCCGTTTTCTACAGTATTGGTAATGGCGTGTTTAATAACAACGGTGAGTTTAAGAAGCGCGACGTGCCGCCATACGCAGCGATTGTCCGGATCAATTTAGAAAAGCAAGAAGTCTACTGGTGTCCCATCTATGCGGACAATTTGGAAACGTTCTGGCAACCGGATTTCGTTTCGGATGCGGATTTTGCCACGGTCCGCGAATTCAACGGGCCTAAGTTCAAAGCTATTCAATTAGAAGACGGCATCAATGCCTTGGTCGTGCCGTTTTAGGTGAGGCCAGTTTTGGGGGAATGCGTATGAAAGCAGTCAAGAAGCTGGTGTTCTTCATCATTATCGTTGCCGTGGTCGGTGGCGCAATGTGGGGGATGACCAAGATGTATGCGGCCATGTTCGGTAATAACCACTATTACCAACGAACGCGGGCGCAGACGACACAGGATGGCTTGATCAATGCGAAGTTGGTCTCGGCAAAGCACTTAAAAGCCTTGACGGCGTTGACGCACGGGACACGGTATACCGGCAATACTAGCCTGGACCAAGCGGCGGTGACGTATCGTTATCGCGTGGGCAAGAACAATATCAGTAATTTTGTCGGCAAGTCACAGACGTTACACCTGTATACGACATCTAAACTGATGACCAAGCCAATGGTACGAGATGCTGCGACGTTCTGGAATACCTTGGCCGGGCAGACGGTCGTCACCGTGGTTGATCAGGCCAAGCAAAGTGATGAAGTGATTCATGATAAGCAAGATAAGACGAAGTCGTTGGGCGGGCAAACCTACGACCGACAGGGGATGGTGTTCTATCCCGCGAACTGGCGATCCATCGGGCTGACCGCAGCTGAGAAACAGGATTGGCACGAAGCTGTTTTGATTCGGGAGATTGGCCATGCGCTGGGCATCCCCAGTTTAGGCGGTGGCGCGCAGGGTACCAATGCGTGGACGGCTGGTAAATTGGGTTCGGAGGTCATGGGGTATTGGTCGGTCGGCCATGACGCGCCCGCTGTCAATCAGCAGGGCGTGAAGAGTACCGCGATGGACGGGGCCGCACTGGCACTAGCCGGACTGAGTTGGCAGCGGCCACAACGACTGGCCACGTGGGTCTATACCACGCAGACACCGGTCGTCACCTACCATAACGGACGGATCTGGTCGACGGTTAAGTAGTATCAATGTGATTGGGCAAGCGAACAAAGTAGGTGGCTGTCAGTCATGAAAAGCAGGCATAGCAGGGAATACGGTCCCTGAACAGTGTCTGAGCGACAACTCGGTGACTGAAGGGGGTTCGCGACACAGAAAAAGGCGATTGCTAGCGGCATTGAGCCGGGCAATCGCCTTTTTGGGGTGTGATGAACAAGTTGAAAGTCGAATTTAAGGTGTTGATTCCTAGAACGACAGTGTTCTGTCCCCTAAAATTAGTGAGACCATGGTGGCCTGAGAAGCGGTCTTCCAGCTTACTGGAAAGCCTGATGAAACTTGCCAGTCTTTCAAGTTGTCCCACGGTGTAGGCTGAGATAAAACGTGCGGCTTCCACCGTTATCACAGCGACCTACGTCACTGACTGCTTCCGGTTGCGTCGGTGATTACCCACAAAGTTGACAGGAACATTGCTGTAGTGGGTAACGTTCAGCTACATTAGTGGGTAGTCTGCCACGTAGCCGAGAGTGAGCTAAATTTGGACTCAGCCGTGGGAGTTTTCAAGTGCACTACTTGGAAACTGGCGTCTTCGAGACGTGATTTTCGGCTCGAAGCGAGGTTGAAGACCGCCTTTTGGCTTCGACCGGTCCTTCCCACAGCGTCACGGTCCAAATTTGGCGAACGGTAAGGCGGCCAGCTCAGACCATGTAACCACAAATCACCAATCCTACCGTTAGAAGTCTAAGACTTGTGGACCGTAGACCAGATTGACCTTTAAGTCAGCGGCCACTTGGGTAGCTTCGGCGGCGGTGATGTCGGCTGGAATCAGCGTTAACCCGTCTGCGTCAGCCAGGCGCTTGCTGGCAGTCCAGTCCGTGAGGCGGTCCTTGGCGGCGGTGCCAGCACTGAGAACGTGGTCGACGCCTTGGCTAGCTAGCCAGTCTAAAGCGGTGCCTCGGTCTTGGGGCCGAATGCGGTCGAAGGCCTGGCCAAAGGTGAGCGTCATGCCGCCAGCAGCGGCGATGAGCGTGCTCAACACCTCGACGTCCAGTTGTTGCTGGTCGGTGAGGGCGCTGATAATCGCGCCATCGACCCCTAATTGCTGGGCTTCCAGCAGGTCGGCTTCCATCATCTTGATTTCCACGCCGTTGTACGGGGCTTGGCCGCCGCGAGGGGCGATGATCAAGTCTAGGGTCACTTGGTGTTCATGGGCGTAACGCACGGCTTCAGCCATGACGCCCTTGCTAACGGTGGTGCCACCCACAGCCAGGTTATCGGCTAAGGCGATCCGTTTGGCACCGGCACGAATGGCCGCGGGGAGTTCAGTATAATTTTCCAGTAACGGTTCAACTAAGAGCAAAATCGTCATCCTTTCTTCGCTTGCTTGGCGCAAAGCGGCTAACAGTATGGTACAATATATCCACTCTGGTGGGGATGGCCCCTGATTGATGACAAGGGTGATCGGGTTAAATGATGCCTGTCACAAAAGGGTAACCATCAACAGATCGGTGTGTTTGACGATCACCCCAGGGATTATTTAAGAGGAGTGATGTATGTGAAATCGGCATCTAAGCAGCGCCACCATTCGTGGTTTTGGAACTGGGTCGTGAACAACCGCCTAGTTTCCATTTTGACAATCACGCTCCTTATTTTACTCATTTTACTGGTCCTAAGTAAAGTCCCATGGCTCGCCACACCGTTTATTCTGGTTGGGCAGATCCTAGGCCTCCCGATTATTCTGGCGGGGATTGGGTATTACTTGATGAATCCCGTCGTCGATTTCCTGGAAAAACGCGGCGTTCGGCGAACTTGGACCATCGTGGGACTGTTTGTCATTGTGGCGCTACTGATTGCTTGGGGCATTATTCGGGTGATTCCCATGGCCCAACGGCAATTGACAGCGTTGATCACGGAGTGGCCCAATTACTGGCATCAGATTACGCAAGCCAGCATGCAGTGGGTCCAGGATGAACGGCTGGATGGTGTCCGGCAACAGCTCGATCAGTTTAACCAACAATTGTCGGATAGCTCGTCGTCGGTCGTCTCAAGCTTTGCGAAAACGACCGTGAGTTCCGTTGGTGGCATTGTCAGCCGGGTCGTGTCGATCGTGGTAGCGGTGGTCACAGCGCCATTCATCCTCTTCTACCTCCTGCGCGACGGCCATCAGTTGCCAGATTACCTGGCGCGGCTTCTCCCAATCAACCGACGCAGCTCCGTGGTCAAGCTTTTACGAGAAATGAACCGTCAAGTCAGTAACTATGTGCGGGGACAATTAGTGGTCGCCTTTATCGTGGCGATTTTGTTCTACATTGGGTTCTTGCTTGTGGGGCTGAAATTCGCACTGCTCTTGGGCATCGTGGCCGGCGTTTTAAACCTGATTCCCTACTTGGGGTCGTTTCTCGCGATGATTCCCGCGGTTGTGGTCGCGGCCATCATTTCTCCATGGATGCTGGTGAAGGTCCTCATCGTCTTTATTATTGAACAGGCCTTAGAAGGACGCATCATCTCGCCGCTGGTATTGGGCAGCTCCTTAAAGATTCATCCGTTAACGATTATTTTTATTTTACTGATTGCGGGTAAGGCCTTTGGTGTGTTGGGCGTGGTCCTGGGAATTCCGGGTTATGCCGTCATTCGGGTCGTTGCCACAGAAATATTCCACTGGTACCAAAAGTTTGTTGGCGGCTACGAGGTTACGCAGCCTGCCAGTGTAGAAACGGGAGAAGAGACACATGAAGAAGATTGATCAAGCCGCTAGCTTTTTGGCGGCGCACACCCAGCTCTTTCGCTGCCCGGTGTGCTTAGCACCTTATGAAACGGTCGTCGGCCACAGTCTGGTCTGCCCCAATGGCCACAACGTTGACCTGTCCAAGAAGGGGACGCTGTACTTTATGCAGCGCGCCGTGGCCAGTGAATATGACAACGCCATGTTAGCTGCTCGGCGGCGCATGTTGCAGGCGGGCTTGTTTGCAGGGATTACCGATGCCTTTGCGGCTAAGTTGCCCGCCGCTCCCCAGACAATTTTAGATGTTGGCTGTGGGGAAGGGACACCGTTAGATGATGTCTTGAAGCAACGCGATGGTCAGGATACGGCGGTGGGGTTTGATTTGTCCAAGCCCGGCATCAACCTGGCGACGCAACTGGAGAACGACGCGTTCTTCTGTGTCGCCGACCTGGCGCAAATGCCGTTTGCCGATCACCAATTCACGGCGATTCTCGACCTGTTCTCACCGTCAGCTTACAATGAGTTCAACCGAGTCTTGGCGCCGGGTGGTCAGTTACTGAAGGTCATTCCCAACCCGGATTATTTGATTGAACTGCGTCACGCCATCTTCCCTGCGGACAGCGCGCATGCCAGCTATGACAACAGTAACGTCTTGGACCTGTTCCGCCAGCATTACCCAACGGCAACGGCCGAACGGATTCGTTACCAGGTTCCGGTTCCCACAGACTTATTCGCGGACCTGATGCTGATGACGCCGATGCACTGGGGTGCCAACGACGAACGGCTCGCTGAGGTCCAGGCCAATCCGTTCCCTGAGATTACGGTCGACGTCACGCTGTTAACCGCTGAGGGCGTGAAGTAAAACGTTTAAAGAAACTGATAAAAAATGCTTGTGAACCTGACAGGACAGTGTTATATTTATCGATGAGAAATCGTTTGGCGGTCGACATCAGCGAATAACTGTTGGTGGCTGACAAGTAGCACTTCACTAAAGTAGCCCCTCGCCGTGCCCACACCGAGGAGCTGCTTTTTTTGTACCATTTTTTAGGCGAAATCATAAGGCAGTGCCCAATTGACGGGGGTTCGGCTGAGTGCATGAAATTGGCGGACACCCTTGTCAAAGCAACCCCGAAATGGCTATAATAATGAGACAGAACGAATGTTTGATAACAGAACGGAGAAGAGAATTTATGAGCAATCACATCGTTTTATTTGAACCGCTGTTTCCGGCCAATACCGGGAACATTGCCCGGACCTGTGCCGGCACCGACACCATCTTGGACCTGATCAAGCCCCTCGGATTTTCCGTTGATGATGCCCACTTAAAACGGGCCGGCTTGGACTACTGGGACAAGGTGGATGTCCGCTACCACGACAATTTGCCCGCCTTTTTGGAAACAGTGAGTGATCCCACCCAGTTGTACTTGGTTTCCAAGTTCGCTGACCAAGACTACACGGAACCGGATTACCAGGTCAACGAGCATGACCACTATTTCTTGTTCGGCAAGGAAACCACGGGCTTGCCAGAGCCCTTCATGCGTAAGCACGCGGAAAAATGCATTCGCATTCCGCAAGACGACACCCACATCCGGGCACTCAACCTGTCCAACAGTGCGGCCATCGTCATTTACGAAGTCCTGCGCCAGCAACAATTTCCAAGTCTGGAACGGGTGCACAAGTATCCGCACGATAAATTAAAGTAAGCGAAAGGAGGCCATCGGTTGGCTACCAAACGAAAAACAACTCGCCGGCGTCCAACCAAGCGTAAAACTCGCCGCAAGACGACCAAGTCACAGCCGTTTCCTTACACCGCAAACGTGATTGGGCTGGTCCTGATCGCACTGGCTGGTCTGGGACTCTTTAATCTAGGGTTGCTGGGGACACTCGCGGCCAATCTGGTACGGCTGGTGGTGGGGGATACCTACCAATTTGGCCTGATTTTGGTCGCAGCGGTGGGGGTCGCGCTTACGGTCACCGGTACGCTACCGCAGATTGCCCGGCATTACCTGGTCGGCGGTGGCCTAATCTATGCCGGTTGGTTACTGTGGATGAGCGCAGGTCAATTCTTGGCCGTTGATCAACACAGTCAGTTTCTCTCGACCGTGTGGCACAACGGCCTGGCCGATTTGACCAGTGCCGGTTTGACCTCACAGCTGGGTGGCGGCGTGATCGGTGCCCTGTTACTCAGCGTGATTGCCTGGCTGATTGCCTTGGTTGGCGCGCAGATTGCAGCCTGGCTGATTATGTTGGGCGGGGTCATGGTCTTCTTCCAGATTCCGCTGGCCAGCGTCGAACAGGGGGCCCAACGCATTTGGGAGACCCTGCGTTCTGGCTTAGCGGCCAGTGGCACGGCCTTAAAACGCGGCAGTGAGCGCGCCAAGGAACGACAGGCGCAGCGCACGGACAAGCGGCCGAAGAAAGCGGCGAAACCAGCTGTTGTGACACCCACGGATCCGGCTGACAAGGATTTGCCAGAACCACATGACAAGCAGGCACCGGTCAAAGCAGAACCCAGCTACCACATCACAGTGGCGGCAGATGCCAAGCCTAAGCAATCGAAGCAACCACAGGCGGACAATCCTGAGGACAGTGCCGTGGCCGATGCCTTAGCCAGCAGCACGCCCGTTGACCCCAACTATCAGTTACCTACGGCGGATCTGTTGAAGCAGGTTCCCCCGACTGACCAGACGGAAGAGGTCAACGCCATTGATGCCAATACCAAGATTTTGAAGCAAACGCTCGACAGTTTTGGCGTCGATGCCGAGGTGAAAAATGTGAGCTTGGGCCCGTCCGTTACGGAATATGAGCTGCATCCCGCCATTGGGGTGAAGGTCTCACGGATCGTGAATTTGGCGGACGACCTAGCCTTAGCGCTGGCTGCGAAGGGTATTCGGATCCAAGCGCCGATTCCAGGAAAATCCTTAATTGGGATCGAAGTGCCGAACAAAGAAGTCTCGACCGTAGCCTTCCGTGATGTGGTCGAAGCCCAGCCACCGCACCCCAACAAGCCGTTGGAGGTGCCGTTAGGCCGGAACGTCACGGGGGAAGTTGTTAGCATGGACCTCACCAAGATGCCCCATTTACTGATTGCCGGGGCAACTGGGAGTGGGAAGTCCGTGGCCATCAACGGCATCATTACCAGTATGTTGATGAATGCGCGGCCGGACCAGTTGAAATTAATGCTGATCGACCCCAAGAAGGTGGAGCTAAGCGTTTACAATGGGATTCCCCATTTACTGACGCCAGTGGTTTCTGAACCCAAGAAGGCGGCGCGGGCCTTACACAAGGTCGTGGCCGAAATGGAACGGCGCTACGAACTATTTTCGCAGTTCGGGCAACGGAAGATTTCGGGGTACAATGCCTTCGTACAAAAGGCCAACGCCGAAGACGACCAGGCCCGGCCAATGTTGCCTTACATCGTGGTCGTCGTCGATGAATTGGCCGACTTGATGATGACGGTCTCCAGTGAAGTGGAAGACGCCATCATTCGGTTGGCACAAATGGGGCGGGCCGCCGGGGTCCACATGATTCTGGCCACGCAACGGCCTTCCGTCGACGTCATCACTGGTCTGATCAAGGCCAACGTGCCGTCACGAATCGCCTTTGCCGTGTCGAGTGGGATCGATTCACGGACCATCCTGGATACCAACGGCGCCGAAAAGCTGTTGGGTCGTGGGGATATGCTGTATCAACCGGTCGACGCCAACTCGCCGGTCCGGGTCCAAGGGGCCTTTATCCCGGATGAGGATGTGGCCAACGTGGTCGATTTCATCAAGCAACAGCAGTCTGCGGACTACGATGAGGACATGATGGTCAGTGACGAAGAGATCCAGCAAGAAGAGGCTGGTGACAGTGACGATGAGCTCTTTGATGACGCGTTGGCCTTCGTGGTCGACCAGCAAAAAGCCAGCACCTCGCTGTTACAACGGCGCTTCCGGATTGGTTACAACCGGGCCGCCCGCATCATGGATGACCTGGAACAGCGTGGCTACATCGGCCCCCAAGAGGGCAGTAAGCCGCGGCAGGTCTATAAGCAACCAGATAGCGATGCCGATCAACCTGATCAGCAATGAAAATAAAAGGTGTTTCTCCTGAGCCGCGATGACGGTAGGAGAAACACCTTTTTAACTGGCTACGGTTTAACTTGACGGCGAGTGAACGCCGAAAAAACACAGTCCCCCCGGCAATAAGTTAGCTAACCGTGCAAACGACCCGGCTAAACGCGGGCGGCGCAAGGATTTTGCTCAGTATGCGGTTGACTAATTAATATGCGTTTTTAAAACGGCCCACTTGACAGCTGTGCAGAAAAAAAGCCGCCACCATTCTCAAGAGAACGGGACGACGCAAGTTGATTAGCCCATTAAGCCAAGTGAGGAAATGGCACCAAAGACCAGTGATCCAATGGTTGCGATGATCATGATCCAAACGAAAACGTTGGTAATTTTTTGAAAAGTTGATTTTTTCTTTTTTTCCATGCGGGTTTAGCCACCTCTTTAAGTCCAATTTACTCAATTAGTTTACCGTGGTCGCTAGAGAATTGCAACCGCCAGGCGAAAAGTAATGGCGGATAATTCGGAAAATGACGTAGGCGGCGCACGTGAGGTTGGAAAAATAAGTAGAATCTAAAGGTTGTAAATGCAAAAAAACTTGGTACTACTCGGTTGACAGGGATTACGGGGCCCCCCATCATCTGCGGCTGTCAGGAATTCGGAGGAACGCTGGTGGTCCGTCGGCTCGGTTTGAAGGCATGTCGGTGAGTACCCAGAAAGTCAGCAGAAACATAGCTGGAATGACAGCGTTCAGTTGAATTGGTAGATTAGGAGAATACTGCTATTGCAGCCGGGAGTGGCGCGAATCTAGGCTCAGCCGGGGAATTTGGCAGCGTACTTTGCTGTCAAATTGGTGACTTTGAGACAGTGAACTTCTGGCTCAAAGCAAGGTCTGAGACCGGTTCTTAGGCTCAGGCCGTCCTTCCCCAGCGTTCCAGCCTAGACTTCGCACAACGGACGGCGGCCAGCATATACCAGTTCATAGAATCTTAAGTTCTGTTAGCGGTTGGCAGGAGTGATTGCAACGGTCGGCAGAAATCTTTATAATTAAACGGAGTCCCCACCAGTCCGCAACGACTGATGGGTCAGAGAAATTTAGCAAGCAACGGAAGTAGGGGGAAACAGCATGGCGTTTTGGGTATCACCGGCGGGCACACTGGCCATTCTCGCGATTGGGTGGTTAGTGATCCACGGGGTCAAACGGCTCTTTAAGCGGCACTGGCCAGCGCAGATCAATACGTGGGATGTCATGGCACCCCTGTTCTTAATCACGGCCATGATGCTGATTCCGCAAGGGGCGGGGCAGATTTTCCCGTGGCTGATTATGGGGTGGATGCTGATAGGTATCGGTGTGACACTTCTACAGGCAATTCACAACAAAGAGTTGCTTTACACCACTTTTTTCCGGACTTTTTGGCGGTTGACGGACCTGTATTGGGTCGCCGGATTCGCAATCTGCTTTTTATTAGTTATTGGTTAAATTAATGCATAAATATTAACATATTTGAGTATCTACTCGTTTTTAGTAAGCGTTATAAAGACTGCTAAGCCACGGTGAACACCTGTTCGCCGTGGCTTTTTTAACATTTGTGGGGAAATTTATAAAAATTCGGAAACGTTGTGGTAGAAAGTGGGGGGGTGTGGTAAACTTGGTGATAGTTACAAATGGGAGTGATTGGCTATGTTTATGGGCGAGTTTGAGCATTCGATTGACACCAAAGGCCGGCTGATTATTCCCGCCAAATTTCGTGAGCAACTGGGCGAACAATTTGTCGTGACCCGGGGCATGGATGGGTGTTTATTCGGTTATCCCATGACTGAGTGGGAAACGCTGCAAGACAAGCTCAAAGCCTTGCCAGTCAACCGTAAAGACGCCCGGGCCTTCGTCCGCTTTTTCTACTCCGCGGCAACCGAGTGTGAGCTAGACAAGCAGGGCCGCATCAACTTACCCAAGTCACTGCGCGACCACGCAGCGTTGACCAAACAATGTGTGATCGTCGGGGTGGCCAATCGCTTTGAAATTTGGAGTGCTGATCGGTGGAACGATTTCTCCACCAAGGCAGAAGAAGATTTCGACGATATTGCTGAGAATCTCATTGATTTTGGCATGTAGCGCTAAGAAAGGAGAGTGTTTATGGAAGACTTTCATCACGTAACGGTTTTACTCAAAGAAGCGGTGGCAGGATTAGCCATTCAGCCAACGGGCACCTATGTTGACTGCACTCTCGGTGGCGGCGGTCATAGCCAACGCATTCTCGAGCAATTAACGACCGGTCACCTGTACGCCTTTGACCAAGATCAAACGGCCATTACTTATAATCAAGAACACTTAAAAAAATACATCGACGAAGGTAAGTTAACCTTTGTCAAGAGCAATTTCAGAGATATTCAAGCACAACTCAATCAGCGGGGGATCACCGCGGTTGACGGCATCTTGTATGATCTGGGCGTTTCCTCTCCCCAATTTGACGAGGCGGACCGGGGCTTTAGCTACCAGCACGACGCACCGTTAGATATGCGGATGGATCAAAGCCAAAAGCTCACGGCGTGGATCGTGGTCAACGAATGGGAATTTAACGATCTTATGCGCATCTTCCATCGTTACGGCGAAGAGAAGTTTGCGAAGCCAATTGCCAGAGCCATTGAACGTCACCGGGCCGAAGCACCTATTGATACGACCGGCCAACTGGTCGAAATCATCAAAGAGGGTATTCCAGCGGCGGCTAGACGACACGGGGGTCACCCCGCTAAGAAGGTCTTTCAGGCCATTCGGATCGCCGTTAACGATGAGCTAGGGGCGTTAGAAGATTCTCTGGAACAAGCCGTGAAATTACTCGACTTACACGGCCGCATCAGTGTCATCACCTTCCAATCCTTAGAGGACCGGTTGGTGAAGACCATGTTCCGGGAACAATCCTCGCTGCCTGAACTGCCACAGGGCCTTCCTGTGATTCCGGATAACTTGCAACCTGATTTTCAGCTAGTCAATCGCAAGCCTATTTCACCATCTGAAGAAGAACTTGCGGTGAATCACCGCGCACACAGCGCAAAATTACGAATTTTAGAGAAAATTAAATAAATCAAATAAATATCGACATAGGAAGATGATTATTTATGGCGCAGAATAATTTAGCTGAAGCGGTTCCGCTAACCCCGGAACCCCAACAACGCCCAAACATAGAACAGCCGCAACGTCAGGCGCAGCCGCAGCTTAATCCGCAGCAGCACCCGAACAGCCACAAGTTGCCGGTTTCTAAATTCGAAAAGTGTCTCTTAACCGCATGCGGCTTAGTCTTGGCCGTCATGATGGTGTGTGTCGTGTCGTCTAAAATTGCGTTGACTAACGCGCAGCACAGCTTGCAAAGCGTCAATAGTCAAGTCACCACGGTGCAAAATCACAACACCAATGACCAGCAACAGATTAATGAGTTGCAGAGTCGCAGTCGACTTGATAAAATTGCTAAAAAGCAAGGCTTGAGTTTAGAAAATGCCAGAATAAGGAATGTAAACAAATAATGAAAGATTCCCACGAGCGTCAAACGATGAATAAGCAACCGAACAGAAACCGCAAGAGTCTTGGCCGGTTTCTGTTTTACGCTATCTGCCTGTTGTTTATCTTTATCGTTTGCCGCTTTTCGTATATCGCCATTGGTAAGAGCGTGCAAAATGTCAATTTGAGTTCTCAGACACAAAAATTGTATACGGCGAACGAGACGCTCAAGGCCAAGCGGGGCACCATTTACGATGCCAATGGCCAGGCGATTGCTGAGGATACCAGTGTGTATTCCTTGTACGTGGTCCTGGATAAGCGGCAGGTCGGGTTAAACGGCCAGAAGCTTTACGCCACCAACAAGGGCAAAATTGCGACCGTTCTGGCAAAGTACCTGCCCATCAGCCGTAAACAGGCGCTCAAGACGTTGAACCCCAGTAAGAAGAACACGTTCCAAGTGGAATTTGGGACGGCGGGGCAAAACATTTCGTTGACCACGAAGCAGCAGATTCAAAAGGCCCATTTGAACGGGGTCAATTTTATTCAACAAGAAGCGCGGCTCTATCCCAACGGTATCTTTGCCTCTCATCTAGTCGGCCTGGCCGAATCCAAGACCAACAAGGCTGGGGAGACGTCATTGATTGGCACGATGGGGCTGGAACAAGCGTTTAACAAGCAACTGACCGGGACGAACGGTTCCCAGAAGATCAAAAAAGACATGTACGGGTACCAGTTGCCGGGCACCAAGCAGAAATACAAGAAGGCCAAGAACGGCGACAACGTGTACACCACGCTAGATACGCGCCTCCAGACCTTGTTGGAAACGGAAATGAGCAGTGTCCAAGACCAAGTCAAGGCCAATTCCATGAACGCCGTCTTGATGAATGCCAAGACCGGGGCGATTCTCGCCGCGACCCAACGGCCGACGTTCAATGCGTCGACCAAGGCTGGGCTGGGGCAAATCTGGCGTAATACGCTGGTCCAAGACGCCTACGAGCCGGGGTCGACCATGAAGATCTTCACCCTGGCATCGTCCATCGACAGTGGCAACTACAACGGTAATGCCACGTATCAATCCGGGCGCTACACGATTGGGACGCAAACGGTACCCGATTGGAACACGTCTGGGTGGGGGACGATTACCTACAACAAGGGATTTGCCCTCTCCAGTAACGTGGCCATGGCCCATTTGGAACAACAGATGGGAGCCAAAACCTGGAAAAAATACATTGACCGATTCCGCTTCTTGAAGAGCACCCATTCGGGTCTGCCGGGTGAATTGACCGGGAGTATTGCCTTTAAGCGGCCGATCGAACAGGCCGACACGTCGTTTGGTCAAGGGATTCAGGTCACGTTCTTCCAGATGCTCCAGGCGTTGACCGCCGTCAGCAATAATGGGAAAATGATGAAGCCTTACGTGATTAGTAAGGTCGTTGACCCGAATACCAATAAGACCGTTGCCAAGTACAATCCCAAGACCGTGGGGACCCCCATTTCGGCCAAAACGGCTAAAGCGGTTCGCAAACATATGGAAGATGTCGTCTACAAGAGTTATGGTATTGGGGGCGACTATAAAATGAGTGGCGAACGCGTGGCCGTGAAGACCGGGACCGCCCAAGTCAGCAACGGGAGCGGCTACCTCTCTGGCGACGACAGTTATCTCTATTCCGTCGCGGCCATGGTTCCCGCAAGCAATCCCAAGTACGTGATGTACATCACCATGAAGCAACCGCATCTGGGCAGTAAGACCGCCACGCAACTGTTGGCATCGATCATGAAACCCGTCATGGCGCGGGCGCTGCAAGAAGATGCTGAGACCAAGAACACCACGAGCGCCAAGATGCCGGCAGTGACCGGCAAGACCACGACGAGCGCCGCCAGTGCACTGACCAAGGCGGGCGCGACCGTGACCACGTTGGGTTCCGGCAGTAAGGTGTTAAGTCAGTCCGTGAAGACGGGAACGTCCCTGTATCAGGGCCAACGCGTCTTCTTGAAGACCGGCGGAGTTGTCGCTTTGCCAAGTTTAACCGGCTGGTCTAAGGGTGATGTGGTAAAATTAGCACAGTTAGAAGGTTTGAAACTGACGGTATCCGGCGACGGGTACGTCACGAAGCAAAGCGTCAAGGCCGGCACTACCGTCGGATCGGGCGCTGGGCTAACGGTAACCTTGAAACAAAATAAATGAGAATGAGGATTGAGAGAGACAATGATGAATGTACTGTTGCCACTGTTGGGTGGATTTATAATTACGGCGGCCTTTATGCCGTCACTGATCCGGTATTTCCGGGCGCGGCACGAAGGGCAAATGATTCGTGAAGAAGGGCCCACGTGGCACGAAAAGAAATCGGGAACCCCGACCATGGGTGGTCTCCTGTTCATTATTGCCATCGTGATCATGACCTTGGTCACCAGCTGGGCGTTAGCGCCACACCACGTCTTATCAACCACGTGGATTCTGCTCTTTATCCTGGTCCTATACGGGGCCTTAGGGATGTGGGACGACAGTATCAAGCTGTTTCACCGGCAAAATGAAGGACTGAAGGCCTGGCAAAAATTGCTGGGTCAAATCGTGGGGGCGTTGATCCTCTTTTGGGTCTACACCCACGAACAGTTGCCCATGGAATTACACGTTCCCGGGCTCGGCAACTGGCATATGAGTGCCTGGTACGCCATCTTCGTCATTATTTGGTTAGTTGGGTTCAGTAATGCCGTAAACCTCTCCGATGGCTTAGACGGCCTGGTAAGTGGCTTAGCCAGCATCTCTTTCTTGGCATACGGCATCGTGGCCTGGCAACAACACCAGATGAACATTGCTCTATTCTGTTTTGCCGTAGTCGGCAGTCTCCTCGGCTTTCTCATTTTTAATCACAAACCAGCCAAAATCTTCATGGGTGACACCGGCTCACTAGCATTAGGTGGTGCCTTGGCCGCAGTCTCAATTCTGTTGCATCATGAATTGTCCCTGCTGTGGATCGGTTTGGTCTTTGTGATCGAGACGGCGAGTGTTATTTTGCAAGTTGCCTCATTCAAACTGACCGGAAAGCGTATCTTCCTGATGAGTCCGATTCACCATCACTTCGAAATGAAGGGCTGGAGCGAATGGAAGATTGATTTCACTTTCTGGGGCGTGGGCTTGGTTACCGCGTTGACCGGTGTATGGGCAATCTTGGCAAAATAGCGTCTGACGACTAATGGGCTAACTGGCTCATTAGCGCTGGTTAGCCCATTTTTTGTCTTAGCGTGGGCTAAATTTTTTGCCTGCGGCTGCCAGGGGTTCCGCCTGCTCTGGGGAACGCCTTCAGCCTGAGAAGCGGTCTTCCGACACAGCTGGCTCCACCCCTGGCAGCCTCCGGCGGATTTAGTGTGTTAAGGCAGAATGGTTGTCAGCGGGTGTCCACAGTTATGAGTCCGGTTGGTCTCGCTACACAGTCCGTGCTGGTGCCTTACCGTTCGCTAGAGATGCGTTGGAACGCTGAGGGCGACGGCTTGAGCCGAAGAGCGGTCTCAAGCCGCAATTTGGTGCCGGTAGACCGCGTTTTCAAATTGGTGCAGCACTATCTGGGATGACGACACCATTCAGGTTTTGTCTAGTTGCCAGGCCATTGGTTTCGGTTATGCTGGATGTGATTGGCTAATGTCAATCTGCTGATTGATTGCTGCTGTCGCAACCGGACAACTGACCTACCACAGTAAGTGGCCAGTAAAACGTTGTGCCGCAGTAGACATGATTATCAAAAAAATTAAATCGATGAATCAAAGAGAATGGAGAGCGAGCGGTTATTATGAAACAAATCACGACGTATCAAGACAAAAAAGTGCTGGTCTTGGGATTGGCGAAAAGCGGGGTCAATGCAGCTCATTTATTGAAGCGTCTAGGCGCGCAGGTGACCGTCAGTGATGTCAAACCGTTGGCTGAAAACCCGGATGCACAAGCGCTGAAGGATGCCGGTTTCAACGTCATCACGGGTGAACAAACGGCCGATCTATTGGATCCCGGCTATGACTATATCGTGAAGAACCCCGGTATCTTTTACGACGTGCCCGTGGTCAAACGGGCCTTAGCCGAAAAGATTCCGGTCATTGGGGAAATGGAACTGGTCGGCGAGGTAGCCGATGCCGAACTGATTGCCGTCACCGGGAGCAACGGGAAGACCACGACCACTACGATGATCCAAAAGATGGTCGACCATGATCGGCAAGCGGGCAAGGCCGTTTACGCCGGCAACATTGGGATTCCCGCCAGCAAGGTGGTCCAAGAGGTCACTCCAGACGACACTTTGGTCCTGGAAGTCTCCAGCTTCATGCTGGTTGAGACGACCGAATTTCATCCCCACATCGCCGTTTTGACCAACATCTTCTCCAACCATTTGGACTATCACAAGACGCGGGCTAACTACGTCGCAGCCAAGATGAAGATCACGGCGAACCAAACGGCCGATGACTATTTCGTCGTCAACTTTGATAGTCAAGAATGGCGTGATTTGAGTCAAAATACCAAGGCCCAAGTCGTCCCATTCTCTCGTCAAGACCAATCCGAAGACGGGGCCTACGAGAAGGACGGCATTCTGTACTTTAAGCAAGAAAAAATCATGCCGGCCAGCGAGATCAAGGTACCTGGCGACCACAACGTGGAAAACGCCTTGGCAGCGATTGCCGTGGCGAAGATCAAGGGTGTCAGCACGGCAGCCATCGTGGCGGTTCTCAGAACCTTTGGTGGGGTACGGCACCGGACACAGTTCGTCCTAGAAGCCGAAGGACGGCAATACTACAATGATTCGAAGGCAACCGACATGGAAGCCACGGAAATGGCGTTAAAGGGCTTCAAGGCCCCAGTCGTTCTGTTAGCCGGTGGGTTAGACCGGGGGTATACTTTTGAAAAGATGATTCCGTCCTTTAAAGCCCACGTCAAGGCCATCATCTTGTTTGGTCAGACAGCTAAGTTGCTGGAAGACACGGCCAAGCAAGCCGGCATCAAGACCATCGAACTGACCGATAACGTGGAAACGGCGGTCCCATTGGCTTACAAGCTGAGTGATCCCGGTGACATCGTGCTCTTATCACCAGCCAATGCCAGTTGGGACCAATACCCGAACTTTGAGGTTCGTGGCGACCGGTTCATCAAGGCTGTTGAACAGTTGACTGGGAAACAGGAGGAAAAATAATGCGATTAATGGTATCGGGGGGCGGTACCGGGGGCCATATTTACCCGGCACTCGCGCTCATCAAAGCGTTGAAGAAGCGAGAACCGGATTCCGCTATTATGTACGTGGGGTCTGAACGGGGGCTGGAAAGCAGCATTGTGCCAGCCAAAGGCATCCCCTTTCAAGCAACCCGGATTCAAGGGTTTAAACGGTCCTTATCGCTGGAAAATTTTAAAACGATCTATCTCTTCTTGAAGAGTGTGCACGCGGCCAAGAAAATGATTCGGCAATTCAAACCGGACGTGGTCGTGGGAACTGGGGGCTACGTGTCTGGGGCCGTGGTCTACGCCGCAGCGCGCTTGCACGTGCCAACCTTGATTCACGAACAAAATAGTGTGGTCGGCGTGACGAACCGCTTCTTGAGCCGTTACGTGGACCGCATCGCCTACGTCTTTGACGCGGCACTGGATCAGTTACCAGCAACCAAGATGGTCAAGACGGGGAATCCCCGGGCCCAAGAGGCTGCCGAGATCGTCAGTCATTTTAGCTGGACCGAATATGGTCTCAAAGATGACGTGCCGACCCTGCTGATCTTCGGGGGCTCTCAAGGGGCATTGAAGATCAACGCCGCTACGGTGGCCGCGATTCCCGAATTTAATCAACGCAAGTACCAGGTCGTCTTCGTCACCGGTCAGAAACGCTACGACGGCGTCATGGCCGAACTGAAAGACGTCACGGTGGCGGACAATGTGGTTATTAAGCCCTACATCAGCAACATGCCAGAAGTGCTACCCAAGGTCGCCGCAATCGTCGGTCGGGCTGGGGCCACGAGCTTAGCGGAAATCACGGCCGATGGGATTCCGTCGATTCTGATTCCTAGCCCGTACGTGACGGCCAATCACCAAATGAAAAACGCGCAGTCCCTGGCTACGGTTGGTGCAGCGGAGATCATCACTGAGGAAAACCTGAGTGGCGCGACCTTGATGCGCAAGGCGGACCAGTTGATGAACGACGACGCCTTACGTCAAGACATGGCAGCGGCTTCTAAGCAATTGGGTGTGCCTGACGCGGCTGACCGCGTGCTTGACGTGGTCGAATCCTTAAAGCAGACGAAGTAGTCTGTTAAGTACCCGAAAAAATAGTGGATGGGAGGTGGGCGGCTGTGAAGTTTCGCTTGAACCGTAATGAATCAAAGCAACAGCAGCATGCCTTGACCCCCTGGGAAGAATACCAGGAACAGGCCGAGGAGAAGCGCAAGCAAGCCAAGACGCCCAAGTGGATCCACAAGGCTCAGCGAATTGGCGACAAGCTGCCGCGGCTGAAGCATCAGCGTAACCGGAAGCTGATTCGCCGATTAACGATCCTGTTGACGAGCTTTACCGTGGTCATCCTAGCGATGGTCTACCTGGTCTCGCCACTGAGTCACTTCCCGACGGTCAAAGTCACGGGCACAGCGGCGTTATCGGCCAAGCAGGTCCAGCAAGCGGCCCACATTCACGCGGGCGATTCCGTGTTCAAGGTGTTGGGTCACGAGCAACGTTTGGCCCAGCGTGCACGCAAACGCAATACGCGGCTCAAGAACGTTCAGATCACCCTGCGGCGGCCCAATCACGTGACGATTCACGTCAAGGAATTTGCGACCGCGGGTTACGTGATGAAGCAAAACCGCTATTATGAAGTCTTGGAAAATGGTGTGGTGAGCCAGCAGTCCGTGACGCAACCCAAGAGTGGGACGCCGGTTTACGGCCACTTCAAGCATGCCAAGACGCTGCACCGCATGATTTTGCAGTATGCGCAACTGAATGGCGACATCAAGCGCAGCATCAGTGAGATTCAAGATGCCCCGACCAAAGACAACCCGGATCGGGTTCATCTATTCATGAACGATGGCAACGAAGTCTACGCCAGCATTGCGAGTTTTGCCAAGAAAATGGCTTATTACCCGGGAATTGCGGCTAAGATGAAACAAAAGGGTGTTGTCAATTTGGAAGTGGGCGCTTACTCGTATGCCTTCAAGAAATGATTTCATTTTGATTGCAGCGAATAAAAAGCGTCATAAAGGCTTTTTTAACCCCTAGCAAATGTGGTAAACTGTAAAATAATTAGGGAAAAAGCGAATTCATGCAGTGTTATTAGATTGATTAACTTAGGAGGTTCCTTTTTCTATGGATAATTCAGGGATGTACGTTGGTCTCGATATAGGAACCACCTCAATAAAAGTCATTGTTGCTGAGAATGTTAAAGGGCAGATGAACGTTATTGGCGTGGGAAACGAACGTTCGAACGGTGTCAGCCGCGGGGTAATCGTGGATATTGACAAAGCCGCTGAAGCAATTCAACGGGCCGTCCGGCAAGCCGAAGAGAAGGCCAGCATCGAAATTCACGATGTGATTGTGGGAATTCCCGCAAATATGTTAAAAATTGAACCTTGCAGTGGCATGATTGCCATTGATGACCAGTCCCGCGAGATCACCGGCCGTGACGTGCGTAACGTCGCGACGGCAGCCTTGATTCAAAGCCTGCCGCCAGAACGGGAAGTCGTTGACATCTTGTCCGATGAGTTCGTCGTTGACGGGTTTGACGGCATCAAGGATCCACGCGGCATGGTCGGTGTCCGATTAGAGTTGCACGGGACCTTGTTTACCGGACCCAAGACGATTATGCACAACACCCGCAAAGCCGTGGAACAAGCCGGCTTGAAGTTACGGGGCACGGTCATCAACCCGATGGCCCAAGGCATGATGGTCATGAACGATGGGGAACAAGACTTTGGGACGATCCTGATCGACCTGGGCGGTGGCCAATCCACCGCTGCCGTTATTCATGACCACCAACTGAAATACATTGATGTGGATCAAGAGGGCGGTCAGTTTATCACCAAGGATATTTCCGTGGTCCTAAACACCTCACTGGACAGTGCTGAGAAGCTGAAGCGCGATTACGGTTACGCTGATTCGACGCAGGCCAGTGATGAAGATGAGTTCCCGGTTGACGTGGTTGGGCAAAGCCAACCGACGCCAGTGTCTGAAAAATACTTAGCGGAGATCATTGAGGCCCGTTTGGACCAGATCTTCAAACACCTCCGGGCCAACCTGGATAAGGTGCAAGCCTTAGAGCTTCCCGGTGGTATCGTCTTAACTGGTGGGGTCGCCGCCTTGCCAGGCATCACCGATTTGGCGACCGACGAATTTAACACAAACGTTCGGGTTTACGTGCCAGATCAAATGGGGTTGCGTCATCCGTCCTTTACGCTGGCGCTGGCCTTAGTGAAATACTTTGGGGGGCTGAGTGAGATCGACCTGCTCATCAAGAGTGCCTTGACGGGCTCCACCCAACTAGCCGATGAAACCGATGAGATTCGCCAACGTGAACAGGCCGCTGAAGCTGAGCAGACCGCACCAGCGCAATCAAATCAGGGTAAGCAACCGAAACCAAAAAAGAAGAAAAATCGGACTGAAGGTATCAAGAAGTTCTTCAGCGACTTCTTCGACTAACGCGAGATGGAGGAATACACAAATGGAATACTCACTAGATTCTGCTCAAAATAACGGCGCAATCATTAAGGTGATTGGTGTCGGTGGCGGGGGTAACAACGCCGTCAACCGGATGATCGCCGAAGACGTCAAGGGTGTCGAATTTATCGTGGCCAACACGGATGTGCAGGCCCTCGAAGCCTCAAAAGCCGAAACCAAGATTCAACTTGGGCCGAAATTGACCAAGGGACTTGGCGCGGGTGCCAACCCAGAAGTTGGGGCCAAGGCCGCTGAAGAAAGCGAAGAACAGATCACCGAAGCCTTACAAGGCGCCGACATGGTCTTCGTCACTGCCGGCATGGGCGGTGGTACCGGGAACGGTGCTGCGCCAATCGTGGCTAAGATCGCCAAAGAAGGCGGTGCGTTAACGGTGGGTGTTGTGACCCGGCCATTTAGTTTTGAAGGCCCACGGCGGGGTCGTTTCGCCGCTGAAGGGGTCGCCGCAATGAAGGAAAACGTGGACACGTTGATCGTCATTGCCAACAACCGTTTGTTAGAAATCGTGGACAAGAAGACCCCAATGATGGAAGCCTTCCAAGAAGCCGACAACGTGTTACGTCAAGGGGTCCAAGGGATCTCTGACTTGATCACAAGTCCTGGTTACGTTAACTTGGACTTTGCCGACGTGAAGACGGTCATGAAAGACCAAGGGGCGGCTTTGATGGGGATTGGCTCTGCCAACGGCGAAAACCGCACGGAAGATGCCACCAAGAAGGCCATCTCTTCACCACTGCTGGAAGTGTCTATCGATGGTGCCGAACAAGTGCTGTTGAACATCACCGGTGGTCCAGACCTGTCCTTATTTGAAGCTCAAGCGGCTTCTCAAATCGTTTCCGATGCTGCGACGAGCGACGTGAACATCATCTTTGGGACGTCGATCGACGAAGACCTGGGCGACGAAGTGCGGGTCACGGTAATTGCAACCGGGATCGACAAGAAGAAAGAAGAACGGGAAGCTGCCCAACACAGTCGCGTAGCGCGCCGTGCTGACAACCAACCAAGCCGCTCAACGGACAGTCGTAACGAGACCCCAACCCAAGAAAACGACAAGGATCCATTCGGCAACTGGGATATTCGCGAACCTGCGCACCGGCCAGAACCGAAGAGCACCAACAGCTCCAGCAATGAATTTGCCGGCGTTGACAAACCTGATTTCAACATCTTCAACCCTAGTGAACACGATACCTCTGCGGGGGACGATAACCAGGGTGAAGATACGCCACCATTCTTCAAACGGCGGCGCAAGTAATAGCAGCTCAGATAGAATTCGTGTTGAGAGGAGTGGCGTACCATGGCGGAGAAGTTTAGTCTAAGCAAATTTTTCGGAATGAACGACGAGTATGACGAAGACTATGAGGATGAGCCGAAAACGGCCCCCACAGCCCAGTCAACGCCAACTACCCCGAATCGGCCAGTTGATAGTCGAAAGGTGGTTGCCATGCGATCTGCAAAGCCAAGTACCAGTCATATCGCGATCTGCGAACCGCGAATCTATTCGGATGCCAAGTCGATTGCGAAACAAATTACCGGTGGGGACGCCGTCATCGTGAATTTTGCCCGGGTGGATGAAGCCCAGGCCCAACGCATCGTGGATTTCTTAAACGGAACCGCGTTTGCCGTGGGTGGCGAAATCAAACGGATCGGTGAACAGATCTTTCTCTGTACGCCCCACAACTTTGAGGTCAGCGGCGATGTCGCCGCTAACCTCGGGACTCAAGTCACACAATAAAGGAGCTTCGCAGTGATACAATTCATACTTTTGCTATTTAAAGTCCTGAACTGGGCCGTGAGCGCCTACATCCTGTTGATCGTGGTGTATGCCTTGCTCAGTTGGCTCCCTGGTGGCTATCAGTCTAAGTTTGGTCAAATCATTGGTCGGCTAGTTGAGCCGTTCCTCCGTTACTTTGAGTTTGTCTCGGTGGGACCGCTGGGCTTCGGGCCGGTGGTGGCCATTATCGTGCTCACGCTGGTCCAGTATGGACTATCGGCGTTAGAGCAAATGATTTTTGGCTTAATCTTATAAGGAAAAGGAGGGGAAGGAATTGGATGAGAATGTCCTACAACATTTTCGACCGGATGAGGCGCCCCTGATCGACGCTATCGGCGGCTGGATTCAACAAGTTCAAGACGAATATCGTCCCGTTCTCACTCATTTCTTGAACCCCCGGCAAGTGTACATCGCGACCACCTTAGCGCAACGGGCGGATCAGCACGTGCGCTTCAGTGGCGGTCACGAACACGCTGAAATGCAGCGGGCGTTATTTTACCCGGATTACTACGAACCGGTGCCGCAGGACTTTGAACTGACGGTACTTAAGGTCGATTACCCCGTAAAATTCGCGACGCTTCATCACAGTCAGATTTTAGGGACCTTGTTGGGTGCCGGCATTGAGCGAGAGATTCTCGGGGATATTTTGACCGATGGCACGAATTGGCAAGTCATCACCGAAGCGGGGATGGCGGACTATTTGGTCGGTCAAGTGGACCACATCGGCCGCGTCAAGGCTCGGCTACAGCCGGATACCTGGGATGATTTATTGGTGCCCATGAACGAGTGGGAGACTGAAGGGGCGACCTTGTCGTCACTGCGGTTAGACAATATCGTGGGAACCGGGTTTCATTTGTCACGACACCGCGCCAAGGAACTGATCGAAAGCGGCAAGGTCCGGTTGAACTGGGCGGAAACGCTGAAACCAGATTTTGAATTAGACGTCGCGGACATCGTCTCCGTCAGAGGCTTTGGCCGCATCCGGCTGGATGAAGTTGGCGGCCGAACCAAGAAAGAAAAGATTCGGGTCACCCTAGCGGTACTGCAGAAATAGATGTGGAGGGAACAGAGCAATGGTTTTAAGTCCATTAGACATTCATAATAAAGAGTTCGGTACCAAGATGCGCGGTTACAACGTTGACGAGGTCAATGATTTCTTAGATCAAGTGATCAAGGATTACCAAATCACGTTGAACCACAACAAGGAATTAGAGGAACAACTGGATGCGGCCAACGAAAAGCTCAAGTACTTTAACGACTTGAAGGATTCCTTGAACCAATCCATCTTAGTTGCGCAAGAGGCCGCCGATAAGGTCAAGGCCAACTCCCAAAAGGAATCGGAAATTATCATTCGCGAAGCCCAGAAGCAAAGCTCCGACATCGTTTCTGAAGCCACGAACAAGGGTAACCAGATCATGAATGAAGCCTCCAAGCGGGCCAAGAAGTTGGCCGTGGAGACCGATGACTTGAAGAAGAGCACCCGGGTCTTCCGCCAACGCTTACAAGTCATGTTGGAAAGCCAACTGGAAGTGGTCAAGTCCAACGACTGGGATAGCCTGTTGAAGGAAGGCTCAATGTCCAGCTACGAGGAAATCAAGAAGGTCGTTGGCGACCGGCTTGACAACGAAGGGGCTCAGGGCGTAAACTCAGAAGCATCCCAACCGGTTGAAGACACGCCGGTCGCGGAAGCCCCCGTCACAGATAGTGGGGACGACAATGGGGAAACCGTTGTGATTTTCCCGGACAATGACCAACCACAATTTGATAAAGACAAACAATAGGCACTGAGAAAGGCGCCTCACAAAAAGATGGTACTAGCGAGTTAGCGACGGTGGAAGGCTAACACCCGCTCTTTTTGTCTGGTATCACTTCTCCAAGCTCCACGGCTGAATCAATAGTAAGCGGTGGCGTGAACGGCACGTTACGTCGTTTGAGGGTGAGTCCCGGGGTTACCCGGGGTTCGCTAAATTTGGGTGGTACCACGAAAACGACTTCGTCCCTTGCGACGAGGCCGTTTTTTGTTTTGGGAAAAATGTGGAGCTTGGCCGCCGTCCGCGGTGCCAAATATGAGTCGGAACGCTGTGTGGTCAATTAAATTGGCCAAGCCAGTGCCTGCGGCTGCCAGGGGTTCCGCCTGCTATGGGGAACACCTCCAGCCAAAGGGCGGGCTTCCGGCTCGCTTGAAAGCCTCGCCAAGACCGCGATTCTCTCAAGTCGCCCCACGCTGTAGGCTGAGACAGAACCTCAGCCAACACCGTCGACACAGCTGGCTCCACCCCTGGCGACCTCCGGCATGATTGTGCGTCGCCATCACGTGGTCGCAAATTTGTCGCTGGTTACTATCCGTGAGCCAGTTGCTACGGTTGCTAATTGACGGGTTCTTGCCAGAGTCGATGGTTACCGCTACCGAAGCCGATAGTTCGCTAGATATGAGTTCAGCCGTGGGAGTTTCCTAAGTAGCGGACTTTGCTGGTTAGGAAACTGGCAGCTTGGAGACGCGATTTATCGGCTCCAAGCTGAGGGTCGAGACCGTACTTTGGCTCGGCCCGTCCGCCCACAGCGTTCCGACTCATATCTAGCGAACGGCAAGGCGGCCAGCAAAGACAATGTTAACGTAAAACAGACGGTCGGTTGACCGGTGAGCTGAGGCCGTTGGGCTTGAGCTCACCGGTTCACCAACCGAGGAACAAAAATTTTAAGGAGGAAACACGGTATGCGAGTGAAAGACACGCTTAACCTGGGTAAGACCAAGTTTAAGATGCGCGGAAATTTACCAGTCAAAGAAGTTGACCGGCAAAAGATCTGGGCTGAAAACAAAGTTTACGAAGCCCGGCAAAAATTAAATGAAGGGAAGCCCACCTTTATTCTCCATGATGGGCCACCATACGCCAATGGTCCTATTCACATGGGCCATGCCATGAACAAGATCTCCAAGGATATCATCGTTCGGTTCAAATCAATGAGCGGCTACCGGGCACCTTATGTTCCTGGTTGGGATACCCATGGCTTGCCAATCGAACAACAATTGACGAAGGCCGGCTACGACCGTAAGAAGATGTCGACGGCCGAATTCCGTGACCTGTGTCGCGAATATGCCTTGAAGCAAGTTGACCAACAACGCGAAGGCTTCAAGCGTTTGGGCGTTGCCGGTACCTGGGACGATCCTTACTTGACGTTAAAGCCTGAATTTGAAGCTGCGGAAGTCCGTGTCTTCGGTGAAATGGCTAAGCGCGGGTTGATTTACAAGGGTAAGAAGCCCGTTTACTGGTCTTGGTCTTCCGAATCAGCCATGGCTGAAGCCGAAGTCGAATACCACGACGTGACCTCACCATCTGCCTTTTATGGCGAACAAGTCGTTGATGGCAAGGGCGTGTTGGATAACGACACCTACCTGGTCGTTTGGACCACGACGCCGTGGACGATTCCCGGTTCTGAAGGGATCACCATTGACGCTGGTATTGAATATGCCGTGGTACAACCCGCTGGCGAAGATCGGAAATTTGTCTTAGCCCGTGAATTGGTCGACAAGAACGCTGAATTGTTTGGCTGGGAAGATGTCAAAGTCTTGAAGACCGTGATGGGTCAAGACTTAGAGAACATCACCGCCCAACACCCATTCATCGCTGATCGCAAGCTGGTCGTGATGCTGGGCGACTTCGTTACGACTGAAACAGGGACTGGCTTGGTCCACACGGCGCCAGGTTTAGGGGAAGACGACTTTAATGTCGGCAAGCTCTACAATCTGCCCGTTGTGGTACCGGTCAACGACCAAGGGTACATGACGGCGGAAGCAGGTCCTGATTTTGACGGCGTTTTCTATGACGATGCCAACCAAATCGCTTTGGACAAGCTGAAGGCCAGCAACGCCCTGTTGAAGTACATGCCTTATGAACACAGCTATCCATTTGACTGGCGGACGAAGAAGCCCGTCATCTTCCGGGCAACGCCACAATGGTTTGCGTCCGTCGACAAGATTCGTGACGAGATCTTGGCCACGTTAGACGACGTGAAGTTCCAACCTGATTGGGGCAAACGGCGTCTGGCAAACATGATCAAGGACCGTGGCGACTGGGTTATTTCCCGGCAACGGGTCTGGGGTGTGCCACTGCCAATCTTCTACGGCGAAGACGGCGAGGCCATCATCACGCCAGAAACGGTCAACCACGTCGCTGATCTATTTGGCAAATATGGGTCTAACATCTGGTTCAAACGGGATGCGAAGGATCTCTTGCCAGACGGTTTTACCAGCGAACACTCACCTAATGGCGAATTCACCAAGGAAACCGACATCATGGATGTGTGGTTTGACTCTGGTTCGTCTCACCAAGGGGTCTTGGCTGAACGCGACTACCTCGACTTCCCAGCCGACCTGTATCTGGAAGGCTCTGACCAATACCGGGGCTGGTTCAACTCAAGTCTGATCACCAGTGTGGCCGCTACCGGCAAGGCACCTTACAAGCAGGTCGTTTCCCAAGGATTCACGTTGGACAAAGACGGCCACAAGATGTCCAAGTCACTCGGTAACACGATTGCGCCAGACGAGATCATCAAGAAGATGGGGGCCGACATCGTCCGTCTCTGGGTCACTTCTGTGGATACCTCAGCCGACGTGCGTGTCAGCACCGAAGCCTTCGTGAAGATTTCCGACAGCTACAAGAAGTTACGGAACACGATGCGTTACTTGTTGGCCAACACCAGCGACTTCGATCCTGAAAAGGACGCGGTCGCCTTTGACCAATTGACACCCGTTGACCGCCACATGCTCTACAAGTTGAACGCCTTCACCAAGAGTGTGGAAGACCACTACAACAACTTTGACTTCCTGAACATCAACAAGGAATTGAACAACTTTGTCGTCAGTGACCTGTCCGCCTTCTACCTGGACTTCGCCAAGGATGTCTTGTACATCGAAGCCGAAGACAGTCCAGCCCGGCGCTCAATGCAAACGGTCTTCTACCAAATCGCGGTTAGCTTGACCAAGCTGATCACGCCGATCCTGCCACACACGGCCGAAGAAATCTGGGGCTTCTTGAAAGAACCAGAAGAATTCGTCCAATTGGCTGAAATGCCAGTCGTGATGGACATGGACGACGAAAATGAAGTTGAAGATGACGAGCACAAGTCTGCCTGGGATCGCTTCATGACCTTGCGGAGCCACGTCTTAAAGGCGTTGGAAGAAGCACGGGATGCCAAATTGATTGGGAAGGCTGCGGAAGCGCACCTCGACTTATACGTTGACGACGACGCGCAAGCCTTACTGGACAAGTTGAACGTCAATGTTCAACAGATCCTGCTGGTTTCCGGCTTAGATGTTGCCAAGTTGACCGATGCCCCAGCTGACGCCTTGACCTTCGACCACATGGCCGTGAAGGTAACGCCAGCTGCTGGTGAGGTTTGCGAACGGTGCCGGTTGGTCAAGGAAGACGTTGGTAGTGATTCAGACTACCCACACTTCTGTGCCCGCTGTGCCGCTATCGTTCGGGCCAACTACCCCGAAACGGCAACTGAAGGTTTTGAAGAAAAATAAGCATTAGCAAAATGTCGACTACCAGTCATTGGTGGTCGGCATTTTTCGTTCGGGTTTCGGTATGATGGTTAGCTGCCGCCTGCCGTTGCGCGAAAATGGACTACTTGCCTTGCCAGATGCCTGCGGCTGCCAGGGGTTCCACCTGCTATGGGGAACGGCTCCAGCCTGAGAAGCGGGCTTCCACTTCGCTTGGAAGCCTGGCAAAGGCCGCCAGTCTCCCAAGTCGTCCCACGCTGTAGGCAGAGATAAAACCTCTGCCAACACCGTCGACACAGCTGGCTCCACCCCTGGCGACCTCCGGCAGGTTAGGTGGTTATGGCGAAATTGATGAGACTTCGGCGGCACATAACGACTGTAAACAATTGCTGCGGTCACAGTCAGCAATCGTTATTGACGAGCACCACCGTAGCCGAGAGTGAAGCGAAAATGGGCTCAGCCGTGGGAGTTTGCTTAGCGGCGGTCTTTTTCGCTTAGCAAACTGGCGTCTTTGAGACGTGGGCCACCGGCTCAAAGCGAGGGCGAGACCGAATTTTGGCTCGACCGGTCCGCCCACCGCGTTCCAGCCCATTTTCGCGCAACGGTAGGCGGAATAATATGTACCGATTGGTAAGGAAATGCTAAGCGGAGAACCATTGTTTGCGGTCGACTGGTCAAGCGAGTATAATTTGGACTATGTATGGGAGGAATCAAGCATGTTAACCGGAAAAGTAAAGAGTTACAGTGAACAACGCGGTTTTGGTTTCATCACCACGCCCGCAGACGGCGACGTATTCGTGTACTACACGGCTATCGTCGGTGAAGGGTTCAAAAAACTAGAAGTGGGCCAAACCGTGCAATTTGTGATTGTTCAAGGCATGCGTGGTCTCCAAGCGGCAAAAGTTACCCCTGTTGTGACGGGGAGTAGCGAGGAGGCGTAAAGATGGATTTGGAAGAACACGTTGAATCAACAGAAGAATTGTATGATGGCGTCATCGTTAAGCTGGAACGGCAACGGGTCCGTTTGCCAAATGGCGACACGGCGACTCGTGAGATCGTGCGTCATGCGGGGGCCGTGGGTATTTTGGCCCTGACCGCCGACAACAAAATGATTTTGGAACGGCAATGGCGGGCACCCATCGCGGCGACGACCTTGGAGATTCCGGCTGGGAAGTTAGATAGTCGGGACGCCGATAACGTGGAACACGCGGTGATGCGGGAGCTTAACGAAGAGATTCGCTACCAACCGGGCAATTTAAAACGCATTACCGGATTTTATTCCAGCGTCGGGTTCTCTGACGAATACATGACGCTCTTTTTGGCAACTGACTTAAAGCCGGTCACCACGGAATTACCGCGGGACCAGGGAGAAAACCTGGAACTCTTGACGGTCACGAAAGACCAAGCCCAGGCCATGATTGACAGCGGCGAAATCAACGACGCCAAGACGATTACGGCCATCTATTACTGGTTATTACAGAAGTAGGTGACAGCAATGCATCCAGATGATGAGCAAGACGGTCGGCAGCCTAAGACCCGTGCGGATTATCGCCGGGAACAGGAACAGGCCGAAAAGGACTTTCAAGAACGCGACCGCAAGCGAGTCCAAGTCGAAAAGGAATATGCGCGCAACCACGGTGGAGCAGCGCCGGATAGTGACGATGACCCCAACGAGCAGCGGGTCAGCCCAGCCGATAGCAAGCAGCACCGGCTCAAGACGCGCCTCAATTGGGCAATCTTCTGGCTGATTCTCTTGATTGTGGCGGTGTATTTGATTCTGTTCTTTTTAGACTAAAGACCAAAAGACCAAGATAGGCTTGACTGGTCGCCTGCCGTTGCGCGAAAATGGGCTGGAACGCGGTGGGTGGACCGGTCGAGCCACAGGGCGGTCTCGCCCTCGCTTTGAGCCGGTGGCCCGCGTCTCAAAGACGCCAGTTTGCTAAGCGGCATGAACCCCGCCGCTAAGCAAACTCCCACGGCTGAGCCCATTTTCGCTCCACTCTCGGCGAAGTTAGTGCACATTTGTAATACTGGTGGCCAACACCCGGATTAGTTATTGCTGGTTGTTGTCGGCCGCCATGGTTATTCTAGTCTGACAGGGTATCATGTACCTTGCCGGAGGAGGCCAGGGGTGGAGCCAGCTGTGTCGACGGTGTTAGCTGGCGTTTTGTGCCAGGTTACAGCGTGGGGCGACTTTGAAGACTGGCGAATCGTGCCAGGCTTCAAAGCGAACCGGAAGCCCGCATTTGGGCTGGAGGTGTTCCCCATAGCAGGCGGAACCCCTGGCAGCCGCAGGCAACTGGTGATGTATGCGTTGTAGGCTTGCGCAACGGTAGGCGGATCTATAACAATGTAAAAATAAAAGACAAAACGAATAGGAGTGGACACACGACATGACATTTGGCATTCTCTGCGCCATGGAAGAAGAAATTAAGGAACTGCACGAAGCACTCGACAACGCCCAAACGACCAGTATTCACGGGCTGGAATTTTACCAAGGGACCATTCACGACCAAAGCGTGGTCTTGGTCCGTTCTGGTATCGGTAAAGTGGAAGCGGGTTTAACGACCGCGCTTTTGATTACCCAATTTGACGTGGATATCGTCATCAATTCTGGTTCAGCTGGGGCCTTGGCACCTGACTTGAACATCGGTGACGTGGTCGTTTCAACGGAAACGGCTTACCACGATGCCGACGCGCGGGCCTTTGGCTACGAATACGGCCAATTGCCACAACAACCAGCACGGTTCGAAGCGTCCAAAGAATGGGGCGAAAAGATCGTGGCGGCTGCGGCCAACACGGGCTTGAAGACCAAGTTGGGCTTGATCGTGTCCGGTGACCAATTCTTGAATAGTCCTGAGACCATCAAGGACATCATGGGCCATTTCCCAGATGCCTTGTCCGGTGAAATGGAGGGGGCTGCCGTTGGTCAAGTGGCGCACCAATTTGACGTGCCATATGTCGTCGTGCGGGCCATGTCCGACAATGCCGACAATGATTCTGGCGTAAACTTTGATGATTTTATTATTGACGCGGGGCACCGCTCTGCACAAATGTTACTGGCCTTGCTAGCGGCACAAAACTAGCACAGGGCCTTTCAGGAGGTTTTTAGGGTGCAAGAGATTCACATTGATAACAGTAATGCCGTCCGGGAAATCTACCTGGACAACGCGGCCACCACACCGATGGCCCCAGAAGTTTTAAATGAAATGGTCGACAAGATGGCCAACGTTTACGGCAACGCCTCAACGCTGTACGGCCTTGGGCGTCAGGCACACACCGTGATGGAAAACAGCCGTCAGGTTATCGCCAAGAGCATTAACGCGGCTCACGATGAAGAGATCATTTTCACCAGTGGCGGAAGCGAAAGCGACAACACGGCAATCACTCAAACCGCTATCGCGCGGCAAAGTCTGGGCAAGCACATCATTACCACGGCTATTGAGCACGAAGCCGTGTTGCGCCCACTCCACGCTTTGGAGGAACAGGGCTTTGACGTGACCTATTTGCCCGTTGACGAGCACGGTCGCATCAGTCTGGATGACTTCAAGGCTGCCTTGCGGGATGACACGATTCTGGTCACCATCATGATGGGCAACAATGAGGTCGGCAGTCGGATGCCAATTCACGAGATTGGCGAGATCTTAAAGGACCACCAAGCATGGTTCCACACCGATGCCGTGCAGGCCTACGGGTCACTGGACATCGACGTGCAACGCGATCACATCGACATGTTGTCGACGTCGGCGCACAAGATCAACGGGCCCAAGATGATTGGCTTCTTGTACAAACGCGAAGGCATCAACTTCCCCAGCCTGATCAAGGGTGGCGACCAAGAAGAAAAGCGGCGGGCCGGTACGGAAAATGTGCCCGCCATTGCTGGGATGGCCGTGGCCGCTAAGCTATTGACTCCCGAGGTCAAAGCAGAAAAGCGTGCCCGGTTCCACGGCTTCAAGGAACAGGTCGTCCAGGGCCTCAAGGACAATGGCGTTGATTTTGACATCAATGGCTCATTGACCGGCGACAACCTGGAGCACGTCTTGAATATTTGGATCAAGGGCATTTCAACCTACGTGATGCAAACGAACCTGGATCTGGCAGGCATTGCCGTGTCCGGCGGTTCGGCCTGCACGGCGGGGTCCATTGAGCCGTCACACGTGTTGACCGCCATGTTTGGCGAAGACAGTCCCCGGATTGCCGAGTCGATTCGGTTATCCTTTGGGAGCCAAACGACTAGCGCTGACATCGACGCTTTCGTGAAGAACGTGAGTGCCATCGTTCAGCGACTTTCAAAGACAGAGGTGAAGTAACATGTTGTTTGAAAAAGAAATGAAGATTACGGGGGATACGAATACTTACGTCTTACACCCCAACATCAAGCCATACGCGCTAAAAGATGTCGGCTTCCAAGTCTCCAATGCCGGCAACTACACGCTGGAGCGCTCGGTCGACCCGACGTCCCCGTACAACAAGAACCAAATGCTCAAGGTCGTCGTGGCCAAGGACCTCAGTGGGTTCAAGATGTCCACAACCAACGCCTCCGGTAACGCCCGCGTCAACATCTTCAAGGGTTCCCATGCCGAGGGCAACGTGGAACAATACCACTTTATTTTACAAAACTTGATTGACCGTGAGATCTTACAGAAAAAAGATTAGTGACCAAATAAAAATTGCTTGCCAGTGTTCAAACGCTGACAAGCAATTTTTTCTTTTCTAACAATATGGACTGATGAGAATTTCCGCCTGCCGTGGCGCAAAAATGGGCTGGAACGCGGTGGGCGGACCGGTCGAGCCAAAGAGCGGTCTCGCCCTCGCTTTGAGCCGATGGCCCACGTCTCAAAGACGCCAGTTTCCTAAGCGGCATGAATCGCGCCGCTAAGGGAACTCCCACGGCTGAGCCCATTTTCGCGCCACTCTCGGCTACGTTAATGCACATCCGCAACACTTGTGGGGTACAACTGGGATAACGATTGGTAATCCATTGTTCACTGCCCGAAGAACTATTTGACCATTATCGGCCATCCTTGCCGGAGGAGGTCAGGGGTGGAGCCAGCTGTGTCGACGGTGTTAGCTGGCGTCTTGTGCCAGGTTACAGCGTGGGGCGACTTGAGAGACTGACGGTCTTGGTCAGGCTTTCAAGCGAACTGGAAGCCCGCGCCTGGGCTGGAGGTGTCCCCCATAGCAGGCGGAACCCCTGGCAGCCGCAGGCGCTGGTCTCCACCATTTCTAGGTGAGGCGGAATCTTGAGCAAGTGTCGCCGAAAAGGTCAGTTTGCGGAGACGTAGCGCAGTAGGCCCCGACGCCACTCCCAATAGGATAGTGCCAGCAGTACGCCGGTCACCAGAGCGGACCATGCGAGCAGCCAGCTCGGGTGGTTGTGGCCGAATTGGGCGGGTACGTTGGTGATGGCCAGTGAGGGGATGATCCACAGGAAGATTTGTTGCAGGAGCCGCGGGTAAATTTTCGCCGGCCGCGCGGAGGCGGACATCAAGTCTTCCGGTAGCCCGTCCAACGCTGTCATACCGTCGATCCAAAAGGCGGCGGTCACCACGATTTGGTTGAGGGCAAAGATGAAGGCAACGCCCACGACGACGGCCGCCAGATAGCCCAACAGGTTTAATGGGGTGGGACGGAGCTTGAGCAAAATTCCCGTTTCGATTCCCGCCGTCAAGACTAGTGTGACCAGCGATGGAAAGTCGACCCGGTAGCTGGCATGGAACCAAAAAGAATTCACCGGCCGCAACAGGGAATAATCGAGGTTGCCGTCCAGAATTTGGTCGGTTAAGTCCTCGTGCCCAGCGACAAAGAGAAACTGGTAGAGGTAGCTGATGAGGTTGGCCGTGGTGATGAGATTTAAGTAGTCCAGAAAATGCCAACCGTAAATGGTGGGGGTAAATGAAAAGTACACGCCCCCGGTAATGAGTTCGATCACGTAAAACATGATGCCAAATAGGGCAGTCAAGACAGCGGTGAACCGATAGGAGAGGGTTTCCGCCAAGCTTTGGCTGACCAACACCCGATAGATTTTAAACATTAACTGCCGACCCCCTCATAGGTTTGGATTCCCCGTCGCCACAGCACCTTGATCAAGACTAACGCGAGCACTAACCACAGCGTTGCCATGCCAATGTCGAGCGTCAGTTGGTGTGCGGAGAGTTTGCCCAGTAATAGCAGGGTCAACTGGTTGCCCGCCAAGGCAAAGGGGTTGACCGTCAGCCAGTGCCAGCTAGCCGGCAGAATCTGTAGCGGGAAGGCTTGCCCACCCAGTAGTAAGAAGAGGGCATTTAAGACCGGTCGGAGCGGCCAGACCTGAACCAACCAAAAGCTGATCAGGCTGATGACGGAAATCAACAGGAAGAACATGACGTAGGTCAGGATGATGAGGACGAGACTGCTTAACCCCATCCGCCACCCGTGGCGAAAAACCGGACTGATCAGCGCGATAGCCAGCCCGTAGATGACCAGATATGGCGTCGCTTGGCCAGCGTAGGTCCAGAAGCTCTGGCGAAAGTAATTGATGGGCCGCAGTAGCATGACGGATAGATTGCCGTTACGAATTAGCGTGCTCAGTGTAAAAATTGGGCTGGCTGAGAAGATCAGAGCCAACACGTTGACTACCGCCAAGTAGATAACCATTTGTGACGCGCCAATGCCAGCGACACTGTCCTGGTCACTGAAGCGGTAAACGGCTAGCCACATGAAGCTGGCCACGGCGATGTCGAGGCCCACGGTCAATAGGCGTAGCAGGAGGTTGCCGCGGTAAGTCAAGGTCGTCGTCAGCGCGTTTTGAAACGTTTGCCAGTATTTCATGGGGCCACCTCCTGGGAGAACAATTGCGTTAAAATGTCATCCAGGTTGCCATTACGCCGGTGGACGCTGAGAATGTGTTGCGGGTCGATGGGCAGCGTTGACAAGGCGGCCGCGTCGACCAAATAGTGGCTGTCGTCCACCCGAGTCACGTGCGCGGGCAGAGTGGTCAAAGCCGCGTCAGTGACGACTTCCAGCGTGGCAGCCGACGCGTAACGGGCAATCAGGCCGTTGGGCGTACCTTCGAAGATCTTGTGCCCATAATTGATGACGGCGACCCGTTGTGCCAGTGCCTCGATGTCCTTGGTGTTGTGGCTGGTCAAAATGATGGTCATCTGCGTGTCGCGATTGAGCTGCTGCAAGAAGCGGTAGATGTTGGCTTGACTACTGACGTCGATACCAATGGTCGGCTCGTCGAGAAACAAGATCTCCGGCGTGTGGATCAACGCGCAAATCAATTCAAATTTGATCCGTTGCCCCAAGGACAACTTCCGTACCGGGACTTTCAACTGTTCGGTTACGGCCAGTTGCTCAGTAAGAAAGGCCAGCCAAGTGGTGAACCGGTCATGAGGTACGTGGTAGATCTCCCGCAGGAGCACCAGCGTATCCAGCGGTGGCAGATCCCAGGCCAATTGACTCTTTTGGCTGAGCATGACGCCGATGCGCTGTAAGAAAGCCGGCCGCTTTTGAAAGGGCTGTTGGCCGTCCAGTAGCTACAGGGTACCGGCGCTGACGGGGAGAATCCCTGTCATTAATTTGATCAACGTCGTTTTGCCCGCGCCGTTAGCCCCCAGCAGGCCGAGAATCTCACCGGGGGCCACTTGGAGGGAAACGTCTTGAACGGCGGGCACCCGCTGCTTTTGCCGGTGAAATAAATCATGCCAGCTGCCACGCAACCCGCTTTGCTTGGTGTAGGTCACGTAGTCAAAGCTGACGTGATCGATGGTGATGATGGGACTTGTCAAACTGATCACTTCCAATTATGAACTGTTACTAATTAAAATCTAATGTAATTTTAACTATACACCTTCGTCCAACTATTTACTACCTGTGTGGGCAGTTTGCCCAATCTGAGGATGACCAAGTTGGCGGGATGGTGACAGGGAACGCCAGGCTTGCAAAAGCGCCGCAAAATGGGTAAACTAGGCAATACTGGATTTATGCGACCTTCAAATCGTAGATTCTCCAGAATCTGAGAGAAATGATGGTGATATCATGCAGGACAACAGCCAAACACGGGTTGTCGTTGGTATGAGTGGCGGGGTCGATTCCTCCGTTGTCGCTTTGCGCTTGAAGCAGCAGGGCTATGACGTGATCGGCGTCTTCATGAAGAATTGGGACGATACGGACGAGAACGGGGTTTGTACCGCCACGGAAGACTACAAGGACGTAGCCAAGGTTGCCTCACAAATTGGCATTCCTTACTACTCCGTCAACTTTGAAAAGGAGTACTGGGACCGCGTGTTCACGTACTTCTTGGATGAGTACAAGAAGGGCCGGACGCCGAACCCAGACGTCATCTGCAACAAGGAAATCAAGTTCAAGGCTTTCTTGGACTACGCCTTGGAGCTCGGTGCCGATTATATCGCAACTGGCCATTACGCCCAGTTGACGCGTGACGAGAACGGTGATGCCCACTTAATGCGTGCCGTTGATCAGAACAAGGATCAGACTTACTTCTTGAGCCAGCTCTCCACGGAGCAGTTGGATCGGGTGATGTTCCCAATCGGTGACTTGGTTAAGCCACAGGTTCGTGAGATCGCTAAGGAAGCTGGTTTGGCCACCGCTGATAAGAAGGATTCCATGGGGATCTGCTTTATCGGCGAAAAGGGTCATTTCAAGGACTTCTTGAACACCTACCTGCCAGCCAAGCCCGGCAAGATGATGACGGTCGACGGTGAGGTCAAGGGTGACCACGCCGGTTTGATGTACTACACGATCGGTCAACGGCGCGGCTTAGGTATCGGTGGTGACGGTGAAGACAACGAGCCTTGGTTCGTGATCGGTAAGGACTTGACCAAGAACATTTTGTACGTGGGCAAGGGTTACCACAATTCCCACCTGTACGCGACGCATCTGTCGGCCTCAGACATTCACTGGGTCAACACGATCGACCGCGGCAGTGACTTCCACTGCACGGCGAAGTTCCGTTACCGGCAAAAGGATACCGGCGTGACCGTTCACTTGAGTGAGGACGGCCAGCAGGTCACCGTTGAATTCGATGATCCAGCCCGGGCCATCACACCTGGTCAGGCCGTTGTGTTCTACAATGGCGACGAGTGCTTGGGGAGCGCCATCATTGACGCTGCTTACAACAAGGACCGTGAGTTACAGTTAATCTAATCCGTTAAATTGAGAACCTGACGAACTGGCAGCGTGCCGGTTGGTTGGGTTCTTTTTGCATTGCGGTTCTTGCTGGCCGCCTACCTTGGGAGACAGTGATAGCCAGTGCCTGCGGCTGCCAGGGGTTCCGCCTGCTATGGGGGACACCTCCAGCCTGAGGGGCGGTCTTCCGGTTCGCTTGAAAGCCTTGCCAAGACCACAAGTCTTTCAAGTCGCCCCACGGTGTAACCTGGCAAAAGGAGCCAGCTAACACCGTCGACACAGCTGGCTCCATCCCTGGCCTCCTCCGGCGGACTGAGATTTGTCAGCAGCAATGCGTTAGACCGAAGCCAATCAGTTCGGCCATCTGACTACCGCTTGTTGTATCGCCTTGAATTGTCTGACAGCAATGACTTCTAAAGGAATGGTTAAGAACTGGACCACGGGGTTACAAAAGGCGATGTCATTTCGTTAGTAATAGTGAAGGGACCAGCTGGATAGCGACCAGCATCCACCTGCGTGTCTGCGAACGACCCCCTCAGCGACGAAACCAGCTAGTGGTAAAATTTTCTGCCGAATTTTGTCGTTTTCTCAGCCAGTTCCTTTGAAAACCGGCCGAAAACTGGCATAATATAGACTATGTGACTTCACGGAAAGGACGGCAATAAATTTTGAAATTATACTTTATTCGTCATGGCAAGACCCAGTGGAATCTTGAGGGCCGATTTCAGGGCGCCGGCGGGGATTCACCGCTATTACCGGAAAGCTACGACCAAATGGGGCAGGTTGGCCGTTTCTTAAAGGACATCCCGTTTACCCACGCCTATGCCAGTCCCATCAAGCGGGCGCGGGTCACGGCTCAACACGTCATTCAGGCGCTTGACCATCAGGTGCCATTAACGCTGGTTAGCCGCCTGGAAGAGTTCCACCTGGGACGGATGGAGGGGATGGCCTTTGACGACGTGAGAAAGCAATTTCCAGCCGAATTAGACGCCTTTCGTAACCATCCCGATCAATACGATGCCGCTAAGATCGGTGGTGAGACGTTTACCCAGGTCATCGACCGGATGACGCCCGCTATCCAAAAGATTGTGGCCGCCAACAACGCCCCGCAAGATAACGTCTTGATCTTCAGTCACGGGGCCGCGCTCAATGCCGAAATCAACGGGCTGTTGGGCACGCCGCTGGCTGATCTACGAAAACGTGGTGGCCTGCGCAATACCAGCGTGACCATTTTGGAGACGCAAGACGGGCAACATTACGACCTAATTGACTGGAACGACACCAGTTTTTTGACGGCAAAACCCACGGCAACCGATACAATTTAGGTGATAAAATGACAGAGAAGAAAATTGACCGCCAAGCGGATAAAGCAAAATCAGAACAGTTGGTCCATCAATTGGTCCAGCGCATCGACACCCATCCGGGGGATGCGGACGCCTACTATGAACTGGCCACGGTGCTGGTGGATTTGAAGTCCTACGCCCAGGCGGAAGAATTGTTGATGAAGGCGCTGGGGCTGTTTGACGCCCAACCGGCCACGGTGGAAAAGCTGCGTTACGGTCTGGGTAACGTTTATTATGCCGCGCAGGACTACCCCAAGGCAATCCAGCAATTCGACCAGTTGAACGACCAGTGGAAGGGCGCCGGTTACCTGATGTTGGCCCAAAGTTACATGGCTAACGGGGACCACAAGCGCGCGCTGGCCTTTGCGTTGACTGCGTTAGGCAGCCAGCCCAAGGACGAGGCGACCCTTCAAGTGATGGCCGAAAACCTCCTGGCATTGGGCAACATGGCCCAAGCCGCCCAGTACTACGATCAAGTCTTGGCACTCGATTCCAAGAACGGTCACGCCCAATTTGACCGCGGGTTAGTCGCCATGGTCCAGGGTGAACCGTATCAGGACTACTTTACCCGGGCCAAGGAACTAGACCCGATTTATTTTGACAAAGGGCAAAAGCGGCTGGCCGACATCGAACGCTTCGTGCAAGCGCAACGGTCACCCAAGAAGCCACAGTAAAGGAGCAGACTAGCAGATGGCAACCGAATCACTCAATTTATTTGCGGATGACACCAAGCAGGCCGATTACGTGGTCGGCACCGTCAGTGCGGTCTTTTTCGCCAGCAACGATAGCTTTTACAAGGTCATGCTGGTCAAGGTGTCGGAGACCAGTCTGGATTGGCACGAAGACGAGATCGTGGTGACCGGTAACTTCGCTGACATCAAGGACGACGTGACGTACCGGTTTACCGGCAAACGCGTGGAGCATCCCAAGTACGGCGTGCAATTTCAAGCGGACAATTACCAAAACGAAACGCCAACGACGCGCAGTGGGGTCGTGGCTTATTTGAGTGGCGAGGACTTCCCGGGCCTGGGCAAGAAGACGGCGGAAAAAATCGTTGATGCCCTGGGAACCAACGCCATTGAAGAAATCTTGAATGATTCGGCGGTGCTCCAGCCACTGGGCTTATCCCCAAAGGTGGCGGCCACGCTGGTCAGTCAACTCCAGACCAACAACGGGATGGAACAGATCATCATCGGCCTGAACGGCTACGGCTTCGGGAGCACGCTGGCGGCGGCCATTTATAACCGTTACCAGGAAAAGACGTTGGACGTCATTCATGAAAATCCGTACCGGTTGGCCGAGGACATTAATGGGGTGAGCTTCCGGCGTGCGGACCAAATTGCCACGCAGCTGGGTTATGCGGCCGACAAGCCGGAACGCTTACAGGCGGGGCTATTACAAACGCTCAATGATCTGTCGGTGGCTAACGGGGACACCTATACCACGGCCAAACCGTTACTGGCCAACGCTTTGAGTCTGCTGGAAAATGCCCGCAATGTGCGGCTCGACCCCAACAAGTTGGCCGACCAACTCCTGGAACTCGCCAAGCAACAGAAGGTCGTTGGTGATGACCAACGAATCTATTTGAAATCCCTCTATGACGCAGAGTGGCAGGTTGCCAAACACCTTCAACGCCTATTGAAGGGCGACGACACGCCAGCCAAATTCAATGAGGACGCGATTCACAAGCAGCTCCGGATCGTCGAGAAACAAAATGACATCGTGTACGACGAGTCGCAAACCGCCGCGTTGACCGCCGCGATTCAGGCCAAGGTCATGCTGCTGACGGGGGGACCCGGGACCGGGAAGACCACCATCATTCGCGGGTTGGTCAATTTATACGCCCGGTTACACGAGGTCTCACTAGACATTAACGAATACAAAGATAAACCCTTTCCCATCCTACTGGCCGCACCGACTGGCCGGGCAGCTAAACGCATGAGCGAATCGACCGGCCTGCCTGCCAGTACGATTCACCGGCTGTTGGGCTTGACGGGTCGCGAGGCGGATCCCGATGAGGCCGCGACCAACGACCTTGAGGGCGGCCTGCTGATCATCGACGAGGTGTCGATGGTCGACGTTTATTTGATGAAGACACTGTTGAAGGCCGTGCCGATTGGCATGCAGGTCATCTTAGTGGGGGATAAGGACCAGTTGCCGTCCGTGGGGCCGGGACAGGTCTTTCACGACCTGTTGGCCAGCGACCAACTGCAAAAGATTCAACTGGACACGATTTATCGGCAGGGGGATGGCTCGTCCATCATCCCGTTGGCCCACGCCATCAAGGCGGGTAAGTTACCAGCGGATTTCACCCAGAACCAAAAGGACCGGTCCTTCATCGCCTGCCACGCCAACCAGGTGGAAAGCGTTATCGACCAAATCGTGGGCAAGGCGCACGCCAAGGGCTTCAGCGCCAGTGACATCCAGGTGTTGGCACCGATGTACCGCGGGTCGGCCGGCATCGACCGGTTGAACGTGGTGCTCCAAGACATCCTGAACCCCAAGAAGTCGGACCGCCAAAAGGAAGTTGAGTTCCGTAACCAGAAATTCCGCATCGGTGACAAGGTCTTACACCTGGTCAACAGTCCGGAAAATAACGTGTTCAACGGTGATATCGGTGTTATCACCGGGATCGACCTGGCCAGTGACAAACACAGTAAGGCCAAAAGCGACCAATTGACGATTGCCTTTGAGCAGACCGAGGTCACCTATGCCAAGAATGACTGGAACCGTCTGACGTTGGCTTACTGCATGTCGATTCACAAGTCACAGGGGTCCGAGTTCAAAATGGTGATTCTCCCCATGGTCGGCCAGTATAACCGCATGCTCCAGCGTAACCTGTTGTACACGGCGGTGACGCGAGCGGCGGACATGTTGATTCTGATTGGCGAACCGCAAGCCTTCGAGGCCTGTGTCACCAATCTGTCCGTCAACCGCCACACCACGTTGACGACGCGGATTCAAACGGTTTTGGACCCGGATGGGGCGGCTAAAGCACCAGAAGCGGCTGAGCCAACGGCAACTGAAGGTGAGACAACTCCTTCAGCGACTGACCAACCGGCTGACGCGGAGACCCCTGTCCCGGCACCAACGACTACTGAAGCTGCTCCGGAACCAGCAACGCCGAAGGATTATCGCTTGACGCCGGAATTGGTGTTGAGTCGGCAGATCGACCCGATGATCGGGATGCAAGGTATTTCCCCGAAACAATTTATGCCATCGGTCTAAATTTACAAGGCCAAGCGTTGCGTTTCCGAGCAAAGATTGCGATAATAGGAACAGAAAATAGATGAATTTTGTGGTGATCCCACAGGGAGGCTGTTATGGCAGAACACGTCGAAGCTGGTAGAATGAAAGTCTTTGCGTTGAATTCTAACCGTCCGCTCGCGGAAAAGATCGCGAAGGCGGCCGGGGTAGAGCTAGGCAAGGCAACAATCAAGCATTTTAGTGACGGTGAGATTCAGATCAGTATTGACGAAAGTATCCGGGGGGATGAATTGTTCCTGATTCAATCCGTTTCTGATCCCGTTAACACGAACCTGATGGAATTGTTGATTATGGTAGATGCCGCGCGGCGGGCAAGCGCGGAAAAGATCAACGTGGTGATTCCATACTACGGCTATTCACGGGCCGACCGAAAAGCACGGTCGCGTGAACCAATTACGGCCAAGTTGATTGCGTCGTTGATGCAAATGGACGGCGTCAACCGCGTCATTGCCTTAGACTTGCACGCGGCTCAGTTGCAAGGCTTCTTCGACATCCCCGTTGACCACCTGCAAAGCGACCGGTTATTGACCAGCTACTTTGAAAAGAACACCGGTCTGGCGGACGAAGACATCGTGGTGGTTGCCCCCGACCATGCTGGGGTTAGTCGGGCTCGGCGCTTGGCCGAGCTGTTGGGCGCCCCAATCGCAATCATCGACAACCGCTCCGATACCGAAAACACGGCGCACCCAGAGGCCGTGATTGGCGATGTCAAGGGGAAGCATGCCATCTTGGTCGATGATATCATCGACACGGCCATTCGGATCACGGTGTCCGCCGATGCCTTGAAGAAGGCTGGGGCAGCTGATGTCTATGCAGCGGCTACCCACGCCGTTCTGTCGGGTGACGCGACCCAACGCATCAACGAATCCGTGTTGAAGAAGGTCGTCATTACCGACTCGATTCAATTGCCAGAAGACAAGCAAAGTGATAAATTTGCCGTCATGTCCGTCGGCGAGATGTTCGGTAAGGCCATCGACCTGATTTACCACGAAGAACCCGTCGATTCCTTGTTTACCAAGGTGACCGGTCGGCAAAAACAATAAGCTATGAACTAGTCAAAGCGTGATTGGTGACGCCCAATGGGGTGGGTCACTAATCACGCTTTTTAGGCTGACGAGATTACTAGTGGTGCGAAAAAAATGGCCCAACCGAGAATTTTCGGTGGACCATTTCTAGTAGCTGCTAAAGAATCCACGCGCACGCCAACATTAAATCATTTTCATGTGAATTGCTTTTCGGTCATAGTCTAAATACCGTTCCAGCTGATTCTGTCCTGCCGTCAAGACCACGCAGCACAGCCAGTACAGGATGGCAATCGTGATGTAGATGGTCATGTAATCCTGATTGGCCCCGGCCACGATCTTGGCGTCCATGAACATTTCGGTCACCGTGATCATGGCGGCTAGCGAAGTCCCCTTGAACATGTCGAGCAAGATGTTGCCCAACGCGGGAATGCTGATGCGGAAGGCTTGTGGAATGATGATTAACCGCATGACTTTCCGATAGGGTAAGCCAATCGAGTAGGCCGCCTCGTATTGCCCGTGGTCGATCCCCAGAAACGAGGACCGGAAGACCTCGGACACGAAGGCCGCCGCACCAATGGTAAACGAGATGATAGCCGCCGGAATCGCCGTGAGGCCAAAGCCAAAGTAGACGATGAACAAGACAACTAGCATCGGCACGCCACGCATGAAGGAGATGTACGCCCGCGCGATCCAGTGGAGCACCCGAATGTGGCTGAGCTGAGCCAGCGTGAGGAACATCCCCAAGATGGTGGCCAACACAAAGGCCATGACGGTCAGGTAGATGGTCATCGGTAGGCCCGCTAGAATTTGGGGAATCGACGACCACGCCAGTTTGGCATTAAAGAAGCCCGGAATCGAGAAATACTTGAGCACAGTGGCGCCACCTGTCTTTCTATTGGCCCGTGTACTTGGACTTGATCGTGAAGTTCTTGGCGATCTTGACGTTTGGCTTCTTTGTCACGTCGGCGCCGTAGTACTTCTCGGACAACTTCTTGATCGTACCGTCCTTCAAGAGCTTCTTGACTTCTTTGTTGATTTCAGCCTTGAGCTTGGTGTTGCTCTTCTTCATCAAGATACCGACCCCTTGGCCGTCATCGGTGGTGGTGAAGTACATGTTCTTGACCAAGTGTAAGCCGTTGTTCGGGATAGCCTTCAACGCCAATTTTTGCAGGTAGTAATCGTTCATGATGAAATCGGTTTTACCATTCTTAACATCTTTCAGGTAAACATCGTTGGAGACGTTATCGTAGTTGACCAGTTTGGCCCCTAATTGTTGCGCCAGTCGTTGATAACCGGTCCCAGCTTCACCCGCAGACTTCTTGCCTTTGATATCGGACCAGTTGTGGATGCCGGAATCATTGCTGTTGCGGACCATGATACTGTTAAATGAGTGCTTGTAGACCGTGGACAAGGCGTACTTATCCTTACGGGCTGGGGACAGACCAAAGTCGTTGGCCGCCATGTCAGCCTTACCGGAGCTGACCGCGGTCAATTGGCCGTCGACACTGAGTTCCTTGAACTGGACTTTCTTATGTAAGCCCTTGGCAACCGCCCGAACGACTTCCACGTCGAACCCAGTCAGCTTGCTGTTCTTGGACGTGTGAAACGACGTGGGATACAGCGTTCCGGACGTCGCCACGATCAAGGTCTTCTTGTTAGCGACCTTGGTGTTCGTTGACTCTGATGAGGACTTCCCGCAACCAACGAGACCGACACCCATCACTAAGCTTAACCCTAAACCTAAAACCAACCATTTTTTCGTCTTATTCATCAATTTTCATTCCTTTCAGTTTGTGACCTAAGACTTTTTAAGTATAACTACTTGGAAACGCTTTTACAACCAGTACGTGGTAGAATGAAGATATTAACTTACCAATAATTAGTGGCTGCTTTAGGATTACCGGTCATTAATGCGTGTCACAAATTTTTTAATAACTTGGTGAGTGAAGGTAAAGGTTGGCTGCGACTTGGTCGTCGTGGCTGGGTTACATAGATTATAGGAGGCGGTTGTATTGGCAATTACGGATTGGATTGGGACCCCGGCGTTGACTTGGGCGAAACGTGTACGGTCAGGTGAGGTCACTAGCCAGGAACTGATCGAACGGGCGCTGGCGGAGATCGACCGGCAGAACCCGGCACTCAACGCGGTCATTACCACGCGACGCGATAAGGCGTTACAAGAGGCGGCAGCGCTGGAAGACCACGGTCAGCCATTCTTGGGCGTGCCTCTGTTACTCAAGGGATTGGGGCAACAGCTCAAGGGTGAATCGAGCACCAGCGGCTCTCGGTTGTTAAAGGACAACGTGGCGCAGCAGACCAGCTTCTTCGTGGAGGCGCTCCAACGGGCGGGGTTCATCGTGATCGGGCAGACCAATTTTCCGGAATTTGGTTTTAAGAACATTACCGATGCACAGATCTACGGTGACGCCCACAACCCGTGGAACACCGACTATCAACCCGGCGGATCCTCCGGTGGTGCCGGTGCGGCCGTGGCGGCTGGAATGGTCCCGCTAGCTGCCGGCAGTGACGGTGGTGGGTCGATTCGGATTCCATCATCATGGTCCGGAACGATTGGGTTGAAGCCGACGCGGGGCCGGGTCCCCGTTGGTCCTGGTGACTGGCGATCCTGGGAAGGGGCAGCCATCGACTTTGGCTTGACCCGGTCCATGGCCGACACGGCGGCCTTGTTGGACAGCCTGCAGACGATTCAGCCGGCCGCGGTCTTCCAGCAACCCTTAGAACGGCCCGGGTTCCTGGCACAACTCGATCAACCGGTCCAACCGGGTGTGATTGGCTACACGACTGAATCGCCGGTCGGGACACCGGTCAGTCCGGATGCTGTCCAGGCGGTCAGAGACGCCGTGACCTTCCTGAGTGATCAGGGCTTTGACGTGGAAGAGGTCAAGAACCCCATCGACGGTGTGGCACTGATGGAAAGCTACTACACCATGAATGCTGGTGAGACGGCGGCCTTCATGGGCCAAATGCAAGCCGGTCTGGGGCGGCCACTGACTGCCGACGACATGGAACTACTGACCTGGGCACTGTACCAGACGGGGCTGAACACCACGGCTGCGGAATACAGTTTGTCGTTAGGCCAGTGGGACCAAGCCGCTTGGCAAATGGCACAATTGCACGCCAAATACCCAGTGATCTTGACGCCGACCACGGCCTGGGCAGCCCCTAAGGTCGGGGATACCTTGGTTTCGGCGGAGAACACCGCCAAGATGGCCGACATTGCCAGCCTGAAGCCGGCCGCGCAAAAGCAGTTGATCTATGACCAATGGTTACCCGCACTGACGCGGTCGCCATTTACCCAACAGGCCAACCTGACCGGTGAACCGGCACTGAGCCTCCCTACGGCTGTGACGGCGGAAGGACTACCATTGGGCATCCAATTCAATGCCGGTAAGGGACAAGAAGCCGTTCTCCTGAGGCTTGGGGCTTTATTTGAACGCGCAGGTAAGTTAAAATTGTTACATCAGACTATTTTAGATTAATGAGGAGCGAACGTTTTGAAGGGAAAACAACTAGGTATTTTAATGGGGGCAGCGTTACTGGTTGCTGGGGGCTTGGCCGCTTGCGGTAAGTCTTCGACCAGTACGTCCAAGTCGGGGCAATTGGCGGCTGATCAGTCGGTCAAACTCGCAGCCAAGGCAGAGGTCACCACGCTGGATGTGTCAAAGGCATCGGATTCCAGCAGTTTGACCATGCTGTACCATACGCAAGAAGGGCTCTACCGGCTCGGTAAGAATGAAAAATTGGTCAACGCACTGGCCACGAAGATGACCAAGTCCAAGGACGGTAAGCAGTATACGTTTAAACTGCGGTCCGATAACCACTGGAACGACGGCAAGCCGGTCACGGCCCAGGACTTCGTTTACTCCTGGCGGCGGACGGCCAACCCGAAGACGGCTTCCGAGTATGCGTACTTGCTGGCCGGCATCAAGAACTTTAACCAGGTTCAAAACGGCAAGGTCGCACCGAGTCAATTGGGGGTTAAGGCCGTTGATAAGCACACGTTACAGGTCACTTTAAGCAAACCCGTGGCTTATTTCAAGCTGTTACTGGCCTTCCCAACCTTCTTCCCCCAGGAGCAAAAGGTCGTTGAGAAGTACGGCAGTGACTACGGTCATTCCAGCCAGCAAACGGCGTACGACGGGCCATTTACCATGACCAAGTGGCAAGGGACCAGTCAGAGCTGGACGTTGAAGAAAAACACCAAGTTCTGGGACAAGAAGGGCATCACGTTAAAGCAGATGCATTTCCAAGTGGTCGCTGACCCGTCGACCGGGTTGAGCCTCTTCCAGAAGAAGGAATTGGACGCCACGACCTTGGACGGGACGCAGGTGGCTAACCTGAAGAACAACAAGGAAATGAAGACCTTCATTGGTGGCAGCACCTACTACATGCAGATGAACCAAAAGAAGGTTAAGGCGCTACGGAACTTGAAGGTTCGGCAAGCACTGTCCATGGCGATCGATAAGGAACAACTGGCCAAGAGCGTGTTGCGCGACGGGTCCAAGGCACCATTAGGCTTCGTGTCACAAAACCTGTCACGTAACCCGAAGACCAACGCCGACTTTGCCAAGGACGCCTACGTTAAGTCTGGGGTGACCTATGATTTGAAACAGGCCAAGACGTTGATGAAGGCGGGGCTCAAGGCCACTGGCACCAAGAAGCTGAACCTGACGCTGATGGCTGACGATACCAGCGTGACTAAGACGGTCGCCCAATACGTGCAAGCAGAACTCCAGAAGCTGCCAAACGTGAAGGTCACGATCAACACGTTGCCTTACAAGACGCGATTGAGCCGGTCTAGCACCGGGAACTTCGAGCTGGTCTTGACGAACTGGGGCGCGGACTTCGCCGACCCAATCAACTTCCTATCCTTGATGAGCACCGGTAATACCAATAACAACGGTGACTTTTCGGATGCCAAGTACGACAGCTACGTCAAGGCGTCTGAAAATAAGGATGCCAATGATCCAACGGCTCGTTACCAAGACCTGGTCAACGCCGAAAAGCGGTTGATGTCGCAACAAGGGGTCATCCCATTGTACCAACCAGCCACGGTCGAAATGTGGAACGACAAAGTCTCCGGTTACGTTTGGAATCCAGCGGGGATGAGTCGCGGGTACCAGTGGATGAAGGTTGAAAAGTAAAGTTTTCAGTTAAGTTTACGTAAATCGAAAAAAGAACAGACGAGTTTTTCTATGAAAGTAGTTGGCGATTGTCAGCTGCTTTTTTATTTTTCCGAAAAAGTTTGTGAACTTGCGCAGAAATCAAAATCGTAATTGAAATTAATTATGAAACATGTTATACCTAGATTAGTGGGAATGAAAGCGAATACATAACCGCGAGAATTAATCGGAGTTGGAGGCTGACACTTATGCAATTTGATGATTTACTGACAGAACAACGTAATCACCGGTCTACCCACATTGACCGGGAGTCTACTTTAGAGATGGTTGCGACAATCAACCGGGAGGATCACCGAGTCGCACGCGCCGTGCAAAAGCAATTGCCCCAAATTGCCGCGGCCATTGATGCGGCCTATCCGCTGTTTGACCAGGGCGGCCGGCTGATCTACGTCGGGGCCGGCACTTCTGGTCGACTGGGCGTCATTGATGCCACGGAGCTACAACCGACCTATGGCTTGAGCGGCGAGCAGACGTTTGGGCTGATTGCCGGGGGTGAAGCGCACTGACGCACACGGTCAAGGCGGCAGAGGATTCCGTTGAAATGGCCCAGGCCGATATGGCAGGCGTTGACTTGACCGACAAGGATATCGTTATCGCCAGCGCGGCTTCGGGCCAAACGGCGTATACGCTGGCAGCGCTACGGTTCGCGCAGGATCATGGTGCGGTGGGCATTGGCTTTTCGTGTATCGAAGGGAGTCCCTTGGCAGAGCTGGCGGATTACCCGATCACGCCGGTCGTGGGCCCCGAGATCATCACGGGAGCCACGCTGTTGAAGGCGGGGACTGCCGAGAAGATGGTCTTAAACATGCTGTCGACGGGCATCATGATCAAGACGGGCAAGGTCTATCAAAACCTGATGATCAACGTGGTGCCAACCAACGATAAGACGTTTGAACGGGCCAAGAAGATCATCGCTGAAGCGACCCAAACGTCAACGCTGGCTGCGGAACGGGCCCTGGAACGCTCCGACAACAATGTGCCATTGGCCATCGTATTGATTGAGACCAAGGGCACCATCGCCGAGGCCAAGGCGTTGCTCGCGGCCACGGGCGGCCACGTGTCGCAAGCGGTCAAGCTGAGCGATACCAAGGTGAAATAAGACACTAGCGTTGCCAGAATGCCTCCGTCAGCCAGTGGCTTCACCTGTCGTGGGTGTCCACTGCGGGGTGGGGGTTTCATCCTTTAAAATGTTAATATGACCGATGAGGGTGTAGTCAAGACTGTTGTGACAGCAGGGGCTACGCTCTTTTTGTCTAGCTCTGAAGATGCTCGGTGCTGGTGGTATGACGTATTCAGCCGAGTTTGGACTAACCCGTCAGCAGCTAGTGTGGGAGCGCATGATTTTTTGATATGTAGTTAAGGATGTCATAAGCGCTGATACAGTAGTGTTGGGTGATGTGCTTCTACGTTGCTGTGAACCATCTCCCGTAGCCGAGAGTTCGCCAAATATGGGTTCAGCCGAGGTGTCGAGACCGCACTTTGGCTCGACCCGTCCGCCCACAGCGACACGACCCATATTTGGCGAACGGTAAGGCGGCCAGCAAGGACAATGTCACCAGTCACCAAAATAGGTTAGACAAATCCCGAACGATTCCGGAGAAAAAGGCAGAAGAAACTTGACTGGTCCACACCAATTCTCTATACTTTATTCTAGGTATAAGTGGAAAGGAATGTGGCAGAATGTATCTTGCAGATGAACACCGTTACGAAAAAATGCCAATCAGACGGGCAGGGAACACCGGGTTCCAATTACCCGCCATCTCATTTGGGATGTGGCATAGTTTTGGGGAGAACGCCAACTATGGCGATACCCGCGACATTATCCTGAAGGCCTTTGACGCCGGGATTTTTAGTTTTGACCTAGCGGCGAACTATGGTCCTGGTTCTTACGCGGCCGAAAGTCTCTTTGGTGAGGTGTTTAAGCGCGAACTGAAGCCTTACCGTGACGAATTGGTCATCAGTAGTAAGGCCGGGTTCCACATGTGGCCAGGGCCTTATGGGCAAATGAGTTCCCGCAAGGCGCTGACGGCTTCTTTGGACCGCTCGCTGCAAGCGTTAGGCTTGGACTACGTGGACATTTACTATAGCCACCGGTTTGACCCAGAAACCTCGCCGGAAGAAACGGCCGTGGCCTTAAATGACCTGGTTCGGCAAGGCAAGACGCTGTACGTGGGGATTTCTAACTACACCAAGCCACAAGCAGAAGCGATGATCAAGATCTTTAAGGACCTGCACACGCCGTTTGTGGTCGACCAAGTCTCATACAACATGTTGAATCAGACGGCCAATGATGATGGCTTATTCGACATGCTGGCGCAAAACAACGCTGGGGCGATTGCGTACGGTCCACTGTCTGAAGGCCTGTTGACGGATAAATACCTGGACGGGATTCCCGCCGATGTTGACATTCACTGGTCCAACGAATTCATCTTGGACGATGGCCGTGACAAGATGACCCAAAAGCTGCAAGCGCTGAACAAGATTGCGCACAGTCGCGGGCAAAAGTTGTCCCACATGGCGTTGGCTTGGCTCTTACACAACCCGGTCATCACCAGTGTCATCACTGGGGCATCGAAGGCGAGCCATTTACAAGAAAATGTTAAGGCCGTTCAAAACCTGGAATTTGATCCAGAAGAATTGGCCGCAATTGATAAGATTTTAAAGGCTTAATTGGCCGAAAAACGAGAGGTACCAGGCGTTCATCTAGGGTGAATGTCTGATGCCTCTTTTGTCACTAAGGCGCGCCTATCCGTCAATGGCTGTGGGAAGGGCGTGGGGTGACGCAGCAGTTTGCGCTTGAAAATGACTGGGGTGTCAATTTTCATAAAAATAGTCGCAAAAAACCAGGAGCCATGGGGTATAATAAAACTTAGGCTACGCTATGTGCGTTTGTCGCGGGGTCGTTGCGGCGAGCGTTTCAGAAACTGAAGTTAAATCTAGACGGTGGGGGTTACTATGACACGGAAAGTAACGATTCGAGACCTGGCCGAGGCGGCGGGTGTTTCAGTCACAACGGTTTCGCAAATTTTAAATGGCAAGGGTGAACGCTTCAGTCTGGATACGCGGCGGCGCGTGCATCAGTTGCAAGAAGAAATGGGATACGTCCCCGACTTCAATGCCCGCAACCTGATCATGAAGTCGGCACAAACCATTGGGGTCTTGGTCCCCAACCTGGGGAACCCCTTTTTCAGTATGTTTATTCGCGGTGTCCAAGAGACCAGTCGGGAACGCCATTTTATTCCGCTGATCTTTGGCGCCAACCACGACGAAAAGCTGGAAAGCTATTACCTCGAAGAGCTGATCAAGCGGGCGGTCGACGGGTTGATCATTGCCAGTGCCTCCATCACAGGGGAGGCCATCGATAACATTTTGAAGAAAAACGGCATCCCTTACCTGCTGATCGATCAAAATGGGGGGCCGAGCCTAGACCGCGTGCAAATCAATGACGCGCAGGGCGGTCAGCTGGCGGCTGATCATCTGCTGGCGCTGGGACATCAGCGAATCGTCGTCTTGATGCCGGACCAGCCCACGCAAAACCTGCAGATTCGGGTGGCTGGGTTCAAACGGCGCCTGGCGGAGCACCACGTCGAATTGGCTGAGTCGGCCGTGATCCATTCACCGATGACCAAATTAGGCGGCTACCAGGCCACAACGGCCGTGATGGCGCAACACCCGACGGCAGTCTTTGCCATCAACGACGAAACGGCCCTGGGGTTGATGCGTGGCCTGCATGAACAGGGCGTTCGCGTGCCCCAAGACATTTCGGTGCTGGGCTACGATGATATCGACCTGGATGAGTACGTGGTGCCCAAGCTGACGACCATTCACCAACCGGTCGTTACGATGGGTCAGCAAGCGACGGGGTTATTGATCAACCGGATCAAGGACCAACGGCAAGCGGCCCAGCTGGTCGACCTACCAGTCAATCTGCAAGAGCGCGAGAGTACGGCGCCACTGAAATAAATTTCAATTAGTTCTTGTAAGCCTTTTCGAAACATGATACGCTAGGGGTAATCTAAACGTTTACCTCCGGTGTGTCAGCATGGAGTAAAACGTTTTACAAAATCGGACACTGTTTAAGGAGTGAAGGTACATTATGTCAAATAAAGTTACGGTTCTGGGAAGCTTGAACGTCGATACGACCCTGCGTGTGGCTCGGATGCCTCAGCCAGGAGAAACGTTGTCAACTGAAAACAAGAGTAGTGCCGCTGGTGGGAAGGGTGCGAACCAGGCCGTTGCTGCTGCTCGGGCCGGCGCCGAAACCAGCTTCATTGGGAAGGTCGGCAATGACGATGCCGGTCGCTTCATGGTTGAATCCCTGAATAACGACGGTATCGATACCAGCGCCATCATCACTGACAAGACGGTCGGCACGGGTTCCGCTTTTATCTTATTGGACGAAGCGGGCCAGAACAGTATCTTGGTGTACGGGGGCTCTAATCAACAGATCAAGGCAGCGGAAGTTGAAGCACGCGAAGACGAAATCGCCAAGGCGGACTTCTTAGTGACCCAGTTCGAAACGCCACAAGCCGCAACGTTAGCCGCCTTTAAGCTGGCAAAACAACACGGCGTGACGACCATCTTGAACCCAGCACCCGCCGCAACGATCGACCCAGAGATCCTGAAGGTCACGGACCTGGTCGTACCCAACGAAACGGAAAGTGCTGAACTGACTGGTATCGAAGTCACCGACGAAGCCTCCATGGATGCCAATGCCAAGAAATTCCGTGAAATGGGCGTGAAGAACCTGATCATCACGGTCGGCAGTAAGGGTGCTTACTACGCCACCGAACAAGCTTCTGGCTTCGTGCCAGCCTTCAAGGTCAAGGCCGTGGACACGACGGCGGCCGGGGATACCTTTATCGGGGCCCTCAGCTCACAACTGAAGCCTGACCTGAGCAACGTAGCCACTGCGCTGGTCTTTGCCCAACGTGCCAGCTCCTTGACTGTGCAAGGCTTAGGGGCTATGCCATCGATTCCAACCGTTGCGGAGATCGAAGCAGCTAGCAAAAAGTAAGCTTACAGAAAATAATTCGTAAAATCACCAACTTAACCGAAATTTTCGGAAAAGTTGGTGATTTTTTTTGCGTTTTGGGACAACCGGTTGCAACTAAGACGAATCGGTCTATTTGGTATATTCGACTTTATTCAAAGACAATCCCCGGTACAACAACTTCTATGAGAGGGGTTGCATTAATTAATTTAAATTGGTATAGTAATGAAAGTCGATGAACGAAATCGATTTTTACCGGTAAAATCAATGGATTTGTGCCATCAACCAAAAACTAGGCTGTGATTGGTCCGGCCGATTTAAGTGAGGTTATTTAAAAATGTTGAATGAAGAAGTCGTTACTAACCAAGTGAATTTTGACGAAACGGACACCCAAGCGGTCACGGCCGTGCGGATGCTCAGCATGGACATGATTTCGCGGGCCCACTCCGGTCACCCGGGGTTGCCGTTGGGGGCAGCGCCCATGGCGTACGTGTTATTCTCGCGGCATTTGCGGGTCGATCCCTCATTTCCGCAGTGGTTCAATCGTGACCGGTTCGTCCTGTCTGCGGGCCACGGTTCCGCGATGTTGTACAGCCTGTTACACCTGAGTGGCTTTGCGTTGGGTCGCGACGACCTGATGAATTTCCGGCAACTGGGCAGTAAGACGCCCGGTCACCCGGAATTTGGCGTGACGCCTGGCGTGGACGCCACGACCGGGCCATTGGGGCAAGGCATTGGGATGGCCGTGGGGATGGCGATGGCCGAGAGCCATTTGCGAGCAACGTATAATCAACCCGACTTAAATGTGGTTGACCACTACACCTACGCGTTGTGTGGGGACGGCGACCTGATGGAAGGCGTGGCTGCCGAAGCTGCCAGCTTGGCCGGCCAATTACAGTTGCACAAGCTGATTGTCTTATATGATTCCAACGATATTTCGCTGGACGGGCCGCTTAGCAACGCCTGCCATGACGATGTAGCCGCACGGTTCGAAAGCTACGGTTGGAACTACTTACGCGTGGACGACGGCGAAGACCTGACAGCAATCGACCGGGCTATTCGGTTGGCTAAGAACGCCCAAAGCGGGCCAACGCTGATCGAAGTGAAGACGCAAATCGGGGCCGGGAGCCCCAACGCCGGAACGAACAAGGTTCACGGTGCCCCGCTCAGTGAAGCGGATTTAGCAACGACGCGGGCCCATTACAACTGGAACTGTGATCCCTTCACGGTGCCAGCCGCGGTTCACGAACGCTTCATGACCACGATCAAGGCTCGGGGTTGGGCAAGCCATCAGGAATGGTCTAACTTGGTCGCGCGTTATTCAGACGTGCAACCAGAATTAGCCGCCCAATTTGCCCAAGGCGTCAGCAAGACCTTACCAGAAGATTTGGCCGACCAGTTGCCGACCTATTACAAGAAGGATAAGCTGGCCTCACGTGCTAGTGGCCATGAGGTGCTCCAAAAGCTCAGTGCGGCACTCCCGAATCTGTGGGGGGGCTCGGCGGACTTGTTTAGCTCCAACAAGACGGCGGTGAGTGACAGTGACCGGTTCAGCGTGGAGAATCCACAAGGCAAGAATCTATGGTTCGGCGTTCGTGAATTTGCGGAAGCGGCGGCCTTGAACGGTATCGCTTTGCATGGCGGTACGCAAGTGTATGGCTCAACGTTCTTCGTCTTCTCCGACTACATGAAGCCGGCGATTCGGTTGGCAGCCCTGCAACATCTGCCCGTGACCTACGTCTTCACGCACGATTCTTTGGCCGTGGGGGAAGATGGGCCGACCCACGAACCAGTGGAACAGTTAGCCGCATTACGCGCAATTCCAGGCTTGACGGTTTACCGCCCGGCCGATGGCAACGAGACCGCAGCGGCTTGGCTGGCGGCGGTTCAAGCGACGGACCATCCAACGGCCATCGTCTTGTCCCGGCAAGGCTTAGCCACGCTGCCCAAACCAGCCGCTGTTAAGGCAGGGGTCAAACGTGGTGGCTATGTGGTCGCCGACGCCCATGACCAAGCCGAAGGGATTTTGATGGCCTCGGGTTCTGAAGTTAATCTGGCGTTAGCAGCCCAGGAAAAATTAAGCGAATTGGGTCACGACGTGCGGGTCGTTTCCATTCCAAGTTTTGAACGCTTCAATGCCCAGTCGGTGGACTACCGTGAACGGATCTTACCGTCACACTTGCGCCGCCGGGTCGCTATCGAAATGGCCAGCGGGTTGGGTTGGTGCCAATACACCGGCTTGGACGGCACCATGTTGACGCAGGAACAATTCGGCGCCAGCGGTCCGGGCGAGGCTGTCACTGCCATGGCAGGGTTCACACCAGAACGCGTTGTGGAAGCGTATCTCGCGCTGTAAACGCTGTATTCGGGGAATCGATTATCGGAAAAAATAGGGATGTTAGTGAAGCAGACGGTGGCAGTGGTCACGGTCTGTTTTGCTTTCTTTTCTTAACTAAAGGTTGCAGGAAAACTAGTCTTTGAACGTCAGGTGGTCTGTGCTGGCCGCCTACCGTCCGCCAAATGTGTGATTGCTAATCGACAACTGGTTTGACCCTTTGTGTCTCTGATCTTACGGTTGGTTTTGGATTAATCCATGGTTTAGTACTGGTAAGCACTCATCCACTGGAGTCAACCAGCATTCAGCTGTAAATTGGGGTAAAACGCTCAGCAAACATTGTTGTCACAGCAGTCTTCATCTCGGATGGCCTTCGATTATGTCTGTGATCGACTAATAGCGTTAGTAGGAACATCGCTGGAATAGCAACGCTTATCTACATTAGTGGGTCATCTGCCACGTAGCCGAGAGTGAGCTAAATTTGGACTCAGCCGTGGGAGTTTGCAAGTGGTCTGCTTGGAAACTGGCGTCTTCGAGACGTGACTTTCGGCTCGAAGCGAGGTTGAAGACCGCCCTTTGGCTTCGACCGGTCCTTCCCACAGCGTCACGGTCCAAATTTGGCGAACGGCAAGGCGGCCAGCATGGACTACCTGGCGTTCAAGGACTTGCCGTTTATCACTGGAACCAAGAGTAACGCGTCAGAACCCACAATGATTTCCCCAAATACGAAAAATCAGCAAAAAAATCGGGAAAGGTGTCGGGATAATCTAGTAAGTTGGTTAAATTATTGGTATATTGGGGGTAAAGATACTGGAGGCGGTTTTTAATGGAGATTCGACGGATCAAGGTACCGACGGCGCTAGTCTGGTCAGCACCAACGGCCGTAACAAAAACAGATCGACCTTACTTGAAAAATGGGGACCTGACGGCGTGGTTAGCAAGCCTGAAGCCCGCAGAAAAAGAACAGTTAGCCGACCGCAATCGAACGGTGACGGAGGCCTTGTTCAACGACCGGGTCATTTTGGACCGGGTTGAAGGCGAATGGGCGCACGTCTTCGTTACGCGGCAAAATGGTCGCCAAGAACGGCGGGGCTACCCCGGCTGGCTGCCATTGACCCAACTGACCGCCAGTGACGAAGAACTCGAGTACCCAACCACGACGGTTCGGTTGGTCCATCCAGTTACGGCATTACTAGATGCCGACCGCAACCCCTTATTGGATCTGCCACTGGGGACGATTCTAACGACCACTGGCCAGGACGATGACTGGATTCAAGTCGTGACACCACTGGGCAAGGGCTGGATTGCGGCCGACGTAGCCAAATTGGGCATCAGTGGGGCAGACGATGGTCGCCGGCTCTTGATGTTGGGCCAGCAGTTCATTGACACGCCGTACCTCTGGGGTGGCATTACGCCACAAGGATTTGACTGTTCCGGCTTGATCTACGCGCTGCACCGGGCATTGGGGTACACGATTCCCCGGGACACGCAGGATCAATTTGCCAATGGCTATCCCGTGGCGCCTGAGGAACTGGTGATTGGCGACCTGGTCTTCTTTGCCCATGATCACGGGACGGGACAAGCCCATCACGTGGGGATGTACGCGGGCAACGGCCAAATGCTCCACGCGCCCAAGCCAGGCAAGACGGTGGAAATGGCCCCACTCACTACGACGGAATTGGCGCCTGAGTATGCGGGTGCCCGGCGTTTTTGGCAATAAACTGAAGTTGAAGAATTTTCTAAATTCATGGCAGGAACTCACGCAGGTGGTGGGGACCTGCTATACTTGTTTCAAGGGGAAGTGACTCCCAATGAAAAGAGAGGGATTACTCATGAAGATAAAACGCGTTATTTTAGGCCTAGCGGTGGCTGCTTTAGCCGTGGGCATTGGCGGGCAAACGTTGGCGGTTCACGCCGATACGACGGATGCCACCACTAGTACCAGTAGTTCCGCCACGAGCGGTAGTACGGTCCAGACCAAGGCACTGTCGAAAGCCTACGTGGTTTACGGTGCGGGGCTGGCTAGTGAAGACAAGGATGCCGTCGCGACGGCGCTCGGTGTCAAATCCAACTACACGGCGTTGACTGCGACTGGTAGCGACTACGCGCAGTATTTGAACTCAGCTGGGACCACGGACGCTAGCATGATCAGTTCCGTAGCGCTGGCACCCGCTGATCCCGGAACCGGGGTCAAGGTCAATATCGCCGAATATAATGGTAGCAATAACATTACGGAAGTGACCTCGCAACAATACGCCATGGTCGCCACGATGGCGGGGGTCAAGGATGTCATCATCACCGTCACGGCCGACAAGTCGGTTTCCGGTGAATCCGCGCTAACCGGGGTCTACAAGGCCTTAGCGTCTGACGGATTGACGTTGAACTCCGAAAACACGCAGGCGGCCAACGGTGTCTTAGATGCCACGCAACCGGCAATCGATTCCAACAGTAGCAATAAGAAGTACCCTGGGAAATTGATGTCCGCGGTAGGGTCGGTATCGTCAGATCTGGCCAAGCAACGGCAAGACGGTAATGACCTCGCCACTAAGGCAGACATTGAAGCGATGCTGCAAAAGGCACTGGCCAAGCAAGGGATTGACGGTCAGACCAGTTCCACGCAGATCACCAACATTGCCATTGCCTTGAGCAAGGTGCAACAAGCGCCGGTCTCCACCAGTAAGAACTACATCTCCAACGTCACGAACGTTGCCAATAACCTGGCAAATAGTATCGGTGATAAAATGGCTGGTGTGAAGGATTTTGCCAATAGTGCAGATGCGCAAAAAGCCGAGAATTTTGTGGTCCAAATTTGGCAAAAGATTGTCAACTGGTTCAAGGGATTATTCGGTTAATTTCAGTAAGAATAGCGACTTAACAAATAAACGGGCGGGTGACGCCCGCTTTTTTTGTGCAGATTTTTAAATTTCACAAGCTAGGCGATCGTCCCGATAGTTGTACGATACAGAAAGCGACATCAATATTCACTTGTATCTTGCAAGTGACAGTGAAATATCACAATTTTGCAAATTCGTGGCAGTGACACGTAATCGGTTGAAGGATGAAAAAGAACAGACGTTTCAGCAATGATCAGCCGAAAATCACTGATTTAAAGCGTTTTCAAGATAACAATTTCTTTCAGAAAGGACTGAAGGGAACATCAGTTTATCAGTAAAAATCCGTTAATAATTCCTTAATATTTCACAATAAACTGGAAAAACGTGTGGTAATATTAGTTTGTGATTCGTATTGACTATGAACGACTGGGGTGCGAACTGAATTTTCGTTTGACAACCCGTGTTCAAATTTGTTTGAAAATCTAAAGTCATAAAAGGACGTGTTGGTGAAGATGAGTACAGGACAACGAAAGACAAAAGCAGTTGTTGGCGTCGTCGGTGCCATTGGGGCATTCGCGGCGGGCGCAACGATTACCGCAAATGCGGATAGCATCCAGGTGAAGCAAGGGGATACCGTGTGGGATCTTTCACAAAAACTCGGGGTCTCCGTTCAGGACTTAGAACAACAGAATTCAATCGATGCCAAGACAGATCTGATCTTCGTGGGCCAACGGCTTCAAGTGAAGTCCGCCAAGACCACGAAGACGTACACCGTCAAGTCTGGGGATACCCTGTGGGACCTCGCCCAGACGTATCACATTTCCGTGGCACAACTGCAGAAGGCCAATAAGCTTACTGGCGATATGCTGAGTGTCGGTCAGAAATTAACGATTCCACAAACGTCAGCGAATAAGACCAGTCAGACACAAACAACTAGCGCAACGCCAAAGACTAGTGCAACGCGGCAAACGACGCAGAAGGCCAACGCCGTGCAGGCACAAATCGTGGCCGCACAACAGGCAGCCGCTAGCAAGCAAAAGCAACAGACTGCCGCAACCAGTAGTCAATCGAGTCAATCGGTAACGTCACAGGCCACTAGTCAAGCCGCAACCTCGTCAACGCACAGCACTAGTCAACAAACGGCGACGAGCAAGGCCCAAACCGCTGCCTCAACGTCATCAAGTGCAACGCGTCAGTCAGCGGCAACCAAGACAACTAAGACCATGAAACACACGCAGGTCGCACAAGTCGTTCAACAGCCGTCTCAAGCTAAGGTCACTCAATCAGCATCAACGAGCAGTGCAGCCGCACAAACGTCTTCTACGGCCGCTCAGACGCCTTCAACGACGTCTTCCACGACGAGTACTAGTGCCAGCGTGACTAGCAGTAGTAGTCAGGCAACCGCAAGCAGCGTGAAGCCAGCTCGGCAGAGTCGGATGGCAGCGCCAAAGACGACGAGTCAAAGCCAATCAGTTCAAAGTCAAGCAACGCAAAGCCAGGCAACCGCAAGTCAAACCAGTCAGAGTCAACCAGCCGCAACCAGTCAATCCGTGACAACGGGTAGTCAAAATGCAACGGCCACGACGACGACCAAGAAGACGAAGCGCTTGAAGACGACCACGCGTTCTGCGGTGGCTCGTCAATCCACGACGGCTTCTAGTGCCCAAGGGTCAACCAGCACCAGTAGTAGTGCAGCGGCTAGTTCAAGTACCGTTGCGACGAGCACCAGCACCAAGAAGAAGACCAGTACGGCCGGCTTAACCGGAAGTTTGTCAAATGGTGTTGAAGGATAGTTTCTATCCTTTGGAGATCTCCTCGTGTGGGAGATCTTTTTTGTTGTTTTATTAGTTGCGGCGTTTAATCTGGTGTGTTGTCTGAATATCGTACTTGAAGGCATAACAAATAAGCCTACCATCGTGACGTTATTGTGGTAGATAATCTAGGCAATCAGCTGGTAGACGCGTGTGAACATATTGGCCTGATTGGATAAGCCATAACAAGCACGTTTGAGCTCCTTGATCTTACGGTTGATGCCCTCTATCGGTCCGTTAGAGTAGGACGATTTGGCGGCGTTAATTACTCCATTAAGATTCTTTCGTAGGGTATGCATGGCCGTATCTAGGTGCGTGCCGTTAGGCTGATAGTTAGTGATGATATTCTTGAGTTCATCAGCGTGACGCCCCATCAAAGCATCGTGGAGATCGATGTAGGTTTCATAAGCTGTTTTGAAGGCCGGAAACGCATCGGTTCCAATATCAATAGCGTTCTGTTCGGTCAAGTACTCATTCAGGCCGAAGAGGTAGCGGCTCTTTTGTGCGTCAGGGTTGGCCTTGTGGAATAGGCGCCATAGTGATTTCAGTACTTTATATTCCCGCGAATGCTTGTCGAGTTGCTTTAAACATTGAGTGCGAATGGTATCCATCGTCCGGCCCATTAATTGAATAATGTGGAACCGATCAATAATGAGTTCGGCGTTAGGGAATAGTTCGTGCACGAATGCCTGATAGGAGGCGTTCATGTCCATGATGACGCGTTGAACCGCGGTCCGTTCTGCGGTGCTGTACTGACTAAGAAAGAACTGTTTGATGGTTCTATTAAGGCGGTCGCTAAGTACTTTAACTGATTTGTGAGTGTCGGCGTCAATGCAAATAAACGACATGGAGCCGTGCGTGGAACGGAATTCATCAAAGCATAGATTAATCGGTAACCGGCGGCTCGCGTGTGGATGAATATTAGCCGTCAAAATACGCTGAACTGAGTTTGTCGAAATACCGGTGAGACTGGCGATAGTCTTAGCCGGGAGTGATTTACTGGCTAGCTTCAGCACATGAGTCGCTAGTCCGTGACCGATGGCGTGGTTGGTTGATACCACTGGAGTGGTGGCCGTACAAGTGCTATGGCAGTTACTACAACGCCAGCGTTGCTTGTTTAGCTCTAGAATTACGGGCCGGTCCATGGGTCCTGCAATGTGGACATGAGTGAGCTTGTGTCCGTTAGGGTGCAACGTATTGTATCCACAGCTGGGACAGCGCCTGAGTGTGTAGGTAAGCTCTGCCTGGATGACCAAATACTTTTTGCGACCCGAGCCCCGACCATGAAATTCCTCACGAGTACCGAACACCTGAATGTTTGTGTCTGTAATTCCCAGTAATTTAAGTGTATTATCCAGTTGAGACATCTATTCCTACCCCGCTTATCTTGAGTTTCGTCGCTTAAAGCATAGCACTAGGGAGGCTTAGATGCCTTTTTTTGTTATCAAAAAGGGCCTAGTACTTTTGGAATGGAAATACTTTCCAACACCAAAAATTCTAGACCCGCTTAACCTCTGGCTCAGTTACGGGTTTGGCGTTGAAATTAGCCTCTGCCAACATCCCTTACGTTTGGGGTGGCTCTTCGTTGAGTGGGATGGACTGCTCCGGGTTAGTGGCGTATGTTTACCAACATGCTTTGGGTGTCAGTCTGCCACATAACACGGTTTCCCAAGAAGCATACGTGTCAACGCATTCCGTGGGTTCAGCTAAGCCAGGGGACATCCTGTTCTGGGGGTCCAAGGGCGCCACGTACCACGATGCCATTTACTTAGGGAATAACCAGTTTGTTGCGGCACCAGAACCTGGGCAAAACGTTAAGGTTCAGTCGATCAGCAAGTACTTCATGCCATCATTCGCTGGAACCCTGAAGTAGAGCGCTTTCAAGCCGACCGTCTGTTTTAGCCACTTTTGGAATTTCGCTGAGAAAAATTAAGATTATCGTTAACAAATCCGAGCCTAAGTGTTATGATTCTTTTTGTCATTTAGAGACACGAGCTAATCATAAATAAAACTAGGTTAAGGACGTGAGAAAGATGAGTAATCGAATTGAAATTCTGGAAGAATATCGTCGCGCTAATTCGCAATTAGCCACGTTAAAACGACAGGAGTCGGAGAGTGTTCATTCAAGTTCGGAGACGGTCCGGATTGAGCCGCGCTACGGGGATGAAATGAACGATTTGACCAATAAGTGCGCTCAGCTGGACATGATCTTGGAAGCCATGGCGGCCTCCGAGGATTAATCTAAACGAAATCAAAAAGAGGGTTCACCCGGAAAAGTTAGGGGTGAATCCTCTTTTTTTACGGCTTAATTAGTGAAATCAGCGTCGTCGATCAACAATGCTGCTTGTCACCGGTCATGCAATGACACAGATCTAAATTGTCAGGTCAAACCAAAACGGGTACTGGGTAACACCGACGTAAACGTCAAAGAACCGGCCACCCATTTCCTCGCCGTCGAGCTGGCCATATTCGATGGCCGGAACGGTGAGATGAACTTTGTCGGTCTCATAGTAGTGCACGGCCTTGGACGACAAATGGCGTTTGAAGACCAGTCGTAGGGCGAGCCACAACAGCTTGAAGAAGTTGGGCTTTTCAATAACGACCAGGTGGAGCTGATGGTCGGTAATCGTGGCTCCGGGAGCGATACCCACACCACCACCGAAGTAGGGATGATTAGTTGTAGTTACCAAGAAGGCGTGCGGATAGATATCCCGTTGATTGCCAACGTGAACCGTTAGGGTGAAGCCCGTTTGGTTGTAATATACATCTAATGCCGAAGCCAGGTAAGACAGTGACCCCAAATGGTGTTTGTTGAGCCAAATCTTAGCTTTCGACTGGTTGGCCTGAGAAATGATGGCGGCGTCAAAGCCGATGCCCAGGTTGTTCGTGAAGACGCCACGTTCCTGCTTGATGGTCTCGTTGTAAGTCCCCACGTCGTAGTTGGTCGCGTGGGTGCAGTGGATGACCTGGTCAAAGGCGTCTTCCCATTTCAGAGATAACCCAGCGCCTCTGGCAAAGTCGTTGCCGGAACCAATCGGGAGGTAGCTGACGGGAATCGGATAATTCCGCTGGTGTTTCGTTAGGCCATTGATGGCCTCGTGGAGGGTACCGTCGCCCCCGATAGCTAAAACGACCCAATCTTGGTGGGGTTCATCGGGGAGCTGTTTTGCGAATTGCTCGCTTAGGAGAACTGTGTGGTGGGGGTAGGCCGAAACTGCTAGTTGGTAGGAGACCTGAGCAGTGTCTAGTCGCTCTTTGATCTGAGGCCAAAGCGTACCGGCGCGACCGCTTCCCGCATGTTCATTTAGGATGATATAGAACTGGACACTCACCGTACTGCTCCTCTCAATTTTTAGTCCATTTCATTATAAACGAAAACGTGCGGGGTGCCTAGTAATTATCGCAGTCTTTCCATAGTTGTAACATATTGGTCGGTCAACGGCTTTGCCCGGAAACTTTGCGGTTAGTGGTGACCGGCTGCCTGTAATCGTTTCCAAACGTTATCAACATAATACCCAGCTGATGGGGAGTCAGGCCGTTAAATTAGTTCACGCCCATCACCTGCGGCCAGTCCTTCCCACAGCGTCACGGTCCAAATTTGGCGAACGGCAAGGCGGCCAGGACGAATCACCTTGCGTAGGGATAGCGATAGCCGCGCAACAAAAAAGGCGCGAGGCTATCGTCTCGCACCTTACATAGCAGTTACTTTGTCATGATGAACATTGGGAGAATCATTGGGTGACGCTCTGTCTTCTCGAATAAGAAGTTTTGCAAGTCATCAATGACGGCGTTGCGGATGGAGGCTTCAGTTGCCTTCGGGTTCCGCATCGCCCGGCGAATCGTCTGGAAGACGCGCCGACGACCCTCGTTGAGCAGCTCACCGGATTCACGCATGTAGACGAATCCACGGGAGAGCAGGTCAGGGCCGGCCTTGATTTCTTGGTTCTTCAGGTCGATGGTCGCCACAACGACGACTAAACCTTCTTCGGAAAGTAATTGACGATCACGTAGCACAACGTTGCCAATATCACCGATACCAGAGCCGTCGATGTAGACGTCTCCCGCCGTGAAGTGACCAGCGACGCGGGCTGAATCCTGGGTCAACGCTAACACGTCACCATTTTGGAGGATAAAGCTGTGGTCGAGTGGCACGCCGCATTGTTCAGCCAGCTCGGTGTGAATCTTTAACATCCGGTACTCCCCGTGAATCGGCATGAAGAATTTCGGTTGCATCAACCGGAGCATCAGCTTCTGTTCTTCTTGGCCACCGTGACCGGAAGTGTGAATGTTATTGACCTTACCGTGAATGACATTGGCGCCAGCTTCTTCCAGCTCGTTAATGACCCGGTTCACGGAAATCGTGTTCCCAGGAATTGGGTTACTGGAGAAGACGACGGTGTCACCAGGCTGAATCGAGATCTGCCGGTGGGTCCCGTTGGCAATCCGTGAAAGGGCCGCCATGGGTTCACCTTGTGAGCCGGTACAGAGGATCATGACCTTATTGGCCGGCATCGACCGAATGGTGTTGGCATCAACGAGCGCTTCATCAGGGATGTTTAAGTACCCGAGTTCACGACCGTTAACGATGGCCGCTTCCATGGACCGTCCGAAGACAGCAATCTTGCGACCGTGAGCCAGCGCTGTTTCACAGGCCGTCTCGATCCGAGAAATGTTGGAAGCAAACGTGGCAAAGATGACCCGGCCCTCGACTTGGTCAAAAATCTTGCGGATGGACTTACCCACCCATTTTTCTGACTTCGTCCAGATCGGGCGTTCGGCGTTCGTGCTATCAGACATCAAGCACAAGACACCTTCGTCGCCCAGCTTGGCCATCTTTTGTAGATCAGGCGGCTGGTTGGTGACGGGTGTTAAGTCGAACTTATAGTCACCCGTTTCCACAATGGTACCGACTGGTGTGTGAACAGCGATTCCCAACGTATCGGGAATGGAGTGGGTCGTCCGGAAGAAGGTCACACTCATCTTCCGAAATTTGAGCACAGTGTCATCGTCAATTGTGTGTAGTTCAGTCGATTTAAGTAATCCGTGTTCTTCAAGCTTGTTTTTGATCAATGCTAAGGCTAACGGCCCCGCGTAAACGGGAACGTTGAGCGCTTTGAGTAAATAAGGAATACCGCCAATATGGTCTTCATGGCCGTGGGTAATCACTAGCGCCTTGATTTTGGCTTGGTTTTCGACGAGGTACTGGTAGTCAGGGATGACATAGTCAATCCCTAACAGTTCGTCCTCTGGAAATTTAATCCCGGCATCAATTAGGATAATCTCATCCTGAAATTGAATACCGTAAGTGTTTTTCCCGATTTCGCCAAGTCCACCCACGCCAAAGATAGCGGTCTCGTTATTTTTGACGTTTAACTTGTTCATTCAGTGAACTCCGTTAATTTGTAATTCGGATTCTGTTGTTCGTAAGCTAAGGTGTTGCCCTCGATAGCTTCAATGAATTCGATATTGTGGTCCGTGTGGGCTTCCACTTGTGCCCGGGCTTCAACCTCGGTTGGGGCCTCCAGGTACAGAGAGTGCGTATCCTCGCGCTTAGGATTCCGCTTCTTATCTTCTTGGTAATATACTTTGTAAATCACAGACAAAACTCCTTTAATTAAACGATTTAATTTATCGATTCGTGAGAGAACGATAGATTATTTATGTTCTGCCGAACTGCGGGTTGCTTACACAACAATTAGCACAATTTTAGCATAGTTTTCGCCGATTGTATAGAATTACCACTGGACTGGAAAACATGCTATGATTAGACTAGCGTGAAGTGAACGGAGGAGACGTCATGGCTCTAATAGTAGAAATCGTGATTGGCATCATCATTGCCCTAGTCATTTATGTAATGATTCACCGGATGATCGTCCAACGGGCAACCCGAATGGTCCGGCGAAATGCCCAGGATGAAACGGATGTGGCGGTCAAGGCGGCCTTGCAGCGGCTGGTCAACGATGACGTGCTGACAGAAGAAGAATGCCACATTAAGTCAGCGGTCACGGTGGCCGACGTCTGGGGACGGGGCGTCATGGCCTTTGAATACGCGATGCCGATTGGTATGGACGCGGAACGCCGCTTGCCCCAACTCGAAGCCGCCTTTAATGAAGCGTTGGCAAGTTTTAGTGCGGATCACGACATCAAGGCTGTCGTCGCGGGACCGGCCTTTGTGGTCAGTGACATTTGGCTGTATGAGGGCCAACTCCACGTTGACGTGGCTTACCTGATGAATGAATCCACCGTGGAATATTTGAAAGATTTAAAGAAACTTAATGACCCGGCGGTACGGGATCTTTAGGGAACAATAAGAGATTGTTAAAATAATCACAATATAATAGAAGAAACGCGTTCGTTAACTGGCCCCAATCGGCTAAGAAACGGCGCAGTAGGGCGCATTCAGCTGGTTGTGGTAGCTGAATACGCCTTTTCACATCAAAAAGAGCTTGACCGCAAACGGTTCAAGCTCTCAGTCGGTTCATATTTTAGTGACCACTAATGGGAAACTACTCAATCATGACCATATCATCGTTGCGGGCAAATGGTTCGTCCTTATTGATGTGGTCGTAGAACAGTGTCCGGTGCATGTGGTCGATTTCGTGTTGGCAGACGATAGCGGGGTAATTCTTCAGGCGAACCTGATGCTTTTCTCCATTAACGTCAAAGTAACGCAAGGTGATGCGATCATGGCGGGGGACGAAGCCCGGCACGTCACGGTCGACCGACAAGCAGCCTTCGCCCTCGGTCAAAGCCCCCATCTGAACAGATTCGGAGACAATCACGGGGTTAATGATGACATCGGTGAAAGGCGACTTGCCACCGTCTTCAGGAGCGGGCACCAAGACGGATGCCATTTTCTTGGAGACCCCAACTTGGGGGGCAGCGAGGCCGACGCCGGCACGCAAACCATATTTCTTACATTGTTCTGGATCTTGCGAAACAACTAAGTATTCCATTAAGTCCTTGGCGAGTTGTTGATCCTCCGCCGAGAGGGGGAACGTGACGTCCGCAGCCTCTTGGCGTAAGACGGGGTCACCGTCACGGACAATATCTTTCATGAGAAACACGAGCAATTACCTCCGCTTAAATTTAAATCTAGTTACATTCCATTGTAACATACCCACGAAAAGAAATGAAATGAAAAGAAAACGGTTACTATTTTCAAAAAAAGACGAAAACGGATAATCACAACTGGGAGTAGGGGTTTGGCCGAATCCCTTTATTTGTCCCAATGAAAGGGCTTGCATGACTTCTGAAAAAATGGTACATTTTAAACGTAGTCAGGAAACGCAACGTTAACTCACTTTTAGTTAACAATTTCATATCAAGTGAAAGGAAAGTGTTACTTATGGCTAATGGAAGCAAACAGATTGTAGACTTTGCCAAAATCAAAGCTACGATGGCTGATCCGTATAAGCACCCGGTTCAAGTCATCAATGGAGATGGCAAGGTTGTTGATCCAGACACGTTGGCAAAATATTCAGATGACCAACTTGTTGACTTCATGAAGAAAATGGTTTGGGAGCGTACTTTACACGAACAAACAATGAACTTCTCCCGTCAGGGTCGCCTCGGTTTCTATGCTCCAACTGCCGGTGAGGAAGCCAGTGAAATGGGAAGTGTTACCGCATTTAAGGAACAAGACTTCCTGTTACCTGCATACCGTGATTTACCACAAATGATTCAACACGGTACTACCGTTGCAAAAGGTTTCTTATGGTCAAAGGGTCATGTGTCAGGGAACCAATACGAAAACCCTAACATGTTATTCCCACAAATTATCATTGGTGCCCAATACGCCGAAACTGCTGGTGTTGCTCTGGGTATCCAAAAGAACGGCGACAAAGACCGTGTAGCCTTTGTTTACACCGGTGATGGTGGTACTTCACAAGGGGACTGGTACGAAGGAATTAACTTCACCAGTGCTTATCAAGCACCTGCCGTATTCTTCGTTCAAAACAACGGTTGGGCAATTTCCGTTCCACGGAAGAAGCAAACCGGTGCCGAAACGTTAGCACAAAAGGCCGTTGCCATGGGTGTTCCTTCCGTCCAAGTTGATGGGATGGATATCGTGGCCGTTCACGAAGTTGCTAAGGCAGCCCGTGACTTTGCTGTTGCCGGCAATGGTCCTGTTGTAATTGAAACCTTAACTTACCGTTATGGTGCTCACTCCTCTGCTGGTGATGATCCTTCTCGTTACCGGACTAAGGAAGAAGAAAAGCCTTGGTTCGATGCCGATCCATTGATTCGTATGCGGAAGGTCTTAACTGACAAGGGCGTTTGGTCACAAGATCAAGAAGACAAGTTAGTTGAAGAATACAAAGACGAATTCAAGGAAGCAATGAAGGAAGCTGAAGCAGCACCTGCACAAAAGGTTTCTGACTTCTTGAAGTGGACTTACAATGTTCCTACTCCAGCCGTTAAGAAACAAATTGCAGAATTCGAAGCAAAGGAGTCGAAGTAATCATGGCTAAAATGACTTATATCAAAGCGATCACTTCTGGTCTGGATCAAGTCTTAGCGGATGATCCTAAGACATTGATCTTCGGTGAAGATGTTGGTAAAAACGGTGGTGTGTTCCGGACTACTGTTGACTTACAAGACAAGTACGGTGAAGACCGGGTCTTCGATACCCCACTTGCTGAATCTGGTATTTTAGGATTAGCTATCGGGTTATCTCTGACTGGTTGGCGGCCAATTCCTGAAATCCAATTCATGGGCTTTACTTTCGAAGCTATGGATGGGATCGTTGGGCAATTAGCTCGTGACCACTACCGCTTCGGTGGCCAAAAGAACTTCCCTGTTACTATCCGGACACCATTTGGTGGTGGGACTCATACCGCTGAAATGCACGCCGATAACTTGGAAAACTACTTTGTTAGCACCCCAGGTCTGCGGGTAGTTACCGCATCTAACCCATACGATGCTAAGGGCTTGGTTATTTCCGCTATTGAAAGCGACGACCCAGTTCTGTTCATGGAAAACTTGAAACTTTACCGTTCAATGAAGGATGAAGTTCCAGATGACAAGTACACTGTTCCGTTGGACTCCGCTAAGGTTGTTCGCGAAGGTACTGATATTACCCTCGTGGCCTACAGTGCTGAAGTCAACGAAGCTTTGACCGCTGCCGATGCTTTAGCTAAGGACAACATCTCTGCTGAAGTTATTGACCTGCGTTCCTTGTCACCAATTGACACTGATACGATCTACGCTTCTATTGACAAGACCCACAAGGTTGTTGTCATTCAAGAAGCACAACGGATGGCCGGTGTCGGCGCCGTGGTTGCATCAGACATTGCTGAAGACAAGATTATGTCATTGGATGCCCCAATCGGCCGGGTTGCTGCGCCAGATAGCGTTTACCCATTTGCCCAAGCTGAAAATGACTGGATTCCTAACTCCGATGATATCGAAGCTAAGGCTCGCGAAATCTTCAACTACTAAAATTAACATCTAAACATTAAACGATAAAATTAACGATGTGGAAGACATCAGATGAAAGAAAGGAAGTTTTCCCATGGCTTATACGTTCAAACTCCCAGAGCTTGGTGAAGGAATGGCCGAAGGCGAAATTTCTTCATGGCTTGTTAAAGAAGGAGACGCAGTTAAGGAAGACGACACGTTAGTCGAAATCCAAAACGATAAGTCTGTTTCGGAATTACCATCACCCGTTGCTGGTACTGTATCACAAATTGTTGCACAAGAAGGGGACACTGTTGAAATTGGCGATCCACTGATCGTTATTGACGATGGTTCTGATACCCCTGCTGACTTGAGCAAAGCTAGCGACTCTGCAGACGACGCTCCAGCTGAAGAAGCTGCCCCAGAACCTGAACCAGCACCAGCCGCTGCTGCACCTGCTCCAGCTGCTGCGCCTACTGGTGTGCCAGCTGCTTCAGACCCTAACAAGTTGGTTATGGCAATGCCATCTGTCCGTCAATATGCACGTGACAAGGGCGTTGACATTACCCAGGTTGCCCCAACCGGGAACCACGGGCAAGTTTTGAAGGCTGATATCGACAACTTTAATGGCGCCGCTGCACCTGCAGCCGCTGCTGCTCCAGCTGCCGAAGTTGGTGGCAAGGCCGTTGCTGGTCAAGCTATCAAGCCTTGGAACGCTGACAACCCAGATCTTGAAACTCGTGAACCAATGTCACCAATGCGGAAGATCATTGCGAAGAGCATGCGGACTTCCAAGGACATTGCGCCTCACGTAACGTCATTTGACGAAGTTGAAGTATCTGCTTTGATGGCCAACCGGAAGAAGTACAAGCAAGCTGCCGCTGACAAGGACATCCACTTGACCTTCTTACCTTACATTGTTAAGGCATTGGTTGCTGTTATGAAGAAGTACCCTGAATTGAACGCATCTATTGATGACACGACTCAGGAAATCGTTTACAAGCACTACTACAACATTGGTATCGCAACCAACACTGATGATGGTCTTTACGTACCAAACATCAAGGCTGCTGATTCCAAGGGTATGTTTGAAATTGCTAAGGAAATCACTGAAAACACGCAAGCCGCTTACGACAACAAGTTAAGCCCAGCTTCCATGGCCGGTGGTTCTGTCACGATTTCTAACGTCGGTTCAATCGGTGGTGGCTGGTTCACACCAGTTATCAACCAACCTGAAGTTGCTATTTTAGGTGTTGGCCGGATTGAAAAGGCTCCTGTTGTTAACGAAGATGGCGACATCGTTGTTGGCCGCATGTTGAAGCTTTCTCTGAGTTACGATCACCGTCTGATTGATGGTGCCTTAGCTCAAAATATTTTGAACGACATGAAGGCATTGTTACATGATCCTGAAATGTTGTTAATGGAAGGGTAGGAATAATATGGCAGATGTTGAAAAAAAGGACACCGTCATCATTGGTGCCGGACCCGGCGGTTACGTTGCCGCTATTCGGGCTTCTGAATTAGGCCAAAAGGTCACTTTAGTTGAAAAGTCCGATACCCTTGGTGGTGTCTGCTTAAACGTTGGTTGTGTACCTTCTAAGGCCTTGATTCAAGCGGGTCACCGTTTGGAACAAGCTAAAGACGGTTCCACCTACGGGATTTCTACGAAGTCAGCTACGATTGATTTCGCTAAGACTCAGGACTGGAAGCAAAAGAAGGTCGTTGATCGGATGACCAGCGGCGTTAAGATGCTGATGAAGAAGCACCACGTTGACGTTGTTAACGGGGAAGCTGTCTTCCTGAGTGATACCCAATTACGGGTTATGCCTACAGGTGAAAAGCAATTCATGTCCACTGATACGGGCCAGACCTTCGAATTCAATAATATTATTATTGCATCCGGTTCTCACCCAATCGAAATCCCTGGCTTCAAGTTTGAAGGTCGGGTCGTCGATTCTACTGGTGGCCTGAACTTGCCTGAAATCCCTAAGGAATTCGTTGTTATCGGTGGTGGGTACGTTGGTACCGAATTAGCTGGTGCTTACGCTAGCTTAGGTGCTCACGTAACGATCCTCGAAGGCACGAACTCAATTCTGCCTAACTTCACGAAGGACATGGTTTCCGTTGTTCTTAAGAAGTTGAAGAAGAAGGGCGTTGACGTTATCACCAACGCGATGGCTAAGAGTTCCAAGCAAGACGACAACAGTGTCAGTGTGACCTACGCTGTCGACGGCAAGGAATCTACGATTAAGGCTGACTACTGCATGGTCACCGTTGGTCGTAAGCCAAACACGGATGACTTAGGCTTGGAATACACCAAGGTTAAGTTGACTGACCATGGTCAAATCAAGGTTGATAACCAAGGCCGGACTGACTCAGAACACATCTGGGCTGTCGGTGACGCTGTTCCTGGTGCTGCATTGGCTCACAAGGCCTTTGCTGAAGCCAAGACTGCGGCTGGTGCCATCTCCGGTAAGAAGACGGCTAACGACTGGCTGAGTGTGCCTGCTGTCTGCTTCTCCGATCCTGAAATTGCAACTGTTGGTTACAACGAAGCTGCAGCTAAGGACAAGGGGATCAAGGTCAAGACCGCTAAGTTCCCATTTGCTGGGAATGCTCGGGCCGTTTCATTGGACGCTCCTGATGGCTTTGTTCGGTTCATCTACACGGATGACGACAACAAGAACATCGTGGGTGCCGAAGCGGTTGGCCCTGAAGCCAGCACCATGGCTGGTGAATTGTCAATCATCGTTAACGACGGCTTGAACGTTGAAGACGTTGCTTTGACCATCCACCCACACCCAACATTGAACGAACCAATCCAAGAAACTGCCGATATCGCGCTGGGCTTCCCAACCCATATCTAAAGTCACTTGTGATTGTTAAATCTGAAAAGGACTGCCAGCGATGGCGGTCCTTTTTGTATGGGTCAAGAAATGCGGTGAGAGGCAGTCGGCTAAGTCGGGGATTTTGAAGAATCCAGCTTGCTATCCGGGGGCGTTCACTTATAATGGAACTATGACTTGCGTTACACTGAATTCACAAGCACTGTTCGTAGAGGAGGCGGTCACTCGTGAAACCAACGTTAATTGTCCAGGGAAACTTTGATCAAGCCAGTCGGTTGATTCGTCAGCTGATGGTTGCTGATTTGCCGGTCGACTGTGTCGTGATGCCCAACGTGACGGACGATACACCCCGGTACCAGGCACTCGTGGTGGCCAGTGCGCTGTGTCCGCAACTGACATTACGGGTCGGCACGGCCGCAGACTATGGCCAAGCCACTTGGTTAGTCATTTTGGATCGGGCTGCCGTCACCACTGATCCTGCCATGAAAGTTGCGGAATTGCGGTTGTTTATGAACCGCATCGTTGAAAATGGTTTCAAGGGCCAGTTGGTCTTTTGTGGCGAGCATGACGAGTTACTGACCTACTTCGCTTGGAAATTCTCCGGCCTCAACCAGAGCCAAATCTGGGGGCTGGGCACGTTCCCGTTGACGCGTTTGTTAACGTACCGGTTGGCGGAACGCCTGGGCGTCGGAGCCGCGGCGGTGCAGGCTGCAGTGGTCGGCACGGCGGCGGATCCCATCGTGGCCTGGAGTCGGACCTATGTTGGGCCAGCCCCCATTTTGATGTACTTGGCCAACGAAGACGCCAAGTTTAGTGCGGATGATTTGGGCAAGATGGGCAGCTGGTTACAGCGTGAGGCCCACGAGGACCAGTGGATGTTACGCTCAATGGCGCTGATTCAGCTGTTACGGGCGGTCTTGGCCAATCAACCCCTGATTGCTTCGGTCACCAACATTCACGCTGAGACGCCCGTTTTCGCGGCTGCTTCGCCGGTGCTGGTCAATGCCAGTGGGGTTAAGCACCTGACCAACCTGGTCTTGTCCGAAGACGAGCAGCAGGAATACGTCACGACGATCACCGCGTTACGTGAAAATATTGCAACCATTGAAGGTCAACAAACGGAGGGACACGCCTAATGCAACCGAAAAATTACGCATACCCATTACAACCAGACTGGTCGACGGCCGATATCGTGGCGGTCACGACACTCTACCAACGCGTTGAGGATGCCTACGAATTACCCCAGGGGGTAGCCAGTGCGACATTACTGGCAGCTTATCGTGATTTTCAGACCGTGGTACCGCAAAAATTCGAAGAAAAGCAATTAGACAAGGAATTTGAAACCGCGGCGGGTTACAGCATTTACCGCACCATGAAGCGGGCTCGCACGGAACAAGGACAAATCAAAATGAAAGGACAGGCGTAGTCATGAGCCAAGACTGGCAGCAATTAAACACCGACGTCATCGCGTTACTCAAGGAGGCCCGGCAAAATGTCTTGCAAAAGATGCGGGCACCACTAACGGTGGCAGAGAAGACAAGTCGCAAGGATCTGGTGACCAATGTCGACAAGGCTAACGAAAAATTTTTAATCGAAGGCATTCGTCGTTTGGACCCCGATGCACAAGTCTTGGGTGAAGAGGGCTTTGGCGATCAGTTGACTAGCTTGGCTGGCCGGGTCTGGATCGTGGACCCCATTGATGGCACCATGAACTTTGTGAAACAACAAGATAACTTTGCCATCATGATTGGCATTTATCAGGACGGCGTGGGCCAGTTGGGCTATATCTTTGACGTCATGGCCAACGTCTTGTACTTCGGCGGACCGCAACTGGGCGGCGTTTGGGCCAATGACCGCGAAATTCAGGCACCGGCAGATATCGCCTTGGCGGACGGCTTGATTGGGGCCAGTGGTCCACTAGTTATTCATGACGTTGCGCACATGCAAAAGATCGTTCACGACAGTGCAGGCATGCGAATCTCTGGAAGTGCCGGTATTGAAATCATTAATATCATGAAGGGGGAGACCCTGGGTTACATTTCGCACCTGAAGCCGTGGGACATTGCGGCGGGGCAAGTCTTGATGAATACACTGGGTGTCCGAGTTTCAACTATTGACGGAAAACCACTGAATATGTTATCATCTAACCTTGTACTAGTAGCGACGAAAAAAGCGCAACGTGATATTCTCCAAATCGAAGAAGATGACGTCTCACTGTGACCCTGTCACAGTTTTTTTATGCGGCTGGCCGATACGGATGGACTTTACCAGCTATTGACGCTACAATAAGCGTACTTACAGACGTAAGCATGCCGTGATCCATCTAATTCACCAAGCACGAAAGGAAGAAATACACTTGAAAATCAGAGATGATATCCGCAACATTGCCATCATTGCCCACGTTGACCACGGGAAGACGACCCTGGTTAATGAAATGATGAAACAATCCGACACGTTAGACGAACACGCTTCTATTGAAGATCGTGCTATGGATACGAATGCTATTGAAAAGGAACGGGGCATTACGATCCTGTCCAAGAACACCGCTGTTCGTTACGGCGACAAGCAAATCAATATCTTGGATACCCCAGGACATGCCGACTTTGGTGGTGAAGTGGAACGGATCATGCGCATGGTTGACGGCGTTTTGCTGGTTGTTGATGCCTACGAAGGGACGATGCCACAAACCCGTTTCGTTTTGAAGAAGGCCCTCGATCAACACTTGACCCCAATCGTGGTCATCAACAAGGTTGACCGTGAAGGCGCCCGTCCTTCCGAAGTCGTTGATGAAGTCTTAGACCTCTTCATCGAATTAGGTGCCGACGAAGACCAATTGGACTTCCCAGTGGTTTACGCCTCAGCTATGAACGGGACTTCTAGCTACGAGCCAGAAATCTCCTCTCAAGAACACACCATGAAGCCTGTGTTTGATACCATTATCAAGCACATCCCAGCCCCAATTGACAACAGTGACGAACCTTTACAGTTCCAAGTTGCCATGCTCGATTACAACGATTTCGTTGGTCGGATCGGGATCGGCCGGATCTTCCGTGGGAAGGTTAAGGTTGGTGACAGTGTTACTGTTATGAAGCTTGACGGTTCTAAGCAAAACTTCCGGGTAACCAAGTTGTTTGGTTACTTTGGGTTGAAGCGTTTGGAAATCAACGAAGCCAAAGCTGGTGACTTGATCGCCGTTTCCGGGATGGATGAAATCAACGTTGGGGAAACTGTTGTGGCCCCTGACACGTTGGAACCACTTCCTGTCTTACGGATCGACGAACCAACGCTGCAAATGACTTTCCGGACCAACGACTCACCATTTGCTGGTCGTGAAGGGAAATTTGTGACGTCTCGTCAAATCGAAGAACGCTTGAAGCGTGAACTGCACACCGACGTTTCCTTACGGGTTGACGACACTGACAACCCTGGTGCTTGGATCGTTTCCGGTCGTGGTGAACTACACCTGTCCATCTTGATTGAAACGATGCGTCGTGAAGGTTACGAACTACAAGCTTCTCGTCCAGAAGTTATCTACAGAACTATTGATAACCAACGTTGCGAACCATTTGAATCCGTTCAAATCGATACGCCAGACGAATACACCGGTTCGATCATTGATACGCTTTCCCAACGGAAGGGTGAAATGAAGAACATGGAGGCCGTTGGTAACGGTCAAACCCGTCTGACTTTCTTGGCCCCATCTCGTGGGTTGATCGGTTACTCGACTGAATTCTTGTCCTTGACTCGTGGGTATGGGATCATGAACCATACGTTCTCCAAGTACCTGCCAGTGATCAAGAACTGGAACCCAGGTCGTCACAACGGGACTCTGGTTTCCATCAACTCTGGTAAGGTCACGACTTACGCCATCATGGCCGTTCAAGACCGTGGGACGATCTTTACCGAAGCTGGGACTGAAGTTTACGAAGGGATGATCATCGGCCAAAACAGCCGTGACAACGATATCTCCGTAAACATCACCCGTGGCCGGAACCAAACCAACGTCCGGGCCGCCGGTTCAGAAGATATTGCCAAGGTTAAGACGCCACTTAAGATGTCTCTGGAAGAATCACTGGAATTCATCAATGATGACGAATACTGTGAAATCACCCCAGAACACGTGCGTCTGCGGAAGCAAATCCTGAACACGAGTGAACGGGAAAAGGCTGCCAAGAAGCGGAAGACTGCTTCACGGAAGTAATTTAAACTTAATTAAAACTTTAGCGGCAAGACTAGTGGGGTGACTCACGGGGCTTGCCGCTTTTTTTAGCTGGGGAACTGACTTTAGCGACTGTATTTTTTAAAATTCCCATAATAACGCGGTAAGTGGATTAACGGTTCCCAATGGAATCCCTGGTGTAGTATAATAAGACCATTCGATTATCGTCAACTGACGGTAGACTTGGAGCGATTTCATCGTATGCGAAAGTTAAAATATTTAGATTATTGGTTATTGGTTCCGTATCTCATTTTGAGCGTCTTCGGTATCGTGATGGTCTATTCGGCCAGCGCGGATATCGGCTCCCAAAATGGTGGGAGTCCCGGTAGCTATTTGATCAAACAGACGATCTTTGTTGTCATGGGACTGGTGATTCTGGGATTCATGGTAGCGGTGAACATTGAGAAACTGCGCAACCGGAATTTGCTCCGGTTAGCAGGGTACTTGGCCTATGCGGCGTTGGGGTTTCTACTGGTGATTGGCCAGACCGTCAACGGGGCCGCTGGTTGGATCCATTTAGGACCAGTCAATTTACAGCCAGCTGAATTCATCAAGTTCTATGTCATTATCTGGCTAGCTAACGCCATTGCGGAGCGTCAAGACGACCTGCAGGCCTACACCTGGTGGTCGACTATGCGTCAGCCACTGCTGGTTTGTCTGCTCATCATCGGGTTGATCTTTGTACAACCCGATTTAGGGGGCGCGGCCATCAACGGGGCTATCATGTTCGTGCTGTTCTTGAGCAGTGGGTTCAGTTCGCGGTTGGCTAAGTGGCTTTTTTCGGGCGTCATCATCGGCGGCTTTGGCGTGGTGATTCCGTTGTTAGCTTGGATAGCTGGCTTATCGGTCGGCCAACATTCCTATCAGCTACAACGGATTGTGGCCTTTTTGAATCCTTTTAAACATGCCCAAGGTGTCGGCCAACAGTTGGTGAACTCCTACTATGCCATCAGTAACGGTGGTGTCTTTGGTGTCGGCTGGGGAAACAGTATTCAAAAAACCGGGTACCTGCCCGAACCCAACACCGACTTTATCATGGCCATTTTGACCGAGGAGTTGGGACTCATCACGGCGCTGGGGGTTATTGCACTACTGTTTTTAATTATTTTGCGGACCGTGTTGGTCGGTGTGCGCACCAACTCGACTTACCAGGCATTGGTCTGTTACGGTGCGGCGACCTATTTGGCCGTGCAAACGGCATTTAACTTAGGTGGGGTGTTGGGATTTCTACCCATCACCGGGGTCACGTTCCCTTTTATCAGTTACGGGGGGTCCAGTACCTGGACCTTGGCGTTGGTCATGGGCGTGGTTATGAATATCAGCGCCCGGCAGAAACGTTACCGGATGACGCATTAAGTATTTTAAGGAGGTCAGACCTTGGCATTTGAAATGCAAGCACGACAGAGTTTAATCGTGTACACTTACAGTTTGAAACAAACCCGGCAGCTTAAACGCTATGGGACCGTCATGTACGTGTCCAAGAAGATGCGCTACGTGGTGTTGTACGTCAATCAAGCAGACGTCGCGAGCTTGTCGGAACAGTTAGGCAAGTTGCGGTTCGTGAAGCGCGTGGTTGCCTCGAAACGACCAGAAATCAGTGAAACATTCAACGGGGTGGCTGAAGAAATGGCCACCGGTAAGAATTCAGACGCAGAGGATGATGACGAATGAGAATTGTAGCAGGTGACTTTGGTGGGCGACGGTTAAAGGCCGTGCCCGGCATGGCGACCCGGCCCACTACGGATAAGGTCAAGGAGGCCCTGTTCAACATTATTGGCCCGTACTTTGATGGCGGGCGGAGTCTGGACCTGTTCGCCGGATCGGGCGGCCTCAGTATTGAAGCCGTTTCGCGGGGCATCGACCAGGCCGTCTTGATTGATCGGCAGTACGCGGCCATCAAGACCATTCAGGATAACGTGGCCGTGACCAAGGCCCCAGACCGGTTTGAAATTTTGAAACGCGATGCCAACCGGGCACTCCAAGAATTGGCGGACCGTGGCGATCAATTTGACTTGGTCTTCTTTGACCCGCCGTACGCCCAGCAGAAAATCGTGGCGCAAATGACGCGCTTACGGGAATTAAACCTGTTGACACCGACAGCCCGCATCGTGTGTGAGACGGACCAAAAGGCCCAGTTGCCCGATGATGTGGACGGGTTTTATTTTATCGAGCGCCGGGATTATGGGATTACAGAATTGACGATTTATGGGTTAGGAAGTGAAGCCGAGTGACGATTGCAGTCTTTCCAGGAAGTTTTGACCCCTTGACCAATGGCCATTTAGACCTGATCACCCGGGCCAGTAAAATCTTTGACCAGCTGATCGTGGCGGTTGGCCAGAACACCTCGAAGCGCGGCGTCTTCACGACCGCCGAACGGGTGGCCTTTATTGAAGAGACGACTCGCGACATGCCCAACGTGTTGGTGCGCGTCGAAAGCGGCCTCACGGTGGACTTCATGCGTGACAGTCACGCGACCGTCTTGGTACGGGGCATTCGCAACAGCGTGGACTTCGAGTACGAACAGGGAATTGCGGGGATGAACCGCACCCTGGATGCCAACGTGGACACGGTTTGTCTCATGGCCGCCCCACAGTATCAATTTGTCTCCTCCAGCCTGTTACGTGAGGTCGCGCGCTTCGGTGGCGACCTGACGAATCTGGTACCGCCCGTGGTGGCCCACGCCATGGTTGACCGACTGGCAGGTGACCAGTAAATGGGCAAATTTACGCGGCGTGAATGGCGCCAGATCATCATCACGGTGGGGCTCACGCTACTGATATTGGCCTTCTTCTTCCTACCGCTCCCCAAGTACATCGAGGGGCCGGGTGAGGCGGATAACCTCAAGACCTTTGTCAGCATGCCAGGCCATCCTGATAAGCATGCCGGCAAGTACATGATCACGTCGGTTGCGCTGTCACAGGCGCGGCCCGTCAGCTATCTTTACGCAAAGCTGAACCCCATCTACAGTATTGAAAGTGTGGATGACGTGACCGGCGGCGAAAGTAATGCCACCTACGACAAGGTCCAGGACTTCTACATGCAGAGTGCTATCAATGAATCGATCTACACGGCCTACAAGGCAGCCCACAAGTCGGTGACGCGCCACTATCTTGGCATTTATGTGCTGAGCGTAGATGCCAAATCACCGTTTGCTGGGAGCCTGCAGGTCGGCGATACCGTGACCAAGGTCAACGGCCGGCATTTCAATTCGATGGTCGGCTACCAGCATTACATCCAGCAACAAAAGGTTGGCCAATCTGCGACCATCACGTATCAACACAATGGCAAAACACGACACGTGACCCGCAAGCTGATGCGGCTGCCAACTAAGAAGGCGGGCATTGGCATCACGCTGACTGACAACGTCAAGGTCACGGCCAAGCCGAAAGTCACGGTTGATCCTGGCCAAATCGGTGGGCCCTCTGGTGGCCTGATGTTTAGCCTGCAGATCTACACGCAGGTCACTGGGCAAAATCTCCGTCACGGCCAAAAGATTGCCGGGACGGGGACGGTCGACGGTGACGGCAACGTCGGTGAGATCGGTGGTATCGACAAGAAGATCGTAGCGGCGAAAAAGGCCGGCGCAACCGTCTTCTTTGCGCCATACGTCAAGCCTAGCAAGCTGTTATTGAAGTACGAAGAACATCATCAGACCAATTACCAACTGGCCAAAGCGACCGCGAAGAAGTACGCGCCTAACATGAAGGTGGTTCCGGTCAAGACCTTCAATGACGCTGTGAAGTATTTGCAAGCCCATCATTAATTTTTTGAAACGTCCAGGTCGAACATGGCCGGACGTTTTTTGTTGGCAGTATTTTTGAAAAATTTTAGAAAATAAAAAAATATTGTCCGCGTTTTACGGAGTTGATTCGTAAAGGGGGCAATGTGATGGGACAGAGGATTCAAGAATGGTGGTTTGGCCTGCCACGTCAACGGCAGTTGTTGGCAGTATTGGGTGGCATCGGTGTGTTAGTGATTGGCGGGTGGCTGATGCTCCACCAGCCGGCGTCAGCGGCCTTGCCCGCGGCAATTCCGCCAGCAACGACCAGCAGCGGTCGGGTCCAGTCTACGACGAGTGGACACCCACAGGCGGCGAGTCAGGCCAGCAGTCACGATACCCGGGTCTTCGTGGACGTTCAAGGTGCGGTCAATCATCCGGGGCTTTACCAATTTTCACCAGAAATGCGGGTAGCCGACGCCATCAAGGCTGCGGGTGGACTGGTCGCGCGTGCGGATCGCCAGCAGATCAATTTAGCGACGCGATTGACGGATCAGCAGCAGTTGTATTTGCCACTGAAGGGTGAAAAACGTCCGGCAACCGCTACGAGTAGCAGTACGCCGGCCAGCAGTGGGAGTGGCACGTCGGCTAACAGTAGCAGCGGCAGTGCAACTGTGGTGAATCTCAATACGGCGACGGTAACCGACCTCCAGCAGCTGACCGGGGTGGGCGCAAAGAAGGCGCAGAAAATCGTGGACTACCGCACGGAACACGGGAGTTTTCAAAGCGTCGCCGACCTGGCCCAGGTGCCGGGATTCGGTGAAAAAACGGTTGCGAATCTACAGGATCAGCTCACCACCTCATAACTGGTGGTATACTTAAAACTAAAATTTGCAAAGGGGTAATCAACGTGAAACGCGAACAAATTCCTTGGGATCAATACTTTATGCTCCAGGCACTGGTGATCTCTACCAGAAGCACCTGTAACCGGCTATCGGTCGGGGCCACGGTGGTCCGGGATAAACGCATCATTGCAGCGGGCTACAACGGTTCGGTATCGGGTGACGACCACTGCTTAGACGAAGGCTGCTACATCGTGGACGGCCACTGCGTGCGGACCATCCATGCAGAGATGAACGCCATTTTACAGTGTGCCAAGTTCGGTGAGGCTACGGACGGTGCTGAAATTTACGTCACGGATTTCCCGTGTCTTCAGTGTACAAAGATGTTGCTGCAGGCGGGGATTCGCAAGATTACTTACATGCGGAACTACCACAACGACCCGTACGCGCAGAAATTGATTGCGTTGAAACATGTCGAATTGAACCAGGTCACGGTCGACCCCGCCTTATTGGCAACGTTGCCGCTTGACCAGCCAAAGCAGGATTAGTGGCGGCCAACCACGGCTTCTTAGTGGTACTGCCGGTGGCGGCGCTCAGTGTGGCGTTGGGTGGTCATCCTTGGGCCGGGAGCGGGTTGTTATTGCTCGCGCTTGCCCGGGTATGGACGCTGCGTGCACGGCAGACCTGGGTGATCACACTCTTACTCGTGGGCGTATTCGGCGGGTATAGTCTCTGGCGGGACCGGCAGCTGACACAACATCAATTGCCGTTTGATTCAGCCCGGACCGTGTCTGCGAGCTTGCGAGTCCAGCCGGATGCGGTGGTGGTCCGGGGTGCCATGTATTATTTTGTCGGCGAGAACAGTCAGACTGGCGAGCACCTAACCGTGCGGGGAGTGGCTAAATCGGCCGCTGAGCTACACGCGTTGCAGCGATTGACCCGACCAACCCTGTGGCAAGTCAGTGGCCAGCAGCAGGGTATCCTGCCCGCAACCAATTTCAACCAATTCGACGGCGCGGCTTACTGGCGGCACCGGGGCATCGTGAATACACTCAAGCTGGCCACCATACACCAACGCGTGACCGTGCCCACGTCGGGCTGGCGCTGGTTTAGCGACTGGTGGCACGGTTGGCGGGCCAAGCTGATCCATTACTGTGAGCGGCTACCGGGGGCGTTACGGGTGTATGCCTTGGGACTGTTACCGGGGGCCAAGGCTGCGGAGACCATGGGTGAACTGCAGGGGATGCAGCGGCTGGGGTTATTGCATTTATTTGCCATTTCTGGGATGCACGTGGCGTTACTGTTGACGGCGGTCGAATGGGTGTGCGTTCATCTACGGCTCCAGCGAGAACACTGGGAATGGGGGATGTTGCTGGGATTACCGGCGTATTTCATCTTGGCCGGTAGCGGGAGTGGCGTGTTGCGCGCTTGCCTGATGCGCGGGGTGCAATTAACCGGCAAACGCTGGCGGCACCCGATTGGCACGCTGGATGCTTGGTCACTGGCCTTTTTGATTGGCCTGTTCGTGAATCCCGGCCTGTTGTATGAACTGGGCAGTCAGTTGAGCTACGGCTTGTCCTTAGGTTTGATCTTACTGCAGAGTGAATCCCGTGCTTGGCGACAGGGGGGACTGACCTTACTGGGATTGCCCAGTCTGTTAACGGGCGTATTTCAGTGGCACAGCCTGACCTTGCTGGCCAATTGGGCGGTGGTCCCGTTATTTCCCGTGATCATTTTGCCGTTGACCCTGGTGGGGACGTTCTTGCATCCTTGGGTGCCCGCAGTGAGCCAAGGCTGTGCGTGGGTTCTGCGGCAATTCGATGCTGGCTTGGCCTGGTTCGCACAGTTACCTGGTAACGTGCCCTTCGGTAAACCGGCGTGGTGGGTGGCCTGGTTGTGGCTAGCGGGGACCTGGTGGCTCTTTACCCGTCCACCGCAACAGCGTCGTCGCTGGCTACTGGGCTTACTGGCCAGTTATGGCTTGGTCTACGGGGCGATTCATCTGCCGGTGACGGGGGAAGTGACCTACTTTGACGTGGGCCAGGGCGATAGTATCCTGATTCGCGAGCCCTTCAATCGACGGGTCACGCTGATCGATACCGGTGGCCGGCTAGGCTTTCGGCAACCGGATTGGGTTCCGGCCACGCCACCTAGTTACGCGGCGCTACGAACCAACATCAACTACCTCAAGAGTCGTGGTATCGATCATGTTGATGACTTGTACTTATCACACCATGATGCGGATCATATCGGCGACCTGCCGGCATTTCTCGCGGAGTTGCGCGTCAAACGATTGCTGGTACCGGCGGGGATGGAGGCTGAACCGGCTTGGCAACAGAAGTTGCGGGGCAAACTGCCACCAGTGGTGCCACTGCAGGTGGGTCAGGCCATGCCACTGGTGGTGCGCCACCCGTACCAGGCCGCACCTGCGGAAAATGAAAATTCGTTGGCGCTTCAAGGGACGTTTGGTGGCCTGAGTTTCTTATTCATGGGCGATTTGGACCAAGCAGGTGAACGAAAAATGTTGGCGGCGGATGCGCAGCTGCACGCCGACGTGTTAAAATTAGGACATCACGGCAGTAAAACGGCCAGCGCGCCTGAATTTATTGCGCAGTTGCGGCCACGGTGGGCGATCATTTCTGCCGGCCGACAAAACCGCTACGGCCATCCCAATGCGGAAACGTTGGCGACGTTACGAGCGGCCAACGTACAGGCGGTCAGTACTCAGACCAGTGGGATGATCCGCTACACGTATCGGGGGACGCACGGTTATTGGCAAACTAAACTTAAAGGGGCACACGAATCGTGACAATTAATGAACTCTTAAAAACTTTGAAGACTGGCGGGCAATTGGCCAACGTGTACCTGATCTTGGGGCAGGCGGATTATTTACAACGCCGACTCAAGACGGGGTTCAAACAAGCGGTCCCCGCCGAGGAGCAGACCATGAACTTTGCCAGCTATGACATGGACACGGTTCCGTTGGCAGTGGCGTTAGATGACGCCATGGCCGCCCCGTTCTTTGGCGAACGCCGCGTCGTGTGTATCGACAATCCCCAATTCTTAACCGGGGAGACCAAGAAACAAAAGGTCGACCACGACATCGACAGTCTACAGACCTACTTAGGGTCACCGATGCCTAGCACGGTGCTGGTCTTCTTTGCGCCCTATGAGAAGTTAGATGGCCGCAAGAAGGTCAGCAAGCAGCTGAAAAAGGTGGCCACGACGATTGAAATCGGTAATTTCTCTGAACGCGATGTCCGGCAATTTATCGCAGACCAGCTAAAACAAGATGGCTACACTATGGCGCCAGCAGCGTTGAACGAATTGATTCAACGCACAGATGCCGACCTCACGCTAATGATGAGTGAGCTCCCCAAGCTGGAGTTATTTGCCTTGCCACAAAAGACGATTGAATTAGACGCGGTCACCGGCTTGGTTAGACAGACGCTGACGCAAAACGTCTTTGACCTGGTCAACCGGGTCTTGGCCAAGAATACGGCCGGGGCGGTGACGCTCTACCGGGAGCTGTTGCAGGCCAAAGAGGAGCCGTTACGGATCAATGCTATCTTACAAGGCCAATTCCGCCTGTTGATCCAAACTAAGGTCTTGGCCAAGCAGGGATACAGTCAAGGCAAGCTCGCCAGTATTCTGAAGGTCCATCCGTACCGCATCAAGTTGGCCTTACAGAGTCAGCGGCGGTTTCAGTTGACCGACTTGAACAGGGCCTACCTGGGGCTGTTTCGGGTCGAACAACAGATGAAGTCGTCGACCATGGATCCAGAAATGCTGTTCTCGCTATTTATGACGCAGTTTGCGGGACAGGCGGCCTAGAGCGGCTACCGAGTTGAAAGTAACGAATAATTAGTAGAAATGCCAGTAGACTAAGCTAAGTACTGTCGGGGCCCTTAGGGGTGACGGTGCTTGGCTTGGTCTATTTTGGTGTGGACGTCGGAATAAATCCATTGTTGCAAAAAAGGAGGCCAGCCATTTTCATGGTCGTCCTCCTGATTGCATCATCTAATCGTTTTGATTAATTGATTACTTAGCTAAACGTGCAGCCATCCGTGACTTGTCACGGGAAGCCTTGTTCCGCTTGATCAAGCCCTTTGAAGCAGCCTTGTCAACTGCGGCGCTAGCTTGGCGGTATAATTCTTCCGCGTTGTCGGCACCAGCGGTCTTAGCTTGTTCAAAGCGCTTAACGGCAGTCCGCATCGTGCTCAGTTGTGCTGAGTTACGTTCGTTGGCCTTAACGTTAGTCTTGGCACGTTCGATTGCTGATTTGATAATTGGCATGAAAATTTCACCTCCGAATGAGAAATCCTTAGTACCGGAAATCTTAATTTCAACGTATGTTATTATACAGAAGGCTAGGACCGAATGCAATAGCTAGTCGAGATAAATGTAAAGTAATTTTACTTGATAGGCGTTAATGGGAAAAGACTTGCACTTTTCAGGAAAGTCCCGTATAGTAGATAACTGTGCTCAGGCACAAACCCCTAACTTAGTTCGCCTGGCGGCCACCGCCGACTTACTCAGTTTCGGGCACTTATTTGAAAGGTGGTATATTTACCATGGCTATTAGTCAAGCAAAGAAAAACGAAATCATCAAGCAATACGCTCGTCACGAAGGTGACACGGGTTCTACTGAAGTCCAAGTCGCTGTTTTGACCGCTGATATCAACGAAATCAACGTTCATATGCAACAACACCGGAAAGACTTCCACTCACAACGTGGTTTGATGAAGAAGATCGGTCACCGTCGTAACTTATTAGCTTACTTACGGAAGACTGACGTTCAACGTTACCGTGAATTAATCAAGAGCTTAGGTCTGCGTCGTTAATTCGCCGCACCGGAGTCCCTCGCCAGCAATGGCTTGGGGCTTTTTCTTTTGCCCACATGTTATCTTAGTACTGCTCACCGGTAAAGTATGGTAGAATGGAGAAAGATTTAATTATGGACGAATCTGGGCTTTATGACCCAGCAGAAAATACTGACGTTATTTGTCAGAATCGTTAAAACTATACGAAGATTCTTGAGGTGAACTTATGAGTGCAAAGATTAAGATTATCCCGTTTGGCGGTGTTCGCGAAAACGGGAAGAACATGTATGCCGTCGATGTTAATGGCGGAATTTACATTTTAGATTGTGGGTTAAAGTATCCGGAAAATGAACTTTTGGGGATTGACGTGGTCATTCCTGACTGGGCTTACCTGCGGGAAAATAAGGACCGCATCGTCGCCGTCTTCTTGACGCACGGCCATGCCGACGCCATTGGTGCGCTACCTTACTTTTTAAGCGAGTTCAACGTTCCCGTCTTTGGGTCCGAAATGACGATTGCCTTAGCGAAGATTGGCGTCGCCGCTGAACCCAACGTGAAGGACTACGATGATTTTCACGTGATTGATGAAAAGACGGAAATCGACTTCGGTGACGTGGTCGTTTCCTTCTTCTCCACGACCCACTCGATTCCAGAATCACTGGGGATCGACCTGAAGACCGACGAAGGCCAGATTATCTACACCGGGGACTTTAAGTTCGACCAAACGGCCAAGCCCGGTTACCAGACGGATTACGCCCGGTTAGGGGCCATCGGTCAAGCCGGGGTCTTAGCCGTTCTGAGTGACTCCGCCAATGCTGAAAATCCGGCCATGAACGCGTCGGAACAGACGATTGCCGAGGACATTGAAGAGACGTTCCACTATCAAAACGGCCGGGTTATCGTGGCCTGTGTGGCGTCCAACATTTTACGGATCCAACAGGTCTTTGACGCCGCGCAACAAACGGGGCGGAAGGTGTGCTTGACGGGCCAAGATCTGGAAAAAATCGTCAACACGGCCATGAAGTTGGGCAAATTGTCCTTCGCTGATGATCTATTAGTGACACCAGCCCAATTGGATAGCTTAACGCCGGGCGAAACGGTCATCTTACAGACCGGGAAGATGGGCGAACCCATCAAGGCCTTACAACGCATGGCCAACAAACAAGAAAAAGACTTAAACATTCAGAAAGGCGACTTGGTCTACATCACGACCACGCCATCCCATGCTATGGACACGACCGTTGCCCAGACCCGGGATATGATCTACCGGGCGGGTGGTGAAGTCAAGGCCATTTCTGATGAATTGAACTCATCAGGTCACGCCTACAAGCGGGACCTGCAATTAATGCTGAACCTGTTGAAACCAAAATATTTGGTGCCTATTCAAGGGGAATACCGGTTGTTAAATGCCCACGCCAACGCTGCGTTGGAATTGGGGATGCCGGCTGATCACATTTTCATCCTGGCAAAAGGGGACGTGTTGACTTATGCTGACGGCCAAATGAGCCTAGGCGAAGGCATCGACGTCACGGATACCATGATCGATGGGATCGGTGTCGGCGATATTGGGAACATTGTGTTGCGTGATCGGAAAGTCTTAGCCGACGACGGCATCTTCATTGCGGTCGTGACCATCGACCGGAAGAAAAAACAAATCGTGGCGGACCCCAAGATCACGTCCCGTGGCTTCGTTTACGTGAAGGCCAACAAGGACTTGATGCAAGAAAGTGCCCAGATCATTCGCAAGGCGGTTCAGAATAACTTGGATAACAAGGAATTCGATTGGGGCCATTTGAAACAAGACGTGCGTGAACACCTGAGCCATTACTTATTCGAGCAAACGCACCGTCGGCCAGTCATCTTGCCAGTCATCATGGAAGTCAACCAGCACCATCGCCGAAGCACCAGCAAGGCCAAGGAGGGCGGTAAGGCCGCTACTCCGGCACCTGAAGCTAAGGCCAAGAAAGCTAAGGCGAAGGCTAAAAAGCCGGCCAAGGCGGCTAAGCCCGGTCAACCGGCTAATAAGCCACATCGCAATCGGAAACGTCGGCACAGCAACAAGCCAGCCGCGACGGTTGAGAAACAAGATTAATCAAAAACGGGCCAACCGCCAACAGTGGGTGTGGTCCGTTTTGAATTCTGCTTTTTAAGGGGGAACGACCATGTCAGATTTTTCCAGTCCTGCTGCCCGAGATAACGCCTTTAAACGGGCCGTAGCGGCTTTTGACGACCGTCACTGGTCAACAGCCAGCGATTTGTTTGAAACGCTGTATCACGACCAGCAAACACCAGAATTGAACCGGTATCTGGTCGCCAGTCTCTATCAAGATCAAAAGTACCTATTGGCCGAACAATATGCCGCCGAACAGGATCCCATTTATTTGGATTCGGCGCAGCATTTTCAACTGCGTTTAGACGTGGCCCTTAAGAATCAACAGTTTATTTTTGCACGCGAATTTTGTCAGGTGGCCCAAGCGGACAGCTGGCGGGCAGGGGGATTGGCGCAGGTTGAAGCCGCTGAAGCCGCCGCAACGACCGAACTGGCCGCCACCCAGCGGGTTATTGCCAAGCAATTCTATCATCTAGGTGATGTGCCCTTCAACGAGCAACGCCAACGTCTAGAGCGGGCCCGGCAGCTGCCACTCAAGCTCTATTTGCAGGGCGTGCAATACCTGTTGGTCGATCCGTTCTTGCATCCTTTATTACGAGCAGATCTGTTAGAGGGGTTAATGCGCCTGCACGTTGAGCAGTCCGTCAAACTGCACTGGCTCGATGACCAGATCTACCCGGTTGCCACGGGCGACCTGCGACCGGTCAATGAGAGTCAGGCGGCACAAGCCATCCAGGATTATTTACAAAATGACCTGGGACAAACGGACCCGATGCTAGCGGCCAACTTACAGCAGACGGTGACGCTTCAATTGATGATGCTCTATCCGTTCATTGATCGGACCATCACGACACCGGTGGCTTGGGTCCAAACCATCGCCGGGTTGCCGCTGACGACGCTCCTCAGTGACCAAGATGCAAAAACCATGCAAAGCTGGCAAACGACGCTGAACCGCTATATGGCTGAACTTTTCGGGGCAATTGACCATTAAAATCCGGAAAAACTCGAAAATGAGTGAAATTTTAGTTTACAAATAATTCTTCAGCATATATACTGGTCAAGGATTCTTTTTTGGGAGGGTTCCAGCTTTCCCTTTCTGAAAAGAAGTAGTATAATTTTACGCAAAGGGTGATTTGTTTTCTTCGGAAGACGGATTGCACTTGCGATAAAATACAGGAGGGTTTCATTAATGGCTGAAAAAGAACATTATGAAAGAACTAAACCCCATGTAAATATTGGTACTATTGGCCATATTGACCATGGGAAAACGACGTTAACTGCTGCAATCACTAAGGTACTTGCTAGCAAAGGTTTAGCAAAGGCCGAAGATTACGCTGATATCGATGCTGCTCCAGAAGAACGTGAACGTGGTATCACGATCAACACTGCCCACGTTGAATACGAAACGGAAAAGCGTCACTACGCGCATATCGATGCCCCAGGACATGCTGACTACATCAAGAACATGATCACTGGTGCTGCCCAAATGGACGGTGCTATCTTGGTTGTTGCCGCTACTGATGGCCCTATGCCACAAACCCGTGAACACATTTTGCTTGCTCGCCAAGTTGGTGTTGAATACATCGTTGTCTTCTTAAACAAGACTGACCTTGTTGACGATGACGAATTGGTTGACTTAGTTGAAATGGAAGTTCGTGAGCTGTTGTCTGAATACGATTACCCTGGTGATGATATTCCAGTTGTTCGTGGTTCAGCTTTGAAGGCTCTTGAAGGCGACGAAGAACAAGAAAAGGTTATCCTTCACTTAATGGATATCGTTGACGATTACATCCCAACGCCAGAACGTGAAAACGACAAGCCATTCTTGATGCCAGTTGAAGATGTCTTCACGATCACTGGTCGTGGGACTGTTGCTTCTGGCCGTATCGACCGTGGGACTGTTAAGATTGGTGACGAAGTTGAAATCGTTGGTTTACATGACGACGTATTGAAGACGACTGTTACTGGTCTTGAAATGTTCCGGAAGACGTTGGACCTTGGTGAAGCCGGGGATAACGTTGGTGCTTTGCTTCGTGGGATCAACCGTGAACAAGTCGTTCGTGGACAAGTTTTGGCTAAGCCAGGCTCGATCCAAACGCACGAAAAGTTCAAGGGTGAAGTCTACATCTTGAGCAAAGAAGAAGGTGGCCGTCATACGCCATTCTTCTCAAACTACCGTCCACAATTCTACTTCCACACCACTGATATCACTGGTGTTATCGAATTGCCTGATGGCGTAGAAATGGTTATGCCTGGTGATAACGTGACGTTCACTGTTGAACTGATCCAACCAGCTGCCATTGAAAAGGGTACGAAGTTCACTGTTCGTGAAGGTGGCCACACCGTTGGTGCCGGTACCGTTACGGAAATTGACGACTAATTTTAATTAATTAGCGTATCTGCAAGAGGGGTCGAAAAGGTAACTTTTCGGGCCCTTTTGTTTTGGCCAAAATTGGTACGGGGGTCGGCGACACGAGACGGCTTTCAATTTGTGATTTTTCTAGGAAAATATTGCAAAGAATCCGCGCCATTCACGGCGTTTCAGCAAAAATCATTTTACAATTTGGGTAGCATAAGGTACACTAATACAGTATGCAATTGCTAGAATTGTAAATAGTAATATCTTTTCATTTCGGAGGGAAAATTAATGGCTGCAAAGTGGGAAAAAAAGGAAGCTAATCAAGGCGAATTAACCTTTGAAATTGCTCCTGATAAGATCAAGGAAGGCTTAGATAAAGCATTCCAACGTACCAAGAAGAATTTAGCGGTTCCAGGTTTCCGTAAGGGCCGGGTACCACGTCAAATCTTTAACCAAATGTATGGTGAAGAAGCTTTGTACCAAGACGCTTTAAACATCGTCTTGCCAGAAGCTTACGATGCTGCCATTAAAGAAGCTGGCATCGAACCCGTTGACCAACCTCAAGTGGATGTTGAATCCATGGATAAAGGTAAGGCTTGGGTTTTAAAGGCCGTTGTAACGGTTAAGCCAGACGTTAAGTTGGGCGAATACAAGAATCTTAGTGTTACGAAGCAAAACACGCGGGTTTACCAAAAGGACATTGACGCTGAATTAGAAAAGCAACGTCAACAACAAGCTGAATTAGTCTTGAAGGAAGACGAAGCCGCTGCTAAGGGCGATACTGTTGTGATCGACTTTGACGGTTACGTTGACGGCAAGCAATTCGACGGTGGTAAGGCTGACAACTACTCCTTGGAATTGGGCTCTAACTCCTTCATTCCTGGCTTCGAAGACCAATTAGTTGGTCACAAGGCTGGCGAAAACGTGGACGTTAAGGTGACGTTCCCTAAGGACTACCAAGCCGAAGACTTACGTGACAAGGAAGCCACTTTCAAGGTTACCATTCACGAAGTTAAGGAAAAGCAATTACCTGAATTGGACGATGAATTCGCTAAGGACGTTGACGAAGACGTTGACAGCTTAGAAGAATTAGAAGCCAAGACGAAGGATAATCTGAAGGAACAAAAGACGACCGCTGCACACGACGCTATCGAAGACGAAGCTATCAGCGAAGCCGTTGACAACGCCGAAATCGGTGACATCCCAGAAGCTATGCTGAAGGATGATATCGATCGTCAAATGGATCAGTACCTGGCTAACATGCAACAACAAGGTATCGAACCTAAGATGTACTTCCAATTGACTGGTACGACTCAAGACGACTTGCGTAAGCAATTCACTGACGGTGCTGACAAGCGGGTCAAGACCAACCTGGTTCTTGAAGCGGTTGTTGAAGCCGAAAAGATCGAACCTTCCGAAGACGAAGTTGCTAAAGAAGTCAAGGACTTGGCTGCACAATATGGGATGGAAGAAAGTGCTGTTCGCAGTGCCCTTTCTGATGACATGCTGAAGCATGATATCGCCATCAAGAGTGCCGTTGACTTGATTGCCGACTCCGCTAAGCAAGACAAGAAGAAGGACGCCGAAGACTAATTTTAACGGTTAGTTAACGACTTGACCGGGATGACAGTCGCTGTTGTCCCGGTTTTCTGTTATTTCCAGGCTGACGAGGCGAATTGATTTTCAGACGCCGTTAACTGTGGTATAGTACACGATTGACGGGGAATCCAGTTAGTTCGATGGGTTTACTGAACCAAAGAATCATTTAGTTAAGGCTTAAGCCTGGAGAGAAAGGGTGAGTTTATTGTTTGAAAACACCGACGAAACGAATGGCCCAGTAGTTTGCTCGTTCTGTGGCAAGTCGCAAGACCAAGTGCAGAAGATCGTTGCTGGCCCAGGTGTTTACATCTGTAACGAATGTATCGACCTTTGCAAGGAAATTATCGACGAAGAATTCAGCCAAGATGCTGCCCAAGAAACCTTAGCAGTCCCAACGCCAGCTGATATCGTCAAGACGCTTGACCAATACGTGATTGGCCAAACGGAAGCAAAGCGCACACTGTCTGTAGCGGTTTACAATCACTACAAGCGGGTCAATGAAATGGCCCAGGCGTATGATGAAGGCCCTGAATTGCAAAAGAGTAACATTGCGGTGATTGGACCCACTGGTTCCGGGAAGACTTACCTGGCACAAAGCCTGGCTAAGATCTTAAACGTGCCATTTGCCATTGCCGATGCCACGACGCTGACGGAAGCCGGCTATGTGGGTGAAGATGTGGAAAACATCCTCCTGAAGCTGTTACAAAACGCCGATTACGACGTGGACCGCGCAGAAAAAGGCATCATCTACATTGATGAAATTGATAAGATCGCGAAGAAATCTGAGAACGTCTCCATCACGCGGGATGTTTCTGGTGAAGGGGTCCAACAGGCCTTACTGAAGATCTTGGAAGGGACCATTGCCAACGTGCCGCCTCAGGGTGGTCGGAAGCATCCCCAACAAGAATTCATTCAGATCGACACCACCAACATCCTCTTCATCGTGGGTGGGGCCTTTGACGGCATTGACGGTATCGTCAAGCGGCGTCTGGGGGACCAAACGATTGGGTTCGGTGCCGACACCAAGGAACAAGACGTCTTGGCTTCGGGTGATAGCCTGATGCAACACGTCATTCCAGAAGACCTGCTCCAATTCGGGTTGATTCCTGAATTTATCGGGCGGTTGCCAATTCTGACGGCGCTGGAAAAGCTGGACGAAAATGATTTAGTCCGGATCTTGACCGAACCGAAGAATGCGTTGGTTAAGCAATACGAAAAGCTCTTGTCGTTGGACAATGTCGACCTGCAGTTCCAGCCAGCAGCGTTACGTGAAATGGCCAAGTTAGCCATTGCCCGCAACACTGGGGCCCGGGGCTTGCGGTCTATCATTGAAGACGTCATGCGTGACATTATGTTTGACCTGCCAAGTCGTAACGATGTGGCCAAGGTCATCATCACGGCCGATACGGTCACGAATCACGCGGAACCTGAATTAGTTTTGAAGGATCAAAAGGCTTCTTAAGTTGAAGTCGCTGGGTGACCGAGGAGAAATCTTCGGTCACTTTTTTTACGGAAGCAAACGTTGGCGGGGCCGGGCTTTTGCCAAACGTCACCGAAAATCCCCACAGGTTTCCGCCATTTCCGGGGGCGTTGTGTGTTAGAATGGTGAAAGATATTTTGGAGAGGATGGACTAACTAATGGAAGTCAATCATGTAGAACTCGTCATGAGCGCGGTCGACCCCGTGCAGTACCCGACAACGGGATACCCAGAAATTGCCTTGGTGGGTCGTTCTAACGTGGGTAAATCCTCGCTAACGAACGTCCTGATCAACCGGAATTCCTATGCCCGGACATCGAGTCAACCCGGTAAGACGCAGACCCTGAACTTTTACAACGTGGAGGACCAACTCTACTTCGTGGATGTGCCGGGGTACGGCTACGCCAAAGTCTCAAAGACTGAGCGGGAAAAGTGGGGGACGATGATCGAAACCTACTTGACCCAACGCGACCAATTAAAGGGCGTTGTATCGCTGGTAGACGCCCGTCACGCCCCAACCGAAGATGATGTCCAGATGTACCGTTGGTTGGCCTATTACGGCCTGCCAACGCTGATTGTGGCCACCAAGAGCGATAAGATCGCCCATGGCAAATGGAACCAGGCCGTCAGTCGCATTAAAAAGACGATGGACCTGCCAAATACGGACAACATCATCATGTTCTCGGCCCCTAAGAAGATCGGCAAGGATGCCGTTTGGAATTGGATCGAGCAACAAGCCTTTGGGGAGGAATAGAAGTGGAATTTAACGAATATCAAAAAGCTGCCAACCGGACGTTGTACGGCAACGAACAGGTGCTAACGAATTGTGCTCTGGGCTTAGCCGGTGAAACGGGCCAGGTCGTGGATCTGGTCAAGAACTACACCTTTCACGGCAAGGACATGGACCACGACGCCATCGTTAAAGAAATGGGCGACGTGCTGTGGTACCTCAGCCAAATTTCTCAGTGGGCCGATATCGACTTCGAGGAGGTTGCCCAAGACAACATCAAACGGCTGAACGCCCGGTATCCGCATGGGTACCAACCGAATCACTAGCCAACCGCCTTCGATTGTAAGTGCAAAAACACTTAGTAATACCCAGCTGACAGGGACTCTGGATATTGAATCAGTCCACGCTACCACCTGCGGCTGTCAAAGATTTCGGTAGCTGTGGGGAACGTCAGCGGCCTGAGAATCGGTCCGCCGGCTCGGTTTGAAGCCTGACCAATCCCGTCAGTCTCCAAACGCGTCCCACGCTGTAAGCTGAGAAAACCGCTCAGCTAACACCGTTGTCACAGCAACCTACACCTTTGACTGCCTCCGGTTACGTCAGTGATTATCCACGAAGTTAGCAGGAGCATCGCTGGAATGGTAACATTCATCTACATTAGTGGATAGTCCGCCAGGTAGCCGTGAGTGAGCTAAATTTGGACTCAGCCGTGGGCGTTTTCAAGTGACCTGCTTGGAAACTGGCGTCTTCGAGACGTGATTTTCGGCTCGAAGCGAGGGTGAAGACCGCTCTTTGGCTTCGACCGGTCCTTCCCACAGCGTCACGGTCCAAATTTGGCGAACGGTAAGGCGGCCAGTACGGACTATCTGGTGTGCAGCTGTGCGGTCGACGGAGACTAAGACGATATCAGTAGTCATTACCTGTGATTCACGGCATCAGCCAGAAACGGTACCAGCTGTGCTGAAACGACTGGCTTTCCGTGAACTGACGGTGGCATCTGATTTTATCATAAGACACAAAAGGACCCACGCGGTAAATTACCGTGTGAGTCCTTTTCGCAACCTAGTCGTGTTCGTGTTTTTGCTCGTGCTTGATCTGGTCATCCTTGATCAAGCCCTTACCCTTCTTGTCGTTCTTGTGTTCATCGTTGCGCTTCAAGAACTTGTCACGCTTCACATCCGTTGGGTCCATTTGGGCAAATTTACCGAACATGGAATCCAGGTCGTCTTGACGTTTAACCTTTAATGCCAAAGCGAACCACCTCCTTGCTTTTTCAGTAATCATAGCAGAATTAGACCGATTTGTCATTTTTAAAGCGGCCAGGGGGTTTCGCTTGCACCAAACAGACATTCGGCCTATACTTTAAAGGCTTATCATAACGATTAAAAACGGGAGGGATCTTCCTTGGCGTCGGAATATTTGGAGCATAAACTAGCGTTACTGCCGGGCCTTCCCGGCTGTTACCTGATGAAGAATATTAACAGTCAAATTATTTACGTGGGTAAGGCCAAGAACCTGAAGAACCGGGTGCGGTCTTACTTCAAGAGTAGTCATACTGGCAAGACGGCCCAGTTGGTCAGTGAGATCGTCGACTTTGAAACGATCATCACTTCGACCGATAAAGAGGCCTTTTTGCTCGAAATCACGCTGATTCAAAAGCACCAGCCGTACTTTAACATCAAGCTGAAGCGGGGGACGGGGTATCCTTATATTAAGATCACCCATGAACGCGACCCTCAACTCCTGCTGGTCAGTGATATTCGCAAGGATGGCGCCTACTACTTTGGCCCGTATCCCAACGTTTATGCGGCCGAAGAGACCATGCATTTCTTACAGAAGGTTTACCCGTTGCGCCGGTGTACCGGTTACCAGGGGCGGCCGTGCCTGTATTACCATATGGGCCAGTGCTTGGGTGCTTGCTTCAAAGAGGTGCCCGAGGCCGATTATGATCACCAGATTCGTCAGATCAAGTCCTTTTTAAATGGCAACGTGGCACACGCCAAGAAAGAACTCAGCGAGCGGATGGCCAAGGCGGCTAGCGACATGGAATACGAGCGGGCGGCCGAGTTACGTGACCAGATCCGTTATATTGAAGCGACCGTGGAAAAGCAAAAGATTATTTCCAATGACAACACGCCCCGGGACATTTTTAACTTTTACCTGGACAAGGGCTGGCTGTCGATTCAGGTCTTCTTCATTCGCCAGGCGCGACTGATGAAACGCGAGAAGCGCCTGTTCCCAGTCATCAACTCGGCCGAAGAAGAATTGGCCAGCTTCATCGTTCAGTTCTATCAACGGAAAAACACGGTCCTGCCACGGGAGATCTTGGTGCCGGCCAGCATCGACCATGAGGTGATCGAAGAACTGCTGAAAGTGCCCGTTAGAACGCCGCAGCGGGGGACCAAACGGGATTTGCTGGAGATGGCCGGTAAGAACGCCAAACTGGTCTTAGACGAGAAATTTCGGCTCTTGGAGCTGGATGAAAGCAAGACCACGGGGGCAATGAAAGAAATCACTGATGCCCTGGGCATTGCGCCCGGTCACAAGATCGAAGCTTTTGACCACTCACACATTCAAGGGGCCGACCTAGTTTCCGCAATGGTCGTCTTCGTTGATGGTCAACCCAATAAGAAGTTGTACCGGAAGTATAAATTACGAACGGTCGATCACGCGGACGAAACGGCCAGCACGCTGGAAGTCATTCGGCGTCGCTATGGTCGGCTCTTAAAGGAACATGCGGCGATGCCCGACCTGATTTTGATGGATGGGGGCGACATTCAAATGAATGCCGTCAAGGAGGTCCTAGCCGACGAATTTGACCTGCACATTCCGGTGGCGGGGATGGTCAAAAATGACCACCATAAGACGGCCGACCTGTTATTTGGTCCCGACGACCACCACGTGCATTTGGACCCCAAGAGTCAGGGCTTTTACCTGGTTCAGCGGATTCAAGATGAGGTCCACCGTTTTGCCATTACCTTCCACCGGCAGGTCCACACCAAGCACTCCTTGAGTTCGCGGTTGGACCGGATTCCCGGTGTTGGGCCCAAGACCCGCAACAAGCTCTTACGTAAGTTCGGGTCGACCAAGAAGATCGGTGAAGCGGACGTCGATGACCTGCGGAAGTTAGGCATCAGTCAGACCGTGGCCCAAACCATCCATGTCACGTTAGCAGCGGAGACGGCTGAAATAAAAAGTCCGCGAACGCCAACCAATCTTTGACGTGGCGGCCGTTTGCCGGTATACTGGCTAGCAGGAGTCACACTGAGAAAGCAGCACGCGCTGGTTTAGAAAACGAGGAATAAAATTATGTTTGTAGATCAAGTTAAAATTAACGTGAAGGCCGGAAACGGCGGGAATGGCATGGTGGCCTTCCGTCGGGAAAAATTCGTGCCCAACGGTGGCCCAGCCGGCGGTGACGGTGGTCGTGGTGGGAACATCATTTTCCAAGTCGACGAAGGCTTACGGACGCTGATGGATTTCCGGTATTCCCGGAAGTTCAAGGCTAAAAACGGGGGCAACGGGGCCATCAAGTCCATGACTGGTCGCGGTGCCGAGGATACCATCATCAAGGTACCTCAAGGCACGTCAGTCATTAACCTGGAAACGGGCGCTGTCATGGCCGACCTGGTGGCGAGCGACGATTCTGCCGTGATCGCCAAGGGTGGTCGTGGTGGTCGGGGCAATATCCACTTTGCCTCCCCTAAGAACCCTGCCCCAGAAATTGCCGAAAACGGTGAACCAGGACAGGAATTTGAAGTGCAATTGGAATTAAAGGTGTTGGCCGACGTCGGCTTAGTTGGGTTCCCGTCAGTCGGAAAATCCACGTTACTGTCAACGGTCACCAGTGCCAAGCCTAAGATTGCGGAATACCACTTTACCACGTTGGTCCCGAACTTGGGGATGGTCCGGTTACCAGACGGTCGTGACTTTGTGATGGCCGACTTACCAGGGCTGATTGAAGGTGCCGCTAACGGTGTCGGCTTAGGATTCCAATTCTTGCGGCACGTGGAACGGACGCGGGTCATCTTGCATCTGATCGACATGAGTGGCTTAGAAGGGCGTAACCCTTACGAGGACTTCGAGAAGATCAACGAGGAACTCAAGACCTATGATCCGGACATTTTGAAACGGCCACAGATCGTGGTTGCCAACAAGATGGACATGCCCGATTCTGCCGACAATTTGGCCCAATTCAAGGAAGACTTGAAGCAAGACCAACTGTTGGCCGAAACGCCGGAAATCTTCGCGGTATCTGCCTTGACGCATGATGGCTTGACCCCACTGTTGGGGCGGACCGCCGATATTTTGGCCGAAACGCCACAATTCCCAGTCAAGCAGCCGGAAGTGGCCACGTCTGCGGAATACACGTTCAAGCCAGAGGCGGCGTTCACCATCGATCAAGACGAAGATGGCACTTGGCTCTTAGGCGGCGACAAGCTGGAGAAACTGTTCCAGATGACCGATATCAACCACGACGAAAGCCTGTTGCGCTTTGCTCGGCAAATGCGGGGCATGGGCATCGACGATTCGTTGCGTGAACACGGCGCGAAGAACGGCGATCTGGTTAAGATCGACGACTTCACCTTCGAGTACATGGCCTAAGACAACGGCGCGTTTGCCGTGTGTCAGGGACCCATTAAAATTGACACAATCAAAAAGGAATCGTCAGCAAGATGCGGGGATGTTACCCAGTCTTGAGGACGGTTCCTTTTGTGTTTCGTATTCGGTTTGTGTGCAGTGGACCCGCAATCAGCCTACAGTGACAGCTTCAACCAGCCTGTAGGTGAGACGACCTGCTTATTGTCAGCGTAAGCCCCAGCAAAGGCAATCTTCACGGTCTTGAAGGTCGGCTGTTTCTTTTCACTCGCTAAGCCGGTCGCAAAGGTTGTCAGGTGACCGCGGGCGGGGATGGTCTTACCAGCGCTGGCATCGCTGAGTTGTCCCGCCGCGTTTAGTTGGCGATTCTGACTGAGACGTAGCGTCTTGATGCCATCGGTGGTGAGGTCTTGCTTGCTGCGGTTGGTAATGGTGAACTTCACTTGAATCGTGTAGTAAGGGCTCTTGATGCTGGCCAGGTTCAGGGCTTGGGCGGCCATGCGTTTTGCGGCGGCCGTCTTAGCCGTATTCTTGAGGATGCGGACCGTTGTGACTTTGTAGGTCAGGGGGCCACGCTTGATGGTGGTCCGGGGATGCTTGACCTGGTCGAGCTGAAGTTTCGTGCCGACCTTGTCGTACGTGTACTGACCCGCCGTCTTTAATTTACCAGACTTGACGTAGTGCGGACTCTTGGTCTGCGCCGTCTTGGGGCGATAAGTCTGGGCCTCTTTTTTGGTCGATGACGATCCGGAGACCGCCGCGTCGGGTTTGGGCGCGTGGTAACTGCTGGATTTTGCTGAACTGTTTTTAAAGCTGGCGGTACTCTTGTCGGCGCTGGATTGACACCCGGCCAGGCCGAGAACCAAGAGACTCAGCCCCACGAGGGCCAGTGATGAGTGAAAACGCATGATAAAACTCCTTTCAACCGAGTAAAATTTGGTGGGGAACGAGGCGATAACCGTAGAGGCGAATCGGTGTGTCCGCCGCCATGAAGAAGGTGGCGTGCGCATCGGCCTGCTGGCAACGGGTCCGGAGCTGGTCTAAGGTCAACGGATGCCCGTCACCACTGACCAAGACGATGCGTTGTTGGTTGGCCGGCAAGATGTCGACAACGGGCGTGGTGACGTGGTCGTGTTCCCAATACAACTTGAGAGCCGGATGAAGATCAATGGTAGAACGGTTAAAATCGATGAGGCGCAATTAAACTCCCTCCCCAGTACGTGACTTTACCTCAGTATACCGAATTTTTCCGGCGAACCCTAGGGCGGACCCCAGAATTTTTAAAATTCGTTGGTAATCCCACCAGCCGTGACAGGTTTTGCGAGAATCGGGGAAGGAAAAGTTGCGGTTTGGGTGAAAATCCCCTAAAATAGTGCTTGGACTTAAAAACAGGATAGGAACGAAAAAAATATGGAAATTGAATTCTTAGGGACCGGCGCCGGTTCGCCAGGAAAGTTCCGCAACGTGACCAGTACGGCCTTGCGCCTGCTGGATGAGCGGAATTCCGTCTGGTTGTTTGACGTGGGTGAAGCGACCCAGCACCAAATTTTACGGACGACGTTGAAGCCTCGTAAAATTGATAAAATTTTTATTACACACTTACATGGTGACCATATTTTTGGCCTACCAGGGTTATTAAGTAGTCGGTCATTTCAGGGCGGCAATGAGCCCCTCACGATTTATGGCCCCAAGGGGATTCGTAATTTTGTCGAGGTCAGCTTGCGCGTGTCTGAGACCAAATTATCTTACAAGATCCACTATCAAGAATTGACCGCGGATGGGTTGATCTTCGAAGATCCTAAGTTCCGCGTGTACGCACAACATCTGGATCACCGGATCGAATGCTTCGGTTACCGGATCGAAGAAAAGGACCATCCGGGCGAACTCCAAGTTGAGAAGCTCAAGGCGGCGAAGATTCCATCAGGGCCGGTCTATGGCCAACTCAAGGCCGGGCAGACCGTAACCTTACCGGATGGCCGGACACTTAATGGGCAAGACTTTTTAGGCCCAGCGCAACCAGGTCGCATCGTGGCGATCTTAGGGGATACCCGACAGACGCCCGGCGAGGAAAAGCTGGCGCGTGACGCAGACGTCTTGGTTCACGAAAGTACATTTGCCAAGGGCGAAAGCAAGTTAGCGCGGTCGTATTATCACTCGACCAACATTCAGGCGGCCGAGTTAGCCAAACGGATGCACGTTAAGTTATTACTCTTGAACCATATTTCCGCGCGTTACACGGGGAAGATGGCGTTAGATCTTCAGCATCAAGCACGGGAAGTCTTTAAGAACACCAAAGTGGTCAAGGACTTTGACGCGGTCGATGTGCCATTTCAAAAATTAATCAAGGCGGGTGCTAAGTGATGAAAAATCAGTGGCGAATTGTGGTCAGCATTTTATTGGTTATCGTGGTTGCGGTCTTTGCAATCTTAAACGTGGCAAGTGTGCCCGTCTCCTTTGGGTTCACCACGGTTCATTGGCCACTGATTTTGATTCTTCTGGTCTCCATCTTGATTGGAGCCGTGTTGATGATTCTATTTTCGACCATCAATACGGTTCAACACAACCGGGCTTACAAGGCATTGGAGAAGACCAGCAGTGAACATCTAGCTGAACTTCAAGCAGAAAATGACCGGTTGTCCAAGCGGCTGCAAAACTCTAACAGTAAGCAAGCGGCCGGGTTACAGGAAAAGCAAATCAAAGAGCTGCGTGCCCAGGTGGCCGACCTGCAGGCGAAGTTAGCAGCGAAATAGGATATTTCAGTGACAGGTCAACGTTGAAACGGGTGGGCGTTGCGGAAGTTAGCGAGTTATCAGCACTAATTTCTGTGGCGTCCGTTTCTGTTTTCCTAACTGTCGCACGTAGATAAAAATAGAAAGGATGGTTGTTGGTGATTGCCGCACAGTATCGCTGGAACATTAAAGACGTGAACCAGCCGTCAGAAGAAGCGCTCAAGCTGGCTGAAGAGACGGGAACGCCGCCGATTATTACCCAGATTCTGGTGAACCGGGGGTATCAGACAGGCGACGCGATTCAGGCATTCTTGAATCCTGGTCCGGAGCAGCTACACGACCCGAATCTCTTGCACGACATGGCCAAGGGGGTCGAACGCATTGAGGACGCCATTGGTCAAGACCAGCAGATCACCATTTACGGCGATTACGATGCCGATGGGGTCACGAGCACGTCCATTCTCTACGAGACACTCAACGAGATGGGGGCTAAGGTCAATTACTACATCCCTAATCGTTTCACGGACGGGTACGGGCCAAACGTCGCGGCCTTTCAAAAGTTGATTGCGGCGGGCACCCAACTCTTCGTGACCGTGGATAACGGGGTGGCGGGCAACGATGCCATCGCAGCGGCCAATGAAGCGGGCGTCGACGTGGTCGTGACCGATCACCATGAGTTGCCCCAAGAATTACCGGACGCCTATGCCATTATCCATCCCCGTTACCCGGGGGCTGAATATCCCTTTGGTGGCTTGTCCGGCGCGGGTGTGGCCTTTAAGGTCGCCCAAGCCTTGCGCGAAGAGATTCCCCAGGACCTGCTGGACTTAGCCGCCATCGGGACGGTCGCCGATCTGGTGCCATTGATCGACGAAAACAGGGTGCTGGTCCATTACGGCCTGCAACTGTTGGCCCAAGACGAGCGGCCGGGTTTACAGGCATTAATGCAAGGTGCTGGCTTGAAGCCCGCCGAATTGACGGAACAATCCATTGGCTTCGGCATCGCACCGCGGCTGAATGCGCTGGGCCGTCTGGACGATGCCAGCCCAGCGGTGGAGCTCTTGACCACGCTGGATGAAGGACAAGCGACGGCGCTGGCCAAGGACACAGAAGCCAAGAATCGTCATCGCCAGGACCTGGTCAAAGACATCAGTGCGGCGGCCTTGGCCCAAGCGGCTGATGCGGACCACGCCCACCGGCCGACGCTGATCATCAGTGGTCACGACTGGCACGAAGGCGTGTTGGGCATCGTGGCTAGCAAGGTCGTGGAAACGACGGGGAAACCCACGCTGGTGGTCAACGTAAAGGATGGCCGGGCCAAGGGATCAGGTCGGAGTGTCGAGGCATTCAATCTCTTTACGGCGTTAGATGGCCACAGAGACCTGATGACAGCGTTTGGGGGTCATCACATGGCTGTGGGGTTAACCTTCCCTGAGGACCAATTAGGGGCCTTGGCGGATGCCTTGGATGCTGAAGCGGCCGAGCAGAAATTAACGGAGAGTGGGCCCAGTGAATTGCTGGTCGCCGCAGCGTTGCCGGTCAAGGACGTGACGATGGATCTCTACCAACAGTTGGCGAAGCTGGCGCCGTTTGGTCCGGACAATCCCCAGCCGTTATTTGCCTTCAAGGCAGCCAGTGTGACCCAGGTCAAGGCAATCGGTCAGGACCACAGCCATTTGAAATTTCAATTGACAGAAGACAATCATCAACTCAACGCCATTCAGTTTGGTGCGGGGCAAAATGTCCCGGCGTTAACAGCTGATCCGGACGCAGTCGAGGTCTTAGGGACCATTGAAGATAACGTCTGGCAGGGACGGCATTCCTTACAGGTGATGGTCAAGGACTTGAAGCAGGTGGCCCGGCCAATCGTAGATGCACGGACCACGCAACTCCACCAGGCCATGTTTCAGGCGTTTGGTGTCTACGTGTTCTTCCACCGCAATGTGTACCAACAATTAGCGGGTCAGCTGCCAACCGGGGCGACGGCGTTATTGTTTGACGGTGCCGTGCAACAGCCAGTGGCGGCGGACACGCCCGTCTTCATCGTCGATTGTCCGGACGCCACGGCCGATTTGACCAGCGTTTTACACCAGCTCAAACCCACGCAGGTGACAGCTTATTTGTACAAGAGAGAAAGTCTTTCGCAATTAGGGATGCCAACTCGCGCGCAATATGCTAAACTGTTTAAGTTCATTGCAACACATCAACAAGTCGATATAGGTCATCAGCTGGACCAATTGGGCAAATTTTTACAGATTCCGCGGACCCAGCTGGTCTTCATGATTCAGGTATTCTTCGAGTGTGGCTTCATCACGATCGATCACGGAATCATGAACGGCGTCGCGCACCCGGAGCACAAGGATTTGGCTACCGCTCCGAGTTACCAACTCAGACAACAGCAAATGCAGACGGAAAACGAGTTGTTAGCTTGTTCAACCGCAACACTCGTGCAGCATCTGCAGGCCTCATTGGACTAAAATAAAGGAGCAACTTTATCTTATGGCAACTGATTTTACGAAATACATTGCAAGCGTTCCGGACTACCCTGAAAAGGGCATCATGTTCCGGGACATCTCCCCATTAATGGCAGACGGCGAAGCCTTCCATGCCGCCACTGACGAGATCGTCAAGTACGCCAAGAACAAGGGCGTTGAAATGGTCGTGGGCCCAGAAGCCCGGGGTTTTATCGTCGGCTGTCCAGTCGCTTACGAAATGGGCATTGGGTTTGCCCCAGCCCGGAAGCAAGGAAAATTGCCACGTAAGACGGTCAAGGCTAGCTATGACTTGGAATACGGCCAATCCGCGCTGTACATGCACGAAGACGCCATCAAACCGGGCCAAAAGGTCTTGGTCACTGATGATTTATTGGCAACCGGTGGGACCATTGGCGCAACGATTCAGTTGGTGGAAGACCTCGGCGGTATCGTCGTGGGAACGGCCTTTCTGATCGAGCTCAAGGACCTGCACGGCCGCGACAAGCTCAAGGGCTACGATATCTTTAGCCTGATGGAATACTAATTTAATTGCATGATAAAAAGGTGCCAACCACGGAAATTCGCTCGTGGTTGACACCTTTTTGAGTGGTTGCTAGAAGTCGCAAGTTTGAAAGTAGCCAAATTCAGTGTGATAGCAGGGGTTGTAGCGATAAAGTTAGTCCTTGAATGTAAGGTGGTCCGTCCTGGCCGCCTACCGTCCGCCAAATATGGGTCGGAACGCAGTGGGCGGACGGGGCGAGCCGAAGGGCGGTCTCGACACCTCGTCTTTGAGCCGAAGGTCACGTCTCAAAGTCGCCAGTTTCCTAAGCGGCATGAATCGCGCCGCTAAAGAAACTCCCACGGCTGAACCCACATTTGGCGAACTCTCGGCTACGTGTGTGATTGCTAATCGACAACTAGTTTGACTCTTTGTGTCTCTAATCTTACGATTGGTTTTGGACTAACTCATGACTTAGTGTTGGCAAGCATTAATCCGCTGGAGTCAGCCAGCATTCAGCTGTAAGCTGAGGAAAAACGCTCAGCCAATAGTGTTGTCACAGCAGTCTTCGTCTCTGACGGCCTTCGGTTATGTCTGTGGTCGACTTAGCGTTAATAGGGGCAACATTAGTGGCTGATCTGCCACGTAGCCGTGAGTGAGCTAAATTTGGCTTCGACCGGTCCTGCCCACAGCGTCACGGTTCAAATTTGGCAAAAGTAAGGCGACTAGCACGGACTACCTTCGTCAGTTAGTAAAGAAACTTAATCTTCTGGAATATCGTTGACGACAAAGACATTTGGCTGGGCGTGCTGGACAATGTAGGTCGTCGTTGACCCGACCACGAGCCGGGAGAAAGCGTTGGTTCCGGATTTACCGATCACGATTAAATCAATGCCGTTTTCGGTGTCGTTGGCAACATCGGTAATCTGTTGCTTGGGGGAGCCTTCAAGGTTCGCCGTGGTAACGGCCACGCCGGCTGCGGTGGCTTGTGCCTTGGCCTGAGTCATCAATTCCGTAGCGTTTTCACGCATGGTGGCAACGATTTCCGTGTAGGCCAGTCCGCGACCGTAGCCACCGAACTGATTGATGTCGGTCACGTGTAGGAGTAGGAGCTTGGCGTGCCAGTCCTTAGCGAGAGAAATGGCTTCCTTGAGCGCTTCATTGGCGTTACTAGATCCGTCGAGCGGTACTAAAATATGCTGGTACATCTGATGACCTCCTCATCGTTGGTTGGCAAAGAAATTTAGTTTATGGTTATATTATCCATAACCGCATACATATAGTCAATCGTTATGCTCACGGGTTAATCTGCGATAATGGCGTGACGGTCAACGACGATACCGGTCACAGTCAAGGCAAGAGAAAAGGCGACCAGGAGCAGTAGAACTGGGTTCCAGGCGTGAAGACTGGTGGCCAGCGTGCCGAATAAGATGGGGCCAACTGCCGCCAATAAATACCCCGCCGATTGGGCCATGCCGGAAATCGCTGCCGTTTGGTAAGGGTTATGAGTCTTTTCGGTAAAGAACATGATGGCCAGGTTAAAGGCGACCCCGGAGCCCAGCCCACTGATTAGGGCCATGACCGTGAGAAAGGGAAGCGAACGGGTCGGCAAGATAAAAGTGAGCGGCGCCACCACGTAGCCTAGCGCCATGATGGTCAAGAGCACGGGCACCCCGTGGCGTTTATTGAACAGGTAAGGCACCAGAAATGCTAGGGGCAGGCCACTGAGCTGAAAGAGCGTCAAGAGATTGCTGGCGACGATGGTGGACACGCCGTGGGTGGTGAGAATCGTGGGCAGCCAGGTCAACAAGACGTAATAAACTAGCGATTGCAGGCCGAAGAACAGGGTGATCAGCCACCCGGATGGTTGCCGCCAGACACTGTGAAATTGCGGGACCCGTGCGCGTTGTTGCGGCGTGAGAGCCACCGATTGGTCACTGCGCAGGTTGGGCAGCCAACAGATCACGGCAACGATGCTGATGATGCCCAAGATTGCCTGAGTCGCGCCAAAACTCAGCGTCGAGATGAGATACCCGGCCGCTGCGGTGCCCAGCGCACCGACCAGTAACATGGAGAGCGTATACAGGCTGGTCCCCAGTTGAATCTGGTTGGGGACGCGCTCCTTGATCAAAGCAGGAATTAAGACGTTACCACTGTCGACGCCGATGCCGACCAAGAAGGTGCCGAAAAACAGGGTGGGGACACTGGGGATGATGCGCCCGTAACTGCCGAGAATCAGCAGTAAAAATAATAACAGGACGGTGCGGGCATTGCCCCAACGCTGCGCCAATTTCACAATGATGGGTGAGAAGATGGCAAAGGTCACCAGTGGAATCGATGTCAGTAGGCCGGCCAGTGAGCTTGGCAGGTGTAGCGTTTGCTCCAGGTTGGGGAGCAGGGGTGGAATCAACGTAATGGGGAGCCGCAGGTTGGCGGCGATGAGCATCATACTAAAGAGAAACCAGGAACGTTTGGGTTGAGACACAACGAATCCTCCTCGAAAAAAGTGTTTAAAATCAGTATAGACCTGAAAACGCCACCAGCCAAAGTGAAAATTAGCAACAAAAAACCAGGACCGTGGGAGGCGGCCCTGGCTAAGAAGACAACAGTCCGTTGAGGAGGACTGTTTAGGGGGATGCATCAAGATGTGTTCAGAATCCGTGAGAGTGGTGCAAAGGGGAGAAAAATATGTTTATCAACTAATCATTTTGATTAGTTTGTTGTTATATTATGCCGCAATAAATCCCCAACCGCAACCAATATGCTCAGCCGTAAAATGTGTTACCGGAAAAACCGATAAGTGGGTCCTGCATTTCGTGTGATTTCCAGGTAAAATGGAGGAAAGGAAGATGATAACGATGGACTTTATTGATTTGACGCCCATTCAGCTACGCCACACGCCCCTAGGAACCCGCCAGCAGGCGCCTAAGCAACATGACTGGCAATTAGACTGGGACAAGCTGGCGGCGCTGATACGCGATAATGGCGACGTGATGGCGGTCGTCCAGGCGGGGCTGGCAGAAGACTGGTTGAATACGCAGGGTACGATTTGGGATGAGGAGTGGGGCTATCATCGTTACCCCAATGATAACCGTGAGCCGGATGATACCGTGTTTTGGGCGGCGTCGACCTGGGCGACCCCAGCCATTTTGGTGACGTTTCACAATGAACTGACCCGGGCATTTGCCTGTTACCGGGAAGGCCGCGACCCGGATTTTCACTACCTAGGACGCTAATACTTGAGAGACACAATCGTTATGACTCGAAAGTAAATTAGATTTGTTATATAGTATTCATTAGAAAAACACCTATTTGTAATCGTTTTGACTTTTAAGGCAGTTACAATTAACCCAAGTCAACGAAGAAGGGAGTTTGGATGATGAGTGATCTATTTATCAGCTACCAGTCAGCCGATCCGTTAGCCCATTCGTTTCGGGTCTAGAATTTTTGGTGTTGGAAAGTATTTCCATTCCAAAAGTACTAGGCCCTTTTTGATAACAAAAAAAGGCATCTAAGCCTCCCTAGTGCTATGCTTTAAGCGACGAAACTCAAGATAAGCGGGGTAGGAATAGATGTCTCAACTGGATAATACACTTAAATTACTGGGAATTACAGACACAAACATTCAGGTGTTCGGTACTCGTGAGGAATTTCATGGTCGGGGCTCGGGTCGCAAAAAGTATTTGGTCATCCAGGCAGAGCTTACCTACACACTCAGGCGCTGTCCCAGCTGTGGATACAATACGTTGCACCCTAACGGACACAAGCTCACTCATGTCCACATTGCAGGACCCATGGACCGGCCCGTAATTCTAGAGCTAAACAAGCAACGCTGGCGTTGTAGTAACTGCCATAGCACTTGTACGGCCACCACTCCAGTGGTATCAACCAACCACGCCATCGGTCACGGACTAGCGACTCATGTGCTGAAGCTAGCCAGTAAATCACTCCCGGCTAAGACTATCGCCAGTCTCACCGGTATTTCGACAAACTCAGTTCAGCGTATTTTGACGGCTAATATTCATCCACACGCGAGCCGCCGGTTACCGATTAATCTATGCTTTGATGAATTCCGTTCCACGCACGGCTCCATGTCGTTTATTTGCATTGACGCCGACACTCACAAATCAGTTAAAGTACTTAGCGACCGCCTTAATAGAACCATCAAACAGTTCTTTCTTAGTCAGTACAGCACCGCAGAACGGACCGCGGTTCAACGCGTCATCATGGACATGAACGCCTCCTATCAGGCATTCGTGCACGAACTATTCCCTAACGCCGAACTCATTATTGATCGGTTCCACATTATTCAATTAATGGGCCGGACGATGGATACCATTCGCACTCAATGTTTAAAGCAACTCGACAAGCATTCGCGGGAATATAAAGTACTGAAATCACTATGGCGCCTATTCCACAAGGCCAACCCTGACGCACAAAAGAGCCGCTACCTCTTCGGCCTGAATGAGTACTTGACCGAACAGAACGCTATTGATATTGGAACCGATGCGTTTCCGGCCTTCAAAACAGCTTATGAAACCTACATCGATCTCCACGATGCTTTGATGGGGCGTCACGCTGATGAACTCAAGAATATCATCACTAACTATCAGCCTAACGGCACGCACCTAGATACGGCCATGCATACCCTACGAAAGAATCTTAATGGAGTAATTAACGCCGCCAAATCGTCCTACTCTAACGGACCGATAGAGGGCATCAACCGTAAGATCAAGGAGCTCAAACGTGCTTGTTATGGCTTATCCAATCAGGCCAATATGTTCACACGCGTCTACCAGCTGATTGCCTAGATTATCTACCACAATAACGTCACGATGGTAGGCTTATTTGTTATGCCTTCAAGTACGATATTCAGACAACACACCAGATTAAACGCCGCAACTAATAAAACAACAAAAAAGATCTCCCACACGAGGAGATCTCCAAAGGATAGAAACTATCCTTCAACACCATTTGACAAACTTCCTTCGTTTCAAGTCCAACTCCAAGAATGGGCAGACAAGTACTGGGAGTTCCCGACGGTCAGCTTTCATGAGCAGGAACCACCGGTGTGTTTTAACTGCACCAGCGCTAAGCAAATCCGCCGCCACTTGCGTAAAGAAATCAAGGCAGCCAATCAACTGCTGATTATTGTGAGTCGGGCCACCTGGCAGTCGGAGTGGACCGACTGGGAAATTGCAACGGCGCAAAACGCGGACAAACAATTGTTGGCGGCCAAACTGGATAGCACCAACATTTCACCGATTGGGCTGGTGGATACGGCGCCGATTTGGATCGATCCATTTGATCCGGTGGTGTTGACGCAACGAAAATTTTAAAACATGCTTGCATTTATAGTCATTATTGGTAAAATATATTAAGTAGTGACTTGGAGAGTTGGCAGAGTGGTAATGCAACGGACTCGAAATCCGTCGAACCGGCTAATACCGGCGCGCAGGTTCAAATCCTGTACTCTCCTTAGAATATCAACTGATCTTGTTTAGACGTTGCCGAAGTTTTTGGTAACGTCTTTTTATGAAGAAAACAGTTTGAAGCGGTTCTTTCAGTTTCTAATTGGGTAGTTTTACTTGCTGACGTTAGGGATGTACTGTATGATAAAAAGCAGCTACAGCTAGTGTGTTGGGAGAATTGATTGTGAACTTTCCAGATATGATTATTCCGATTTATCATTCGGATATTGAGACCTGAATTATTCACCAGAAACTCCAAAATCCCCATCAAACACATGATTCAAGTGCTTGATGGGAATTTTACGTTTTCACCTTTTAAGTGCAGAAAAAGAGCCTCAGCTCTGGTATAGTTAACTCGACCAAAAGACACTATAAAGAGAAGAGGACTCTATAATGAAAACTGTACAGGAAATGGCATTTAGTTTCAATAAAAACATTCTAGCATCGCATACCGGCGGTCAATTATCTTCTGATGGTGGCCTAACCTTGTGTGTTGAACTGATGGCAAAGTTTCAGTTCACGAACTTAGCTGACAATCTATTGAAGTTCAACGACCATCGACAATACTGCCGACATAGTAATTCAAGTATCTTAATGCAGTTGGTTCTGCAGATCATTGCCGGTTATAATACAGATTCTGCTGCAACCTCATTGGTTGCAGAACCATTGTTTAAACTTTTATTGGACAAACCAGCCTTAGCTTCACAAGCGACGATATCCCGTTTCTGGCAACGTATCGATTCCGCAGGTGTGGACGCCTTCCAGACTTTAAATCAAGCTCTTATTGATCAAGCTCGACTGCTAACTAATCAGACGACCACCATTATTGATATTGATTCAACCCATTCTGACACTTATGGCAATCAAGAAGCTACTGACTATAACGCCCATTATGGCTCGGAGGGGTATCATCCATTACTAGCTATCGATAATGATGGTAATCTCATGAAAGCCATCCTACGGCCTGGTAATGCCTATACCAGCACAGATATAAAAGCCTTTTTAGAACCGTTATTAAAACATTATCAAGACCAATTGCCAGAAACTGATATTCTGGTTCGCGGTGATAGCGGGTTCGCCACACCAGCTGTTTATGATACCTGCGAGGCCGATGATGTCTTTTACATTATTCGCCTCAAACGTAATAAGCGACTACACAACTTGGCAGAAGAGTTTGTACAGATAAGCGACACAACTGAGTGGCATGAAACCGAAACTCACTATTACTCAGCAACTTATCAGGCCACTTCGTGGCCTAAACCGCGTCAAGTATACGTTAAGTCAACTCGTGTAGCTGGCGAATTGATCTTTTCACATGAATTTATTGTGACTAATCTGACAAATTTAACCGTAGAAGCAGCATTTGAACTGTATCATAAGCGTGGTCAGATGGAGAATTATATCAAGGAAGCCAAAGAGGGCTTCTTCTTTGATAAGACTGATAGTTCAACGTTTACCGCCAACGCTGCCCGTATGATGGTTAGTGTATTAGCGTACAATATTATCAATTTTATGAAGCAAATAGCCCTACCTAAAACAGAGACCGGATTGCGTGTTAGTACATTACGAATCCGTTTATTCAAAGTCGCTGCCCGCGTTGTGTTTACCGGTCGACGAATCCAGTTACGACTGAGTTCTCATCACGTTTATCATCGACTCTTTTATCAGGTATTACAGCGTATTCAGGCTATTAAATAGCCCCAATTAAAAAAAATTCTGTACGATCAAGGGATAAGTGCACCCAAAAATTCAAAAATGACTCACCGTTAGGTGATACCATCAAAATTTAGAGTCTCAATACATAGTAAGCAAGATCAAAAGCCGTCAGTTTTTGAAAAACATGAAAACTGACGACTTTTTTGAAAGGTATGAATAATTCAGGCAATACGGTCAGTTATTAGGTGCTTACAAGTTAATTACTTGTCACTATAATAGTTTTCCCTAATCCGCCAGCCGGTCAATCACGTCAACCAACCCTGGATGGGCCGCCAACAATGTTTCTCGGTCCACCAACGTAAAGTCTGCAAAATCAAACCCAGGGGCGACCACACAACTGACCAAGCCAAACGCATTGGGCCTAGTCACCTCTGAAGCAAAAATCGTGTCATGGGGGACCTTGAACTGCAAGCGTTCACCGGCCGTCACGTCGGGTCCCAGCGTTACCTGAGAATAGTTACCATCGGGCGCGATGCAGTGGATCGTGATGGGCGCGCCATCATGGAAGAACCACAGTTCATCGTGGGTGAGTCGGTGGAAATGCGAGGGGTGTGTGTCGTCCAGCAAAAAATAAATGCTGGTGTACTGGTAGCGTGCATCCTGGCTGGTGTTATCGAAAAATTTCTCGTCACTTTGATAAGTTTGCCGGTACCAGCCGCCCTCGGGATGTGGCGTCAAAGCTAGTGCGTCGATATAGGTTAATTTGCCGGTCATGGGACCAGTCCTTTCCCAGTTATGGTTTGGGTTGCCAAGGATCTTCAGTCGCGGGTGCCAAGCCCTTAGCCTGTCTGATGGCTTCGGTCAAGGCGTTGGTGACCTCCTTAGGCGTGTGTTGCGTGAGATCCTGCTGCTTGAGCCATTCGTAGGCCGCAGCTTCAAAAATATCTTCCGGAAAAGTCATTGTGCTTCACCACCTTAGTTACTGATGATTATAGCAGAGATGGCACAAAAAACGGGTCCAAGTTGCGGGACCCGTCAATTTTTTATTCAGTGACTTTTTGTTGCTTGGCTGTTTGTTGCTGGTGGGCTTCCACCGCGAGCTCAGGGAACCAAATCGCGATTTCGTGGTGGGCATTTTCGCGGCTATCCGCGGTGTGCACAATGTTTCTGAGAATGCCATCGGGATATTCGTGGGCAAAGTCGCCACGAATGGTACCTGGCTGGGCATCGTTCGGTCGCGTTTTACCCGCTAAATTGTGGACGGCCTTCACCACATCGGTCCCGGTGACGATGATGGCGACCAGTGGCCCCTCCGTCATGTAGGTCTCGATTTCGTTAAAATAAGGTTTGTCCACTTGTTCGCAGTAGTGCCTTTCAAGTTGTTCAGGAGTGGCGCGGATAACTTTCAATGCAGTTATTTGGTAGCGCTTTCTTTCTAGTCGTGAAATAATCTCACCAACGTGTCCTTCAGCGACACCGTCAGGTTTTACCAGTACCAAAGTCTTTTCTGAGTTTGCCATGATAGAGACCTCCTTGTATTTGGAGCAACCAAGCGCATTGCTCATGACGTAACAAGTTACACCCTAAATTTTAGAAGATTGGATCGCCCACGTCAACTAAAACAGACTAACCTTAGTGGTGAGAAATGATTCGACGGAATCTTTTCTCACCACTTTCGTTTTGGCGTAAAGTGGTAGTGAGGTTGACATGTCGCAGGCTTTTTTGGCGCTTGACGCCGTAACTAAAAATGGCAACTTCACTGTACCATCAAATAATCTGTTCGTAGTCTGTTGGCCTAAAGGTCGGGTATTGAAAATTAGAATGATGGTATGTTTACGTAAAAAACCTAAAGGATGGTGTTCGCAATGGCAATTGTATTCGGTATCGATGTTAGTAAAGCCACCTCAAGTGTGGCCGTAATTAATGATGAGACTACTGTTTGGCAATCCGTCATCAAAAACGACTGGTTTGGTTTTCAAGAACTTCTCAAGCACTTACAAGATTACCGCGAACCGCAGATTATCTTTGAAGCAACTGGTGTATACTCACAACGTCTCAGACGCTTCTTAGACGAACAACGCTATCGGTATACGCAGCTCAACCCATTGGCCGCCAAGAAGCAGTTAGACGGCTTACGCACTCGTAAGACCGATAAGAACGATGCGCTTCATTTGGCACAGACACAGTTGATCTTCAAACGACGACTGACTTACTATCAAGAGCCGGTCTATCGCGATTTGATGAACCTTAGTCGTTTCTACTCAGAAATCAACTCGGACCTAGTGCGCATGAAGAACCGACTACATCGCAGCTTACAGCTGAGCTTTCCAGAAGTGGAAACTATTATGGGAAAACCAACAGGAAATTTCTATTGGAATATTGTGCAAACCTACCCACACCCTGATTGCTTGCTTGACTTAACGCCAGAAGTGGTCAGCAAAAAGTTATTTGGATTCGGTGACCATGTCTCTAAAGCCAAAGCAAAAAGTACAGCTATTAAGCTTTTGAAACTCGCACGAGGCTCCTACCCAGGCGATGCCAGTAGCTCTCCAGTGGTTATACAAACACAATATAACGCTGGCCAAGTGGCCGAGCTTTCGGCACATAAAGATCAAATCATCAAACAGATGGTCCAGTTAGCTAAGCCGTTACCGGAATTCAACATTCTCTTGAGTATTCCTGGATTTGCGGAGAAGACAGTTGTCCGATTGATTGGTGAGCTGGGTGATATTCGCCGTTTCGGTAGCAGTAACAAACTCAACGCTTTTGTCGGAATTGATCTGAGGCACTACGAATCGGGAAACTTTATCGCCACTGATCATATCAGTAAGCGAGGTAATCACATTGCCAGAGCAATTCTTTATCGTGCGATCACAAACATTGCCAGTGCAGCAAGGTGGCACCCCAATCACGTTAACGATTTCTATCAGAGAAGAAAAAAGCAACTTCCAGTGGTCAACGGTAAAGCCGTCGGCACAAAGAAAGTTGCGATCGCCGCGATGGGTCGTCTCCTAAGAACGATTTACCATCTCGTGACAACAAGTCAGTTGTATAAGTACGGCGTCAAGCGCCAATCAATCTGACTATGTGTATAGTGTACCTCCTTGGGCAAAAAATAGAAATACCCAAGGTCTATTTGAGTTACCCTCAAGCTCAAAAACCAAGTACCACATCACTTCAATTGGCACTCTTCTTACCCGATAGCCCCAATGACACATAAAAGAAACGGGATTAAACCGGGATTAGTACTTGACTAATGGTAGAAAAAAGCAGTTCTGCCGAAAAAATCGGGAGAACTGCTTGGTAGAATGCCTATTCCGGATTACCCATGATCATCCATAAGATCAGGTAGGCGATGATGCCAGGGAAGGCTGGCGTTATCGCTAAGACGACGAATAAAATGCGGGCCACGCCCACGTTCCAATCAAAGTGTTCTGCCAGGCCGCCAATGACGCCGGCGAAGACCCGGTTGCTAGCTGAACGATGAATATTTTTCATGAAGTCCATCCTCCTCAGATAATGACTTAAGATTGAAAATCAGTTTTGTTAAAGAAATCCACATGAATGGTATCATCAGTGATTTCTAACTTGGTGATATTCCCGTTGATGGTGGCCACGCCTTCGTCTAGTTCCGGTGCGTAGCGGTCCACGATGGAACGAATCGTCATCCCGTGGGAAACGACCAAGACCGTGTCACCATCTTGAGAATTGTCCCGGAGTTTGTCAAAACCGCGGTCCAAGCGTTCCCAGAACATATCATTACTTTCGGCTTCACCGTATAGGTCGGCCTTGTGAATCAGGTCGCGGGCCTTTTCTAAGCCGTAGGTCCCCAAGACGGCGGATTCGGAGGTCAACTTGACCTGGGCGCCAACGAACTGCCACATTTGGTTTAAATCGTTGCCTTCAAAATAACCGTGGCACTGTTCGCGGAACTCAGGGTACTGGTAGGACACGATGTTCATGTTCTCGGGATTCTGGCGTAAGGCAATGCGAGCCGTTTCAATAGCCCGGCCGGAATCACTGCTGTAGGCGGCCGCTAGGTGAACGCCCTTGAGCTGTTCGCCCGCGCGTTTCGCATCAGCGCGACCCTTCTCCGTAAGGGGCGAGTCGATCCAGCCCTGAACCTTGTTATAGTGATTCAACATCGTTTGGCCATGACGCACAAAATATGCCGTAATTTTTTTCATATTGGAAACTCCTTCGTAAACTTGGTAAGTGGTTACAAGTTCAGTATAGCAAGGCTACTGAACAAACGCACTCATTTCGACGGCGAAAAAGTTTTTTCGTGAATTTTAACACTTTGGGGCAGTCATGGGGGTCAAAGAATGCTATGATTTTTAGTAACAGGAGGCGATGCGTTTTGAGTACTGAAAGTCGTTACCGTTATACGGGGGAGACCCCCGTCAATCTCAGTGAGCTGTCAACACGCGCTGATCATTTGCCAGAGCAGGCCGTCATCACGAACGCCTTAGAGGCTAACGTGGCCACGTTAAGTGATCTGCAGACGCGCTTGTACGCGGAAAAGCAGACCGGTGTGATCATCATCTTACAGGGGATGGACACGGCGGGGAAGGATGGCCTGATTCGCCACGTCTTCAGTGGCTTGAATCCCTCTGGCACCAGCGTGATCAGCTTCAAACAGCCAACGCATTTGCAGCTGAACCATGATTTCTTATGGCGGGTCAACCAAGCCCTGCCAGAACGTGGTGAGATTCGCATCTTCAATCGCTCACAGTACGAGGACGTCCTAATCAGTCGCGTCCATCCGGAAATGCTGTTGCGGCAAAACCTACCAGACGTGAATAGCTTGGAAGACGTCGGCGAGAAGTTCTTTGACCGGCGCTACCACGACCTACGTCACTTTGAAACGTACTTGCGGCACCAGGGCTTCGTGACGATCAAGTTCTTCTTGCACCTATCCCGCGAGGAACAGACCAATCGCTTCGAACGGCGCATTGAGATTCCCAGCAAGAACTGGAAATTCTCACCTAGCGACATGAGTGAACGGGCCTTTTGGGCGGACTATCAAGTTGCCTATACCAAGATGCTGGAAAACACGGCCACCAAGGAGGAGCCCTGGTACGTGATTCCGGCCGATGACAAGGGGGCGGCTCGCCTGATTGTCTCGAACATTTTGGTCAAACGCCTGCAGAACATTCACCCAACTTATCCGGTCGTCTCCGCCGAGACTAGAAGTAAGCTAAAGACGACCTTACATCAGTTGAAAAAGGGTGAATTGTAATAGGCAAAAAGCCTTATGACAGTAAATTTCGAATAGAGACTGAGCTCTAAATTGTATGATACAATATCGCAAAATTTGCCAGTAAACAGCCAGTCATGCTAAAGTAGTTTGACTGAATTGTGACAGAAAAATTGGAACCACTGAATAAAAACACGACCAATGGACCAGCAAGACGCACAGGATTTTTTAGGAGGATTTTGACACCATGACCGTAACTGTAGGCATTGATAAAATGGGTTTTTATACCCCCGACCAGTATTTAGATATGGTCGATCTGGCACACGCCCGGGGAGAGGACCCCAACAAGTATCTCATTGGCATTGGCCAATCCAAACAGGCGGTCATTCCGCCAACCCAAGACGTCGTCACCATGGCGGCCAATGCAGCCAGCCAGATTTTGACCCCGACGACTAAGGCTGACATCAACATGGTGTTGTTTGGCACCGAATCGGGCGTGGACAATTCCAAGGCCACCGCAGTGTACTTGGCCCACCTGTTAGGGCTACCCGCCAACACCCGCGCCATTGAATTGAAGCAAGCCTGTTACGGGGCGACAGCAGGACTACAGTTGGCGGCCGACTTTGTCCGGGTCCATCCGACGGCCAAGGTATTGGTCATTGGTGCCGACATCGCGCGCTACGGCTTGCGAACGGCCGGTGAGGTCACGCAGGGTGGCGGGGCCGTGGCGATGCTGATCACGGCTAACCCCCGTATCCTGGCCTTAGATGCCATCAGCAGTTACCACACAGAAGACGTGATGGACTTTTGGCGGCCGACCTACCGGACCGAAGCCCTGGTCGATGGCAAATATTCAACCAACGTCTACTTGGACTTCTTCAAAACGGTCTGGTCAGACTATCAGGCCCAGACGGCTCGGTCCATCGCTGATTTCTCAGCCTTTGTATTCCACTTGCCATTCACGAAAATGGGGCGCAAGGGGTTGCGGCAGATCTTACCGGAAGCGTCCACGCCCCAACAAGCAGCGTTGACGGCCGCCTTTGAAGCTAGTCAAGCTGACAATCGTGAGGTGGGGAACCTATACACGGGATCGCTGTATCTGAGCTTTTTGTCCCTGTTACGGCACGGTACGCTGACCGGTGGTGAACGGCTGGGCTTCTTCAGTTACGGGTCCGGCGCTGAGGGCGAATTCTTCAGTGGTGTGCTACAGCCGACGTATCGTTCCGGATTTGATGAGGCCTTCCTGGCGCAGCAGTTGGCCGACCGGCAAGCCGTTAGTGTGGCCGAATACGAGGCCATTTTCCAACAACAGTTAAGCAATGATGGTCGTGATACACAGTTGGCTGTTGGCGAAGTGACCGCACCATACTATTTAGCGGGGCGGCAACACCAGCAGCGACAGTACCGGCAACGGTGAATCCTGATAATTTTAGAAATTAAAAAGGCGTTTGGCGGAAATCGTCAAACGCCTTTTTACATAGGAACTTTAAATAGTCGAAATCAAATGCTACTGGTCACCGTATTTCGGTTGATCTACTCAAATTGGTTCTTCGTGAGGTAGCCGTCTTTGTAGACCAGGACGGGAGACTGCTTGCCGACTCGGATGATCAAGCTGTAGCCCTTACCTAAAGCCTTCTTCAATGAGGCACTGGTTTGGATGAAGTTGTGCGCGAACTTGGGCCATTTGGCTTGCTTGGCCTGACTCGGGTCCGCGTGGAGGGCCTTGATGGTCTTCTTTAGGCTGGTATTGGTAATGGTCAGTGTGTACGTCTTGGTTGCCTGGTCAAAGGTCACCGGCCCCAGCTTTTTCAGGGACTTAGCTAATTGTTGGGTGACCTGCTTTTCGGCATCTGCTTGGGTCATGGTGTGGTCGCTACTAGCAAAGGCCTGACCAGATTGCGAGCTGATGGCCGACGTTTTGGAAACGGCACTTTCGGTTGACTGGGCCCGCTGCTGATGGCCAGACCAGTAGGGCAGTTTCCAAACGGCACCGGCCGTGACCAGAATCGTGAGCACTAAAACGATCAGCGGCCCACGCCGGGATTCTCCCCGTCGCCCGGCGTTGATTACTGAAAAAAAGGTAATGACGATAAAAATGGCACCCAGAATCGCAATTCCTAAGAACATGTTAACCCCTCCGCATGATAAGTTAGGTTAAGTATAGCATGAAAGCGGTGAGGAAGGTTAGGACGTGTCGGCCAGAGCAAACAAAACGTGAAAGACTATGCAAACTCGAATATTTTCTTGGCTTCAGCAATGAAAACGGCTTCTCGGGGAATTATAACCGAATATTAATCAAAAAGCCATCGCATAGAGTTAATGTTTCGGGTATAATAAAGACATTCAAGAGAGAAATGAGGAGATTCGATTGACTAACGTATACTTAGCAGGACCCTTCTTTGATGATGAACAGACTTCCCGGATCGAACGGGCAGAAAAGGCCTTAGCTGCCAATCCCCGAGTGGCCAACGTGTTTAGCCCTCGGTTAAGTGAAATTCCTGGCCTAGAAATGGGCACGCCTGAATGGGCGACGCAAACCTTCCAAATGGATGTTCACCAGATCGACCAGGCGGACGTTGTGGTTGCCTTGGTCGACTTCGTGGATGACCAGGTGGACTCCGGGACGGCCTTCGAGATTGGTTACGCCTTTCACAGCAAGAAGCCAGTCGTGGTCTTACACGAAAAGGACACCATCTTAAACTTGATGCTAGCGGAAGGGCTCCACGCCTACCTCCGCGAAGCCGAAGCCTTGGCTGCCTATGATTTTGCCACATTGCCAGAAAGTCATTACCAAGGTAAAGTCATTTAATCCGATAATTTCAGCAAAAAAGTCAGCCCTCGCAGATGGAAAGCTGGCTTTTTAACATAAGTATGCGGTCGTTAGTGGACGTCGTCACGGAATAGACCGACGACTTTGCCCAAAACGCTGACGTGATTCAAAATAATCGGGGCCATGGTGTCGTTTTCTGGTTGAAGCCGGTAGTGATCGGCTTCCTTGAAGAACCGTTTACAAGTGGCCTCATTTTCTTCCGTCATGGCAATGACGATATCGCCGTTGTCGGCGGATTGTTGCCGGCGGACGATGACCTGGTCGCCGTTTAAGATGCCGATGTTGATCATACTTTCGCCCCGAATCGTGAGCATAAAGAGCTGATCGTCATCATTTTCAAATTCAGGCGGAACGGGGAAGTAGTCCGTGGCTTCCTGAACGGCAAGGATTGGTTCGCCGGCCGTAACGGTTCCCAAGACGGGAATTCGCGTTTGTTCTTCGTGGACGCCTAATTCTTCTAACCCAGCGGGCGTGACTTCCAGTGCCCGGGGCTTGGTCGGGTCCTTGACTAACAGCCCCTTCTTTTCTAGGCGGGCGATGTGACCGTGGACCGTCGACGTTGAAGAAAGCGCAACGGCTTCCCCAATTTCACGGACAGTGGGGGGATACCCTTTTTCATTGACCCGTTCCCAAATGAAGCGGAGAACGGCGATTTGTTTGCTTTCAGAAGCCTTACTCATTTTTTCTGCCACCTCGTTCGTCATTCGTAGTTTTGTTTAGTGCAATTGTAGCATAGGTACCGAACGTTTTCAAACAGATGTTCGGTTAAATTGGTTGAAATTTGAAAATAACCCTGATATGATAGGTGTCGACTTGAATTTTCAAGGAAAATAACGTAACTAAACTCAAATACTTTTACAAGGAGGACTGTTCATGGCAGAACCCACAATGGACACCCTATTAACACGCATCAACGAACTCGCACACAAGAACAAGGCTGAAGGCCTGACGCCCGCTGAGAAGACGGAACGCGCTGGCTTACGGCAACAATATTTGAAGCTCTTCAAGGCCAGCTTCCGTAGCCAAGTTGAAATGCTGCAGGTCTACGACAAGAACGGCAAGGAAGTTACCCCTGAAAAGGTCCGTCAGATCCAACGCAACAAGGGCTTGCGGGACGATTAAGCGGTAATGGCGAGTCCTTTTTGGGATTCGCTCTTTTAATTTGGTTTAAGTTTGTGTAGAATTGTTAAATGAATGACTTCATCAAAGGAGGGGAAACGACTTGGCAACTTGGATCTGGATCTTAATCGTGATCGTCGTCGGTTTAGCCTGTGCAGCGGGTGGCTTTTTCGGCGCACGGAAGTACATGGAAAACTATCTGAAAGACAATCCACCAATCAACGAAGACCAATTACGGGCAATGATGTTGCAAATGGGCCAAAAGCCTTCACAGCGGAAACTTCATCAAATGATGAACGCCATGCAACAAAATGCACACAAAAAATAAGTTGGTTTTTTTGAGACTCGCTTCCAGTTTTCTTCCTGGAGCGAGTCTTTTTCGTTGTATTTTCTCAGATTTCCAGTAAAATGATAAAGTCTGTGCTATATTTTAATCATATTCTAATTTTTAAGGAGGGATGTTCGTGAGTATTTTTCGCAAATTATCTTGGTATTTCCGGTTGGAATGGCGGCGATACCTGGTCGGGGTCATTGGCTTGTTGCTGACGGCACTCATCGCGATTATTCCCCCGCGGATCATCGGGAACATGGTCGATGGCATTCACGGGCAGACCATGACGGGCCACGTGCTGGCCATGGACTTATTATTCGTGACGCTGGCGGCACTCGCCCAGTATGGCACGCGCTACATTTGGCGTAACGCCATCTGGGGTGGTGCGGCCCGGTTGGAGCAATTATTACGTAACCGACTGTTCAACCATTTCATGCAAATGGACCGGGTCTTTTACCAGAAGTATCGGACCGGGGATCTGATGGCCCACGCAACCAATGACTTGGAGGCCGTCCAACGGGTCGCCGGCGGCGGGATTCTCCAATTCGCCGATGCGATTATTACCGGGGGTACCACGTTGATTGCCATGATGGCATTGATCGACTGGCGGCTGACGTTATTGGCCATCGTGCCATTTCCATTTCTCGCGGTCATCTCGTGGTATCTGGGACAGAAGATTCACCGGGCCTTTGGGGAGTCTCAAGCGGCATTTTCGCGGCTGAACAATAAGGCTCAGGAAAGTATTAGTGGCATCAAGGTCATCAAGGCTCTCGGTCAAGATGACGCCGACGTTGCCGACTTTGACAGTCAGGTCGACCAGACCATTCAGATCAACCGGCGCGTGAACCGGTTGGATTCCATGTTTGACCCCGCCATTACCTTAATTATCTCGATCTCTTACGTGGCGACCATCGTGCTTGGGGGCCTGTTTGTCACCCACAACGTGATTACGATTGGGAACCTGGTGTCCTTCATCAGTTACCTAGCCATGATGGTTTGGCCGATGTTTGCTGTCGGGATGCTGTTTAACACCATGGAACGGGGCAATGCCAGTTATGACCGGGTCATGGAGCTACTGGCTCAAAAGACCCACATCATTGACCAGACCAATGGGATTCAGACGCGGCCAAGCGGAACGCTGAGCTATCACGTTCAGCAGTTTGACTATCCGGACAATGCTGGGGCCAGTCTGAAACGCATCGACTTCGAGCTGCCAGCCGGGCATACGCTGGGCATCGTTGGCCGGGTCGGTGCGGGGAAGTCCACGATTATGAAATTGATCCTGCGGGAATTTGACAATTATTCCGGCGAGATCGACTTCGGGGGTCACCCCATCAAGGATTACGCGCTGGACAGCTATTTGCCAGCCATTGGGTACGTGCCTCAGGAAAGTTTCCTGTTCTCATCCAACATTTTTGAAAATATTCGGTTTGCTCGGCCCGACGCCTCACAAGCTGAGGTTGAAGCTGCCGCGGCCAAGAGTGATCTAGCGGGGCAGATTGCCAAATTACCGGCGGGGTATGAGACCGAAGTCGGTGAAGAAGGCATCTCCTTGTCTGGGGGACAACGACAACGGTTAGCGATTGCCAGAGCGTTGCTGATCAATCCTGAATTGCTGATCCTAGACGATGCCCTGTCGGCTGTGGATGCTGAGACTGAAGCGGAGATCCTGGAGAATTTGAAAGCCGAACGGGCCAACAAGACCACGATTATTTCCGCTCACCGGTTAAGTTCCGTCATGAACGCCGACGAAATCTTGGTCTTGGATCAAGGGGCCGTGGTCGAACGCGGAACGCATGAGGACCTCATGGCGGCTCACGGCTGGTACCAACGCATGTTTAATCAGCAACAATTAGAAACACAAGTGAAGGGAGGCATCAGTGATGGCAGATAAGACACACCAGTCAGCTTGGGCGCACAGCATGTCCAGCAAGGAACAACTGACCGTGATCAAGCGGCTCTTCAAGTTTGCGGCACCGTACAAATGGTTTTTCATCGGTTCCGTCATCTTGTCGGCGTTGATCAGTGCGGTCAACGTCTTCTTGCCGTGGCTGCTGCAGACCTACATGGACAAATATTTACGGACCAACAATGCCACCATTGTAATCATGTGGCTGTTTGCTGGGCTTTACCTCTTCGGCATGATCGTGAAAGCCGTCTTCCAGTTCTGGCAAAACTATACCAGTACCATGGGGGCCGAGTACATGCTGGAAAATGTCCGTCGCAAATTATTTAACGATTTGCACGGCAAGGGGATGCGCTACTTCGATCAAACGCCGGGCGGGTCGATCCTGTCGCGGTTGATGAACGATACCATGACGTTCTCCAACTTCTGGGCCCTGTTCAACACGCTGGTGCTGGCCCTATTTGCGGTCATTTCGTCCTTCATCGCCATGTTCGTGACGGACGTGACGGTGGCGCTGTGGACGCTGGTGTTGGTGCCATTTCTCGCGTTAACGATCTGGTACTACCAACGCTTCAGTTCCAAGGTCTACCGGCGCATGCGGGAACGGCTCAGTGAGCTAAATACCAAGCTGGCCGAAGCCATTACCGGGATCAGCGTCATTCAGGAATTCCGGCAAGAAAAGCGAACGGCGAAAAACTTTGAAAAGACCAACGAGGCGTACTACGGTACACGGCGTGATATGATTCGGACCAACTCACTTCTGTTGAGCCCCATCATCAACTTGTTCTATGCGTTGGGAACGGTCATTATCTTAGGACTCTTCGGGATTCGCGGGGTCCACGAGGTTGTGGCTGCCGGGGTGATTTACGCGTTCATTACCTACCTGAACAACTTCTACAGCCCAATGAGTAATATGATGGATAATCTGAGTGACTTCCAAAACGGGATGGTGGCTGGCTCGCGGGTCTTACGGATCATTGATGATCGGACCTTAGCGCCGCAGCAGCATCCGGTGGCGGACGCGAAAATCACGGCCGGCAAAATTGAATTTCGCCACGTGACCTTCGCCTACGACCAAGAACACCCAGTCTTGCGTGACGTTTCATTCGTCGCCGAACCGGGCCAAACGGTCGCCTTAGTGGGCCAGACGGGGTCCGGGAAGACGTCAACCATCAACGTGTTGATGCGCTTCTACGAATTCCAATCCGGCCAAGTTCTGATCGACGGGCGTGACATCCGCGAGTATCCAGCGGCTGAATTACGGTCGAAGATGGGCCTGGTCCTCCAAGAACCCCAGCTTTTTTACGGCGACATTCAGACCAATATTCGCATGTTCAACCCGGATATTTCGGACGAACAAGTTCAGCGTGCGGCGCACTTTGTTCAGGCTGACGAGTTCATCGATCAGTTGCCACAAGGGTACGCCACACCCGTACTTGAACGGGGGACGGAGTATTCAGCCGGTCAACGCCAGCTGATTACGTTTGCTCGGACCGTGGTCACGGATCCAAAGATTTTGATCTTAGACGAAGCCACGGCTAACGTCGATACGGAAACGGAAACCATGATTCAAAATGGCCTGGATCGGATTCAAGAAAACCGGACGACGATTGCGATTGCCCACCGGTTATCCACGATTCAAAACGCCGATTTGATTCTGGTCTTGAACCAAGGAAAAATCGTCGAACGGGGGACCAACGATGAATTGATGGCCCAGCACGGCTACTACTACGACATGATTGAACTGCAAAACGCGGCTCACGTTGCGGAGTGACGATGATTGTGCTGGCCGCCTTGCCGTTGGCCAAATTTGGACCGTGACGCTGTGGGAAGGACCGGTCGAAGCCAAAAATCGTGTCTCGAAGACGCCAGTTTCCAAGCAAGTCACTTGAAAACTCCCACGGCTGAGTCCAAATTTAGCTCACTCACGGCTACGTGGCAGATCATTCGCGCATGTTGATGAACGTTGTTATTTCAGCGATGTTCTTGCTAACTTTATGTTTGATCTCTGACAGCCGCAGGTGACGGGGTGGACTGATTTAATGTTCACGATCCCTGTCAGCTGGGTAATTATAAGGTGTTTCGGTACTTGCAACCTTTAGTCATCAAAAAAGGATTGTTCTCGTCAGCGGGTGCTGGCAGGAACAATCCTTTTGCTTACTTCTTTTTTTCACCGGTGACATCGACGTAATGGAAATTGGGATCGATCTCTTGGTCGAGTTGGTCAAAGGCCGCCTGCATCTGCTTTTCGATGACGGCCTGGCCTTCTTCGTTGAGCTTCATCTTGCGGTCGATGACGATTGGTGTGCCAAAGGCAATCGTGACGGGCTTGCGTGAGAACAGTTGCTTGAACGTCAGTGGACCCTGGTAAACGGCGGGCACCAGGGGCACCCCAGCCATTTTGGCAATGACCGCGGCCCCCCCCTTGAGTTCACTAGAATGCCGTGAACCGGATGGGAACATGATCAAGGACAGGTCGCCTTGGCGCAGGATGCGCACGGGCGTCTTGATGGCGGATGGCCCCGGGTGATCACGATTTACCGGGAAACCATTGACATGTTTCAACAACCATCGGAAAATAGGGTTTTGGAACAATTCTTCTTTTGCCATGAAGCTGAACTTCCGGGGATAGGCCGCCATCGCGAAATAGACGGGGTCAAACCAAGTACGGTGCGGGCCCACTAAGACGTAGGGGCCATCCGGTAAGTCAGCTTGGTGAACGTAGCGGGCGCGACCGTTGATGAGAAATAGAATCGTGCAAACCACGCCACGTAAAAATTTATAAAACATGTGGTGCGCTCCTCTCGAATGAGACCATTTCATCTAGTATGCAAAAAAAACGGCACCGTTGCAAGTTATCTCTAAAAATTTTGAAAGTGGGTGGTCAAATTGACCTTGAAACCCGATGAACGCATTGACCAGTTGTATAGCCAAGATATTCAGATCATTCAAAGCCCCGAGGTCTTCGCGTTCTCACTGGACGCCGTGTTGCTTGCGGACTTCGCCAAGCTGCCGTTACGGGCCAGTAGCCAGACCGTTGACCTGTGTGCCGGCAACGGGGCAGTCGGCCTGTTCATGAGTCACAAGACACACGGCAAGATTGCCGAGGTGGAGATCCAACCCCGCTTGGCTGACATGGCACGTCGAAGTGTGGCCCTGAACCAGCTAGACGACCAGATGACCGTCTACGAGGGGGACTTGGCCCAGGTCAACCAGTGGATTCCCAAGGACTCAGCAGACGTGGTGACCTGTAACCCGCCGTACTTTGAGGATTTACCGGACAGTCAGAAGAATCCGAACCGTTATCTGGCCATCGCCCGTCACGAAATTTTGACGAACCTGGCGACCATCGTGGCAACGACCAGTGGTCTATTGAAGATGAACGGCAAGGCCTACTTCGTTCACCGGCCGGACCGCTTGTTTCAGCTGCTACAACTGATGGCGGCTAACCGCTTGGCTCCCAAACGCATCCGGTTGGTCCACCCCAAGCCGAACAAAGAAGCCAACATGGTTCTAGTTGAGGCCATCAAGGATGGAAAGCCCGGTGGTGTGCGGTTCCCGGCGCCAGTGACTGTATACGATGCGCAGGGCAACTACACGCCAGAAGTGGAGGCGTTGCTCTATGGCCGCCAATAAGGCGTATTATTTCTATGTGCTGTTATGCGCAGACAACTCACTGTATGGGGGATTCACCACGGACGTTGCCAAACGGTTTGCGACCCATTTAGCCGGTAAGGGAGCCAAGTATACCAAGGTCCATCGACCGCTCAAGGTGCTCTACAGCGAGGCTTTTGACAACAAACACGATGCACTCCACGCCGAATGGGCCTTCAAGCATCAGAGCCGCCAGCACAAATTAGCGTATTTGGCGGCGCACGGAATAAGTGTTTAGTGGTGCACAAGCCAGTTTTTGTGTTAAACTAATTAAGTGCTTTAGAAACAGATATCTTTTTAGGAGGAACTAACTGTGAAAATTATTGCTTATGGCATTCGTGACGATGAACAACCTTACTTGAAGCAATGGTCTAAGGACCAAGGGATTGAAGTTAAGGCTGTTGGAGATTTACTGGACGAAAAGACGGTTGATCTTGCTAAGGGCTATGACGGCGCAGTTGTCTACCAACAAAAGCCTTATACGGCGGCAGTCTTAGACAAGCTAGCCGCTAACGGGGTTACGAATCTGTCATTACGGAACGTTGGGGTTGATAACGTTGATGCTGACGCTGTTAAGCGTAACGGCTTCAAGGTTACCAACGTCCCAGCTTACTCACCAGAAGCCATCGCTGAATTAACGGTGACCCAACTGATGCGCTTGTTACGTCGGACCCCTACGTTCGACCGCAAACAAGCCAATGGTGACTTGACTTGGGCCCCAGACATTGCTGATGAATTGAACAGCATGACTGTTGGTGTTGTGGCAACTGGTCGAATCGGCCGCGCTGCGATGAAGATCTACCAAGGCTTTGGTGCTAAGGTCATCGCTTACGATGTTTACCACAACCCAGAATTGGAAAAGCAAGGGATCTACGTTGACACCATGGACGAATTGTACGCCCAAGCTGACGTGATTTCCTTACATGCCCCAGCAACGAAGGACAACGACAAGATGTTGAACGACGACGCCTTCAGCAAGATGAAGGATGGCGTTTGGATCTTGAACCCTGCCCGTGGTGCCCTTATCGACACTGATGCATTGATCCGGGCCTTAGACAGCGGCAAGGTTGCCGGTGCCGCCTTGGATGTTTACGAAGACGAAGTTGGTATCTTCAACACCGACTTTGGCAGCTTCGATGCTATTCCTGACGAACGGCTGAAGAACTTGATGAAGCGCGAAAACGTGCTGGTTACGCCACACATCGCCTTCTACACCAAGACTGCCGTTAAGAACATGGTGCAATTTGCTTTGAACAACAACAAGCAATTGATCGAAACGGGCAAGGCTGAAAACGAAGTTAAGTTTTAAGCACTAACCGCGAAGATGTCTGACGAGTCATTTGACGAGTTGGACTAAAAATGACCAGTCGACTGAACATTCAGTTGGCTGGTCATTTCTTTCGGAAAAAGATTTCGTTCAGGGCAAACAAAAACTGGTCAGGGGATAGCCAAAGCATATCCCTAAACCAGTTTTAAAAGTCAAATTGAAAAATGATTGTGTCAGTAAACTTCGGTCCAGTGGTAGGCTGATTGCTAAAATTAGCGAGACCAGAATACCACCATCAGCTAGCAGGTTTGCCTGCACTGGAGGACGCCTCCGGTCTGAAAACCATGGCTCCACTGCCAGTTGATAGATGCTGATTGCATACAACCTCAGTTAACCCTATCGGTAAGCCAATTGTCGATTGTACTTACTTTTGTAGCCGAGAGTCCGCCAAATATGGGTTCAGCCGTGGGAGTTACCTAAGCGGCATGGTTTCATGCGGCTTAGGTAACTGGCGTCTTTGAGACGCGAATTTCGGCTCAAAGGCGAGGTGTCGAGACCGCACTTCGGCTCGACCCGTCCGCCCACAGCGTTCCGACCCATATTTGGCGGACGGCAGGCGGCCAGTCCAGACTGTGCAGCTGGACATAATGACATTTATCGGCCGTTAGAGTTAATCAGGACATTTCGGGAACGGCGGATAGGGCTAGCAGGAGATCCTGCAGCTCCAACGAATCCCCAACGGTTTGGTCAGGAATCCAGTTGCCATTCGTCATTTCCGCGTTGCGGTGGTTAAACCAAAAGGCGTGCCACCCGGCTTGCTTGGCACCCTTGACGTCCATGCCGTAGCAATCGCCCACGTAGGCCACTTCGCTGGCACGCAGGTTGAGTCGGTGATTCATCAAGGTGAAGATTTGGGGATCCGGCTTGGCTAAGCCAGCTTCCTCGGACGTGATGATATTATCCCGGTCGACCCACCGGTGCATTTGCAGTTGCATCACTTTTGCCAATTGGTGTTGCGTTTTACCATTGGTAATAATGCCCAGTTTGAATTGGTCCTTCAGCTGGTCTAAGGCCGTTGACAGGCCAGGGAAGAGGGTAATGTGCTTGAGTCCTTCGGCATAGGTTCGTTCGAAGGTCACCGCCATGGCGGGCGTCACCAGGCCACGATGCTGTTGGTTCAGCGTTGCGTTCAACCGATTGACCGCCATCTCCTCGTGGGTCCAATTGCCATTGGCCACTTGGGCATACGCCTGGGTACTTTGGCAACGGTAATCCTGCAGGGCTTGGGTGAAATCAAAATTCTCAGAGTTGGTTACTAGTGGGGCTAAGGCGGCTACGAAAGGCGCCTTTTGGTCATAGAGCGTGTCATCGACATCGAAGACGACCGCTTTTATCATTTCGTTTCCTCCTCGTTTAATTCCTTAGCAGTTTACCATATTCAGAAAAAAAAGCCAATTTAATCCCGAACTTGGCAAATTTAACTTGTGTTTACCGCTAGTGTTTTGTATAATAACTTTCGGTGCGTATGCGCCAATTCACACCTCGCGTGATGACCGGAGGGGTGCTCGCTTGCGAGTTCTCCAGTCAAATGAGCGTGGGGGAGGAAATCAAAAACTATTTGGAGGCATTTTATCATGGCTGTTATTTCAATGAAACAACTGCTCGAAGCCGGTGTCCACTTTGGTCACCAAACGCGTCGCTGGAACCCTAAGATGAAGCAATACATCTTCACGGAACGTAACGGTATCTACATCATCGACTTACAAAAGACGGTGAAGTTGATCGATGCTGCTTACAACTACATGAAGGACGAAGCTGCTAAGGGCGCCGTTGTTCTGTTTGTTGGGACTAAGAAGCAAGCACAAGACTCTATCGAAGAAGAAGCTACTCGTGCCGGTCAATACTACGTTAACCACCGTTGGTTAGGTGGGACTTTGACCAACTGGGAAACCATCCAAACTCGGATCAAGCGTCTGAAGAGCTTGAAGAAGATGGCGACTGACGGTACTTTTGATGTTCTTCCTAAGAAGGAAGTTTCCTTGCTGAAGAAGTCTCAAGACAAGTTGGAACGTTTCTTAGGCGGTATCGAAGACATGCCTAAGTTACCTGACGTTATGTTCATCGTTGACCCTCGTAAGGAACAAATCGCCGTTCACGAAGCACAAAAGTTGAACATTCCGATCGTTGCGATGGTTGATACGAACACTGACCCAGACGAAATTGACGTGGTTATCCCATCTAACGATGACGCTATCCGTGCCGTTCGTTTGATCACTTCTAAGATGGCTGACGCTATCGTTGAAGGCCGTCAAGGTGAAGACCAAGTTGACGAGAAGACCTTTGAAGGCCAAAAGTCTGATGCCGCTAAGGGCGACAAGAAGACCGCTGACAACTCAATGGAAAGCATCGTTAACGCCGTTGAAGGCGACAACAAGTAATTAAATGCAAGGTTGTGGGCAACCACAACTTTCCAAATATGATTTAAAGCACCTTAGGCTGGCTTAATGTTTAGGACCGATAATGGCCTGAGATTGAGTCAGTCTTTTTTGGTGCCTTGAATGAATTGATAAAAGGAGGCCATTACACATGGCAAGTAAAATCACTGCAGCACAAGTTAAAGAGTTACGGGACAAGACTCAAGTTGGGATGATGGATGCTAAGAAGGCCCTCGTTGCTTCTGAAGGCGACATGGACAAAGCCATCGACTTCTTACGTGAAAAGGGTATCGCAAAGGCCAAGAAGAAGAGCGGCAACATTGCTGCTAACGGTTTGGCACGCGTGAAGGTTGACGGCAACACCGCAGCCATCATCGAAGTGAACTCTGAAACTGACTTCGTTGCCACCAACGACACGTTCAACGCGTTAGTTGATTCCATTGCGAACACGATTGCTGACAAGCAACCAGCTGACTTGGATGCTGCTTTGGCATTACCAACCGCTGATGGCGACACGATCAACGAAGCCATCGTTAAGACGACGCAAGTGACTAGTGAAAACGTGAAGTTACGTCGTTTCGCTGTTGAAAAGAAGACCGATAGCCAAGTATTCGGTTCTTACTTACACCAAGGTGGCCAAATCGCCGCATTGGTTGTCCTGGAAGGTGCTGACGAAGCCACTGCCAAGGACGTTGCAATGCACGTCGCTGCCATCAACCCAGAATTCGTTTCTCGCGATGACATTCCAGCTGACCGTTTGGCACACGAACGCGAAGTCTTGAAGCAAGAAGCCTTGAACGAAGGCAAACCTGAAAAGATCGTTGAAAAGATGGTCGAAGGTCGTTTGCACAAGTACTTGGCTGAAATCAGCTTAGCTGACCAACCATTCGTTAAAGACGGCGACCAAACTGTTAGCCAATTCGTTGCTAGCAAGGGTGGCAAGTTAGTGACCTTTGTCCGTTACGAAGTTGGTGAAGGAATCGAAAAGAAGACGGTTGACCTGGCCAAAGAAGTTCAAGACCAAATCAACGGCTAATTTTTGAAACAAAAGCGTAGATTCCGGTAAGGGACTACGCTTTTTTGTTAGACTGGCGTGTGCAGGGGGTGGCTTAGCCAGGTGGCGAGTGGAAATATCAGCGAATTTGTAAGGAATTCACGGTTTTCGTCGCCCCTGACTATCGTTCGCCCCGCGTTTATGATAGAATTATTGTCAGAATACAATAGGAGGAAACACAATGGCGGACGTAAAGTATAAACGGATTATGCTGAAGCTCAGTGGCGAGGCTTTGGCCGGCGACAAAGGGTTTGGCATCAATCCGCCAGTAATTAAAACCGTAGCGGAAGAGGTCAAGAGTGTTTATAACTTGGGCATTCAAATCGCTATTGTGGTTGGTGGTGGTAACATGTGGCGTGGCGTATCTGGTGAACAGATGGGCATGGAACGGGCCCAAGCCGACTACATTGGCATGTTAGCGACCATCATGAACGCATTGGCATTGCAGGACAACTTGGAATCCATCGGGGTGCCAACGCGGGTGCAGACTTCTATTGAAATGCGTCAGATCGCGGAACCTTACATCCGGCGCAAGGCCATTCGGCACCTGGAAAAGGAACGCGTCGTTATCTTCGCTGGGGGCACGGGGTCACCGTACTTCTCCACGGATACGACGGCGGCCTTACGAGCAGCTGAAATCAACGCTGACGCCATCTTGATGGCGAAGAACGGGGTTGATGGTATTTACTCAGCTGATCCGAACAAGGATCCTAACGCCGTGAAGTTTGACCAATTAACGCAGTTAGATATTATTAACAAGGGCTTGCACGTGATGGATACCACGGCTAGCTCACTTTCAATGGATAATGACATCCCATTCGTCGTCTTTAACTTGAACCAAGCGGGCAATATCCGCAAGGTCGTTGAGGGCGAAAACATTGGGACGACAGTTAGGGGTAAATAATTATGGCTGATCAGATTGTAACAACTGCAGAAACAAAAATGAAAAAAGCGGAAGACGCCTTAAAGCGCGAATTGGGAACGATTCGGGCCGGCCGGGCCAACGCCAGCATTTTGAACCGGGTCATGGTTGAATACTACGGCACCGCAACGCCACTGAACCAAGTGGCTTCCATCACCATTCCTGAAGCACGGGTCTTGATGGTGACGCCTTACGATAAGTCCGCTTTGGAAGACATCGAAAAGGGCATCATGGAATCTGACGTCGGTATCACCCCAGCCAACGACGGAACGGCCATTCGGTTGGTCATTCCGCAATTGACTGAGGAACGCCGTAAGGAAATCGCCAAGCAAGTTAAGGCGACTGCCGAAGAAGGCAAGGTAGCGGTTCGTAACGTCCGGCGTGATGCGATGGACAGCATCAAGAAGGGCCACAAGAATGGCGACTACACCGACGATGATTTACACAACCTGGAAGACCAAGTTCAAAAGGTAACGGACAAGGCCATCAAGGGTGTCGACGCGATTGCGGCTGACAAAGAAAAAGAAATTATGACCGACTAATTCACGGACAAGGAGCGCTTAAACATGGCAGAAGACAAGCAAAATAACCAAGAAGAACCAGAAAACATTGAAATCACCCCGGGTTCCAAGGAATTCGGCAAGATGGTTTTCCGGTTGAACAATCCGGTCAACGCCGAGAACGTCTCAATCTTGAACTACAACGGTGCTGAATTGGAAGAAATCCAAGATGGCGTGTACGCCCAACCCGCTTTTGTGAGTGATGATTTCAACCTCTTCTTCGTGGTCACCCAATTAATTGGGGACGACTGGATCGTGGCCTTTTCTAAGGCAACCATCGAGAACGGCAACGAAATTACGGACCTCTCAGATCCATTGCCAACCGGGGAAGGCTTGAACCTGCTGGGCCAAGTTAGCGCCGATGACGCCAACAACCTGTTGAGCTACTTTGGTACGTTAGCAGATGCTAAACGTGGCGAATGGCGGTTAATTGAGTAACCGGTCAAAATTTAAGTTTTCGCTCAATTTGGGGGCCGGGATAGTTTCCCGGTCTCTTTTTTGTTATGATGAGAGGTTGTAAAGACCACAATGGAGGTGCGCCGTGTTTTCATTTTCAAATAAAAATCAAGCGACAGGTGAAGTCGAGGAGCGACAGTTAGATGAAACCAATATCCCAGCTCACGTGGCCATCATCATGGATGGTAACGGTCGGTGGGCGCAACAGCGGCATTTACCGCGAATCGCCGGTCATAAACAAGGGATGAACACCGTCAAGACGGTGGCGAAGGCTGCCAGTCATTTGGGCGTGAAGGTACTGACCCTCTATGCCTTTTCGACGGAAAATTGGAAGCGACCAACGGCAGAGGTGAACTACCTGATGAAGCTACCCGTGGACTTCTTCGGAACGTTTGTGCCAGACCTGATCAAGAACAATATCCGCGTCAAGGTCATGGGGTATACGGATCAATTACCGGCTGCCACCCAACAAGCAGTGAACAACGCGATTGCGGACACTGCTCACTGTACGGGGATGGTGCTCAACTTTGCGTTGAATTACGGTGGTCGGGCCGAAATCGTGACGGCCGTGCAAGCCTTAGCCCAACAGGTACAAGCCGGTCAGCTAGACCCAGCAGCCATTGACGACGCGGCCATCGACCGCCAGCTGATGACCCATGATTTGGGGGATTTGCGGGATCCCGACTTGCTGATTCGGACCAGCGGGGAAGAACGACTCTCAAATTTCATGCTCTGGCAGGTCGCCTACAGCGAGTTTGTCTTCATGCAACAACATTGGCCGGACTTCGACCAAGCGGCCCTGGAAGAGGCTATTTATGAGTATCAACAGCGTCACCGGCGCTTTGGTGGGCTGACACCTGAACCGGAGAAAAATTAAACTGAGGAGTTTTTAATTATGAAACAACGGGTCATTACGGCGGTTATCGCCTTGATTATCTTTATCCCCATCATCATTGCCGGGGGTATTTGGGTCGATATTGCGGCCATTGCGTTAGGGTTAGTGGCGTTGTCTGAAGTCCTGATCATGCGTAAGAAATTATTGGTTAGCCCGGAAGCTTGGATCTCCGGCCTGGGCATCATCGCGGTGATTGCGCCGGATAGCTGGTGGAACTGGTTACCCAGCCACTTGAATCCTTGGTACATCGTCTATCTTTTCGTCTTGTTATTATTGTTACGGACGGTCGTTTCTAAGAACCGCTTTTCCTTTGACGATGCCGGGGTGATCACCCTGAGCATGCTGTACATCGGCATTGGCTTTCACTTCTTTATTGCCGCGCGTGGCGTGAGCCTAATGGCATTGTTGTACGCGCTGTTTATCGTGTGGACGACGGATTCTGGCGCCTACATGATCGGCCGTAAATTAGGGAAGCACAAGCTGGCACCACACATCAGTCCCAACAAGACCTGGGAAGGGTCGATCGGGGGGAGTCTCGTGGCCACCGTTGTGGGTATGGCCTTTTGGCTCTTTTTCCCGATTGGTCACTTCAACCCAGCGATTATGATCATCTTGACACTGCTGTTCTCCATCGTGGGACAATTTGGTGACTTGGTCGAATCCGCATTGAAACGCTACTACGGCGTCAAGGATTCCGGTAAGATTTTGCCCGGGCATGGGGGAATTTTAGACCGGTTTGATAGTTTACTGTTAGTTCTCCCCGTTATCCATTTATTCGGATTGATCTAAGCGCGGCTGTTCGCTTGCGCCGCCTAGGGTCCTTAGGGTATGCTAGGGGGCAGATGTAAAAAACGACACGCTACTCTTAACTGAAGAAGGGACGACACCTGTGATTACAACGATTATTACCTTTATCATCGTCTTTGGGATTCTGGTCATCGTGCACGAGTTTGGGCATTTTTACTTTGCCAAACGCGGTGGCATCTTGGTGCGAGAATTCTCGATCGGGATGGGCCCCAAGTTGGTCTATCACCGAGGCAAAGACGGGACGACCTACACGTTACGGCTCTTGCCCGTTGGTGGGTACGTCCGCATGGCTGGGGCGGAAGACGACGAAGAAGAAATCAAACCGGGGACACCAGTCAGCCTCTACGTCGGCGCTGACGAAAAGGTGCAACGGATTAACACGAGTAAAAAATCAACGCTCTTTAACGGGATTCCATTAGAAGTCACGGGAACGGACCTGGAAGATGAACTGTGGATCGAAGGGTACGAGAATGGTGACGAGTCTGAAGTCAAACGCTATCCTGTTGCCCATAACGCGACCATCATTGAAGCCGATGGGACCGAGCTGCAGATTGCGCCTAAAGACGTGCAATTTCAGTCGGCTACGCTAGGTCGGCGGTTGATGACCAACTTTGCTGGGCCGATGAACAACATTCTGTTGGCCATCGTGACTTTCATGTTGATGTCATTCGTGCAAGGTGGCGTGGCGATGGGCACCAACCAAATTCAGGTGGCCAGTTCACCCATTTCTGTGGCCAAGAAGGCCGGCATTCAGACTAACGATAAGATCACTGCGGTCAATGGGAAGAAGACCACTAGCTGGACGGATCTGAGCACCGCCATCCAACCCCGGGCGAACAAGAGGACCACGGTGACTATTCAACGCGGGTCAAAAACGAAACAAGTCACGTTGACGCCGGCTGGTCAGAAGTCTAACGGCAAAACCGTGGGGATGATTGGGATTACCCAGGCCCAGGATAAGCACGTGGGGGCCATTTTGGCTTCCGGGTTTACCCAAACCTGGACCATGACCAAAGCCCTCTTTGGGGCCCTGTGGCACATGGTTTCGGGTCACTTTAGCTTAAATGACTTGGGCGGTCCCGTGGCGATCTTTGCCACGACCTCACAGGCGACCCAGTATGGGGCCGTGGGAATCTTGAATTTCCTGGCATTTCTGTCGATTAACTTGGCAATTGTCAATTTACTACCAATTCCAGCCCTGGATGGTGGTAAAATATTATTAAACTTTATTGAAGCTATCCGGCGCAAACCACTTTCCGAAAATGTGGAAGCGGCGATTACGTTGGTGGGTGTAGGGTTCTTGGTCCTACTGATGTTGTTAGTCACGTGGAACGATATTGAACGCTACTTCATTCATTAACAAATTCGGTCGTTACGAGAAGGGAATATTGAACTATGAAACAATCGAAACTACTCATTCCAACTTTAAAGGAAGTGCCCAATGGTGCTGAGGCCCTCAGCCATCAAATGATGTTGCGGGCCGGCTACATTCGTCAGGTCACGGCGGGGGTTTACGCCTACTTGCCATTGGCCTACCGGGTCTTGACGAACATCGAAACCATCATCCGTGAGGAAATGGCCAAGATCGATGCTGTCGAAACCCTGATGCCAGCCATTTTACCAGCCAGTCTATGGCAGGAATCTGGTCGGTACGACACGTACGGTGCCAACTTATTTAAGCTGAAGAACCGTCACGACACTGACTTTATCCTGGGACCAACGCACGAAGAAACCTTTACCATGTTGATTCGTGATGCCGTCAAGTCTTATAAGCGCCTGCCGCTGGTGATGTACCAAATCCAGCCCAAGTATCGTGATGAAGACCGTCCACGCTACGGCCTATTGCGGGGCCGTGAATTCATCATGAAGGATGGTTATTCCTTCTCCATCAACGATGAGGACCTCAACCGGATCTACGACCAAATGGAACAGGCCTACGAAAACATCTTCGACCGGGTCGGCTTAAACTACCGGGCTATTGTCGGTGACGGGGGTGCCATGGGTGGTAAGGATTCCAAGGAATTCTCCGCCATTGCGCCAGTGGGTGAAGACACTATCGTTTACTCCGACTCCTCTGACTATGCGGCCAACCTGGAAATGGCTAAGAGCCTCTTCATCAGTAAGAAGTCGCATGCCCAACCAGAAGATTTGAAGAAGGTTGCGACGCCAGGTGCCAAGACGATCGATGAGGTCGCTGAATTCTTCGATGTCAAGCCAACGACTTTGGTGAAGAGCATGCTCTACGTGGCTGACAAGGACCAACCCGTGATGGTGCTGGTTCGCGGCGACCATGAGGTGAACGAGACCAAGCTGAAGAATTACTTGAACGCCGACTTCTTAGATCCTGCGACGCCAGAAGATGCTAAAAAGTATTTGAACGCCAGCTTTGGGTCATTGGGACCCGTTGGTGTGGGCGAAGACGTGAAGATCTTAGCCGACCAATACGTGGGCGACATGGTCAACGTTACTGTGGGTGCCGATGAAGACGGCTACCACTATCAAAATGCCAACGCGGGCCGCGATTTCCGAGTGGATGCTTACGCTGACTTGCGAGAAGTCCAACCCGGTGACCTGTCACCAGACGGTTCCGGTGTGCTGAAGTTCACGCGCGGTATCGAAATTGGCCATATCTTCAAGCTGGGGACGCGATATTCCGATGCCCTAGGTGCCACGGTCTTAGACGAAGGCGGCCGGCAAAAGCCCGTTGTCATGGGGTCATACGGTATCGGTGTAAGCCGGTTACTGTCCGCCATTGCGGAACAACAGGCTGATGAAAACGGCCTGGTTTGGCCACGGAACATTGCGCCATTTGACATTCACTTGGTCCCAGTCAACCTGAAGAAGGAAGACCAAGCCAACCTGACTGCCGAATTGGAAGATGAGTTGACGGCCAAGGGCTATCGCGTCTTGACCGATGACCGGAAAGAACGTCCCGGTGTGAAGTTTGCTGACTCAGATCTGATGGGGATTCCGGTCCGCATCACGATTGGTAAGAAGGCCGGCGAAGGCATCGTTGAAATTAAGATTCGCAAGACTGGTGAGACGGTCGAAGTGATCAAAGACGAGGTAGCAAGCACCGTCGAGATTTTGTTTAAAGATATTGACTAACCTCACCGTAAAGACCAGCTGTCGCGGCTGGTCTTTTTGGTCCCAGGCTGGTGTTGTGCTGTCCGCCTGACGTTACGTGAAATGTCAGGCTGGAACGCTGGGGGAGGACGGGCCGAGCCAAGGTCTCGCCCCTTGCTTTGAGCCGAAGAACACGTCTCAAAGTCACCAATTTATCAGCTAAGAGCGCTGCTAAATTCCCCGGCTGAGCCTGACTTTCACTTCACTCTCGGCTAGAGGAGTGATTAGTCATCCGACTAGCCTGCCCCAAGAACTAGGTGCGTGTTCAGCCAGACTGGGGGCAATATAGGGTTGCGGACCGGACTGTTATACTGGTGTTTTGCGCAAGTACAGGTCATCAATCACTGTGACACCAGTATCTAATTACTCAGTATATTTCAAGTCTTCACGCAATTATTTTAGTCACTAACCAGTTTTAAGTAACGAAAGGAGTTTCCTCGTGGACGAAGATCGCCATGCTTTATTTGAAAAATTATTACAACAACTAGATCTGACCGCCGCTGCGGAGCAACCATATTTTCAGACGGCCACCATTGACCGACTGACGGTGCACGAGCAGTCGCGGCGCTGGCACTTCTTCTTGAAGCTGCCTAGTTTAATGCCGTTCACGGCCTTCGTGGATTTCCATAACCATTTACAGATGGCGTTCAAAGACATTGCCCAGGTTGAAGCGACCCTGGAAGTCGACGCGCCTGAGCTGACCAACCGGGCGTTGGGGGATTACTGGAAATGGGTCGTCGAAAACAGCGGCTTGACCAGCAACTTGGTGCAAGAACTGTGTCAGTCTCAGGTGCCCGAACTCGACGCCGATAACCGGGTGCTGCTCTACGCACAAAACGAAGTGGTCAAGGACTTCTTGGCCAACCAGGCTCTGGGGCCGTTGGAAGCGACCTACCGGGATGCGGGCTTTCCGAAGTTCAATATCCGGGTAATGGTCGACGAATCCAAGTCACAAGCCAAGATCGACGAGTTCAAGGCGCGCCAAGAAAAAACGGATGCGCAACTGGCCCAGCAAGCGGCTGCGGCTATCGAAAAGGCCAACCAGAAGCGGGCCACTCAGGGGGATACCCCGGCCGCAACGGGTCCCACTCAGATTGGGAAGGCCATCAAGGGCGATCAACCTATTACGCGGATGGTTGACATCACTCAAGAAGAACGTTCCGTGGTGGTGGAAGGCTACGTCTTCGATAAGGAAGTACGGAAGCTGCGTTCAGGTCGGCAACTGCTGACGCTGAAGATTACCGACTACACGTCGTCCTTTGCCGTGAAGAAATTCTCACGTGGTGCGGAAGACGAGGCCCAATTTGCCGGCGTTGAAGAGGGCAGTTGGGTCAAGGTTCGTGGGAGTGTCCAAGAAGACACGTACATGCACGATTTGGCACTCAACGCCTATGACATCAACCAGGTCAAGCACGCCACGCGCCAGGATACGGCGCCGGCCGATGAGAAGCGCATTGAACTGCATTTGCACACGTCCATGAGCCAAATGGACGCCACCAACCCCATTGGCGATTACGTTAGTCGGGCGAAAAAGTGGGGCATGCCAGCCATGGCTATCACGGATCACGCCGATGTGCAGGGATTCCCAGCCGCCTTTAATGCGGGATCCAAGGCCGGTGTGAAGATGTTGTACGGCGTCGAGGCCAACCTAGTCGACGATGGCGTGCCGATTGGCTACAACAGTGCCCACGTGCCGCTAGACGGCGCCACCTACGTGGTCTTTGACGTGGAAACGACGGGGCTATCGGCCATCTATGACAAGGTCATCGAACTGTCCGCCGTGAAGATGCAGCATAAGAATGTGATCGACCAATTTGAAGAATTCATTGACCCTGGCTTCCCGTTGTCAGAACAGACGACGAACCTGACCAGTATCACCGATGATATGGTCGCGGGGTCTAAGTCAGAAGAAGAGGTCTTCAAGCTATTCCGGGAATTCTGTGGCGACGCGATCATCGTTGGGCATAACGTGACCTTCGATGTCGGCTTCATGAACACCGGGTACCAGCGGCACGGCATGCCGGAGATTCCCAACCCCATCATTGATACCTTGACGTTGGCTCGTTTCTTATACCCAACACTCAAGAGTTACCGATTGAATACGCTGGCCAAACGCTTCCACGTCAGCCTGGAGCACCATCACCGGGCCGTCTATGATGCGGAGTCAACCGGACATTTGAACTACCTGTTCTTAAAGGACGCCGAGGACCGCTACAATATTCAGTACCACGACCAGTTGAATGACCACATGACCGATAATGATGCCTACAAACACGCGCGGCCGAGTCACGCCATTTTACTGGCACAGACTCAGGCCGGTTTAAAGAACATGTTCAAGCTCGTTTCCGCATCCAACGTGGATTACTTCTATCGGGTACCACGAGTTCCCCGGAGCGTGTTAGACCATTACCGTGAAGGCATTCTGGTCGGGTCTGCTTGTTCATCTGGTGAAGTTTTCACCGCCATGATGCAAAAGGGCCAGGTCGAAGCCGCGGCCAAGGCCAAATACTACGACTACCTGGAAGTGCAACCCAAGGCGGCCTACCAACCTCTGATCGATTCCGGTTTGATTGCTGACGAGGCCAACCTGGAAGAAATCGTGGGGAACATGGTCAAGCTGGGCCACGACCTCGACAAGCCCGTGGTCGCGACCGGTGACGTACACTACCTGGATCCGGAGGACTTTATTTACCGCAAAATCCTGATTCACTCGCAAGGAGGCGCCAACCCGTTGAACCGTCAAGAATTGCCAGATGCGCATTTCATGACGACCAACGAGATGCTGGATGATTTTGCCTACCTGGGTGAGGACACGGCCAAGGAAATCGTGGTCACCAACACGCATAAGATTGCTGATGAGATCGACGAGGTCCACCCACTGAAGGACAAGCTGTACACGCCGCGGATGGAAGGGGCCGAAGACGAAATTCGCCAACGGACCATGGACACTGCCCACGCGTGGTACGGCGATCCACTCCCCGAGTTGGTACAACACCGGGTCGACCGGGAGTTGAAGTCCATCATTGGAAACGGGTTCTCCGTGATTTACTTGATTGCCCAACGACTGGTAGCCAAGTCCAACAAGGACGGGTACTTGGTTGGGTCCCGGGGGTCCGTTGGCTCCAGTGTGGTGGCAACGTTTACCGGGATTACCGAAGTGAACCCATTGCCGCCACACTACCGCTGCCCCAACTGTCAGTATTCGCATTTCTACACCAAGGGTGAGTACAGCTCGGGTTACGATTTGCCCGAAAAGAACTGCCCCAAGTGTGGGACGCTGATGATCGGTGACGGCCACAACATCCCGTTCGAAACGTTCTTGGGATTCAAGGGAAACAAAGTTCCTGATATTGATTTGAACTTCTCCGGGGACTACCAACCCATCGCACATAACTATACCAAAGTCTTGTTCGGTGAGAAGAACGTTTACCGGGCCGGAACGATTGGGACCGTGGCTGACAAGACCGGTTACGGGTACGTCAAGGCTTACGAGCGAGACACCGAACAGAATCTGCGGGGGGCCGAGGTCGACCGCTTGGCCAAGGGTGTGACCGGGGTCAAACGAAACACCGGCCAACATCCCGCGGGGATCATTGTTGTGCCGGACTACATGGATATTTACGACTTCACGCCGATCCAGTACCCGGCCGACGACCAGAACGCCGCTTGGCAAACGACCCACTTTGATTTCCATTCGATCCATGATAATATTTTGAAGATCGATATTCTGGGACACGATGACCCGACCATGATCCGGACCCTGCAAGATTTGTCCGGGGTCGATCCACAGACGATTCCGATGGATGATCCGGGCGTCATGGCGTTGTTCTCCGGGACGGACTCCTTGGGGGTCACGCCAGAACAGATTCAGTCCAAGACCGGGACGTTGGGCGTGCCCGAATTTGGGACGCGCTTCGTCCGGGGGATGCTGGAAGAAACCAATCCGCAAAACTACTCACAACTGCTACAGATCTCTGGCCTGTCTCATGGGACCGACGTGTGGTTGGGCAATGCCGAAGAGCTGATCAAAAACGGCACGGCCACCATCGCCAACGTGATTGGGTGCCGGGATAACATCATGACCGACTTGATCAACTTCGGCCTGGATTCTGAAACGTCCTTCCAAGTCATGGAACACGTGCGGAAGGGCCGGGGAATTCCAGACGAGTGGCAAGAGAAGATGAAGCAAACGGATTGCCCAGATTGGTACATTGATTCTTGCTTGAAGATCAAGTACATGTTCCCCCGGGCCCATGCCGCAGCCTACGTGTTGATGGCGCTACGGGTAGCCTACTTCAAGGTTTACTTCCCCATCATTTACTACGCTGCTTACTTCTCCGTGCGGGCCGACGACTTTGACGTTGTGGCCATGTCACAGGGCAAGACGGCGGTCAAGGCGGCCATGAAGGCCATCAATGACCAGGGAATGGACGCTTCCGCCAAGGATAAGAACCTCTTGACGGTGCTGGAATTAGCCAACGAAATGCTGGAACGGGGCTTTAAGTTCAAGATGATCGACCTGGAACGGTCCGACGCTGCCGACTGGATCATTGACGGCGACACACTGATTGCGCCGTTCCAAGCCGCCCCCGGTTTGGGGTTGAACGTCGCCAAGCAGATTGTGGCGGCCCGTAATGACCGGCCATTTATTTCCAAGGAAGACCTGGCTAAACGTGGCAAGGTTTCCAAGACCATCATCGACTTCATGACGGAAAACGGCGTGCTGAAGGGCTTGCCGGATGAGAACCAATTGAGTTTGTTTGATGATATGATGTAAGTCAAAGAGTGGGCCAACAGGCGGTTAACTGGCGAGCATTAACGGTGCTAGGCGGATAATCCTGCTCTTGGATTATTTGCCTAGCAGTGTTAAGCGGAACCAGTTGCCTGTTGGCGCACGTTTCGGCCATTTAAAAAATATTGTCTAAGAGGTTGGGACTACGGTCCTGGCCTCTTTTTTTGCATCTGGTGGCTGAAAAGTAGCGGCAGTTTCGGGCCGGTAAACGTCGCCAGTTCAGTGCTTAAACTGGGCTATTTTCTAGAGAATAGCCCACCCGGTGATTAACCGAATTAGCGTTTTGGTAGCGCTTACAAAACAGCTGGATTATGTTATACTTAACACAAGGAAACGTAAACCATTAATAAACTTTAGCGAAAGCGGGTGTTCACCATGTTACGGCGATTCGTACGATTACCAGATGGGTGGATTTTTCTGGCAGGTTATTGTTTGATTGGCTTAGGTTACATTTTGTTCGGTACATTGGCGAGCGTCGGGGAAGCCACGTTCTTGGCCATGGTCCTGGCGTACTTCGTGGTGGCATTCGTATTGACCCTGATCAAGGCCATCAGTTTGCGATCAATGGCCACGACGCGTCTGAATTTCTTAGTTTTTGAGTTTATTACTATCGTGGGATTTATTTTATTACTGTTAACTTGTGAAGCCTAGGCGGCAGAACAGTTGCAATCTCGGGGTTAGTGTAGTATTGTAGTACTTGTAGTTAAACTCGTTTTTTAAATGAGTGAGCAGTCAATGCTCACTCTTTTTAATGGATAAATGTAGGAGGCGGAATTCTTTGAGTACTGTCGTCGAGACCGTGACGGCCTTAGCCCAGCCAATCGTGGCGCATCATCAGTTTGAATTAGTTGACGTTGAATTTGTCAAGGAAGGCAAGAGTTGGTACCTGCGGCTCTACATCGATAAGCCCGGGGGCATCAACATTGAAGAATGTGCGATGGTCAGTGATGAAGTGTCTGAGAAATTGGACAGCATCGACCCTGATCCCATTCCTCAAGCCTATTTCTTAGAAGTATCCTCACCGGGTGCTGAACGACCACTGAAGAAACCAGCTGATTTTGAAAAAGCCGTGGGGGATTACATCCACGTGTCGCTTTACCAAAAGATTGGTAACAGCAAGGTTTACGAAGGAACGTTAGACTCGCTGACTGAGACTAGCATGGAACTGACCGTGAATTTGAAGGGCCGCATCAAGACCTTGACGATTCCCCGTGACGCCATTGCCCAAGCCCGGTTAGCCATCAAGTTCTAACTAAATAAGGAGCGAAACAACACATGAGTAAAGAATTATTGGGTGCCTTAGACGTTCTGGAAACGGAAAAGGGCATCGACAAGCAAATCGTCATCGACGCGCTCGAGGCGGCCTTGGTGTCGGCCTACAAGCGTAATTATGACCAAGCCCAAAACGTGGAAGTCAACTTTGACCAGCGTAAGGGCGATATTCACGTCTTTGCCGTGAAGAAGGTCGTTGACCAGGTCTACGATTCTCGGTTGGAAGTCAGCTTAGACGAAGCGTTGACCATCAACAAAGGTTATGAAATTGGGGATGACATCAAGTTTGAAGTGACTCCCAAGAACTTTGGTCGGATCGCTGCGCAGACCGCTAAGCAAGTGATCTTGCAACGGGTTCGTGAAGCGGAACGCAACATCATTTACAACCAATACAGTCAATACGAAAATGAAATCGTGACTGGGGAAGTTGAACGTCAAGACTCCCGCTTCGTTTACGTGAGCCTAGGTAAGGTCGAAGCCGTCATGGGTCGTCAGGATCAAATGCCTAACGAAACGTACCGGATTCACGATCGCATCAAGGTTTACGTGACCCGGGTCGAAAACGCGACTAAGGGGCCACAGGTCTTCGTTAGCCGGACCCACGCCGATTTATTGAAGCGATTGTTTGAACAAGAAGTCCCAGAAGTTTACGATGGGACTGTGGAAATCATGGCAATTGCCCGTGAAGCTGGCGACCGGGCCAAGGTAGCGGTTCGCTCCAACAACCCGGATATCGATCCTGTGGGGACCACTGTCGGCCCTCGGGGACAACGGGTCCAGACCATCGTCAACGAACTCGGTGGCGAAAACATGGATATCGTTGAGTGGACGGATGACGAAGCAAAGTTCATCGCCAACGCCTTGAACCCCGCCGAAGTACTCGATGTCATCTTTGATCCGAACAACGAACGCGCTTGTGAGGTCATCGTGCCGGACTATCAACTCTCCTTAGCCATTGGGAAGCGGGGGCAAAATGCCCGTTTGGCCGCTAAGTTGACTGGTTACAAGATTGATATCAAATCAGAATCCGAAGCATCTGCTATAATGGAAGCTGATCAGGCCGCTAACGACGCGACTGCCAGTGATGACAGTGCCGTGACTGAAGACGCACCGGTGGCTGATGCCACTAGTGACGCTGCAGCTGACGTAACGCCTGAAGATGTTGCAACGCCAAGCGACGCAGCTGCCGACGACGCAGCCGCGACAACTGACGAAGCCAGTGACACGACTGACGACAGCGACGACGCCAAGTAGCGTTGTGCTAAAGGAGGGTTAGGTCCATGAAACAACGGAAGATCCCCATGCGCAAGGATATTGTGACTGGGGAAATGGCACCAAAAAAGCAATTGGTCCGGGTCGTCCGGAACCAAGCGCAAGAGGTCAGCATTGATCCGACAGGCAAACAGTCCGGTCGGGGCGCATACATTAGCTTGGATGTCGCCATTGCCCAAAAGGCGAAGAAAGAACGGACCTTTGACCACGCCTTTGGTGTCAAAATCGATGACCAATTTTACGACGATTTGATTGCGTACGTTGATCATCAACAAGCGCGGCGGGAATTATTTGACAATGACTAATTCTGAGCGTGCTTTACAATTATTAGGATTGGCCCGGCGAGCAGGTAAATTGGTTACCGGCGAATCCTTTGTCCTAGCCGCTGTGCGGGATCAATCGGCTCGGCTAGTGTTTTTAGCCAGTGATGCCGGTAAGAGTAGTCAAAAACAATTCCGCGACAAAACAACGAGCTATGACGTTCCATTGAATGACTCATTTACCAAGGACCAACTGAGCACGGCCATTGGGTCGGCGCGCACGGTCATAGCAATTACTGATCCGGGATTCGTCCGGAAGTTACAACAATTACTTGAGTAGCCACCTGACGTTCTCGTGATCGGTAGAATATGAAGGAGTGTGAAGATATGGGGAAAAAGCGAATTTATGAACTCGCCAAAGAAATTAATGTCTCCAGTAAACAGATCATCGACAAGGCCGCAGCTAAGGGCTTTCCGGTGAAAAACCACATGTCAACGCTCGGCGAGAACGAAGAACGTCAGTTACGGGCTGCTTTTCAGTCCCACGGGAAGACCCAGTCACAACCTGAAAAGGTGCAAGCGGCGCGGCCAGCCCAATCCGGTAACCAGACGGGGCACGCCACCACGCATAAGCGTGAGGCGAGCCAGTCACAGTCTACTGCCAACCGGGGCGGTCACCAGCAGACCCATGCTGGTAACGACAGCCATCGCGGGCAGTCTTCTGTCAACGGTAACCGGAACCATAACAATGGTAATGGGGGCAGTAATCAGAATCACCGTAACAATAATAAAAATAACAGCCAGACCGGAAATCACAGTGAACAACGTAATTCCGGTACCGGCAGATTTGGTGGAAGCTTGAATAATAATACAAATAATAGTAACGGCCGGCGTGGTAGCAACAACAGCAACAGTCGTGGGGGCCGGAATAACCGGAACAACCGCAATAACCGCCGCCGTAATAACAACAATAATCGTTACAAGAAGAACCAACGGATCAAAGACACGAACCAGCACAAGGGTGCGCCAGAACGGAAGAACAAGGCTTTACCAGAAGTCTTAGTCTATAGCGATGGCATGAACGCCCAAGACCTGGCGAAGATCTTACACCGTTCCTCAGCTGAAATCGTGAAGAAACTCTTCATGTTAGGCGTCATGGTCAACCAAAACCAATCCCTGGATAAGGATACGATTGAAATTTTGGCGGACGACTATGGCATCCAAGCCAAGGAAAAGGTTGAAGTCGACGTTTCCGATATCGACAAGGCCTTCGACGCTGAAATGGCCAATACGGACCATCTCGTACCGCGGGCACCAGTTGTTACGATCATGGGACACGTTGACCATGGGAAGACCACGTTGCTGGACCACTTGCGGCATTCACACATTACCGAGGGTGAAGCCGGGGGAATCACGCAGGCCATTGGGGCTTACCAAGTCCACTACAATGACAAGCTGATCACCTTCTTGGATACGCCAGGACACGCGGCCTTTACCGAAATGCGGGCCCGTGGTGCGGAAATCACCGATATTACCGTGTTGGTGGTTGCTGCGGATGACGGTGTGATGCCACAAACAATCGAAGCTATTCACCATGCCAAAGCGGCTGGTACGCCAATCATCGTGGCTGTCAACAAGATCGATAAGCCGGGTGCTAACCCGAACCACGTCATGGAACAATTGACGGAATATGAATTGATTCCTGAAGACTGGGGTGGCGACACCATCTTCGTTGAAATTTCTGCGAAGTTTGGCAAGAACATCGACGAATTGCTCGATATGATCTTGCTACAAGCCGAAGTGCTGGAATTGAAGGCTAACCCTGAACAAAACGGTGCCGGGAACGTTATCGAAGCCCGTTTGGATCAAGGCAAGGGTTCCGTTGCCACACTGCTGGTTCAGCAAGGGACCTTACACGTTGGAGACCCAATCGTGGTCGGCAACACGTTTGGTCGTGTCCGGACGATGGTCAACGAACGTGGTCGGCGGATCAAGGACGCCGTACCGTCTACGCCAGTTGAAATCACTGGGTTAAACGACGTGCCAGAAGCCGGGGACCGGTTCGTGGTCTTCGACGATGAAAAGACGGCGCGGGCTGCCGGTGAAGAACGGGCCAAGGAAGCCTTGGTCAAGGAACGCCGCAACACGAGTCACGTGACGTTGGACAACCTGTTTGATTCCCTTAAGGAAGGTGAAATGAAGGAAGTTGACGTCATCATCAAGGCTGACGTTCAAGGTTCTGTTGAAGCCTTAGCTGGGAGTCTGAAGAAGATCGATGTTTCCGGTGTCCGGGTCAACATCATTCACTCTGCCGTAGGGGCCATTAACGAAAGTGATGTCACCTTAGCGGAAGCTTCAGATGCCATCATCATTGGCTTTAACGTTCGCCCAACACCACAAGCACGGGCCCAAGCCGACAGTGACAAGGTCGACATCCGCTTGCACAACGTCATCTACAACGCCATCGATGAAATCGAAACGGCGATGAAGGGGATGCTGGAACCAACCTACGAAGAACAAGTCATTGGCCAGATCGAAGTTAAGGATATTTTCCATGCTTCCAAGGTCGGGACAATCGTCGGTGGGATGGTTACCGAAGGCTACGTTACCGCTGACAGCGACGTTCGTTTGATTCGTGACGGCGTGGTCATTTACGAAGGTAAATTAGGTAGCTTGAAGCGTTTCAAGGACGACGTCAAGCAAGTTAAGATGGGTTATGAATTAGGGTTAACTATCGAGAACTATAACGACATCAAGGTAGACGACGTGATCGAAGCCTACGTGATGAAGGAAGTTCCCGTTAAATAAATAATCGGAGGCAACTGTCATGGCACAATATCGAGTTGGCCGGTTGGAACAAGAAATCCAACGGGAAGTTACGGATATTCTCCTCAAACGGGTCCGCGATCCACGGGTCGAGGGCGTGACCGTTACCGGGGTAGAAGTTACCGGTGACTTACAACAGGCAACGATTTACTACAGTATTTTATCCGACAAGGCCTCATCCGCAGAGAAGACGCAACAAGGATTGGACAAGGCCACGGGCCTGATCCGGTCCGAATTGGGTTCTCGCCTGAGCATCTACAAGACGCCAGAATTGACGTTCGAACAAGATTCCTCAGTACGCTACGGTAGCCACATCGATGAACTGTTAAATGAATTACACCACCGCGAGTAATCACGGGGTGCTGAGGTGCTGGTCAGTGTTGGCCAGCACCTTTTTGGGTCCAAATTCACGCGCAACGTTGGCCACACGCCGTTAGTCTGTGGTAAACTATAAGCTATTCTGTGTCATAATTGACTGGCTTGCGTAGTGTTTGGCCGCCTAGCCGTTCGTCAAATATGGGTTGGAACGCTGTGGGCGGACGGGACGAGCCAAGGGGCGGTCTCGCCACCTCGCTTTGAGCCGAAATACACGTCTCAAAGACGCCAGTTTCCTAGCCAGCTAAAAGCGCTGTCAAGGGAACTCCCACGGCTGAGCCCATATTTGACGAACTATCGGCTACTGTGGTGGTTAATAACAATGATGGCCATTAAATAATGTGTTGTCGCCCAGCTCTAGTTGATGACCTGGTAAACTGAACAACCTGTGGTTAACAGACAGCAATCTGCCGAAGGAGGCCAGGGGTGTAGCCAGCTGTGTCGACGGTGTTGGCTGAGGTGTTGGCTGAGGTTTTATCTCAGCCTACAGCGTGGGACGACTTGGGAGACTCGCGGTTTTAGCGAGGCTTTCAAGCGAGGTGGAAGCCTGCTTGCCAGGCTGGAGCCGTTCCCCAGAGCAGGCGGAACCCCTGGCAGCCGTAGGCACTGGTTTAGCCAGTTTCATTGACTTAACCCAAACGATTTCACAAGTAAGAACGGAGGAACCGGGATGGACGGGATTATCCCCTTATACAAAGAACGAGGCCTCACCAGTTTTGACTGTGTGGCCAAATTACGCCACATTCTCCACACCAAGAAGGTCGGCCACAGCGGGACACTTGATCCCAGCGTCGATGGTGTGTTACCCATTTGTATCGGCTCGGCGACCAAGGTCGTGCCATACCTCATGGCTTCCGGCAAAGTTTACCGGGGAACGGTGACCTTTGGCTTGGCTACGACGACCGAGGATCTGGACGGCGACGTCGTAGAACGACAGGCACTGACCCGTCCCTTTACACTGGCTGAATTGACGGCGGGGACGGCCCAACTGACCGGGACCATCCAGCAAACGCCGCCCATGTATTCGGCGGTCAAGGTTCATGGTCGCAAGTTGTACGAGTACGCGCGGGCGGGCGAAACCGTTGAACGGCCAACGCGTACGGTGACCGTTGATCATTTCACCTTGACCGATGCGGGGACGTTTGACGCCGAACAGGGCACGCAGACCGTGGCCTTTGAAGTGGGCTGTTCCAAAGGGACCTACGTGCGGACGTTAGCCGTTGACCTGGGTCTCTTGTTGGGCGTACCGGCCGTGATGGCATCGCTCACCCGGCAACAGAGTGGCGGTTTCACGCTGGACCAAACGGTGACGTTAGACCAGGTGGCCGAAGCCATGGCAAACGAAAATCTGTCGGCCATTTTACGGCCCATCGACTATGCGTTGACGGCTTATCCCCATGTGGCATTGAGCGACCGCGTCTGGGGACTGGTCAAAAATGGCGTCTTTCTCACAGCCGATGAGCTGGATGGTGCCACGGCACCGGAAGTCGCCTTGACGTATCAGGGCGCGACCAAGTGCCTGTACCAATGGTCCGAAGAAAAACAACAATACAAGCCGCTGAAAATGTTTGCGGTGAACTAAGTTTTGAGAAGAGGAATTTCCAATGGAAGTTATTCACATACACCACCCGTTAGATGCACGGCAAATTCCCGATGAGCCAGTGGTCTTGGCCATGGGCTTTTTCGATGGCGTTCATCGCGGGCATCAAGCGGTCATCAACCGGGCCAAAGCGCTTGCCCAAGCCAAAGGTGTTAAGCTGGCCGTCTTGACCTATGATCACCACCCTGCGCTGGTTTACCGGCCGCTACAGGCGGATGACCAGAAGTATTTGAGTCCGATCAACCGCAAGCTCCAGCAGCTGGACCGATTGGGGGTCGACCGGGTCTTTTTGGTCAATTACACCGGCGAATTTGCGGCCCAGACACCGCAAGAATTTGTCGACCACTATTTGGTGGCTTTTCACACGGTGGCGGCAGTGGCTGGCTTTGACCACACTTACGGCAAGAAGGACGTGGCCAATATGGCGCGGTTGCCTGAATATGCGCAGGGACGGTTTGAGGTGGTCACGGTCCCCGAAGAGGCCAGTGGCAACGAAAAGGTTAGTTCTACGCGGATTCGGGCGGCGATGCGTGCGGGTGATGTCGACTTGGTGAACCAATTACTGGGTTACACGTACCGCTCGACGGGATTGGTAGTCCACGGCGAGGCCCGGGGCCGAACGATCGGCTACCCCACGGCTAACGTCATGGCGCCACAGGATGAGTGGATCCCTGGGATTGGCATTTACACGGCCCGGTTGAAGGTTGGGGCCATCTGGTACCCTGGGATGGTCTCTGTGGGCCGTAACGTGACCTTTGGGGATAACCGTCCAGTCACGGTCGAAATGAACCTCCTGGACTTCCAGGGCAACCTGTACGGCGAACCAGTAGAGGTCGAATGGCACCACCGGTTGCGCGGCGAGGTGAAATTCGCGGACGCGGACGGTCTGGTTGCGCAATTAAAGCAAGACGAAGCAGACACGCGGGCCTATTTCCATCAAGTTGCGACGCGTGAATCTTAAATAACTAAAGGTTGCAAGTTTAAAAGTAGCTAAATTTATGGTGACACCAGGGTTTACAGGGATAAAATTAGCCTTTGAACGCACCTTGCTCTGTGCTGGCCGCCTTACCGTTCGCCAAATTTGGACCGTGACGCTGTGGGAAGGACCGGTCGAAGCCAAAAGGCGGTCTTCAACCTCGCTTCGAGCCGAAGACCGCGTCTCGAAGACGCCAGTTTCCAAGAAGTTCACTTGTAAACTCCCACGGCTGAGTCCAAATTTAGCTCACTCACGGTTACGTGACAAGTTGTCCGCTAATGTGGATGTTCAGCGATTTCTCTGCTAATTTTGTGGTTAATCACCGACGTAACCGGAGGAGGTCAGAGGTGCAGGTTGCTGTGACAACGGTGTTAGCTGAGCGTTTTTTCTCAGCTTACAGCGTGGGACGTGTTTGGAGATTGACGGGGTTCGTCAAGCTTCAAACCGAGTCGGCGGACCGCTCCTTAGGCCGCCGGCGTTCCCCATAGCTACCGGAATCTCTGACAGCCGCAGGTGGCGGGCGTGGACTAATTTCATGTTCACAGTCCTTGTCAGCTGAGTATTATCAGGTATTTTTGCACTTGCAATCTTCAGTTAAATAATTTAAAGGGCTTAGCGAACGCGTTGCGGGAGTTAAGTCCTTTTTGGTTGGCCGTTGAAAGTTATCCCAAGATTTTTAGGCCTAGATTTTGGTGGTTGAACGCCATCCCGACAAGAAGTTTAGTAAGAGTAGTGGTATAGGTTAACTTAGATGATAGATTTAGAGACACTAGTTAATTAGGCAAGTGTGGGCGATAGGCACTACCGTAGCCGGGAGTTCGCCAAATATGGGCTCAGCCGTGGGAGTTCCCTTGGCAGCGCTTTTGGCTGGTTAGGGAACTGGCGTCTTTGAGACGTGCATTTCGGCTCAAAGCGAGGTGCCGAGACCGCCCTTTGGCTCGTCCCGTCCGCCCACAGCGTTCCAGCCCATATTTGGCGAACGGTAAGGCGGGCCAGTCACCACAATCCATCCTGAAACCGCTGTATTCTGAGGGAATTCTAAAAAATTAGCACTTAAACCCAACGATTGCTAAAAATTCTACCAGATTTCTTGACTTCAAAACCCGGTTTTGCTACATTATATATGTGACTTAGCACTTGTGTTGTTTGAGTGCTAAAAAAGGGGTGATTGTGATGCTTTCAGAAAGACAAATGATGATTCTGCGAGCCGTTGTCCGCGACTTTACCAACACTGGTGTGCCGGTGGGGTCTAAGGCATTAGCCAAGCAGTTACCCATCCACGTAAGCTCAGCGACAATTCGTAATGAAATGGCGGCGTTGGAGGAACAGGGCCTGATTAAAAAGACTCACTCGTCTTCCGGCCGGATTCCTTCGGTTGAAGGGTACCGGTATTACGTTGACCATTTGGTAAAACCCGATCCGTTGCGGCCCAACGATATCGACGTGATTCAGTCCTCGTTAGGTGGCGATTTCCACAAGATTGACGAAATTATTTCGCAATCGGCCACGATCTTATCCAACCTGACGAGCTATACCGCGTTTACGTTGAAGCCGGAATTAAAGGACAGTCGGCTTAGTGGTTTCCGGTTGGTTCCCCTCGGTAAGCGGCAAGTGATGGCGATCCTGGTCACCGACAGTGGTGACGTGGAAAACCAGACATTTGACGTGAGTGAGTCCGTGACCGGCGACCAGTTAGAGGCCGTTGTTCGGCTGATCAATGATCAGTTGGTCGGGTTGACGCTTCCAGAAGTGGTTCAAAAGCTGCAGGCGGATATTCCAATGAAAATTGCCAATTACCTGCAGAGTCCAGAAGGCTTTCTGGATATTTTCGGCGACGTGTTGACGCGGGCCGCGCAAGAGCGGTTCTACGTTGGCGGTCGACTGAATCTGTTGAACTTCTCGCAGGATAGCGATGTTGATTCACTGAAGTCGTTGTATTCATTGATCGATAAGACCGATGATATCGCCAACGTCTTGGGGCAACCGCGGGATAACATTTCCGTGCAAATTGGCAATGAAATGACCAACGATGCCTTGAGAAACTTCAGCCTGATCACCGCCACCTACGACGTGAACCAACATGGTAAGGGTATGATCGCTATTTTAGGACCGACCCGCATGCCGTATTCACGGATGTTAGGGATTGTCGGTGCGTTTCGTGAAGAGCTCGCGAAGAAACTGTTAGATTACTATCGGTTCTACGACGAGTAAAGAAAGGGAGGTTTTTTATCGTGGCTGACAAGCAACAACCATCCACTGATGATGAAACTGCGGCAAAGGCCGCCACTACTAAGCAAGACCCAGACAAGACTGAGCAAGCCGCACCAGCGGACAAGAAGCCCACTGATAAGTCGACGCCAACGGTCACCGCGGAGGCTTTAGCCGCTGTGCAAAAGAAGGCGGATGGCTTCGAGGACAAGTACCTGCGCGCCGAAGCGGAAGTGCAAAACATGCAGACCCGTTACCAAAAGGAACAGGCCGCGCTCATCAAGTACGATGGTCAGCAACTCGCTAAGGACGTGCTCCCCGTGATCGATAACTTGGAGCGGGCCTTAGCAGTCGAAGCGACTGATGAGACGAGCAAGCAGATCAAAAAGGGTGTGCAGATGACCTACGATCACATGGAAGACGCCTTGAAGCGTAATCACGTGACGGAGATCGCCGCACTGGGCCAGAAGTTTGACCCGACCTTGCACCAAGCGGTTCAGTCGGTCCCAGTCTCTGATGGGCAAACGGCTGAAACGGTGGTCAATGTGCTCCAAAAGGGCTACCAACTAAAGGACCGGGTACTCCGGCCCGCTATGGTTGTCGTTGCTCAATAAATTTATAAATAAAAAATTAAAAAAAGAGGGAATTTTTGATGGCAAGTAACAAGATTATCGGAATTGACTTAGGGACGACTAACTCTGCCGTTGCCGTTCTTGAAGGCAGTACGCCAAAGATCATTGCGAACAAGGAAGGCGCCCGGACGACGCCATCCGTTGTCGCTTTTAAAGATGGTGAAACCCAAGTCGGTGAAGTTGCTAAGCGTCAAGCAATCACTAACCCGAACACGATTTCATCTATCAAGAGTCACATGGGTGAAGCAGGCTTCAAGGAAACCATTGAAGGCAAGGACTACACGCCAGAACAAGTTTCCGCAATGATTTTACAACACTTGAAGTCCTTCGCTGAAGACTACATTGGTGACACGGTTGATAAGGCCGTTATCACGGTGCCAGCTTACTTCAACGATGCCCAACGGCAAGCAACTAAGGATGCTGGTAAGATCGCTGGTTTGAACGTTGAACGGATCATCAACGAACCAACGGCCGCAGCCTTAGCTTACGGCTTGGACAAGCAAGACAAAGATGAAAAAGTCATGGTCTATGACCTTGGTGGTGGGACCTTTGATGTGTCCATCCTGGACTTAGGTGACGGTGTCTTCGACGTGCTGTCAACGAACGGGGATACCCATTTAGGTGGGGATGACTTTGACCAAAAGATCATGGACTGGTTGATTGCCGGTTTCAAGGACGAAAACGGTGTTGACTTATCCAAGGATAAAATGGCCGTTCAACGGTTAAAGGACGCTGCTGAAAAAGCGAAGAAGGACCTCTCTGGGGTTACCGAAGCACAAATCAGCTTGCCATTTATTTCCGCTGGCGACAATGGCCCATTGCACTTGGAAAAGAGCTTGACACGGGCCAAGTTCAACGAATTAACGGCTGACTTGGTTGAAAAGACGCGGATCCCAGTTGAAAACGCCTTGAAGGATGCCGACTTACAAGCCGGCGACGTTGACGTTGTCATCTTAAACGGTGGGTCTACGCGGATTCCAGCTATTCAAGAAGCCGTTAAGAAGTGGACGGGTAAGGAACCTAACCACTCCATCAACCCTGATGAAGCCGTTGCTTTAGGTGCCGCTGTCCAAGGTGGGGTCATCACTGGTGACGTCAAGGACGTTGTCTTATTGGATGTCACGCCATTATCCTTGGGTATTGAAACCATGGGTGGGGTCTTCACGAAGTTGATCGACCGCAACACCACGATTCCTACCAGCAAGTCCCAAGTCTTCTCAACCGCTGCGGATAACCAACCAGCCGTTGATATCCACGTCTTACAAGGTGAACGGCCAATGGCTGCTGACAACAAGACGTTGGGTAACTTCCAACTCGCTGACATCCCAGCTGCACCTCGTGGTGTTCCACAAATCCAAGTGACCTTTGATATCGATAAGAACGGTATCGTGAATGTTTCCGCTAAGGATATGGGCACGAACAAGGAACAAAAGATCACCATCAAGAGTTCCGACGGTCTGTCCGATGAAGAAGTCGACAAGATGATGAAGGAAGCTAAGGAAAACGAAGCTGCCGACAAGCAACGTAAGGAAGAAGTCGACACCAAGAACGAAGTCGACCAATTACTCTTCCAGACCGACAAGACGTTGAAAGACGTTAAGGGCAAGGTCTCTGACGACGAAATCAAGAAGGCCGAAGATGCGCGTGACGCCTTGAAGAAGGCCCAAGAAGCCAACAACTTGGACGACATGAAGAGCAAGAAGGATGACTTGAACAAGATCATCCAAGACCTCTCCGTCAAGTTGTATCAACAAGCCCAACAGGCACAACAAGCCCAGGGCGGCGCTGACGGTGCTACTGGTCAACAAGCCAGTGGCGATGCCAAGAGCGACGGCAAAGACGGCGACACTGTTGATGGGGACTTCCACGAAGTTCACGACGACGATAACAAGTAATTGCCCCGTTTCACTTTAAGAGAGTGCAGACAAGAAGTCAGAGTCCCTGGGGCTTTGGCTTTTTGTTTCGAGTATGCTATTCTTACTAGTAGCGAAAAATATCGGGTTTGATTGGGAGGAAAAAGATGGCGGAAACGGACTTATATGGCGTACTAGGCGTCGCAAAAGATGCCAGTCAAGCAGAAATCAAGAAGGCCTATCGGAAATTATCAAAGAAGTATCATCCAGATTTGAACAAGGCACCGGATGCGGCGGAGAAATTCAAGGCCGTGCAGGATGCCTATGATGTCTTAGGTGATGAACAAAAACGGGCCAACTATGACCAATATGGTTCCGCAGACGGTGCCCAAGGCGGCTTCGGTGGTTTTGGCGGCGGTCAACAAGGTGGCTTCGGCGGCTTTGGTGGCGGCGGTGGTTTCGACGACATCTTCAACCAATTCTTTGGCGGCGGTGGCGGCCAACGGAACCCCAACGCACCACGGCCTGGTCGAGATCTACAGTACCAGATGGACTTGAAGTTTGAAGAGGCCATCTTTGGCAAGAAGACCAAGATCAAGTACAACCGTGAGGCCCAATGCCACACCTGTGGCGGTAATGGGGCCAAGCCGGGGACGTCACCGGTCACCTGTCACCAATGTGGCGGGTCTGGCTACGTGACGACCGAGACCAACACACCGTTGGGTCGGATGCGCAGTCAACAGCCTTGTCCGGTCTGCCACGGTACCGGTCAAGAAATCAAGGAAAAGTGCCCAACTTGTGGTGGGTCTGGTCACGAAGAAGAACGGCATGAAGTCGAAGTCACGATTCCAGCTGGGGTCGATGACGGGCAACAAATGCGGTTACAGGGTCAAGGTGAAGCCGGCCGTAATGGCGGTGGTTACGGCGATCTGTTCATTATCTTCCAAGTGGAACCTAGCAAGGACTTCCGCCGCGATGGCACGGAAATTTACTTTGATCAGGATCTGTCGTTCGTTCAGGCAACACTGGGGGACGACGTGACGGTCAAGACGGTCCACGGTGACGTGAAGCTGAAGATTCCAGCCGGCACCCAGGGTGGGACCACCTTCCGCTTAAAAGGCAAAGGTGCGCCACGTTTGCGGGGTAATGGTAATGGTGACGAGCACGTGACGGTCAAGGTCTTGACGCCAAAGAACCTGAACAAGGGCCAGCGCGATGCCTTACGTGACTTCGCAAAAGCCAGTGGTGAAACGGTTACAGGCAGCGGCAAAGGAAACTTATTTAACAAAATGCGCGATAAATTCAATGAAAATTAATCGCATGATAAAAACGTGTATATAGTTGATATATCAAGGTTGCTGAAGGTTTTCAGCAACCTTTTTTTTGACCCAAAATGGCTTTTTTACCTGGAAAAAGAAAAGAAAGGTTTAAGGTTGAGTGAGGTTGTTTGCAATCCGGTTTTGGCAATGATATTCTCAAAACATAAGGAGCGTGGCTGGGACCACGAACTCCGCGCTTAACTCAGTCGATTCGTCGGGGAAGTTGCTGACTTAGTTAAGGGGATGTACGGACGTCGACTTGGGGGCGAATCGGTCGACAAACTTTGGGGGTGAATTTCATGAGAGCAAAGTGGCTGGCGATTTGGCATCAGCCAGTGGTCGCATTTGTTGGCTGGACCTTATTCTACTTTGTAATTTTGATGGCATTAGTTTATTTATACGGTTACAGCGGCTTGAACAGCTCAACGTTTATCTACAATGAATTCTAGTTGCGGGGTCAACTAGCGCGAGTAGCAGGAGAAACAATCTTTGGGGGGACAGAGTATGATTAGAGACATGATTACGGCCATGGATCACTGGGCGCTCCAGGACCCGGAACGGTTAGCTTACGATGATCTGGGCCAGACCAACACTTACGGGGAGCTCAAGCAGCGTTCGGATGCGCTAGCAGCACATTTGGACAAAATGGCTTTACCCGCTCACGCACCAATCATGGTGTACGGCGGCCAAACGTTTGACATGATGGCGACCTTCTTGGGTATCGTCAAGAGCGGTCACGCTTACGTGCCGATCGACACGCATTCACCAGTTGAACGCATTACCACGATTAATGACATTGCCCACCCGGCCGCAGCGATTGCGGTGAGCGCCTTGCCCACAACTTTGGGTGACACGCCGATTATCGACGGCACAACGTTGACCACGATTTTTGATCAGCGCGTCGACTACCAGGTCACTCATGGTGTCAGCGGGGATGAGACGTATTACATCATCTTCACGTCTGGCACGACTGGGAAGCCAAAAGGGGTACAGATCTCACACACCAACTTGTTAAGCTATGTTAACTGGATGTTGAGTGATGATTTCAAATTACCACAGGCACCACGCACGTTGTCTCAAGCACCATACTCGTTTGACCTGTCCGTGATGGACTGGGGACCGACGTTGGCCAGTGGTGGCACGCTGGTGGCCTTACCGAAGCAAGTCACGGATAACTTCAAGGCACTGTTTGAAACGCTGCCAACGATGAATCTGAACGTCTGGGTTTCAACGCCATCCTTCGTGGATATTTGCCTGATGGAACCGACCTTTGACGCGAGCCACTACCCGTACTTGAGCCGGTTCCTCTTCTGTGGTGAAGAATTGACCCACGCCACGGCGAGCACCTTGCACCAGCGGTTCCCCCAGGCCCGTATCTTCAACACTTACGGCCCAACGGAGACCACGGTGGCGGTCACTCAAGTCGAAATTACCGAACGGATACTGGCAGATTACCCACGGCTACCAATTGGCCATGTAAAGGATGATACCCGAATCACCGTCGTCGATGAGCACCTACATCCGCTACCGGCGGGGACTGAAGGCGAATTGCTGATCAGTGGACCGTCGATGTCAAAGGGGTATCTGAACAACCCAGAAAAGACGGCCAAGGCCTTCATTAAGATGGCCGGCAAGACCGTTTACCGTTCTGGCGACCTGGGTGTCCAACTGGATAACGGGTTGATCATGTACCGGGGCCGGACTGATTTTCAAATCAAGTTACACGGCTACCGCATCGAACTCGAAGAAGTCAATCACTACCTGTCACAAGAAGCACACATTCAGGTAGGCGTCGCAGTACCACGGTATGATCGTAACCATAAGGTGAGTCAGTTAATTGCCTGGATCGTACCGGCAACTCATGAATTTGCCAGTGAATTAGACTTGACCAAGGCGATCAAGGCCAATTTACAGGGTGGTGACATGATGGAATACATGATTCCACAGCGATTCGTCTACAAGGAAAGCCTACCGATGACCCCCAACGGCAAGGTTGATATTAAATCTATCATTGCCGAGGTCAATCAATAATGTTGTCATTTGAACCGTACGGTAACCCAACGTATTTCGCCTTGTTGGGCGTGGCGTTACTGCCACTGATGATTGGTCTTCTGTACGGCAAACGGTCGCGCCTGTACGAAACGTTGATCTCAATCTTCTTTCTGGTCTTAACCTTTGGTGGTCCCAAGTGGACGCAAGGGGTGGCCTTGATCATCTACATTTTGTACGAAGTGGCGTTGACCTGGGGGTATGCCGTTTACCGGAAGCACCAAAATTCCGGGCCAATATTTTACCTGATGGTGATTCTGGCCATTGCGCCACTCGCCATCGTCAAGGTGACACCGGCCGTTGAAAATGGGCAGTCGTCACTGATTGGCTTCCTGGGGATCAGTTACCTGACGTTCCGGGCGGTCCAGACCATGATGGAAACGCGGGATGGCACGCTGAAGGATTATCAAGTCATGACCTTCCTGCAGTTCATGCTGTTCTTCCCAACCATCTCATCCGGGCCAATCGACCGTTATCGACGCTTTGAAGCGGATTATCGTTCGGTGCCGGACCGGGAGAAATACCTGGGGATGGTGCAAAAGGGGATTCGTTACATCTTCGTCGGCTTCTTGTACAAGTTTATCTTGGCATACTACTTCGGCACGATGTTGATGCCTAAGCTACAGCTGATGGCGATGCATTCGCGTGGTGGGTTCCTGGATCTTTCCTGGCCAGTGTTGGGGTACATGTACGCTTACAGTGCCGACTTGTTCTTTGACTTCGCGGGGTATTCGCTGTTCGCGGTGGGAACGTCTTACATCATGGGCATTGCCACGCCAATGAACTTCAATCAGCCTTGGCGCTCACCGAACATCAAGGACTTCTGGAATCGTTGGCACATCACGTTGTCCTTCTGGTTCCGCGACTTTATCTACATGCGTCTGGTCTTTTGGTTCATGAAACACAAGATCTTCAAAAAGCCAACCACCACGGCTAACGTCACTTATATCATCAACATGTTAGTCATGGGGTTCTGGCACGGGGTCACGTGGTATTACATCACGTACGGCTTGTTCCACGGGTGCGCCTTGGTCATCAATGATACTTGGCTGCGCTACAAGAAGAAGCACCGGGCCAGCGTGCCACACAATGGCTTTACGCAAGTGTTTGCCATCTTCTTGACGGCGAACATGGTCTGCTTCAGCTTCCTGATCTTCTCAGGTCTGCTGGATAAATTATGGTTTCACTAATTAAGAATAGGGATTTCAATTTCATTTAGGGGGAAATTATCATGGATATCAAACAAACTGTATTGGACATTTTAAACGATTTAACTGGGAACGACGTTAGCGGAGCATTAGACGACAACCTGTTTGACAGCGGCTTGATGGACTCCATGGGGTCTGTACAACTGTTATTACAACTGCAAAGTCAATTAGGGGTCAACGTCCCCGTTTCCGAATTTGAGCGGTCAGAGTGGGACACGCCCAACAAGATCATCGCGAAAGTCGAAAGCCTGGCCTAGCCAATGGCAAAGCGTTTACTACGGATCTTTGGTCCGTTAATACTCGCGGCAATTCTGGTTTTTGCGGTGTTGGCCATGCCCGTCACCTTTGGTTTTAGTCATGTGAGCGCGGCTCGGGAGCGGCAAGCCGCCGTTTCCCTGTCGCCCAACGTCTTGCGAGGCAAGCACATGAAGGAACAGGCGTTAAAAGATGGCTATGTGCCTTTCTTCGGGTCTTCCGAATGGTCACGAATCGATCCGATGCACCCGTCCGTTCTGGCACAAAAGTACCGGCGTTCATACCGGCCATTTCTGTTGGGCGCGCGGGGGTCGCAATCGTTGACGCAATACTTTGTGATGCAAAATATCCAAGGGGAGTTGCGCAATAAAAAGGCGGTCTTCGTGATTTCGCCGCAATGGTTTGTGAAGGGTGGCACGCGTAAGGATGCGTTTGGCTATTACTACTCACAATTGCAAACGGCAGAGTGGTTGACCCACTTCCGTCACGATGCAATCGATCAGTACGCGGCCCAACGCCTCTTACAGATGCCAGTCGCGAAGTCCGACCACTTCATCTACGCGGCCCTGCAACGGGTAGCGAAGGGTGAAAAACTGACGGACTTCCAGCGCTTCTACCTGCAGACGCGGAAGAACATGTTGACGCAAGAAGACCAGTTCTTCTCCGGCATTGACTTACCATCGCAAAACCTGAACCGAGTGAACCAGCAAGCCAAGCAGTTACCCACTCATTATTCCTACTCGGCACTGGATGCACTGGGCGGTCGGTTAGGAAAGGCCGCTACGAGTGATAACCGATTCCACATTAGCGATAAGTTTTATCACCAAGGGTTACAAAAAGAACTGAAGACTGGCAAATTAAAGAACTTCCAAAAGAACTTGTCTTACACGAAGTCACCTGAATTCGCCGACTTCCAGTTATGTTTGGATCAATTCGCCCGGCTCAATACCAATGTCATGTTCATCATTCCGCCAATCAATGGCAAATGGCAAAAGTACACTGGCTTGTCAGCCACGATGCTCAAGCAATTTGATCAAAAGATTCACTACCAATTACAATCACAAGGGTTCAACAACATCGTTGACCTCAGTAATAAGGGGAACGTGCCGTACTTCATGACTGACACGATTCACTTGGGCTGGCGTGGGTGGTTGGCAGTTGATCAACGGGTCAATCCGTTCTTGAGTAAGACCCAAAAGCAACCACACTACACCATCAGCGATAAGTTCTACACCAAGCAATGGCAGAACTTAGCACCAACTGATTTGCAACAATATGAGGCAGAAACGAAATAGCTTGACGAAGCAGGTATTCTCACACGAGGACGCCTGCTTTTAGTTTGTGCTTAACCAAGATGGTTGGTATAATTGTCAAGAATGGCGTTTAAGAAAGTAGGAAATCAACATGGATCTTGAGAAATTAAAAAACCATCAAAAATATATTCGGAACTTTTCCATCGTGGCCCACATCGACCACGGGAAGTCCACGATTGCGGACCGCATCTTGGAATTGACCGATACTATCTCCAAACGCGACATGCAAGATCAAGTGTTGGATAACATGGACCTTGAGCGTGAACGCGGAATTACCATTAAATTAAACGCGGTTGAATTGACGTATCACGCCAAAGACGGCCACGACTATGAATTTCACCTGATCGATACCCCCGGGCACGTCGACTTCTCCTATGAGGTCTCACGGAGCCTGGCAGCCTGTGAAGGGGCCATCTTGGTCGTCGATGCCGCCCAAGGGGTCGAAGCCCAGACCCTGGCCAACGTGTACTTGGCCTTGGATGATGACCTGGAAATCGTGCCGGTCGTGAACAAGATCGACCTGCCCGCAGCGGACCCGGAAAAGGTCAAAAAGGAAATCGAAGACGTGATTGGTCTGGATGCCTCCGACGCCGTCTTGGCCAGTGCCAAGCAAGGTATCGGTATTCCCGAGCTGTTGGAACAGATTGTCCACAAGGTGCCCGCACCGACTGGTGATTTGGACGCACCGTTGAAGGCGTTAGTCTTTGACTCCGTCTACGATGATTACCGTGGTGTCGTGTTGAGCGTGCGGCTGTTTGCCGGGACTGTTCAACCGGGTGACAAGATTCGCCTGATGAACAGTGGGAGTGAATACGAAGTCACCGAAGTGGGGGTCAACTCACCCAAGCCCATTTCACGTGACTACCTGATTGCCGGTGACGTGGGCTACATCACGGCCAGCATCAAGGACATCACGGACACCCGGGTCGGGGATACCGTCACCAACGCGGAAGACCCCGCCGAAAAGGCCTTGCCAGGTTACCGGGAAATGAGTCCCATGGTGTACGCCGGGCTTTACCCAACGGACAACGCTAAGTTAAATGACTTGCGTGAAGCCCTGGAAAAGCTGAAGCTAAACGATGCCGCGTTGGAATTTGAACCCGAAGCGTCGCAAGCCTTAGGGTTTGGGTTCCGGTGTGGATTCTTGGGGATGCTTCACATGGACGTCATCCAGGAACGACTGGAACGGGAATTCAATTTGGACCTGATCACCACGGCACCATCCGTTACGTACCACGCGTACTTGACGGACGGGGGCATGAAGGAAGTTGAAAACCCAGCAGAAATGCCGGAAACCTCAGCTATCAAGCGGATTGAAGAACCCATCGTCAAGGCGACCATCATGGCCCCTAACGAGTATGTGGGTGCGGTCATGGAGCTTTGCCAACACCGGCGGGGCCAATTCCTGACGATGGAGTACCTGGATGATTACCGGGTCAACATCATTTATAACATGCCGCTGTCAGAAATCATCTTTGATTTCTTCGACAAGCTGAAGTCCAGTACCCGGGGTTACGCATCACTGGATTACGAACGCAGTGGCTACCAAGCCGCTGACCTGGTCAAGATTGATATTCTCCTGAACGGCGACAAGGTCGATGCGCTGAGCTTCATTGCCCACCGGACCTTCGCCCCAGCACGGGGCCGAGAAATTGCATCTCGCCTGAAGAACATCATCCCTCGCCAAAACTTCGAAATCCCAGTTCAAGCCGCTATCGGCGCCAAAATCATTGCCAGAACTACGATCAAGGCCTACCGGAAAGACGTGACCGCCAAGCTTTACGGTGGTGACCGCACTCGGCGAATGAAATTACTGGAGAAGCAAAAAGTCGGTAAGAAACGGATGAAGGCTGTGGGGAAGGTTGATATCCCGCAAGAGGCGTTCATGGCCGTTTTACAAACTGACGAAGACGAAACTAAGTAATACTGGCGTTTCTGGGGCGTTAGGATTTACAAAAATGTGCAATTGTCTACGATTTGTCGGCGCAATTTTTATGATGTCGACAAATGCCCTAATATCGGGGTTCGTGATGTCGACAAATTAGGATTGTTTTTCATCACTAGATTTCTGCTTGACGTCGGCCATCACGCCTTCAAAAATGTCGACTGATTTTTTATTCATCTCATCGGTAACGTGGGCATAGGTATCTAGTGTCGTCGATATTCTAGCGTGACCTAAACGTTTTTGAATCGATTTGATATTGTCTCCATTTTGCAAAAGCATAGTTGCGTGAGTGTGACGCAACGAATGAAAGTCAAACGGGAAACCTAACTCTTTTTGAATTTTATCAGCGTGGTATTTGATAGAATTCGGGGTGACAGGTTTCCCGTTTTCTTTCGTACATACAAAATCAGAATCATAGTAGTATTTCCCATAGCGCTCCCGCTGAACTTCTTGGTCGGCGCGTTTTTTCTTTAGCAGCTCGATAACAGAAGGCCCAATCGAAATTTTTCGATAGCTTGCGGATGTTTTAAGTGGACCTAAATCCCAGGGAGCGTTGGAAGACCGTTCATGATCTGGCTTTATTGTCGGATCGGAGTATTTTACTTTCGTCTTGTATTCAGCATCGGCCTTTCGTTTTTTCTTGGTCTTTTGAAGCATAGCTTGGTGGATGTCGATGATTCCATTCTCTAGATCAACCGCACTCCATTCTAGCCCGCTAACCTCACCGCGGCGCATGCCCGTGCCAAAGGCTAGTTGAAGGGGAACGTTAAAGGGGTTGGAAAATGGGGTGATTGCGAGTATCTGGCGATACTGTTCGAGTGTGATAATTCGCAAATCTGACCGTGTTTTACCATGGGATTCGGGGAAACGGGGCATGCCAATGTAGTTGCCCGGGTTTTCTTTAATCAGCTGGTAAGGGAAGACTGCCATCTTTAGTCCCTTGCGAAGAACGGTCAAAATAATTTCAACTGAATGTTTTGACAATCCTGTTTTCCCTAAATCATCCATCATCTTTTGCAATTTGGCGGGACTAATTGATTTTAACTTGTATCTGCCAATTGCCGGATCGATGTACTTATCAATCACATTCCGATAATTGCTCTGTGTATTTGGGCGAAGCTCTTTCATTACATAGCTATCAAACCAGTAGTCGAAGTAGTCATGAATGGTATAATTATTCCTTCTTATTTTGACTCCTCCATTTTCGTACTCCTGCATTGCCGCACGAAGGGCGGCCGATGCTTCTGCTTTTGTGCGACCACCGGGATGTTCGATACGTTTTCGCGATCCATCGATGCTACCGGCTTCAAAAGAATAGTACCATTTATCTCCACGTTTCCTTAGTGATCCTTCTGACATAATGATTCCTCCTTGTATATCAATAGTTGAAATACACAAACGTATGTTCTTTGAATGGCAAAAAAGAAAATCCCGGATAGGGATCTCTTGTATTGCTATGGACCTTGTTGGACTCGAACTTACGATCAAACGGTTATGAGCCGTCTGCTCTAACCAACTGAGCTAAAGGTCCAATAGCCCATTATTTTCTGCAGATTTATTATTGTGAGGTGGGTGTTGCACTTAATTTGACAACTCGCCCCCAAAAAGAAAACTTCGTGCGGGAGATTTCGTTATCTTGGATAGAGTGTTTCTAACCAATAGTCGAATAGTTCTGGTCTTCTAAATTAGAAGGCCAATAAACTCATGTTAGTTAATGACAATGGTTAATTATTATCATTTCGGTCTAATTTGGTTGCAACGATAAATTATATGCAAACTCTGATATTTGAGATAGATGATTGGTCACATATTGTTCATCAGAAGTTATCTCAATATATTTGGAATGTGTTCTATTCAAAAATTGACCGTTAACTAACCTCACATTAACGTAGTAAATGCATAGAATTGAGTTTTCAATAATTCTAATAATATCCATTATTGATGATTGAAGTACAGCGGGTGAGATGTTAGACACCGCATTCAAAGTAGTAATTGTCTTAGAACCTAATTTTTCATTTGTATGTGTGAGTTTTGAGAAACTCGAATAATCTTGATTTAGTTGACTGACACAATCACTAATTATAGAATCAGAAAAATAGTTCTGAGCGCATGTAGTTAAACGACCAATCTTGTGAGTCGTTACGGCACTTTTTAGTTCCTTTAACTCAGAAGTAGAGTGATATATGTGATTATGAATATTGTTTTTATAGATAGCTTCGCGCTCAGTAAACAATGATATACGGATAATAGATTCAATAATTGATCTACATTCTTTTTTTGAAGAGTCAATATGCTGAAGATTTAACAGGTCTAATGTACTAATTAAATCTCTACGTAGAAAATTAATATACATATTTAGTTCAGCATGGTTAGGGGAGCTAGTTACATCAGATTCAAATAAGTTATAAAGGCAAAATGAGAGCTTGTAGAGTTGTTCAAACAACTGCCTTATCTGATCATCCTCAGAAAAACTAGTTATTAGTCTTCTTTCAGTTGAACTATGGCAAAATTTTAAAAAATCATTATTCACTTCATCGACGATGGTATTAGTCATGTTCATCGGGATCAATAACCTTTCTCCATTGACTAATCACACTATTTTGAGAAGAATTCTTTTTAACAGTTATCGGAGACGAGCTATCTACTGAAATAGATTTTTCGATTGCGTCAACTAATTTAGTACCGTCGTCATTGATGAAGTAATCTTTAATAATCCTTGAATATAATAGAGTTCGTGATTTAAAAAGGTAAGGACGATATTCTGCCTTCAACATGTCTTTTGTGAACAATTCTAAATCGTCGTTTTTGTTGTAGAATATCTTAGAAAAAATTATGACTGAGAGAACTGCTGGCAAAAGTGCCAACTTTCTATCGTGTTTTTTTTCATTTTTGAATTGTAGAAGTATTTTTTGATGATTCATCTTGTGCTCCAATCCTCTTAATAAATTCGTTTGTTATATCTACAATGTTGTCTTTAGTCTTACTCATATCATAGATGAAATTTTCAATATTACCAGTACGAATATTTTCGTTTTCTTTAAGCGTATTTTTAAATTTAGGATCATTTTTGAATGATTCACTAATGCTAGTTCGTTTTTGACGGTAGGTGGATGACATTGTAAAAATAATTCCTAGATTAGTTAATTGGTGATCATCAAGAACTAAATCCTTTCTTATGGCATTTTGAAGAAGTGAATATCCCAGCGAAGAAAAAATATCTGGTGCAATTGGTACAGTATAGTAGCTGCTGGATAGTAGAGAAGCCTGTGAGTAAACGGAATACGTTGCCGGAGTATCTATAAGAATGTAATGATACTTTTCAGCAAGCTGATTATCCCGTATAAACTTTGTTAATCTTTTTTCAGAACCACGAACTGAATTTTCAAATTCTGTGAGTGAAAGGTCACCTGGAACAAGGTCTAGTTGACCTTGTGATTTTTCATCTGAATCTAGCAGTTTGACAATATGATTTTTGTTATCTGTCTCACTCATATCACTGACCATACTCATTGACTGATTGACAAGGATATTTGCGATTGTTCTTTGTGAGTCGCGCAGGGAGGTATATTCCTTAATACTTTTAAATTTAGTCATTAAAGCCTGTGTGGCATTAAATTGTGGATCCATATCTATGATTAATACTTTTTTTTGATATTCCTTTACCAATGTATATCCAACATTAATTGTAAGTGTTGTTTTCCCAACGCCGCCTTTCATATTGATAAAAGATATAACTTTAGCTTTTTCACTTTCGGTTTTGCCTTCGTTTGACATTATTCATTACCTCCTATTATTAAAGCCATCTTTGACATGTTGAGCACATGAAGCCTTGAATGTTATATATATATTTAAACCTGAATTATTCATACCTTTCAAAAAAGTCGTCAGTTTTCATGTTTTTCAAAAACTGACGGCTTTTGATCTTGCTTACTATGTATTGAGACTCTAAATTTTGATGGTATCACCTAACGGTGAGTCATTTTTGAATTTTTGGGTGCACTTATCCCTTGATCGTACAGAATTTTTTTTAATTGGGGCTATTTAATAGCCTGAATACGCTGTAATACCTGATAAAAGAGTCGATGATAAACGTGATGAGAACTCAGTCGTAACTGGATTCGTCGACCGGTAAACACAACGCGGGCAGCGACTTTGAATAAACGGATTCGTAATGTACTAACACGCAATCCGGTCTCTGTTTTAGGTAGGGCTATTTGCTTCATAAAATTGATAATATTGTACGCTAATACACTAACCATCATACGGGCAGCGTTGGCGGTAAACGTTGAACTATCAGTCTTATCAAAGAAGAAGCCCTCTTTGGCTTCCTTGATATAATTCTCCATCTGACCACGCTTATGATACAGTTCAAATGCTGCTTCTACGGTTAAATTTGTCAGATTAGTCACAATAAATTCATGTGAAAAGATCAATTCGCCAGCTACACGAGTTGACTTAACGTATACTTGACGCGGTTTAGGCCACGAAGTGGCCTGATAAGTTGCTGAGTAATAGTGAGTTTCGGTTTCATGCCACTCAGTTGTGTCGCTTATCTGTACAAACTCTTCTGCCAAGTTGTGTAGTCGCTTATTACGTTTGAGGCGAATAATGTAAAAGACATCATCGGCCTCGCAGGTATCATAAACAGCTGGTGTGGCGAACCCGCTATCACCGCGAACCAGAATATCAGTTTCTGGCAATTGGTCTTGATAATGTTTTAATAACGGTTCTAAAAAGGCTTTTATATCTGTGCTGGTATAGGCATTACCAGGCCGTAGGATGGCTTTCATGAGATTACCATCATTATCGATAGCTAGTAATGGATGATACCCCTCCGAGCCATAATGGGCGTTATAGTCAGTAGCTTCTTGATTGCCATAAGTGTCAGAATGGGTTGAATCAATATCAATAATGGTGGTCGTCTGATTAGTTAGCAGTCGAGCTTGATCAATAAGAGCTTGATTTAAAGTCTGGAAGGCGTCCACACCTGCGGAATCGATACGTTGCCAGAAACGGGATATCGTCGCTTGTGAAGCTAAGGCTGGTTTGTCCAATAAAAGTTTAAACAATGGTTCTGCAACCAATGAGGTTGCAGCAGAATCTGTATTATAACCGGCAATGATCTGCAGAACCAACTGCATTAAGATACTTGAATTACTATGTCGGCAGTATTGTCGATGGTCGTTGAACTTCAATAGATTGTCAGCTAAGTTCGTGAACTGAAACTTTGCCATCAGTTCAACACACAAGGTTAGGCCACCATCAGAAGATAATTGACCGCCGGTATGCGATGCTAGAATGTTTTTATTGAAACTAAATGCCATTTCCTGTACAGTTTTCATTATAGAGTCCTCTTCTCTTTATAGTGTCTTTTGGTCGAGTTAACTATACCAGAGCTGAGGCTCTTTTTCTGCACTTAAAAGGTGAAAACGTAAAATTCCCATCAAGCACTTGAATCATGTGTTTGATGGGGATTTTGGAGTTTCTGGTGAATAATTCAGGTTAAAATATGCTTCTCCCCGGAATCGAACCGAGGGGAGTCACCAGACAGAAGCTATCAAAACTATTTTTGTGGAACGTAGCGATTATTTTGTTGTTTTGAAGGCTGGCATAAAATAATTAGCATAATTAGTGATCCGATTGCTGGAACTAGGTTAATCAACCAAAATGCGCCATTATATCCCAGATCATGGAGTCTACGAATCTCGCCTGTTAGAGCAGCGATAAAAAGAATCACATAGATAGCTAACAGAATAATCAACATAATGAGGCTTGTGACCCCAGCAGGAGTTAGCTCACCGGAAATATCGGTTTCCATAAAGTTGTCACTACCACCAAGAAATACGGTTTGAATAATTCCTATAATGAAGCCAATAATTACCATAATAATGCCAACACCCAGTGATGCCCACCAAAAATCGGCACGACCCATTCGTTTCTTTATGCGAAACATATCTTTAAAATAGAGCTTTGTAGAACTGACGATACCTGGGATTTCATTTTCATTATAAGGGACATCAGAAATATTTGATGTGAAAGAGTTAGGAGATACAGTCTGTTGATAATTACTGGTTTGGTCTACATTTTTTTGAGTTTTGGTATCAGACCCTTGAGTGTAACCACAAAATTGGCAGAATGAAGCAGTCGCAGGGATCTTTTTTCCACAGTGAATACAAAATTTAGTCTTTTCTTCCAAATTAAACACCTCTTAGTTTAGATTATCGCCTTGATTGTATTTTATTTTGCCATGATTAATTTCTAGCCATAGATAATTTGTATCATGTGGACTGACCACGGTTATATGAGAATAGTTTGGATTATTCTTTTTGTTAATTGCCGTAGAACTAGATCTTAAGTCTCGCACAAGAGAATTCCATAAAGCAGGGCTGCCATCTTCCAACGACTCTACTACATGTGAATTTTTAGGAAGGGAAATTTCTATTACCTCACTGTCACTATTCCATGTTGCCTTAGCTTTACCGTAGTCAGCTGATTGAGTCCTAAGTTTTGACTGGATAGAAGACGCTATGTTTTCTGGAGATTTTGAATGATTGACAACCCAACTCAGACCGAAAATAAGTGCAATGAGAACAACGACGGCAGCAATGCCTGAAATCCATTTTTTGGTGGAATTTGATTTGGAAATTGGTCTCGACGGTTCAAACGATTTCACAACTGTTTTTTCTTGAGCAGGGTTGTCTGATACCACTGGTTGTTTTTCCCCACAATGAGGACAAAATTCTGAGTTGATAGGAATTTTTTTACCACATGATGAACAAAATTTAGTGTCATTTTCTGACATATTGTTTCCTCCTGAAAATATGTAGTCAGCTTTTAACGTCATCGGGTGTGGACGGAAATATTAGTCTCTAACGCAATTAAAGTCTAATCACTGCGTTTCTTCTAGTTATTGATACACTTTTTAAATCTTGAAATTACAGCATTTAGTAGATAGCTAGGTATGCCAAATTGCTCCATAAATGGGGATACATTATTGAAGGTATATCCAGTAATATCAACGTAAATTGGAATCAAAATGTCTAATCCGGTCATATTGGCCGCGCGTTCATACTTTGACTTGTTGGAGAAACTAGAATAGTAGAGTGTTCCTTCGTCGCCATTAACGACGTGTCCTAGTTCATGAGCCATCTGGAAGGGGATTTCTTTCTCCTCATGCCAATTCGTATTAACGACAATCGTTTTAGTATCAGGGCGGGATGCAGAAGGGGTATGGCCATCAAAATGGTTGGTTAAAATTACGGTTATTTTATGATCGTACGCGTATTTCATAAGATTAACGATAATTACGTCCATACAGCTAGTCCTTCTTTCCGCCCCTGAGCAAACGCTCCATATACTCTAAGTCTTCATCAGGTATTATTCGACCTTCAAAGGTCATGATTTTCTTTTTATCGTTGATTTGTTCCTTAAGGTCAACGTATTCGGGCTTGTCTGAATCGCTTGTATCACTTAGTTTAATACCTGCGAGCTCAAATAATTCTTCTGGACTAACATGCAAGCCGCTCGCAAGTTTCCGCAGAGTAGCTGGCTTAGGATTTGAGTCAGCTTTATGGTTGATTAGTTTGGATAAGTAGGCAGCAGACACGCCGATTTGAAGCGCACCTTTACGTATTGACCACTTGTTCTTGTCTAAAATATTTTTAATGTAGTCTCCAAGCTGAGAATCGTTTATTTCAGGCATCTGTCGGCTCACTCCTTTACTTTTAATGAACTAATAATAATATATCTGTTGAGAAAAATGTATAAAAAATAGCAATAAGTGTTGCATATTTCTAAACGAAGGGGTAATATAGATATTGTTAAGAGCGAGGTGAAAACGATGATTACTAAATCAAGACTGAAAGTGAGAAGTTCAAGAGCGCTGAAACATCAAATTGCAATGGCTGGACTAACAACAAAGGAATTGGCGGAATCCGTTGATATAACGGCATCTTATGCATCTACCATTATTAATGGTAAGGCTAATCCGGCGCCCACCACGGCATTAAAGATTGCTGTTAAGTTGTCAGAACGGTTAAATAAAAATATGGGTGTTAATGATATTTTTTTTGATGTAACCGTTAAGAAAAATACAACACTTAATTCCATTGAGACTGAGGAGGTGAGCTGATGGAGAAAGAAGAATTCCAAAATGCAGTTCTCACAGAACTTCGTAGCTTAAACAAAACGCTCAAGGTTATCGCTAGTAACCAAGAGCGTCACGAAACGTCATTGTCATCGGATGAATTTTCCAAACTGGTCAAAGATGATATCCGACAAAACATGAGAAGTGTAGAGAAAGAATTACTTAGCTGATGAGTCGTCAACTAAGAACTCTTCTAGAAGGTTATGAACTGCTCGAAGAGTGGATGCTTGAAAGCTACTGCTAACTTTAGTGGCGATCTTTGATGCTATGAGATTACTATCCGAATTATTGTTAATGATTTCGGTCACGGAATCTCCAATTCTTGATACAAACTTTTCAGTATTCTGGTCGTCCAAGGCAGTTTTAACAATTTTATTGAAACGCTCTTCAAATTCTGCTTTTTCCATGATTATCACCTCCTTCAAGTATCAATTGTACCAGAGAAGGTGAGTGATATCGGTAGCCAGAGGAGGTGAGTTGATGAAGGTAAGATTCAGTCCAGAACTCAATGATCGGATTAAGAAATCCAAACCAGAGGGTTTCTGGAAAAGGTTTTCTGATTTCACGGATAGACACTGGATTTTCGTAAAGTTTGTCTGGCCAGTCATTGTGGCAATCATAGTTCCGTTCATAGTTGTGGGGCTAATGCGAAAGTAGACAGCTCGGATAGCACTATGTCATACCCAACTTTGAGTTTTACCAGCTGGATTTATTTTCTCAATTTTGAATTCAACGTTAGGAGGTGAGCTGATGAAAAAGCATGAAGTGATTCATTTTTACAAGTCAGGTGGTTTTAATCACTTGGTAAATGTCTCTGTTGATGATAATTTGTTTGCCGCAGTTACCTTTACTGATAGTGAGGTGAAACGAATTGAACAAAAATATCCACTAGCAAAGGATAATCTGTTTGCACTAGTGGACGGTGTAGAAATTAAATTAAAAAGTTGAGGTGACTAATATTAACTTTTCAAAGAACGGGGGTGACACTATGCTCCAAGTTCTAGCAGCAGGATTACTAATTCTTGTGATTGGACACTGTTCATCAAACTAATAGGAGGTGGCAAAATGACACGGCAAGAAAAAATCGACACTATCGAGGACACGTTAGGCCTAACTGATGGTCAGCTAAAAGCCATGCTTGCGGCCGACGAATTACCAGGTGAACAAGATAAACGTTTGAATCGTCTGTTCAAGGACGCTGGCAAGGTCCTCAATCAACAGGCGGGGTTGAATGAAGAAGACTTAGAATTTTCATTCTAATTAAATTATGTACTACAAGTGCTTGTAGTACATCAGTCGAAACACAAGGAGGCAGTTGTAATGGATGTGATAAAAACATCTCGTGACATCCGTACATTTTTCGATAATGCAATGAAGCGTAATAACGTTTCAGCCAAGCTTATGGCAGAAGATACCGGACAAACGGCTCAAGGCATCGCTAATAACCGTCACACGGTAGATACAACGGCAGCTAATGCGGTTAAAGATGCGACTTACTTACAAGACTACCGGTTTAGTAATCAGCTAGCCGCAGCCTACTTTGAAGCCATTCAGATGTTTGATACGGAAGATTGGTCGCCTAAGTTCAGAGATGCACCGTTTGCGACGCTAGACGCCATCGACGATCAACGTGCGATGGTTATAGAGCTTCGACGGCAAGTCAAAACATTTATGCGAGACCGGCCACGTGAAAAATGGACTCATGATCAATGCAAGAAGGCGGAGCAGTATAGCTACGAGCGAATCAAGCTGATCAGTATGGAGTTACTTTTTAATGGTCAATTTGAAGACGTGTCCCGTCAGGACATGCTAAAGATTGTCCATGAAACCAACAAGCATAATAAGTTAGGGGGATTCAAATGGTTAAAACAGTAGTGCTCAAGCGCACGGTTGATGCAGATGTTTACACAATTCCACAGGCGGCCAAGAAACTAAAGATTTCTCCGAACAAGGTCCGGGCGCTAATTGGATTGGGAAAGTTGAATTGCTTACAGCTGGGACAATTATCAATTCCAAAATTTGAGGTTGAGCGATTCATGCATGAAAATTTGTCAGTCGATCTTCGACCAGCAATTGATGAGTGGATTGAAGAAAACCGTAATCGAAAGAGTGTAACGGTATAGGAGGGTTAAAAAATGATTTTGCAAAGCATTTACGATTTTTGGTGTTTCTACTTTGGTGAAGCGGCAACGTGGATTGGCAGTATTGTAGGACTTTTCTACGCCGGCTACCGCTTCCGTAAGCACGTTGAGGTGGCGGGTGGCTGGAAAGCTTGGCGTAATAATTACTTCGGATTGGAGGAGCACAAATGATTTTATGGCATAAAAAAAGAGCTCTGAGTGGCAGCTCAGAACTCGAAGATAAATTACATTTATCCTATTTCTATAACCTTAATTCTACTCCAGACGGGCGGTGGTTGCAATGGCGATGAACGTGCCAGATCATGCAACATTCGATTTTGTCCGATACATGAATCGACTGGAATCACAGCCTGAAACGGGATTCATGATCAAAGATACCAATGGCAACCCCATGATTTCTGGTGAGACTTATTGGGAAGCAGAAGGCCGATATGTGCCAACCGATGAAGATTCGATGCACGACTTTTTAGATGCTGAGGGTGAGGATTATGGAACCCAGATTGATTGGGACTATGACCATCTGGCAACCATCTTGGAAGATTTTAAAAGTGCGGAGGTGATCTCGTGGACGTAGTCAAGGTACACACAAGCAGCCGTTTCCAGCCTAAAGCAGTGGTTGCTACTAATTTAGCTGAACTAGATGACATTAAATCTGATCTGTTCAAGGAAGTTCAACTGTTGGCCGAGAATGATCGACTTAGCAATGATGAGATTGATCGGCTATACAGTATCAGCGACGAGCTTGTTGCTTGGTCACCCAATTTGGAGGAGGAAAAGTAAATGGCTACAAATGAAGTTGCAGAAACCCAACGCTCACTAGACGCGGGTGTTCAGAACCAAATTAATCAAATGATGAATCAGGAGAATGGCTTGAAGCTGCCAGCCAACTATGCTGTAGGAAATGCCCTCAAGTCCGCATTCTTTGCTTTGAAGAGTAGCAATGATGGTGACCTGATTCAGATTGCGGCACACGTCCCCGAAACGAAGACATCTATCGCTAATGCTTTGATGGACATGGTTGTTCAAGGATTAACGCCTGCAAAAACACAAGTTTATTTTATCAAGTATGGAAATAAGGTCCAAATGCAGCGTTCCTATTTTGGGACGCAGGCCGCACTAAAGCGGCTGTCAGAGGTTGACGATTGCTGGGCTAATGTGGTCCACGATGGTGATGATTTTGAGATTTCCGCGGAAGATGATCGATTAATGGTCACCAAGTGGAAGCCAACATTAGAAGGCCTTGATGGTCAAATTAAGTACGTGTATGCGGTCATTAAGATGGCTGATGGGACTCACCAGTACACTGTAATGACCTTCAAGCAAATTCAAAACAGTTGGTCACAGACACGGTCTAAAGGGGCTGTGCAGAACAAGTTCAGTGATGAGATGGCTAAGCGGACGGTACTTAATCGAGCCGCTAAGAACATTCTGAACACTTCTGATGATTCAGATTTGGTTGTTGGAGCCATCAGCAATACTACTTCCAACGAGTATGACGATGATCAAGCGGCCAAAGATGTGACGCCTAAAAAGGTTACAGATTTGATCGGTAATGTGGACACAGAGAAACCAACGCCTCCTGAACCCGTTGAACAAGCTGAAACGGATGAACCGGCAGAACAAGAAGAATCGGTTAATACAGATACTGACAAAAGTAGCTCTGATGAGATTCGCTCCATTGAAAACATGAATCCGGGTGATAAGCAAGACAAGGACACTGTCAACAAGATTTTGGATGGCCTTGAAGAATCTGAAAATCATAAGGGGGATGGCGACGATGCAAATAGCACCGAAGAAGGACAAGGCGAACTCTTCCCACCAGACGTTCATTCTAAATTCTGACAATTATTACAGCCAGGAAGCCAATAAAAACTTCATGAGTCCAACTTGGTTTAAGAAGTTCGTTGCCTGTGAGGCAGAGGCATTAGCTGAATTGAGAGGTGAGTGGGCACCCGATGAGGATAAGACCGCTTTATTAGTTGGTAATGACCTGCACAGCTATTTCGAGTCGTCTGAGGCCCACGAACGGTTCTTAGATGCCAACAAGGAAGTGATGTTATCCAGTCGTGGTAAGACTAAAGGCCAGCTAAAGAGTGAGTACAAGCAGGCCGACATCATGATCGACTCGCTCAAAAACGACAAGACGTTCACACAGTTATATCAAGGTGAAAAGGAATCGATCGTTACCGGCGTAATTTCCGGCGTTGAATGGATGGGCAAGTTGGACTGCTTGAACCTAGATCGTGGGTACTTCATCGATCTAAAGACAACGCAGGAACTGTCTAAGCGGTTTTGGGATAGCCGTACCCGTCAGTGGGTACCATTCGTTCTGAAATATGACTACCAGCTTCAAATGGCTGTCTATCGCGAGCTAGTCAAGCAGCAGTACGGAATCGAGTGTGAACCCTACATTGTTGCAGTAACAAAGCAAAGTCCGCCGAATAAGGCGGTTATCACGATTCCTCATGAGTATATGGAGGACGCCTTGCAACGAATTGATGAGCAGCTACCCCATTTTGAGGATGTAATTGCTGGTGTGCAAGCCCCCGTTGCGTGTGGTAATTGTGCTTACTGCCGTGAACATAAGCAGTTGGAAAACATCATCAGCGTTGATGACTTACTAGATAGTTAGGGGGTGCTGGTTTGAATTTGTTTGTTGAGCTAAAAGCGTTCCGCAATTTTCTCGAAACTAATCCCTTGAAACCCAATGCTCAAGTTTTGTGGTTCCATCTTATGATGATCGCTAACGAGAGCGGTTGGAAAAAGGAATTGTCCATACCTAATTCGGTACTAATGGCTCGAACGGGCATAGCGTCCAAAAACACCCTTATCAGTAATCGCAACATTTTGATTCAGGCCAAGCGAATTTCTTATAAATCACGAGGCCGTACTAGGGCAGGAATTTATGTCATCACACCCTTTGGTGAAACCTCTAGTCCTATAAATGAACCAAGTTCTTCACCAAGTAATACCTCTGGTCCTATAAATGAACTAGAAACAGGACTAAGTTCTTCACCAGTTTCTTCACCAAGTTCTTCACCAGAAACTTCACCTTATCTAGACATAGACTCAGACGTAGACAAAGACAAGACTAGTTCATTAGGTTCTAGTAGGGATGGACTTAATCAATTTAAGTCAACGCGCACGTACGTGAGCCATTGGCCAACCCCGAACAAGGACATGGTTTCCCAGCTTAAACTCTACCGGCAAGAAGTGGGAGACGATCTGTTGACCCACAGCCTTGACTATCTTGCTAAGAATAATGTTAGCCCGGCTGGTGTGCCTAAATATCTTGAAAAAGTGATTAATTGCTGGGTAAAAAACGATATTACGACAGTCTCTGATGCTTTGAACTATGAGAAAAACAGAACCACCGTTCCATCAGGAGGCGGCGATGTGCCTGATATACCGATTTTTAAACTAACGGACTAGGAGGCTACAACATGAAAAATTTACAAGAGTTAATTATGGGCAACGGTAGCGACAACGTCGCGGTTAACGCTCGAGGACTCCACGACTTCTTGGAAGTTGGCAAGGATTTCTCTAACTGGTTCAAAGATATGACTGACTACGGTTTTACCCAAGGTGAAGACTTTACGCCAATTTCGGCGAAAAGCCATGGTGGCCGGCCTCGCATCGAATATGCGATGACTTTAGACATGGCTAAAGAGCTCGCCATGATTCAACGGACTGAGAAAGGCCAGCAAGCACGACGGTACTTTATCTCAGCTGAAAAGCAGTTAGCTAAACAGGAATCAACGAACAAGTTACCAGTGACGCCGCGTGAACAGATTAAGTTACTGCTGCAGGGTAACGAGGATACCAATCAACGTGTAGATCACGTTGAAAGCCGTCTAACTGACCTAGAGAAGAATCAAAAGCTGGATCCTGGCGAGTATAACTGGTTGGGACGTCGTATCAACCGTGCGGTACGCGATTACATGGGGATGCACAACCTAGTACTGAGTAACTCGCAACGTTCAAAATTGTTCCGTGACATCAACAGGGGTGTCTGTGAGGTGGCTCACGTCAAGACGCGGACACAAATTCGTGAGGGATACTTCGACGACGTGTCGGACTACATCAGCGACTGGGTGCCATCTACCGCGACGCTGGCAGTCATCAAGCAAATGGGCAGCGACTTGCCAGTTGCTCAGGAGGCCTAGAGATGACTTTTGAAGAGGCACATAAGCTCCTGCAGGAGCAAAGTAATCGTGGAACCGATGTCTGGTATGGACCAAGCTTAGAAAAGCATAGTCGTGTTCGTGGTCAGCTGGAATGGGGAGCTGTCGAGTTAGTCCTCTATCAGCTAGAAAAGAGCTATGAACGCAAGGAGGCGCCACATGATTAAGTATCCTAGTGGTGGTATTCCACAAGGACGAAGCTATAGCCCTGATGGTGATAAGGAAATAGTCAAGCCACTCAAGCACAAAAAGCGTGGACCGGGTCCAGAACATGTCATTCAGACGCAAATCATCGCTATGCTGTCGATAAATGGATGTCAGGTATGGCGTATCAACGTCGGTAGGGTACCCATGAAAGACGGACGGTTCTTTAGCGCTGGCCCTGAGAAGGGTTTCCCGGACCTATGCGGATACCGCAAGTCAGATGGCAAGATGTTTTTCATCGAAGTCAAGACTGATAAGGGGAAGCGGCGCCCGGCACAAGAGTATTTTGCGAAGGAAGTTGCTATGGACCCGGTCATCTACGGAGTGGCCCGCAGCCCTGAAGAGGCGCTGATGATTGTGCAGCAGGGACTCAATCGAACGGAGGATAAAAAATGAAACCGGAGGCAAAGCATGGTGAAAGACTAAGCGGTGTTGGCGTTCCTGAGTACACTATCGGGGGAAAGACCAAGTACCATTTTACCCTGATTGAACAAGTTAAGAGCCCTTCGCAGCTCGGTTGGATGGCAAAAGTATGGTTGGCCGATACTGACGAAGAACGCTGGGTTCCGTATCTGGATCTTAGAAAGTGGCCTAAAGGTAGAAAAAGGAAGGACAAAAAATGAAACCAGAAAACGTGCGTATGGCACTATCTAAGTTGTTTGACTTGAACAATAAGAGGGCTAAGCCCTTTAGCATCGACGACAGTGGCATGATTCATGGTGTTAGTCTTGATGAATTGTGTGATGAGAATTTCGAGCTGCTGGCCGACATTGCAGACTTATTGGGGATGGAGGAATTGTATAAGGACCCGAGGGCGGATGACCATTTTGTTGATTAGACTGACGAGCGAGTACGGATGCCATGAGTGCCAGCTATCGTGGGCGCGCACCCATTACTTAGGGCGTACGCCGACCTGGAAAGTTAAGGCAGCACTGTGGCAACAGAAAGAGCCAGTCATTAACGGCTGGCGGGTGGAGGTAATTCAAAAATGAAATCATACGTGGTAAATAGCAAGCGGCAGTATCGCGAACTGATGCGATTGTTGACTGATGAGGGTTATCGTTGGTTACCTGGAACGGTTCAGGACACTGCTGAGGGCGACCCGTTACCGGTAGACGGTCCTTATGTGATCACTACGCGGGATGACCACACGATTTGGTGGCGGCTTACTGAGTGGAATCGGGTGCCTGGTGAAGGGCTGCCACTTTCCTATGAAGAGTGGCACGCTGCCACACGTACAAAGTGGCTTAAAGCTAAGGAGGATAATCATGAGCAAACGGCCTGACATCACAGCAAGACTTAGCCAACTGGTTGAGAAGCGGCTTAACTCACAAAATATGTACTGGTCACCTGAAGTCAACTTCGACGGCGGAAAAGAGCGAGTAGATTTCGTTGGATTTCACTCGAAGCTGGGCGCCCCGGAGGCAGTAGCAGTGGATTTGGGGAGATTCGAATTCTACGAGGTCAAGTCGAGTATGGCAGACTTCACGTCCGGACACGGATTGACTTTCTACGGTGATAAAAATTTTCTAGTTTGCTTGCCTGAACTTGCCCAGCAGTTGGTGGAACAACAGGCCATTCCAGAAAGGGTCGATATGATCCTTTGCCCCGATAAAAGTTGGAAGCGACTAGTTCCGAAAATTGACCACATGAGAATCGGCTTACATCGGGAACGGACCGCGGCGGAAATGCTGTGGGCAATCGTGAAGGCTCACAGAGAAAGTGAGGAGGTATTTGATGAGTAAGCAACGGAAGCACACGAAAAAGTCCACCATGCGCAAGAAGAAGCGTCGTATGGCGGAACACGCGCGGGAACACCAAGCTGAGGCTAAGGAAGGTAAACAAAAATGATTAAAAAATCAGGAGAAATCACGTTCAAAATTGTTGATAAGGAGTAAAAGTTATGTCACTAAACAAGAAAATGGCAGCTGAAATTAGAGCTGCTTACGCCAATTATGGTGATGATCCAGATAAGTGGCCGGAAAATGTTAAAAAAGAAATCCGCGGTCAAACTGAGGAAGGACACACGGCGGAAAATAATATCCTACGCCACATGATTTTACACGGATTCACCAACAAATATATTTCACAAGAACGGTCCAGGACACCTCAATATATCCAGAAATTACGTGGCAGAATGCGAAGACGTGACGAATTGGATTACCAAGCCACACCAGATGAATTAACACAGCTAAAATATAACGTCAAACACATGAATCGGCCTAACAATCAAGGAGTCGCTAGCGTTATGGGCCGCGACAAGGATTGGGTGCGCTGCATGCGAGAGAAGCTACGGGAGGAAGACAATGAATAAATGGAATTTTCAACTTTGGCTGGCGCTGAACGGCGCACAGCATATCAACACATTATTTTGCAAGCCAGTCAATCAAAGCAAGCCGCGTTGGCGACGAGTTAAACGGCTATTGGAGGCACAGCATGACACACGAACAGATTGAGTATCGCAATTACGTGCTTCAAGGCATGAAAAGCTATGGTGGCGATGTGGCACGGGCTTTAGTTTGGTGCGGAAATCATTTTACCGAGTTGAGCAACAGCAAACGCAACGCGATTAACAAATTGTCATCGAAGGAACGCAACCAGGTTATCCATGAGCTGACAATGGTATAAAAATCTTATTTTATGTAGAGGTGATTTCAAATGAAAGCCAAGGATTTAATCCATGAACTACAAAAGTGTGATGGAGAAACAGAAGTTGCTATTTACAGTCGTCCGACAGGATCTGCTCTTTTAATTCCAAGCTACGATCCAGAGCTTACCGTCTCACCAGATACCGACTTTGCGAAAGAATATGATTTTCCGTTAGATACTGTGTTTATTACCGGAAAGTAGCTAGATAAAATTTCTATTTTATGTAGAGGTGAGAATATGGATAAAACACGCGACGAAATGAACGGCAACCAGCGTATGCTGCTTAATTATCTGGAATCATTGGTACCAAAAGATGATGTACTGATGGGACTAGCTGCATTCCAATCAAAATTAAGTGATCACAGCGTGCCTAAGGAAGTTTACATTGCTTTGGGTATGATGAGCAATGCTGAGGTTAATAACGTGCTACACGAGCTTACACGGCCATTTTAGATAGCAAAAAAGGGCTGACGCAACAGCCCTCACCCAATTCGTTCTTACTCAATGGTCAACAAATTAATTATACCATTGATAGGGGCTGAAAGGGTTGGCTGAATTAGATTTTGACAATATGAACATGGGAAGTCTCTTCCCAGAGGTAGATGTTGGAGCAACTTTGCAAAACGTGACACACTTTTTATCTGTAGTATTGCCTAAGATGGTCCGGGTGAGTGGTCAGTCTATGACGGACCTAAAGTCGCCAAGCTATGACGGTATGCCAAAATCACAGCCATCTGGTAATTCGACTGATGCTCGGATTGTGCGGAGACTATACGCGGAGCAGATTGTTAAGCAGACGGTTGTGGCCATTAAACATTGTGGGCAGGACAGCCGCAGTATTCTTAGTAGTTTATACCTGCAGGGCGATACAGATACGATGTGCTTCATGGAGTTGGGATTCTCAGAATCCAGCTACTTCCATGTTCGCAAGCCTCAAGCGCTACTGGAATTTGCCGACTGCTACATGCTTGATGATCTCCACATTTTTGAAAAAAAGCAGTAATCATGCAGTTTTTATGCAGTATTTGTGCAGTGAGACTGCAGGCACTAGCCGGATATCAGATGTATTCTAGTACTATCGAAAGAATCAAAGAAACGCACGTAGCTCAATGGCAGAGTAAAACTGGTCGAATTCGACCAGTTTAGATGCTGGTTCGACTCCAGCCGTGCGCATATAGCCGATTGGAGGATGTAATGAGGCTATAGAGCTATCTCGATGCAATCAAAATGGTCTATGCGTATCACGCCCAGTGAGAATTCGGAGAGGCTTAGTAGTTCGCGACCCTAAGCACACTTGGTTCGACTCCAAGACTGGGCATTGCACTCCGTAAACCCCCAACCAGATGCCTAAGGGCGGAGGACAAAAACGTCAGTCATGGGATAAGTGATCAGTGTCAGAGAATCACCTGTAGGCACGCAGAACCTCAGTGCAAAGGTCGCTTGATTGCGATTGCTGACGATACCCCGAGTTACGTACGGTTTGTAGGGGTGTGTGCTTGTGGCGGAATAGGTAGACGCGTCTGGCCCGAAAGAGGGCATGATTCAGTGGGCGTCCAAGTGGATTTGTAGGGTGCAAATCCCTACCAAGCACATTGCCTAAGTAAAGAGGCATACAAACTTTCCCGGTCCCCAAACATCCGGGTTTCTGGACCTTTAGCTCAGTTGGTTAGAGCAGACGGCTCATAACCGTCCAGTCGTAGGTTCGAGTCCTACATGGTCCATTGGGTGCAAAACTTAAAAGAGGAGATGGACGCCCCATCTCAATAGTGCATGCGCCCATAAAATCTAACTGAAAAGAGGTGAAGACTCCTCTCAAAGTTAGATTTAAATTAGTCGAGGTAGCCGTAGTGATTTCCGGCTGCCTTTTTTGTACATAAAGGAGTGATCACATGGATAGTGAAAATTTTATCAATTTATGCCGACAAAACTTAGTAGACTTATGCAACCGAAAGATGGACAGCATAGGTGGAAAGGCGGACTTTAAGGGGTCCGACTTTTATGTCGTATGGAGCTCCAAGACATTGCAAAACAATAAGGCGATGATGAGCACCGATGTCGTTGCTGGTCTGTACTTTGAATTGACTTACAGTGGAGACACCAAGTCTATGTATGTGGACGTATACGAGCGTAGAGAGAACGTCTGCTTCAAGGAATAGCAAGGAGGTGGCGCCATGAGGCGTTGGGATTGGAATAGATTGATTGATGGACTCATGGCGGTCGCCGTCGGAGTCCTGATTGCGTGGCTGGCGTCATGGTGATGAGAAACACAAAATTTGGCCTTGTCAGCTCCACAGAGGCACGTTGCTTGGGTGAACTGGAACGTGAGCTTAAGGACGGCCAATGGGTGCCTAGACGAGCTAAGAAGAATCCTAAGCCATATCGGCAGGTTATCCAGGTGTGGAGGAAGAATAATCATGAGTGAAACGCTATCAGAGCGCCAGTATGCGAAGGGAATTTGGAACCCTCAAGTGATTGCTGGGGCCATTAATGAAATGGTGGTGAGAGGCGATGTGAAGGGCATCGCAGTTGCCATCGTCCATAAAGATTCTGACAAGGACGCCGAGTACCTTGCCTATGACGATAACATGTTGGAATTGGTTGGTGCGATTGAGGAGCTTAAGATTACAGCCATCTCGAACGATGACTAAAGGAGCTAATACTTGTGATGGGGGTGTAGGTGATATGTAATGCGACGTAAATTGACACCAAAACAGCAGAAGTTTGCTGACGAGTACATCAAGTCAGGTAATGCTGCCGAAGCCGCGCGCAAAGCGGGTTACAGAGTACGAACGGCACGTTCTGTTGGCCAGGAAAACCTGACAAAACCTGACATCAAGGATTATATCGATGCTCGGCTTAAAGAACTTGCTAGTGAGCGAGTTGCCAGCCAGCAGGAGGTATTGGAGTTTCTGACCCGTGTTATGCGTCGTCAGGAGTTAGAACAGGTTGTTGTCACACTGCGAAAGGCTCGAACTATTCCCATGACCAATTCGAATGGGGACACGTACGACAAGCTGGTCTACGAAGACGTCGACGATGTGGTCGACACCAAGACCAAGAACTCAGATTCGATGAAGGCTGCCGACATTCTGACCCGCGTCTTGGGCATCAGTAAAGGTCTTAACCCAGAACTGGAATCTGCCAAGACACGCAAGATTAAGGCTGAAGCAGAGGTGGCTGAGGGCATGGTTAAGGATCGAAAGCGACTGTTAGCAGCACAAGTTGACAAGGCTACGGCTGAAGCTACCAAGGCTAAAAAAGATGTCGATGGTTCCAATGTGCCTTTGCCGACATTTGTTGACGATGTACCAGAAGATGATGAAGAGATTGGAGGAGATACCGATGGTAACGACAGCTAAGCGACCGAAGATAAAGATTAAGTACCTGATTGGTCATGGCTACAATGAGTTTTGGCGTGATCGGCACTTTTATCGAGTGGTCAAGGGGTCACGGGGCTCTAAGAAATCTCGGACCACGGCGTTAAACTTCATCTACCGAATTATGAAGTATCCTTGGTCAAACTTGCTGGTGGTTCGTCGGTACTCCAATACCAATCACGATTCAACTTACACAGTTTTAAAATGGGCGATTAACCGACTTGGGGTTAGTCGCCTTTTCAAATGCAACGAAGGAAAACCGGAAATTACTTACCTGCCCACGGGGCAAAAGATTATTTTCCGAGGGTTGGATGATCCCTTGAAAGTTACTTCGGTTGATGTGGACACGGGTCTACTGTGCTGGGCCTGGTTCGAGGAAGCGTATGAGATTGAGAACAGCGATAAGTTTGAAACCGTCGTTGAGTCAATCCGTGGGAGTTTAGATGATCCCTACGCTGAGCACCAGTACGTCCCAGCTGACGAGCTTATTAAGAGGGAGAAGTGGAAGAAGGAGTTTTTCAAACAAATTACGTTGACCTTTAACCCATGGTCGGAACGTCACTGGCTAAAACCGATGTTCTTCGATCCGGAGACACGTAAGCCTGATGTCTTTTCCCGTACAACCACGTTCAGAGTTAACGAGTGGCTCGACAAGCAAGATAGACAAAGATACCTAGACTTGTACCGAACTAACCCCAGACGGGCCCAGATTGTCTGTGATGGCAACTGGGGAGTTGCTGAAGGGCTGGTATTTGAGAACTGGGTTGTTGAGGACTTTGATGTCAACAAAGTAGTGGCTGAGTCGGATGGCGTGGGTCACGGGATGGACTTTGGGTTCACTCATGACCCCACGACCTTTGCTGAAGCTGCTATTAATCGCGAGACCAAGGATATCTGGATTTTTAAAGAGTTGTATCAGAAAGCCATGACGACACAGGATATCTTCGATTGGCTTGACGACAACCACTATCTGAAATCAGACATTGGCGCTGATTGTGCTGAACCCCGTTTGATTGATGAGCTGCAGGCTAAAGGCGTGCGGCGTATGCATGCGTCGATTAAAGGGCCTGATTCAATCGACTATGGAATCAACTTCTTGCAGGGCTATCGAATCCATATCCTGCCTAGTTGTGTGCACGCCATCGAGGAATTTAACACCTACGTCTTCGATCGTGATAAGGACGGAAACTGGCTGAATAAGCCGGTCGACGCCAATAATCACTTTATTGACGCGTTACGTTACGGCTTAGAAAAGTACATCATTCAATACGAGTCACTAGAGAAGCGCTTCGGCGTTGTATAAGCAAGGAGGTGAGTGAATGAGCAAAGATATTGTCGGGCTAGATGGTAACCCACTGATCATGGACTTTATGCAGACCAAGCAGGCACCAACGGCAGGAACACGACACCCAGACCCCTTCCGCATGCAGCGGCCGGGGATGGGACACCATTTGGGTGACTACGAGTTGGAGCAACTTTATCGGGGTAATTCGATGGCCCGCAACATTGTGGACATTCCCGCTGAGGATATGACCCGTAATGGCTGGCATATAAAGATGGACGATAATGCCCTAGCAGCTAAGTATGAGGCACGGTTAAATGAACTGAACGCTCAGAAGCGATTCAAGGACCTTTACCGATACTCACGGCTTTACCGAGCGGGGTATATCGCTATCAGTACGACTGAGAGCTGGAATTATGGACTTGAGGACCCTTTGAACCCGGACAGACTGTTGCGGATCCCGTTTATTACGGCGTTTAGCTCCAAGAAGGTCAACGAGACCAAGTTCGATGATGACGTCTTCTCACCAACTTACGGGCAAGCTCTAAGTTATCAGATCAACAACGGAACCGCTGACGTGCAAGGGTCAAATTATCATGGGGTACAGCAGGTAGATAAGTCGCGTTTGCTTCGCCAACAAGAACTGCGGTTCGAAGATGAAACGGAAGGCATCTCGCTATTGGAGACCATTTACGACATCTTGATGACGATGGATACAGGGCTCTACTCGGTCGGTGAGATTCTTTACGACTACGTTTTCAAAGTCTTCAAGTCTCCATCGGTTGACGACACGAGCCCTGATAAGCTGTTGCAGGTCGGGGCGGCTGCTTCTTCAAAGTTTAGAACTGAGTCCACCGCATTAATTAGTGACAAGGACGAGTTGACCAAGGAGTCAACCAACGTCGGTGGCATTGACAGCTTGCTTGATTTCTTATGGGAATACCTTAGTGGCGCGGCCCGCATGCCTAAGTCGGTTCTTAAAGGCCAAGAGGCCGGAACACTGACTGGGGCACAGTATGATGTGATGAACTACTATAGCCGCATTACTTCGGACCAAGAGAACAAGATGCGACCACAGCTGGAATATTTGCTCAAATTGCTTATGCGAGCCAGTGATGAGTGCGGCGGATCGCTAGACCCCGACACCGTTAACTGGTCCATCGAATTTAACCCGCTGTGGTCGGTTGATTCGCAAACCGATTCACAGATTCGCCTAGCAAATGCCCAGGCCGACCAGATTTACATTCAAAACGGCGTGCAAGGACCTGAAGAGGTTCGAGAGGCACGTTTTGGTTCCAGTGGTATGGACCCGGATGGTTCAGTTGATATGGACAGTATGAGTGATGACGAGCGCCGGGCGGTAGTTGAGGCTTATCGCAAAGAACATGGCGGTGATTAGCCATGAGAGTGCCACACACGCGTTATCCACTAAGAATTGAGAAATCATACGCACATACTGTCGGTAAGGCTGTAGGCCAAGTTGAGAGCACTACACTACTGTTGCTTAAGTCAGAGGTCAAGCCAGTAATTGACCGAGGAACTGTCAACGACTCGCTTTACAACGACGACATGATCGACTGGGTTGAATCCCTAATTGACCGGTTAAAGGAGCTGATTCTTGGTTCTTTTACAGATACTGACGCGAAGCAAATGGTTGAGCGGTTTATGTCGGCTATCAACACCAGTAATCGTGCCAACGTGTCGTCACAGATTCAGGCTCACGAGTTGGTGAAGCATGCAACGTTGCTTCCTAGTGGTAAGCCGGTAATCATGGCAATTAATCCAGTCGCAGGGGATGCGCAGCTTGACGGCTACGTCAAAGGTAAGATTGCCGAAAATGCCAGTTACATCAAGGGTATCCGCGATGATTATGCGACGAAGATTGAGCAGATTATCTACCGTGGCGTCACAAAGGGGCAGTCTTATGGTGAGATGGCGGAAGCAATCCGTCACCAAGGCAAGATGAGTCGCAATCGCGCCGCTTTCATTGCCCGGGACCAGTCCGGGACCATCTACAGTCAGATGACCCGTACTAGGCACCAATCAGCTGGAATTAACCACTTTCAATGGCGTGGAATGATGGACGAGCGTGAACGTGCCAGTCATGTGGCACGTGAAGGCATTATCTACAACTACGACACGGCTGACTTGCTACCCGGAGAAGATTATGGGTGCCGTTGTACTGGTGATCCGGTTTTTGATGACGAATTAGATGACTCAGAAGAATAACGAAACGAAGGGAGGTGAAAGTATGGCAGATACAAATTCATCTAGTGCCGCAAGTACGTCAAGTTCTGCAACACCTAGCTCTAAAATCGCTACTAGCATGTATGCTTCGAGTACGACACCAGCAGCACCAGCAACTAAGCCTAAGAGTACGGTCAAGACCGTGACCTTAAAAGAAGGCGACAAGCTATGGCGGGTTGCCACTGATGCTGGTATTTCACTGGACACACTTGTAAATATTAATGGCTTGAAGAACTACTCGGTTAAGCCCGGTAAGGTTCTGCAATTGCCATAGGAGGTGATTGCATGAAGTTTTATGATCGTGCTGAGCTTGGCAAGTATACTGAAACTCCTGAAGGTTATTTACACGGCGAGTTTCCGATTACGCGTCCCGGAGTCTTCCCGTATATGCGCAATGGTGGAAGTGTCTCCCAAGTGGCAAAGCTTCCGGATGAGGTATTTTCTAAGGAGACCATCGAATCTGCCAACAACAAGCCATTGACTAATGACCACCCAAACGTGGGTGTTGATGTGCGGAACTTCAAGGCATTATCTGTAGGGATGACCGACAGTGACGCCCACGTTGAAGACAATAAGCTGGTAGTTGGGGCAACCATTACGGACCCAGACATGATTGCTCAGGTTAAGTCGGGTAAGCGGGAACTTTCGATTGGCTTCAATGCTGACGTTCCTACAGAATCCGGAGAGTACGGCGGAGCCCAGTATGACGCCGCTCAGCGTAATATCAAAATTAATCATATTGCTATCGTAGATAGAGGCCGCGCAGGTCATGGAATCTCAATCCATGACAGTGCGGCCTTTGTTATGGGCGATAGCGATACAAATACAGGAGGAAAACACATGGCGAATTTAATCATCGATAGCCAACAGTTCGAAGTGGACCAGCATGTTGCAGATGCCCACGACGACTTAAAGAAGCAAGTGGCCGCTAAAGAGGCTGAACTTGCAAAGCTAAAGAAGCAATTGAATGGGGCGAATGACGAAGCGGCAAGCTCTAAAAAGGAAGCCGATTCACTTAAGGGTGAACGGGATGCCTTAAAGACGCAACTCAAGGATGCTCAGGATAAGCAAATTGACCAAGACGCCTTAGACAAGCGCATTGACGCACGGCTTGCGCTTCAGACTAGCGCATCTCGTTTTGTTGGTGATAGCTTCGACTTCAAGGGGAAGACTGACCGGGAAGTTAAGGTGGCTGCCATTAAGACCACCAATGATTCCTTTGATGAAAAGGATAAGTCTGACGACTATATCAATGCATTCTACGATTCTGCGGTTTCCTTGGCAGATAAGAAAGGGTTCACTCACACGTTGGGTGGCCAAGGTGGGAATCAAAACGAAACTGACTCGGTAGATAAGCTCAAAGGCGACCGAGCCAACGCCTACAAGTAAAGGAGGGATAACTCATGGGATTAATTCCACGACCACAAATGTACATGGACCCCAACATTGGGTTGGGCAAGATTGCCGACATTCGGCATACAGAAGTTGACTCAGCGGTTGCTGCAGGAGTAGTAGCTGCCGGGGCCGCCGTTCAAATGAGTTCGGGGGCTGTTACGACCGTTAGTGATGGTAAGTTCTATGGCGTTGCAGTAGCCAAGGACTACGTCGATAACTTGGATGATTCACCACAAACGTCTAAGTACAAGGCTAAGCAAATGGTTCCTGTTTTGCGTAAGGGGACCATCAACGTTGCCATCACGGCCGATGTTACGGAAGGTCAACCAGCTGCTGTTGACGGAACGACTGGGAACTTCAAGCCAGCCGCAGGCGCTGACACGATTGTGGGGACGTTTAAGACGGCGGGTAAGTTTGTTGCCGACGACGCCACTGCGGGCTCAACGGCCCAACTTCAAATTAACTTGCCATAAGGAGGCGACAGTAGATGCCACAAGAATTAGCGATGATTGAAAATCGTGACTTAATCGCGATGGAAAAGACGGTGCTTAAGGCACCACAAGAAGAATTAATTGGTCGGTCACTGTTTCCGACAATTCCTGGGGTAAATCCAGGGGCAGAGACTTACGGATACAGCCTAATGACCCGGCATGGTGCTGCCAAGGTTATTGCCAACGGGGCCGATGATTTGCCAATGGTCGACGAAGACGTTAAGCGAGCTTATCAGCCAATCTACACCATTGCCGCTGGTATTCACTTCACGTATCAGGAAGTATTTGCCGCTCAAATGGCCGGACAACCGCTTCAAACGGATAAAGCTGAAACGGTCCGCCGGGCAATTTCCGAAAAGGAAAATGACATCATCTTCAACGGGGAATCAAAGGTTGGTATCACCGGTCTGACAAACCTTGAAGGTATTCAGGCAATGAACGCTGACAAGAAGTTTTCAGAATCTACTGGCGCAGAGATGCAAGAGACTTTGCGTAAGGCTAAGTCCTTAATCACTGTAATTCCAGGGTTCAATCAAGCACGGTTGAAGCTAGTTTTAGCACCAGCCCAATATGAATCTTTGAACTCACGTTACAGCGACTACGACTCCCGCACCATTTTGGAAGTCATCAAGGCCGCTGGCTGGTTTAGCTCCATCGAAACGACCTCCGCATTGGTAGGTAAGGGGTTGGATAACTCAGAATGTGCGATGATCTTTGATTCCACTTCACAAACCGGTGGTTTCTTGCTCCCTCGTGACGTCACACAGTTCCCACAAGAAGCGCACTATCCTAACACGATTGTGCCTTATGATGAACGGACCGGTGGTCTGGTAATCAAGACGCCGTACGCCATCGTTAAACTGTCAGGAATCTAAGGAGGACGCCATGTTAGTTAAAAATAAGGGTAAATTCATTCACAACGTTGGTGGGGTGCAACTGGTCCCCGGTTCTAACCAACTCACCAAGAAGCAATCCGAAGCATTCAACGCGGCTATCAAGTCGAACAAGTTGAATGCTTTTTTAATTGAAAAGGGCACCTTATCTGCTGTTGAAGGTAAAGGCGGCAAGGACGTGCAAAGTGTTACTGACATGACCCTTGACCAAGCACTGCCTGAGATTGCGGACACCGTATCGGTTGAGACACTGACCAAGTGGTTAGCCGATGAACAACGCGGCGCCGGTCGTAAGAAGATGGTGGACACGTTGAAGGCTCGGATTGCTGAATTAAAGACCCCAGAAGATGAATAGAGGTGGTCTAAGTGGATGAAGCGGATAAGAGCACCATCCAGAACGTTCGGCTGATTCGGTCGGACTTGGCGAAGGTCAGTGACGATACTATTCAACTCGCAATTGATGACGCTTGGACCGAGGTTCAGAGCCGTGGCTTCCCCGCACAGTATCAAGAGCAGGCATGTCGTTACTTAGCGGCTAGTCTGATTAACCGCGAAGATGATCGCGTTTCCTTGAAACAAGTCGGAGATTTGAAAAAGCAATACTTCAAGGGTGTCAACGCTTGGGCCGACCGGTACAAATACTTGTTGAGCCAGTTCGGTGATGGTGGCCCCCTCAGAATTGTGGTGATTTGATGGAAGATTTTGACAGAATCCCAGATGTCGAACGGGAGATGGCAGAGTTAAGTCATCTACAGTTGCAGGTTGGGATATTTGGTGATGACGGGTCGTTTATGCAAATGATTGCGTCCGCCAACGAGTATGGCGCTGATATTGAACCGAAAAACGGCAAATGGTTGACGATTCCCACCGAGAATGCGCCAAAGGGAGCCAAGGCACGAGATATTGAGGGACTTTTTCGACCTAAGGATAAAAATATTCTTGCTGTCAGCGATGGTAAAGGTGGACTTATCCCAATGTTCTACTTGGTTAAAAAGGTTCATATTCCGGAGCGTTCCTTCATTCGGTCGACTTTTGATGAAAATGTGGACGACTGGATCGAGTACATTGTCGACCGAGTAGTTGATTTGGGGATGGGTGAAAGTAGGGCCACAGCTAGAGAGATTATGGATGGGTTGGGTATCCGCATTCAGCGCGATATCCAGAACAAAATTCGTTCCATTGAGTCACCAGCCAACGCTCCCGCAACTATCGCCAGAAAAGGTTCTAGTTCCCCGCTGGAGGACACCGGACACCTACTTCAAGCCGTTACTTATAAGGTGGTGAACGTTTGATGTATGAAGAGTTTGCTGACATGCTAGTGGAATTTGGAATCCCACTGCTAGTGTATCTACCTGCCAATGGTGAGGGTGGTCACTTAGAGCATGGAACTTGGGTTAAGGACTCTGAGACGCCACCAGTTGAGGTCAGTGAGCCACTGGTGGTGCCATCCAAGACATCGCTGTACAGCATGGAGGTTCAGCATAATGCGGGTGGGGAAACGCAGTCTTATGATGCTGTTTGGTATTCAACGATGGAGGCCCCTAAGGGAACAGTTGTTGAAAATAAGCGGACCGGTCGAAAATACGTTGTTGACCACGAGCGGGATTATACGGATTACTCTGACGTGCACGAGTACGACCTGAAGGGGGCAAGTAACCATGACTGACGGTTCTTTTGAGTATGGAGCGCTGGCTGATGTTTTAATTGACGAGGTCAAAGAACTAGTGGGATGTGACTTAGTTGAGCAGGACTTCTCTGGCCCGCAACGCGCTTACCCTTTCTTCACTTATAAGATCACTACGCCTTACATCAAGGACATGGAGCAAATGAATAACGGCGAGATGTTCGATTTGACGGTCTCAATGACTTGCTGTAGTGACAACAGCATTAAGGCTCAAGACCTCGCTATGAAGCTCTTTAAGAATCTCAAATCTGATAACGTGCGTCGCAAACTTCGAACGGATCACGATATCGTCATTGCCGATGTTGATTCTTTCGACAACCGAAGCGTTTTTCAGTCCGTTAATTATGAACGGCGCGTTGGGTTTGATTTACACCTTCGAGTAGTGGATGGCTTCCATGAAGATATTCCAACCATCGATAAGATTAACTTAGACAATACAAATTAAGGAGGTAGCTAAATGACTGTAGCTACGAAGATTGGTGACATCATCGTTACGATTGATGTCAATCATCCGGTAATCCCTGTTGGTTTGGGGGTTCCGGGACTTTTTATTAAGGGTGATGCCCAAAAGGACCAAGTGTATTCAAGCTTGGATGCCTTAGCGGCTGACTACGCGGAAGGCACTGACATCTATAAGGCGGCATCAGCATACTACGCACAGCCGAATGCAGGGACCACTATCGAAGTGATCACCTACACAAAATCTACAACCGACACGGAAACCAAGGCAACAACGGGTGGAATTTCCGCCGCCGCTGCGGCTTACTTCTTTAGTGTCTGGCATTTTGCCGTTGTTATCGGTGACAATGACGCAGATCAGCTGGAACTGAGCAACTACATCGAAGAACAGAACTTTAAGTTCTTAGTTGCGGAGTTCCCCACGCCTGACGCAGCGAAGGCTTATACCAATAAGCGGACCATTAACCTCATTCATAAGGCCACGACGGATAACTTTCCAGTGGCCTTTTTAGGTCGGGTAGCTAACCAGACGGTCGGCTCTGTGACTTGGAAGGGTAAGGGCGACTTGGTGGGGGTTGAGACTGATGATTTGTCCTACCCAGAGTATGTGGCAATTGAGGCGGCTCATGGTATCTGCTATGTGGTCAAAGGGAAAAAGGCCGTTAGCTCTAATGGCTGGACGGCTTCTGGAGACTGGATCGATGTTCTGCATGGTAGTGATTGGGTCAAGGTCAATATTGAGTCAGCGCTCCAAGACTTGTTGAACACGCAAGATAAGATCACTTTCGGTGATCTTGGATTTGCTCAACTCCAAGCAGTTGTTGAGAAGGTTCTCTCTACGGCCTATGCCAACGGGATTATTGCTTACAATGCCACAACTAAGGCAGCTGATTACTCAGTTACGGCTGATAAGTACGCTGACTTATCCGTCGAAGACATTAAGAACCGTCAATACAACGGGATTCACTGGTCTTACACGCCTGCCGATGCTGTGCATGGCATGAAGGTCGGCGGTACTCTCGATTTTCCATACTAAAGGGGTGATAAATAATGGCTAAATGGAACTATGACGCGACCGATGTCAAGGTCATCGCTGATAACGAACCAATGTACGGATATCAACCTGGGGACATGGTATCAGGCGAACGAGCCAACAACACCGAAGATTATGATGTTGATGCTCAAGGCTGGGGTGTTTTTAGTACAAATAATGATATTCATGGAACTATCACGATTAACTTGTCTGCTGGTTCACCAGCAAACCTTAAGTTGATGGCTCTCGCTAATGCTCATAAAGAATTTACGTTGAGTGTTACGACACCACACGAACGGGTTTACTCGAATCAGGCCAAAATCCAAAAGGTACCATCATTTGGTGCGGGGACCAAGACCGGCGTTAAAGCATGGGTAATCTTGTGCATTGACTACAACGATGAAATGAACGAATAAAACTAGACGCTTAGGGTTCGACTCCCTGAGCGTTTTTTGTACCAAAAATTTATATAAAGGGTGATTACAAATGACTGTAGTAAAGAAAACTGTATCGCAAGACACTAAGGCAACTAATGAGGTTGCGAAGGCGCGGCAAAAGCGTGATGAAGTGGAACGGATGCCGCTTAAGCGAATGGGTAAGACTGAAACCATCACGGTTGATGATTACGATGGCCCCAAAGACTACACGTTATTTTTCCCTGGTTTAAAGAAGGCCCATAACCTCGTAGACTTTGCGCGCATGGGGAACGGAGTTATTGATAATACCACGTACAATGAAGGCCTTATGAAAACGGTAATTGTGGAACCTAAGACGGATTGGGATTACTGGGACGAACATGACGGCTATGGTGAGGTCATGGACGAAGCTGATCGGTTTCTTGGCAAATGGTTGCAAAAGTAATCGAAAAGGAATGCAATTGGAGCTTGCCTATCGGAATAATCGGCAGTATGAGTGGCCGGTTGAGATGGGAATTGCTACGCGCGAAGAGGTTGAGTTGGCGACCTTTGATGAACTAGAAATGTTTAACTATCAAGCCGATAAAAAATTTGAGTTGATGCAAGGAATGGACCCAGAAGAATAGTGAGGTGAAAAAGTATGGCAATCAAGCACACGACAATCGATATTGATTGGAAAGTGGATGATAGCGGGCTACGGTCTGCAGAAGGTAGCGTAAAAACGCTAGAAACGGCAACAAAGTCGGCAACGACAGCAAGTGCCAGTTTCTCAGCCGGTCAGCGAGCTTCAGCAGCGGCCCAGCGAGATTCTACGTCAGCTGCCAAGTCTTATACTGAGGCCCAACGCAACTCTGGACGACAGGATCGAGAGTCTGCACAAGATAGGGCCAAGCTTAAAGAGCAGGTCAAGGAATACGAGACGGCTCTTAAATCCTCTCAACGTACTATTGAGCTAACAAAAAAGGCTGACGCTTCCTATACGGAGATGCTGAAGGTCCAAGGTCATGCACATGCTGCCAACAGTGACCATATTCGATCACTGCGCGGTACATACGCGAGCCTACAGACTCAGTACGGCAAAGAGGTAACTCAGCTTCAGCGAGTAAAGACAGCCAGTGGCTCAACTTCAGAGGCCTATCAGGCACAGCGAAAGCGTGTTAATGACCTAGGGCTACAGATGGCTAAGACTTCTAACGAACTCAATGGGTTCAATCGAGCACAGAAGTCTATGAAATCGGCGTCTGAGTCCGCTAAACGTGTTTATGATAAGACCAAGGCATTGAGTCTAGGTGTCGGTGCAGCGTTTGTATATGGAGCTAAGAAGGCCATTGAGCTTCAGCATGAGTATAAGGTCACCAATAACTTGCTGACGACCGGTGGTGAAAGCGCAAGAACTTCAATGCGGGCCACTAAACAAATGCAGGCTGATGGGGCTAAATACTCTATCCAGTATGGTAAGTCACAAAAGTCGATTGCTGAGGGGTACCAGGAGCTAACCAAACGTGGCTATACTTCCGAACAATCCCTTGGCTCTATGCAGGCATTGTTAAAGGCGTCTGTGGCTTCTGGGGACAGTTTCTCAGACGTTGTGCATGATTCAACAGCGGCCTTAGAGTCCTTCGGAATGCGGGCTAACTCTACTGCTGGCATGATCAAGAATACTAAAACAGTTACTAATCAAATGGCATACGCTGCTGATTTGACGGCAACGGACTTCCATTCGATGGGGATTGCTCTTAGTTATTCTGGTGTCAGTGCTAAGCAAGCCGGATTAAGCCTGTCCGAAACTTCCAGTGCAATCGGTATCTTATCCAATAATGGGCTTTGGAAACTGGCCTCGCTGCTAGAAATGGCAGCGTAATTAAACTCCGTTAACTCGGGGAAGACTAAATAATAATGATTTTATGGTATTCTTGACATATGCCAAGAAGATTAACGCAAGTAGAAGCGCAAAATAGAATAGATGAAATGCAGGATAACCAGTATGGACTTTTGGGTAAGTACATTAACAAGGAAACACCAGTACTCATTAGATGTCGAATTTGTGGTCTAGAGTGGAAATGTAGACCTGGAATTTTATTTCAACATCGAGTAGGTAAAAATTGTCGTCATCACGTTAACCTCACACCTGAGATGGCTCGAACGAGAATACAAAATGCTTCTGATGGAAATATTTCAATGATTGGGGAATACAAAGGATCAAAAATCCCAACTAAAATGAAGTGTAAAGTTTGTGGGCATGTATGGCCAACAGAGCCATTTGTTGTTTATTCAATGGGTTTTGGGTGTCCAAAGTGTTCCGGAAAAGCCAAAAAGAGTACTGATTATTTTAAATCAGATGTGAAAAAGTTGGTTGGTAACGAGTATTCAGTTGTAGGTATGTACGTGAATACACATGAGCCTATTGCAATACGACATAATGTTTGTGGAACTACATTTAATATGGCTCCAGATAATTTTTTGAGCCAGTCTCAACGGTGCCCGTATTGCAAGCGCTCCAGGGGCGAACGTGCGGTAGAAGAGTATTTGAAAAAGTACCATTTTAAATACCTATCACAATATAAATTTGATGATTGTCGTTACATCTTACCCTTGCCTTTTGATTTTGTGTTATTAGGTTCTGAAAATAATATTTATTGTGCTATTGAATTTCAGGGGCTGCAACATTATTCAGTAGGTTTTGGCGGTGATGAAGCACTGCTAGATCTTAATAAAACAAGGGATAAAATAAAGGCAGATTACTGTAAAACCCATCGAATTAAGTTGGTTGCTATACCTTGCAAGAGTAAAGGCTATTCTTTTAAGCAAATTAAAGCGTTAGTAAAAAAATACCTTGATGAACATTACTATATGTTAATCCCGAACCAAGCCTAATGGGAAACCTTAGGAAGGCGTAACGACTAGATAGATTAACCTAAACGAGTCTCACCAACTTGGTGAGACTTTTTGCATGGAGAAATATCCACGAAGGCGGAGCACCTAAACAGCACGGCTGCAGGTGGAAATATAGTCTGAACTCATGGGAAATCATGAGAAGTGGGGGATAAAGAGCCTTCACGATAACAAATTGAGAAGCGGATAAGGCTGGTACTGGATTACGTAAGACTTTGACTAGTCTTCAATCACCATCTAAGACGGCTCAAAAGGCCATGGCCGAACTTGGCTTGTCCACTAAGGACTTTACCAAGAAGAATGGCGATATGAAGTCAATGGCTGATACATTTGGCCTGATTCAGAAACATAGTGCAAAACTTGGCGCTACTGAAAAAGCGTCTGTTTTTCATAACTTATTCGGGGCGACAGGGCAACAAGCCGGGGCCATCTTAGCTGAGAATGCTGATCAGCTTGGCAAGTTAAACGAGAAGGTCAAGGATTCAGCTAAGAATGACTATACCGGCAAACTGTCAGCCAAGAACATGCGGTCTGCTCAAAACCAGATTAACAAGTTCAAACAGGCAGCATCGAGTTTAGCTATCACTTTTGCACAAACGGTACTCCCGTCGATTACTAAACTGGCAATCGGTATGGGGGGCTTGCTGGAGAAGTTCGGCAAACTCGATAAGTCACAAAAGACTATGCTGACGTGGACTGCCATAACGGTTGCTGCATTGGCACCGGCAGCGAAAGTTGTTAGTGTCATCACAACGCTAGGTAGTGCGGCTATCAAGACGGCTAAACTCATTAAAGGCTTAGCTGTATCTCAGGATGCATTAGCTGCGTCTTCGACAGCATTGGCAGAATCTGAAGGAGCAGCGGGTGCCACAAGCTCGGCCTCTTCGGCAACTACCGGCAAAGTTGGGAAACTATCTGCTTCTAGTTTAGTCTCTAAACTTGCTTATGCTGGCATTGGTCTAAGCGTTGGCAGTGATGTTGTTAAAGCAATTCATTCTGGTGTTGATAGCAAGCAAGGCGGGAAGGAGTTATGGCACGGCGCTGGTTCCGCAGTCGGCGGTGGAGTTGCGGCCGCTCTAAGTGGTGGAAATCCACTTGTTGCCACAATTGGTGCAGCTGTTGGTGGGGCCATAGGCAATACAATTGCTGATAGTCACATTGTTAAACAAGTAAATAAGGCAGAACGCAAAAATATTCATAGTTACGATGTCAGCGCTAAAAAGAGTGGCTCAGTGAGTCACCAAACGCTACGAACCAATCCGTATGGATCTAATTTCGCTGGTATGACGTCTGTGCCTAAAAAAGTCAAAAGCCCAATTGATGGATTATCTAAACAGACTAAACGTGAGCTAAATGCCACTAGCAAGCTGTTTTCTCAAGCTCAACTTAACTGGTCAACACATGCCTCAATGATGAATTCTAAGGGCAAGGCCATTGGTACTAGTGTCAATAAGTCTTTATATGGTCGTCTTTCAAAGAGTGCGGCTGGTTACACCAAGGCACAGCAAAAATCGTCTAACTCAGCTATCAAGACTCTTCAAAAATATGGTGCCGTTTCTGCAACGGAAGCTCGAAAAATTGAAAAATCCGATAGTTCTAGTCTTAATTCACGTTTGCATAAAACAAAGGTCGCAATTGCCGAACTGAGTAAGGCTGAAAGTAAGGGTGGAAAGGGTCGCGAAAAGGCAGTTCAAAATGCTGAAAATCGTATCTCGGCCCTTATGTCTAGCGGCAGTTCTAAACAAAAAATTATTCTGGGTAAATTGCGTGACTCAACCAAGAAAATTTCTGCCACACAAGCATCGAACCAGATTTCTGCTTCATACAAAGCTATGCGTAAACAGATTACTGATGCGCAAAGCACATATACGTCTGTAAAGAAATCTGCAGATAAGAAATACAAAGCGATTGAATCTGCTGCTGATCATGAGTATTATGTCAGCAAGTCAATTTCAAAAAAGCAACACGATGAGATTATCGCAAAAGCAGAATCAACTCGCGACAAATCAATTGCCGCTGCTAAAAAGACGGAAAACAAGTCTATTGGCTCGGCAACCCGGATGCACAAACAAGTCGTAGCTCAAGTTGAGAAGATGTCTGGTTCTGCCCTTAGTTCTTTCAATTCTTGGACTGGTCAAGCCAAGACGGGGATGCAAAAATTTGGCAATTGGCTAGAAGGTTTTTGGAGCCGAATTAAAAAATCCTTTACATCTAAGCCAAGCGGCAGTGGTAAGTCGTCAAGCAAAGGCAGCCCAACGATCAACGCAGGCGGTACCATATCGGTTCCTGGATATTCTGGGTATGCAGCTGGTGGTGCCATCCGTAAGACCGGCATGGCAATGGTTGGGGAAAATGGCTCCGAGGTCTTACAACGTGGAAAGCAATTCAGCGTTGTGGGTGCTAAGGGTGCTCAACTTCTACAGGTACGGTCAGGCGATCGCATCTACAGCCATGCAGATGTTACCAAGATGGCACATGGCGCTTTCAGCCAACGACTCCCTAACTTTGCCGCCGGTACGACTCAACTAACCAGCTTTGCGGCTGGTAGTGGAGCCACTATGCCGGGGCTGAGCAAGAAGACCTCTAAAGACTCAATTTCGGAATCCAAAAAGATGTCGAAATCAGTCACCAAGAACTATGGTGATATGTCTAAGAAGTCTGCTTCATCGCTGAAACAGCTCAACAAGAAGAACGCCTCATTGTGGCATGATACTCGCACTGATGCGGAATCTGAGACCACGAAACTGCATAGGCAGGCGGTCAAGAAGTTTGACGACGTCAAAGATGATACGGTTGCCTCACTGAAGTCAATGCACAAGCAGTTTAACGGCGTCACAAAGGACCTAGTTAGCGATTTTGGGTCCATTTTTGGCAAGTTAAAAGGCCAAGCCCATGACGGAATGGCCGGTGCAATTTCATCAATGAATTCGGGTATCAGTAGCATTGATACCACATTGGCACAGTTTGGTGGGAACAAGTCTGTTTTGAAGCCAATTCACTATGCAACTGGGTCTAATGGTCCAATCGCTAGTGACCAACTGGCCGTCCTTAACGACGCAACGAGTGGCCCTCGACAAGAATTAGTGGCACGCGGCAGTCAACTTTTAAAACCCGTCGGTAAGGATGTCATTACACCTCTGAAAAAGGGTGATGAGGTCTTTAACGGCACACAGGTTGAGAATGCTAAACCATACCTACCACACTTCAAGAAGGGGACTGGTGCGTCTGATGACAAGCTGATCAGTCTGGCTTCTAAGAATCATAAGAACCCAGACGCTGCTTGGAAACGTGACTTTGATGACAAGACGACTAAGTCTAAGGGGTCTGACCTGAAACGTGGGTTGGCCACTACGGCCAAGGGGGCAACGGATTCTGTTGGCCCTAATTGGTACAAGGCTGGTTGGAATGTCATCAATGATGCAATTAATGGTGGCAGTGGAGCTGGTGGCAACTGGGCCCACTCACCTGGTCTCGCTAAGACGGATGGGTTTGGAACCTCTCGTGCCCAGTACTATGGTGCTGGTGCCACTCATGATGGTGTTGATTTCAGTGGACCATTGGGATCAGCTATCAGAGCCATTCATGGTGGAACTGTTTCGAGAATTGGTGGCGTTGGAATTCCTGACTTAGGTAAGGTCATCATTGTTAAAAGTGATGATGGCTTTCAAGAAATTTATCAGGAATTCGGTGGCATGGGTAATATTAAAGTTGGCGTTGGTGACACGATAAAAACGGGACAGCGTATTGCGACGCTAGGAAATCTGGTCGGTACAGGCTCTCATTCTCACGTTCATATCGGTGTTACTAAAGGAAATCCGCTGAAGAAGAACATGCTGTCTACTAGTGGCTGGTACGATGTCACCAAGATGCATGGCAAGAGCTCTGGTGTGGAGAAGAGTAAGTCTAAGGATGCTGGCGTTGAAAAGCTCTTCAAGCAAGAGATTGGCAAGTCAGCGTTAGCTTGGATTTCTAAACGTTTGCACGTCGATGATGACTCAGGATCAGGTGGAACAAGTGCGGCTCCTTCTGGGAGCCATAAACATTGGTTAGAACAGGCTGGCATTCCGGCAAGCCAATTTGCTGCTTACAACTCAATTATTACACCAGAGTCTGGATGGAACCCGACAATCCATAATCCAAGCAGTTCTGCCTACGGTATTCCTCAAGCCCTACCTGGTTCAAAGATGGCATCTGCGGGGTCTGATTGGAAGACCAATCCAATTACTCAATTGAAGTGGATGAAGAGCTACGTTAATGGCCGATATGGAGGCATTGATAAGGCATTAGCATTCAGAAAAGTACATGGTTGGTATGCCAAGGGTGGTCGTCCGAAGGTTGGTGAGTGGTCAATTGTTGGTGAGAAGGGGCCAGAACTCTTCAAGCCAGACTCAGCTGGGACCATTTATCCACACGAGAAATCGAAGCAGATTGCGAACCAATCAATCCCTTCAAATTCACGACACAGTAGTAAATCCAAGATTGATTTTCACCCAACGATCAATGTCAATATCACTGGTGATGCTGGTGGAAATGTCACGAAACAACAAGTTATGAAGTGGGTTAAGGAAGCGATGGGCGAAAGCTTTGAACAGCTACAAGACCTGTTAGGAGGAGCATAATGGTAAAACCTGTATACAAGCGAACTCGGGATGGGACTTCCGAGTTTTTTGGTGCATATATGCACGAATACGGAAAGAATAAAGTGTCTCAACGAATCGGCATTCACGCTAAGACTGAGGATGATGATTCTGCTTCAGAGCTAACTCAGTATGCGATTGAGAAGGGCGAACCTATCACTGATCATTCGCGGCCAACAAGTAAGACAATCACCCTTTCAATCTTGATTCAAGAAGATACGATGGCTAAGGCCAATAAGGTTTGGTCCAAGTTGAATAAGTGGCGATTCGACGGTACCCAAGTTGTTTTCAAGGGTGCCGTCGTTTACTACAAACACCTTCAAATTGAGGACTTAACCCGTCATGGCGAAAAGTACACTTCGACAATTGAAGCAACAATGAGCTTGAAGTTTGTACATTTTGCTAAGACTTCCCGAATCAAAAAGAAGGGTAAAAAAAGTAACGGTAATAAGAAACCTACTGGTAGTACCAAGTCTGCTCAGACTAAGGGTACTTATCGCAAGACTAAAGCTGGGGATACCTACTGGGGGTTCCATCAAAGCTTTGGTACGTCAATTGCAACGCTGCGTAAGTGGAACAAGTATCCGGATCGCAAGATACCTATTGGTGTTCGGGTTAGAGTTAAGTGAGGTGAGTGGTGATGTCGCAACACGACTACATTCCGATAGATGTTGATGATTTGCCGGAAATTTTTGAAATTGAATTAGCAGATATCACCTTCAACTTTGGAGTGTCCTACAACGCTGTTGGTGATTTTTTTACGGTCGATTTATACGACGAGGACCTCAACCCAATCATTTTGGGTGAAAAATTGGTGTTGAATCACCGACTATGGGCCTATGTCAATGATGACCAGCTGCCAGCAGTTGACCTTGTGCCGATGGATGAGTCTGGACAAGCTACAGACGTCAATGCTGAGACTTTTGGACGGACAGTGTTCTTGATGATCGATGATATTGACCCAACAGATGATCTTAGTAGCGATGACTATGTTGGAATTGGCGAAGATGGGGGTGATGATGATGTCAGCTAAGTATCAAGTGGATCGGCGAGTCAAGTTGGTCCTGGATACAGGTAAGGAAAAAGTGACGCTTGAAAATCTCAATCGGCTGAATCACTTACTAGAGATTCAGTTTAGTGTGCCATTTTCTAGCGAGCCCACACCAGATGTTGCGACAGTGACCATCATGAACTTGTCTAAGAAAACACGAGCTCTTTTCAAAAAAGGAGAGCACGTCACACTTTACGCAGGATATAAAGGTGATGTTGGAGTTCTGACGGAGGGTAACATCAACAAAATTCCGCCTCTGCTATGGTCCGGTGTTGACTCGCAGTTCAGCTTTACCTTCATCCAGGGCGCCGACTACTCAAAAAAGAAAGATGTTTCAATCACCTTTAAGAGACAATCGGATGCTGAACAAGTTATCAAGACGATTGCCAAAAAGTCAGGTATTCCGTTGAAATCCATCAAGCTGCAAATTCCGAAGAAATTTAAAAAGGGATATACAGCTGATGGTCAGCCGTTAGAACTGATTGAATCTATCGCTAAGAAGTGTGGGTCGGTACTGCGAATCGTGCGTGGAAAATACTGTGTGGTCTATGACACCAGTGCCAGTGATCTGCAGAAAATCGTGCGAACACGGCGCGCGGCAGTTCGGTCGGCTCATACCCACTACACCAATAAGGTGCGCCAGCAAGGGACGGCCGCCAAGTATCGGTCGTCGACGACGGCGACCATCTCAAAGGATCGTGCTCAGTACAAGAAGAATTTAACTGCCGCGCAGGGACGTTTGGATAAAGCCAAGACCAAGAGCGGTAAGGCCGCATCCAAAAAGTCCGTAGCTCATTGGCAACAACGCATCAGTGAGGTTGGCGGATTGAAGTCCCACAAGAACGCGGTAGCTTCCTATGCCAAGCGGACCCAGGAAGTTAAAGATGCAAAGGACGATTGGGAAAATGCACAGAAGATTTTGAATAAAGCGGAGAAGGCCTTACGGAAGGCTGGTAGGGCTAAGAAGAATAGTACGGCCACCAAGCCAGCCGAATTCTTGCTGTCGAACACAACTGGACTGACTGAGGAACCAAGCTACAGCGAAGATGACGATGGTGAATCATGGAGCTTTAGTTGCCTGCTGCAGCATCGCATTACGACGGACGCCGTAATCAAAGTTAAGAGCCGGAATTTGAATCGAACGATGGTCGTCGATAATGGGGAACACGCTTACGACGGTTCCTCATTTTTGACTACGGGGGTGCTTAAGTAATGGCAAACAAGCGACAGGATTTGAAGTTTTTTAGATTTTTTGCCCGGAAGGTCAAGCATGAGACACACGTCCATCTACTTTGTCGAGTGGTTTCAGTCGAGTCAGATCATACCTGCACCGTGCAACCACAAGACCTTGCGTCTGATGGCGATAAGCGAGGGATGATTCTGAGTGTACGAATTCCTAAACATGCTCGAGACGATGTCAAAAAGGATGTCAGCGTTAGTGTGGGCTTCTTTGATCGCGACGTTTCAGAAGCAGATGTAGGCGATACAGGGGATATTTCAAATGCGTCAGACCGTTTGCATAGCTTGAATGACGCATTTATCGAGGCGGTGTTTTAATGGCTGACTTACGGGATATGAAACAGAACGCGAGCGGTGACTTAGTTATTAACGATGGGCAAATGGAAACAGTTAGTGGTCAGGAAGAACTGGCTCAGTGCATTCGTACCATTATTAGCAATCAACTTGGCGATGCACCGCTGGCCCCAGAATTGGGGATGGATTATGAGAACCTGCTAGGCGAGGACTTTAACGAGGCGTTTGCGCAAAGCGATTTTGAAGATGCCATCTTGGATCAGGAGCCACGGGTAGTGGCCATCACTGATACTGAATTTAATTTGGACCATAAAACGCGGATTCTGTCAATAACATTGACGATGACTGTAGATATGAACCAAACCGAAAATGAGGATAATTACGAAGAAATTGAGCAGGAGGTGACACTAGATGGCGGATACTAGTACTGAGTATGGGGCGACCGAACATGGCTATATCGCAGAACCCGAAGATGCAATTTTAATTGATCTCTTTGAGCTTGCTGGTAGTCTGATGGGATCCAACATTGATACCTCTGAGAAGTCAGTTCTAGGTAGCTTCATTCGTATCGTAGCTCACCGTATGGCAATTTACGAGCAGACCATCGGTAAGGTCTGGGATTCCTGGTTTTACGATACTGCCACGGGAGTTAACCTGGATAAGGTTGTCGCACTGCTGGGGCTGACACGAAACAAAGCCCAGCCAGCTTATGTAACGCTTAACTTCACCGGTAAACCAGATGCCGTAATTGACCCGGACGAAATGTTTGAGACTGAGGACGGCCAAATTTTCATGCTCGAGGACACGTTAATCTTGGACGCTGATGGTAACGGGTCTGGAACTGCAGTATCGATGGACGAGTCCGCCGATGCTAACGTAGCAGCGGAAACTATTACTAAGCAGACGATGCCGGTCGAAGATATCACATCCGTGACAAACCCGATTGCGGCGACTGGTGGCATGGTGACTGAAGATGATGAGGCCTTTCGTAAACGCGTAGAGATTTTTGAGAAATCATTGTCTGGAGCCACTCAAGACGGGATTAAATCGTCTGTGGCAAACGTAGCTGGTGTGGACCAAGTAGAGGTCAACGTCAACGACACCAATGAAACTGATGCTAATGATGATCCGCCTAAGTCTATTCACGTCTATGCCGCAGGGGGAATCGATGGGGACGTCGCACAAGCAATCAGTGACGTGCTAGCGGGAGGTACCCAAACAGTGGGTTCTACAGTATGCCGAATTCTTGACCGAGGCGGACACCCGCAGGAAATTCACTTTGACCGACCAACCGGGGTCCCACTCTTCATGTCGATTACTTTAGATATAGACAGCACGCTGTTTGAATCTGATGGTGTTGACCAAATCAAAGACAACATTAAAACGTACCTTAACTCCTTAACGATGGGAGATAAGGTGCGTTTTACGTATCTGTATACTTTGGTCTATAGCGTTACGGGGGTTACGGATGCCGACATCAAGATTGGTCGGTCAAAGGAAACTTTGACAGCCACTGATATTCAGCTTGCGACCTTTGAAGCAGTAGCCTACGAAGATGGAGATATCGAGGTGGTTACGAATGCAGATTGATCCAACCCTACAGAACTTGCCACCATCTTTTGACTGCTCTACCGAATCAAATAACTGGAAGCTGATGCAACTGGCTGAGCAACCCATGAGTAAAGGTGAGGACCAACTAAACTTCATGCTTAAAATGCGGGCGTTGGATACTTCCAAAAAGGAGTTTCTTGATCGAATCGGGAAACTTATTGGCGTTTACCGTGGACAGGCCGATGATGACTTTTATCGACGAATGATTTACGCCCGTCTTGCGCGACGTCATACCGATGGGACTATCAACCAGATTTATGATGTCGTCTCGGCAATCCTCTCTGCGGACCCACATGAATTCCGGGTACGCCCTCTTTGGAACGTAACTGGTGAGCCGATGGCAATTGAGGTCTTGAATGTCCCAGCAATCTATATTGACTCACAGGAGAAGGAGGCCTTACTTCTGGATCAAATTAGGTCATCAGTCGCGGCCCCCACGCGGGTAGCTGGAATCGGATTCCAGAAGACGGTTAAGTCCACGCTTTACTACGCAATGCAATTTCAGACGACGCAAGTTATCGAATCGACGATGAGTGTGCCGCAATTAAAGGAGGGATAAAATGGCGAACAGTTCGAGAACCATTATGACTGATGCGGGTTTTGCGTTAGAAACGCGGGTCCGCGCTGATGAAACAAAGATGCAGTTTACACGGGCCGCCATTAGTACGGACGACCACTTTAGCGATACGGACGACGCTTTAGCTAAGCTAACGGAATTATCTAATATTCAACAAGACGGGAAGGTTACAGCAGTCCAAGTAATTAACACGACCACGGTTTACGTACAAGTTGATGTGAATCAGGCCGAGTCAAAGGATGACTATCAGATGCGGTCCGCAGCCTTATATGCCAAGGATGACGATGACACAGAAGTCTTGTATGGAGTCACCGTGCTACAGGATCCTGTCTTTGTCCACAAAGATGCTGATGGTTCCTATCTGGGTTTTGGAATTAATACCACTGTGGGTAAGGCTTCTAACGTCGTTGTAGTTGTTGATCCTGCTAATATGGTGACTCAGCAAGTATTTGAGGGTACCATGAAAAACTACTACACGAAGGCGGAAGTCGACGCCAAATTTGTCACCGACGACGACTTTGCCAGCAAGCTGCCCAAGAACATCGCGACGACCGATGCGGCCAACACCTTCGCCAAGTCGCAGACGCTCGCAGGGGGCGCCACGGACAGCAAGGGGAACGCGTATGCCACGACGAAAGATGTGGCCACCGGTTTAAACAATGGATTGAGCACAAAAGTTACTGATAACAAAAATGGTACAATCACGGCTAATAGTTTGACTTATGATTTGTCAAAATCAGGCCTTACTTCTTTACAACTTGTTAACTCTGGTTCATTTAATGATTTACCTTTAGGGACCGTTTTTGCAGGTACTTCAATAGCGGATGGCCCTGATAAAACTCATACTTTTACCGCCACTACATTTTACTTTAGTGGTTGGAGTGGTAGAAAAGCACAAATAGCAATTGCTGATAGTGTAAATCTCATGTACTTTAGAGTTTATATGGGTATAAATTGGACTGATTGGACGTTATTATCTGATGATTCCAAAGTTGTGCATGCTACAGATATGCGTAAACCAGCTAGTGATGTAGCGGGAATTGAAGAGGTTAACGCCAAACAAGATAAAATTGGTTACACACCTGCTGATGACAGTAAAGTTTTACATTCAACTGTAACTGAATTAAATTCAACTGATATGAATACTGTTAAAACTGCTGGATTTTATCGGTTGATTAGTGGAACTAATGGGATGCCTAATGCAGATAAGTTTACAATTTATCAAGTAATTACTTTGACTGATTATTATGCAAACGGAGTTCAACTTGCATACGGAACAAATAATGCCATTTCAGGAATGCGTTCTTGGAATTCATATAATAGTTTTACTAGTTGGGTTCAGTTTGCTGATGATTCAAAAGTTGTTCATAATACTGGTACAGAAGAAATTGCTGGTCAAAAAAACTTTGATACTGCGCCAATTGATAAGACAACAGGCAATCCGTACATCACAGCGAAGACGCCCGGAATTCCAAAACTGGCAGTTAAGTACAACGCAACTAGCAAAGCCTTTGACTATACACTGACTGTGCCTGAGAAGGACGGTCTCAGCGACATCATACAATACAATTTACTTTGGAAAGATCATAGCGTGGATGACTGGACAACGGTCATTGTTAAGCCGGATGCCTTAACCGGCCAGCTCACTGGCGTTGATATTACGAAGACGTATGACTTCAAAGCGGCGGCCCAAAACGCGGTGGGTCCCAGTGGCTTTACTGATGTGATTACCTTGCCGGCTGCCTCAGTACCGGGAATTCCGTCACTGACAGCTGAGTACAACGCTGGCAAAAAAGGCTTCGACTACACGGTCACGGCACCAGAAAGTGATGGTGGCTCTGAAATCACCGGATACAGCCTGGAGTATCAAAAGCAAGGTGGCACGGAATGGACAAAAGTCGCATTAAATTCTGATAGCCTTACTGGGACGGTTACTGATGGCATTGAAGCCGGAAGCGATTACTTGTTCCGCGTTAATGCTGAAAATGCAGTCGGGTCAAGCGACTACTTTACGGTTAGTTACCCATTGCCAACCGTGGACGGTAACATTTACGGTGTTAGTTGGGATGGCTCCTCATCCGGGGCCTTACAGCGGACCGATGCTGCGGTGGGCCTAAAAGCTGGGATCAATGGTGCTCAAAATGACTTTGACACTGTGGGTCCTTGGGCAAAGATGGACAAGACCATTACCGATGATAAGGGCAATTCATTCGTTCGGATTCCCAAGCTGTACATTAAAAAAACTCAGACTGACAAGCTGGCTACATGGCAAGTATCCCTGAGTAAGATTGACGATACTTGGTACCTGCCGAAGTGTTTCTGGGACTTCACAAGCAACAAGGAATTGGATTACGTGGATGTGGGCCGTTATCAAGGCACAGTTACAGGTGGCTTGCTGCAGTCTAAGAGTGGAGTGGCGCCAACTAATAGCCTAGCGATTACGGCGTTTCGTTCAGACGCTAAAACAAACGGTGACGGATACCAATTGCTTGATATCCACGTTATAGATGTTTGGCAAGTCCTCTTTATCATCGAATTTGCTACCCTAAGTTCTCAGAGCATTATGCCTGGTAACTTGGATAATGGAGCAAATGGTTCAGCTAATACTAACGGTACTGGTTCTAACCATGCTGGGTCATCTGGATATGCTACAAGTACAGGACCAATGGACTATCGTGGTATCGAAAACATGTACGGAAATTTGTATCAATTCGTGGATGGAATCAACATTACGAATCAGAATCCATGGGTATGTGACGACCCGGCTAAGTACCAGTCAGATTTGTTTGCTGCACCATATCAACCGTTAGGCTATGCTTTGCCTGCTAGTGGGTTTATCACGAAAATGGGTTATGACCCTGATCACCCGTTTGCACAGTTTGCGACTGTAGCTAACGGGACTCTGTCTACCTACTACACCGATTATCAGTTCATCAATACCGGTAACATGGTTGCTTCTTACGGCGGCTTCTGGAGTAGCTACGTTGGCTATGGCGGGGCGTTCTACTGGGTCTTCAGCTATTCTTCGTCGTTCACGGACGTGGTCCACGGGTCGCGTCTCATTAGAAGGGCTTTGGTTTAAGGGGGACCGGGGGACCTTTCCCCCGGCAACTTTGTTTTTAGGGATTCACGGTGCGCGACTACTGGAATAGCAACGTTGGCTATGGCGGGGCGTTCTACTGGAACTTCAACTATACTTCGTCGAACACGAACGTGAACCACGGGTCGCGTCTCCTTATTTGATATCAATGCATTGTGTTTTCCTTGCCGCTTGGCAAAAATTAAGCTGTTCAAAGCAGGAGCTAGTAGCAATATCGAACGTTCTTGAAGCCAATAAGGATAATTAACCGCATAAACGCTTATTTAATGCGAAAGGAGGAACCAGATGAAACGATATGGAAACCTGTTCGAAAAAATTGTGAGCTCAGATAATTTGGAGCTCGCAATTGATGAATCATCTCGAGGGAAGCGAAGCCGTAAGGGCGTCGCTCGTATTCTTGCTAACAAGTATTTTTACATCATGCGGCTTCACGACATGCTAGTAGACCATGAGTACGTGCCTAACCATGTGGTTCGGCGCGTTATCCGTGACAAGGTGAAAACACGAACAATTGCTAAGCCACAGTTCTACCCGGACCAGGTAATTCAGTGGGCAACGATGCTAGTGCTACAGCCAATCTTCTTGAAAGGTATGTACGAGTACAGTGTGGGGTCGATTCCTCATCGTGGCACTTCGATGGGCCAGAAGGCGGTTAAGAAGTGGCTGCAGAACGACCCTAAAAACACGAAATATTGCTTGAAAATGGACGTGCATAAATTTTACCCATCCATCAACACCACAGTTTTAAAGTCCAAATTCCGCCGAAAAATTAAAGACCAGGATACGCTTTGGTTGCTTGATACACTTGTAAACCAGTTCGATAAAGGCCTACCAATCGGCTTCTACTCTTCTCAGTGGTTCGCTAACTTTTTTCTACAAGATCTGGACCATTACATCAAGGATGATTTGCAAGTACCGTATCTGGTGCGAAACATCGATGACTTGGTTTTACTTGGCCCCAACAAGAAGAAACTTCATAAGGCAGAGCGGGCCATCTCTAGCTACCTAGCTGCTGAGGACTTAAAGGTTAAGCCAAATTGGCAGGTTTTCAAGGTAAATTCACGGCCTATTGATTTCCTAGGAATGCGCCTTTACCGGGGCCACACGACTTTGCGGCGCCGTAACGCGTTAAAAATCAAGCGAAGAATGGCTAAGATTTCCAAGAAAGCAACGCTAAACCGTTTTGACGCGGCGAGTGTTATAGCTTACTGGGGCTGGCTCAATCACTCTGATAGCTACGGATTCTACATGAAATACATGAAGCCTGCTTGCACTATCAAGAAGGCTAAGGAGGTAATGTCTAATGGCAGTAAACGATGAATATGCGATGCTGTCTGGCCCCATTCCGACGGGGTTCGCGGTGTATCAGATGCCGGGCGTTCAGCTTGGTGATCACACCTTTTTTGGATGGAAAATGGTGAAACAGAAATCTGAGTCCTATACAGATGAAGATGGTAAAGAGCAGGAACGAAGGGTTGACGATGATTCCGTTCCTGCTGTGTACGATGGGACCACGCAACTTCTTCAAGATAATGCGGAAAAGGCCAAAGAAATTGCTAGCCTAAAGGCGGCCAATGAGCTTACTCAACAGGGACTGATGGAGGCTGTTGACTACCTGTCGGCACAACTGGCAAAGACGCCTACCACAGTAACTGACACTTCAACCGGGGAGGCGAAGTAATGGCATTCTCAGCATTGGCGCAGATTTACGCACAAGCGATTGTGGAAGGCACTCGGACACTCGAAGAGGTCCCCGCACCGTTCCGCGCCGACACGCAAACCGCGTTAGACCAGCTACAACAAACTAAATAAGGAGATAATCAACTATGTTAAATTTTAAATTTTCAGCACTCTCAGCAATCTACGCCGCTAACGTCTTGGACGGGGGCCGAACTATTGATGAAGTTCCAACCTACCTGCAAGAAGATGTGAAAAGCATTCTTGGTTCCGCAAAAAACTCTGGGAGCACCGATACTGGTTCTACGCCACAGGTTTAGTTCTAGTGATTGGTGCTTTTTTGATGGGATTATTTATCGGGAAGGGGTGATGGGAGTGTGCGATGGAATTATTTAATCATGATGGTGGCTACGGCTCAGGCACATATCCCGCCACATTATTTCTTTGGCTACAAGCTAACTGAGTGGGCATCAATTGCGACGCTGGTTGTGGCGGTTGCTGGAGCAATTGTATGGCTAGTAAATACGGCAATCGTAAAACCGTTAAAAGTCTCGATTGACACACTGTCACAAAAGGTTGAGGGAATTGGCGGAAACGCTGATGTCGTGCATAAGGAACATGATCGGCGTTTAGATGAGCATGAAGTTCACTTGGCTCGCCATGATGAAGAAATCAAGACGCTCTTTGAGCGGTCAGGGGGAAACAGTAAATGAAGAATTTAAAAATTGACGTAAAGGGGGCCGCAAGTTTAGCGGTCCTTTTTCTTACACTGATCAACCAATTTTTATCCATGAGAGGTCAAGGCCCACTGCCGATTAATTCGGATGAGCTAAATTACTGGGTGTCAACTGGATTGACTGGAGCGGTCGCAATTTACGGGTGGTTCAGTAACCGCCAGTTGACCAAGTCTACGTCCCAATCAACGAACGTGTCGTCTACGACCGACTCACAATCGCCTAAAAAGGGGGCTGACGCCAGTGAAGACGCGAAGTAAGTGGCTGCTTGGAATTGTCATTATTTTGGCACTTTTCCCCATTTTCGGGGAAAACTCGACCGCAAAAGCTGATTCACGTAAAGTTATCGACATCAGTCAGTGGCAAGGACGGGTGACGGCTACCCAAGCCAAGCGACTTAAGTCAGAAGTTCAGGGAGTTATCCTTCGTGTGCAGTATGGATCATCTTTTGCTGACCCGTACTTCCCAGCCAATGCTAAGACACTGAACAAAGCTGGTGTCCCAATTGGCGTGTATAGCTATTCGATGTATACGAGTTCTGCTGATGCCAAGAGCGAAGCACGGGTACTGTATGCGCGGGCCAAGACGTACAAGCCATCATTCTACGTCAACGATGCCGAACAGCTGACTACGACCAGTGGAAGCTACAAGGCCGCCGTGAAGGCGTGGGGTACTGAGATGCAGTCACTGACTAGTAAGCCAGTCGTCTTGTACTCTGGCAGCTCCTTCTATCGGTCATACATCGGTAGTCTAGCTAAGTACGACAAGTTCTGGGAAGCCAACTACAGTAGTTCACGCTGGTACTCCAGTGACCTGTGGCAGTACACCGATCACTACTACTCTTCTAGCTTGGGCAAGGGCGTCGATGGCAATCGGGTCATGAAAGGAACGTGGTTCAAGAACGCCACTAGCAAGTACACCGTGGGTGGCCGCAAGGTTGGCGAACAGGTCCGTGTCAAGAAAGGTGCTACCTTCTATGGGAGCACTGCCAAGCTTGCTGACTCAGTGGCTGCTAAGAATCTGACTATCAAGCAGACCAAGGCGGCAAACACCGGCAAGTCTAAGCAAGTCATTCTAGTCTACAACGGTGGCAGTGTCATCGGTTGGTTCCGCGCACAGGACGTGACGGCTTACTATCACAGCAAGCAGGTCAAGAAGCTACGTGCCAAGAATACTTTCTACACCTACCTTCACGGCAAGCGACAGCACGCGTACAAGAAGGGAAAGACACTGTCGGTATCGAAGTTCGCCAAGAACTCCAGTGGCCTGTGGCGGGCTCAGCACAGCGGCCACAAGACGACCTTCACCGCCAACAAGAACTTTGTAAAATGGGTAAAGTAGAATAGAAGACAAATTGGGTCACCTCGCTTATCGGCGGGGTGGCCCTTTTTTATGTGCTATGATATACTCGCCAAATGGATATGTTGGGTAGGCAACGCCGACAAGAAAATAAGCTAATATGGAAATGCCTACGTTTTGCCGACATTACACAAGAATAGTATAAAATAGAACAGGCCTTATAAATATAGATAAAAATTCCCACTGCACTATGAAGTAATCTGCCATAGAATAGCTACGAATCCTTTAGCTGTAATTAAAATAGGTAAGAATTTTTAATTACATAGGAGGCGTTCATGGCTGTTTTGAAGACTGATGAAGATGAAACGAAGTAGTGATGTGGATTGTGGCAAAATGCTTTTACGTTTGCCCCCCATTTGTCGACAAAATCGAATGAATATTAGAAATGGTCCACTGTCATCCTTCTTGACGGTGGGCCATTCTTTTCGGTTCTGTCGACAGTTTGAAAATTCGTCTTCTTGGTGACGTGAGAGATTGATACTTCACCCGGAATCGGACCGTGGTGAGTCACCAGACGGAAGCAAATGAATAATCCAAAAATCGAATGATCTTAGTAGCTGGTAAACCAGCCCTTGAAACGATTACTGCCAGTTTCGTAGTGTTTATTATTTACATACTTATGGCCAATCACTTTCCAGTTCGTAAACATGCCATTCTTTATATGGATGATCTGTCCGCGATGTAACTTAAAGCTGCGCACGCGGCGAGAAGGTGTCCGCATAGTACCCTTTGTGTACTGGTAAATTCTAATTGATTTCGTAACGATTGCTCTATGCTTGTGCATCCAGTATCCAATGTCAGATGGGCCGTGTTTACCATATGCATTAGCAGAAGTATTTTGTACGCCAGTCGCTGTTGTACATAGTAATATTGATGCCAGTGCAAGTAATATGCTTTTACTTATCTTCATGTTTTCCTCCCGAAAATATCTTGAAGTCTTGTTGTTAACCTAATTTTACCATAACCGCTAAGTGTGGAATGGAAAGATTTTGCCAAGGACTAATGTCTTGCTTAGTGTGTATTTAGTGTGTATAATACGTCCAATAGGTAAAGAGGTGGGGACATGCCAATGAAGCCGCGGCAGATGATTAAGCTGCTAAAAGAAAATGGTTTTGTTGAGAAATCGCAAAATGACTCATCACATTTGAAACTCTATAATCCCCAAAGCAACGTAACCGTTATGGTGCCAATCCCTGCGAAAGAACTGGGTAAGGGATTGGAAAGTGCGATTTTGCGAGAAGCCAACGTTAAAAGGCCATCGTGAAAGGAGACTGATGATATGAAGAAAGATATAGTAATTTATCCGGCTATTTTTAGTCAAGACGGAGAGTATATTTTTGTGCGGGTTCCTGATCTTCCAGGTGGCTTTACCCAAGGGACTGATGCTCTGGACGCTGTGACTATGGCTGAGGATTTAATTGGCAATTTGTTGGAAGACCAAACAGCATATCCCAAGCCGTCTGCTCCTAAAGATATCGCCTTAAAGGACGGCGAATCTTTGGTCTATATTTCCGTGGACTTAGCAGAATTTCGGCTCAAATACTCGCGGACGGTGCGTAAGAATGTGACAATTCCTGAATACTTGAACGTGATGGCTAAGGAGCGGAAAATCAATGTCTCTCAGGTGTTGACGGAAGCATTAAGAGCAAAGTTAGAAGTGTAATTTCACAGGGGATGCTACAGGAAGCGTGAAAAGAGGGATAGCTAGTGATTCAGCTTTGGCAACTTTCAGATGATGGTGATATCGTTAAATTTAAGTTTCAAGTGGAGAGCGATAAGCGGACGGGGGTTGTGATGTACAGCCGGAGTAGGGCCGCGACAAAATTCAATTCTCGACTCATTGATGAGTATGCTAAAAATTATCGCTATCATCTTAGGAGTACTTTATTTAAGATGGGGAAAGTCGACGAATTTCCTAGCCAATATACGATTGCTTGGTATTAAATTAAAATCTTGCTATCAATGAATGCTCCATGTATTTGGCAATGGAGGCGTTCATTCCCCCAGTTCGTTCAGAAACCAACCTATCCAGCCAAGCCGCCCCCCGTGCAGCTGCCTGCACTGAATGGTACGCTACCAGTATCTTTATAGTACTCGCGCGTGCTTCGGTGAAGGGGGGAGTTACCCAATGACAAAAGGATTGGCGTTTCAGTTTCACAACGGACCGATGGGCTTCTTGGACCACTTATCCCAGGTGATTAACCACTTAGACGATACTGATATTCAATTATTGGAACAGATATGCAACTGGTCATGGACCAACGACTGTGTGATTCCAGCTGGTGAAGTGGAACTGTCGCCGCAGGAGGTGGCCACGCGGTTGAATAAATTAGAGGACTTGGAACTGATTGATTTAGGTGTACGGGTGTAAAGCGAATGGCTAGGATGGTGCGTACGTGCGGTCCTAGCTATTTTGTTGTATATAAAAAACCAGCGTCACCGCTGGCCGTTAAGCTTCTTGATTAATTGTCCAGTAACCTATTCTCGCTCAGCATCTTCCGCCAGTTCCAACCAAATGGTCAGCGGTGAGGGGATGTAGTCAGGCCATTTCTCCATCTTGGTGGCACACCGATCAAGCAGGTGGCTCTTGCCATCCGTGGCGAGGTCTTCAAACACCGTGAGCGCCTGGACGTTATCCTCCAAGTCGACCTTCAGCGTTGGGGCACTGTGCCGCCATTCTTCGACCAAGTCCTGGTAAATGACGATGCGTCGAGCCTGCAAAATGGTATAATCCACACCCTCCACGTGGAGCTGCTTCGTGAACAGATCATACTCATCAAAGACCGCTGTTTGAGCCCGTTGCCAATCAGTTTCAGTAAATTCCTGTGCTTGTTCTTTCATTTTCTGTCGACCTCTAGATTCACTAAAATAAGTTACGTTTAAATCTTTTAAAATTCCCGCGCTATCTTAAGAAAATCGTATCTCTCAATAGTATAGCATTTTCATCCGAAATAGTAAGTGCCGTTTTGCCTCAGCGGCGGATTTTTAGTAAATAAAAATGGTCTGGTGTAGGATCTACCAGGCCATTTTGTCGGCTGATTTAATACTGCTGAAGGGCAATCAGATACCCTCGATGCCGGTTATTTTTCCCAGCCACATAGAGAATAGTGATGGTGCTTAGCCCATTTCTTAGTCACGTGTTTGAGCTTACCAGCGTGATTCAGGCCGCGGCAGGTCTTACTGTAGTGGTAGCGGTGCCCGTGATTCGGGGCAATCCAGACCTTAACTGCCTTTGCTTGGGCATCGGGAACGGGGGCGGTCAGGGGTTCAACGACGCCACCTAAAGTAAAGGTGACGGCAATGATGGCTAGTGCTTGACGCATGGTTTTCATGAGAATACTCCTCCAAATCGGCGTTCTCAGCTTTTAGTGCCTTCAGGATTGGGCAGTGATTAGCTTGCGTGACTGTAGCCGGTCGCGTAATCAATGGTGTAACCGGGTTCGACGTTAAAAATGTAAACATTGAAACGAATGGCATTGGAGCCCAACGATTGGGCCCGCATGTGGACACCACGGGCGACCAGTTCGTTTCCGCGGAAGACTGGCGTCACGGTGTAGCGAACGTAATGCTTGGCGCTGGCGTGCAGGTAAGTGGCGATGTCCATTTCATTGTGTAGCATCAGGGGATTGTTCAGCGTTCGCGTCCCCGTCATCAGGTTCTTGGGATTATTATTTTGTCCGGTAAATTGGTAACCGATGAGATGACTGCGGTTATAAAGCCAACCGTGATGGGTCCGCTTGTTGTGCCAACCGGTGGGATCGACGGTCAAGGCCTCACGTTGTGCGCTGGGCATCAGCGACTGATTCAACAGTGCCGCCGCGCCCGTGACCCGGTTCAACCGGTCCAATGCGTGGTAAGTCTGCCAAGCACCGTGGGATTTTGACAATTGTTTGGCTGTGAAGCCGCCGGGATTGTTGTGCCTTAGCGTGATTTCCTGTTGGCCCGCGTAAGTCCGGCTTGCCAGCGTTGGTTGGGACTTGGTGCGTTGTGTAGCTGGCTTCGCTTTAGTCCGTTGCTTGAGCTTGGCACGTTTATGGTCGAGCGCTTGCTGGTCACTAGCCAGTTTCGCTGCGGTCGCGGAATTTTGCTTTTCGAGCCGTTTGGCCTTTTTCTGGGGCTGGTGATCGTAAACGACCTTGGTACTGGCCTGTTTGGCAGTTGCGCTGGCGTCATTGCGTGCGCATCCACTTAGTCCGACCACGCCGAGACTGAGAATCGTAAGGGTACTAATCAGTAGTTTTTTCATTTTAACGGAGCGCCTTTCTGTAGCCGGCCGCCTTGGCTTGAGCTTCTGTCTGGAAGTAGACGGCATTGCTGCTATTCATGTGATAGTCGGCCTGACCGGGAACGTGATAGATTTTTGAGTTTTTGTTACCAATAATTTTGCCAGCGCGACCGGTCGTGACATCCCCCTTAGTGGTGTGGTGGCTGGTTGTGCGCTGTGTGCTGCTGGTTTGCGTGGCGCTGCTAGTTTGCGCACGACTAGCGCGTTGACTGGCAGCGGCCGCCTTAGCCGCTTGCTTGGCCGCAGCGTGACTGCTGGCGACCTGCTGACTGGCGGCACGGCTACTAGCCGCAGCCAGTGAACTGGACTGGTCATCGAGTTTTTGGCTAGCGGTTTCTTGTTGACTGACCAAGACGGCCAAACGCCGCGATTCGGCCTGGGCCTTAGCTAAACGGTGGGTGCCGACCTGAACCGTCTTGGTCTTAACGGTCGGCTCGGGATTGCTGGCCGCTAGACCGCCAATGCTCCCCAGTAGGGCAAGGCCGACCAGCACGCTACCTAACACGCGCCGGTGTCGCGGTCCCTTGAACGCCCAGTAGGCGGCTGCACCCCAGAGAATGAGCCAAAGAATTGCAAACAGAATAAGATTACTTCCTTCCCCGTACTTTGCCACTTTAGTGACAATGATTATTTCGTCAAATGGTTTGGGTCCACCACTAATTTTATGGGAAGGGACACGGGGTCGCAACCCCTAAATTTAATTTTTTTAAAAGATTCAGTCAGTTCACGAAAATTTATCAAGTTATCACGTACACTGGGTCAAAATAAAAACGCCAACTCTCCGACGATCAAGCGGAAAGCTGACACTAATGGCTTACTTTAAAAGATGAAAAATCTGATGAGGATGCTTAATTCTGGCCAAATTGTAGACCGACTGCTGAAATGGGTGCTTGTCAGTATCACTGGGTTTAGATCAGCGTTGATTGTACGTCAATTACTGCCAGGAGTTAGACTGATTGGTGGTAACTAAAGGTTGCAAGTACAAAAACACCTGATAATACTCAGCTGATAAAGATGGTGAACATTAAATGAGTCCATGCCACCACCTGCGGCTGTCAGAGATTCCGGTAGCTATGGGGAACGCCGGCGGCCTAAGGAGCGGTCCGCCCACCGCGTTCCGCTCCATATTTGGCGAACGGTAGGCGGCCAGCGTGGGCTATGTGGCTACAAATTACCCAGTCTTATCACGACGACAATGGTTTTGGCCAATTTTCACCTACAATTACTTTTCTTGTTTCTTCAATAGTTCAACGATCTCTTGCAAATATTTTTCCTCTGCTGAAGGTACCGGGTCGCTGGGTTTCTCGGCCGGTTTGGCCAATACCTTGTTGAGTAACTTGATCAACAAGAAGACCACGAAAGCAATGATTAAGAAATTGATCACGGAATTAATGAATGCGCCGTAGCGGAAATGGGCACTGCCGACCGTCAAGACAAGGTTAGAAAAGTCAATACTCCCCACGAAGATGCCCAGTAGTGGGTTGATCAGGTTGGTGACCAGTGAGTTCACGATGGCCGTGAAGGCAGCCCCGACGATGACCCCAACGGCTAGGTCCATGACGTTGCCGCGGGCGATAAAGTCTTTAAATTCTTTTAACACGAATGAAGTTCCCCCTCAAATGAGATTTAAGTCTATTCTTAACGATTTTTTGATAAATTGCAACCAAAACGCGGGGTAGCGTTTCAGGTGAAAACCAGCCGCATTTGTATTAAACTAGAGGTAAGTTAATGGGGTTAACGCTGAAGGTGCTAGCCCCAGGTAAGTGTCTGTGAATTTGAGAAGAGGGGTAAGAGATGGCAGCGATTACGTTAAGTGACGCCTTGGTAGCGCATCTAAAGCAGCGCCAACTGGCAGACAAGGAACTCGTGTTGATTACGGATGATGGTGGGGGCAAGTATTCCCTGCAGGGTGGCGCCTGTACGATCGGCACCAATTTTACAGTGATCGTCTTGGACCAGCCAGACCCGGATTACGCGGTTCCTTTGACCAATGAAGCGGGGCTGCATCTGTGGACCTCACCGTATGACTTGATTTTCTTGGAAACTGGTGTGACCATGACTTACGGTCAAGGGCAGATATCCCTGAAAGATGACGCCCACATGCTGGACAATGCGGTGCAAATCGCAGACGGGGCCACGGTACTAGCGGCCTTTGACCGGGGGATGACGGCTAAAGGGACGTCTTGTTAGCGGTAAAAATTTTGACCAATCTTGAATTTCTCCTAACGAGATGGTTCCATAAGCGCGCAAAGTACGGTACAATATGTAAGTGGTTTCATAGCTAGCATCTTTCAGGACGGACAGCTTTCACAAATTGTGAAAAAGCCGCGGCAAATCAAACGTTTTGCTTGCATTCTCCTGGAAAATCAACTATTATCAATTATTGATACATTTTAATGGGTACGGCAACCGAAACGGCCTAGCGTCGTTGCGTCAGTCGAGTAGATTGTCATGAAATAGGAGGTGATTACCATGCTGAGTCGAACGAAAGAGTTTTTACGACAACACAATTATCGTTATGAAAAGTCGTATATTCGGCCACTGATGGCGCCAGAGAGCGTCTACGTCTTTAAATTCGGTCAAGAAAATTCGCTCAATAATCGGGTAATCATTCGTTATGGTCACACGTGGACCGGCCGTCAGCGTATCAACGAGATTGATTTGCGACTGCATAAGCAAAAGCATCCCCGTGTGTTTCAAAATGAAGCGGATATGTTAGATTACTTGGAAACGCACCTGGCCCAACGTGAACAACGTCGCGCGGACCATAAGGACGATACCGAGAGGGTCTAAGGCCGCTTAAAATTTAGGTTATCTTTAGTGGTGAGCTCAGAACAGCGCTGGTTGTTCTGAGCTCTTTTCTTTTAACCGTGATTTTGGCATTTCTGCGGCATTTCCTCTATAATTGATAGTAGACGTTTCTATACGTGACATTTACCGATGAAACCCAAACGCGATGCGGGGCCTCGACCCCCGCCTTGACCAAACGAATTTAAAACGCAACCCGAAATAGGAGGACCGACACATATGCAATGGACCGAAGTCAGTGTGATTACTACCAACGAAGCCGTTGAGGCCGTCAGCAACATTTTACAGGAGGCCGGCGCCAGTGGCGTGAAGATCGAAGACGCCGCCGATTACGCCAATCTCAAGCCTGGTAAATACGGTGAGGTCGTGGATCTAGCCACGATTCCACACCGGACCAGTGGTGCTGAGATCAGTGCCTACTATCCAGAAACCATCTTTGTGCCCGAAATTTTGCCCACCATCAAGCAACGCGTCAGTGATTTAAGCAAATTTGGACTGGACCCAACCCCGGGGACCGTCACGACCAAGGCCGTGGATGATGAGAGTTGGGCCACGGCTTGGCAGAAATACTACCATCCAGTCCGGGTCACGCGGTACCTGACCGTTAGCCCGAGCTGGGAGAATTACCAACCCGTCCAAGCCGATGAACACGTGATTCGCCTGGATCCGGGGATGGCCTTTGGGACCGGGACGCATCCAACCACGCGGTTATCACTCACGGCGTTGGAAATGGTGGTCCGTGGCGGCGAGACCATGTACGATGTCGGTACGGGGTCTGGTGTCTTGAGTATTGCGGCCAAGTATTTGGGTGTCAAACAAATTACGGCCTTTGACCTTGACGATGTGGCCGTGCGTTCCGCCAAGGCCAATCTGGACTTGAACCCGGTCGCACAAGACATCGTAGCCGAACCTAATGACCTTTTGAAGGGAATTCACCAACCGGTCGACCTGGTCGTGGCCAACATTTTGGCCGAGATCATTTTACCGCTGATTCCCCAAGCCTGGGAGAATCTACATGCTGGCGGCTACTTCTTAACGTCTGGTATCATTGCCGACAAGTTAGACACGGTCGTAGCGGCGCAGGAGAAGCAGGGCTTCATCATTGATAACATTTTGCAAATGAAAGATTGGCGGGGCGTCATTGCCCACAAGCCCACGGAGGATGAATAAGGTATGCAACGGTATTTCTTAGAAACGACGGCCCACGATGGGGAGCAGATCAGCCTCACGGCCACTGTTTATCACCATTGGGTCACGGTGTTGCGGGCCGAAGTGGGTGCCGAGGCGGAGTTCGTGGACGCCACGGCGCACCTATTTCACGGCCGGTTGACGACGCTGGGAGATACGGCGACGGTGACCCTAACGGCGGTGCCAACGCCAGCAGTTGAGCTGCCAGTCGACGTGACGATTGCCTGTGGCTTGCCGAAGCAAGAAAAAGCGGAGTGGATCACGCAAAAGGCAACGGAACTGGGCGTCACGCAAATTATTTTCTACGGGGCAGACTGGTCGGTGGCCAAGTGGCAGCCCAATAAGGTCGCCAAAAAGTTGACTCGCTTGACTAAGATTGCCCACGGTGCCGCAGAGCAAGCTCACCGGTTGAAGCGGCCAACGGTCACGTACGCCAAGACGCTCGCTGACGTTCTCCAGACGCCGCATGACGTGGCCGTGATGGCTTACGAGGAGTCGGCTAAGCAAGGTGAACAAAGCGCTTTAAACCGGCAGCTACAAGCTGTGACACCGGGGCAACACCTATTGGCCATCTTCGGCCCCGAGGGTGGTATTAGCCCGGCTGAGGTGGCTCAGGCCCAAGCGGCAGCGTCGACTCTGGTCGGTTTAGGACCACGGATTCTCCGCACAGAAACGGCCCCGCTATACTTCTTGGCGGCCGTTTCCATGGTCCTGGAGCTCCAACAACCCAGATAGGTGGGTGAAATCTCCACGGAAACATGCTAGAATAGTTGCAACTATCTAAGAGAAATGGGTGACAGGGATGGCATTTTTAGAAAAAATCGGCTGGCGCTACTGGGTCCTCGCCATCGTGATGGGCGTTGGCTTGCCAGCATTAGCAACGTTAATCAGCGTTGATCCGGTCATACGCTTTGGCCTGTGGCTCGTGCTCATCAACGGGTGTCTCGCCATTGGGGTTGGCCGGGTGATTGCCCGCAAGTTACAACCCGGGTGGTGGCTGTTGATTTGGCCCGTGATTTATTTACTGGGGGCGCTGTGGTTCTTGCCCCGTTACACCCGTTATTTTGCCATTGTTTATGTGTGCCTGTCTTACCTGGCTTACGGGTTGACGCAAGCTAAGATTGAATCGAAATCATAATTTAAAACTAAGGGTGGTGGCGTCCATATGACCAAAGAACGTGTCTGGACGGCTGAAGAAGTAATTGCCAGAGTCGGTAAATACATGAATGCGGAGCACGTGGAAATGGTGGTCAAAGCCTGCCATTTCGCAACGATTGCCCACCGGGATCAAATCCGGCAGTCTGGTGAACCCTATATCATGCACCCCATTCAGGTGGCGGGCATCTTAGCCGACCTGAACATGGATCCCGAAACGGTGTCCGCCGGCTTTCTCCACGATATCGTCGAAGATACCGGGGTCACATTAAGCGATGTCCGTGAACTGTTCGGCGATGACGTCGCGCTGATCGTCGATGGCGTAACCAAGCTGGGGAAGATCAAATACAAGTCTAATCGTGAACAACTGGCAGAGAATCACCGGAAATTATTGTTGGCGATGTCCAAGGATATTCGGGTCATGATCGTCAAGTTGGCCGACCGTCTACACAACATGCGCACGCTGGAACACCTGCGGCCGGACAAGCAACGGCGGATTGCCAACGAGACGCTAGAAATTTATGCACCGCTGGCCGACCGCTTGGGGATCAGTACCATCAAGTGGGAGCTGGAAGACATTTCGCTGCGGTATCTGAACCCGCAACAGTACTACCGCATCGTGCACCTGATGAATTCGCGGCGGGACCAGCGGGAACAGTACATTGCTGGTGCCATTCAGGATATTAAGCAATCAATCAAGGATTTAAAATTAGACCCGGAAATCTACGGCCGACCGAAGCACATCTACTCCGTTTACCGTAAGATGAAGGACCAACACAAGCAGTTCAGCCAGATCTATGACTTGCTGGCCATTCGGGTCATCGTCGATACCATCAAAGATTGTTACGCGGTGCTTGGCGCCATTCACTCACAGTGGAAGCCCATGCCCGGACGGTTTAAGGACTACATCGCGATGCCCAAGGCCAACATGTACCAATCCCTGCACACCACGGTGATCGGTCCAGAAGGTAAGCCGCTGGAAGTTCAGATTCGGACCAAAGAAATGCACGCCGTGGCTGAATACGGGGTTGCGGCCCACTGGGCTTACAAGGAAGGGGTCACGGACAAGGTCCAAGAGACCAATTCTGGTGACAAGCTGAACTTGTTCAAGCACATCATTGAGCTACAAGAAGACACCGATGACGCCTCTGACTTCATGGACAGCGTCAAGGGGGAACTCTTCGGCGATCACGTGTATGCGTTCACGCCTAAGGGCGACGTCCTCGAGTTGCCGAAGGGCGCCGGACCGTTGGACATGGCCTATGCCATCCACACCGAGGTTGGTCACCACACGACGGGGGCTACCATCAATGGCAAGATCGTGCCACTGAACTACGAAATCAAAAACGGTGACATCGTGGACATCCGGACCTCAAGCAGTTCGGCCGGACCAAGTCGGGACTGGCTCAAACTGGTTTCGACGCGCCGGGCCCGCAACAAGATCAAGCAGTTCTTCCGGGCCGCTGACCGTGAACAAAACATCGTGTCTGGTCAAGAAGCCGTGGAGCACACGATTCGCGATCTGGGGTATGATCCCAAGGGATTGATGACCAAGGAGAACTTGGACAAGGTCACCGCCAAGATGCACTACCAGCACTCAGATGATCTGCTGGCCGCCATTGGCTTCGGGGATCTCCAGCCCCGCGGCGTGGCGAACCGGTTAACGGAAGGCGTGCGTCAAGCCGAAGAAGATGAACGGCGCCGCCAAGAAGAACGTGAACTGCTAGAAGAACACCAGACTATCAAGAACGATTCGGATAACGAAAAGAAGGACCGCAAGAAGGGCAAGGATTCCGATGGCGTGGTCATCGAAGGCGTTGACAACCTCTTGATTCGGTTGAGTCACTGCTGCTCACCGGTTCCCGGCGACGACATTGTGGGGTACATCACCAAGGGCCGCGGGGTCTCCGTGCACCGTAAAGATTGCCCCAACGTTCGAAATGCCGAAGAAAATGGCGAGCGGTTAGTCGATGTGCGCTGGGGCAACAAGGCCGGCGATAAGACCAACTACAACGCCGACATCGAAGTTCAAGGCTACAACCGCAACGGCCTGTTGAACGACGTCTTACGGACCATTAACAACAACACCAAGTACTTGACGTCGATCAACGGCAAGGTCGATCACAATAAGATGGCGACGATTTCCATCAGTCTGGGAACCCGCGGTCAAATTGAACTGCAACGGATTTTAGATAACATCAAAAATATTCCGGACGTCTACGTGGTTAAGCGGGCGTTCCATTAAGGACGGGAACAACCATGCGAGTTTTGTTACAACGAGTCAGACAGTCAAGCGTGTTAGTCGATGGCGCCGTGAAAGGGGCTATTGCCCAGGGTTACCTGTTGCTGGTGGGGGCTGAAGACAGCGACACCAGTGAACAGATCGACTACCTGGTTCATAAGATCACGAAGTTGCGCGTCTTTGAAGACGAGGCGGGCAAGATGAACAAGAGCATTGAAGACGTTGACGGCAGTATTCTCTCCGTCTCGCAGTTCACGCTCTACGCCAACACCAAGAAGGGCAACCGGCCCAGCTTCGTGGCGGCGGGTGATCCACAGCACGCCGAACAGATTTACAATGAATTTAATGAAAAATTAGCGGCAACTGGCCGTCACGTGGAAACGGGTGTCTTTGGTGCCGACATGCGCGTCGCGTTGATCAATGACGGTCCCGTGACGATTTGGTTTGATACGGACGAACAGTAGTGGCTTGAATAGACAGACTGAAAACGACTAGCGCCGAGTGGACTAGTCGTTTTTGCTTAAGGAGGAATTGCCATGCGTTATCAACAGCTCTTTTGGGACTTTGACGGCACCCTGGTCAACACCTATCCAGGGATGGTCGCGGCCTTTGGTGAAGCACTCGAGGCCTGCGGGGTGAACAATTTTGAACTCGATGAGGAAGAAATTTATAAGGCCATGCGCCAACATAGTCTGGGCAACGCCCTGCAGCGGTTCACGGCGGAGTACCGGTTGAACCGCGACCGGCTGGCCAAGGTCTACCAAAAGCAGGCGGCACCACGATTAAAGGATGCGGCGGCTTTTCCCGGCGTGGCTGACCTGTTGGCAGCGGTCGTGGCGGCTGGCGGGCGTAACTTCTTGTTGACGCACCGGGACCACCACGCCATGGACCGGCTGTCGCAACTGAACCTGGCCCAGTATTTCTCCGGTGCAGTCACGGCCGACGATGACTTTCCCCGCAAGCCGGATCCGACTAGCCTACAAGCGCTGATGAAAAAATACGACGTGGACCGACAAACAGGCCTGATGATTGGCGACCGTAACCTTGACGTCCAAGCGGGGCATCGTGCGGGGATGGCCGGCGCTTTGTTTGATCCGGAACATTTAATCGTGGACGAGAGCCAACCAGAGATCCGCGTGATTCGGTTCGCTGAGTTACAGGATTGGTTGTTTGCGGAATAACTTCGGCTTGGCGTGACATGAAAGGCTGTGCGACTGGCCCCCACTGGGGTGGCTGGTCGCACAGCCTTTTTCGTATGTAAGGGCTATTTCGGAATTTCTAAATAAATATTTTAACGCCAAAGTAAATAATGAGTAGGCCTAAAAAGGGGGTCAAGAGGCGATTGACCCGATTTAAATCCAATCGGCGAATGACTAACGGTGTGATCACGGCTCCGATAATTGCGCCCAGCATGAGTAACCAACCTGCCTGCCACGCAAATGTGCTGGTAAATAGGTGACCAATTAAACTAATTGCGGACATCGCGGTCAGAACGTAGGTGGCGGTACCGGCAGCCGAGACGGTTGTTAATCCGAGAATCGCTAAGCCGGCCGCGGTGGTTGCCCCGCCACTTAACCCGCCAATACCAACCATCAAGCCGCTCAATAGGCCAAATCCACGTGCCAACCAGACTTGATGAGCGCCTGTCAGCGGGGCAGCAGTTTTGCGCCAGGTCTTACTGAGAACTAACCAGCCCATCACAATAAAAATGATACCGACTAACCAATTATACAGGTGCTGTGGAATGTAGGTGGCACTGACTGTGCCAATCACGATACCCGGGATCGCGGCGATAATCATCTGATTGCCAACGTGAAAGTTGACATTTTTAATTCGCATTTGGGTCAAGAACCCAAAAAATAATGCTGGTAAGGCCACTAACAGAGAGGTGGAAACGGCAATAGCCGGACTTAACCCTAGTTGACTCGTCAGGACACCTAAATATAAGGCTGCCCCACCGCCACCAATCAAACTCACAAAACTACCAATGATTAAGCCATAAGCTAAAATAAGCATGAAGCAACCCGCTTTCAAGAATAAGATAGGTTTACTATAAACGGAGTCGACTCCGTTTGTCAAGCGAGATAATGTAGCGTAAACTAACGATATTAAATGAATGGGGGACACACATGCGAAAAGATGCGCAGCAAAACCGCGATAAAATTTTAACAACGGCCACTGAATTATTTCAAGAACGAACCGTCGCTGAGGTCAGCATGAAAGACATTGCGGCTGCGGCGAAGATTGGACCGGGGACGCTCTATCGCCATTTTCCGAATAAAAATGAATTATGTTCGGCGTTAGCTTTGAGATTTATTGATCAATTTTTAAGTAGCTGCCAAGACTATTTAACACAGACGACGGCGACCCCCGTTGCACAATTGAAGCACGTCTTAGCCCAATATATAATTTTTCGTGAACGACGATTGCAACTACTGGCCTTTGTGGAGACTGGGCCAACTGTCATGAGTACCTATTACCAAAGTGACCTTTATCATCGACTGGTACAGTTGTTTAAGCGTGTGCTTCATCCGGTTAATAAATCGGTGAATGATGCTGAATTGACCTTCCAGGCAGATATGTTGATTGCGATGTTAAAGAGCGATAGTTATGCGTTTCAGCGTCAACAACGAAAGTTATCGCAGGCACAGCTAGAACAACTGATCACGCGGTTGCTGGTGATGAAGGATTAAGTTCAGCGGTCAATCTAAAATAAGCCTAGAAATCATCTGCAAGAGACAATTTCTAGGCTTATGAGTTGTGTCATGATTCAATTAACCACGGGATAGAATCTCATCCACCGCGCCACCATACGTTTCTCCGAAGAGATTCAGGTGGGCCATGAGGTAGTACAACTGGTAGTGGGCCAACCGGTCCGTGTAGCCGGGATCAAAGGGGTAAGCGTCCTGATAGCCGCGATAAAAATCGGCCGTGAAGCCACCGAAGATGGTGGTCATGGCGATATCAAATTCGCGGTCGCCGTACAAGACGTCCGGGTCGATCAACGTCGGTGTCCCGTCTGCGGTGAACAGGTAGTTGCCGGACCACAAGTCGCCGTGCAGTAGGGAGGGGACGATTTTCCGACCCTGATTTTCCGTCACGATGTGTTGTCGCACGCGGTCGTAAGCGGCTTGTCGCTTGGCGTGCCACAGGTGATGGGCCTGTGCACGCTTGACTAAGGGGTCCAAGCGTTGATTCAGGTAGAAGGTCGTCCAGTCGTCCTGCCAGTCATTGTGCTTGGGGAGCTTACCGACCAGATTGTCCTGATCGAAGCCAAATTGCGGGGCCGTGACGTGATGGACGCGGGCAACGGCTTGCCCCAGTTCGTACTGGCTACCGTGTCCCGTTTCCAAAAATTCCAGAACCAGGTAGGCGTCGCCATCGATGTTGCCAGTGGCTAACACGTCAGGCACGTTAACGGCTCGACCCAAGGCCTTGAGGCCCGCAACCTCGTGGCTGTAAAAGCTAGCCGGTGTTTGGGGTTGGACTAGCAGGAAGGCCGGGCCCTCTGCCGTGGTCAAGCGGTAGGCCAAATTAATGTCACCGCCGGAAACTGGGGTGGCAGCCGTGACTTGGGGCAATGGTAATTGCGCCAACCAAGCGGATGAAAGTGTCATGTGAAGATCTTCTTTCTGTTAAAACTCATGATAGCTAATTTGCTGCGTTAAAATATTTGCTCAAGCCAGCGACGACGCGGGTCGCAACTTGTTTTTGATAGGTGGTACTGCGGATGTAGCTGAAGTCCTTTTTGGTATTGATGTACCCCATTTCTAGCAGGAGCGCGGGCCGGTTATTGTCGCGAATGACCTCGAAATTGCCGTACTTTACACCGCGATTGGTCAACCCTAAGCCATCCATCTGGCTGTTCACGTCTTCGGCTAACTCATAGGAAGTGTCATGGTGGTAATAGTAAGTCGTGGTCCCGGACCCTAGGTTGTCAGCGGGCGCCGAGTCAAAGTGAAAGCTGATGAACGCACTGGCCTGATTGGTGTTGGCAAGTGCCGGTCGATCCGCCAGACTCACGGTCTTGTCGCTGTCACGGGTCATGATCACGTGTGCCCCGCGAGCACGCAGGCGTTTAGCCACTTGCTGGGCCATCGCTAACGTGTAGGTCTTTTCATCGTGTTTCTGGTCAATGGATAACGCGCCAGAATCACTACCGCCGTGGCCGGGATCCAACACGATGGTGGCTTCAGACAAGGTCGTGGCCCGTTTCAAATTACCGGGATGTTTGACCAGCCAACTGGCCACCCAGCCAAAATGATTCTGACTGTCGCGGACGTGATACCAATTATCTTTTTCACCTAAAATGGTTAAACGACTATTCTTTTTGACCTTGTGGGTGACGCTGTACGTCAAGCCAGGGCCATTTCGCAGGTTCAGATTGCTAACGGTAGCGGTAACGGCGTTGTGCTGGGTGAAGGTATATAGCAACCCGCCAGCAATTAAGAGAATGACCAGACCCGTCACCAGGCCAGGCCAATTGCGTGGTTTGAAATGCATGGGTGTACTCCTTTAGTAAATTAGTTTTCATTATACCACGGCAAAGTTAAGGCGGTTTAAACCAGTGTTTGGTAGTGATGGTAAGGTTGAAATGGGAAACTATTTAGGCCAATGTCCGTATTCAGGCAGCGGGTACTTGTTAGAGGGACAATCCCGGTTCGAAAATTAAACTATCTGACGTCATTTCTGATTGACGATGACAGAAGAATTTCTTGGCCTTACAATTGGGGTAATTTGAATAATAATTAGAAAAATGACCAGGTGATATCTATGGTGGTTGTTGATAACCACTACCGTAGCCGATAGTTCGCTAGAGATGCGTTCAGCCGTGGGAGTTTCCTTAGCGGCAAAGCCGGTTAGGAAACTGCAGCTTGGAGACGCGGGTTATCGGCTCCAAGCTGAGGGCCGAGACCGCACTTTGGCTCGGTCCGTCGTCCACAGCGTTCCAACGCATCTCTAGCGAACGGCAAGGCGGAAACCACCGCAAATCGTAAATGATTTTCAGCTAGCTCAGAACCAGCCTTGACTTTTCAGTTGATTTTCAGTATTCTTAGGAAGAATAAAATAGATTGCCAATGAGAGAGAATAGTAAGAGTCAACCCGTTTACAGAGAAGTCGCGTTGCTGAAAGCGACTAGCGTGGTCACTTGGAAGACACTCTTGAGGCTAATGGCGCTCGTCGTCATTCGTTTGCAACGTTATCCTGCAGAGAATTTTAAAAAGGTGGTACCGTGCATACCTGCGCCCTTGTCAATTGACAGGGGCGTTTTTTATTTTCTACAGGAGTCGGAAGGGAGAATGCTCATGCGTTATCAACGACCAAAGGGAACGGCGGATATTTTACCAGGCGACTCACAAACTTGGCAGTTCGTCGAAGCCACCGCGCGCCAGTTGTTTGCTAATTATCGGTTCGAAGAGATTCGGACGCCGATGTTTGAAAACTTTGAAGTCTTTTCACGGACTTCGGGAGATACGTCAGACATCGTTACCAAAGAAATGTATGATTTTAAGGATAAGGGGGATCGGCACTTATCCTTGCGGCCAGAAGGTACCGCCGGTGTTGTCCGCGCCTTCGTCGAGAATAAATTATATGGTCCAGAGACGCAAAAGCCTTACAAGGTCTACTACATGGGCCCGATGTTCCGTTATGAACGGCCACAATCCGGTCGGCAACGGCAATTCCACCAAATCGGGGTGGAAGCCTTCGGTAGTGACGCGCCCGAATTGGACGTGGAAGTCATTGCCTTGGGGATGAACCTCTTGAGCAAGCTGGGCTTGACCCATTTGCGTTTGGCCCTGAACACCTTGGGTGACAAGGAAACGCGGGACAACTACCGTCAAGCCTTGATCGACTTCTTGGAACCCCACTTTGATGAATTGAGTGACGATTCCAAGGTACGTCTGCACAAGAACCCACTGCGGGTCTTGGACAGCAAGGATAAGCACGACCAAGAGATCGTGGCCGATGCACCATCCATCTTGGACTTCCTGACGCCGGATGCCACGGCCCATTTTGACCGGGTCAAGGCCAGCTTAGACGCCTTAGGCATTGCCTATGACGTTGACGCCACCATGGTGCGGGGGTTGGATTATTACAACCACACCATCTTTGAAATCATGGCCGACTCACCAGCCTTAGGCGAAGGGTACACGACCGTCTTAGCCGGGGGCCGCTACAACGGCTTGGTTGAAGAGCTCGGTGGCCCAGACATGCCAGGTGTTGGCTTTGGATTAGGCGTGGAACGTTTGGTTCTGTTGATGCAGGCCGAAAAAGTGGCCATTCCTAACGACCACCCGTTAGACGTTTACGTCGTGGGCATCGGTGATGACACGTCGCTGGAGACGTTGAAGTTGGTTCAGGCTATTCGCCAAGCTGGGTTAACGGCCGACCGGGATTACCTGAGCCGGAAGCCCAAGGCGCAATTCAAGACGGCTAACCGGTTGGATGCGGCTTACACCTTGACCATTGGTGACCAAGAGCTGGCCAACCAAACGGCCAACCTGAAGTCCATGGCCACGGGTGAAGAAGTCAGTGTGCCGTTGGCGGACATTTATCAAGATTTTCAAAACGTCGTGGCAACACGGTTCACGGCGAAATAAGAGGGGAAAGACATGGAAAAGAATTTAAAACGAACCACTTATGCCGGTTTAGTTGACGAACAATACCTCGACCAAACTGTTGTCTTAAAGGGTTGGGTGCAAAAGCGCCGGGACCTCGGGAGTCTGATCTTCATCGACTTGCGGGACCGCGAAGGCATCGTCCAACTGGTCTTCAGTGAAGAATACGGCAAGGATGCATTGGCTGTCGCTGACCAACTGCGGAGCGAATACGTCATTGAAGTGCAAGGAGAAGTTGTTGCCCGGGCACCAAAAGAAGTGAACCCCGACATGCGGACTGGTAAAGTTGAGGTCCGGGTGCATGGCATCAACCTGTTGAACAAGGCCAAGGAATTGCCATTTGAAATCAAAGACAACGTCAACGCCTCCGACGACCTGCGTTTACAATACCGTTACTTAGACTTACGCCGGCCAGAAATGCAAAAGGCCTTGATGTTACGTAACCGAATCGTCCAATCCGTCCACAGTTACTTCGACAAGAATGGCTTTATCGACATCGAAACGCCAGACTTGACCAAGTCCACGCCTGAAGGGGCCCGGGATTACCTGGTACCTTCACGGATCTACCCTGGCCATTTCTACGCCTTGCCACAATCCCCACAATTGTTTAAGCAATTGTTGATGGGGTCTGGCTTTGACCGGTACTACCAAATCGCCCGTTGTTTCCGGGACGAAGACTTGCGTGGTGACCGCCAACCAGAATTTACCCAGATCGACTTGGAAACGTCCTTCCTGACGGCCGAAGAGATCCAGGACCTGACCGAAGGCTTGATTGCCAAGGTCATGAAGGACACACTGAACGTTGACGTTAAGTTGCCATTCGAACGGATGGACTGGGATGACTCCATGGCCCGCTTTGGGACCGACCAACCCGACGTCCGCTTCGGCATGGAATTGAAGGACCTGTCTGCCATCATGGCCAACACCGACTTCAAAGTCTTCTCGGGTGCCGTTGCGAACGGCGGTCAAGTCAAGGCCATTGCCGTTCCTGGTGGGGCTGACTTGTACAGCCGTAAGGACATCGACAAGTACGGCCAATACATCGAACGCTTCGGTGCTAAGGGCTTGGCTTGGATGAAGGTCACGGACGACGGTTTTAGCGGTCCAATCGCCAAGTTCTTCAAGGAAGGCGACTGGTTCGACCAAATCACGTCCGCAACCGGCGCCAAGAGTGGCGACCTGTTGCTGTTTGCCGCTGACTCCAAGCGGGTCGTTGCCCAGACGTTGGGTTACCTGCGGGTAGCGATTGCCAAGGAACAAGACATGATCGACCAAAACAAGTGGGCCTTCCTGTGGATCGTCAACTGGCCATTGTTCGATTACGATGTTGACTTGGAACGTTGGGTACCAGCGCACCACCCATTCACGATGCCAGCCGAAGGGGATGCGCATTACTTGAACGATGGCGAAGACCCACACAAGGCCTACGCTCAAAGCTACGACATCATCTTGAACGGTCTCGAATTAGGTGGCGGGTCCATCCGGATTCACACTCGCGAGTTACAAATGAAGATGTTAAAGGCCTTAGGCTTCACGCCAGAACGAGCCGAAAAGCAATTTGGTTTCCTGTTGAAAGCCTTGGATTACGGCTTCCCGCCTCATGGTGGTCTGGCCATTGGGTTGGATCGGTTTGCCCGCTTGTTAGCTAAGCGCGACAACATCCGTGACGTCATTGCCTTCCCTAAGAACTCGAAGGCAACGGAACCAATGACTGAAGCCCCATCGACGGTTGCTGACAAGCAATTGTTGGACCTGGACTTGTTGATTGCTAAGAAAGACGACTCAGAAGACTAGCATCGTGGATGAAGATGGCGTCACAACAGTGGATCAAGCATTCTGCTCGTGATGCTGGATTTGGCATGATAGTTTTAGTCAAAGACGTTGGGCTAAAGCGACTTTAAATGAAGAACCACTGGACTACCTAAGAAGGGTGGACAGTGGTTTTTTCTTTTTGAGGTTCTTTGGACCAGTTAAGTGAGGCTCATACGTCAGTCAGTGGTTGCCAACTAGCTGTCATCGGGGCTAAAGCAGTTGATGTTAGCAATCACCTTTGTAGCCGGGAGTCGCGTCCAAGATGAGCTCAGCCGTGGGAGTTTCCTTAGCGGTGGGTTTATCAGGCTAAAATTACGGATTTTCTAGCAAAATGGTTGACCTGACCGGCAAAAAGTCGTGTAATGGAAACATTAGAAATTGGAGTGATTATGATGAGTGAAACGGAAACTGCAACATTTGCTGGCGGCTGCTTCTGGTGTATGCTTCAGCCGTTTGAGACATTCCCCGGCATCAAGAAGGTGCTCTCTGGGTATACGGGCGGCACGGTCGCCAATCCAACTTATGAGCAAGTTAAGAGCCAAACGACGGGGCACACGGAGGCCGTGAAGATTTGGTTCGACCCACAAGTCGTTAGCTATCAGCAATTGGTCGAGCTGTACTGGCAACAGACGGACCCGACCGATGCCGGTGGCCAGTTCCAAGACCGTGGCAGTAACTATCGGCCGGTCATCTTCGTGAACAGTGCGGCTCAGGATAAGATTGCACGGGCCTCGCGTCAAGCCTTGCAGGACCGTGAACAGTTTACGAAACCAATCGTGACGCAAATTCAAGTGGCCCAGCCATTTTATCCCGCCGAAGAACGCCACCAACAATTTTATCAAAAGAACCCAGCGCGGATGGCGCAACAAGAAGCCGGTGGTCGTGAAGCCTTTATCAAGCAACATTGGATGCAGGAATAGTGTTGCCTGAAGATGGTTTTGTAACTGAACTGTCAATTTGCCTCAGAAAGATTAGAAACTGCTAAAACCTGGCGTTTGCCGTGGCCGAAACGGTAATTAAATGCTATACTAAGCCGAGCATAGTATGAAGTATGACAAACGAATAAGCGAGGTCGGTATTTAAATCATGGATGATGTGCAGCAGTTGTTAAAACGGCATACCTATACGGCAAAGTTCTCCGTTGCCTTTTTCTACGGGGTTCTGGTGTCGATTGCGGTGAACTTTTTCTGGACGCCGGGACATATTTATTCTTCCGGGGTCACTGGGTTAGCGCAGTTGGTCAACAGTTTAACGGCCGGTCTAGGCGCATTTCATATCACGACGGCGCTAGGGCTGTTCTTGATCAACATTCCCATGTTCTTTCTGGCTTGGAAACAAATTGGTAAGTCTTTCACGGTATTTACGTTTATCTGTGTCCTGTTCGCTTCGGTCATGATTCGGGTGATCCAACCCGTCCACCTGACCAGCGACCCGATCATCTGTGCGATCTTCGGGGGTGCGGTCAACGGATTTGGGACCGGATTTGCACTGAAAAATGGGATCTCGACCGGTGGGTTAGATATCATCGGCATTGTGTTGCGGCGAAAAACGGGCCGGAGCATGGGGACTATCAACATTGCGTTTAACAGTTTGATTGTCATCAGTGCCGGCTTTGTCTACGGTTGGCCATACGCCCTGTACTCAGCGTTGGGACTGTTCGTCAACGCCAAGGTCATCGACATGACGTTCACCCGTCAACAACGGATGCAGGTCATGGTCATTACGGATCGGCCCAAGACGGTGATCGACAGTATTCAAAACCACATGCGCCGCGGTATCACCATCGTCCACGGGGCAGAAGGGGCGTATCGCCACGATGAGAAGACGATTCTGTTTACAGTGATTACCCGATACGAAATGGATGCACTGGAAACGGCGATGGAAGAGGCGGACCCCAAGGCCTTTGTCAGTATCTCGGATACGGTCAAGGTGTTGGGTCACTTCTACGAGCCAAAGTGGTAAGAAACCAATAGTAAAGTTGCGAGGTCGGGCGAGGGTCCGACCTTTTTTGTTGGAGGAGTGAGTTGGGAAATCGGGAATCTGTGTCGCTGGGTACCTTCAGCCAAATGCGTTAAGTTATAGTAAATGGTGAAGTGGTAGTTAATCGACGCTGAATTGAATCAGAGTTGACCGCAGCTCGCCTGTTGTCAAGCATTAAACTGATTGTGGTTGAACATCTCTGTAGCCGGAAGTTCGTCAAATATGGGCTCAGCCGTGGGAGTTTTCTTAGCAGCGGTCTTGGCTGGTTAGAAAACTGGCGTCTTTGAGACGTGAATTTCGGCTCAAAGCGAGGCCGAGACCGCTTCTCAGGCTCGGTCCGGTCCGCCCACCGCGTTCCAGCCCATATTTGACGGACGGGAGGCGGCCAGTTCATGTCCAGTGGCCAGCACGGACAATATTTTCCTCACACCAATACAAACGAAAGCGCCGGCCAATTTGTGACCAGTTAGCCAGTGAACTTAACAAATTCTTAGAACTTAGCGATAGTTTGGCCCCAAACTGTTAAAGGTTGCTAAAAACTGCTAGGTTCCGCCGGTAGATGTGGTATAATTCTCGGTGTTATGGACAGCGAAATTTAGTGATATTGGTGATTAACATGAAAGAGATTTATTTGTGGTTAGTACGACTGATGTCGCTACTGTGGGCGGGGCGCCGCCAAAAGGACGTGGTTTACCTCTTAAGTTTTGCTGATAATCTGCCATTTATCCAGGCGTTGGCGGCGAAAATGCCCGCTGGTCACCGGTTAGTGGTCTTTTATCGGCCGAAGTGTCAAGCTGCGGCGGATGAGTTAGCTGCGGCGGGAATCACTGTGCGGTCGTTTCAGGATAATATTCCCTTTGTTTTCACGGGAATTCCGCAGATCATGCGGGCCCGGATCTTATTTTGCGATAACTATTACGCTTTCTTGGGCGGGCTTTACCATCCCCGGCGCATGCGCATTGTCCAATTGTGGCATGCGGCAGGTGCCATCAAGCGCTTTGGCTGGGATGACCCCACCACGGCTCAGCGCTCAGCGAGTGATCAGCGGCGGTTTCAGGCCGTTTACGACCATTTCGATGAGTACGTCGTTGGTGCCCCAGCCATGGGTCAGGTCTTTGCGACCAGTTATCGCGTGCCGTTAGCGCGGATGCAGGTTCTGGGTTATCCACGATCGGACCGTCTACAAGATGCCAGTTGGGTGGCTGCCACCCAGCAGCGGGTATGGCAACAAGCGCCAGCCTTAAAGGGGCACCGCGTCATCTTGTATGCGCCAACCTACCGTGAAGGGGTCACGTTCACACCGCCAGAGGGCTTAGACGCGGCGTTACGGCGTGATCCAACGGCTCGAGTGGTGGTCAAACTCCACCCGGCATTGGCAACGACAGCGGACGACCTGCAGCGACAATTAGGACCGCAGGGAGTAGCCGCACCAACGTTGAGCACGACGGAGCTATTGACGGTCGCCGAAACATTGGTGACGGATTACTCTTCAGTGGCCTTCGATTACAGTCTATTGCCCAATGCGCACAGCCTGTTGTTTTACCTCTTTGATTTACCAACCTACCGGCAAGACCCCGGCGTGCAAGCCGACTTGTTGGACTGGTTACCCGGTCCGGTCATTGCGACCAACGACCAATTGGCTGCGGCTATCGAGACGGATGCCGCAACCGAGCTTACCCAATTCAATCAACATTGGAATCGCGCCAATGACGGCCACGCGACTAAACGCGTGGTTGCCCGTTACCTTGCGCAATTATCCGATTAAAATTAAAGGAGTGCAGTGCCTTGAAAGAGGTCATGACCTTATTTAAAGAACAGTTCTCGAGTGTCGGCATTATTTTCCGAATTTCTCGCTATGAGGACCAAGCAAGTTATCAGAGTCACTACTTAGGTTTGGCATGGGAGTACTTATATCCCTTGATTCAAATCGCCATCTACTGGTTAGTCTTCGGTGTCGGGTTAAAGCACGGCCAGCCGTTAAACGGAGTGGGTTACCTGCCTTGGATGGTTATCGGGATCACACCATGGTTCTTCATGAACCGGGCCACGTTGGACGCGTCAAAGAGTATCTACCAACGGGTCAATATGGTGGCCAAGATGAAATTCCCGGTATCCGCCTTACCAACGATCAAGATCGTCAGCAATCTGAGTTCATTTTGGACGATGATGGTCTTCTCGATTTTCATCGGTCTGTTGAACGGCGTTTATCCAAAGGTATCTTGGTTCCAGTGGATCTACTACTTCTTCGCCATGATTTGTTTATTGGTGGCCTTGGGAATCTTGAACTCCTGCATTAGTTTGTTAGTGCGGGACTACCACATCCTGTTGCAGTCCGTCATGCGGATGTTATTCTACGTGTCTGGTGTGCTGTTTAACTTTGTGACCACGTCATTCCCGGCACCATTTGTCCATTTATTGGAATTGAACCCATACTACTACATCGTAAATGGGTTCCGGGAATCCTTCATCGGGACCGGCTGGTTCTGGCAACACCCACTATTGACGCTAGAATTCTGGTTATTCGTCATCTTCGTCTTACTGATTGGGTCTCACTTGCACTACAAGTTCCGGTCACGATTCGTTGATTTAATTTAATTTGAAAGGAGCACGCTAAAATGACGCGATCACACAGTCTCATCCAGTCATTGAAGCTCGTTGCTCGCTATGGGCTCATCGTGTTGAACGATGGGCTTATTTGTTTACCCATTAAGCGGCGACAAGTCATCTTTGAAAGTTTCAACGGTAAGGACGTCAATGATAATCCGGCGGCGATTTACCGCGAATTGCTCAAGACCGATCCGGCCTACGCCCACACGGCTTATTTCAGCGTCAAGCCCCGGGAATACGCCAGTCTCAAGGACAAGTACCCGGAGATTCAATTGGTCAAACGCTTCACGCCACGCTGGGTCTATTTGATGGCCCGCGCGGAGTTTTGGGTCCTGAACTCCCGGCTGCCCAACTGGTGGCGGTCCAATCGACACACGACCACGATTCAGACCTGGCACGGGACGCCCCTGAAGAAATTGGGGGCCGACATCACTCACGTTGCGATTCCCGGTACCAGTACGGCCGACTATCATCAACAGTTCAAGACGGCTGCCAGTCGGTGGAACTATTTGATTGCGCCGAATCGCTATTCGCAGGAGATCTTCAAGTCGGCTTTTGGTTTCAAAAATCAATTCTTGTCGATCGGTTATCCGCGAAACGACGTCCTCTATACCACCGACGCAGCCGCACAACAGGCGCTGCGGCAACGTCTGCTGGGACAGGTGAGCGGGCCGGTCGTGACCTATGCGCCGACTTGGCGGGATGACATGGCCGTGCGTCCTGGCGTGTATCAGTTTGATTTGCCCTTTGATTTGGCCACGTTCTTTGCCCATGTACCGGCGGGAACCCACCTGATCATTCGGCCACACTACTTGGTCAAGGACGCCATTGATATTCACGGGTTCGAGGACCGGGTGACCGTGCTGGCGGAAACGGATATTGCCCAGTTGTATTTGATTTCAGATTTGTTGATCACGGACTATTCGTCGGTCATGTTTGACTTCGCCAATCTGAAACGGCCGGAATTATTCTTCGCCTACGACCTGGAGCATTACCGTGACCAGTTGCGGGGATTCTACTTTGATTATGAACGCGAGATTCCTGGTCCCCTGGTCACCACGGCGACGGCTTTTTATCAACAACTGGATCAGTGGCGACAAAACGGTGATTTTCCAGGCTATCAGGAACGCCAAGCGGCTTTTTATCACAAATTTTGTGATTGGGAAGACGGCACGGCGAGTCAACAAGTGGTGCAGGTGATTTTACACGGAAAGGGTGCGTCAAAATGACAGAATTTTTAATCGGATCACACGTGAGCATGAAATGGAAAGACATGTTGCTGGGGTCAGCGGAAGAAGCAGCCAGCTATGATGAAAATGTCTTCATGGTGTACACGGGCGCACCGCAAAACACGCGGCGCAAGCCCATTGATGAGCTAAATATTGCGGCGGGCAAGGCCTACATGGCAGATCATGACCAACGGGCTGTCGTGGTCCATGCCCCATACGTGGTCAACCTGGGCAATACGACCAAGCCCCAGAACTACGCCTTTGCGGTCGAGTTCTTGACGGCCGAGGTCAAACGTGCCGCGGCCTTGGGGGCCACGCAAATCGTTTTGCATCCGGGCGCTCACGTGGGTGCCGGACCGGATGCCGCCATTGCCCAAATCGCGCAGGGCTTGGATGAAATCCTGGCGGCTGCTGATGAACCGGTGCAAATTGCTTTAGAGACGATGGCCGGTAAGGGAACGGAAGTGGGCCGGACCTTCGAGGAGCTGGCCGCCATCATGTCCGCCACGGCGCACAACGACCGGCTGTCCGTGTGCTTCGATACCTGTCATACCAGCGATGCCGGTTACGCAATCGCCACGGACTTTGACGGGGTCTTGGCGGAGTTCGACCACGTGATCGGCCTGGACAAGCTCAAGGTCATTCACCTCAATGATTCCAAGAATCCACAGGGAAGTCACAAGGACCGTCACACCAACATCGGTTACGGAACCCTGGGCTTTGACGTCTTAAATAACGTGGCCCATCATCCCCAACTGGCAACGGTGCCCAAGATCATGGAAACGCCGTTGATCGGTCCGGACCGCAAACACGGCGTCAATCCTCACGGGTATGAAGTCGCCATGCTCAAGCATCAGCAGTTCAATCCAGAGCTGGAAGCTGATGCGTTGGCAGGAAAAGCCTTTACGGCATTTTTGACGCGTTAGGGAACTGGCGTCTTTGAGACGCGTTTTTCGGCTCGTCCCGCCGCGTTCCGGCTCATATTTGACGGACACGGAAGGCGGTCAGTTCATACCGTGACATTGTCAAAATATAGATAAAAAAGGTGATTTTCTGGCGGCCGGTTGGCTTTCAGAAAATCACCTTTTGTGTTAGCGTCTAGTTAGTCGGCCAGGGGATGCGGGATCAAATCATAATCCACGCTTTCCATGATCAACGTCGCCGTCTCTTCAATTGACTTGTTGGACACGTCAATGACTAGGCAGCCAATCTTTTTGTAGAGCTTCTGTGCGTAATCCAATTCCTCCGTGATTTTTTTCGTGTCGGAATAGGCGCTGTCGGCGGGGAGACCATAAGAGATCATCCGCTCTTGGCGAATCTTACGGAGAATGTCCGGTTTGTTCGTCAGGCCAAAGATACGCTTGGGGTCGACCTGCCAGAGCTCATCGGGCAATTGTGTCTTGGGCGACAGCGGCAGGTTGGCGACGCGTAGGTTACGGTTGGCCAGGAACAAGGACAACGGGGTCTTAGACGTCCGTGAGACGCCCAAAATGACGATGTCTGCCTTTAACAGGCCAGTGGGGTCTTTCCCATCATCATAGGTCACGGCGAACTCCATGGCGGCGATACGGTCGAAATAGGTATCGTTTAGGTTGTGGACCAACCCAGGCACGCCTTCTGGTTCCAAACCAGTGGCTTGATGCATCACGGCCATGGCCGGTTGAATACAGTCAAAATGATGTAATAAATTTTTATCCGCAAATTCACGGACACGTTGACTTAATTTGGGACTCACGAGCGTGTGGAAAATCATGGCTCGTTGCTTCTTGGCTAGATTCAAAATACCGTCTAGAATCGAGTCGGTTTGGATAAACGGGAACCGCTGATAACTGGCCTGAACCGCGGGGTATTGGGAAACCGCCGTCTGCGCAACGGTGAGGGCGGTTTCACCAGATGAATCGGAAATCACGAAAATTGTAATTTGCTGCATGGGCGAGCAACTCCTCTAATGTTTTCTTCTAGTGTACCCCGGCAGATAAAACGGTTCAAATTTATTTGCTTGTGTTATTGACGCGGTTTGAGTGATTATGTATAATAGTTAAGAACCGTTACGCCGGTGGAGCAATTCCAACCGACGTTATTACTTGTGCTCGGAGGGAGGGAATTTTATATGGCAAAGACAGTCGTTCGCAAAAACGAGTCTTTTGACGACGCTCTTCGGCGCTTCAAACGTACGGTTTCCCGTAGCGGTACTTTACAAGAATACCGTAAGCGTGAATTTTACGAAAAACCAAGTGTGAAGAAAAAGTTAAAATCAGAAGCTGCGCGTAAGCGTAAAGCCAAGAAGAAGCGTTACTAAAAGCTTTTTTGTATTTAACTCAAAGACCTCAGGACATGTATTTGTTCTGGGGTTTTTGTTTACGAAAAAAAGAATTTGGACGCAACGCCCAAATTCTTAAGGAAACCATTATTGCGGTGCGTTGGTTAAGACGACCTTACCGATCATGCGGTTAGACTCGACCAGTTCGTGGGCCTGGCGCAAGTTGGTGGCGTTGATCGGTGAGAGGGTCTTGGTTAGTGTCGTGATCAGGTCACCGGCGTCCACCAGCTGGGCGACCCGGGTCAGTGTGTCGTGTTGACTCAGCAGATCTGGCGTACCGAAGAAGGACTTGGTGAACATCCATTCCCAGGCAAACGTGGCCCGCTTTTGTTTCAAGGCGCGCAGGTCAATGGGGGTGTCGCTTCCCGTGATGGAAACGATGGTGCCACTGGGCCGGATCAATGACGTAATCTCTGGCCAATGCTGGTTCAGATTGCTTAGCTCTAAGATGTAGTCCACCGTTGGATAACCGAGTGCTTGGACCTGAGGCACTAAGTCCTGGCGGTGATTGACCACCTGATTGGCCCCGTGTGCTTGTGTCCAGGCAATCGTTTCTGGGCGTGAGGCAGTGGCAATGACGGTCAGGCCAGCTAGGTGCGCCAATTGTGTGGCCATGGACCCCACACCACCGGCACCGTTGATGATTAAGATGGTTTTGCCGGCGTTGGCTTTTGGCGTGTCGATACTCAGGTGCATTTGTTCAAAGAGGGCTTCCCAGGCCGTTAGTGCAGTCAGGGGCATGGCGGCGGCTTGGGCCGGATTCAGTGATTGTGGCGCTGGGCCAACGATGCGTTCGTCGACCAAATGGTACTCGCTGTCCGTCCCTGGCCGTTTGAAGGAGCCGGCGTACCAAACCCGGTCACCGGGGTGAAAGAGGCTAACCGCGTCACCCACGGCGTCCACAATGCCATAGGCGTCGTGGCCCACGACCTTGGGCTGTGCTAGCTTTTCGGTCGTTCCCCGACGCACGGCGGTGTCGACGGGGTTCACCGAGGTGGCAACGATCTTGACCAAGATGTCATGGCCCGTTGGTGTCGGCTTGGGCTCAAAAAACGCGAAAAAACTGTGTTCGTCCGTGATTGGTAGGTTTTGGGTAAACCCAATTGCCCGCATATCTGTCATAGCAAACTTCCTTTCTGTGTTAGGGCTAGGCTACCGCAAATCGCGGGGGAAAACAATTGTGAAGCCTCTGAGGGCCTCAGTGGTTAGTTCAATCAGCGTTTTTGTGGACGAGCCAGGGCCTTATTAGCGGTCGTCAATATTTTTCGCTTTGAATAACTGACGTTGACGACAATCAGGTGTACACTAAATAGTAACCATAATTTTTAGGAGGACATGACATGAGTTTAGAAACCCAACTCAACACTGATTTAAAGACGGCCATGAAGGCCCACGACAAGCTTTCCCTGAACGTGATTCGGATGATGAAGGCCGCTTTGACGAATGAAAAGGTCAAGCAAGGTCACGACCTGACCACTGATGAAGAACTCACGGTCGTTTCCCGCGAATTGAAGCAACGCAAGGAATCCATGACAGAATTTGCCAAGGGCAACCGGGATGACTTGGTGGAAGGCGTTAAGGCCGAAATCGCTATCGTGGAAAAGTATGCGCCTAAGCAATTGAGTGAAGACGAAATTGCTAAGATCGTGGCCGACAGCATTGCCAAGGTGTCCGCTAGTGGCATGGGCGACTTCGGTAAGGTCATGGGTGTGGTCATGCCGCAAGTAAAGGGCAAGGCCGACGGGGCCATCGTTAATAAGACGGTCAAGGCCCAATTAAATAAGTAAGCCGCAACATCATTGTGATGCTGTTACAAAGGGTCTGGGCCGCGTACCCGGGCTTTTTCGTTTGAAAAATGAAATTTTTAAGTGCGTTAAAGTACACCTTTCAAAACGGCGAAGAAATCCAGCACATTTCAGGTACTAGCATAACGCATTCTTATTTTGCGCCGTCATGTACCCCAGTTCCAACGTAGCAGAGCCAGTTTCCGCCTTCAGTGTATAAGTTGTCGTCTCATCCAGATAGCAACTACATTTAGCACATGCCATCTTGGCGAGGGACTGACTAACGTACCGGAAATTGTTTTTGAGCCGAACGTTAATTGATTTTCAAGGCCAGATTTTCAAGGAATTTAAGTGGTCAATTCTAAGAAGGGTTGGTACGACAGGGATTCTAATTCAGTTTTTCCCATGTTTTGTTCGTAATTGCCACGTTGGTGTTCATCTTAAGCTAACTGGTATGCGGCTTCTGTGATACGCTGAATATCTAAATTTGAATCGTATGGCGGATGCTTGACGATAGCTTCACAATACTTTGTGGCGTCGAACGAAAAACTGGAGAAAATGGGTGAGCTGCTCTTTTCCTTTTGAAACGGTTCTCAAATCACTTATCACTAAGCGCGCTTCTTGCGCTAGGCTCGGTACGAGCCGTTAGACCCGGTGGTGGAGGTCGGAGGGGAGCAAACTAAAGGGTTGTCACAGTTTATAAATCATTTGTTTGAATATGTGGATTTATAATTGAACCGTTTTTTGTGCCCCTTGAAGTGCCGACTTTAGTCTCAAATTGTACTTGCATCTATCAATATTTTATGGCCAAAAATATGTCTAAAATGGTACAATTGTAACGAGGTGAGAATAATGCATAATAGACGAATATTTAAGCGGATTTTGTTAAGTCTTTGTACCATAATTGTCGTGTTCGCTCTAGGACTAGTTACAAATTCTAAAAAGGCGGTTGCGGAGACGACACCATTTTATTATTTTGGGATGAAAGTCTTTATGGAGTCTGAAGAAGATAGTCTTAACAAAGTAAATATTGGGGGAGGAGCCGGCTTCATCAAGGGACAGCTTGATGGCAGTTATGTTAATAAGAGCGACACAGCTAACAACTTTTTGCATGAGATGATGAAGTCTCAATATCAAGAGCATAAAAATGCATATGACGAAATCAATATCATTTTTGACTATTCAAATAACATTATATTAGCTCCGGAAGCTACTACGAGGTTGAATGACATTCTGGCTGAGGGGGGGCCTGTAAGTACCTCATTCGTTGAAGACACTGCCAATAATTTCTTGTCAACATTTCCAAATTCATCAGTCGACATGGAAAAAACGCGAGCAGAAGCACAGAAAATTGTGACCCCTTGGAAAGTTACGGCTAGTGCTGAAAATGCAAACTCTGATTATCTATTGCCAGACTTCATTGTTTATATTAAGAAGAACAATTATAAAATGACAATTAAATACGTATTACCTGATGGATCTAAAGCTGCGAGCGATACTGTTATTACTGGCTACGAAGGAAAAGCGTCAGCAGATATTGAGAGCCCAGCAGTTGAAGGATATGTTCCTGATAAAAAGATTGTGACCGTTGGCTTTGATAATCAGAAAGAAGATAATGTTACCACCGTTCATTACGTGAAGCCTGGTAGTCAAACGACCTCACCAAGTTCAACTGATTCTGCAAGTTTAACGGCTGACAAACAAGCAACAATCACTGTTGGCCAAAAAGTAACCGCTGAAACGTTTAACGCTCACGCAACGGATAGTGCCGGAAGTACGATTCCAGTCAGCGTGGATACCAGTCAAGCTGACCTAAGTAAGCCAGGCACCTATGATGTCATTCTTAAAGCGGATAATGGTAAAACAATGACGGTAACACTGAATGTTAAAGCTTTGGAAACGGCAACGATTGCCCCTAAGCGTTCAGCCGTTTTCGGATTAAAGACGTTCTATCTATATCAAAATCCAACCTTCAAGAAGTCCCAAAGAATTGTCAAATATGCAAAGGCAAAACGAACTCAACGTCCAATGTTTGTCGTAACTGGCTATGCACATTCAAAAGCTGGGCTACTGCGCTATCAAGTTAAAGATGTCAACCACAACAGTAAGACGGCCGGTAAGACCGGGTATGTTACGGCTAAGAAGGACTTCATTGCTCCAGTTTATTATCAGAAGGTTGCTAAGCAGATCAAGGTCCTCAGTAAGTCAGGAATTAATGTCTACAAAAATATGGACCTGACTAATCAAACAAAACACGTTAAGCAGGGTAAAACACTGACAATAACAGGAATCAAGAGGCATAATCTAACAACTAGATTTATTCTCTCAAATGGGCAATATGTTACTGCTAATAAAAAGCTGGTAATGACTGTTAAATAGCTTGTGAATTATTGTTAAAACGACAGCTGAAAATTGCTGTCGTTTTGTGTCTAAAACATTGAATACTGGTTCAAGAGCATTCTGACCGCTGAGATTGGTGAAAACAGGTTTCGCTGTCAACCAGCAGTTACACCTACTCTGGGAAACACCTTCAGTTGGGGTAAAAAACTTAGGCAATTCTCATCCACCAGACTTTTCACGCTGAATCCTTTTACAATCCCCGGCGGTATGCTAAAATTTGAGTATCAGAGGTCTGGGCTCTGGCAGGTGTTGGTTGGCTGACACGCTAACCGGACATCGCCACGTGACCGCCGCTTTTACCGTGATTTTACGGGAAAAGCTCCCGGCCAGTGCCACACGAACGACCTAAAAATTTAAAATAAAGGAGCCACCGTATTTGACTGAGAACGCAACGATTGAAAAAGAATATATCTTGGAACGCCCCGAGGACGAAGTTGGTCTGTTAGGGACGCAGGATCAGTTTGTCACCATCCTGGAAGAGGGCCAAAACGTTGTGATCAAGCCCTTTGGCAATTCAATCAAAGTCTCCGGTGCGGCTGAGACCGTGAACCAAACGCTGGCTATCTTACGGAACATGAGTGACCTGTTGGCCAAGGGTATCAAGCTGAACAGCGCTGATGTCATCAGTGCCATGAAGATGGCGAATAAGGGTACCCTCACGTACTTCAAAGATTTCTACACCGAAAAATTGATCAATGACGCCAAGGGCCGTCCAGTGCGGGTCAAGAACTTTGGCCAACGCCAATACATTGATTCCATCAAGCACAACGACATTACCTTTGGTATCGGCCCAGCCGGGACTGGGAAGACCTACCTGGCCGTGGTCATGGCCGTAGCCGCCTTAAAGCACGGTGACGTGGAGAAGCTGATCATCACCCGGCCCGCCGTGGAAGCGGGGGAAAGCTTGGGCTTCTTGCCGGGGGACTTAAAGGAAAAGGTTGATCCTTACTTGCGGCCGATTTACGACGCCCTGTACGCCATTTTAGGCGCTGAACATACGACGCGCTTAATGGATCGTGGCGTGATTGAAATCGCCCCGCTGGCCTACATGCGCGGGCGGACTTTGGAGTCGGCCTTCGTCATCTTGGATGAGGCGCAGAACACGACCAACATGCAGATGAAGATGTTCTTGACGCGGCTGGGCTTTGGCTCAAAGATGATCGTCAACGGGGATATTTCTCAGATCGACCTGCCGAACAACGCCAAGTCTGGGTTGATCCAAGCACAACACATTTTACAAAACGTCTCACACATTAACTTTGTTACCTTTAGCGCGGACGATGTCGTTCGTCACCCAGTCGTGGCCCGCATCATCAACGCTTACGAGGCCAACGATACTAAACCAAATGGAGCTAAGAAATAATGGACTTAGAGATTTACGATAAAACCAAAGATGGCGTTCCTGCCAAGCACGTTGACATGATCAAGGACGTCTTGGAGTACGCCGGTAAATACCTGAAGCTAGCCGAAAACACGGAAATGTCCGTGACGTTGATGAACAACGAAGATATCCATCGCATCAACAAGCAGTACCGCGGCGTTGATCGGGCAACTGATGTCATCAGCTTTGCCATTGAAGATGGCGAAGATGCCGACGAAGATTTCCCACTGGTCATGGACGAAGAAATGGCAGCCGAGATTCCCGAAAACATCGGTGATATCTTCGTTTCCATGGATAAAGTAGAAGAACAGGCGGAATATCTGGGCCATTCCTACGAACGGGAACTTGGGTTTCTCGTGGTCCACGGTTTCTTACACTTGAACGGGTACGACCACATGGAGCCAGAAGATGAGAAAGTCATGTTCAAGCTCCAGGCCGACATTTTAGATGCCTATGGCCTCAAGCGGTAAGCAACCACAAACGGGGAAGAATCGCGCCTTTAGCCAGTCATTAGGCCACGCGTGGGATGGCCTGCGAGCGCTCTTTCACTACGAGCGCAATTTTCGCAAGCACTTAGCCGTGGGAAGTCTGGCCGTCATTGCCGGCCTCATCTTGCGGTTAACGCTCAATGAGTGGCTGTGGCTAGTCTTGGCCATCTTCTTGGTACTGATTGCCGAAACGCTCAATACGATCGTGGAAGCCGTCGTCGACCTGGTCGTGGGGCAGCATTACCACGACCTGGCCAAGCGTGCCAAGGATGTGGCGGCTGGCGGTGTCTTGATGGCTGCGATTTTTGCCGTCATCGTGGGCGCGTTAGTGATGTTACCGGCGTTCATGCGCTGGTTCTAGGAGGAAAATATGAATAATCCAAATTATAAATCAGGGTTCGTGGCCATCGTTGGCCGGCCCAACGTGGGGAAATCAACGTTTTTAAACCGGGTGATCGGCCAAAAAATCGCCATCATGTCGAATACGGCCCAAACGACCCGGAACAAGATTCAGGGGATCTACACCACCGACGAGGCCCAAATCGTCTTCATTGATACGCCGGGGGTGCACAAGCCTAAGAGTAAGCTGGGCGACTACATGGTCCAGTCGGCGATGTCCGCGTTAAACGAAGTCGATGCCGTGTTGTTCATGGTCAACGCCGCTGAAAAGCGCGGGGCCGGTGACAACTTCATCATTGACCGCCTCAAGGGCATCAAGGCGCCGGTCTACCTGTTGATCAACAAGATCGACCAGGTCAAGCCAGACGACCTGTTGCCAGTGATGGAACAGTACCAAACGGCCTTGCCATGGAAAGCGGTCTACCCAATTTCCGCGCTGGAAGGCAATAACGTCGATGAGCTCTTGACGGGGTTGGTTGACCAAATGCCAAACGGACCGCAGTACTATCCCGAAGACCAGGTCACGGATCACCCCGAACGTTTTGTGGTCAGTGAACTGATCCGCGAAAAGATCTTCATGTTGACGCGTGAAGAAGTGCCGCATTCAGTGGCTGTGGAAATTGAAAGCATGAAACAAAAAGACGAAGACCACGTGCACATTGAGGCCACCATCATCGTGGAACGGCCGACGCAAAAGGGCATCATGATCGGTAAGGGCGGCAGCATGCTTAAGAAGATCGGAACCATGGCCCGCCAAGACATCGAACACCTTTTGGGCAGTAAGGTCTACCTCCAGTTGTGGGTCAAGGTCCAACCGAACTGGCGCGACAAGGCCAGCTTGTTGAAGTCCTACGGGTACCGCAAGGACGATTTATAAAAGTGAAAGCGGGGGATGAGTCGTGGCACGAAACGTAACGGATTTTCACGGCATCCTCCTTTTTCGGCGAGATTACGCTGAACGCGACTTTCTGATCAAGTTTTTGACCGCGGAATTTGGTAAGAAGATGTTCCTGGTCCGTGGTGCGAAGAAAAAAGGGTTCAAGATGGTGGCGGATATCTTGCCGTTTACGGTCGGTAGCTACGTCGGTGATATTGCTGACGACGGGCTGTCATACATTCGCACGGCCCGAGAGACCAGGCAATTTCAAAACATTAGTGCGGATATCTTCAAGAACGCGTATGCGACCTATATCATGAGCTTGGTCGACCAGGCCTTTCCGGACAGTCAGCCGCTACCAGACTGGTATCACCGGGTCCAACGCGCACTGACGCTGATCGACGACGGTGTGAACGCAGCCATCGTGACCAACATCGTGGAGATTCAGTTGATGCCGGCCTTTGGGGTGGCGCCACAGCTGCAGGGATGCGCCATTTGCGGCCGAACGGACTTGCCCTTCGACTATTCGGAAAGCTATGGGGGCCTACTCTGCCAGCAACATTGGCAAATGGACCCGCGGCGCTTGCATCTGGCCCAACGCACGATTTATTATCTGCGCCAATTTTCCGTCCTCGACTTGGACCGCGTGCATTCGATCAACGTCAAGCCGCAAACGGAACACGCCCTGCGCCAGCTGATGGATGAAATTTATGACAGCCAGATTGGGGTGCATCCCAAGTCCAAGCGCTTTTTGGATCAGATGCAGTCCTGGGCAGCGCGAATGACGATGTCGCCGAAAGACGATGTACCAGATAACCATAAACCAGAATAACAAATGGACGTTAGTGGAGAAACCCGCTGGCGTCCATTTTTTCTTGCAACCGTAGTCAAGCTAAACTTCCACAGATTTCTCGATGTGCCGCGTGAATGTTACTTCGGCCAACTGGCATAACGGTTTTATTCGTTTGAAACGCCATTTTTACTAGCACAGGTACTAAGTTATAGCGATAATGGTTTCTCCCATCGCCGTTTTTCAAAACCACTATTTCTGAAAATTAGTGATACGATGAATATTATTCCTGAAATATTCATCAATATAGCTAGAGTACCCGATTAATCCTATGATTACTGGGTACTCTAGTTTTTTTGGCCTCACCCACCAGGTGAGACCAAAAAAAAGGTTAAAAAAAGAACCCCACAATGGTATTGTGAAGTTACCACACAAAACAATAATCAAAGGGGAGTTCCTAATGACTAATATACTCGACCGTAGCCTAGACTTCAATTCTAATATTTCTTTTTGTGACGATGGCACTCAACTCACTAATGACGCGGGTCTGCTTTTAATGACTGATTTCCTTAATTCACTTGACTTTGACAAAATGGTCCAGCACTTTTTTGCCCAGGTGGAGTGGCGTCGTCGACCGCAGTACAGCTTTTATGAGTTGCTATCGCAACTCTTACTTCAAAAAATTGCTGGCTATCAAAATGATGCAATGACTGAAGCCCTTTCTGAAGATGTGGCTTTGAAACTCTGCTTAGGTGTCGATCGGTTAGCTTCTCAACCCATGATTTCTCGTTTTATTAATCACTCAGATGAGAAGATTACAACTGGTTTCAATCAACTTAATCTTGCACTTAACCGCTGTTTAATCGCCCACAATAATCAATCTGATATGGTCCTTGATGTGGACTCTACCCACTGTGATACCTTTGGCCGGCAAGCTGGTTCGGCCTACAATCCACATTATGCTGCGAATGGACTTCACCCGCTGATTGCGTTCGATGGCCTAACTGGCATGCTTCTAGGGGCCCAATTGAGACCTGGTAACGTCTACACGTCTCACGGTGTGGCTGAATTTCTTGCACCAATCATCGCGTTTATTAATCAATCAAATCCCCGAATGAATTTATTGATCCGGGGTGATAGTGGTTTTGCGACTCCTGAACTTTATCAGCTTTGTTTGGCTAAGAAAACCCAATTTCTGATCAAGTTAAAGTCTAATCCCAAGCTTGTTTCACTGGCTCTAGACTGTGTCGCCGAGCTACGACCTGATGATTTTTGTGACCATTATTTCACCCTTGATTATCGGGCGAATAGTTGGCCTGAAAACTGGCATTTACGCGTCGTTCTTAAGGCTACCAAGTCCGTCGACGACTTGTTCTGGCACTTCGAATATTTAGTGACGACGCTGAAAGAAGCTGAAATTATCGACCTATTTAGAGCTTACCACAAACGTGGGATTGCCGAGAACTTCATCAAAGAAGCCAAAGAAGGCTTTGGTTTTGATAAGACCAACAGTCATTCATTTCAAGCCAATAACGTCCGCATGTGGTTGGCTGTTTTGAGCTACACACTTACCCTATTGTTTAAGCGGCTAGTTCTTCCCCAGTCCATGCAAACCAAAACAGTTTCAACCGTTAGATTTCGTCTACTTCACATGGCTGGACGAATAACTAATCATGCGCGTAAGACCGTCGTTCATCTCAGCCATAGTAATCCCTTTCTTCGTTTATTTTGGTTTGCTCTGCACCGCATACATCAGCTAGGGTAAGAGACAGATAAAAATGCAAAACTGTAAAACCAAGGGGAAATTCTGCTCAAAAGCATCACAACGTGGTGCGCTAGTATCTGAATCTATCTTTGAGTTCCTAATAATAACTTCATAGTTCAAATGACGAGTTCTAAATCGGTATTTTCCGATTTAGAACTCGTCATTTTTTGCTGAAACCTTGTTGATGAATAATTCAGGTTATTAATAGATTTGTATAAAATTCGGACGTAAGGGAGACGAAAGGTTATGCGTAAGGGTCAAAGGGTGAATCAGACGCCAGAAAAAATATTAGTAGCGGGTGTCACGGTGGCGGCTCTAGGAACGGGACTCTTGCCGGCACACCCGGCCCAAGCAGCCGCCGGGACGCCGGCTAGTTCGATGGCCACCGTGGCATCAGCGGCTAGTCAAGCATCGGTATCACGTAAGGCAACGTTTGCATCATCGGTTACAAGGGGTGAAGTTTCTGTAGCCGCACCAGCAAGTTCAGCGGCTGGTGAGACTAGCTCAGTGGCAGCGGTGGCCAGTTCGGTCGCCAGTGAGGCAGATGCAACGGCATCATCGATTGCAACCAATCAAGCGGCCCAGTCGCAAGCGCCATCGTCGGCTGACTCGGTGTCGTCCGCAGCGGCGCAGCAACCGGCTACGTCAAGCGCTTCTATGGCAGCCGCTGCCTCTGCAGTGATTGCTAAAAATTGGTATCGTGCGGGTGGCCTGCGCATGAACAGACTGGTAGCGCCGTCTGTGCGGATGTCCAAGCGGGCTGTGGCGGAAGTCGCGGCAGCCGGACCAACGACTAACTATACAGATGACAATGGGTTTGAATATACGTTGAACGATGGCGGCACGGGCTATGTGATTTCCGGCTATACCGGGACGCAGAGTGATATTGTGATCCCCGATACGTTTAACCCGAATAGTGCGAACGCTTCAGGTGCAAAATGGGTGGTCGGTATTGCGGATAGTGTATTTGCCAATAAGGGGATTACGTCACTGACTATTGGCAAAAACCTGTCGACTATTGGCAGCTATGCCTTTGAAAATGACCAATTAAAAACAATTAAGTTTCCTTCAGAAGGCTCATCGCTATGGAAAATTGGGGCGTCAGCGTTTGCTGGAAATCAGCTAACCGAGACATTGACACTGCCGGCTTCAGTCACAGCGATTGGTGACAGTGCTTTTATTGGCAATGGGTTAGGTGATGGCACTGGTAATCAATTGACGGGGATAAAATTTGCAGAAGATGCTGGTACTGCTAGCAGAAACTTAGATATCTACGCGAGTGCTTTTGCGAATAATGCTTTGACAAGTGTTACCTTGCCAGCGGATACTAATACGATTGGTACCTCAGCCTTTGCAAATAATCAAGTGGCAACGCTTTCGCTGGACCAAAAACTGACGTCAATTGGCGATGCAGCTTTTAAAAATAATGCGTTAACGTCTGTTGCAATTCCCAATCTCGTGAAAACAATTGGTGATTTTGCTTTTACGGGCAATCCCATTCAGACGCTAACCTTGGGTGATCAAAATTCTCAACTAGAGAGAATAGGCAAGTCAGCTTTTGCCAATAATAAGGGATTGACGGGTACTTTGTCGATTCCGGATTCGGTTAACTTCGTCAATGAGGCGGCGTTTGCTAATGATGCGCTGACTGGATTGAACCTGGGTAAAAGCACTGGGACCATTGGCAAGTCAGCTTTTGCCAATAATCGATTGACGGATTTAACGATCTCAAATGGTATTAGTAATATCAACGATTCTGCTTTTGCGGGGAATCAGCTAACGCATCTAGATTTGGGAACCGGTGTTGAAACGATTGGCAATTCCGCTTTTGTTGGCAGTACTAATGGTAACCAGTTAGCTGGCGAATTAACGATTCCAGATTCCGTGACCTACATTGGTGACAGTGCCTTTCTGTCTAATCGCTTAACGGGTATCACATCTAAAGGGACGGTTGACACCGTTGATAATTTGGCATTTTCTAACAATAAATTATCTGTCGATAAGATTCATGTTAGTGTGACAGCAGGACAGTTAGGCGATGATGCTTACAGTGGGCAAGAAGCGCCCTTGACCGTAGCAATCGGTATTTCTGGACGTACGTTAACGGGGGTAAGAGCGGCGATAGAGAAGGTGATTGCTGCTGTACCCGAAGATAAATTGACATTAGGCCAGCCGCTGGTCTTCACCTGGAACCAGCGGCTGACTTATGATGATAAAACGGATCGACTGACGTTGCCGGCTGGCTTTGATTCTGCCCAAGATCGACTAACGGTCGTTCTGGCTTCTTCCGGAACAACGGGAAAGGCAACCGATCACTCCGGCAATTACAGCACCAACAGCCTCACCTTGATCTGGACGTTGCCTAACAACGGCTCTGGGTCGGAATCGGTTGGACCAACGTCCACGCCGACGAACACGAATCCAGTCAATCCGCAACAGCCAACACGACCGATTCAGCCGAGCAAGCCAACGCGGCCGCATGACAAGCCACAGCAATCTCAGCAAACGTCAACCGATAAAAAATCATCACGAAAATTCCCCGGGTCAGCTAAGACTGGGCAATTACAGCAAACAGACCACCGGGAAGCTACTAGTCGCCAACGTCAAATCGTGCGTCAGTCCGCTTGGCGTCTAACGCAAAGATTTTCGTTGCGTGATCCAGTTACTGGACAAGCGGTTAATTGGCAGTATCGTTCTAGCAAGCAACCATTGATCCTAACGAAGGATCGGGGGACTGCCACTGGACGAGTCGCAGCCAACCGACTTCCCCAGACCAGTGAGCACCAGTCAGTGTGGCAAGTTCTTGGGCTGGGCTTGTTGCTGAGCTTGAGTTGGTTCGGCCAATGGGTTCGGCGTCACGGCGGCCATTTCCGGTGGTAATTGGCATTTTTCACCAACTACTAAAATTTATTGGCTATTCGATTAGTTAACAAGCTAACCTGGCCATGACAAACAAATCAGTGGGCCAATGCTGGCGACCGTGGTAAACTAACTTCATATCGTTTTCTAATCTAATTATCATCAATTTGACATAAAAGGGGTTAGTCATTTATGAAATATCGGCAATTAGGACAATCAGGCTTACGCGTCAGTGAACTGGCACTGGGAAGCTGGTTAACGGACGTTAGTGACACCGCTAAACAGGATTTGGCAGCACAGAGTATTCAGTTGGCTTATGAAAGTGGCATCAACTATTTTGACTGCGCGGATGTATACAGTCGCGGCGCCGCGGAACGGTTTTTAGGCAAGGCCTTGCAGCAGTTTCCGCGCAAAGAGTTGGTCATTTCCAGCAAGGTCTTCTTCCCGTCAGACCGGGGCGTCAATGACCGGGGGCTTTCCCGAAAGCACATCACGGAATCCATCGACCAATCGTTGGCCAATCTGCAGACGGACTACTTAGACCTGTATTTCTGTCACCGGTTTGACACACAAACGCCCTTGGCAGAGACCCTGACGACGTTGAGTGGTCTGGTCGACCAAGGTAAGATTTTGTATTACGGAGTCAGTGAATGGACGCCGGTACAGATTCTAAAGGCTGAGCTGATCATTCAAGAACGGGGCTTGCACCCGATTACCGTGGTCCAGCCAGAGTACAATCTGTTCGACCGCTACATTGAACACGAACTCGTGGACCTGTGTGGAGAGCTCGGACTAGGCATTGTCCCGTTTTCTCCGTTAGCTCAAGGGCTGTTGACTGGGAAATACCATGAGGGACAGCCCGCACCAGCTGGCTCTCGGGGTACGTTCCAACCGGATCTGCAGGCGCAGTTGATTCCGGAAAACTTCGCCAAAATTACGGCGCTGGAAAAGATGGCCGCAGAACTGCATACGGACCTGGCAACCTTTGCCTTAGCTTGGGATAAGCGCGATCCCCGGATTTCCAGTTTGATTATTGGCGCCAGCAAGCCAGAACAGCTACAGAACAATTTGAAAGCCGTTGACCTGGAGATTCCGGCCGCGTTTGAGCCTCGAATCGACAAGTTGTTTGGCTTTAAAAAATTTTCTCGTGAAATTTAGGTAACAAAGAATGGCGTAACGGAGCCAATAACTAGCCGTTTTCCAGAGTAGCTGAAACTTTTCAGGTACTGACAAGGATGGCAGTTTGCCTCAGCGTTTCCACTAAGCCAGTTGACAACCCCGCCCCAGACAGCTATCATAAAACACAGTTAAATAAGTCGATTATGATGAATGAGAGTCACAGCGTGATTGGTCTAGCGAGTTCGGGAGAGTGTGAGCCGAATCCAAGACGGTGTGAGTTGGCACATTCGGAGTCGTTTCCAAGTAAGCTGCTAGTCATTGACTAGAAGTAGGGTGGAACCGCGAAAATAAAAATTCGTCCCTACGTGAATTTGCCTCGGTGAATTCTCGTAGGGATTTTTTGCGCGCTTATTTGTTTAATCGGTCGATCAGTTCGTCATTTGACCACTGGCAACCAAACAAGGAGGAAACAGTACCCATGACAGAAAAACTGTCCATGCAAGCAATCATTTTAAAGTTACAACAGTACTGGTCCGCACAGGGCTGCATGTTGATGCAAGCTTACGATACGGAAAAAGGGGCCGGGACCATGAGTCCTTACACCTTCTTACGGGCGATCGGGCCAGAACCTTGGAACGCCGCTTACGTTGAACCTTCCCGCCGACCAGCCGATGGTCGTTACGGGGAGAACCCGAACCGGTTGTACCAACACCACCAATTCCAAGTGATCATGAAGCCATCTCCCGATAACATTCAGGAACTTTACCTGAACAGCTTGAAGGAACTGGGCATCAACCCGTTGGAACATGATATTCGGTTCGTGGAAGACAACTGGGAAAACCCATCCATGGGTTGTGCCGGTGTTGGTTGGGAAGTTTGGTTGGACGGGATGGAAATCACCCAGTTCACGTACTTCCAAGTCGTTGGGGGGATGGAAGTTGATCCCGTGACCTCTGAAGTGACTTATGGTCTGGAACGGTTGGCTTCCTACGTCCAAGACGTCAACTCCGTCTTTGATTTGGAATGGGCCGATGGCGTCAAGTACGGCGACATCTTCAAGGAACCCGAATACGAACACTCCAAGTACAGCTTTGAAGAAAGCGACCAGGACATGTTACTGCGGCACTTCGATGAATACGAAACCGAAGCGAAGAAGCAAATCGCTAATGGTCTGGTTCACCCAGCCTACGATTACATCTTAAAGTGCAGTCACACCTTTAACCTGTTAGACGCGCGGGGGGCCGTTTCCGTTACCGAACGGGCCGGCTACCTGTCACGCATCCGGAACATGGCGCGGGCCGTGGCACGGGCTTTCGTGGCAGAACGGAAGAAGCGTGGGTTCCCGTTGGTTAAGGACGAAGCCTTACGTGCAAAATTATTAGCAGACGACGAGGAGGCCAAAAAATAATGGCACACACATTTTTACTGGAAATTGGACTAGAAGAAATGCCCGCCCACGTGGTGACGCCAGCCATCAAGCAACTGGTCAAACGGACGGCGGATTATTTGAAGGAACAACGAATCGAATACGCTGATATCAAGCCGTTTTCGACGCCTCGTCGCTTGGCTATTCAGATCACCGGCCTGGCCGACAAGCAAGCGGACATCAGTGAATCCGTGAAGGGTCCTGCCAAGAAGATCGCTCAAGACGCCGATGGCAACTGGACCAAGGCCGCCATTGGGTTTACCCGTGGTCAAGGCTTGACGCCAGACGACATCACCTTTAAAGAAATCAAAGGCACTGAATACGTCTACGTCGACAAGTTTATTGCCGGCGAACCGGTGGCTGAAGTCTTGGCTGGCTTGAAGGACATCGTCACGGCCATGACGTTCCCAACCATGATGAAATGGAGCACGCACCACTTCGAATACATCCGGCCAATTCGCTGGTTAGTGGCGCTGCTGGATGCCGACGTGATTCCCTTTAGCATTCTGGATGTCACGACTGGCCGCAACACCCGGGGGCACCGCTTCTTAGGCACAGACATTGACATTGCAACGGCCGCCGACTACGAAGCCGACCTGACCACCCAATTTGTCATCGCCGACGCCGACAAACGTAAGGCCTTGATCAAAAAGCAAATCGAAAAGATTGCCAGTGACCATAACTGGACCGTCAACATTGACGCTGGGTTATTAGAGGAAGTCAACAACCTGGTCGAATGGCCGACCGCCTTTGAAGGTAGCTTCGACAAGAAGTACTTGACCATCCCCGAAGAAGTCCTGATTACCTCCATGCGTGACCACCAACGTTTCTTCTATGCGCGCGATGCCCAAGGTGAACTCTTGCCGAACTTCATTTCCGTTCGTAACGGGACCGACCACGACTTACAAAACGTGGTTGCCGGTAACGAAAAGGTCTTGACGGCGCGATTGGAAGACGCCATGTTCTTCTACACGGAAGACCAAAAGAAGACCATTGCCGATTACGTGGAACGGCTCAAGTCCGTTAGCTTCCATGATAAGATCAGCACCATGGCCGAAAAGATGGCCCGGGTCACGGCTATCGTGGGCGTCTTGGCCAAGCATTTTAACTTAAACGATGCCCAAACCAAGGCTGCGCTACGGGCCAGTGAGATCTACAAGTTTGACCTGGTCACTGGTATGGTCGGCGAGTTCGCCGAATTGCAAGGGGTCATGGGTGAGAAATACGCCTTGCTGCAAGGCGAAGATCCTGCCGTTGCCCAAGCCATTCGCGAACACTACGAACCAATCTCAGCCGATGGGGCACTGCCAACGTCCGTTCCCGGTGCTATCCTGGCATTGGCCGACAAGTTCGACAGTATCCTGACGTTCTTCGCTGCGGGGATGATTCCTAGCGGGTCCAACGATCCGTACGCATTACGGCGGCAAGCAACTGGAATCGTGCGCATCGCCCAAGACCAACAATGGTCCTTACCAGTCGCAGAACTGGCAAGTGACTTCATCACGGCTGAAGATGCGGCAAACGTGGCCCCACAACTGGACCAAGCCAGCCAAATCGATGCCATGGTTTCCTTTATCAAGGACCGGATCCGGAAGATCTTGCGTTCTGCTAAGCAACGTCATGACATCATCGATGCCGTCACGGCCGGCTCCAGCAGCGACGTCTTACAGATCTTCACGGCCGCTCAGCTCTTAGCCGACCACGCCGATGATGCCAACTTCAAGGATGTCATCGAATCCTTGACGCGGGTCATTCGGTTGGTCCAAAAAGCACCGGCTGAATTGGCTTCTGCCACGGTCAACGCCGACCTGTTTGAAAATGACAGTGAAGGTGCCTTGCACCAAGGTGTCGCTGACGTTGCGGCGGCCGCTGATAAGGGGCTGAGCGCACTGTACGCCAGCCTGGCAGCCATCCAACCAACGATTGCGGCTTACTTTGAAGCCACGATGGTCATGGCCAAGGACGACGCCGTGCGGAATAACCGCTTGACGGAACTGAGCCACCTGGCCAACTTAGCACTGACCTTAGGCGACTTGGATCAATTAATCGTAAAATAAGTGTCATCTAACTGATGACCAAGAAGGGGGTCCGTGGCCGTAAAGCCGGGGGCCTCCTTTTACATATATCTGGTTTACTGAAGGTTGCAGGGACACCTGAGGATACTTAGCTGACAAGTTTCATGAACATTAAATTAGTCTGTTAATAGCTATAGCTACCAGAGATGCCGATAGCTTTGGGGGAACATCGGCGGCCTAAGGAGCGGTCCGCCGACTCGGTTTGAAGCTTGACACCGTCAATCTCCCAACACGTCCCACGCTGTAAGCTGAGAAAAAACGCTCAGCTAACACCGTTGTCACAGCAACCTACATCTCTGGCTGCCTCCGGTTACATCAGGGATTACCCATAAAGTTAGTAAGGAGTATTGCTGGAATGGCAATGTTCATCTACATTAGTGGGTGACTGCCACGTAGCCGAGAGTGAGCTAAATTTGGACTCAGCCGTGGGAGTTTTCAAGTGGTCTTCTTGGAAACTGGCGTCTTCGAGACGTGACTTTCGGCTCGAAGCGAGGTTGAAGACCGCCCTTTGGCTTCGACCGGTCCTTCCCACAGCGTCACGGTCCAAATTTGGCGAACGGTAAGGCGGCCAGCACAGATTATGTCACTAACGACACACAATGCAGCATTCAGTGGTGTCCTTGCCAACCGGCCAAGCGTAAAAGATTGACAAAAATTGCCCTTATGCTATCATATAACTTGTAGTTTTACGCGCGAATTCCAATTAAAGAGTCGCACTTTTCGGGTTTCCGGGGTGCGACTTTTCAAGGCTATGGCGCACGGATCCACGGTAAGGGAGTGATGGTGTGGCGAAGATACCCGAAGACGTGATTGAAACGGTTCGGACGGCAACAAACATCGCGGACGTGGTGGGACAATATGTCCAGCTGAAAAAGTCCGGTAAAAATTTGTTTGGTCTGTGCCCCTTTCATGAGGAACGGACGCCGTCATTTTCCGTGTCGGAAGATAAACAAATTTTTCACTGCTTCAGTTGTGGTCGGGGCGGTAACGTCTTCAAGTTTCTAATGGAACTGGAGCACGTGAGCTTTCCGGAAGCCGTGGTCAAGGTCGCTGACTTTAGCCACGTCGATCTGGACAGCGAATACCGGCAAGATGCCAGTGGTCCCAAGATGGACTCCAAGACCAGTCAGCTGATCGATCTGCAGGAACAAGCGGCCAAACTTTACCACCACGTGTTAGTCAACACGGCGGTCGGACAACCGGCGCTGGATTACCTGCATGATCGCGGGCTCACTGACGAGACCATCGAGACCTACCAACTGGGGTTTGCGCCGGGACAGCGCCTGTTGAAGCCATTCTTTGAACAACGCCAAAGCGACTACCAACTGTTACGGCAGTCGGGGTTGTTCATTGAAAATGCGCAAGGCGAGCTGCGTGATCGGTTCACCGAACGGGTGATGTTTCCGTTGCGCAATGCCAGCGGGCACGTGGCGGCGTTTTCCGGCCGGCTGATCAAGAAGGCCGATGACCAACCCAAGTACCTGAACAGTCCGGAAACGGCCTTGTTCAACAAGAGTCGGTTATTGTTCAACTTTGACCTGGCCCGACCGGCGATTCGTCAGGCGGGAGAAGTCACTTTGTTTGAAGGCTACATGGATGTTATCTCGGCGACCCAAGCGGGCGTGCACAACGGGATTGCCTCCATGGGGACCAGCCTGACCACGGAACAGATTTATGCCATCGAACGGACGACAGATAAGCTCAATGTCTGTTATGATGGAGATGAACCTGGCCAGCGAGCCATTTCCCGGGCATTGACGCTACTGGGGCAGCACAGTCACCTGAACCTCAGTGTGATTCAGCTGCCCGAGGGCCAAGACCCCGATGAATATCGGCGGGCCCACGGGGATGAAGCCTTTCGGCAAATGCTCACGACCGCTAAGGAGCCACCGTTACAGTTCAACCTGCGTTTCTTACGGCGCAATAAGTCGTTAGATACCGACAGTGAGCAACTCGATTACGTCAATCAGGTCATGCCACTGTTGGCGCAGGTCCAAGAACCCGTGGAACTGGACATGTATTTGAACCAGTTAGCCAACGAGTTTCACATCGACAAGGCGGCCTTACAGGCACAGCTGAAGCAAACGCAGCGAGATACCGCCGCCAAGCAGGAGCGGGCACGGCCACGGCAATCCGTGGCGCAGACCCCACCGCCGGCACAACCAGCGGTCACGGTCCATCAGCAGCAGCGCCCACTGACCCGCCTTGAGCGGGCCGAACGCGGCTTGTTGATTCGCCTGTTACATGACCGCAATGTCTGGGCAAAGGTCACCAGTATTGATGGCTTTAGCTTTGTCCACGACGATTATCAAGTGATTTATACCTTGGCCCAAGGTTATTTTCAAACGCATCAAACCTACCGTACTGCGCAGTTTACGGACTTCTTAAAGGAAGACCGTCTGCAGCAGATCGTCATCGAGTTAGAGACGGCAACTTACGCGGCGGTCACCCCGCGTGAGATCGATGACTATTTAACAATCATTATGGACGAGGCGCCAATCGATGAACAACTCCGTCAGAAGAAGAATCAACTGGCGGAAGCTTCCCGCCTCGGGAATGCCGAACAACAACGGCAATTAGTCATTGAGATTGTTCAGCTGGAGCAACAACGCCAGGCGAACAAGCAACTTTAGTCTAGGGGGTATTTTAATGGCAAAAAAGACCACGGATCAACCAATGTTTGACCAAAAGGCATACAACAAGACGGTGCGAGCTTTAATCAAGAACACCAAGAAGGCCGGTCACATCACGTACGATGACCTGACTGACAAGGTGGCCACGCCTTACACGCTGGATGCTAAGCAGATGGATAAGTTACTTGAAACGATTTCCGATGCCGGAATCAGCGTGGTTGATGCTAAGGGTGAGCCAGATGCACGGGCCGTTAAAGCACAAAAGGCCGTTTCCAAGAAAGAATTGAAGGAAGCCTCCACGACCACTGGGGTCAAGATCAACGACCCAGTGCGGATGTATTTGAAAGAAATTGGCCGAGTCAACCTGTTAACGGCGGACGAAGAAGTCGCCTTAGCCTTACGGATTGAAAACGGTGAAGAAGCTGCCAAGCAAGAATTAGCCGAAGCCAACTTGCGGTTAGTCGTTTCCATCGCTAAGCGTTATGTGGGTCGGGGGATGCAATTCTTGGACCTGATCCAAGAAGGGAACATGGGCTTGATGAAGGCCGTCGAAAAGTTCGACTACCGTAAAGGGTTCAAGTTCTCCACGTACGCCACTTGGTGGATTCGTCAAGCCATTACACGGGCCATCGCCGACCAAGCGCGGACGATTCGGATTCCTGTGCACATGGTTGAAACCATCAACAAGCTGATTCGGATTCAACGGCAATTACTCCAAGACTTAGGGCGGGAACCAACGCCTGAAGAAATTGGGGCCGAAATGGACATGCCAACGGAAAAGGTTCGCGAGATCTTGAAGATTGCGCAAGAACCTGTTTCCTTGGAAACGCCAATTGGTGAAGAGGACGATTCTCACTTGGGTGACTTCATTGAAGACCAAGATGCCACGAGTCCTGCCGACCATGCCGCTTACGAATTACTGAAGGAACAGTTGGAAAGTGTCTTGGACACGCTGACTGACCGGGAAGAAAACGTCTTGCGGTTACGGTTCGGGTTGGATGATGGCCGGACGCGGACTTTGGAAGAAGTCGGCAAGGTCTTCGGTGTTACCCGTGAACGGATTCGGCAGATCGAAGCCAAGGCGCTGCGGAAGTTACGCCACCCATCACGTAGTAAGCAGTTGAAAGACTTTTTGGAATAACACAATATGAGATCCTCGCCGTGGCTGGCATGTGCTGGTCATGGTGGGGATTTTTTGCGTTGTGGCGGATGACTTGGCCAAGAGCAGAAGGAAGCACCGGTCAATCCCCTCTAAATTAGACCCAACTAATGCAACAAATACCCCTGCCGAATCAGTCGCCAAGGCTGGTATCCCAACGTTTAGCGACTGTAGTTAACATGAAATCGTTTACACAAAAAAATAATCAGGTCAAACGTCATTTATTGAGTCAAAAGCCTTGAAAAAATGCTTAAAGGGGATATAATGTATCTCGTTTAAGTTTTCAGAATTGCTTAAGATTTTTTTGTGAAAGGGAGGTGCGTTGTGAAAGCTAAACCAAGCCTGGAACAGGCCTTGTGCATTGTCGCGCTACTCGGGATCCAAGACCGCGAGATTCCGCTACATAGCCATTTAGTCGCCGAGCGTCTGGGAATTTCGACCAGCTATTTGAAAAAAATCATCCAGAAGCTGGCTGGCGCCGACATTGTGAAGACCGTATCCGGTCGTGACGGTGGGGTGGTCTTGACCCGTGATCCGCATCAGATTACTCTGCTTGACGTGTTCGATGCAATCGAAGGGGCCACGTCATTTGTGAAGAATACGGGGTTGGTCAAGAAGGTCTTTGGGTTCAACCAAAAGCAGGCCTTCATGCGGACGTATGCGTTGACCGACCTCAAGGACCAACAGCCGGTCGCCAACGTCTTGGCCGTCTTCGCCGATGCCGAGCAGCGTTACCGGCAACAGCTGGCCACGCTGAGTATCGGTGACATTTTACCGACCACGGCCGACCAGCCGTTACTGTTGGATTGGACCAAATGGTTGACCCAGCACCCGACGACAGAATAGAAGTTAGAGCAAAGTGAGTAGAATTTATTTAGGAGGTTTTCCCGTGCGCTGGATGAATAAACATTACATCTGGAACGTGATTGGCTGGCTACTGATCGTCATCTTAGCCGTCGTCACGATTCCCAACATGAGTCAACTGGTCGCTGACAAGGGGCAGATCACTGTGCCTAGCAGCTACCAAAGTACTCGCGCAACCAATATGCAAAAGCAGTGGGGTCGCTCCCAACGCGGCACCACGGCAGTCGTGGTGGTCTTTAACAACGGGGATTCGGCGCTAACCAACGCGCAAAATACCCATATCGATAAGACCATCCAACGAATCAAGAATCATGAGGACCAATACCAGATTCGCTCACTGACCGCAGCGAGTGATAGTTCCACGGCCGCGTCCCAATTGATTTCCAAGGACAAGAGCACACAGCTCTTACAGCTAAACGTGCATAAGAGTTCGAGCCATTCCATCACGTCGATTCGGTCGCAGATCACCAAGCTGGCCCAGACTAGTGGCGTGAAGACCTACGTGACCGGGGCGGATGTCTTGAACCAAGACTTCTCCGATGCCACGCAGGCCGGGGTCCAAAAGACTGAAATCATTGCGGCCATCTTTATCTTCCTGGTTCTCTGGTTAGTCTTCCGGTCCCCAGTGACGCCGCTGTTCTCCCTGTTAACGGTGGGCGTATCCGTCATCACCTCGATTTCGGTGGTGGCCAACTTAGTGGATCGTTTCAATTTTCCTTTTTCCAACTTCACGCAAGTCTTCATCGTCATCGTGTTGTTTGGGATTGGGACCGACTACAACATCCTACTGTATAACGAGTTCCGTGAGCGACTTGCGAATGGCAAGGACAGGTACACGGCCACCAAGGAAGCCATCAAGATCGGTGGCCGAACGGTGCTATACTCCGGGTTATCCGTTTTAATTGGGATGAGTGTTCTGGGCTTTGCCAACTTCTCGCTGTACAAGTCAGCGGTCGGCATTGCCGTCGGGGTCGTGGTCTTATTGGCCGTGCTCCTGACGCTGAACCCATTTTTCATGGCCATCTGCGGTCGGCACATGTTCTGGCCCATCAAGAAGTTCCAAGGTGAAGGCGACAGTCGCCTGTGGCACGGCATGGCCAAGCACGCCATGATCCGGCCCATCATCACCCTAATCATCACGGGAATCGTCTTTATCCCGCTGGCCCTGACGTCTCACGGGACGCTGGACTACGATAACTTGGTCGAAATTGGCGACAACGTGCCAGCCAAGCAAGGGTTCAAGATCGTGCAGACCCATTTCTCCAAGGGGACTGCCGAACCGACCACGATTTACCTGCAAAGCAATCACAAGCTAGATAACGAAAAATCCTTACTGTTGATCGACCGGTTGACCAAGCAACTCCAGGCCTCGACCGGCGTCAAGACCGTGGCGTCCGTCACCCAACCCGGGGGCAAGGCCATCAAGAAGCTCTACGTCCGCAACCAAATGAGTTCGGTCACGAGTGGCTTGGTCAAGGCCCAAAAGGGTGTCAACAAGGTCAACAAGGGCTTAAAGTCTGCGGACAGTCAGCTCAGTAAGCAAAACGTCTCTGGTGCGGTCAAGGATGCGAACAAATTAGCTTCCGGTGCCAAGCAAGTCAGCGATGGCACATCGCAATTACAATCTGCCATCTCGCAAGTTTCCACCGGAGTCAATTCCTTGAATAGCCAGGTCTCCTCGGCTTCTGGTGGCCAACAAGCCGCTCAGTTGGCCCAGTTGGAAACGGCCTTGCCACAATTGAACGCTGCCATTCAACAGCTGAACAGTCAGGTGTCGGCTAGTTCAACTAGCACCAGTGGCGTGACAAGTTCGTTGTCGACCATTGGGACCAAGACACAAGACATTGCCACGCAGCTCCAAAGCATCAAGAGTGCCATGGGCAATTTGCCAAGCGTGAGTGCCAGTTCCGTGGCCGCCGCTTTCAGTGCCCAAGGGGTGCCACTGTCTGCCGCCCAGAAACAAGTCTTAGCGGGTGTCTTACAGAAGCAAACAGCCGCACAATCGCAACTGAAGTCGAGCTTGAGCGGGGCATTGACCCAGATTGGCAGTGACGCCAGTGCGATTGGTTCCGCCGACCAGGGTGTTGCCAGCCAGTTACAATCCTTACAAGGCTCGACTGCAACCCTCCAAAGTGCCGTGGCAACGTTGGCCCAAAAGTCTAACATCGTCTTGCCTGGTGCCACTACGGCCCTGCAATCGGCTAGTTCGCAGAGTGCGCAGTTAGCCAATGCCACTAGCCAATTGTCCAGTGCGATGTTTACCATCAACGGCAAGATGCCAACGCTGGTCTCCGGTGCGAGTCAAGTCGCTGCTGGGAACCAGACCATGGCAGAGAAATTAGCCGCCATGAGTAAGCAACTGACGGCCCTGCGGAAGGGCTTAGGCTCAGCGACGACTGGTTTGACACAGGTTTCGGCGGGGGTCGGCACGGCCAACAGCTACCTCAAGGGCTTACAGAAGTCCGCGGCGGCTGAGACGTTCTACATTCCGGCGAAATCGATCCAAAGCGGGTCGTTCAAGCAATCCATGGACACCTACATGTCGCCGAACCGCAAGCTGACCAAATTAACGGTCGTCTTAAACGATGACCCAAGCTCCGCCGCTGCCATGGCGCGGTTACCAAAGCTTGAAAAGGTAGTCAGCGGTTCGCTTAAAGGCACTAGCCTGAGCGGTGCCAAAATCGCCTTTGGCGGGAACACGTCACAGACCAACGATATCAATGAAATGGCGTCGAGTGACTTCACCCGGACGGTCATCATCATGTTAGCCGGTATCTTTATTGCCCTGATGGTCGTGACCCGTTCGCTGGTTCAACCGATCGTCATCGAAGGTATCTTGCTGGTCGCTTACTCCGGGGCCTTGACCATTGTTCACTGGTTAGTGGATCCCGTCTTGGGCACGGACATGTTGACGTGGAACACACCATTCTTCACGTTTGTCATGTTGATCTCGCTAGGGGTCGATTACTCGATCTTCCTGATGCGGAAGTACCGTGAATTCCTCCACGAGCCAGGCGCTACCAGCGACAAGATGTTGCGGGCAGCCACGGTGATCGGGACGGTCGTCATCTCTGCCGGAATCATCTTGAGTGGGACATTTGCCGCCTTGATTCCGTCTGGCGTGATGACGCTGATCCAAATCGCGTTGGCCGTGATCATTGGAATCATCCTGCTGGTCATCCTGTTACCAATCGTGATGCCAGCCGTCATGAAGATCACGTACCCGTACCCGTATTCCAATATGCGTGAGGCGCCCGTCAATCATGAAGATGGCGCGCAACCAACGCGGCGGAATCAACAGAAATAACTGAAAATAATTCGCACAGGCGACAGACTTATTAGTTGGTTGTTGTCAATGCAAAATGAGATGCGTATGCTCACCGGTGTGGTGGGGATGCGCATCTTTTTTGGTGGTGTCACTAAAGGTTGCAAGGACAGAAGTAGCTGAATTCATGGTGACATAATTAGTCTTTGAATGTCATGCGGTCGGTGCTGGCCGCCTTACCGTTCGCCAAATGGGGGGTGGAACGCGGCGGACCGGACCGAGCCTGAAGAGCGGTCTCGGCCTCGCTTTGAGCCGAAGGTCGCGTCTCAAAATGGCCTCATAGCCGAAACGTGCGCCAACAGGCAACTGGTTCCGCTTGTTGTCACACTCTTTTTCAACGGCTGAACCCATATTTGGCGAACTCTCGGCTACAAGAGTTCTTGCTAGTAACAATTGGTTTAGCCCCAGGCAGCGGCTGCTTTACCAACTAACTCTATGAGGTTCAACACAGGGTTACTGATAAGCACTAACTTGCCGGAGGCAGCCAGGGTGTAGCCAGCTGTGTCGACGGTGTTGGCTGGGGTTTTGTCTCAGCCTACAACGTGGGACGACTTGAGAGACTGGTGGTTCTTACCAGGCTTTCAAGCGAACCGGAAGACCGTTTCTCAGGCTGGCGGTGTTCCCCAGAGCAGGCGGAACCCTGGCTGATGTAGGCTCCTGGTTTCGCTAATCTAATGTTCATAATCCTTGTCAGCGGTGAATTCACGCTATCCAATTGCCAGCTGGTAGCTTATACTAAAGAATGAAAATGAGTTTGGGCCAAAATACCCAACTCGCAGTGCAGAAAGGAAGATTTAGCATGGATGCAGACCATCTCTCACAACGACTGGCCACCGTCGCCAGTTACGTGCCACAGGGGGCACGGTTGGCCGATATTGGGACCGACCACGCCTATTTACCCGTGAACCTTGCCAAACGTGGCATCATTACGGGCGGGGTTGCCGGCGAAGTGGTCCCTGGACCCTTTAAGAATGCCCAACACGAAATCAACCAGGAGGGCCTCAGCGACCAGATCACGGCGCGCTTGGCCAACGGACTTCAAGCCATCGAACCGACTGATCAGATCGACACCGTTGCCATTGCCGGCATGGGTGGAACGTTGATCACCCAAATCTTGACGCAAGACTTTGACCGGCTAGCGGGCGTTCAGCGCCTCATCTTGCAGCCCAACGTGGGCGAGGCCAACGTGCGGCAATTTTTGATGACGCACGGTTTTCAGCTGGTGACGGAGCAAATCGTCAGTGAAGACGGCCACGACTATGAGATTTTGGTCGCCGACCGCAACGCCACCCCGCAACAGTACACCACAGAAGAATTGCGCTTTGGCCCGTATTTGTTGGCGGAACACAACGCGACCTTTATTGCCAAATGGCAACGTGAATTGGACCGTGCGCAAGTGGTCTTACACCAGGTCCAGTCCGCCCATGAGGTGCCCGCCGGTAAGGTCGCTGAATTGACAGAAAAGATCACGGAGATCAAGGAGGTCTTACAACGTGTTAGTGCGTGAATTGGTAGAACGTTTTGAACAGTTTGCCCCACGGGGGTGGGCGGAACCGGGAGACCCAGTCGGCTTACAGCTGGGGAGTCTGGATGCCCCCGTCCACAAGGTGCTGGTCACTTTAGATGTTCGACCCGAAGTGGTGGCCGAGGCCATTGACGTGGGCGCCGACTTTATCTTTGCCCACCACCCCATGATGTTTCACCCGGCCAAGAACCTAGACCTGGCCGTGCCGCAGAATCAGATGTACGCGACGCTGCTGCAGCACCACATCACGGTGTATGGGGCCCACACCAACCTGGACAGTGCGCCCAATGGCATGAATGATTGGTTGGCCGCTGCACTGGGACTGCAACACACCACGGGTCTGGTACCCAGTAACGGGGCCACGGCCACCCCAGCCATCATGATGGGCCGGGTGGGTGACTTGAAGAAGCCGACCACGGTCCAGGCCTTTGCGCTGCGGTGTAAGACGATCTTTCACGTTGGCGGCTTGCGGCTGATCAGTCATACACCGGATGCACCCGTTACCCGGGTGGCCGTGTTGGGTGGTTCCGGGGGACCCTTTTACCAGGCGGCCATTGCCCAGCACGCCGACGTGTACGTGACCGGCGACATTTCGTACCATCCCGGCCACGATATGATTGCGGCGGGGCTCAGCGTCATCGACCCTGGTCATCACATCGAAAGCATCTGTAAGCCGCATCTGACCCAACTTTTCCAGCAGTGGGCGCAGGAAAATGATTGGCCGATCACGGTCCAGGCGTCGACGTTAAATACTGACCCGTTTACTTTTCTTTAATCGCGAAAACGCGTACACTGAGTTTGTAAGTTATCTTAATTGAGGAGTGATTTATTTTGGCAAAGTATGAAAATTTGATTCCCCGGTTTCTGAAATACGTGAAGATCAACACCCGCTCGACCCCGAATGCAACGACTGTTCCGTCTAACGAACGGTTGACCAAATTCGCCGAGGGCTTGGTGGCAGACCTGAAAGCCATTGGTTTGGACAACGTCCACATCAACGCGCAATCCAGCTACGTTTACGCGACCTTACCCGCCAACACGGACAAGGCCGTCAAAAAACTCGGGTTCATTTCCCACTTTGACACGGCTGATTTCAACAGTGAAAACATCAACCCCCAGTTTGTTGAAAACTACGATGGCCAGTCCGTTATCAAGTTGGACGACGCGGGTAAGTACACGTTGGACCCAGCCGTCTTCCCTAATTTGAAGAATTACAAGGGCGACACGCTGATCACCACGGACGGCAGTACCCTGTTAGGGGCCGACGACAAGTCCGGGGTCGCTGAAATCATGGCCGCCGCCGAATACTTATTGGCGCACCCAGAGATCAAGCACGGCGAAATTGAAATCGGCTTAGGCCCTGATGAAGAAATTGGGACCGGCGCGGATCACTTCGACGTCAAGGACTTTGGGGCCGACATTGCCTACACCGTCGATGGTGGGCCACTGGGTCAATTGGAATACGAAACCTTTAACGCCGCCGACGCTCAGGTCGAAATCACTGGGACCAACGTGCACCCGGCCGAGGCCAAGGGCGTCATGGTCAACGCTTCGCAAGTTGCCATGGACTTCCACGCGGCTTTGCCAGAACATGATCGGCCAGAAAACACGGAAGGGCGCGAAGGCTTCTTCCACCTGTACAGCATGAACGGCACGGTCGATTCTGCTCACTTGAGCTACATCATCCGCGACCACGACCGGCAGATCTTTGAAGACCGCAAGAAGCTGTTCCAAGGCGTCGCTGACCAATTGAACAAGCAATATGGTTCGCAGCGGGTCGACGTGACCATCAAGGATCAGTACTACAACATGCGTGAAGTCATCGAAAAGGACATGACCGTCGTTGACCTGGCTAAACAAGCCTTAGAAGACCTGGATATCAAGCCACTGATCTTCCCTGTTCGTGGGGGGACTGACGGCTCCAAGATCTCCTTTATGGGCCTGCCAACACCGAACCTGTTTGCCGGTGGTGAAAACATGCACGGTCGCTTCGAATACGTCTCCGAACAGACCATGGAAAAGGCCACGGACGTGATTATCAAGATCGCCCAATTGGCGGAACAGCAGGCATAAATTAATTGGTCAAATTAGGTCAAATTATTTTGCTTTTGCGTTAAAATCAGTTAGAATATGAGTGAAAAATGGAGGTTAACCTAAGGGTTGCCTCTTTTTTCGACCGCTGGTTATCCCGGACGGAACGTTTCGTTCGGCGTTAGCGCTAGCGGTCACCTGAACGCAATCAAAACACTTAACCAAAACGAGGAGGAGTTTGGATGAACCCAGAAAAAATGACGCAGGCGTTGACCGACGCCTTGACGGAGGCCCAACACATCGCCATGACCCGTAAGCACCAGGCGGTCACGGTGGCCCATCTCTTTAAATTTATGATTCAACCGGGAGAACTCGGCAGAGAGATCTTGGCGGCTGCCGGCGTGGACATCACGGCCTTGGACAGTGAGTTGGACCGCGAACTCGATGCCATCAGTACGGTGACCGGGAGTGGGGTGCAGTACGGCCAAGAATTTTCCCGCAATCTGACGGACCTGCTGCAGCGCGCCGATGTCATCAAGGACAGCTACCACGACGACTTCATGGCCGTCGACACGGTGGTCATTGCGCTGATGCAGCTACACGGTGAGACGCTGACCGACTACCTGAAGCAACAGGGTCTCACGGAACAGATGGTCAAAAATGCCGTCGATAAGATGCGCAGCGGTGAACGGGTCACCTCAAAGAATCAAGAAGACCAGTACAAGGCCTTAGAGAAGTACGGTATCGACTTGGTCAAGGCCATGCGCAGCGGCAAGATCGACCCGATCATTGGCCGTGATGACGAGATCTTATCTGTGATTCGGATCCTGTCACGCAAGACCAAGAACAACCCCGTCTTGATCGGGGAAGCCGGGGTCGGTAAGACGGCGATCGTCGAAGGCCTGGCCCAACGCATCGTGCGTGGGGATGTCCCGGACAATCTGAAGGATAAGACGATTTTTTCCCTGGACATGGGTGCCCTGATTGCCGGGGCCAAGTACCGGGGTGAATTTGAGGAACGGTTGAAGGCCGTTCTTAAAGAAGTGACCAAGAGTGAGGGCCAGATCATCATGTTCATCGATGAGATCCACAACATCGTGGGCGCCGGTAAGGCCGAAGGCAGCATGGACGCCGGGAACCTCTTGAAACCGATGCTGGCACGAGGCGAACTGCATTTGATCGGGGCCACGACGCTAGATGAATACCGGCAGTATTTGGAACAAGACAAGGCTCTGGCTCGACGGTTCCAACGGGTGTTGGTCAATGAACCCAGCGTGGATGACACCGTGACCATCTTGCGGGGCTTGCGGGAACGCTTTGAGATCCACCACGGGGTCAAGATCCACGACAACGCCCTGATTGCGGCCGCTAAGTTGTCTGACCGGTATTTGACGGACCGCTTCTTACCCGACAAGGCCATTGACCTGGTCGATGAGGCTTCCGCGTCCATTCGGGTGGAAATGAACTCGGCCCCCACGGAACTGGACCAATCTCGGCGGCAATTGATGCGCATGCAGGTCGAACAGACCGCGTTGAAACAAGAAACCGATGAGGCCTCCCAAAAGCGCCTGACCGAGTTGACCAAGGAACTAGTCGATACCAAGGAAAAGGTCGACAAGCTCAGTGCCCGTTGGAACCAAGAGAAGACGGCCATCAAGCACGTCGGCGATAAGAAGACGGAACTGGACCGGGCCAAACGCGACCTGGCCAACGCCGAATCCGCCTACGACTTGAATAAGGCCGCCGAACTCCAACACGGGACCATTCCACGTCTGGAAAAGGAATTGGCGGAGCTGGAGAAACAAGAACAAAACCAAAACTGGTTGGTCTCCGAATCCGTCACGGAAAATGAAATCGCAACGGTCGTCAGCCGCATGACCGGCATCCCCGTGACCAAGCTGGTCCAGGGTGAACGCGAGAAGCTCTTGAAGTTAGCTGATCGGTTACATGACCGCGTCGTGGGCCAAGACCAAGCCGTGTCAGCCGTGGCCGATGCCGTCTTGCGTTCCCGCGCCGGGCTTCAAGACCCGACCAAACCGTTGGGCTCCTTCCTGTTTTTGGGACCGACCGGGGTCGGCAAGACCGAGTTAGCCAAGGCGCTGGCCGAGAATCTCTTCGATAGCGAGGACCACATGGTGCGTATCGACATGTCTGAGTACATGGAAAAGGAATCCGTGTCGCGACTGGTCGGGGCCGCACCGGGGTACGTTGGCTATGAAGAAGGCGGCCAATTGACCGAGGCCGTTCGGCGTAACCCGTATACCATCGTCTTATTCGATGAGGTGGAAAAGGCCCACCCGGACGTCTTCAACCTGTTGTTGCAGGTCTTAGACGACGGGCGCCTAACGGATAGTCAGGGTCGGACCGTGGACTTCAAGAACACCATCTTGATCATGACGTCTAACCTGGGATCCGATATCTTATTGCAGGGAACGGACGACCAAGGGCACATCAATCCCGATGCGCAAAAGCAAGTGGCCCAGCTCCTGCAGAGTCATTTCCGGCCGGAATTTTTGAACCGGATCGACGAGACCATCATGTTCACGCCACTGTCCCTAGCCGACGTGCAGCAGATCGTGGTCAAGCTGATCGCCCATCTGGCTACGCGGCTACACGAGCAGCAGTTAGACCTAACCATCACCCCGGCGGCCCAGTCCTGGATCGCCCAAAAGGGGTACCTGCCGGCTTACGGGGCGCGGCCACTGCAACGCTTCATCACGACGCACGTGGAAACACCCCTGGCGCGGCAATTGATCGGTGGCCAGATTCCGGTCAACAGCCTGATCACCATCGACGTGGCCGACGACGGGTTGACGTTTACGCACGCCTTACAGACCGAGACCATCGGCAAGTAAGCGCGCCATGGCGGCAACAGCGCCTGGCCGGTTAGCCAAATTGACTTTATCAAGAAGTGCCCCTTTTACGACGGCAGAACATTTGTTCGCTGGTCGTGAAAAGGGCATTTTTTCTGGTATAATAACGGTAACGAATTCGAAGAGAAGGGAGACTCCGGGATGTTTGTACCCTTACAAGTCTTAAGTACCTATAGCCTATTACAGAGCACCAACCGTATCGAACAACTGGTCCAAACGGCCAAGGACCGGGGCTATACCGCGCTGGCACTGACGGATAAAAATGTCATGTACGGCGTGGTCGCCTTCTACAATGCCTGTCAACGCGCGGGCATCAAACCGCTACTGGGACTCACACTGACGACGCAGGGGGTGAGTGATGCGCCCCAAGCCCACGAGTGGGTCCTGATCGCCCAGGACTTTACCGGTTACCAACAGTTGATGCAGCTGTCGACGGCTTACCAGGTTGCCGGAACACCGGTGGATCTAACGCAGCAGGCGGACAACCTCAGTCATTTACAGGTGATTGCCCCCTTGGATAGCGAGCTCCATCAGCTCCTAACTAGCGGTGACGTTACCGCAGCCGAGCGCGTGACCCGTCAAGTCTTGGCACTCAACCCAGCGGGGATGTCTCTAGGCATCAGTCCGGAAACACCGGTCGCCACCAGGGATGCGCTACGCAATTTGAGTCAAGCCACGCAGGTGCCGTTAGTCGCTTTGGCGCCGGTCGAGTACCTGGACCGCGATGACCATTTTGCCGTGACCGTCTTACGGGCAATCGCCGCGGGGGCCACGTTGTCTGATCCCACTGCGGAACAACAAACGCTGGGCACGCACTGGTTACGCCCGGCGGCCGAAGAAGCCCAACGGTTTGCGGCGGCAGACTTGACCGCAGCCGTGCAGGCGACCGCCACGCTAGCGGACCAGACCAGCGTGACCTTGAAATTCCAACAACCACAATTGCCGCAATTTCCCACGCCTAACCAGCAGCCCTCGAAAGATTACCTGCGTGAGCTCTGCCAAGCTGGCCTACAACGACGACTAACCCAAAATGGCATCAGTGAGCCACAGCCCTACCAGGAACGCTTAGAACGCGAATTAGGCGTCATTCACCGAATGGGGTTTGACGACTACTTTCTGATCGTCTGGGATGTCATGAACTTTGCGCACCGAGCGAAGATTCAAACAGGACCGGGCCGGGGATCCGCGGCGGGTTCACTGGTCGCTTATGTGCTGGCCATCACCGAGGTCGACCCCTTGGCCTATAACCTGTTATTCGAACGGTTCTTGAACGAGGAACGCGCGCAGATGCCCGATATCGACCTGGATATTCCGGATAACCGGCGGGAACAGGTCTTGCAGTACGTCCATGACAAGTACGGCCATACGCGGGTGGCCCAGATCATTACCTTTGGGACACTGGCCACCAAGGCGGCCTTACGCGACGTTGGGCGGGTCTTGGGGATGCCGCCGTACGCCCTCAGTGAGTGGAGCGCGGCCATTCCGTCTCAGTTACACATCACCTTGAAGAGCGCCTATGAACAGTCGCAACGGTTACGGAACCTGGTGGCGGACAGCGAGAAGAACCGCTTGTTATTTGAAACGGCGCAAAAGCTCGAGGGCTTGCCACGGCATTACTCGACCCATGCGGCCGGTATCGTGTTGAGCCAGGGGCCGTTGACGGATCTGGTGCCCCTGCAGCCAGGGAGCGAAGACCTGCTGATGACGCAGTACCCTAAGGATACCGTTGAAGCCGTGGGGCTGTTGAAGATGGACTTCTTGGGGCTGCGTAACTTGAGCATCCTCGCCAATGCCTTAACGCTGATGAAAAAGCAGACCGGCCAGGCACTCGACTTGAATCAGATTGACTTAAATGACCCGGCGACGCTACGGTTATTTGCCCAGGGGGAGACCAACGGCGTCTTTCAGTTCGAATCGGCCGGGATCAAACGGGTCTTGCGCCAGTTACAACCGGATAGCTTTGAACTAGTCGCTGCGGTCAACGCACTGTATCGGCCGGGCCCGATGGAAAACATCGACACCTTCATTCGGCGGAAGGAGGGCAAGGAGCCGGTCACCTATGCGGCTGAAGCGCTAAAGCCTATCCTGGGGCCAACCTATGGGGTTTTGGTCTATCAAGAACAAGTCATGCAGGTGGCGTCCGTCATGGGGGGCTTTACGCTAGGTGAGGCCGACTTGTTGCGGCGCGCCATGAGTAAGAAGAAAAAGCAAACCATGGATGCCATGCAAAAGAAGTTCGTGGCCGGGGCCCAACAGTTGGGGTATCCCGCGACGACCGCCGAGCAGGTCTTTGCCTACATGGACCGTTTCGCCAACTACGGGTTCAACCGTTCCCATGCGGTGGCCTATAGCAAATTGGCGTTTCAACTGGCCTATTTGAAGGCCCATTACCCGGCACCCTTCTACGCGGCCTTGATGAATTCGGTCGTCAATGTCCCGGTCAAGACCAAGGCCTACTTGACGGAAGCCAAGCGTCATGGCGTCAGTGTCTTGCCGCCGGACATCAATCAGTCGACGGCTTACTTCAACCTGCAGGGGGATGCGGTCATCTTTGGCCTGAGCAGTATCAAGGGCGTGCGGCGTGATTTCTTACGGGAAGTCTTGGCCGACCGCCACGACCACGGGCCGTATCAGGACTTGCATCAATTTCTCCAACGGATCGACCCCAAGTATCGTAAGGCCGACCTGCTCAATGCGCTGGTGTATGCCGGGGCGTTTGACCACTTCGGCCATAACCGCGCGGAACTGATTGCCGCACTGCCGGAATTTATCAGTAGTGTGGAGCTGTCCGGGGACAATGTGGAGCTGTTTGCGGCGCTGGCGCCAAAGATCACGGCTAAGCCCGACCTGGACTTGATGACTAAATTAACCCAAGAGGAAGCCGTACTTGGGGCCTACTTGTCCGGGCACCCAGTGGCGCAATACCACGCCCTCGCCAGTCAATTACACGCCACGACCGTGAGTGACTTGACGGTCAATGCGCGGGTCAGTGTCATCCTGTACGTCACTAAGATCCGCACAATTCGGACCAAGCGTGGTGAACCGATGGCCTTTGTGACCGGGAGTGACGAGACCGCCGACGTGAGTGTCACCATCTTTCCCAACCAATTCCGCCAGGCCAGCACCTGGTTGAAGACCGACCAAGTCATCGTCGTGCGCGGGAAGGTCGAACAGCAACGCGGCTTGCAGATCGTCGCCGACCAGGTCACCTTAGCGAAAAACATCCCGGTCAAATCAGCGACGCCTAGTCTGCCGCAGGGCGCACGGTGGTTCATCCGTGTCGATGTGAATCACGATGAGCGGCCCGTGGCGACCCAACTTGCCCAATTTCTGACGCAACACCACGGCACGGTGCCTGTCATCGTCTATCAACCGCAGACGGATACCAAGCGCGTCTTGCCCCAGACGCAATGGCTGCGCGGGGATGCTAGCTTGCAAGCGCCATTAGAAGCACTGATGGGCAGCGGCAATGTCGTCTTACAAAACGGATAGACCAATTTCAATAAAAATACCTCTGGACTATTTGTGTAGGCTTTAGTATGATTATACCAATGCTTAACAAATCAGAATCTGGAGGTTTTTTAGATGACTTTGAACGTGAAGATTTATGCAGATGGTGCGGAACTCAATGCGATGAAGGCTGTGGCGGCCCAAGGCCTAGTCAGCGGCTTCACGACCAACCCGAGCCTGATGAAGGCGGCCGGGATCACGGATTACCTGGCGTTTGCGAAAGAGGCGGTGGCCACCTTCCCAGACCAATCCATCAGTTTTGAGGTTTTCGGCAATACGCCGGAGCGGATGCTAGCCGAAGCCAAGGTCTTGGCGAGCCTCGGGAAGCACGTGGCGGTCAAGGTGCCGGTGATTCGGGCTAGCGGGGATGATAACGCCGCGGTCATTCGTGAGTTATCCGATGCGGGTGTGCAGGTCAACGTGACTGCTATCACGACGCTGACGCAGGTCAAATTAGCCGTGGATGCGCTGAACCCAGCCGTGGGTGGCATCGTGTCTGTCTTCGCTGGGCGGGTAGCCGATACCGGCGTGGATCCACTGCCACTGATGCGTCAGGCTGCCGAATTGTGCCACACCAAGGATAACGTGGAACTGTTGTGGGCCAGCACCCGAGAAGTGTTCAACGTGGTCCAAGCCGAACAGACCGGCTGTGACATCATCACCGTGCCACCCAAGATTTTGGCCAAGCTGAGCAAATTTGGCACGCCAGCCTTACAAGTCTCCATCGACACGGTCAAGACGTTTGACGCCGATATTGCCAGTCTGGGTTTCACGATTCCTGTAGAAGGGTAATACCCATTTGTGACCCATGATCCGCCGAACTTAAGAAATTTTTACGATATGGTCGGGAAACGGCGATTCGTGTTAATATAAACGTTAACTTATCTAACATAAAACCTGCTAATTATGAAATTAGTGGGTTTTAATCTTCTCTGATGCCCGGCGGGGTGGGAAAGCGCTTACTTTGATAAAATCTAAACAATCTACGAAAAATCGGTAAACAAAGGCGACATTAATTTTCAAAAGTGATAGAATAATTTTGGAATCAAATTTGTGCCGGAACTTTTTGTGTGGTCTATTTTGACCAAGCAACCCAATTTGTTTCGTGCCAATTCTAAAGGAGAGATTTTTCTAATGAAGAAAACCAAGATCGTAAGTACCCTTGGTCCTGCAAGTACTGACGTTGATACGATTGTTAAGTTGATCGAATCTGGCGCCAACATCTTCCGGTTCAACTTCTCACATGGTGACCATGAGGAACACCTCGGCCGCTTGGAGAACGTTCACAAGGCTGAAAAGATTACCGGTAAGACGGTTGGTATCATGTTGGATACGAAGGGTGCCGAAATCCGGACCACTGTTGAACAAGGTGGTAAGCTGAACTTCAAGACTGGCGACGTATTCCGGATTTCCATGGACGCTTCACTCGAAGGAACCAAGGATAAGATCGCTGTGACTTACCCTGGCTTATACGATGACGTTCACGAAGGCGGCCACGTCTTATTCGATGATGGTTTATTAGATACTGTCGTTGATAAGAAGGACGAAGCAACCAAAGAATTAGTTGTCACTGTTCAAAACGATGGTGTTCTGGGTTCTCGTAAGGGTGTTAACGCTCCTGGCGTTTCCATCAACTTACCTGGGATCACTGAAAAGGATTCCGATGATATTCGTTTTGGTTTGGACCACGAAATCAACTTCATCGCTGCTTCATTCGTTCGGAAGCCACAAGATGTCATGGACATCCGTGAACTCCTTGAAGAAAAGCACATGGAACACGTTCAAATCTTCCCTAAGATCGAATCCCAAGAAGGGATCAACAACTTTGATGACATCATCAAGGTTTCCGATGGGTTAATGGTCGCTCGTGGTGACATGGGTGTCGAAATTCCAACGGAAAACGTGCCTTTGGTACAAAAGGCTTTGATCAAGAAGTGCAACGCTTTAGGCAAGCCAGTTATCACCGCTACCCAAATGTTGGACTCCATGCAAGAAAACCCACGTCCTACGCGTGCCGAAGCATCTGACGTTGCCAACGCCGTATTCGACGGGACTGACGCTACCATGCTTTCTGGTGAAAGTGCTAACGGTGAATACCCTGTTGAAGCCGTTGCTACCATGAACCGGATCGACATCAAGGCTGAAAATGCTTTGAAGGACTTTGGTCGTGACAACCTAGACTTCGACAACGGTGACGTTACGGAATCTATCGGTGCTTCTGTTGCCCGGGTTGCGAACCAATTGGGTGTGAAGACGATTGTTGCTGCTACTGAAAGTGGCTACACTGCCAAGATGATTTCTAAGTACCGGCCAGATGCTGATATCTTAGCTGTTACCTTTGACGATCGGACCCGTCGTGGGTTGATGGTCAACTGGGGCGTTTACCCAATCGTTACCGAAAAGCCTTCAAACACTGATGAAATGTTTGACCTGGCTGCAGCCAAGGCCGTTGAAACGGGCTTAGCTAAGGAAGGCGACTTGATCTTGATCACCGCTGGTGTACCAGTCGGCGAACGCGGGACGACCAACTTGATGAAGATTCAATTGATCGGTTCCAAGTTAGTTCAAGGCCAAGGTGTCGGCGATGACACGGTTATCGGTAAGGCAATCATTGCCAACACCGCTGCCGAAGCCAACGCTAAAGTCGTTGAAGGTGGTATCTTAATTGCTAAGAACACCGACAAGGACTACCTGCCAGCTATCGAAAAGTCTAGCGCCGTTATCGTTGAAAACGGTGGGTTGACTTCTCATGCTGCTGTTGTTGGGATTTCCATGGGGATTCCTGTTATCGTTGGTGCTACCGGTGCCAGCGACAAGATCTCCGATGGCGAATTGATCACTGTTGACTCACGTCGCGGGATCGTTTACCACGGTGCTTCCAACGCGCTTTAATAAGAGATAAACCTGTTATGAAAACGGACCCTCTGTCGGGGGTCCGTTTTTTGTTGGGCCAAAAAGTGTTGGTGTGGTATGCTGTTCGCCTGCCGTTGCGCGAAAATGGGCTGGAACGCTGTGGGCGGACCGGTCGAGCCAAGGGGCGGTCTCGACCTCGCTTTGAGCCGATGACCCGCGTCTCAAAGACGCCAGTTTCCTAAGCGACACAGACCGCCGCTAAGCAAACTCCCACGGCTGAGCCCATTTTCGCTTCACTCTCGGCTACGGTAGCGTTGATCAGCCACAATGGTAAACACAACTGAACCGATGCCTGGCAACGATTGCTCGTAGCCAGAAAATTACTAACCTTGTTGGGACCAACTCACCTTGCCGGAGGAGGCCAGGGGTGGAACCAGCTGTGTCGACGGTGTTGGCAGAGGTTTTGTCTCTGCCTACAGCGTGGGGCGACTTGGGAGACTGGCGGGTTGTGCCAGGCTGCCAAGCGAACCGGAAGCCCGTTTCTCAGGCTGGAGGCGTCCCCCATAGCAGGTGGAACCCCTGGCAGCCGTAGGCAACTGGTTAACATTTAATATAAGCGGCAGGCGAATGGTCTTAATTCGTATGGCAGACAGGAGTTTCACAATATTTCCAGGAAAAGGTCGCTAGTTTTGCCGTTTCCGTGTAAAATAGGGGGTAGACACTTTTGAACGGACAGACTGGGTCACCCCAGTAGAATTGAGGAGATTATGGAAGAACTATTAGGCCGCATCATCACGGGAAAAGTCACTGATGAAAACGAACAGGATTACTTTGTCCAGGTCGACGGCACCACCTTTCGACTCGACAAAGCAGAAATCAAGAAGCCACTGAAGCTGGGTGCCAATTTCAAAGGCTTTGCTTACGAAAATGAAGGCCATGACCTGCAGATTACGCGGAATGCACCGACAGTTCAGGTTGACCACTACGGCATGGGGACGGTCGTTCGGAGTCAACGGACACTGGGTGTGTTTGTCAATATTGGTCTACCGAACAAGGATATTGTGGTGTCATTGGATGACCTTCCAGACATCATGGAGCTGTGGCCACAACAAGGCGACCGGTTGATGATTGCCCTGCGTGAGGACGCCAAGCACCGGTTGTGGGGCGTGTTGGCCGATGGTGAAATTTATCAAGCCATTGCCCAACCCGCGAAGAAACACATGCAAAATGCCAACGTGGTCGCCACGGCTTACCAACTCAAGCTGGTTGGGACGCGGGTCATCACGGATCGCTTTGAATTAGGCTTCATCCACCCATCCGAACGGGAACGCGAACCACGCTTGGGCGAAGAGCTGAAGGCGCGGGTCATCGGCGTGCATGAGGATGGTACGTTGAATTTGTCACTACGGCCACGGACCTACGAAGCCATTGACGATGATGCTGCCATGTTACTGGCTGCGCTACAACATTCGGCGGATGGTAAATTGGACTTCAGCGACAAGTCAGACCCAGCGGCAATCAAGGCTTACTTTGGTATCAGCAAGGGCCAATTCAAGCGCGCTATCGGCCACTTGTTAAAGGACCGGCAAATCACGCAACACGACGGCGCGCTCTGGTTGAATACCAGTGAGGCCACGACGGAAACGACTGACGAATCGGCGGAATAGCGTAAATGCGTCAGTTAGGGTTATGACAGTCGTTTCTGATAGCCACTGTCATAGCCGAGAGTGAAGCGAAATCCAGGTTCAGCCGGGAAATTTAGTCGTGCTTGTCGCTACTAAATTGGTGTCTTTGAGACGTAAGTTACGGCTCAAAGCAAGGTTCGAGACCGTACTTTAGCTCGGACCGGCCTTCCCCAGCGTTCCAACCTGGATTTCGCGCAAAGGCAGGCGGTAGTGAGGAGGGAAAGTCATGACCGAACTGGATAACCAAACGGCGGACTTTGCCCATTACCTGACAGTGGAACAGGGGCTGGCCGCAAACTCGGTTGCGAGTTATCGCCAAGAATTGCACAACTTTGCGCAGTACCTGGTCCCCCAACAGGTCACAGATTTTAAAAAGGTGGACCGCCTGCAGATCATGGCTTATCTGAGCCAACAAACGGCAGCGGGAAAATCACGAAATTCCGTGATCCATGCGGTCTCGGCCTTGCGAAAATTTTATCGCTACCTGATTCAGACCCATCAGCTGACGGAAAATCCCATGGCTAATGTGGCCGCCCCCAAGCACGCACAGCATTTGCCGGCGGTCTTAACGGTGGCCGAGGTCGACCGCTTGTTAGCGACGCCCGATACTAGTAATAAGTACGGGATTCGCGACCGGGCCATCTTAGAGGTCATGTATGCAACGGGCTTGCGGGTCAGTGAATTGGTGCACTTGAAGCTAGCGGACCTGCACCTGGAGATGGGGCTGATCCAAACGTTGGGTAAGGGTGACAAGGAGCGCATTATTCCCATCGGTGACGTGGCGGCGGACTGGATCGACCGGTATTTGCGGCAGAGCCGACCGGTGTTGTTAAAACAACGCACCAGTCCTTATTTATTTTTAAATGCCCACGGTGGCGGCCTTTCCCGCCAAGCCATTTGGCAAAAAATCAAGCATTACGTAGCACTTGCGGATATTCAAAAAGACGTGACGCCCCACACGTTGCGGCATTCGTTTGCCACCCACATTTTGGAAAACGGGGCGGACCTGCGGGTGGTGCAAGAACTGCTGGGCCACGCGGATATCACGACCACGCAGATCTACACCCACATTTCCAAGAAGCGGTTGCGAAACGTCTATGACCAGTACCATCCGCGCGCGTAATGTGGTAGTATAGCAGAATTGAACGGAGGCGGACCAATGTTACTCAAATATCGTAGTGATTATCAAAAAATTGCGATGGGCCTGCTCAGTTTGTTACCGACTTTCAAGGACTGGGACCGGTTGCAACGTGAGCTGGCCTGGTATCAAGACGGGCCGGACCGGACCCTGTACCTGTGGAAGGATGAACACGACGACTTTGCCGGTGTCTTGGGGACCGAAACGCAGGGCGATTTTTTGATCGTGCGGTTGATCACCTTAATGCCGGATAAACAACTGACCCGCAACACGTGGCAAATGTTGGACCAATTGGCGACGGCGGTGCCGACCAAGCGGTTGATGGGGACTTTAACGACCGCCAAGATTATTGCAAAATGGGAGTATCACCATGGACAAAGCCACGCAGAACGGGCAGCCACTGATTCAGGTCAGTGACTTTGAAGGCCCGCTGGATCTACTGTTACATTTAATTAAAACCAATGAAATGGATATTTATGATATCCGCATCTCTACGATTACCAGCCAATACCTGACCTACCTGCACCAGATGCAGACGCTGCGGTTGGACATTGCGGGGGAATACTTTGTGATGGCGGCGAACTTGATGGCCATTAAGGCCAAGCTGTTGTTGCCCAAGCCACAGACGGTCGATCCCGTTGATGAAGACGATCCCGGCGATCCCCGCGAAGAATTGGTCAATCAGTTGCTGGAATACCAGCGCTATAAGCAAGCGGCTCAGGAATTGAAGCAACGCGCCGCCGACCGTCAACAGCATTTCACCCGACCGGCGATGGCCGTGCCAGATACGGTGGCGTTGACCGTCGCGCCTGGGATTCGGCCAGCAGACTTGCAGAGTGCCTTACAGCGGCTGGTCCACCGGGCAATGGTGGCCAAGCCGGTCACACAGAGCATTCACCAGGAGCACTTTACCATCAAGAACCAAATGCAAACGGTGCTCCAGCGCCTGCAACAAGCGGCGGGGCCAATCGATTTCGACGGCCTGCTCGCCAAACAGCCGGTCATGGAAGAAATCGTGACCACATTTTTGGCCGTCCTCGAACTGGCCCGTCAACGGCAGGTCCGTCTGCAACAGGCGGGGCGGTTGGCACCGTTGCAAGTGAATTTTCTAAAAATGGAAGGAAGTTATACCCCCGATGTCACCTCTAGCACAGATTGAAAGTCTCCTGTTCGTCAGCGGTGATGAGGGGATTACCGTCGCTGACCTGGCTGCGGCCACGGGATTGATGCGGCCGGCCATTTTGGCGAGTCTGGAAAAGTTGGCGCAAAAATACGCGGCTGACACAGACTCGGCGTTGGAATTAATGGTCAATGACACTACCTATCGTTTAGTGACCAAGGCGGGTGTGGCACCGGTGATCAAGCACTACTTTGAAAATCCGTTAAGTACGAGCCTGTCGCCGGCGTCACTAGAGGTGCTGGCCATTATTGCGTATCGCCAGCCCATCACACGGATCGAAGTCGACGAGATTCGCGGCGTCCAGAGCGCCTCGACCGTGCAGAAATTGGTCTTGCGCCGCTTGATCGAAGACGCGGGGCGGCTGGATGAACCTGGGCGGCCGAAGTTGTATCGAACCAGCGATTATTTTCTCGACTACTTTGGGTTGCAGCAGCTGGCCGATTTACCACCGTTGCCCGCCGCAGCGACACCTAGCGATGCAACGACCGACGAAGGCGGCGATTTATTCTTACAGGCCTTTAACCAACAGCTCAACCAATCAGGAGATGAAAGCTAATTATGGAACGTTTACAAAAAGTCTTAGCCCACGACGGGGTCGCTTCACGGCGCCAGTCGGAAAAATTAATCATGAGTGGCCGGGTGCGCGTCAACGGCACCGTGGTCACGGAACTTGGCACCAAGGTCGGCGTCCACGATAAAATTGTCGTCGACGGGGTCCCGGTCACCAGCGAAGCCCCCGTGTACATCATGTTGTACAAGCCGCGGAGTGTGGTCTCCACAGCAAACGATGACAAGGGTCGTAAGACGGTGGTCGATCTCATTGAAAATGTGAGCCAACGGATCTATCCTGTGGGACGGCTGGATTATGACACGTCAGGGTTACTGTTGTTGACGAACGACGGGGAACTGGCCAACCGGTTGACGCACCCCAAGTACGAAGTCGAGAAGACTTATATTGCCAAGGTCACGGGAACACCCACCAACGATGCAATGAAGACCTTGCGCCAAGGCATCACGGTCGATGGCGAGACTTATGCGCCAGCTAAGGGGAAAATTATCAGTTCAGACCCGAAGAAGAAAACGGCGATCGTGTCGTTAACAATTCATGAGGGCAAGAATCATCAAGTTAAAAAGATGTTAGCTGCCATGAATCTTCCTGTAGAGAAATTAAAGCGGGAACAGTATGGTTTCTTAACGTTAAAGGGCTTAAACGCCGGTGATTACCGACCATTGAAGCCTGAAGAAGTAAAAGAATTGCGCAGATTGACCGGATTGGCCTAAAGTAAGCGGTTGACAGCCTGTGCATTTCTTAGTATATTATGATTGTAATAAAAAATTTGGTTCATCTTCAGGGCAGGGTGGAATTCCCGACCGGCGGTAAAGTCCGCGACCCGCGCGAGCGGTGGATTCGGTGAAACTCCGAAACCGACAGTATAGTCTGGTATGCAGAAGATGAGACGTTGCTTTTTGCGCAAACATTTTTTACGTAAATCCCAAGGTCTTGCCCTTCTGTGGTAAGGCCTTTTTCTGTGGTTTTATCACGAGATGACCGCAAGGAGGAACAAGTATCATGGAGAATAGTCACAGCGGGTTAAAGGTTCGATCAATGGTAGAAATGGCGCTGTTTGCAGGGTGTGCCTACGTCTTAATGTTCGTGTCGGTCCCCATCATTCCCATCGTGCCGTACATGAAGCTGGATCTCAGTGATCTGGTAGTCTTACTGGGCATGAGCCTGTTTGGTCCAGCCGGTGCGGTAATGATTGCGGCTGTTAAGGAATTGCTGTACTTTGTGTCGACCGGTATGGATATCGTGAACTTCATCGGCGTCTTGACGGCGTTCATCGCAGACATTGCTTACATTTTACCGATCAGCTACGTGCTGAAACGTAAGCAGGCGGGGGCCCAGCCTAGTTTTAAACGGCAAGTTTGGGCCGTGGTCGCCGGGACACTGACATTGACGGTGGTCCTATCACTGGCCAATTGGTGGGTCATTACGCCATTGTACCTGAAGGTCTGGGGCATGTCGCTGGGCTTACCGGTCAACAAGCTCATCTTGTTAGGGGTTATTCCATTTAACCTCTTAAAGGGTGTCATCTTGGGCATTCTTTTCATCCTGCTGAGTCGGCGGATGGCGCCTTGGTTGGCTAAGCATACGTTGTCATAAGTTAAATTATCATGAATTTTCGTGAATCAGGGGCTGGCACTATGCCGGTCCTTTTTCTATGGTAAACTGGGAGCAGACATTTTATGCATAGCCACACGGCACGGACTGGCCGCCTCCTGTTCGCCAAATATGAGCTGGAACGCGGTGGGCGGCGGGACGAGCCGAAAGGCGGTCTCGTCTCCTCGACTTTGAGCCGAGGACCGTGTCTCAAAGTCGCCAGTTCCCTAACCGGCATGAACCGCGCCACTAAGGGAACGCCCACGGCTGAGCTCATATTTGGCGAACTTCCGGCTACAGCGGTGGTTACTGATTGATGACTCATTTTTTACAGCAGGTGGCCTGCTATCCTAGCCAGTAGTTAAATTTAATCAAACTTGCAATCTCAAATGTCAAAAAACGAAAGGGGGCAACACCGTGGACGCCGTGGATTTAGGCCAATTATTAAGTGCACAGCAGAATCGCCGGATTCGGGTGATCGAAAATCTCTTGCGGGGTAAGAAAACGGTGTCGACCCTGTATTGGGGGCAACGCTACCGGCTATTGCCGTTGCTGAATCTGGATAAGCACCTGCAGCGTGGCGGACTGGACGATGCGATTCAAGAGCTGCAACACCGTGGCTGGGTCACCGTTGATACTGAGCAGTCGACGCTGCGCTTGACGGGAGAAGGCGACCAACAGCTGGCCGACCAGCCGTATTATCGGCCCGTGACAACACAACAATGGGTCAATTTGGACCTGGTGGCGGCGCGGCAACGGCTCCTGTTGGCCGTCCAGGTGACCTCGCAATTTGCCCACAGCACGGCGCGCTATTACCCCTTGGCAACGGATCAGGAAACGCGGCGGGCCGTGCGACAGTGGTTTCACCGACTGAAGAGTCCCACGCTAGCGCCACAATTGGGCGCGGCGTTGACGGCCAGTCTGCAACAGCTACCCAACCAAACAGCCGGTGTGGTGACTGACCAATTTACGGGCTTTGGCCAGCCGGGATTGACTAGCGAACAGTTGGCAGTGGCCAATCAGTGGACGACTTGGGAAGTCCGGCTGATGCAGACCGATGGGGTGGTTCAAATCGCCCTGGACGCGCGGCAAGCTGATCATCCGCTACATACATTGCTGGGACCATTATGGCAGGTGCCGATTTCCCGCAGTGCCCAAGCGACCTTAGCCGCCGTTGAATCGGGTGGGGACCTAGCCCGTGTGGCGACGATTCGAAAGATCAAGCTAAGCACGGTCCGTGAACATTTACTGGAAGCAGCCATCATGTCGCCACTGCAGGATTTTCCCTACGACCGCGTGTTGCCCGTTGCGGTTCGTCAGGATTTAGCGGCCGCACTGCAGGGGTCCGTGGACGATTGGCAGTACACAAATTTGCCGGCGGACTTACAGGCTAAATATGATTTCTTTTATTTTCGACTATTTGCTATCTGGCAGATCAAGGAGGCGACCGCGTGATGGAACCGTTGATGACCAGTTTGAAACGGGTCTTTGGTTTTGACCACTTTCGTTCGGGACAGGAACAGGCCCTGACCAGCTTGGAGGCCGGTCACGACACCTTGGCCATCCTGCCAACTGGGGCCGGAAAAACGTTGATTTATCAACTCTACGGTTATCGCCATCCGGGGTGCGTGCTGATTGTCTCCCCGCTATTGTCGCTGATGAATGACCAGGTCAATCGGATGCGCATGAGTGGGTTCAAACGAGCGGCGGCCATTACCTCACAGACGCCGTTTGGTGAGCGGCTAAGCATTTTGAATCATTTAAACCAATTGCAGTTCCTATTCTTATCGCCAGAAATGTTGGCGCAACCCCAAATGCTCGCACGCCTACAACAAATCACGCTCAGCTTACTGGTAGTCGACGAGGCCCACTGTATCGTGCAATGGGGACCGGATTTTCGTCCGGAATACTTGTTGTTGGGCGCCATTCGGGAAAAACTCCAACACCCATTGACGCTGATGTTGACGGCAACGGCGGGCCAGCAGACGCGTGCAGAAATTGCCAAGCAGTTGCGTAGCCACCCCCAGGTCGTCACGGAGTCGGTCAATCGGCCGAACATCTACTTAGATGTCGAAAACGTGGCGGACGAGGCGACTAAGCAGTCACGGTTACAGGACCTGGTGGCGCATTTACGGCGACCGGGCGTGGTGTATTTTTCCAGCAAACAGCAGGCCAGCGACACAGCACTGTGGCTACGTGACACGACCGGGGTGACCGCCGCTGCCTACCACGCCGGCTTAGACGCCGAGGACCGGTTCAAGATCCAGCAGCAGTTCATGGCAGGACAGTTGGACGTCATCTGTGCGACCAGTGCTTTTGGCATGGGCATCGATAAAGATGACGTGCGTTTTGTGATTCATTATCATTTGCCGGCCGACCTGGAAAGTTACGCCCAAGAGATCGGTCGCGCGGGCCGTGACGGGCAACCGAGTGTGGCCATCTTGCTGTATGCGCCGGGTGATGAGCAGTTGCCGTTAGCGTTGGGTCAGTCCAATCGGCCAGAGGTGGACACGATTCAGCGGTACTATGCCCACCCGAAGAATTTTGCAGCCGATGACCCGCAGATCCAACTGCTGGCTTTTTACCGGGATCATGGCATCAGCGAAGACGCCGTGATCCGGCTATTTGCCAGTCGTGAAAAGGAACGCAATCACGCGTTGGCTCAAATGCTGGCGTACGTGCGGACCGAAACCTGTTTGCGGGCCACCTGGCTGCAGGCATTCGACGAGACCAGTCCAGAACATACGGCTAGGTGCTGTGCGCCGGGCAATGTGGCGTTGGACTTGACGGCGCTGGGCCTGACGCGGCAACAACCAGCACCCACACCCGAGACCGTCCCTTGGCAGACACGGTTGGCACGGTTGTTTTAACAATGCCATTTGTCCCACAAAATCTCCCACAGAAGTCCCACAAATTTTAGATAAGCATGGAGAGATATTGTTAAGATATTCTAAGAAATCCCGGCATGGCACCATTTTAGGTAATTATAACTACCTAAAAAACTGTGCTCGTGGTACAATTACGGGTGAAAGTTTTTCAGGGAGGTTAGATGATGAGTCAGAAGCGTGACGATCAAACGTCGAAGGAACAAGAGTCCCACCCGTGGGATCAATCGTTTGCCGATGATCGCGACGATCAGGGTAACCTGTCACGAACGAAAATGCGGCGGCAAAATCACAGCAATACGATGGTTACGGTCATTTTAGTTGCGATTATCATTGTGATTGCTGCAGCATCATTGGTTTACGGCTTGGCGCGTCAAAGCGCAGTCAATCGGCCACAAAATACGGAAAAGGTGGCGGCTAGTTCCTCCAGCTCATCCAGTAAGGCCAAAAGTTCGAGTCACAAGAAGAAAAAGTCTGCCTCAAAGCAGTCTTCTTCGACTGTGGCCAGTTCACCTAAGAAATCTACGACGTCAACCACAACTGCTAGTTCAGCACAAACGACTAGCAGTTCTTCGGCTACCACTAGCGCAGCAGCACAAAGTAGCACGACCACGAGTACCAGCAGTAGTCAGGCTAGCAGCACGACCAGCAGTTCAACGACCGGTTCCAAGTACGCCACGGTCGAATCTGGCCAAGGCGTCTACCGTGTCGCCACCAATGCGGGTATCTCCGTGGATAAGTTGTTGGCATTGAACGGTCTGTCTTCCGGTGCCTCGCTACATCCAGGACAGAAGTTACGGGTTCGCTAAGCGTTTAAAATTTTTTTGATAGGAGTTTGGTTTTCATGGAGAAACAAGGTTTGCAAGTAGCCATTGATGGCCCCGCATCGGCCGGTAAGAGCACGGTTGCGAAGATCGTGGCCCAACGTTTTCACTACATTTATTGTGACACGGGGGCAATGTACCGGGCGATTACCTGGAAAGTCTTACAAGAAGGGGTCGGTCTGACTGACGAGGCTGCTGTGAAGCGCCTGTTAGACCAGATCACGATTCGCTTTGAGCCAGGGACACCAGAACAAAAGGTGTTCGTTGACGACACCGAGGTCACCTTGGCGATTCGCCAACCAGATGTGACCAATTCCGTTTCTGCCGTTTCTGCTTTACCAGCGGTGCGGGCCGAATTAACGGAACGGCAACGGCAAATCGCTGACGCCGGTGGCATCGTCATGGACGGTCGCGATATTGGCTCGACGGTCTTGCCTAAGGCTGAAGTGAAGATCTTCTTGGTGGCTAGTGTTGACGAACGGGCCCAACGACGGTTGAAGGATAACGCCGCTAAAGGAATCGATACGCCACTCGCGACGCTTAAGCATGAAATCGAAGAACGCGACCGCAAAGACTCCACCCGGAAGGTCTCACCATTGACCCAAGCGGCAGACGCAATCCGCTTGGATACCACGTCTATGAGCATCGAACAGGTCGCAGATAAGATCGCAGAAATCATCCAGAAAAAAGAATCCTAGAGAAATAGGCATTTTACTAGCTTTTACTAGCATAATCAGCTAAAATAGTATATAGAGTTGTCGCAAGGAGGAAAAATTCGCATGAGTGAAAATGGCACGAGTCAAAACAATGAAAATAACGATCTGTTAGATGCTTTAAACAGCATCGACACCGTTAAAGTTGGTGACGTTGTTAAGGGTGAAGTCTTAGCAATCGATGATGACCAACAAGCAATCGTTGGGATTGCTGATACTGGCGTTGAAGGGGTTGTTCCCAAGAAGGAACTCTCAACTAAGCCAGTTGACGATATTAAAGAAGTAATTAAAGTCGGGGACGTTATGGACCTCGTCGTAATTTCTAAGATCGGTTCCGATAAGGAAGGCGGCAGTTACTTACTGTCACAACGTCGTTTGGAAGCCCGTAAGGTTTGGGACGACATCCAAAAGGAATTTGAAGCAGGTCACACGTTGACTGCCCCTGTTACCCAAGTGGTTAAGGGTGGTTTAGTGGTTGACGCTGGTGTGCGTGGATTCGTTCCTGCATCCATGGCTTCTGATCACTTCGTTGAAGACTTATCTCAATTCAAGGGTCAAACCCTGGAATTCAAGATTGTCGAAATCGAACCTAGTGAAAACCGTCTGATCTTGTCTCACCGGGCCATTGTTGAAAAGCAACGCGCTGCCCAAAAGGAAGAGATCATGTCTAAGTTAACTGCTGGGGACATCGTTGAAGGTAAAGTTGCGCGTTTGACCAACTTTGGTGCCTTCGTTGACCTTGGTGGCGTTGATGGGTTAGTTCACGTTTCAGAAATCGCCTTTGAACGGGTTGAAAAGCCTAGCGATGTCTTGAAGGTGGGCCAAGAAGTTAAGGTTAAGGTCTTATCTGTAGACCCAGACCGTGACCGGATTTCCCTTTCCATCAAGCAAACCTTACCAGAACCTTGGGACGGTATCGAAGAAAAGGCCCCTCAAGGCAGTGTCTTGGACGGGACTGTTAAGCGCCTGACTAGTTTTGGTGCCTTCGTTGAAGTCTTCCCAGGTGTTGAAGGTTTGGTTCACATTTCTCAAATTTCTCACCAACACATCGCAACGCCTGCTGACGTTTTGAAGGTTGGTCAAGAAATCAAGGTTAAGGTCTTAGATGTTCGTCCAGACGATCACCGTTTGGCATTGTCCATCAAGGCTTTGGAAGAAAAGCCACAATCAGCTGACGATTCTTCTGAAAACCACAGCAACAACAACCGGAGCCGGAACAATGGCGGTAACAACCGTCGTCGTAACAACCGGAACAGTGCGGAAACTTCAACGGCTAACGCCCCAGAAGAAAGCACCGGTTTCTCTTTAGGTGACCTCATTGGGGACAGCTTGAAGAAAGATATGGAAGATAACGAAAACAACTAATACGTTTGGTTGAAGAGGGTTTGGAACGGAACTTTGTTGGTTTCGTTCTGAACCCTTTTCATGTCACCTGACGTTATTTTGAAAAGGAGGGATTTATTGTGGCATTTCCAATTGTTGCCATTGTTGGCCGGCCAAACGTGGGTAAATCAACGTTGTTCAATCGTATCGCCGGCGAACGGATCTCCATCGTTGAAGATACGCCTGGGGTCACTCGTGATCGGATCTACACCCATGCCGAATGGCTGGGAACCGAATTTCGGATGATCGATACCGGGGGAATTGACCTCGGCGATGAACCATTTTTAACGCAAATTACCCAACAGGCCGAAATCGCGATCGATGAGGCGGACGTCATCGTCTTTATCGTGAGTGCACCTGAAGGCGTGACGGATGCTGATGAAAAGGTCGCTAAGATCTTATATCGGGCCGACAAGCCGGTTATTTTAGCCGTTAACAAGGCGGATAATCCCGAGACCCGAGAAACGGTCTATGACTTTTATTCACTGGGTTTTGGCGATCCATACCCTGTTTCTGGGGTTCATGGGCTTGGCCTGGGGGATCTGTTGGACGCCGTGGTCAAGGAATTCCCAGAAGACGATGGGGCGCCTAAGGACGACTCCATTCGCTTCAGTCTGATTGGTCGGCCAAACGTGGGGAAGTCCTCACTGGTCAACGCCATGTTGGGGGAAGACCGGGTCATTGTCTCTAACATTGCCGGTACCACGCGTGACGCAATCGATACCAAGTTCACGGCCGACGATACCAAGTTTACGATGGTCGATACGGCCGGGATTCGTAAGCGTGGAAAGGTCTACGAAAACACCGAGCGTTACAGTGTCATGCGGGCCATGCGCGCCATTGATGATTCAGACGTGGTCTTGGTCGTCTTGAACGCCGAAGAAGGCATTCGGGAACAGGATAAGCGCGTTGCCGGCTACGCCCATGAGGCGGGCCGGGGAATCATTATCTTGGTCAACAAGTGGGACACCTTGAAGAAGGACAACCACACGCTGACGGACTTCCAGAACCTGATTCGTCAAGAGTTCCAATACCTGAGCTACGCGCCAATCGTCTTCGTTTCGGCCAAGACGGGGCAACGGCTAGATCAACTCCCAGCGATGATCAAACGGGTCTCTGAAAACCACAACAAGCGGGTCCAATCCGCAACGCTGAACGACGTCATCATGGACGCCATTGCGCTGAACCCAACGCCGTCCGACAATGGCAAGCGGCTTCGGGTCTACTATGGGACACAGGTAGCGGTTGCGCCGCCAACCTTCGTGGTCTTCGTCAACGATCCGAAGATGATGCACTTCTCTTACGAGCGATTCTTGGAAAATCAGATCCGGGAACACTTCGATTTTGAGGGGACACCGATCCACTTGATCGAGCGGGCACGGAAGTAGGGAAACGGGCTTTGTGCCAGCATTTTCGCCATATTTTAATGATTTCTTAGTAAAAACAGCGTTTCTACAAGTTTTCTTACTAAAAAATGGCGTTATCCCTTGTCATATAAGGCTTCCTGTGCTATCTTTGATAAAGAAATGATGCGGTTGACCGTATTTGTTTCATCATTTTTGGACCACTCAAAAATGATCACTAGATGGCATTCATCTAATCTTCTATTCAGGAGGTGAATTCAAAATGGCAAACAAAGCACAATTGGTTAGCGATGTTGCAACTGCAACTGGCTTAACTAAAAAGGACGCAACTGCTGCAGTTGATGCAGTGTTCGATTCTGTCCAAGCAACTTTAGCTAAAGGCGAAAAGGTTCAATTGATCGGCTTTGGTAACTTTGAAGTTCGTGAACGTGCAGCTCGTAAGGGCCGTAACCCACAAACTGGACAAGAAATCCAAATTCCTGCAAGCAAAGTACCTGCATTCAAGCCAGGTAAAGCTTTAAAGGATGCTGTTAAGTAATTACGCTTAATTATTTGACGCCTAAAAAGAGTCAGTGCGGTGTTTGCCGGGCTGGCTTTTTTGTGGTGCTTAACCATTTTGATGGGTCAACTGCAATGTCGGCGAACCGTTAAGCCCCACTTCTGTGTGAATGGTGGTAAGATGGTGAGTGCTGGTTAAGTCGCATTATGATACACAGAAAAATTGGAGGCGGGTTATGAGTTACGCAGAAACGGCACTGGACCAATTGGAAAAGGGACAACTAGAGGCGTTCAAGAAGCAATACGCGTTGTCCTTGCGCCACGACGATGACGATACCCTGTTTAGCTTGGGCGAGGAACTGTACTCCCTGGGCTTTCTCAATCAGTCTCGCCGGATTTACGAAAAATTATTGAAGAAATATCCCGATGAAGATGAGTTACGTACAAACTTGGCCGACATCGCCATTGACGAAGATAAGAACGACGAGGCCCTGGATTACCTGAACCAGGTCAAGCCGGATTCACCAGCCTACGTGGAATCCTTGATGGTGGCGGCCGACTTGTATCAGACCCAGGAGTTGTTCGAGGTCAGTGAACAAAAGCTCCTGACGGCGAAAAAATTGGCCCCTGACGAGCCAGTCATCACGTTTGCCTTGGCGGAATTATATTTCACCATGCGGGAGTTTAGAAAGGCCATTCCGCTGTATTTAGACCTGATTACGGCCGGTACCACCGAGATGTCCAGGGTCAACCTAGTGGAACGGCTGGGTGTTGCCTATGCCAACGCTGGGCGCTTTGAACAGGCCATCGGCTACCTCAAGCAGATTCATCCGGGGGACATGACGCCGGATGTGAAGTTTGAAACAGCGTTCACTTACCTGCAGCTCAAGGAACGGCCGACCGCCATTCGCCTCTTTGAGGAGTTGAAAGACAGCGACGCGCACTACACCTCGCTGTACCCGTACCTGGGACAGGCGTTAGAGGCCGAGAACCGGTTACCTGAGGCGCTCAAGGCGCTACAGGAGGGCCTGGGCGTGGATCAATACAACGAGAAGCTCTGGCTACAGGCGGCCCACGTGGCGACGCGACTGGACGATGAGGCGTTGGCTGAGAAATACCTGACGCACGGCCATCAACTGGATAGCGACGACCTCAGTGCCGTGATTCAGCTGAGTAACCTGTACGTTAAGCAGGAGCGTTGGCAAGAAAACGTGGACTTGGTCCAACCATACGTGAAGAGTGACGACGCTGATCCGCAGTTGTACTGGAACCTGGCCATTTCCGCGGAGCACCAAGAGGACTTTGCGGCGGCTCGGAAATACTACGACGCGGCCCAACCATTCTTCATGGACCAGGCGGACTTCTTGAAGCCGGCCATTTACTTCTACCGCGAAGAAGGGGCCAGCGACCAGGTCATCAAGCTGCTACACGCTTATTTACAGGTCGTTCCAGACGATGATGAAATGGCGTTGCTGCTGGAAGGTTATGAAGATTAAACGGACGAAGAAGGTCTCAAACGGGACCTTCTTTTTGTTAGAGCAACGACACAATAATTACTTTAACTTAGGACAAACAAACAAAAGCAACCGCAAAACCCGCGGTTGCCAACCCAGTCCTTAATGTTTTAGTTTGCCCAGCCAACCTTTTTTCGGTACCTGGAACGAGAAGCCTTCGCCCAACGCTTCATTCACATTGATGACTGACACGAAGGCCTTAGGGTCATGATGCTCAATGATCTGCCGGAGTCGGTGGAGCTCACTGGGCGCCACGACCACGTACAGCATCTTGCGTTTTTGATGGGAATAGCCACCTTCGCCATCGATCAGGCTCACGCCGCGTTCTAGTCGTGCCATGATGTCGTCCGCAATTTCTTGATGGTTCGGCGAGATCACGATGACCCCGCGGGCCGCATACGCGCCTTCCTGAGTGAAGTTGACGATGCGCGCGAAGATGTAGGAATAAATCAGCGTGTAGGCCATGTGCTGCACGTCAATGTAGACCAATGAGACCAGCAGGACGACGACATCCAGATAGAGGAGTGTTTTTCCCATAGGCACGCCGCGGAACCGCTCGAAGATTCTGGCAATGATATCCGTGCCGCCAGTCGTCCCGCCATAACGGTATAGCAGGCCGGAGCCAAAGCCACCAATGATGCCGGCACCTAGCGCCGATAGCAGGAGATCGCCGTGCAGCTGAATGACGAAGGGGACGCGTTGCCAGATCCACAAAAACAGCGACAACATAATGGTCCCGTAAATCGTGTAGATCAGCGATTGCCGACCGAGAAACCGCCAGCCAATCAAGATGAGGGGGACGTTGATCAAAATCGTAGAGTAGGCGGGGTCAATCCCAAATAACGCGCGGAAAATCAGGGTGATCCCCGAAATCCCGCCATCGGCCAAATGGTTTGCGATGTTAAAAAAGACCAACCCGAAAGCAAACATCGCACACCCTAAACCGATCATGCATAAATCAAGTAGACGAACTGACTCGTCTTGTGATGCCATAAGACTCACTCCCAACGGTAAAAGTACTGTCATCATCATAGCACAGCGGCTCGCCGCGATGTGACAAAACTCTTGACCACAACTAGACAATTTAGCCGGAGTGTCTACCGCTCAGAGCGGTGGTGGCTAGCAGATTATCGCCAGCAATCTAGATTCGGTAAAATTTTGTCTGGTCACCTGGCAAAAGAGCCAATGCAATTCAATTTCACCGTAGAATCTGTTAGACTGGCATAGTGAGTAAAAATCGAAAATAACTGGCAGAAGGGTGAGCAAATTGAAGCTAAATCAGTTACCACATGAATTTGAATTGGCCCGGCCGGTTCTCCAGACCATTGAGCAGGCCGGCTATGAGGCCTATTTCGTCGGTGGCAGCGTTCGTGACACCATCTTGGGTAAAGACATCCATGACGTGGACATCGCCACCAGCGCGTATCCTAATGAGATTAAAGGCCTATTCAAACGGACCGTTGATACTGGTATTGAACACGGCACGGTCATGATCCTTGACCACGGCACCGGCTACGAGACCACGACGTTTCGTTCAGAGTCGACCTATACCGATTTCCGGCGGCCGGACCAGGTGACGTTTGTCCGCTCGTTAAGTGAGGACCTGAAGCGGCGGGACTTTACCATCAACGCCTTGGCCATGAAGGAAGACGGCGAGGTCATTGACCTATTTGACGGTCTGGCTGACCTGGAACACCACCAGATTCGCGCCGTGGGTGACGCCCAAGAGCGATTCCACGAAGACGCTTTGCGCATGATGCGAGCGGTCCGCTTTGCCAGTCAGTTAGACTTTCAAATCGTGCCAGCAACCCGCGACGCCATTACAGATCACGCGCAGCTGTTGGCCAAAATCGCGGTTGAACGCACTCAGGTAGAATTGTTAAAGATGCTGATGGGCCGCGCACCACAACGCGGCTTGGCGGACTTCATGGATACAGGTCTGTGGCAACATTGTCCAGACTTTGCGGATCATGAGGCGGCGTTACGAGAGCTCACGCAGCAATTGACACGGGGCGTCTCTAGTGAAACGGCTGCGTGGACGCTGTTGGCGACAAAATTTGGACTGACGAGTACCGCCATCACGTCGTTCTTGAAACATTGGAAGACTGCCAACCAGACGATCACAGCCGTGCAGACGGCGAGTCGCGCCGCCACATTACTACTGGCGGGTGAGTTAAATGCCTGGCAGCTCTATCAATGTGGCGCTGACCTGGCTCCTGTGGCCAACGAGGTCGCCGTCATCTTGGGCGCCCCAGACCGCCACCAGCAGTTACAGGCGGCGCTGGCGGCATTGCCAATTCATCAGAAGAAGGAACTGGCCGCCACGGGTCGCGACCTGATGCAGGCTGGTGTGCAGCCGGGACCGCAGTTGGGCGCCATCTTAGGCGACTTAGAATATCGCGTGGTGACCGGCGAGCTGCCCAACGAAACAGCGACCCTAGTGGCACACATCAACGCCAAACAGTAATTTTAGAATAAGAGAGTGAAGCTATGCAAACCTTACGCGCGGAAAATCTACACCGAACTTACGGTGAAAAAACGCTATTTGATAATTTGAATTTTATTATTAACGAACACGACCGCATCGGTCTGATTGGGGTCAACGGCAGTGGGAAAACCTCGCTGCTGAATACCTTAGCCGGCGTCAGCAATGAACAATCTGGGGAGATCAATACCCCCAAGGACTATACGATTGGCTACCTGACGCAGGCCCCTGACCTCGACCAAAACCTGACCGTCATGGATGCTGTATTCTCAGGAGATCAAAAGGTCTTCGTGACGATTCGCCGGTACGAAGCAGCGCTGGCGGCTTACGGGGCGCACCCGGATGATGCCAAGGCGCAACAGCGGTATTTGGACGCCGAAGCGCAGATGAATGAAGAAGAGGCCTGGACTGCCGAAAGCGATGTTAAGACCATTCTGACGCAGTTGAAGATCACCGACCTGTCCCAGTCCATCAAGACCATGTCTGGGGGACAAATCAAGCGGGTGGGCTTGGCCCAAGTCTTAATTCAATCGCCAGACCTCCTTTTGCTGGACGAACCTACCAACCATTTGGACTTCGACTCTATTGCTTGGCTCCAGCAGTATCTGGCCAACTACAAGGGGGCCTTACTGGTCGTGACCCATGACCGGTACTTCCTGGACCAAATTGCCAACCAAATCTGGGAACTGGACTTCGGTAAGCTCTACCAATACCCCGGCAACTACCAAGCCTACGTTCAAGAAAAGGCCGAACGCGTTAGCCAAGAGGCCGAAGCTGACCAGAAGCAACAACAGCTGTACAAAAAAGAGCTGGCCTGGATGAAGGCGGGGGCCAAGGCCCGGTCCACCAAGCAACAGGCCCGGATCAACCGGTTCAACGACCTCGCTAGCAACGTGGGCACCCGGCAGACCCAAAGCAACGTCTCCATCTCGCTGGGCCAACAACGGCTGGGCAAGAAGGTCATCGAACTCAAGGACGCGAACCTCAAGTTAGGCGACCACGTCATTTTAAAGGACTTCAATGACCTGATTCAGGGTGGCGAGCGCATCGGAATTAGTGGGGAAAACGGGGCCGGCAAGTCCAGCCTACTCAACGTGATTGCCCAACGCCTGCCACTGGATTCCGGCATCGTGACGGTGGGTGAGACCGTTAAAGTGGCCTACTACACCCAGCAGATTGAGCCAATCCCTGAAGACAAGCGCATGATCAATTATCTGTCCGAAGTCGGCCAAAACGTGACCGATAAGGCTGGCAATTCCGTGAGTGTTACCGAACTGCTGGAACAATTCCTGTTCCCCCGGTTCATGCACGGTACGCTGATTCGCAAGCTCTCCGGTGGGGAAAAGCGGCGGCTCTACCTCTTGAAGCTCCTAATGGAACAGCCCAACGTTTTATTGCTGGATGAACCAACCAACGACTTAGACATTAGCACACTGACCGTGTTGGAAGACTACATTTCTCAGTTTGCCGGCACCGTGATCACGGTTTCTCATGACCGGTACTTCCTGGATAAGGTGGCCGACCGGCTGTTGATCTTTACCGGCAACGGGCAGATCAAACGGTATTCCGGGCGCTTCAGTAGCTACCTGGCCGACGCGCAAGCGCAAAGCAAGCACGCGACCAAGGCGGAGAAGCCGAAGCCAGCCGAAAAACCGGCGGAGAAGGCCGACGCCCCGAAGAAGAAGGTCAAGCTGACCTACGCGGAACAAAAAGAATGGGAAGGCATTGAAGGCGAAATTGACGGCCTAGAGGACAAGAAATCTAAGGTCCAAGCCGACATGAACGCCAACGGCGCCAACTATGATAAGCTGGCCGATCTCCAGGCACAACTCGATGACCTGGACCACCAACTTGATGACAAGATGACTCGCTGGGAATACCTCAGTGAGTACGCAGAATAGGGAGGCAATGGCGTGTTAGAAGAGGCTTATTTGAATTTAGCAAAAACCGTGTTGACTGAGGGCCACGAAAAAACGGACCGCACTGGCACGGGGACCATCAGCCTGTTTGGCTACCAAATGCGGTTCAACCTGCAGGAAGGGTTCCCGTTACTGACCACGAAGAAGGTGCCCTTCGGTCTAATCAAATCTGAACTATTGTGGTTCTTGCGTGGGAATACGAATATTCGGTTTCTCCTGCAACACCACAACCACATTTGGGACGAGTGGGCCTTCCAACGCTACGTTGAGAGCCCCGATTATCACGGGCCTGACATGACGGACTTTGGGCGGCGTTCTTTGGTCGATGCGGACTTTAATCAGCAGTATCAAGCCGAGAAGACAGCCTTCTGTGACAAGATCGTCAATGACCAGGCATTCGCTGAACACTACGGTGACCTCGGCCTGGTCTACGGAAGTCAGTGGCGCGCTTGGCAGGGCCACAACGGCGAAACGATCGATCAACTGGCCAACGTCATCGACACGTTGCGGACCCACCCAGATTCTCGGCGGATGATCGTTTCGGCTTGGAACCCAGCCGACGTGCCATCCATGGCGCTGCCACCGTGCCACACACTGTATCAGTTCTACGTCAATGACGGTAAGCTGAGCTGCCAGCTGTACCAACGCAGTGGCGACATCTTCTTAGGAGTGCCGTTCAACATCGCCAGCTATGCCCTGTTGACGTCACTGATTGCCAAAGAGGTCGGCCTAGAAGTGGGTGACTTCGTGCATACGCTAGGTGATGCGCACATTTACAAGAACCACATTGCTCAGGTGAAGACACAGCTGTCACGGACGCCTAGTGCGGCCCCACAGCTGTGGTTGAATCCGGAAAAGTCCAGTATCTTTGATTACGACATGCAGGATATTAAGGTGACGGGATACAATCCGGCACCCGCAATCAAGGCCCCCGTGGCCGTTTAGCTGAAGGAGGCGTCACGATGTTAATCTTTTTATGGGCCGAGAGTCGCGGCCGCGTTATTGGGTTTCAGGGAAATCTGCCCTGGCATTTACCAGCCGACATGCACTACTTCAAGACTGTCACGACGGGCAATACGATTGTGGCGGGCGCGAAGACGTTTGCGTCCTTCCCGGGCTTATTGCCCAACCGGACCAACGTCATCGTCAGCCACCGACCAGCCAGTAATTTTCCGGCCGATGCGGTCGTCTTAAATTCACTAGACGCCGTACGGCAATACGCCGCTGAACGACCGACGGAAAAAATCTTCGTCGTGGGTGGGGCACAGATCTTTGCGGGACTGGTCGATGACGTTGACTACCTGTACCGCACGGACATCGATGCTGGCTTTGACGGCGACACCTGGATGCCGGCTATCGACTACGGCAAGTTTCAGCTGATCGACCGCCAACCTGGGCGTCGCAACGAGAAGAACCCGTACGACTTTACGTTTGAACAGTACCAACGTCTGTAAGCTATCCGTCACAGACGTTGGCTGCGGACAATAAAACGACGTCACAATCCTATACCAGTTGGGATTGTGACGTCGTTTAGTTTGCGATTCCGTTTTAAGCGTAAAACAAGATGGAAAAGTACATTAAAGCGGTGCCCAGCATGACAAACAGGTGCCAAATGACGTGGCCAAACGGTACGCCCTTGAAACTGTAGATCACGGCGCCAACGGTAAAGGCGACTCCGCCGAAGAACAAGAGGGTGAACCCCACTGGCCCTAAGCCCACGTACAGCGGCTTGATGCCCATCAGGCACATCCAGCCCATGATGACGTAGATGACGGTGGATAGCTTTTGCATTTTCCCCAGCCAGATGGCCTTGTAGATGATGCCACAGACGGCCATGGCCCAGATGATGCCGAACATGGTCCATCCCAGGGCACCACCCACGACCAAGAGGCTAAAGGGCGTATAGGTACCAGTAATCAACAAGTAGATGGCACAATGGTCAAATATTTGAAATACGTGGCGCCCGCGGGTAAAGTACAAACTGTGGAAGAGGGTAGACGCCAGGTAGAAGAGCACCAAGATGGCGCCATAGATGGCAAAGGTCGTCATCCGCAGCGCACCGCCCTTGGCGTGAGCCTGTAGCAACAAGATCACCAAGCCGGCGATGCTCAGTGCCGCGCCGATGCCGTGGGTGGCGGCGTTGAGGACTTCATTGACGATTTGGTAGGTGTGGCTTCGTTCTTTAATCACACAACATGTCTCCTTCGACTTTTTAGTTAGCGTACCACGTTGGCGCGGCCCGCCGCAAGTGGTGATTGCCAGTGACGGCGCCCAATTTTTGCGGTGGCAAGTTTAGTTTTCTTTAAAAGCCCGTGCGACTTCAACAACATTTACTGAAAAATACTGGCAATTCTGCTATACTATTACCGTATGTTTCATTACGCACTTTGCAGCACAAACCAAAATTTCTGGTCAGAAAGAGTGGGATAACCATGGCGAAAATTAAGATTGTCACGGATTCATCTGCCGGCCTTACCGAGCAGCAGATTCAGGATTATGACATCACCATTATCCCGTTAACGGTCATGATTAATGACACGATTTACGTTGAACGGGAATCCATCACAAATAAAGAATTTATTGATAAAATGAAAACGGCAAAGACGTTGCCTAAGACGAGCCAGCCACCACTGGGTAAATTTGTGGAAACCTTTGACAAGCTGGGCGAAGACGGTAGTAGCGTCATTTGCTTCAACATGTTAGCCGCTATCAGCGGAACGGTCCACACGGCTGAACAAGCCGCACAGCTGTCCAAAACGGACGTGACCGTAGTCGATAGCCAATATACCGACCAAGCACTGGCTTTCCAAGTCGTCGAGGCGGCAAAGCTAGCGGCCGAAGGTGCCGACAAAGATGCCATCTTGAAACGGGCCGAAGCCGTCCGGGACCACACCAAGTTGTTCATGGGCATCGTGACTTTGGAAAACATCCTCAAGGGCGGCCGCTTAAGTCGCGCGGCAGGCATGTTGACCTCGCTCTTGAACATTAAGATCGTGCTGCAGGTCACCGGTGGCGAGCTGAAGATTCGGGCCAAGGGCCGGGGCATGAAGACCATCGACCGTTACTTTGACAAGGTTTACGACCAGATCAAACAAACACCCAACATCAAAGCCATTGGAATCTCCCATGTTGAGGCGTTTGACTCCGTCGACAAGATTCAAAGTCACCTCAAGGAACTGTTGCCGGGTCAAGACGTCCTGGTTCGCGAGACGGTCCCCATTATTGCGACGCATGGGGGCCCTGGGGCATTTGCCTTAATGTATTACACGGACCCAACCAAATAAATTGCTAATCGAGGAAGAGGTGGCCGCACGCCACCGCTTTTTCTTTATCCCGAGGGGGAACTTTTAAAATGAAATTCAAAAATATCAGTAAGATTATTGGGGTAACCTTACTTCTTGCATTGATCGTTCTAGCGGCACTGACGTACTGGCATCCAGGTGCGCGAACGACACTGTCGACTAAGGAGATGCCCAGCAATCGCCGCTCGACCGTGCGCATCGTGGCTCTGGGAGATTCATTGACGGAAGGCGTCGGTGACCCGCAAAAGGCCAAGCAAGGCGGCTACACCGGGCGACTCAAGACCATGATTCACCGGCGTGACCGCGTCAAGGTCGTCATGCACAATTTCGGTAAATCCGGCGACCGAAGCGACCAGATCGAACAACGCCTGGTCGACAGTAAGACCCAACAAGCGCAAGTGAAGCGCGCTCAGGCCATCACGTTGACGGTCGGGGGAAACGATTTACTGCAGACGCTGACCAAAAACGTCACCATCAACCAGCAAACCAAGTTGGACAGCCAGTTGGACACGGCTGAAGCGGCCTACCAACAGAAGCTCAAGCACTTGATTCAGACGATTCGCCAGTACAACCCGCAAGCACCGATCTTCCTCTACAGCATTTACAATCCCGTTTACGTGTACTTCGCCAACCTGGACCAGATCACGTCAGCCGTGGACAATTGGAACCGCGCCACGACGCATACTGCGACGAGTTTCAAACGACTTCACATGGTCGACATCAACCAGGCGTTGTCGGACGGCCAGTACAAGTCCGTGACCCAACAGGCCCAGCTTAAGCGTAATGCGCAAAAATCTAATGACGGTAAGATTTCAAGTGCTAGCTTGCAGGAATTGATCTTGGCCAGCAATGCCAGTGACGAGCTCAACAACTACTTGTCCCCGGCCGACCATTTTCACCCGAACGCCAAGGGCTACCGGTTAATGACCCGCTACGCCTTCAAGCAAATGCAAGCGCACCAGCAACAGTGGTTACTGAAATAAGGAGGAACAAACTATGCAACGTCACTCAGCCCCAAAGCCTACCCGTAACTGGTGGAAATGGGGGTTCATCGCGCTCGTGGCCGTCTTATTGGTCACGACCGTTACCGTCGGGGTCAAGGCCCTGATGCCGACACAGGTCCCATCCACAGCGAAGGTGACCAAGAACACGACCAACATCAACGTGAGCCTGAACAAGAAACAGGTCAACGCCTTGGCAGACTACTACGTCAATAAGTCGCTACAAAACTCAGCGGTCAAGTACCGTTTTCAGGTCACGGATCACGCCTTGATCTCCGGCTCGACGAAAGTCTTGGGCGCCAACGTGAACTTCGTTTTACTCTTGAAGCCGACCGTGTTATCCTCAGGAGACGTCCAATTAAAGGCGGAGAAATTATCAGTGGGGGCCTTACCCGTACCGATTAGCTTCGTAATGGGCTACATCGCCAAGAATTACCCGCTGCCTAATTGGGTCGCCATGGACACCAAGCAAGAGACCATCACCTTACATTTGACCGCCATCGGCAATGGCAAGAAGCTATCCTTTGCGGCCAAGAAGATTGACTTATCCGGCGCCGGGAAGTTCGTGTTCCAGGCCCGCATCCCCAAGGATTAGGAGGCAACTAATGCCCAAAACGTTTTATCAATTTTTAATGACCCAACGCAACCCAGAAAGCTACGATCCGGTGGCAACCTTCGCCAACAACGCCTTTCTGGACAGCGCCTTTCCCAAGCAGGAAACGAACTTTGATCCGTTGTCCAAGTACTTGGAAGAAAACGCGCCATATCTGCCATCGATGACGATTTTCGATGACGCTTGGCAGATGTACTTGGCTTCATTGGCTTAACTGAGACAGGAATCCGTGGTGATGAGCTGCGGGTGCCTGTTTTTTGTTTGGGGCCGGAGTACGAAAAATTCAAAGCTGCGGAAGATTGTGTGGTTATTTAATTGGCGGGATAGTAGGGTTAGGTAACAGACGCATTCGTCACGAAAAGAAGATGACGTCCTGAAAAAAACGAGGATGTCATCTTCTTTTTGAGCTATATTTCAATCTGGTTAGTTACTAGGGACTGACATCGTTAGTTAACAGTGCTTTTATATCTGATGATATTTGTAGATTTTACTGTTAATTTCTTTTATTTTGAAGGGAAACAATCTGATTTAATTATGGGTGAACGGAGACTGGTAACCTGCGTGAAAATCAAGTTCTAAAAAAATTGGAATAGTATCCTACAAAACTTCCTTGCCAAATAGGGTGATGTCATGAAGAAAACAGATAATTGGAAATTCATTTTAACTATTTTTTAAAGAGGTTTTCTCGAAGCTTTTATGCCTTATTTCTAGTGGTAATCATTACTGATATTCTATACACAATTGGCATTACAACACTACCAGCATACGCTGCAAGGATCGTTGTTCACCCAGGCTCTAGTATCGTAAGGGTTCTAACCACCATAGCGATTTTAAGCTTGCTTATTTATGGGGCTCACGTTGTCGGAATTTATTTTCAGGGGAAGATTGCCCAACTGACTTTTGACTTTCGCTTTGATTATGTTCCTATTTTTTCAAAAAGAATTTTTTCTTGGCCCCAGCAGAAGATTGACTCTGTCGAGGGAAAGATGATCATTGATCAAGCTTACGAGTCTATCTATAACGGTGCAAACGTTGGGATCGAAGCAGTTATTGATCAAACCATATTAGTTTTAAGATATTCGCTACAAATCATTTCTCTATTAGTATTAATGGGACTTCTCAGTATTTGGCCAGCGATTGTTGTCCTTTCTTTAAATATATTCGGTTATTTAATGCAAAGCCTAGGGAATCGCTGGTACGCAAACCATAAGAATGCACAAAATAGGATTACCAGTTACCAAGAATACTTTTCTAGAACGCTAATGGCACGTGAGAACGGCAAGGATATTCGGCTATTTGGCATGGTGCCTTTGTTTCATCACTACCAGAAAAATTTAGCGAAAAGGTTGGTCCGTTGGGAAGGTCATTATTCGACAGTCCTTGCTGGTGTTAATATCTTGCAGCAACTGTTCAACTTAGCGGGTATTATGTTTACGCTGCTATTCTTAATTAGCGAGAAAAGCCTAACCATCGCCAACTGTATTTTTTTCCTGACCGCAATTCAGGTAATGAATACAAACTTTGCCAACTTAAGAAATGCCTACACCTTGACCAGTAAGAATCTAACTTTTGTCCCCAACTTCAGAAAATTCATGGACACAGAATTAGACCTGGCCACTGAGAATAAACAAAATGTGATAGGTGGTTTTAAGCAATTAACGCTTAACCGTGTTTTTTTGAAGCTTGAAAACAACACCATCTTAAAATCTATTAACCTATCAGTTAGTAAGGGCGACCACCTTATTGTCGTCGGCGAGAACGGTGCCGGCAAGTCATCGCTGGTGAAAGTCTTAAGTGGTCTGTATGGTCCAACGCGTGGGACAGCCAAACTAAATGGCATCGCGTTAAACTCAATTAATCCCCAATCGTTGCAAGCGCAGATGACGGTTCAATTTCAGGATGATATCCTGTTACATTTTACAATTGCAGAAAACATTTCCTGCACGGATCTAAAAAGGACCAATTATCAAAAGGTTAATGAAGTTTTACGGCAAGTCCATTTACTTGAATTCGTCAACGCATTACCCAATGGCATTGAAACCTATGTTGGCAACGAGTTAAGCGCAAATGGCGTACTGGTATCAGGGGGACAGAAGCAACGACTATTATTCGCCAGAGTCCTTTATAAGCAAGCCGACTTGACTATTTTAGATGAGCCAACGGCGGCATTAGATCCAATAAGTGAGAAGAACTTTTATCAGTTGATCCAAAATGAACTAGCCACAAAAACCGTGATTTTTGTCACCCATAGATTAGGATCTTTTGTTAAGAAGGGGAAAATTGCTGTCATGAGCAAGGGAAAAATCATCGCAATCGGGACGCACGACGATTTATTAGTAAATTGCGAGCTCTATAGGGAAATGTGGCAAGCACAACGCTCACTGTATACTGTAGGTGATTAATATGGACAACTTAAAAGGAAACGTTAGTGACATAGTAAAAACAACAAAATTGGTTGCGCACCTTGATAAGATTGTTCTGCCAGCCTCACTTATTGTAAGTGTGATCAACGCCGTAGTCCCTTTGGTACTTGTGCTGGGAAATACGGCAATTATCAATGCCATCGTCCAGGGGAGACTACCGCATGCAAAGTCCATTACGATTACCATCTATGCCGTTTCAATTTGCTTGTATATCATCTCGTCTCTGATCCAAAAAGTTAGCAATACGCATGCCGTCAGAGCCAACGAAATGTTAAGAATATCAATTCATGAGGCCTGGGAAAAAGTGAGCTTCCAATCCTTGGTTACAGCAGACTATTTCAGCAAAATGATGAAGAGTGAGTCTTCATTTCGGTATTCCGGGGGGATTACGGTGTTCTGTCATCAAATGCAAAGTCTGGTCAATGGACTGGTGACTGTCTTGGGTAGCCTGGGACTTTTAGTTTGGTTATCTACGATTGGGTTTCTTTCATCATCACTAATGACAGTCGCAACAATGACGACATTACTCTTGTTGCTCGTATTCGAGATATTTCTACTAAAAGTGTTTCAGCATTTAACCAGTCGCAATATAACGTTGTTTGGCAGCCTAATGATTATCGAGCGTAAAATGAATTATTTTTTGATGAGTATCATCAACAAATATGAAATACTGAAATCTGTCAAGATGTGGGGGACGGCTGAATTAATACAAGAAAGATACTTGGCATCTTGGAAACGAGAGAGAAAATACAATCATAAGTTGGTCTGGAACGATTACGTTTCCCAGATTGTCTCTGCCCTAATGACCGCAAACATTGTGCTCTGGCTGTTTGGTCTCGTGCTTTTAAAAATCCATACGGGACTTTTACCTGTGGGACAATTAAATACCTTATTTGGTGGAATCGTTCAAATTTCAGCGGCAATAGCAACGATTGCGTCAACTTGGCAAAGGGCATTAAGGTTTCAAAACCAAATGACGTACGTTAATGATATTTTGAACGAAAACCCAATTTCTGGTTCCCAAGAAGATTTTGGAAAAGAACCCCCAGTACTCAAAGAGCATAATGTCATTAGCTTTGACCATGTGAGTTTTGGCTACGATTCTGATAATGACGTCATTCATGACCTATCTTTTAATTTTGAATTTTCCGGAATTAGTGCAATTATTGGCGAGAACGGGAGTGGCAAGACGACTCTGGTAAAGTTGATGCTGGGGTTATTACAACCAACCCGCGGACGTATTTCTTTGAATGGACAGGATATACGAAAAATCCGCCCTAACGAGTACTTTGATTTGTTCAAAGTCGTCTTTCAAGATTTTCAAGTCTTCGACATCACAATTGGCGAAAATATTGCGGCATCAGTCAAGTATGATCATGAACGAATGAAAAGCGCTGTTTCTGACCAAAACCTAAGCGCGTGGATCGCCGCTTTGCCAAAGCATGAAGACGCCTCAGTGGGTATGTACAGTGAGCATAATCTGCAGCCCAGTGGCGGTCAGAAGCAACAAATGGCCATCGCCCGTGCCAATTTTAAAAACGGCATTTATCAAATTTTAGATGAACCCTCGTCTAAGCTAGATCCCATCCAAGAGGTTGCGGTCTTTTCAAAAATAGCAGCGCTCTCGAATAAAACGCCATCACTTTTCATTACCCATCGTATTGGGGTAGTGGGACTGGCAAATACCATCATTTTGTTAAAAAAAGGAAAGATTGTCGGAGTCGGGACCAAAGAAGACCTACTCAGGAGCTCTGCGTATTTTAGAAAACTCTGGGATAGCCAAGCTTCACTTTATCATTGATAGTCAGTTGGCTTCAAAAAATAATTGGTTTAACCGGGCCTCGCCAAAAAAGGTGCTAATCCTGAACGATTTTTTACACCTCGTACTATAACAATTAAAAAATATTGTATGAGGTGTAAAGATTGAGAGTTGAGTCACTGATTTCAAGGCTCTTCAAATTAAACGCAAACTTTACAACCAGTGAGGCTAAGGACGTTGGCATTTCAAAATATTATCTGAATAAGTTGGACGTTGCACAATTAAGTGCAAATTATCAGCAACGTGCCCGTGATATTCTTAAAGATTAAAAGATGGATTCTCACGCATAAGCTGGTCTGAATCAACCTCGCAGCATTTAGCGAATTTCTGCTTCGAAAGCAACAAGTCTATCTAAAACAGTAGAGAAAATGGTAAAATGGAATTCGTTAATTGGAATTCCATTTTATCTTTTTTCTTTCTAAAACGAGTAATGGTAAAATCATGCATTTCGAAAATCGAAAGAAAAAGGTTGATTCTGAATTCTTTATGGGCTATTACCACTATTCTTTCTGATCTAAATCAGACGCAAGAGAAACGGAAGGCCGATTCTGAGCCGAGTCAACATCAGCCTGCGTAAACACGGCCAACAAAAATACGGCCTTAAGTGGACTAGAATGCAGTCCCACACAGCTTTCGGTATATTCATATTTCAATCCTAACGGGCAATTGAGAGCTTCGCTGAAGACACTGGAATTAGAATTTGCCGTAATTCATACAGGACACAGGGCACAAAATGGGCACATTCTAGTGAATTTAAATTTTCGACACGCTACAAACGTTGATATAACAAAGGAGAGAGCACTATGGCAACTATTCAATGGTTCCCAGGTCACATGGCCAAGGCCATTCGGCAGATGGAGGAAAATATTCACCTGGTCGACATTGTTTTTGAATTAGTCGATGCGCGGATTCCCGCCGCATCCCGCAATCCCGAGGTCAAGCGGATTGCTAAGGACAAGCCACATTTGATCATCATGACTAAGAAAGACCTGGCCGATCCGCAACAGACCGCCGCATGGCTGACCTACTACCGGTCCCAACAGCAGCCGGCTATTGCCATCGATTCCCGGGCCAACGTCACCCCCAAGCAGATCACCAAGATTGCGATGGGTATTTTAGCTGACAAGCTGGCCGCCGAGAAGGCCAAGGGCCTCAAAGAACGGCCAATGCGTGCCATGACTGTTGGTGTGCCTAACGTGGGGAAGTCCACACTGCTCAATCACTTGGTCCAACGCAAGGCCGCCCAAGTCGGCGATACCCCCGGGGTCACCAAGGGACAACAGTGGTTACATTCCAGTAAACATTTGGAATTGCTCGACACGCCAGGTATCTTGTGGCCCAAGTTCAAGGACCAAGAGACTGCTCAAAAGTTAGCACTGACCGGTGCCATCAAAGAAAAGCTCTACGCCAGCGATGACGTGGCGTTGTTTGCCTTGAACTTCTTCCGGCAGTACCACCGCGACGCCTTGATCGACCGCTACCACTTGGCTGACGGCGACCTCGACTTGAGCGACGTGGATCTCTTACTCAAAATCACCCAAAAGGTTGGCATGCGCGACGATTACGAACGGGCCAGCGAGCGCGTCATCCTCGATGCCCGACGCAAGAAGATGGGGGGCTTCACCCTGGACCGCGCACCTCAAGCTGAGGCGACTCCCCATGACTAAGGCACCCAGTCTAGCCAGTTTAAAAGCCGACCTTGCAAACGTCACCACGGTCGACGACCCCCGTTTAGCGTCTTTAGCCGCCGATTCGCGGAAGGGGGCCCAATTACTCCTGACCCAGATCAAACGCCGGCTAGCAAAGGCTGAGGCGGCAGAACGGGACTTTCAACACCGTTTGCACTACGAACGCCAATTCTGGCAACAGGGGAAATTGGTCGCCGGCATTGATGAAGTGGGGCGTGGCCCATTAGCTGGACCCGTTGTCACCAGCGCAGTCATCTTACCCGAGAGCTTTGACATCCCCCTGGTCAACGATTCCAAACAGCTGACCCCCAAGGAACGCGAGCGCCTGTACCCCTTGATCTTAGCCCAGGCGACCGCCGTCAGCATTGGTGTCGGTAGTCCGCAATTGATTGACCAGATCAACATTTATCAAGCCACCCGCGTCGCCATGCAGCGGGCGGTGCTGGGCCTGGGGGTCGCCCCGCAACAGCTGATCGTCGACGCCATGCAGATTCCGGTTAACCTGCCACAGACGCGGTTGATCAAGGGCGATGCCAAATCGGCCAGTGTGGCGGCGGCCAGTATCGTGGCCAAGGTCTACCGCGACCATTTGATGGCTACCTATGACCAACTGTACCCAGGCTACGGCTTTGCGCAAAACGCCGGTTACGGGACCGCTGAACACTTGGCGGGCTTGGCTGACAGGGGCGTCACCCCGATTCACCGCAAAACTTTTTCACCGGTTCAAAAAATAATCAACGCTTAATCACGGAGTTGACCCTAAAAGGGCAAAGGAGGTTGCAGACTTGCAACTGACACTTCGTGATTTTTTCATGCGTTTACCACTACTCTCCGGCATCGGCCTACAGACGACCACGGCCTGCTGGCATTGGCTTGAGCAACATAACGACCTAACCGCGGTGACCCCGGCTATTTTAGACCAGTTGTGCTTGGAAATGGCCATCCCCGCCAACCGGACCGCCGCGCTCCAGACACAACTCTTCTCGGCGGCCGTCACGCAGCGACTCCAGACCAACCTGACCCACAGTGGATGTCTCACCATCGCCGACGCGGCCTATCCGGTAGCTTTGAAGGAGACTTACGCGCCGCCCGTGGCGTTATTTTTTCTCGGCGACTTACGTTTACTACAAGTCCCGCTACTAGCGGTCGTTGGCTCCCGGCAGCCTAGTACCTACGCCTTACATGCCATGCGCCTGCTATTGCCGCGGGTGGTCCAACACCACATCGGCATCGTCTCTGGGTTAGCGCAGGGCGTCGACACCTTGGCACATCAGGTGGCCTTGGCCTATCGTGGACCGACCATCGCCGTCATCGGCACCGGGCTGGATCATTGCTACCCCGCGGCCAACCGCGACCTAATGGCCGAGCTGACCCAGCACCATTTGGTCCTATCCGAATACCCCTGGGGGACTAGCGGGGCCCGTCACCATTTTCCGGAGCGCAACCGCATCATTGCCGGGCTAACCACCAGTACTTTAGTGGTTGAGGCCGCCCATCATTCGGGGAGCCTGATCACCGCGAACATTGCCCTGCAAGAAAATCGTAATGTTTTGGCAATTCCGGGGCGCGTCGACAGTCCAAACTCGGTTGGTACCAACGAATTGATCCTTGCCGGTGCCAAACCGATCTTGCAGCCGGAACATATAATAGAAGAAGTTTTAGTTGACAAGCTGCCCTAAGTTGAAATAAGATGTGGGAGATTATAGTGAAAAAATTAGCGAACTACTGGTTCGTCGTAAAAATTAAATCGACGGCGGCCGAATCCCCGATATTTGGGGGCCGGCTGGTCGTCAAATGAGGGAGTAATGTGAGTTGCCGACGAAAGCAAAAACCAAAGCGCCAGCCAAAAAGCGGCGTAAACCACAAAAAAAGTTAGTCATCGTGGAATCACCGGCCAAGGCCAAGACGATTGAAAAATATTTAGGCCGCACCTACAAAGTGATGCCTAGTCTGGGTCACGTACGGGATCTACCGAAAAGTTCGATGGGGGTCGACACGGAGAACCACTACGATCCGCACTACATTTCCATCCGTGGTAAGGGTGACGTCATCAAGGGCCTGCGTTCAGAGGCCAAGAAGGCCAAAGCCGTCTACCTGGCATCTGACCCCGACCGTGAAGGGGAATCCATTGCCTGGCATTTGGCCCACGTCTTAAACCTAGACGTAACTGACAAGAACCGGGTCACGTTTAACGAAATTACCAAGGACGCCGTCAAGGAAGCCTTTAAGACGCCACGGACCATCGACATGGATCTGGTCAACGCCCAACAGGCGCGGCGGATCTTAGACCGGTTGGTGGGCTATTCCATCTCGCCATTACTTTGGAAAAAGGTCAAGAAGGGCCTGAGCGCCGGCCGGGTCCAATCCATTGCCTTGTCCTTGATCATTCAACGAGAAAAGGAAATTAAGGCCTTCATCCCCGAGGAATACTGGACTATTGACGCTGACTTCAAGAAGGCCCGCCACGCATTCAAGGCCAGCTTCTATGGCCTCAACGGCAAGAAGGCCGGGTTGAAGGACAACGCGGCTGTGCAAGACGTCTTGGGCAAGCTGGACCGCAAGGGTAAATTTGACATCACCAACGTGGTACGTAAGGAACGTAAGCGCTCGCCACAACCACCATTTACCACCAGTTCCATGCAACAAGACGCCAACCGGAAGCTGAACTTCCGGACACGGAAGACCATGATGGCCGCCCAACAGCTTTATGAAGGGATCAACCTGGGCAAGGAAGGGACGCAAGGGCTAATCACCTATATGCGGACCGACTCCACGCGGATCTCAAGCATTGCCAAGCACGAAGCATCAACGTTCTTACACGAAAAGTACGGTGCCGAATACGCAGCAACGAAGCCCATCAAGGGCAAGTTGCCAGAAGGGGCCCAAGATGCCCACGAAGCCATCCGGCCAACCTCTGTGTTCCGGACGCCCGCGAGCTTAAAGGACCGGTTAAACCGCGACCAATTCCGGTTGTACCAATTGATCTGGAACCGGTTTGTGGCCAGTCAAATGACCAACGCCATCATGGATACCATGGCCGTGACGCTGGAACAAAACGGCGTGACATTCCGGGCCAACGGTTCCAAGATGAAGTTCGATGGGTTCTTGAAGATCTATAACGACAGTAAGGAAAAGGATAACCTGTTGCCTGACCTAGAAATCGGCGACCAAGTCAACTTGGCCAAGACCGATCCGGCCCAACACTTTACCCAGCCGCCTGCACGGTATTCCGAAGCCAACCTGATCAAGGCGCTGGAAGAAAACGGTGTGGGTCGGCCATCGACCTATGCGCCAACGCTGGATACGATTCAACGGCGCTACTACGTCAAGTTGGTCGGGCGGCGGTTTGAACCGACTGAGCTGGGCGAAATCGTTGATGGCATCATTAATGAATACTTCCCTGACGTGGTCAACGTTGACTTCACGGCCAACTTGGAACACGAGTTGGACGGTATCGAAGAGGGCAAGCAGGATTGGGTCAAGGTCATTGACACCTTCTACAAGCCATTCTCGACCGAAGTCGCTCACGCGGAAGACGCCATCGAAAAGATTCAGATTCGCGACGAACCCGCCGGCTTTGACTGTGACATCTGTGGCGCACCCATGGTCATCAAGATGGGCCGCTACGGCAAGTTCTACGCCTGCTCCCGGTTCCCAGATTGCCGCAACACCAAGCCAATCGTGAAGGAAATCGGCGTGACCTGCCCGGTTTGTCACAAGGGTGAGGTCATCGAACGCAAGTCCAAGAAGAACCGGATCTTCTACGGCTGTTCACGCTATCCCGATTGTGACTTTGTTTCATGGGACAAGCCAGTCGGCCGTGATTGCCCGAAGGACGGCCATTACTTGGTCGCCAAGAAGATTCGTGGCGGCGTGCAAATCGTCTGCCCGAACGGCGATTACGAAGAAGCACCACAAAAATAAAACTTATCAGCAAAACAGGTTTGCGCGGTCATCGTTGGATGGCTGGGCAAACCTGTTTGCTGTTTTCAGAAATCGGGGCTTGGCCGGTCGCCTTGCCGGTCAGAGCACGGCCGCAACCGCTTTTTAGGCGCAACCTAATCTGCCCACCATGCTTCGACGACCGGTAAGGCGGCCAGCCTCGACCAGTCCACAATATTTGATGAGTTAGTTGTGTTTTTTCGGTCCGTTTGCTAGCATTGAGAACAGGTACAAAGGAGGGATTCACGTGGACGCAGCGATTACAGCGTTTATGACGTATCTAAGCGGTGAGCGGCAGTATTCTCCGGAAACGGTCAAGGCCTATCGTGAAGACCTCGAGGAGTTTACGCAGTTTTTGGCCAATAACGGCGGCACCAAAGCCTGGACGGCCATTGACCAGTTGGACGTGGAGGTCTACCTCAGCGAGTTGTACGACCGCCACTATGCGCGGACGACCATTGCCCGCAAGCTGTCCACGTTGCGATCACTGTATAGCTTCTTGATGAGTAACGGCCAGGCCAAGGATGATCCCTTTGCCTACGTTCAGCTCAAGCACCACCAGAATCATTTGCCACGCTTCTTTTATGAGCGGGAAATGACCGCGCTGTTTGCGGCTGCGGCGGCCAATCCCAATGACCAACTTGCCACCCGGGACTCGGCCTTGCTGGAAGTCTTGTATGGCACCGGCATCCGGGTCAGCGAGTGCGTGAACTTGACGCTGCCAGACATTGACTTTGACAACCGCATCATGCTGATTCACGGGAAGGGCAACAAGGAACGCTATGTGCCGTTTGGCCATTACGCCAGTGACGCCTTGCAACAGTACTTTACCGCTGCCAGGACGCCACTGCTGGCGAAATACCAGCTGACCCACACCTACGTGTTCGTTAATCACCGCGGGCAACAGTTAACACCAGCGGGGGTGACCTACCTGTTGAATCAGATCATCAAGCGCAGCACGTTGACCACGGATATCCATCCCCACATGCTGCGGCACACCTTTGCCACGCACCTCTTGAATCACGGCGCTGACTTGCGGTCAGTTCAGGAACTCCTGGGCCACAGCAGTCTGTCGACCACCCAAATTTACACCCACGTGACCCGCGAACATCTGCAACGGGACTACCGCCAGTTTTTCCCGCGGGCAACCGAAGATAAAACGAAACGCAACCCAACATCGTAAGGAGAATGATGAAATTATGCCAGTAAAATTTGAAGCCACGACCATCTGTGCAGTTCGGCACAACGGTCATAACGCCATGGCCGGCGACGGTCAAGTCACCATGGGCGAAAAGGTCATCATGAAAGGGACCGCCCACAAGATTCGGCGGATCTACAACAACCAAGTCGTTGTTGGCTTTGCCGGGAGTGTGGCCGACGCCTTTAATTTGGAAGAAAAATTCGAAGCCCAACTCAACGAATACAGCGGGAACCTGCAACGGGCTGCCGTTGAACTCGCCAAACAGTGGCGTTCCGACCAGGCTTTACAAAAGCTTGAAGCCTTACTGATTGTCATGGACAAGGACGAAATGCTGCTGGTCTCCGGTTCCGGTGAAGTGATTGCCCCCGATGACGACATCTTAGCCATCGGTTCTGGTGGGAACTTCGCGTTAGCCGCTGCCACGGCCTTGCACCACCACGCCACGGACATGAGCGCCAAGGAAATTGCCGAAAGCGCCATCCACATTGCTGGGGGCATCGACATCTTTACCAACGAAAACGTCATTTCAGAAGAACTTTAATCGAACGGAGGAATCCTATGGACGCCATTAATAAAACGCCTAAAGAAATCGTCGGCTTACTTGATCAATACGTGATCGGCCAAGACGACGCCAAGAAAGCCATTGCGATTGCCCTGCGCAACCGTTACCGCCGCATGCAACTCGATGCCGCGATGCAAGAAGAAATCTCACCAAAGAACATGCTGATGATCGGACCGACTGGGGTCGGGAAGACGGAAATCGCCCGTCGGTTGGCTAAGATCGTGCACGCACCCTTTACCAAGGTCGAAGCCAGCAAGTTCACCGAAGTTGGCTACGTTGGTCGTGATGTAGAATCCATGGTCCGCGATCTGGTCGAAGTGTCCGTGAACATGGAAAAACAGGACCAATTTAAAAACGTCCGTAACGACGCGATTCAAGCGGCCAACAAACGATTAGTCAAACTGCTGGCACCAGCGAAGAAGAAGGAAAACAAGAACAACAACGACTTCGCCAACATGATGAACATGTTCACGCAGATGCAAAACGGCCAGACGCCGACTGCACCAAGCGACACCGAAGAAGTTACTGACGAGATCCGCAACGAACGGCTTTCGATTGCCGACCAACTGGACAAGGGCTTGCTAGAAAACCACATGGTCGAAATCGAAATGGATGATCCACAACAAGCCAACGCCACGGACAACAACATGATGGGCCAAATGGGCATCGACTTGAACGACACCCTGGGCGCCATCATGCCCAAGAAGCGTATCAAGCGGACCGTCACGGTAACGGAAGCGCGCGAAATCTTGGTCGCTGAAGAATCCGAAAAGCTGGTCAACAACGCCGACATCAACCACGATGCCATCAAGCGTGCCGAAAATACCGGGATCATCTTCCTGGACGAAATTGATAAGATTGCTAAGGGCAGTAGCCAAAATAGCGGCGACGTTTCCCGTGAAGGGGTCCAACGCGATATCTTACCAATCGTCGAAGGAACCCAGGTCAAGACCAAGTACGGGTCGATCGACACCGACCACATCCTATTCATCGCGGCCGGGGCCTTCGCAGAATCCAAGCCAAGCGACCTGATTGCTGAATTGCAAGGGCGTTTTCCAATTCGGGTCGAGTTAAACGATCTGAGCAAGGAAGACTTCGTGCGGATCTTAACGGAACCCAACAACGCGCTGATCAAGCAATACATTGCCTTGATTGGGACGGACAACGTCAAGGTGACCTTCACCATGGAAGCCATCGAACGCATTGCTGAACTGGCCTTTGAATTGAACCACGAGAACCAAAACATTGGCGCACGGCGGTTACAGACGGTCTTGGAAAAGCTCCTGGAAGACCTGCTGTACGAAGGCCCTGACATGGGGTCTGGTGACGTGACGATCACCGAAAACTACGTCAACGATAAGATTGGCGATATCGTTCAAAACAAGGATTTATCACGCTACATCCTATAAATGATTCGCGGGACCGAGACGATTTGTCTTGGTCCTTTTTGGTGAATTAGGGTATGATAGAGGAAATGGCCTAGACAACTTGAGAATTGTCTGACCCAGAATTTTCTGTAAAAGTTGGAGGCACGGCAAATGTTAACGTTAAAAAATGACTATCTCACAGTCCAAATCAACTCATTGGGCGCAGAACTCAGCAGTGTAAAGGACAATGACAGTGGTATGGAATACATGTGGCAGGCGAACAAAGCCTACTGGGGCCGTCACGCACCGCTACTGTTTCCCATCGTCGGCCGCTTACAGGACAATCAGTACCGCCTCAACGGCACGACGTATCACATGACGCAACACGGCTTCGCCCGCGACCGTGAATTCACGGTGTTGGACCAGACGGCAACCAGCGTGACCTTACAGCTGACCGCTGACGACCAGACCAAGGCGCTGTTTCCATCTGACTTCGTCTTGACGGTGCACTATGCCTTAGAGGACCACCAGCTACAATTTGCGGCGACCGTTGATAATCCCGCAGAGACGCCGTTGACCTTCTCATTTGGCGCCCATCCCGGCTTCAACGTGCCACTGGGCGATCCAACCGCCGACTTCAGCGATTATCAAGTCACCGTGTCACCCAAGAAGGTCTACCAACGCGTGCCGTTAGTGGGGCCGTACAGTGATACCCAACACAGCGTACCCATGGATCTCACCCAACCCATGGTCTTGGACCACGATTTATTCGACCACGACGCCAAGGTCTTGACCCTGGACAACCAGGAAACGACGCTGATGCTAAGCAGTGGCGTCAACGACCACGGTGTTGCTTTAACGCTCAGCGCACCATACGTGGGCATCTGGTCACCATATCCCAAGCAAGCGCCATTCGTGTGCTTCGAACCTTGGTGGGGACTAGCTGACGACGTCGAGGCGACCGGTGATCTGGAGACCAAGGTGGCTATCCACCAGCTGGCCGCCCACGACAGTTTCCAGGCAAGTTATCAGATTACTTATTTCTGATGATACTAGAGCTTACAGGGATAAAATTAGTCTTTGAATGTCATGCGATCGGTGCTGGTCGCCTTACCGTTCGCCAAATTTGGACCGTGACGCTGTGGGAAGGACCGGTCGAAGCCAAAAGTCGGTCTTCAACCTCGCTTCGAGCCGAAAATCACGTCTCGAAGACGCCAGTTTCCAAGCAAATCACTTGAAAACTCCCACGGCTGAGTCCAAATTTAGCTCACTCTCGGCTACGTGACAGGTTGTCCACTAATGTAGATGTACGTTGCTATTTCAGTGATTTTCCTGTAAATTTTGCGGGTAATCTCTGACAGCCGCAGATGGCGGTGTGGATTCATTTAATGTTCACAATCCTTGTCAGCTGAGTATTATCAGGTGTTTTTGTACTTGCAAGCTTTAATTATCTAACCAAAAGGGCTCCCAACGACCTATAGTCATTGAGAGCCCTCGGTGTCTCTAAATTTTAAAAATAAGTGCTATTTCTGTGCCTGACGCCGCTTGTAGCCGCGGCCGAACGGGACCATGGATTCCGTTCCTTGACGAATGCGTTGGATATTGCTGCGATGCCGGTAAAACACGAAGATGGTCAAGACCAGCGCAATGCCGGTCAAATACCAATCCTGAAACGCCAGCGAGATCAACGTGATCAGGCTAAACGCAATCATGCTGGCCAAGCTGACCATGCTGGTCCAGTAGATCAAGCTGACCCACAGACCGGCCGCGATGACAAACATCAACGGGTTGTAGGCCAGTAGCATCCCCGCTGAGGTAGCCACGGCCTTGCCACCCTTAAAGTGGTCAAAGACCGAGACCGTGTGCCCTAGAATCGCAAATAACCCAAATAACAAGGGGGTTGCGCTTCCTAGAATCGTGGTCACATGGAACAGGGTGGGTAGGAGCGTGGCCACCGAGCCTTTGGCAATGTCTAAGACCATGACCGCCGTTCCAGCGTAAGGCCCCAGCACCCGGTACGTGTTCGTCGTGCCGATATTACCGGACCCTGATTGGCGAATATCCGTCTGGAAGAAGGCTTTGCCGACCCAGACGCCGTTCGGAATGGCCCCCAAGAGGTACGCCACGATGAGTAAACCAAATAATTTCACAAGTTATTCCTCCGCTCTTTCTCGCAGCGGGAACCGCCAAACTGGCGCTCACCGCAGATAAGCTGGTCTATATTTTAGCATGTTTTCACGAGAACGCCAATTATCTAGAGAATTCTAGCCAGGTTTTGGCTTCCTGTGGTATGATTATGAAGTTACTGGATACCCAGCCCAAGCGTATTTGACTGTTTATTTGAACATACGTTCGCTTTGCGGTAGAATAAGGGTATTCTGCACGTACACATTTTTTGTTAAAAATCGTAAAAGTAAAGGGGATTTACGCATGGCGAAAGCAAAACCAAAATATGACGATTCCTCCATCCAAGTGTTGGAGGGGTTGGAAGCTGTTCGTAAACGTCCTGGTATGTATATCGGGTCAACCGATGGCCGCGGGCTGCATCACTTGGTCTACGAAATCGTGGACAACGCCGTCGATGAAGCATTGGCCGGCTACGGTAAGGAAATCAACGTTACCATCCACCAGGACAACAGCATTACCGTTGTCGATCACGGGCGGGGTATGCCAGTCGGTATGCACGCGTCCGGGATTCCCACGCCAGAAGTGATCTTGACGGTGCTCCATGCCGGGGGGAAATTCGGCCAGGGCGGCTACAAGACGTCCGGTGGGCTGCACGGGGTCGGCGCTTCTGTCGTCAACGCCCTGTCGAGTGCCTTAACGGTCACCATCGTGCGTGACGGCGTCCGTTACCAAGAAAAATTTGTCAAGGGTGGTCATCCCCAGGGAACCCTCAAGAAATTGGGCAATACCCGGGCACACAACGGGACGACCATTAACTTCAAACCTGACAGTACCATCTTCACGACCACGGTCTACAACTTTGGGACCCTGGCCGAACGGTTACGTGAATCGGCCTTCCTGCTAAAGGGCGTGAAGATCACGTTGACCGACGAACGCGAGGGCCAAGAACGCGCTGAAGAATACCATTTTGAAGACGGTATCAAGGAATTCGTCGGCTACCTGAACGAAGATAAGGATACCTTAGGCGACGTCATGTACTTTGACGGCAAGAAGGATGGCATTGAGGTCGAGGTCGCCGCTCAGTACAACGACGGCTACACGGAAAACCTCCTGTCCTTCGTCAACAATGTCCGTACCAAAGATGGTGGGACCCATGAAGCCGGTATGCGTAGTGGCTGGACCAAGGCATTCAACGAATACGCACGTAAGGTTGGTCTCCTCAAGGAACGCGACAAGAACCTGGAAGGCACCGATGTCCGGGAAGGGTTGTCTGCCGTTATTTCACTGCGGGTACCCGAAAACCTGTTGCAGTTCGAGGGGCAGACCAAGGAAAAATTGGGCACGCCAGAAGCTCGGACCATTGTCGACAGCATCATCAGTGAGCAACTGGGCTACTACCTGATGGAAAACGGGGACTTTGGGAAGATGTTGATCAAAAAGTCGACCCAAGCCCGTTCCGCCAGAGAGGCCGCACGTAAGGCCCGGGACGAAAGCCGGAATGGCAAGCGTCACAAGAAGCATGAACGCCTATTATCCGGGAAGCTGACCCCCGCGCAATCCAAGAATTCGGCCAAAAACGAGCTGTTCTTAGTCGAAGGGGATTCCGCCGGTGGTTCTGCCAAGCAGGGCCGTAACCGGAAATTTCAGGCCATCCTGCCACTCCGGGGGAAGGTGCTGAACACCGAAAAAGCCAAGCTACCTGATATCATGAAAAACGAAGAAATCAGTACCATGATCTACACAATTGGGGCCGGTGTCGGTGCCGAGTTCAACATCGAAGACGCCAATTACGATAAAATCATTATCATGACCGATGCCGATGATGATGGGGCCCACATTCAGATCTTACTGTTGACCTTCTTCTACAAGTACATGCGGCCCATGATCGACGCTGGGCGCGTCTACATCGCCTTACCACCGCTGTATCAGATCAAGACGACCGGTAAAAAGGCCACGACCGATTACGCTTGGACCAACGACGAACTCAGTCGCAAGACGAAGCTGATTCCGAACCGCGGTTACCATTTACAACGGTTCAAGGGGTTGGGGGAAATGGACGCGGAACAACTCTGGGCCACGACCATGGATCCCGACAACCGGACGCTGATTCGCGTGCAGATCGACGACGCCGCTTTGGCTGAACGCCGCGTGACGACGTTAATGGGCGACAAGGTCGAACCCCGACGGAAATGGATTGAAAACAACGTCCAGTTTACGTTGGAAGACGACGATGCGAGCCTGCTAGAAAACGAGAAAGCTTCCGAGTCCCACGACTAGGAGCCTGGCGAAAGGAGTAAACATTTGTGAGTGAAGGACAAAAGATTCAAGAGCTGACTTTGGAAGAAGTCATGGGCGACCGGTTTGGCCGCTACTCCAAGTCAATCATTCAAGAACGGGCCTTGCCCGACATCCGCGACGGCTTAAAACCCGTTCAACGCCGAATTCTGTTCTCAATGAACAAGGACGGCAACACCTACGACAAGGGCTTCCGGAAATCCGCCAAGTCGGTCGGAAACGTCATGGGGAACTTTCACCCCCACGGCGATAGCTCCATCTACGAAGCCCTGACCCGGATGAGCCAGGACTGGAAGGTCCGCGAACCCCTGGTCGAAATGCACGGGAACAACGGGTCCATGGATGGTGACCCGGCCGCTGCCATGCGGTATACCGAAGCCCGGCTGAGCAAGCTAGCGGGGGAAATGCTCCGAGACATCGACAAGGACACGGTCGACATGGTGCTCAACTTTGATGACACCGAATACGAACCGACCGTCTTGCCCGCCCGGATTCCCAACCTACTGGTCAACGGGGCCACAGGGATTTCTGCCGGTTACGCCACGGAGATTCCACCGCACAACTTAGGTGAAGTGGTCGATGCCTTGGTCTACCTGCTAAGCCACCCCAAGGCGACCCTAGAGGAATTGATGGGCTTTGTCCAAGGCCCCGATTTCCCAACCGGTGGCATCATTCAGGGGAAAGACGGCATCGTCAAGGCTTACCAAACCGGTCGCGGCCGCGTGGTCGTTCGTTCCAAGACGGCCATCGAACCCCTTCGCGGCAACAAGAGTCAGATCACGGTCACGGAGATTCCCTACGAAGTCAACAAGGCCCAACTGGTCAAGAAGATCGATGAGATTCGGTTGACCAAGAAGGTTGAAGGCCTGGCTGAAGTACGGGACGAAACCGACCGTGACGGGTTACGGATCGCCATTGAGCTGAAGCGCGACGCGGATGCCCAAGGCGTCTTGAACTACTTATTTAAGAATACGGAATTACAGATCACCTACAACTTCAACATGGTGGCCATCAACCATATGCGCCCAGAACACGTGGGGCTGAAGACGATTCTCAGCGCCTACCTGGAGCATCAACGCGATGTCATCACTCGCCGGACGAAATACAACCTCCAAAAGGCGTTAGACCGGCAACACATCGTGGTCGGGTTGATCAAGGCACTGTCCATTTTGGACCAAGTCATTCAGACGATTCGGGCCAGTCAAAATCGGCGTGATGCCCGTGACAACCTGGTCAAGACCTACGACTTTTCCGAAAAGCAGGCCGACGCCATCGTTGCCTTACAACTGTACCGATTGACCAACACCGACGTGACCCAACTGGAAGCGGAATCCGCTAAATTATCCGCGGACATCGCTGAATACCATAAGATCTTGGATGAACCCAAGACGTTGAATGCGGTCTTGCGTAAGGAATTGAAGGCCGTTGCCAAGGATTACCGCAATCCCCGACGGACCGAGATTCAAGACCAAATCGAAGACCTTAAGATCAAGACCACCGTGACCGTGGCCGACGAAGACGTGGTCGTTTTGGTCAGTCACGACGGGTACCTCAAGCGTTCCGGCGTTCGCTCATACACGGCGTCTGATCCCGATGACAACGGTCTGAAGGATGAGGATTACCCGATCTTCATGAAGAAGCTGAGCACACTGGATCACCTGATGATGTTTACCAACAAGGGGAACCTCATCTACCGGCCGGTCCACGAAATCAGCGACGTGAAGTGGAAGGAAACCGGCGAACACATTTCACAAACCATTGGGCTCGCACCTGATGAAGAAATCGTGGCGACCTATGCGTTCAAGACGCTCAAGGAACCAGGACGCTTCTTGATTGCGACGAGCGACGGCTACATCAAGCAGACAGCCTTTGCTGACTTGACGCCAGGCCGGACCTACAAGAGTCGCGCGGCCACTTACGAAAAACTGAAGAATCCGGAGGCCCATGTCGTCTCTGTCCATTACTTGACTGAACCGATCGAACAAGGGATTCTTTTGCTTTCCAAGAACGGCTACGCACTGCGTTATCCGGTTGACGAAGTCTCCATCAACGGCGCACGAACGACGGGTGTCCGTGCGATGGACCTTCGTGACGACGATGAGGTGGTTAACCTAGCCCTGGTCACCGACAGTGATACCATTGCACTGGTGACCCAACGTGGGGCCTTCAAACGCCTAGCGATGAAGGAATTGTCCGTTACCAGTCGTGCCCGGCGTGGGGTCATCGTTCTGCGAGAATTGAAACGCGATCCACACCGTATCGTTGATTTCTTAACGATTCCAGCAGGTAACCCAGCCCTAGAGATCATCACCAGTCGCGAACGGACCCATGACGTCATGCCAACGGAACACCCGTTGAGCGGACGTTACTCCAACGGCTCGTTCGTGGTCGACGTCGACGCTGAAGGGCAACCCGTCCAACTGCGGGTCAAGCCAACCGAACTGGTTCTCGACTAATCAGGAATTTGCGAGGAGAAATCGTTGCGCTTTTACCGTAAACGGCCTATTATATAGATTAATAGTAACCATTAGGTAGACCTGGTAATTTTAACCACTAGGCCAATCATAAGGAGAAAAAACGGATGAAGACGAAACAGGAAAGTATCTTTTCTTCCAAAACCCTGACGTATTTCTTACAATTAGCGGAAACCATGAACTACACCCAAGCCGCGCAAATTCTGGGGATTACCCAGCCAGCCTTGACCCAACAGATCAAGAAGCTGGAACGCACGGTGGGCGCCCCGCTCTTTTATTCAGTGGGGAAGAAGTTGCGGTTGTCCGACGCAGGCTACACGATGCTCGACGCCACTCACAAGATCTATGGCATTTTAAACACGGCGACAGACGAAATCCAGCAGTCGACCAGTGCAACGCAAGGTGAGATCAACATTGGGCTTCTGGCCTCGATGGAAGATGCGGTCTTTGAGGATTTTGCCATTCTGTCTTACCAGAACAATCCTGAGCTCAAGATTTCCTTTCACATGTTAACGCGGAAGGAAATTTGGGAACGCTTGGAAAACAACAAGATCGACCTGGCCATCATGTATCTGCCGGACGATTCCATCAAGAACTGGAAGCCTTATGAATCCAAGAAGATCATTTCAGATGACCTGTTGTTCATCCACCACGATGAACAGCTAGCGAAGAAACGCCGCATCAAGTTCAAGGATACGACGGCGGGCGTTTGGGCGATGTATCCCGATGGCTACTACCTGAACCAGACGCTGCACGAAGCCTACAAGAACCAACTGGCTGATTTTCCTAAGAGCGTCGCGAACTTTACGACGCCCACCCAGTTGTTACATTTTTCAATGCAGACGCAGGCCTCGACAGCGTTGCCAAATTCCTTTATGATAGGACAGGATGACCTGCCGAATACGTGGACGGCCCATTTCGATCCCAACATTCGCTTCGATCTGGCCTTCGTCTTCCGTAAAGGTAAGGCAGAGATTCCGCGGATCAGTCACTTCTTGGCACAGTTCGACCGTTACCTGCATACCGACGATTATATCTCGCGGCTCAAGCAACTACGGAACCAATAAACTTAAAATTTTTTGTTAAAGGAGTTCTACCACATGAGTAAAGCATTAATCTTTGGTCACCAAAATCCTGATACGGACGCAATCGTTGCCGCAAAGGCTTACGCTTACTTCCAAACACAAGAAGGTTACGACGTTGAAGCCGTTGCTTTAGGCGAACCAAACATGGAGACCAACTACGTTTTGAACCATTTTGACGAACCAGCACCACGGGTCGTTAAGACGGTGGCTAACGAAGTCGACACGGTCATGTTAGTCGACCACAACGAAGCCCAACAAAGTGTCGCTGACTTGGACAAGGTCACGGTCAGCCACGTGGTTGATCATCACCGAATTGCCAACTTCCACACCGATTCACCCCTGTACTACCGGGCAGAACCAGTGGGTTGCACGAGCACGATCTTAACGGAAATGTTTGACGAAGCTAAGATTGAAATCCCAGCTAAGTTGGCTGGATTGATGCTATCTGCCATCATCTCTGACACGCTTTTACTCCAAAGCCCAACCACGACCGATGCCGACAAGGAAGCCGTTCGCGCCTTGGCTGAAATCGCCGACATCGACGTTCAAAGCTACGGCATTGCGATGTTAAAAGCCGGGACGAACCTGGCCGCTAAGAGCGACAAGGAATTGATCGACGGTGACGCAAAGTCCTTTGACATGGCTGGCAAGAGCGTTCGGATCGGCCAAATCAACACGGTCGACTTGAACGAAGTGTTGGACCGTCAAGCTGGTTTGGAAAAGGAAATGCAAGCTGAAATGGCCGCTGATGGCTACGACTTGTTCATTACCTTAGCCACCAACGTCTTGAACAGCGACTCCGAACTCATCGTTGCCGGTGAACCAAAGAGCGCCGTCGAAAAGGCCTTCAACACCAAGCTGGAAAACAACCGCGCTAGTTTACCTGGCGTCGTTTCCCGGAAGAAGCAAGTGGTGCCACCATTGACCGCTGCTTTCGAGGCTTAATTAGCTAAATTTACGATGATCAACGTCCAACTGCTAGTTTTTCTAGTGTGCTGGGCGTTTTTTGTCGCTTCTGAATACGGGTTCCCGTATAATACGGAACGATGGTAGCCGTCGGGCATCCTCCTTCGAGAGAGAGGGACTTTGCATGATTAAAGGTTGGTACCGAGGGATTTTAACCATTATTACAACGTTGGTTTTGTTCTTTACACAGGTTGGTGGCAGTGCGGCGTTGGCAGCAGCAGGCGTGACCCCATTTGGGCCAGAACGCTTTGCCCACGCCCATGCCACATACGTGATTACGACCAAGTCTCGGTATTATCGTCAGATCTGGCAGTCAGCCATTTCAGCCTGGAATAAGACGGGGGCCTTTCACTTCAAGGCGGGCACTAAGCGAGATGCTCAGATTGATTTGGAAACGGCCTCTAAATCTCAGGCAGCAAGATTAGGCGAAGACGTTGGCTTGACCGAATACACCGCGCAAAACGATTATTTGACCAAGGTTACCGCAATGTTGAATCCCAGTCTGCTGCAGACGTACGGCTACTCTCATTCCGATGACCTGCACGTGGCAGAACACGAATTGGGCCACACAATGGGATTGGCGCACAACCCAGCCAAGCAAAGTGTGATGTATTACCGGAACCGGGCCGTTGGTATTCAGAAGGTGGATATTGAAGGCGTTCAATTGCGGTATCGCACACCCGCTGGGCAATCAGCAAAATAGAAGGTATGTACCGTTTGAAAGAACTGGTTCGCTGTGTCGTGGCGAATCAGTTTTTTCGGTTGGAGCTGCCAAATTCCTTGTGTTTCCGCCGAAAAGTTTTACACTAAGAGTAGTAACGATTAAGTTGCGTACAACTGATTGGAGGAATTAGCATGAAGCAGCAAGAAAACCAGGAAGACTTGAAGCAACGGCTGACGGCGGAGGAATACGCTGTCACCCAGCATGCGGCCACAGAAGCCGCGTTCACCGGTAAGTACGATGCCTTTTACGAAGACGGTATCTACGTGGACGTGGTGAGCGGCCAACCACTATTCAGTTCAACCGACAAATACGACGCGGGCTGTGGGTGGCCATCCTTTACCAAACCCATTGATGCCGCCAACGTTAAGGAAAACACGGATCACTCCTTTGGCATGGTTCGCCAGGAAGTCCGGAGCACGGACGGCGGGTCTCACTTGGGCCACGTCTTTACTGACGGTCCACAAGACCAGGGTGGCTTGCGCTACTGCATCAATTCAGCGGCATTAAAGTTTATTCCCGCTGACAAGCTTGAAGAAAATGGCTATCACGACTTCGAACAACTTTTCGACAAGTAAAAGGAGGGGCACCGCATGACAGAGAAAGATACAGCGATTTTTGCGGGCGGCTGCTTCTGGTGCATGGTTCAGCCCTTTGATACGCAGCCCGGCATCGAATCGGTCGTTTCCGGCTACACCGGTGGTCACACAGTCAATCCGACGTATGCGGAAGTCGCCAGCCATACCACGGGTCACACAGAAGCCGTTAAAATCACCTTTGACCCCAGCATCATCAGCTATGCCCAGTTGGTCGAAATCTACTGGCGGCAAACGGATCCTACTGATGCCAGTGGCCAGTTCCAGGACCGCGGTGACAGTTATCGGCCGGTCATCTTCGTGAACAGTCCCGCACAACGGGCCGCAGCGGAGAAATCCAAGGCCGCATTGGCTGCCAGTGGCCGATTTGATGAGCCCATCGTGACGACCATTGAAGACGCCCAACCATTTTATCCGGCAGAAACTGAACACCAGGACTTTTACCGCAAGAACCCATTTCGTTATCAAATCGAAGAGATGGGCGGTCGTCAAGAATTCATTCAGAATAAATGGCGTTAATACCCATTCTGTATGATACAATCATAGGAAAAGACGGGTGAACGCACATGGGCTATGTCCTAAATTTACGTCAGCAAGTTGGCGCCGCACCGCTAATCGTCGTGGGCGCTGCAACGGTAGTTTACCGGCAATCAGCGCTCTTATTGGTGCACCGCACGGACAACCATTTCTGGGGCTTGCCGGCGGGATCAAAGGAACTCAACGAAAGTACGGTTGCGACGGCCAAACGCGAACTTCATGAGGAAACCGGCATGACGGCACAAACCGCCAAATTGCTGACGGTCGTAAGTGGCGCTGGCATGCAATATCAATATCCCAATGGTGATCAGATTGATTCGGTCACGGTGGTTTACGAAGTTGCCGCGACTGGTGAACCCAATGGCGATAATGACGAAACCAACGCCGCCAAATTTTTTCCGCTGGATCAGTTGCCAACAGAACTGACGCCGTTAACGCGAAAGATTTTAACCGCGTTGGGCGTGGGTCAACTGAACTAAATTAAAAACCAGTTCTTGAGTTGTTAAAAACTTGGGAACTGGTTTTTAATTGGCTTGAATTCGGGGCTGGTGACGATTGCACTACTACTTTCGATAATATATATTATGTAAAGTAGAATAGAGAAAAGCTTTTGACCTGAAAAGTGCCGGTTCCCTGTTGCTACCGTTGTTAGCAATTCAGTTGACTGGTTCGGTTCGTCAGCGAGTTCTTTAACTTTTCAATAGCATCGCCAGCAAACGCCAACCGTTCGACAAGTGCTCTGACAAATGCCAACGAACTGCTGACCGCGACGTTCATTAGATTCAACAGCACTGCTAGTCAGGTTCAAGCTGTCAGTCAGCGTCAATAACCTATCAGCCATTGGCTCGTCAAAAACGCCAATTTGCAGGCGGATTCTACGGAATTTTCATGATACACTTGATCAGCTAACACCTGAACGTGTGCTCAGAATCAACGTCGTTTTTGCGGGTATTGCGATTTACTGCTGGTGCTGGCTGGTTCTATGACTCGCATCAGTTGAAATAGCCTTGGCCGAGATACACCGATAATTTAGATTGCTGGTGAACTTGCCGAGGCCGCTCTGATTGGACTTATCGTTAAGTGCTTAGCGGATAGCTGGTTTTGACGGCTGTGGTATTCAGCTGCTGACGCTGACAGATGCGCTACGGATCAGGTCAAATTGTAGCTAAATATTCCTAGTCCAAAATGCTGATAAATGCCGTCACATCAGTGATCAAGCCGTTTTCAGTTCCTGGAAAGTCAGATTGCACAATTATCATTGAATTGTGCCAGCAGCTGCCCACGTTAAACAACAAATTATCCGTCAAACCGCGAAACAACAGCGTTTTAGCGGACTTAATGACTTGCAATGGCATTGCTGAAATCCAGTAGTTGGCTAGCTGTCTCCAGTAGTACCATCGATCTTTAGCTGATTACTTTCATTAAAACAAATATTTTAAAGATAGTAGTATACAGAAAAACAGGCGGGGGGCTTGCTAATTTTGGCGTTCACCGGTATCATAGAGTCATATGAGAACATACGTTTGGAGGCCACTTCTATGGAAAAGCAGCATTACCTAAAACTCATCAACGAAGAATTGGCCACTGCGCCCTGGTACGTGCAGGAATACTACCAGGCTAAAGCGACCATTCCCTTGTCACCCGCTACCCTATACCAATACTTGACGGAGTTCCGCCGCTTCTTTAATTGGCTGATCAGTGAGGGGTTGACCTCTGCTACACGCCCCGCCGATATTGACATTCAGGTCTTAGCGACATTAAAGAAGGAAACCGTAGAACTGTACAAGTCCGCCCTGCTGAACCAGACCAAATTAACTGGCGCTCCCGGTAGCCGGACTCATCCGACCATCAATCGCTCGCTAAACGCCCTGTCCTCGTTGTTCAAGTACCTGACTGAAGATACCGAGGACGACAACGGTGAGGCGTATTTCGACCGCAACGTCATGCATAAGATTGCCCTGGTCCGCACCAGCGAGACCTATGCCACCCGGGCGGCCAACCTCAAGACCAAGCTGATGCTGGGCAACACCGACCATGAGTACCTAGACTTCATTGACCAGAAATACGAGGCTCTCTTGTCGCCAGCCAAGAAACGCTACTTTCATCGGGACAAACGCCGGGATCTGGCCATCAACGCCTTGCTGCTAGGCAGTGGCCTGCGGGTATCCGAGGCAGCCAACGCCGACCTGCGGCATCTGAACCTCAAGACCGGTACGATCGGTGTTGTCCGTAAGGGTGGTCAGCGTGATACCGTGCCCATTGCCCCCTGGACGCTGCCATACATCCAGGCCTACGTTGATCACCGTGAAGCCATCTATCATGCGACCAGCGCCGACCGCGCCCTCTTTCTCAGTAGTTATCGCGGTCAGGCCTCACGGATGCAGGCCAATTCGATGGAAAAAATGGTGGCTAAGTATTCGGCCGCGTTTAAGGTCCGTATCACGCCCCACAAGCTGCGGCACACCTTAGCCTCAAAACTCTACCTGGCCACCAAAAACGAACAGCTAGTGGCCACCCAACTCGGTCAGAACTCGACTAGTGCCACGGGGCTGTACACGCATATCATTGACGAAGAACAGCGCCATGGACTGGAGAAAATGTAGTTCAGGTCATTAAAGTAAAGTAGTACACTATAGATACATGACAATCATTAATCACCCATTAAAGGAGTTAACGAACAGATGAACTATCGTAAATTTGGTAAAACTGGCTTTAACATCAGCGAGGTCTCGCTTGGCACTTGGCAACTTGGCGGCAAATGGGGACTGCCTTTTAGTCAACAGGACGCCGAAGCAACGTTAACCGAGGCCTACGGACAGGGCGTCAATTTCTTTGATACCGCTGACGGCTATCAAAACGGGGCCAGCGAACGTGCCGTGGGACAATTTATTAAGACCCACCCCGACGTTCATTTCACCACTAAAATCGGCCGCAAAGAAGAACCGCTAACGGCCGACCACTTTACGCCCGCTAGCATTGACAGGTATGTCGAAGAGTCCTTGAAGAATATGGGACTCGATACATTGGATATGGTGCTGCTCCATTGCCCACCAACCCAAGTGCTCTACCAACCCGAAACGTTCTTTGAGCTCGACCGCCTGCAGCAACAAGGTAAGATCCGCAACTACGGCGTCAGTGTGGAAAAAGTTGAAGAAGGCATCAAGACTCTTGATTACAACGTGGCTGGTATCGAGATCATCTTCAACATGTTCCGGTTACGCCCAGCCAAGTTATTCTTTGAACTGGCCCAACAACATGATGTCGGCATCTTGGCCCGGGTACCGCTGGCTAGTGGCCTATTGAGCGGCAAATACACGGCTGATACCAAGTTCGCACCCGAAGACCACCGGACAAACAATCGCGATGGCCAACATTTTGATAAAGGTGAAACCTTCTCTGGTGTGGATTACCTCACCGGCGTCAAGGCAGCGAACGAACTCAAGCAACGCCTGGGGACAGACCAATTAGCAGCCACGGCTTTACGCTACATCTTAATGTACGATGCCGTTTCCGCCGTGATTCCCGGCGCCAGCAACCCGACTCAAATTGAACGCAACACCGCAGCCGCTGACCTAGCACCATTGACGGCGGATCAAATGGCGGTCGTGCAGGATGTTTATGATCAGTATATTAAGAATCCAGTTGACTATTTGTGGTAATCGGTAGATTTTAAATTAAAAGGCTCTCAAGGCTAGTTTGCGTAGTCTTGAGAGCTTTTTAGACAGAGATTTAATTGCGTGTCCCAGCACCATAATAGGCTCGTCCCAAGTACACGAAACTGGCCACGCCAAACGCATAGACGGGGATGACCCGCAGTAGTGCCCAAGGCGTCTCGAACCAAAAGGCTTGCCAAAACCGGTTACCCTGCATTTGCCACAATCCGGGTGTTAAATACCAACTCTGAAAATTAAAAACATTCACACCTGAGCTGAGGTGAGTCAAACCGAAAAACACGGTGAGAAACAAGACACCATAGAAATAACCCATCCGACTGTAACGGCGACGACTGTCCTGCTTTGATCGTTCATCCGAAAAGATGGCGTTGTCGACCGAGTCCCTGCGTTGCTGAAAGTATTGTACACCACCGTGACGACTGCCGCCAATCAAACGCCAACCGCTATCGTTAAAGAGTTGCCGATAATCCTGATAGTTCCGCCAGCTCAGCCCGTGATCGCGAAAGTCCAACCGCACTGTCGGTGTAAATTCATCTGCAACTGTCAACGGTACAAAGGTATAGCTATGCAAGATATGATTCACAAACGTCAAGCGGTAGCCCGCAGCCTGCACGCCATTAATCCAATTTTCTTCTTCGTCAAGATTTAAAAATACGCGAAATTTTTTCATGTCATCATCCTCCCCAATTAATACCCAAATGACTGCGCTAACGTCCCCAGTTGGCGCAGCCGCGCCGTTTCCAACGTCATGATTTTTCGGCCAGCGGGTGTAATTTGATAGACGCGCCGTCGCTTATCCGGCCCCGGCACTTCTTTGATCCATTTTAATTTCAGCAGATTCTCAGTCGCCCCATACATGGTCCCCGCGGCCACCTTTACTGTCCCCTGACTGATGCGGGCAATCTCTTGAATCGCGCCATAACCGTGTAGCGGCTGGGTTAAGACCAGTAAAATATAGTAGGTGGTCTCGGTTAAGGGCAAATTTTTATCTCGTTTCATTTTTTCCTCCAGTGGTTAGCAATCGTACACTATACAGTCCAACTATATATAGAATAACTGTATAGTGATCATTTTGCAAGCCGGAGGTCGTTTGGGTTTCTGATGGTGGTCTTACCTGTCCTTTAAACTTATCACGAGCAAATTGGCTTAACCAACATTTTCGTCTCTAGTCACTAAGCAAATTGATGGGCAACTTATTTTTTTGTTTTAATAATCTTCAATGGTCATATCAACCTACATACACGACAAAAAGCGCCCAGAATCCTAGTTCTGAACGCTTTTGCGTGTTATCTAAATCAACTTGGGACTGGCTCTCACTTGCATGAAAGGCGCTATCTTAGGTAAATTCGACCTTAAGTTTCTTTTCAAGTGCAAAGGCAATCTTACTCATTGTATCAAAGCTGGTATTTTGCCCACGTTCAATTCGCGCGACAGTTGATTGCGGAACATTTGCACGCTTGGCTAACTCACGTTGCGTTAAGCCAGCGCGTTCACGCTCATTCATTAAGGCCACTGCGTTCTCTAGCCTGGCGGATCCAGCATCGAATCCTACCTTGAACTTGGGGTCTTTAAGTTGCTCAGCAAGATAATCATCGAAAAGAATGTTCTTTGCCATACGGAAGTGTCAAATTTTTTGTGTAAATGGAAGTCCTCTCCCATTAGCTAGCTTCTAATACATGGATTCTAACGTATCCTGAATTTGCTTGAAACCTCGATGCGTTCGCTCAAAATTTTGGCCGTTGTAGTCACGAATAACTGTGACCAGAACTCGTTCTAGTGCTGGTTCATTTGGAAATTGTTCTTTCTTCTTTGTCTGCCGTTTTAGCTTCTTGTTGAACGACTCAATGAGATTTGTGCTGTAGATGCTACTGCGTATCGCAGCTGGAAACGTGAAACAGGTCAAGAGATGAGGATTATTTTCTAGCTTGCCCGTTACTCTTTGATACGTCTTTTGCCACTTGTCTATGAAGTCAGCTAAAGCTTGTCTTGCGTCGTCCATGGTAGCTGCTTGATGGATCAGTTTGAAGTCGTTAAGGGCCTCTTGTCGGTCCTTAGTTCGAACGTGAGCTTCAATGTTCCGGCTGACGTGGACCAGGCACTGCTGGAGCTTAGCCTTAGGGAAGTGGTCACCAATTGTGTTGGTAAGGCCGACTAAGCCATCGGCCACGAATAAGAGGACTTCTTTTACACCACGCTGCTGGATGTCCACGAGAAGTTCTTCCCAAACGGTACTGGATTCAGTTGGAGCGACTTGATATGCTAGGACCTCTTTCATCCCATTTGGTCGAATGCCAATGGCGATATGCACGGCTTCTTTAGCCACTGAGTCCCGGCGCAGAGGTAAGTATGTTGCGTCCACATAAATGACTGCGTAACGGCTCGCTAGAGGGCGCGTCTTGAAGGCGTTGACCTGTTGGTCAACGACCTTCGTGAGGTTTGAAACCGTTTGTGGTGTGTAATGAGCGCCATACATTTTCTCAATCAAATCCGCGATCTCACTAGTGGTAATCCCTTTTTCGTAGAGCTGGACAACCGTGGCTTCTAAACCATCCGTTTGGCGTTGATAGCTTGGAATAGTTTGCGTATTAAAGATGCCATTTCGGTCGCGTGGAACCTTCAAGTTTAGTTCCCCATACTTAGTTTTAAAGGTTCGCAGATAATGCCCATTGCGTGAATTGCCGCTGTTAAAACCTTGGCGGTCGTAGGGTTCATAACCGAGGAACGATGAAAGTTCCTCGTGCATTAAATCATTGATGGCCGTTTCCAAATGTTGCCGAAAAATTTCGTCCAAATCTTGCTTTTGGGCTAGTGCAGCGATAATTTCTGTGGTAAGTTCATTCATGGGGAATGCCTCCTGTGATGTTTTCTGTGGTTACTAAATATCATAAGGGAAGGCATTCCCTATTTCTATACAATTCAGAAATCTTTTATGCATTTACACAAGATATTTTACGCTCTCTGCCATACTACTTACCTCCCACTGACTAAGCCATTCATAGGACAAACAAACCATGATTGTAGATCACCGAATTAACAAATCATTCACGACTCAGAATAAACACTTTAAACTCAGCAACTGTTCCGTGAAACGCATGAACGTGATCCATGAGGTAAAAGGTACTCGTCTCTGCTGGATTCTTAATCTGGTTAATTGTATCCAAAACGTAGATTGGCTTATGTAACGCGGTTGCAATTCCAAATTCAACATTGGCCCCTTTGCCACCAGGAAAAACGAAAACAAAGAAGTCACAGTCGACGATGCCAGCATATTCAGCTTGAGCAATTTTCCGAAGATCTGCTAGGCTAGGTTCTGCTACATGCTTAGTCCAATCATAGGTTTGCTTGAAGCCAGAAGTTTCAAGTTGCGTTGCAATCCCATTGACTAGTGACATCCTTTTAAAGGAACCGGCCACGTAAAATTTTTTTGTCCCTGTCATTTAAATCGCCGCTTCAACTTCTGTTCGCTTGCTTGCAAGAGGTCTTTCGCATCAATATCATAGAGACTACTAATGACTAACACCTGATCCAAAGTATCCGCTAATTCTTCCTTCAGATTTGCCCGTAACTCTTCAGGGGTCGTCGTCTTCTCTCCCGGATGGTCACGACCTATCTCAATCGCCCGAATTGCTCGAGAAACTTCACCCGTCTCTTCAGTCAGAAAATTTAAGTGAACAAAGGGCGAATATTGATACCAATTTCGTTGCTGGTAGAAATTGACCAACCAATCTTGATGCGCTGTAATTGTCACTGACACTGCCTCCTCATTATCTCGTTAGTACAACTTTACCAGATTCGCTTAATGACGCAACCAACTCCGCTTACAAAATTCGCGAAGTAGAACTGCGAATTTAACCAGCGTTCAAAAAACCACAGACCGGAGACAGCAATCCGTGCTTTTGCTATTTTTAAAATTTTTCACCCGTCGTCAATCACTCATTGTTTTCAATACATTCACGTTCCAGATAATCTCGCTGTTTTCTAAACAGAAAAATCGGCAGCAGCATGACCAACGTAAACGGCATCGCAACTCGATATGGCCGTATAAAGGCCCTGATCAGTTGACGCTTCGTTTTGCGGTAAATGGTCGCTGCCAGTCTCGCTAAGACACGATTGTCATGAGCTACTTGTTGCGTGACGGTTTGTTTAACGCGTTGGTAGATCGCCCGTTTAGTCGGCACTGGTGCCTGTGTCAACCCGTGCTGGACGAGTGCCTGCTGGTAATAACGTTGGCTCAACTGGTTGGCTTTTGCTTGACCAATGAAGGTCGTTTGCGGGTGCTGCGGCAGCGAGCCTGTAGCTAACTGGTTGTTGGCCTGAGCAAGCGCCTCTCGCTTGACTTGCGCGGTCACTGGCAGCATGGCAATTTCATTTTGCGCAAATGTCCATACATTAGTTTTGGCAACCGCTAAATTCGCCGACAGCGCAGAGACGAAGATGGCGACCGCTAGCGATGTCCCAATTTGGCGAAAGACCCCAATCACGCTCTGCGATGCCGTTAGGAGCTTACCGGTGAACTCGCCAGCCGCCAGTACCGTGATTGGGCCAATGATGATGCCGTAACCCGCCCCAATCAGAACTGTCGCCACGAAGACTTGCCAATACTGATTGGGGTTCATGCGAGCCAATACAATGTATCCGCCAATCATGGTCAGGCTCCCTGTCAAAATCACCAACCGCGGTCCCAGTCTAGCCAATAGTAAGCCACTGAGCGGCGACCAGACAAAGATCATGACTGAGGCTGGCGTTACCATCATCGCGGCCAACAATGTGCCTTTTAGTTGTACCCTTGTAAAGAAGCTCGGCATCAACACCAGCAAGGCGACTAGAAAGATTCCCGACATCACGGTCATAATGGCTGCCCCTACAAACTGCCGATCTTTGAAAAGCACCAAAGGGACCATGGGGTGTTTCGCATGGGCTTCGACGAGAAGAAAACTTGCCAGTGCCAAGCTGCTCAGCCCGCCTAACCCTAGACAACGCAGACTCGTCCACCCCCAGTCGTTGCCCTTAACTAGCAATAGCGTCAAGCTAAAGAGCAGCGTCATCGACAGAACCGCGCCACCCAGGTCTAAACGTTCAGACGCACGGCGCCGTTCGTGCAGGTCAAATAGCTGCCAACAAAGGCCCACGCCCACTGACAACAGCGTCAATGGCACATTCATCAGGAAAATCCCGCGCCAGCCCAGAAACTGGGTCACCATACCCCCAATCGTTGGTCCCAACGCCGCGGCCAGCCCCTGCGTAATGCCCAACGTGGCGATGACCCGCGTTCGTTTAGCCAAAGGGACGCTGTTGATGCCAATCGTCATGCTAGCCGGAAAAACGATTGCCGCTCCCAAGCTCTGAATGCCCCGACCACCGATTAGCCACGCGACATTACTGGCCAATCCCGAGACCAATGAGCCCGCTAAAAACAGCCCCAATCCCAACAGGTATACCCGGTGCCGCCCATAAATATCGGCTAGCCGTCCCAGTGGAATCGTCAGTGTTGCAAATAGAATGGTGTACAGGTTAAGGGCCCAAGATAACTGTGTCAAGTCGGTGCCCAGCCCCGTTTGAATTGCCGGTAGCGCAATGTTCATGACCGTGGTGTCTAACATACACAGAAAAATGCCGATGGCCATGGTCCCCACTAGTTTTGTTGCTCGCTTCATAATCAAAGATCCCCTCCTCAAGTGTTATCGCTAGTTTATCGATTGTCATTCAGATACACTAGCTTTAGGTTACAGAAAGGGGGATGTTGTGACCCATGAACCCACAAGTCCGTAAGCAACAAAACTTAGCAGCCATCTACCATGCCTTGCTAACGCTAATGGCCCGAAAACCACTGGCCACAATTTCCATCACCGAGTTGTGTCAGCACGCCCAGGTCTCACGAACTTATTTCTACCGCAACTATCAAGACTTCAATCAAATCATCACGCGCTATCAAACGCAGAACATGTTGCGCTACCTCCGGCGACTGCCGCGGTCCGCACAGGTTAGTCTGGCCGACCTAATGACGCACTACTTCGAGTTGGTCCAGTCTGAAGCTGGTACCTATCAGCTACTGATTAAAAATGGTCAGTTGGCTGTCTTGCTGCAAACCTTTCAAACCGTTTTCCAGCTCCTGAAGAAGCAGCATCGGCTCCACGGCTCACGAATCAATGAACCGTACTACCTGGAATTCTTTTCCGGAGCTGTCATCAACGTGGCCGTCACCTGGGTCACCCACGGTTTCGTGGAATCACCGCGATATCTGGGAGACTTAGTGGCCCGCTTTGCCTCAGCAAATCGACCATAAAAAATCGGCATGCCTCCCAGATTGGGAAAAGCATGCCGATTCTTCTGAATTTGCTTGCATTAAGCCTCTAGCATTGTGACAAATCGATGATCCCAAATACCCTCGAAAAAGGCAATGGTTTGGTCAGCCGTCATGAATTTGTTATCCACTGTGGTCGTTAACCCGCGGGTCATTTGTAGGTCGTAACCGATACCATGAGCGACCTTAGTCGTGGTGTCCACACAGTATTCAACCTGGGCACCACAGATTTCCAATGATTCAGCAGCGAAACTCGTCAGTACCCGCCGTAAATTAGTATGGTAAAAGGCGTTAGCATGGTGCTTTGAGACTAAGGGGTCCGTGTCGCGATAATCCAGGTCGGGAATCAATTCCCAATCGTGCGTGCCTTGGACCAGGTCTTCATCCGAATGCTGGATAAAAACAATCGGCTTTTTCGCCTTGCGATACGCCGCAATCCGGGCATTGATGCCGGTAAGGACGTGGGACATGTTTGCGGCGGTCTGTTCACCGTAACAAACCCCGTTTTGAAGATCAATGACTAGTAAAACGTCTGCCATGTTGATGGCCTCCTTCAGGAATCTTTTAGCTCAGTTCCTATCATATCATACCCTATTTATGGAACCTATTACTAAAAAATATGCTGACGTTGACCGACTTCTAGTTCAAGGGGATGCCGACGACTTTGTCTAGATCACGCTGCCTTAATCACACAACGCCTTTTTACAACTCACTTATTAGCGTGATTCTGTTTAAAAAACAGCTTATCATGCGTGCCTATTCGAATCCCAATTAGGATGAGGTCATCTTCGTCTACCGCGTAAATAACCACGATATCGTTGCGTTCATTGGGCTGTTGTCCTTTTGGCGTATCGCGTAAGTGAAATTCATGGTAGCCCGCCAAACGGCGTTGTAATTGGTGATCACCAAACTCAGCTGGTAACGCATGTCCTGTTAGTAAGACTTCGATAGCCGCACGAACTTCATCAACAATCTGATGGTCAATTGTTGCTAAGTGCTTAAGATCGGCATTAAACGTTTTTCTGGGTTTAAATCTTAACTTTCGCTCCACCATTAAAACTGGCTCCAGTAGTGATCGTCTGCTGTGACGACCTCATCATCGGGTAAGACTCCCCGCCGAATCAGCTGGTCACGGGCAACTGCATATTCCAGGGAGTCTTCTTTCGCTTTTAGTGCCCGTTCCATCCAGTCCATCTTCTCCTGTGAAATAATTGCCACAGCGCGATTATTAGAGCGGGCGACATAAACCGTCTCGTCTTCATCGTTGATTTGATCCAAATAGTCTTTCATATGTGTTCTAAATGCACTTTGTGTCGCAGCTAAAGCCATTTTTAGCACCTCATTTCGTACTCATATTGTACGCGATTACGTACGAAAAAGCGACAAATCTGCTTGTTCTATGGCAATCTTTTCAAATGAATTCCAGATCTCTTTGTGGTGAACTTCTTTCGCAAATTTCTTGACCGACTGAATGACCAATTTTTTGAATAGTCGTTTCCATATGCCACCACTCCTAATCACTGTCTTCAACTCAAGGCTAATGTAATTGCATTCAACATAAAAACCCCATGCTTAACAACCATTTTGACCGGCCGAGCACCAGCTTTAATTGTCGTTTTGTGTGGTTGGCATCGTAACCAAACACTAATTCAGCATCACATCAAATGTGCCTCCGCACCATCATAGAGTTGGCCCTTAATCACCCAATTCATCGCGACGACCTCACCCTGTTCAGTCAACGTGAGGGCAAAAATCCCGCCGTTGCGAGCGCCCGAACGACTGCCCGCATCAATGAGGTACCGCGGTATGTCCTGCGCATCTGCCTGCATCTTAATGAACCCGTAGCCCGACGCCGTCAACGTCTGGACCGGTGTATGCCCGGTCACGATAACCTTGTCCGTCAGATTGCGATGCCACGACCGGTTTTGATCAAAATAGTAATCATCACGGATCCAGAGCAAGTCGTCACGTAACTGTTGGTTAAGCGGGCGTTCCCAGTCGATTCCCGCATGCACAGCAAGGATGTGGGGCTTCTTCCAAGCAATCGGGAGTCCGGTCAAAAACTGTGTATAGCGTTGGAGCGGCTCATGGTTTAACGCTGCGGCGACTGCCCGCGGATTACTGGAATGAATCCCCAATTGATGCCAAGTTTTTGCACCGCCGTTAAGCCGCCAAGTCTGATAACTCAGGTCGTCACCGCGCGACGTTTGGACCCAAAAGTCATCGTGATTACCTAGCAGAGCGCAATCGCCATGATTTTGTACACGGTCCATAATCATATCCAGCACCGCAAGTGGCACGATAGGACTCGGCTGGTCTGCCCCCATCCGCATCGCGTGGCCATCGATGTAATCGCCTAGGAAAATCAGACGACTATCCTGTAGCGCATCGGCCTGTAGAAGCACCGCCAGATCGTCGGCCGCTGAATGAATGTCACCGATAAATGTGTACTGCAATTCTCACACGCCCCTTTAAAAGTAGATTGTCTAAGTGCTACCTGTTACTAACCACGTTCAATGCACCAAACCTGAATCGCCAGCAATTTTTAGCACGAAGGCTATCCAGTTGGTCAAAACTCCGGTATCATAGAAACCAATACCGCAACAAGATTGGAGAACGAGACATGCGTAAACTCTATTTGGATCAAAAAGTCTGGTCCGTTCGCGAAAAATTCACCATCTATGACGACCGCGAACAGCCGGTCTACCGCGCTCAAGGTAGCCTATTTAAGATTCCCAAGCGCTTTGATATCTTCGACTTACAGGATCACGTGGTCGCCAGCGTGACCAAACGACCGTTGCACTGGCTAGCCAGCTTTGACCTAGCAATCGGCGGCCAGTCGGTGGCGACGATTCAAAAACAATTCAGTTTGGTTAAACCGCGTTATGAGTTGGTTGCGGCTGGACTCACGGTAACCGGTGACTTTTGGGATATGAATTTCTCTGTCTCACGCAACGGTCAAGTCGTTGGTACCGTGGACAAGCGCTGGTTCAGCGTGGGCGACAAGTACGAGATCACGATTCAAGATGAGACCGACAGTCTTCTGTTAGTGGGTCTGGTGCTGGCCATTGATTACGTCAAACGCCAAGCTCAAGCGGCCGCCAACTCATCAAATACGGGCAACTAGTTAGCCCAACGCCTCATTTTCCTCATTCAGTTGGTCACAATCCTTGATCAACTGACAAACTTCCTTTTCCGGTGTCAATTTCATGGAATACTTCCGGCCAAATTCAATCATCGTGTGGTGCGCCTGGTGCAGTTCTGCCGGTTTTAGGACGCCGACGATGCGCTTTTCGACCTGTAGCGGGGATGCCGCCTGGTCGACGAAGTGTAGTCGTTTAGAGATTGCTGAAACGTGAGTGTCCACCGCAAACGTCGGTTGGGCAAAGACGTCACTCAAGACGACATTGGCTGTCTTCCGCCCCGCGCCCGGCAAGGCCATGATGCCTTTACGGTCGGTAGGCACCACGTCATCGAGTTCCTCGTGAACGATGCGGGCCGTCTTGATGATGTTGCGGGCCTTGTTGTGAAAGAGACCCACGCTCTTGATGATGGCCTCCACGTCGGTAACCTCAGCCGCCATCAGGTCCTTGGGCGTCGGGTATTTGGTAAATAACATCGGCGTGACCTTATTGACGGAAACGTCCGTGGCCTGAGCACTCAAAATCACCGAAACCAAATACTGAAATGGCGTCCGTGAGTCCAGTGACGGCCCCACCGGTCCCATTTCTGCTTCCATCTGATGAATCGCCCAAACAATCTGCTCGTCTTTTAACATCGTTTCCGCCTCCGTTAGTGTCGTTACCCTTATGATACCCGAGTTGGTGCCAAAATGGGCAAAAAATTGACGTTATCCCTAAATGCGACTAGCAGCTGCCCCGAAGACAGCCGTTAGTCGTTTTTTAGCTAGTCGTTAAAAATCTCCCTCTACCCTTACTAACGAAATCCACCAGGAATTTGTCACCCCCTGTTAGCGAAAAATCGTATCGGCTCCTTTACCCATTCAGGCACTTAACCATGAATTATCAAGATATTGATTACCCGTAACCCCGCATCCAGGGTATGCTCAAGCCATCCCAATGAAGGAAGGCAAACTAGATGAACACACCACTATTTCAAAACACCCTGTACACAACTCTGACACCAACTCAGGTACGCACCCGCCTACTGGATCTAACCGATCTCCCCCGCTGGAACCCGGCCATCACGCAGGTCACACCCACTGAGACTGGTGTGCACCTCACCCGCCAGCAACCGGCTTTGAACCTCAGTGAAGACGTTACCGTCACAGCGACGGCTTCGCAGGTCGACTATCACAGTACGGGCGACCGACTGACGTACACGCTGACGTTCACGCTCACCGTCATGACAACGGGTACCCAAATTACAGAAACCTTAACGGTGATTGAACCGACCGCCTTAACCATCCCACTACGGTTACTAGCACCCGTTGCGCAAGCCGCATTTGCCCGCAACCTGGCGCTATTAGTTGCGCAGGACACGCCCCAGGAGGTGAAGTGACGATGCTTCTCAGTCTGACCCTTGACTCAGCGACCGACTGGCAACAGATTTTGCATCAGCTAGTGATCTTGTGGGCCATCGGTTGGGGCCTGCGCGCGGTTCTCATGGGCCTAATACTGGGTGGCGCCTATTGGTTCTGGCGTAAGCATTTGCGTTAAACCGTAACCGATTAAAAATGCGTTCAGGGTAAGTTTATCCCGCACGCATTTTTCAGTGATTTTAGTGAACGTTTACCGGCTCCACAAGAAGTGGATCAGTACCCGGTCCACCTGCGGATTATCATGGAGCTTACTGTGGCGCGCTAGTTTGCCTGTGAATTCATGTTCTCGGTAGGACTTGGCGCGGGGCGCCACCAAATACTTGAGCGACAGACTGGACACGTTGGGCACGGTGCCGTCCGTGTGATGGCCAATGTTGCCGTATAAGTTGAGCACTCGAACCTGATCTTTCGGCAGTACCTGGCGCAACCGCGTCATCTCACGGTAGGTGGCGTTCATGTGATTGGGCTTTCCCGCCGCGTTAAGCTTGAGACCTGCTGGTTGTCTGACCGCCGCCGGGACGTCCCGGAAGTTCAGACCCGCAAAGTGGCCGGCGATATCGACTTGTTTACGCAGTTTTGGCAATTTCTGCGACCCACTGTTTTCCAATGAATAATAAATCAGTGAAATGTTGCCCAATGAATGACCGACCATATTGATTGATTTGATGTGATACTGCTGCTGCAGGGCTTGGACCACGTGCGTCGCCCAGATGCCATGCTTGTGGTAATTCAGCTGGCGATTGTCCGCGTAGTTGACCTCCACGATGGGATTGACGGCCCCTGACTTGATCTGGCCAGCCAGTCGGACCTGCCCACGCCGGTCGACCATGGCCCGAATGATCGTATTCGTAACGCCGGCCTTCTTTGCCGCCTGCGCCATGTGCTCCTCGGCTCGGTAGCTACTCCCACCACCGTGGAAAAACAATGTCGGTGTCGCCGACTGCACGTATTTATGCGTGGCCACCCGGTGCGTACACCCCGTCAACAGCCCTGTAAGTAATAAGAGTACGACTAACAACTTGCTTGATTTAACTTGCATATGTGCTCCCCCCAGTATCGATGATGCCTTCATCATACTAGCTTCGGGTAGCCCTAAGGCAAGTAAAACGCTCGCCAAAATAAAAGAGTTTGGAACAAATGCCCAAACTCTTTGGTATCTGTGAATTTAACTTGCTGAAGCCTGGGCCCAAAAGTCAGCCGGTCCCACTCTTTTCGTTTTACTCAGTAGATGTCGTCTGATCTGCCAACCGGTGTCGTGCGGCGGCGATGATCGACTGCGACAATCCCAACCGTTCAGCCAGCCAAATGGCCTCGCTGGCCCCAACTTGATGCAACAACAAGCGATACGTTGGCTGCAGCGTCTTGGGGTCAAAGGCCATGGTGGCCGTCATGAAGGTCGGACAGTCCACCGCGTATTCCTTGATTGCACTGAAGTGGGTCGTGGCAATGATGGTGGCGTGCTGCTGTCGCAGGTATTCAATGATGGCAATACTTAAGGCCGAGCCTTCTTCTGGGTCCGTCCCGCTCCCGATTTCATCCAGTAAAACCAATGCGTTGGCCTGGATGTGGTCGGTCATGTCGACCAGCGTCGTCATCTCGGCAGCGAACGTACTCAGCTGGGCCGTGATGCTTTGGTTATCACCGATATCGATCCAGAACTGACTGAAGACGGCCATTTGCGTCCCAGCCGCGGCCGGCAGTTCCAAGCCCACCTGAACCATCAGGGCAAACAATGCGATGGTCTTCAAGACCACGGTCTTCCCACCGGAATTAGCCCCGGTGATCATGAGTCCCTGTTGCGGGGCCAGTTCAATGTCCAATGGCACGGCATCTTTCAAGAGCGGGTGACGTCCCGCCACGATTTTGACGTGCTGATCCGTATTCAATTCTGGTAAACGACTGTCAGTCTCCAGCCCGTATTGCCCGCGGGCCATGATCTGGTCAAAGTGGCTCAACAGTTCCTGGTTCTTGGTCAAGTCGTCCCAGCTGTTCAACACGTCGCCCGTCAAGGTGACCAGTAATTGATAGACCTCGGCACTCTCGTCGGCGACCAAACCCGCTAACACGGCACTCTTCTTGGCGACTGTGGCCGGTTCAAAGAAAACCGTGGACCCGGTCGATGACTGGTCAATGACCTGTCCACTGAAGCGGTGCTTTTCACTGGCCTTGAGCTGCACGGTCACCCGGTCATTGCGCGTAATCAACCGCGTACTGCGAACGGAATGGGCATGTTTTTGGACAAACTGCGTCAATGCGGCTTGGACCTGTTTCCGTTGCTTGGCCATCTGCCGGCGAATATCCGCTAGCTTGGGGGTCGCATCGTCGGCGACTTTGCCGTGGACGATAACGTGGGCTAAACGCCCTTGCAAATCACCGAGTTGACTCGCTGGTTGTAGCAACTCATCCAGTTGTGGCGCCAGCGTTTGGTGCGTGTGTAGCGTAGTCTTTAACCGCTGCAAGTTGGTCAAAAACTCACTGATGAGGCCCAGTTGCGCCGCATTCAACAGCAGCCCTTGGTCGAGCTTGGTCTGCAAAGCCGTCAGCTGGTCCAGGTCAAAGTACGTGAACAAGACGTTGTGCGCTAACAGCCGGTGGGCCTCTGCGGTGAGCGTCAGGTTGCGTTTGACCGTCGACAGGTCCGTCTGGTTAGGCGCAGCCTGCAAGTCATCGGCCGCGCGCTGACTATGGGTGTAGGTTGCGACGGTAGCCAAGATTTGATCTAATTGCGTAATTTCTTTTAAATCCATTTTTCTCCTTGCGTCAACAGCCCGGAATCCCCGTTGGTGGGAGTCCTGCTGCTGGCTAATACTTGCACTGATACGTGCCGGACAATCCACGGCAATGGTTTACACTCATTAACGTCACTCCTCGTAAAATCCACTCTACCACAACGCTCGTGCCTGGTGCAAGACCGGCCAACTATGCGTCACCGCGGCGAAATGCCTCGATCATTTGCCAGCTCAGACTCGTGGTCGTGTCATCGTGGGGGATGGCGTGGCGGTCAAACCACTTGGCCTGAGCCAGTTCGTCTTCTTCTAGGTCAATCGCATGGACCTGATCCAGATCCGCAAAGAAGCCGACCAGCAACGACCCCGAAAAGCCCCAGGGCTGGCTGCCATAGTAGCGGATGTTGTGGACGCTCAGACCAACCTCTTCGTGGACCTCGCGTCGCACCGTATCCGCCAGCATCTCACCGATTTCAACATATCCTGACAGCAAGGCATAGCGGTCATAGCCCATTAAAAATTTCGTCAAGAGGAGCTGCTCACCATGGGTCACGCCCACGATGATGGCTGACGAAATGGTGGGAAACAGCTGATTGCCACAATTATCGCAAACCAGTTTTCGCGCCGTGTCACTAGCCGTCAATCGGTGGCCACAACGCCCGCAAAATTGGTTACTGGCATACCAGTGGCCCAAATGCGCGGCTGTAGCGCTGGCGAAGGCCAGTGACTGCGGTTGTAGGTGTCGCAGTGTGTTAACGGGTTGATACTGGCGACGAGTCGTTGGCGCAACGGTTTCTAGGGTCAAGTAATAGGCCGTTTCGTCGATCGTAAATAAATAGATCAACTGGCTGGTTGCGAAGCCCCACTGGGTCAGGTCACTGACACGGGGGATGGTTTGCTGATCAACCACGAGAATCTGGCCGTCGTGGTAGCTAAACACCACATCAGTAGGCCGCGGGGCACGTTGCTGATCGAATTGGTTCATCAACCACCCCTGACTAAAAGTCAGAGGTTTGTGGGAACAACATCCTAAAATGTTACGACCACAATTTGCTTAGATACAGCGATTGCCTGCATGCAGGTCTTACGGGCTAATTACCAAAGCCTTTAGTGTCCGCAGGTTGCCAGACGGACTGATGTTTCTTACTGTTCTTCTAAGTCTGCTAATCCCTTAGCTAAAATATTTTTAGCTGCGTTATGGTCACGAACGTGGTAAGCTGCACATCGCGGACAGGTCCATTGTCGATTGGCCAGAGTCAACTTTTGTGTTGCCTCAGTGCCCATGACGAAGCCACAAGTACTACACGTTTGTGTAGTATTTCGTGGGTCCACGATCACAAAATGGCGTTTATACAAATCAGCCTTATATGCAAGCATACCTAGGAGTGTCCGCCACCCAACATCGGCAATACTCATGGCCAGGGCATGGTTGCGCAAAAGATTTTTGCTTCTTAGCTCTTCGGCGACAACCAAATCGTGGTTCTTGATCAGTGCTGTCGAAACAAGATGTAAGAAGTTTTTCCGTCGATTGGCTATTTTGCGTTGGATAGTGGCTACCCGTTGCCGTTGTTTCTGATAGTTTTTAGATTCGCGCAAGGGCCGATGAGCCTTCTTGGCACGTAACGCCCGTCGAGATAGTGTCCGCTGGGCCTTAGCCAACTTACCCTTGATTGACCGGTAGAATCTAGGATTAGCAATCACATTAGCGCTAGAATCCGTCAGAAAATTATCCGTGTTTAAATCAATGCCAATGGCTGCCCCAGACTTGGACGTTACTAAGTTAACAAATGGCTGGTCGGATGCCAACTGCAAGGAAACGTAGTAGCGGCCCGTCGCGTCCATTGAAATAGTTGTTGTACCAATACGGATTTCGGACTTACGTGTAATTAACTTAGCTGGCATGCCTTTAAATCGTAATCTTCCCAGCTTGGATAGCTGGATATGTTTATGATCTAATAGGCGAACACTCCCATTAAGCATGTTGGGCGTCTCAACCTTACTGGCATAGTGATTGGAAGTCTGATATTTTTGTTCGGTTCGTTTCTTGTGGAACACGGGCGTCCCTACTTGATGAACTTTCCGAAAATTCTTCCAGGCGGTGCGATAATTCTTGATGGCATTCGCCTTCATGTCGCTGTCGAGCGCTTGATCGTTCAACCAGCCGTGAATATTAGAAATATTAATAGCCGGGTGCTTTAATCGTTGCTTCAACGTCTCAATCCGTGTCTGAACTAGCTTAATGGGCGTTTTAACTTGGCGCAACGCAAATAACTCTCGGTTCATGCCGTTCATCTCGTTGTAAATGAATCGACTAGCATCACTGTTCAGCTTGATCAAGCGTTGCTGCTCATTAGACGGAAAAACTCTTAATTTTACACCGTAATGATACGGTAACTGGGCCATCGTTTTACGCAAGTCACTTCCTCCTTTCACTATGAAATTATGATATCATATAAGTTAATTAGAGCATACTGAATACACTTATAAATAAATTCATAGGAGAATGCAGATGAGTAAAGAAGATAGTCGGTTACTGGATGCAATTTACGAACGAGGTTATGTCTACAATTTCCATTTTCACCTAATTTGGGTCACAAAATACCGAAAGCCTATTTTTACGACACCAACGTTGGTGTCTGACATGAAGAAAATTTTGACACGAATTGCCCAACTAAATGAAGTCACCGTGGAAACAATGGCAATTATGCCAGATCATGTTCACCTACTAATCAGTTTCAAACCTAAATACGCACCTACAAATATCGTCAAGGCCTTTAAGGGCGCTTCTGCGCGGATGTTTTTCGAGAAACATCCTGAAACCAAACAACAACTTTGGGGCGGCCATCTCTGGTCAAATAGTTATTACATGAGCACCTTAGGTAATATGAGTAAAGAAATCGTCGAAAAATATATCAAAAACCAACCTACCAAGAACCTTCGAAAAAACAGTGACCGGCATTCCTCTCCTGATTGAAATCAGAAGATTCCTGCCTTAGCTATCATTGAATATACGAGGCGCAATGTCTTGAATCATGAGTTGCCTTCCCTTCTTAATGTTCACGGAAAAACTGCCCGCCTATACTCAGGCAGACAGCTAATTTTTTGTCATATAAATTTTATCATAATCGGGGAGTCGTCGAAATACAAGCCAAGCTCCTTACCTATGAGTATCACAGACACGGAGCGAGGTGGCCATTGAGGCTGGCGCAGCTAATAGACACCACCAGCCAATCTGTCGGACCACTCGACCCACCAAATCAGTGAGCCGCCACACCAGTGGTAACATCCCAGTGGTTAAGTCAATTTAGAAATCTCACTATTTGCAGTTAGTATACAGACATCATCAAACAAGCTAAACGGTCTATCTCATCGAAAAGACCTGCTACTATAGAGTTGTGAAGCGGGTAACGGTTAAATTAATTAACTTTAAAGTAGTTTTGCGGTTGGCGTGCTTACTGAAACGAAAGCGCAACTAGCTTGGCCAATCTCCCAACTGCACGAACAGTTTCACATTTTTAAAATTAAGGGTGGTGCTTACAATGAATTTGAATAAGCTTAAAGGGTGGTGTATCGCACTTCTGGCAGTCATTGGCCTCTTGGGTAGTGGCTCGCTGATCTCCGCGAGCGCCGCAACCAAGGCTGCACCAACGCCAGCTTCAGACTTCACGATAACCCCACTGTTACCTAAGAATCAGCTGTCAACTAAGGTCAGTTACTTTGACCTCAAGGTAACGCCCGGTGATAATCAATCGCTTAAGGTATCTGTGATCAATCCAACCAAGTCGTCGAAAACGCTAAAGGTCATGCCTGTCAACGCCACGACTTCTGATGCCGGTCAGGCCGTATACATTCCGTCTAACCGGACGGACCCTTCCGCACAAACAACCTTTACGAAAATGACTTCTGGCGCGGTCACCGTCCATTTGGCGGCGCACCAAGGCAAGACCATCACGTTTGCGACTCGGATTCCCGCATCTGGCTTCACCGGCCAAGTCTTAGGTGGCCTCTTCGTGACGGATCCCAAGGCACGGCGCTCATCTTCCAGCAGTGCCTTTACGCTGGAAAACCGTTATGCCGAAGTCGTTGCCGTGTCCTTGTGGTGTCACCCCAACCAGATCTTACCGATTGATCTTAAATTAGCCAACGTTACGGTAAAAAAGCAAAATGGGCAACCACAAATCTTGGCTAAATTGCGTAACGTGTCGCCAACGCTCTTCGGTAAGTTTAACGTACAGGCCAGAGTCTTGCGTAGAAGCAATGGCCAACAGGTCTTGACAAACACCTTAAAGAACGGTTCCATGGCGCCCAACAGTTGGTTCAACTTTGAGATTGGCCTAGGTAAGAAATCATTGAGTGCCGGCCAATACGTCTTGAAGCTGCACGCGACTAGTGGCAAGCGGGTTTGGAACTTTAGTCGTGACTTCAGTCTATCGGGCAAAACGGTCCGGACGCACAACGCCACGATTCATTCCAAGAAGCCTAACTACTGGTGGATCTGGTTATTACTCGCCATCGTATTAGTCATTCTGCTGCTTCTACTGGCCTACTGGTTAGGCAAGCGGGGCTCCGATGACGATGATGATGACACTGATGATGATCAAACGACAACGCCGTCAGCAACGACCACAACGCCCGATGCGACTGCGTCCAAGCCAACGGATGAAAAGCCGACACCACCAAAATCCTAACAGTGCGTACCATTCTCAACTAGCTAAGCAATGCGCTCAGATGAGCGAGTTGCCAATATTTAGAAAACAATCAGGAACTACCAAGCGACCAAGTAAGATGATGATTCACTTAGCTGGTCGCTTGGTTTTGCCTTAGATTAAAACCAAAAATTGAAAGTAGACTTAACGCGTTGATTCCCAGAACGACAGTGTTCTGTCCATTAAGATTAGCGAAACCAGGAGCCTGCGGCAGCCAGGGTTCCGCCTGCTATGGGGAACACCTCCAGCCTGAAAAACGGTCTTCCGGTTCGCTTGAAGGCCTGACAGAACCAGTCAGTCTTCCAAGTCGTCCCACGCTGTAGGCTGAGAAAGCACCTCAGCCAACACCGTCAACACCGCTGGCTACACCCTGGCTGTCTCCAGCAAGTTACTGCTTATCAGTAATCCCATGTTGGACCCAGTAGCGTTAGTTGGCAAAGTGGCTACTACCTGGGGCTACACCAATTGTTACTGGCAAGTACTCTTGTAGCCGAGAGTCTGCCAAATATGGGTTCAGCCGTGGGAATTTCCTTAGCGGCGCGATTCATGCCGGTTAGGAAACTGGCGTCTTTGAGACGCGACCCACGGCTCAAAGCGAGGCCGAGACCGCTTTTCAGGCTCGGTCCGGTCCGCCCACCGCGTTCCGACCCATATTTGGCAGACGGTAGGCGGACAGCTTCTACTACGAAGCTGTAAGCAACTAATTTTAACGCTATGAACCGTATAGTGACAGTGATTCTGACCGGTTTTCGTCTTGCAATATTTAGTTAAATCTTGAAAATCTGATTAAGTCATTTCCCCGTCAAAGTGTGACGATTTTGCGATGAAGTTCTTAGGGTTTTCCTAAAGCCGCCAAGAAACCTTAAAGCTCACGGCAAAATCCCCCATGACCGGGATTTTGGGTGTAGTCTAGAAACATGTTAAGCGACAGAACAACTGATCACACACTACTGGAGGTGGTTCGATGCGTTGGGAACCCTTATTACTGATTATCTTAATGGCGGGACTAAGTGGCCTGCTCATCGTTGCGACTGGCGGTAAACGCCGCTGGCTGGCCCTCTTGGTGCTGGGCTACTTCACTGGCCTAGCCGCTATCCTCTTCACGCCGATCTCATTTGACGGCACGGCCATCTACATCATGCCCGTAGGCATTGGCCGCGTGAATCTGACGAATTTAGACGTCTTCAACCTCGGTTTCTTAGAAAATATCGTCCTGACAATTCCGTTGGGACTCCTGATCAAATGGGCACTGCCCAAGCTGTCCCTCGTGGGCGTCGGACTAAGTGGCCTCTTCGTCGGCAGTAGCGTGGAAACGATTCAGTACATCCTTTCCCATCACTGGCTGATCAACCGCAGCAGTGACATCAACGACGTCTTGGCCAATGCCATTGGTATCCTCGTCGGTGGCTTAGCGGTCGCCGCCTACTACTGGCTCACCAATAAGCAGCACGCCAATCGCGTGACGGCATAAAGTCTGATTAGCACCCAGCAATAACAAAACTCCCAGCACGACCTGCCCTAAAGGCTGAGGTTGTACTGGGAGTTTTGTGTCGGCCAGACGATCGTTTAATCCTGCTCGTCCGCCGATGTGGCTTTATTCTTTTTAAACACGAACCATTTACTGAAGAAGTAGTTTGCCAAGACCACGACGACCTGGTCCACCAGCTTCGTTAACATCTCGTTTTGCTGAAGCAAAGACACCCCGATCCACATGATGGCCATGTCCATGATCAGCGTGGCGCCCCGGGCCAAGAAGAAGGATACGGCCTCGTTGACCAGCGCCTTGAATGTCGTGAAGTGGGAATGAAAGACCCACACCCGGTTGGTCACGTACGCAAACAGGACGGACAAAAACCACGCCCACACGTTACCGACCTGATAGTTCCAGCCCCAGAGGGTCACCGTCACGTAGAAGACCACCAGGTTCACCACTGTGGTCAGCCCCCCGAAAATCAGGTAGGCCAAAATGTCCTGATATTTTTTATATAATCGCATAAGTCGTTGCATGTGTTTGTTCCTCCCTGGATACTTATCTTTCCTCGTTATAAGCGAAAATTAGCGTGGACGCAAGACAATTGGCCGATTTCGAAGAAAAAGTTAATGGTTTGGCCACTGCCCTTACCCTGGGGACCAGTTTGACTAGAAGTGATTGGTTTGTGTTGGAAAGTTGGTGTGGGAATATTTTAAGTCACTATAAGTTAAAGTAATTAATTTAATATCGCCTAATACAAGTCATTTAAAAACACCGCCCCGGATTTCTCCGAAACGGTGCGCATCACATTAACGATTTAAACGTTCCTGAATTTGCTGGATCACCCGGCTATTCAATAGCCAGTACAGCAAAACAATTTGAATCGGCGTGACAATCAGCTGCTTGAGGACCCGGATCGGTAACAGGCTCCAAAACGGCGTCTGATACATGATGGTGACCCACAAGGTGTTCAGTAAGGCGTTGACCACCACCGCAATCACGATGGCGGCTAACGCGACCCGCACCCAGGTCGCCTTTTGCCGGTACAAAAACAGCGCGAAGATCAACGAGCCCAAGATAGCCGAGAGCGTAAAGCCCACAAAGTAAGGTCCCCCAGTCATCAGGGTGCCCACCACGTCGACCACGGCGGCGGTCATCATCCCCCACCAGGGGCCAAACCACTTGGCCAGTAACGCCACGATCAGGAAGGTAAAGCTAAACTTGATGAAGTTATTCCCGATTGAAAAGCGGCTGATCACCAGCTGCAGGGCCATCAACAGGCCCATCGTCACAACACTCAACGTATCCAGCTTGGGCAGCTGGGTTCTTGCTATCGTCTTCAATTCAGACATCTCCTAAGGGAGTTGCCACATTGCTGCGGTCAATGCGGAAATAAGATCGCGGGACACATTCCCTTCGTCCGGTGTTCACATTGCGTTCCACCAGCACTTGACGCCCTATTTCCTACTCCGTAAATTTAATTACAGAAAATAGCATACCATACTCACTGCCGACTTGCACGCGTTAAGCGCGATCAAAATCTTTGATCCAGGCCAAGGCCAACGCCTTTTCACCCAAGTGGGCCCCAATGACTGGGCCAAAGTAGGATTGTTCGACTGGAATCGCGGGATACTGTGCCGCAATCTTGTTGGCCCAATTCTGGCCGCCCTCCGGATCATTGGCGTTGATCACCAATGCCCTTAGTGGATAATCGACCTTGGCTTGCGCCTCCACAAAGAGTTGTTCGACGCGTGCCAACGCCTTTTTACGGGAACGGACCTTTTCAAAGGCCACGATTTCGTGGGTCTCGTCATCGAAGGTCAGTAACGGCTTGATCCGTAACACGCTGCCGATAAAGCCAGAAGCGTTCGATAGCCGCCCGCCGCGGACCAAGTTTTGCAGATCGTCGACCACGAAGTATTCGCCAATCGTCGACCGCAAGTCGTCTAAGCGCGCAAGGATGGCTTCGGGCTCTGCACCCTTGGCTGCCATCCGCGAGGCCTCAATGGCCAAATAACCCATCAATTTGACCGTGATTTGGGAATCGTACGGGATCACCCGGATGTTTTCAATCGTCGGGGCAATGTTCTTCAACTGATTCACAAAGCCGGAAATGGTACTGGCCAAATGGATACTGATCACCGCATCGTATCCTTCGTCTGCCAATTCATTGTAGAGATTGATCATTTCTCCCAGCGGTGGTTGGGACGTGCTGGGAAACGACTTGGAATTTCTTAACCGTTCGTAGAATTCACTGGTGGTAATATCAACATCTTCATCGTAGGAGCGACCATCCATGATCACCGGAATTGGGACAACGTGAATGTGATACCGCTCAACCTCTTCTGCGGACAAATAGCTGGTACTATCGGTGACCACAGCAATCTTCATTTTTACACCTACTCCTGAATTATTCACCAGAAACTCCAAAATCCCCATCAAACACATGATTCAAGTGCTTGATGGGAATTTTACGTTTTCACCTTTTAAGTGCAGAAAAAGAGCCTCAGCTCTGGTATAGTTAACTCGACCAAAAGACACTATAAAGAGAAGAGGACTCTATAATGAAAACTGTACAGGAAATGGCATTTAGTTTCAATAAAAACATTCTAGCATCGCATACCGGCGGTCAATTATCTTCTGATGGTGGCCTAACCTTGTGTGTTGAACTGATGGCAAAGTTTCAGTTCACGAACTTAGCTGACAATCTATTGAAGTTCAACGACCATCGACAATACTGCCGACATAGTAATTCAAGTATCTTAATGCAGTTGGTTCTGCAGATCATTGCCGGTTATAATACAGATTCTGCTGCAACCTCATTGGTTGCAGAACCATTGTTTAAACTTTTATTGGACAAACCAGCCTTAGCTTCACAAGCGACGATATCCCGTTTCTGGCAACGTATCGATTCCGCAGGTGTGGACGCCTTCCAGACTTTAAATCAAGCTCTTATTGATCAAGCTCGACTGCTAACTAATCAGACGACCACCATTATTGATATTGATTCAACCCATTCTGACACTTATGGCAATCAAGAAGCTACTGACTATAACGCCCATTATGGCTCGGAGGGGTATCATCCATTACTAGCTATCGATAATGATGGTAATCTCATGAAAGCCATCCTACGGCCTGGTAATGCCTATACCAGCACAGATATAAAAGCCTTTTTAGAACCGTTATTAAAACATTATCAAGACCAATTGCCAGAAACTGATATTCTGGTTCGCGGTGATAGCGGGTTCGCCACACCAGCTGTTTATGATACCTGCGAGGCCGATGATGTCTTTTACATTATTCGCCTCAAACGTAATAAGCGACTACACAACTTGGCAGAAGAGTTTGTACAGATAAGCGACACAACTGAGTGGCATGAAACCGAAACTCACTATTACTCAGCAACTTATCAGGCCACTTCGTGGCCTAAACCGCGTCAAGTATACGTTAAGTCAACTCGTGTAGCTGGCGAATTGATCTTTTCACATGAATTTATTGTGACTAATCTGACAAATTTAACCGTAGAAGCAGCATTTGAACTGTATCATAAGCGTGGTCAGATGGAGAATTATATCAAGGAAGCCAAAGAGGGCTTCTTCTTTGATAAGACTGATAGTTCAACGTTTACCGCCAACGCTGCCCGTATGATGGTTAGTGTATTAGCGTACAATATTATCAATTTTATGAAGCAAATAGCCCTACCTAAAACAGAGACCGGATTGCGTGTTAGTACATTACGAATCCGTTTATTCAAAGTCGCTGCCCGCGTTGTGTTTACCGGTCGACGAATCCAGTTACGACTGAGTTCTCATCACGTTTATCATCGACTCTTTTATCAGGTATTACAGCGTATTCAGGCTATTAAATAGCCCCAATTAAAAAAAATTCTGTACGATCAAGGGATAAGTGCACCCAAAAATTCAAAAATGACTCACCGTTAGGTGATACCATCAAAATTTAGAGTCTCAATACATAGTAAGCAAGATCAAAAGCCGTCAGTTTTTGAAAAACATGAAAACTGACGACTTTTTTGAAAGGTATGAATAATTCAGGCTACTTTATCTTTTCATTCGTTCACCTAGGATACCATAAAACTGGCGGAACGCCTAGGCATTGTCCACCGCGGACTTGGGAAGCGGACTTGGGAATTCGCCAGAAAATAACCAAACCTAACACAAATAAGAGCGATAACGAGGCTGCCCCGATCCGCGATTGCCCGGTCCATTGTGTGACCAGGCCGACTAATACTGGCCCTAAGACCGCTGAAAATTTGCCTAAAATGTTATAGAAGCCAAAGAACTCACTGGACCGTTCCTTAGGGACCAACCGGCCAAAGTAGGACCGTGACAGGGCCTGAATGCCTCCCTGACTTGTCCCGACTAACACAGCCAATACCCAAAAGCTGCCAACCGTCTTGAGGTTCAAGGCGGCGACACAGATCAAGAGGTACATGATAATGGCTAATAAAATGCCGAAACGGGTACTGGTCTTGTCCGCCAACCAACCGTATAGAATCGAAAACGGAAAGGCAACCAGCTGGACCACCAGTAACACTACGATCAGCGTGGTACTACTGATCCCAATGTCCAGGCCAATTGACGTTGCCATGGTAAAGATGGTATCGACCCCATCGATGTAACAGAAGTAGGCGATCAAGAACCAGGCTAAGTATTTGTGCTGGCGAATGTGGCCCAACGTGTGCCAGACCCGCTGCCAACTTTGTTTCAATGGGGCTTGGGTCACGGTCAGGGCGTGCCGTTGGTGGACATTTCTTTGAATCGGAATAAAGAAGACGACCCACCAAATGGCGGCCAGGACAAAGCCCCAGCGCGCCACGGCCGTACTCGATAGCTGACCGAACCCGTGCGTCAATTGGAGGACCATGAACAGGATAAAGGCAATCACCCCGCCCAGGTAGCCAAAGCCGTAGCCGACGCTGGATAAGCGATCCATTTGCCGGTTATCACTGACGTCGGTCAAAAAGCTGTCGTAAAAGAGGTTCCCGCCGGAATAGCCCAGCACCGACAAGATGTAGACCACCAGCAGCCATTGCCATTGATTGGCAGGCAAGATGGCTAGCCCCAAGGTCATGATCATCCCCAGCGAGGCAAACCCCGTCAACAGGCGTTTCTTAAACCCCTGATAGTCCGCTAACGCTCCGAGAAATGGCGCCAACAAGGCCACCAGCAACGTGCCCACACTATTGGCGTAGCCCCAGTAAGCCGTCGCGTTGGCCGCGGTGACCCCACTGGCTTCGGCGATGCCCTTGAAGTAGATGGGCAAGACCGCCGTGGTGACGATGATACCGTACCCGGAATTGGCCCAATCGTAGAAGACCCAACTCCACTGTTCCTTAGTCAACTTCATGAGGAGCCCCCTTCAATGCCGCGGTCAACGCGTGACCCGGTAGTGGTTCGGGGAACTGAACGCCTAAGAGCTTGGCAAATGTCGGCGCCTCATCGATCAGACGGGCCGACGCAAGCGTTTGCCCAGACACCACGTCCGGTCCGTTTAAGACCAGTGTCGTGAAGTAATCGGGCTTGTCAGGGTCATACCCGTGGACCCCGTGGTAGCGGTCCGGTTGGCCCAGACTGGCGGGATCAACGGCTTCAACTACGGCTGGGCGGTTGGTCTCGTCGGTGAAGTAATACCCGGCTTTAGCCTCCACCATGAACTGGCAGTGGGGGTCCGCCCCGCGTTTGGCCGCAGCCGCACCGTCGATGACCTTTTCCACGCCCTCGGTATCCGCCAATAGCTGCTTTAGCGTCCGCGAGTCGGCGAAGTTACGGGTATAAATGTACGTACAGCCATCACAGGACTTGGCCCAAACGTGCCAGTCGGCCTTGACCGTCCCGTTGGCCGTGGGCGTCAACCACCCGCGTTTGGCAAAGGCCTGATTCAAATGGATCATGTGGTCTACGTTTATCTGGTAATGGTCCCCCAAGATGGCAAAGTTGGTCTCACCAAAGGTGCCCGCCGCAATCGTGGCGTCGATCAGTTGACCCACCCGAGCATCCAGTCGTTTCAAGGCGGCCATCGCCTCGGCAGAACGCACGCCGTAGCGGTGACGCATACTGTCCATGTCGACCAGGTGAATCAGCGTGAGCCACGGCTGGCGATTCTGTAGGGTATCCACCGCACAAGCCGTGATGAAGTCATCTAGCTCGGGCTGTTGAATGCCGCGCCGCAAGTGGCCGTATTTCCGGTTCATCCGTAAGAGAAAAGCCGGACTGCTGGCCTTTAAGGAGACCAGGACTTGGTTGGTCCAAATGCGGTTGGGAAAGATCTCGGCTAGGTTGTAAGTGATCTTACTCCCGGCGGTCACGGGCCACAGAAAGGCCGCCGTTTTTTGGTGGTGTTGCCGCACCAGGTCATACAGTGTGGGGACCTTCACGTCGCGTTGGTACCAGTACCAATCGGGTGACGGCCGCTGTGACTGTTGCTTGGTGTTATTGATGATGCCGTGTACCCGCGGATACTGCCCCGTGATGATCGTCGTGTGCGACGGGTAGGTCAACGTCGGGTAAATACCGCGCACCTGCTTGACCCGCGACCCGGTCGCCACCAGTCGCCGTAAATTCGGTAACTCCTCTAGGTGTTCATCGAGATCACGACTGCCCATCGCGTCTAACGAAATAATGACTAGTCTGTGCTGAATACGTGCTCACTCCTTTGCTTCCGCCCCGACGTCTCTGTGACGGCCGGGGCCGACCAACTCGGGACAATGCCTCAGGGTTAGCCCTTGACCATGCGCTGCCGGTCCATACTCTTGTCCAACCGGTTCAATAGTATCTGCAATAAATTGCGTTCGTCGGTCGACCAGTGTTCAAAGACGTCATCGGACAACGACTCAAAGGCCGAATTGATGTCTTCGGCCGTAGCCGTGCCCTGGTCCGTTATTGTATATACCAACTGTCTTTTATCCCGGCCAATGGCTTTCTTCGTGACCATGTTTTTGGTCACCAGCCCCTTGAGTTGCCGACTTAATGTTGACGTGTCTAAATTGGTTTTAGCTGCTAAAATTTCTTGGGTGTTTTCACCGCCCCCGATGTGGTCTAAAAGCTGCCACTCAGAAACGGTCAGGTGATGTTGCTTAGTCATGCGCTGGAGCAACGTTTGTTGAACCTTACTAATGCCAATCAAGGCTGCTAAACTTGACTTCATGGGGTCCTCACTCCTTTTGGTTGTATTGTACAACGATTTGGTTGTCGACCACAAGTGAAAAAACCAAGAATTTCACGGATTTAATCCGGGATTTCTGGCCATTTCGGAGGAACTTCTTTGCACTTCAGCGGCCAGGCCGGTATACTTTAACCTGTACTGCTTTTTTGAACGTAAAATAAATCCATTTATAGAAAGGTGTTGTTCCGCGATGTCATTTGATGGTTCTTTCACCCACGCCATGGTCCATGAGCTCAGTCAAACGCTCACGACCGGCCGGGTCAGTAAAATCAATCAACCCTACGCCAACGAAATTGTGTTGACGGTTCGGGCCAATAGCCACAACTACCCAATTTTGTTGTCGGCCAATCCGACTTACGCGCGGATCCAAGTCACCCAGATTCCGTACGTGAATCCCCCGGTTCCCACGAACTTTACCATGATCCTGCGTAAATACCTGCAGGGCGCTATTCTCAAGGAGGTCAGCCAGGTCGCTAATGACCGGGTCGTCCACCTCCACTTCACGTCTCGCAACGAATTGGGTGACCAACAAGAATTACTCTTGATCATTGAGATCATGGCTCGGCACAGTAACGTCATCTTGGTCGATAGTGCCTCCATGAAGATCTTAGACGCGATCAAGCACGTTGGCTCTGATCAAAACCGCTACCGACTCCTGTTGCCAGGCGCCCAGTACATTCAGCCACCCAAGCAAGATCTCACCAATCCCTTTGACGGTGCTCGGCCTGACTTGGACCAAACGATTCGGGAATTTCCGAACCAAGAGGTCTTGGCCCACACCCTCCAGCAGCAGTATCAAGGTTTGGGCAAGGATACGGCGGCGGCCTTGGCAGCTAAGCTCCACGAACCTGGCACCCACGCCGACCAATTTGCCGCCTTCTTTGCTGGCTTCGATCAGCCACGGCCGACGCTAGAGATCTCGTCCAAGAACAAGACCAGCTTCACGGCCTTTCCATACCCCACTACGGGGACGCAACAGGCCAGTGACACCCTCAGCGAGCTACTGGACACCTACTATCAGGACAAGGCCGAACGGGACCGCGTCCAGCAACAAGGGAGTGTCTTGATCCGGGTGGTCCGCAACGAACTCAAGAAGAATCGGACCAAGCTCAAGAAGCTGGAAAAGACCCTGGCCGCCACCGAAAACGCCGATGAGTATCGCATCAAGGGCGAGATCCTGACGACCTACCTCAATCAGGTCCAGCGGGGCCAAACCGAGGTTTCTCTTCCCAACTTCTACGATGATAACAAGCCCCTCAAGATCAAGCTGTCCAACCAGTTGTCCGCCAATCAAAACGCCCAGAAGTACTTCAAGCGGTACCAGAAGGCGAAAAACGCGGTCACCTATGTGAATGAACAGCTCAAGATCACCCAGGCCGACGTGGATTACTTCACCAACATCATGGCCCAAATCGAGCTGGCCGCCCCTAAGGACCTGGTCGACATTCGCCTCGAACTCCAACAAGGCGGCTACCTGCGCGACCATGACCACCAAAAGAAGAGTAAGAAGCAACGTCGTCAAAAGGTCAGCAAGCCTGACCGCTTCACGGCAAGCGACGGCACCAAGATCTCGGTCGGTAAAAACAACCTGCAAAATGATCAGCTGAGCCTGCACACGGCCAAGCGTACCGACATCTGGTTGCACGTCAAGGACATGCCGGGCTCTCACGTGATCATTCACGCCGACCACCCCAGTGATGCCACCATCATGGAAGCGGCCAACTTGGCAGCTTACTTCTCCAAGGGCCGTGAATCCAGTAACGTCCCCGTCGACTACCTGCCCGTCAAGCGGCTGCACAAGCCCAACGGGGCCAAACCCGGCTACGTTATTTTCACGGGGCAACGGACCGTTTACGTGACGCCGCAGAGCGAATTGGTCGAAAAATTGGCAGATTAGTCCGTTAATTGCTAGATACAACTACTTTTAAAAGCTAAAAACGCGTCACACCAGAATGTTGGTGTGACGCGTTTTTGTTAGTAACAACTTGTTTTATTGGTAAACCCAGTCGCAAATCAACCGGGAAATACCCGTTGACACTCACGTTTAAATCGTCCGGTTAATGATCTGGTCCAACTCGGCGGTATCGCTCAGGTTTGTCAGCGTTAGCGCCTCGCTCGACCCAAAGGCAATCGTCGCCCCGACTTCTTGGTCCGTACTCCCTGGTCGGTTCAAGACGTGTAACTGCCGGAATGGGAAGGCGGCGTTCATCAAGGCAACCCGGTTACTGTTGATGTCGATGGTGATCTTCGCCAGCTCATCATCATCCAGCGTGCCGATGTGTTGCCGCGTCAACATGCGGACCCAGTTGACGCCGGTGACCTTACTCAAGAAGGCCATCTCCGTCAGCCGCGTGGGCCGGACGCCAACCACCTTTAGTTGGGCGGAATCAGCGCTCTTAGGGGCAAAGAGGACCTGAATCATCCCCGTTACCTGACGCTCACTCACAGCCTGCTTCGCCGCTTCGACCAAGTTTTGCCGCTTGGCCTTGGGCAATTCCGCCGGCATCCGAAAGGCCGTGACCTGTGACAGCGCTTTGTTCATGCCTGGGGCGATCATGTCCATGACCCCCGCTGCGACCTTCTGTTGGCCGTGGACGAACAGGCTCACGCCAATCGTCGCCATTTCTGGGGCGGGTTCGCCCGTCTCCTGGTCCGGCGGTAAGACGTGGAGGTTCACGTCGTCGAGCTTGCCCAATTCGCGGGTCAGGTAGTGCCGGTTGCCGGGTACGATGACGATGTCTGGGTGCTCGACTTGAATCACGTTGAGGACATCCCCTAGCTGAATCGGGTCGACGTATTGCTTGTCGGAGAATTCCGGTGCCACGCCCACCGCGTTGGGGTTGGTGTTCATCAAGATGGTGTGGTACCCGGCCCGTTTCAACTGTTTGAGCATTTCCGTGGTGAAATATTCTGCCGCGGAATTAGGCCCCAGCTGGTTGCCGCCACGTCCCAGAACCAACGCGGTCCGGTCACCTAACGGCTGGCTTTCATTTTCGTACTCAAAGGTACTGTAGTAGCCGCTCAAGTCTTCCGGGAACTCACCCGCAGTCGGTTCGATCATCTTATAAGTCGGCATGATCTTGGCACTGGCGGAGAGCTGCCGAATCGCGGCCGTGTCCGTCTGCCAAATGCGGGCGATCATCCCATCCCCAAAACCAAAGTAACGGGCGCGTTGAAGCACCTCGACGTCCATAGGATGGCTTTGAATCTGTTTTTCAATCGTCAAGAGGTGGCGTAATTTGACGAAATAGTAATTATCGATCTTGGTCAATTCGCTTAATTCATCGGGCGCGTATCCCCGGCGTAGCGCTTCAATCAGGACCAAGATGCGGTTGGCCAACGGGTGGATCAGCTGGCGGATCATTTCGCCGTCACTTAAATTGCTGACGGATGGCAAGACGTCTCGTGGTGAGAACTGCGAGCTGCGGACCGACTTGAGCATGGCTTCTTCTACGGACCGGCCAATGCCGACCGTGGAGCCGACCGCCTTCATCACGGTGTCGAGGTGTTGATCGGCATCCGGAACCTCCTGGAACGGCCATAGTGGAATCCGCACGCTGACGTGGTCAATCGTGGGTTCCATGATGGCCGTTTGCTTGGTGAAGCGACTGGGCAACTTCACGTCGACTAGCCGTTGCCCAAGCAATAAGGCCCCAGTCACCAGTGCAATCGGGTAACCCGACGTCCGGGCCGCCAACGCCACGCCCCGAGAAAAGTACGGGGCAATCTTGGTAATGTAAAAGAGTTGATTGGCTGGGTTGAGGGCAAAATGCAGGTGCAAGACCCCCACGATATTGAGCTCTGCGGCGATCCGAAAGGTCACGTCACGCAGGTCCTGGTACTCCCGGTCGTTTAGCGTCTGCGGCGGGGCCACAACGATGGAATCGCCGGAGTGAATGCCAATGGGGTCGACATTTTCCAGGCCGCTGATCAGTACTGCGGTCCCGGCGCCGTCACGCACCGCCACCATTTCAATTTCTTTATAGCCGACCACGCTGCGCTCCAGTGTACACTGGTCAAAGCGTGACTGTTGAAAGCCCTGGTTCAGCGCGGTCACCATGTCATCGACGTTTTCGCAAACGGTCCGGTTGGTGTCTAACCGCGGTGCGACCGGTTTGACGATCAGTGGGAAGCCAATCGACTCGACCAGCCCCATGGCTTCGTCGACGGTCGCCACGATCTGGGCCTCAATGACCGGCTCGTGGATCTCCTTTAGCGTCGCGTTCAAGGCAGCCGGGTTATTGATCTGGCGCAGGGTATCGGCGGGCATCCCCAGAATCGTGATGCCGTAGCGGCCGATATCGCCGTTTTCAATCAGTTCTTGGGCAATACGAATACCCAGGAGACCACCTAATGACGGCAAAATGGCGTCCGGTTGGTCTTTTTCAATGATGTGGCGGACGTTAGCCGTCGTGACCGCCTGCACGTACATGTTGGTCGGTTGAATCTCTTCTAAAGCCACCGAAAACGGGTTGTTGTCGATGATCAGCGTGCGGACCCCGTGTTTTTTAAATTCGGTAATGATCTGCACGGCGGCACTGTCCAGCTCCGTTTCGTGGCCAATCTCGGTCGGTCCCCCGCCGATGATCAAAACTTTTTGAATATCATTCAAATTTGGCAAGTTTATCCCTCCCGGCGTGCTGTCATAGCTTCCATGAATTCATCAAAGAGGTCGCGGCTTTCGTGAGGCCCCGGGGCGCCGTCCGCAAAGAACTGCACGGAAAATGCCGGGAAGTCCCGGTGGCGCAACCCCTGCACGGTCCCGTTGATGAGATCAACGTAGGTCGTGATCAACCGGTCGCGGTCAATGGACTTGGCGATGACCGCGTAGCCTTGACCCTGCGTTGCGTAAATGATGTCGTTGGTGATGATCCGCCGAATCGGGTGGCTACTACCGTGATACTCGACTGGTAACATGGTCAGTTCCGCCCCGTTGGCCAGGGCAAATAACTCGTGGCCCAGCCCAATGGCAAAGAGTGGAATCTCGGCTTGGACCGTGCGGATCATGTCTAAGACCCCGGCACCCAAGTCTAGCGGTGATCCCGGTCCCGTCGACAGTAAGACCCCGTCTGGATCCAGGTTCAACACATCTTGGGCACTGGCCGTCCACGGCAAGACCGTGACGTTACAGCGGCGCTCCGACAATTGCCGCAAGATTCCGTGCTTCAAGCCAAAGTCGATGACCACCACATTTTTACCGGTATCCGGGTTGGGATACGGCTTGGGAGTGGCCACCTGATCGACTTGCCGGTTGGTCAAGACCGTGGCGTTCAGTTGGTCAAAGGCGTGGGCGTCTGCCACGTCGACGATGCTGCCCTTCATGGGGCCGTCCACGTCGCGCAACTTGCGGATCAAATGCCGCGTGTCGATGCCACTGATTCCGGGAATGTTGTGCTGCTGGAGAAATTCATCCAGCGATAGGCGTGATAACCGGTTCGTCGAGATGTTCGTCACGTCTCTGACCACCATCCCCTTGGCCGTGGGTAAGATCGATTCATAACTGTCATGGTTGATCCCCACGTTGCCAATGGCGGGTTGGGCAAAGATAATAATTTGGTTGTGATAGATTTGATCGGTAATCGTTTCTTGATAGCCTAACAGATTTAAATTGGAGATGACCTCTCCGCTCGTAGTGGCGCCGGCACCAAAACCTTCACCGGCGTAGGCCGAGCCGTCTTCTAAAATCAAATAGCGTTTTGCCATGCAAAATCGGCCCCTTTACCAGTTAGTTCTATGCTTGTTGGATCTCCACTGCGTCGCGGTCGTCGATTTCACTGACGGAAACCTTGATCCGTTCGCGTTGTGAGCTGGGAATGTTCTTGCCCACAAAGTCGGCACGAATCGGCAATTCCCGATGGCCCCGATCGACCAAAACGGCCAGGTTGATACTGGTCGGCCGACCGAGATCCATGATGGCACTCATGGCCGCGCGAATCGTCCGACCAGTATACAGCACGTCATCGACCAAGATCACCTTTTTACCTTCGACCGAAAAATCAATGTTAGTGGCCGTGACTTCGGGTTCACTCTGGGCATCGTGATCGATATCGTCACGGTAAGGCGTCACGTCTAGGTCACCGACTGGCACCGAGACGTTCTCCAGTTGTTGCAAGCGACTAGCAATCCGTCGCGCTAAGTAGACCCCCCGCGTCTTGATGCCTAAAATGACGAGATCATCGACACCCTTATTGCGTTCGATAATTTCGTAAGTGATCCGGGTCAGGGCCCGTTGCATTGCCATTGCGTCCACAACTACCTTTGCCATCTGTATTTCCTCCTTAAAAGTTTCACGGCGTTAGCGTAAGTGCCAGAAACGGGCGCGTTTCTTCGGCAAAATGGTGAAGAAACCCGCCCGCCTGATTCGGCAAACCCGTTTATCTGATTGTGTTTAGCATAAAAAACCTAGATTGCTTTGTCAACCGGTAATCCGGCTTGTTGGCGTAAATGTCGCACGGCCTTGGCAAAGTTTTCTGGCACCGGCGCGGTAAAGGTCAGTTGCTCGCCGGTCGTGGGCTGCTTGAACCCGAGCTCTCTGGCGTGTAAAAATTGACCTGCGCCTTTTAATGTTTTCTTAGGGCCGTACAGCGGGTCCCCAGCGACCGGGTGATTGATGTAGGCCATGTGCACGCGAATCTGGTGCGTCCGACCCGTTTCCAACCGACAAGCCACCAAGGTGTAGTTGCCATAGCGCTCCAGCACCCGAAAATGGGTGATTGCGGGGCGGCCATCGGCGACCACAGCTTGTTTCTTGCGGTCCTTAGGCGACCGGCCCAGCGGCGCATTGATGGTGCCCTCTTCTTCCTTGAAATTGCCATGAACGATGGCCACGTACTCCCGCAGATTCGTCTTGGCCTGTAGCTGGGCCGACAGGCTCTGGTGGGCGTGGTCATTTTTGGCGACCATTAAGAGGCCTGAGGTGTCCTTGTCGATGCGATGGACGATGCCGGGGCGCAGAGTCCCGTTGATGCTGGACAGCGGGCTATGATACAACAGCGCGTTGACCAACGTGTGGTTGGGATGCCCGGGTGCGGGATGCACGACCATCCCCTGGGGCTTATTGACGACCAGGACGTCGTCGTCTTCGTAAACGATATCCAGCGGAATATTTTCCGGCTCTAAATCTAGTGGCTCGGGGTCCGGCAAGGCCACGTGAATGGTCGCCCCGGCCTTAGGCTTGTCTTTGGGCTTGGCCGGTTGGCCGTCAATCGTGATCTGCCCGGCCTCAATGGCGTTTTTTGCCTGGGAGCGGGAAATCGTGGCCACGTTGTCCGCCACCAATTTATCCAGCCGTTCCGTCGTCGTCACTTGAAATTCTGATTCTTGCATTAATGTGCCTCCCGGCGATCAGTGAGGTACACACCAATCGCGATTAAAATCACGCCGACCGTCAAACAGCTGTCGGCAAAGTTAAAGATGGGGAAATTGATGAAGTCGAGCTGAAACATGTCGACCACGTATCCCTGCATCAAACGATCAATGAAGTTCCCTAAGGTTCCGGCCATCATCAAGGCCAACCCCAGCTCTTCGACCCACTGATCGTTTTTGTGGCGGTATTGACAAAAGAAGTAGCCCATGATGCCTAGGGCCAACACGGCAATGACCGCAAAGAACCACATCTGGCCTTGTAAAATGCTCCAGGCCGCACCATTGTTGCGCAAATGGGTCAGTGACAGGAGCCCGGGAATCAAGGGGTGCTCGCCACCCAGGGCGATATTGGCCACCACCGCGTGCTTGATCCACTGGTCGATGACCACCAGCAGCACGATTAAAAGTGTATCTGCTATCAGCATAAAGTCCGGAACACCTTTCCTATAAGTCGTTACCGAAAAGTATACCAGAAAATGGCGGGTTTCGGCGCTTTCCTGGTTAGAAAATTATTTGGCGGTGGCATTTTCTAATTTTTTCTTAAGTTCACCCAGCTGGGGTCACAAAATCTTCGGGAATTTCGTTGGTAATCATAGGGTGTTGTCCTTAACAGGCGTGGGGGCTGCTCGCCTATCGTCCGCTAACACGCGGTGAGCGAAGACAGCTGATTTTGGCCCTTTGCTACCGCGCCTTGACAGCGTTTGCTTGAAGTTTCATAGTAATCCTAAACAAACTGGAGGTCTTTCTGATGGAATTTCAAGTACAACGCGACAGCCTGACCCTAGCCGGCATTTACGAGCCCGCCGATCAACCGAACGGGACTATCGCCATTTTGATGCACGGGTTTACCGGTAACCGCGGCTACACCCCAGCGGCATTACTGGTCCAACTGGCAACACGACTACGGGCAATCGGCGTGGGAACTGTGCGCTTTGACTTCAACGGTCACGGCCACAGTGACGGTGACTTTGTCAATATGACCGTGCCCAACGAAATTGCGGACGCCCAAGCGGTCCTGTCCGCCGTCCAAACGCGGCTCCATCCCCAACACATCGACCTGCTGGGCCATTCGCAAGGTGGGGTCGTCGCCAGCATGTTGGCGGGCGTTGATGCCGACCTGATCCACAAGCTGGTCTTAATGGCTCCCGCAGCGACCTTAAAGGACGACGCCATTGCCGGACACACCCGCGGCCTGGTTTACGACCCACATCACATTCCGGCCACCTTGCCGTTGAGTGACACCCTGACGTTGGGAGGATTCTACTTACGAACGGCACAACACTTGCCCATTTACGAAACGGCACAGGCCTTCACCGGTCCCGTCTGCCTGATTCACGGGGATGCCGATCAAATCGTCGACCCCATCGCCTCTAAGCGGTATCACGATGTCTACCGTAACAGTGATTATCACCTGTTGCCGGGTGGTAGTCACGGCTTAGACGGGCAGGTCCGTAAGACGGTGCTCGACCTCGCCACCAGCTTCATTCAGGATTAATGCGAGCCCACCAGGGGTTACGGGTTGAACGTCAGGTAGTCCGTGCTGACCGCCTTGCCGTTCGCCAAATTTGGACCGTGACGCTGCGGGAAGGACCGGCCGAAGCCAAAGAGCGGTCTTCAACCTCGCTTCGAGCCGAAAACCACGTCTCGAAGACGCCCGTTTCCAAGTAGGTCACTTGAAAACGCCCACGGCTGAGTCCAAATTTAGCTCACTCACGGCTACGTGGCAGATTACCCGCTAATGTAGATGAACATTACCATTTCAATGACGTCCCTGCTAACTTTGTGGTTGAATAATCACGTAACCGACCAGAGGTGATCAGAGATAGCGGTTGAAACGTCGTTGGAGATTGACGGAGTCGGTCAATCTTCAAACCCAATTGGGACGGACCGCTCTCAGACTATCAATGATAAGTGTTGACTAATCTAATATTCATAACAAAAGATTGCGAATTAACGCGTTGACTCCCGAAACAACAGTGTTCTGTCCATCCAAATTAGTGAGACCAGGAGCCTGTGTCTATCAGGTAATACGGTGTTGGCTAAGAACTAGTTGGTGACTTAACCGCTGTCAGGGGCTAAGCCAATTATTGTTGGCAAGCATACCTGTAGCCGAGAGTCTGCCAAATATGGGTTCAGCCGTTGAAAAAGAGTGTGACAACAGGCGGTTAACTGGCGAGCATTAACGGTGCTAGGTAGATAATCCTGGTTCTGGATTATTTGCCTAGCAGTGTTAAGCGGAACCAGTTGCCTGTTGGCGCACGTTTCGGCCATGAGGCCACTTTGAGACGCGGGCCATCGGCTCAAAGCGAGGCCGAGACCGCTTCTCAGGCTCGGTCCGGTCCGCCCACAGCGACACGACCCATATTTGGCAGACGGTAGGCGGCCAGCACGGACTATCTGACGTTCCATGTAAACAGCAAACGGACCCGAGAGCATCTCCCGAGTCCGTTTCGTTTTCTTAAATTTAATGGTGACTACTAGAACAAGCCCGTAATCTTACCATCGGCGTCAATGTCCATGTCCAACGCGGCCGGATGTTTAGGCAGGCCGGGCATTGTCAAGACGTTCCCGGTCAAGGCGACCACGAAGCCGGCCCCCAACCGCGGCGCAAATTCGCGCACGTGAATCGTGAAGTCCGTGGGCGCGCCCAGTTGGTGGGCATCATCCGTCAGTGAGTACTGCGTCTTAGCCATGCAGACGGGCAACTTGTCCCAGCCATGCTTGGCCAACGTCTTCAATTGCCGGCTGGCCTTGGCCGAGAGCTCGACCTTGGCACCCCCGTAGATTTTCTGGGTGATGGCTGTCATCTGCGTCATCAGGTCGGCACCGGCTGGGGCTAAGCGGGTAAAATGCTTGGGTTGTTGGGTCGCGGTGACGACCTTTTCGGCCAGGTCCGTGGCCCCAGCGCCCCCATCGGCCCAAACGGTCGTGGTGGCGACCGGCACGTTCAAGGCGGCCACGTCAGCGGTCAACGCCGCAACCTCGGCATCGGTGTCACTGGTGAAGCGGTTGATGGCCACGACCACCGGCACGCCGTATTGTTGCATGCTGGCAATGTGGCGTTTCAAATTGGCACTGCCGGCTTGAAGTGCGGCAACATTTTCCGTTTCCAAATCAGCGCGTTTAACGCCACCGTTATACTTCAAAGCCCGCACCGTGGCAACGATGACCACGGCGTCCGGTGTTTGCCCCAAGACGGGGGTCTTGATGTCCATGAACTTCTCGCCCCCAAGGTCGGCCCCAAAGCCGGCTTCGGTCACGGCAAAGTCCCCCAGTTGTAGGGCCGTTTGTGTGGCCAGTACCGAGTTACAACCGTGGGCAATGTTGGCGAACGGCCCGCCATGGATGATGGCGGGATTGTGGGCCAACGTTTGGACCAAGTTAGGCTTGATGGCGTCCTTCAGTAACAGGGTAATGGCCCCACCGACCTTTAGATCAGCGACCGTCACCGGTTCCTTGTCGTAGGTGTAGCCAATCAGGATGCGGTTGACCCGACGTTTCAAATCTGCCAGGTCTTCGCTCAAACACAATACGGCCATCAGTTCACTGGCCACGGTGATGTCAAAGCCGTCTTGCCGGGGCATCCCCGAGGTACGGCCACCCAGCCCGATCACGGTCTGGCGCAGCTCCCGGTCATTGATGTCCAAGACGCGTTTCCACACGATCTGCCGTGGATCCAAGTTCAAGGCGTTACCCTGTTGGATGTGATTGTCGATCAAAGCCGCCAGCGTATCGTGGGCCTCGGTCAAGGCGTGCATGTCCCCGGTAAAGTGCAGGTTGATGTCTTCCATCGGCGCCACTTGGGCGTACCCGCCGCCGGTCGCGCCGCCCTTCATCCCCATGACGGGACCCATCGACGGCTCGCGTAAAGCCAGCACGGTCTGGTGCCCCAACAGATTTAAGGCATCGCCCAAACCGACGACGACCGTGGATTTTCCCTCACCGGCTGGCGTCGGGTTGATCGACGTGACCAAGACCAATTTACCAGGGGTGTGGTGCCCCGTCAGCGGCAGGTTGATCTTGGCCTTGGTGTGGCCGTAGGGTTCGATCTGTTCTGAGGTCAGGCCCACCTTGGCCGCAATTTTTTCGATCGGTTCTAAGGGTGTTGCTTGTGAAATTTCAATATCGCTACTCACTAATTTTCCTCCTTCACGCCGTTGGCAACCATGGCTTCGCGCAACAGGCCTGCCAGTTCGATTGCTGAATTCCGTGGTAACAGGAACTGATAGATCTTGCCCTGCGCCACGATGCCTAGCCGATAGCGCGACTGCTGGACGTTACGAACCTTATTTAAGGGAATGACCAAGTGGCGGTGATTCAAGACCGTACTGACGGTCAACACCCCGTTGGCCATGGTGATATTTCTAAAGTGGATCTCTAGCCAGCACAGAAAGGCAAAGGCCACGAAGAAGCCCAACGTATACCAATTAAAATGGGTCACTTCCAGCCAGAAGATGGCACCCATGAAGAGCACCATCAGCGTCCAACTCCAGTTAATGATGCTGCTCAAGGGGTTGGGTTGATACAAAAATCGTCGTTCCTGGGTTATCATTAGTCTAAACACCTCACGAAAGATTGGAGTGATTCTTTGTTTTCTCTATATACCGATGCCGCCACTCAGCCGCAAACGGGCCTCAGTGCGGGTGGCATCCTGATCATTCAAGACCATCACCAGACACAGCTCAAGACCGTGCTCACGGCCACGACCAACCACACCGCCGAATTCGAGATTGCCCGCATCGGCTTTGAACACCTGCTCACGCTGACCAGCAAGCCAGCAGAAACGACCGTGCTCTTTTACACCGATAGTCAAATCGTTAGCGACAGTGTGGCCAAACGTTACGCCAAACACTATCAACTGTGGGTCGACGCGCTACTCGCCGTTCAGGACCCCTTCCAGTTGGTCTTGACGCAGTGGGTCCCCGAACGGGAAAATCGCGGGGCTCACACCCTCGCCAATCAGGCGCTTCATTCCGCCGAAGACGTTAAGTAAGTCGTCAGGGGCAATTCGTATTCGCTCCAGTCAGGCGTCCCGCCGTACAACGCGGAACCCGCCAAGAGCCGGCCAATTTCTGGTCCCGTCGTCAGACCCGAAGACCCCAAGCCCGAGGCAACTAAAATGGCTTCGTGTTCCGGAATCGGCCCGAAGAACGGTGCAAAGTCCGGTGTGTAAGCACGGGTACCGACCCGCACGCCGGTAATGTTGTCTGCCGTAACGCCGCTCATCAAGCGTTGGGCACTGGCCAACAGGTCGGCGGTCACGGCTGGATCGACGGCTAAGTCAAATTTGCCATCGTCCTCATGCGTCGCCCCAACGATCAGCTTGCCATGGCCAAACGGCACAAAGTCGCGTTCGCCCTCGGGCATGACCACCGGCATATTTTCTTGGAGCGGGTAGTCCTTGACGCTCAGTTCGATCAACTGGCCCTTTTGTGGCCGGACACTGGCATCCACGCCTAAAGGGGCTACCAATTCCTTGAGCCAAGCACCAGCCGCCACAATGACCCGGTCAAACACCCGGGGACCCATCGACGTGACCACTTGGCCATCCGGCGTGAAGCTGACCCGTTCGTGGCGAATCGTCAGGTTCTTGGCCGTCGCCTGCGTCAGTAAGCCGTTGACCAACGCTGCGCCATCAACGCGGGCCCCACCAGAGATGAAGACCCCGGGCTGTGGTGCCGTTAACAGGGGCACCTTGGCCTGAACCTCGGCGGCCGTTAGCGTGGTCACTTGCCCCATGGTCGGCGCACTCTGCCGCCGTTCTTGAGCCAGGTCAAAGAGCGTTTCCAGATCCGTGGGGACCTCACGCGTCACGATGGTTCCGGTCTGTTGATAGACGTCCGTTCCCAGTTGTGCGCGATGGATCAATTCGGGAAATAGCGCTGCGCCGGCCTTAGCCAATCGGTACCAGCGTTGATTACGGCGTTTGGACAGCCAGGGTGAAATAATGCCGGCGGCTGCGGTCGTCGCCTGCCCCGTGCCGTCGTCAAACAGCGTGACGCGCGTCTGTTCACTGCCGGGTAAGGTGCTTAAATAATAGGCTGCGGTCGCCCCGACAATGCCACCGCCAATGATTGCGATACGTTTTTCCATAACGAACTGACCTCCTCAGTATCCGGTCTGCGGGTTCAGCGTACTGAACCTGCGGACCCTTGGGCAAAAACTCGGCACCTACCGGCCAGCTTCTGCCACAATTTCAGGTAGCCGCGGCGTGTGACCGCCAGTGGGTGTCCAACAATCCGCCACCCCCAGTTAACCCCACGCCATTTTGCCGTCATCCCCGTCCGTCTCGGCAGTGGTGCCGCCGCAGACAGTGGTGATGTGACCCGCTTTCATTTTAGCATAACTGCCCGAATGAAAACGCCGGAAGTGTCTCTCAAATTCAAAAGGACTCCCGAACACGCCAAGCGACGTGGCTCGAGAGCCCTTTGTAATTTACTTAAATTTACTTGAAGACCATGAAGCGGTCATCGTCATTCATGTAATCCTTGTCACCGGCTGGGTTTTCGATGGACCCGAAGTCCATTTCTGCCCGGAGATGCCAGCTAGCTGGCAAGTTGAAGGCTGCCCGGACCTCATCGTCGATCAGTGGATTGTAGTGTTGGAGGTTAGCGCCCAAGCCGTTTTCGGCCAGCGCCGTCCAAACGGAGAACTGGGCACTCCCCTGTGCTTGTTCGGACCAATCTTGGAAGTTGTCCGCGTACAGTGGGAAGTTGTCTTCAAATTCCTTGACCGTCTTGGTTTCGGTGAAGTACAGCACTGTCCCGTAGGCTGCCTTGAAACTATTGATCTTGGCCGTGGTCTTGGCGAAGGCGGCTTCGTCGGGTACCTCTTGCTTTAAACGGTCGATCACGATGTCCCACAGCTTTTCGTGAGACGCACCGAACAGGATCACGGCACGCGTCGTTTGGTTGTTAAACGGCGTTGGGGCGTTCTTCACGTTGTCCTTCACCAGCGTGACCAACTCGTCTTGAGACAGCTTCACGTTGCGGCCCAAGGCATAGATACTCCGACGTTGCTTGGCTAATTCGCTAAATTTGGTCTCCATAAAATAAATAACCTCACTTTAGAATAGTTTCCCGGTAATGGGTAAATGGTAGTTTCCTTAAAACTTATACCTCTAGTGTACCACTTACTTTTTGGAAGTAAAGTTATTTGTCAGTGACCTGGTAGGCCGTCGCAAAGGTCTGCTGCATCCAATCCAACCAGTACTGCGGGTTCAGCGGTTCACCCGTGACCTGCTGGATCAGTTGTTGCGGCGTCACGCTCGCGCCTAGCCAGTGGATCTGTTCGCGCCGCCACTGGGTGATGCGGTGATAATCGCCGCTTTGTAAGATCTCGGTGACCGGCAACTGCTGGCTCATGGTGTGCATGAACTGCGCCGCGTATAGCTGGCCCAACAGGTACGTTGGGAAATACCCAAAGTCGCCGCCCGGCCAGTGGATGTCTTGCAAAATACCCTCCGTGTCGTTAGCGGGTGTGATGCCCAGATAATCTTGGTATTTTTGCCGCCACAGCGCGGGCAGTTCAGCGACCGTCGTCTCCCCATTAAACAGGGATTTCTCCAGCTCGTAGCGCACCACGATGTGCAGTGGATACGTCAAGGGGTCCGCCTCGGTCCGAATCAGCGTGGGCTTGGTCGTCATGAAGCCGCGGTAAAAGGTCGGCTCATCGATGTCAGCGAAAATATCGCCGGTCGCCTGTTGAAAGCGTGGGTACTCCCCTTGCCAAAAGGCCGGGTTGCGGGCCAAAAAGATTTCGTTAAATAAGGACTGCGATTCGTGCAGACCCATGGACGGTGCGTCCGCTAACGGCGTGTAGTCGTAAGCCGGGTTGAAGTTTTGCATGTACAAGCCGTGCCCCGCCTCATGGATGCCGCCCAGTAGCGACATCTGAAAGGCGTGCACGTCGTAACGGTTGGTGATGCGGACATCGTTGCGGTCTAGTGGGACCGTGAACGGGTGCGTGCTACGGGACAGGTCACCCTTGGTGAAGTCATAGCCTAAGCGCTGCACCACGGTCCTAACCAGCTGTTCTTGCAAGTCTTCCGGGACGGCACGACTCATGAAGTCCGCTCGTGGGGCCACACCCTTGGTCTGCAATTGGTGCTGGATGCGCTTGATGCCAGCCTTTAGCGTATCCATGATGGGGTCCAGCTGGGCCACGGTCATCCCCGGCTCATACTGGTCGAGCAACACGTCATAGTCCGTTGCCTGGCCGTTGCGCCACTTGGGGATGAACGCCTTTTGCATGGCCACGATTTTTTCCAGATCCGGTTGTAATAAGGAAAAGTCTTGTGCGGCACGGGCCGTCTCCCAAACTTGTTGGGCATGCGTCAACGTCTTTTGGTAATCGGCGTAATCGGCCGCCGGAATGTCATGGTTCAAGTCGTAGTCGCGTTTGACCAGCCGCAAGACCTGCTGCGCTTGGGCATCCAATTCAGTCGGATGTGTCGTGAAGTAGTCCACAAATTTGCCCATCTGCGGGCCGGCACTCAATGCCAACTCCTGTGCACTCAACGATGCCGTCAGTTCACCACGAAAATCGGTGCCTGCCGGTGGCAAGTACGTACGGGCATCCCACCCCAATAACGTGAGATTCATCCGCACCAAGCTTACCTGTTTCACCAGCGCCAGAAACGCTGCTTGTGTGTTATCCATAGCCAGACCTCCCATTGATCAGTTGCTGTTAGTTTACCATGGGGAAATCTAAATGTCTTGTCATTTTCTCATTATAATTTAACTTATCGTTGGGATAGTTTCGTTGCTTTTGAATCTTCATTTTGCTTAACATCCCTTGCCATTGTTGCATTCACGGCCTATTAGTGAATAAATCACAATAAGTCGCTCTGTCATTGCTCACTATTCACAATATGCTTTTTGGCACTTCTGCTCTCATGCTTCACCTAGCAATCGTGTCACCTGGGCCGTAATCCACGTCACCGTCAGCTGGGGATCAGGCAGTTGGCACAGCACACCCACTAATAGAGTCCACACCGCCGTCGCATCTGTTGGCGTACCGCTTTGACGTTGGGCATCTGCTAAGGTCAGGACCGTCGTCAGGCTCTGAGGGACGGCCAGTGGTGCCGTCAAAACGAAGCGGACCGCCCGGGGATGGGCTGTGGCAAAGGCCACCAAGTTTGTGATCATTTGTTGGAGCATGGCCGTCGCGTCAGCCGAATCCAAGACATTAGCGCGCAACGCCGCCGCTAGCTCCTCAGTAATTTCCACTCTTAAGGCCGCTAGCAGACTGGCTTTGTCCGGGAAATGCCGGTAAACGGCCGCAGGGGTCACCGCTAAGAACCGGGCGATTTGTCGTAGAGACAGGTTCTCTGCCCCCTGTTCTTCTAATTGTTGGTGGGCCTGTTGTTGGATCAACACCGCTAAATTTTGACGATGGTATGGTAATTTTGTCATTGAATGGGCTCCCTTCAAATACTTCATTTTAGTTATATGTTATCACTGATTACATCTAAAGTAAACGGTGATAACATGTCATTTAAATGCCGTTAACTTGGGCTTCACAGAAACCTTAGAGAATCTTTACGTTTATCCACGCCATCTTGCCTTAAACTTAACTTAACCTTACTTAAGAGAGAAGTGTCCCGTATGTCAGAACCCGTATCTAATCGTCGGCTAGCTGGCCAGTTCATTGCGTTTTGGTTCGTCTGGCTGTTTGTTCAAATTGGCGCCAACACCCCCATTGAACAGCACCTCACCGGATGGCCCCAAGAGCTAGCACTAGACGCCATCAAGCTGATCATTTGGCTAGGGGCCGCTTGGCTGTTCATCAAGCAGGCCCGTCCCGGCAACCTGAGTCTCAGCAACGCTGCTCAGTGGCGGCCAGCCTGGCGTTTTGGGGCCGGTTACCTGGTCTGGGGGATCATCGTGGTCTACCTACTAGCACAATTTTGGTTGGCCCATCACGGTCTGACCGTGGCCGCTAACTTCAAGCCACAGTTCTGGGGTCGCTACTTCTTGGTCGTCGGCGTCACGGAGGAATTTCTGTTTCGCGGGTATTTCTTAAACGCCCTCCTGCAGAAATTTCCACTCGCCAAGGCCAACGTACTGCAAGCCCTGGCCTTTGCCAGCTTGCACATCCCCCGCTACCTCACGACCGTCCCCACCATGAGCGCGGGCATGTGGATCAGCAATCTCCTGTCCGTCTTCATCTTGGGCCTGTTGTTTGGCTGGCTCTATGCGCGCAGCCGGTCGTTGTGGCCCGGCATCGCGATTCACATGACCTGGGATATCCTGGTCACGTTATTCGGCTAAGACCATAAAAAAACTGGTCCTTGGACAACTCGTCCAGGAACCAGTTTTTTATGGTTAATCCCTTTAGGCGCGAACCCGCCGTTTCAGGTAACCGAGTAAGACACTTAAAAATGCAAACGGTAAAGCAAAGCTGAACAGTGCCGTCAACAAGACCGGAGCCACCGTCAGTGTTAAGGCGACGTCGCCGATCCCGACAATCAGGCTAGCTACCAGTAACAGGCGCCACCAGCCGCGTTTGATCTGTGGTTGGTAAGTCAGCCCGTAAACCAGTAAGGTCAAAGCCGTTGTCAACAGTAAGGCCCGGTCGATCAGAGGCATTGCCAGTAAGCCAGTCAGCCCTAGTGCAACAACACTCAGCCCGATAAAGAAGTAACCGTACCAGCGTTGCGTTTGAACAGTTGATTTCACGATTATCGCTCCCTTTATCACAAGATCTTTACGTCTTTAGTTTACACGTTTTTGTAACCGCTTACAATAGATAAACTTGACTCACCGTTTTCAACCAATTAAAAAAGCCAGCCGCAACGTGCTGACTCAGCAATGCTAGTGATCATCCCGCAGGGCGCCGTTCCAGTCGTCGCTAACGACCGCTGGCACCTCGCGATTGAAGACCCGCAGTAAGGCGGCCATGCTCTCGGCGCTCTTTTCCGGGGTCATTTCGCTTAACGGCAGCCAGCTCACTTGCCCCTCGGCACTAGCCTGGAGGTCACCCGTGAAATCATCGCCGCGATACAGCAGGCCCAGCTTGCGTTTTTGACGGCTGGCATCGAACCACTCGCAGGTCCCACAAAAGCTCACCGTTTTCAAACGCAGGCCCGTTTCCTCGAAAACCTCACGAATGGCGGCTTGCGCACAGCTCTCGCCGACCTCCACGTGACCACCCGGAAAGCTGTGGCCCGCCTTCCAGGGGACGTTGACTTTATCCTCGACCAATACCCGGTTCGTCACCGGATCTGTGACCATGATCATCGTTACCAATTCGACCGGTTGTGTGCGGTCCGTCTTGCTTGTTGCCATGTCTTCACCGTTCCCTTCACCCATTGTCCGATTAAATGAAAGCCGTACGTCGTCGCAAATGACCAGCACCACGTCAGTAAGTAACAACCGACGCACCCCAGTACCGGATGGACCGCCGTTAACGTGCGTCCACCCAGTAGCCAGATCAGCTCCAGCCAAAACACGTTGGCCAGGTACGCGCGATAAGCATAGGTCGCCAGCCAGTGGATTACCGGCAACCACCGCGAGCGGCGGCGTTGGTGCCACTTGGCCAGACTCACCAGCAGTAAAATGATGCACAGCCCGTAGCCCACCGTGGCCGGCAGGTAGTAACTACTGCGACTGAGGTCGATGGGCGTTCCCAGTTGGCGTAACTGCCGGTATTGCCAGTACCACATCAACAGGCCCAGGGCACCCAGGCCGACCCACGCATAGCCGCGTAACCAGCGGGTGGGCGTTTCCGCTAACCCGATACCCAGAACCGCATACACGGCAAAGCCCCAGCAGACCCGGTCCATTAGATACCACGTCGTTGCTTGCCCACTGGGAACAGCCACGGCATTGTACCAGGTCAGCCAGCCAACCAACAAGCCGACCGTGAGCGCCGTGATCACCCAATGGTGCCGGGCCCAACCGCGACGTAACGCCCACCACAGTGGCATCAGAAGAATGATCTGGAGCATCATCGTGTTATACCACAGGTGTGGCGCCGCGTTGCCATTTACCAGTTGCCAGAAAAACTGACCAATCGTGTGAAAGGCGTGATGCTGCTGCAGCTGTGGCAAGAATAAGAGGTACGCTAGCGACCACACCAACGTGGGAACGCCCAGCGCTGACCACTGCTGCCGCAAGTAGTGGCCGTAACGCGGCCGAGCCGGACTCACGCGCATCGTCGTCATCACGATGCCGCAGATAAAGGCCGGCGCCGTGAATTTGATTGCCAAATACGCCCCCGCAATACCGTCTTGTAACTGGCGGCCCGCCGTCGTGGTCAGTGCCAAACTCAACACCGTTTGGGCCATGACCGCCGTGCAGGCAAATGCTTTTAAATAATCACCGACATCCGCTGCCGGTGCTGCTCGTTGCTTGTTCACCTTTCGTCATCGCCTTTGCCTTCTATTCTAGCAAGGACGCTGGGGCGGTGTAAACCCCCGGACAACAAAAAAGACGGCTCACCGGCCGCCCGTTATTTTATGCTTCACGATTATTGTTTTTCGTCATCTTAGCAAAGATATCTTCAAGTCCGTAGCACGCCGCGCCCAGTGCGGCGAAGGCGATTGGAAAGCCAAACGCCCAAACTGGTGACTTCATCAACAGCAACACTAAACTCAGGCCACAAACGGCCAGTACGGCTAAGGCAATGACTGCCCAACGATCTTTTCTCATGATTCTTTCCCCCAAACTCTAAATCTAGTGTGTCCCCTAACACTCCTATAGTTTAGCAAGGTGCCGGGCAAACAGCAATCATCTGACCCAAACTTAAGAAAGAACTTAATCTTTTTGCTTTTCACTTAACTTTCTGCTGCTTAACAACTTAGTCGCCAATACACAAGCGGAGTCTGGCCGCCTTGCCGTCCGCCAAATATGGGTCGGAACGCTGTGGGCGGACGGGTCGAGCCAAGGAGCGGTCTCGACACCTCGCCTTTGAGCCGAAGACCACGTCTCAAAGACGCCAGTTACCTAACCAGCCAAGGGCGCTGCTAAGGTAACTCCCACGGCTGAACCCATATTTGGCGGACTCTCGGCTACGTATGTGATTGCTAATCGAAACTAGTTCGACCCTTTACATCACTGATCTTACTGTTGGTTTTAAATTAACCCATAGTTTAGCACTGATAACCATTAATCCGCTGGAGTCAGTCCGCAATTCAGCTATACGTTGAGGAAAAGCGCTCAGCTAACACCGTCGTCACAGCAGCTTCCACCTCTGGTTAAGTCGGTGCTCAACGACAGAGTAAATAGCAACGCTTATCTACATCTACATTAGTGATTCATCTACCATGCAGCCGTGAGTGAGCTAAATTTGGACTCAGCCGTGGGCGTTTTCAAGTGATTTGCTTGGAAACGGGCGTCTTCGAGACGTGATTTTCGGCTCGAAGCGAGGTTGAAGACCGCTCTTCGGCTTCGACCGGTCCTTCCCACAGCGTCACGGTCCAAATTTGGCGAACGGTAAGGCGGCCAGCCTGCACCATGTCGCCACGCACGACGAGACCCTGTAGACCTATTTGACCATCAGTGACTGCCAAGGTGGTTGGCTTGCGGATCCCGCAGGTGCTGCAGCTGACCCTTGAATTCCTGAGAATACCGTTCCTGATCCGGTTGAAAGGCCGTTAGCCGTTCGCTCAGTCCTACGGTGTAATCGACCTGTTCGCCGTGTTCGCCTTGATCCAGGCCCATGGCTTCTTCGGCCGCATCGACCCGCATTGGTGTCAACTGCCGCAAAATCAAGATCAGCGCGCTGCCCATCACGGCGACTAACACAATCGTGATGCCGGTAGCCAGGACCTGAACTCCCAGCAAATGCCAACCGCCGCCATACAGCAGGCCATTTTCACCGATGGTCGGGTTGACCGCCTTGGTCGCAAAGACTCCGGTCAAGATACTGCCGACGATTCCGCTGACACCGTGGCAACCAAAGGCATCCAGGGCATCGTCCACCCCTAATTTTGGCTTCAGAACCTGAATAAACCCGTAACTGGCCAACGTTGCCAGCGCACCAATCGCCACGGAACCCATGACCGTGACGTACCCGGCGGCCGGCGTGATGCCCACTAGTCCGCACAGCGTCCCGGTACAAACCCCGACCAGCGTTGGCTTCCCGGTCGTCCAAATATCCAGGAACATCCAGACGACCATCGCCGTGGCGGTCGCAACCGTACTGGTAATAGCGGCCTGTAAAGCAACGCCATTGACCGCCAGCGCACTGCCGGCATTAAAGCCGTACCAGCCGATCCACAGAATCGCGGTCCCTAACAAGACCCACGGTAGATTGTAGTGCTGCCCCGGATGGTCCTTGGCCAACCGCGGCCCTAACCAAGCAGATAGGATCAGTGCCGTGACCCCGGCGTTGATGTGCACCACAGTCCCGCCGGCAAAGTCCAGCACCCCCAGCTTGGCCAGTAAGCCCAAGGGACTCCAGACCAAGTGGACCATGGGGTAGTAGATGCATACGGACCAGGCAATTAAGAAGAGCAGGAGAAATTTGAACCGGATCCGACCGACCACCGCACCCACGAACAGCGCAGGCGTAATGATCGCAAACATCATTTGAAACAGGGAGTAGGCCCCCAGCGGGATGTGCGTCGCCGTTAAGCTGGCCCAATTGACCCCCGCCATGAAGACGTGCCGCAAGTCCCCCACGATGCCGCCAACGTTCCCCGAAAAGGCGAGCGAATAACCCAGGAAGACCCACAACAAAATGGCCACCCCGGTCATGATAAAGACCGACAGCATGGTGTTGACGACATTTTTCTCAGAGACCAGGCCCCCATAGAAAAAGGCCAGGCCAGGAGTCATAAATAGAACTAAAATACTGGCAATCAAAATGAAAGCCGTGTTCGCAAGATTCATCGACGCCACCCTCTTTGCTTTTTATGTGAGAAATCCTAACACGTTTTTTCAGAAAAGTCACGATGGCATTCCCGAGGGATGACGGTTAAATACAACGTTGAACGAACCAAATGGTTGAGGGGCAGGCGTTTTCATGAAAATATTAAGGTTTGTAAGCGATGTTAGATTTTCTCACATTTTAAGTCAAGCTACGAATCAAACCCAGGCCCTCAATGTTGTGAGTTCCCCTGAGCCATTTTCGCCTGGTATTGCCGGGGAGTCATTCCAAAACGTTCCCGAAACTTTCGTCCAAAGTAGCTGGCCGTTTTGAAACCACAGGAGACGGCAATATCCGCCAGCGTCCGTTGTGTATCCACCAGGAGCATGGTCGCCATTGACATCCGATAGTCGGTCACGTACTGCGTCGGTGTTTTATGTAACATCTTTTTAAAGATCCGAAAGCATTCTGCACGACTAATATGAGCCTGCTGGGCCAATTCATCAACCAAAATTTCTTGCCGATAATTCTCGTGCACAAACCGAATAATCAGTTTTAGTCGTTGATCCGACCTGGCTGTGCCAACTAGCTCAGCAGTCTCAGGATACGATTGGACCGCAATAATGAGGTTACGCCAAATATGCATGGCTAACTCTAGCCCCTGTAATTCATAAGTGATTCCATCTTCTGGAAGCGCACAAAGTTTTTGAATACTGGCGATAATCTCTCGCTTCTGTGGATTATTCAGCTTTAGGAACAAAAAGGACAGCCCTGATTGGGCAATTGATTCCAAGACTTGTTCACCGAAGGCATCAAACAATTTCAACTTAAAAATGGTCTTCGATAACACAAAACAGTCAATGACCGTATTAGCCGCCAAGGCCTTAGCGCTATGCAAAACATTCGCGTTAATGAAGATGCCTTCCCCTGGATGCAGTACCACGTCTTGCGAGCCATTCGGCCCTCCGTAAAGCGTATACCGCAAAATCCCCTGTGTGACGACACCAAATTCGTACTCTTCATGCCAGTGACAGTCCCATTCCCGTTGATAGTAGTCATCGAAGTGATCCACGCAAATCGATAAGGGGATAATATGATTATCATAGGTAATGTGTTCGCGCAAATCACTTTCTAGCTGAATCAATTTTTTCTGGGTCATAACATCCTCCTGAACGAACTTGATACGATAGTGACATTATTATACGCAAATGTAGCTTTTATTCCATTATTCATGTCACTATAATATCACATATTGACTTAACAAATCGCATAGGAGGCTAATCATCATGTCCATTCACTCGGAAGACCCCATCAACATCATCAATGCACACGAACACAATTTAAAAGACGTCACGCTCAGCATCCCCAAGAATCAAATCGTCGTCTTCACTGGTGTCTCCGGCTCCGGTAAAAGTTCATTGGTCTTTGACACCCTAGCCGTCGAGAGCCAGCGCCAATGGCAAGCATCCTACTCCCAATACATTCGTAACAAGATGCCCCACTATACGCGCCCCCAGGTCGATCAGATTCAAAATCTCACCCCAGCCATTGTTATTCGCCAGCGAGCCACGACACCTAGCGGACGTTCCACGGTCGGCACTATTGTGGATACCGCACCACTACTGCGACTGTTGTTCTCACGAATTGGTCGCCCCAGCGCTGGTGGCTCCATGGCTTATTCCTTAAACCATCCGGCAGGCATGTGCCCTGTTTGTACTGGACTGGGCAAACGGCAAAAACTAAATGCTGACAGCCTATTTGATACGACCAAGAGTCTAGCTGAGGGGGCCATCACCTTCTGCCAATTCAGCGCTGGTTGGCAAAGCACCCTTTATACCGACAATGGCATATTGGATCCTAACAAAAAGTTGCGTGACTTCACATCAGCCGAATGGCGATTTCTCCGTGACAGTCCGCAAGAAGGACGCAAGATTGAGATACGCTCGAACACTTCAGGACGCGTTGACCGGGTCGCCTATGAAGGCGTCATCCCCCGCTTCAAACGTCTGTACCTCAACCGTGACATCGGTAAACTCGCTAAAAAGCTCCGCACCGAAATTACCCAACATATCACGACTGTCCCTTGCACGGCCTGCCAAGGAACCGGGCTAAATGCCAAGGCTTTGGCCTCCAAAATCAACGACCATAATATCATCGACATGATGCGACTCACCGTTGAACAGCTATTGACCGTCTTGACTAATATCACTGACCCCCGTGGCATTTCTCTGGTCAACCAGTTGACCACCACGCTTCAGCGTATGGTCGACATTGGCATTGGCTATTTACCATTAGTCCGACCCGCTAACACCCTGTCTGGTGGTGAGTTACAACGGCTTAAAATCGTCCGCAACCTCGGTGGGAGTCTCAACAACATCACCTACATCTTCGATGAACCAACGACTGGTCTCCACCCCGCAGATATTCGTAAGATTGGGAACATGCTACAACAGTTGCGCGACGCCCATAACAACATTCTGGTCGTCGAACATGCCCCCCAGATTATGCGCATCGCCGATATGATTATCGATATTGGGCCATTAGCCGGTGACCACGGCGGTGAGATTAGCTACCAAGGGTCAGTCGCAAACATTCAACAGTTACCAACGCCAACCGGCCAGGCATTACATCGCCGACTCTCCGTGAACTCGACGCCGCTGCCGTGGCAGGATAACTACTTGGTAACCGATGCTCATCGGCACAACCTAAAGCACCTCAACGTCACGATTCCCAAGCATGTGCTGACTGCGGTAACCGGCGTTGCGGGCTCTGGAAAAAGTACGTTAATCAGCCAGGAATTTGTGGCTCAATACCCTGATACAATCACAATCAACCAACAGCCCATTGGCATATCTATTCGTTCAACCCCCGCGACGTATACGGGGGTCATGGATGATATCAGAAAGCTCTTCGGCCAAGCCAATGGCGTCTCGCCGTCATGGTTCAGTTTCAATGCCAAGGGCGCCTGCCCCGTCTGTCATGGTAAGGGCGTCATCAAATACGACATGGCTTTTGCCGACGCGGTTGAAGTTACCTGCGAAGCATGTCAAGGCCGCCGCTATAATCCCCAGGCACTCAGCTACCATTTTCAGGGTAAGACGATCGAACAGGTCTTAGATCTGACGATTGCCCAGGCTCTGGACTTTTTCAACACTCCGAAAATTACGGATAAATTGACTGGACTGGTCAATGTCGGTCTCGACTACCTCACGTTGGGCCAGCCAACCAGCACCCTGTCTGGCGGCGAGACCCAACGAATCAAAATTGCTGCTGAATTACAAAAACAAGGGGCCACTTACGTTTTGGATGAGCCCAGTGCGGGCCTTCATCCCCATGACGTTCAAGTCCTACTACGACTACTACGCCAATTGGTCGCCAACCAAAACACCGTCATCTTGATTGAACACAACCTAGACCTCATCAGTCAAGCCGATTGGGTCATTGACCTCGGTCCACACGGCGGTGAACGCGGTGGCTACCTAAATTTTGCGGGGACCCCCGCTGACTTATTAACTTGTCAGAATTCGTTAACTGCAAAATATCTGCGGTTAGCCACAAACTAAAGGAGCATTATGCCATGATCTCACAAGAAAAAATTGACCAATTCAAACAGCTTACTAACTCAGGCGACATCTATGCTAGTATGGACGACGAATTCATCACTTACCAACACACCCTCGTCCAAAAGATCTTAGACTTTAACAACACTGCCGAGACACCAGCTGGTCTCCAAACACGTGAACACTTGCTGCACGACATGGTTGGCACCTATGGCAAAGATCTTTATGTCATCCCACCAATTTACGCAAATTCCGGCTTGAGTAATGTTCATTTCGGCCAAAACGTCGTCATCAATTTCAACTGTAATTTCGTAGACGACGGCGATATTTACATTGGTGATGACTGCATGGTTGGACCCGGCGTGACGTTTGCCACAGCGCTACACCCGATTTCGCCTAAGTTACGCCGCCACAAGTTGCAGTTCAACCACCCCATCCGACTGGGCCAAAATGTCTGGATCGGTGCTAATGCCACGATTCTGCCTGGCGTCACCATTGGCGATAACGCTGTCGTGGGTGCTGGTAGTGTCGTGACCAAGGATGTGGCCGCCAACACGATTGTCATCGGTAATCCTGCCAGAAAGCTGCGTGACATTACCCCCGATGATGATGTCTTTTACGAAAAGGGTAAACGCGTTCCGCAAGCGATTCGGGAACGTTATTTATAAAAACGATATTTAGTGGACCTGAGACAATTTGTTTCAGGTCTTTTTAACTGTCAGCGTTTGCCAAGAGATTTTGCCACCTGCTCATCTTACCGCTGGTGTTGTACACTAAAAATACTAACAGAATTACTACCACTCTTTTCGACTAAATCTGGCCGTCAATTATCAAGTCTGGCGACGACTTATCGTATAGACTTGTTCTTGAAATGAAGGAGGATTCCCATGCAAACACTCAATAAACTCATCGACTACATCGAAGACCACCTGACAGATGACATCTCGTTTTCAGCTGTGGCCTATCAGCTTGGTCTATCAGAATACCATCTACGCCGGACCTTTTCTTTTATTGCTGGCATATCACTCCATGATTACGTCCGCAACCGACGATTGGCTGCAGCCAACGTTGACTTGGTCAATGGCCAAGCCGTCACCACCGTGGCCTTTAAGTACGGCTACCAATCTGTCGAAGGTTTCTCCCGAGCTTTTCGTGACTGGAGTGGCTATCTCCCGTCCGAAGTCCGTCAGAGTGGCATGCAGAAGACTTTTCCTAAACTTTCATTTCACCTTGAAATCAAAGGAGGCATTCCCATGAACTTCAGAATCGAACAGAAATCAGCTTTTAACCTGGTCGGCGTCACCAAACGCATCCCTATTCAGTTTTCCGGGCAAAACCCTGCCATCCAGAAGCTAGCACAAAGCATCACCCCACTGCAAAGGACCCACATGCACACGCTAGGTGATCTCTACCCCCATCAAGTGTTAAACGCGTCTTACGCCTTTGACGACGCCCGATTAGCCGAACAAGGTCGGCTTACCCAGCTGATTGGCTTTGCCACCACTCAGGAAAATCCCTACGCTGACTTGACCCAGTTGGCGGTTCCCAGTCACACCTGGGCCATCTTCCCTAATCAGGGACCTTTCCCGCAACGACTCCAAGAGACCTGGGGCCGTATTTACAGCGAGTGGTTACCTGCCTCCAGGTACAAGTTGGTTGATGCGCCCGAAATTTCTTTTTCTCAGTTCGGTAGTGTTGATGTCAAAAGCGAAATATGGATTGCTGTGGCGTCTAGATCGTAACAATCTAGCCTACAAAAGTTACAGTACCCTAAAACATGAGGTATTTATTCAAAAGAGTGACCAACCATCATTAGGATTAACAATGGTTGGTCACTCTTGTTTCGTTTATACTTATTTTCGCTTCGAACCTAACCGCCGTACCGCTCGCGGAATCATCTTGCGAATCCCACCGCGCGGATCCTTGACATCCCCAACATACCGAGGAATCAAATGGATATGGGCGTGCATCACGGTCTGCCCAGCCGCCGCCTCGACGTTGATGCCGATGTTGTAGCCAGCCGGCGCGAATTTTTCATCCAGCAATGCCTTGGCTTGAAACGTCAGGTCATCCATGGCCTGGCGTGTGGTCGCCGGCACATCGAAGTACGTGGCGTAGTGCTGCTTGGGCACGATCAGTAGATGACCCCTCCGCACGGGATGAATATCCCAAAAGGCCTTGGCCAGGTCATTTTCCAGCACAATCTCAGTTTTTTGACAAAAAATGCAATCCGCTTCGATCATTGGCTTAGTCCCGGTGCCGCGGTTGACGCTTAGCCCAGAACTGGAAGTAATCCGTCCGTAGCGCCCCGTTGTAAAGTTTCCGCGTCTTGGTGGCCTTTTGACCGTAGAAGTGTTCGAATTCCAAGTCGGCGGTCAAAATGTACTTCGACCAGTCCGTCAGTGGCTTAAAGACTTGGCCCATCTGCTTGTAGAGTTCCCGGACAGACGCCTGGTCACTCAACCGTTCCCCGTATGGTGGGTTGGCGACGATGACCCCGTGCTTCAGGTCCGTCTTGAAGTCTTGCACAGCCAGTTGACTGAAGGTCACGTCTTGGGACAAGCCGGCCTCTTGGGCGTTACGCTTGGCAATGGCGACCATGTTCTCGTCAATATCGGTCCCGAAGATCTGAAGTGGCGTATCGTAGTCGGCCTTGGCGTCGGCTTCGTCACGTAACTTGTCGCTGAGTTCTTGGGGAACCCAATCCCAGCTTTCACAGGTGAAATCACGGTTGAAGCCGGGAGCCAGGTTACGGCCGATCATGGCAGCTTCGATAGGAATCGTCCCGGACCCACACACGGGATCCCAGAACGGCATGTCCTTGTGCCAACTGGTCAGGGCAATCAGGGCGGCCGCCATATTTTCCTTCAACGGCGCGCCCCCCTTGCCGACCCGGTAGCCCCGTTTGAAGAGGCTAGACCCGGTCGTGTCCAGCGTCAGCATCACGTGGTCCTTGTCGATCATGACTTCTAGCGGGTACGTGGCCCCGGTCTCGGGCATCCGCGTCCGCCGGTGATAAACGGCCGCAAGCTTGGTGGCCACGGCCTTTTTCACGATGGCTTGGGCGTCGGGCACACTATGCAATTGCGACTTCTTGGAGCGCCCTTCAACGGGGAACGCCGCATCCATTGGCAACAGCTCATCCCAGGCCACGGCCTTGGTGGCTTCAAACAGCTCATCAAAGGTCACGGCGTCAAATTCGGCCACGATGATCCGCACCCGGTCGGCCGTCCGCAGCCACAGGTTGGCTCGCAACACGTCTTCAATCGTGCCGTCAAAGCGCACCCGGCCATTTTCAACCTGGGTCTCGTACCCGAGGTCGCGTAATTCACGGCCGGCAATGGCTTCGATACCACTGGCAGTCGCTGCGTATAAATGAAATTTCTTCATGTAAGTTGTTCTCCTTTAATTCGGATCTTTTCTTAATCAGGTCAGTTAACTTTCTACTTAGCCTATTTTACCATCTTATCTGGCCACCTGATACCACTCTGACGAAATAGTTCTGGATTTGCTGGTAGCACAACGACGCGACCAGCAAGTGACCACATCAAAATTTGGGCACAAAAAAAGGCGGGAGCAAGCTCCCACCCACCTGACATGGTGTAAATCCCTGTAAGCCATGTTTTGTACCACCCAGCCGTTTCAGGCAAACGACTGACTGGCAGTAATCATCTATCTCGAGAGTTTCCTCTCCCCCCACATTTCGTTCATTTCCATATGTGAAGCGCCCCTACCAAAAGTTTGGGTTGCCCGCTCGAGGGGTTTACCGCGTTCCACCGCCTAAGTTTCCTTAGACGTATCGTCACTGTGGCACTTTTCAGGGATACTAGGGCATAGCCGAAGCCGTAGCCGTGTTTTCCCGCCGTAACGCTATTGCTAACGTCCCCCGGCTTATTTTTTCACCGAGCACGAACACTACAGACATCTCAGTCTGTGCGAGCATGGACTTTCCTCAGCCGACTTAAGCCGACCGCGATTACTCAGGATTTACACCAGTCTTTATAATTCTACAAACGATGTGACTCGTTTGGATCATTATCTAATTGTGAACCGAAAACGTGCCGTTCCAGATTGGAGAGCCGCTTCAAAATGTCCATGTTGGTGACACTTGAAGTTGCTTGGCTGGTTGTGGTGGCAGCGGGTTGACTGGCGCCAACTTGTACTTGACGTGTCAATTCGTCGACCTTCGCCAACAACCGTTCGTTTTCGTCTTGAAGCCGTTGATTCTCCTTTACAAAAGTGTCATAGTCCTTGATGACGTTGTCCAAGAAGCTATCAACGTCGTCAGGATCATAACCGCGCATCTTTTGGCGGAATTGCTTTTGTAAAATTTCTTTAGGAGTGAAATTAACGTTTTCCATCGATCATTACACCTCGTTATCGTAATCAAACCGGCGATATCTATAATACCAGTTTTTATTCCATTTGGGAACCATTATTTAAATTTTCTTGATATTCGTTGGCACTTTCTTGTAACCAGTCCATATCAATCAGGGTCAACGGGTACGCGTGCTGCTCACCAAAACGCTGAATGGCGCGGTAATCGTACTGCGGTTTCCCTTCATGTTCTAAATCATAAACCATTACGGCCTCATCTGTATGGGTCAGCATAAATTCTTGATAGTTTCTTAACTGTTGGGGCCCATGATAAGGTTGTTCACTAACGGATTGGTGAAAATCCACTCGGCTAGCCAGTTGGGCGTACAAACCACGGTTGGTCTCGTTCCAATTGCTGCCAAATTCCGCAAATGGCGTCATCACCGCAATTTTTAATTCCGGGTAGTCGGCCTTTAGATCCAGCCCCACTTCGGCGGCCCACTGTTCCGTACCCAGTTGACCACCGGTAATGAGCCAGTCCGTGCCGTTTTCAATCTTATTGATCAGTAACTGCTTCAACGTTGCCTTGATCACCAGGAGTTTCGGGTCTTGACTGCCGAAAATCCCCAGCTCATAACTGCGGTAACCCGTCAACCATAACCGACTCATGTCACTCCCCCTTTAAGTGTACCTTACCCTGAAATATTCATCAATATAGCTAGAGTACCCGATTAATCCTATGATTACTGGGTACTCTAGTTTTTTTGGCCTCACCCACCAGGTGAGACCAAAAAAAAGGTTAAAAAAAGAACCCCACAATGGTATTGTGAAGTTACCACACAAAACAATAATCAAAGGGGAGTTCCTAATGACTAATATACTCGACCGTAGCCTAGACTTCAATTCTAATATTTCTTTTTGTGACGATGGCACTCAACTCACTAATGACGCGGGTCTGCTTTTAATGACTGATTTCCTTAATTCACTTGACTTTGACAAAATGGTCCAGCACTTTTTTGCCCAGGTGGAGTGGCGTCGTCGACCGCAGTACAGCTTTTATGAGTTGCTATCGCAACTCTTACTTCAAAAAATTGCTGGCTATCAAAATGATGCAATGACTGAAGCCCTTTCTGAAGATGTGGCTTTGAAACTCTGCTTAGGTGTCGATCGGTTAGCTTCTCAACCCATGATTTCTCGTTTTATTAATCACTCAGATGAGAAGATTACAACTGGTTTCAATCAACTTAATCTTGCACTTAACCGCTGTTTAATCGCCCACAATAATCAATCTGATATGGTCCTTGATGTGGACTCTACCCACTGTGATACCTTTGGCCGGCAAGCTGGTTCGGCCTACAATCCACATTATGCTGCGAATGGACTTCACCCGCTGATTGCGTTCGATGGCCTAACTGGCATGCTTCTAGGGGCCCAATTGAGACCTGGTAACGTCTACACGTCTCACGGTGTGGCTGAATTTCTTGCACCAATCATCGCGTTTATTAATCAATCAAATCCCCGAATGAATTTATTGATCCGGGGTGATAGTGGTTTTGCGACTCCTGAACTTTATCAGCTTTGTTTGGCTAAGAAAACCCAATTTCTGATCAAGTTAAAGTCTAATCCCAAGCTTGTTTCACTGGCTCTAGACTGTGTCGCCGAGCTACGACCTGATGATTTTTGTGACCATTATTTCACCCTTGATTATCGGGCGAATAGTTGGCCTGAAAACTGGCATTTACGCGTCGTTCTTAAGGCTACCAAGTCCGTCGACGACTTGTTCTGGCACTTCGAATATTTAGTGACGACGCTGAAAGAAGCTGAAATTATCGACCTATTTAGAGCTTACCACAAACGTGGGATTGCCGAGAACTTCATCAAAGAAGCCAAAGAAGGCTTTGGTTTTGATAAGACCAACAGTCATTCATTTCAAGCCAATAACGTCCGCATGTGGTTGGCTGTTTTGAGCTACACACTTACCCTATTGTTTAAGCGGCTAGTTCTTCCCCAGTCCATGCAAACCAAAACAGTTTCAACCGTTAGATTTCGTCTACTTCACATGGCTGGACGAATAACTAATCATGCGCGTAAGACCGTCGTTCATCTCAGCCATAGTAATCCCTTTCTTCGTTTATTTTGGTTTGCTCTGCACCGCATACATCAGCTAGGGTAAGAGACAGATAAAAATGCAAAACTGTAAAACCAAGGGGAAATTCTGCTCAAAAGCATCACAACGTGGTGCGCTAGTATCTGAATCTATCTTTGAGTTCCTAATAATAACTTCATAGTTCAAATGACGAGTTCTAAATCGGTATTTTCCGATTTAGAACTCGTCATTTTTTGCTGAAACCTTGTTGATGAATAATTCAGGCTTACTAGTGTAGCGAAAAAAAACGCGCGACGCAATTAAATTCCCGTTAAATTCGGGGAATTTGACCATTTATAGACCAGTTAGAGTTTTTATTTCCGGGTCAGCTTGGTATAATATCAATAACTGGGCCACCAGACCGTTCAGCCCGTTGGCGGTGGCAGTCGCCGCAAGCCGTGGTTCCTAGGCTGACGCGACTAGCAACAGGTCAACGCGACTGAACGGATGTTTTTCAGGCAAGGAGTGTGAGGAGTCAATGACTATTCGGTATCCCAATGGGAATGCCTATCAAGCACCAGCAACACCAACGGGGCCCAAGTTTCCCAGTACCTACACCAACTATGGCAAACGGGGAATGACGTTGGAAGAGGAACTGAACGAAAGCAATACCTACTATGAAGTTACCGGGCAAGCCGTCGTTCACAAGAAGCCGACCCCCATCAAGATCGTGAAGGTCGACTACCCCAAGCGTAGCGCCGCCGTGATCAAGGAAGCCTACTTCAGTACCGCCTCGACCACCGATTACAACGGTGTTTACCAGGGGCACTACCTTGATTTTGACGCCAAGGAGACCCGGAACAAATCCGCGTTTCCCCTCAAGAACTTTCATCAACACCAGATCGACCACATGCGGGCCTGTTCCGCGCAAGGCGGAATTTGTTTTGCCATTATTAAATTTGTCACTCGCCAAGAAGTCTTCTTGTACCGAGCGACGGACCTGTATGCCTTCTGGGATGCGCAACAAGCCGGTGGTCGCAAATCCATCCCCTACGCCGATATTGCGGCTAAAGGGATTCTCATCACCGCGGAGCTTCAGCTGCCCATCCCCTATCTCAAAGCCGTGGATCAACTGCTCTAGGGTCCCTAAAACAGCCGAACACGTTAAAACGCAAAGGAGATTACCATGTCTAGTAACAATCAAACCCGGGAGACTCGTATGAGCCGCAACGCCGAGCGTACACCCAGTGGGCCGCAAAAGCCGCACACGGGTTGGCGGACTTTCCGCCGTATTTTGTTTGTCTTCGTCGCCATCATCGTCTTAGGCCTTTTGGCCGGCGCGGGCCTGTTCTTCTTCTACGCCCAAAGCGCCCCGAAGATTACCGCCGGCGCCCTATCCAGTGACACTTCTACGCGGGTCTACGATGCCAACGGTCGGGTGATTTCACGACTGGGCGCACAGAACCGGAATTACGTGAAGAATAAGAACATTCCGGATACCTTGAAAAAGGCCGTTGTGTCCACCGAAGACCGTCGTTTCTACAAGAACAACGGGGTCGACCCGATTCGGATCATGGGTGCGGCTTTTGCCAACGTCACCGGCTCTTCGCTGGGGATGCAAGGTGGGAGTACCCTGACCCAACAACTGGTCAAGCTGTCCGTCTTCTCGACGGCGGCCTCCGATCGAACCTTGAAGCGTAAGGCCCAAGAGGCTTGGTTAGCCCTCAAGGTCGATCACGACTACTCCAAGAATCAGATTTTGGAATACTACATCAACAAGGTCTACATGGGCAACGGGGTCTACGGCATGCAGACGGCCGCGCAATACTACTACGGCAAGACGCTCAAGCACCTGGACCTGGCACAATTGGCGCTCCTGGCCGGGATGCCACAATCGCCTACCAACTATGACCCAACGACCTACCCTGCATTAGCGAAGAAACGCCGAGACCTGGTCTTAGAGGCCATGGCCAAGAACAACGTCATCACATCGGCTCAGGCCCAACAGGCCGAAGCCACCAGCATCAGTGCCGGCTTGACCAAGAGCCACAAGTCGACCAGCACCAATCCCAAGACCACCAAGGTGATCGACGCCTACCTCAAGCAGGTTTACGCCGAGTTGAAGTCTAAGGGCTACAACACCACGACCGGTGGCCTGAAGGTCTACACCAACCTCGATATGGGCGCCCAAAAACGCCTGTACGATATCGTTAACGGCTACGGCTACGTGAACTTCCCGTCCGATAATTTCCAAGTTGGCTCGACCATCGTGAACCCCAACAACGGTCAAGTCGTTGCCATGATTGGTGGCCGTAAGACCGGGAACGTGACCTTTGGGTTGAACCGTGCCGTACAAACGGACCGGTCGAGTGCCTCAACGGCCAAGCCTTTGATGGACTACGGTCCGGCCATCGAGCACCTCTACTACCCAACTTACGAGCCCGTCAAGGATACGGCCTTCACCTACCCCGGCACGGACAAGAACCTCTACGACTGGGACCGTCGCTACCAAGGAACCATCACCATGCGCAAGGCTCTAGTTGAATCACGGAACATCCCCGCCGTCCGGACGTTACAAAATGTCGGGATCAAACGGGCCACGTCCTTCTTGAAGGGCCTGGGGATGACGTTTGACAAGACGCTGACCCTGCAAAACGGGATCGGCCTGTACATCTCCTCCGAACAAGAAGCAGCGGCCTATGCGGCATTTGCTAACGGTGGGACCTACTACAAGCCGTACCTGGTCTCCAAAGTCGTGACCCAAGACGGGAAGGCCCACAAGTACAGTGCGACTGGTAAACGAGCCATGTCCGCGGCTACGGCCTTCATGTTGACGGATATGATGAAGGGCGTCATGACCAACGAAAACGGGTCTGGACGTTCAGCGGCCATTTCCGGCCTGTATCAAGCCGGAAAGACCGGGACGGACTCCTACCCTGACGATTACGCCGATAAGGTCCCAGACGGCGCAACCATGGACTCCTGGTTCACGGGTTACACCAAGAACTACGCCATCTCCGTTTGGACCGGTTATGACAAGCAGTTCCAGACCGGCCACTACGTCAGTGAGACGCAAACGACCATTGCCCAAGAGATCTACAAGTACGAAATGTCCTACCTGGCTAGCAAGTCCACGAACACCGATTGGACGGCACCAAGTACGGTCACCGAAACTACACAAAATGGGACTAAGGAGTACTACATCACGGGTCACGCTGGCACGGTCGCCGATACCACGGCAACGAGTCAATATGGTTCGACTAACACCACGAGTTCTTCGGCCTACAGTAGCAACAACCAGGTCACGACCAACTCCAACACCACGCAAGCTAGCTCCTCGACGACGGAATCCAGCACCAGCAAGGAATCCTCTAGCACCGAGCAGACGCCGGGTGGTGGCACGGGTGATGACGATGACAACACGACGAGCAATTCCACATCGACCACGCAGTCCTCGTCAGCGTCGACAACCACGCAAAAGACCGCTGATAAGAGCAGTAATAGTAATTAATTAAGTGCATACGAAACGTGCCCCAGTACCGGTCGATCGACCTGGTGCTGGGGCACGTTTTTTAACTTAGCTTTCAGGTTTCACGGCCCAGGCATCAACTGTAAACTGTTGGCCATCCTGCGTCGTCATGACCGTGACGCTCGCGGTTGCCAGCAGGCCATCTTGCCGAATGGCGTCAAGCGGCGTCCCGCGTAACGTCTCCAACAGACTCGTCAGTAGTAGTCCGTGACTGGCGACTAAGATGTTGGCCGTCGTGGATTGCTCCCGGATGATCTGACGCAGCGCCTGCCGCCCGCGGGCCACCGCGTCAGCGTAGCTCTCAGCGTGTAGCCGCGAACCGGAAAAGCGCGCGGGATGGTCAAAATAATCGGCGTATTCCGGTTCGTTCACGTGACTGGCAATGGGCGTGCCGTCCCAGTCTCCCAGTACCATTTCCCGTAGAAAGGGCGTGACGGTTACGGGTGGCACCGGATGCGTATTCTCCGTCAAAATCAGCTGGGCCGTCGTCTGTGCCCGCTGCTGGGGTGACACGTACGCCGCATCAAAGGTCACTTGCTTGAGATACTGGCCCAGGCGTTGGGCAGATTGGCGCCCAGCCGGCGTCAACGGTGAATCGACCCCGCCGCCATTGAAGGTATTGGCCTGATTATTTTGGGTTGCGCCGTGTCTTACAAAGTAGAATTTCATTTTTAATTGCTCCCTATCGTAAAATCAGTTCTGCCGCAACCGGGACGTGGGTCACCTGCCGACTAGCAGCCAGGTGAAAGGCCGCCGCCCCGACCTGCTGAAAATGGTGATCGATGGTTGGCAGTCCCAACAAGCGACCAGACAATTGATTCTCCTGGCCCATTAGCGGTGGGACCGCTAACTGGTGATCCAGGTAAAATTGCCGAATGCCCGTCGCAATGTCATCGCCGTTACTAAAGATAAAGTCCGGCTGACTGGCCTGCGCCGCCCACGTTTGCGCCGCTTGGTAGCCGTCCGCAAACGTCGTGACACCCAGCGCCACCAGGTCCGGATCCGGGGCATGGCCAAAAATAGTGGCGTAAGTGGCCAACGTCAGCCGGGTGGTCGCGCTCAATTTATCCGAACGGCTGAGGGTCAGCCCAATGTGGTGGTAGCCTTGTGTTTGAATCCAGCGAAAAGCCGCCTGATAAGCCGCCGTTCGTTGCGAATACGCTGCGGCCAAGGGATAATCCCCGGGGTCTTCGCAACAGATGATGGGGCCGTATTTTTGGGCGGCGGCGAGTTCCGCTAACGGGATGGCGCGCGAGGTAAAGATCAACGCATCAAAGGCCTTGCGGTGGAGCTGTTCCAGGTAACCGCGTTCGAGGTCGGCGTCGTACTTGGACTGTAACAGGACCACGTTGTAATCCGCCGCAAAGGCCGCCGTGAGAATGCCGTTGAACACCTGAGTGAAGTACGGGTGATTGAGGTGCGGGACCACTACACCCACGTTGACGGTCCGGCCCTGACTCAAATCACGAGCAATATCATTGGGCACATAGTCCAACTGGGCAATCACCGCTTGAATCTTGGCCGCAGCCGCCGCAGAAACGTACCCACTGTGATTGATGGCGCGTGAAACGGTCGCTGGTGAGTAGCCAGCCAGTCGCGCCACATCCTTGATTGTCGTCATGCCGTCACCCCCTCTTTTCATTTTATTTAATTGGCACCTAACCAGTGGGCCATGGCATAGGCCACGCCGTTCTCATCGTTGGTCTTGGTCACGTGCTGCCCCGCCGCTTGAATCTCCGCCGTGGCATTGCCCATCACGATGGGGAGCCCCACCGCATGGAGCATGGGCAGATCATTGTGGCCGTCACCAAACGCCGCGGCCTCATTGGCGGATACTTGCCGCTGTTGCAGCAACACGGCAATACCACTGGATTTCTGGGCGTGTGCACTGGTGATTTCCAGGTATTCTTGACCGGACTGCTTGATGTTGACGGCCAAGTCCAATGCCGTCAACGCCCGCTGTAAGTCCACCATAACCGTTGCCGCGCCCACAATCAACATAATTTTCATCAGTTGCCGCGTTTGGGCCAGTTGTGCCAGTGGTTGGTGCACCACGATGGGACTTTGATGCGTCAGGACCTGTTCATGCAAAATACCGGCGTCCACGTGGCGGGTCAGCCAACTCGTCTGGTCGTAGACGCTCACGCTAACGGTGGGGAAATCCCGTTCGATCACGGTCAATAACGCCACGCTAACCGCTTTTGGCAAGGGATGTTGCACCACCGCCGCCCCGGTCTGGGGATGGAAGATCAGCCCACCGTTAAAGGCAATTTGTGGGGCCGTTAAACCCAACTGGCCAATCGCCTTAGCCATCTCTAGCGGTGCTCGCGCGGACACCAAGGTGAACGGCACATCACTTGCCTTGACTGCCGCAATCGTGGTGGCACTCAGCTCCCCGCAACTGTTCAACAGGGTCCCGTCCATATCAGAAAAAATGTGCTTAATCATGGGAAAGCTCCTCTCGTCTTCTGAATACCCTTAGCATACCGTATGGAACGCGTTCCATAGCAAGAAAATTTTTTAAATAAGCGTGAGACAACCACATCAGTTCAGCGATACCAACGCGCTTGGCTCCAGACACCAAGCCAATAAAATAGGACCCAGGAAAAACTCCCAGGCCCTTCATTGTTCAAAAATCGGTTCGTTTATTGATCCGTCAGCTTAAAAATCGGCACGTCAGGCACCTCGCCGCCACCTTGATTGCCACCGGTCGACTGATTGGTCCGCCGCGGCTCTTGGCGTTCCTTTTCACGTTGGACCTGAGCCGCCGTCTTTAAGTTCTTGCGTTCCCAGCTTAAGAGAATCCGGTCCATGTATTTCAGACTGTACGCCTGACTCAGCACTGCTTCCTTTAGGGCCAGTTGAATCAACTCTGGGCGGTAGTGGTCCTGATCCAACCACTGCGTAATGCTTTCCATTTCCAGCGGCGACAGTGGCCGACCAAATTCCGTTTCAATCTGGTTGAACACGGCAGAGCGGTCATTACTGACGGTCGCCTTAGCCGCCTGATGGGTCTCCTGCACGGCCAGCTGGCTGAGCTTTTCCGTCAGTAGGCGAAAGTCATAGGCGTCTTGCTTTTGGCCCTGACTGTCGGTCACCGTGGTAATCGTCATTAACTTATTCGTAATCAATTCATGTAAGAGCTGATAGACTTTTTGCTTATCCCAACCCAAGTGAGCCGCAATTTCGTCGGCATTGGGCAGTTGCGTGCCGCGATCCATGTAGCGTCGCAGTTGGAAGAAGACCAGCAACTGGTCGGTGGTCATCCCCACCTCGCGGAAATGGTCCAACAGGTAGTTGGCCACGCTAGTCTGTCCCGCCTGCACGTAACGTTGGATAAAATCATCCATGGTGAAACCCCTCCTGATTTTGAATGAAAACGACCGAACCCAGCAGTTGCGGTCCGATCGTTAAAAACTAACTTAATCTGTCGTCATAAATGTCTGGAGCCGGGCCATCGCCGTTTTTAGCGAATCCAGGTCCGTGGCGTAACTCAAACGGATGTGGTTGGGAAGGCCAAAGGCAGCGCCCGTGACCACCGCCACGTGGGCCTGATCCAAGACGGCCGCGACAAAGTCATCAGTCGTGGTCGTGCCCTTTAACCGCATGGCCTCATGCACATCGGGGAACAGGTAGAACGCCCCCTGTGGCTTGTGGGCCAACTGGAACCCCGGTAGCGCCGTTAGCAGCGGGTAAATGGTGTCCAGTCGTTGTTGGAACGCCGCGCGCATCTGTTCGACTGGCGTTTGGTCACCCGTTAAGGCGGCTAACGCGGCAGCTTGACTGACCGCTGCCGCATTCCCAGTCATGTGGGATAACACCGTCGTTAACGCGGCCACGATCGATTGCGGTCCCACGGCATAGCCAATTCGCCAGCCAGTCATCGCGTAGGTCTTGGAGACCCCGTTGACCAGCACGGTGTGATCAGCAATGGCCGTCCCCAGCGTCAACATCGACGTTGCCGGCCGCTGCCCATCGTAGATCAGGTCGCCGTAAATCTCATCCGCCACGATCAACAGGTCATGGCTAACGGCCCACTCTCCGATAGCCCGCAACTCATCTGGCGTATACACCAGACCGCTGGGGTTTTGCGGTGAGTTTAAAATGATGGCCTTGGTGGCTGGCGTCACGGCGGCTTCTAGTTGCGCCGGCGTGACCTTTAAGCTGGCCGTGGGCGCCACTTCGATGGGCACCCCGCCAGCCAACTTGACCTGTTCGCTGTAACTGACCCAGTAAGGCGCCGGCAATAAGACTGCGTCGCCCGGGTTCAAGACCACCTGACACAGCGCGTAGAGCGCCAATTTGGCACCCGTCGTCACCACGACTTGGTCTGCGGTAACGGACACGTGTTGGGTGGCCGCTAAGTGGTCAGCGACGGCCTGGCGTAGCGGTAAGATCCCCGCTGTAGCCGTGTAGCCGTCGACTTGATTGGCCCGAATCGCCGCCACGGTGGCGTCCTTAATGGCCGTGGGTGTCGGAAAGTCCGGTTGGCCAACACTCAGGTTGATCACGTCGACTCCCGCATCCCGTAGCTCCTGGGCCCGTTGCCCGGTCTTTAGGGTTGCGGAAGGTTGGACTGCTAATGCGCGTTTTGCGAGTTGCATCGTATCCCCGCCTCCAGTCGTTAAATGTTTGAAATCTGTTGGAGCATCTTGCCCGTGCTGTATTGGTAGGTCACGTAGCACAGTTTGCCACTCTGGTTCAGGTAGCTGACCTGCCAAGCGGGCTTACCGTTGAACACGCACAGTGCCGCGGATAAGACCTTCTTGGGATTCTTTTGCCAAACCCGTTGAAGCACCGTGTTGCGGGACAACCCGTCCGTTTGCTTTAAGACCGTGACATTATTGCCGGTCTTGGGCACGATGGCGTAAACGTTTTGCTTGGCCTTGTTCTTCCCCGCAACGGTATAGTAAGTCGTATCCAAGTTGGTCCAGTAAAAATTACTGGTACTGGTCAAATGACCCGATTTTTTAGCGACGGCTTCCGCGTGAGCTTGATTTTGAGTCAGGGGTTTCGTGGCCTTATTGACCATCACCGCCGCACTGATCAGAATCACCAAGATCACCAGCAGCACGCTCAGCAGGACCCAATGATGCGGCCGCTGACGTCGTTGATACTGTTGTCTCATCAATTTCCATCGGTCTCCCTTGTCGAATTTCAATCTTTTCCAATTATATCAGACTTCGGGGGGTGTCACCGAGTTGTCCGTCTTTTTTTCAAAAAAATTAACTAATCCTTGGGCAATGGCGCTGGCATCTCCCGTGGCCTGCGGCAGATCAGCCGGCAGTGCGCGTAGGATCGATTGCCCGTAGTGGCGTTCCAACAGGCGCTGGTCCAAAATGACAATGGCCCCACGATCGTGCGGTGTCCGAATCAACCGGCCGATTCCCTGGCGCAATTTCAACGTCGCCGCGGGTAAAGCCGCACTGTAAAATGGATTCTTGCCAGCCGCTTCCAGCCGCGCGTAATTGGCCTTGACGAAGACGCGGTCCGGCGAATCGAACGGCAGCCGCGTGACGATCAGGAGCTCCAGCTGTTCGGCGGGTAGATCAATACCTTCCCAGAAGCTGGCCGCCCCCAGTAAAATTGCGCCGTGGCTGGTCGCAAACCGTTTGGCGATCCGCTCACGACTCCCACTGATCCCCTGCGCAAAGATCTCACGCTGAGCAAATTCGGGCTGGGCACACAACTTCTGATAGACCTGCTCGATCACGGCAAGTGAATTGAACAGAACCAACGTCTGCTTATTCACCGCCCCCGCGATTTCACCAATCGCCGCGGCCAAGTAGGTCACGTAATCGGCAGGCGCTACCCGGCTGAGGTTCGGCCCGGCATCACTGATGAACAGCTCGGCCTGCTGGGCGTAATCAAAGCTGGAACGCATCCGGTGCGTCGTCGTTTGCTCGCGGTCTAAGTCGAATTGATCCAAGACGTACTGCGAACGACCGGAGGAAAATAACGTGGCCCCGGTCAACAGGACTGGCTGAAAGCCCGCATACAACTGGTTGCGCAAGAAGCCCTCGGTCGCCAGTAACCCACTGGCCAGTTGAAGACTGTTGCGGTCCCCCACGTGATTGATGGTCAGCCAAAAGAGACTGGCGGGTGCCTGATCGACGACCTGCCGCAAAATGGTCAACAGCTGACTCATTTGGTCATCAAATAAATGAATCCGGGTGTCGACCTGTTCAAACAAGTAGCGCTCGGAGGCCGCAAACCGGTCGGACTGGCTGTCAAATTGTTGCCGCAGAGCGCCGAGTTCGGCCAACAGGTCGTCGGTGGCGGCTGTTGCCTTGGCCACCGCGTCCCCGCGGTCGAGTTCAGCGGCCAAGTCCGCGGCCGGAATCAGCTCTTCAATAATCTGGTTGTGGTTGTTGGGCCGTTTAGCGGCCAAGAAGCGCAAGAAGAGCTGGCTGACCAGCGCCTCCAGCTGCGTTTCCAGCGTTTGGCTCACCGCCAAGATGCGGTGTAGCGTCGCCACGGCCGCCGCATCGCCGTGAAAGAGGCTCAAGAGGCTCGGCCCCGTCTCGCGGCCAATGTCGCGTTGCACGTGATGAAGTTCGTTGACCAACTGGGCAAATTTGACCTGGGTCCGCCGCTGCTTGAGCGTGCTATCCGGCAGGTGCTGTGCCTCGTCGATCACCAGGTACGGCCGATGCAGTCGTTCACCCAAGTCGAGCGCATGTTCACTCAAATAGGCGTGGTTGACGATGATCATCTGGGCCGTCTCCAGCCGCTGGTCGCGCCGCCGCAAGAAGTCATCCGTGTAAAATGGATTGTCCGCGGTCACTGCCCCCTCGTGCATGATCTCTTGGAAATACGGGGCCCGGTACGTCGCCAGGTGCAGTTCATCCAGGTCGCCGGTCGTGGTCATGGTCAACCAGACCAGGAGCCGTAGCTTGAGCAGTTGCGTTTGCTTGGACGACTCCGCCACTTTCAGCGTGGTCGCAAAGCGTTGGAGGTCCAGGTAATGGCGACTGCCCTTGACCAAGACCGCGTTGACTGGAAACGGCACGATGGCATTGAGTAACGGCATCGTCTGATCCAGCAACTGCTCCTGTAACAGGGTGGTCGCCGTACTGATGACCACCGGCCGCCCCGTTTGCCCCAAATACGCCATCGGTAGCGTGTAGCCCAGGCTCTTCCCAATACCGGTCGGCGCTTCGACGATCATCTGCTTGACGGGATGCTGGTCGGCATGGGCGTAGTTGTTGTAAATGTAATTCATCATCTTCGCCTGTTCCGGCCGCCATTCCAGGTTGTCCGGCATCAATTTTTGCTTTTGCTTCTTGGTCTTGGGATACTTGCTGGGTTCTGCCAGCGTGGTGGCCGGCGTCTCCCCCGGTTTGCGCAAAGCCAGGCCGTTCTTGATATACAAGTAGTCTGGCAACTTACGGGGCTGCTCCTCATTCAACCGGTGGGCCACGTCAAAAAGTGCCGCCGTTTGGAGCGGTAGATCTGGGTGTAAATCGATCATTTTTTGCAGCGTCACTTGCGGTAAAGCCCGCAACCGGCGGAACAGGAAAATAAACAGCTCGGCCGTGGCGCTGGCATCACTGTCTGCGGAGTGCGGGCTGTCGTGTTCGATATTGAAGTAGCCGCTCAAGTCCCGCAGCCGAAAGCTGGGTGACGTGGGCAGGAGAATCTGACTCAGAGACACCGTATCCAACGCCTCAATCGTGAGTTCGGGGTACCCGACCCGGTTGAACTCTGCGTTGATAAACGGCAGGTCAAAATTGACGTTGTGGGCCACAAACACCGTATTGGTCAAGAGACTATACAGGGTCCCGGCAACGTCATCGAAGAGCGGTGCGTGCCGGACCCGTTGATTGGAAATGCCCGTCAGCCGGGTAATCGCTGTGGGAATCTCCCGTAACGGGTTCACGTCCGTCTCGAAGTGATTAATAATTTGATTATGCTGGACGAAGACGCACCCAATCTGGATAATGCGGTCGCCATCTGTCACACTGGTTCCGGTGGTCTCAATATCGACCACCGCATAAACCGTGTCTTTATCCATAATATGCTCACCAATTTCTGCACAATTGCGATAATAACTGGCACTATGATACACCACTTGGCCCGCTAACGCTACGCCTGAGTAGCCGACCGCGCCGCTTTTTTTGCGCGCAAGCTAGGCAATCAGCGACACGGTAGGCTTAACACGTCACCCGATGAAATGGCGGCCACAGAAATTTTTACACCGAACTATTTACCATAGCAATTTCAGTCTGGTATGATAGTTAAGTTGTCCTTAGCTGAAAGACTGGCCGAAATACTGGAAATTTGATAAAACTGGCCGCCTTACCGTTCGCTAGATATGAGTCGGAACGCGGTGGGTGCCGGTCCGAGCCAAAGAGCGGTCTCGGACCTCAACTTGAAGCCGACAACCCGCGTCTTCAAGTTGCCAGTTCCCTAACCGGCAAGAACCCCGCCGCTAAGGGAACTCCCACGGCTGAACTCATATCTAGCGAACTCTCGGCTACGGTGATGACTGTCAATAACGGTATCTTTCGGCCGAAACAAGCTACCCCAGTCGTTGCCTGCCACCAGGATTAATGGCCACGTGCCAACCTTGCCGGAGGAGGCCAGAGGTGTAGCCAGCTGTGTCGACCCTGTTAGCTGGCGTCTTTTGCCAGGTTACTGGGTGGGACGACTTGAGAGACTTGCGCTTTTTGCAAGGCTTTCAAGCGAGCCGGAAGCCCGCTCTTTGGCTGGAAGTGTTCCCCATAGCAGGCGGAATATCTGGCAGCCGCAGGCACTGGTTTGCTCAGTATCAGGTTAGCGAACGGTAAGGCGGCCAGCAAACACCATTTCGGATTGTTTAGTCAATTACCAGCGACTTTCTATAGAAAGGGTTAATTTTTACGTGAATCCGGGATTTTAAAGGTCAAAGCTAGCGCAACGCCAATCAGTAGAGTATGATATTTTCTGGTAAGTAAAATTCGACAAGGAAAGTGAGCGAGGAGACTTGGGTCAAACGGCAATCGGCAAAAGTAGCGCGAAAATCATTCTTATTGGGGATCACAGCGTGGTGTACGGCCAACCGGCCATCGCGTTGCCCCTGCCTTCGGTGACGACCCGGGTGGTCATGGCCCCCGCAACCACCGGCCAGACCATCGCCAGTCGCTATTTCGACGGTCCCATTGCGCAAATGGGCCAGAACTTGGCGGGCGTGGCCGCGTTAATGGCGACGCTGTTAAACCGTTTTGACGCCCAGTCTACCCCGTTTACCATGACCATCACCAGTGATTTACCGGCCGAACGGGGTATGGGTTCTTCAGCGGCCGTGGCCGTGGCCATTACGCGCGCCATGTACCACTTTTTCCAACGCCCACTGACTCGGGACCTATTACTCAGTACCGTAGAGATCGCCGAAAAGATCACGCATGGCAATCCCAGCGGCATTGACGCCGCCACCGTCAGCTCCGACGTCCCCATCTGGTTCGTCCCGCACCAAGAAACCCTGCAGATTCCCTTTACGCTTCAGGGCTACCTGGTCATTGCCGACAGTGGCATCAAGGGCCAAACGGGTCAAGCCGTGGCCGCTGTTGCGCGGCGCAAGATGGCCTTTCCGCAAGAAACGACGCAACAGATCACGCGTTTGGGCGAACTCAGCCATCAGGCGCGCATTGCGTTGGCCGCACCGGACCTGATGCATTTGGGCCAGATCATGAGCGATGCCCAGGACCAATTACGGGGACTCGGCGTCAGTTCAACGGCCCTCGACCATTTGACCCAAGTTGCCCGGCAAAACGGGGCTCTGGGCGCCAAATTGACCGGTGGCGGCATGGGCGGTTGCTTGATTGCCCTGTGCCCTGACCTGACGACCACGCAACACGTTGAAGCCAGCCTCTTGGCCGCTGGTGCCACCAAGACCTGGACGGAAGCCTTTAACTTAGAGGAGGAACCCCAATGACCGCTGTGACCGCACGCGCGCACACCAACATCGCCCTAGTTAAATACTGGGGGAAGGCCGATACCGACCTGATCATCCCCCAAACCAGTAGCCTATCGCTGACGCTAGACCAATTTTACACGGACACGACCGTTGCCTTTGACACGGCGCTCACTGCCGATACCGTCACGTTAGACGGCACGCGTTTAAGCGACACAGCCAGTCAAAAGGTACGCCGATTCTTAGACTTAGTCCGGCAATGTAGCGGTGAGACTCGCTTCGCCCAGGTCATTTCGACCAACCACGTGCCCACCGCAGCGGGCTTAGCGTCCTCCGCCTCGGCATTTGCGGCCTTGGCTGGTGCGGCTAGTCGTGCGGCCGGCCTAGAGCTGTCACCCAGTGACCTGTCCCGATTGGCACGGCGGGGGTCCGGTTCCGCGACGCGCTCCATCTTCGGTGGCTTCGTAGAATGGCAAGCCGGTCACGACGACCAGACCTCTGTGGCCGTGCCGCTTCAAGAACAGGTCGACTGGCCCATTGCCATGGTGGCCCTGTTGCTAGACCCACACCACAAGAAAATCAGTTCCAGACAAGGGATGCAAAGTAGCGTGACCACGTCGCCTTACTACCCAGCCTGGAAACAAGTGGTCGCCAGCGATTTGGCCGCTATCAAACCCGCCATCTTGGCGCGAGACTTCACCACGACCGGTGAGATTCTGGAAGCCAACGCCATGCGGATGCACGCGTTAACGCTGAGTGCCAACCCACCATACAGTTACTTCAATGGCGATACCTTAACGGCGATGCAAACGGTCCGCAACCTGCGCGAGACCGGCGTGGCGTGTTACTACACGCTAGATGCGGGGCCAAATCTCAAAGTCTTTTGCCAAACGCCCGACCTGCCCGCCGTCACGACTCAGTTGGCCGCCCAATTTGGCGCCGACCGGGTCGTGGTCGCTCACCCCGGTCCCGGCATTCAGTTTCTGTAGGTCACTGTGACCTGATACATAGTGGTTGTCTGACAATCACACCATAATTTTAGTTAAAAAAACGTCAACGAAACAAGAAGGGACCTGATTTATTGATTTCCGCGCAAGCACCCGGAAAACTTTACATTGCCGGCGAGTATGCCGTGGTCGAACCCGGTTACCCGGCAATTATTGTTGCCCTCAACCAGTTTGTGACCGTGACCATCACCCCCAGCCAAGACTACGGGCGGATCGCGTCCAAGCAGTACCAAGAAAATTCGCTGTACTGGCAACGCCAAGGAACGGAATTGGTTTTTGATAACCGTGATAATCCCTTCCACTACATCCTCTCGGCCATTCGCCTGACCGAACAGTACGCCCAAGCGCTGGGCAAGCCCTTGGCCATCTATCACCTAAACGTGAACAGTGACCTCGACAGCGCGGATGGTAAAAAATACGGCCTGGGTTCCTCTGCGGCCGTGACCGTCGCCACCGTTAAGGCACTCTGCCAATTTTATGGCATCAAGATGAGCAAGGACCGGCTGTTCAAATTAGCCGCTATTGCCCATTTAGACGTCCAAGGCAACGGCTCATTAGGTGACATCGCCGCGTCTGTTTATGGCGGCTGGATCGCCTACCAGGCCTTTGACCGCGACTGGTTGGCTTCCGCACGGCGAGAGTTATCGTTAACGAAGCTGTTAGACGCCGATTGGCCTGGCCTGCAGATCGAACTTTTGACGCCGCCCGAATCCCTACGTCTGATGATTGGGTGGACTGGTACGCCGGCTTCCACCTCTCATCTGGTCGACAAGATTGCCCTCTTCAAGGCAACGCGGCGCAAGGACTACCACGCTTTCTTACGGGAAAGTCGGGAATGCTTGCAACGCATGATTCAGGGCTTCCATGATCAAGACCTCGACGCCATTCAACGCGAAATCGCCGTTAACCGGCAACTACTGAACCGTTTGGCCTGCCTGAGCCACGTGACGATTGAGACCACCCTGCTGAAAACGATGTGCGACATTGCGGTCCACATCGGCGGTGCCGCCAAGTCGTCCGGTGCCGGTGGCGGGGACTGTGGTATCGTCATCATTAACGCCGCCAAGGACCTGGCCCACCTCCTCAAGGAATGGGAAGGCCGCGGCATTGAACCATTGAAGCTCAACGTCCATCACGTTATCGAGTAAGGAGTGAATCCGCATGGATCTTACACGTCACGCCCACCGCAAGGACGAGCATCTGTCGTTGGCGGAAAAATTCTATCAACCCGTCGCTGCTAGCCAGTTCGACCAACTCAGATTCATCCACCAAAGTCTGCCCGAAATCGCCGTCCGTGACGTGGACCTGACGACACAGTTGGGGCCACTGCGGTTACCCGTCCCATTTTTGATCGAGGCCATGACCGGTGGCAGTCCCCGGACTGGCTTGGTCAACGCCCAATTGGGCCGCATCGCAGCGGCGACCGGTATGGCCGTGGCCAGTGGCTCACAGAGCATTGCGCTCCAAGACGCCAGCACGGCCAAGACCTTTACGCCATTGCGGGAAAATAACCCCGATGGCATCGTTCTCGCCAATATCGGTGCCGGACACACGGTGGCCCAGGCACAAACTGCCGTTGACATGCTGGCGGCCAACGCCCTAGAGATTCACGTCAATACCGCCCAGGAACTCGTGATGCCCGAGGGCGACCGCGAATTCCATTGGCTGGACAGCATCGGTCAGACCGTCGCTGCTCTAGACGTGCCCGTCATCGTCAAGGAGGTCGGCTTCGGCATGGCTCAAGAAACCTTGGCAAAATTGGCGGCCGTGGGTGTCCAGTACGTTGATCTGGGTGGCCGTGGCGGCACGAACTTCGTGCAGATTGAAAACTTCCGGCGGCCTAACAAGGAACTCAGCTACCTCGATGGCTGGGGCCAAACCACGGTAGAGTCTCTCTTCGAAGCGCGCCAAGTGCCGCAACTCCAGGTCATCGCCACGGGTGGCGTCCGGCAACCGTTAGACGCGGCCAAGGCCCTGGCTCTCGGCGCGACCGTCGTTGGCAGTGCCGGTCAGATCCTCCACAGCCTGATCAAAACGGATGAGGCCACCACGACAGCCAGGTTACTGGACTGGCAAGAGGGGTTGCGGGACATCATGACATTACTTGGTACCCGCAACTTGGCGGCACTACAGACCCAGCGGCTCTTGTTGTCGCCAGCATTAGAGAGTTATTGCCGGCAACGGTGTCTGCAGTATTAAGCCTTTAAAATCAGTTTCTTGTTATAGACAACTAAAAATTCCCTGTGACCATCTGCCTCGTTTGGCGGGTCACAGGGGATTTTTTTAATTGGCTGTGTTTACATCATCATCGTAAACGGTGAAGCGCAAGCCTTTCGGGAAGAAGTTCTTGACGGTCGTGCCAACGACCTTGCCAAAGCCCACGGGTTGCCCCGTACAGACCAGTAAGTACCAGCCCTTTTGCGGCGCATCCGTCAGCGTGAACGTCTCACCGTGGACCCAAGCCCGCCACTGCGTATCCGTGATGGCAAGCGTGTGGGCGACCTGTTGCGGGCCACTGGCCAGAGCCAAGGCGTAAGCCGGTTCGAACCGGTTCTTCTTAAACGTTCCCAGGTGCAGGCCGGGCCGGAAAACGTGTAACTTTTTCAGGTTTGGCAAGCCTGCAGGGACTGCAAATAACTGGTCCTTGACCGTGATGAGATTGGTAAAGGCCGTTTTCCCCAGCACCGTTTGGGCAAAGTCCTGCCACAATTTGCGCTGGTCGCTGGTCAACGGCGTCCCTAATTTAGCGGTACCGTGTGGTGCTTGAGCCTCGCCGGCATCGCGCTGAAGCTTGGCCACGAAATGCCCTTCGCCCTGTAACAGGTGTGGGAACAACCGGGCCGCCTTCTTTAATTCGGGGTTGCCATCGGCCCAGTCTGGCCGGGCGTCGATCACGCCACCCACCTTGTCGATAGGCACCAGGTGAAAGTCCGGGTAGTTTTTCAGGACCCAGGCCATCATCTGCTCATCTTCTTCTGGCGCAAACGTACAGGTCGAATAGATCAACTGGCCACCAGGCTTCACCATCTTGAGCGCCTCGGTCATGATCTCCTTTTGCCGCGTGGCACACTCGTTGACGTAATCCAGAGACCAATAATCCATGGCCGCGGGGTCCTTACGAAACATACCTTCACCAGAACATGGTGCATCGACCAACACCTTGTCAAAAAAGTCCGGGAAGATGGGACTTAACCGATCGGGCGATTCATTCAAAATGACTGCCGACTGCACGCCAAAGCGTTCAACGTTTTCCGCCAGGACCTTGACCCGCTTGCGGTTGATCTCGTTGGTCACCAACAAGCCAGTGCCTTGGAGATAACTGGCTAAATGCGTTGTCTTTCCCCCGGGTGCCGCACACAGGTCCAACACGGTCTCACCGGGTTGCGGTGCCGCCGTAGCGCCCACAAACATGGCACTGGGTTCTTGGCTGTAGACCGCACCACTTTGGTGCATCAAGGTCCGGCCACCAACTGACCCAAAATGGCCGCGAGGTTCGTACGGCACGGTCGGCGCTGCTGTTAATCGTTCCGGCAACTGGTGATGGGCCGGATTCGTGCGGTAGCCACTGAGGCTGGGCGTGTCAAAGCTAGCGAAGAAATCCGCTGCACTCGATCCCAGCAACCGCTGATATTTTGTCTTAAAGTCCTCAGGTAAATTCACCGTTATGCCTCCATCTTGTTAGATACAATTTCAAAATTGCTATATACAGAATGCTTCAAATCGTTCATTTCACGTTAACCATTATACCCGTTTCTCCCGACCAGCACTACCCTTTCTTCACAGCGAAATAGTCGTAATTTTCGGCGACTTATGTTACATTGAGAGGGCTAGTTTATTTTGATCGAAAATCCAATCAACCAACGAAATGTGAGGTGTCTCTCTTTGGAAAGAAAATTAATCGCCATTGACCTAGATGGCACGACCTTAAACGCGGATGCCCAAATCTCCGCTAAGACTAAGGCCGTTTTAACACAAGCGCGTGAAGCCGGTCACATCGTCAGCATCGTGACTGGGCGCCCTAACCGAATCTCTGCTAACTTTTACGACGAGCTTCATTTGGACGGGCCCATGATCAACTTTAACGGAAGTCTGGGTCATATCCCCCATGCCCAATGGCCGCATGAATATCAATATACCTTTAACAAGGAAGTCGCCTTCGACCTGTTGGCGCACCGTGAAGAGCTCGGCATCAATATGATCGCAGCTGAAGGCAAGAACCTGTTTCTCGCCGTACGTGATCAACCCGTTGAAGTCGGCTTCTTCCCGTCCGTCCTCCAGAGTAACCAGATTCTAAACCAGAAGACCCTGACCGAAAACCCCACCAGTCTGACGGTAGCGGTCGACCGGAGCCACCAGGAACATCTCCTGAGCTACCTGAAGCACAACTTCAGTGATGAAGTCGACGCAGCACCTTGGGGCGGTCCAAACTCTGTGGTCGAACTTGGCGTCAAGGGCGTGCAAAAGGCTACCGGTGTGGAAGCCCTAGCGCACCACTACCACGTGGAACGCAAGAACATCGTGGCCTTTGGTGATGAACACAACGACACAGCCATGATCGATTATGCCGGTTGGGGTGTCGCCATGCAAAATGCCACGACGGCCATTAAGGGGCTGGCCCAAGATGTCACCGAACTGGACAACGACCACGATGGCTTGGCCGACTACCTGCAAGACTATCTCAAATTGGCTGAGTAGCTAGTTGAATTCGTCATTAAAAGGAAGCTCCGAGAAAATTTCTCAGGGCTTCTTTTTGGGTTCTACTAAAATTGCCGTACTAAAATTGCCACGATTGAGTCACAATCTTTTACTTTACATAACATTAATTATCCGTAGTAACTCTAGAACGCTTATTTTTGCCAGGCCCTTTCTTAATAACAGTCGTATTGGTAGCAAAAAATCGGAAGAAAATGCCCCTCAGCCACATTCTTTCCGATTTTATTATGATCATCAACCCTGTTATAGGCCATTCTTGCTAGCTACAAGTGGCTTGCAATACCTTCTAAATACCGCCAGATCAACATTGACGCACCTAATTGCTATCTACCAATAATTTATAGTTGAATCTAATCCCCGTATCATGCTTTTTGCACTCTACAAATTCAAATAACCTGGCAACAACTGCTGATACAATGTGATAAAGTCCAAATACATCTGCCGATCCACGTGCTCATCGACCTGGTGCGCTGTCTGGTTACCGGGGCCAAAGACAATGAACGGAAATTGGTGGCCCTTATCCTTCAAGAGGTTCGAGGCATCGGTCACGGCCGGCAGTGGTAATTTAGGAATCGGCTGACCGGCAAAGGGTTCGCCCAATTTCGCTGCCAAATTACTCAGCGGATTGTCCTGAGGTTCTTGGACCGGCCACTGATCCATGTAGATGTCCATGCGGACCTGGGCCCCGGTCTGATTCTGCTGGTCGACCAGTTGTGTCAGTTCAGCCCGCACGGCCGCATTATCGAATTCCGGAATCGTCCGCACGTTCATCTCTGCCGTCGCCGTTTCCGGGATCGAATTGACCTGGTTGCCACCGTTGAAAATGGTCGTGTTGAAGGCTAACTTACCCAGCAAGGCATTTTCCTTATCCGTGTGCCGGAAGACTTGGTTGGCCTGCGTCAAAACCGCCAGCAGCGGATCGATGGCGTTCGCCCCCAGCTCTGGCATCGAGCTGTGAGCCACCTGTCCCTGCGATGTTAACCGGACATCCATGGAGCCCTTGTGCGCCGAGAATAAATTGTAGCCGGTCGGTTCGCCAATCAGCAAGGCGTCCACATCCTTCATGGCCCCTTGCTCGTAAAAGACCTGTGAACCGGTCTCCCCGACCTCTTCGGCCACCGTCGCCATTAAGCGAATCGTCCCGTGTTGGGGGTACCCCGCTGCGTGCAATTCAATCAAGCTGATGACCAACGCCGCCAGACCAGATTTCATGTCAGCCGCCCCTCGACCATACAACTGGCCAGCACGTTCGGTCAGTGTAAACGGCTCGCTTTGCCACTGAGAAACGTCGCCGGGCGAGACCACGTCCATGTGGCCTGAAACGGCCAGCACTGGGTGGCCAGACCCAATCTCGGCGACCAGGTTCGTCCGCCGTTCAGCAACCGGTAACAACTTTGCTGAAATACCATGTTCGCCTAAGAGCTGCTGCAGATAGGTGGCTACGGCAAGTTCATTGTCGTTGACCGAGTGGATCGCCACCAAATCACTGAGAATCTGAATCTTCTGTTCATCTGAAAAGACTGCCATCGCTGACTCCTCCTTTAGTGTTACACCCATTGTAACCCGAAACCGGTTACAAGACAGCTCATTTTCACCTGGAAAAACTAACCGTCTACAGCGTTCGCAACCAAAAATGTCACCGCAAAAAAGTGAAATCCATCAACTTACGACAGACTTCACTTCTATGTTAACTTATTTAATCCTGATGAAAGGCTTGCGTTGCCTTAATGGCCGCTTGCCAGCCGTTGTAGCAGTGTTCCCGCTTGTCTTCCGCCATCTGTGGCACGAATTCATCACGTGACTTGTGCATTTGCCGAATCGTGTCCATATCCGGCCAGAAACCAACGGCTAGGCCGGCCAGGTAAGCCGCCCCCAGCGCTGTGGTTTCATTGATAGCCGCCCGTTTGATCGGCGTGTTCAAGATGTCTGCTTGGAACTGCATCAAGAAGTTATTGTTGGCCGCCCCACCGTCGACACTCAGGGACTGCAGGTGTAAGCCCGTTTCCTTGGTCATGGTATCGACCACGTCACGCGTCTGGTAGGCAATCGCCTCAACCGTGGCCCGGACGAATTGTTCCCGAGTGGTCCCACGGGTCAGGCCAAAGACAGCGCCCCGCGTTTCTTGATTCCAGTATGGCGCACCTAACCCGGTAAAGGCAGGCACGACGTAGACATCGCCAGTCGTTTGCGCATCGACCGCCATCTTTTCGGATTCGCTGGCGTGCTCAAAGAACCGCATGCCATCGCGTAACCATTGGACCGCAGACCCGGCCACGAAGATCGACCCTTCCAGCGCATAGGTGACCTTACCGTTCAAGCCATAGGCAATCGTCGTCAACAACCCGTTGTGTGACAGCGTCGGTTCTTCCCCCGTGTTCATCACGATGAAAGCCCCGGTACCATAGGTGTTCTTGATCATCCCTTTGTCAAAGGCCGTTTGCCCGAACAAGGCAGCTTGTTGGTCCCCGGCGATACCGGCAATCGGTACTTGGACCCCACTAAAGGTGTAGCCCGCCGTGTAGCCATAAATTTCGGATGAGGACCGTACCTCTGGTAACAGAGATTCTGGAATGTTGAGCCAACTTAAGATTTCTTTGTCCCAAGCCAGGTCGTGAATGTTGTATAACATGGTCCGGCTAGCGTTGGTGTAATCCGTCGCGTGGACGCGCCCGCCAGTCAGCTTCCAGAGAATCCAGGTGTCAATGGTCCCAAATAACAATTCACCGCGTTCAGCGCGCTTCTGAGCCCCGTCTACGTGGTCGAGGATCCAGCGAATCTTGGTTGCGGAGAAATAAGAGTCAATGACCAGACCGGTCTTCTCATGAATGGCATCGGTGTGCCCTTCGTCTTTCAATTGGTCGGCAATCTCACTGGTCTGTTTGGATTGCCAAACCACCGCGTGATAAATCGGCTCGCCGGTCTTCTTGTCCCAAATGATCGCCGTTTCCCGTTGATTGGTGATCCCAATGCCCCGCACCTTGTACGGTTGCACATCTGAATCAATTAACGCGTCGGAAATGACGGATTGGACCGCGTTCCAAATCTCGTTGGCATCATGTTCGACCCAACCTGGTTGCGGGAAGTACTGGTGGAACTCCCGTTGTGCCTGTCCCGCAATTTGGCCGTGCCGGTCGAATAAAATAGCCCGGGTACTCGTCGTCCCTTCATCAATTGCCATCATGTATTGTTGATCACTCATCGTTCAACTCTCCATTCATTCGTTCGTTAGCGACGGCCTAATCTTGCCGTGATGTCGCACTTGTTACCAGTATACCTAAAAGAGATGGTTAAGCCAAACCTTTTTCAAAATGAAACCGCCACCAACACCGGTATATCAGGGTTGGTGGCGGTTTATAAGTTTTCGCAAATATTTGCTACTTTTCGTCACTCTTTAAAACGCCGGCCACGCCGTAACGGTTAGGTTGCATTTCACGTAAGATGACGTGCACGTGTTCTGCGGGTGCGCCCGTGTTCTTGGTGACCGCAGTCGTGACGTCTTGGACTAAGGCCTTCAGTTGATCTTGTGAACGGCCAGCAATTAAGTCGATGTTTACGATTGGCATTTCTCTCGTTCCCTTCTTCTCGTTGAATAGTGTTATTATACCGGTTCCAGCGCCCTAGGGCAATCCTGAACCTACTTTTGTTGTGTGGTTTGCTTCAACTTCAATTGCTCCGTCTCATTGTAGAAGTTCCCCTCAATATCCACGGTGTTGACCAGGTTGACGAAGGCCCCGGGGTCGATGTCCTTGACCGCGTGCTCCAATGCATAAAGTTCATACCGTGATATAACGGTCATCAGGACGGCACTGTCTTTTCTGGTATAGGCTCCGAATGATGGCATCACCGTGATACCCCTAATCAAAGTCTTATTTAGCTCAACAATCACGTCATCTTGCCGGGTGGTCACGATGAAGGCCGTCAGCTTTTGGTGCCGGGTGTGGATGCTGTCGACGACCCGCGACATTGCATAAATCGAGATGATTGTGTATAAAGCACTCTCCCAGCCAAAGAGGAACCCGGCCAGGATCACGATGCTGAAGTTGATCATCATCATGAGCGTCCCAATCGTCCGGCCTGTCGTCTTTTCCAAGACCACGGCCACGATATCCATGCCCCCGGTCGAAAAGCCGTTTTTCAACGGATAGGCCACGCCCACCCCGGTCAGGATGCCACCGAATAGCGCCGCCAACAACGAATTGTTAGAAATGTTGGCCACCGGGACCACGATGGCCAGCACCGAGGTCAACACGGCGACCATGATGGAGTAAATGGTGAAGCTACGGCCGACCTTGAACCAGCCCAGCAGGCCAATGGGGATGTTGAACAGCAAGATGAACCACCCGGTACTCAGGTGCACGCCCGTCATGGCTAACAGGGTGGAAATAATCTGAGAAATCCCATTGATTCCGGCACTAAAAATCTTACCAGGCACTAAGAATTCATTCAGAGCAATCGCCGTAATCACGGCCGATCCGACTAAAATCATGAGATGTTTACCCAATTCTCGTTTATTTTTTAATTTATTTCTCATTTTATCTGCCTCTCTCGGGAAAGTCATTTTACTTATTTAACCACATCCCCCCGCCGTTGACCAGCGATACCACGGGCTTGGCTGGGTCAATTAACTGGCAAAACGCCGGAAAGCTTACATTTTTCCTGTATAAATATTTATTTTTATGAGAAATATAAACAAAATAATTAAAAACGCCCCCGAAATGAATCGTACTGAAACTAAACATGCTAAAATGGGCAATGAACGAGAGTGGGCCTACAGGCGATTAGCTGGCGAGCAGTCAGGCTGATTAGCGAATAATCCCGGGTTGGGCGTGTTTGCTGATCAGTTTTAAGCGGAACCAGCTGCCTTTTGGTCCAAGTCTCAGCAAGATAAGTTCAGAAATACCAAATAGTTTGGACGTTTTATCCCAAACCTTGAAAGGAGCGCTCCCATTGAATTATTCCGCTTGTACCAGCATTTTAATTGGTCCCCAAGCCACGATGGACGGGTCGGTCATCATTGGCCGTAACGAAGACGCCAAGGCCGCTTGGCCCAAACATTTCGTCGTTCACCCCGCCCAGACTGCGACCACCCCGCAACAATTCGTTAGCACGGATAACGGGTTTCACATGCCGTTGCCGCTGACGGCCGCCAAGTATACGGCGACCCCCGAATGGACCGATAAATTTGGTCTATTTGAAGAAGACGGCATCAATGAATACGGTGTGGCCATGAGCGCCACCGAGAGTACCTACTCCAACGAGCGGGTCTTAGGCGCTGATCCACTGGTCAAGGACGGCATTGGCGAAGAAGCCATGGTCACCGTCGTTCTCCCCTATGTCAAGACTGCACGTGAAGGGGTCAACCGCCTCGGCCAATTGGTCGAAACATACGGGACCTCGGAGTCCAACGGGATTCTCTTCGCCGACCAGCAGGAAGCTTGGTACCTGGAAACGGGGGCCGGCCACTACTGGGTCGCCCAACGCATTCCGGCCAACGGATACGCCGTGGTGGCCAATCAAATGGCGATTCAGGCCATTGACTTCCACGATGCCGACAACTTCCTGTTTGCCCATAATCTACGGGCCTTCGTGGCGGAGAATCATTTGAATCCGCACAGTGACCGCTTCATTTGGCGCGACATCTTCGGCACGCAGGATCAATCCGATCTGTACTATAATACGCCGCGGGTCTGGTACGGCCAACGACGGTTCACCCCACAGGTCGCTCAGCAACCGCAATCATTTGATCTACCATTTATTCAGTATGCTGACCGCTTATTGTCCGTGGATGACGCTCAGGGCTACCTCAGCAGTCATTTCGAAGACACGCCCTACGATCCCGTGGGTTCTGGCAGTGAGGCCGACCGCAAACGTTTCCGGCCTATCAGTCTAGCCAAGACGCAAGAATCGCACGTCCTGCAGTTACGACCAGACATGGACCCCAGTCTCGCTGGTATCCAGTGGTTAGCCATGGGTGTGGCGGCCCAGAGTGTCTACGTACCGTTTTACGCGGGTATTGACGAAACGCCGGCCGCCTACCATCTGGGCGAAGAGACCTACGACAGCCAGTCGGCCTACTGGGTCTACAAGCTCGTCAGTGTCTTATTAGACGCCCACTACCACGACGCCTGGCCAACCGTGAGCGCCGTGCAAAAGGACTTGCGCATCGCCTTCAAGCAATCCGTGAAGCAAACGGATGCCGTGGGTCAGCGACTGTCCGGTATCGAACTGAACCATTACTTAACGCAACAGGCCGCGACCAACGCCGCATTGGGAATTCGACGTTATCGTGAGCTGGCGGCGACCTTGATCACGCAGGCCACCGACTTGGGCCCATTGAACTATCACCAGGACCTCAACTTATAACTACGGCTGAGATTAGCCACCACGACTAGTCTCCACCAATTTTGGGAGATAAAAAAATGAATAAGCAAAAAAAGATCGGCTTGTTTAGCCTGATCTTAATGATTTTCACGGCCATTTACGGCTTCGCCAATACGACGGTCGCCTATGACCAAATGGGCTATGCCAGTATCATTTGGTACGTCTTAGCGGCCCTTCTGTTCTTCTTGCCTAGCGCCTTGATGCTGGCGGAATACGGGTCATCGTTTAAGGAGGCTAAGGGGGGCATCTACTCCTGGTTAGCCGGCTCGATCGGTGAAAAATGGGCCTTCATTGGGACCTTCATCTGGCTGTCCTCATGGATCATCTGGATGTTGTCGACCTCGACTAAAGTCTGGATTCCGCTGTCCACGCTGATTTCCGGTTCTGACCAAACACAGACTTGGTCCTTTCTCGGCCTGAGCTCCACGCAAACGGTCGGCCTGCTGGGAATCTTCTGGATCCTGGCAGTCACCTTCTTTGCCACGCGCGGGGTCAACTCCATCGCCAAGATTTCTTCATTAGGCGGTATCTTCGTGATGGTCCTGACCGGCGTCTTCTTCGTCGCCAGCATCGTCATCGTGATTTTAAATCACGGCCAACTGGCTGAACCCATCAACGGGATCCACAGCTTCATCGCCTCACCGAACCCGCAATTCTCATCCCCAATGGCCCTATTGTCCTTCGTGACGTACGCGGTCTTTGCCTACGCCGGGATGGAATCCATGGGTGGCATCACCGATAGTATGGACAAGCCAGAAAAGACCTTCCCCAAGGGACTGATCATTTCAACGATTGCCATTACCATCATGTATTCCCTGTCGATCTTCCTTTGGGGGATCAGCACCAACTGGAGCCAGGTCTTGGGCAAGAGCCAAGTCAACCTGGGAAATATCACCTACGTTTTGATGAACAACTTAGGGTTAGTCTTGGGTAAAGCCATGGGATTGACCGGTGCCGCTTCTGTCACGATGGGCCACGTCTTAGCCCGGTTGACCGGGTTGAGCATGTTCATGGCTTACCTGGGATCATTCTTCGTGTTGGTTTACTCACCACTGAAGTCCTTCATCGTCGGCTCTTCACCAAAGCTGTGGCCGGCTAAAATGACCAAGTTGAACAAGGCTGGCATGCCCGGCTTTGCCATGTGGGTCCAAGCCATCGTGGTCGCCGTCTTCATCTTCTTGGTAGCCTTCGGGGGCAACGCAGCCAACCAGTTCTACTTGATCTTGACGGACATGGGGAACGTGTCCACGTCCTTCCCGTACCTCTTCTTGATTGGTGCCTTTCCGTTCTTCAAACGCCGGACTGATCTGGAACGGCCATTTGTCATCTTCAAGAGTCGTCTGTGGACCAACGTCATCGTAACGGTCGTCCTCATCATCTTGGTCGGCGGTATCGGCTTCACCTGCCTGCAACCAATCTTGGATCACGACTACATGACGGCCTTCTGGACCATCATCGGCCCAATCTTCTTCGGGGCCGTGGCGTGGATCTTCTACCACAACGCCCAAAAGCGTTCGGCTAAGGAAGAAACACCCGCTAACGAAAACTAAGCACGCACGATCATTTCGGGAAACCTTTAATCTTAAGGTTTCCTTTTTTGTTGGACAATAGTTTGCACGTTAAGCCATTTATCTGATACGCTTGATTGGCTCTTGGCAAAAATCTTCGGTAACATGAGCAGTAACAGGAGGGGGAGATCAGTATGCGAAACCTGTTGAAATGGGGTTGGGGAACCCTACTTATTTTTGGTGTCTTGCTCGCGGGATGCACCGCGATCGACGGCCAGCGATCGGTCGCCCACAGTCGGGTGCGCACCCGCAAAGTGACCCGTTTGGATCGGGTCAAGGTCAACCGAACACGGGCTAAGAAGAGCCAAACGCGGTTACATCAGGTCGGCTACACCACGCCCACACTATTCATGCATGGGTTTGGCGGCAATGCCGGCTCGACCAATCACTTAATTGATGAGGCGCAAGCGGACGGCTATGCTAACCGGACGCTCCTGGCGACGGTCAGTCCCAACGGTCACGTCACTTGGAGTGGGACCTGGCCTAAGGGCACCCGCCACCCGGAAGTGCAGATCGTCTTTCAGGACAACCGTAACCGTAATTACCACCAGGACGCCCGCTGGCTCAAACGCGTCATCAAGCAGCTTCAGCGGCGTTATGGCATCACCAAATTCAATTACGTCGGGCACTCGATGGGCAATACGGATATCATGATGTACGAAACGCTATTCGGTCAACGCAAACGCTTGCCACAGCTCCAAAAGTACGTTGCTATTGCCCCACCAATGCTGGGTAACATTGTCATGAATCCCTGGTCAGTCCACACGACTAACGCGGCCAATGGTCGTCCCAGCCGTTTCTCACCGACTTTCCAGCAACTTGTCAATCATCGGCAGAACATTCCCAACAATCAGCTCCAGGTCCTCAGTATTTACGGTGACTTAGGCAACGGCGCCAACACTGACGGCACCATTTCAGTTGCTTCCGCCCGCGCACTCAAGTACCTGGTCGGCAGCCGTGCGAAGTCCTTTAAGGAAATTGAGCTCACCGGCGATGACGCCGCCCACGGCGCTCTACCACGGCGGAACCCTGAAGTTGTACAGGATATGGAAGAGTTTTTGTGGGGGTAGTTGTTTAGCTCGTATTATGGTATACGAAAGGCCCACCAGCAAATCAATGCTGGTGGGTTTTTGTACTGAAAATTATTTTTTAGAATACCCCCACACCTGTGGGGAATACATAAAAGCCCAGTTAAGGGCAGTTCAACGCGGGGGATCACCCCCACACCTGTGGGGAATACGGAAACCCGCCGCTTTCCAGTGTTTGTTGCAGAGGATCACCCCCACACCTGTGGGGAATACTTTTGAAGAAGTCAATAATCTATTAGACGTTGAGGATCACCCCCACACCTGTGGGGAATACTGACTAGCATGGGTGACATGCATGGCACGAGCAGGATCACCCCCACACCTGTGGGGAATACTAAATGAAAATTGAACTGAAAAATCAGCTACTGGGATCACCCCCACACCTGTGGGGAATACTCATTATCACGCTGGTAATCACGATTTACCCGAGGATCACCCCCACACCTGTGGGGAATACACTAAACAAACGCCGCCACACCGGGATCCTGAAATTGGAAAAGTCTGGTTTTCATTTAACTTGAATTTAGCATACACTAGCTGCCTGACTTTGGCAATCCATTTTCTAGGACCAAAAAGGCGCTTGGAAAAACAGCCAAACGCATTAGTATCTCTTAACTTAAATTGTTGAAATGCGGAACAAAAGGCCACCTGGTTTCACTCACGCCGTTTCAAACTCCGGTCCGGATGCTGGCCGATAAACAGCGGTACCCGTTCCTCGACGACATCGCTGAAGGCTAAGCCGTACCAGCGTTGTGGCGATAGCGAGATTCGTTGTAGCAATAGCCGACCACCAATCAACAGGCGGTCTAACACTGGCAAGTCCTCTTGGGCACCCAGGTCTTGGAACTGTTGATTCAACATAACAAACTTAAAGTTCCCCACCCGGCGACCTGGAATACTGGAGTAGCGTGGCGTTTGATCATCCAACGCCCCTGTCTTCAGCAAATCATTAACGATTTGGCGCAAGTAGACATTTAATCTTTGAGGTTTCTTGAATCCCAGGTACAACTGCACGTCCATGACACTGCGAGCCAGCTGTTGCACCGTATAAGAACATTCATAAGGCGTGTCCGTCTCATTGACCGTGACGAACCAGTAGACCTTGGCGCGCTTGGGTTGCTGGTCTAGAATCGAATAGACCGTCGCCCGTTTCACAGCGTAGTCGCGACCCACATGGCCGATGTACACCAGGTTCGTGGCAAACGACGGTACTTGATCATCTTGGCTCAGCGCGGCCAACTGCGGTACGAAGTCCAGTAATGACACGTTTTCCGTATTGGCCAAATGCGCATCCCGCCGCAAGTTACCCACGTGCCAGAAGACCATGACCGTGAGAATCGCCAGCGTGAGCAAGACGGTCACGTACCCGCCGTGGATAAATTTAGCCAGACTGGCCAGCAAGAAAAGACTCTCCAAGAGGCCAAAGGCGACGACGTAAATATTGGCCAGAACCCGGTGCCCGCGCTGCCGGAGAAAGGCGTGCAATAACAGCGTGGTCATCAGCATGGTGATCGTAATCGCTAGGCCGTAAGCCGCCTCCATGTGACTCGACGTCTGGAAGTACCAGACGATGGACAACGTAATCCCACACAACAACCAGTTCACGGCACCCACGTACAACTGACTCTTGACGTTGCCGGGAAATTTGATGCGTAACCGTGGCAAAAGTTTCAAGCCAATGGCCTCGTGAACCAGCGTATAAGACCCGGTGATCAACGCCTGCGACGCAATGATAGCGGCGATGGTGGCAATCACAATGGCGAACATCCGCCAGTGCACCGGCACCATGGCATAAAACGGATTGAGTGGGTGCATCCCCGCAATCAAGGCACCGTGTTGAATCACCCAAGCACCCTGGCCCAGATAACTCAGCATCAGCATCGCGTAGACAAACGGCCAGGTGCCATAAATATTTCGTTTGCCTACTTGACCCATGTCCGAATAAAGTGCCTCGGCCCCGGTGGTCGCCAGGAAGATACTGCCCAGGATAAAAATGCCTTGGCGGTTCTCAGGACTCAACAAAAATTGGACTGCGTAGACTGGTGATAAGGCCCGTAGCATTAACGGCACCTGAACCAGATTGTGCAACCCGACCAGGCCGATAAACGTAAACCAAATCAACATCAATGGGCCAAACGACCAGCCAATCAGTTGCGTACCGAAACGTTGAACGAGAAACAGAATCAGTAAAATGCCGGTCACAACCAGCAAGACCCAGCTTTGCGACGTACTAAAATGCAATGGCCCCACAACTTGGCCCTTTAACCCTTCAATCGCCGAGGTGACCGTCACGGCTGGGGTCAACGTCCCGTCCGCCAGAATCGCCGCACCACCGACCAAGGCAGGCACGATCAACCATTTGGCCTGGTTACGGACCAAGGCATACAGCGCAAAAATCCCGCCCTCATCGCGGTTATCTGCCCGCATGGCCAGTAAAATATATTTCAACGTCGTAATCAACATCAGGGTCCAAAAGATCAAAGAGATGCTCCCCAGCATCATCGGCGCCAATTCGGTGGGTTTCTGTGGCCCGGCCGCACCGATAATTGCGTTCATGACGTACAGCGGCGAGGTGCCAATATCCCCGTAAACGATGCCTAGGGTAATGATCATCCCTAATCCTGATAGCGTTCGTGTCGTGGTTTTCATGGCTTGCGTCCCCCTTTGGATTCTGGCACCCATGATACCCATTCCCGACAACATTGCCAACGAATACGCCGTGATTTAGTAAGTCATTAACCGAATTAAGGGGTAACACGATAGTTCTAGGCGAACACCCCCTTTCTCTGGTATCATCAAGGATAACTTAGGGGGGACGAACATGGACAATCAGTTGGGGACGATTTTAAAGGAAACGCGCTTACAGCAGCATCTGTCGCAGCAGGCAGTGGCCACGGGTATTTGTGCGCAATCAATGTTGTCAGCCATCGAGACGGGGCAGGCCACACCGAATGCCAAATTATTGATTCAGTTGTGTCAGCGGCTAAATATTAGTTTGAACGCCATTTCCTTGGCACACGATTTTGATGTCAGTAACCGGGAAAATTTCAACACCCGCGTCAGTGACCTGTGCGCGCAGCACGACTACCGGCAATTACGCGATTATCTGAACAGTGAAGCCGTCCTGTCCGCAATTGAAACGGCAGATCAAACGCAGGCCTATTACTATTACCTGGGCGTTACTGACTTTCAGCTGGGCAGTCTGACCGCGGCCCAACAAAATTTCCGCCTCGCGCTCGCCAGTGCGGCAACCAAACGACCTACGGCGTTGACACGACTCTGTTACGGCTCACTAGGGCTGGTCGCCGCTTGCGAACAAAAACGACAAACGGCCACGACCGCTATTCAAGCAGCCCTGGCCTACCTTGATGAAACACCCTATGAGGAAAATCTCAACTGTCTCTTTTATTTGGCCGCCTATGCCCATGAAAAACTGGGAGATTCTGCCATTGCGGCGACCTATCTGAATCAAGGCATCGCTTTTGCCAGTGACCACAACTCTCACTACATGCTGGCCAACGACTACCACTTGTTGGCGCTGTTAAGTACGCACGCGGCAACCCCCACGTCGCCACTGATGGCCAAGCAATACGAAACCATGTTAACGACCCTATTTCACGAAAAAGTCTACGACGACTTTTAACTTTCAAGGAATCAACCGGTGTCTGAGTTCTAGCAAGGTAAATAACGCCACACTCCCACCCAGCCAAACTAGGCTCATTCCCTGATTTAAGGTCTGCCCACTCACTTGACCGGCCGTTCGGCTAAGGTGATAGAAAACTAGACCAAAGACGCGTAAATTCATTACAGCGGCGGGCCCCATGCGAATCGTCGCGTAGGCGGCCGAAATCACGACTGACAGTAGGCCCGCTATCACACACAAGCTGATCAGACTTTCCAAACACCAACGCCGCGCATTTACCTTAAACATGATGGTACCCCCTCTTTTAGCGGTAATCCTAGCACAGACCGCCCTAAGCAGTGACCCTCACAACCAAGTTAGGGCACATGATTAACTAAAATGCGGTTAAAAAAATCACCCGCCATTCCTGCGAATGGGCGAGTGATTTTGATTCCATGGTTTTATAATTTTTTTATGCTCGCAAAAAACACGGTTACTCAATATCACCTTGACCACATCTATTCCGCCATTCCACGAAAAAAATTAACTGGCCAAATGCCCAGTCAAATAAGACTTGGCTAACAGTTCATCAAAAATAAATCTTGCAATCTAAAACCTAGACGAGTAAGCTCCAAAGTATGGCTGAATTTTCAGCCTGTTTTTTAACGCAATTGCGACATGCCCTATACTAATTTCTCGGGGTGGACACAGATTAGTGTCAGGGCCTGCATTGTAATACAACATGCCATATACATTTTATGGTGTCACTGAGGAGTGTGGAACATGAAACATAAGTTTTTAACCGGCGGTGTCTTAACCGCCGGACTCGTACTACCCGTCGTTTGTGCCGGAATCGTCATCCATTCACTTTGGGACCCGTTCGGTCAGACAAGTCACTTACCAGTAGCCGTCGTGAATGAGGATCGCCCGGTTACATTTCAAGGCAAGCGCTTAGCAGTTGGTCAGCAAGTCGTGGACCAGCTCAAACACAACCACAAGCTGGGCTGGAAATTCCTCTCCGCTAAGGATGCCGCCGCGGGAATGCGCCACAATCGGTATTATACCGTCGTCACCATCCCCGCTAATTTCTCACAACACGCCACGACCGTGTCCACTAGTCATCCCCAAAAGATGCGCCTAGCCTACAAGACCAACGATTCGTTGAACTATATCGGGGAGATCATTAGCCAATCAGGCGCCGCTGAACTAAACACCGCCGTCAAACGGGCTGTGACCAAAGCGTACGCGCTGAGTATGTTTAAACAGATCAAATCCAGCGGACGTGGCTTTCAAACGGCCGCCAACGGCGCCACACAGCTCAAGGATGGCACCGTCACGCTGGCAGACGGCATGAATGTCTACACGACAGGTGTCACGAAGGTCAACAACGGCCTGCTCCAGCTGTCGACGAAGGTCCAGCAATTGCCAACTGGTGTTCAACGACTATCCGCGGGCGCTGATCAGTTATCGACCGGCCTCCAGACCCTTCAGGCCAAGACCCAGCCACTAGCCAGCGGTGTCACGCAACTGGCTACCGGGGCTAACCAAGTCGCGACCGGGTCTACGACACTCTCTGGTGGCCTGCAGCAACTGGCCACTAAGACACACCCACTGGCCAATGGCGTTACCCAGTTGGATAACGGTTCCGCCCAGGTCACGGCCGGGTTGAAAAAGCTCAATCGCCAGACTGGCGCGCTTGCCTCTGGCGTGGTCCAACTGGCCGATGGCAGTCAGGTGCTGGCCACGAGTACCGCTAAGTACGTCAACGGCGTTTATCAGGTCCATACGGGGATACAACAGCTGGATACGAATGGCCAAACGCTAGCTGGCGCCGTCTCCAAGCTAAGTGATGGCTCCTCGTCATTGGCCAATCAAGTGGCTGCGGGACAGGCTGACGTCAACAAGTTGGGAACAGCCGTGACTGACTTAAAGACTAAAGCTGCCAGTGGTGCCACCGACCTGCAGTCTCAGGGGGCCACGTTGCAGCAGGCTCTTCAGGCCCATTTAGGTGCTTTAGATAAGGCAATCGCCGGTAGCGCATCAGCCGCTAAATTGCAGGCCGTCCAAACCACGCTGACCAAACTGCAAGGCGCTTCCACAGCCAGCACCCCCGAGGCCACCCAAGCCGCAGCAAAACTAAAAACCGCGGTCGCCCAGTTGGATCATTCCCAAGAAGCATCGTCTTCGACTGGAATGACGCAAGCCGAAATCGACGCCAAAGTGAACGCCGTGGCCAAGGATACGCAAATGACCGCGGCACAAAAGTCTGCCATGACGGCGGCCCTAGCGGATGCTGGACAAAGTCAATCAGCCACCACAACGACTACGACCGCGGCCAAGTCAGCAGTCACGGCAGCGGCCAATGATCTCGTCTCGGCAAGTGCCACCGCAACACCGGATACGGCAACCACGCAAAAGACGGTAGCCACCCTAAAACGCGAGGTTGCGGCGTTAGCACCAACCAGCGAGGCAACGACCATGAGTGCCCTGCAACAGGTCACGCAAGATGTCCAACAACTCGGCACTTTATTCGCGACTATCACGAAAACAACGTCCGAACAAAATGAGGCCCTAAACCAACTCAACGGTGCCGTCAACACCGACAACAAGTCCCTCGTCAAACGGTACGGCGCCCTAGTCAGTGGCACCCAAGCCCTTTCAACCGGCCTGACGCAGGTCAATCAAAAGGTTCCAGCATTTACAGCAGGCGTGCAGCAATTGCTTGCCGGCAGCCAGCAGCTCGCCACCAACGGGCCAGCGCTGGTCACCGGTTCGCAACAATTGGCAGCCGGCACAGCCAAGTTCAAAGGCGGATTGCCAGCATTGACTGGTGGGGTAACGCAACTGCTCAATGGCTCACTCACCCTCACCAACGGGTTAGACCTCTTAAATGGCCAGCTACCGGCATTAACCGGTGGGATTGGCCGGTTGGTCGCTGGTGCCGGTCAGTTGACCACGGGCACCCACCAACTCTCTAACGGATTGACCCAACTCAACGGTCAGGTCCCTGCCTTGACTACCGGTGTTTCGCAGCTGGCTAACGGCGGGACTCAACTAAAAGGTGGGCTGCAAACGCTGAACCAGCAGGCACCCCAATTAGTCGCTGGTGTCGATCAATTAGCGACTGGTTCGCAAAAGTTAGCCGCCAATTCGCCTAAGCTGATGGCGGGAACCCAGAAGCTTCAACGGGGCAATGGCAAACTAGCCACGGCATTACAAGGCGGTGCTGATCAGGTGAAGGCCACGCCATTGACGGCCCAAACAGCCGACATGTTCGCTTCACCTTCTACCTTGGCCCATGAACGTTTCAGCTACGTTCCCAACTTCGGTCACGCCATCGCACCATTCGTGGTCTCGCTCCTCACTTTCTTAGGACTGACCGGCTTGGTCGTCTGGTTCGACTACCGTAAGCAGTTACAAACGCCACGGCAATTGGCCAACTTAACGGGATGGGTTCTGTTACAATCCCTGATTACCAGTGCCGGTATGGCTGTCATGCTCCAGGCGGCCCAACCATTTACGTTCATGGCCTTAACCGGACTGTTTGCCCTAGCCGTCCTAGTCGTTGAACTCGTGTTACGGTTCTTCATCGGTCGCCTGGCAGTTCTGGTAATCGGCGTCCTGTTCTTCTTACAGCTCTGCGTCGCCAATGGAATCTTCCCTGTCCAAACCGTGAAGACCCTCTACGCACCGCTAGCCAAGTTTTTACCCATCACGTACGCCAACCTGGGACTGACGCAAGCGCTCAGTGGGACTGGCATTAGTCCCGCGGTCCTGACCATGGGCATCAGCGCCGCAGTCGTCATCATTCTGATTGGTGGCGCGCTGATTGGGTTCAAGCTTATGCAACTCCAGACAGCGGCAACTGACGAACCTGGCAAATAAGTTTTAACAGTACGCACGACACTAACACTTATGACTAAATAAAGCAGGCCTACCGGTGACATTCTCACTGGTGGGCCTGCTTTATTTGGGTAGCTTAAATTTTTTGCGCTGATTGACAGCCATCTTCGCGTTCAAATGCTTTGGTGACCACGACCTGATGCAATCCTTTGTTATAAAAAAACCAACCACCGAAGTGATTGGTTTTTTAAGACGCAAATTAGTTGCGACGGCGTTCTGGGATCCGCGCTGCCTTACCGTTAAGTTCACGGAGGTAGTACAGCTTAGCACGACGTACACGACCTTGACGAATAACGTCAATCTTAGCAACACGTGGGGAGTGTAATGGGAAGATCCGTTCCACACCGACACCGTTACTGATCTTACGTACCGTGTAAGTTGCTTGGATGCCAGCACCCTTACGCTTGATTACGACACCTTCGAACAATTGGATACGTTCGCGGGTACCTTCGACGATACGGGCGTGAACCCGAACAGTGTCTCCGGCACGGAAGTCTGGAACATCGTCCCGTAATTGTTCTTGGTTGATCTTAGCAATTAAATTGTTTTGGCGCATAATATATTCTATCCTTTCGCCAACATTCATTCTCAGGAGCGACAGCGGAATGTTGTTTCTGTGGCTAAACAGCCAAAATTAAGTGTACCATATCTGAAAATGCCTGTAAAGGTTATTTTCTTGACTCCTGTTTGGCGGCTTGCCGTTCTTCCTCTTCAATACGGACATCGGCCAGTAAATGCTTCTGTTGCGCGGTCAACTTGTGGTGGTCGATCAAATCCGGCCGCCGCAGATAAGTCCGCCGCAGCGCTTCTTTTTGCCGCCACTCGTCGATTTTACCGTGGTTGCCACTGATCAACACGTCTGGGACCTTCATCCCCCGGAATTCAGCCGGTCGTGTGTATTGCGGGTATTCCAGCAAGCCCGAAGAAAAGGAATCACCTGGGGCCGACTCTGCGTTACCCAAGACACCCGGCAACAGCCGCACCGTCGCATCGATCATCACCATTGACGCCAATTCGCCCCCGGTCAAGACGAAGTCCCCCAAGGAGACCTCATCCGTCACCAGCGTGCGAATGCGCTCGTCATAGCCTTCATAATGCCCGCACAGGAAGGTTAGATGCTCTTCATGGGCAAATTCCTCGGCCACGTGCTGATCAAAGGTCACGCCGGCAGGATCGAGCAAAATGACCCGCCCCTTCGGCAAGCCTTCCGCTGCCGCTTGTTCTTCGGTGGCCTTGAGCGCATCGAAAATGGGTTGTGGTTGGAGCAACATACCAGCTCCGCCGCCAAACGGATAGTCGTCGACGTTACCGTGCTTATTGGTCGAATAATCACGGAAATTCGTCACGGGCATGGTCAAATGGCCGTTTTCAATGGCCTTGCCGACGATTGAGTCGTGCATTGGCCCTGAGAACATGTCGGGAAATAAACTTAACACATCGATTCGCATTACTCGAGTCCCTCCATCAATTCGACCGTGACTTGGCCGGCATCTAAGTCGACCTTCTTGACCACGTCATCAATCTTCGGCAATAACAGGTCGTCCTTGTCCGGCCGTGCCACGACCCAAACGTCGTTAGCGCCCGGCGACAGGATCTCTTTGATCTGGCCGAGTTCCTCACCGTCAACCGTGACGACCGTTAAGCCCACGATTTGGTGGTAGTAGTATTCACCCGGTTGTAAGTCGCTGGTCTCTAACTCATTGTCCGTGACCTTGAGCGTGCTCTGCTTGTAGATCTCCACGTCGTTAATGGACGGTTTGCCGGTGAACCCTAACAAGTAGAAGTTTTTGTGCTTGCGCATGGTCGCGACCGTCAATTGTACGGGTTGCGTTTGGCCCTTTTGAAAGGCGTAGAGCGTGGACCCGACCGCAAAGCGACTCTCCGGAAAATCCGTGGTCGCCACGACCCGGACCTCGCCCTTGATTCCATGGGTGTTCACAATGGTCCCTACCGTATAGTAAGCCATGTCAGTCGCCTCCTTTTTCATTCGTAATTTTTTAAAGTTTCCTAATTAATTGGGTAACAAAAAACTCGAGGAAACGTTGCCGCCTCACTCGAGTTTCTTTGCTGGGCGGTCATCAATGATGAGCCGGACCCGCTTGTTGCCTTGTACGCGCACGCTATAGACAATCGTCCGGATAGCCTGTGCGACACGGCCTTGTTTACCAATCACCCGTCCGACATCATCGGGGTGAACGGCTAACCGATATTCGTAGAAGCGTTCCGTTTCGACCGGCGTCACCACCAAGTCTTCGGGATGCTCCACGAGGGGGCTAACAATCGCTAGAATTAATGCCTTAAAATCGGTCATTGCTAATCACTACTTTTTAGTGTACTTAGCTTCATGGTATTGCTTCATGATCCCTGCGTTAGAGAGCAAAGTCTTAACCGTATCTGAAGGTTGAGCACCATTGTTCAACCAGTTCAAGATAGATTCTTCCTTTAACGTCACTTGGGCAGGTTGGGTAACTGGGTTGTAGGTCCCAACTTGTTCGATGAACCGACCATCACGAGGGCTCCGTGAATCGGCAACCACGACCCGGTAGAATGGGCGCTTCTTAGAACCCATCCGCTTTAAACGAATCTTAACTGACATGTAGACACCTCCTGTATTTCTTTCAACGTGTAATAATATACCAGTTTCTGGATATGATGTAAAGGGTTTTTTCTTTACACCTTGAAATTATTCAAAATTCCGTTGTAACCAGGCAATATCGTTCGGCGTTAATGACTGTCGATGGGCACCGATCCACGACTGAACCGCCGCGTAATTCGTGAAGTCGACAGTACTGTCGGCGACCCCCGCCGCTTGTAGGTCCTGAGCAAATTTCAAATCCGCAATCGTCATGGGTGCCTGAAACAACGGGTTTTCTTCGGCCCGCGCCGCCCACTCATCGGCCAAAATGGCCCGGGCGTTGCGAAAGGCCGCGTCTTGTTTGAGTAATGATCGTAATTCGCTGGGTGTCAATGTCATGATTGCGCCCTCCTTAAGGCTTGCCACTGCGGGTCGGCCGTCAGACTCACGACGGTTCCCGGGGCCTGCGTAACGGAAAATTCGGCGACAGGACTGGTCAGTAGCCATAGAACCGTGGCCGGCAACGTCGATTGGACCCGGTCTTCGCCATACCCATCCGTCAAGATGATCACGAGCGGCTGGCCTTGCCCAGCAAACAATCGCGGTAGGCTGTCAAACACCGCCTGGAACCGGGTGCCCCCGCCGCCCGTGCGCATGAGGCGCTGGGGGCGTTTCTCCAAGCGAAAGCCGGCCGTCTCGTCTACGACCGTATCAAACGGGTAAACGGTCACCTGCGCTGGATAAACGGCCAATAACGTGGCCATTTGCCCCAACAGGTAGCTGATCTCCTGGTTGCCCATTGACCCCGACTCATCGACGAAGACCGCCACCCGTTGCCAGGTCCGCACGATTTGACCAGGTAAGTCCATCCTGACCGGCTGGCGGCGGTTGAAGCGCCCGTAAGCCGCTTGCCGACCCGCGGGGACCTGACTAAGGCCGCGCTTTAAGACCGCCCGCCAATCCAGCGTTGGTCGCTGGGAGGCCACCGGCTGTAGAGCTGCTTGGACATGGCCCGGCAACGTCCCCCGTTGCTTAGCTGACAGCGTCGTGGCCACCGTTTGAAAGAGCTGTTGGCGCCACTGTTCACGCGTCTCTGCGGCGGCATCCGTCGCCGTTTGCCAGCCCGTGTGACCGTCAGCAATCGGCGTTGTTTCCCCAGCCGCGGGGCCGCCCGGTGTTAACGCTTGGTCCGTTATCTCTTGTTGGGCTTGCCAGTGGCGTAACTGGCGCAGATAGACGGCCGAATCCTGACGTGGTTCGACCGGTTCTTGAAGCAGCTCGCCCAACCGCCGACTGGTCACGGCATTGCGCGGCAAGTCGGTGAGATAGTCATTGACGGCCGCGTCGGTCGCCCAGCGGACCAAACCGGCCTGCGCGCTGGTCTGTACAGCCGTTGCGTAGCGTTGCGGGTGACGCCACAACAGGTGCAACACCGTGTGCCGCAACATGTCCAGGAACTGGGCACCCGTCCAGTCCGTTTGGGCCAATGCCCCCGGTTGGAGCTGGAGTTGCCACTCTTGCGGCGTCGCGGTCAGTCCCAGTGGGGCTTGCTGCTGCGGTGTCGCAGGGACCACCCGCAGCCGACTGAGCACGTGTCCGTAAAAGGCGTCGTGTTGCAACAAATACAGCACGCCATGCCGGTATGCCGTCTCCGTCAAACGGGGTTGGTCCGCCACTGTGGCTTGACGCACCCGATTGAGGTCTTCGGTCAAACTGCTCATGGGCTACACCTCGATTTCGCTACTGCGTTTGCCAATCAGCGTCAACTGTTGATAGAGCTGGGCCACGGCCGGCCGCTCAGTCTGCACCGCGGCCAACTGTTCCAACAAGTCTTCCTGGTCAGCCAGGCGTTGGGCGATGGCAAATTGTCCATCCGGTGGACAGGCCGCCAACAGCGCACTAAATCGCGCCGCGGTCGTGGCGGTGGTCAGCGGCCAAGCACTATCCGCCAGACAATTTTGTAGAATCGTCTGCTGCTGAGCTGGCGTCAGTGTTTGAAACGTCGCGACGGCGTCCGGTGCGCCCAGGGCCTGGGCTACCGTCAATCCCGGATGTTGACGCAAAATTTCACTGGCAAACGCGGTCCCCACACTGACGCCCAAGTTACCTTGCATCAGGGCAGTCACCACCGCCGTTTGCCCCCAGAGGCCCTGGGCCGTCAGTTCACGTAGCGCTCGTGAGACCCGTTCCCAGGCCCGTGGCGTCGGTTGGAGGTCATCGTCCACGGCGTTGGCCGTTGCCGTGACCTGTAAGTCGGCCGGATGCTCTTGTAAATACGCCGTCACCAACGGGTCGATGCGCGGTTGTCCCGCCACGGTCGCCGTCGCCCATTTCAGCCAGGTCGGCGTATCGGCCTGTAAGATCAAACGGGTGGTCCGGTCGGCGATTGCCGCATCCCCCGGCGTCACCCCGTAATGGCTCTGGGAAAAGCCGGCCATCGTGGCGTCCGGGTTCTCTGCTAAGATCAAGTGGACCTGTGGCGGTAAGGTCAGCGTATTGATCTGCCGCTGTAATACCAGGTTCATGAGCTCACTTTGCACGGCCTGGGTGCCACGGTTGAATTCGTCCAAGAACCAAATGATTTCCTGATCAGGGTGGGCCTCGGCGTAGCGAATCATGGCCACCAGCGTATGGGAATAACCGAATTGCACATCGGCCAATGACCCGTATTTCGCCGTTTGGACGAACGAATCACTGGTCAGTGGCGGCACCGGAATGACCAGGTCACCCTTCTCAACCAGGCTGACCACGGTCGTAAATAACTTGGCCTGCCGCTGCTGCGCGAGATCAGCCACCAGAGCGGACTTGCCGATCCCCGCCTCACCCACGATGGTGGGCACGGCGCCGCTAGCCAAGACCACCGCCGTCGCCTGTAAACACGCTTGATACGTTAATGCCATACGCACATTCCTCCTTTTCAGCCCACAAGAAAACCCCACCGCACCTGCGAATGGGGTTCTATCAGACTAGTCAGCCAGTTCGCAAGTTAGTCTTATTTTAACATGCGTCGCTGAAAGAATTTAACAATTTCCACGATAACGATCATCATGAACGAAGCCGCCAAGACGATCCCCCATTGGAACAGGTCCAGATGGGCCACGTGGAACATGCTGTTCAAGCCAGGCACCAAGATCGTCATGGCCAGTAAGGCAAAGGCAATCAGGATGGCCCAGTTGAAGAATTTGTTTTTGAACAAACCAACGGTAAAGATTGACCCATGAATCGACTTAGAGTTGAAAGCGTGGAACAGCTGAATCAGCCCCAGTGTGGCAAACGCCATGGTCAAGGCGTCGGCGTGGATCAGACTGGTCGTTGCGTGCACCGGATACGTCAGTGCCAGCCAGTAGACGAACAGGGTGATGCCTCCCTCTAGCAGGCCCTGGTAGATGATGCCGCCCAAGACCCCACCGGAAAAGAAGTTCGACTTGCGGCCCCGCGGCGGCTGTTTCATAATGTTGCGCTCCATGGGTTCAACACCCAATGCAATGGCGGGCAGCGTATCAGTCACCAGGTTGATCCACAGGATGTGGACCGGTGCTAAGATCTGCCAGCCCAACATGGTCATCATGAACAGCGTGAGGACTTCCCCCAGGTTGGCGGACAACAGGTACTGGATGGCCTTTTGAATGTTGGCAAAGACCTTCCGTCCCTCTTCGACCGCTACCACGATGGTCGAGAAATTATCATCGGCTAAGACCATATCACTGGCCCCCTTGGAGACCTCGGTCCCGGTGATCCCCATGCCGATACCGATATCAGCGGCCTTGAGGGCGGGGGCATCGTTGACCCCATCCCCGGTCATGGCCACGACCTTGCCGCGCTTTTGCCAGGCGTTCACGATTCGCACCTTGTGTTCGGGGGCGACCCGAGCATAGACGGCGTAATCACTGACCTTTTTGGCAAATGTGGCGTCGTCCATGGCGTCTAACTCGGCCCCGGTGATCACGGACTGGGTCTCGCCTTTTTCAATGATTCCCAACCGCGCCGCAATGGCTGCCGCCGTATCCCGGTGGTCCCCGGTGATCATCATTGGCCGAATCCCGGCTGATTTGGCATCAGCCACCGCCTGGGCAACTTCTGGCCGTTCAGGGTCGATCATGCCGACCATCCCGGCCAAGATCAAGTCATTTTCCACGGCTTGGCTGGTCAACTCAGCCGGCACTTGGTCTACGATGCGGTAGGCAAAGGCCAAGACCCGCAGCGCTTGCGTGGCCATCTGGTGATTGGTGTCTAAGATCTGTTGCCGGTCGCCATCGCTCAGTGGCGCCACCGCGTCCACCTGAGCCAAGCGTGTGACCCGTTTGAGCAACTCATCCGGCGCGCCCTTCACGGCGATCAGGAAACGACCGTCGGCTAATGGGTGCACCGTTGACATCAATTTTCGTTCGGAATCAAACGGAATTTCGGCAACCCGTGGCATCGCTGCCAGGACCTTTTCGACGGGGTACTGCCGGTCCATTTGGTACTGAACCAGCGCCGTTTCGGTCGGGTCACCCGCCAGGCCGTCCGTTGTAATCTTGGTGTCGTTACTTAGAATCATGACTTGGGCCAATCGATTCTCCTGGTCAAAATCGACCGTATGGGCATCGGTCAGTTGCAAGTTTTCATAAACCTTTTCGACCGTCATCTTGTTTTGCGTCAGCGTCCCGGTCTTATCCGAGGCGATGATGTCGGTACTCCCCAGTGTTTCCACCGCCGGCAGCTTGCGGACGATGGCGTGCCGCTTAGCCATACGTTGCGTCCCTAAGGCCAAGGTGATTGTCACGATGGCCGGCAAGCCTTCTGGAATGGCCGCCACGGCTAAGGAAATGGCCGTCAGCAGCATGTCGATCAGGCTCTCGGCCTGGCGCCACATTCCCATGGCAAAGACGATGGCCGCAATCACTAAGATCAAGATGGTCAGCGACTTCCCCAGTTGCGTCAGATTCGCCTGCAGCGGTGTGGTGGTCTCGTCGGCGGCTTCGATCATTCCGGCGATCCGGCCAACCTCCGTCTGCATGCCCGTGGCCACAACGACCCCGGTTGCCCGACCATAGGTGACGTTAGAATTCATAAACGCCATGTTGTGGCGGTCACCGATGGGCAGGTCACTGCCAGTCAGGGTGCCTTCCGCCTTTTCCACTGGTACAGATTCCCCAGTCAACGCGGATTCCTCGACCTTCAGTGAGGCCACGTCGATCAAACGCAAATCGGCGGGGATAATGTCGCCCGCTTCCAACAAGACGATGTCTCCCACGACCAACTCGTCGCTTTTGACCGTCATGACCTGATTGTCCCGTCGAATCGTGGCGTTGGGTGCGGACATTTCCTTCAGGGCATTAATCGCTTCCTCGGCTTTGGCCTCCTGGAAGACCCCGAAGACGGCGTTTAAGACCACCACGATCAAGATGATCACGGCATCGACGACTTCCCCGGTCAACCCGGCAATCAACGCCGCGACCAGTAAAACGATGATCATGAAGTCCTTGAACTGGGCAATGAACTTCTGTAGCAGTGACGTGGTTTTCTGTTGGTTCAAGGCGTTACGCCCATTTTGTGCGAGCCGCTCCTGCGCGGTGGCTGAGCTCAGCCCTTGTTCCCCCGTCTGAAACCGCTGATACAAAGCGGTGACGGTTTCCTGATAAAACGGTAATTTGGCCATTGGCGCTTTTCCTCCTATGATGTGCCGTGCAGCCCATCTTCGACCATTTAGAAGTCAAAAAAGAGGCTTACGCGTGCGCACAAAAAATTTGTGCTCACACATAAGTCTCACTATTTAAGGCAATCCCGGATTGACCCACATCACCGGGCCAAAAGCATCTTGCTGACGGGTATTGCCGCAGAAATATTCTGCTAGTTACTCCCTTATGGTTGCTTTAGGGGTAGTATACCGGAATAATTGCTCGCCGTCTACCCAAAAGTCATCAAAAAGTTAATAGTGTTGGTAAGTTTTCGCTAAATTATTCCCAGCTATTACCCGTTTGGACTGGCACGTGATCGGTGAATCTGGACAGGAAACGACTGCCACCTTACGCGTAGAGTTGGCAGTTGTCTGCATCAAAAAGCAGCGCTGACCTTATGCCAGCACTGCCCTTCACTAACGCCTAACGCCGCTTTTTGCGCTTCAGCCGTTTCTTTTTATTCTTTTTCATTTGCCGCGTCATCCGGTTCATGGCCATCTTTTGCATCCGGCCACCGATGCCGCCGCCCATGCCAGAGTTGCCCATGAGCTGCTCCATCCCGGACATGTTGCCCTTGGAGACTTGATTCATCATTTTCTTCATTTGGTTGAACTGCTTGATCATCCGGTTCACCTCATGAATCGGTCGACCAGAACCAGCCGCAATCCGTCGCCGCCGTGAAGGGTTCAACACGTCGGGGTTGGTCCGTTCTTGGGGCGTCATCGAGTAGACGACGGCCTTCAAATGATTCATATCCTTGGGGTCGACCTGGGCGTTTTTCAGCGCCGGGTTATTGGCCATTCCGGGAATCATCTTCATCAGCTCATCCATTGGCCCCATCTTTTGGATCTGTTCGATCTGGTCCAAGAAGTCGTTGAAGTCAAAGGAATTTTCCTGAATCTTTTCGGTCAGTTCCTTGGCTTGCTTCTCGTCGTATTCCTTTTGGGTCTTTTCAATCAGGGAGAGCATGTCGCCCATGCCCAAGATCCGTGACGCCATCCGGTCGGGGTGGAAGACGTCTAAGTCGGTCATCTTTTCCCCTTGCCCGATGAACTTGATTGGCTTGCCAGTGACGGAGCGAATCGACAATGCGGCCCCACCACGGGTGTCACCATCTAACTTGGTCAAAACGACCCCGGTCACGTCGAGCTTACCGTTAAACCCTTCGGCGGTGGCCACGGCGTTTTGCCCCGTCATGGCATCGACCGTCAACAGGATTTCGTCTGGGTGCGCTAGTTCCTTGATGTTGGCCAGCTCATCCATCAGTTGCTCGTCGATCTGTAAACGACCAGCCGTATCGATGATGACGTAATCGTTGTGGTCCTTTTCCGCCTGGGCTAACCCTTGGCGAACGATTTCCACGGGATCCACGTCGGTCCCCAGCTGGAAGACGGGAACGTCAATGCCGGCAGCCACTTGAACCAATTGGTCAATGGCGGCTGGCCGGTAAACGTCGCCCGCAATCATTAACGGTCGCGCGTTTTCTTCATTTTTCAACTTCAGGGCCAATTTACCAGCGGTCGTCGTTTTCCCGGCCCCTTGGAGCCCGACCATCATGATGATCGTTGGAATCTTGGCGGACTTGTTCAACGGAACTGCTTCGTCCCCCATAGTCTTGGTCAACTCTTCGTCAACGATCTTGACGATTTGTTGGGCAGGGTTCAAGCCTTCTAAGACATCGGCCCCCATGGCCCGGTCACGAACCTGCTTCACAAAGTCCTTGACCACGGTAAAGTTAACGTCAGCTTCCAGTAAGGCCAGTCGAATCTCTCGCATGGTTTCGCGCAGGTCACTTTCAGAGACTTTACCTTTGCCTCGAAGCTTGCGCATTGCGTTTTGTAGTCGTTCAGTTAATCCTTCAAACGCCATTCGTTTTGCCACCTAACTTTCATTGTTCTTCTAGATTTTCGAGTCCCGCGACCAACCGATTGAGCTTGGCATCTTGCGGGTATTTGGCCGCCACGTAGACCTGAATCTCGTCAGCCTGCGCATTGCGTGCCGTAAATTCTTGATAAAGGTGCAGCTTGGCTTCATAATCCTCGAGAATTTTTTCCGTTCGCCGAAGATTATCGTAAACCGCCTGGCGACTCACGTTAAACTCTTCTGCAATTTCGCCCAGTGAATAATCATCACCGTAATATAACTGCATATAATTATTCTGCTTTGCGGTCAGTAGCGGCTGGTAGAACGCAAATAAGGAATTAATCCGATAATTTTTTTCAATTTCCATGATGGTCCTCCAGTTCGTGTCACACTCTACCAGAATACCGATTTTTCGCGGTTTCGTCAATTTTTTTAGCTGATTTCACTGGTAAACGTGAAATCAGTTGGTATGTTCAACATGGTTGGCGCTGGCCGCCTACCGTTCGCCAAATATGGGTCGGTTCGCTGTGGGCGGACGGGTCGAGCCAAAGACCGGTCTCGACACCTCGGCTGAACCCATATTTGGCGAACTCTCGGCTACAATAGTACTTTCACATGACCAACCGTTTAGCCCTTATCAGACTGATTGCCCAGTTAACTCCAAGCTGACATAACGTCTAACAAGGTTACTTCAGGGCATTCCCCAGCTGGTTCCAGATTCCAACGGTTACCGATGCCGCCCAAGCCTAAACTGCAAACCTGACGCTAACCAAAAAACGACCACCCGCCAATATCAGCGTCGGTCGCTTCCAGTAAAAAAATTAAGCCTTTTTCTCCAAAGCATTGACATCAATTAAGCCCTTAAACAAGCCGTAGACAAACTCATTCGGATCAAATGGCCGTAAGTCTGAAATCTGTTCGCCCAGGCCAATGAACTTCACGGGTACGTGGAGCTCGTTGCGAATCGCCAACACGATTCCCCCACGCGCCGTTCCGTCCAGCTTGGTCAAGACAATTCCGGTCACGTCCGTGGATTCCTTGAACAGCTTGGCCTGCGTCAAGGCATTTTGCCCCGTCGTTGCGTCCAAGACTAACAAGACTTCGTGCGGCGCGTCCGGAATTTCTCGGGTGATGATTCGCTTCATCTTCTCCAACTCGTTCATCAGGTTGACCTTATTTTGCAGCCGGCCCGCGGTATCCACGAATAGGATGTCGTAGTCTTCCTGCTTAGCCTTTTGCACGGCGTCAAAGACCACCGCGGCGGGATCGGATTGTGGCTTACCCGTCACAATGTCCACGTCAGCCCGTTTCGCCCAGACGTCCAATTGCTCGGTCGCCCCGGCCCGGAATGTATCGGCCGCCGCCAACAAGACCTTCTTACCGTCTTGATGGAACCGGTTGGCCATCTTCCCAATGGTCGTGGTCTTGCCGACACCGTTGACCCCGACAAATAGGATCACGGTTGGCCCCTCACTGGCCATATTCAACGCGGTACTTTCGTTATTGCCAGCCGCATCATAAATCTCGACTAGTTTTTCCACCACCACATTTTGCACGTCCGCGGACTTCTTAGCATTTTGCAACTTGACCTCGTCACGCAACTCATCGCTGAGCTTAACGGCCATGTCAAAGCCAACATCGGCGCCAATCAGGGTCTCCTCCAAGTCATCGAAGAAGCCTTCATCCACGTGCCGGAAGTTCGCCAATAAGGCGTTCAGTCGTTGGCCAAATGTGGTCCGAGTCTTTTCCAATCCCTTGTCGTAGAGCTGTTCGTCCGTCTTCTCGGCGGATTCAGCGGCTTTTTCCGCTGGCGCTGCTGGTGCCGCAGCCGGTGTTTCTGTTGCGGCCGACGTCGTGGTTGGTGCCTCACTGGCAGCTGCGGGTTCAGCCGCCGCACTGACTGGTGCTTCACTTTCAGCCATTGGTGCTTCACTGGCCACCGACGTTGGTGCCACCGAGGTTGCCGGTGCACTGGACTCTGCCGCGCTAGAAGCCGCCTCACTGGTGGAGACGGATTCGGCAGCTGACTCGGCTTCAGTAGCAGATTCGGCTACCGCTGAAGATTGGGGCGTGGCCTCACTGGCTACCGATTCCGGAGCGCTAGATTTTGCCACTGCACTACTGGCGTCGCTGCTAGGTGCCACCTCGCTAGTCGCCGCACTGCTAGCGACGGGTGTTTCACTGGCACTGTCCGGTGTAGGTGTAGCCTCACTGGCCGCAGAAGAGACCGCCGCTTCACTACTAGCCGGCGCCTCGCTGGTGGGTTCCTTTTTGGCACGCCGACGAAAAATATCAAATAATCCCATTAGGATTGCTTCCTTTCCTGAGTGGTTTCTTGGTCCAAATCAACGGCGACCATTTTTGAGACGCCGGATTCTTGCATCGTGACCCCGTAAAGGATATCGGCTTGCACCATGGTTTCCTTTCGGTGGGTGATCACGATAAATTGGGTCTGGTCCTGGAATTGGTGGATGTAGCGGGCAAACCGGGTCACGTTGGCCGGGTCAAGGGCCGCCTCCACCTCATCCAAAATACAGAACGGAACGGGTTGAACTTGTAAGATAGCAAATAATAAGGTGATGGCCGTCAACGCCCGCTCGCCCCCGGAAAGTAAGCCCATGTTCTGGAACTTCTTGCCCGGTGGCTGGGCCATGATGTCCACGCCAGTCGTCAAGAGATCATGCGGGTCAGTCAAGACCAATTCGGCCTTGCCACCGCCAAACATCTGCTTGAAGGTCGCGGTGAATTTCGCCGCCACTTGGTCGAAGCTGGCCTTGAACCGACTCTTGACTTGACCATCGAGTTCGGTCATGGTGGCCGTCAATTGTTCCTTGGCCGTGACCAAGTCATCGCGTTGCTGGGTCAAGAAGTCGTAGCGTTCCTTGACCTCACGATACTCATCGATGGCGTTCACGTTGACCGTCCCAATCTCGTCTAAGCCCTTCTTCAAGAGCTTCAACTGCACGGCCAGTTCATCGGCCGGCAAATCGCTGACATCCTGTTCGGCCGCCGCCAAACTCAGCTGATACTTCTCAGCCAACTGATTTTGTTGCTGGTCGATCAGTGCCGCCAGACGCGTCTGCTGGACCTGGGCCGCTTGGAAATCATCATTGGCCAGTTGCAGTAAGCCGCTGGTCCGTTGATTGGCCGTCTCGGCGGTTGCCAACTGATCATTGACCGTAGTCAACTGCTCATCGGTCGCCGTCAACGATTGTTGGACGGTCTCCCGGTCCGCTTGCGCCTGGGCCAATTGTTGCTTGGCCGCAGCCGGCGTGAGGGCCGTTTGCTGGGTCACCTCAGTCAGCTGGGCGGACACCTGTGCCACCTGCTGCTGATCTGCGGAAATGTCGGCCAGCAACGACTTGACCGTGTCACGCTGTTGTTGATGGCGTTCCTTGGCACCGGCCAGCCAGGTCTGTTTGGCCGTTAAAGCCGTTTGCTTTTGTGACTGCTCCGCCGTGACCATGGTGATCTTTTGTTGTAACGCTGTGATGGCCTTTTCCGTAGTGGTTACCTGGGCCTCGCCGGCTTGAATCTGTTGGGCCAGCTGACTGCTCTGGTCATCGGCGTCACTGGCCTGAGCCTGCTGAATTTCTAGCTCAGCGGCCTTGACCTGTCGATTGGCCTGGTCCAACGTCGTCTTGGCGCTGGCCAACTGGTCGTCCAATTGCCGACACTTGGGTTGTAGGTCATTGATGGTGCTCTGTAAGTCTTGGCTTTTCTGCTCGCTGGTCGCCAATGCCGCCCGTTGCGCCTTGATCTTGGCTTCCTGGGCGTTTAGCGACTGCTGCATTTGCGCAATGCTGGCCTGGAGCTGTTGGAGCTCTTGTTGTTGGCGGAGCACGCTACTGTGAGTCTGCCGCGTTTGTCCCCCCGTGATGGCCCCACTGGCACTAACCACGTCACCGGCCAGGCTCACCACGCGATACCGGTGGTGAATCCGCTGGCTGATGGCCACGGCCGTATCTAGATTGGCCGCAAAAATGGTGGTGCCCAATAGGTAGCCTAAAATCGTTTCGGCGGCCTGGTCGATCTTGACCAGATCACTCCCAACTCCCAAGAAGCCCGGCAAATTGCGGACCTGCTGTAAGGTGTTGTGATCCAGTTGCCGCCCATGCACCGTGCTTAGGGGCAGGAACGTTGCCCGCCCAGCCCGGTGCTCACGCAGGTATCCGACCGCGGCCTTGGCCGTCGTTTCATCATCGACCACGACCTGTTGTAGTTGGCCGCCCAAGGCGTATTCCACCGCGGTGGTGTAGCGTTCGGGCACTGTCAGGAGTTCTGAGACCGCCCCGAGGAGTCCCCGGAAATGGTCCCGTTGCTTCAAGATGGCCCGGACGCCTTGATAAAAGCCGCCGTATTCCGCGGAAGACGCCTGTTGGCTCGCCGCCTTGGTCTGCGCGCGTTGGTAGACCTCGAGGGCTGCTTGCCAGTTGTGCTGGAGCGTTTGGTACTGTTGCTGGTGCTGTTGGTACGCGCCGGCTTCGGTATCCAAGGCCTGTTCCGCTTGGTTTAACGCGGCCTTTTGCGTCGTGGCCTGAGCATCTAGCTCAGTGACCGCCTGTTGGGCCGCTTTGGCTTGGTCCTGTAACGTGGCCAATTGTTCGGCCACCCGCTTGCCTTGTTGCTGCATGCGTTCTTGATTCTGTTGTAAATATTGGCGTTGGTTACGCCAGTTGGCAACGGCCTGTTTCTGGTCGAAATACGTTGCGCGCTGGTCTTCCAGCTGTTGACGCAGGTCCGCAATCGTCTGGGGATCCGTGGCCGCCGTCAGTTCGCGGGCTTCACGTTTTGCCGTCTTCATCGCCGCCGTCAACTCATCGATGGACGCCTGAGCCTGGGTCAACGCGTCTTGATTTTCCGCCAACTGGGCCTTCAGGGTGGCCAGTTGGTCTTCTAACCGTTGACGTTGTTCGTCTTGGTGCTTTTGTTGCTCGCCGGACAGATTGACCTGGCCTTGCCGTTGCTCGACCAATTGGGTGGCTTGCACCAGCTGTGCCTGTAACGCATCCTTTTGGGTGAGCAGCTCGGTCTGTTGGCGTTTTAACGCCGTGACCGTCTCCGTTTGGGTCTTTTCTGCCGCCTGGTGTTGGGCCACCTGCTGTTGCTTGTCGGTGACCTGCGCATCAGCCGTCTGCTTTTGGGTCATCTCGGTGTGTAATTGCCGCACCAGTTGGGTTCGGTCCAGCAGTGCGAATTTCTGCTGCTGGTCCAAATAATCCTGAGCCAGATTGCTCTGCTCTTCCAGCGGCTGCACACGGCCTTCCAGCTCCGCGATGATGTCTTCGACCCGGTGCAGGTACGCCATGGTGTCGTCCAGTTCACGCTGGGCCTTTTCCTTGTGCTTCCGGTACTTGTAAACGCCGGCCACTTCTTCAATGATATTGCGCCGGTCTTCTGGCTTACTGTTGAAAATGGCCTCGACGCGCCCCTGAGAAATAATGGAGAAAGAATCTTGCCCCATCCCCGAATCCATCAGGAGTTCCGTAATATCCTTGAGTCGACAGCTCTGCCCGTTCAGTTGGTAATCCGAATCACCCGAGCGATACAAGATCCGACTGATGGTCAGCTCCGTGTAATCGCTCTTCAGGTAGTGATCGCTATTGTCCAACGTAATCGACACGGCGGCCCGATTCAACGGGTGCCGGTCAGCCGAACCCGCAAAGATCACGTCGGGCATCTTACTTCCCCGCAAGCTTTTGGCGGATTGTTCCCCCAAGACCCACCGAACGGCTTCGGAAATGTTACTCTTACCGCTCCCATTTGGGCCGACGATGCCAGTCATCCCCGGCAAAAAGTCAATTCGGGTTTTATCCGCAAAGGACTTGAACCCGCTAATTTCTAATGTCTTTAACCGCATCGTTAGTCATCCTTACTCTTCTTTCAAATTCGCCAACGCGTGGCGCGCGGCATTTTGTTCCGCGTGTTTCTTCGAGTGGCCGTGGCCCTCGCCCAATAACTTGTCATCCACGTACACGGCGACCTTGAAGGCCCGGTCATTGTCGGGCCCCTCTTCGTCTAACAAGCGGTAGTCGATGTCGACCGGACCGTTTTGTTGGACCAGTTCTTGCAATTCGGTCTTGTGATCGAAGAACTCGTCGAAGCGGCCCTCATCGAGCTTGGGGAAGACGACCTTCGTGACGAACGGCACGACCTTCTCCAATCCCTGATCCATGTACAAAGCACCGATGAATGATTCAAAAATATCGCACAACAGGGAATCCCGTTGCCGAGCCTGAGCCTTTTCTTCGCCCTTGCCCAAGCGAATGTACTTGTCAAAATGGCATTCGCGAGCAAAGCTGGCAAAGCTCTGTTCATTGACCATGGCGGCCCGTAGCCGCGTCAAACGTCCCTGGGGCATCTTGGGGTAACGCCGGAAGATGTAGTTGGAGACGACCAGCTGCATCACGGCATCCCCTAAGAACTCGATGCGCTCATAAAATTTCAACCCCTGATTGGGATGTTCGTTGACGTACGAAGCTTGGGTAAACGCTTCGTCGAGTAACGATTGATCTTTAAAATGAATATCAAAATTTTCTGCTAACTCTTGATTTAATCCAGCAATCACGCGCTAATTCCCTCATTTCTTCTGTAACTCTATCAGTACCTATCGTTCATTTAAAGACATACATGCCTATTATACCTGAACCCGGTCACCACAACGGCGATTTGCCAAAAATTTTCGGCGAATCGCCGAAATTTGCCCCATCTAAAGCGTGAAAGAGCCCGGGACGACGTAATCGACGGCCCGGACTCGCTCAGTGTTTATTTTTCTTGGTTTTGGTGAGCGTCGATGTAATCAACGACTTCGCCAATCGTGTTTAGCTTTTCGGCATCTTCATCCGAAATCTCAGCGCCAAACGTGTCTTCCAATTCCAACACGAATTCCACGAAATCAATGGAATCGGCGTCAAGGTCTTGCTTGAAGTTCAGTTGGTCGTTGATGGCATCCCAGTCGGTTTCAAACCGGTCGGCGATGATGTCCGCAATCTTGTCAAAAATTTCTGCTTTTGTCATTGTAATCCCTCACTCACAGTATTCAATAAGTAGTCTAACCGTTTTGCCGGTCCTTGTCTAGCCAATTATAGCTGGCTACTTCAAGGATTCCTTCAACGCCGCCATCTGGTCACCGTGTTCGGCAAAATACGTGACTAACTGGTCGGCACTCTTGCTGGCAAGTAGCTCCCTGATCTGACCGATGGTGTTCTTCACGGTTGGTGCCTTCGTGGAACCATGCGTCTTGACCACGGGTGCTTTCAAGCCCAGCAGGACCGCCCCACCATACTGCGAGTAATCCATGGCACTCTGAACATTTTTGAAGACGGGTTTCAACAGGCCGGCCCCCAACTTACCGCCGAGACCGCCGCTCATGATTTCCCCTTTGATCAGCTTTAACATGGACAGGGCCGTGCCTTCAATGGCCTTGAGCGTCGCGTTACCAGTAAAGCCATCGGTCACGACCACGTCGGCGGCCCCATTTAACAATTCACGCGATTCCACGTTGCCGACAAAATTAATTTCGTCCATGGCTGATAAGGCGTCGTGAATGGCCCGGTGCGCCTTGTCACCCTTGTCCGCTTCGGTCCCGTTGTTCAAGAGGCCCACCCGGGGATTAGCCACGTGCATCACGGATTGGGCGTAATACTGCCCCATGATGGCGTATTGGACCACGTTAAATGGCTTGGTATCGGCGTTAGCCCCCACATCGAGCATGACGAAGCTGGACTGGTCTGGCTTGCGCAAAACGGGCAAAGTCGTGGTCAACCCGGGCCGGTCGATGCCCTTGATCCGGCCGACGATCAACAGGCCCGCCGCCAACACGGCCCCAGTATTGCCGGCAGAAAAGAACGCGTCGGCCTGGCCTTCACGCACGGCCGTAGCGGCCAGTACGATGCTGGATTGTTTCTTGCGGCGAACGGCGCGTACCGGTTCGTCTTCCATGGCAATGACTTCCGGTGCCGAGATCAGCTCGATGCGCGTGCTGTCCTGCAGCAGCGGCTTGACCTGTTCTTCTTGACCATAGAGTAAAAATTCCAGGTCCGGATAAGCATCCCGGGCCAATTCGATGCCCTTAACGATTTCTGCGGGGGCGTAATCGCCACCCATTGCGTCTACGGCAATTTTCATGAGTACCCTTCCTTTGCATCACGTCTACGTGCTCAGACGGTATTTTTTGGTTTGATTCATTGTTTTAAAATGGCTGACGAGATTGATGGGAGCTGGCCGCCTACCGTTCACTAAATATGAGCCGGTTCGCTGTGGGCGGACGGGGCGAGCCAAAGAGCGGTCTCGCCGCCTCGCCTTTGAGCCGAAACCCACGTCTCAAAGACGCCAGTTTTCTAAGCGCCTTTGCCACTTAGAAAACTCCCACGGCTGAGCTCATATTTAGTGAACTCACGGCTACTATCACAGTCCAACCACAACGCTGGCTAATGCGCAAATTACATAGTGACAGGCTACCACGACCATCGTGCTGGGGGTTAGTGTTAACTGGCCGCCTGCCGTTACGCGAAATTCTAGGCTGGAACGCTGGGGAAGGACCGGGCGAGCCACAGTACGGTCTCGCCCTTGCTTTAAGCCGGAAACCCACCGTCTTAAAGTCACCAATTTCGTAGCAAAGTACGCTACGAAATTCCCCGGCTGAGCCTAGATTTCACTTCACTCTCGGCTTAGGTGGTCCTCGTCAGCAATACTGACTTAAACCATCCTCGACCACTGAGTCATCGACAGATTCACTCCCACAGTGGCAGTAAAACACTGACCTAGCTGCCAAGGCTACCACCACCGTAGCCGATAGTTCGGCAAAGATGGGCTAGACTTCCCAACCACAAACGTGGCTAGGCGCACACCCCCATGTAACATCACAGACAACACACATCCGTGAACCTTAAACACACCATGAATCACCAACTGACGGTCGTGGACACCCACCACGTCAGCCGTGAGTGGAGCAAAACTAGGCTCAGCCGGGGAATTTATCTGCGGTCTTTGCTGATAAATTGGTGTCTTTGAGACGTGTTCTTTCGGCTCAAAGCAAGGTCCGAGACCGCATTTTGGCTCGGGCCGTCCTCCCCAGCGTTCCAGTCCTAGTTTTGCGGAACGGCAAGGCGGTCAGTCCCCGCCATGTCGCCAACCACGACCAATAACGTCTAGTCCATGGTCGTGTTTTGGTGAGCGGTGGTGCTGAGGAAGGCGGCGAGGGCCAGATTGGCATCCTTGTCCGCCCAATCAGGTGCGGCCACCGTTTCCTTTGCGGCCTGTTGTGCGGCGCTCAAGATGTTCAGGTCCGCCACGGGATCGCCCACCTTGAAGTCGGGCACCCCAGACTGCTTTCTCCCTAGAATATCACCTGGGCCCCGCAATTCCAAATCCTTTTGCGATAACACGAACCCATCATTGGTACTGGTCATGGTCGTCATCCGTTCCACGGCCAACTGGTTCTTGGGGTCCGCAATCAAAATACAAGCCGACGCGCGCGTCCCCCGACCGACCCGGCCCCGCAACTGGTGCAGTTGTGCCAAGCCAAAGTGATCGGCGTCATAAATCATCATCAACGTCGCGTTGGGCACGTCGACCCCGACTTCAATCACGGTCGTGGCGACTAACACCTGGAATTCATTGGCTTTAAACGCCGCCATAATGGCATTTTTCTCGTCGTCTTTCATTCGGCCGTGTAGGAGACCGACCTTGTACTCGGGTTCAAATTCTTCTTTGAACCGCGCGTAAATGGCCTCGGCGTTTTTCATATCCACGGCCTCCGACTCCTCAATCAAGGGGGTGACCACGTAGGCTTGCGACCCCGTGCTCAGCTCCGCCTTGACCTGCCGGAGCGTGGCATCGACCTGATTACTACGAATCCAGGTGGTCTTGATGGGTTGCCGGCCGGCTGGCAGTTCATTGATGACCGACACGTCCATTTCGCCGTACGCCGTAATGGCCAGCGTCCGCGGAATCGGCGTTGCCGTCATGGCCAAGACGTCGGGTTGTTGGCCCTTCTCACGCAAGGCTTGACGTTGGTTGACCCCGAAACGGTGTTGCTCATCGATCACGGCCAACCCCAACTGATGATAGGTCACTTCCGGTTGAATCAAGGCGTGGGTCCCAATCAAGAGGTCGACGCCGCCTTGGGCAATCTGTGGCAGTAACGTCTTGCGCGCACTGGCCTTGGTGGCCCCCGTTAGTAAGGCGACGTTGACCGGAAAGTCGGCAAACAGCTTGGCCAAATTATTGGCGTGTTGCTCGGCCAGAATTTCCGTTGGCGCCATCAAAGCGGCCTGGGCACCCGCGGTAATCGCGGCGTACATGGCGATGGCCGCCACGACGGTCTTCCCACTACCGACATCCCCCTGTAACAGGCGATTCATGTGGACCGGTCGTTTCAAATCGAAACAGATCTCGTTGACGACCTTCTTTTGGGCGCCCGTCAATTCGTATGGGAGTGAATCGATGAAGGCCTTGAGCTTGGGCAAATCGTAATGCAACGCCTGACCGTGTAGCGTGTGGTCTTGTTGGCGCACGATTTGTAACCGCAACTCAAATAAGTAAAATTCCTCAAACTTCGCCGTCCGCCGCGCGGCTTGGGCGGCCGCACCGTCCGCTGGAAAATGCATGTCGTGGATCATTTGCTTGCGGTGTAACAGGCGGTACTGTTCGCGCAGGGGTTCGGGAATCAGGTCGACGATCACGGGTTCATAGGCCTCGTAGGCCGACGTTACCAACTTTTGAATCGTGCCCTGACGAATCTCCTTATTGGCCGGGTAGATCGACCCCATGCCGCTGTCGGCGCTGGCCAAGATCTTCATCCCCGCCAGCGACTGCCGTTTGGCATCAAAGCGACCGTAGACCACGATATCATTGCCGACTTCCAGCTTGTCCTTCAACCACGGCTGATTGAAGAAGGTCACCGGGATCACGTTGTGTTCGTCCAGCAACAGCCGAAAGTTCAACCGATTTTTCTTGCGGCCAAAGCGCGTCAAGACAGGCGCACCAGCCACCGTTCCCTTAAGTGTGACCTTAGCTTGGTCGCTCAGTTCTGCCGGATCCTTGGCCTGCAGATCCTCGTAACGGAAGGGAAAGTACGTCAAAAGGTCATTGATATTTTCAATCTCCAGGCTGTTTAGCGCCTGAACCCGCTTGGGGCCGACTCCGGCCAATGCCGCCACGCTATCACTTAAACTTGTCATTTCGTTCCCTCCCGTCAGTTAGATAGCGAAAAAAAGACTGGACGGTCAGCCCAATCTTTTTTCGTTTACCGGTTATTCAACCGAAATCAAGAATGGGTAAACCGGTTGGTCCCCTTCATGAACTTCTGTTTCTAGTTCGTCATCTAAGGCCGCGACCTGTTGTTGCAGTTGGTCGGCCACGTCTGCCGTGGTATCGGCACCATAAATGATCGTCACAATTTCACTGTCGTCATCAAGCATGGCCTTAACGGTCGCCACTGCGGTCGTTAAGAGGTCAGCGTCGGTCACCTTGATCGTGCCGTCGACGATGCCCATGTAATTGCCTTCCTTGATGTCAAAGCCATCCAATTGCGTGTCGCGAATGGCGTGGGTGATCTGCCCACTCTTCACGGCGCTCAAATTGTCTTCCATGGCTGCTTGGTTTTCGTCCAATTCAGCGTCCGGATTGTACCCGAGCATCGCGGTCATCCCTTGTGAAACCGTCTTGGCATGCACAATCACAGTGGGAATGTCGGCGACCTTAGCGGCTTGTTCTGCGGCTAAGAAAATATTCTTGTTGTTGGGCAACACGATGGCGCGTTTGGCTTGGCTCTGGTTGATAGCATCCACGATATCCTGCGTACTTGGATTCATGGTTTGACCACCGTTGACCACGTGGGTCACACCCAGGCTCTTGAACAGCGTTCCCAGGCCTTCACCGGCCGCAATCGCAATGATGGCCGTGTCAGCTGGGGCTTCTTCAGGCGCCGTTGCAACAGGTGCGTTGCCGGCCTCTTCATCGTGTTCCATGATGGTTTCTTGTTGCATCCGCATGTTGTCGACCTTGACCTTAGCCAGGTCACCGAATTCTTGGCCCCAAGCAATGACCTTGCCGGGGTGTTCCGTGTGGACGTGGACCTTGACGATTTCCTCGTCGTTCACGACCAGCAGAGAATCCCCTAAGTCAGCCAGGTACTTGTAGAAAGTGTCGTAGTCAAAGTCGTGCTTGACTTGCTTCCCACGGCCGATACGGACCATGATTTCTGTACAGTAACCGTACTTGATGCTGTTGGGGTCCAGCTTCCCTTGCACGCTTTGGTGGTGGGCAGCATCGATCATTTCGTCCATTTCAGCATCGTCTGGCTTGTAGTCGCCCTCTTCAGCCACGCGACCGTTCAATGAGTCGTTAAAGGCTTCGAGCACAAACGTCAACCCTTGACCACCGGAATCCACGACACCGACTTGTTTCAAGACGGGCAGTAAGTCTGGTGTCTTGGCCAAAGCCGCCTTGGCCGCCTCAAACACGGCATCCATCACGGCTAAGACGTCGTCGGATTGCTTAGCCGTGTTTAAACCGGCCTGAGCCCCTTCACGGACGACGGTGAGGATAGTTCCTTCAGTTGGCTTCATAACCGCCTTATAGGCCGTTTCTGCGCCCGCTGCGAAGCCATCCGCCAAATCCTGTGCGGTCAACACTTGCTTGTCGGCTAATTTTTTGGAAAAGCCGCGGAAGATTTGGGACAAGATGACCCCGGAATTTCCCCGAGCGCCCATCAGTAAGCCCTTGGCCAAAGCAACGGCCAGAACCCCGACGGCCGTACTATCGGCATCGCGTTCGTACTTGGCCCCACTTTGAAGTGAAAGGCTCATGTTGGTCCCCGTGTCCCCATCTGGAACCGGGAAAACATTGAGTGAGTTAATAAAATCAGCGTTTTGGTTTAGCTTTTGCGAGGCGGCTTGGACCATCTTACCAAACTCAAGATTAGTAATTTCTGTTACTTTCAACTAAGTTTCCTCCTTGATTTCAGTACGTCTGGCTAATCAGCCAACACCCGCACCCCTTGGACAATCACGTTAACTGAGTTTGCGGTAACCCCCAGCATGGTTTCCAGGTTATATTTGACTTTAGCTTGCACGCTACGAGACACTTCAGAGATCTTCGTGCCATAGCTGGCAATGATGTACACGTCAATGGCCACGCCGTTTTCTTCCTGACGTACGACCACACCGCGGGCGAAATTCTCCCGCCGTAAAATATCATTAACGTTATCACGAATCTGATTCTTACTTGCCATGCCCACGACACCATAATTATCAGTCGCGGCACCCCCAACTACGGTCGCAATTACTTCATTGGTAATATCAATTGTTCCGTACTGAGTCTTAATCTTAACGGCCATGGAAATAGCCTCCTTGTCTGGATATAGAATCTTAACAGAAATTAATCTTACCACAACCCACGCAAAAATAGAAATAGGAAGACCAAAATGCGTGTTCTGACGGTAAATAAGTGTCAAGCAAAATTACTTGAAAGAAAACATTGCGTTCGACAAAAGAGTATGGTAAATTAGTCAGGTGAGTGAAAAGCACTGCTTTTTAAAAGTAATGAATCCATAAAGGAGGGTTTACGCCATGGCAAAGGATTTTATCAACGGTAAGCGGACGCGCTTCGGTAACAAGCGTTCTCACGCTTTGAATTCAAGTCGTCGCGCTTGGAAGCCGAACTTGCAAAAGGTTCGCATCTTAGTGGACGGTAAGCCAAAGAAGGTCTGGGTTTCAGCTCGGACTTTGAAATCAGGCAAGGTCACTCGCGTCTAGTTAACGACACGATGAATCTTAAGAGCACTAACCAGTTTTTGCTGGTCGGTGCTTTTTTATTGGCCTTAAATCATGCTGGCCGCCTACCGTTACGTGAAAGTCTAGGCTGGAACGCTGGGGGAGGACGGCCCGAGCCAAAGTTCGGTCTCGAGCCTTGCTTTGAGCCGAAAATTCACGTCTCAAAGTCACCAATTTAGTAGCCAAAATCGCTACTAAATTCCCCGGCTGAGCCTAGATTTCACTTCACTCACGGCTGACACAGACTATTTCAACTAAAAGTTGTAAGTTGATAATACTCAGCCGACAAGGATTGTGAACACTAAAGTAGTCCACACCGCCACCTGTGACTGTCGGAGATTACCCACAAAACTTGCAAGAAATCGCTGAAATGGCAACGTTCGTCCACACTAGTGGGTAACCTGTCACATAGCCGAGAGTGAGCTGAATTTGGACTCAGCCGTGGGCGTTTTCAAGTGGTCTGCTTGGAAACTGGCGTCTTCGAGACGCGATTTTCGGCTCGAAGCGAGGTTGAAGACCGATTTTTGGCTTCGACCGGTCCTTCCCACAGCGTCACGGTCCAAATTTGGCGAACGGTAAGGCGACCAGCACCGATCACATGACATTCAAAGACTCATTTTGTCCCCGTAAACCCTGGTGTCACCATAAAAATCAAATTTTTTTCGTATCTAGTCACTCATTGGTTAAACAAATCAACCATCTCTTCTATAAGATAGTTTACCAGAAGATACCACTACCTGCTGGTATGACACCTTCAGCGACACCAAAACAGAGCCAGCCCGACGCCTTGCGTCGGGCTGGCTCTGTTTTGGTGTTTTTTTAAGTCACCATGCCTGTGACTACTCGTGCCGGGCCTCGTACGTGTCGCAGCTTTGGATCACGCACAATACGCCGGTGTCGAACTGAAACTCCCCCGTCTCGCCCACAAACTCGTTGCTGGCCAATGAGATGGGATACGGAATCGGCTCGTCGTGTAGCTGGTATTTTTCGTCAATCAGGCTCAGATGGTCGATGGACGTCAGCGGAATAAAGGCCAGATAATTTTTATCTGGTTCTTTACGCAGCTGGTAGTGACCGGGCAGGTAAAATGAAATCGTGTTTTGCTTATCGATCAAGCGAATGCGATTGGCATACCGCTTGTACTGAGGTTCCAGCACGATAAACAGGTTCGCTAAAAAGTGGTCGAGGCGGCCACCCGTCGCGCCGTAAATATCGACCCGTTCGGCGCCGTAGTCACCAAAGGCCACGGACACCGCCATTTGGGTATCAGTAAAATCTTTTTCGGGTTGCGACTGCCGAATATCTTTGACACTTCGCCGGACACGTTGCAGCTCCGGTGCGGCCAGGGAATCAAAATCCCCAATGGCTGCTACCGGTTGAACATTGTGTTCGATCAACCGCAAGGTCCCCCGATCAACGCCAATCCAGGGGCCAACGATTTTTTCAGTGAGGTCCGCTGGCCAATCCGCCTTCGGGCCCCCCACCAATAAATTAAACGTTCCGCCCCGAGGCATTATTTTGTTGCGTCCTTCAGGGCTTGAATCCGGGCAGCTGGGTCGTCGGCGTTGAAGACGTATGAACCAGCTACAGCAACCGTGGCACCGGCGTTTGCGCAGTCAACAACGGTTTGATCGTTGACCCCACCATCGACTTCGATATCAAAATCATACCCCTTGGCCTTCTTGATGGCATCCAGTTCAGCGATCTTAGCGACCGTGCTGTGTAAGAACTTCTGACCACCAAAGCCAGGGTTGACCGTCATGACCAAGACTTGACCGACCATGTCCAAGACAGGTTCAATCATCGCCACTGGCGTCCCCGGGTTGATCACAACTTCTGGGGTAGCCCCAGCGTTTTGGATCATTTGTAAAGCCCGGTGAATGTGTGGCGTTGCTTCAACGTGGACCCCGATGATGTCGGCGCCGGCCTTGGCAAAGTCTTCAACGTAGCGTTCTGGGTTTTGAACCATCATGTGAACATCCAAGACCATCTTCGTAATTGGCCGAATTGCCTTGACCCAACCGGGGCCGTAAGACAATGCTGGGACGAAGTTGCCGTCCATGATGTCGATGTGTAAGACCTCGGCACCCGCCTGGTCGACCTTTTCGATATCTGGTTGTAGGTTCACGTAATCCGCACTTAAAATTGATGGCGCTACTTTAATCATAAAATCTCTTCCTCATTTCTTCTTGTTATAAATTGGTTTTTGATTCTTTAACAACGTGAGTAATTGTAAATAATTGTCGTACCGGCTCTGCATGATGTCACCAGCAGCCAACGCCGCCTTGACAGCACAGCCTGGCTCATTGACGTGCACACAGCCGCGGAACCGACAATCGGCAGCCAAGGCCATGAATTCTGGGAAATAATGGCACAGCTCGCGATAATCCAGCGTCAGCGTCTCGTAAGATGAGAAGCCCGGCGTGTCGGCCACTAAGCCACCCGCGATGGGCATCAGACTGACTTTCCGTGTGGTATGCCGCCCACGATTCAGTGCCGTGGAGATCTCACCCGTCGCCAGCTCTAAGTCTGGCGCAATGTGATTCAACAACGTCGACTTACCGGCCCCGGTCTGGCCCATGATCACCGTTTCCTTATCTGCTAAGGTCGCCTTGAATTGGTCCAACCCCGCTGTCGAGAACGGCTCACGACTCAAGATCACCGGATAGCCAACCTGTCGATACCCCGCCGCCAATTTTTCAAAATACTGGTAACGGTCATCATCGATCAAATCGGTCTTCGTGAAGTAAATAACGGGCGCAATGCCACTCACTTCTAGGGCAATCAGCTGGCGATCCAACAGACCAGTCGAAAATTCCGGCTGGGCCACGGCGGTCACGACGACCCCCTGGTCAATGTTGGCCACGGGCGGGCGCGTCAGTGAATTGTCACGCGGCAAGATCTCTAAAATGTAGCCTTCCTGCGGTGTCGAGCTTTCAAAGGTCACGCGATCCCCGACCAGCGGTGTAATCTTGCGTTTCCGAAAGTTCCCCCGTGCTCGGGTCCGATACATCTGACCGTCGCTAAACACATCGTAGAAGCCACTAAGCGATTGACGAATCTGTCCTTCTGACATGCAACGCCTCCTTTATGGGTTTGTTTCCAGTTTACACTACTTTTCAGGCTGGCACTAGTTTTACTGTAGTTGTGTTAAATATCACAACTAAGCCAGTCGTCTGACAACACATCCCGCAACGCGTTCCTCAGAGCAGGCGGAACCCCTGGCAGCCGCAGGTAACTGACACGTTCAGTACGGCAATTTGACGAGTGGTCGTCAATCAATATGCGCTTAACCATTGGCACGGCCGTTTTCCCATCCACGACAAAAAAGCCCAATTCCCATTATACCGAGAATTGCGCTTGATTTGCAGCACTTTCTTAATTTTTCGTCACGTGGCTATCCGACGCAATCACGTGACCGTCACGCACCACCTTGTACGCCCCGGCCTTGCCGGAAGCGACGGTGAATGGCAACGTCACGCTGGTGTCTGAGGTGATCGTCATTTGCTTGTAGATGGTGCTGAGTGAGTGGTCTTGGTCCTTCAAGTAGATCTGGACCAGGTTTGAGGCCGACGAGCTACTACTGCTACTGCTGTCGTCATCACTGTCCGAGTCACTGGAACTTTCGCTAGCACTATCGTCAAACGGAATCTTCACGTTAACGCTGAACTGATCGACGCTAGAACTGCTTTGACTCTCCATGCCCCGTGACATGGTCAACGTAACCTCGTCACCTTCTTGGACCACGGCCCCCTCACCCGGCGACTGCTTGATGACGCGGCCCTTGGTCACGTCATTTGAGTAGGCGTAGTCAAATGCCAGGTTCAAGTTGTGGTTGGTGGCGTAGCTTTGCGCCTGGGCCTTGGTCTTGTTAGTCAAATCAGCCAAGGTGACCGTTGCCGACCCCGTGGAGACCGTAAACGTGATATCCGTTCGAGACGGAACGACGTTTTTTCCGGACGGCACGCTTTGTTGCATGATGCGCCCAGCCGGTACACTGGTCGAGTGGACCGATTCGCGGTGGACCGTAAAGCCCAACGCCTCCAGCTTAGCAGCGGTGCTGGCGTACGCATCCCCCTGGTAATCGGCCAACCGGTACCGCTTAGGCCCAGTACTGATCCACAGATCAACGACCGTGTGGCGTTTCAGCTGGGTCCCCGAGCGTGGTTCGGTACGAACGGCCCGGTGAATCTTGACTGTCCCGCTCGCCGTCTTGTGCACCTTGCCCACCGTTAAGTAGGCATCGGCTAGCCGGCTCTTGGCCACCTTTTCCGTGCGACCTGCCACGCTAGGCACACTGGTCATCTGTGGCCGAAAGAGGGCCATCCCAATCAAGATGCCTGCCACCAACAGGAGGACGACCAACCCGGCCAACAAGAACTTGCGCCGCCGGGGATGGCGGGTCTTCTTTCGACCCTTTTTCCCGGTGGGTTTGGTCTTTGCACTGGCCTGGTCCGCGGATGTCGAAGCATCCGTCGTCGCCGCCTTGGCGTCAGTAGGCTGTGACAGATTCAAGGCGCTCAACGGCAAGACCTTGGTCTCCCCATCGTCGTCTTGGACCGGCGTGAATTTGACTTCGCCCGCCCGCTTTGGCGACAGCGACGTCTTTAGATCCGCCGCCATACTCGCCGCGTCGGCGTAACGGTCTTCGGGCCGTTTGGCCGTAGCTTTGAGCACCACGTTTTCCAATGCTTGGGGAATCCGGGGGTCAATTTCACGGACCGAGGGAATCTCTGATTGGAAATGCTTCAGGGCAATGGAGACCGCCGTTTCGCCTTCAAACGGGACCGTGCCCGTCAGGAGTTCGTAGAGGATGATCCCCAACGAATAGATATCGGACTTCTTGGTCGCCATCCCCCCACGGGCCTGTTCCGGCGACAGATAGTGCACGGAACCCAGCACCGTGTTGGTCTGCGTCAGGCTATGCTCTGACAAGGCCACGGCGATTCCAAAGTCGGTGATCTTGGCGACCTTGTGCTGGTCAATCAAAATATTTTGTGGCTTCAGATCCCGGTGAATGATGTTGTGTTCATGCGCCGTTTGCACCGCACTGAGAATCTGTTCCATGATGTGAATGACTTCTTGATAGGCAATGGGGAAATGGGCCTTGATGTACGCCTTGAGGTCGGTCCCCTCGACGTATTCCATGACCAGATACTGCATCCCATTTTCTTCGCCGACGTCATACACCTGCACGATGTTGGGATTGACCAGCTCAGTCGCGGCCAACGCCTCACGTTGAAAGCGCCGAATCGTGCTGGGGTCATCCCGCAGATCGAGTCGTAATAATTTTACCGAAACATCACGGTCTAAGATCAGATCGTGTGCTAAATACACGTTGGCCATACCACCCTCACCGAGCGCGCGAATGATGCGGTACCGGCCACTTAACGTATAACCCGTCCGCATTAGTCCGCCACCTCCCGTGAGAAGTTGGTCAGGAGCAACACGGTAATGTTATCGAGGCCCCCGGCGTCATTGGCCAATTCAATCAAGTAATCACATTTTTCCTCGGCCGACCGGTCACTGGTCAAGACGGCTTGAATCGTCTGGTCATCGACCATGTTGGTCAAGCCATCCGTACACATCAACAGCTGATCATTTAAGACCAGTGGGTAGGTGTTGAGGTCAAACCGGGCATCGTCAGAAATGCCCAACGACCGGATGATGACGTTTTTTTGCGGGTGATGGCGCGCCGCTTGACGACTGATCTCACCGCGTTTGACCAATTCATTGACCAACGAATGGTCCTCGGTCAGCTGGCGCAGTTGCCCGTCCCGTAACAGGTAGGCCCGGGAATCGCCAATGCTGGCAATGACGACTTCTTCGGTAAAGTACAGCGCCGCCACCAGTGTGGTGCCCATGCCGTTCAGGTCCGCAAACTGGTTAGACTTGTCGATGATCGACTGGTTTTCCGCGGTAATCTGTTGCGTGATCCACTCACTGGCCGTCGTCGGCGTGGTGAGCTTCGTTTGCTCAAACTCGTGGCCCAAATGCGAAACGGCCATGGCACTTGCCACGTCGCCGCCTTGGTGCCCACCGATGCCATCGGCAATGATGGCCAGATGCTGGCCGGCTAAGTTCGTGAAAACATCGACATAATCCTCGTTGTCATTGCGCTGCTTGCCAATGGACGTGCGGTATGCCACTTTCATGACTGGTCACCCCTACTTCTTCTTCCGAAAGGCACTCACGAAGAACCCATCTGAATCGAAATCATCCGGATAGATGTTCAACGTGTCCGTGGTCCGGTCAGCCTTAACGTCTAAGGCCGTTTGCACCCGCATGGATTCGAAATCCGGATGGGCAGCCAAGAACTTGGCCGCCACGTCCGCGTTTTCCGTGTCTAAAATGGTGCAGGTACTGTAGACCAGGATACCGTTCGGCTTTAATTTTTCACTCACTGTGTCCAAGATGCCCAGCTGTACTCGCTGTAACTGTTGAATATCTTGGGCAGTCTTTTCATAACGAATCTCTGGTTTCCGGCGAATCAAACCCAACCCAGAGCACGGTGCATCGACCAAGATCCGGTCAAATTGCTTCTTGGGGAACTTGTCGTTGATCTTCCGGGCGTCTAACGCCACGGCGTCGACCCGGTCGTCCACGTGCAGGCGTTCTGCGTTGGCTTCAATCAGGTTGACCTTCTTGGGATGCAGATCTAGCGCCGTGACCTTCCCACCAGAATGGGCGTCTAACAACGCCGCAATCTGGGTGGTCTTGCCCCCAGGCGCCGCACAGGCATCTAAGACCTGGTCGCCAGGCCGGACCTGCAGCGCTTCGACCGGCAACATGGCACTCTCGTCTTGAATCGTCAGCTCACCGGTCTCAAAGACGTTGCTTTGGTTGGCCGCTTTGTCATCCAAGCGAAAGGCATTGGCAGCGACCACACTTGGCGTTACCGTGTAGCCTTGATCCGTCAGGGATTGGGCCACTTCTTCTTTAGTCGCCACCGCCGTGTTGACCCGTACGGATTGCGCGGCCGGTTGGTTGATGGTTTCTAAAATGCTGACGGCCTTGTCGTCGCCCACCTGCTTTTGAATCGCCGTTACCAGCCATTCAGGCACGGAGTATTGCAGGCTCAACCGCTGTGTCGGGTCCTGAATCTTGCTTAGATCTGGTAAGCCTTGACGGTCAATGGCGTGCAAGACACCCGTCACAAAGCGCCGAATGCCTTCGTGACCCCGGTCTTTGGCCAATTGAATGGCCTCGTTGAAGATGGCTCGTTTAGGCACCCGGTCCAGGTAAAGTTCCTGGTACAGCGCCACGAGTAGCGTCATCTTGACCCAAGGCAAGACCTTTTGATTTGGCTTGACGAAGCCTTCTAAGTAATATTCCAACGTTAATTGGTGTTGGATCGTTCCGTAGACCAAATTGGTCACGAAACGCCGGTCCACGTCACTTAAATTGTGACTCTCTAACGTCTGTTCCAGTTGTAAATTTGAGTAAGCCCCGTTTGCGACTCGGGTCAATGCTTCGACCGCTAAAGCCCGCGGTGTCGTGTTTTTTGTCATTATTCAGCCACCTGTTCGCCAATTGTCAATGCGTCGCTCGTCCCGTTCAGAAAGTCCGTGATACTTAGCTTGGGCTTGCCAGCCGGTTGAATCTCGTCTAATCCTAATACACCGTGTTCCCCGGTCGCAATCGCCAAGTGGTGTTTGTCATGGCTGACCAATGATCCCGGCTTGAGGTCGGTCGTTTGGTCCAAGACCGTGACCTGCCACAGCTTGGTCCGCACGCCGTTTAAGTAAATGTGGGCGATTGGTGCTGGCCGCAATGCGCGGACCTTGCAGTCGATCAGGTGCGCACTGAGCGTCAAGTCAATGCGTTCCTCGTCAGACTTGATGGTCGGCGAGAAGGTCACCAGCTCTTCATCCTGTGGTACCGGCGTGATCTCACCAGCTAGTAGCTTTGGCAACGTCTCCAATAAGAGGTCGCGGCCCAAGTCGCTGAGCTTGTCAAACATGGTGCCCACGTCGTCTTGGTCCGTAATCGGAATAGCCCGTTGCGCTAGGACATCCCCGGCATCCATCTTCTTTTCCATGAACATGATGGACACGCCGGTCTCCTTGTCGCCATTCATGATGGCGTAATGCACGGGCGCGCCACCACGGTACTTTGGCAGTAAGGAGGCGTGCACGTTAACGGCTGCGACCTTGGCTGCCTTGAGCAACTTGGTCGGCAAAAATTGACCAAAGGCCGCCGTCACGATCAGATCCGGCGCCAGTTCAATCGCCCGCGCCATCTCGGGACTCCCCGAGATTTTCTGTGGTTGGAGCACTTCAATGTCGTGGGCAACCGCGACTTCCTTAACGGGGGAAGCGGTCAACACGTGTTTCCGTCCCACGCGCCGATCTGGTTGCGTCACCACGGCCAAGACGTCATAGCCATGGTCGATTAAACTACTAAGGATGGGTGCCGAGAATTTCGGCGTGCCCATAAAGATTACTGAAGTCATGTACTGCACCATACTTTCTGATAGTTTTTACTGAATTACTTGTTCGATTAGATTAGTGGTAGCTGTCCGCCTTGCCGTTACGTGAAACTCTGTCCGCCTACCGTTCGCCAAATATGGGCCGGAACGCTGTGGGCGGACGGGTCGAGCCAAAGCGCGGTCTCGACACCTCGCCTTTGAGCCGAAAATCACGTCTCAAAGACGCCAGTTGCCTAAGCGGCATGAATCGCGCCGCTAAGACAACTCCCACGGCTGAGCCCATACTTGGCGAACTCTCGGCTACGTTAGCAGTTGCCAGCAACGATGCCTACTCACACCGACAATAACTGTCAGCGTTTTAGTGAGCACCGCCACTGTTGCTGGTGAACTAGCAGGAATGACACCGGCATAGAACGCTCAAGCGTCTAATTACTACCGACTATCCCGCTAACGATCAACAACCCGTTTTACCTCTTGGCAACAACCGCCGGAGACAACTGACATGCTCTTGTTACATAAAGTTCATCGGCTCGGGGTCGATGGTGATGGTCAGGCCGTGGCGGGCCGGGATTTGGGCCGCTTGGCGGATCTTTTCCAGCACCGCCTTGAGCTGCGGTTCCTTTTTATATTTGATCACAACTTGATAATAATACTTCCGCTTGACCCGCGCAATCGCCTTGGGCGTCGGCCCTAAGATAATTGCGTTGTCGCTGAGACCCTTTTGCAGTTGACCCACGATTTGATACATCGCCTTGGCCGCCTTCGCCTCGTCCTCGTGACTGGCCGTCAGCTGGACCGCGAAGTAATACGGCGGGTAATTGCCCTGATGCCGCATGTGCATCTCCGTGACGAAGAAGCGCTCGTAGTCCTGTTGCTGGGCCAGTTCGATAGCGTAATGGTCCGGGTTGAAGGTCTGGATGAACACCTCACCTGGCTTTTGCGCCCGCCCGGCTCGACCACTGACCTGCGTTAACAGCTGGAAGGTCCGCTCACTCGCCCGAAAATCAGGTAGGCCGAGCGCCGTGTCGGCGTTTAACACGCCCACCAGCGTGACGTTAGGAAAGTCCAGCCCCTTGGCAATCATTTGCGTGCCCAGTAAAATATCAGCTTGGTGTTGGCCAAACTGCCGCAGGATCTTTTCGTGGGCCCCCTTGCGCCGCGTTGAATCCACGTCCATCCGCAAGATACGAGCTGTGGGAAATTCCTTTTGCAAAGCCGTTTCCACCTTCTGGGTCCCGGTGCCGTAGTACCGAATCTTACGGCTATGGCAGTTGGGGCAAACGTGAGGAATGGCTTCTTCGTGGCCGCAGTAGTGGCACTTCATGGTGTGGGTATCCATGTGAAGTGTCAGGGAAATATCGCAGTTGGGGCATTTCAGCACAAAGCCACAGTCCCGACACATGACAAACGACGAGTATCCCCGCCGATTGAGCATCAAGACCATTTGTTCTTGCCGGTCCAAGCGCGTTTGAATCGCGTTGATCAGCGGCTGGGAGAAATCCCCTTCGCTGCGTTGCTTGACCTCTTCGCGCATGTCAACGATGTGGACCGTCGGCAGCGGGTGGTCGTTGACCCGTTTGGCCAAAACCAGCCGCGTGTACAGGCCCTTGGCTGCGCGGGCCCGTGTTTCCAGGGACGGCGTGGCGCTGCCCAACACGACGGGACAGTGGTTGTAGCGGCCCCGCCACAGGGCCACGTCTCGAGCGTGGTAACGCGGATTTTCATCTTGTTTATAACTACTTTCATGTTCCTCATCCATGATAATAATCCCGAGGTTGCGGACGGGGGCAAACACGGCTGAGCGCGCCCCCACGACCACAGTGGCTTCCCCGCGGTCGATGCGGCGCCACTCGTCGTACTGCTCACCCTTGGACAGGCCACTGTGTAACACGGCAACCTGGTGGCCAAAGCGGGCCTTGACCCGGTTGACCATTTGCGGCGTTAGGGCAATTTCTGGGACCAGCATCAAGGCCGTGCGCTGTTGTTGGAGCGCTACCGCGATACTTTGCAGGTAGACCTCCGTCTTCCCACTCCCGGTGACCCCTTCGACCAGAAAATTCTCGGTGCGCTGGTCATCAACGGCACTGGTGATTGCCGTCACGGCCGTCTGTTGCTCGACATTGAGTTGTAAAGGCTGCGTCGGCTTGACCGGTTGATGGAACGGATCACGGTAGACTTCTAACGGCTGTTTGACCAGCCACCCCTTATCCGCAGCGGTTGAAATGACCGCCGTGCTGACATCAGCGGCGTGACTGACTTGGCTTTGGGCCACTAATTTGTCCGGTGCCATCGTCTGTAAATACGCCAATAACTCGGCTTGCTTCGGCGCCTTCTTGGCAACCGTTGCCTGAATCTCCTGAAGCTTGGCGACCGGTAACGCCGGCTTGATGCCCGTCGTGGTCTTGGCGGCCGCCTTGCTGGTCACTTGGTAGACCACCTCGACCTTGCCGGCGCGTTGCAGGCGTAACAGCCCGGCCAACGTACTGGCATCTAATTTGCTAGTATCAAAGTCCCGCGGCGCCCCATCTGGGAAATACGTCTGCATGTCAGCCGCAGACAACGGTTCGGTCGGTTGAATCTGCCGTTCCGTTTGGGCCTTCAAGAGGTTCGGTAACATGGTCTGGATACAGGTGATGCGAAAGGCATAGGTCGTGTCTGCCAGCCATTTGGCCAGCTGTTGGAGCTCATCATCTAAGACGGGCGCCAGGTCCAAGACAGACTGAATCGGCTTCAGTTCGCCATCAAAAGTCGTTGCGTCGCTAAGACCGACCACGACGCCTGACACCACGCGATGACCGCGACCAAACGGCACCGTGACCCGCATCCCCAGCTGTACTTGATGTTCTAATTCGGCTGGAATGGCGTAGGAATAAGGTTCATTCGTCTGCATGGTTGGCACATCAACGATAATTTGGCCAATCTGGGCCATGGTGACTCACCTCACTTTTCTGCTAATAATTGGGCGACCCGGTCGACTAATGCCCGGGCAATCAAAACTTTGCTGGTCTTAGGCGTCTGGTCGGTCACGCCATCTGGCATGATGAAGGTGACCTGATTGTCATCCCCGTTAAAGCCGATGTCGGTTCGAGAGACGTCGTTGGCGGCCAATAGGTCTAGTGACTTGCTTTCAAGCTTCTTTTGCCCGTTTGCCAGCAAATTTTGCGTCTCAGCGGCAAAGCCCACCGTTACCTGGCCAGGGTGCTTGATGGCTGCCACTTGTTTTAAAATATCGGGTGTTTTCTTGAGTTTTAAAATAAATTCATCGTTGTCAGCCGTCTTTTTGATCTTCTGGTCAGCCGTAACTTCCGGTTGGAAATCGGCAACGGCCGCGGCCATGACCAGTGCATCGGCCTTAGGGAAGGCGGACAGAACTGCTTGTGAGAGATCCGTGGTACTTTGAATCGGCACCACGGTCACGCCAGCGGGGACCGTCAGCTTAGTGGGGGCTGTGATCAGCGTCACGTCAGCACCCGCCTGTCGTGCGGCGGCGGCCACGGCGTATCCCATTTTGCCGGACGAGTCGTTGGTCAAAAAGCGCACGGGATCGAGGCGTTCGCGCGTCCCCCCCGCCGTGACGATGACCCGTTTGCCGGTTAAGGTTTGGGGCGTGAAGAGTCCCAGTTGACTGACCTGAGCAACGATCTCGGCGGGTTCTAAGAAACGCCCCTGTCCCGAATAGCCTTCAGCCAGTTGGCCGGTCGCCGGCGTGAGCACATGGGTCCCATCGGTTTGTAACAACTGGACGTTGCGCTGAGTTGCCGGGGCCTGCCACATGTGGCTGTTCATGGCCGGTACGACGACCTTGGGTGCAGCGGTCGCTAGCCAGGTGGCACTAGCGGCGTCGTTGGCCAAGCCGTTGGCCAGTTGGGCCATCAGGTTGGCCGAGGCCGGGGCCGCAATCGCCAGGTCCGTCCAGTCTGCCAGTTCTACGTGGGCGATCTGTCCTTGGGCCTGCCACCAATTTTCATCCGTCATGACTGGCGCCTTGGTCAACGCCGCAAAGGTCGCCGCCGTCACAAACTGGGCCGCCCCCGCGGTCAACACGATGCGTACCGTGGCCCCCGCGCGTTCCAACTCCCGCGCCAACAAGGCGGCTTTGTACGCCGCGACACTACCACTGACGGTCAAGGTGATGTGTTTATCTGCAAACATTGCGTTCCCTCCAATTCAACTTGCCACTACCTTGATAAAAAAGGCCAGATTACCCAACGGCAACCTGGTCTTTCCTGAACCGCCAAACTTAGGCGTCCAGATCCTTTTCGTCCGGATCGATCATTAAAGCACCGGCAGCGATTTCTTCCAATGCCCGACCAATCGTCTTGGGCGACTTGTAATCGGTCAAGAGTGGCTTGGCACCGGCGTCCAACTCGTGGGCCCGCTTACTAGCCAGCATAATCAAAGAGTAACGGGAATCAACTTGTGCTAATAAATCATCAACTGAGGGATAAAGTAACATCTTTTATTCGTCTCCAATCATTTGTTCGTAATCCGGCATGACCCGGGTTACCCGTAAACGTTCACTGCGGATAATCATCTGGATGCGGTCAACAGCCTTGCTGACCTCGTCGTTGACCACGGCATAGTCGTAGTTACGCATCATCCGAATCTCACCAACAGCCTTCTTGATACGCTTGTTAATGACGTCCATGGCATCTGTGCCCCGACCGATCAGGCGGTGTTTTAATTCCATCAAGTCCGGTGGCGTCAGGAAAACGAACACAGCGTCTGGGCAGTTGGCCCGAACCTGCATGGCCCCATTGACTTCAATTTCCAAGAAAACATCTTTTCCCTGATCAAGGGTCTCATTTACATATTTTAACGGGGTACCGTAGTAGTTGTCAACATACTTGGCGTACTCCAGCATTTCCCCATTACGAATGTTCTCTTCAAATTCTTCCTTCGAGACAAAGTAGTAGTCGACACCATTGACTTCGCCTTCCCGCGGTTTCCGGGTGGTCATTGAAATCGAGTACGAAAAGTCGGTCGCCCCCGTTTCAAATAGCGCCTTACGAACCGTTCCCTTACCAACTCCGGAAGGACCCGAGAGCACAATGAGCATTCCACGTTTAGCCATCGTTTAAAAATCCCTTCATCACAAAATTTAATTAATCCGCCGTTCCCCAAATTCAGGTCGACGGTTAGCACCAGATTGCTTGGCGCGAACTATAATCTATAGGTTACTATATTACCACTATTCAGCGGTAAATACTGCATATCCGGCCTATTTCTCGAAAAAAACCGGTGCGGACTGCCTACGCTGGGATTGGGAAACGTCAGTCACCGCTACTCGGCTTGGCGAACAGGTCACCACTAACGGTAAAAACGGTCCGAGAAAAAATAAGTAGTCGTCTTAAGGCAGCCAAAGCCAGTTGGACCGGGATGTTCCCGTAATGAGCAAAATAATCGAACAAAAAGGCTTGCAATCTCAAACAAACGTTCGTATAATAAAAATACAAACAAACGTTCGAGGTGATCAGCATGCAAAATTCAATCGCAAAACGCGTTACCCTGTCTGATCGGGTAGCCACCATGTCACAGGAGCTTTTCAGTCCGTTACCGGTCATTGATGGCCAAGTCATTTACGCCCAGATGCCTGACTTCCAGTTGGCGATGTTTATTCAGCAAGCCATGGACCGCCATTACCTGGTCCGGCTCCAATTCAAGGCCGCTCCAGACGTCGCCCCTGCCACAGTTATTGGCCAGCTAAAAGAAGACGCCGCTGGTCACCTCATTTTAAAACAAACTAAACAGCTCGCCACCATTGTGACCCCCGCCCTGTTGCGGTCGGTCCAACGCGTGAAGTAAGTCAAACGACCATGATAGAATTTTGGATTCTACCGTGGTCGTTTTTTAGACCTATTTTAATTTTTCCGGGTGCGGCGGTATTGCCAGAGGCTGAGGCCACTGCCAAGTAATAACAGCCCACCAATTGCGCCATAAATAGTCTTGGCTTCGTTGGTCTTAGGCAATACCTGGTCAGCCAAGCTGTGATGGTGTCGACTTGATCCTGAGTCTTGGTGGGTTGGCGTGTTCTGATTACCCGCAGTGTTCAAATCGTCAGAAGAGCCATTTGACGACGAACTAAAACTAGTCTTATCTGCCTGGCTTTCCTTATTATCGGTCGAACTCTCAGAGCTACTGGATGTGACCGAGTACACGTTATGGCTGCTATCAACCGAGGAGACAGCTGATTGTGAACTCTCCGACGAATAACTCAGAGAATTACTTGAAACGCTCGGGTTGCTCGAATCACTTATTTTGCTAGAACTGCCACTTTCAACAATCGAATTAGACGACGTCAAACTATCACTATTCTCCGAACTGCTAGTAGACTCATTATTCGGCTCGTCTTCCTGTTCAACCGAAACTGTATTCTCAGCCTGCTGTGTCTCATCAATGGTGAACGGAATCGGTGTTCGATTTAATTGATAGCTCGTTGGTGCTTGTTCCTCAACGAATTCGTAGTCTCCTGGTGCGAGCCCCATAACTGTCAAGGTACCATCAGTACCCGTTGTGTATGACTCTGTCGTGACTAGCGAATTGGCCTTGTGATCATCCCATCCTGAATCATACGCTAGTTGATACTGAGCACCTTGCAATTTTTCCTGAGACTGCTTATCTACTTTCGTTAATTTAACAGACCCCTTAGTGTCTACTTGCTGAACTGATTGTTGAGCAGAGGCATCGGTAGGACTGATTGTAAACGCAACTGGGGTGAGATTAATTTGATAACCGCTGGGCGCCTTAGTCTCAATAAATTGATAGGTACCCACTGGTAAGCCATAATCATTGAGGACCCCTTCACCTTCAGACGTGCTTTCAGTTGTCAGTTTGGTCTGGTAATCTTCAAACATCTTCGTACTTTCATTTAGTTTTTGCAGTTTATATTCAGCACCATTCAGCCTCGTACCGTCAGACGCCGACTTCGTCAATTTAACGTTACCGATATAAGTCCCATCAATTTCCGCAGAACCACCCCACTGAACATTCTTATGTGAATCTCCAGTTATGGTCGGGTTATCTGGATTAGTTCCTGAACCTGGGTCCGTGCCTGCACTACCTGTTTCACCATTTTCGGCTACTAAATTAACACTATTACTGAGAAAACCACTTGTCGTCCCACTGAAATGATCAACGTCCACTTTTGTATAGTAACTCAATGTTATCTTACTGGTAACCTTGGCAAAAGTAATGGTTAACTTTGAACCGTCAACACTAACTGTTGGTTTTAATATTTCCCCGGTTGCATCATCTGTTGCTTTAAAACCATCGGCATAAGACTGATAAGCGCCCAACGTGTCAGTTAAGGTCACGGTACCCATATTGTTAGCCGCTGGATTAAGGACAATTTGCCAGACCGCTTGCGTAGGAATACCAGCCGCATTGAAATCACTATCCTGAATCCAACCATTCTTAGCAACAACATAATCATCATTGTCAGAACTAGTATCATCTGCAGTTCCTGTTACATTAAAGCTTAAACTTCCTTGATGGTAAACATTGGCATTAGCTAACGCGTCGTTGAATTGAATAGTTGCAGTATGACCCGAATCCGAATCTAACTTAAACTGACCAACTACAGTATGATTCTGATCACTGGTTGTCACCGGGAAGGTCACCATTCCATGACTCGCCGACTCAGGTAGCGTTACTGTCGTTGTGTCACCATCACTAACCTTGGACCCATCGGTCACCGTCCAAGAATAGGTCAACCTGTAATTCTGCCCCGACTTCAGCGGCGCCGTCTTGTCCGTAACTTCTGTATAAGTATTGTTCCCAGTCTCCTCTTCAATTTTGCTTGGTGCATCCAACCCCGTCACGTGACTGTCTATGTTGTCTGCACTAGCTTTAATCTGAAATCCCCACAACATTAAAAATGCGACACCCAAGCTCAGTAAACCCAACCCTATCCGTTTTAACATTTCTCACACCTCATTCGACTTGTTACATTTGTTTTAAGTATAACGCAACAAACGAATATAATCGTATGAAATTTGTTAATTAACTAAATAAACGCAATCTAACCTACTAAAATGACGTCGCCCCAAATTGCAGGCGACGTCATTTTTTAAATCATTTCTTTTTCTTCACATGTTTTGCCTTAACCTCATCAGCTAACCCCAGCAACTCATTGGCGTGTTCCAACGCCAGTTTCGTGACCTGGGTACCGGCCGACATGCGGGCGATTTCGCTGATACGGTCCTTTTCACTCAGCCGGGTCAACTTGGTCTCGGTACGGTTGCCCACGATTTCTTTAGCGATGAAGTAGTGATGGTCGGCCATCGCGGCGACCTGGGGCAAATGCGTGATACATAACACTTGCGAGGCCCGTGCAATCCCGCTGATCTTCTCAGCGATGGCCTGTGCCACCCGGCCACTAACCCCGGTATCCACTTCGTCAAAGATAATCGACGTGATTCCTTGGGACTCGGAGAAAATCGTCTTCAAGGCCAACATGATCCGTGATAGTTCCCCACCGGACGCAATCTTGGCTAACGGCCGCATGGCTTCACCCGGATTGGTGCGCAGATAAAATTCGACATGGTCCAACCCCGTACTCAAAATCGGTTGGGACTTGGAACGGGTGAAGTGCACGGCAAAGACCGTCTTATCCATGTACAGATCAGCCAGTTCACCGTGAATCGCTGCTTCCAGCTTTTCGGCCGCTTGTTGGCGTGCCTTGCTGAGCTGTTCACCCAGCTTTAACAACGTCGTGCGTTGGGTGGCCACTTGACCTTCCAAATCATCGGCCGTCTCATCGGTGGCTTGCATCTGCTTCAATTCAGTCGCAATCTTGTCAAAGTACTTCAAGACCTGGGCTTCGGAGTCGCCGTATTTACGCTTTAACTGGTTGATGACGTCCAAGCGCCGTTCAATCTCGTCTAAGCGGCCCTCGTCCCATTCCAGCAGGTCCAATTGTGACGACACATCACCCACCGCGTCGCTCAACGCGTAGTAGGCCGTTTCCAAACTGCTGGCAATCTGTTTGAAGGCCGGATCAAAGTCCGCAATGCCTTGCATCGCCTGCATGGCGCCACTGATCTGGTCGGTCGCACCTGGTGCAGTATCTTCGCCCGTAAGTGTGACTTGGACCAGCTGTAGTGCATCATTGATTTTTTGAAAGTTGTCCAACCGGTCGCGTTCCGCAACCAAGTTGTCCTCTTCCCCCGGTTCAAGCTGAGCGGACTCAATTTCATTGACCTGAAATTTAAGCATGTCTAGGTGCTGTGCCCACTCCTTTTCATTCGCCCGCTTATTTTCCAGCGTCGCCCGCAGCTGCGTGTATTGTTCGTAGACTGCTTGGTACCGCTGCCGCAGCTTGGCCACCGTGGCGCCGGCAAATTCGTCCAGCATCCCCAGGTGTTTTTCTGGCTGCATGAGCTCCTGATGTTCATTTTGACCGTGAATATCCACGGCCGTTTCACCAATGCGCTTGAGCGTGTTGGTATTGACCAGCATCCCGTTGACCCGACAGGTATTGCGCCCGTTTTGATGAATCTCGCGTTGTAAGATGACACTCCCATCGTCATGATCGATGCCCAGGTCGTCTAAGACCTGATACGTGGTGCCACCTTCAGGAAACACGAAGCTCCCTTGAATGACGGCCTTATCGGTCCCGGTCCGCACAAAATTCGCCGACCCGCGGCCGCCAGCCAATAAGCCCACGGCGTCGATGATGATTGATTTTCCGGCACCCGTTTCCCCAGTGAGAACGGTCATGCCATTTTTAAACGCCACGTCGAGTTGGTCGATGATGGCAAAATTTTTAATAGACAGCTCTTGTAACACGTTGTGACCCCCTAAATAAAAGACCACTGCTGCTTCGTCAGCTCTTGCTGGTCGTCAGTCGTGGTCTGGTCTTGCTAATCCGCAAGCATGCGGTCAATCGTCTTTTCTAATTGTAAGGCACCCTGGTGAGAAACACAAACGGTCAAGACGGAACTGTCATCGCCCACCGTGCCAAACACGAATTCATAACGCATCTGGTCCAGTAGTGACGCAATTACTGGGCCGTTACCGGGCAAGACCTTGAGAATCGTGAATTGGTCTTGGACCGCGAAGGATATGTAAGCGTTTTGTAAGGTGCGCTGCAACTTCTTTTGGGTATCGATTTTTTTCTGGACGGGTAGACTGTAGCGGTAACCCCCGGATTCTGCTGGGAGTTTGACCAGCTGCATCTCCTTGATATCCCGTGAAATAGTCGCCTGCGTCACGTGAATCCCATCCTCATCCAATAGCCGGACAAAATCCTCTTGTCGTTCAATTTCTCGTGATGTCAGTAATCGTTTGAGCAATTGCTGGCGTTCCTGCTTCTTCATACCTAGCCCCCCTTATGTGATAAAAATGCATAATCTTATCATATACCAGACCTAAGTATTTGGAAAGTAAATTCTCATAAATTTCTCATAATCTATTGCTTTAAGCCTTTGTAGGCGGCCGCAATCGTGTCAGCCACCGATACCGAACTTGCACAAACTGCATGTTTATCAACTGAGCGTAAATGAACGAGGAACTCAATATTGCCCTCTCCCCCACGAATCGGTGAGAAATCGAGGCCTAAAACGCTGTACCCGGTCGCCACGGCAAAGTCGATAATCATCTGTACCACTTGTGTATGCGCGTTGCGATCACGGACGATACCGTGACTGCCCACGTCTTCGCGGTCGGCCTCAAATTGTGGCTTGATCAACGCTACCACGTCGCCATTTACCGCCAAAATCGCCTTCAGCGGTGGCAAAATCATTTTTAATGAAATAAACGACACGTCGATCGAGGCAAATGTCGGTTGGCCCTTGGTGAAGTCAGCTAACTTACTGTAGCGGAAATTGGTGTGCTCCATGACGATGACGCGCGGATCTTGCCGGAGCTTCCAGACCAGCTGGTTACTGCCAACATCGAGCGCATAGCTAAGCTTGGCCCCGTTTTGCAACATCACGTCGGTGAAGCCCCCGGTCGACGAACCAATGTCCAAGACAATGCGGTCGGTCACGTCGATGTCGAAGGCCTTCAGTGCCTTGGCCAGCTTGAACCCGCCCCGTGACACGTATGGCAAGGGATGACCCTTCAAATGCAACTCCGTATCAATCGGAATCAACGACCCTGGTTTATCCAGCCGTTCCTCGTTCGTCCCCAGAATTTCACCCGCCATGACGGCCCGTTTGGCGTCATCTAAAGACGTATACAAGCCTTGTTCGACCAGTAGATCTGCGACCCGCTTCTTTTTCATTTATTTCACCCGTTTCGTATCAAAGTAACTAAAGAACGCTGCCAACAGACTGGTATCTACCGTAGCTGGCAGGTCAGCTAGGGCGGCTTGCCCCTGCGCAATCGTCTTGATCAGCGCCTGATTAGCCCCCGTCAAGCCCAGCTTACCCGGATAGGTATTCTTGGCCTCACCGGCGTCCTTCTGCGTGGCCTTCCCCAGCTCGGCTGGCGTGCTGACCACGTCTAAGATGTCATCGTAGATCTGAAAGGCCAGTCCAAAGGCATCCGCAAACCGCAATAAAGGTTCCCGCTGACTTTGCGGCGCACCGGCTAAGATTAAACCAGCCTGTACGGCGTAATGGAGCAAAGCACCGGTCTTTTCACGGTGTAATACCCGCAACCGATCCATCGGTAGGTCCACGTGTTCATTTTGAATATCCTTGGCCTGACCCGCGACCATTCCGTGGGGACCAGCCGCCACGGCCAATGCTTGAACCAGTGCCGCGCTGGTCTCCGCCGGCAGATCCGTGGCCGTTAACCACTGAAAGGCCAACGTTAACAGGCCATCCCCGGCCAGCGTGGCCATCCCAGCACCAAATTTCATGTGGTTGGTCGGCTCACCCCGGCGCAGGGCATCATTGTCCATCGCTGGCAGATCGTCGTGAATCAACGAATAAGTATGCAGCAGTTCCAGCGCCATGACCGGCCGCCAATCGCGGTCTTCGTCAAAGGTGGCGCCCAGCGTCTGCATCGTCGCCACGGTCAATAGTGGCCGCAAGCGTTTGCCCCCAGCTAAAACGGAGTAGCTCATGGCCTCGGCCAACCGCGCATCCCCACTGTCGGCCGCAATTGCATCCGCCAGTGGAGCATTTAGCCGCGGGACCCAGGTCGTCTCAAATGTTTGGAGCCGTGAATCAATCGGCATCCCCATTGCCCCCTTGTGGCGTTTCAAAGGCGACTTCTTGGTCAGAATCGTTCATCATGGTCGTCAACGTCTTTTCCGCATCCTGTAAAGTCGCTTGCAGGCTCTTGCTCAACGCCACCCCTTTTTGAAATTGGTCGAGGGCTTGTTCCAAGGGAATGTCGCCTTGTTCCAGTTGGGACACGATGGTCTCTAAAGTGGTTAAATTTTCTTCAAAAGTTGGTTGTTTTTCCTCACTCATGATTATCCTCCGTTGCTGGTGTGATTGTTTTGATGTCTGCTTCCGCCGTGCCGTCACTCAGGTGAATCGTGGCTGGGGCCGGCTTCAGGTCCGTAACGCTCTTAACCACGTGGTCATTTTGCGTCACGTAACTGTAGCCCCGGCCCATGATCTTCAGTGGACTTAAATAATCCAGTCCATTGATCAGTTGGGCCACGTGCTCCTGTTTTGTCGTCAGGTAGCGCTTGGCTTCGGTGTTCAGCCGGGCCGTCGTCTGACTCACGGTCAACTGGTCACGGTGCACCCGTTCCAATGGCGATTGGCTCCGCAACCCTTGTTGGGCCAATTGGAATCGTTGCTTGCGCTGGCGCAGTTGCGTCTGCATCGTTTGTCCCAACGCCTGTTGTGCGCGGTCTAAACGCTGGACGTAGGTTTCGTACAGCCGTTGGGGCTGGCGGAACACGTAGGCCGTCATTAATTTATTCAAACGTTCTTGTTGGAAATTGATGCGGTTGTTCATCGCATTGTACAGCCGCGTGCGTTGCTGGCTGAGCTTAAGCAGTTCATCGTTTAGGACTGGCACCGCCAATTCAGCCGCTGCAGTGGGCGTTGCCGCCCGGACATCGGCTACCAAGTCAGCAATCGTGGTATCCGTCTCGTGCCCGACCGAAGAAATAATCGGCAAGCGACTGGCAGCGATGGCCCGGGCCACGCTTTCCTCATTGAAGGGCCACAGGTCTTCGATCGACCCACCACCCCGGCCAATGATCAGCGTGTCAAACGACCCGTTGGCATTGGCCCGCTGAATCTGGCGGACGATGTCAGGTGCAGCCGCGTCACCCTGGACTACCGCTGGATATAACACAATCTGGGCGATGGGGTAACGCCGCCGAGTGGTCGTGATGATATCTCGAATCACGGCCCCACTCGGACTGGTCACCACGGCAATGCGTTTGGGAAAGCGGGGTAATGGCCGCTTGGGCGCGGTAAATAAGCCCTCATCGGCCAATTTTTGTTTCAGCTGTTCATAAGCCTGGTACAGCTGACCAACCCCATCTGGTTCCATCCGTTCCACGTAGATTTGATAGTTACCAGTTGGTTCATACAGGGAAATACGGCCGGTCACCAGTACCTTCATCCCCGTTTCCGGGGTGAATTTCAACTTTTCAAAGGCCGACTTGAACATGATCGCGCTGATTTTGGCGTGGTCGTCCTTGAGGCTGAAATACTGGTGGGCGTGAGGCCGCAGCCGAAAATTAGAGATTTCCCCCGTTAGGTAGACTTTCCCCAGGTACGGGTCCACGTCGAATTTGCGCTTTAAATATTGGGTCAGCGCTGTGACCGTTAAATAATCAGTTTGTGCCACGTTCCTCACTCCACTCACAAAGGTCAACCGTCTGTTGCATCAGGGTCGCAATCGTCATTGGCCCGACGCCACCGGGTACTGGCGTAATCGCGCCCGCCCGTTTCACGACGCCATCAAAGTCCACGTCGCCGGTCAATTTACCGTTCTCATCCCGGTCCATCCCAACGTCGATCACGATGGCACCAGGCTTCACGTCCGTTTCTTTAATCAGATGCGTGACCCCCGTGGCCACCACCAAAACGTCCGCCTGTTGCGTCAGTTCGCTCAGATCCTTGGTGTACACGTGGGCGACGCTGACCGTCATATCGGCATTCAACAGCATGGATGCCATTGGCCGGCCAACAATCATACTGCGGCCGACCACCACCGCCCGTTTACCACGTAAATGCGTGTGCAGTGACTCCAGCATGGTCATGATGCCTCGCGGTGTGCAAGATACGGGATGGTGCCCCGGTAAATTTGCAAATAACTTGCCCACGTTCAGCGGGTGGAAGCCATCCACGTCCTTGTCCGGGTCGATGTGTGCCACCACGGCTTGTTCGTCCAGTCCAGCGGGTAATGGGGATTGCACCAGGATACCGTGAATCTTGGGGTCTTGGTTGTATTCGGCCACAACTTGTAAGAGTTCTGCTTGTGAAATCGTTGCGGGAAGCTGCCGTACGACTGAGTTGATGCCCAGTTGGCCGGCCTTCTTGTGCTTATTGCGCACGTAAATGGCGCTGGCGGGGTCCTCACCCACGATAATGACTGCTAATCCGGGAATGATGCCCCGTTGTGCCAGGTTTGCCACCCGATCCTTAGTCTGCGCGTTGAGGTCCTTGGCCAGTTGTTTACCGTCGATAATGGTCGTCATGAAGTACTTCCTCCCGTAAATTTCAAGTTATCTTACATTTTAGCATAGTTGACCTGAAAACGGGACTGCATCACGTCGCAAAATGAACCGCACACTACCCGTTGAATGACTCAACTTTTTGTCGTTAAAATGGGCCGGCTAGGCGACAAGATTAGTCCGCGAACGTAAGATGGTCCGTGCTGGCCGCCTGACCGTTCGCCCACTAACGTAGTGAACGGTACCATTCCAGCGATATTCCCCTAACTGAGCCGACACAGGGGCACTAAATACTGGCGCCGGTATTGCCACTTGTCAGTACTCCCGAATCAGGTCAGATCTGATTGCAGTTCACCTGTCACCAAGGATTAGCCCAATTACAGTAAAACACCCCCGTAGCCGGGAGTCCGCCAAATATGAGCTCAGCCGTGGGAGTTCCCTTAGCGGCACGGTTCACGCCGGTTAGGGAACTGGCGACTTTGAGACGTGGTCTTCGGCTCAAAGTCGAGGAGACGAGACCGCTCTGTGGCTCGTCCCGCCGCCCACCGCGTTCCGGCTCATATTTGGCGGACGGACGGCGGCCAGCTACTTATTACCAGGTGTTTTGGCATTCACAACCTTTAGTCAATACAAAAAAGACCGACCACTAAATATTAGCAGTCAGTCGATTTGTGACTAGGATTGTGAATCCAAAGGTTCATCCAACGTGTGCGCGAGCACCCCGTTGATGAACCGACGAGAACGGTCATCACTGAAGTTCTTGGCTAATTCCAAGGCTTCGTTGACGGCGACTCTGTTCGGCACGTCTTCCACGTAGTCAATTTCATAAAAAGCGATCCGCATGATCACCAAGTCAGTCTTGGCGATCCGCTTGAGTTGCCAGCCCGTGCTCAGGTACTGGTCGATCTTGGCATCCAAGTCAGCTTGGTGTGCCAACACGCCAGTTACCAGCGTTTGGAGGTACTCAGGCACCGGAACGGTTTGGTCGGGGTCATCCGTCAAGACACGTTGATACAACGCATCGTGATCGGCATCAGGATTGGCATTCAGTGCAAAGAGCATTTGAAATGCACGTTCCCGAATTTGATGTCGTGTAAGTGTCACTTTTGGTCACTGTCTCCTTCATCGCTCTGGTTAAACAGGTTATCAGGGTCGACCTGTTGCGCCGTCTTTTCGGGAATGACGCCCTCAACGTGCACGTTTACTTCGCGCAGCTTGAGGTCCGTCATGAACAACAATTGTTGCTTCACGTTATCTTGAATGGCCAAGGCAACCTTGGGAACCGCTACCCCGTAGTTCAAGTAAACGTAAACGTCAACTGCTAATTCGTCGCCGTCAAAGACCAGCTTCACGCCCTTACCATGTTGTTCCTTACGACCCAACAGTTCGGTGACGCTATTCGCTAAAGAACCCCGCATCCGAGCGACGCCTTCGGTTTGACTAGCCGCAATGCCGACGATGATTTCGAGGACTTGCGGTGCCACTTCGATTTTGCCCAAAGCAGGTTCCTTGGATTCTAAAATAATATTAGTATCTTCTGCCATTCGTTGACCCTCCCTTACTGATTCAATGGATCGTAAAACCTAGGCGCGAGAAATGTAAGTCCCATCGGTTGAGTTGATGGAGAGCTTGTCGCCTTCGTTAACGAAGAAAGGCACTTGAACAACCAAACCAGTGTTCATGGTAGCTGGCTTGGAACCACCAGAAGCGGTGTTGCCCTTGATACCAGGTTCAGTCGCAACGACTTCCAAAACGACCGTGTTTGGTACTTCGATACCGAGAACTTCGGAACCGTATTGGACCAAGTCAACGTTCATGTTTTCTTGTAAGTAAGGCAATTGATCCTTGATCTGTTCACCAGGCACTTCGATTTGTTCGAAGTTGTCGGTGTCCATGAAGACCCGGTTGTCGCCATCTTCGTACAGGTATTGCATCGAACGCGTTTGGATGTCCGCTTGTTCCATCTTAGCACCGGCACGGAAAGTCTTTTCTTGCACAGCACCCGTCCGTAAGTTCTTCAGCTTTGAACGAACGAAAGCGCCACCCTTACCAGGCTTAACGTGTTGGAATTCAATGATGCGCCAGATTGCGTGATCGACTTCAATAGTTAAACCATTTTTAAAATCAGCAGTAGAAATTGCCATAATGTGTTAGCCTCCTAAAATATGTCCTCTTTATAATATCAATTCTTACCCATAAAAAGCAAGATTGGTGTGCCACTTACAAAATAATTAAATTTCGTGGCACGGTCGTCAATACCTCGTGACCCGTATCCGTGACCAGCAGATCATCCTCAATCCGGATGCCACCCTTGCCAGTAAAGTAGACGCCAGGTTCGACAGTGATGACCTCATTGGCCGCTAAAACGTCCGGCCACCCCCGCCCAATGTTGGGCCCTTCATGGATATCTAACCCAATGCCGTGGCCAGTCCCGTGAATAAAGGCTGGACCATAGCCGTGATCGGTCAAGTATTGCCGACCCACCACGTCGAGTTCATCGCCGGTGGCCCCAGGACGCACGGCCGCCATGATCTTTTCTTGAGCCGTTTGGACCGCATGGTAAGCCGCCGTCAGTTCGGTACCCGGATCACCTAACGCAACGGTACGCGTCAGATCCGAGGTGTAGCCATCCACGTAAAAGCCACAGTCGATGGTGACCAGATCGCCGGTCGCTAAGACCTTATCGCTAGCCTGCCCATGAGGCCAAGCCGAACGCACGCCGCTGGCCACAATCGTGCCAAAACTAGGCCCCGTCGCGCCGTGATCTTGCATCCAGCGTTCCAGCCATTGGGCGGCCTGCCGTTCGGTCATCCCCGGTCGCAACACCTCCAGCAAAGCGAGAACGCCTTCACTGGTCAATGCCGTGGCCCGGCGAATCGCAGCCAGCTCAGCCGGGTCTTTCACCTGCCGCAGCGTGTCGATGACATCCTTGAGTGGGACGATATCCGTCATTAAATGCTCGTCTAGCCACTCAAATTCGGCCAAGGTTAAACTATCTTCAATTCCCAGTACCGTGGCACCAGCAGCCTCTAAGGCATCATCTACGGCTTGTAAGTAGTCGCGGGTAATGGTCTTAGGCACCGTTGGCATCGTGCTAGCCAGTTCTGCTTCATACCGGGCGTCTGTGATAAACACCGCGTCATGTTGCGTGACCAACAAATACCCGTCGCCGGGTTCGACACTGGTTCCCACCAGATAACGTTGATTACTGGGGGAGGAAACTAAAAAACTATCAATGCTCAGTCCTGCAAATTTGGCCTGCAGGCGTTCGATTCTAGTCGTCATTTAACCTCAGCCTCCTTAAAAATTGGGAGAAAAAAGAAGAACTCAAAGCGAATTGGTCTCGCCTCAAGCTCTTCAGTCGTTACGAGGAAAACCTCGTGTTATTTAGCTGCTTCTTCTGCAACTGGGTATACGGATACTTGACGCTTGTCACGGCCAAGACGTTCGAATTTAACGACGCCAGCAGCCTTAGCAAACAACGTATCGTCACCACCGCGGCCTACGTTCAAGCCTGGGTAGATGTGCGTCCCACGTTGGCGGTAAAGGATAGAACCAGTGGTAACCGTCGAACCATCAGCAGCCTTCGTCCCAAGACGACGACCAGCAGAGTCACGACCGTTAGCAGTGGACCCACCACCTTTATGGTGAGAGAAGAATTGTAAGTTCATGTTCATCAGCATAAGTTTCACCTCCGCAATTTTAATCTTTGATTTCAACGAATTCAACAAAATCCGCGTAATTTGTGGCGACATCTCTTAACCCATCCGCAAAACTCTGGAGGAGTGTTTGTCCCTTCAATTCGGTCGATGCTTCCAGCTTTGGTGGTAGGTGAACTTCCAGAAAGCCACCCGCCTGATCACGATTTTCGACTGACACCGGAATCTCAGCGACCCGCTGTAAGCCGTTAACTGTCGTAATCGCAAGCACCGAAACCGCAGCGCAAACAATGTCTTGACCATACTCACCTGAGTCAGCGTGGCCAGTGATTTGAAATGAGTTGATTCGGTTCGCTCCATAATGGACCGTCGCATGAATCATCGAGATCGCCTCTTTTATTCGTTAGGCTTAAGCGTTGATAGCATCAACGACAACCTTAGTGTATGGTTGTCGGTGACCCTTCTTCGTGTGTTGGCCCTTCTTGGCCTTGTACTTGAAAGTAACAACCTTCTTTTCCAGACCCTGCTTTTCAACAGTTCCAGTTACGGTTGCACCAGCAACAGTTGGCGTCCCAATCTTAGGCGTGTCGCCACCGACAAAGACAACTTGGTCAAAAGTAACCTTTTCACCAGCTTCAACGTTCAACTTTTCGACGTAAACAGCTTGGCCTGCTTCGACCTTGTACTGCTTGCCGCCAGTTACGATAATTGCGTACATGTATGTGCACCTCCTTCATATAATTAGACTTAGACTCGCCGAAAACGAGTGCTCCGCAAGCGGAAAACTTAAAACTCGTCCCGAGCGGTTGCAGCTGTGGAAGTCCACAAATACAACATGAAAATTGTACTTGATGGGGACCCTCGTGTCAAGCTTTTTCTGCATTCACGGGAGAATCGATCCCCACCGGCGCGAACCAAGTCGCCAGAGGCGTGGTTTCTGGCGCCAACAGCTGACAGAAAGTTCGGGCTAAAAATTCTGGCCGGTACCGCCGATTATCATTTAACCAATGGTGTACCAGCCCGGTAAATGCCGTGGCCAAATATGCTGCTTGAATATCGACGGGGGGGTCATCCCCCGCCGGTGCCGGTAGTTGCCGACCAAAGGCTAACAGTTCGCGTTCAAAACGTTGTAAGAGCCGCGGCTGAAATTGGGTGAACTGCGGGTGGAGCAAGACCAACAGAATTTGGTGGTGCTCATCCACATAGCGCAATGCCGGCCCACAGGCAAAGCCCGTAATCGGCTCTCCCTGTGGGGTCAGCGTCGTGGTCTTCGCGGTTGCAAACCACTCATCAATGACCTGCTGCTCCGTTTGCTCCAAGAAATCCAGCTTGTCCTTGTAATGAAGGTAGAAGGTCCCCCGGGTGATCTGCGCCTTTTGCGTCAGCTTTTGTACGGAAATCTGCTTCAATGATTGCTGTTGCAACAAGGTGCTCAGCGCCTGGCGCAGGCGTTCGTTGGTCCGCACGACGCGTGGGTCTTTTTGACTGATAGGTCTCGCTCCTTTCCTGCTAGAAAGGGGCTGTGCCAACGTGTACACAGTCCCTTAGTTTCACCATTTCTACGCTATATTGCGGTAATACTTACATTGATCATGCCAGTTGCCTGCGGCTGCCAGGGATTCCGCCTGCTGTGGGGGACACTTCCAGCCTAAGAAACAGGCTTCCAGTTTGCTCGTAAGCCGCGCTAACCCCGCGCGTCTTCCGAGTCACCCCCACCCAGTAACCCGGCAAAAAGCACCGGCTAACTGGGTCGACACGGCTGGCTACACCCTGGCCTCCTCCGGCAAAGTAGCGGACACCCCCATCACCGACCGCCATCAGGCAGCCATACTGATTTGTCATAGTCCGCTACAATGTTAGCCGTGAGTGGAGCGAAACTAGGCTCAGCCGGGGAATTTAGCAGCGTCCCTGGCTGGTAAATTGGTGACTTTGAAACGCGGTCTTTGCGGTTCAAAGCAAGCCACGAGACCGCCCTTTGGCTCGGGGCGTCCTCCCCCAGCGTTCCAGCCTAGCTTTCGCGCAACGGTAAGGCGACCAGCCCTAGCAGCCGCAGACACTGAGTTGACGCCTAGTAATTGTGAGCTTGGCGGTCCAGGTTGACTTTGCGCTTGGCTTCGTAGGCCGCTTGGATTTGATCTTGGCTGAAGCCGAAGTCGACAAAGCCCCACTTCAGAAATAACCGCCAGGCATGGCGGAAATCTTCTTGCCGGTGAGCAAAGTGGCTGTTGAACAGCATTCGTTTTAAGATCAGATACTGCTGGTCCAAGTCCTTGGCCGGCCGACTGTTAGCCAACGTGGTCAGGTCTTCTTCCGTCAACATGATCAGGTGCGTCCAGGTCTTCTTAGCCGATACCAGGAAAAAGAAATCCATGGCGTCCGTGTACTCCGTTAATAAGGTCTCTGCCGGTGTCTGACCAGCATCCGCCTTCCCGCGGTGCGTCTTCCAAACTTTGAACCACTCCGAGGTGTTGGCCACCTCAGCGAGTTCGACGTCCAAGGCCACGTAGGCATTTTCAATCTGCGACTTGCGAGACATCTCAATATCACGGTCTCGCGTGATCTGCTCGTCCAGTGCGATTGATTGTTGAACTAACTTTGCTAACTCTAACACGTACTTCCCTCCTAGCCAAAAATCAGGGGATCTGACTTGATCTCAAGGTCCGTTAAGTTTTCTAAGTACCAGTCACGCATGAAGGGATACTTCAGTAAGACGTCGAACCAAGAAACCTTTTGGTCGTCATCGTGGACCGTTAAGACCCACTCTGGTTGCCCTTCCAATTGGTTGTTGAAGATATCGACCACGACGCCACGGTCCAAAGCGATTTCCGCCCCATTGCCGTTGACACCGTTGGTCAGCATGTAATCTTCTTTGGCCGCCATCACAAATAGGCGGTCAACCACACCAGCTGGTAAATCTGCGGCCCGAACGGCGTAATTCTGCCGGTTAGCGGCGTCCAGCAAGTTGAAGTCCACGGAGTAACCGTAATCTTCTTTTAAGTAGCGGGCAAAGTCCACTAAGATCTGAACGGACGTCTTGACCGTTTCGGCCGGCACCGTATCGTGGAGGTCGATGATAAAGAGTTGCGTCAACGCGTGACTGTTGAAACGGAACATTTTACGTTCCAGATTCAGGTAGAACAGGGATTGCCCCGTTGCCCGTTCGCGGTAGTAGACGCCGCCGTTTTCGGACGTCTCAACGCGGAAGTTAAAGGTCCCCCGGTCACCCAGCGGTGTTAGCTGTTGGGTCAGTTCTTCGCGGTGATCCCGTGATTGTAAGATGACGTTCTTACCCTGGTCGTGTAGCTCCAGCATGCGTGACATAAACAGCAGGTAGTAATCGGCATTGCTGTACTGGTGCGGAAAAGTCACGTAATCGGAATCGAGCTTAAAGTCTGCCAATTCCGTCGCGGCAGTGACCAATTCGTCCGGGTCCGTGGTCTTGATCAGCTGGTCCATCAGCTTGGTGAACCGCAGTCCCGTTTCCAGGCCATCTTTAATAGCGTCGTTATAGTTCAATAACCGACCGCTAGTCGTCAAAGTCGAGGGGTCATTTTCATTAATCATTATCTGCCACCTCGCCCTCACTCTTGCCTACCAAACTGTTTAAGTAGTCCGCATACAGACTCGCATTGTGCGCTTCGAAATGTTCAAAGTCGTCAAAGGCATCGCGAATACTTTGCTTTTCGTAATTCAAAATCGTGTCTTCTTTCGACAGCACCAAAATCTTGTCATCATTTTCCTTAATGGTCTTGTGGGCGTTCAAGGCTTGTTCATCCTCGTCCGCCAGTTTGGTCAACTGGTCAATGATGTTTTGCCGTTCGTCTTTGAGCTTACCGGAATCCCAAGGCATACTGCTCTTGGAACTGTTTTCCTTCAGCTGTTCGCGCAACTCTGCCTTTTGGTTGTCCCGCTTAGTCTGGGCATCGACCAGGCGTTGTAACTGCTCGCTTTGTCCGGAAATGGATTCGATCTGGGCAGTGTTCAGCCGTTGGCCGTGCGCTTCTAAGGCAAATGAGTCCTTGAGCTTTTGGTATTCCTTTTCGTCGAACTTAAACTGAACGTTGATCACGTCCAAGTCGCCGAATAAACGCCGGTCCCACCAGTTCCCAAAGTAAATGTGGAACAGTCCCGTGGTGTATTCTTCGTAGTAGAAGAACGGGTAGATGTGGCCTAAATAGTCAATCAATTTGTCACTTAAATAGTGACTGATTTCTGGGTGAATATTGTCGACCAGCTCGGCCAGATGATTGACGGTCCGAGTCGAACGGGTCTTCTTAACTTCTTGGTAGTAACGTACTTGGTCCAACAGTTCATAGACCTTGCGATCGTCGCCGTGCTGAACCGCCGCCTGTAGTGTGCTTAAGTAATCGAGCTTGTTGGCGATTGCCTGTGTTAAGGTATCGGCGGCACTAGCTTGTTGTTCTTGATTTTCCATGGATTATCCCTCATTATTCTGATGTTCCCTAGCGCTTGCCGTGAACATTTGGTTATATCTTCATGTTACCAAAAAATCTGTGAGAAAAAAGCAGTTTGCCTGAAGTTTTAGGGGAAAAGCAGGAATTTTTCCTTTTCTCCTGATTTTGCTGGCAACATCCTGTGTTGCTGGCCGCCTTACCGTTCGGCAACTATGAGACTAGGTCGCTGTGGGCGGACCGGCCGAGCCAAGGGACGGTCTCGACCTCGCTTTGAGCCAAAAACCACGTCTCAAAGACGCCAGTTTCCTAACCGGTAAAAACCACCGCTAAGGGAACCCCCACGGCTGAGCTCATAGTTGCCGAACTCTCGGCTACGGTGGTGCGTGCCCAACCAACTCGCTGAATTCAGGCGTCACTGACGTTTGAAATCGTACTCGTTGCAACCTGTCTACTCTCTTCAGGAAAGTCAATTCAGTTGTGAGACACCAATTTGCCTTGGACTAGCCTAGATGTCACGCTGCGAATCAAGCATCGTGAAAACTACTTTTAGTTGATGCGGTTACCCGATGACTAAAGTCATGTTTAGGGCTACAACTACCGTAGCCGATAGTTCGCTAGAGATGAGTTCAGCCGTGGGAGTTTTCTTAGCAGCTTGCTGGTTAGAAAACTGACAATTTGGAGACGCGGGTTGTCGGCTCCAAATTGAGGGGTGAGACCGCACTTTGGCTCACCCCGGCGCCCACAGCGTTCCAACTCATCTCTAGCGAACGGCAAGGCGGCCAGCACCACACCACACTCGCCCGTTAACTACAAATTAGCTGTTTGCTAAAAAGAGAGCCAGGACCAGTAGGCCTCAGCTCTCTTTCAAATTTTAAGTTAGTCGCCCAACCAGCTCCTGGATTAGTACAGTTCCAGGTATTGATCCCGTTCCCATTCAGATACTTGGGTCCGGTAAGAATTGTATTCCAAATTCTTGGCTTCAATAAAGCTTTGATACAAGTGATTGCCCATGGCACCGCGCATCACGTCGTCAGCCGCCAAGTCCTTCAACGCGTTGTGCAGCGTATCTGGCAGGTTGGTGATGTGGTTTTCTTGCCGTTCTTCGGCATCCATGCGGTAAATGTTGCGGTCAATGGCTTCACGTGGCGCCAATTTGTTCCGCAAGCCATCCAAGCCGGCTTCCAGTACCGCCGCAATGGCCAGGTATGGGTTAGCTGCTGGGTCAACACTCCGCAGTTCCAACCGGGTGGACAGTCCACGAGAGTTAGGCACCCGGATCAATGGTGACCGGTTAGAACCGGACCAAGCCACGTAAACGGGGGCTTCATACCCTGGAACCAGCCGCTTGTAACTGTTTACGATTGGGTTGCAGATAGCCGTGAAGCTGCGTGCATGCTTTAACAGGCCGCCCAGGAAGTGGAACGCGTCTTCAGACAATTCCATTTCACCGTTCTTGTCGAAGAAGGCATTGCCTTGATCATGGAACAAGGACATGTTCAAATGCATCCCGGAACCGTTGATACCAACCAGTGGCTTTGGCATAAACGTTGCGTACAAGCCGTATTTACGCGCAATGGTCTTCACAACCAGCTTGAACGTTTGGATGTTATCCGCCGCAGCTAAGGCGTCGGCATACTTAAAGTCGATTTCATGTTGGCCTGGCGCAACTTCATGGTGTGCTGCTTCGACATCAAAGCCCATTTCTTCCAGCGTCAAGACGATTTCACGCCGGCAGTTTTCACCCAAGTCCATGGGTGCCATGTCAAAGTAGCTCCCCTTGTCGTTGAGTTCCGTGGTTGGCTTGCCGTTTTCATCCATCTTGAACAGGAAGAATTCAGGTTCTGGCCCAATGTTAAAGTCCGTGAAGCCGGCCTTGCGCATGTCGCCTAAGACACGAATCAAGTTGTTCCGTGGGTCGCCTTCAAATGGCTTACCATCAGTCGTGTAGACTTCACAAATGACGCGGGCAATCTTGCCCCGTTCCGTACTCCACGGGAAGATCATCCAGGTGGAGAGGTCGGGGTACAGGTACATGTCACTTTCTTCGATCCGAACGAAGCCATCGATTGAGGAGCCGTCAAACATTAATTTGTTATCGAGCAACTTGCCGAGTTGGCTGATGGGTACTTCCACGTTCTTAATGGTCCCAAATAAATCAGTGAACATTAGCCGCAAGAACTTAACATTCTCGTCCTTGGCCATCTGACGAATCTCATCCTTGGAATATTCCGGTTTTGCCATGAAAATCGCTCCCTGCTATTTTTTAAAATCCAATACCTGTCTTAAAGGGGTCGATGCATCCCCGGTGTGGGGCGACCCAACCCGCCTTGACGAATAAATTCATCCTGCAAGATCCGCCGGACGTCTTCATCCGTTAAAGGACGGTGCTGCGCCGCGGCCTTCGCCTGGGCTGCCTGCTGTTGCTGATCATAGATGGCTTTGATGCCCGCCACATTGACCCCGTCAGCCAGATAATCCTTGATCTCCAAGAGCCGGTCGACATCATTTAACGAATACATCCGCCGGTTCCCTTCGTTGCGTTCGGGAAAGACCAACTGCTGAGCCTCATAGTAGCGAATCTGGCGCGCCGTTAGGCTGGTGAGCTTCATGACCGTTCCGATCGGTAAAACCGCTAGTGAACGGCGTAATTCTTTTTCCTTCATCACTACTGGCCCCCTTCAACTATGATGCTATCATACCACCTTGAAAGCGGTAGTCAAGCATTCATGTCAGATAATCTAACATCGGCGTCAAACATTAACAATTCTTTAATTAATTGTGAGAACTAAGTCCCGACCACGCGGCTACCTGTGCCTGAATCTGCGTGTACGTTTCCGGGTGTTGCACCAGGTCATACCAAGTTGCCGTCGTCTGGTTACGAAACCAGGTCAGCTGACGTTTGGCATAGTGGCGGGAGTCTTGCTTGACCTGGGCCACGGCGGCCGGGTACTGATCTGGCTGGTCGATCACCGGCAAGAGTTCCCGGTAACCGATCCCCGTCGCGGCCGGAAGCTGTGTGCCCCCCTGTTGTGCCAACCAACGGACCTCGTCGAGTAAGCCCGCATCAACCATTTGGTCTACCCGTTGGTTGATCCGCTGGTACAGTAATTGCCGATCGGTATTCAATGCCAGGTAGAGCTCGTCGTATTGAGGACCCCCATTGTCTTGATGAGAAAATAAGTGTCCCGTCACCTGAATGACCTCTAGGGCCCGGACAGTCCGGCGTACGTTGGTCGGGGGAATCTTCCCTGCCGCCACCGGATCTAGATGCTGGAGCCGCTCCCAGAGGGCTTGGGGCCCCTGTGTGTGGGCTTCTGCGCGTAGCTGTTCGCGAATCGCCGGGTCGCCGGGAGCCGCCGCGCCTAATTTTAGCCCGTCGAAAAGTGCCTGCAGGTAAAAGCCCGTTCCCCCGGCGATGATTGGCAAATGCCCCCGGTCCGTGATCTCTTGAATCAGTCGTTTGGCTGCGGCCACAAACTGGGCGACCGTAAACTGCTGATCGACGTCGCAAATATCAATCAGATGATGGGTAGCGGCGGCCTGTTCCGCCGGTGTCGCCTTGGCCGTCCCAATGTCGAGATGCCGATAAACTTGCATCGAGTCCCCCGAGATGATCTCGCCGTTGAAGGCCTGTGCCAACCGAATGGCTAACGCCGTCTTGCCAACCGCAGTTGGGCCGACGACTGCTAAAACTTTCGTCATAATTCGTTGCCTCCCTGAATTTTCGTGCGTAACGCCACGGCGCGGGCTGGATAGTCCGTAATCAGTCCAGCAAAATGGTGCCGCAAGCAATATGCCATGTCAGCGGGACTATTGACGGTCCACGGCCGCAATTGCACGTGGGGCAACCAGAACCGGTGCGCCTTGACCCAGCGAATGTCCGGATGCAAGCCCCCCACCAGATGTTGCCGTTTCATGCGCCGGGCTTGGCGGCCAGCCGTTTTGAATAATTTTGCGTACTCGGCCTGCGGATACAAGCTACGCAGGGTAATGATCGATTGGGCCCGAAAGCTTGAAAAGACCACGCGGAAAGGCACCGGTTGCTGGGTGAAGTACGTTGCCAGCGCCTGCTCAATGCCCTCATAGTGGATCTTGTTGGTCTTCAGCTCCAGGTTAAAGACGCCCGTGAAGTTGTCTTGAATCAGTAGCTGAATCACCTCATCAAGCGTTGGGATCTTTGTTCCAGCAAATTCACTGCCGAAGTGGCTACCCGCGTCTAGCCGTTTTAGCTCGGCCAGCGTGTGGTCCTGCACCAGTCCCGTGCCGTTCGTGGTTCGGTCGACCTTCTCGTCATGCATGATGACCAGCTGATGGTCCTGTGAAAACTGGACATCCGTTTCGATCCCGTCGGCGCCAGCATCTAAAGCCGCTTGAAACGCCAACAATGTATTTTCCGGGCGCGTCCCCTTGCTGCCCCGGTGGGCAATAATTTGTGTGGGTTGTCTCTTAAACACGAATCCCCATTCCTTTCACGTTCAGACTTCTGTAGTAAGGGTACCACAACGGGCGCCCAACCGCCTGAAATCTGTGAGAAAATATTTCCGGTCGGAATCGCCGGTAATCAGGTAAATCGCTAGCAATTTCCGGATAAAACAAGCATAATGGAAGCGGATAACTTAAAATCTTATACATGATGGGAGTCGAATACGATGAAGCACTTTACGAAAGGTTTCTTATTTGGCGTTGTCGCTACTGCTAGCGCCGTTGCTGGTGCCGTCTTTTCTTTCAAGAAAAAGGTCGTCCAACCAATCGAAGACCAAGAAGCGCGGTTTGAAGAAAACCGGAAGCGGGCTAACCGCAAGAGCCACGCCGCCCACCACGGTTAAATCACCTCTGACTAACCCTAGCGACCAGGACATAATTGTCCCGGCCGCTTTTTTGTCTTAAATTTCACCACTAAAGGTTGACGCGCGGAAATAGCCAGATTTATAGTGACTCCAGGGTTTACAAGGACAAAATTAGTCTTTGAATGTCATGTGATCTGTACTGGCCGCCTTACCGTTCGCCAAATTTGGACCGTGACGCTGTGGGAAGGACCGGTCGAAGCCAAAGAGCGGTCTTCAACCTCGCTTCGAGCCGAAAAACACATCTCGAAGACGCCAGTTTCCAAGCAGGTCACTTGAAAACTCCCACGGCTGAGTCCAAATTTAGCTCACTCACGGCTACGTGGCAGATAAACCACTAATGTAGCTGAACGTTGTCATTTCGGCGATGTTCCCGCTAATCCTATGGGTGAGCACCGACGTAATCGTCATCTCCGACGATTGGTGTGAACTAATTTAGCATTTATAATCCTTATCAGCTGGATATCATCAGATGTTTCAGCCTACACCATACAAGCTGGCGCGTTCTTGGCTACAGAGAAGATTACTTCGGCAACCAATTTAGTCCTCAATGTCGCCGTTAGATATGATCTGACAGGACGCACCCATTCCCAGAGTAGATTGGCTGGACGTTTTGTGCGAATCACAGTTCACAATGTTTCTCCAAAAAAAATAGAGCCTGGGCAGCTTGTCCCAGACTCATTTTTTCAACTTAATTGGACTTCTTCGTCTTGCCTTGCCAACGGGCGTAACCCGTTTTCAAGATCGAGATATCCTCGTAGCCTTCCTTGCCCAAGACCAATGCTGCCCGTGTGCTGAGGGCCTTACCTTGGTCGTACAGGTAAACCGGTAAGTCAGACCGGATACCTGTGTGGTAAGTCTTAAACGTGGAATACGGGATGTTACGGGCGCCTAAGATGTGGCCCGCGTCAAAGTCTTTCTTTTCACGCAAGTCAATGACCTGTGCCTTACGCATGCCCTCTTGGAAAGTCTCCTCATCGATGACGGTAGAAACCTGGTTCCGCCGGATCACGGTGATGAGTTGCCAAGCAGCCCACGCGATAATCAAGACTAGCAAAATGATGGTGTAGACCGTCATTCCTGAAATTGCTGCAATTACCAAACTAAATCGTCCTTCCTAAACCACAAGTTCTAGTTACTCTTTTGGAAACGCAAAGCTAATGAAGCGGCACCAATGACCCCGGCATCGTTCCCTAATTGGGCTAAGCGTAACTTAGTTGAGTCACGAACGGCTGGGAAGGCATTTTCTTGGAAATACCGCGTCGTTGGTTGTAATAACGTGTTACCGGCGTTGGATACCCCACCACCAATGATGATGTTGGCTGGGTTCAAGATGTTGGCCACGTTGGCTAAAGCTAAGCCCAGGTAGAAGGTCACCCGATCGACCACTTGGTTGGCCAAGATGTCGCCGTTGTCAGCCAGGTAGAAGACCATCTTGGAGGTCACGCTTTCCTGATTGTCTTCCATTTCCTTCAAACGAGACGTGCCCATGAAGTCCTTGGCCATATCGTTGGCAACGTGGACGACCCCGGTAGCGGAAGCGTATTGTTCCAAGCAACCGCGTTTGCCACAAGTACATAAGTAGCCGTTGGGCTGTACCGTGACGTGGCCTAACTCACCAGCACCACCATTGATACCGTGGAGCAGGTGGCCACCAGCAATCACACCGCCACCAACACCGGTACCTAACGTCACGAAGACGACATCGCTGTCTTTTTCGCCGGCACCCTTCCAGTATTCACCTAAGGAAGCCACGTTGGCATCGTTGTCTAGGATAAATTGGAGACCCAAGCCTGCTTGAATCTGGTCACGCACTTGTTGGCGCTTCTTCCAGTTCAAGTTGAAGGCCCCAATGACCGTGCCGTTTTCAATATCGACAGAACCGGGTGTCCCCATCCCAATGCCTAAAAAGTCATCTTTACTAAATTCTGAATTTGTAATATGTTGACTGATTGAATCAATGATATTCGGCACAATGTGGCTACCTTCGTCGGTAATATCCGTTGGAATGCTCCACTTCGTCAGAATATCCCCTGCCAGTGAGAGAAAAGCCATTTTCGTGGTCGTCCCACCTAAATCGATTCCAATTAAATTCCGTGCCATAACGCTAAATACCTCCAATGGATTGGTGATTATTTTTTGCTCGTTGTTCCTCTAACCGGTGCTCATGTGTCAACACGATTTTGGCCTGGGCAAACGTCGAATCGTCCACGACCCGTGCTTGTCGGAGGTGGTCCAATTCTAGTGCCATGACCTCGATGTCAAATAGGCGTCTGCCAATGTACACATAAATACCAAACTTTTTAAGTAGCTGCTGAACATCATATAACGTTTTCATTGTGCCACAACCTCCATGAAATTGCACGAGACTTTTCGTTGTTTACTGTGCCATTCCGTGCAAATACAACCAGACCAATCCACCAATTAGGACAATGGTCGCTACCACTCTTTTAATTGGGCTAACTTTACCAATTCGTGGAACACCGACTGTATACGCTACCAGAAATCCGGTCGCTAAGCCGCCTAAATGCCCCGCTAAATCAATACCGGGTGTAAACAGATCAAAGGCGATGTTCATCACGACGAAGGCTAAAAAGGTGCGTGCCAATTGGCGAATCACCGGATTTTGCCAGAAGGATTCCCCCAACATCAAGAAGGCCCCAAATAGGCCAAAGATCGCGGTGCTGGCTCCGGCAGATAGACTGTCCGAGAAACAAAATGACGCGATGTTCCCACCGACCCCGGCCACCAAGAACATGGCTAGGAACCGGGTGTGCCCAAAGGCCGCTTCAATCTGCATCCCCACGAAGTACAGGGTCACCATGTTCATCAGAATATGCGTGAACCCAATGTGTAGGAACATCGGCGTGAACAGGCGCCACCATTCGCCTTGCTGAATCAGCGGATTGAGCTTGGCCCCAAAGGTAATCAACACATTCACGCTGGTGCTACCGCCGGCTAACGTCATGGCCAAGAAGACCAACACCATGATCACGATGAGCCCGACCGTCATAAAGGGGGTCTGGTCCAGTCGCCGTATCCGGTATTTAAAATTTGTCACCGCAAGGCTTCCTTTCTATTCGGTGGGTGCCATCAATACGGCATCCAGTAAGACATCAAATGGGTCAACTGGCCAGTTCGGTTCTGGCGCCTGCTGTGCTGGCAGTGCCAAGGCAACCTTAAAGCCAGTCGTCTGGGGTAAATAACGGTCGTAATAGCCACCGCCAAAACCGAGTCGTTGCCGCGTGGTCGCAAAGACCAACCCGGGCACGACGATCAAATCAAACGCGTTTGGTTCGATAATGGCACCATTGACTGGTTCCTGCAAGCCAAACGAACTGGTCGAAAAAGTCGTCTGCTCATCTACCACGTGAAAAGCCATCTGGCGGTGTGGCAAAGTGGCCGGCACCGCGATGATTTTGCCCTCGGCATGGGCCTGATCAATGATTGGCTGCGTCGCTAATTCAAAGCCCCCACTGATGGTCGTCGCTACACGCTGAGCGGACTGCCAGGCTGGTAAGGCAAAGAGTTGTCGGTACAGGTCTGCCGATGCGCGTTGTCGTAACGCTGCGGGCATTGCATTTAGTGCCTGAATGGTTTGCTGCCGAATTGCTGCTTTCGTTGGCATCATTTACCCCCTCGGTCGATTTTCTCAATAAAAAAAGGTGCGGACTCTCGCCCGTACCTTACTTAGTTTCACGATGCAAAGTTACTTTCCGTTCGCGCGGGCAGTACTTCTTAAATTCAACCCGGTCCGGGTTATTACGCCGGTTCTTGCTGGATAAGTAGTTGCGTTCGTGGCATTCCGTACATTCTAAAGTGATGTGTACACGCATTGTGGGTAACCTCCCAACTTGTTTAGAATTACAGGCTAGAGCCCTTAACTCGTAATATATTACCATTAATCCGCCGCAATTACCAGAGATATTGCCAAATATGTTAAGGAAAAATACTTAACAGCTGATTTCCGCCGGTAAAATCGGTGGTTTCTGACGCCGCCTACCGTTCGCCAAATATGAGACTGGAACGCTGTGGCGGACGGCCGAGCCACAGGGCGGTCTCGGGCCTCACCTTGGAGCCGGTTTTCTAAGCGCCGTAGCCCCTGCCGCTAAGAAAACTCCCACAGCTGAACTCATCTCTAGCGAACTATCGGCTACCGTAGTGTTTGGCAGAACGACTCATTTGACCAGCTATCAGCTGTCAATTAACACCAGTCATCCTAGTGATTGGCTAAATCGTGTGCCGACACCAACAACCTAGTTGCGGAAAAACGCCAATTTAGCCGGAAGCTCACCAAATATGAGATCAGCCGTGGGATTCCCTTAGCGGCGGTGTTGGCCGGTTAGGGAATGGCGTTTTTGAGACGTGACTTTCGGCTCAAAACGAGGGGCAAGACCGCCCTTTGGCTTGCCCCGCCGCCCACAGCGTTCCAGTCTCATATTTGGTGAGCTGGAGGCGGCCAGTTTCATCCCAAATTATAGAGCCAATGAAAATAGCCGTCGCAACCCAGACGCGGTCACAACGACTATTTTTACCCATGATTATCCGTTGGTGTTCTGAGCAGCTCCAGACTTCGTTGCCTTCGTCGGGTTCGTCAACGTTGAGGTCGATTGAACCGAACTCCAGTAAGCGGAGTAGATCTGTTTCGCCAGCTTCATGTTGTTGTCTTCGGCACTGGTGCCCAAGTTTGGCATCGCTAAGGCCACAACCACTTGTGGATCGTTAGACGGTGCATAAGAGGCCAGACTCAAGGTGACCGTTTCATTCCCCTTGTAGTAGGTTTGCGCGGTCCCGGTCTTGGCGGAGATTCCTGGCGAGATGGAAGCCAGTTCAGCCCCCGTCTTGTAGGTGTTGGTCCCGTGAACCACGTCGTAGAGCCCTTCAGTAACCAATTTCTTTTCTGCCGCCGTCATATCGATGCGGTTCAAGATCTTTGGTGTGACCGTTGACTTCACGGCACCTAACGTTCCATCTGACTTGGTCCCACGAATAGACTCAACCACGTGTGGCGCGATCCGCGTCCCGCCGTTGGCAATCGTGGACATGTATTGGGCAACCTGCAAGACCGTGTAGGCATCGTAGTTCCCAAAGGACAAGTCCAAGGCATTCCCAATGTGGGCCTTACTGCTGGACCCTTTCAACCCGGTACTTTCACCTGGTAAATCAATCCCGGTCTCGACTCCCAACCCAAATTGGTTGAAGTAGCCCCGTTCCTTGGCGAAAATACTGGTGCCCATGGTCAAGGCGGCACCGGAAACGTAGTTGAACTTGGCTTCCTTCATGGCCAACTGCATCATGTACGAGTTAGAAGAAACTTCCAACGCGGTCGAGGCATTGACGGCCATGTCGGCACCACCGTTGGCGTTAAACCAAGAAGCCTTCTTGACCCCACCAACCGTGATAGGTTTATCAGTCAAGGTGTTGTTCGTTGGCGTAATCACGCCATCCATCAACGCCCCAGAGACCATGGCCCCTTTGACGACAGACCCCATAACGATGTCACTGTTCATGGCACCTAAGGCGTTCGTGGTGATCTTACCCGTTGATGGGTTCCGGTCGACCCCGGCCATTCCAATGATGCCCCCAGTTTGTGGGTTCATCACGACAGCATAGGTCCCAGTCGAGACGCCACCCGCACCGGATTCGGCGGAGTGCACCAGGGACTGTAGCTTCTTTTGGAACGTGGAGTTGATGGTCAGCTGGAGGTTGTCCCCCTTAGAGCCACCGTACTTCTTGACTTCCTTGGTCACCGTAGTCCCAGAAACCTCGACCTGCTTTTCGGCCTTGGTTCCCCGGAGAACAGATTCGTATTCCTGTTCCAGGTAAGACTGACCGACACTGTCATTTCGTGAGTAACCCTGTGACAAGAGTTCATTGACCCTGTCGCTTGGTAGCCCAGTCTTTTCGGATGAGACCGTCCCAATAATCGACTTGATCGATGACCCGTTTGGATAGTTCCGTGACCAACTCGTCCCGACTTGAACCCCGGGCATTTCGGATAAATGCTCACCGATTTCAGCGATTTCCTTGCTGGAGACCCCAGAATCCTTGATATAGGTGGTCGATAACGAGTAGGCTCCGCTCATCTTGGCGAAAATTTCTGCCGCGTTCTGTTGCGTCTTGGTCAGCTTGAACGAGGAGTCATTTTCCAAATAAGACAGCGCCTTGTTGTAGAGCTGCGTCGTTGACATACCCTTGGTCCCGGACAGTTTGCTTTCCACTGCTTTTAACCGATCCGTATCCGTCAAGTAGTAGTCGATCGACTGCCGCGGGGTCAGTGAACTGGTTGAGACAGTTAAGTATTTACCAAGCTTATTCGCGATATCATACATGCTGGAAGACAGCACACTGACGCCCTTGGTGTAGGTGATGGCTTGGTGCGCTTTGTTGCCGACCAGGACCTTACCGTTGGAATCGTAGACCATCCCCCGTTGCACGTTGGTGGTCTCAATCGTGGTATCAGTCGAATTGACCTCGGCTTTGAATTGCGACCCATAAATTACCTGCAAATACGCCAACTGACCAATCAGCGCCGCAAATAACAGGGCAACAATAATGAAAAGAAAATTCAACCGAAACGGAATCTGTGACTTAATGGGACCGCCACTGGACCGCTGATTTCGGTTGCTAACGCGATTATAAAAATTCTTCACAATCTCTGCTCCTTGTTGTACAGCTACTATTTTACCAAATTTCGTTGCCGGTCACTATCCCGCTTCCGAAATTTAAACAATCTATGCTATTCTAGAGACCGGAATAGAATGACGCTCACTTGGTATTCTAGCATACTGTGATTCGACTCCAAACGGCCTGCTCCCCATTTTACCAAAAATAAATAAAATATGGGGCTTTTCGCCTGAATTCCCGTCAGTTCCGCCAGTGAATTACCGGGAAGCTGGATTTCACCAGGTACATTGTGGTTATTGTCCGCCTTACCGTTCGCTAGATATGAGTCGGAACGCTGTGGGCGGACGGGCCGAGCCAAAGCCCGGTATCGGCCCTCAGCTTAGAGCCGATAGACCACGTCTCCAAGCTGCCAGTTTTCTTAGCAGCAAAGAACACTACTAAGAAAACTCCCACGGCTGAACTCATATCTAGCGAACTCTCGGCTACGGTAGTGAATGTCCCTAAAGTTTGCCCGTAGTTCAGTTGGCAATTCCTGTCAATATCTTGCCAGAACGGTCAGACGTGTCACAAGCTCAGTTTAACTGGCGAAATTTACCAAATGAGCTGAATTCAGCGGCTCATCAGAGCTTGCGTGAGTTTCTCGACCGTGGTACGCGCAACACCTGTAAGGCGGACAGCATCAGCAAAGTTAGTTGAGTTCTGAATTATCTTTAAAAATATTTCATGGACCCACCGTCACGACCACAATATAGTATGATGGTAGGTGGCCGTTGAACATCGGCGCGGCCGCAAGTAATCAGACATTCCTAAAATCGCTTTAAACTTTGGAAAGATTGAGGTGGCTTCCTTGCAAAAAAAGAAACAGCGTTGGGCCCTCACCCGGCGACAGTTAACCTTATTTGGGGCATTTTTAACGCCCTTTCTACTCATGACGATCTACTTTATCTACCGGCAAATGGCGCCCTTTGGCACGAACAGCCTGTTGACGGTGGATCTGGGACAGCAGTACATTGACTTCTTCGCGTACCTGCGTCGGGCTATTTTACACGACCCCAGCAGCATCGTCTATTCCTTTGCGAATGGCCTCGGCGGCGAAATGCTGGGGACCTGGGCCTACTACCTGTTGAGTCCGCTCAATTGGCTGTTACTGCTCTGCCCCGGCGCCAGCCTCACGACCGGTATCTTCTTACTGACCGTCATCAAGTACGGCTTAGCGGGCCTGGCCTTCGCGTGGTTGCTGGACAAGACAACTAGTCAAACCGGACTCCAAGCCGTAACGTTTGCGACGGCCTACGCTTTGATGGGCTGGTCGATCGCCAATCAACTGAATATCATGTGGCTGGACGCGGCATACCTTCTACCCCTGATTTTCTACGGCCTGTACCTACTGATGCACACGAGCAAGTGGCGGACCTACGTGGTCTGGTTGACACTAATGCTCATCGTCAACTACTACATGGCCTACATGATCTGCCTCTTCATGATCTTAGCCTTCATTTGGCTAGCCGTTGACCAATTCACCAACTGGCGTCATTTCTGGGGACAGACTGCCAAGTTCGCGGCGACCTCCGCTGTCAGTGGCCTATTAGCGGCCGGCGTGCTCCTGCCAACGTGGTGGTCCTTGGCGCAAAGCAAGGCCCAGTACACGGTCACCACATTTAAATGGAAATTCGAATTCTTCCCACCCAAGATGATTGCCAAATTTTTCATGGGCGCCTTCAACTTTGACCAAATGCCGGATGGGACCGCTAATCTGTTCATCGGAGCTATCGCCCTCCTAGGGAGCCTGTTTTTCTTCAGCGACCACCGCATCCGCTTACGGAGCCGCATCACCGCGGGCCTCATTACCGGCTTCTTGGCTCTGTCCTTGTGCGTCCAACCGTTGGACCTTCTGTGGCACGCCGGCCAATTCCCCGTCTGGTACCCCTACCGGTTCTCCTTCGTCGTCAGCTTCTGGCTGATCTGGTTGGCCGCGCAAACGCTGACCGAAGACTTTGAGCCCGGGTGGCTGGCCATCGCCGTCGTGACGGTCATCATTGCCGTGGGGGCCGCCTACGTGGCGCTCAACCTCAAATCATTTAAATTTTTACAACTCAATCTCGTCTTACTGGGCATCTTCTTCGTCGTCTTAGCGCTCGGCCTAACGACCCTACCCATCAAGCACCACTGGATCTACCCGCTGGCCTTTTTCGTAATTGGTGTCACGGAGATCTCCGCCAACGCCTTCGTCTCGTTAAATAACATTAGCTACGTCTCTCAGAGCGAGTACGGCAACTACACCAATGAGCTTCAGCGACTGGTCAACCGCGTGCAAAAGCGCGATGACGGCGCCTACCGGATCGGTAAGACCTTCTTGCGGACCAAGGGCGATGCCTTTCAAACAGGATACGCCGGTGGCGGCGTCTTCTCCTCAGTTCTTCCCAAGGCTACCCCGGCATTTTACGGCCACATTGGGAGCCCGGATGGCGACGGCTTCGTTGAATACAGTAACGGGACGCTGGTTACCGATTCCTTATTGAATATGAAATACTACTTCCAGCAAAAACAATTATCTGGGGCGCTGAGTGGCACTAGCATGTTGCCCGCGTCCACGAACAAGGCCGACTTAGCCAGCTACCGTGCGATTGGCCAAGACCAGTGGGCCACCACCTACCAGAACCAATACGCTCTACCAATGGGCTACGCGGCTAGTTCTAAGATTCTCACGCTCAAGAACAAGACCGCCGATCCGGCCCAATATCAGGCCAACTGGTTAGCGGCACTGACGGGCAAAACAACGAACCAGAAGCTTTACACGGCCAAGAACTTTGACCAGGTCACGTTCCAAAACATTGCGCAGCAGACCAAGATCACCGGGGCGGTCCTACAACGTAAGAACCTCCTGAAGCCCGCCAAGATCACGCTGACCTTCACGCCCACGACGAATGACGCTTACTACTTGACCTTTGGCTCAACGGTCAATCCCGACAATGCCACCTTTATTTTAAATGGCAAGGCGCTCGACCAGTACAAGACCTACCGCAACACCATCATGGTCAGCGCGGCCGACCGCGCCAAGGGCAAGCAACAGAAGCTAATGATTCAGTTGAAGAAGGGCTCGTTGTGGCTAGAAAACTTCACCCTTTACCAGCTGAACACCGCCAAGTTCCAACAAGCCGTTGCGCAACTCAAGCAGCAGCCTTGGCACCTGACCAAGCACAGCAGTCGCTACTTCAGCGGTACCATCACGAGCCAACGCGCCAATCAGGTGCTCAACACCTCGATTCCGTATTCAACCGGGTGGCACGCCACCGTCAATGGCAAGGCCGTCAAGACCTACAAGACTGTGGGCATGTTCACAGCCCTCAAGTTGCCTAAGGGCCAGAGTACCGTGACCCTGGCTTACTGGCCACCCCTACTCAATGTTGGCCTGCTGATCAGCGGTCTGACACTCATCGGCTTGACCGGTGGCTGGTGGCTCGTTCATCGCCGCCGTTCCTAACCGACATCCCTGAACCACCGCAACCTCATCAGCTGAGGTTGCGGTGGTTTTTTACTGTTCCCGCTGTTGGTCGCCTGCCATTCGCTAAATATGGACTGGCATGCAAAAGTGGATGCGTTTCTCATTTCTGACTGGGCTGACGGCGTTGATGAATTCAGGTAGCCCTACGCATGAGCCTGAATGGCCGTGATCCTGGGGCGGGTCCTTGATGACCGCAATCGTAGCCGAGAGTTCGCCAAATATGGGTTCAGCCGTGGGAGTTTCCTTAGCGGCACAGTTCATGCCGATTAGGAAACTGGCGTCTTTGAGACGTGGTTCCCGGCTCAAAGGCGAGGCGTCGAGACCGACCTTTGGCTCGACCCGTCCGCCCACAGCGACACGACCCATATTTGGCGAACGGTAGGCGGACAGCAACCACAACAGAAAAAAACCACCAGCCCAAAAGGGTCAGTGGTTGGCGGTAAACGTTATTTATCCAGTTCACCGTTGTCGTCATAAATATAAACAGGGCCATCAGTCTTGGCATCGTAATCAATCGTTAGGTCGTAGCCCACGAAGAACCATTGGTCGCCCTCTGTGATGTAGTACGTCACGTCATCTTTCTTTTCCGCTACGATGGGGTGACGGGGATGGTCGTCTGGCGTCATGCCCAATGAGAATCCTTCATGCACAGGCGTCTTGCCGTAAACCTTGCCAAAGAAACGGACACCGTGACCAGCCATACCCATGCCTTCACGGAACCATTTACTTGCTGCATCAGTAACATTAATTTTCATTTGTAAGACTCCTCTTTGACAGTCTGTGAATCCGTTTTCATAACCATTTATACCACGCCAAGTAGGGTCTTGGCAAGTATCATTTCACTAACTACATGATACACAATTAAATTGTCAGCCGCAATTCAATTGCTCAAAAGTAAGTAAAAGGGCGCCCTGACCGCAGTCAGTGCACCCTCGCTTCGTTAACATTTCACCGTTAACGGGTTCATATTTTTTCTTAGTCGACCGCTAAAATCTTGACGGTCATGTCGCCACCTGGTGTATCAAAAGTAACCTCTTCACCATTGCGATGACCTAACAGGCCCTTGGCAATTGGTGAATCGTTGGAAATCTTCCCAGACATTGGGTCAGCTTCTGCGGCCCCCACGATCGTGTATTCTTCGGGTTCTTCGTCTGGCAATTCCTTGAACGTGACCTTCTTACCCACGGTGATCTCATCCTTGTCAGAGCCATCGTTGTCGATGATCTGTGCGTATTGCAGCATCCGTTCAACGGTGCTGATCCGCGTTTCTAACATACTTTGTTCATCCTTGGCTGATTCGTATTCCGAGTTTTCAGAAAGGTCCCCGTAAGAACGGGCAATCTTGATCCGGTCGATAACCTTAGGCCGTTGAACCATCTTTAAATCTTCCAGTTCGGCTTCGAGCTTCTCCTTACCTTCTTCAGTCATTGGATACATTTTGTCTTGTGCCACATTGGCCACCCCTTTAGCGTATTTTTATGATTGTGGAATGCCACAACTTAAATTTAATTTGATAGAAAAGGCTAGCCGTTTACCAGCTAACCTGTCCTATTCTATATGGTTGTATCTGGATTGTCAAAAACTTGGTCATTGCCACTAGCTTCGAGAATCGCCCGAATCTTGGTTACCAGGAGGTCAATGGCGACTTGGTTCTCGCCACCTTCTGGTACGATCAGGTCAGCGTAACGCTTCGTTGGTTCAACGAATTGGTGGTAGGTCGGCTTGACCGTGGCCAAATACTGTTGGATCACGGATTCTAACGACCGGCCCCGTTCGTTCATATCCCGCTGGATACGGCGAATGATGCGGATATCATCATCCGTATCAACGAAGACCTTGATATCCATCAAGTCCCGCAACCGTTCATCATCCAAAATTAAGATACCTTCCAAAATGATGACGTCCCGTGGTTCCTGGTGAATCGTTTCCTTGCTTCGCGTGGACAACGTGTAGTCGTAGACGGGTTTTTCAATCGGTTCGTATTTCAACAACTGCTTCAGTTGTGAAATCAACAAGTCGGTGTCAAAGGCCAGTGGGTGGTCGTAGTTCACGGCAGCCCGTTCCTCCATCGTCATGTCGTCTTGGTTATTGTAATACGAATCTTGTTGCAAGATCATGATTGAGTGGCCAATCAATTGATTAAAGATTGCCCGACTAACGGTCGTTTTCCCGCTACCGGAACCCCCGGTAACCCCAATGATAATCGGTCGCTTTTTGTTTGCCAACACTGTCGCCATCCTTTATTTATTATCGCTAGCTAATGAACTGGTTTTTTCTTGATGCTGTTCGTAAGTCTGTGAGAAGTAGACCTTCCCTGTCTTGGTGTTCGCAATGAAGTAGTAGTACCCCTTGCTGCGGTCCTTCGGGTGGAGAACCGAATGGATCGAAGAGGTGCTAGGATTGGCAAACGGTCCTGGACCATATCCGGTGTGGATATACAGGTTATACGGCGACTTGACCTTCAGATCTTTGTAGGTCAGCGTCGACTTGGTAGTCTTTAAGGCATATTGCACGGCAATATCGGATTGTAAGGCCATCCCCGCCTTGATGCGGTTCAAGAAGACGCCAGCAATCTTATCCCGGTCGCTTTGCGTCACACCTTCCCGCTCAACCAAGGAAGCCAGCGTCAGCGTCTCTTGGACCGTCAACTTTTGCTTCTTGATGGTGGCGTAACTGCCCTGCAAGTTCTGATCCATTTTAGCCACCATTTCGGTGATTAATTGTTTCAGGGTCATCTTCTTGCCGGCTTGATACGTCGCGGGGGCTAAATACCCTTCCAACCGGTACCGTACGTTTTTAGCTTGTTTGGCGGAACGCAACAACTTCGGATACTTGGCGGCCAATTGATTGAAGAAGGCCTTATCCGTAATCAAGTTCATGAATTCCTTTTTAGTGAAGTCCGTTTGGATCGGGATTTCCGCAGCCAATTGGTCGATGGTTTCCCCTTCACGCACTAACACCTTGCCCGCTGTACTCTGGATGGGTTCTGCCGAGCCACCCTTTTGTAGTTGCCGGGCAATTTGTTTCAACGTCATGGACGGCTTCAACTGGTAATAACCGGCCTGGAAGTTTGTGAACTTATTTGATTTAACGTAGTAGTTAAACACCATGCCGCTCTTAACCACTTTTTTGTCCTGGAGAATTTCCCCAATCTTATTGGAGGTCGCCCCCATCGGAACGTGAACCTGAACCACGTCGTCATCGCTAGAATCTAGCGGCTGCAGCGCCGTTTGAAAATAGTGATAGCCGAAAAAGCCAATAATCACGGCTAAGACCACCAGCAAGCTGACCACACCAATCATGATGCGGCGGCCAAACGACCGTTTCTTCCCCGACTCTTGCCGCGACGGGGTAGGATTTGTGCCATTATCCAACTTATTTCCTCCGTTCTAATGCCATAGTCTTCTCTATTATACAGAAATTCCCGGCGAGCGGAAACCTGAAATGGGGATTTGGGAAAAATGTAATAAATAGAGTGTGGCGAAGGGCGCTTAGCTGGCGAGCATTAACGTCGCTAAGTGAATAACCCCGGGCTTGGGTTGTTCACTTAGCGGGGTTAAGCGCAACCAGCTGCCCGGTAGCCACACGTTTCCAAGGCCGCATGTTTCCGGACATACCGATTGAAAACTACCGGAACGCCCTAAGCCAATGCCAAGTGACCCAACTATCTCCGGACAGTAGTGCTTAGCCTTGCTAAGCGCAGGGACCTGGCTTGCGCCGCACGTTTCAGAGGCCGCCAGTTTCCGGACATGACGGGTAGGCGCCCGCCCTAAACCAAGATAAATCCAACCAACTAACCCCGGGCTTGGGTTGTTCACTTAGCGGGGTTAAGCGCAACCAGCTGCCCGGTAGCCACACGTTTCCAAGGCCGCATATTTCCAGACATATCGGCTGAAAACTACCGGAACGCCCTAATAAAAAACACGTCACTCTCCTTGGAAAGTAAACGTGCTCTCTTTGTTTAGTCGCTTAACGAATCTCGGCACCGAGGTCGTCTTGCAGCCGCTTCTCAACCTTTTCAAAGGCTTGGGTCACGGCGTCATCGACCAGCGTTTCGTGCTTGTCTTGGTACGTCAACGTGTAGGCCAAGGACTTCTTGCCCTTTGGTACCTTCACGCCATCATAGACGTCAAACAGCTTGACGGATTGTAAGAACGCGCCGCCACGCTTTTCAATCAAAGCAACGATCTGTTCGTTCGTGATGTCGTCATCAACCAGCATGGCCACGTCACGCGTGATGGCTGGGTAACGGGAGATCAGGTCGTATTGGTTCTCCTGCTTAGGCATATCGATAATCGCCTGCAGGTTCAGTTCGAAGACATAGGTTGCCCCAATCTTGAATTGCTTAGCGATCGTTGGGTGAATTTGCCCCATGAACCCGATGCGGTGGCCGTGAACTAAGATGTCAGCGGTCCGCCCTGGGTGCATTTCCGGCATGTCGTGGTTCGCCACGTAGGTGACATCCCCATTGACGGCCATATCCTTCAGGTAAGCCGCCACGATTCCCTTAACTTGGTAGAAATCGACTGGTTGGGCTGGCAGGTCCCAAGCCGTTGGTAACAGCGTCCCGGTAATGGCCCCTGCAATGTGTTCCTGTTCGCTCGGCCGGTCAACGCCGTCCTCACGGTAGAAGACCCGTCCTTGTTCGTACAGGGCCACATCCTTGACCTTGCGCGCACTGTTGTAAGCAATGTCGTCCAGCAAGCCCGTGATGACGTTCATCCGCAAGACGGCGTGGTCGACGCTCATTGGCCAAGCCAATTTCGTCGTTTCACTGGCCTGCATCGTGAACATCTTGGCCTTATCTTCGGTCGTCAGCGCGTAGGAAATGGCTTGGTTCAAGCCCAGGCCTTCCAGTGAGTGCCGTGTTGCCCGCATTAATTTTTGCGCGCTCGTCAATTCACCCATGGTCATGCGACCCGTTGGTAAGGTAGCTGGCAATTCATCGTAACCGTAGATCCGGGCGATTTCTTCCAGCAAATCCGCAGGGATATGAATGTCATTACGGCGAACTGGTACCGTAACGGTCAGCGTGTCGCCAGCAGCCGTCACGTCACACCCCAACGTGGTCAGAATATGCGTCACTTGGTCTTGCGACAGCGTCGTCCCTAAGACGGCATTGATGTGGGTCATCGTGATGTCGATCACAGCTGGTGCAGGCACGTTATCCGTAGCTACGACCGTGCCAGCTTGAACCTCACCACTAGCCAGGTTTGTCATCATCTCTGCGGCGGCGTCTAAGGCCTCTTGCACGCCGGCTTGGTTCACGCCCCGTTCGAAGCGTTGGGAAGCATCCGTGTGCAAATTGTGGCGTTGCGCGGCCTTTCGGATGTGGTCGTGTTCAAAGACAGCGGCTTCGATAGCGACAGTTACGGTTCCGTCAGCGATGGCCGTGTCTAAGCCACCCATGACGCCGGCTAAAGCGATTGGCTTTTGGTCGTCGGCAATCACGATGTCGTGGTCGTCTAAGTCGTGTTCACCCTCGTCCAGGGTCGTTAACTTTTCACCGGTTTTAGCAGTCCGGACGTAAACATCTTGGCCGCTAAATTTATCGTAGTCGAACGCATGAAGGGGTTGGCCATACTTCAACATGATGTAGTTGGTGATGTCCACCACGTTGTTGATTGGCCGGTAACCGGCGTTCCACAAGCGAATTTGGAGCCACATTGGACTAGGTGCCAACTTGACCTGCTTGACCAAACGCATCCGGTATTGCGGTGCCAGTTCAGCATCGGCATGGACCGTCAATTGATCCGCAATAGCCGCGCCCGTTTCTTGAACGGCTGGTTGGTCGAATTTAACGGGCAGGTCGTAAATGGCTGATAAGTCATGTAACGTCCCGTACAGGCTCAACATGTCCCCCCGGTTCGGCGTTACGTCCAAGTCGATCAGACTGTCGTTCATGCCCAGGTAATCGTAAACGGCGTCGCCAGGCGTGGCGTCGGCGGGCATCACGTAAATACCGTCTGCGTACTTCTTAGGCACGACGTCTTCTGGGAAGCCAATTTCTTGTAAGGCACAGATCATCCCGGCAGAAGGCACGCCGCGCATCTTAGACTTCTTGATCTTCACGTTGTCCGCGATCCGCGACCCTGGTAAGGCAACGATCACCTTTTGGTCCTTGGCGATGTTCGGTGCCCCACACACGATTTGTAAGGGGTCGTCCTCACCGACGTCCACTTGGCAGATGTGCAAGTGATCGGAGTCCGGGTGAGCCTCCACAGACAAGACGTGGCCGACCACGATCTTCTTTAAGCCGTCACTCGGCTTGATCACATCATCGACTTCGACGGAAGTCCGTTCGATCTTTTCCGCCAAATCAGCTGGTTTGACGTTTAAATCTAAATATTCTTTAATCCAATTGTATGAAATCTTCATGGTTGGCGGTTATCCTTTCTTCGTGAATTGCTTGAGGAAGCGAACATCATTTAAGTAGAAGTTCCGGATGTCATCGACGCCGTACTTCAACATGGCGAACCGGTCAGGACCGACTCCAAAGGCAAAGCCGCCGTAAACATCGGGATCCACGCCCGCCATCTTCAAGACGTTCGGGTGGACCATGCCGGCACCGAGGACTTCGATCCAGCCAGTGTTCTTGCAGACCTTGCAGCCCTTACCGCCACAGTTGAAGCAGGTAATGTCGGCTTCCACGGATGGTTCCGTGAATGGGAAGTAGCTGGGCCGCAACCGTACGTCAAATTTATCGCCGAACAGTTCGTGCGCCAAGACCTGCAGGGTCCCCTTCAAGTCGGCCATGGTGATGTGCTTGTCGATGACCAACCCTTCCACCTGATGGAATTGGTGGGAGTGGGTCGGGTCATCCGTGTCTCGCCGGTAAACCACGCCGGGGGAGATCATCTTGAGCGGGCCTTGACTGAAGTCATGCTTTTCCAGCGTCCGGGCCTGCATCGGTGAGGTCTGCGTCCGCATCAAGATTTCCTTGGTGATGTAGAAGGTATCTTGCATATCACGGGCGGGGTGGTTCTTAGGTAAGTTCATCATTTCAAAGTTGTACTTGTCTTCTTCAACTTCGGGGCCGCTCAGGACTTGGTAGCCCATCCCCAAGAACAGGTCTTCAATTTGGTCGATGATCTGTTGGATCACGTGTGGTTCACCCTTGGCCACCGGCGTCCCAGGCAGCGTCACGTCAATGGCTTCGTTGGCCAGTTTGGCGTTCAAGACGGCATTTTCCAATTCCTCACGGCGCTTGGCTAAGGCTGCAGTCAAGTCATCGCGAATCTCGTTGGCAAACGCACCCACCTTGGGCCGTTCTTCAGCGTCTAAATCCCGCATCCCCCGTAAGACCTCGGTGATGGGACCCTTTTTCCCTAACAATGACACCCGAACTTGGTTGACGTCCTTGAGGTCAGCAGATTTTTTGATTTCCGCCAGACCGCGGTCGTGCAGTTCGGTTAATTTATCTTTTAAAGACATACGTCATCCTCCATTTTCTATTTTGACAATACTTGGGCAAACAAAAAAGCCCCGCCCCATAACTAGGGACGAAGCTTCGCGGTACCACCCTGATTCAGCTAAAAGTCGAGACTTCTAGCCACACTCAGAAATGATAACGGTCATTCACCGGAAAATCATTCATCGCTTTCACGAATCCCGACTACAACTCAAGAACTGAATTCACCCAGTAATTTGAAGTTTGCTTCCAGTCTAGGCAAACTCTTCCTGACAAATTGCACCGGCTACTGCTTTTCTATCATCGTTTTTAACTATTACTTTCATAGCCTAGCGGATTTTTCAACCCCTGTCAACTACTTCTGGTTGACTTCGGTAGGACAATACCACTTATCCGACCACGCGTGGACGGCGGCCATAATGTCTTTGAATTCTTGACCCTTTTCCGTTAATTCGTATTCAATCAACGCATTGTCGGGGAACGTCCGGCGTACGATCACGCCGTTTAATTCCAGTTCCTTCAGCCGTTCGACCAACACCCGATCACTACACCGGGGGATGTTGCGGGCTAAATCACGGAACCGCTGTGGTCCCTCCTGTAAGAGTACATCAATAATTAAGCCATTCCACTTCTTGCCCAGAAACGAAAAAGTCTGTTCGAATCGGGGGCAAAGTTCAAAATCCACCGTTGATTCATCTTGGGCCTTTGGTGACATCATTTGCAATTTTCTTGCCTCCCATCCATGTTTCGCTGAAACTAGGCGTTAGGCGTTACTTTGTTCATGAGGGCTTCGACTCGCTTACGGGCAGGTCCACAGAACTCATGGACCGCTTTATAATCATCGACCAGAGAAACAATTGCACTTTCCCGGTATTTCGGCATAGCGAGCGTTGCGCCCCACATGTGCTTCAAGATAATATCCTTTTCCATCGGGCTGAGATCAGTCAGCTTTTCGGCGTTCCGCAAAGCGACCCGTGGATGGATAAACGCGTGCGAACCCAAATTGAACTTCGTCGTCCGCCAATCATAATAAAACAAATCATGTAATAACCCACCCCGCGCAGTGGCCCGGGTATTCAAACCAAGTTTCTTCGCAATCAAATAACTGTTGTAGGACACTGAAATGCAGTGTGTTAATCGGTCAGAATGATGGTGCTGGGTATAATTCGCCAGGCGTTGGACCGGCTCCTTGGCCAACAAATCAGAAACTAAAGCAAGGTACTCGGGGTCATCACGCCAAGTAAGTTTGGTCATAGAATGCTTCCTTTTCATTTATAGAATTATGATGTTCAGTCATCTTATCCTTATATGATACTTGCTTTTGGCCAAAATGCAACCATCTTGCTTGATTTTTCAGCGGGTTTACCATTTCTTTAGCTTTCGTCGCTCTCACTGGCCACCTACCGTCTGCCAAATATGGGTCGTGTCGCTGTGGGCGGACCGGACCGAGCCTGAAAAGCGGTCTCGGCCTCGCTTTGAGCCGATGACCCGCGTCTCAAAGACGCCAGTTTCCTAAACGGCATGAGTCGCGCCGCTAAAGGAAACTCCCACGGCTGAACCCATATTTGGCAGACTCTCGGCTACAGTGATTATTGCCAGCATCGCTCGGCTCAGGCCTTGGTGCTAGCTAAATGTTAACCCACCGAAGGAATCCAGTAGTGTCGACACAATTATTCGGTGCCCTGGGTCAAGTGATTAGGCGACGTAACTCGTGAGCTTCGGATCAGCATCAGAATAGACAAGGTTCTTGAAATACTATCGGTTCAGATTTAACTGCTCTAGCTCACCAACCGGAACATCACGACCCCCGCCGCGACCGCCACGTTCAATGATTCGGCTTGCCCCTTGATGGGGATGTAGAGGTTGCGCGTGGTCATCTGCTGCAGGTCTGGCGCCATACCGTTGCCCTCGTTGCCCATGACGATGGCGCCCGCCGTCAGTGCCGGCACATCGCGGTAACTCTTGGCGTTGCGGTCCAGATTGGTGCCGTAGACCGGTAATTGTCGCGCCGTAAAGGCACTGATCCAGTCGTGAAGGTCCGCTTCAACCAGTTGGATATGAAATTGACTCCCCTGCATCGAGCGCAAGACCTTGGGCAAGAACCGACTTGCGGTCCCTTTCCCAAAGACGACCCCGGTCAAACCAGCCGCATCGGCCGTCCGCACCATGGTGCCAATGTTACCCGGGTCTTGAACGTAATCCAAGAACAGCCACACACCACTAGCCGTTTGCGGATCGCCCACAGTATCCTTGGGTAGCGGTACCGTGGCAAAAATCCCCTGAGGTGTTCCGGTATCCCCAATGGTTTGGGCGATACTGTCGGTCAGCTCATAGGTCACCACCCCTGCCGGCAATTCGCTGGCGTGGTCGGCCAATTGGTCCGCCGTGCCCATGATGGCCGTCAATGCGTGTTGGGCCTTAATGGCTTCTTGCACCAAATGCCATCCTTCTAATAGGTAAGTTTGGGTGGCCTTACGCCCCTTCTTGGTGGTCAATGCCCGCCACTGCTTGACTTTTTTGTTTTGTCCCGACGTAATTTTTTCTGTCACGGTGAATTTGCTCCCATCTGAATTCTTTTCCTAATTCTACCATATCCCTAGGCAGCACCGGCGACTCGCGGTATGATTAAGGTGAATTTTTTTGCGAAAGGAGGCCTGGAGATGCAGACCCAAAAGATTCTGGTCAGCGGTCAGGTTCAAGGCGTGGGGTTTCGCTGGTCGGCCAGACAGCTCGCTCAACAACTAGGGGTAACGGGCACGGTCCAAAATCTGCCCACCGGTCAAGTCGCCATCGTGGCCAGTGCATCGGCCAAAGTCCTCAGCGACTTCACCCACCAACTTCAGCGCGGTTTGGCCCCCTGGATTCAGGTCACGGATCTCGCGATTACCGACTTACCCACGCGACGATTCAATGAGTTTCGCATTATTATTTGAAAAAGCCCGCTAAATCAAGTAAGATGTTTGATGTTAACGGCGATTTTGCCGCTGGGGGCGTCTACGCTCTACACGTTTAATTAAAAGGGGTTCAAAATAGAATATGAAAATCTCCAAGAAATTTTCGGTTACCGCGGCCCTCGCGGCACTGGCACTGGTCCTCAGTGGCTGTGTCCAGACCAAAAACGGTAAACCCTACGGCTTCGTCTACGATTACCTAGCCGTACCCGGGCAACACGTGATGGATTGGCTCGCCCACATCTTTGGTGGCAGTTACGGTTGGGCCATCATCGTTTTGACCGTGATCGTGCGGATGGTCTTATTGCCAGTCATGGTCAAGCAAATGCGTAACGCCACGGTCCAACAGGAAAAGATCTCCATGATCCGCCCACAAATGACCGCGTTACAAAAGCAACAAAAGGCAGCGACGACCCAAGAGGAACAACAAGCCGCTAGCCAAGCCATGATGGCGCTCTACCGTAACAATGGTATCAGCATGACCGGTGGCATTGGGTGCTTGCCATTATTGATTCAAATGCCGATCTTCGCTGCATTATACGCTGCGATTCGCTATTCACCTGAACTCTCCAAGGCGGTCTTCATGAATATTCCGTTGGGGAAAGCCAGTTGGATTTTGGCGCTGCTGTCCTTCCTGTCCTACCTGTTACAGGGATACTTGTCTCTGCTGGGGATGCCGGAAGAACAAAAGAAGCAAATGCGCTTCACCCTGTTGCTCTCACCCGTGATGATTCTGTTCTTCACGATGAGTTCACCAGCCGGATTAGGGTTGTACTTCTTCGTCGGTGGGCTGTTTGCCTGCCTGCAAACGTTGATCATTAACTTCTACCGGCCACGGATTCGCCGTGAGATCCAAGAAAAAATGAAGGATCAACCCGCTCCCGCTGCACCTGTCGTCCCGAAAAAGGTCGCGACGCCTGCTGCTAAGCAAGCTACGGCCAAGAAGGCCAGTCAGAAGAATCGAAACCGGAATGCAGGTAAGCAACAACATCATAAATAATCATAGAAAAAACCTCCTCCCTGTTGAAATGGGTTGAGGTTTTTTTGTACTTAGATTTAGTTGTTATACCCAATTTCCAATTGGCCGGACTTCTTGTCAAGTTTCCGGCAACCTAAGCCACTGTCCGGTCGTGCCGTCAAGCCCGTCATTTGCTATAGGCAAAATGCTTTAAATCAACAATTCACTTCGTCTGACGTAACACATCACTCGTCGCTTAATCAGTCATCAAGCTTTGGCGTACATTGTGAGGAACTGCCGCCCGTTCGACCTTTTCCCACGTTTCGACGTTTTGACCCTTGGCAGTGATCTTCAAGAACTTGTTGGGCTTCAATCGCCATTGCGCGTCAAAGGTCAGCGTGCGGGCCTCTCCCTCGGCGTTGTATGTCAGCAGTTGGTAAACGTACTCGTCCTCACCCCCACCGCCGATGTAGTGCCGCACTGGCTTGGCATTAGTAGACGCATAAACGTCCGTCGTTTTGACTAACGGGTTGACATTGTCCGCGGCCATGGCCCATTCGCTGTGCTGATTCTTGGTCACGCCGGGTAAAATGACGGCACCGACCACACCAATAACTGCTAGACCGCCAATGACGGCAATTAACTTCCGTAAAATCTTCATGATTGTATATCCCCCTATGTTGGTTAGTTACTCATGTAATTAACTAGTTACCATAGCATACTGAAATTTCTGCGAGGTGTCAATGCCTATCGTTTAAGATTTTCCAAAGTAACAGATGTGAGCTACCCGCTGGTCATGTCTGGCCAAGTTACTTGACTGCATCCAGCCTTTTGGCGTACCAGAAGGCCATTTTTCCAAAATTTAAGGATAACAAAAAGCCTGAGAAATTTCTCCCAGGCTCTACTTCGTGCATTGTATTTATTTTGTTGCATCATCATCTGTTGACCGAGTCTCTGACGAGTCCGCCAGCAACTCTGACTGAATGCCCGGAACGTCATTGGCCGCTTGGGCCTGTTCTTTCTTTTCCGTCAGGATCTGCGCATCCTTGTCCGATAAGATCGGCAAGGAAATCCGGAAGACTGAGCCTTGGCCCAGGGCACTTTCAATGGTGATACGTCCGTGGTAAGCCTCAATCAGCCGCTTGGCGATGGCTAACCCAAGGCCGTTGCCCCCTTTGGTCCGGGAGCGGGCCTTGTCCACCCGGTAGAAACGGTTAAAGACACGGTCACGGTTCTCCTGCGAGATCCCCTCACCGAAGTCTTGGACCGCCACTTCTAAGCTGCGAGAATCGCTCTCATAGCTCATGTGGACTTCCTTACGCGTCTGCGAATACTTGACGGCATTATCCATCAGAATGATCAGGATCTGTTCCAAATGATTCCGATAGATCTGTGCCTGTACCGGTCGCTGAACATCATCGTCTAAGATAAAGACATAGTCCGGATGAATCATCTTGAAGTTATCAAACACCTGCTCGACGACTTCACTCACGTCCGAGACCTCATTGGGGTAATTGACCTCAATTTGTTCGGCGCGTTGTAGGTCCAACATTTCTTGGACCAGACTCTTCATCCGCTTGGTTTCTTGCAGCGATGCCTTGATCGACTCGTTCAGCACCTCAGGGTCGTCTTTTCCCCAACGGTCCAGCATCTCCATGTGCCCTTGAATAATGGCCACCGGTGTCCGCAACTCATGGGAGACATCTTCCACGAATTGCTGTTGCTGGTCCATGTAACGTTGGGTCGTGTCCAACATGTCGTTGAAAAGATTCCCCAGGTCACTCAGCTCATCTTGATGGTGCATCTCTGGTACCCGCCGATCCGTTTGGGGATCCTCGCGCATGGCGTGAATCGTCTCTCGGATGGCTTCAACCGGCCGCAACAGGAAGGTCGCGAGGCTATAACTCAAGACGGCCGCCGCGAGCACTGCCATCATCCCTAACACCAGATCGATCTGGAGCAATTTCACCTGGGTCGCCCGGTAGTCCCGTAAATTATCCGTGACCTGGACGTACCCTAACAGATGATTGCCTTGCTTGGCGCGAATTGGCGTGATACCAACCAGATTCTTGTGCCCTTTGATCTTCTGCGTAGAAATGCGAAGTTGCTTAGACTTCTGAAACTGTAGCGGACTTTCCCGTGTCGCAAATAACGGCTGGCCGTTTTGGTCATAGACCGTCACCGTTTGGCTATCACGTGCTAAACTGGTCAGCACGGCGTTGTTGTACGGCCCAGTTGGCTTCTTGGCTTCTGACAACACGGTCCGAGGCCGCAACAGTTGATTAACCTGTGCGCCCGTCAGCGGTTGCTTTTGGGTGTTCAGTTTCTCAACGACCACGTTCAAGGTATCCGACACGTGGGTCTTCTCCTGGCGCATCAAGACCGTCATGAAGCTATTGAAGATCAACAACACGATGACCGCGAAGATAACCAGCACGCCAAAGGCCGTCGATAAGGCCCATTCCCACTTCAATGAGAACCGGAACCCGGGCTTCTTGACTTGGTCATCAACCGCCGCAGCCGCTACCGGTGCTTCGGGAACAGCCGGCTTTTCTGGAACTCTTGGTTCTTCTGGCGATTTCACGAACGCATCACGTACCCTGTCCCCCGAACCGTCTGGATGTAGCTCTTCTGGCCGGCGACATCAATTTTGTTACGTAGATAACGGACATACACATCGACCACGTTCGTCTCAACTTCAGACTCGTAGCCCCAGACCTTGGTTAAGAGGACATCCCGGGCCAAGACCACGTTGATGTTTTCCATCAATGCCAGGAGTAATTCATATTCCCGCTTGGTCAGATTGATGACCTCATCGCCACGCCGGACGATCCGATTTTCCTTTTCAATCGTCAGGTCCTTGAACTTTACGGTCGTTTGCTTCGTGTTCTTCTGTTCGCCTTCCAAGTGGATCCGCCGTAACAGCGCCCGCACCCGAGCCAACAGCTCTTCAATCGCAAATGGCTTGACGATGTAATCGTCGGCCCCGTGATCCAAACCAGATACTCGGTCGATCACGGAGTCACGCGCCGTCATCATAATGATGGGGGTGCTCTTGACTTCGCGGACCCGCCGCGCAACTTCGATACCGTTCAATTCCGGCAACATTAAGTCCAATAAGATCACATCAAAGTCTTGCGACAAAGCTGCTTCCAGCCCGGTCCGACCATTGAATTGGACATTCGTCTCATAGCCCTCATGCTTTAATTCCAATTCCACAAAGCGGGCGAGATTTTTTTCATCTTCAATAATTAAAATTCGACTCATTACACTTTAACTCCTCTGGCTAATTCGCGGCAGCCCCTCTAGTCAAACCCACACCAGGAGTGGCCGTCCGATATTCATTTCAACATTTAATTTTATCATATTTTCTCATAATTGTATGCAAAACGACGTGGCTTCCCACATTTAGTTTAATCTTAACCTTCTAAACCTGGAAAAAATCCTTCACTTGTAAAAGTCAACCGGTTGCATTCGATAGTTAATTTTGCTTATGAAAGCGATTATGTTGTTTGCTTCACATTGTTAAACAGCTTACACTACCAGTAAACAAGCGTCATATTACCGATAGTTGTCTGTCTTGGAAAAATCTTAATAATTTTTGTGCAAAATTTCACTTGAAACTGACAACTTTTGCAGTATACTGGGTCTTGTAGATAAAAAGAAAGAGGGATTGTTTTCATGAAAGCAGCAGTTATTCGCGATTCAGTTGATGGTTACGTAGATATCAAGGATGTTACCCTTCGCCCAATTACCCACGGTGAAGCCTTAGTTAAGATGGAATATTGTGGTCTCTGTCACACCGACTTACACGTGGCTGCCGGTGACTTCGGCAAGCAACCTGGCCGGATCATTGGTCATGAAGGTGTCGGTAAGGTTATCCAAGTTGCTGACGACGTTAAGAACTTAAAGATCGGCGACCGCGTTTCTATCGCTTGGTTCTTTAAGGGCTGTGGCCACTGTGAATACTGCTTGACCGGTCGTGAAACACTTTGCCGTAACGTTAAGAACTCTGGGTTCACGGTTGATGGTGCGATGGCTGAAGAATGCATCGTTGACGCCAACTACGCCGTTAAGGTGCCAGAAGGTTTGGATCCCGTTGAAGCAACCTCTTTGACCTGTGCCGGTGTGACCATGTACAAGGCCTTGAAGGTCGGCGAAACGAAGCCTGGCCAATGGGTCGAAGTTGTTGGTGCCGGTGGTTTAGGTAACCTGGCTATCCAATACGCCCACAATGTCTTCGGTGCGCACGTCGTTGCCGTTGATGGGAATCCAGACAAGTTAGCTGCTGCTAAGGCTAACGGTGCTGAAGTGCTGATCAACCGGCATGACGGTGACGTTGCTGAACAGATTCAAGAAAAGGTCGGCGGCGTGGACAACGCCCAAGTCACTGCCGTTAACAAGGATGCCTTCACCCAATCCGTTAACGCTTTGAAGCCAGATGGCAAGTTGGTTGCCGTGGCCTTACCACAAGGCGACATGGAATTAAACATTGCTAAGACGGTGCTGGACGGCATCTCCGTTCGCGGTTCCTTAGTTGGGACGCGCCAAGACTTAGCCGAAACTTTCCAATTCGGTGCTGAAGGCAAGGTTCACCCAATCGTTCAAACCCGTCGTCTGGACGAAGTTAACGATATCATTGATGAAATGAAGAACAACCAAATCGTCGGCCGGATGGTCGTTGATTTTACTAAATAAGCTGACGCTGTTCTAGCGTTGTGCGAAAGAGGTTCCTGGTACCGACACCTGTCGGACGGGAGCCTCTTTTTTGTCACGACCTAATGCATTGTCACCGCTAGACTTGGTGTTTCCGCCAAGTTACGCTGAATCGGGAGCGCGTACCTCCACCGCAGCTTGACGGTCACGCATGTCCTGGCCCATATAACAGCCGTAACGCCGCTAAATCCGCTGGTGATAACCATTCTTGCTCGTGGTCCCTGGCGGTCATCACCGACGTTTTAGCGCTACTGTGCGCCAACCCTACCGCGTGACCGATCTCATGAATCGCCACGGACAGACGTGGTCGCAGTTCTGGGTGGGCCAAGTTCACGCCGGCTCGTGCCTGATTGACCGTCCCCTGACCGGTATGAATCACGTGCGGACCACCCTTCCCCAACTCGGTAAAGTCAGCGCGCTGAGAATCGGCATCCCGGTAAGTGAAGAAGGTTAAGCTATTTTGACCCATCTGTGCGGTGCCCGGCCGCAATTGGACCACCCCGGTACGATTAAACACCATTACGGCTTCCTCGAACAGCCCCCGAAACTCGGCGGCCTCAGCACTGGCAAAGTGATAGTAATAAACTGGTCGTAGCGGATGGGCTAGCGCAATGGGTTCCAGTGGCGTTTGCCCGTGGGGACTCGTAACGTGTGTCGCCAACTGGTTAACCACGCCATCCTGACGCAAAGTCATGGCAACCAAAGCGCTCCCGCTAAACCACAGACTGGCAAATAAAACGACCATCCCGCCTAACCACCAGTAAGTTCTTTTCAAAGCCACCATCCTCTCTCACCCTTTCTAGAAAACAGTGTAGCGGATTTTTGCAAGGATGACGACTAATCTGCAAAAGATTGGTCACATTTCACCGGATTCGCAACGAAATGTGCGTTTCCTGTTAAATCTTATTCGTAGAGCGTGTGCAACGCCTTGAGGTCGCCGGCAGATAACGCTGACTTTCCCTGATCGATCGGATACATCACGGAACGTCGACTCGAACTGTGGTCTAATCCCAGGGCGTGCCCAACCTCATGCAGGGCCACCGACAACTTCACTCCTTGCGGATACTGGAGATTGACGCCTGCACGGGCGTGGTTAGCCGTATACCCTTGAAAGCCACTGACTTCCTCGATTTCGGGGCCACCCTTTCCCAGTTCCAGGTAGTCGGACTTGTCTGCCGGCATCACCTTATGATAACCAAAGATCGTCATGCCATTTTGCCGGTCAGTCGCATCTCCTGCGACCAAATTAACGATCCCCGTATCATTGTAGATGGCGATGGCGGCACCAAAGGTCTGGACTGCCTTGTCGGGCAGATTGCCCGCAAAGCGGTAATAATAGGTCTTCTTGAGCGTTTGTGGTTCGACGATAGACTCAATCGGGGTCATCACGGATTTCTCCTGACGCCCCATCAATGGCAATTGGACCGTTAGCTGATTCGTAGCCTGTACGGCCATTGTCTGCGACATTGCAACTATTTTAGGCAGGGACCCTTGTAGATTCGGTAGTAAGAACAATCCACCGATGATGACCACTAACAAGAGGCCCAATCGTTTGCGCATGCTCCTAAACTCCCATCCAAAATGATTACTGCTAGTCTACCGGTTATTCACAAGCCTGACCACAAGATTCGGTAATTTTGGTGGGAATCCAAGACTTTCTTAAACTATTAGCGGGAATAAATTAATTCTCTAATTATCCTATCATCTTAAAATCCTGTTATAAACGAATTTATATTTGATTCGGTATGTTTTTTCTCATAATCTAATTTTTAGGATGCAGTCACCAAACTTTGTGCAATTTTACAAATAAACGCGAATTTTCTCCAGTAAAAAAGGGCTGGGACAAAAGTCTCAGGCCCTTTGTGTCTCCGAATATCTAGTGTTGAAACCTGGGCCAAAAGGCAGCTGGTTCCGCTTAAAACTGATAAGCAAACAATCCAAATCCAGGATTATTCGCTTATCAGCCTTAATGCTCGCCAGCTAACCACCTTTTGGCCCACTCTCGAACCTTTATTCAAATCCATTTTGCTTAACCACCAACGCAGGAACCCGGTCGTCCAGGTCCGTGTGGGTGGCACGCGCCGTAACCGTGTGATACAGCGTGACACCATCGATCAGCAGTGCCAGGCAGATAATGACGAGCAAAAAATCGCGACTTAAAATCTTCATGATTATCCCTTCGATCACCATGAAGTATACTGCAGTCAGCCCCCCAGTGCGGCGTTGACCAACAAGTAGGTTAGGTCAACAACTCACGCTAGGATTTGGTCATTGATGGCGCGTAAGACCCCATCTTGCTGGTTATCATAGGCAGTGACGCCGGTTGCGATAGCCTGAATCGTCGGTGCGGCATTGCGCATCGCCAACCCCTGACCGGCATAGGCCAGCAACGCAGCGTCGTTATCGCCGTCGCCAAAGGCCATGATCTCATCGGCGGACAGCGAAAACCGTTGTGCCAGCCATTTGACCGCCGGCAACTTGCCGACGCTAGCAGCCACCACGTCAATGACGCCATAGCCACTGTCATGCGCGTGCAGGCGCCCATCAAAGTAAGTGTTCAACTGGTCGGTCAAGGCAGCCGCTTGGTCCGGCAGCGTTGAAATGCTAATTTTCTTGATCTTGTCCGTCACCGTCCGCAAATCAGCGACCTGTTGCAGGTTATCGTAATAGGCATTGGCGGCATCTAAGAGCGGTTGCGGCGCCCCCAACTCCGTGTATGAGGCCTTGGCCCCGGTCATGATCACGTAGGCCTGACGCAAGAAGTCCTGCTGCCGGTCGACCGTGACGAACTGGGTCACGTCGTCATCACGCAGACTGCCATCAAAAATCAACTGGTCTTGCTGGTAAATGGACGCGCCATTTTCCGCAACCAAAATCATATTATCCGTCAAATCTGCCGCAAATAAGTCCCGCAGATGACCATACTCATTGCCAGAGGCCAACACCAACGGAATCTGGCGTGCCTGTAGCTGCCGTAACACCTGCCGAAAGAGCGGCCGGTTATAGCTTTGGTCATCGTGTAGCAGCGTGCCGTTCAAATCCGTTGCAATCAATTTAATCGTCACAATGTCACCCCTTCTGTTCTGTGTGCGTTCATTATACGTGAAAATGCACGCCAAGCGTCAAAAAAACTCCCAGAAGCCGCGGACTTCATGGGAGTTTCATTTGACTAATTAAAATTAGTTGTTTGCGTTCTTAACCGCAACGACCTGACGGCCATCGTAGAAACCACAACTTGGGCAAACCATGTGTGCCTTACGCAACTCACCACAGTTAGGGCAAGGAGTTAAGTTCAGGGAAGCCAACTTGATGTGACCCCGACGCATACGCTTTTTCGTCTTAGACGTTTTCCGTGCTGGTACAGCCAAAGAAAACACCTCCTTTAAATAAATTATATCCACTAGTGAAAAAATTTTTAAGGCTTACAAAGGCGATTATTGATCATCCTGATCAGGGAAGAAATCTTTTAACTTTGCAAGACGTGGATCAACTGATTGATTTTCCTTCTCCACCTTTTCCAGGTCAGCCTCGCTAACGACTTCCCAGTCATTACCGGTCGGCATCTTTTCACCCTGTTCTTCGGCTTTTGAAAGAATGTGCATCGGAATTTGTAAAATAATGTTATCCCCGACAGCCTTATCGAAATCGATCTGGTCATCCTTGACCACCATCACAACGTCGGTCTTTTCAAACCGTTGCGTTGCGGCAGGGTCAGATACATAAAATTCCGTCATTTTGAAATCTACGGGTAAGTCCACCGGTGCTAATGACCGACTAGACGGGACCGTTAAGTCCGCCGTTACCTGTGCATCAACGACAACGTCACCATCCACCACGGAAACCATTCCCTGGGCATGGACGGGGCTTAAATCCAAGACGTCATCGCCGTAGCGTTCCATCAAGTCCGCCTTCAAATTCAACGTTTCGTCGAATGAAAGTGGCTCATTTCGGTAATTCTTGCGGAGCTCGGTCAACGACCATTTCATCGCAATCCCTCCAATGCAACGTGATAAATTATACCTGTCAAAAAATGTGATGTCAAGGTAATTTCCTTGATAGTCATTCAGAATCGTCTTTTTTTACCGGAATCCGGCCATAATCTTGGTCGATTCCCGTCAAAAGCGTGCGTAACGCGCCAGCGCGGTCGTCTAATTCGCCGGGACCCTTTTGCCAATCCCGGTCGGCGCGACTGACTAACGGCAACGGCACCTGCTTCTTGATTTGGTGCAAATACGCTTGGCCGGCTGCCGAATACCCCAGCACGCGCAAGTACTGCGGCTGGACCAGCATCTCTGCTGGCTTGGCCTGAAGTAACATGTAGGCGGCCTGTCGTTGCAAGCGCGTGTAGGTGTAGCGTTTGGTCTTCACCTCGTGCATGAATGCCGCAAAGGTCGCGTTGGGCAACGCTGCATGTTTTAGCCGGTACTCGACACCTTCTGTAATCTGGTACAGTTGCCGCAAGTCCGCCACATCCCCGCTAACCAGCTGGTAACGTAGCCAGGGCCAAAAGTCCGACCAACTGGTCAACTGTGCGCCCTGCAATAAGGCCAGGGTGCTGGCCGGGACCACTGCCGCCACGCTGGTCCAGTCACCCGCTAAGGCCGCTGAACGAATTGCTGTCGCGCTGGCAAAGGCCGTTTGTACCGCAATCGTGGTGTCGTTGTGCTGACTGCCCCGCCGTGCCAATGGCAACAACGTCAACGGGTTGCCGGCGCGCTGATTGGCCAAGGCGTAAAAGAAGCCCAGAATGTCATTGGCCGCGTTCAACGTAATGCCCGTTTGCTCGCGTAGGTAGCCCTGAAAGAGCGACGCATACGTCTGGTCAAAGCGTTTGAAGGTGGCTGGATTCGTGGGTAAATGCGCCATTAAGCGCTGATAGTCCATGTCCGGGTGTTCGGTCCCAAATGCTAGCCAACGGCACTGTAGGGCTGCTAAGAGCATCACACCACCTGCTGCGAACAAATGCGCCGGTTGTAAGGCGCTGGCCGTCGGAAGTTCCACGACCAGATCAACCCCGCCGGCCAGGGCAGCCGCTGTGCGTTGCCATTTGTCCATCAACGCCGGTTCCCCACGCTGGACCCAATTGCCACTCATGGCGGCGACGACCACATCGGCCCCCGTCTGCGCACGGGCCTGAGCAATCTGATAGGCGTGGCCATTATGAAACGGATTGTATTCCGCAATAATCCCGACTGCCTGTAACGTCATGTTAAGCCTCCCGTGTAACCTCGAAGAACCACCGGGTCGTGTCTGGGGCAACGTCGTGTTCCCCAAAGTCGGCGCTGACCCGCTTGACGGTCAACCCAGCGGCAGCGAGTGCCCGTTGGTAATCCGCCAGTGGATACGTCCGCTCATGATGCAACTCGGTCACCTTGCGATACTCACCGGTCTCTTCATTTTCCGTGAAAAAGGTCAGGTCGTGTTCGGCGGCGTGTTCCTCGTCTTCGATGCCATAACTGGTCCAGACGAACGCCCGGGTCTCATCCACGTAATTGTACATGTAACCGGGGTAAACGTCATCCGTTTGGTGTGGCGTGATGACGTCAAACAAGAACTGCCCGCCCACGGCCAAATGATCATGGACCTGGGTGAAGGCTTGCGTCACTGCGTCCAAGTCAGTCAGATAACAAAATGAGTCGGCAAAACAAGTTACCGTTTGGTATTCGCCAATGGCACTGAGGTCCAGCATGTTGCCCGCCATCAATGGCATCGTCACGTCGGCTTCCTCGGCGTGCTTGGCGGCTAACGCCAGCATCTCTTCACTGAGATCCAAGCCGCTGACCTGATAGCCGTGTTGGGCCAACAAGACGCCTAAGCGGCCACTCCCACACGCCAGGTCGAGCAACTCGCCACTGGTAGGCGCCACCCGTTTAGCGACAAAATCCAGCCACTGGTCGTACATGGCTGGATCAAAAAGTTCGTCGTAAAGCTCTGCAAAGGATTGATAGATCATGCTTCGACCCATTGGCCCAGATCAACCTCTGGGGCGTCTGACCAGAGCTTTTCTAAGTTGTAATGGCTGCGTTGGTCCTTTTGGAAGACGTGCACGACCACGTCACCCAAGTCGATCAGAATCCACTCAGCACTGTTCTTCCCTTCAACGTCGCGAATCGTCACGTCGTTCACGTTCATTTGGTCAACGATCTCATCGGCGATGGCTTGGACTTGACGGTTGGAATTGGCTTCCATGATCAAGAAGTAGTCGGCCATTAAGCTGACCTTGGTCATGTCTAAGGCGACCATTCCCTCTGCACGCTTGTTTTCCGCAGCCTTAACTGCGATTTCTAAAATTGCTTTGCTTTCCATATTTTCTCCTCTCAAACAGTCGGATATTGGGGCACCCACGCATTGTAGGTGTCGATGGACTTGGGGTAGACCGGCTTGCCGTTATCTACCAGGTACGCGAGCGTATGCTTGGCTTGAAACGCCACACTCTTTGCCAGGTCCGTTTTCGCCAATCGGCGGGCCTCATCGACCCCGGGAAAGTCCCGTTGTGGTTCGATGTAGTCGGCCATGTAAACGATTTGTTCTAACGGTGACATGTAGACCGCCCCCGTCGTATGGTGCCGGACAGCATTCAAGATGTCTTCATCATAAATGCCCAGCTCATGCTTGATCAGCTCGGCACCGACGACCCCGTGCCAAATCGCATTGCCGTAATCCAGCAAGATGGGGTCCAAGTGATATTGCTTAATGGCCGCAATGAAGTCTGCGTCCGGGCGCTGCTTGGCGTAGTCATGGACCAGACCCGCAATGCTGGCCTTTTCCAGATTCACGTCATTGCGCTTGGCCAAGTCGATGGCCGTTTGTTCCACCCGTTGCACGTGTTTAAAGCGCTTGGGCTTCAGCTGTTGACTGATTTTTGCTAACAGTTCAGCCCGAGTGCCCGCAAAGATATTTTCAGTATAGGTTAGTTCAGTCACGATATAATAGATGCTCCTTAATATAGAGATCGACCATGGTCGGCACCAAGTAGCGCACAGATTGGCCGCGGCGCACTTGGTCTCTGACCATCGTTGAGCTAATACCGATCTGAGGCACGTCGACCCACAAGACGGGGTACGGCGACTCGCGATTAAATCCTTGGCGACAGACACCCACGAACTGGACTAATTTGACCAGTTCGTCGATGCGGTACCACTTTGGCAAATAAGCAACCATGTCGCCGCCGATGATGAAATAGTACTGGTTCTCCGGATGGGCCTGCGTCAGTTGCAACATGGTGTCATAGCTATAGCTACGGCCGCCGCGTGCCACTTCCGTTAGCTCCAAGTCAAACCGCGGATTGTCCTTGATAGCTGCCTTGACCATCGCCACCCGGTCCTTGGCAGAAATCGTCAATTTCCGGTCCACGTGCGGTGGCTCGGCATCCGGCATGAATAGTACTTTGTCCAGTCCCAACTGGGTCGCAACCTGATCAGCAATGACCAAGTGCCCCAAGTGTGGCGGATTGAACGTCCCACCCAAAATACCGATGCGCCGCTTCTTAGCGGTCGCCGCTAACTGCGTCGCCACCTGCGTACTCGTTCGTTCTAGGATCTTCACCACGACTGCCAGACCTCCCTACATGTTTTCCACGATTGGTGAAATCTTTTGGTTTTCTGCTTCAGTTGCGACTCTGTACAAGACCAATACCCGGCCGATGGTTTGCACCACCTGAATGTCCGTGTTGTCTTCGATGAAGGCTTTGGTCTCGTCAACGGAGACGTCAGCGCTTTGTTGCAGATTGATTTTGATTAATTCGCGATACTCCAAGGCACCGGTCAGTTGTTCCAACCAGGCTTGGGTCAGCCCATTTTTACCCACGGAAAAGAGTGGGCGCATGGCATGGGCGTGGGCCCGTAAATAACGTTTTTGTTTTCCTCGTAGCAAGTTGTTGTCCTCCAGTTTTTAAATCATTGCGCGGCGAATCAAGACGCCGACACCCGCGGGTGCCCAGCCAGTAACGTTAACACCAGCTGGAACGGTAATCCAGCCTAAGCCTTCAAAGACCAGGTCACTCTTGACCGTCGTCTTGAATTCATGGGCCACAAGCGGTGGAAAATCATCCTTGGTATCCGCGTGTGGTGGCGTTAACAGCTGACCCAGCTGCCGTTCATAAAAGTCATCGGCATTCTCCAGCTTGGTGCGGTGAATGTATAAGTTGTTCTCAAAGTAAGCCGTGAACCCGTTCTTGGGGCCCTTGGTGTAGTCAAACCGCGCGATACCGCCCAAAAACAACGTCTGTTGGTCGTTGAGCTGGTAGTTCTTCGGCTTGATTGGCTTTTGTGGCGTCACGATCTTCAGGTCTTTGCCATCCAAATAGTGCGCCATCTGTTGGTTTTGAATGATACCTGGGGTGTCGACCAAGACGTGATCGTCATCCAATGGCAATTCAATCTTATCCAACGTGGTGCCCGGGAACCGCGACGTTGTAATCAAGTCTTGGACCCCCGTATTTTGCCGAATCACTTGGTTGATCAACGTAGACTTGCCGACGTTGGTCACCCCGACCACGTACACGTCACGGTCGCCACGATACTTGTCGATCAGTTGTAACAGGCCGTCCACGGATTGATTGGTCTTGGCACTCAGCAGCGTCACGTCGATGGGCCGTAACCCCTCTTCGTTGGCTCGCTGACGTAGCCAGTCCCGTAATTTACTCCGCTTCAATGAGCGTGGCAACAAGTCTTCCTTGTTCCCCACGAGCAAGACGGGGTTGTCGCCGACAAAGCGGTGGAGCCCCGGAATCACACTACCGTTAAAGTCAAAGATGTCCACAACGTACACGATCAAGGCGTTGGCGTCTTGAATCTGCGTCAACAACCGTAAGAAATCATCATCGGTCAAGCCGACGGGCACGATTTCATTGTAGTGCCGTAGCCGGAAACACCGTTGGCAATAGACTTCTTCCTTTTCAATTCCCTTGTCGAGCGCTGATTGCGGCGTATAGCCTGGTGCCGTCTTGTCCGTTGTTTGAACCACCGCGCCACAACCAATGCAGTGCAAGGGTTCACCATCAATTACTACCGGTTCAATGTGTTTTTCGTTCATTAAGATCCTCCTGCCAAGTTAATTCAGGATAGTTGTGCCGCAAGCGCCACATGACTACCTTTTCCAATAACCGATTGCCCTTCGTGATCCAGGCATCCGAGCTTAAAATAGGTTTGACCAAGACGCTGCGAACGCCGCTGTGGTGCGCGGCCCAAACGTCCGTTAACAGTTGATCACCCACCATGACGACTTCGTCGCGGCGCAAGTGCCAACGACGTAAGGCCCGATTCAATCCCCAAGATAGTGGTTTGAGTGCCCGGTGAATGTAGGGAAGGTTAAACGGTGCCACTGCCCGGTCAACGCGGGCCCGGCTGTTGTTGGACACCACGATCACCTGAATCCCCGCTAGCTCTAACAAGTTGAGCCAGTGGTGCAGTTCCGGTGTCCCATCCGGGTTGTTCCACGCAATCAGCGTATTATCCAGGTCGGTCATGACCGCCTTGATCCCGTTGGCCCGCAAATCTGTTGGCGTCAAATCGTATATGTTCGTAACCATCCACGTGGGTTTGAATCCAGAAACCATGCGGGTGACTGCCCCCCTTCGTTCGTTTGCCAGTATTGGCATGTCTAGCTTTTTATTATACGCAATTTTTGCGAATTTTACCACCATCAGCCGTCGAGAATCCCAACTGATTTCTGACGACATGACTATAAAATTTGCGATATCAAATTCGTAATAAAAAAGACCCCGCCGCAGCGAAGTCTTTTCGAATTGACTGAATTAAGCAGCCAAAGCTTCCTTAGCTTGGTCAGCTAAGGCCTTGAATGCAGCAGCGTCGTTCACTGCTAAGTCAGCTAACATCTTCCGGTTAACATCGATGTTGGCTAACTTCAAACCGTGCATCAACTTGCTGTAGCTCAGACCATTGATCCGGGCTGCGGCGTTGATCCGGGCAATCCAAAGCTTCCGGAAGTTACGCTTAGTGGCTTTCCGGTCACGGAAGGCGTATTGACGGCCCTTCATGACTTGGTCCTTGGCAACCTTAAATAAACGGTGCTTTGAACCACGGTAACCCTTAGCTAACTTTAAAACCTTCTTGCGACGTGCGCGTGTAACAGTACCGCCTTTAACTCGTGGCATAATCTTTTCCTCCTAAATCAATTCAAACATTATGTCGACATTTCGTCGACCCGAAAAATTTCCGACTAGCTTACTTTTGTAATAAAGAACGGTAAGTCTTAATAGTCGTTTCGTTCATCATCCGGGTACCACGAAGGTTCCGGCGTTGCTTCTTGGTCTTACCGTGGAAACGGTGAGACGTGTATGCGTTGGCACTCTTGATACCGCCCTTGGCAGTTACTTTGAAACGCTTAGCTGCGGCGCGGTTAGTCTTCATCTTTGGCATAATACGAAATTTCCTCCTTAAATCGGCAGCTAAAGCTACCCAATCAATTCTTACTTAGTCTCCGCGATAGGCGCGAGCATCAAGAACATGCTCCGACCGTCCATCTTAGGCCGTTGTTCAACCGTGGCAACATCAGAAGTTTCCTGAGCCATCCGGTTGAGCACCTCGCGACCAATGTCTTTATGCGTAATCGCCCGACCCTTAAACCGGATTGAGACCCGAACTTTTTCACCCTTGGCCAAGAACTTCTTAGCGTTCTTCAGCTTGGTGTTAAAGTCGTTGGTATCAATGGTAGGACTGAGCCGTACTTCTTTGACACTGACCACTTTTTGCTTTTTCCGTGCTTCGCGTTGCTTCTTTTGCAACTCAAAGCGGTATTTCCCGTAGTCCATGATGCGGGCTACTGGTGGCTTAGCTTTCGGTGCAACCAAAACTAAATCGAGGTTTGCGTCTTCAGCGATCTGTAAAGCTTCACGCTTGGACTTAATACCCAATTGTTCACCGTCGCCGGCAATCAATCGAACTTCGCGTGCGCGAATCCCCTCGTTGACAATCGTGTCGTTTGCTATGGTAATCCACCTCCAAAATAATCTCGAGAACTGCAGAAATCTCACTCATAAAAAAATGCGGGAACCTTTGATCAAACATCAAACAGCTCCCGCATGAAATCCAATCCAAAGATTGAACTAACGTGCCTATCTAGCCCGGCAGCGTTAGCCACAGGGCGAGAAGCGGAAGCCTCTGCTTAATTTCTCAACTTAACCATCATACCAGCTAGGCCAGAACATGTCAACAGTGTTTCGTGATTAAACTGTTTTATTAGGGCAAACTTGGTTGTGCTGGCCGCCTCGCCGTTCGCCAAATATGAGTTGGAACGCGGTGGGCGCCGGGACGAGCCAAAAAGCGGTCTCGGCCCTCAACTTGGAGCCGACGACCCACGTCTCCAAGTTGTCAGTTTTCTAACCGGCAAAAACCACCGCTAAGAAAACTCCCACGGCTGAACTCATATTTGGCGAACTATCGGCTACATCTAGTAAACATCATCATTAGCGCAACCATTGATGTGGCACAGCCTCTCGGAAATCAGTAATACAGGTGCATAGCCAACTGACAAACCTAAACGATTTGGGCTATTCATTCTGTGATTCAGTCCTCCGAGCCAAAAGACTACCCTTTTCTGGCCAAAAGTCTTTGAGACAACAAAGGGGCCGGGAATTTACCCCGACCACCTTTGTCTCAAAACTCTTCTATTCTCTGGTTACTCGCCAGGATCTCTGAAGTCTTAGTTTTCGCGACTGTAAGAAGCAATGTCGGCTAAGATTTCCTTGACGAAGGCGTCACTGCTCATGGATTGGCTGTCGTCTTCCCCGTACTTCCGGACAGAGACAGTCCCATTTGCCATTTCGTCTTCCCCAACGACCAACGTGTATGGAATCTTGTGGGTTTGGGCATCCCGAATCAAGTAGCCCATCTTTTCGCCACGCTTGTCAACGTTGACCCGCACGTCAGCAGCCTTTAATTCAGCGGCTAACTTGTCAGCGTAAGCACCATGCTTTTCTTCAGAAACAGGAATGATGGTGACTTGCTTAGGTGCCAACCAAGTTGGGAAGGCGCCCTTGTAGATTTCAGTCAGGTAAGCGGTGAAGCGTTCCATCGTTGAAACCAAGCCACGGTGAATCATGACTGGACGGTGTTCTTCGCCATCAGCACCGATGTAGTGCAGGTCGAAGCGTTCTGGCAACATGAAGTCCAATTGAATCGTGGATAACGTTTCTTCGTTCCCAAGGGCCGTCTTGGTTTGGACGTCCAACTTAGGACCGTAGAAAGCAGCTTCCCCTTCAGCTTCAACGTAAGGCAAGCCCAGGTCATCCATGGCACCCTTCAACATCTTTTGGGCGTTGTTCCACATTTCATCATCGTCAAAGTACTTTTCCGTGTTCTTAGGATCACGGTAGCTCAGACGGAACGTGTAGTCCTTGATATCAAAGTCTTTGTAAACCTTGACCATCAAGTCCAAAATACTCTTGAATTCATCTTGAATTTGTTCTGGGGCAACGAAGGTGTGACCATCGTTCAAGGTCATTTCCCGAACCCGTTGCAGACCACTCAGGGCACCAGACTTTTCGTAACGGTGCATCATCCCAAGTTCAGCGATCCGTAATGGCAATTCACGGTAAGAACGGATGTGGTGGTTGTAAATTTGAATGTGGCTTGGGCAGTTCATTGGCCGCAATTCAAGCTGTTCGCCATCCCCCATGTCCATTGGTGGGAACATGTCTTCACGGTAGTGGGCCCAGTGACCGGATTGCTTGTACAGATCCAGGTTGGCCAGCACTGGCGTGTAAACGTGTTGGTAGCCGTTAGCGACTTCCTTGTCGATGATGTAACGTTCAATGGTCCGCCGAATCGTGGCCCCATTTGGCATCCAGTAAGGCAAGCCAGCGCCGACCTTAGGATCAACGAAGAACAAGTCTAATTGGTTCCCGATAACCCGGTGGTCACGTTCGCGGGCTTCTTGGCGCTTAGCTAAGTCGGCGTCTAAGTCAGCTTGCTTGTAGAAGGCCGTCCCGTAAATCCGTTGGAGCATTGGGTTGGAGGACTTGCCTTGCCAGTAGGCACCGGCAACGGACAGCAACTTGAACTTCTTCACGTCACCCGTGTTCGCTAATTGGGCACCGTCACTGAGGACTTGGTAGTCGCCAATCTTCAAGAAGGAAACGGCATCCCCATCCACAGCGTTGATCAACTCCGTGCTGTAAGGATCATCCTTGACCAAGGCCAATGCATCGGCCTTAGGCAAGCTGGTCCGTTCGATAGCTAATTTATCACTGACTAATTTTTCAACGATCACGCTCAGGGCGTCCAGTTCATCAACGCTGACTTGTTGGTCGTCCTTGTCGGTATCCACGAAGAACCCGTCTTCATCGGCACTCACTTCACCCAAACGGATAGCTGGGAATTGCTTCTTCAAGGCGATCCGCAGTAAAGCAGCGGTCGTGTTCCGCAGAACGCTCAAGCCTTCAGCGCTATCCTTAGTGACGATTTCGATGGCCCCATTGCCAGCCAATGGCGTTAAGTAGTCGACCAACTTGCCGTCTAACTTAGCGGCCACAGCCTTTTTAGCCAAGCTGATTGAAATCGACTTGGCCACGTCAGCGGGCGTCGTACCTGCTGGGAAGTCCTTAGACTTGCCATCAGGGAATTGAATTGAAATATCTGCCATAATGATGATCTCCCTTATTGAAATTTGGGCCAACTACGCAAAAAGTCCCCAGTACCTAATAAGGCACTGGGGACGTCAATAACGTGGTTCCACCCGATATTTTTCACGAGACTGGTCCCGTGAACTCTAGTCGTTGATAACGGGACGGACCGGCCGAAAATTTCCTCTCGACAGCTGATAGAAAGTGGTAATGCTTACGGTCGCTAAGCTGGCTTCCAAGCTAGGCCAGCTCTTCCTGTGAACGATCTCGTAACCATCATGTCTTTCGTCATAGCTCTTTTGGTTTCACAGACTATTAAACACTCACACGCAGCAGATGTCAAGGCATGCGTCGACTTTTTTCTGAAGGCGGTTATTCTACTGTGGCCGGCGGTTGGCCCCGATCATGGTGATCTCACGGGCCAAGAAGCGAATCCGTTGCATCAATCGCTGGGCTTTCAATGGTTCGTCGTCCCCCCGCGTTGAGATGCGTAAATGTTCCTTTTCCAGTTGTGCCATGGAGAAGTTCGAACTGAAAAATGTGGGCAGTTCTTCTTGCATCCGGTACTCCAAAATGACCCCTAGCACATCGTCACGCACCCACGCAGACATGGCGTCAGCGCCGATGTCATCGATCATGAGCACGGGTGACTTCTTCAAGGCATCCAGCTTCTCCGCCACCCCATTTTGGGCAATGGCGTTCTTCATTTCCACGGCAAAGCTCGGGAAGTGAACTAACGTGGTGGAGAACCCGTCTGCGGCAAGTTGATTGGCAACGGCAGCCAGCAAATAGGTCTTGCCAACGCCAAAGCTCCCGGCCAAATACAACGCCTGGTGCCGGCGTTTAGGACTGGCTTCATAGGCGTCCACAAAATCCAACGCGGCCATCAGCGCCTCGGCACGGTCCGGGTCCTGATCAAAGTTCTTCAGGTTGGCCTCACGAATGCTCTTGGGCATGGCAATCGACTTCACCCGTTGGCGGAGCTGTTGCTGGGCTTGCTTTTCTTGTGTTTCCTTCGTTGGTACGTAGGCCACGTCGATCAAATGATTGGAGACGATCAGTTGCGGCTCATAGCCTGTCGCAAAGGTCGTGCCCCCCTTGGCCAACTTCTCGCGTTCACTGACGAACTCATACAATTTCGCCGCCGAGCGCGTCAAGACGTCTTCGGCCAGGTCGTCACGATGTTCCTGATAAAAGGCCGTTACCATGGGGTCATCGTACACTTTGGCCATCAACTGGCGGTAATTGTCGTTCAAATGCCGTTGATTCATCAACTGTTGCATGGTCTTACTTAAATCTTCCATCGGTTAATCCTCCTTCCCGTGATTGCTGTGTTCTTGTAGCTTGGCAATCCGCGCCTGCAATTGTTGTTGCTGCTTATCAGATAGCTTAGCTTGCGTGGCCGCCGGTTTGGCAGTCGGCTTCTTAGCCCAGTCTGGCAGTGTCTCTTTCACGGTCGTTTGTCGGTTCCGTGAACGACGAGACGGTTGCGGCGCCTGCTGACGTTCACGGATTTTCTTAATGGCCAGCTGCGGCGTGGTGACCTTGCTTTTGCTCCAGTCGTTGGCAATCGTATCCATCAGATTTTTATTCAACGTCGGCCGATCTTCATCGACTAGCAGATGGTAAATCATCAGGTTCAAGACCGAATTGGGAAATAACTGGCGACTGACCAGGTCCCGCACGATGCGCTGTTCACCGTCCGTCAAGAAGCCCCCACTCTTTTTCTTGATACCTTGTAAAAAGAGTGCTGGTGCCGACTTGCTGGCAACGGTAATCAGCGCTTGTTCGGCGGCGTTCAAGTCAGTATCCGCAGTCGCAGGTGCCGTAGCCGTTGGCGTTTCTACCGGCTGACTGCGGTGCTGCTGCGAAAAGTGTTGAGCAATCACCCGTTTAAACTGTTCTGGGTCGAATTGATTGGTCGCCAAATCAGTTGCTTCACCAACGTAGCGGGCCATGGTCACCTCGTCAAGGTTATAGGTAGCGTGCTCCGTCAGCAATAGTTGCCGGTAGCTACGCAACGCCTTGGTGTCGATAAAGGAGTGCTCCAAGATCTCGCCGAGGAGCTTGAAATCAAAATCCTCTTGGGTCGTGGGCGTTAGCGCCGGGGCGGCGTTCTCACTTGGCAGTTCCTCGCGTGTCGCCGTAATGGCAGCCGGTAAGCGTTGTAGCTCCTGGCCGTCCACGTGAAACACGTCGAGAAAATTCTTGGTGATGTTCTGTTCTCCCGGCGTCTCGTGGGGCGTCACGGTATTGACGGCCACCAGAGTCCGGTAAGCCTCCTCACCGACCACGCCCAGTAGCTGCACGCTGAGCAAGTCGTCGCGAAAGAAGGCAACTGGCGTCAACGGGGCTTGCAGCTCATAAACAAAGCTGGTCAACTCCGCTTCCGTCTTGACCTTCGTCGTCAACAGGCCCGTGGCCTCCAAGCGTAAGCGGGCCTCGTAGAAATGGGCCAAGTCCATCCCCAGCAGGCCTAACAGGGTGGCGTGACGCTGATACTCCCCGCGATTTGGGAGCCAAAAAAGGGCCGAGTAAAGCCCCGCGGCACTCGGTCCCACAATCGGCTGGTAAAGCTGGGTCAACGTCTGCCAACTCTGATCGGTCAAGCGGTCCGCTAATCGCACCAAAAAGCCAGTTCGTGGTTTTAATTGGTGCCAGGAATTCTCCATGCTTTACTTCGCCTCACTTTGTCCCTGATCTGGTGAATCCTTTTTAGCTTTTTCTTTGTCTTTCGCCAGCATGTCCTTCAACTCGTTGAAGAAGACACCGGTATCTTTGAATTGACGATAAACGCTGGCAAACCGGATGTAGGCGATCTCGTCGACGTCGACCAAGCGGTTCATCACGTATTCCCCAATCAGCTGACTGGAGATTTCATTGACGCCCAGCGCCCGAATCTTATTTTCAACTTCATCAACGATATTGGTCATGACATCCATGCCCACTGGGCGTTTTTCAGCGGAACGGATAATCCCACGCAGGATTTTCTCCCGGTTGAACTCTTCTCTCGTCCCGTTCTTCTTAATCACTAGCAGCGGCGTAACTTCAACCCGCTCAAACGTCGTGAACCGAAAACCACAGTTCTCGCACTCACGACGGCGGCGAATCACGCGCCCGTCGTCGGTGGGTCGACTATCAACGACCCGCGATCCATTATGATGACAGTGTGGACACTGCATTATTGTTCACCTCGTTTTAAATGGTTACTGTTGCCAAAGTTATTGGCGTCAAGCCATTTTACCACTTGTTGGCGCGTTTGGGCAATCGTTCCCCCGTTATCAATGACGACCGTCGCCTGGGCAATCTTTTTGGCCAGTGGCCACTGCCGGTCCATTCTGGCCTGTGCATCCGCCGCAGAAAGCCCGTCGCGCGCCATTAAGCGTTGCTTTTGGGTTGCCACGTCGGTTGCTACGACCATGACGTGATCGACCAAATGAATCAGATACCCGACTTCAAAAAAAGTTGGTGCGTCGATCATGACGACTGGTACCTGCTTTGCTTTTGCCGCCGCTAGTTCCCGCCGAATCTCGGCTTGAATCAGCGGCGCCGTGATGGCTTCTAACTTTTTCAACTCAGCCGGTTGGGTGAAGACCCACTGGCCCAATTTTTTGCGGTCCAAACCGTCGTCAGTCACGAAGTCAGCGCCAAACACCTGGGCAATCTGCTGTAGCCCTGCTGTCTTTGGTGCCACGACTTGACGGGCAATCACGTCAGCGTCAATGACGGGAATTCCCGCCGCGCGTAACCAGGCGCTCACAGTCGATTTGCCCGTCGCAATGCCGCCGGTCAATCCCCAAGTCTCAGTCATCTTGCAAGGCCTCCAATGCATCTAATGGCACCGGCTGACACCGCGGACAGTAGTGCGTCCCGCGCTGGGCAACCTTGATCTTAACGATCTCCGTGCCGCACCGCTCACAGGGTTCACCTTCACGGCCATAGACGTGCAGGTGATTTTGGAACTGCCCGGCTTCACCAAAGGCCGTCGAAAACGAATGCACCGTGGTCCCGTGTCCCTGAATCGCCAAACCAATTTCGGTGATGATGCTCTGCCGTAACGTCTCCAGTTGCGCGTCAGTCAATTCATCGACCGGCGTTAACGGATTGATCTTTGACAGCCACAGCACCTCATCGGCATAAATGTTGCCCAGTCCGGCAATTTTTGATTGGTCCAACAAGAAGGGTTTGACCACCTTGTGGGACTTGCGGAAAATCTGTTGCATGTACGCCAGCGTCAGAGTATCTGCCGTGGGTTCCGGCCCCAGCTTTCCCAGCGATGGCAAGACCGTGCCCTCTGTCCCGGTGGGAACCAGTCGCATTCGCCCAAACTTACGGGTGTCCGTGTAGCGTAGATCCCGGCCATCGGTCAGGTGAAAGACCACGTGGGTGTGCTTGGTAATGGGACTGCCCGTGGGTTGGACGTCGTATTTGCCTTCCATTCGCAGGTGAGAGACCATGGTCAGCTCGCCACTGAATCGAAATAACAGATACTTGCCCCGCCGGTCGATCCGTTCAATCTGCCGGCCAATCAAGTCCGCCGTGAAGACCTCAGCCTCCGGCGTAACCATTTTACGGTAGTAGACGTCGACATGGTCGATCGTGGCGCCCTGCACCAGGCGGGTCAACCCCCGGCGAACCGTTTCAACTTCAGGTAATTCTGGCATCGCTTATCGTCTCCTTGCCGCTATTTCGCATCGTACCAGGTTGGCCCGTAATGGCTTTCCACCTTCAACGGAATCTCCAACTTGACGGCTGAGTCCATCACACTTGGGACCAGCTTGGCCAACGTTTCGATCTCCTCAGCCGGGGCTTCGAAGATCAATTCATCATGGACCTGCAGTAACATCGTTGCCTGAAGATCCTTGACCGCGTCTTCCATCTGAATCATGGCAATCTTAATAATATCCGCGGCACTCCCTTGAATCGGCGTGTTCATGGCCGTCCGTTCGGCAAATGACCGCTGGTTGAAGTTACGCGAGTTGATGTCCGGCAAATACCGCCGCCGGTGCGCAATCGTTTCCACGAAGCCTTGTTCCTTGGCCTGTTGGACCATCCGATCCATGTAGGCCTTGACGCCAGGATACTCTTCAAAGTAAGTGTCGATGAAGGCCTTGGCCTGCTTACGGGTGATGCCAATGTTTTGCGACAACCCAAAGTCACTGATGCCGTAGACGATTCCGAAGTTGACGGCCTTGGCCTGGCGCCGAATGTTGGGCGTGACCTCTTCGTCCGGCCCCATCTTAAAGATGCGTCGGGCTGTGGCCGCGTGAATATCTTCGCCCTCACGGAAGGCCTCTTGCATGTTCGCGTCATGACTCATGTGGGCCAGGACCCGCAATTCGATTTGTGAGTAGTCAGACGAGAAGATTTGCCAACCCGGATGCCGCGGCACAAAAGCCTTACGAATGGCCCGGCCCTCTTCGTTACGCACCGGGATATTTTGCAAGTTCGGGTCGACCGATGACAACCGCCCAGTCTGCGTCAACGTCTGGAGGTAGCGGGTGTGGACCTTGTGATCATCGGGATGGATGACCTTCAGTAAGCCCTCCACGTAAGTCGACTGGATCTTAGCAATCTTACGGTATTTCAAGATATTTTCGGCAATGGGAGCTTCCGCCGCGAGCTTTTCTAAGACACCAACCGCCGTGGAATAGCCCGTCTTGGTCTTCTTGATGACCGGCAAGCCCATTTTTTCAAATAAAATGTGGCCCAGCTGTTTGGGTGAGCCAATGTTAAATTCCTCGCCAGCCTCGTTGTAAATGGTCTGTTCAATTTCGGCCAGTTGCTCGGTAAATTTACTTCCCATGGCTTCGAGTTCGCTGGCTTCTACGGTAATCCCCGCAATTTCCATCCGCGCCAGAACGAACGCCATTGGCAATTCAATATCGCGGTAGAGCTGGGTCTGCTCATTATCGGCCAGCTCCTTGAATAATTGTGGCCGGAGTTGCTCGATGGCCCGAGCTTTCCGTGCCAAATGGGAGAAGAAATCCACGTCGTCGGCCGGAATCGCTTCCTTGGCCCCTTTGCCATAGACGTCTTCGTCCGTTGCCACCTGGTGATAACCGTGTTCCATGGCCACGCGCCCCAGGTCATTACTGTTGTCATACGTGTTCAACAGGTACGACACGATCAACAGGTCGCAGTCAACGCCCGCTAACGTGACGCCTAAGCGATTCAACGCCACGTAGGTCCGCTTGGCGTCAAAGACCTGTTTGGCCACGTCAGCCGACTCTAACAGGTCCTTCAAGGGCGCCTGCTGTAAGAGGCTGGTATCGCGACTAACCCACCAGTGATCCTCATGGCCGATCACAAAGCCATCAAAGTCGGCCAGATGATAGTTGTCACCCAGCATTTCCAAGTAAAATTCACAGCCGTCCGTAAAGGCCGGGAGCGTTTGGAGGTTATCTGCCTTCAAGACCGTGAAGTCCACGTCCTTAAGGCCTGGCGTGGCCGTTGGGGCTTCCCCATCAACGCTCATTTTGCTCAAGAATTGATTAAAGTTCATCCGTTGGTAGAATTCCACCAGCTTCTCTTGGTCATCCCCCTGATAGACCAAGTCGTTGACCTGCTTCGTCACCGGCGCATCGCGTAAAATCGTTGCGAGCTTCTTGGACAGTAAGGCCTCGTCATGGTCAGCCACCAGGTGTTCCTTGAGCTTCTTGGCGGTAATTTCATCAATGTGGTCGTACAGGTTTTCAATGCTCCCGTACTTGCCGATCAAATCCACGGCCCGCTTGGGACCCACGCCCGTGACACCGGGATAGTTATCCGAGTTATCTCCTTGGAGCCCCTTGATATCAATGATCTGTTCGGGCGTGACACCCATCTTTTCTTTGACGTAGGCCGGTGTGTAATGCTCAATATCCGTGACCCCACGCTTGGAAATGGAAACAGTCGTGTGGTCGTCAGCCAGCTGCGTTAAGTCCCGGTCCCCGGTCACGATGGTCGTGGTAAACCCGTTTTTCTCGGCCTGCTTGGCCAAGGTCCCGATAATATCGTCGGCTTCATAGTCGGGCAGCTCATAGGTCTGAATCCCGCGAGCCGCTAAAAGTTCTTTGACATAGGGAAATTGTTCCGACAACTCGGGTGCGGTCTTGGCCCGGCCACCCTTGTAGTCGTCATACATCTTAGTCCGAAACGTGGTTTTCCCCGCATCAAAGGCGACCAAGGCGTGCGTGGGCTTCACCTTGTCCAACATGATCTCTAGCATCGTGTTGAAGCCGTAAATGGCGTTCGTATGCAGCCCTTCGCTGTTGGTAAACTTACCCAACGCCGTGTACAGCGCGAAGAAGGCCTTAAACGTGACACTGTTTCCGTCAATCAATAATAATCGTTTTTCCGCCATGTTACGCTCCTTTCGAGCTACGGTCTGCCGCGCTCGAGTATTCTACGTCTATTTTACCAAAAAAACAGGTAAACCCGAAAAGAAATCTCTGAAAACCATTGGAACACTTGCGCCTCGGTCATATCGTTCCTGTCAGTGCCGACGTTAGCTAGGTATCTCGCCGGCTACTGGGGCTTCCGATGCGCTTGGAAATCTGGCAAGCCCATCAGTCTCTCTCAAGTCGTCTCACAGTGTCAGCTGAGACAGCTGGCTAACTCCGACAAGTTCCGGAAGTTAGTTGACAAGTTAACGGCTACCAAGGGTTAAGCCGATTGCCAGCTTCCCTGTTGACACAAAAAGCCCGGGCACTTGAGTCCCAGGCTTTCCTTGCGAAACCGTTAGTCGTTGTTGCCACCAAAGATTCCGAAAATTTGTAAGAGTTGTAAGAATAAGTTGACGAAGTCCAGGTACAGTTGCAATGCCCCGTTGACGGCTAACCCAGTCGTGGAGACCTGGTCACCGTATTGCAGGTACATCTTCTGCATCCGTTGCGTATCCCAGGCCGTCAGTGCCGCAAAGATAATGACTGCGGCGAAGGATAACACTAGTGAAGCCAATGGCATCCGCAAGAACATGTTGATGACCATGGCCACGAGCAGACCAATCAAGGCCCCCGTTGCTTGGGTCCCCAGCTTGGTCAAGTCCTTCTTAGTGAAGGCCCCGATACCAGCCATCGTCACGAAGACGGCAGCACTAGAAACAAAGGCAGCGGCCATCGTATTCACCGAGAAGACCATGGCGTAAGTCGAGATGACCCCACCAGTAATCACCGCGTAAACAAACAACCCGACTAAAGCGACGGTTGGCCGTTTCATCGATTGTCCGCTAATGACGAACGGTAAAATAAACCAGACGATAATGGGTAACCAAAGACCGGCACCGTGTAGGCCCTGGGCTTGACTTGCCATGGGAATCATCAGGTACGCCGTCACTGCAGAGACCAACACGGCCGCAGCCATCCAGCCAAACATTTTAGTCATAAAGCTGTTGAGGCCGACCTCAGTGTTTACTGTCGTCCGGGGTTGCTGATCATAGTTGTTCATTGAAACGCTCCTTCTTTTTCAAATCATTTCCTGCCTTAGCTATCGCGATTGATAAACCAGCCACAGGGTTATTAGACTATATTTTACCAAATCTAATAGTAAACACAAGTAATGTGTTCAGAACTGGAAAAGAAAGGTCACGCTATTTAGTCGCTGACTGACCGGCGCCACCCTCGTTGTCGGCTTCACCGCTGGCCCAAACTTTGTTGGCGTAAACGGCATTGAAGAGTAAGGCAATCTGCAAGGCCACTTGAGACAGGTTGGCCCCTAAGGTACCGACATTAGTAGCACCCGTGAGAATCTGGAAGGTTAAGATGCCCCAGTACAAGACATTGACCACGTTAACGACGATCCACAGTGACCAGTTTTCCTTGAACTTCATGATGTACAGCAGTTGGGCAATCAAACTCACCACAAAGTTGACCGAATCAAAGTACGGTAACTGCCCGTGTAACAGCGACAGAACCAACCAGCCGGCCGCCCAAGCGACAAAAGCCGCCGCAAAGATCCAGTTACGCGTGGTCTTCTTAAATGATCGGGTCGCTTCATCGTGACCCCACATGTACCAGCCAATGGGTTGTGAAATAACATAAATAATATCCATTGCAAAAGACCCATAGGCGTGGCTGATCCAAGCGACGTAGGTCATGGCGACACATTGAATGAAGCCGAAGATAAACGAAATCTTCCGGCCTTTCATCCCGTAGACCAGGCACAAGACGCCCCCGACACCAGAAACCATCCCAACAATGCTGTCAGGCACAATCACGTAGACCACGACCTGTAGCAAAATCAAGATCGACACGTAAATCATTTCAAACTTTTTCCAATTGGTAAATAGCTGGTTGTACCACCAATTATGTTGTGTTCCAACTTCCACTTGCACTCGCTCCCCTGAAAAAAATTACAGGACCAGTCGCGTCCTTAATTTACTAGAATACAGGTTCTCAATAAAAGTGCAACTCATTTCTAGCGAATGCATTAAGTGGGTTAAATGCCCACCATAACAGCGATTCTAATGGGTGTCATTTTTATAGATAATCCGTTCACCCTATCAGAGGTACAGACCAATTTGCCTAACAAAAAAGGTGCTGACCAGTGAAGAATCACCAATCAGCACCCATAAATTTAGTTATTTTTCAGTGATAAATGACTTAATAATTCTTCGTAAGACCGTTCGTACTTTTGCACGTCACCGGCACCCATGAAGACAACAACGGCGTCATGGAAATCTAATAATGGGGACATGTTATCAACCGTCAAAATGTCGCCACCCTTAGCAATTTTTGCTGCTAAGTCCTTGCTGGAGACTGCCCCAGAAGTTTCCCGAGCCGAGCTGAAGATGTTGGTCAAGAAGACCCGGTCAGCTAAGTTCAAACTCTTGGCAAAGTCATCCATCAAGGCAATCGTCCGGCTGAACGTATGTGGCTGGAAGACTGCGATGATTTCCTTATCAGGGTACTTTTGCCGTGCGGCATCCAACGTCGCCTTGATCTCAGATGGATGGTGGGCGTAGTCGTCAATGATGGTCATATCAGCAACTTTACGTTCCGTGAAACGACGCTTAACACCCTTGAAGTCAGCCAATTCACGCTTGATTTCGTCCATATTGACCTTTTCAAAGTAAGAAACGGCAATGACTGCCAGACTGTTCAAGACGTTGTGTTCGCCATACAAATGAATTTCAAAGTTGCCTAAGAATTCATCCCCATGGTACACGTCGAAGTTAGAGCCCGTCGTAGACCGCTTGATGTTCTTGGCTTGAAAATCATCGCGGTCCTTGGTGCCATAGTAATAGACCGGCACATCAGTCTTGAGCTTCCGCAACTCAGGGTCGTCCCCCCAAGCGAAGATGCCCTTTTTGACCTGGTTAGCCCAGGTTTCAAAGGCGCTGTAAACATCCTCGATCCCCGTGTAATAGTCGGGGTGATCGAAGTCAATGTTGGTCATGATGGCGTAGTCTGGCTTCGTGGCCAGGAAGTGACGGCGATATTCATCGGCTTCGTAGACGAAGAACCGGGCGTTAGGCGTCCCTTTCCCAGTCCCATCACCAATCAGGTAAGACGTTGGTGCGACGCCACTCAATACATGTGACAACAGACCGGTCGTACTGGTCTTGCCATGGGCACCGGCAACCCCGATGCTCGTGTACCCTTCGATCAGGTGGCCTAGGAATTCATGGTAACGGTAAACGGGCAGACCCATTTCCCGGGCTTTCTTGATTTCTGGGTGTTCATCCGTAAAGGAGTTCCCCGCAATGACCGTTAAGCCCTCGTGAATATTGGCTTCGTCAAAGGCCATGACGTCGATACCGGCTTGTTCCAGTCCCCGTTGCGTGAACGTGTACTGGGTGATATCTGAACCTTGAACCTTAAAACCCTTATCGTGCAAAATCAGGGCCAGGGCACTCATCCCTGATCCTTTAATTCCAACAAAGTGGTAAACCGTTGCGTTATCCATTAAATGATCCTCTTTTCTACTCTTTCGGTCAGGCCACTACTCCCCCAAACCGTCTGAGTGACTCTTTCTTTATTCTAGCATATCCCCCACCCGCTTAAAAGAAATCACGGGGAGAAAGGCAGTGAGGCCTCCTCAACCTAAGGTGAAAATGGTGCATCCCTAGTTATGAGGTTCCGGCAAGTCCTTGCCCAAATCATCCGGTGTCAAGTAGACTTCCCGGGGCTTGGACCCATGTTGCGGTGACACATAATGGTGCTGCTCCAGGTCATCGATCAGATTGGCCGCACGGTTGTAGCCAATCGAGAAGACCCGTTGCAATTTCGAGGTCGAGACCGTCTTTTCTTGCGCAATGTATTCCAAAACCTTTGGCAACAGCTCATCTTGGTTCTCCTCAGCCGTTTCTCGTTGTAAGAGGCCCTTCGGCGAGAAAGCGTACTGTGGCTTACCCTGCGTCCGCACGAAGTCAGTGACCCCGTCAACTTCGGACTCGACAAAGGCCCCTTGCAACCGCATTGGCTGACTGGCACCGTTGCCCAGGTACAACATATCCCCACGGCCCAGCAAGTTCTCGGCACCGGCCGTATCCAAAATGGTCCGCGAGTCGATCTGACTGGAAACCATGAAGGCGATTCGCGTCGGAATGTTGTTCTTGATGGTCCCCGTCACGATGTCGACACTCGGCCGTTGGGTGGCGACTAGCAAATGAATCCCGGCGGCCCGCGCCTTTTGCGTGATCCGCACGATGTAGTCTTGTACCTCGCTGGCGGCCATCATCATCAGATCTGCTAACTCATCAATGATGATCACGATGTATGGCATCTTCAACCCAGGCTCGTCGTTGGCGTCGGCCCGGTCGTTGAATTGCTCAATGTTGCGGACCCCAGCAGCGGCCAGCTTTTCGTAGCGTTCGTCCATTTCCGTTACGACCCACTTGAGGGCGGCCGCGGCAGCCTTGGGATCAGAGATTACCGGTGACAACAGGTGTGGTAAGCCGTCGTACGGTGCCATTTCCACGGCCTTCGGGTCAATCAGTAACAGCTTGACCTGTTGTGGCGTGGCCTTGTACAGAATCGACAGCAGCAGTGAGTTAATGAACACACTCTTCCCAGAACCCGTGGCACCGGCAATCAACCCATGTGGCATCTTCCGCAAATCAGTGACTTGTGGTTGACCAAACAGATCGACCCCTAAGGCCACTGTCAGCGGGGATTCACTCTTCTTGAAGGCAGCCGAATTCAAAATTTCCGACAACATGACCGGTCGGGATTTCAAGTTCGGAATTTCGATACCGACCGTCGTCTTGCCCGGAATTGGTGCCTCAATTCGAATATCCTTAGCCGCCAAGGCGAGCTTCAAGTCGTCGTTCAGGTTCGTGATTTTATTGACTTTGACACCCAGGGCCAAGCTAATCTGGAACTGGGTAACGGTAGGACCGACCGTCCAATCCGTGACGTGCGCGTCAACGTGAAAGGCACTCAACGTGGCGTCGAGGACTTCGGCTTGGTGTTCGATCCACTCGTCTAACGCCTCTTCATCCGGCACGACTGGCTTAGGTAACAGTGCGAGATCTGGGAAATGGTAGCCACGGGCTGGCGTCGTTTCGGCCGGTTCGGCTGGTGCCGTTGGCCGGTCAAACAACGCGAGGTTCCGCTGGTCATTCCCCTCTTCTTGCATGATGTCGCCGAGTGAATGACCCAGGCCACGACTTGGCTTGGCCTTAGGCTTTGGCGTTACCGCTGCACGCGTAGCCGCAATTTGCGACGCTGGCGCAGCGCTGGAAGAAGCCGATGCTACGTTCTCCACGGGTGCCGTGGCGCGGTCCAGTAATTGATTGACTTCGGCTGGTCGCTGACCGGCGGCGGCTGAAGAAGGCACTGCCGCTGATTCAGGTTTTGATGCTACGGCTTGTTCTGTTGGTTCATCGTTTTCTACCGGTTCACTCGCTTCAGCTGTTTCAGCTTCTGCGGATGCGTCACTTGATTCAGTGGCTTCGGCTGACGCGGTCGTTTCGCCGGTAGCCGGCGTCTCACTAACCATCGGTGTCGGTTGAATGACCACAGTTTCAGCGGGTTGCGCCGACTTGACCGCTGGCGTAACGGGTTCTTCACTGGCCGCTGAATGCGCCGGCACTTGATTATCGACCGGCAAATAAGCCCCGCTATCCGTCGTCGCAGTGACAGCTGTCGCGGCGGGTTGTGGTTCTGGGTAAAAGACTTCCGTTGGTGCCACAACGTCCTGACTAGCTGGTTTTGCGGCCACCGGTTCTGCCCCAGCGGGTTTTGGTGTTTCAGTAGTCACCGCGTCGGGAGTCGTTGCCGCAGAATTGGCAGTGGTGTCCGCAACAGGCGCTGCAGAAGCTGGTTGTTCAGGTGTTGGTTCTGCTTCTTGTGGTTCTGCTTCTTGTGGTTCTGCTTCTTGTGGTTCTGCTTCTTGTGGTTCTGCTTCTTGTGGTTCTGCTTCTTGGGCTGCGGCGCTTGTTGTCATTTCTGGCGTCTGTGCCGCTACTGCCGGAGTTGCCACCGATTCAGCCGACTGATCTGGCAAAAAGACCTCTGTGGGCGCCGTGGATTGCGCCGCCAGTGAGTCTTCTGCAGCTAAAGCGGCTTCATCCGCCGCCGTGCCCAGCAAGAGAAAACTGTCATTTGATTTATGTAGACTTGCCACCAAGCGCTGGTAACGGTGACGAATCACTGACGGTTGCCACACTCGCTGCCGTTGTTTGGGCACAGGGGTGACCGCAAATGGCCGGTAGTTGGCACTGGCCTCAGCGGCGGCCCGTTCTGGTGTCTTCGCTGCTGAAGCGGGCGCTGATGCCTGAGATTGGTGGCGTTGCGTGTGGTGCAAGACTTCTTGGGCCGCACTTTGCGCCGCTGATTCGCGTTTTTCTTCTCGTTGTTGTCGCAAACGCAGACGATCGTTACGTTCTTTACGGAGCTTAACCTGTCGTTGTGACCGGTCATCCGTGGTATCTTCCATTTGATCAGGGGTCGGTTTTACCGGAAATTTGCGATAAAATGCCGGTCCATCATAGTGCTCCATGTGTTTCTTCCTCCTTGACGAGCGGGCTCGTCGAATTTCACGACTCTTGGGAGGAGACGCCGCCAGCTTGACGGCCACTTCACTCATTCCCTGAATCTCTCTTTTTTATTTATTTTCAAATTTTCCGGACCCTTCTCAGCAGTCCGTCCTGGTGACAATTAATCTGAAATTGTCAGTCTCCCCTATTGTACACAAAAAAGCAGGCAACCGACAAGGGTTCACCTGCTTTGTAATAATCTTCTTAATTTTTAAAAATACTTTGACCGCGCTCGAAGTCAAACGGTTCACCGACTGTATAATCATCCGGCAAGATCAATGCCCCTGGTTTTTGCGGTGCATTGGCGAGTTTGAGCTCACGACCTGAGCAGATCATCCCGTTGCTGGCAACGCCACGAAGCTCACCTGGCCAAATGATCAAACCGTTCGGCATCATCGCGCCGACCTTGGCCACAACGACCTTAATATCGGCCTGCATGTTAGGCGACCCACTGACGATCTGAAGCGATTCGTCGTTGTCCACGACCGTCTCGGTCACCAGCAAGTGATCGGAGTCGGGATGTGGCGTCGCAGACTTCACGTAGCCGACCACGAAGCGTGAACTGGTCTCAGCGACCAGTTCACCGGCAAATCCAGCGTCCTCTAAGGCGTTGTTTAACGCTGCCACGTCATCAGCTGACAAATCGACTTGGCCGTTGCCACTGATCTCTGGCAAAATGCTGGAAATCTTGAGGAAGTTGTAGCCTAAGGTCTTCTCCGTTGCTGCATCATAGATCCGTGCGATATTGTCCCGCACCGTGTGGGCTTGGGTCGCTGAATCCTGTGCAACAACAACAATCAAAGTATCCCCTAATTCTTTAGGGTTGTAACTAGCAATTAACATGTCTGAATCCTTTCCAACGGGTTTAGTTGGCGTTGGTCGTCAAAGAATTGATGAATTCTTCTACCTCTGCTTTAGTCTTACGATCTTTGTTCACTAACCGACCAAGTTCTTGGCCATCGGCATATGCAATGAAACTAGGAATGCCGAAAACGTTCAGTTCAACCGCTAAATCGATGTTTTCATCCCGATCGACGGCAATAAACTTGTAGTCAGGATATTCTGCTTCGATTTCTGGCATTGCTGGCTTGATAAATGCGCAGTCTGAGCACCAGGTCGCAGAGAAGAATAGCATGGTCTTGCCTTCCTTGACAACGTCCTTTAGGTCAGCGGCAGACATCTTGGGTAATTGTTCCATGAATGAGCACTCCTTTTTCAGTTAGTTTTAAAAGTTAACATCAACCATTATAGCATGACTGGCTAAATATACACGGTTTTTGTTTGGAAAGCGGCTTGGCGGCCTTCACCAGCCCTTTTCTACGGGGCGGATGACCCAATTTTCTCGGCCACTCAGAAATTTTTAGCAAAATCTGCCTTTTTACGGGAACTTCCGCGCAATCATTGCTATACTAAGGGCAAGAAGTGATGGGAAGCATGCCCACAGAAATTAGGAGGCGGTAGTATGGCTGCTAAAAACGGACAATTATATCAACTAAGTCTCACCGGGGTTCTCGGTGGCTTAATGGGCGTTTTCATCACGCGCTTTTTCGGCGCTAACCGGCTCAATCCAGACGATATCTTGGAACAGGTCAAACGCCAATTCCGGCAAGAATCACCGATCGAAGGTGCTTGGATCGAAAAGCACGCGGTGCCGTTTCAAAAGTTTGCGGTTAAGTCCCGGGTCTATTACGGTGGCATTACCCGCTACGAAGATGACCAGCTGGTACAGTACCAGTTCGTGGCCGATGCCGAAACCGGCAGTGTCCTCGATGTCCAACGACTTTAACCCTGAATCAAAATAACCTGTAGCGTTGACTGAAATGTGGTCAGCGCTTTTTTGTTCCGACACAGTACGAGCTGGCCGCCTTACCGTTCGCCAAATTTGGACCGTGACACTGTGGGAAGGACCGGTCGAAGCCAAAAGTTAGTCTTCAACCTCGGCTGAGTCCAAATTTAGCTCACTCACGGCTACGTGACAGGTTGTCCACTAATGTGGATGAACGTTGCCATTTCAGCGATTTTCCTGTTAATCTTGTGGTTAACCACCGACGTAACCGGAGGCAGTCAGAGGTGTAGGTTGCTGTGACGACGGCGTTCCCCATAGCTACCGGAATCTCTGACAGCCGCGGGTGATGGCGTGAACTAATTTCATGTTCACAATCCTTGTCAGCTGAGTATTATCAAATATTTTTGTACTTGCAACCTTTAGTCACCTAAACAGTGAATAGCAAAAGAGACCGCGACATCTCGCCGCAGTCCCCTTCGTTTGACCCTATTTAATCCGTTAACTTTTTCAAGCTCTGCGCCTGATTGTGTAAATCGGTCCGCACAATCAGGACGTCACAGATGGCGTTAGCGACCACATAACTGGCCGTAGAGCCCATTAGCATGCGTTCCACCACGTTGACCCCCGTGGCCCCGAGCATGATCAAGTCCGCCTGATACTCCTTGGGCAACGTCCGGGCCAAATCAACCTTGGCGTGGCCGTAGAAGACAGCGGTAACCACTTGTTCAACGCCTGCTTTTTGGGCGCGCTGACGATACTTATCGACTGTCGCTTCCAATTCTTGTCGCGACTCGTCCATCACCTGCTGGTCAACGTAGCCGAAGCCGACTTGGGTATCACTGCCCAGACCCACGTAGTCACCGCCACTCATGATGGTGACGATGATCAGTTCTGCCTGATTCCGCACGGCCACCGCAATGGCTTTATCCAAAGCGCGCCGGGCCTGTCGTGACCCATCGACGCCGACTAAAATGTGTTTATAATCTGCGGCCATCATTCTCACTCCTTCGCCACACAACCTACTTCGTTAATTCAAAGATGGCTTGACCGTAAATGGCCATGGCCTTTAACAAATCAGCTGCTGGTTGAAATTCATCGGCTTGGTGCATGGTGTCAGCCGTGCCAGGGAACAACGCCCCAAAGGCCACCCCACGCTTCATCAGCCGACCGTAAGTCCCGCCACCCACAACTTCGGGTTGCGCGGTCGTGTCGCCGGTCTGTTGCCGGTAAACGTCCATCAACGTGGCCACGATTGGGTCATCCGGGTCAACGTAATGCGGTACCATTTCACGGCCTTGCTTGATCGTCGCAGCCATGTTAGCCGTTGCCTTCGCTAAGCCAGCTTGGATGTCAGCGGCACCCGTCCCGGTTGGGTAACGGAAGTTGGTGTTGATCAACGCGCCGTTATCCGCCTTAAACGTTTGGATTCCCACGTTCATGGTCAGGTCACCCATCACTTTATCCGTGAAGGCAATGCCCAATTTGTGGGCCCGAGAATCGTCATGCAATTCGTTGGCCAACAAGCTCAAGAAGTCCGCTGCATCGCCGCCAAAGTCGTAGGCGTTCAGGAAGCTAGCCAAGTAGGTCCCGGCGTTGATACCGTTCTTGGGTTCCATCCCGTGAGCGGCCTTGCCAATGACTTCAAAATGAATACCCGTCGCATCAACCGTGGTTTCACCCGTAACTGGCACCTGATCCAAGAATTGCTTGAAATCAGCTACCAACTGGTCGTTGTCACCGCCAGTTACCGTGGCTTCGGCGTCGCGGGGCACCATGTTCTCCCGGAGACCGGATTCGAAGTCGACCAGAGTCAACTCACCGCCATTACTCCCAGCAAAGTTGGTCGTAAAGGTCACGTTCCCCTTTTCACCGTTGATCAATGGGAATTCAGCGTCCGGTGAGAAGCCCAGCGTTGGTGCTGGTTCCAAGTCGAGGTAGTGGTTCATCCCCGTCCAGTCGCTTTCTTCGTCGGTCCCGATGATGAAACGAATCTTGATCTTGGGTTGAATCCCTTGATCCTTCAACATCTTTAACCCGTAGTAGACAGCTAAGGCCGGCCCCTTATCGTCAGAGGTCCCCCGACCATACAGGTTGCCATCCTTTTCCGTCAACGTAAAGGGATCGGTGTGCCAGCCCTTACCTGCCGGCATCACGTCCGCGTGACCCAAGATAGCCAGGGTGTCGTCTCCCTCGCCGTATTCCACGTAACCTGCTAAATTATCTAAGTTTTTTGTTTTAAAACCGTCACGTTCCGCTAAGCCTAAAAATGCGATCAAAGCCTTAGCTGGACCTGGTCCCAATGGATACGTATCGGTGGCCTGTGAATCATCACGAGAACTGTCGATGCCGACCAAGGTGGTCAAGTCAGCGATGTAGTCCTCCCGGTATTGTTCAGATAGCTTTTGCCAATCAATTGCCATGATTGGACCTCCTTCATTTTATTCGGACCTAACGTCCGGTCTATGGTCTTGCGTTTGAAAACGCCCGCGCTTTTCGCTTCGTCAAAAACGTTTTCAACCTAACCCTAGCATAATTCTAGCATACCGCCCGCCAAATGTAAGCCGATTTCATCGCCAAAAATCACAATTCACCCTGGGCCCCGTCATTTCGGGCCACGTGCTATACTAAAAGAGAAACTGAGGAGGCTTTTTTCATGGAAACCTTAACGGATAAAATTCTCACGAGCACGATTCGTCAGCGCCCAGCCAACAGTTATAAGGGCACTTACGGCCGGGTCACCCTGATTGGTGGCAACCGCAACTTTGGCGGCGCCATTCTGATGGCCAGTGCCGCCGCCGTGTACGCTGGGGCCGGGTTGGTCACCACCATCACCGACGCCAGTAACCAAGGTAGCCTGCACGCCCGTCTACCCGAAGCCATGTTTGCCGATATCGCCGACGTCGCCCAGACCCAGTCGCTGGTTCAAGGCACCGACGTCGTTGTCATCGGCCCCGGCCTCGGTACGGATGAAGCGGCTTTGCAGGTACTGACCAACGTCTTACACACGGTAGCGCCGACCCAAACACTGGTGATCGACGGGTCCGCCATTACCTTGGTCGCCGAACACCACCTGACCTTGCCGAGCGCGCACCTCGTCTTAACGCCTCATCAAATGGAATGGCAACGCTTGAGCGGCATCAAGATAGCTGACCAAACGCCCGCAGCCAACCGCCAAGCCGTGGACCAGTTACACGCGACCGTCGTGGTCAAATCACACCGCACTGAAATCTACACAGCAGATCAAACCTACGTCAATCCGCTGGGCACGCCCGCCCAAGCAACTGGCGGCATGGGCGACACCTTGGCGGGGATGGTCGGCGGATTTGCCGCGCAGTTCACGCCGTTGACTCAGGCCATCTGTGCCGCTGTCTATACCCACAGCGCTGTCGCGGAAGAATTAGCACGGACCCAATACGTGGTCTTGCCGAGTCAAATTGCTGCCGCCTTGCCACAATTCATGAAGGCCCACGAAGGCGCGCAACACTAGCTAATTACCAGTGAAATTAGTCTTCGAATGTAAGGTGGTTCGTACTGGCCGCCTACCGTGTTTCTGATAGACGTCAACTTGCCGAAGCCAGCTGTGTCGACGGTGTAGAGTTAGACAACTTGAGAGACTGGTGGGTTTTGTCAGACTTCTAAGCAAACCGGAAGACCGCTCCAACACGGTAATTCTACGTTCAGCGCTTTGGCCTACAATCTTTAAACAAAAAAATCCCTTGATTAACAGCAGATACACCATCTGCCGCTCATCAAGGGATTTTGTCATGTCATTTTTAGTGATGTATCCAGTGGGCCATTCAAGGCGTCGATTTCCTGGGCAAATAGCCCGCGGTAAGTGCCGACAGCCAGATCGACCGGCAAGGCTAACGGGCCCAACTGCGTGCGGACCACCGGCTCGTTTGCGTTGGCCAACGCGCTCAGGGCGCTAACACCAGCCGGGACATCGGTCGTTGTTAACGACACCGTGGTGGTCTGGCGGACCTTATCCACGTGACTGGTCACGTCTTCAAAGGCGCCGCTGGCCGGCAATGTCGGCACTGTCGTCTGGGCCAACACGATTTGCAAGGTGCTGCGCCAGTTTTGTTGCGCCACGTCCGTTAAGAAGTGTTCGTCGTCACTGGCTAAGACCAAGCCCACCGTTTCTTTGGGCAAGTCTGCCAACGCCTTTAGCGACCGTTGCTGGTCCAAGGGATTCAACAGGCTGCCTAGGCTCCGTTGCCCAGTCGGTTCCAAGTTCAAGACGAAGCCAACTGGCTTATTGAAGACCAAATACTGCGGCTGACGGCCCGTGACGGTCACCCCGTCCACGCGGACCTGCTGGCCACTGGTGACATCGGTTCGCGGTGAATCGACGACCAGATCATCCACGGTGACGCGACCCTGCCGCAATAACCGGAAGATTTGTCCCGGTGTGCCTTGGCGATGGGCCGTTAAATAGCGTTCAATGTTCATCACAGCTGCCTCCTAACGAATGTGTAACCGCCGCCGAATACCAGCGACCCGTGGCCCCAAGATGGCATCGGCTAACCGGGTCCGTAAGACCACGTAGACGTAGAAGTACCCGGCCACGATGACCGCCACCATCACGATTAAGAAATTAATCATCCGGCCTTGACTTCCACTAAAGGCGCCTAGCCAGGCCACCAAGCGGGCCAATGCATAGGTTCCAATAGAGACCAACAAGATGCCGTTGGTCTTCTTCGCGATGTGGGCAAAATTGATGCCAAATTGTTGGTCCAGTGAATGGATAATCAAATAACAGGTTACGGTGAAGCCGATACCCGTCGCAATCAGCGGTCCAAAGGCCCCTAAGAAGTATACCAGTGGCCACTGAACAATGAATTTCACCACAGTCCCCACCAAGAAGTAACGGACTGCCCGCTTATTTTGCGAGATCCCCTGCATCAACGCTGAGACGACCGTGTACAGGCCGAGCAGAATCGACAGGTACGAGGAGAAGGCCAGGATAGACGCCGCTAAGGCCGCGTGTGACCGGCCATAAAAGACCAGGTTCAACGGACTGGCAATGGCCGCCATCCCCAGCGCACTGGGAATCATGACGAATTCAAACATCAAGAAGGCGTTGGACAATTGCGCGGAAATTTCTTTTTTATTGCCCCGGGTGTAGGACTCCGACAGTAACGGTACCACCGTGACCGCCAGCGCCGACGCCAGAGAAATCGTGATCATAATTAATTTGTTGGCATTGACCCCGAATAACGCGAACAAGTCGTTCAAGTGCGCATCGGTATAGGAGCCCGCCATGTGCATGATGGGCGCAAACGTATATTGGTCGATCAATTGAAAGATCGTGATGCCGGCCCCTAATACGATGAACGGGACGGCTTGGGCAATGATTTCCCTGTACAACTGGTTGGCCGGTACCACCAGCTCGTTGTTACTATTGGCGACTAAGCCACGGAAATAATGCCGCCGACGCCAGTAGTACACACCCAAGATCAACAGGCCACCTAAAGCCCCGATGGCCGCCGCAAACGTGGATTGGGAAACCGCCGTGACCCAGTTGCCATTTAAGACCCGCATGATCACGAAGGCCGTCAGTAACATGTACGCGACTCGGACTAATTGTTCCACAAACTGGGAAATTGCGGACGGTGCCATTTGCTGGAAGCCTTGGAAATACCCCCGTGTCAGACTCATCGTGGGAATAATCAAGATGGCCCAAGCCAGTGAGTGTAAGACCGGAATCAGGTGTTGGTCGCCCCCGGTGAAGAGCGGTGCGCCAAAGTACATTAACAGGGCAATCGAGATCCCGGTGACCACCGCAATCTCCAGTCCCCGTTTATACAGCCGCACACTAATGCCGTATTCGTTCAAGGCATTGTAGTGCGCCACTTGTTTGGCAATCGCGGAAGGCACCCCCGCAATCGCCGCAATCAGGAAGAAACTGTAGATGTTATACCCTTTTCCGTACAGCGCGTTACCTTGCAGGTAAAAGGCGCCGAACCAAATATTCCAGGGAATAATGTAAACTGCACCGAGAATCCGGGAAAAAATACTCCCGGCCGTCATCCACGCTGAGCCGGCAACCATTTGGTCTTGCGCGCTACCTTGGTTACCAGTTTGATCTGACCTTGCCGCCATTTGACACCCTACTTTCAATTTCTAAATTCAACGAAGCCGTGCTTGTTATTACAAGCTAATCAAACAAACATTATAACATAGGATTTCCGTTTCATTTCTCAGGTTTCGGTAAAGATTTGGCCTTTTCTGCAGAAATTACAGCGTCCAGCTTAACGGAATTTGTGAAACAGTGGTATGCTGGAGGTAGTCGAGAAGCAACAATTATTCAAGGAGGAATGCCAATATGACGCAAGCAACAGCTGGTTCCACCGCAGCACCAAAGATGCAGATGTCACCAGAACGGGCAAAGCAAGTCGTAACCATGACCAAGAGTATTCGGGCGCATTTTCCAGAGTTAGCCGAGATTCCCAACGCCCAACTCATCTACTCAACGTGGCGGAGCTTCAAGCGAATCGATCAAACGAATGATAGTGATTATCAAACGATGGCTGGCGTCTTCTTCCACGAATTCGACCGCCATCTGCTGAATTACCAACTCTCGAAATCAGGCCAAGAAGACGCTTTCCGTCAACGCTTCTTTGCCATTTTAACTGAAATTCTGTAATTTTCAATTGACGATACTTGTAGAGTCAGTGACCGCAAATGGCCGCTGGCTTTTTGCTATCTTGGAGAGTGGAACGTGTTTGGAGATTGACGGGGTTCGTCAAGCTTCAAACCGAGTCGGCGGACCGCTCCATAGGCCGCCGGCGTTCCCCATAGCTACCGGAATCTCTGACAGCCGCAGGTGATGGCATGAACTAATTTCATGTTCACAATCCTTGTCAGCTGAGTATTATCAAATATTTTTGTACTTGCAACCTTTAGTTTGTTTATCAGTTTTAAGCGAAACCAGCTGCCTTTTGGCCCAGGTTTCAACACCAGATATTCGGAGACACAAGGGCCTGAGACTTTTATCCCAAGTCGTCAAAACCGTCACGTTTTCCCCAACGTCTTGGTCGAAAGGCCACTGCACCCCATCAACGTCCATTCCAGTTATCACCCGCTAAGTTCATGGTCCAACCGCCTTTTCCGAAATGAATGCGTTATACTTGAGGTATCAACCAATTTGGGTGATGGGCGGTTTACAGCTTGGGAGAATCCCGCGGTGATCGCCCCAGAATCTGAGATAAGTGAGGCGATTCGTTTGCGTTATTTGGCATTGTTAGGCAGTCACGAGCGCCATGGAATTACGGCCGGCTACCTGCAGGCGGTGATCGATGCCCTTCCGACGTCGGCTGAGGTCGAGACCGTTTTCCTGCGTGACTACGACATTTACCCGGACACCAAGGAGCAGACCTGTCCGGCATTAGATGAGATTGAAGCCAAGATGGCGGCCAGCGATTTTTGGATCATCTGCGTGCCCACCTACTGGGGTGGCATGGCCGGCGTCATGAAGCAGTTCTTTGACTGCATGCGGTTCCGGTTGGTACGGATGAACTCGGTGGCCGACACGTTGCCCGGCAAATACAAGGATAAACACTACTTAAGCATGACCAGTTGTTTTATTAGCTCGACCGAAAACTTCTTTACCGGCATCACGGATCAGACCTTCGTCACGATCGACCGTATTCTCACGGGCGCTGGTCTGATCAAGGTCGGTGAATTTGTCGGGACTGGTACCTGGGGTGGCGACCACGCACCGCGGCCAGAAAAGCTCGCCGAATGTCAGCGCTGGGGCCAAAAAATCGCTGACCGGCCACGAAAGGATGATAACACCTTGAAACGTTACATACTCCTCTTCTTTATGATTGCAGTGATGGCTCTGATCACCATGGGCCTGCAAGCCTGGTGGTTCGGCGTCTTTGCGGCGGGGAAATTCTGGCTGACGTACGCCACGTTTGTGGTCATCTTCTACGTCTTGCTGGCTAGTATCCTGCACTTCTTCACGTTCGTCCGGCATCGGCGGCGGTAGTAGTTCTCAACTAAACACAGCTGCATGCAAATCTATTATGTCGCAATTCATTATCATCCCCAATCAAAAAGTGCCAGTCATCTTCCGTTAGGAAAGTGACTGACACTTTTTGACTGATGCAAATTAGTTGGCAACAATATTGACCAGCTTGCCAGGAACCACGATCACCTTACGAATCGTCTTGCCATCCGTATGGGTCTTGACCGTGTCATCGGCTAACGCTTGCGCCTCGATGTCATCCTTGGCAGCGTCCTTGGCCACTTTCAAGTGTGCCCGGACCTTACCGTTGACTTGGACAACCATTTCGACCACGTCTTCGACCAATTGCTTGGCGTCGTACGTTGGCCACTTGGCGTACGCAATCGTGTCGTCATGCCCCATCAAGGACCAGAGTTCTTCCGCGATATGTGGCACGATTGGTGAGATCAACTTGACGAAGCCTTCCATGTAAATCAACGGGAGACTGTCCACCTTGTAAGCTTCGTTGACGAAGACCATCAGTTGTGAAATGGCCACGTTGAACCGCATAGCTTCTAAGTCTTCGCTGACCGTCTTGACCGTCTGGTTGTAGATCTTATCCAATTGACCATCGTTGATCATCGTGACCCGGTCACGCAGGTGGTTGTTGTCATCGATCATCAGACGCCAAACGCGGTCGAGCCAACGTTTGGACCCATTGATACCTTCCGTACTCCATGGCTTGGACGCTTCCAGCGGCCCCATGAACATTTCGTACAGACGCAGGGTATCGGCCCCGAACTTCTCAACGATTTCATCCGGGTTGATGACGTTGCCCTTAGACTTCGACATCTTTTCGTGGTTAGTCCCCAGGATCATCCCTTGGTTGACCAACTTCTGGAAAGGTTCCTTGGTTGGGACCACGCCGAGATCGTATAAGAACTTGTGCCAGAACCGTGCGTACAACAGGTGCAAGACGGCGTGTTCCGCCCCACCGATGTACAAGTCAACGGGCATCCAATACTTCAGCTTGTCGGGATCGGCAATGGCTTGGTCATTGTGTGGATCGACGTAGCGCAGGAAGTACCAAGAACTCCCAGCCCATTGTGGCATGGTGTTGGTTTCGCGCTTCCCTTTACGGCCGTTTTCATCCACGACATTGACCCAGTCGTCTAGGTTCGCCAGTGGACTCTCACCGGTCCCAGAAGGTTCGAGTTGCTTAGCTGCTGGTAGCTTCAGTGGCAATTCGTCTTCTGGGACCAGCGTCGTTTCGCCGTCTTCCCAATGGATAACGGGAATCGGTTCGCCCCAGTACCGTTGCCGGGAGAAAATCCAGTCCCGCAAGCGGAAGTTGACCTTCTTGTGGCCGGCGTTGTGGGCTTCCAACCAATCGATAGCCGCAGCAATCGCGTCTTTTTTGTTCATGCCGTTCAAGAAGTCGGAATTGATGTGTTCGCCGTCGCCGGTGTAGGCTGCTTGTTGCACATCCGTATCATCATCGCCCGCAATAACTTGGACGATTGGCAGGTTGAATTTCTGCGCAAACTCGTTGTCGCGGTCATCGTGCGCGGGCACAGCCATGATGGCCCCAGTCCCGTAAGATGACAGCACGTAGTCACCGATCCAGATAGGCAGCTTCTTGCCGCTCAATGGGTTGATGCCGTATGCTCCGGTGAAGACCCCGGTCTTGTCCTTGTTCAAATCAGTCCGTTCCAAATCAGACTTGCTGTCGATGGCCTTTTGGTAAGCCTTGACCTCGTCCACGTGTTCCGGCGTCGTGATTTGATCGACCAGTGGATGTTCAGGTGCTAAGACCATGTAGGTCGCCCCAAACAGCGTGTCTGGTCGGGTCGTGTAGACTTCGACCTTGGTGTCTGCTTGCCCATCGACTGGGAAAAAGACGCTGGCCCCTTCAGAACGGCCGATCCAGTTGCGTTGCATTTCCTTGATGCTATCTGGCCAGTCCAAATCGTCCAGGTCATCTAACAAGCGGTCGGCGTACGCAGTGATCTTCAAGACCCACTGCCGCATTGGCACGCGGTAAACGGGGTAACCGCCCCGTTCCGTCTTGCCATCGACGACTTCTTCGTTGGCCACAACAGTCCCGCCCATGAAGTCGGGTGCCCAGTTGACCATGATCTTGTCTTCGTAAGCCAGACCTTTTTTGTACATTTGTTCAAAGATCCATTGGGTCCACTTGTAGAAGGATTCGTCGGTCGTGTTGACCTCGCGACTCCAGTCATAAGAAAAGCCCAGCGACCGGATCTGGCGTTTAAAGTTTTTAATGTTATGTGCGGTGAAGTCCTTCGGGTTGTGCCCGGTCTTCAAGGCGTATTGTTCAGCGGGCAAGCCAAACGCGTCCCAGCCCATTGGGTGTAAGACGTTAAAGCCCTGCATCCGCTTCAAGCGGGCCATGATATCCGTTGCCGTGTAGCCTTCTGGATGTCCCACGTGCAGCCCTTGACCTGATGGGTATGGGAACATATCCATCACGTAATACTTCGGTTTTGTCTGGTTGTCAGTAGTCTTAAACGTTTCGTTGACCCGCCAGTAGTGTTGCCACTTGCGTTCAATAATTTGGTGTTCGTATGCCAAATTCTTCGCTCCCTTTCTCATTGGTCCGTTGTCCACAAAAAAAGCCCCCAGAAGCCCAAAAATCAGCTTCTGTAGGGCGTGTCAGCGCGGTACCACCTACATTTCCCCGGTCTTATCCCGAGGCTCATTACGGCTGATAACGTCGCCAAACGCCCACTTTGCAGCGGAGAAGACTCGGAGACAAGTTCGTTTCACTGAGCAACGGATTCACAGCGACCATCCGCTTGCTGAATACCCCGTCAAACTACTACTTCTCGTCAATGTCTTGGTTTAATCAGATTGTTTTCATCTTAGCAAACCCCCTAGGGAAAAGCAAGGGGCCGACACTGGTTTTTGGAAAAATCTGGTTAGCAGCAATGTTGTGGAACTGGCCGCCTGCCGTTACGCGAAATCTAGGTTGGAACGCTGGGGGAGGACGTTCTGAGCCTGAAACCCGGTCTCAGAACTTGCTTTGAGCCGAAGCCCCCGTCTCAAAGTCACCAATTTACCAGCCAAGAACGCTGCTAAATTCCCCGGCTGAACCTAGATTTCGCTTCACTCTCGGCTAAGGGGACGCTTACTCACAACGCTTTGTTTGGACCAACCAGCGCAGTCCGTATCGTTGTCATAACAGTGATCCACGTTGGCAAAGCAGCGTATCAGGCCGTGTCGTCCGTTATGCTTAAACGAACTATCATTGACAAGCACCACCGTAGCCGAGAGGTCGCTAGAGATGAGTTCAGCCGTGGGAGTTTCCTTAGCGGTGGTCTTTGCCGGTTAGGAAACTGGCATCTTTGAGACGCGTTCTTTCGGCTCAAAGCGAGGTGTCGAGACCGCTCCTTGGCTCGGCCCGTCCGCCCACCGCGTTCCGACTCATCTCTAGCGACCGGTAAGGCGGCCAGCCCACACCAACCACCCTGGTTAACGGTAGCCACTACTCTAGCCATTTCCTAAGTAAGCTTAACATCTCCCCCGTTTACCGTTGTTACGCCAACCCTGTGCTATACTGAAATTATAAAAATCATGATATAGGAGGTCACCATTTGATGACCATTTCAAAGACACGCTGGTACTTTACTTGGGCCGCGGGCATTTTCTTTCTGATTGACTTGCTTGGCGTTGCCACTCAACAGGCTTGGATACACGCCTTGGACCGCCTCATCATCGGGTGGGTCCGGCAACCGCTTCCCCACGGTCTGACGCAAGTTATTATCGGCGTCACGCATTCCGGCGACCCCAAACCCATGACCTGGATCACGCTGTTGCTGGTGGCCGTGCTGGTCATTACCCGCCGTTACCGAGGTGGGCTGTTTCTAGCCTTCAACGTGTTGGTCTGGGCCGGCATTGGCAATAGCCTGATCAAACACCTGGTTCAACGGCCGCGGCCGACCGTCGACCGCCTCGTGGCTGCCAGTTCCTACAGTTTTCCCAGTGGCCACTCTATCACGGCCATGCTGTTGTGGGGATCCCTCATCATCTTGTTGGGGTGGTCCTTGCGGCAACGACCGTGGCGCCGTCGGCTAGTCGTCATTGTTTTGAGCTTATGGATCGTTTGCATCGGCCTGTCACGTATCTACGTTGGCGTGCATTACCCCACCGACGTGCTGGGCGGCTGGTCACTGGGCTTTTGCCTGTTAACTTTGAGCCAATGGTTCTTGACTCGTTACGGAGATGTTTTATAAATGAATTTACCCAACGCCTTAACTTATAGCCACACGTTGCTCAACGAAATCGTCGGCCCTGGCGCAACCGTCGTCGATGCCACGGTCGGCCAAGGCCATGACACGATTTTTCTTGCCAATCTAGTCGGCAAGACTGGCCGGGTCATCGGCTTTGATATTCAGCAAGCTGCCTTAGATGAGACGCAACAGCAACTCCAACTGACCGGTCTGGGCCAGCAAGTCGAGCTGCACGCGACCGGTCACGAGCACGTGGCCGATTACCTAACGGCCGACGAACCGGTGACCGCAGCCATCTTCAACCTGGGCTACCTGCCTGGTGGCGACAAGTCCGTCATCACACGGCCCGATACCACGCTGGCGGCGGTCAAGGCCTTACTGCCACACCTGCCGCGCGGTGGCCGCATCATCCTGGTCGTCTACGCTGGTCATCCCGGCGGCGCCACAGAACGCAACGCCGTCGTCGACTTTTGCCAAGCCTTGCCACAAAAGACTTACCAGGTCCTGCGTTATGGCTTCATCAATCAAGTACACACACCACCGTTCTTGCTGGCGATTGAACGACGGTAGAAAAAGCGTGGTGCTACAGGCGAAACCGATTGTCTACACTCAACAAAACTAGAATCGGCACCAAGCCATCCCCAAAGTTTCCGGATAGCTTGGCGCCGATTTTTTTGTCTAATCGTTTAAAAAAATCTAAAGATACTGGCAACCCCGTTACAAAGCACCCCACGATTTCGTTAGTAAGAGTAGAACCTACTTTTTCTGCAGCGACTTGCGTTTGGGGCTGACCCAGGTGCCCGACCCGAAGCCCAGGATGGTTTTCAGCGCCGGGATGAAGGTCATCACCACCGTGATGGGGTTGACCATCCAGTAAAACAGCATGTAAAGCGGCGCAAACAGCATGTATTTCAACTTGATGCCATGGTGGTCTAGTAGTAACGCCGCCAGCAGCTGCATGAAACCGGCAAACAGCTCGAAGGTCACGAAGATGAAGGAGATCACGATGCCGTGAATGACCCGTTCGTAATCCCCGGTCACCAGGAAGACTCCCATGGTTGTGAAAAAGGCGATTGAGGTCAGCGTGAAGAAAAACGACCAGATGATCGACAGCGTGGAATCCACGAACATGGAAATCTGGTAGCGGTGAGCGATGGGATGCAGTAAAAACTTTTTAATATTGGTCAACCAGACCTCGGTCCCGCCCTGTGCCCAACGTTTCCGTTGCTTGTAGAGGTCATGCAGTGTCTCGGGGACGTTCATGTGAAAAATAACGTTCGGGGCAAATCGTGGGACGGCCCCAATCATTTGGTGGTCCCAGGCGATACTGATGTCCTCGGTGGCCCGGTTTTGCCGAAAGCCGCCCACGTCGATCAAGAAGTCCTTTTTGTACAGCGTGTTCGCCCCACTGTATGCATACATGGAGTCGTTGATGGCGGTCTGACTGCGCTTGATGACCCCCACGATGCTGGTAAACTCGACCGTTTGCGATTTACCCAACAAGCTGGACCGGTTTTGCACGTCCATGTTGGCCGTCACGGCCGAGGTGTTCATATCTCGGTCGCGCATGAAGAAATTCATATACTTCATCAAAGCGTCCGGTTCGGGAATCGTGTCGGCGTCGTTACTGAGGATGTAGTCGCCCTTGGCAAAGTACATGCCGATGTTAAACGCATGGGCCTTCCCCTTGTTTTTCAGGATCTCCACCGTGCGCAACCGCGGGTATTTCTGCTGTAACCGCGCGATGATGGCGCCCGTGTCATCGCTGGACCCATCATTCATCACCAACACTTCAAAATTGCTGTAATTCAGCTGGTCGAATAGGTAGGTGATGGTCTCCTCGATCATGACCTCCTCGTTGTGGGCGGGAATCATAATGGTAATCATCGGCTGCTGATCAACCGGAATCTCGTGCCAGTCGGTATCCCGCTTATTGGTCTTCAAGAACCGATATGACAATGCGCCAGCAAACCAGAAGAACGACCCGACGACCGGATACAGGCACAAAATTAGCAGGAAAATATTGCCCAGCGTCTGACCCCAGGTGGCTTTTAAAATGCTATCAATAAAAACGTTGACCATGGTCGCCCCCTATTTATCGTCCAAATCATTCAAATCGTGCTTACGGTACAAGTTCTGAATCTGGTCCGTGTCAAGATTTTGTTCCGGCTTGACCTGATACGTCCGGACGTTGTGGCGGAAGTCTTCATCCCCGAATCGGTCGTCCATGAACTTTTCTAGCTCAGTCTCCCGTTTCTTCTGGTTGATGGGATTAAATGTCGGCCATTGTTCGACGACGCGATCACGCTTCCGGTTTTGAATGATCGTCATCCCCACCGCAAACAGCGACACCATCACAAACGAAAACAACAGGAGGATGCCGATGAATTTAATCTCAAAGATACCCTCTTGATACGACCAGAGATGCGGTACCCGCGGGTCATAAGCCGCCCAAAATGCCGTGACCGTCACCACGACCGGAACTACGACGCACAGCCACCCAAAGATGGCGACCAGCGTCTGCCAAATTTTTCGACCCCAGTGGCCCTTTTCAAAGTATTCATCGGTATACAACTGTTGCTTCGTATCTTTCTTGGCCATTAATGCGGTGCCTCCTGCGGGTTCATTGGGCGGCCAAACCGATAACCTTGCCGCACCCGAATGTTCAACTGTTCTGCTAACTGCTCATCCGCTTCGTCTTCGACCCCCATGAGAATCAATTGGATGTCATTGTCCTGGGAAAGTTTGTTCCAAAATTGCAGGTTAAGATCCAACCATACCGACGGATCTTCCTTGCGAAAGCTGCGCATCGAACACTTCAGGGAATCAACTTCCGGCAAGAGCCACTCAACACTTTTCAGATTGGCCAGGGTCGACCCCACGTTGTCGATGTCAAAGCGCATGCCGTAGGAACGAGCCTCGCGAATTCGCCGACTCAGCAGGCGTTTATTAATGTGATCTTGATGATTGGCCGTGTACTCAACTGCCAGCGACATGGGTGTAATCTTGGAAATCGCCCAGCGCACAAAATAGCGAAAGTCTGGGCTGACAATTTGATCATATTCCAAGTTGATGGACAGCGTGATGGGCTCAGTTGGCAACGACTTGAACGTATCCTCCAGTAAAAAGATTACCCGCTGCAACGGTAAGGAGTCCAACTGTTGGGGCAACGACCAGGACCCGTCGGCATTGTGTTGGCGTAACAGACACTCATACCCCGTGGTGTGACCACGAAAGTCGACCTGCTTTTGGATGAAATAGCGCAACGTAATTTCATGGTTCTCCAGGTAATTATTCGAATTTTTGCGCGAATACCAAAAATAGATGGCCACCGTGGCCAGCAACACTACGACCGCCACGCCGGTAATCCCCAACAACACTGCTTCTAGTTGCGCTAACGACATGCTTTAGTCCTCACTCCATCCGAATTTATTTGAATCATTGACTACCACCAATTCTAATATGTGGCGGGGGGATTTCAAGCGATTTACATCTGGGTTGTCACAAGCTGAGAAAATTGGGTAAGGATACGTTTGCAGGAATTCAACTACTACTATCGCTGTAAACGCTCACCAGTAAACCTAGGAGCCCCCTAGGTTTACTGAAATCTCATTGGACCGGGGTTCAGTATAAATTGTCCACTAAGCAATTTAGGGTTTAAAACGTCATGTTGTTTATTAAAAAATCCCAAGAATTTCGTTGATAGTCTATTCTGTTCTACAAATGCCTGTTTAATCGATTCTTGCGTATAGCAACTATCGGCATTTTAGATAATCATCGGCATTTGCTAGTGACAAGTCGTGATTTGCTTAGGTCCGCACATGTAGCTTAAGCTGCCTAAACCACCAGCAATACCGTCCTCGCGAAGAAAGTTGAAAGTGCCCCCATCCCTGGCTGACGTAGGCTCCCGATTTCACCAATTTTAGTTGACAGAATACTGTCGTCCCGGGAGTCAACACGTTAAGTCTACTTTCAATTTTTAGAGTCGATAACAAAAAAGCCGAACACCCAATGGCATTCGACTTAAAGGAAACTATTTTTCTATCAAACTAATCACTCAAAAAGTGAAACCGTGTCAGTTCAAGTGCAGAGTGTTCCATAATTAACTGCCCATGTTCTGCTAAAACATCTGGGGCCACCTTGGTCCGTTCGGCGTATTCGTACGCCACGGCCAATTCGTCCTTGATGGACTCAAAGGATGACTCATTGGTGAAGAAGATCAATTCCAGATAGTAATCATGATTGTACCGATACAGGTTAGACGCCGCATTCTCCAGACGCAAGACGCGGGCAACACTGATCATGTCTTCAAATGAATGTAACTTCACCACGCGAGTCGTCGTGGGCTGACCCTTGTCGTTCAAGTAATCTTCAATATTGTTGGAATCACTCGTTGTCGAATCCTGCAGGTGTCTCGTGTATTCCTGTGGGTCATCCGTTTCCAACAACCGTTCCTTAATCTGATCCGACACTTGATCGGGGTGAGCACTATCGACACTAGCATCGCCCTGGTTGTCGTCAGTCGAGGCATCATCCTCGTCTGTATTCTTACTGATAAACAACTCCAGACCGTTACGGTTCGGCAAAACTTGGAAGGTTACCGCGTCGTTGTCTTGGAATTGGTGATCAACGTCGACTTCCTCCAAAATACTATAGAAGAAGCCTTCGATTTGCTTGTGGTTACCGAGTAGGTCTAAAACCGTAATGCCGCGTTCGCTTAAGTCGTCATTACCAATAACCACCCGAATCGTGTTTTCATTGATTCGTTCCATTTCCATGAATAACACCCCTTTCTCGTGGGTTTTGGGTATTGTCCTTGATACTCATTTTAGTCTATTTTACCGGCTTGTAAAGTCATCATACCAAAAAACCGGACTGCAAGTAACATTTTCTCACAAATCCGGTCAGATGCAACTAATTAAGCTCAATTTGCGCCATTTACGAGTCGCTGGGCGCGCTGTAGTTCTAATGCGCGAACTTGCCGGGGCAAGAAACGCCGAATTTCTTCTTCATTGAACCCAACCTGCAGACGCTTATCGTCGACCATAATCGGCCGTCGTAAGATGCCCGGGTGTGTTTGAATCAATTTGTACAAGTCACGGAGCGGTAAATCGTCAAGGTCAACGGTCAATTCTTGATAGACCCGAGAACGCGTTGACACGATTTCTTCCGTCCCATCCTCGGTCAAACGCAAGATGGACTTGATTTCGTCAACCGTTAAGGGTTCGGAGAAGATATTTTGTTCACGGTACGCAATACCATGTTCTTCGAACCACAGACGGGCTTTGCGACAAGAGGTACAACTAGGTGAGGTGTAGAGCGTAACTGTCATATTCTTTTCCTCCTTCACGGTCAATAGATCTGTTTGATTAGCTCTATTATACAGACTTTATGAGAAAAAGAAAGACCTTTCTTAAAAATATTTAATTTACAGTTTTACCCTATCTGACTATTATTGGACCAATATATTGTCTATAAACATCGTTTTGACAATTAAACGGTTTTGACCAATTAATTTTTATCGAATAAAAAGCATTAGATTTCGTAAATAACTCCTGCTGAAACGACACTGACCTTGGTTGCCGAACCAGCAGCTGCCTGCGCCTCATCACCTAATTGGGCTAAATCGCCGGTCTGTGGCAAATGCGTCAACAGTAACCGGTTAACACCGGCTTGTTTGGCCAATTGGCCCGCCTGCGTGGAGGTCAAATGCCACGCGGGACCCTGGTGGTCAGCATAAAAGTTGGTATCAGCCAACAACACGTCGACCCCCGTCGCCCATTCAGCGAGTCCCGCAAAGGCCGCCGTATCCGCTGTAAATGCCAGTGTGGCACCCGTTGCCGTCTCCGTGATACGTGGTGCGTACGCCGGGACCGGGTGATGCGTCGGCAAGAAATCAATGGTAAATGGCCCCAGGCTCAAGGTCTTGGCCGGGTCGTACGCCTGACCGACCGTGGCGTTGGGCCAGGTCAAGGCCCCAAAGTTCAACGGATCAGCGGTGTGTCCGTAAATCGGCAATACCGGTTCGGCCCGTTTGCCCGCCTTTAGCTGCCACAAGTACTGTAAGACACCGACATCGGCGGTATGGTCGTGGTGATAATGCGTCAGTAGCACGGCGTTTAACTGTAAGGGGTCTAAGACCTTCTCTAAGGCCAGCAACGCCCCACTCCCACAATCGACCAGCAAATGGTAATCACCGCTTGTCAGCAGGTAACTACTGGTTCCCACGCCGTTGTGCGGATAACCTCCGTAACACCCAAGCACTGTCAATTTCACAAGAATCATCCTTTCTTAATCCATTTATCTTCAGTTTAGCGCGGCAGTTAGAAAGTGTAAACGTTTCGCTTTTTTTCAGAAGAACCTTATAATAAAGGTAACAAACTAGTCAGGAGGGATGAGCATGCTTCATGAATTAGCAACAACTTTTGGTAGCAAGGACTTGTTAGACAAGATCATTGCGGAGAACCCCGACCGAAAAATGATTCTCATGGCCGGCTCCGATGCCGATGAAGGTCTGCAACTGGTGGATGTCTCTGGTCAACCGACTGTCTTTAACGGTGGTCTGGCCTATCGGGTCCAACTCCACCAAGGGTCCACCGAGTGGCAAGGCTTCTTCAGCTTCAAATACTTCACGTTTGATCAAGATACGGCGAAAGTCTTTGATGCCAAGGCCAACCGCTTGGCTAGTAACGGTCTCCCCAGTGGTATGACCGCGATGTACGTGTTAACCAAAGAAAAGAACGCCAATGAGTACGTGCTGCTCACCATTTGGGCGGACAGCGATGCCTACGCACTGTGGCGTCACTCACCGGCCTTTGCGCCGTTTGATCCATACGCCGTTAGCGCCAACCATTTCCACAGCGCATCTTATCACCAAGTGACCGCTGACGAAAAATAATAGCTAATGTAGCTGGGACGTTGCCGTTCCGGCTTTTTTGTCGTCCAAATGGTTTCGTTGGCCGGAAATTCGCGGTACAATGGGCGTATTCTGTTTAGAAAGGTCGTGGTGATTTGTTCACTGCTCATGCCAATGCAGCAACGACGAAGCTCTCACCGCTGCTGCCCTTAACACCGGACCAAGTCAAATTGGTCGACCGGATCTTTACCTTTACCACGACCCACCTCAATCAGCCCGGCCCCGCCATGTTCGCCGTTTATGGTGACGCAGGAACCGGTAAAAGCGTGGTCCTAGCCCACTTGTTCAACCGCATTCAAGAGGCTGCCAGAACGCAATCGACCAGCCCGTTAGCCGGAACGGAAAACTACTTACTGGTCAACCATCCAGAAATTCTCAAGGTCTATCGTGAGATCGCGGGTGACCAACCGCACCTCTTTAAGAAGGACATCCAACGACCCACCTCGCTGATCAACCAGATTAGTCAGGGCAAGCGCCACGCCGACGTGCTGGTCATTGACGAGGCACATTTACTGCTCTCCCAACCGGACCACTACAACAATTTCTATGGTCACAATCAACTAACGTCCTTGATGGCCACGACCAAGGTTATTATCGTGGTCTTTGACGAGACCCAGGTACTACGCCTCAAAAGTTACTGGACCGAGCAGCGGCTGGAAGCCTTGATGGCACCAGTCCCCCACGAGACGTATCGCCTCACCCACCAATTTCGCATGCAGGCCAACGATGAGCTGGTGCGCTGGATCAACGACTTCACTCACCAGCGACTGCGGCCCCTGCCCCATTCTGGCGGAGCTAACTATGACCTGCGCGTCTTTGCGGATGCCGAAAAAATGCGTCAGGCCATCGTATCCCGTAATCAGAAAGTCGGTCTGTCACGCATCGTGTCGACTTCCGGCTACCCGTCCACGCTGGATGGCGGCAAGCACTACATCACGGAGGGCGCCTTCCACCTGCCCTGGGATCAGTACAACTACACGACAACGCCTTGGGCAGAACTGCCACAAACCATCGATGAGGTCGGGTCCATTTACACCTGCCAGGGATTTGACCTGAACTACGTCGGCATCATCTTAGGCCCACCAATTGGCTTAGACGACCACGATCACCTGGTCATCCATCTCGACCGCTACACGGACGTCGAGGCCTTCAAACGTCGTGATGACTTAGATCCACAGAAGCTACAAGCCATTAAGCAACGTCTGATTTTAAATTCCATCAACGTCTTAATGAAACGTGGTGTCAAGGGCCTCTACATCTACGCCCACGACCAACGCCTGAGTCACTACCTTCAGCAGAACCAGTAAACTACTAGAGCCGAGGCCACTGCCTCAGGCTCTTTTTCGTCGGTCCCAAAGGAGGCCCCTCACTAAAGCAGGCCTCCCTTAAATTCTAGTGTTGTTGCCCACATACTGGCTAAACGACTGAGCAGCGACGGGGCAGCGCTGCTCAGTCGTTTTACATTTCCCGTTAGATACCAAAAAAGGGTTCTATGATATTTGGTGTTGATAGAGAAATCTGTCGACATCATTTTTTGTATAATAAAAGGGGCACATTGCCCCACAACAACATAGTCGACTAAAACCAATTGAAAGTGAGAATGACAACATGTCCCAAGAACAGTTTACAAGAAATCTTCTACAAATTAAAGACCAAAACATTAAGAACTTTAGGGTCTCGGATAAATCACGTGATGCTTTGCGCATTTACGCGGACCTTTCGTACAACCTTAGTGTTTGCCCACGATGTGGCAAACATGAAATCGTTAAGAATGGCTTTAAGACTGTCAACATTAGGATTCCCAATATTAGCGAACGGACGGCCCTATTAATCTTACGGAAACAACGCTTTCTCTGTAAGCACTGCGGTCACACTAAGATGGCACAAACCACTGTCGTAGAGGGCCAACATCAGATTTCACGGAACGTCCTACATGGTATTACCGGAAGTCTAACCGAAGATCGGACAATGGCCAGCATTGCCTCGCAATATAACGTCTCAACTAACACTGTAAGCCGTCAGCTAGCAGTGTTGGGTAAGCAGACGCAACCTGCCTACAACGGGTTACCAGCCTCTCTATGCATTGATGAATTTCGGTCTACAGGTAATCAAATGAGCTTCATCGCCATTGACGCTCAGAAGCATGATCTCGTCACTATTTTACCAGGACGAAAAAATAAAGAAATCAAAGAATTCTTCTTGAATCACTATGACTTGAAGAACCGAGAAAAAGTCACCCAAATCGTCATGGACTTCAATTCTCAATATCAGTCAATCATTCACGCTATCTTCCCAAACACTGTCATCATCGCCGATAATTTTCACTTGGTTCAAATGACTTTGAGATCATTGAACCAGACTCGCGTACAAGTGATGAAGAACTTTCCCAAAGACACCCCTGAGTACCGTATTTTCAAGTATTACTGGCGACTCTATCTGATGAGCTATGAAGACCTCGAGAAGAGCAAAACACAGTGGTTCTCGCACCTCAAAGACCATTACACACAAGAACAACTTGTTTCGAAAGGCCTAAGCCTAAGTGAAGTTCTCACACGTACTTACTTCTCAGCCCATGACCTCGTAGAAGCTATTCGTAACCGTGACTATCCAGCCTTTATTAAGGCCTTAGGAGAAGTTGAGAACGTTAGTCCTCAACTTCTAACAACCATCAAAACCTTTATTCATAAAAAGCAATTCATCAAAAATATGACAACCTGTTCACTCTCCAATGGTCCAATCGAGGGTGTGAACCGCAAAATCAAACAGATCAAACGCACCGCCTACGGCTACCGCAATTGGACCAACTTCCACTACAGAATACAAATTGAATTTAATATCCGGGTCCAAAAAAGAGGCCCAATTCGTAAATGAATTGAACCTCTCAAATTCTCCCCATCAACACCGGTTGACAAAGAGCCCAAAAAAGCCTTCCCCACAGGAAGACTTTCATGGACGGTCCGTACGAGACTCGAACTCGTGATCTCCTGCGTGACAGGCAGGCGTCCTAAACCAACTAGACCAACGGACCAAATATTGCGGGAGTAGGGTTTGAACCTACGACCTTCGGGTTATGAGCCCGACGAGCTACCAGACTGCTCCATCCCGCGATAATATTAAATTGTGAAACAATGACCCGTACGGGATTCGAACCCATGTTACCGCCGTGAAAGGGCGGTGTCTTAAACCACTTGACCAACGGGTCATAACTAAACGGAGAAGGAGAGATTCGAACTCTCGCGCCGCTTCCGCGACCTATACCCTTAGCAGGGGCACCTCTTCAGCCACTTGAGTACTTCTCCATAATGGGCCTAAATGGACTCGAACCATCGACCTCACGCTTATCAGGCGTGCGCTCTAAACCAGCTGAGCTATAGGCCCATATAAAGCGGGTAACGAGAATCGAACTCGCGACAACAGCTTGGAAGGCTGTGGTTTTACCACTAAACTATACCCGCAATATAATGAGATATATTTAATGGCGCGGGACGGAATCGAACCGCCGACACATGGAGCTTCAATCCATTGCTCTACCGACTGAGCTACCGAGCCATTTAACCATTCAGAAGTTATGATTACTACATCCGGGTAACCAAACATAGTAACGGTCCGTACGAGACTCGAACTCGTGATCTCCTGCGTGACAGGCAGGCGTCCTAAACCAACTAGACCAACGGACCAAATTGCGGGAGTAGGGTTTGAACCTACGACCTTCGGGTTATGAGCCCGACGAGCTACCAGACTGCTCCATCCCGCGATAATATAAAAGGAGGATGAGAGATTCGAACTCTCGCGTGATTTTACTCACCTGACGGTTTTCAAGACCGTTCCCTTCAGCCAGACTTGGGTAATCCTCCATAAATAACACATACAAGTGCCCTCTGGTGATGGACCTTGTAGGACTCGAACCTACGACCGAACGGTTATGAGCCGTTTGCTCTAACCAACTGAGCTAAAGGTCCAGTTCAAGTCTAAATCGCGGCGGGGGGGATCGAACCCTCGACCTCTCGGGTATGAACCGAACGCTCTAGCCAGCTGAGCTACACCGCGAAGTGTTAAATAAATTTTATTTATTTAATCGGGAAGACAGGATTCGAACCTGCGACCCCCTGGTCCCAAACCAGGTGCTCTACCAAGCTGAGCTACTTCCCGTTAAAATGCACCCAGTAGGAGTCGAACCTACAACCTTCTGATTCGTAGTCAGACACTCTATCCAGTTGCGCTATGGGTGCAAAATGATGATTGATGCTTTGTACCTCTCGGTACGAAGCGGAAGACGGGATTCGAACCCGCGACCCCCACCATGGCAAGGTGATGTTCTACCACTGAACTACTTCCGCAAAATGCCGACTAGAAGATTCGAACTTCCGACCCCCTGTTTACAAGACAGGTGCTCTACCAACTGAGCTAAGTCGGCATAGCCAGTATCTGTTCAATATCTAATTGCCAAACGCCCGAAGGCGAATGAGCCGTGACAGTCTCGAACTGTCGACCCTCTGATTAAAAGTCAGATGCTCTACCAACTGAGCTAACGGCTCAAATGGAGGATACAGGGCTCGAACCTGTGACCCTCTGCTTGTAAGGCAGACGCTCTCCCAACTGAGCTAATCCTCCAAAACCGCGTAGCGACGTCCTATCCTCGCAGGGGGCGATCCCCCAACTACTATCGGCGTGCTAAAGCTTAACTTCCGTGTTCGGCATGGGAACGGGTGTATCCTTTAGGCTATCGCCACCACACTATAAGAGAACTTATTCCCTCAAAACTAGATATCATCAATTAATTTTCCTTGAGAACACCAATTCTACTTGGTTAAGTCCTCGACCAATTAGTACTGGTCCGCTTCACGTCTCACAACGCTGCCACTTCCAGCCTATCTACCTGATCATCTCTCAGGGGTCTTACTTCCATATAGGAATGGGAAATCTCATCTCGAGGCGAGTTTCACACTTAGATGCTTTCAGCGTTTATCTCATCCATACATAGCTACCCAGCGATGCGCCTGGCGGCACAACTGGTACACCAGCGGTATGTCCATCCCGGTCCTCTCGTACTAAGGACAGCTCCTCTCAAATTTCCTACGCCCGCGACGGATAGGGACCGAACTGTCTCACGACGTTCTGAACCCAGCTCGCGTACCGCTTTAATGGGCGAACAGCCCAACCCTTGGGACCGACTACAGCCCCAGGATGCGATGAGCCGACATCGAGGTGCCAAACCTCCCCGTCGATGTGGACTCTTGGGGGAGATAAGCCTGTTATCCCCAGGGTAGCTTTTATCCGTTGAGCGATGGCCCTTCCATACGGTACCACCGGATCACTAAGCCCGACTTTCGTCCCTGCTCGACCTGTCTGTCTCGCAGTCAAGCTCTCTTCTGCCTTTACACTCAATGAATGATTTCCAACCATTCTGAGAGAACCTTTGGGCGCCTCCGTTACTTTTTAGGAGGCGACCGCCCCAGTCAAACTGCCTACCTGACACTGTCTCCCACCACGATAAGTGGTGCGGGTTAGAGTGTTCACACAGCGAGGGTCGTATCCCACCAGCGCCTCACTCGAAACTAGCGTTCCGAGTTCTACGGCTCCGACCTATCCTGTACAAGCTGTGTCAACACCCAATATCAAGCTACAGTAAAGCTCCATGGGGTCTTTCCGTCCTGTCGCGGGTAACCTGCATCTTCACAGGTAATATAATTTCACCGAGTCTCTCGTTGAGACAGTGCCCAGATCGTTACGCCTTTCGTGCGGGTCGGAACTTACCCGACAAGGAATTTCGCTACCTTAGGACCGTTATAGTTACGGCCGCCGTTTACTGGGGCTTCATTTCTGGGCTTCGCCGAAGCTAACTCATCCACTTAACCTTCCAGCACCGGGCAGGCGTCAGCCCCTATACGTCATCTTACGATTTTGCAGAAACCTGTGTTTTTGATAAACAGTCGCCTGGGCCTTTTCACTGCGGCTACACTTGTGTGTAGCACCCCATCTCCCGAAGTTACGGGGTCATTTTGCCGAGATCCTTAACGAGAGTTCACTCGCTCACCTTAGGATACTCTCCTCGACTACCAGTGTCGGTTTGCGGTACGGGTAATTAATTACTAACTAGAAGCTTTTCTCGGCAGTGTGACATCTCGCACTTCCCTACTAAAATTCGGTCCTCGTCACGCCTTGTCCTTAGCGATAAGCATTTGACTCATCACCAGACTTGACGCTTGAACGCACATTTCCAATCGTGCGCATACCGTAGCCTACTGCGTCCCTCCATCGTTCAAACATAATTAACTAGTACAGGCATATCAACCTGTTATCCATCGCCTACGCTTCTCAGCCTCGGCTTAGATCCCGACTAACCCTGGGAGGACGAGCCTTCCCCAGGAAACCTTAGTCATTCGGTGGATCAGATTCTCACTGATCTTTCGCTACTCATACCGGCATTCTCACTTCTAAGCGCTCCACCAGTCCTTACGATCTGGCTTCATTGCCCTTAGAACGCTCTCCTATCACGTGACCTAATGGTCACATCCACAATTTCGGTAACATGCTTAGCCCCGGTATATTTTCGGCGCAGGATCACTCGGCTAGTGAGCTATTACGCACTCTTTAAATGGTGGCTGCTTCTGAGCCAACATCCTAGCTGTCTATGCAACTCCACATCCTTTTCCACTCAGCATGTATTTAGGGACCTTAATTGGTGGTCTGGGCTGTTCCCCTTTCGACGGTGGATCTTATCACTCATCGTCTGACTCCCGGATATAAATCAGTGGCATTCGGAGTTTATCTGAATTCAGTAACCCATGACGGGCCCCTAGTCCAAACAGTGGCTCTACCTCCACGATTCTTTACTCCGAGGCTAACCCTAAAGCTATTTCGGAGAGAACCAGCTATCTCCAAGTTCGTTTGGAATTTCACCGCTATCCACACCTCATCCCAGCATTTTTCAACATACACGGGTTCGGTCCTCCAGTGCGCTTTACCGCACCTTCAACCTGGACATGGATAGGTCACCTGGTTTCGGGTCTACGTCAACTTACTGAAACGCCCGTTTCAGACTCGCTTTCGCTACGGCTCCGATCTTTACATCTTAACCTTGCAAATTAACGTAACTCGCCGGTTCATTCTACAAAAGGCACGCTATCACCCATTAACGGGCTCTAACTAATTGTAGGCACATGGTTTCAGGAACTATTTCACTCCGCTTCCGCGGTGCTTTTCACCTTTCCCTCACGGTACTGGTTCACTATCGGTCACTAGGGAGTATTTAGCCTTGGGAGATGGTCCTCCCGGATTCCGACCACGTTTCACGTGTGTGGCCGTACTCAGGATCCTGAACTGAGGGTCAACGATTTCATCTACGGGGGTATCACCCGCTATGCCACGCCTTCCCAGACGTTTCGATTATCATTGACTTTGGTAACTCAAATGTTCAATCCTACAACCCCAACGAGCAAGCTCGTTGGTTTGGGCTGTTCCCCGTTCGCTCGCCGCTACTTAGGGAATCGATTTTTCTTTCTCTTCCTGTGGGTACTTAGATGTTTCAGTTCCCCACGTCTGCCTCAACTCAAGTATGTATTCCCTGAGTTGTAATAGTCGGTTAAAACTATTGGGTTTCCCCATTCGGAAATCTCCGGATCAAAGCTTACGTACAGCTCCCCGAAGCATATCGGTGTTAGTCCCGTCCTTCATCGGCTCCTAGTACCAAGGCATCCACCATGCGCCCTTCATAACTTAACCTAACGATTACGTCGTAATCGCTGATTAATTGAGTATTTAGCGATATAAACTAATTAAAAAACTCAAAATTACGCGGTGTTCTCGGTTTAATTATTTTTAATAAAAACAATTAATAAGAAAATTATTGATAATATCTAGTTTTCAAAGAACAAGTTTGAGAGGTAAGCCCCTCAAAACTGACCATTGTTTCGACAAAGTATGTGTAGCCTCCGTATATTCCTTAGAAAGGAGGTGATCCAGCCGCAGGTTCTCCTACGGCTACCTTGTTACGACTTCACCCTAATCATCTGTCCCACCTTAGACGGCTGACTCCCGAAGGTTATCTCACCGGCTTTGGGTGTTACAAACTCTCATGGTGTGACGGGCGGTGTGTACAAGGCCCGGGAACGTATTCACCGCGGCATGCTGATCCGCGATTACTAGCGATTCCAACTTCATGTAGGCGAGTTGCAGCCTACAATCCGAACTGAGAACGGCTTTAAGAGATTAGCTTAGCCTCACGACTTCGCAACTCGTTGTACCGTCCATTGTAGCACGTGTGTAGCCCAGGTCATAAGGGGCATGATGATTTGACGTCATCCCCACCTTCCTCCGGTTTGTCACCGGCAGTCTCACCAGAGTGCCCAACTGAATGCTGGCAACTGATAATAAGGGTTGCGCTCGTTGCGGGACTTAACCCAACATCTCACGACACGAGCTGACGACAACCATGCACCACCTGTATCCATGTCCCCGAAGGGAACGCCTAATCTCTTAGGTTTGCATAGTATGTCAAGACCTGGTAAGGTTCTTCGCGTAGCTTCGAATTAAACCACATGCTCCACCGCTTGTGCGGGCCCCCGTCAATTCCTTTGAGTTTCAACCTTGCGGTCGTACTCCCCAGGCGGAGTGCTTAATGCGTTAGCTGCGGCACTGAAGGGCGGAAACCCTCCAACACCTAGCACTCATCGTTTACGGCATGGACTACCAGGGTATCTAATCCTGTTCGCTACCCATGCTTTCGAGCCTCAGCGTCAGTTACAGACTAGACAGCCGCCTTCGCCACTGGTGTTCTTCCATATATCTACGCATTCCACCGCTACACATGGAGTTCCACTGTCCTCTTCTGCACTCAAGTTACCCAGTTTCCGATGCACTTCTCCGGTTAAGCCGAAGGCTTTCACATCAGACTTAAGAAACCGCCTGCGCTCGCTTTACGCCCAATAAATCCGGACAACGCTTGCCACCTACGTATTACCGCGGCTGCTGGCACGTAGTTAGCCGTGGCTTTCTGGTTAAATACCGTCAACCCCTGAACAGTTACTCTCAGAGGTGTTCTTCTTTAACAACAGAGTTTTACGAGCCGAAACCCTTCTTCACTCACGCGGCATTGCTCCATCAGACTTTCGTCCATTGTGGAAGATTCCCTACTGCTGCCTCCCGTAGGAGTTTGGGCCGTGTCTCAGTCCCAATGTGGCCGATTACCCTCTCAGGTCGGCTACGTATCATTGTCTTGGTGGGCCTTTACCTCACCAACTAACTAATACGCCGCGGGATCATCCAGAAGTGATAGCCGAAACCACCTTTCAAACAAGAACCATGCGGTTCTTGTTGTTATACGGTATTAGCACCTGTTTCCAAGTGTTATCCCCTGCTTCTGGGCAGATTTCCCACGTGTTACTCACCAGTTCGCCACTCGCTTCATGGTTGAAATCAGTGCAAGCACGTCAATCAACGGAAGCTCGTTCGACTTGCATGTATTAGGCATGCCGCCAGCGTTCGTCCTGAGCCAGGATCAAACTCTCATCTTATAGATGATGTGCTTGAATAGCTCATCGATTGTTGTTACATTTTTAAAAGCGAATTGACTTCGCAAATATTGTTTGGGTTTGATACCAAGTATCAAACCGCCCTACACATATTTGGTTTGTCGAAACAATGTTCAGTTTTCAAAGGTCTACCAAGTTATCAGAGAAGCAATTGCTCCGTGACAACTTTTAAAGTATATCATGCTGTTTGAAGCGTGTCAACATCTTTTTCAACTTTATTTGAATATTTATTCAACATTCAAATGAAGAAATGAATTTTCCGTGACGCTTCGTGACAACATAAATCATTGTATCAGTTGTCGTTTAGCTCGTCAAGCATAAATTTCAAATCTGAATGACTATTCAATAATTTGTTATTTATGCATCAGCTGCCTCAAACAGCAACAGGTAATATCTTACCAATCATCCCCCCAGAGGTCAAGGGGAAAACGTAAAAAAATAAAAAGCCCCCTCTTAAGAGGAAGCTTGATCTTGGTCTAACCGTTGCAGTGCTTCGGTTTTCCACCCTGGTAAGCGGTCGGCAATGGGCTTAAACCCAATATTGACGCGATGATTCGTCCAGTAATGACGGTGCTGATGTTCCGGGGGCTCCTGAGTATACTTCACGTGTTCTAAGCATCGTAGAGACAAACTAATTTTTCCCGTGAACTCATCAATATCCAAAATCACCACATTGACTTCTTGGTTGACCTTTAAATAGTCGTGAATATCTTTGACGTAGCCACAATGACATTCGGAGATATGAATCAGACCCTGGCGATGACCGCCTAGGCTGACAAATGCCCCATAGGGTTGAATCCCCGTAATGTGACCCGTGACCCGCTGACCAATTTGAAACGGCATCGTCTCGCCCTCCTTATGATCACCAGCCGTACAGCCAATCGACCTTATTCGGCTTCTTTGACAGTTACCTTGTCCATGGTCACTGGCGTTGCTGGTTGGTCACTGGCATCCGTCTTGACTTGCGCAATGGCGTCGACAACATCCATCCCTTCAGTCACTTGACCAAAGACCGTGTGGCGGAAGTCCAACCAAGGGGTCCCACCATCTTTGTAGGCATCCACGATTTCGTCTGGGAAACCGGCATCCTTCATTTGTCCTTGCATTTGTTCCGTCATATCCTTATCCTGAACGATAAAGAACTGACTGCCGTTGGTGTTAGGACCGGCATTGGCCATGGAAACGGCCCCCCGCAGGTTGTACAACTCCTGGGAGAACTCATCTTCGAATGGTTGGCCCCAAATACTTTCGCCACCCATCCCCGTTCCGGTTGGGTCGCCACCTTGAATCATAAAGTTAGGAATGACCCGGTGGAAAGTCAAGCCGTCATAGTAACCGGCCTTGGCGTGGGTCACAAAGTTTTCAACTGTCTTTGGTGCTTGTTCGGGGAAGAGTTGCAGCTGAATGGTCCCCATGGACGTTTCAATCGTTACTTGTGGACCCCTGGCGTTAGCCAAATCAATTTGTGGAAACTTTGTCATAATTATCCTCCATATCTTTTAAAACACTTTCTGCTTATCTATTATCACCGCCAACCGTTAAAAATGCAACTGACAGCATCGGTGGTATACTAGGAGAACACGACACATAATGAAAGGAAGCCTCTCATAAATGACAAAACCAACTACGGCGTTAAGGCAACGGACCATTGACCTGCTGAACCAGCGTGGGGTCCAATTGACGGACATCGCTGCCCTCGTCATTTTCTTGCAAAAAGATTATATTGCTGACCTGACTCCGGCCGATGCGTTAGATAGCGTCCAGACCGTTCTCCACAAGCGGGAAGTCCAAAATGCCGTCATCACCGGTATTCAATTAGACATTGCCGCCGAACAACACAGCCTGTTAGAGCCGCTACAGACCATCGTTGAACGTGACGAAGGGCTCTACGGCGTCGACGAGACCATGGCGTTATCCATCGTCGACATTTACGGGTCCATCGGTTTCACCAACTATGGCTATATCGACCGGGTCAAGCCTGGTATTCTAGCCAAGCTCAACGCCCATGAACCGGGCATCATTCACACCTTCCTAGACGACCTGGTTGGTGCCATTGCCGCCGCGGCCGCTGCTCGGTTGGCCCATGATGACGCCGGTGAGGAAGATACGCCATTTAAATAGTTGGCTGAATGACCTGACCGACCGCGGCTAAACCTGACAATTTGGTTAAGTTTCACTGTCGCTACTGACGGTGAACGCAAAAGCTTCTACAATAGTGTTTGAAATTAAAATTAATGCATAAGGAGTACCTTAATGGGATATCTAATCGATTTTGTCTTACACATCGACGACCACCTGGTCAATATCGTCAATACGTTTGGCGGTTCCACTTATTTTATTTTGTTCGCCATCGTTTTTGTTGAAACTGGTGCGGTCATTCTCCCATTCCTTCCCGGCGATTCACTGTTATTCGCCGCGGCGGCTTTGGCTGCGAATCCCGCATATGGCTTAAACATCTGGTTCTTCGTGGCCCTGTTCTTATTGGCAGCCATTGGCGGTGACTCGCTGAACTTCTACTTAGGAGGTAAGGCCGGCGCCGCACTGTCTAGCCACTCTTGGTTCGGGCGACTCATCAACAAGGACAAGCTCGCCCAGTCGGAGAAATTCTTCCGTAAGCACGGCCCCTTGGCCATCTTCTTGGGCCGGTTCATGCCGATCATTCGGACGTTTGTCCCCTTCACCGCGGCCGGGTCACAGTTTCCTTACCGCCGTTTTCTAAAATACAACGTGAGCGCTGCCCTCACCTGGGTGGCCATCTGCTGCGGGGGCGGTTACTTCTTCGGTAACATCCCCTTCGTCAAGTCCCACTTCTCCGCAGTCGTGCTGGGCATCATCGTCATTTCCTTGATTCCCGCCATCGTGGGCTGGCTCAAGGGTCGCCACCCAGCAACCCCGAGTAGTCTCCCGGAAGACGACTAAACACTGATACTTAAAGAGCTTGAACGGCAAACGTCGTCCAAGCTCTTTTTTACATATCGTTTAATTTTTCAATCAAGCGCGTTTGATTGCGACCCGAGCTCGCCAGTACAGCACCGCTAACCCAGCTTCAAACAGCACGAAGGCCAACACGAAGCAGTGCAGGAAGAACGTGTCCGGTAGCGCATTGATGATGGGATCGAGATCCGGGTCAAAGATCCAATCGTTGTTGCGGAACAATACCTCGTGAAAGGCTATGAAAAAGCCATTGAAGTTCACGGCTAACATGGCCCCGAGCACAATCGGAACGACTGCCGCTACCTGTACAGGCCGCAACAAGCGCCACTGTTCAGCTCGCCGTTTCAGCTGCCGCAAGTACAGGACTGCTGGCGTCACACTGAGCAACAGGACCACGTTATTGAGTAAGAAGAGATTCTTCACGTCATGGAAGTGGACCATCCCCGTAAACGACGTGGGAAAGTCCGTCATCTTAAGGTCCGTCACCCACGGCAATTCCAGATAGCTTAGCATTTGCCAATAATTATGCATAATCTTGGCCGGCGCCATCTGGACCTCCTGGGTGATATTAAGCCAGTGAATATCCAAACGATAAAGCCACACAGCGTTGATCGTCAGAAAAATACTGAGGGTGACCAACGCCAGAAACAGAGCGGTCAAACCGCCCCACCGTTGTCCTCTAGTCAATCGGCCCCGCCTCCAGGTTCCAGTGATCCAGGTCCGGCACCGTATAGGTCGGCTGAATCGCCTGCTGGGCCACTTGCGCTGGCGTCGAAACACCGGTGTACGTCAGTAAGGTGTCCGTACCCGCGTGAATGCCCGCCAAGATATCAGTTTGATAATTGTCCCCGACCATGATGGCATCCGCGGGGGCCACGCCCATTTGCCGCAAGGAGTTCTCTAAGATAATCGGTTCTGGCTTGCCCACGAAAATGGGGGGCGTCTGCGTGGCGTAACGGACCAGATCGACCAATGCCCCAGCACCGGGCATCAAGCCCCGTGCCTTGGGGATGTTGGAATCCGAATTGGTACCGATAAAGGTCGACCCGCTACGAATCGCTAAAATAGCCTTGGCAAACTTCTCGTAGGTTACGTCGCTATCCAAGCCGACCACCACGTATTCGGGATGGTCCTCATCGACCGTAAACCCCTTGGCCGTCAACGCTTGGCGAAGGCCAATCTCACCGACCACGTAGACCGTGCGCTTGCCGGAACGACCAGCGCGTTTGTCCAGAAAGTCCGCCGTCGCCAGTCCCGCGGTGTACACGTTATCCGTGGTCACATGAATGTCGTGATTGTCGGCTAAATTAGCCACCACGTCTACCGGGAGTTTGGTGGTGTTATTGGTCACAAACTTGAACGGAATTTGCGCGGCCTGAAGGCGTTCCACAAACCGTTTGGCCTTGGGATAACGCTGGGTCCCCGCGTAAATGGTGCCGTCGAGATCAATCAAATATGCCTGATACTTTTTCACTGCCAACTCTCCCTAATCTTCTTTTTTACGAATGGTAAAATGCCGCCGTCCCTGGCCACCCGAGGCCACCGTCACCGTTTTTTGGCTATTGGGCGTCGGCTTAGCGACTGGTCGCCGCTCCTCGGTGTAGGGATGGTTGGTGTTGCGGTGTCGTCTACGTGACCGACGCCGGTGCGGCCCGTTACCATTGCCATTACCGGTATTGCCCTGATGCTGCTTGGTCTCCGGCTTGGCGGTAGCGGGACGGGCATTTTCCGTCTTCTGTTGCGGCGTCTTATCCGTCTGTGCCCCAGACGACTGGTTGCGCGAGTTCCGGCGGCGACGGGGACGACGCGGCTTGGGCGCTGATTTCACGTCCAGGTTGTGCAAAATAAAGTAGGCGCAGCCAAAGTTACAGGACTCATACAAGTAGTCTTGCACCGCGTCGATTTGATTTTGCTTGGCCCCTGCGCGGTCCTCCGCGTAAAAGCCCTTCAATCGGAGTTGTTCGAAGCCCCAGTCTCCCACAATATAGTCATATTTACTCAGAATCGTGCTGAAGCGCTGGGCAAACTCCGTGAAATCAAAGCCATCACGCACGTCAGTCACCAATTCATAAGGATGGTTATTGATGGCAATGTGAGTCTCATCCACCCGCACCACTTCGGCGGCTGGCTCCCGGTTCTCCTTTTGCTCGGCAACGAGTGCCTCTAAATCCTTGCGATCCACCGTCGTCATCCTTTCTAGTTACGAGATAAGGGGTAATGCTTACCCAGATATTTGGCAAACACTTCCCGTAATAAGTCTTGATATAAAATTTGATTCTTACCCACGATTGAAATTGTCGGGAAAAATGGAATGAACAAGTAATGGTCCAGTCCCGCAATCGTGTATTGCTTGGTCGGCGACAGCGGTTCACCCCGCCACGTCACCGCATGGGTCTGGGCGTCATAGGCGATACCCAAATAATTGAGTTCACCAAAGATTTTACCACGAAACCCCATGCCTTTTTGCGGAAAGTAGCGTAAAAATAACCGTGCCAACTCAAATTCCTGGACCAAACGCCACAGGTCATAGCCACTCAGCGTGATGGTCATCACGTGCATGTTGTGTGGCAACAGGTCGTGAAGCTGCTTTTGGTTGACGACGCCGCGGGGTAAGTCGCGTAAAAAGAGACCGGCATTCAGCACGGCCGCGTCGGTCCCCGCGTACTCCGCAATGGCGTGTAGCCCCTCTCGAATCAACTGCGAGTCGCCGACCGGATTGGCTTCCAAGTCAACGGGCAAGTTCGCCACGCGCTGTTCTGACAAGATGGACTCGCCCAATTCTTGCAAACCGGCGATCTCAGCGGCATCCCCCGGTGCTTCCGGCAACGTGGCCGTCTCCACTACCCCGGCTGTGGCGTGCGTGACCTGGTGATCCGTCAGGTCCAACGTGATGCGGCCCACGTAACGGCCCCATTTACCGGCCGCTGCCAACAGACTGTGCTGGTCTTGCTCGCCGTGTGGCAAGAGATGGTGGGTGTGACTGCCAATGATGACGGTCACCTGTGGAAAGCGCTTGGCAATCTTCCGGTCCACGTCTAGGCCCAGATGCGACAGCAAGACGCACACGTCAAATTGCCCGGCATACGTCTGAAGCAATTGCGTCAGCGCGGGTTGCACGCCGATTGGCTGCCAACCGGCCAACGGATACGTCAAATGATACGGCGCCGTCAGTCCCAGGACTAACACGCGGGTCCCCGCCGCCGTGGTGAACAGCTTATGGTCGACCGCCCACTTGGGTTGCTCGTGGGTATCACCCGTTAGGATATTGCCCAAGATTACCGGAAAATTGGCGTGGTCGTACAAATGGTCCAACTGAGGCCGCATGAAACCTAGCCCCTCGTTGTTGCCAATCGTCGCCGCGTCATACCCAATTTGATTCATCAATTCAATGTTTTTTTGCCCAACCGTGGCCTCGCTGACCGGGTGAACCCGGTCGATATGGTCCCCGAGGTCAAAGGTGTAGACGGTGTCGCCCGCCTGCTGGGCACTCTGCCGCGTGGCCGCCAAGTACCGCCGAATCCGCGGCCAATTCTCAAAGTGCGAATGCAGGTCGTTGGTATGCAAGATGGTAATCCGTTCCATTGTCTCATTTCTCCTCTTAACACTGAGTTTAATCGTACGGCATTGGGGGAAAACGGTCAAGCGCAAGCGCGGGTCCCGGTCAAATTTCGTTGCCAGCCCAACGGCTACTGTTTTGCCTGAAATTCTTGGGCCTTGCCCGTAACCATTTGCTCAATCTCACTGGTGGAAAATGGCGTGCCAAATGGCAGCGGCTGGTCCAGGTATTGTTGTTCCGGCGTGTCGACGCCGACGTTGATGTTTTCCTTCACCGGTACCGCGTAATGGTGGATGTGCCCGTGCAGGTTGATGATCTGCTTGACGATGCCCAGCATCATTGGGTAGTGGGTCATGTAGTACTGCCGGTGATCATACTTGATCAGCACGCCAACGTCGTGGAAGGCGAATTTCGGCTGACCATGGTCGATGGGATTGTGTGCCGCCAAGTATTTGAACAGGGCGCGGCTGTCGTGGTTGCCCTTGATCAATTCCAGGTGACCGTTCAGCTGGCTCAAGACGTCACACACCGCCTCGTCGGACTTGACGGCTGGCTTGGTAAAGTACAACGCAATGTCGCCCAGGTGATACACAGTATCCGTCGGTGCCACCCGCGCGTTCCAATTATCAATGATGGTCTGGTTCATTTCCGCCACGTTTGCAAATGGCCGTGGGGCAAAATCACTGTCGCCCAGTAGGTCTTCGTGAAAGAAATGTGTATCTGACGTAAAAAATTCCATGAGTGCTCCCCCTTCTAGAGAATATCGAGTGGTTGTTTGCTGGTTGGCGCCGGAAATTGTTGGTCCAACAGCGCGAGTTCAGCCGGACTTAGCGTCAACTCACCAGCCGCAATGTTTTCATTCATGTGCGCGACCGAGCTGGTTTGCGGAATCGCCAAGACATCGCCCTGCCGAATCACCCAGGCCAATAGAATCTGGTAAACCGTCGCGTGGTGCTGAGCTGCAATCTGCTTGACCACGTCATTGGTTGCCAGATGATGACCCCAAGAATCACCCTGTGCAATTGGTGAATAGGCAACGAAGGGCAGCTGATGGTCCCGTTGCCACGGCAAGACGGCGTATTCCACACCCCGACTGCCCAAGTGGTACAGATCCTCGTTGGCCACGGCCTGGTCACCACCGGGCAGGCCCCACAGTTCCTGGAGGTCGTCAATATCAAAGTTGGACACGCCCCATGCCCGAATCTTGCCGGACTGCTGCAAGCGTTGTAACTCGGCGACGGTCTCTGCCAGTGGAACGCTGCCACGCCAATGGTACAGGTAGAGGTCCAGGTAGTCCGTCCGCAACCGCTTCAAGCTGGCCTCAAGGCTGGTGGCCATCCGTTGCCGTGACGCATTTTCGGGTAGCACCTTGGAAATGAGGTAGAGCTTTTGCCGGTTAATCGGGGCCAAAGCCTCGCCTACCAGGTTCTCTGCCCGGCCGGAACCGTACATCTCCGCAGTGTCGATTACGCGGGCACCTGCCGCGATGCCAGCCTGAATGGCCGCAATCTCCGTTTCTCGCTGGGCTGGGCGGTCACCCATGTGCCACGTGCCGATGCCAATCGCTGGGACCTGTTGCCCGTCAATCGTTACTTGTTTCATTTGCCACACCCTCTGTTTCATTAACTTTTCAATCTGTGACGGCGTCCTGTTCAGCCGCCTAAAATTTGTTTCGACTCACTTCCTATCCTAGCACTTCCACTGGTTTTTCGCTGGCTTAGGCCCCTTGTTTTGACCTTATTTCAGATAGACGAAAAGGGCCAGAACTAGCTTGTCCTGACCCCCTGTCCGTTTATTTTAAATTAGACTCATCCGAACCCACGGAGACGGTATGTTCGGCCGCGCGCCGGTCCTTCAGGTATTTACCAATGCTTAACGCCACTAACCAGACCACGGACCCAATCAGGGCAACCAACGTGTCCGTTCTGAAGAGTAAGACGATCCCGACCATTGCCAGGAAGGCCAAGATGAAGTAATCACTCCACGGGAACAGTGGCAGGTGAAACTTGTTGGTGATTCCGGCTGCCAGCTGTTGCCGCTTGAATTTCAGATGGGCCACCACGATAGCTCCCCAGATAAACAGGAAGCAAGTCGTCGCCACACTGGAGACAAACGCGAAGACGTGGCCCGGCATGATGAAGTTCAAGAAGACAGATACCGCGATGATCAGCGTGGAGAACCGCAGTGCGGGCACCGGCACTTGGGCGCGGGACAGGGTCCCCATGTGCTTCGCAAAGCGACTCTTACCTTGGTACGTCAGTGAGAACAGCATCCGCCCAGTTGTGAACAACGAGCTGTTGCAGGCCGAAGCCGCCGCGGTCAAGACCACGAAGTTGATGACGGCCGCCGCCGATTGAATACCCACGTTCTTGAAGACCTGAACAAAGGGACTGCTGGTTGGTGACACGGCTTGCCAAGGGTAGATGCACATCAGGGCTAACAAGGAGCCCAGGTAAAACAGGATGATTCGCATCGGAATTTCGTTAATCGCCTTAGGCAAGACCTTCTTGGGATTAGCCGTTTCGGAAGCGGTCATCCCCACCATTTCAATACCGACAAAACTGAAGAGTACCATTTGAAATGACAGGAAGAAGCCCTTGGCACCGTGGGCAAAGAAGCCGCCCGTAGCCAGGTTGGCGACGCTGGCGTGCCCCGCTGGCGTTGGATAGTGCACGGCTACCATGTAGGCTCCGGCTAAGATCAAGGCCACGATCGCCACAATTTTGATAATGGCAAACCAGAATTCCGTTTCGCCAAAGGCACTGACGGTCACGGAGTTCAGCGTCAACAGAATTCCTAACAGGACTAACCCGGTCACCCACTGTGGCAGGTGCGGGAACCAGAACTGCATGTATTGGCCGGCCGCGGTGATCTCGGCCATGGCAATTGTGATCCAGCAGACCCAGTAAGTCCAGCCCGCCACGAAACTCATGTTGTCACCTAAATAGCGTTGGATAAAATCAATGTAAGAATGGGCATTCAAGTCTGAGAGCAGTAGCTCCCCTAACGCCCGCATTAGTAGGAAACACATCACCCCGGTCACCAGGTAAGCCAACACGATGGATGGTCCTGCAAGGTGAATCGATTGGCCGGCCCCCAAGAATAGCCCCGTCCCGATTGTGCCCCCCAGCGCAATCAGTTGGACGTGACGACTCTGAAGGCCACGTGAGAACTCTTGGTTATCATTCACTTGACTTTTTTTCATCTTAATCGCCCCTTTGTTGAAATTCATTATACACTGCCAAAGGGGGAATGCCAGTACCCGCACTGGTTGGTTCGGTAAATTAAATAGCTTTGCGTCCCGGTGTAAACCACTTTACGTCACCTTTATTTGTTTTAGGTGAAAGTTGTTCATCTATCAGTGAACACCACTTGTTGGGGTGCTGGGCACCTTTAATTTGGTTGCGCGTTAACCGTTAGCAACGACAGACTGCAAGCAAGAAAGTAGACTTAGCGTATTAATTTCTGGAATGATAGTGTTCTATCCGTAAAATTAGTGCAACCAGGAGCCTGCGTCAGCCAAAAAAAGACTGCCGCCCCATCCAGGACAGCAGTCAATAGACTCATTATTTACGTAAACGTTCGATGTCACGAACGATCATTAATTCTTCATCGGTTGGGATCAGTAAGGTCTTGATCTTTGACCCTTCCTTACTCAAGTCACGTTCAACCCCACGAATATCATTCTTTTCAGGGTCAACGGCAATACCAAAGTAAGCCAACTTGTCAGCGACTTCTTGGCGAATCATAATATCATTTTCACCAACACCGGCCGTGAAGACGATGGCATCTGCGCCGCCTAATTCAGCAAGGTAAGCGCCGACGTAACGGACGATCCGGTTGATGAACATGTCACGTGCCAACTTAGCCCGTGGGTTCTTGGCTTGAACCTTTTCCAAGTCACGCATATCAGCGGAAACACCGGAAACACCAATCAAACCAGACTTCTTGTTCAAGATATTGATCATGTCGTTAGGCTTGTCGATATTGAGTTTTTCCATCAAGTAAGCAACTAAGGATGCATCGATATCCCCAGAACGGGTAGCCATTTCGATTCCGGCCAGTGGCGTGAAGCCCATGGACGTGTCGTATGACTTACCATTCTTGATAGCGGTGATAGAACCACCGGCACCCAGGTGCATCGTGATCAGCTTCAAGTCCTTCAATGGCTTGCCCAACATGGCAGCGGCCCGGCCAGCGACGTAACGGTGGCTCGTTCCGTGGGCACCGTACTTCCGTGCCCCAAACTTTTCGTAGTATTCGTAAGGAATCGCGTACATGTAATTTTCTTGTGGCATGGACGTATGGAATGACGTATCAAAGACCGCGACACTCAGCACGTTAGGCAAAATCTTCTTGAAGGCTTCGATGCCCAAGACAGCGGCTGGGTTGTGCAGTGGTGCGTATTCGGACAGGTCCTTGATCTTTTGTAAGACATCATCGGTAATGACGGCAGAATCCTTGAAGTCTTGCCCACCGGCAACGACCCGGTGACCAATCCCAGTAATTTCGTTGAAGTCCGTGATGATATTAAGGGCCGTCAATTGGTCTAACATCAATTGGATAGCGGCACTGTGGTCGTTGATGTCTTCATGCGTTTCGTACTTTTGGCCGTCACCGTATTTGATTTCGACTAATGAGTTACCCAGACCGATCCGGTCAATGGCACCTTCGGCAATGACCGTTTCTTCAGGCATTTGGAATAACTTGAACTTTAAAGTCGAGCTGCCGGCGTTAATTGCTAATGATTTTCCCATGTGGTATTTCTCCTTTTATGTGCGATCCGTCAGCAGATTTTGTTCTTCCCACTGGACGATTTCCGCAACAAACTTTTGGAACGCTGATTGATTCTTAAATGATGGGAACTCTCCCAACATGACTTGTTCAACTTGCTTAGCACCAGCCCCGGGTTTCTGTAAGATCAGAATGGCCTTTTGGGCGTTGGCGTTAGCAAATAGCTCACTTGGCAGGTTCAATAACCCTTGTAAGTAAGCGTTATTGGGGAGCCACTTCAGTAAGTTAGGGGCTTGTTCACTCTGGAACAGCTGCGATGGCACCAAGAAGACGCCAATGCCGCCTGGTGTCAGTTGATTCAACGCTTGTTCCAAGAGCAAATGATGCACGTAGGTGTGTCCGGACTTGGCTGCGGTATGGAAATTAACCGCATTGTCGTCAACCGGGTAATAGCCGATCGGTAAGTCAGCCACGATCAAATCACTGGCTGGGACCAGTAACCGCTCCAAGGCGTCTTGGTGGATGAGTTCCACTGGGACCCGTTGCAGGTCACTGGACGTCTGTGCGATGGCTAACATGGAATCGTCGTTATCCACCCCGTACGCGTCAATCTTACCAGTCACCACACCTTTTAGCTGTGAAATCACGGCGGTTAACAAGTTGCCCGTCCCTACCGTCAGATCCAGTAAGGTCAAGTGTGTCTTGCCCTTTTCCAGGCGGGTCACCAGGTACCCCATAATGTAAGCAATCGTATCAGGCGTTAACTGATGATTGGCTTGGATTTCGTCGATGCGAATTGCCTTGAGCATGGCCAATTGCACCGCTCGCCGAACCGTTTCGCTATCAAAGCTTTGCCAATCGGCCTGTTGATAAAGGTCGGTCAGTTTTGCCACGGTCTCCTGATCAGGGCGACCGTCTTCAACTTGAACTTGTCCGTTCAGGAGGTTATCTCCCGTCTCAACGAACGCATCTAAATAAGATGTGCTTAGTGCTGCTTGTAAGGTCGTGGTCGACTCATCGAGGACCTTAAAGAGCGCTTCAGTCTGTTCTTGTGACAGCACGCTTCGCCTCCTTGTGAATATTCCATAACACATTGTATCCGCTATCTATACTACCGATTTTTCGAACGTTATTCAAGCAATCTTTGCGGAGAATCCTGTTTTAGCGGCTTGGAACGCCGGAAGCTATGCCGTTTTTTCACATGCTGACTAGTCTGTTTGGCAATCGTGCGGGTACTCGCTTGAAAATCTTGTTCAAGTTGGCGCGTCGTCTCGCGTCTCGCCGTCAGTCCTACACCGACCAAGCTAATGAACAAGCTCACACTCATCAAAAAGAACAGCGCCCATAAGGTCAAGAACCCCTGATGCCGCGCAGATCGACCAGCGTCGTTTGTACCGGTAGACCGGCTTGTTTGAGTTTTAATCTAACCACTCCCAACTTCAGTGTTTCCCAATGAATCGCCGTCACGTCTCGCAATAGCGGATAATAGCCGTGCCGGTTGACGTTGGTCAGCTTGAGGGTCCGCTTGCTATCGACCCGTAGCGCGACCTCACGATTTTCTTGCTGGTCACGGACCACTAACACTTCATCACTGGTCCGCACCAAACGGTAACGCCCGTCTTGTTCAAGTGCCTGAACGACCTGATACCAGGCGATGGGGTCGCGCTGAATCGGTCGCAAGAAGGCCCGGCCGACCCCGCTGACCAGGATAAAGAGGCCTGCGGTGATCACTAACGCCAGCAGCGCTTCAATCAAGGTAAATCCCTGCCGTTTTCTCATTGCGCCGCCAACCAGTGTTGCAAGGCCACGTCATGTTGATGCCGGACTTGCTGGAGGTGGACTTGGCGTTGCTGTTCCAAGTGGTGGGTCGTCTGTAAGAACCCCTGGGCCAGCATGACACTGGTCGCCACCACGCTCATCGCCAACAAGGCATCGGGGAGGATCCATCCCCGCCGACGCTCACGCTTGATCAACTGCCACATAAAAGATACCGCCTCCTAGTTGAAAAGTTTGTTTGAGATACTGATGGCTGACCGTGCTATACCAGCGGAGCGTTTGGGCCTTGGACGCCCCCGACGTATAAATTAGCCAACGCCCACTGTCCCCTTGTAGCTGCAAGGTCGGTGGGATGCGCAGCCGACCAACCACTTGGGCCGTCTTGGCCGTCACTAGGACCACTTGATGCTGACTTGACTGAACCTCAGCTACCAACTGTACCCGTTGCTGTCTGGCACGCTGCCGTCCAGCCGTCCACATCCGCTGCCAGGCCGGCCAAAACGCCCGCTCGGTCATTAATGCCCGGTGTGGCGTCCCCTGAAAACTGACCAACGTGGTCAAGCCCGTCACGATGACCAGAACCAGCAGTGTTTCCAGCAACGTAAAGCCCCTACTTCTCATCGGTCACGACTCGTTCGTCGACAATCTTGATGTGTTCTTCCTGTGCGCGTTTGGCTTGGTCCGTCGTCAAGTACCGCTCCTTAGTCAGCACGTCATAGGTCACGGCATGGTGGCCGGGATGATCCTCCAAGTACGCCGTCACCTGGCCCTGAACCACCGTGACCATCGCGTGGCCGTGAATCTGGTTGGCCCGCTGGCGTTGCTTGTTCAAGTTCGGCAAGATGACGAGAATCAGTAATGAAATAATGAATAACACAATCGTCATTTCCACTAGGGTAAAGCCCTGGCGTCGTCTAATCATGATAGACCCCCTGTAAGTCTTGATACATTGGCAACAGTAAGCTGAGATAGGCGCCCACAATCAAGAGTGCCACTACGCCCAATAACACCGGCTGAACCAACGCGAGGCCCCGTTCCAGCCGGCGCACCAACTCACGGTATTGGAGTTGGCTAAAGGCCTGTAGCTCCCGGGCCAACTGTGGCGGTGTACTACCTTTGCTGAGAAAGACTACCACTTGACTGGGAATAAAGTCCTGGCGACGTAACCAGCCAACCGGTGAGCGGCCCACCGTCAATTGGCGCGTGAGCACCTCGGCCAGTTGGTACAGCAAGGCCCGTTCTGGTAGCTGATGTAAGATAGTCAGCATTTGCTTCACGCTCAACCCACTGCGGATCAACTGGCTCAGATTGGCCGTCAGGTAGTATCCATAGTATGCCCGCAAAATCGGCCCCACCAACGGCAGCCGTAAATACAGGCTGGCCAAGCGCAGACTCGGCTGTCGCCGCCACCATTTGGCGCCAGTCACCACACCCAGACCCCCTAACCCCAGACCACCCAGCCAGAGATATTGCCGCCAAGCCCCCGTCACCGGCACACTGGGCGCTAGGCCTTGCTGGAGCTGTGGTAAGATTCCCACCTGCAGGGTCGCAAATAAGCCGATCATCCCCAGGAATAACCCCACCGGATACGCCAGCAGCTGCCGCAATTTTTGCCGTTGTGTTGCCAGTAGGCGCAAGAAACTAGCCGCCTCTGCCAGTGCCGGTCCCAAGTCGCCATACGTGGTCGTCAACCGCAGCTGAAAGCACACGTTGGCCTGTAGGTGCGGCGTTAGCAAGTCGACCAGAGCCTCGCCGTTTTGTAATCCGGCCTCGACGCCTTGCAGATCAGCGGGAAAGCGGCCATCGACCGTACGGAGAAAAGTGACTGCCTGTTGCAGTGAAAACCCACTGGCCAGTTGATCGGCCAATAGTTGGCAAAACCGAGCCTGGGTCGCCAGCGACCACTTACCCGAATTGAAATTGCTGCGCCGTTGCCGTAGAGATTTGATGGGTGCGAACTGCTTCATCAAGATTTTGCTGCCACCTTTCCGTCATTTGTGTGGTCGTCCATAACTGTTCACCGTGTAACAGGTCTAATAACACCGCCGGGCCACCCGCCAAGCGTGGCAATAATCGCTGGTAACAGCTGGCGGTCAGGACCTGGCGTAACTGCTGATTGGCCACGCCCAGGTCTTGCAAGCGGCTGATGGCGCCCGCGGCGTGTTGGGCGTGGACCGTGCTCAGGACCAAGTGGCCACTGAGTGCCGCCCGAATCGCCGCTTGGGCCGTGGCGGCATCACGAATCTCACCAACAATAAAGACATCCGGACGATGCCGCAAGCCGACCTTGATCAACGCCTCATAGGTCATCCCCGCGGCCGGATTCACCTGCAACTGCATGAACCGCGGTTCCTTGATTTCAACCGGGTCCTCCACGGTCAAGACCACTGCCGTCTCGCTTAACTGACTGGCGATGTTGTAAAGCGTCGTGGTCTTCCCTGCTCCCGTCGGCCCGGCCAGTAAGACCAACCCCCGCCGACTGGCAACCTGCTGAAGCTGGCGTTCCTGGGCGGGCACCAAATAGGCACTAGCCGTGAGCGCATACGGATAGATCAACCGCAGCACCAGTGATTCGCGGTTGGCAAAGTCCCCAACCGTTGAGAACCGCAGCTCAATGGGCACGTCCCCCGGCCAGGTCATAGCTCCCACTTGCGGTCGTCGGCTTTCACTGACCGTCATGTTCGCGTGAAATTTGAAATAGCTGATGACCTGTTGCCCGCGAACAAATGGCAGCGTCCGCCACGCCACCAGCCCAGTCGCATGGCGCAGACGAATCTGATAGGTCTTGGCTTGAGGCAAAATGTAGACGTCGCTGGCCCGTTGCGCAATCGCCGCAGCCAGCAACTCGTTGATGATGGTTTGCAAGAGTCACCCTCCTCATTTAGTCGCTTTAAGTTAACTACGCCAAAAGGTGGTGGATTTTTTTATTTTTTGCGAAAAAAAAGAAGACCCCCGTAGGAATCTTCTTTCAGAATTTAGTCTTCAACGTTTTCTGGCAAAACGGCTGCTTCGTAAATATCGGAAACATCGTCATTGTCTTCCAACTCGTCGATTAAACCTTGGTATTGAGAAGCCTTGGCTTCTGGCACTTCAGTCGTGTTTTGTGGGAACATCCGAACTTCAGCAGTGTCGAGCTTGTAGCCCTTATCTTGTAAGGCGTCCCGGACTGCAACTTCACTCGAAGGATCCGTGTAAATCTTGAACTCTTCGTCCGTGGTTTCCATGTCGTCCGCCCCGGCGTCTAAAGCATCCATCAACATCGTATCTTCATCCGTATCCAAGCCGTCACGCAGGATAACAATGTATCCCTTACGATCAAACATGTATGAAACGGAACCCGCTGCACCTAGTGAGCCACCATGATGCGTGAAGGCAGAACGCACAGCCGCAGCCGTCCGGTTCTTGTTATCCGTTAAGGCAGCAACCATGATCGCTGTCCCGGCTGGACCGTAGCCTTCGTAGGTGATTTCTTCGAACTTGGCGCCACCAACACCAGAGGCCTTGTCTAAAGCCCGCTTGATGTTTTCCTTAGGCATGTTAGCTGCCCGCGCCTTGTCCATTTCCAAACGAAGTTGAGGGTTACCGTCGGGATCAGGACCACCTGCTTTTGCAGCTTGGTACAAATCACGTGAGATTTTTTGGAAGATTTTTCCACGTTTTGCATCCTGAGCATTTTTCCGGCCCTGGATGTTATGCCATTTAGAATGTCCTGACATCGTAACTCCTCTTTTCTAAAATTTTATTAGATATCCGTTCCGTATAAAACAGACACTGTTCATATTAGCACTTACTCCCGTTGTGTTCAATTGCCTAGCTCATTTATTCTATATTCAATAAAAAATGTATAAAATACACACCAATTTGCTTTAGATCGGGCAATTACTACTGAATATTCGAATAATTTATGTATAAAAACTGATTTTTCAAAATAAATCTTGTATAAATAAACGAAACCAGCTATAATCAAGGGCAACAACAAAAATATTGAGGAGCTTTTATATGAAAAAGAGATTGGTATTATTCCTTGCTCTGATGTTGACGTTGGTCACGGGTGTTGCCACCATGACCACCACGACGGCCAATGCCGCCAGCGACAACTCACTTGCCAAGGTCCAAAAGAAGGGGACGCTGGTCATGGGGACCTCGCCCGATTACCCACCTTACGAATTCCAAGCCACGGTCCACGGCAAGACCAAGATCGTCGGCATGGACGTTGCCGTTGGGGAAAAGATTGCCAAGGACTTGGGCGTCAAGCTTGAGGTCAAGTCCATGTCCTTTGATTCCTTATTAGTCGCCCTGCAAACAGGCAAGGTCGACATGGTCATCTCCGGGATGAACCCGACGCCCGCACGGCGGAAGAACGTCGACTTCACCCACACCTACTACCAAGGTGGCTACAGTATTGTCATCAACAAGAGTGACAAGGGCATCTATAAGGACAAGGATTCTTTCGTGGGCAAGACCATCGGTGCACAGACCGGGTCAACCATGTACAATGAATCTAAGAAACAAACCAGCGGCACGACCGTGAAAGGCATGACCTCCGTGTCCGACCTGATCTTAGCGCTGCAAAGCCACAAGATCCAAGGGGTCGCTATGGAAAAGCCATCCGCGCAAGCCTACGTGGCTAACAACAAGGAATTAGCTGCCATCCCTAGTAACTTTGATTTAAGTGCTTCTGACACCAGCGCTTCCGCCGCCTTTGCCAAGGGGTCTACATCTTTGGTCAAGGCCGCCAACAAGTCCGTCGACCAGATCAAGAAGCAAGACTTGGTCAACAAGGACTACCTGCCCGCTGCTGGGAAATATTTAAAGACCAACACCGTTAACACCAGCATGCTCCATTACTGGAAAGCCTTCCTGACCGGGGTTGAATACACCCTGATCATCACGGTCTGCTCCGTCTTCTTCGGGTTCATCTTAGGGGTCCTCTTATCCCTTGCCCGGATGGCTCGCGGTGGCGTCTTCAAGACTGCCCTGCGGTGGTTAGCCACGGCCTACGTTGAATTTATTCGGGGCACGCCAATGATGGTCCAAGTTATGTTCGTTTACTTTGGCTTAGGTCTCATCGTTAACCTACCAGCCCTGACATCTGGGATTATCGCCATCTCCCTGAACTCCGGTGCCTACATCGCCGAATACATTCGGGGTGGGATCAACTCCGTGGACGACGGCCAAACCGAAGCCGCTCGTTCCTTAGGGATGTCCAGTGGCGCTACCATGCGTTACGTAGTCTTACCACAAGCCTTGAAGAATATCTGGCCATCACTCGGAAACGAATTCATTACACTGATCAAGGACAGTTCCATCGTCTCCATCATTGGGGTCTCCGAACTGATCTTCCAAAGCAACATTGTGCGGTCTGACACCTACCGGGGAGTTGCCCCAATCGCCGTCATCATGGTCATTTACTTCGTCTTGACCTTCACGGCGTCTCGTCTACTGAACTACTTCGAAAGGAGAATGCAACATGACTAAACCCATTATTGAGGTTAAAAATCTCGCCAAGCATTTCGGCGACAACCAAGTGTTAAAAGATATCACGGAACAAGTCGATCCTGGGCAAGTCATCGTCGTCATTGGCCCTTCTGGTGGTGGGAAGTCCACCTTCCTCCGCTGCCTGAACCTCTTGGAACACCCATCCAGTGGTGAAGTCGACTTTGCCGGCGAGAACCTGACTACCTTGGATGACAAGCGCGTCAACGAACTGCGGGAACAAATGGGGATGGTCTTTCAAGGCTTCAACCTCTTCCCGAACATGACGGTGCTGGAAAACATCAAACTGGCCCCGATGAAGGTCAAGCACGTCGATGACGCCACGGCAACCAAGCAGGCTCACGAGCTCTTGAAGCAAGTCAACTTGGACGACCACGCCGACGCCTTCCCAGCCAGTCTCTCCGGTGGCCAAGCACAACGGGTCGCCATTGCGCGGGCCCTGGCGATGGATCCCAAGGTCATGCTGTTCGACGAACCCACGTCAGCCTTGGACCCTGAAATGGTCGGTGAAGTCTTAAACGTTATGCAAGAACTTGCCAAACAAGGCATGACCATGGTCGTGGTCACCCACGAAATGGGCTTTGCCAAGTCCGTCGCCGACCGCGTCTGGTTCATGGCCGACGGTTACATCCAGGAAAACAACACCCCGGATGAGTTCTTCAGCAATCCCCAAACGGACCGGGCCAAAGACTTTCTGTCAAAGATTTTAATGTAATGAACTACCCATCACAACAAAATGGTCTCACTGTCATCGATGATGATAGTGAGACCATTTTTGGGTTTAATCCTAAAAGTCGTCGGTGCAAGAACCCCTGCTAACACCTAGCTGACGGGGATTGTGGCCATTAACTTAGTCCACACCCATCGCCTGCGTTAGCCAGAGAATCTGGTTACGTCACCCCCACGAAGCTAGCAAGAACCTCACTGGAATGGCAACGTTTAATGACTATTGCTGATACGCGGCAGTTCACCGCTTTTATTGATGACGACGCTTCCGCAAACCAGCTATGCCTAACCCACCAAACAAGATGCCCAAGACCGTCCACCAAGTTGTAGGCGTTTCGTTGGTCTGTGGCAAGTTCGTGGCATGTTCATCCGTCAGGGACGCCTTAACCGCATCTGAGCGGCGACCGGATACCTTGGCTACCTTCGCCGCTTGAATCATCGCGCCATCACCGCCTCGTTTTAAGGTTGTCGTAGCTGTCGCTGGTTTGCCTGCAGGTGAATCTGGCTGAATGACAGCGCCAATACCGCCAGTCCGGCGCTTTAGGATGCCCTGTGCGCTACGCTTGGCCTGAATGTCAATCGTGGCGCCAGCGCCCTTCTTAACACCTTTGTCATTCGTGACGTGGTCAACGTCTGGGGCCGGATCAGTCGGGTCAACTGGGTCAGTCGGATCTGTTGGATCAGGTGTGCTTGGCTCAGTTGGGTCAGTCACATCCGGCGTACTTGGATCAGTGGTTGACCCACCGCCACCGGTCGTTGGTGCCACCACGTGTAAGGTGACTGTTTGTGTGACCCCATCATAAGTCAACGTCACCGGATAATCGCCGGCCTGGGTCAGGTCTGCCGTCCCCAGGTTCAGGGTGATCTCACTGGCAGAAACTGGCAACGCATTTGTATCAGTGGCAACCGCCTTAAAATTAACAACCGTTGGTGTCGCACCGCCGACAGTCATGGTGTAATCACTGGCAATCAACGTTGCGGCGACCGGATTGATCGTTAATCCAGTGGGCAACGTTATCGTGCTGACCTGATAATTCGGGTTCAACCCTTGTCTATTGACCACATACTGATACGTGCCAGCCGTTTCACCGAGTTGTCGGGTAATCGTTAGTCCTGAGTCAGTGACGACCTGATTAGCCATCGTCGTCGTTAAGGCGAACGCGGGATCCGTTGTACCGGCCGCCTTTTGGGTGTTGGGTACCGTGACGGTCAATTCCGCTGGCACAATCGTCAGAGTCGCCGTCGAGCCCAGCGAGCTCCAATCGAACAAATTACCAGCTGGTGTTTCCGCTAGTGTCCGTTCAATTGTAGCATCATCGATCACGACCGCATACTCTCCCGCGTCGCTGGTACTACCCGAGCTAACATTCGGAATTATTTCCAAGTCCCCCGCCTTTAACGTGTAGACAAAGCCGTTACTAAACGTCACGGTATACCCCGTTCCGTCAAGCACGGGTGTCTGTCCATTGTAGGTGACCGTCGCACTTCCTGTCAGTTGGAAATTGGCTTGGCGCTTTTGCACCGTGATAATGGCCGTCGCTGATTCACCTTCGTAACTATAGGTGACTTGGTAGGTTCCTGGCGTCTGGGTCATGGTATCAGCCGTGACTGTCCGCCCATCCTCGTCAGTGACCGGCTGGCCGTCCATATCGGTAATCGTCACGGTAAAGTTGTCCCACTCGCTTTCAGGAATCGCCGTACCGTCCGTCATCGTTGCAGAAACAATGTTATCGCTAGGAGACCAGCTATCACCGTACCAAACCGTTGAATTGGCCACTTGAATCTTAGGGTCATTTAACACAACCTGGTACTGGCCACTATACGTCAGGCCCGTACTGTCAGTCAGGGTCCAGTTAAACGTAAACGTGTTCACGCCATCAGGAATCGTAAACTGGCCATTGTTTTCAGTGACGCCATTGGTCAAACCAGTCAGTTTCAGGTCAGCATTGGTTGCCGCCCCAATCTGAGTTGTAAATAAATCATCGATCGTTTTGAGTTGATTTCTGCTAGTGAAGACCGTGACTGTCTGGTTGAGCGCCAAACTAGCGTTACCCGCGCCAACCGTTAGCGCATTGATTCGGTTGTAGCTAAAGGCATCAGTCCCCACCGCCGTGCTCGTGGGCACCTGAACACTCGTCAGCTGGTTGCCGAAGAAGGCTTCTTCACCAATTGTCGTGATAGCCGTCCCTGTTAAGTCAAGGTCACCAGCCAGCGCGTTGTAGGCAAAGGCATTATTGCCAATCGTCGCCAAGTTTGTGTTTAACTGTATCTTTTCTAAATGATTCCCCGCAAAAGCTAAATCTCCAATGGTCGTTAACGTTGCGGGCAGCTGCAATGTCCCGGTGAGCCCCGCATATTCAAACGCGCCAGTCTCAATGGTCGTCAGCGCCGCCGCTTCACTAGTATCAACGGTAAGGAGCGCCGCGTCATACGTGAAGGCGTTGGCCCCAACCGTGACTAAGCTAGCAGGTAAATTGATGCTACTCAATGACGAGTTCGCCAGAAAAGCCTGACTGCCGATACTTACCAAGCTAGCGGGTAAGGTCACGTTATCCAATTGAGTATCATAAATAAAGGCCGAATTGCCAATCGTTTGCAGCTGACTGTCCGGGGCAAACGTCACCAGGGTCAAGCCGCCGTTGGTATTGCCATCCGCATCTTTCGTCGTCATGGCCCCAAAGGCAAAATCACCGATGCTCCGCAAACTAGCGGGGAAGTCAACCTCCGTGATACCGCCATCATAGGTAAAAGCATAATTACCGATCGTTTGCAGACCGTTACCCAAGTTCAGAACGGCTAATGACGTATCCGCATTAAAGATGTTATCCCCGGCTTGGTAAGTTGAAAAGGCATAATCGCCAATTTGTTGGACACCATCCCCCAGAGTGACTGACACTAAGCCCGTGTCACCCGCAAAGGCGGCGGTCCCCATCGTCGTTAAGGTGGGGATGTTTAAGAGCGTTAAATTAGGATCCCCAGCAAAGGCCAAATCCCCAATCGACTGCAGTTGGGTAGCTTGACTGAAGTTGACGCTCGACAAATTTTCATTAAACTCAAAGGCACTCGGCCCAATCGTTTGGACGGTTTCCGGTAAACTCAGGTCGTAAATCCCCGTGCTCACAAAAGCGCCTTCGCCAATATTAGTCAGCGTATGGTTCTCACTAAGATCGACAACCTGAATATTATTCAGATAGCCAAACGCGTACGCCCCAATTGACGTGATACCGTTTCCAATAACCAACGTTGCCATATTCTGCGTCAAACTCGGTTGGTTAAAGAACGCACCCTCACCAATTGCCGTCACGTTATGGCTCACACCGTTGGCATCAGTCATCGTTGTCGGAATCACCACGGTGCTCGGCAACACTTCCCCGGATAGGCCGGCTAAGGTCACCGTCCCATCAGCGTTATTCGTGAAGGTAAAGTCACTCTGGTCCGTTGCTGGCAACGTCGCTGCCATTGAGGTAAAGGATGCCGCCATGGCCATCACTGGTGCCCCACTGGTCGGCGTCGTTGTCTTGTCAGTGCTGGCCCCTGTACCAGACTGAGAGCCAAGTGATGTTGCGTCTACGGCCGATTGGGCTTGGTCATCAGCTAATGATGCTGATGCTTGGCTAGCTGGTGCGTCACTTTCTGCATTGACGGTCGGCGCATTGGTCGTTGCGTCGTCGTCCGCTGGCGCTGAGGATGTTGGCTCTTCAGGCTGACTGGAAGATGTCTCTTCTGACGCGGCTGAGCTGTTCGTTGGCGCTGAACTCACAGAACCTTCCGTATCGGCATCAGTCTCCGCGGCGTGACTAGTTGCCGTTTCAGCCGCACCGTCCGCGTTCATGTCGCCAGCCGTAACGGAAGACCCACTCGCAGTTGAATTTCCAGCTGCCGCCACCGATTGTGCATTCGTGGTAACATTTTCACTCGTCGTCAATGCCACGCTCTTGGCCGTTGCACTTGCGTTTGTCGTTGTCCCCACTTGACTGCTGCTTGTACCCGCTGTGGTATCCGCATGAGCAATCTCCTGATCAGTCATCGCGCCAAGCCCCATCACAGCAACCGTAATCGCCGCGAAAACCCAGTGCTTGCCATCCTTGTACATTTTGTAATGCTGCTTCATTTGCATCGCTGCTTACCCCTCTCACAATTGGAGTTCTTTGTCCCCCAAAGCCTAGTGCTCATCAACTAAATGATTGTGTTATTACTGCCTCAACTTGTATTTTAGTGGCTCAACTGGTCGGTGCAACTAACTGCTATTTGTGACACCGAGTTAGCGCGCAATCCTTACCAATTCAACAATCATTTCTCACTAATGCGGTTCTAGTCATCAACAAATTAACGGATGCTTATTTTGTCGGCACAGTCACTGATTACCTGTCCTTACCCATAATGCAAATTGATGTTAGGGCTACTTTCTGGACCGAATTTCACAATTATTTTAAACACTATGTCTACTTTTCACCTTGTTATATGCCGTTACTATAGCATATTTTTAGGGGTCTAGAATTTTTGGTGTTGGAAAGTATTTCCATTCCAAAAGTACTAGGCCCTTTTTGATAACAAAAAAAGGCATCTAAGCCTCCCTAGTGCTATGCTTTAAGCGACGAAACTCAAGATAAGCGGGGTAGGAATAGATGTCTCAACTGGATAATACACTTAAATTACTGGGAATTACAGACACAAACATTCAGGTGTTCGGTACTCGTGAGGAATTTCATGGTCGGGGCTCGGGTCGCAAAAAGTATTTGGTCATCCAGGCAGAGCTTACCTACACACTCAGGCGCTGTCCCAGCTGTGGATACAATACGTTGCACCCTAACGGACACAAGCTCACTCATGTCCACATTGCAGGACCCATGGACCGGCCCGTAATTCTAGAGCTAAACAAGCAACGCTGGCGTTGTAGTAACTGCCATAGCACTTGTACGGCCACCACTCCAGTGGTATCAACCAACCACGCCATCGGTCACGGACTAGCGACTCATGTGCTGAAGCTAGCCAGTAAATCACTCCCGGCTAAGACTATCGCCAGTCTCACCGGTATTTCGACAAACTCAGTTCAGCGTATTTTGACGGCTAATATTCATCCACACGCGAGCCGCCGGTTACCGATTAATCTATGCTTTGATGAATTCCGTTCCACGCACGGCTCCATGTCGTTTATTTGCATTGACGCCGACACTCACAAATCAGTTAAAGTACTTAGCGACCGCCTTAATAGAACCATCAAACAGTTCTTTCTTAGTCAGTACAGCACCGCAGAACGGACCGCGGTTCAACGCGTCATCATGGACATGAACGCCTCCTATCAGGCATTCGTGCACGAACTATTCCCTAACGCCGAACTCATTATTGATCGGTTCCACATTATTCAATTAATGGGCCGGACGATGGATACCATTCGCACTCAATGTTTAAAGCAACTCGACAAGCATTCGCGGGAATATAAAGTACTGAAATCACTATGGCGCCTATTCCACAAGGCCAACCCTGACGCACAAAAGAGCCGCTACCTCTTCGGCCTGAATGAGTACTTGACCGAACAGAACGCTATTGATATTGGAACCGATGCGTTTCCGGCCTTCAAAACAGCTTATGAAACCTACATCGATCTCCACGATGCTTTGATGGGGCGTCACGCTGATGAACTCAAGAATATCATCACTAACTATCAGCCTAACGGCACGCACCTAGATACGGCCATGCATACCCTACGAAAGAATCTTAATGGAGTAATTAACGCCGCCAAATCGTCCTACTCTAACGGACCGATAGAGGGCATCAACCGTAAGATCAAGGAGCTCAAACGTGCTTGTTATGGCTTATCCAATCAGGCCAATATGTTCACACGCGTCTACCAGCTGATTGCCTAGATTATCTACCACAATAACGTCACGATGGTAGGCTTATTTGTTATGCCTTCAAGTACGATATTCAGACAACACACCAGATTAAACGCCGCAACTAATAAAACAACAAAAAAGATCTCCCACACGAGGAGATCTCCAAAGGATAGAAACTATCCTTCAACACCATTTGACAAACTTCCATTTTTAGGTGTAATCATAGTCGTAAACCATTTAAACTCACCATTTTCAATCAACTCAAAATATATTATCCCTTCATAGAAATCCATTGCACACTTATCACAAGCTGATAGTTTCAACGTAGGCACCTAATAACTGACCGTCTATGATTGGCGGCTACAACACGATATGATTACCTCATCAAATAAATTGGTGAGGTTTTTTCTACGTCTTGCTCAGTAGACGCCTCATCAACATTCGTGTGTGGGCCATTAGCTGTTGGGCTTTCATCAACATTGGTCTCAGTCGTTGAATCTGACGTTGTATCCTTGTTCAAAGCATTGTTTGCCGAATCAGCATCGTCCTGAGCAGTCCCATCAGTATCATGTGCAGTATCCGTCGCCACGATCGATGGTGATTTCGTAGTACCTGATCCTGCTGTGTCGCTTACTACCGGCGAATCAGACACATGAGTCGGTTCTGTGGTCCCTGACCCCTCAGTATCGTCAGGCGTACTTGACGTCTCCTCGTTTGCCGTATCTGATGTGGTTTGTTCGTCTGACTGCGGCGTGGCTTGTTTCCCGTTATCGCCCGCGTTTTTCAAGGCGACAGTCTTCTCAGTTGTTGCCGACCCAGTCGTTGGTGTTTCATCGGTAGTTGGCACCGTTGTCGTATCCGCATGAACGACCGTGCCTTGACTAACCATGGCTCCTAATCCCATGGCAGCAACCGTTACCGCTGCAATAACCCAGTGCTTCCCATCCTTGTACATTTTATAATGTTTCTTCGTCTGCATTAGTCCTTACCCCTTTTAAGGAAGGGATGCCACTCCCTAAACATCTAAACAAATTTTTCAATTTGTCTACTGCCCTAGTCTTTTTAATGCACAAGTCAAATAACGCGACTAATTTTAATTTGTGACACCAAATTGTATTTCAATCCCCGTCATTTAGCCGTTTATCTAACGAGTTATGCCATTTATACAATGAAATTATTAATATTTTATCCCCAAGAATTGCACTCGTCAACTAATAGTTTTAAATAATGTCAATTCAGTTAAAAAGATTGCTGCTTAATTAATTTGACATGTGGGTTATCGATTTTAATGCGAAAAATTGGTAAATAAAAAGCCCGCAACAATAATCGTTACGAGCTCGTTTAGAAACACATCAAAATTATATTATTTCGTATGACAACTCGACAGGGACCAGTAGAACCAATGCTACGATTGTTTTTTTCTGCATCCTGCCACCCTCCCTCGTCCCAATCAAGAAATCAACTATCTATCGACAACAAGTTTATCTACTTATAATCATCAATCGAGTAAGTAATACTATCCTCGTCAACATCCGTAAAAAACTTCACATGACCATTCCGATAGACATCAACGTACCCCCCACCATCAAAGCCTAACGTTTCCAATCTAACTAATTTCTTATTTTTAGTTGAGTAGAAGCGGCTTCGAGTGGCATCAACAGTGAGGTAATCATATTCATGTTGTACGAGATACTTTGTTCGCAATTTTTTCTTATTGGTTGTTGATTTCCAGAGCGTTCGCCGATACTTATAGGTCTTTACCTTAACCGCTCGTCCATTGCGGAAATAAATTTTAGTGGGGCGATTATCCATACTGATAATCAGTACTCTAACAATTTGATTTTTCTGGTTCTTAACCAGATAAGCGCGTTGTTGTAGCGATAAACTATCGTTAACACCGACACGATTCTTCGTTGCTTTCTTACTCTGAATCTTGGTGACGAGATGTTCATGCTTCTTTAACTTCAGCAGTTGTTTTCCTGGATCACGGTATTTCCCCGCAATAAGCGTATGCCGAGCCTTATAGACCCAGCCTAACTTTCGCCCCTTTGCGGTCTCTAAGTACACATAATGCAGATTCTTATGCGTAATCAGTTCCTTAGTCGCATACAATTGCTGGGTGGTCAACCGATCGAAGACGTGAGTGACATAAGTATATGCTTCCGTATACGCCGGTCGGTTCCAAATGCGATGACTATTCGGGTCAGCAACATAATATGGCTTCTTATGGGCATACGCCCACTCGGACTTAATCGTTTTGAATGGCCGAAGATCCTGACCACCGACGTATCCCAAGGAATCCGGTTTTTGTTTCCCTTCAAAACCGTGAGCTTCACTTACTGTATACATAACGACATGATAATAAGCGCCCTTAGTCGCTGTGATGATCTTGTCAATTCCAATAGTTTCACCCTTCTCACTAATATAATCGGCATATACACCGCCTTTAGTCCCAAACTCCCTTAAACTACGATAGAACTTAACCCGCTTATTTGCCATCTTATAAGCAATGTTAGGATTGCTGGGTTTGGTAGAAATAATATTTCCAACCGGTAACTCAACCTCTGATGATGATTTTGTTACTGATCTTTTACTTTCCGATAAGCTTTTTGAACTACTAGCAGACACTTTATTTTCTTGAGATGTACCATTTGCACATCCACCAATAACAATGCCCAGCATCGCTAAAACTATAATTGTCCTCTTTTTCATTTTTACGTCCCCCTTTCTCCAAATCTATAACCTTATGTAAACGAGACTGCAACGAACCCAAAAATCTAATTCGAGCCGATAACCAGTCCCGTCTGATTTCGTTAACTAATCGTACTCATGATATGGATACGTAATATTATCTTTCTGACCGCCAGTCACAAATTTCACTTGCCCTTTACGGTAAATCAAAACATAAGAATAGCCATCTGCTCCTAGAGTCAAGACTTTAACCAATTTTTTACTCTTGCTAGCGTAAAAGTGCGTACTAATTGCGGCAACACTTAAGTAAGAACCCACATGCTGTGCTAAATACTTACTCCGTAACTTTTTCTTATTGGTTGTCGATTTCCAGAGTGTGCGCCGATATTTATATGTCTTTACCTTAACCGCTTGTCCGTTGCGGAAGTAAATCTTGGTAGGGCGATTATCCATACTGATAACCAGAGCTCTAACAATCTGGTTTTTCTGGTTCTTAACTAAATAAGCGCGCTGTTGTAACGATAAGCTATCATTGACACCAACCCGATTTTTCGTTGACTTCTTACTTTGAACCTTGGTAACAAGATGTTCACCCTTCTTCAACTTCAGCAGTTGTTTTCCTGGATCACGGTATTTCCCCGCAATAAGCGTATGCCGAGCCTTATAGACCCAGCCTAACTTTCGCCCCTTTGCGGTCTCTAAGTACACATAATGCAGATTCTTATGCGTAATCAATTCCTTAGTCGCATACAACTGCTGGGTGGTCAACCGATCGAAGACGTGAGTGACGTAAGTATACGCTTCCGTATATGCTGGCCGGTTCCAAATGTGATGACTATTCGGGTCGGCAACGTAATATGGCTTCTTATGAGAATACATCCACTCGGACCTAATCGTTTTGAATGGCCGAAGATCCTGACCACCGACGTATCCCAAGGAATCTGGCTTTTGCTTCCCTTCAAAACCATGAGCTTCACTAACAGTATATTGAACGACGTGATAATAAACACCTTTAGTAGTCGTAACAACCCGATCAACTCCCAAAGTCCCTCCATTCACGCTGAAATAATCAGCATATACGCCTCCCTTGGTTCCAAACTCCTTTAAGCTGCGGTACACTTTAACCCGCTTATTTGCCATCTTATAGGCAATATTTGGATTATTAGATTTACTGGAAATAACATCTCCAACCGGCAATACTTTCTTCACACTACTAGTCTTAACGGACTGAACTGGCTTTTCACTGGAGCTACTCGCTACGGTTGGTTTACTTTCACTCGAACATCCAGCAACGAATAAAGTCATCGTCAATACAAAAATATAATTACCCTTATTCTTCATTTTTCTTCCCCTTGATTTAGGAAATTCCGAGGATTATTTTCTTCGCCTCTCAACCTTCCCAACTGCTTTTCATTTACCAAACTATTTAAAGTTGGCGTACGGATAAGTGATAATATCTTTGTACGGATGCGTAGCAAATTTCACCTTTCCATTACGATACACAATCGTTGTTGCTGATCCATCTGCTCCAATTGTCTTATTCTTAAATAATTTTCGGCTATTATGATTATAGAATGATGTCTTAGTAGCCGGCGTATCAATATAGGTGTGATGAGCAAGATATGAATGACGTAATTTCTTTTGGTTCTTGACTACTCGCCAAACTTTTCGGCGATAAGTATAACTAATCAGTTTGGTAACGCGCCCCTTTTTAAAGCTCAACTTAGTCGGCCGGTTATCCATCCCCATGACTAAAACCCGTCGAACTTGATGATTTTTTCCCTCAATCACATAAGCTCGTTGCGGCATTGACAAGCTATCATTGACACCAACACGGTTCTTAGTTGATTTCAATGACTGAACGTGAGTCAGCTTGGTTTCTCCTTGTTTTCTTTTAAGAAGTTTTGTACCTGGATCAACAAACCTCCCTCTTACCAACACTTTAGGTGATTTGTAAACCCAGCCTAACTTATGATTCTTGGCCTCCAAATAAACATAGTGAGAACCATTGTGCTTAATTAGCTCTTTTGTTGCGTACAATTGCTGATGTGACAATCTATCAAAGGTATGGGAGATATACGTATAGTGAACTGTATACGCGGGCTTCGTCCAAATTCGATGATTGCAAGGATAAGCCAAATAATAAGGACGGCGTTGCGAATACGTCCAGATTCGTGTTACTGGCTGAAATGGCGTAACATAACTTGCCTGAATGTATCCTTGATTTTCATAGGCTTTGCTCTCCGTTTTTGGAGTCACATCATTTTCAAAGCCACCGGAAATATAAGTCCCCATATGATAATAGGTTCCCTTCGTAGTAACGATTTTTTCAGTAGCACCGATTGTTAAATTAGAACCATGAACTGTCTGATAATCCGAATAAAATCCCGATTTCTTACCGAATTCTTTTAAACTACGATAAAAAATAGCCTTCTTATTCGTCACTTTATAGGCATCATCAACATTCATTTTTTCCCGAGAAACAATTTTTCCAACTGGAAACTTAACCTCTGATGATGATTTTGTTAAATATTTTTTGTTTTCAGATGAACCCCTCGAACTGCTAGCAGATACTTCATTTCTTTGTGATGTGCTATTAGCACATCCCCCGACAATGATACCTAACGTCGCTAAAATTATAATTGTTCGTTTTTTCATTGCTATGCCCTTCTTGTGTTAATTAACCGTCCGATTTGTCCTAGCTGCTTCCGCAATTCTATTCATAATGAGATACCCATGTCCTTGAGCAGTTATCCCCATTCCTTCAGATTCGCGATGGAATTTAGAACTTAAGACCGTAAAATTCACTTGCTTTTGAGAAATTTTATGTCCTAGCTTTTTGATAGGAAAGGACATATACGCATTATCATACACTATAAATATTCTACTTCCTTCTTTCGTTTTACCATACGAAAGGCCTTGACTCACACTTCCCAGTGAATTAGATACCTTCTGTATAAGCTTAATATGTGCAGACTTTCCCGTTAAGTACCCTTTATAAATATAAGCAGATTTTCCAACTGACTTATTAAAACCTCTGTAGAAATTTTGATCGGGTATAAACTTCTTCCCATTAACTCTTTTGGTATACATTTTCATTCTATTTTTAGGTCTCTGTTTACCGCCATACATTTGGGTAAAATAAAACTTATTAGACCCATCGAAAGTTAGATCATGCATTTGTAAATATCGATATGCTTTAACATTTCCTCCGTTATATTCATACCTCAACATTCTGATGTTAAGCCGCCATACTTTTACTGGTCGCAACTTTGATAAACTAATTTTCTGCAAACTGAACGGATGTCTGCTTCGACTATCATGATCACTTGCTAATCGATAACTAGCATTGTAAAGACTCTTTTTCTTCGCGTTATACGCAAAACTTTGGCCGTGTCCAGCTTGATACATGGGTCCAAAAGTCACAGCCGAATAAATCTTGTAATTAGTTGCACTTAGGTGTTTTTTGGCCAACTTTTTTCTCTTATTCCGAGTACTCTTCTTATTGTGCATCGTATACAGATATTTTTTACTTTTCTGTAAGGCCAGTACAATTTTGTTATGTTTTCCTCCTTTATTTACTATCGAATTAAGCATTGATAAGTTATATTTAATAATTCGACCCTTTCGCCGATTTTGCGCTCCTCTATGTTTCCTCAAGTATTTCTTTGTGTGCTTATACGTCATCTGAATGTATAATTTTCCATGAACAATTGCAACGCCTTGTGGTTCTGCATGACGTCCAATGAATCGAATATGATGATATCCTCCTCTGCTTGCACCATCAATTAAAAAACCATAACGTCTCAAATAATACTGAGTCCCTTTTTCAGCAACTATTTCGCGCCCAGAATAATTAGCATTTTTCCCAGTCAATCTTTGGGCTTGGTACTTCGTTGGCCTTGATCTTGGTCGATACCATTTTTTTGTAATATTTAATGTGGGTACCTTCTTCTTTGGCGCAGAGTTCTTAATTGTTACGGTCTTGTGCACCACCGTAACCTTTTTTGACTTAGCATCACTAAAACTCATTGGAGCTACCAAACAGAAAATTATTGATAAAGTAATTGCTCTTAATACTACTCGTTTAATCATCATTTTCCTCATCCCGCTTTTTTACGATTGCCAACACTGATCCAAACATAACGCCTATCAAGCCCAAAATAACTCCAACTAATGACTGACTCTCGCCAGTTTGTGGCAAGTCTTCTTCGGTCTTTCCAGCGGCTGTACGCTTTTCACTGACCGCTAGGTTAATAGCACTGTTAGCAACATGGCTGTCCACCAGACTTCGACTCCCCTGAACAGCCTTAACGTTGTCGCTATGTGCCGCCAACCAATCTCGTTGTTGCGTTGCTGAGAGCGTCACAAAATCCGCTGGTATGCGATTGCCTTCGTGTAGATGGTAAGTTATCTTGTCTGATTGCTTACCACTCCGATTATAGTCAATGACCTGCCAACGATTATTACCAAGGTACGTTACTTTCTGAGTACCGGTAACGTGCCCACTCATGGCAGAGCTAGCCTCTGGTTCGTCATCATAGTACTGTTCCCGATACTGTCCATAAGTCTTCGTCGTTAGGCTAATGAGCTGGTGTTGTTTAATCACGCCTAGGCTGGTCCACTTCAACGTTCCACCGAAAGTTAACTGTTGAACGTACGATTGGCCATTTCCAGCCTTGTTAGCTACAATCAGTTGCGCATTCAAGGCGCCGTACACGTTGCTCTTAAAAATCCATCGGTTGTTACCAACTTTGATTGTCGCATTCTTGGTCAGTTTAAAATTATGCTTGTTGTAGACTTGCTTGCCCTTGACATTTTTGACGGTAATCTTAACCTGATTTGGATTACTGCTATCGTAGATTGTCGTGTAACCATTGGGCCATTCCTGAATAGCCTGGCGAAAACCATATTCACCATTCACCGAGAGTGCTGAACTTCTTAAGCCAGTCACCGCGCTCTTCGTATCAATATATTGCTTGACCTCACGCCCATTGGCACTGACTATGGCACGATCTGCCACCGGTAAGGTCTTGCTATTCAAGTGTGCAATGGTGATTGCACCATTCTTAGAGATGGATACCTTGATTTTCTCCCCCGTATTACTGGTGATTGTCACGGATTTTCCCTTTAGTACCGTCGCTTGTTGATGGAAAGTATCGACGTCAATATCATCGTCTAGGGTTCCCACTAGGTATTTCCCATTGGGTTTAATCAGGACCGTGGTCGTCTCTTCACGGTTCCCTGGATGGACCTGCATAACCCCAATTAACTTGTCCAGACCATTAAAGACTGGAATCGTTTGTGACCCATCATAATTATCGTAGTTCTGATTCCAAGCCTGCTTATACCGCAACGTAATCGTTCGGTTTTCCGCGTAGGTCCCCGTCAACAGAGACTTGGCCCCCGAATAGATTTCACTCCATTGAGGAACGTCCAACACGGACAACTGGTAAGGGTCGTTATACAAGCCTTGAATCGTCCGCTTCAAGCCCAATTCCTTGTCTAAATCATTATCATAATTGTCAATATCACGAATCTTGATGGTAATCGTCTTGGCCTGGTAGTGGAAGATGATGGCTGTCGGATTAGCCACATACGTGCCGGTGACGTGTTCCACTGACTTCAGGTCGTACCCCGTCAACGTGCGCTTCAAGCTATTGGCGTCATACTGCGTGGTTAACCGGCCCGTTAGACTAGTAGCGGGCGAAATTTCCTTGCCCCGTTGGTCCACGAATTTGACTGGAATGGTGACCGTCAATGGCGCGTATTCGTAGATTGCCGGTTGATTCTCATCGGTAAAAGTTCCACTGGTCCGGACTTGACCGACCAGTCGATAATTATCAAGCGTAAGTGCACTGGTCGTGTAGGACGTCCCATAGATCAGTCGCTGCCGCTGGTCAGGGGCGACTGGCGTGGTTGTGCCTTGAATATAGTAATGCGTCACTAAGTAATGCTTCTTATCGACCATCGTCGTGACCGAATTGGACGCCTGCGTGTCCCCATCGATAGTGGTTGCCACCTGAAAGTTCAGCTGCTGCACCTGATCCGTCTGGGGAACGTTCATGGTTAATTGCAAGGTATACCGGTGACCATAGAAGGCACTATTCTGCAGGGCGTCCGCATTGACCGTAGCCTTGAAGGCCTGTCCGCTGCTGGCATTAGTAAAGTACTGGGTAACATCATTGCCGACTTCATCCAGAACTTTGAAACCAGTAATCGTCGTATTCTGCGGTAACGTGCCCGTCAAGGTCACACTGCCATAGTAGAACTGCGCCCACTCATCTGGGATGACCTGATTCAGATTGTACGTGTACGTCGATTCGCCATCCTTTACCGTATCTCGTAAAACAGTCGTCTCATCACTATCACTAACAGTCACGGTGGGCGTAACCGTAGCCGTAGCTAAAGGCTTTTGCGGAATATAGTTGACACCCCACGCCGTCATCTTGGTTGGCACGGAGCCGTCTAAGCCATCGCTGTAGCGAAAAGTCAAAGCACTCTGATTGGTATATGTAAACGTCAACATGGAGTATTTGCCATCGGAAGGCGTATTCCCAGAATCAGGTGACACTAATGTTAAGTAGCCATTGTTCTCCGTATAGCGTAGCCAGTTATCCGTTTGCCCACTCAGGGGATCCGGGCCCTCGGGAATGTAGACGTTATCAATATTGGCCCACTGGCTATCCGTAATGCTGACGGTTTGATTGCCGTCGATGTCGGTCAGTGTCAATAATCCCGTCACGTTTTCGGCGGCGCCAGAATCGCTTCGGACAAATTGGTACTTCACATCACCCCAGCCGGCACCCCGAAAGTTCGAATAGATCATCGTGGTGTACGTTTCCACGTACGCTGGGTCCGTCTCCGACAAACGACCCCAATCCGTGTAGAGAATGTTCATGTCCATGCTGTGACCCTCGGCATCGAAGCCAACGTTCGTGTACTTAAAGCCCACCGCACCCTTGGTAGCCGTGGCCAAGTCAGCCGCAATCGTATTCTTCTTGGTGACCGACTTTTCTGTCCCAATTACCGATACAGCCGTCGTACCGCTCCCATTGAACTTGGGAATAAACGCATACTTGCCAGCCAACTTCTGAGTGCCATCGGGCGTCACCGCCTTCGGATTCTCAGCAATCGGCGTTGCACTGGCATAATCGGTTTGCGTGGTCGTGTCATTGACCGGAGACCCAGACTGCGTTTCATCAGTAGCAGTTGGTGCAGCATCATCCGCTGGCACATTACTGCGCACTAGGTCCTTAGCCGCTTGTTTGGGCGCTGTCGGTTTCTCTGGCAGTGCGTTTCCAGTAGTCGAAGCCGATTCCGGGTCAGCTGATTGCTGATCCTTATCGGAATCAGGATCGACAGGTTGCTTTGAGGTATCCGGCTGGCTAATCGGCGCGTCGTCTTCCGCCGACTTACCATTTGCCAAAACCACGCTGTTTGCTGGTCGGACCGCCGTCTTCTGAGCAAGTGGTGTTGCGTCCTGCGCCGGTGTGGTATCCGTATCATCACCCGTAGCGGCCTTGGCGGACGTCACGCCTAGACTAACACTCAGTAAGATGGTTCCAGTTAGTAGTCCGTAGTTTAGCGACTTTGTACATTTTTTTTACGTGAAGACTATTATGGTTGTTTACCTTTGTTCTCCCGTTGCTCATTTGTTGAGCCCCCTACTAAAATAGTGTTTCGACCCCTGGTAGCCGGCAATCGGCTGATAGTTCACTGAATTTACTGGTACACCGCTCTCACTTTAACCTCACAGATTTAATTTGGTGGGGTCAAGCAATATTGCTCTTAAATTCACATGAATTAATCTGTGACATCCCCGATTCACGAATATCCCCGAGCGTATCAGTCTTATTGGCCATTATTTCCGATTCTTAGAATCCCAATAAAGTCGAATTATTACATTTCTTATATTGCACCTCCCTTAAACTAATTGCAAGATAATATGACAAAAATATTTCAAAAGTTGATTATTTTAATGACCGGTTATTCGGCTGGCTATTTTCCTATACTCTTACTAACGAAATTCAATCGAGTTTTGTAACTCTGATTGAACATCCTTAAGAAAAAGATAATATTTCTCTTTAAACCAAAAAAAGTCCGAGACCCACGTCCCGAACTCATTAGTATTTAATTCTCTCGCCGGAACGTCCGGTGTCCCAATAGCACCAGACCACCGATGATAATTTCTGCCGCGCCAGCAAACATAATCACGCCAAGACCACTACGGCCAATCGCCGTTAATAGGTTGTTAACCATCTGGCTAGTCCCGGTCAGGACGAATGGTAAGAGGAAATACCCTCCGACCCCCACTAAGACTGTCAGTAAGCCACCCAAGGCCAACCCGGGGCCCAGGCTACCAAAGACGTGGTGCACACTCAACGCGTAGAAGAACGTCACGATCAGCAGTAAGACTGCCGCTAGCATAGCCCAAAAATTCAGCTTTTTAGCCCGTTGAATCTGGATCGCAGCTTGTTGCATTGCCGGCGTGTTAAATGCCGCCTTCGCCCGTTTTTGGGCCTCTTGGCTGACCTGGCTAAGCAACTTACTGGATGCTGTGACACCTAAGGCCTGTGCCTGACTGCTGACGGCCGCTGACAAGTCAGTTGTGCCGACAGCCGTGGCCGTTTCACCATACAACTGAGCCACGCCCACCGCTAAATACGGCTGGGCCACGCCAGACGTGATCGGTGCACCCGAGATTCCCAGGTTTTCCAGGTCGTCGTTCAAATGATTGATGACCTTTTCACCGTAGCTTGACCTAGAGACCACGCCAGCGGTGTAATTTGCATTGAAAACCGTCAGTCGTAAACCGACTGTGACAGTCAATAAAAGTAGTAAGAAAGCGACCCACCGTGCCAGCGCTGGTCGGCGTTGATACGCAGTTGGTGACGCTGGCTGTTGTTGTGGTTCCGGCTCCTCATTGGCATGGTAGCGCGCCATACGGCTATTTTGACTCATTAGAACCACCTCCCGTTACCCAATATGATTTGCTTATCATTGTAGCACATCTAGATTTCAGTTTGATTAACTCTGGCTTAATCATACGGAAACTTACAGATTTGTTTGTCAAAAGCTGCCAGATGAAAATCGCAACTCACGACGTTAAGATTAGTCGTTACAGCCTCTCAGTAAAGACTATCTGTAGACAGACGAAAAGGTTTTGGAAACACTGCTCCAAAACCTTTTCGTCAATTGTTTATTTCGTCGAACTCCGCTTCATTAACCCGTAAGGCAAGATGACGGTGTTCTCTTCAACCGTTTCATTGTTCATTAATTTCGTCAGTAAACGCATCGCTACGGCACCGATATCGTACAGTGGCTGCGTGATGGAGCTCATCTTTGGCCGAACCAGTTCCGTCAGCTTGGTATCGTTGCTGGTGATGACTTCAAATTCACCAGGAACGTCCACACCAGCGTCGGTCAAGCCGTTCATGACCCCAGCGGCCAATTCGTCGTCACCAACAAAGGCAGCGGTCGCACCGGCAGCGCTCAATGCGGGTTCCAGGGATTGCCCCGCCTTGTAGGTGTAGTCCGTTTCAAAGACCAGCTTGTCGTCGTAGGCAATGCCAGCGTCCTTCAAGGCCTTCTTGTAGCCTTTCAACCGGTAATCGTGGTTGATGGCTTGGTCCATTGAGCCGGAAACAAAGGCGATCTTTTGGTTGCCATGGTCGATCAGGTTCTTAACGGCTTCCGCAACTGCGGCCACGTAGTCGATGTTAACGCTAGGTTGTGCCTTTTCAGCATCCACAGACCCCGCTAAGACGACGGGTGCCTTAGAGCGTTTGAACTCTTCACGCAATTCGTCGGTCACTTGGTTCCCCATGAAAATGATGCCATCAACTTGCTTGGCCATTAAGGTATTCAGGACTTGAACTTCCTTGCCGCCGTTTTCATCGGAGTTGGTCAAAATAATGTTGTACTTGTACATCATCGCAATATCGTCGATCCCCCGTGCTAATGAGGAGAAGTAGATGTTGGTGACGTCGGGAATGATAACCCCCACAGTCGTCGTTTTCTTACTTGCCAGTCCCCGAGCAACAGCGTTTGGCCGATAATCAAGTCGGTCAATAACTTCTAAGACTTTCTTTCGTGTAGCTGGCTTAACATTGGGATTGCCATTAACCACCCGCGAGACGGTGGCCATGGAGACCGCCGCTTCGCGTGCCACATCGTAAATTGTAACTGTTTGTTTTTCCATAGCGATAGCCCTTTCTTTCTTGTTTTAATTTGTTTTCATTCGTTTTCAAGCAACTTGACCAGTATACAGAAAGTCAATCAGGGACGCAACATTGAAAACGCTTTCATCTCAAAGAATACCTTAATTTCATCGAACTTTCAAGATGAAACTCTCATATGCGATAACCTTTGTGGGAGACATAGTTTACTATAGGTCTTTTTATCCGCGTTGTTAAGCCGTTTACAGAAAATGATTTCAATGGTCGCCTGATAAAATAAAATCCGAAAAATTTCGGACGCCTAGTCATTTTCAAGGATTGCCACGCCCCAACCCCCTCTCGGAATATGAGTAGCGCTATGCTATAATTAACACATCTTTTAAAGGGGTGATTGAATGACAAAACTCGAACAGATTCAGCGATGGACAGCAGAACACCACGCCAGCATGACTTATCTCAGCAATCCCAAAACGATCCAGTACTTAACTGGCTTTGGGAGCGACCCGATCGAGCGGGTACTGGCACTCGTCATCTTCCCGGACCAAGACCCGTTTATCTTTGCGCCCGCCTTGGAAGTCGAAGTCATTAAAGCAACCGGCTGGCAATTCCCAGTCATTGGCTACCTAGACCACGAAAACCCTTGGGCCATGATTGCGGACCAAGTCAAGCAACGCCACGTGAACCCCGACCACATTGCTTTGGAAAAGGGCCAACTCCAAGTTGCCCGGATGGAAGCTTTGGCCGCACAGTTCAGTGACCCCCACTTTGACCTGGACATCACCAGTTTCATTGAACATATGCGCCTGATCAAGTCTGCCGAAGAAATCAAGAAGCTAGAAATCGCCGGTAAATGGGACGATTTCGCCTTTGAACATGGTTTCGCTGCGGTAAAGGCCGGCAAGACGGAACAATCCGCCGTGGCCGAACTGCAATACGCCTTGATGAAGGAAGGCATTATGGAAATGTCCTTCGGCAGTCTGGTCCAAGCCGGTGCGCACGCCGCTGAACCACACGGGGCTACCAACGCAACGAAATTTGAAAACAACGAATTAGTCTTATTTGACCTCGGGACCGTTTACGACGGTTATATTTCCGATGCCTCACGGACAGTTGCCTTGGGAACACCAACGGCGAAGGAAAAAGAAATCTACGACGTTTGTCTGGAAGCCCAACTGACGGCCCAAGCCGCTGTGAAGCCCGGACTGACCGCCGCTGAATTGGACAAAATTGCCCGTGACATCATCACCAAGGCCGGCTACGGCGAATACTTCATTCACCGTCTCGGCCACGGGATGGGCATGAGCGATCATGAATTCCCATCCATCATGGCGGGCAACGACCTGGTCTTAGAACCCGGCATGTGCTTCTCCATCGAACCCGGCATCTACATCCCGGGTGTCGCCGGCGTCCGCATCGAAGACTGCGTCCACGTCACTGAAGACGGCAGCCTACCATTCACCCACACCTCAAAGGAACTGACTTACGTGGGTTAAACACAACTGTTCACTGGGTCCACAACTGTTTGGGTTGTGGACTTTTTTATGTCATCTTCTATCGCCTGCGGCTAAGGCAACAAAGCCCTCAGCCAACGCGGTTGTTCCTCAGTAAACTGTGACCAACTCTCATTGTCGCTGACCACAACTACCGTAGCCGAGAGTTCGCTAAATATGGGCTCAGCCGTGGGAGTTCCTTTAGCAGCGCGGTTCATGCTACTTAGGAAACTGGCGACTTTGAGACGCGGTCTTCGGCTCGAAGTCGAGGAGACGAGACCGCTCTTTGGCTCGTCCCGCCGCCCACAGCGTTCCGGCCCATATTTAGCGAACGGTAGGCGGCTAGCATTGCCAGTGGCAGCCGCAGGCGACCGCCCAACCCAATCCAGTTTGCCGACAAAATAAAAAAGCCGCGGCCGGGGCCGTGACTTGGTGATACGGGATTAAACTGGCTTGTCTGCGGATGGTTCGTCTGCGGCGGGCTTTTCGTCGCTGGTCGTGTCGTCTGCAGTTTCATCAGCAACGTCGTCAGTCGTCTCAGTGGCTGTATCATCAGCGGCATCATCGTCTGGCAGGTCGCTCACATCATTGCTGCTCAATACGATGTCGTCATCGGCATCTGCGGCTGTTTCATCATTGCTGGCGTCTTGCCATGCGGGTGCGTCCGTCTTGCCGGCCAACCGGTCGTCTAAGGCGGCCTTGAAGTCATCGGCGGCATCGGCGGCGTAGAACGCGTAGTCTACTGCCCGATCCTTTAAAGCGTTGTACCGGTCACGAGCGGCATCTTTCAACGCTTCACGTTGTTCCAAATCTAGCGTGTGATAAGCCGCGTAGGCCACGCCACCCAATACCAATCCTGCTAATAATTTGTGTTTTGCCATCTTCATGACTTCCTTTCCGTAAATAACCTATTCTTTATGCTTACGATTCTTGTATAAATCAAATGCGGTCTTGCCCACGCGAGCGGCCAGCGACGTCTTGGCCGTGGCTTTAGCGGTCTCCCCCACGCGGTCGGTTAAATTGCGGGTAGCTGTGTTCAAATCAGAAACACTCTCACCCAAATCAGCGGCGGCTTGGAATACTGGATCAATGGTCGCAACTTTCTTATTCACGTCTTCCAACAGCTCGTTGGCATTGGCCATAATATCTTCGGCCTGGTGACTAATGACGTCCACATCTGACGTCATCGTCTTCATTGAGCGATTGACCTCACTCAACGTTTTATTCATTTTTACTAAGAACATGCCAATGAAGAGAACCAAGATTAGAAACGCAATTGCTGCAATCAGGCCCGCTACTTGTCCACCGGTCATGACAACCCCTCCTTTTGCTCGTTACTTACCAATAGAATAGCATTCTCAGCGCTTACACGCAATTAATACCCCGATTCTGATTGGTTTTCTTTGGCAAGACTAGTAAAATAAGGTTTACGGCGCGGCGAGTTCGCCGTATTCTGATATTTAGCAAAGGAGGCTCGTCTCGTGACGGACCTAATCACCACTTCGGCCACCTCTTCTAAGTGGCTCCAACATTACTTAAGTACTTTCGACTGGGAAAAAGTGCTGCACCTGATTACCAGCCGTTTTCTCAGCTTGCTCTTCTTAACGATCTTATTTCTGGTCATTAACGTCATCGGCCGCTGGATCCTGAATCGCAGTTTCAAACGCTACCTGGCCCCTAAAGAAGGCCCTAGCAACCGGCTGCAGACCATCAGCATGCTGACAATGAATCTCTTTCACTACACCATCATCTTCTTTTGGGCGTACGCCATACTGTCCACCCTGGGCGTCCCGATTGGCACGTTGGTCGCCGGTGCCGGAATCTTCAGTCTGGCTTTAGGGCTGGGCGCACAGGGCTTTGTCAGCGACCTGGTCACCGGGATCTCGATCCTACTCGAACAGCAATTTGACGTTGGCGACACGGTTAAAATCGGCCTGATTGAAGGAACGGTGTCGGCCATGGGGCTGCGGACCACTCAGGTCACGTCGGCGGATGGGACCGTGAACTTCATCCCCAACCGCAACATTACCATCGTGGCCAATCGCTCGCGCAACGATATGCACGCCACCATCAATATCCCCATTGCGTCCACTACGCCCGTCGAACAACTACCGGAGATTATCCGGGCCACGAATACGCGGCTATTACCGGAACATCCCAGTGTGGTGGGCGACCCCGTGATTACCGGCGTCGTGACCCTGCCAACCGGCGAACTGGTCTACCAGATCACGCTGGTCACTAAGAACGGCAGTCAATACAAGCTTCAGGCAACCTTTTTGACAGCCTACCTCAAGGCGATTCGTGAGGCTGGCATCACCCTGCCGACCCACGCACCGCTTGCGGGAAAGTGATCTGTTTGGGCTACTTGACTTGTTTTTCCGACTAATGATAGGTTGCACTGGCCGCCTACCGTCCGCCAAATATGGGTTGGAACGCTGTGGACGGACCAGACCGAGCCTGAAAAGCGGTCTCGGCTTCGCTTTGAGCCGAAGAACACGTCTCAAAGTCGCCAGTTCCCTAAGCAGCATGAACCAGGCTGCTTAGGGAACTCCCACGGCTGAACCCATATTTGACGAACTCTCGGCTACAAGGATGCTTGCCAACAATAATCGACTTAACCCTCTGGCAATTACCCCCCCAATACAGCGAGGTGTCAACTTTGGAGCCTGACGAGCCTTGCTAGCTTTTCCAGCGACCTGGAAGCCAACTTTCAACAGATATTTTTGTACTTGCAACCCCTAGTAACCAATTAAAAAGTCGTGATGTCTCAGCCAAACTACTTGGCAAAGACCTCGCGACTTTTTTCTAAGTGTTTATTTAGCGGTCCAGCCGCCACCAGTCGATCGTACTGAACATGACTAGCACGAACAGAATCAAAAACGACCAGTAGCTACCCGCACCCGTGGCGGCCATGATGGCCAAGCCAATCGTGAACAGCCATAAAATGCCGATTAAAATGCCTAAGACTACTTTCAAAGTGGTCCCTCCTCATTACGTTACGGGCCAAGACCACGCTAGCCTTCGGAACTATGCACCATGTCGGTTAAGGCCGTCACGGTGTAATGGTTATCCAGGTTGTGGGCTAAGTAATTCACGCGCTTTAAAATTTCTCGTCGCGTGATGATTCCTTGAAAAACGTTTTGGTCATTTAACAAGGGGATAAAAGGCTCGTCAATCATATAGTTTAAAATCGTTTCCAGTTTCTTGGGATCGTCTACCCAGTGGTCCACAGGTAGCATTGCGTCAGCTACGGTATAGTTACTGAGCTGTTCGACCGCGGCGCCAGGCACGTGCAGCAGTTTGTCGGTAATCGCGGCTAACGAGATCATCCCTTGCAGGTGGTCATCTGCGTCCAGCACCGGAATCCGGCTGTACCCCACTTTGGAGAGCACCATTAAAGCATGCTCCAGCGTGTTGGTCGCCGTAACGTTGGCCACGACGTCCGCTAGAATCACGTAACTTTTGGGGTCGTCTAGCAGTAACTGCTCAACAGCAGCGTCAATCATGCGTTACGTCATCCTTTCTGGTTCCGCGTAAAGGTAAATTTTAACTCTGGCACGGGCTGGGCATCGCGGGTGTAATACTGCACGACCCATGCAGTCGGCGTCACGGTGATCAGCGCACAGGTTCCGCCTAATTGCCGGTACTCACCGCGCGGCTGACTGATACTACCAGGATTCACAAAGACGTGACCCCCAGCCTCTTCAGCCGCCAGCTCATGCGTGTGCCCAAAGAAGACCAGGTCGGCTTGCTCTTGGTCCGCGTGGAGTTTGAGCTTGGTCAGATCCCAATGGACCTCATCGTAGTGCCCGTGCGTCAACAGGACCTTGCAGCCATCCACCGTGGGCGTTTGTACCAGCGGCAACTGACTATCAAAGTCCATGTTGCCCTGCACCACGTACGCCCCCTTGAACCAGGGGTCATCCGCCGTCATTTCCGAATCGCCACAGTGAAAAATGGTATCCGGTTTTAAAGCCGCCTTGAGACTCACCAAGATGTCGCGGTCGCCGTGATTATCACTGATTACCAGCCAACGTGTCATTATTTTTCCTCCCACCATTCATCGAATTGCGGTAACATCGCCGCCGTGGCTTTCGCGCGGTGGCTGTGCTTGTTCTTCAACGCCAGACCCATCTCAGCAAATGTTAGGCCATCCTCGGCCACGTAAAACAACGGGTCGTAGCCAAAGCCATCGTGGCCGCGTGGCGCCGTTAAGATCTCCCCTCGGACTTCGCCGGTAGCGACCAACTTCTTGCCATTGGGCTTGATCAAAATCAGTGACGTGTGAAAGGCCGCTCCCCGGTTTTCCGCGGGAACGCCTTGTAAATTGGCCAATAATTTGGCGTTGTTCTTGGCGTCGTCATGGTCCCCAGCGTAACGCGCGGAATAGATCCCCGGTTCACCGTTTAAGGCGTCGACCATCAGGCCAGAATCATCGGCCAAGACGGGCAACTGGGTCTGTTGCGCAACCGCGGTCGCCTTCAGCGTGGCGTTTTCCGTAAACGTCGTGCCAGTCTCTTCAACTTGCTTGAGATCAGGAAAATCCGCCAGCGTTTTGACTTGCAGGCCCTTGGGTTCAAAGATGGCGCGGAATTCACGGGCCTTGCCGGGATTGTTGGTTGCGATGACTAAGGTGTTTGCCATGAGTTAATCTGCCTCCACGGAAGTGTCTAGAACGGACTCGGGCAAATGAGTCACGGCCTTAGGTGCCAGGTCCAACCATTCGCTCGCCAATTGGTTAAATTGTTTAACGTCACCCGTCGTAAAGTAGGTCGCCGTAACCGGTTCCCCACTGACGTTCAACGCGTGTTGCTGTTTCAAAATCTCTGCGGCCTTTTGGGCAGCGGCCACGCCGGGATCAATCAACATCACATCCGGTCCCACGGCCGCCTGAATGGCGTCGCGTAAGAGTGGAAAATGTGTGCAGCCCATGACCAGCGTATCGATGCCGGTTCCCTGGAGTGGCGCCAAGTTCTGGGCCACGATTTGCCGCGCGTGGTCGGAATCCAAATCATTTTGTTCCGCCAAGGTCACCATCTGCGGACACGCCACACTGATGACTTGGCTCTTGGCGTCAGCCGCCAAAATATCACGCTGATACTGACCGCTGTTCACCGTGCCCTCCGTGGCGATGACCCCGATCTGATGATTCTTCGTGGTCTGGGCCGCCATGGTCGCGCCGGGGGCAATGACGCCCACGACTGGCACTGGTAACTCGGCTTGCATCTGGCTCAAAGCCGCAGCCGTGGCCGTGTTACAAGCAATAATAAATAACTTCATGTTGGCCTGTTGCCGTAAGTAAGTGGCAATCTGCCGGGTAAAGGTCGTCACTTCTTCTGGCGACCGGGGACCATATGGCAAGCGTGCCTGGTCACCTAAAAATACCGTGTTTTCAGCAGGCAAGACCCGCTGAACTTCCTTTAAAACCGTTAAACCGCCGACTCCTGAATCCATAAGGCCAATCGGATCTGTTTGCATGAATCAACGCTCCTTCTCGATGTTCTTGAATCTCCATTATCGCCTTTTTATGAACCGGTTTCAAGTTTCCTGCTAGTCAATATGGCAGGTTAGTCCTAAAAAAAGCCTAAAGTTTATCAGATTGTCATATTTGTAAAGGAACTACGGTATAATGGTCACAGAACTGAAACGGACTAAAGGAGCCAACCATCGTGAAAAATTTATATCAAACCGTCATGGCCGATGCCGACGGAGCCGCTAATTTCCCGCAACTGCTGATTCGTGAAGCGCTACTCCCCGAATTACTGGGGGACGACCAAGGCGCTATTAGTTACTGGGCTGGCAAATCACTAGCCCGGCGTTTTCCTTTGGGCAACCCCAAAGACGCAGCAGCCTTCTTCGCCCAGGCCGGATTCGGTACCCTGACCCTGGTCAAACAGACCGCCCAAATGACGCGCTGGCAGTTAAGCGGCACGCCCGTTAAGCTACGCAAACAGGTTGCTGGTGAAGACGACTTCACCTTAGAGGCCGGGTTCTTGGCAGAAATGATGGCCCAACAACTAGGCGTTGAGGCTGAAGCTGAATTGGTGGACTCGCCGCGCAAGTTGCAGGCAACCACGGTGACCTTTGACGTTTACACGGATCCAGAAGATGTCATCCCTGATTACGATGCGCCAGAGCCCTTGGCCATCGTCCACCCAACGTCACCAGACGCGGAGTAGCCCGATCTCGCCTAATCTGTTTTTTTCACAGGGAGTTCATTAAAAAAGCGGCCGTCACAGAAAATTGTGGCGGTCGCTTTTGTGCGTCCATTACGCTTCAACGTATTGGTCTAAAATCTTCTTCAATTGATCCTTGGAGTGGTAACCCACGATGGAATCGACCACTTGGCCGTCTTTCTTAACCAACAAGGTTGGGATACTCATAATACCAAAGGATTGTGGGGTGTTCGGGTTGGCGTCAACGTCCATCTTGTTGAAGGTGACGTTGTCCATTTCCTCAGATAACTGTTCAACAACGGGTGATTGCATCCGGCAAGGACCACACCAAGTTGCCCAAAAATCAGTTAACGTAACGCCCTTCGCTGTATCTTGTTCGAAGGTCTTATCAGTTGTTTCTGCTACTGCTGCCATACATATTGCCTCCCTCTCAAATTATCAACTATAAGTCTTAGTCTACCAGAATATTCTGAAATCACAACTAAATTGCTTACAATTTATTAGTAGTTCTAGTTAACCGCCTGTGGTCACACGCTTTTACTTAAACCGGACGACCGTCGAGCCATCCCCACCGGCATTGGCTGGTGAGAAGCCGAAGCTCTTGATTCGGTTGTTGCGCTTCAGGTATTCGGTGACCCCTTTTCGCAAGGCCCCGGTCCCTTTCCCGTGAATAATGGTCACGGACGGGTAGCCGGCCAGCAAGGCAGAATCGATGTACCGATCCACCTCGGCCATGGCTTCTTCATACCGGTGACCCCGCAGGTCTAAGGTCGGTGACATGCCACTCGAGCCACTGCGTTTGACGCTGGCCCGTGGCTGCTTGGCCGACTTGGCAGGGTCCTTGGCCTTTTCGAGGTCGTTGTTGGCGATCTTCATCTTCAAGATGCCCAGTTGAACTTCCCAGTGATTGTCATCCAGCTGCTGCATCAAGACGCCAATTTGCCCATAGGACTTGACCAGCACGCTGTCGCCCTTGTGGAAGTCCAGCTTGGCCTTTTCGCGCCGGAGGACCCGGTTTTTCTTCAGCTTGGTATCCTGTTGTAAGGCGTTCAAGGCCCCTTGCGCCGCAATCAACTCGTCTTCCTTGACCACACTCTTCCCAGCGGCTAACTGCTTCTTGCGCAGGTCGGAAATGATCTGGTTGGCCCGCTTGCGGGATTCGTCGACTAACCGATTGGCGTCGCGCTTGGCGTCCGTCATCAGCTGGTCTTTTTGGTGTTGGTACGCATCAAATTGCTTTTGCAACTGATCGTGGACCTCGTTGGCCTCGGCCAGTTGGGTCCGTAAGTTCTCGGCATCCTGATCGACCCGGCGCTTCTGCTCGGTCAGATCAGAGATCATGGCGTTTAGGTCCTGACTGTCTTGGTCGGTCAACCCGCGCGCCGCATCCACGACCTGCGCTGGCATTCCCAGCCGTGCCGCAATGTCTAACGCGTTACTGCGCCCAGGAATCCCGATTAACAGGTGATAAGTTGGCTGCAGCGTTTCCCCATTGAACTCCATGCTGGCGTTGATGGTCTCCGGCCGATTGTAGCCGTAAGCCTTCAGCTCTGGATAGTGGGTCGACGCCATGGCGTAACTGCCCAGCGTCCCAATCTCATCCAAAATGGCGATGGCTAGGGCCGCCCCTTCTTGCGGATCGGTCCCGGCACCCAGTTCATCGACGACGATCAGGCTGTGTTCGTCGGCCTGTTTCAAAATGGCCACGATGTTTTCCATGTGTCCCGAGAAGGTACTCAGGCTTTGTTCGATGGATTGTTCATCCCCAATATCCGCAAAGATATCGTGGAAGACACCAATCACACTGTTCTCGTTGGCTGGGATAAATAACCCAGACTGCCCCATCAGTTGGATCAGCGCCAATGTCTTCAAGGTGATCGTCTTCCCACCAGTGTTAGGCCCGGTGACGATGATAGCCTTGTAATCCTTACCAATGGCAATATCGTTGGCGACGACCTTCTTTTGGTCGATCAGTGGGTGCCGCGCCTGGCGCAAGTTCACCTGGTCGTCTAACGACAACTTTGGCTCCGTCGCCTTTAACGCGTGGGCGTACTTGGCCTTGGCGTTGATAAAGTCAAAATGCCCCAAGATTTCCGAGTTCCGTAAAATCTCATCCTGGTAAGGCGCCAATAACGCGGTCAGTTCCGCCAAGATCCGTTGTTCCTCGTGGCGTTCGTCGATTTGGTTTTGCCGCAACCGGTTGTTCAATCCCACGACCGCTTGGGGTTCGATAAACAGCGTTTGCCCACTGGCACTTTGGTCGTGAACGATGCCACCGAAACGTTGCTTGTATTCGGCCCGGACGGGGATCACGTAGCGGTCATCACGAATCGTGACGATCGTTTCGCTCAGGTATTTGGCATCCTTGCCCCGGGTGTATTGGTCCATCGACGTACGAATGGCCGCCTCCGTTTGGGTAATGTGTTGGCGAATCTGCTTCAGTGCCGGTGAGGCTTCATCGGTCAACCGGCCGTCACCTTCCAGCGAGACCCGCAACCGCCGTGTCACGTCAGGTAGCGTGACCAGTTCCTTGACTTCTCGGTCAAGTCGCCGCAGTGCCACTTCCTTTTCGGCTAAGTCACGGAAAAATTTCGCCACGGACCCAGTCGTCCAAAGCACCCGACTGATCTGGGCCAACTCCAACCCGTTCAGAGCTGCCTCCATGGCCAGCCGATGCAGGTGCGGCCGAATGTCGTCTAGCTTGGGCAGTGGAATGCCACTCTCCAAACGATAGATATCCGCGCCATCCCGGGTCTCGTCTAACCAGATTTGGAGTTGCTTGGCGTCCGCTGTGGGCGCTAATTCGGCGAGTTCATGTTGCCCCGCCGCCGACACCAGGTAGCCACGCAAGGCCTGCTTGATGCGGTCGTACTCCATAATTTTTAAAGTTTTTGAATTCATTGCGTTCCTCCCGAATTAAATTAATTCGATGTGTGTTCCGTTAGCCACCAGCTGAACACCCGCTTGGATAGGACCGGCGTTTGCTTGACGATCCATTGGGCGACTGGTGAGGCTTGATAACTGCTTTGGAAGCCCGAAATGGGCACCAAAATCAGTAAATTTAACGTTAAAAAAATAACCACGTAGCGAATCGCCAGGTTAATGAGCCCGCCCGCTAACGAGTTGACTTGATGGATCACGGGGAGCCAAGTCACCTTGTTGATGCCGTTGGCCAGCCGGTGAACGATGAAAAAGCCCACCGTTAAGATGGCCGAGAAAGCCAGCCCGTTTAGGAAAAAGCTACTACTTTCACTCGCCGTCACGGCACTGACCGAGCTATTCAGTGACAGATTGCCCACAAATTGGCCAATCCCACTGGCTAGCGGTCGCGCACCCACGCGCGCAACGATCCAGACCACAATGTAGCCGATCGTGTTGATGACCTGTAAGACCAGCCCCCGCCGGTACCCCCGGCGAAAGCCGAAGATCAAAACGGCCAGAATGATTAAGCTTAAAACCAAACTATTCCCCCGTTTCTGCTGGATCTTGCTGGGTGTCATCGTCGTGGTCGTTCGCCGCGGCCATTTTTAATTGGTCCGAAACGGCGTTGAACGCCATTAAGATGGCAGCGTCTTCTTTACTAATATTAGGTGACAGTTCCTTGAGCTGCGTGAACTGCTGGTTCAGCACCTCGGTCACTGCCCGCATATGTTCATCCGTTGCTTGGCCGACAATCGTGTAGCTTTTGCCCGCGATAACGGCTTTAAAGCGGTGTGTCTCTTCAGTCATTTTAAAATTCCCCCTGTTTTGCACAACGCCTTATTTTACCATTAAATGATAGGCGGCCGCACGTTTTGCAGCTTAAATTGCTGGTTAGGAAACTGGCGGCTTTGAGACGCGGGCTTTCGGCTCAAGGCCGAGGTGTCGAGACCGCTCTTTGGCTCGACCCGTCCGCCCACCGCGATCCAGTCTCATATTTAGCGAACGGTAGGCGGCAATGACACACAGTCTCGTCAGCTAAGGAGTGATTAGGACCACGGAAATTTTCCGTAGCAAAAAGGACGGAATTTCTTCCGTCCCTGCGTTGAAACTGACTAGTCTTTTTTGCCGGCGTTAGGATCAATGGTCCCGTCAGCTAAGAAGGTGTTCAGTACGGATTCAACCATATCCCATTCTTCGTCGGACTCAATCAATTGTAAGTCGCCACCAGATGGGTTGGCTGGATCATCGTCTTCTGGTAAGGCGTAGGCTTGGATATCAACTTCGTCGTCATCGCTCTTGCCGGATGGGTAAATCAAGATGTATGACTTACCAAAATCGTCAGATTCAAAGGTAAACAGGACATCGTACAGTTCTTCATTACCGTTTTCGTCAACTAATGTGATTTGTTCTTGGTCTTCGTTCATGGGAAACCTCACTTTTCTTTAGTCAGCTTGCCGTGGCGATCCAGATAGTTCTGGAGAATCAGCCCGGCAGCCAATTTATCAATAACTTTTTTGCGTTTACGACGAGACGTATCCGCTTGTTCCACTAACATACGCTCCGCCTCAACGGTTGTCAACCGCTCGTCTTCAAAGTCGACGGGCAGGCCGAACTTCTCCGTTAGCATCTCACCGTAGTGCTTGGACGCTGCCGCCCGCGGTCCTAACGAATTGTTCATGTTCTTGGGTAACCCGACCACAAAGCCTTGGACTTCGTGGGCCTGTACCAGTTCCGCGACCCGATCCAACCCAAAGACTTGTTCCTCTTCTTTGATTGGAATGATCTCGATGCCTTGTGCCGTCCACCCGAGGGCGTCGCTGATCGCAATGCCGACGGTTCGGGACCCAACGTCTAACCCCATTAATTTCATGAAGGTTTCACCGGTCCATTCTGATTCAGGTAAACCCGCACGAGTTCTTCAATAATCTCGTCACGTTCATGTTTACGAATCAAGTTCCGGGCATCATTGATCCGCGGAATGTATGCAGGATCGCCCGATAGGAGGTAACCGACAATCTGATTAATTGGGTTGTAACCCTTTTCCTCTAGTGCCTGATAAACCGTTACCAGTGTATCGTGGACGTCCTTTGGTTGGTTAGCGCCAAAGTCAAAATACATCGTTTTGTCTAATGAACTCACTATAAAACACCCCCGCACTTCCTCACTTAGCCTCAATTTTACTCGATTACCGGTCAAACTACAACGGACTAGCGCAATGTAATCTATTCGTAATACGACTGGTACGAAGGGAGCCGCCCAATTGAGCTGCTCCCCTCCACTAAGCCATTCTTTAGTTTCAATTGCTGATGAATCAATCGCACTCACCAGGTTAACCCAGTTAAATATATTACCAGTGTAACAGAACTCGCTGAACTTGCAAGTAACTCGTTACCTGATTGCCGATCATCAGTCTAGTCTTGCGCTGATAACCAATCGGCAGCTGCTGTCATGGCGTCTGGCAAGCCCGCTGGGTTCTTCCCACCGGCTTGCGCCAGGTTCGGCCGACCGCCGCCACCACCGTTGATCTTCGGTGAAATGGCTTTGATCAAATCGCCGGCCTTGACCTGCTTTTGCTTGTCAGCACTGACCGCAACGATCAGGTTAGCCTTGCCATTGACTTCAGCTCCTAATACTAACACATCAGAGAGGGCTTGGTCACGCCAAGTGTCTGCTAAAGCCCGCAACTGATCCATCTTGGAGACTTGAACGGTCCCACTGATCAGCTTGTAGCTCCCGGCCGTCGTCACGTTGTCAAAGACAGCGCTGGCTTCTTGACTGGCTAACTTGCCTTCTAAGGCAGCTTGCTTCTGTTCTAAGCTCTTGACTTGGGCTTGGAGGGCCTGGACCTTCTGTTCGACCTCAGTGACCTGAGTGACCTTCAAATCGCCAGCAACGGCGCTTAAGATCTCATCATGGTCATGCAGGTACTTGTAAGCGGCCGCAGACGTTACGGCTTCGATCCGCCGAACACCGGCACCAACACCGGATTCAGAGGTGATCTTGAACAAACCAATTTCGTTGGTGTTCTTGACGTGGTTCCCACCACAGAATTCAGTGACGAAATCACCTGCGCTCACGACCCGGACGACCTTGCCGTACTTTTCGCTAAACAGCGCGATGGCGCCCATCTTCTTAGCGGATTCAATATCCGTTTCAACCGTCGTTACGGGCATTTCTGCGAAGATCTTCTCGTTAACGATGGCTTCGGCCTTGGCTAAATCAGCGGGGTCGACTTGCCCAAAGTGGGTGAAGTCAAACCGCAAGTAGTCGCCTTCAACCAATGAACCGGCTTGTTGGGTGTGTTCGCCAAAGACTTCACGCAACGCCTTGTCCAACAAGTGGGTCGCGGTATGGTTCTTTTCGACCTTGCTGTGGAAGACCGTGTCGACCTTCAGCTGGTAAGTGGCACCCTTCTTCAATGGGGCAACGACCGTCAACGTGTGCAGGTTTTGGCCGTTTGGCGCATGTTGCACGTCCGCCACGTGGGCAACCACGTGACCGGCTTCGTCCAAGATGTCCCCTTTATCAGCGACTTGACCACCCATTTCCGCGTAGAACGGTGTGGTATCGAACATGGCTTCGACCGTGCCGGACGCGGCTTCGTCAGCCAGTTGGTCATCAACGACCAGTTCCGTCAGCTTGCTGGTCGTGGCCAGTTGGGTATAGCCCACGTACTTGCTAGGGGTCTTCACGTTGATCAACAGGTCATGTTGCAGGCCCATCGCCGTTTGCTTGCCCCGGGCATTACGGGCCCGATCCTTTTGCTTTTGCATTTCAGCCTTGAAGCCATCAACGTCGACCGTAATGTCTTGGTCGTCGGCGTACTCTTCCGTTAATTCAACCGGGAAGCCGTACGTATCGTAGAGCTTGAAGGCATCGGGACCAGCGATTTGGCTGCCACCCTGCTTCTTCAAGTCGGCAATCAAGCTGTTTAACAGCGTCAACCCACCGTCCAGTGTTTCGCCGAATCGGTCTTCTTCTGACCGCACGACCTTGGCAATGTAATCGGCTTGCTTCAGCACGTCTGGGTAGTAGGATTGCATGATCTTACCCACGACTGGTACCAATTGGTCCAAGAAGGCCCCTTGGATACCCAGCTTTTGGCCATTGACGATAGCCCGCCGAATCAAACGCCGGATGACGTAACCGCGGCCTTCGTTTCCAGGCAACGCGCCGTCACCAATGGCAAACGTAATTGCCCGCGCATGGTCAGCAATCACCTTAAACGACACGTCGTCTTCAGCGTTGGCACCATACTTCTTGCCGTCGCTAAGTTCCGCCGTCTTTTCGATGATTGGCAGGAACAAGTCGGTCTCAAAGTTCGTCCGAGCATTTTGGAAAATGGAAACGACCCGTTCGAGGCCCATCCCCGTATCAATGTTCTTCCGAGGCAATGGCTTGTATGAGCCATCGGGTTCGTGGTTGAACTGGGAGAACACGATGTTCCAGACTTCCAGGTAACGTTCGTTCTCGCCACCAGGATAGTTTTCTGGATCGTCATCAGCCAGGTTGTTGAAGGCTTCGCCACGGTCGTAGAAGATTTCGGAATCGGGACCCGAAGGACCTTCACCAATATCCCAGAAGTTATCTTCAACGGCAATAATGTGGTCGGGCGCAACGCCAGCAGCTTCCCAATCCTTTTTGGCATCCGTATCCTTTGGGTAGACCGTCATGTACAGTTTGTCTGGATCCCAGCCAAACCAGTCTGGGGACGTTAATAATTCCCAAGCCCACGTGATGGCTTCTTTCTTGAAGTAATCCCCCACGGAAAAGTTCCCGAGCATTTCAAACAACGTGTGGTGCCGCGCCGTCTTCCCAACGTTTTCGATATCGTTGGTCCGAATACTCTTTTGTGAACTGGTCAACCGCGGATTCTCTGGCACAACTTGGCCGGAGAAGTATTTCTTCATCGTGGCAACCCCGGAATTGATCCACAGTAATGATGGATCGTCCTTAGGCACCAGTGATGCACTGGGTTCAATCGTGTGGCCCTTCGACTTAAAAAAGTCGAGGTACATTTGACGAATTTGACTACTTGTAAGCTCTTTCATCTCTTAAATACCCTCCCAAAAATGTCAAAAACACCGTTGCCCGTAGAGACGCCGAAGCGCGGTACCACTCTACTTGCAACGATGTTTTAATCGTTAACCTCTTAAACTCATAACGCTGAGTCGCGATGAAACTGAGGGAGCGCCACCAAATTCATGAGTCGTTTTTCACAGCTACCAAAACGTTTCTGAAAGTCACGAACTCGGGGTATATCCTCGCAATAATATTTAAATGTCCAATTGAAATTATAGGGGTGGTGCGGCTCCTTGTCAATTAAGGTTTCTTGGTTTTGGAGAATGTTGGGGATTTTTTTCTAACTGGGGGGTTGCGGACAGTAAAAATTAGGCCTCCTGCGCTTAGAAAAATAAGGTGTCCCTATCCTGGGGTGGTTCTTTGCGGTTGGACTGGCTCGGTTCGTTCAAGATATTTTCGCCACTTCATCCCGGTCCTGGCGGCTTCCGAAACGTGCTCCGCGAACCAGACTCCTGCGCTTAGAAAAATAAGGTGCCCCTATCCTGGGGTGGTTCTTTGTGGTTGGACTGGTTCGGTTCGTTCAAGATATTTCCGCCATGCTATCCTAGTCCTGGCGGCTTCCGAAACGTGCGAAAAAGGGCAGGTCCCTGCGCTTAGTAAGAATAAGGACTCCTGCCCGGGATCCGCTCTTCAAGTTTGGACTGGTTCGGTTCGTTCAAGATATTTCCGCCATGCTATCCTGGTCCTGGCGGCTTCCGAAACGTGCGAAAAAGGGCAGGTCCCTGCGCTTAGTAAAAATAAGGACTCCTGCCTGGGATCCGCTCTTCAAGTTTTGACTGGTTCGGCTCGTTCAAGATATTTTCGCCAATCTATCTTGGTCCTGGCGGCTTCCGAAACGTGCTCCGCGAACCAGACTCCTGCGCTTAGAAAAATAAGGTGCCCCCATTCGGCTTTGCCGAACAGGAACACCTTATTCCTCTAATGCTCAGAGTCTAAGCGGTTCGCTCCACACTCTTTACTGATACCGATCCGACTCGCGCTTTCTTCTCTTGCGCTCGTTTCTTGCGCTTTGACGTTGGGCGATTCGGCGTTCTTGGTCTTTTCTGCGGTGAATTTCTTGCTTGATTTGGTGCTTGTACCCTGGTTTGATTTTCTTCTTCTTTTTCTTCACGTAGCCAATCAAACCTGGATCTAGCTTTTCCGTACTCTTGTTTCGCTTGGTCCGGCGGTTACGGTCGTAGGAGTCCACGATTTCGTTGTTACTGATACGCTTGGGCTCGAACTTGATGCCCATGGCTTCAATCTCAGCGACCTTGGCTTCCTCGTCTGGTGAGTACAGCGTGATGGCCGTCCCGTGCATTCCCTGACGACCCGTCCGGCCGACCCGGTGGACAAAGAAGTCCAGGTCTTCTGGGATGTCGTCGTTGATGACGTGGGAGACCCCTTCGATATCAATCCCCCGTGCCGCTAAATCAGTGGCCACGACGAATTGGTACTGCAGGTTCTTGACCTCACGCATGACCCGCTTCCGTTCCCGCGGTTTGATGCCTCCATGAATCATGGCGACCTTCATGCCCTGTGCCTGCAAGAAGTCGTGAATCTGTTCGACCCGCGTCTTGGTGTTGGCAAAGATCAAGACTAAATAAGGTTCACCCATCGTGATCAATTGGTAGATCAATTGGTTCCGGTTTTGGCCCTTGGTCGAGATCAACCAGTTGTCGATGGTGTCGGAAATAATCGTATCGGTCGGAATCTCTTCCACGACGGGATGGTTCATATACTTTTGCAAAAATGGGTTCAACCGTTGCGGAATCGTTGCGGAGAAGACCATCATCTGTAGGTCTTTAGGCATCCGCCCGGCAATGCGGTCGACCTGATCCAAGAACCCAAGATCCAGCGTCATATCGGCTTCATCAACGACAAATTGGCGCGCGGTATGCACGTCCAAGGCGTCGGATTGAATCAAATCCATGACCCGACCCGGTGTCCCGATGACCAGTTGGGGTTGGTAATGATGGAGTTTTTCCACCTGGCGCTTCTTATCAGTCCCGCCAACGTAATTACCAATGCGAATTTCAAAGGGGGCTTCTGCGGCCAACTGTTCGGCCGCCGTGTGAATCTGGTAAGCCAATTCCCGGCTCGGCGTGGTGATCACGGCCTGAACCTGGTTGTCTGAAGTTAATTGATTAAAAATCGGCAACAGGAAAGTATGGGTTTTCCCACTTCCCGTTTGTGATTGGCCCACAACGTCTTTACCCGCCGCAATCACGGGAATCAACTTTTCTTGGACCTTGGTCGGCTCGGTGAAGCCAATCTTGTGCAACGCCGTCATGATGTACGGCTGTAGCTTGAATTCATTAAAATCTGCGGTCATTCATTTTCTCCTTTAGTGCTAGCCACCAACTCATCGAGCTCGTGGATAACCTGGTCAATTTCTGCCTGATCGTGGGCCGTGGCACCACTGGCAAGGGCGTGGCCGCCCCCACCGTGGTTCTTCGCCAATTCATTGATGGATGGTCCCTTGGAACGGAGCCGAATCCGGAACGTCTTGTCCTTGGATTCCACAAAAATGGCCCAAGCGACCACCGTGGTGATCTTTCCGGGTAGCGGTACGACCGCGGACGTCGAATCCTTGGCCGACAAGCCAAAGGATTCCACGATTTCGTCGGTCAACTTTAAATAAGCCGCCCCACTTGGCAAAATTTCTAAGTTCTGGTAAACGTAAGCGGACAACCGCGCCATAGCGGGCGAAATTTCGTCTTCCGCCTGGTTGACGTCGGTCATCGAGAAGTTGTACGTCAACAGCTTGCCAGCAACGGCAAACGTGTTGGCGGAGGTGGCGGGGTACATGAAGCGACCCGTGTCGCCAATAATGCCGGCATACAGTAGCCGTGCCGCATCGTCTGGCAGCGTCAATTCCGCTTGGTTAGCGGCGTACCAATCGTACATGATTTCTGAGGTGCTGGACGCTTGGTCCAAGACCCATTGGATGTCGCCAAAGGCATCATCATTGGGATGGTGGTCGATCTTAATGACCGCCGCCCCCGTTGACCAACGTTCATCGTCGATCCGTGGTTGGTTAGCCGTGTCCACAACGATCACTAACGCCTCGTGATACGCATCGTCAGGCACATCTTGGTCGGCCTGGCCCATCCAATCAAAGCCTGGATAGTGTTTGCCCACAGCGAAGATCTTCTTATCGGGAAAACTAGCCCGTAAAATGTCCCGTAAGGCCAGCTGCGCCCCAATACAGTCAGGATCTGGCCGTTGGTGACGGTGAATCATAATTGTTTGGTATTTCTTGATTTCTTCTAAAATGGCAGCTTCAATAGCCATAATTTCACCCGTTTTCTATCCGATTTTTTCGACCAAGACGCGTCGATACCGCGTTTCAGTATACAAGTTTTGGCGCCTAATTTCAAAGAAAGTTTACGGCTTTTCGTTCAGTCACGGTCGGTTCGATCGCCATCAAACAGCGGTAGGCGGACATTTTCAAATGTTTGCGCGGCTAGTCCGGTCAGCGTGATGCCCAACAAGCGCACCTGCTCGTCGGCGCTGGCCACACTGTGATACAGGTCTAACGCCAGGTCGTAGTACACCGCGGCATCGTTCTCAATGAAGTCAGTCTGGGTCACGCGTTTGGTAATCGTGTTGAACTCGCTGTCCCGCAACTTAAGGACCAAGGTCTTGCCGTGGCGTTGTTTTTGCTTAACGGTCACGGCAACCATTTCGGCTAGCCGCTGGAGTTGGCTTTCGACCTCGCCGACCGACGCCAACGGCGGGCCGTAAGTGCGCTCCTTGCCAATCGACTTGCGTTCACGCTGGTACTCGACCGGCCGCTCATCAATGCCGCGCACCCGCTGATAGAGCACGTAGCCGAATTTACCAAAGTCATGAATCAGCTCGAGTTGCGAGCGCTGATACAGGTCGGCCCCGGTCAGGATTCCCAGCTCATGCATCTTGGGCACCGTCTTCTTACCGACCCCGCGGTAGCGTTCAATGGGCAACGCCATCAAGAAGTCGTGGGCGTCCTCGGGCAAAATGACGCTGACCCCCACCGGCTTGCGAAAGTCCGAGGCCTCCTTGGCCAGAAACTTGCTGTAGGAAATCCCGGTCGAACAGGTCAAATGCGTCTTATCGAAAATCTCCACTTGAATCTCATGGGCGACCTGAACCGCGGAATGCAGGTGTTTTTTGTTCTCGGTCACGTCCAGATAGGCTTCGTCAAACGCCACGGTTTCAATCTTATCGGTATATTCATGAAAAATGGCGTGAATCTGATCGGAAATCTCGCGGTAATGCGGGAAATCTGGGGTCTTAAAGGTAGCCTTGGGCGCCAGCTTTAAGGCTTCGTTGGCATTCATTGCCGAGTGCACACCGAGCTTTCTGGCGACGTAATTGGCGGTGGTCACCACGCCGCGGCCGCCAGTCGTTCTGGGGTCCCGAGCAATGATCAACGCGTGGCCCTTGAATTCGGGGTGGTCGCGCTCCTCAATGGAGGCGTAAAAGGCATCCATGTCGACGTGAATAATTTTGCGTTGCGTATACTTCTCCGGCACCACGCGGGCCACCCCCCTTCTTGGACAATCTACATCATGGCCACTGGTTAGAAATTGTGACCTCCCTTTAATAATTAAATTATACCCAAACAAACGTTTGTCTTCAATTACTTAAGGCTGGAAAACGAAATTCGGCTAGAGCTATTGTCGCTATGCGGTTTATGACGTTAAGATTAGTCGTTTACAATTTCGTATTAGAAACTGGCCGCCTACCGTCCGCCAAATATGGGTCGGAACGCGGTGGGCGGACCGGACCGAGCCTGAGGAACGGTCTCGGCCTCGCTTTGAGCCGAGAACCCGCGTCTCAAAGACGCCAGTTTCCTAAGTGGCATGGATCGCGCCACTAAGGAAACTCCCACGGCTGAACCCATATTTGGCGAACTCTCGGCTACAAGTGTGCATGCTAATAACAGTCAGCTTAGCCCCAGATAGCAGCCCAACTGACAATCAATCTTTAGCTAACACAGTGTTGCCGATAATCATCAACCTGCCAGAGATGATGCCAACTGTGTCGAGCCGAGAGACCGCTCCGCAGGCTGGAGGTGTCTCCCATAAGCAGGCAAAATCCCTGACTGACGCAGGCTTATGGTTTCACCAATATTAGCGGACAGAACATTGGCCTCCTGGGAAGCAACGCGCTAATACAATCATTTATGGCCGCCTATCCTACGAGAAATGACATCAGATTTATCTGCTAACTGCCGTTACGTCGGGATTAGCCTAAATGTTTCGACGGATTCTTCAGCGAAAGGGTTACTTTTCTCCGGCTAATTTCGTTAGTACCAGTAAAGGGAAATTTATCGCGAAAAAAAAACGGCCTCCAGGAGACCGTACTTTTCGCACTATTTAGCTGAGTCATCATCAGTTGACTCGGTAGCGTCGTCCGTTGCTTTGGCGTCGCTAGCTGAATCATCAGCGGCACTGTCAGCTGGCTTGTCGTCGCTAGCAGCTTCACTGGTCTTTTCTTCAGCGGCTGGGGCCGTCACAGCTTGCGGTGCTTGTGACGTTACCTGCGCAATGGCCCGCAGGTCAAAGACTAAGTAGATACCATCACAGTCCAAAGTTGCCGTTTGGTCCGCTTGGTTGATTTCATCGATCACACCGTGTAACCGGCCAATCGTGATGACGTGATCACCCTTTTTAAGTTGGCTCATCATGTCACGGTGCTTCTTTTGTTGCTTTTGTTGTGGCCGCAACATCAAGAAGTACATCAACGCTAAGAAAACAACTAAGATAATCAACGTTGAGTAACCGCCACCAGCACCGGCAGCAATCGTTAAGTTTCCTAACACATTTGTTCACCCCTTTATGGTCTATCTATTGGACAACTTTACCAGAATCCAAGGAATCCGTCCAATTATTTTTAGAAATTCTTCGGATGTTCGGCATTGTAGCCGTACTTTTCAAACACTTCTGCCCGTAAGTCTAGTAAATTATCATCTAAAATGGCCTGGCGCACCCGTTTCATCAGGTGATGCAAGAAGTACAGGTTGTGATAACTGGTCAAGCGACGGCCGAAGTCCTCGTCTGCCTTGAACAGGTGCCGCAAGTACGCCCGGGTGTAGTGTCGGCAAACGTAACAGTCGCATTCGTCGTCGATGGGGCCAAAGTCGTGAGTGTACACGGCATTTTTGACCACCAGCCGACCGTGACTGGTCATGCAGGTCCCTTTGCGGGCGATTCGTGTCGGCAACACGCAATCAAACATGTCGACCCCACGCATGACCCCGTCAATCAAGGAATCTGCGGTCCCCACACCCATTAAATAGCGTGGCTTGTTTTCCGGCAATAATGGCGTCGTAAACGCCAAGATGCGGTTCATTTCTTCCTTGGACTCACCGACGGACAACCCACCGATCGAGTATCCCGGAAAGTCCAAGCTGACCAGGTCTTTGGCGGATTGCCGCCGCAGGTCCTCGAAGCCGGCTCCCTGAACGATACCGAAGAGTCCCTGAGTATCTGGATTAGCATGGGCCTTCAAGCCCCGTTCCGCCCAGCGACTAGTCCGTTCGACGGAATGCTTCACGTAGTCATAACTTTCAAAGAATGGCGGGCATTCGTCCAAGCTCATCATGATGTCGGGACCTAATTTATTCTCGATATCGATGGCCTTTTCCGGTGACAAGAAGAGCCGGTCGCCGTTGATCTCATTTCTGAAATGAACGCCTTCTTCGGTCAACTTACGATGCTTGGCCAGTGAGAAGACTTGGAAGCCCCCGGAATCAGTCAAAATTCCCTTATTCCAGTTCATGAATTTGTGCAGGCCCCCGGCCTCTTGGACCAGGTCCGGCCCGGGTTGGAGCCACAAGTGATAGGTGTTGGCCAAGATAACTTGTGAGCCCATCTCGTCCAATTCCTCGGGACTAATGGCGCCCTTCATTGCGGCCTGGGTGCCAACCGGCATAAACATCGGCGTTTTAAACGTGCCGTGCGGGGTAATCAATTCCCCTAGCCGCGCGCCAGTGTGTTTTTCAGTTTTAATCAGGCGATACTTAATCGCGGGTTCCATGGATCATCCTCCGTTAATTCTAAATCTTTTCTACATTTGCGTTTGGTTTTGGGCAGCATTGGTGGTGTAGTCGCCTCCCGTTACGCGATCTCTAGGCTGGAACGCTGGGGGAGGACGGTCCGAGCCAAAGACCGGTCTCGAACCTTGCTTTAAGCCGGAAAATCACCGTCTTAAAGTCACCAATTTAGCAGTAAAGGACACTGCTAAATTCCCCGGCTGAGCCTAGAATCGCTCCACTCCCGGCTAAGCTAGTACTCATCCGCAACCCAGACCGAACTTTCTCGGCCTAATCCAGTCAGCAATACCGGAATCAGGTATCCGCAGCCTAGATGAACCTGACCATCAGGTAGCATCAGCGAGGTTAAACCAGTGGTACTACCATCATGTGAACCATAAAGTAGATCATCCACTCTCGATATCAGCTACGTAAATTATTCATCGTCACAACTCAGCTATCAGAGCCGAAAGCCGCTATCCGCAACTTAGATTGATTTTCCCACCAACATCACCTTAGTCCAGTTAAGTCAGTGCTACCATGTGAGTCGTGGTCAGGCAGGTGTGGAACCCTGTGTCGGTGGTGTTAGACCGCGTTCTTCAGCGACCTTACACCACAAAACGCCAGTGAGATTCAACCAGTGGCACTATCATATGGACCATAAAGTAGATGCTCTCACTCCCATGGTATCAGTGCCGTGAAGCATTCATCGTCACGACTCAACTATCAGAGCCGAGAGTGAAGCCCAATCTGGGCTCAGCCGGGGAATTTATCAGCGCCTTTTGCTGGTAAATTGGTGACTTTGAGACGGCGATTTTTCCGGCTCAAAGCAAGACACAAGACCGCTCTTTGGCTTGTGTCGTCCTCCCCCGGCGTTCCAGCCCAGATTGGGCGAACGGCAAGGCGCCAGCCACCGCTACGCTGACCACGACGGAATAACACACTACTTGATAAACATGGCGTCGCCGAAGCTGAAGAAGCGGTACTTTTCTGCAATAGCGTGGTGGTAAGCGTTGAGAATCTGATCACGCCCGGTAAAGGCCGCCACTAGCATGACCAACGTTGACTTCGGCAAGTGGAAGTTGGTGATAAACGCATCGACCACCTGCCAGTGATAGCCGGGCTTGATGAAAATATCCGTCCAGCCGGAATCCGCCTGGATCTTACCGTTGAACTTGGTCCCAATGGTTTCCAAGGTTCGAATCGACGTGGTCCCAGTTGCGATGATGCGGCCACCGTTGGCCCGTACGTCATTGAGCGTGGCTGCGGCGTCGGCGTCTAACCGATAGAACTCGCTGTGCATGGTGTGGTCTTCAATGTTAGCCTCTTCAACCGGTCGGAAGGTCCCCAGGCCGACGTGTAAGGTCACGTAGACCAATTTGACACCCTTGGCGGCTACCTTGGCTAACAAGTCTTCCGTCCAGTGCAAGCCAGCGGTTGGTGCCGCGGCCGACCCATTTTCCTTGGCATAGACCGTTTGGTAGCGGTCCGGATCATCGAGTTTTTCCTTGATGTACGGCGGCAGTGGCGTTTCGCCCAGACGTTCCAAGATTTCCATGAAGATACCGTCGTAGTGGAATTCAATCAACCGAATGCCATCGTCGCGCTCCTCCGTCACCGTGGCGGTCAATTGGCCATCGCCAAAGACCACCTGTTGACCGACGCGCAACCGTTTGGCCGGCTTCATCAAGGTCTCCCAGACGTCGCCTTCCACGTTGTGCAGCAACAGTACCTCCACGTGGCCGCCGGTTTCGGGTTTGACCCCGTACAACCGGGCTGGCATGACCCGCGAATTGTTCATGACCAAGGCATCCCCCGCGTGTAGCTCGTCGAGGATGTCATAGAAATGTTTGTCCGCTAAGGTTCCCGCCGTGTGGTCCAGTACCAACAGCCGCGAGGTGTCGCGCTGCTTAATCGGTGTCTGTGCAATCAGTTCGTGAGGTAAGTCGTAATCAAAATCATCTAAGGTGTATCCCAAGGTGGTTCAACTCCTTTACGCGTTGTCCTGAGGCATGGTCCGCCCCAAGTGCTCATAACCGGCAGCCGTGACGACCCGTCCGCGCGCGGTACGTTTCAAATACCCCCGCTGCAGCAGATACGGTTCGTACATGGCCGCGACCGTTTCCGTTTCTTCACCAACGTTGGCAGCCAGGGTGTTCAACCCGACCGGTCCGCCGTCGTAAAAATCAATCATGGTTTCCAGTAACTTGATATCCGTGGCGTCCAAGCCCGCCGAATCCACCCGCAACAACGTTAACGCGTGGTCAACGATAGCCAGGTCGATCGTACTGTGGTCGGGCGACACTTCCGCAAAGTCCCGAATCCGTTTCAACAACCGGTTAGCAATTCGCGGCGTCCCGCGTGAACGCAGGGCAATCTCGTGGGCGCCCTCGGTGGCAATCTCCGTGTTAAAGATATCCGCCGAGCGCGTGACGATTTCCTGCAGGTCACGGGTCTGGTAGTAAGCCATGTGCTCCACGATACCGAAGCGGTCGCGCAGTGGCGAGGACAGCAGGCCAGCCCGCGTCGTCGCCCCAATCAGGGTGAATGGCGGCAATGGGAAATGCACGGGATGGGCGGTGGGTCCTTGCCCAACCACGATGTCGATGTAAAAGTCTTCCATCGCCGAGTACAGCATTTCTTCCACAATCTTAGGCAATCGGTGAATTTCATCGATGAACAAAATATCGCCGGGTTGAAGCTCATTTAACAACGCCACCAGGTCCCCGGGTTTCTCGATTGCGGGGCCGCTGGTCGTGCGAATGTGGACACCCATTTCGTTGGCAATCACCATCGCCAGCGTGGTCTTCCCTAAGCCAGGAGGGCCGTACAACAGTACGTGGTCCAACGACTCTTCCCGTTGCTTAGCCGCTTGGATGTACACAGACAATTCGTGCTTGATAGGATCCTGACCGATGTACTGGGCCAGGGTCTGCGGCCGCAGGGACTTTTCAATCGAGTCTTCGTTGTCGTCCGCTGGTTCCGGGGAAATGATGCGATCATCATCAGCCATGGGTCAGCCTCCTTTCGTCTTATTCCGTCAGTAATCGTAAGCCTTCGCTTAAATAATCATTGGTATCTTGACCGGCAAATTGCCGTAACTTGGGCGTGATCTTCTTGACTGCGGCGGCCCTGTAGCCCAATGCCGTCAGCGCCGCAATGGCGTCGTCCAGTTCAGGGTTTTGCCCGTCACCGGTCGCAACTTCGGGTGTAAATAACGCGCCATCGTCGGCCGGTGCCAGGTCATCTAATTTGTTTTGCAGGTCCAACACAATCTGCCCGGCCGTCTTCTTGCCGATTCCCGGGAACTTCGTCAAGAAACTCACGTCGTTGGTCTTGATGGCCAGCATCAGCCCTTGATGGTCCGGATTGGCCAAGATAGCCAACGCACTCTTGGGCCCAATGCCGTTCACGTTGATCAGCTTCAAAAACAACTGCTTTTCCGCAAAGTCCGCGAAGCCATACAGCGTTTGCGCCGTGTCACTCACGGCCTGGTAAACGTAAATCGTCACTGCCTTGGTCCCCGCAGCGTAGCGGTACGGATTGGCCGTGTTGACCAAATAACCGACGCCGTTAACGTCCACGACCACATGGTCCGGATAGACCGCCGCAATCGTGCCGTGAAGGTATTCATACATGCCCATTAATCTCCTTTAAGAAAACATATGTTTGCTTTTTAAATTGTACCACATTTACCTGGCAAATGGGCAGTTAGTTGCTACTCGCCCCAATCATCCCCGGAATGGTGCGGGTCTTGGATGCGTTTGAACAACTTCTCCAAGTCCTGATCGGTAAAGTGGACCAGCACCGGCCGGCCGTGGGGGCAATTAAACGGATTCTCCGCCGTCGCTAACTTCTTGAGCAAGGCGCGGGCCTGTTGGTCGTCCAAGTGATGATTGGCCTTGATGGCCCGTTTACAGCTCATCATGATGGCCGTCTTCTCGCGAAAGGCTGCCACACTGATCTTGCCGTCCTTCAAGACCCAATCGATCATTTCTTTGATCGTGTCCGTTTCCTGACCGGCTTTGAACCAGGTCGGGTGTTCGTGCACGATGAAGCTGTTGGGGCCAAAGGATTCCAAATGAATCCCGACACTGGCCAGCGTTTCCAAATGGTTGGTCAGCTCCAAAACGTCGGTCGTCGGGTAGTCCAAGACGATGGGCACCAGTAATTTCTGCTCATCATCACTGACCTCACCAATGGCCTGCCGGTAGAATTCATAGTTCACCCGTTCCTGGGCGGCGTGTTGGTCGACCAAATACAAGCCGTCATCGGCCTCCGCCAACAAATACGTCCCGTGGACTTGTCCCAGGTAACGCAACTGGGGAAACCGTTGGGCTGGAGGCTCTGGCGCCGTTATCGCAGCGCTAGGCGCCGGATCAAGCGTCGGGGGCGTCACCGCACGTCCGCCTAAGGGTGCCGCCACACGTTCAGTCCGGTATTTCGTATCAAACGCCTGCGCGGCGGGTAAGGCGAAATCGTGCTTGTCGTGGATGACCACGGGCGCAACCGGCACCTCTTCTGGCGTCTCAAGCGGCTGCGGACCCGCTGCCGGCGTCGACTTGGCTTGGGCCGGCGTTGGCGTGGTTGCCGCGCTTTCGGCCGGTTGCGGTGCTGGCTGCGTGTGCTGGGCCGACATGTCATATTTAGCCGACACGTCGTTTAGCGCCATGGTCAGTTGATCCGTGGTCCGGGCCTCGCGCTTCTTGGCGGGTATTTCGTCGAACACGTCTGGAATCAAGTTTTCTTGCGAGAGACGTTTGAACACCGTGTCTTGAATCAGCTGCGTCAGCTCAGGCTCCTGGCTGATACGCACCTCTTGCTTGGTGGGATGGACGTTCACGTCGACCAACAACGGATCCATGGTGATGTCCAACACGGCCAACGGATAACGGCCGACCATCAGCTTGGAGCCGTACCCCGCAATCAGGGCCTTGCTCAGCTGAAAGTTGTGGATGTACCGCCCGTTTAGCAGGAGCGAAATGTACTGCCGACTGGCCCGCGTCAATTCCGGTAGGCTCACGTACCCCTTGACCTGAAAGTCCGGGTTCTTGCCGTTGATGGCCACCATTTTGCGCGCACTCTGTACGCCATAAATACCGGCAATCACCTGTTGTAGGTCGCCGCGCCCCGTGGTCCGTGTCAGCTCACGGCCATTGTGAACCAGTGAGAAGGCCACGTTCGGGTAACTCAGCGCCAAGCGGTTGACGATATCCGTGATACGCGCCAATTCAGTTGCCGGCGACTTGAGGTACTTCAGTCGGGCCGGCACGTTGCCAAATAAATCCCGTACCGTCACCGTGGTCCCCTTGCGCGCAGCCGCGGCGGTGTGTTCTTGAATCACCCCGCCGACGTTGTGGATCAAGGTCCCCACACTACCAGTCGAGGTCGTCAGCGTCACGTCCGCCACGGAAGCGATACTGGGCAACGCTTCACCCCGGAACCCCAGGGACTTGATGCGAAATAGGTCCCGGCGGTCGGTGATCTTACTGGTGGCGTGGCGTTTGAAGGCCATCTCGGTATCCTCATCGGCGATCCCGTCGCCGTCATCGACCACGGTGATCAGCTTTAGGCCAGCCTCTTCCACCGTGATGTCGATCTGCGTGCTGTGGGCATCCACGGCGTTTTCGACCAGTTCTTTGACCACGGATGCGGGCCGTTCGACCACTTCACCCGCGGCAATTTGGTCGGCTAAGACCGACGCTAGTTCATGAATCTTGGTCATCAACGACCCTTCCTCTCTTTTTTGCTTAAGCTTGTGTTGTCATTTCAAAATTGGTGAAAATTTCCGCCTACCGTTCGCCAAATATGGGACTGGAACGCTGTGGGCGGACGGGTCGAGCCAAAGTGCGGTCTCGACACCTCGCCTTTGAGCCGAAAGTCACGTCTCAAAGACGCCAGTTTCCTAACCGGCGTAAACCCATGCCGCTAAGGAAACTCCCACGGCTGAGCCCATATTTGGCGAACTCCCGGCTACAACGATGACTGCCATCAGCAGCTGGTTTAATCACCGGCAACCTAGCCGAAGTTGGCTAAGCGCAAAGTAGCTGACAGGCAGCAATCTAGCCGGAGGTCGCCAGGGTGTAGCCAGCTGTGACGACGGTGTTGGCTGAGGTTTTGTCTCAGCCTACAGCGTGGGACGACTTTGGAGACTTGCGGGTTGTGCAAGGCTTCAAAGCGAGGTGGAAGCCCGCTTCTCAGGCTGGAAGCGTTCCCCAGAGCAGGCGGAACCCTGGCAGCCGCAGGCGGTCGGTTACCTCTTACCTTATCAACAAACAACTTCGGTAGGCGGACAGCCCAACACTGTGTTGCCCGTTCTACGACTTTTTCGCCAACTTTTGTTGCCATTGGTAGACTTGGTTCATGACGGCCATGGGGGTCATGCCCATGAGGTTTAAGTCGCTGATCTGGCTGAGCACTTTGGCTTGGGCCGGATTCAGTTCTGGCTCGTCCGTGAACAAGGACAACTGTTGGTCCGTAGCGGGCGTTTCCGCAGGCGCTTCGGCCTTAGCCGGTTCGCTGGCGGTGGCCGCTGCTGACTGCGGTTGGGCGTCGGCAACTGGTGCCGGTGTAGTTAGGGCTTCAGCCGGCTGTTCTGGCGTCTGTGACGTTGTCTGAGCCGTTTCTGGTGCCACAGCGGGTTGGGCGTCGGCCGATTGCTCTAATTGCTCTAAGATGACCTCAGCGCGGTCTAGCAGCTTGGCTGGCATCCCCGCCAACTTGGCAACGTGAATCCCGTAGGACTTGTCAGCCGGTCCCGGTTGCATTTGGTGCAAGAAGACCAGGTCACCGTCGCGCTCAACGGCACCCACGTGGACGTTGCGGAGTTGCTTCAAGGATTGGTCCAAGGCCGTCAACTCGTGGTAGTGGGTCGAAAACAGGGTCTTGGCGTGGACGCGGTTGTGGACGAACTCAATGATGGCTTGGGCTAACGCCATCCCATCATAGGTCGCCGTCCCCCGCCCGATTTCATCGAATAAGATCAAGCTGTTGGCGGTGGCCTGGCTCAAGGCGCGGTTGGCCTCTTGCATTTCGACCATGAAGGTACTTTGGCCCGAAATCAGGTCGTCGGCCGCCCCAATACGCGTGAAGATCTGGTCAAACACGGGCATGGACGCTGATTCGGCGGGCACGAAGCACCCCATTTGCGCCATGATGACGGTCAAGGCCAGTTGCCGCATGTAGGTACTCTTCCCGGACATGTTGGGCCCGGTGATCAGCAAAATATTCGTGTCGTCAGCCATCGTCACGTCATTGGGCACGTACGATTGGCGGCCCAAGACCTTTTCGACCACGGGGTGACGTCCCTGAACGATTTTCAAGTCATGGCCGCTAACCAGCGTAGGCTTAACGAAATGGTAGTCTTCACTGACCACAGCGAAACTTTGGAGCACGTCCAGCGCCGCAATCGTGGCTGCTAATTTCTGCAGGCGGGTGATGGCTTCCTTGACCTGTTCGCGCAGGTCAACGAACAACTTGTACTCCAACGCCACGGACTTTTCTTCCGCCTCCAAAATCAAACGTTCTTTTTCCTTGAGTTCTGGCGTGGAGAAACGTTCGGCGTTGGCCAGCGTTTGTTTCCGTTCATACCGGTCGGCTGGCAGCTTGTCCAAGTTGACCTTGGTGACTTCGATATAGTAGCCAAAGACGTGGTTGTAGCCGATCTTTAGGTTATTGATGCCGGTGACTTCACGTTCGTGGGCCTCCATTTCAGCCAACCAGGTCTTACCGTTACGCATGGCGTCGCGGTATTCGTCTAGTTGGGCGTTGAACCCGTCACGAATCACCCCACCGTCAGAAACGGAAATTGGGGGTTCGGGCACGATGGCTTCGCGAATCGCGTCCGCCACATCATCCACGGGGTCCAGTCCGGCTAAGGTGTCGTCGAAAACGGGTTCGCCGAGTTCTTCAATGGTGTGTTGAATCTGGGGAACCTGTTCCAGCGATGTTTGTAACTGAATCAGATCACGCCCGTTGACGCTGCCAAACGCCACACGCCCGGCGAGACGTTCCAAGTCGTAAACCTTAACCAGTTCTTCTTGTAAATTATTGCGTTCGAAATAATGATCGAGCAGCGCACCGACCTTGGCCTGGCGCGTTTCGATCTGTTGCCGGTCGATCAAGGGCCGGTCTAACCACTGCTTCAGTAACCGCCCCCCCATTGCCGTCTTCGTTTGATCTAGCAGCCACAATAGGGTCCCAGACTTCTTCTTGGTCCGCAAGTTTTGGGTGATTTCCAGGTTGCTTTGTGAGGAATGGTCCATCTTCAAGAAGGCCTTGGGCTGGTAGGCCACGGCCCGTTGCAAGTGCGCCAGACTGCGCTTTTGGGTCACCGTGACGTAGGTGACCAGCACACCCACGACTTGTTGCAAGAGGTCGCTAGTGAGGTCTTGTTCCACGTAACTGACCTCAGAACTTGCCTGCACGTCGGTTTGATTAGAGATCATCATCCCCAGTTGCTTCATTCGGGCCTTCAAGTCGTCAGTGATCGTCGTGTCGACCACGACTTCCTTAGTCTGCAGGCTCATCAACTCATTCATCACGGGGTCCTCGCCAGTGATCTCGGCGGCCTTGAGCTCCCCAGTCGACAGGTCGGTGTACGCCAATCCGTAGTGCGACGGGGTGCTCATCGTCAGCGCCGTCAAATAGTTGTTGCGCTTGGCCCCAGCGGCCCCGGTATCGGTTTGCGTCCCCGGCGTGACCAGCTGGATGACCTCACGCTTGACCATGCCCTTGGCTAACTTCGGGTCTTCCATTTGCTCACAAATCGCGACCTTGTAGCCTTGGTCCACTAAAATATCAATATAGTTTTGAACGGCCTTGTGTGGCACCCCACACATTGGAATCGGGTTCTTGGCGCTGTGACTCCGCGTGGTCAACGTCAGTTCAAGGAGTTGAGACCCCTTGACCGCGTCTTCATTGAACATTTCATAGAAGTCGCCCAGCCGATAGAACAAGAATGCATCGGGGTACTGGTCTTTGATTTTTTGGTACTGCACCATCATGGGCGTCGTCTTCGTTTTCGTCATGAAAAATGGTTCATCCTTCCGTTTTATCCTAGCTTTGGTACGGGTGTTGTGGGCTGATCAAGATGGGCTTGATGCTCGACGCGTGGCCGGTCTTGTCGTTAAGGTCGATCACGGCACCGGACAACAGCCCTGGACCGGCTTCTTGCACCGTGTAGCGGGTCGGCCGTTGATTTTCAAAGCGCTCGATCACGCTGTCAGCCTGCATTCCCAACACACTGTCGGCGGGACCGGTCATGCCGGCTTCCGTCATAAAGGCGGTGCCGCCCTTTAAGACCTGCGCGTCGCTGGTCTGCACGTGGGTGTGTGTCCCGACCACTGCGGAGAGTTGCCCGGCAAAGCGCATGGCAAAGGCCCGTTTCTCACTGGTCGTTTCCGCGTGAAAGTCCACGAAGACAAAGTCCGTGTCCAGTTCCGGCAGTAGTGCTTGCATCTTGGCAAAGGGGTCGTCCATGGGATTCATGAAGACCCGGCCTTGCATGTTGACCACGGCCAAGACCTGTTGATTGACCTTGACCTTTGTCCAGCCTTGTCCCGGCGTGTCGCCCGGGAAGTTGGCGGGCCGCACTAAACGGTTCGCCCCGCCGATAAAGTCATACAGCTCGGCGTTGTCCCAGGTATGATTTCCCATGGTGACCACGTCAGCGCCGTCCTTTAATAATTGCTTGTAAATACTTTGGCTGATTCCACGACCAACTGGGGTTGAGTTCTCCCCGTTAACGATGGTGACCTGTGGCTTCAAGTCACGCTTGAGTTGTGGCAAATACTCGTGAATCATGTCCACACCAATGTTACCCACAACGTCACCAACAAACAGAATTCGCATCTTCGTTCCCCTATCTAGACCGTCTTTCGGCCCGCCTGGTCTGTTGACCAGTTCATTAAATAAACTCTATTTTACCATGCTTCGACCGATTCTGCGTCGTCCAAATTCAGCGAGGTCAAATCTAGCGGTTTACGGCTGACCCGCCTGCCGTTGCGCGAAAGTCTAGGCTGGAACGCTGGGGAGGACGGCCCGAGCCAAAGTCCGGTCTCAGGCCTTGTTTTGAGCCGGAAAACCGCCGTCTCAAAATCACCAATTTAGTAGCTAAAACCGCTACTAAATTCCCCGGCTGAGCCTAGATTTCGCTCCACTCTCGGCTACCATGGTAATTGTCTCAAGGTCACTTGGTTTAACCCGCCAAGGTCACTAATATTCCGGCGAATCTGGTAAATATAGCTGAATAGACCTATTAGTGTTTTCGGGATGCCAATCGTCTACTCACTGGCGGCAGTCTCGCCAAGTCTACATCGTCGCATCGTGTCCCAAAAGACAGCCGACTCCACGCTTATACCATCAGACGTAAAAAAGCTAGGACCACAATGGCCTAGCTTCTCTGACTTATTTCGCATATTCAACTGACCGGACTTCCCGGATAACGGAAACTTTGACGTGACCTGGATAATCCAAGTCGCCTTCAATTTGTTTCTTAATGTCACGTGCCAAGACAACGGCATCCGTGTCGGAAATCTTCTCGGGCCGCACAATAACTCGAACCTCTCGTCCCGCCTGGATGGCAAAACTGTGATCAACGCCGTCAAACGCATTGGCGATGGTTTCCAGTTTGTCCAACCGGTGAATGTAACTCTCCAGAGAATCTGAGCGTGCGCCTGGTCGGGTCGCTGAAATGACATCAGCGGTGCCCACCAGTTCCGCAATAACGGATTGCGGAGCCGTTTGATCTGCTTGTGCAGCGATAGCGTTGACCACGACAGAACTTTCCCGGTATTTCTTAGCCAGGTCCATTCCCGTCGTAATGTAGGAACTATCGTCTTCATGCTCAGCAGCGCGGCCAATATCATGTAACAATCCTGCACGCTTTGCTAACGTAACATCCTCACCTAGTTCAGCCGCTAAGACCCCAGTGATCTTAGCAACTTCGATTGAATGGGCCAACGCGTTTTGCCCATGAGAAATACGGAAGTTCAAGCGCCCAACCAACTTGACCAATTCGGGATGCATGGAATGAATTCCGAGGTCAAAGGTTGCTTGCTCGCCAAGCTCCCGGACATGCTCGTCCAGTTCTTTCTTGGCTTTGGCGACCATTTCTTCAATTCGGGCTGGATGAATCCGGCCGTCTTGAATCAATTTCTCTAAGGCAATCTTGGCGACTTCCCGCCGTAACGGGTCAAAGCCACTCAAGACGACGGCTTCCGGCGTATCATCAATGATCAGGTCGATCCCGGTCAAAGTCTCTAACGTCCGAATATTCCGCCCTTCGCGACCGATAATGCGGCCCTTCATGTCGTCGTTTGGCAACGTGACCACGGAAATCGTGGTTTCGGTGACCATATCGGCGGCACTGCGTTGGATGGCGGACACAATCAGGTCCTTGGCATTTGCCTGGGCCGTCTTGCGAGCCGTCTCTTCGCTTTCTTTAATCATTTTGGCACGTTCACCCGCCAAAGCCGTCTTGGCTTCAGAAATAATCAGGTCCCGTGCATCTTCCTGGGATAAAGCAGCTACGTCTTCCACCGCAGCCTGGCGTTTTTCAATCAGTGAGTCTGCTTGTTGCTGTTTCTTCGCTAAATTCTGCTCTTCAGCACTCAGCTTCTTGTCCCGACGATTCAGGGAGTTTTCACGTTTTTCTAAGGAATTGTCTTTCCGGTCTAACGTTTCTTCTCGTTGAATCAAGCGGTCTTCTTGCTTCTGAACTTCGGCACGACGTTCTTTCAGCTCGGTTTCGACCTCTGCACGGTACTTATGACTATCTTCCTTGGCCTCTAATAACGATTCCTTGGTCGCAGTCTCAGCTTGCTTCTTAGCTTCAGCCAGCACACCTTCAGCAGTGTACTTAGCCGCATCTAGCTTTTTTTCATGGACAGATTTACGCAAATAATACCCGCCCACAACACCAACAACGATAGCGATGATTGCGAGGATTATAATTGGAACACTCATGATTCCACCTCCGCATCATCAAAAATGACTAATTTAAAATCAGACTTTTTTAAGATGTTGATTTGATAACTGACACAAACTCAATTTTAATGGTTGCCATGAACGCTGTCAACTAAACTCACTGGAAACTGGTGGGTCTGGTCGGATTTATTCGTTTTTTTATCACGATGACATCAAAAAAGCACCAACCACCCGAGGCAGTCAGTGCTCTTCATTATTTATGACCGGGCTTGCCGTCCGGAATTAATTCGCTTTGTTCAGGTTTGGCCTTACCCTTTGGGGCGTCGGTCTTGGCATCCGTCTTTTTGCCAGCTTTATCGGTAGCATCTTTCTTGCCATCGGCAGCGGCATCGTCGCCTTCACCAACACCATAGGCGGCCCGGACCCGTTGATTGACTTCGGCCATCACGTCTGGATGGTCCGCCAAGTACCCCTTGGCATTCTCACGACCTTGACCAATTCGGTCATCACCGTAAGAGTACCAGGACCCACTCTTATCAACGATATCTTTTTCAACGGCCATGTCGAGCAACTCACCGGTTTGTGAAATCCCCTTACCGTACATGATGTCGACTTCGGCCCGCTTGAATGGCGCCGCCACCTTGTTCTTCACAACCTTGATCCGCGTCCGGTTCCCGATAACATCGGTCCCGTCCTTGATCTGTTCAGCCCGCCGAACTTCTAGACGCACAGTGGCGTAGAACTTTAAGGCCCGACCACCAGGTGTGGTTTCAGGGTTCCCAAACATAACCCCAACTTTTTCCCGAATCTGGTTAATGAACAGGGCAATCGTCTTGGTCTTGTTGATGGTCCCAGACAGCTTCCGCAGCGCCTGTGACATCAACCGGGCTTGCAGCCCAACGTGGGCGTCACCCATTTCCCCTTCGATTTCTGCACGAGGAACCAAGGCAGCGACAGAGTCGACAACCACGATGTCCACGGCACCACTGGAGATCAAGGCGTCCGCGATTTGCAGACCTTGTTCCCCAGTGTCTGGTTGAGAAAGCAATAATTGGTCGATGTTAACACCCAAAGCCGTCGCGTAAGCTGGGTCCAAGGCATTTTCAGCATCGATATAAGCAGCAGTCCCGCCACGCTTTTGCACTTCTGCTACCGCGTGGAGCGCCACAGTCGTCTTCCCAGATGATTCTGGACCGTAAATTTCTACGATTCGACCCCGTGGGTAGCCACCGACACCCAAGGCCACATCAAGGGCCAACGAGCCAGATGGTACGGTTTCCACGTCCAAATTACTGTTATCACCCAGACGCATAATCGAACCTTTACCAAAATCCTTTTCAATCTTCTTCAGCGCTTTGTCCAACGCCGCTTGTCGTTCGTCAGCCATCCAAATCCTCCTTTGGTACATCAATATTCAAGTAACACTATACGGGTTTTGTTCGCAAAATGCAAGTAAAAATAGAACAAAAGTTCCCCTTTATTTTGACCCATTTAAAATCCGCCGTAGCCAATCCAGACCAGTCATGACCGACCGCTCCCGAATTGCTGCACGGGTGCCCGTCAAGTGGACTAGCCGGGCGCGAGGCTCGTGCCCCCGTTGCGCTAAGCCTAGCCAGACGGTGCCTGCCGGATGGCCCTCTAGACTATCCGGACCGGCGACACCCGTGAAGCTCAAGGAGAAGTCTGTGTCCAGCAAGGCCCGCGACCGTTCGGCCATTTGCTGCGCTGTCGCGGCACTCACGACCCCGTCACGGTCAATGATCTCTTGGGGGATTCCCAACAGGTCATGTTTGGCCGAATTGGCATAGGTCACGAACCCACCAGGGAAAATTGCGGAGACGCCGGGGACATCCCCCAACGTGCTTTGAAATTTCCCGGCTGTCAGACTTTCCGCCCCGGTAATCGTCAGGTGCCGGTCAATCATCTCGTTCACGACCACGGCCGCCAGACTATTGTCATCACCGAAACCGTACAGGTAGTCACCCACCCGTTCTTGAATCGTGGCCGTCATTTTGTCCAGCAATTTTTCTGCCGTAGCCTGCTCATGCGCCCGTGCCGTCAATCTGAGTGTGACCTCATTGACCTTGGCGTACGGCGCAATCGTCGGATTGGTCTGTTGATCGATCAGGTCGGCCAATTCCGTGACCAATTTGCCTTCGCCAATTCCAAAGAACCGCAGAACTCGCGAGTCCAAATATTCGCTTCGATGGTAGGTCGCCTTGAGTAGCGGAACCCCCTGCTCCGCAAACATTGGTTCCGCTTCGCTTGGTGGCCCCGGCAATAACATGATGTCAGCCGCGTCAGGATCCTGATAAAAGGCCCCTACAGCCATTCCCGTCCGATTCTTGAGTGGTTGGCTGCCTTGCGGGTAAAGTGCCTGTAACCGATTATTAGGCGTCATGGGCCGCTCCGCTGTAGAGAAGTGTTGGCGAATCTTAACCATTGCTGGCGCATCTTCTACTAGCTTGACGCCCAATAGCTGGGCCACGGTCTGCTTGGTCAAATCATCCTTGGTCGGTCCTAAGCCACCGCTGATAATCACCAGGTCACTGCGCGAACGGGCCTGGTTCACCACCGCAGTCAGTCGATCAGCATTGTCGCCCACCAATGAATGGTAGTACACTTCAATTCCCGCTTGCGCGAGTTCCTGGGCAATGAACGCCGAATTGGTATCGACGATTTGCCCCAATAAAATTTCCGTTCCGACCGCAATAATTTCCGCTTGCATGCTGACCCCTCCTGAGGTGACTTAAAGTTAACTCCGTAAAAACTCCCGTGTTTTTTTATTTTTCTCAATTTATTTTTCACCGGTCGTTAATTAGCGAAAAACACTTGTACTGAAATCGTACCACACCTGAGACCAATTCCGCTAATTTTGCCCTCAAGAGTCATCATTTTTCAGTAAAAAAATAACAGCCGGTTTGGCTGCTACTTTTTGGGATCACCCCCACACCTGTGGGGAATACAGCCATTTTATCGATTGGCTTTAACATATGACAGGATCACCCCCCACACCTGTGGGGAATACACTAGCTTCTTTTTCGTCGCGAAGTCTTTGATGGGATCACCCCCACACCTGTGGGGAATACAAAGGCCCGGACACCTGTAAGATATCCGAACCAGGATCACCCCCACACCTGTGGGGAATACTCTACACCCTCTACTTCAAGCCATTTTGGTTCAGGATCACCCCCACACCTGTGGGGAATACTTGGCGATGTGGAAACAATGCCAAAAATTTTCAGGATCACCCCCACACCTGTGGGGAATACACACGGGAAGACTTGGAATTTGAGCTAGCTTTGGGATCACCCCCACACCTGTGGGGAATACGGGGGCAAGGTAAAACGTACCTAATGGCGATTAGGATCACCCCCACACCTGTGGGGAATACTCGCGGATTGCTGACAGTGTCGACTTACTCATGGGATCACCCCCACACCTGTGGGGAATACCGGCTTTCGGATCGCCGTTAGACTCACGTTTGAGGATCACCCCCACACCTGTGGGGAATACGTTCGCAGCGTTCACTATTTGAATGAAACGGAAGGATCACCCCCACACCTGTGGGGAATACTCTACCAAGTTTTTCATTGATGGAACCTATACAGGATCACCCCCACACCTGTGGGGAATACACTAAACAAATCCCGTCAGACCGGCATTCCAATTTCGCAAAAGTCCGAATTTTGTTTAACTTGCTTTTTTACCAGCATACCCTATCTGCTTTCGATGCGCAATTTACTTCAGTTATCACAAAGGGCCGCGACAATTGCCGCAGCCCGAAACATAACCGTATTTTTCGCAATTATTCAGCTGAAGATTCCGCAAACACTTGGCGATTTTGCACGAAGTAATCGATACCTGAGTAGATCGTGAAGAACAGGCAAATGTAGAAGAAAATCAGTGCCATTGGTACGTTGATGGCGCCAAAGCCGATGTTGTTCAGCAAGAGTAGGATGATGCCCACCATTTGGGTCGTCGTCTTGATTTTTCCTGGCCATGCGGCGGCTAAGACCTTGCCACCAGTTTCCACGACGATTAATCGCAACCCGGTCACCGCCAGCTCACGGCACACGATGATAGCTACCGCCCAAGCTGGCACGGCGCCCATCGACACCAGGATGATGAACGCCGTCATGACGATCATCTTGTCAGCCAACGGATCGGCAAATTTACCGAAGTTGGTGACCAAGTGGTTGCGCCGGGCGATTTGGCCGTCCAAAAAGTCGGTGATGGAAGCGGCCGCGAACACAACGGCCCCCCAGACCTGAGCGACGGGAATCGCGGTGCCAAACCAGGTCACTTGTCCCCAATCCAGTGGCAAGACCAACAACAGGATGAAAACGGGAATCAAGATAATGCGAACAATGGTTAAGCGATTTGGTAGGTTCACGAAAAGTTCCTCCTTAAATTTCTAACTAAAAAGGCGCGCCGGTCGCCACGGACCGACCCGCCTTGAGTCTTACTTAAATTCCAACGTCACAGTTTGTACTTGTGAAGTCGTCGTGCTGGAGCTGGTCGTCGTGCCAGTCGTTGAACTGGAACTCGTGGCGTTGCTCGTGCTGGTTGCGGACGTAAAGTTGAAGGACTTGCCGTCAACCTTCACCTTGGTAGCTGGGGCGTTTCCAAACTTCAGGGTAACACTCGTCGCTGAACTTGGAATCGTCAGTGAATGTGACGTTGAAGATGACAACGTGCCTTGCCAAACGGTTGAGCCGCTGACCGTAACGGACATCCAAGCACTCCCGGTAGCTGACAGGCTCATCTTCGGCTTAGAAGAAGCGTTCTTCATTTCCCAAGTTGATCCAGAAGTCGTCGAACTCAATTGCTTGAAGCTAGGCGTCTTAGTGGCCTTCTTGGAAGAAGATTTCTTCGAGGAAGACTTACTGCTGCTACTGCTACTCTTGGTCTTGTTCGAGCTACTACCAGAAACGCTGACTGAACTGCTGTCGACGTTATCCTTCGTGGTACCGCCGCCGTTGTGCGACGCAGCGACCCAGATACCCACCAAGATGACCAAAACGACGATGACGATCCCAATAACGGGAATCGTTCGGCGTAATTTCACATAACGCTCATCGACTTGTCGTTGTTGTGAACGGGTCTCCGGATTGTTTTCATTTACCTTATCAACATATTCTTGCGTCTGTGTACTTGGCAAAGCACTGTCAAATTGCTTTAACAGCTCCGCACCGTCCAAGTCGACCATGTCGGCATACTGCTTGATAAATGCCCGCACGTAAAAGTCTCCGGGCAACTCATCGAAGTTTTGATCTTCAATGGCAATCAGATAACGCTTTTGAATCTTCGTCGTCTGTTGCAGGTCGTCCAGCGTAAAGCCCTTCGCGATACGCGCATCACGCAGCGTTTTTCCCAATGTAATTTTGCTGTTATCACTCATGATTTAATTCTCCACCTGTTCAAAATTTCTCTATAAGCAGTATAGCATAGGCATCGCCGCATTTTCAGCCACAACACCCATAATTCAGGATTTAACGGTTTCTTAACCTCCGTTACGGCAAAATCGTATAGACGGTTTGCCGGCTGGCTGCCTGAAATTGCGCCATGGCCGCTTGAACATCGGCGAAGGTCATCCCCTCCAGAACCGTCAGCTCATCAAAGATGGTCGCCCCGCCAAATAGCGGTCCGTCGTACTGATTAGCGATGGCTTCGACCGAGTTGATGGCCCCAATCGTCCGGCCAATTGCTTCACGTTTGACCAGGTCAAATTGTGCTTTAGCTGCCACCAATTGTGCAGGCGCATCGGTTAAGATGGCAGTTAGTTCACTGACAAAAGATTCTGGGTGATCGGTGTCACCGGCCAGTTGGGCAAAATGCGCCCCGCGCTGAATCTGGAAGTCGTAACCAAAGCTGTCGTCGATCACGTTGGCGTCGTACAACCGCAAGTAGTTGTCACTGGTATCGTTAAACAACAGGTCAAAGGCCAGCGACACCGCGACGTTGTAGGTCAGACCTGCCTTGCCCGCAGGCACCTCATCGTACCCGCGCAGGCCAATGCTGACCTTAGGCCGATTAACGGTCAAATGCCGCGTGGTAGTCGGCTTGATCTCATCAGCGGGCGTTTGTGGGGCCGGCACCCGTTGAATGGGCTGGTTAGGGCCGAACGTCTTGCCGTCTTGGTTGGCCGTAATCCACGCCAACGTTTCTTCGGGATCTAACTGTCCCACAACAATTAAATTCATATTGCTGGGGTGGTAGAACGTGTTGTACGCCGCGTACAGGTCGTCTGCGGTAATTTTATCAATGGAATCCACCGTCCCCGCGATGTCGATGTGCAGCGGCTCGCGTGGATACAATTGGCCAATCATGCCAAAGTAGCTTTGCCACCCGGGGTCATCGTCGTACATTTCAATTTCTTGGCCGATGATGCCCTTTTCCTTGTTGACCGTGGCCGCCGTGAAGTACGGTTGCTGCACGAAATCCAGGAGAATATCCAGGTTCTCGTGCAGGTGGCTGGTGGTCGCAAACAAGTAGCTGGTTTGTGTAAAGCTGGTGAAGGCATTGGCACTGGCGCCGTATTGGCCAAAGAGGTCAAAGGCGTCGTGGTCCTCTTTTTCAAATAACTTGTGTTCCAAGAAGTGGGCAATTCCATCGGGGAACCGCACTGGTTGGCTTTGCCCCCGCGGCACAAATTCGTTGTCGGTCGACCCATAGTTCGTGGTCATCACGGCAAAAGTCTTGTGGAAACCGGCTTTGGGAACCAAAATCACTTTCAACCCGTTGGCCAAGGTCGTTTGAAAGACGGTCTCGCCCAACCGCGAATACGTTTGTTTAGTTAGCATGTTGCGCACCCCCGTGTAAGCAATAAGTGGCCTGCAACGTGACCTGTTGGGCCACCCGTTGCACGTCGGCGACAGATACCGCCGCTAATTTTTCCCGCCACGTCTTGAGTGGTTCCGTCAAATGCGTCAGTTCACTGTTGAGCAGACTGACCAATTTGCGTTGGGGACTATCCAGTCCGGCCAAGCGCGCATTTAACAGACTGGCCTTGACTTCGGCCAGCAGTTCTGCGGACAACTCACCGCGCTGTAAGGCCGCCAGTTGTTCGCCAATAATGGCCACGACCCGGTCCTGGTTCTCCGCTTGAATCCCGCTTTGAACGCCCAACGTCCCGGTAAATGGATTGTAGCTACTGCTGGCGTAGTAGGCCAGACTTGCCTTCTCCCGCACGTTGGTAAACAGCAGGGACAACGGCGTACCCCCAAAGGCCGCGTTAAAGACCACGGCGGCCATGAAGTCCGCGTCATCGCGATAGATTGGCAGTTGGTAAGCCAAGTTTAATTTGGCCTGCACGACTGGCGCCACGTCATCACCGGCCTGCACATCAGCGCGCTTGTCCCAACGATAGTACGGGGAATCATCGACCAGCTGTCGGTCCGTCAACGGCCAAGACTCGAGCGCAGTTTGCACCCGTTCGGCCGTCACGTCACCGACTACGGCCACATGAATTGCGTCGTTGGCCAACATCTCATGGTAGGTACCCAAAATATCGGTCGCCGTCAATTCACCTAAGGTCGTGGTATCACCCAAGGCACTCATGGCCTGGGCTGGCTGACCGGTGAACAGCAATTCCTGTAGCCGCCGGTTCGCCAAGTATTGTTTATCATCATCTAACGATTTAATTGCCGTCAAGAGGTTCTGGCGTTGCTGGGTAAAGGTGGCCGGGTCGAATTGCCCATTTGGCAACAGCGGTTCGAACAAGACGGCCTTCAAGAGTGCCATCCCCTGTTCAAACAGCGGCGTCTGATCGGCAAATTGATCCAAATACTGTTCGTCAACGACCGAGCACGTTAAACGAATCACGTGCTTGGTCCCCAACTTCACCACGCTGATGCCAAAGCTGGCACCATACAAACGTGACAGTTGCCGGGCCAGCGCCGTTTGGGTCGGATATGCTGCCGTACTGGTCTCTAAGACTTGCGCTAACAGCGCCCGCGCGGTAATCGCCGTGGCCGTCAGTGGCGCAACGAAGTCCACCTTAATGCCAATCGTTTTAAATTGTTTAGTGGGTAACAGGTCGAGCGTTACCCCGTCTCGTATGCGAAAATGCACGCGCAATTGCCTCCTCTAGCAAAATACTAATCGGTGTTTAATTTTAAGGGAAGCGCGCCAGAAATACAAGCAACCGCGCCGAAATTGTCGGATTTTACCGAAACGTGTGTGAGCTGGCTGGCTGCCTGCCGTTGCGCGAAATCTAGGTTGGAACGCTGGGGGAGGACGTTCTGAGCCAAAGCCCGGTCTCAGAACTTGCTTTGAGCCGAAAACCACGTCTCAAAGTCACCAATTTACCAGCAAAGAACGCTGGCAAATTCCCCGGCTGAACCTAGATTTCGCGCCACTCTCGGCTACAGTGGTAGCATATTGGCAACAATCACCTAACTCGCCACGTTTTACCACTCATTGTATTTCTGGCACGATTGTACCTTCCCAACCGGTTACTTCCAAGCTGACATCCATTCCCTTACTAATACTAACGAAATTCGGCGGCAATTAATTACCCCTTGTACTAGCTTCTTAAGAAAAATTTCAATTCCAGCTGCCTACAAAAAAGTGGCAATCCACATTCAAAGCAAATGGATTGCCACTATGATTCATTGAAATAACAATTGTAATCTGACTAACATCAACCTTGCCGGAGCCCCTGCCTGGTGGCGGCAGCGGTCAAACCACCACTAGAGCTTAACTAATTGGTGGTGACTCACGCCCGTAGCCGTGAGTCCGCCAAATATGGGTTCAGCCGTGGGAGTTACCTTAGCAGCGGTTTGGGCTGGTTAGGTAACTGGCGTCTTTGAGATGCGGTTCCCCGGCTCAAAGGCGAGGTGTCGAGACCGCTCTGTGGCTCGACCCGTCTGCCCACCGCGTTCCGACCCATATTTGGCGGACGGTAGGCGGTCGCCTCACACCAGCTGTCGGTAGCGCTTATTTCTTCGGCAACAGTGGCGTATCCACGTTACTGCCGAACCATTTCTGATTGATCTTTTCCAAGGCTCCGTTGGCAGCCAATCGCTTCAAGCCGGCGTTGATCTTGTGCCGCATGGTGACATCACCCTTGCGCATCCCCACCGCAAACTTTTCCTTAGGGAAGCTGCCAACCGTTACCCGGTAATCTTCGGGATGCGCTTGGTGTTTGATGTAGTAATTGGCGTACGTACTGTCGATCAGTAGGCCTTGAATCCGGCCGACGTTCAGGTCGATGAACGCGTTGGTAAAGGAATCGTAGGTCACTGCCTCGTGGTTTTTGATCCGGTCCTTCAGCAGCTTGGGGTGGGTCTCAATATCGTTGGCCCCCGACGACCCGGTTTGAGCGCCCAAGACCTTGCCTGTCATGTCCTGATACGAACTGATGTGATTTTTCTTCAGCGTGACCAAGACCTGGTCATTATTCAGATACGTATCAGAGAAGGCCACCTGCTTTTCCCGTTGTGGCGTGATGGAAAAGCCGTTCCAGATCAGATCGATCGTGCCGTTGTGCAACTCCGTAACGTTCATGCTCCAGTCAATGGATTGGAAATCGACCTTGACCCCGTACAGCTTGAAGACGGCGCGGGCCAAGTCGATGTCGTACCCGACCAGTTGGCCACTCTTTTGCCGAAAGCCCATGGGAACGAAGCTGTCGTCCAGCCCCACGACCACTTTTTTCTTCTTTAAAACGCTGGACCAGGTGTCATCTTGGTTGGCCCGTTGCGTGACGTTGTTGCAGCCCGCTAGGATGCCGCCCAGGCCAACGATGACGGCGAGTAAGGCCCAGAATCGTAAATACTTTTTCATCAAATGACCTCCCTAGTTCTTGGGTTCCACACGTAGCATTTGGTCCGCAATGGCCTCTGCGAATGGCATGTCGTGGGTCACCACGATTTGGGTGATGCCCTCGTCACGTAGTTTCAAAATGATTTGTTCCACTTCTTTACGCAGGTCTGGGTCCAAGGCCGACGTGGGTTCGTCGTAGCACAGTAACTTGGGGTGCATCGCAAGTGCCCGGACAATGGCGACCCGTTGCTTTTGCCCGCCGGATAACTCGTAGGGGAACAAGTCCGCTTTGTCGCCCAAGTCCAGTTGTTTCAGCAGCCGGTCGGCTTCAGCATTGGCGTCTTGCGTGGATTGCTTGAGCACCATGGTCGGCGCCAACGTCACGTTCTGGCGGACGGTGAGGTTCGGGAATAATTGATAATCCTGAAAGACCACGCCGATGACCGCATCGTTATCCCGGTTCGTGGCGGGATCAAAGGGTTGGCCGTCTAGTAGAAATTGGCCGCTGTCAACGCTGGCCAAGCCACTGATACACCGCAGTAACGTTGTTTTCCCGGCCCCAGACGGCCCAACGATCGTCAAAATCTTGCCATCTTCAACGGTCAGGTTGACGTCGTCCAGGATGGTTTTGCCACCAAATTTTTTCGTAATGCCTTTAAGTTCTAACATATGTTGACCATCCTTTCCTTAACGCCAGAAACTGTAGTGCCGTTCGAGCCGCTTCAAGACCAGCGTGCAGACGGCCGTCAGTAGTAAGTAGATCACGCCGACCAATAACATGGGTACCAGCGTCACGTCTCGTGCCATGGCCACGTTGCCGGCCCGCAACAGGTCGCCTAACCCGATGACGTAGACCAATGAGGAATCCTTGACCAGGTTAATGACTTCATTACCGATGGAAGGCAAGACGATCTTGACCACTTGGGGAATCACGATCTTGCGTAGCGTCTGCCAGTTGGTCAGCCGTAAGACCCGGGCACTTTCGTATTGCCCCGCCGGAATAGCTTGCAGGCCACCCCGGAAGATTTCAGCGAAGTAGGCCGTGTAATTTAAAATAAAGGCAAACAGCGCCGCATCGTAACGCTGGAAGACGATGCCGATGATGGGTAACCCGTAAAAAACGAAAATTAATTGCAGTAACAAGGGCGTCCCCCGCATCAGCCACACGTAGATATTGATGATCCAGGTCAGCGGTTTGAACCGCGTCGTCATCCCCAACCCGACCAGAATACCCAACGGAATTGCGATAATGATGGTCCAGAAGAAGATGGATAAGGTCATCCCCGTCCCGGAAAGTAATGATGGTAAAATTTGCGTCACGTAATTCATAATGATTCCTCCTTCGCCAAATAAAAAAAGCCCTCTCGAGAAAAGTCTTCTCAAGAGGGCGTCTCAACGCTGTGCCACCTCATGTTCTCGACGCGCTCACGCCACGCCGACTCAGTGAGTTCCTAGCGTCTCGCTGTTGCGGCGGGATCAAAAAAATCGCCCTCCTAGGTCCAAAGACCTAAGAGGACGATCACATCGTGGTTCCACCTCATGTTTGTTTTCATATCACTACGAAAACCTCAGCGAGTTGCTAGCAACTCCAGCGATAACGGGGCTTTTCCCGAGTCATCTTACTCATTTCAGACGACCAACTCACAGATGTGGTTCGAATCGTTCAGTCCGCCCGTTTCCATCCGCGGGGCTTTCTGGAGAACCTGAACAACTCTACTCTTCCGTTCAACGTTTTTCATTCATTGACAGTATATTACTTTTTTTCAGAGATCGTGTCAAGTCTTGAAAATGAAAAAAGGTGTTCAACTCGTGCACGCACCAGTTAACACCTCGTTTTTTAAAATTTCTAACCGCGATGGAACCAGCTGCTGACACGATGCCAGAAACCAGTATCCTCTTGTTCTTCGATCTTCATCAAGGGCACAGTCTCCCCCTCAAGGCGGCGGGCCACGTTACGATAGCCTTGGCCAGCGGGATTGTCCGTTTGCATGACCACGGGTTCTCCTTGGTTGGAGGTCGTGATGACGGCATCATCGTCGAAGATAATGCCCAGCAATTCGATACCCAGGTGGTGGGTGATCTCGTCGATGTCCATCATAGAACCATCTTGCATCATGTTGCGCCGAATCCGGTTGATCAACAGCCGCGGGGCTTCGGTCAGTGGGTGTTGTTCCAACAGGCCCACGACCCGATCGGCATCGCGTACGGCGGAGATTTCTGGCGTCGTCACGACGATAGCCGCGTCGGCACCGGAGACCGCGTTGATGAAGCCTTGTTCGATGCCGGCTGGGCAATCGATCAGGACGTAATCGTATTCTGGCTTCAGTTCGTCAACGATCTCCTTGACCTGTTCGGGCGTTAACGCCGTCTTATCGGTGTTTTGTGCCGCTGGCAACAGGTACAATTTGTCGTCGAACCGCTTATCCTTGACCAAGGCTTGGGGCAATTTTGCCCGGCCTTCAGCCACGTCCACGATATCATAAATGATGCGGTTGTCTAACCCCAACACCACGTCTAGGTTCCGCAACCCAATGTCCAGGTCCATCAAGCAGACCCGTTTGCCCATCAAGGCTAACGCGGTCCCAATGTTGGCGCTGGTCGTCGTCTTACCGACCCCACCCTTACCGGAGGTGATCACAATTGCTTTTCCCATTTCTAAATTCCTCCAATCTGGTTATACAACTTTGGATTGATCTTCTTTAATTGCCCCAACTTGCCATACGACAAGACGTGCAGGTCATTGACGTAGGCCACCGTTTGTTGTGATGCAGACAAGGCGTCCGCTTCAATGATGTCAAACTGCTCGGCAATGTGCACCTGTTGGGCGGCCTGAAGATTTCCCATAATCAGCTTGGATTCGTCATCGGGATACCCCGCTTGCAGAATTCCAGCGACATTCCCCATGGAAAAGATGTTGCCCGTCGTCCGGAGCTTACCACCTTCGTGAATCGTCCCCAAGAACAGGACGTCGCCCTTCATGACGACCTCCTGCCCGTTACGAATCACTTTGCTTAACAGGTGAACGTTTTCCCGCTCACGCAACTGGACTGCATCCGCAATCGTCATCACGTTGGCGGCAATCTTATGGATCTCAAAGCGCGGATACTGCGCCACCATCTGTTCGATGCGTTTTTTTTCCTCCGCGGTCAAGATCCGGTCTTCAGTTAGCACATCCAGTGAAACCTTGGATGCCTCTAAAGCCTGGGGGTCCACCTTGAGATTTTCTAATAATGCTTTTAAATCAACCAAGATTTGGTCCAGACTCGCTGATTGCTTGAGGACCAAGTCATAGCCGTTTTGCGTTCCGCGTAATACGGCAGCCTGCATAGCGTTCGTTCCCTTCACCTATTTTAACCAATTATACACCCAACGGATTGGGAAATATAAAATCACAAACATCGCTAAATTAAATGCCAAGGTCGGGCCCAGCGTGTTCACTAAAAACGCGCTACCAGCTCCGGTATTTAACCGCATCGCTCGGCTAGCCAAGTAGCCCAGACCTTCCACCACGGTAATGTCGATAAAGTAGATCAACAGGCCGCTCAAAAAATTGGGCCGAATCCAGCTCGCTAGCCGGCGGGTCAGGTAAACGACGAGGGGGAAGATGAAGACGGCTATCCCGAAGATTCCGGTATAGTACAAATCAAACACGGCCCCCGCGACCGCAGCCCACCAGCCTAATGGCATGTCAAACGTGCCATCGTCGGCTTCAAACAGTACACCACACACTAACCACAAGACAACCAGATGACTGACCATGGCGGTTGGGTACCGAAACATTTGGACACTAAAGACTTGGCTAATCGATCCGTCTAGAAAGAGTGCCAGAAACAAGAAGACGGGAAAGCCGAAGCGTAACTTTGATAATCGATACACGACTAGTCCCCCCTACTGCTTGCTGACGGCAACGGTGACGATGTTCAGCGCACTGAGATCCGTGGCTGGGGTGATGTATAACTTCGTTGCCAACCCGTAGTCTGATCCGGTTGCCTTAGCCACCGTACCGACGTACAGGCCCTTTGGCGTCACGCCACCCAGACCACTAGTCACGACCTTGTCACCCTTGGCGAGCTTGGCCTTGGTCGTGATGTTGTCCATCGTAATCTGCCCCGTCGTCGCCTTGTAGCCACTCAGGACCCCGTTGACCGTCTTGCCGGACTTGGTGGTAATTTGAACCGCAAACCGGTTGGACGCATCATTGTTGTCGGTGATCAGTTCCACCTTGGAATTGGTCTTGTTGACTTCAGCGACCCGCCCAATCAAGCCAGAACCAGACATGACGGGCATGTTCTTCTTAACGCCCGCAGCGGCCCCCTTGTTGATGACCACTTGGCTTTGCCATGAAGATGGCGTCCGCGTGATCACGGCGGCAGAAACGGCGGTGTAGTCCGTCAGCGAAGCGTTCAACTTCATTTCTTTTTTCAGTTGCTTGTTTTCTTTAGCAAGCGTTTGGTCCCGGACCTTGGTCTGAGCCAGTTCACTCACTTGCTTCTTTAACTGTTGGTTTTCCTGATACGTGTTCAGTAATTCCGAAATGGAACTGACAGAGCCACTCAACCCATTGGTGGGAATCGCCACGACGCGGTCAACCAAGCCGACAATGTCGTTACCAAATTGTTGAACCAGGGGCGGCGTTGACTTCTTGTTACGCATGGTCACGGACACCGTCATCAAAGCAAAGCTAACAATCACGCAGACAATAATGATAACCAGTCGGCGATTGAGAGAAAATTTCTGCATGTTTGACCTCCATCTTGTGGGTATGGTTTTAGTTTGCCCATACCGTCACAATAAAGAAGCGGGAAGCTGCCTTCCCGCTAGTCCCTATTTTTTCTTCATGACATCGATACTCTTTAATGACTCCCCAGTACCAGCGGCCACACAATCTAACGGGTCGTTTGCAATGGAAACCGGCACCTTGGTTGCGTCCGCAATGACTTCAGATAAGTTCTGCAGCAATGCGCCCCCACCAGTCAAGACGATACCGTGATCAATCACATCGGCAGCGATTTCTGGTGACGTTTCTTCCAGGGTTTCTTTGATAGCCGTAATGACGTCTTGAACGGGTTCTTGGATGGCTTTGGCCACGTCGACAGCGGAAACTTCCACGGCCTTAGGCAAACCAGTGACCAGATCACGCCCACGAATCGTGGCGCCGTCGATCTTTTCGGCCGCTTCAACGGAAGCAGACCCGATATCCATCTTCAGCTTTTCAGCGGTCCGTTCACCAATCAACAGGTTGAAGTTCGAGCGGACGTACGTCGCAATGGCGTCGTCCAGCTTGTCACCGGCAACCCGAATAGAACGACTGGAAACGATCCCACCCAAGGAAATGGTGGCAACGTCGGTAGTCCCACCACCCATGTCAACGACCATGCTACCGGTTGGGTCCATAACGGGCAAACCAGCACCAATAGCCGCAGCGAATGGTTCCTCGATCACGTAAGCGTCACGAGCACCAGCTACCCGGGTCGCATCGATCACGGCCCGCTTTTCAACTTCCGTTACGCCGCTAGGCACACAAACCATCACGTAAGGCTTACCGTTCGACTTACCTACCGTCTTTTCGATGAAGTACTTCATCATGGCAACGGTCGTATCGTAATCGGCAATCACGCCGTCTTTCATGGGCCGAATGGCAACGATGCTAGCCGGGGTCCGGCCAATCATTGCGCGTGCGTCTTCACCAACGGACACAATTTCCCCAGACTTTGTGTTCTTGGCGACAACGGAAGGTTCGCGAAGAACGATACCTTTCCCGTCAACGTAGACAATCGTATTGGCGGTACCCAGATCGATCCCAATATTTTTCGTTCCTAATCCGAACAATGTGTTTCATCCCTTCATTGTCAACAAAACTTTAATTGATTTTTATTTTTGTACATTGATAGACGTATTATAACATACCTATCTACGTGAGAACACGTCGTCAATGTCAAGAATACCGAACTTTTAACGAGAAAGAAATAGGAAAGACGGATTTTAATCAGTTTTTAAAGGTTCTGTCGCATTTTCTTCCCCGTTGCCCGGTAGTTGGCCCGCTTCTCGTAGGCTAAAATAACTGTGGATGCCCACCACAAAGCCGTCCAACAGCGGAATCCCCATCAACCGGCCACAATCGGCCAAACGCCGCATGAAAGAAAGGTCATTGGGCGATGGCTGCGGCAGTCCGCTGGGATGATTGTGGGCGACCACGATAGCCGCGGCCCCGTTCATGACGGCGAGTTGAAAGATCTCGCGGGGATGGACAGGACAACTATCTAACGTTCCCTGAAAAACCGTCTGACGGGCAATGATCCGGTGCTTGGCGTCCAAGGCCAAGACTTCAACCCTCTCCTGTTGTAAATAGCGCAGGTCATCCATCAGCGCCTGACCTAACTGGCTACTAGCCGTCACCTCACCCAAGATGGGCCGAGGCGCCTGTTGGACCCAACGTCCCAGATCAATGGCCGTCAGTAGGCTGCGGCGCTGTGCCCGACCACCCACGTAGGCGCGGCACTGCCGATGACTGGCGTAACGCAGGTTAGCCACGCTGTGGAAATACTGAAAGAACCGCTCACTCTCCGTGATATGCGGCAGCCCCAGACTCTTGAGAACCTGGCCCACTAGTTGGCGTTCGTTGTGGATCGTCATTTTTTGTCGTTGCATCTCACTTCACCCCTCTACGGATTAACTCCGTAAAAAAGGCAGATTTATTTGTCAGAATCTTTAAAATATTGCCGGACTTCTGAAATAAAGTATAACGACCCGGTCAACAGCACCAGATCATCCGCTGAGATGCTAGCCAGCACGGTCTTCAGCGCGGTTGGCCAGTCCGGTGCCATGGTAATGCGCTTGTGGCTCGCCACAGCATCCTCCAGCTCCTTAGGCGTGGCCGCCGCCCGTTTACCCGGCCCCTGGAACTGCGTCACGACCAGGTGGACCTGAGGCACGGTCATCAACGTCTTGACCATCTGCGTGTACTGCTTATCCGCCAGTACGGCCAGGATAATGTAAATGTCGTGACCAGAAAAATGTTGTCGTAGTAAGCGAGCCATTTCCACCATGGCTGGCTCATTGTGGGCGCCGTCAATGGCAATCAGCGGTTCGTTCGTTAACCGTTCAAACCGCCCCGGCCACGCGGTGTGTTGCAGACCTTGGCGAATCTCAGCGATGTCGACCGCCGTGTGCTGTTCTTGATGATACGTGATATACGCCGTCAGTGCAGTCGCCGCGTTGTCGATTTGATATTGACCTAACAAATCGATCTGTAAATGGCGCCAGCGGTGGTCGCCCCAGACGTACCCAAAGCGCTCGCCCCACTCACTGCCGGGTTGGTTGGTCACCCGAAAGTCCCGGTCAAGCGCCCGTACCTGGGTGTCATTGGCCGCGGCCGTCTGGTCCATCACCGCCAAGGCGTCCGGGGTCAAACGGCCACAAACGACCGGTACACCGGGCTTGATGATGCCCGCCTTTTGTGTGGCGATCTTAGGAATCGTGTCGCCCAAAATCTTCATGTGGTCCATGCCAATCGTGGTAATGACGGACACGGCGGGGGTGATGATGTTGGTCGAATCATATTTGCCACCCAGCCCGACCTCAACGATCACCACGTCGACCGGATGGGCCGCAAAGTAGCAGAACATCAAGGCCGTATCGATTTCAAACTCGGTCGGCCCCTCTGGCCCCAATTGCGCGTCCAACTGGGCCACGATGGGTTCAATGTGCTGGACATCGGCCAACAGATCAGCGTCACTGATGGGCTCGCCATTGGTACTGATACGCTCATTAAAGCGGGTAATAAATGGCGAGGTAAAGGTCCCCACCGTCTCGCCCTCCGCCATGAACAGGTCCCGCAAAAAGGCGACTGTGGAGCCCTTGCCATTGGTCCCGGCCACGTGGATCATCTTGAGTTGGTCCTGGGGATTACCCAGCAAGGCCATGAACTCTCGCATGCGGGTCAGCGTCGGTTTCTTCTTGAACCGGTCGCGCCCGTGAATAAACTGTAATGCCTCGGCATACGTCTTGATCAAATTGAAAACCTCCCGGATAGTCACTGCCTCCCAGTTTAGCAGATTCCCCCTGTTGTTGCCTAGCTTTGTGGCGGAGAATTTTAGCAACTTTGGTGGGAGTTGGCCGCCTTACCGTTCGTCAAATATGGGCCGTGACGCTGTGGGCGGACGGGGCGAGCCAAAGGGCGGTCTCGCCACCTCACGGCTGAGCCCATATTTGACGAACTCTCGACTACGGTTGGTCGTTGCCAACGATAGTCCCAGTGCTCTTGTTAACTGACAACGTATCAGTCTCAATTACTATCAGCAATGGCCTTGAGAACCAATCATCCCCAAGACTGACAAACTCCTGGTTAACTTAGACGCCTCGCCAGACAAACTCGATTGACCCATACAAAAAGTGGAACCCCAACCGTCACCGATTAGCGTTCCACTTCATTTTAAAATTAATAGGCTAATACCTGTTCCTGAACTAGCACATCGTTACTGACACATGCTAACTCGCTGAAGGCAACTGGTTTCGCTACTCTTAAGAGTTCGAACGCTATCGTCCGCAGATTTACGAATTAACGTTTCACCCTCTAATTAAAGTTGTGCCTTGATGTCAGCCAACCGTTGCTTGGTTGCGGCCAACTTCTTTTCGTTATCAGCTTGCTTTTCGCGTTCCGCGTTGACCACGTCTTCTGGCGCGTTGGCGACGAAGCGTTCGTTGCCTAACTTCTTGGTTGCCCGTTCCACTTCAGACGTGAACTTGGCAACTTCCTTGTCCAGACGCTTGGCCTCATCGTTCAAGTCAACCAATTCGGCCAGTGGGACCGAGACTTCGGCGCCAGTGATGACCGCCGTCATGGCTAGCTTCGGTGCGACCAGGTCGGCGCCAATTTGCAAGTCCTTCGGGTGAACGAACCGGTCGATGTAGTCGCGGTTGGTCTCGAAGACGTGTTGTAGCTTGTCGTCACTGGACTTGATCTGCAAGTCGATTGGTGTGGACATTGGCGCGTTAGCTTCGGCCCGGATGTTCCGGACGGCCTTGATCAAGTCGATCAGGCTGGTCATATCCGTTTCCGCCGTGGCGTTGTCGAATTCTGGGTGATCGACTGGGTAAGCCGCCGTCACTAGGGATTGCCCGTCATGTGGCATGGCTTGCCAAATGGCTTCCGTCACGAATGGCATGATTGGTTGTAACAGGCGTAAGGTCTGGTCTAACACGTAGGCCAACAGGTCCTGCTTGGTAGCCTTAGCCGCCGCGTCATCGCCGTTCAAGACTTCCTTACTCATTTCGATGTACCAATCACAGAAGTCGTTCCAAATGAAGTTGTAGAGGGAACGGCCGGCTTCACCGAACTCAAACTTGTCAAACATTTCCGTAACGTGCTTGACCGTGTCATTCAAGCGGCTCAAGATCCACTTGTCAGTCAGGTCCCACTTGTCAGCGGCAGGCACGATTGGCTTGGTGTTCTCGCCCAAGTTCATGATGACAAACCGGCTGGCATTCCAGATCTTGTTGATGAAGTTCCAGGCTGCGTCCATCTTGTCATAGCTGAACCGCACGTCTTGCCCCGCCGTCGACCCAGTGGATAAGAACCACCGCAGTGCATCGGCACCGTACTTGTCGATGACGTCCATGGGGTCGATCCCGTTGCCCAAAGACTTACTCATCTTGCGCCCGTCTTCGGCCCGAATCAGCCCGTGTAAGAGCACGTGTTTAAATGGCCGCTTGCCAGTGAATTCCAGGCTTTGGAAGATCATCCGGGAAACCCAGAAGAAGATGATATCGTAACCGGTAACTAACGTGTCGGTTGGGAAGTAACGTTTGAAATCAGCGCTATCCTCATTTGGCCAACCCATCGTGGAGAATGGCCACAGGGCACTGGAGAACCAGGTGTCCAAGACGTCGGGATCTTGTTCCCAGTTTTCGATGTCCTTCGGTGCTTTTTCGTCGACGTAAACTTCGCCGGTCTTTTTGTTGTACCAGGCTGGAATCCGGTGACCCCACCAGAGTTGCCGTGAAATGACCCAGTCGTGAACGTTTTCCATCCATTGCGTGAAGGTATGTTCAAATCGTTCTGGCACAAAGTCGACCGCATCGTCACCCTGCTGGTTCTTAATGGCGGCTTCGGCCAATGGCTTCATCTTCACGAACCACTGCGTTGATAACCGGGCTTCGACTTGGACCCCGGTCCGTTCGGAATGCCCAACGGAATGGACGATTGGGTCGACCTTTAACAGTAACCCTTGGTCGTCCAAATCAGCGACCATGGCCTTACGGGCGTCAAAACGATCCATGCCAGCGTATTTGCCAGCCTTCTCGTTCATTGAGGCGTCTTCGTTCATGGTGTTGATGCGTTCCAGGTTGTGACGGTTACCAACTAAGAAGTCGTTCGGGTCATGGGCTGGAGTGATCTTCACCATCCCGGTCCCAAAGTTGATATCAACGTATTGGTCAGCGATGATTGGAATGTTGCGGTTGGCCAAAGGCAAGACAACTTCCTTGCCAACCAATTCCTTGTAACGGTCATCGTCGGGGTTAACGGCCACGGCGGTGTCCCCCATCATGGTTTCAGGCCGCGTCGTCGCAATTTCAATGTAGTGCTTGCCGTTGAAGGTGAAGTCAGGGTCAGCAAATGGGTACTTCACGTGGTAGAAGGCCCCTTTGTCGTCTTGGTGAATAACTTCGATATCGGACAGCGCTGTCCGGGCTTGCGGATCCCAGTTGATGATGTATTCGCCACGGTAGATGAGGCCCTTCTTGTAAAGGGTTACGAAGACCTTCTTGACCGCGTCAGACAGGCCGTCGTCCAGCGTGAACCGTTCACGAGAGTAGTCCATGGACAACCCCATCTTGGCCCACTGTTTGTGAATGGTCGCGGCGTATTCGTCTTTCCATTCCCAAACCTTGTCGACAAACTTTTCCCGGCCGAGGTCGTAACGGGTAATGCCTTGTTCACGCAACCGGGCTTCCACCTTGGCTTGCGTGGCGATACCGGCATGGTCCATCCCCGGTACCCATAACGTGTCGAAGCCTTGCATCCGCTTTTGCCGGATGATCATGTCTTGTAACGTGGTGTCCCAGGCGTGGCCTAAATGCAGTTTACCTGTGACATTTGGCGGTGGTAAGACGATGGAATAAGGGGTCGCCTTTTTATCCCCACTGGGTTTGAAAACATCTTCGTCCAGCCAAGTCTGGTACCGACCCGCTTCAACGGCGGTCGGATCATACTTAGTTGGCATATCAATTTGCTTATCTGCCATTTGATTCAATTCCTTTCTTGGCTACGGAAGCTAACGATCTAGGCGTAAAAAAAGACTCCTCATCCTAAAAATTAGGACGAAGAGTCTTCGCGGTACCACCTAAATTGGGCGTTCATGCCCCACTTAACTTCTTTGTTAACGGAGAGTGCTCCGGTTTGGCTTACTTTTGGGTTCAGCCCAACAGCTCACAAGCTACGTTCACGCAAGCGTCTCACCAGGTTTCCACCATTCCCGGCTCGCTATGACAGACGGTCTCACGCTACTGACTTGCTCAATGCTACTTTCACAGTTTACGCAATTTCTGACTAAAGGTCAACACGTTTGACCAACTTTTCCAGGGCATCAATAGCCGCCAGATAGTCGGGTTCGTCAGTTTGTTCAGTCACAATTTGCCGGTAAACGATCTTACCCGTCTCATCGATGATCCAAATCGACCGCGCCAAGTTACCTAAGTTCGGGACGTACAGGCCCATTTCGTAGCCAAACGACAATTCTTCGTCTGACAACAAATCGACGTTTTCGACACCCTGAGCCGCGCACCAGCCAGTCTGTTCGGCAATAGAATTGTTCGAAATCGTGGCAAAACGCGCATCTGGATAGTGATCCGCCTGCTGGGTGAACTTTCGCGTTTGAATCGTACATACTGGTGTATCCAGGTCTGGAACAACGCTAATCAGGGTAACTTTGCCAATCAAATTGGCGGTCTTGACCTTCTTATTTTCCTGATCGAATACCTTAAACTTTGGTAACTGATCTCCTACTTCTGGCAACGTACCAGACAAGGAGAATGTATCGCCGAGTCGTGTGACTTCCACGCAGATCAACCCCTTCAGTTGTTTATCGGCTCTCACCGATTAGTTACACCAATTATCGCGCAACTCCGGGGGTAATGACAAGCATTTTGCCATAAAATCATGAAAAACTCTGGACGACGTGTTCTGACCGGCTGCGGGAATAGCAGTGCGCTTGCTATCATGGCGTACGGCTACCTGGCATCACCCCCACACCTGTGGGGAATACTCCCACCATTCTTGGCTCTGCCACCGGCGTTTGGGATCACCCCCACACCTGTGGGGAATACACCACTTTTTTAAGATCCGACCCTGTTAACGCAGGATCACCCCCACACCTGTGGGGAATACCACCTCATGGATGATGTGAGCTGTATCATCAGCGGGATCACCCCCACACCTGTGGGGAATACTTCAGCGCCAGCGCTTCCCAAGTTGCGGCATGGGGATCACCCCCACACCTGTGGGGAATACAATTATAGCATAGCAAGGGGTGGCTCGCTTTGAGGATCACCCCCACACCTGTGGGGAATACTTAAGCTTGAATATGTTTGTCGAACTTAAAGCGGGATCACCCCCACACCTGTGGGGAATACCGGCAAGAACTTGTTGTCCGTCATGACCGTTTGGGATCACCCCCACACCTGTGGGGAATACACCAAAACTTGACAAAAGCAGCCTTCGAAGAAAGGATCACCCCCACACCTGTGGGGAATACTCGGCAAAAATTACTTGCGCAACGTCACTGATAGGATCACCCCCACACCTGTGGGGAATACCCGCCTATGTGAAGTTAGTGGTGAAGACGGATGGGATCACCCCCACACCTGTGGGGAATACCAATTCTTGCTGTTAGCATTGGGGTCATTACTGGGATCACCCCCACACCTGTGGGGAATACATTCTATGGCCCATTTTTGACGCGTAAGAGCCGGGATCACCCCCACACCTGTGGGGAATACGTGTCCACCTGCTCCTGACTCACATCGGACTTAGGATCACCCCCACACCTGTGGGGAATACACTAAACAAATCCCGTCAGACCGGCATTCTGATTTTGCGAAAACCCGAATTTTGTTTAACTTGTTTTTACCAGCATACCTTAACTTCGCTGGATTCTCAACCAAATTTCTCATGACGAAAAGCCCAGGCAGTCATCCCACCTGGGCTTCATTTTTACTTATAGTAATTCAGCGAAGACATCTTCATTTTGATTGAGGTAGTTGTCTCCTGGCCGGATTTCTGTGATGACAATGCCGTCCAGTGCCTCTTTCATCAGACCATCTACGTCGATGTAGCCCTCGTACTTCCGGGACTTTTCCAGGCTCGGATGCGTCTTGGGTGCTGGCGGCGTGAAGATGGTACAGCAGTCCTCGTATGGCAGGATAGACAGGTCATAGGTGTCAATATTTTCGGCAACCTTGATGATTTCCGTCTTGTCCATGGACAGCAGCGGCCGCAAGATTGGCATAGACGTCACATCATTAATGGCCGCCATACTTTCCAGCGTCTGTGACGCCACTTGGCCCAGGGATTCACCGTTGAAGATTCCCTTGGCGTGCCGCATTTCAGCGATAGCCGCCGTCAACCGTAGCATCAAGCGCCGTTGAACCGTCATCAGATAGCCCTCGGGCACCCTTTCCTTGATGGTCTCTTGGATCTTGGCAAATGGCACCTGGATGAACTGAATACCACCCGAGTAACCGGCCAACCGCGCCGTCAGTTCCTTGGCCTTGGCCAGGGCTTGTTCGGACGTGTATGGCGGACTGTAGAAGTGGACCATGTCGATCTTAACGCCACGGCGCAACGCGTAGTAGGACGCGACTGGGGAGTCAATTCCCCCAGACAACATCATGACCGCCTTACCACCGGTACCGACTGGCAAACCGCCAGCCCCCTGAATGGTTTCGCCAGACAGGAAGACCCCGTTCATCCGCACTTCGACCCGTAACTCCAGGTCCGGGTGCTTCATTTGAACCGTTAATCCCGGCACGCTTTCCAGAATCGTGCTCCCCAGGATTTCGTTCATTTGATAGGTATCGTAGGCAAATTCCTTGTCTTGCCGCCGGGTGTTGATTTTAAAGGTCATCCCTGGCTTGAAGGCCTCTTTGACCATTGCCACGGCCGTTTCCTTGATGGCATCGATATCTTTGTCCACCTTGACCGATGGCGAGAAATTTTCAATCCCGAAAACACCCTTCAACCGGTTCATGACGGCATCTGAATCTTCCCCGTTCAAGGTAACGTGCAAGCGATCGTGTTGTGCTTTTACTTCTAGGCCCTCAAAACTGCTGAGCGCCTTACGGACGTTTTGGCCAAGCTGTTTGATGAAGTCTTTTTTGTTTTTCCCCTTCGTCGACAGCTCGCCGTAACGGACCATAATTTCACTATATTCCATTGCGCGACCCCTTTCGTGATTTAGCTTAACTTGGCAAATTGCGTGTAAAGTTCGTCAAAGACTTGGTTAAATTTCTCGGCTTCCGCCATGGTGTTGTGTTCGTCCAGTGAGATCCGCACGGCACTGGTGGCAATGCCATCGTCGACCTTCATGGCCTGTAACGTACTGGACTCCACGTGCTTCTTGGAAGAGCAAGCGCTGGTCGTGGAAATGTAGATGTCGTGTTCCTCGAAGGCGTGGACGATGGTTTCGCCACGGACACCGGCAATTGCGAAACACAAGATGTGCGGCGCAAAGACGGGCAGATCCTTGGAGAAAATCGTCACGTTCGGGAATTTTTCCACATGATGCAAGATAGCCAACCGAATGTCGCGTTGCCGTTGGACCTTGGCCGCTTCGTCATTGAGTAACAAGCGTAAGGCCTTGGCCATTGCGGCGATTGCTGGCAGGTTTTCGGTCCCAGAACGCAGATTCCGTTCCTGACCCCCACCGGCCATCAGCGGCGTGATTTTCCGGCCTTGGCGTTTGTACATGAAGCCAATCCCGCGGGGCGCATGGAACTTATGCCCAGAGAACGTGACGAAGTCGACCCGATCATTAAAGATCTTGTCGGCTAAGCCCTTACCGATTCCCTGAACAGCATCGATGTGCCAGTGAATCCGGGGAAAGTCCCGCATGACGGCCGCAATTTCGTCGAGCGGTTGGACCGCACCGATTTCATTGTTGACGGCCATCGTAGAGACCAGAATCGTGGTGGGCTTGATGGCCGCCCGCAAGTCATCTGCGGAGACCCGGCCGTTTTCATCAACGGGCAGGTAGGTCACTTCAAAGCCCTCTTGCTTCAGCTGTTCCATGGAATTGTGCACGGCGGGATGTTCCACCTCGGTGGTGATCAGGTGGTTGCCAAATTCACGTTTGGCCATGGCCGTTCCCTTGATGGCCCAGTTATCGCCTTCGGTACCGCCACTGGTGAAGAGAATCTCACTCAGCTTGGCACCCACTAAGTCAGCGATTTGCTGGCGGGACTGCTCCAACAGGTTAAATGCCTGTTCACCAAATTTGTGCAAACTTGATGGGTTACCCCAGTAATTTGCGCTGACCTTCGCGTAAGTATCAACCACTTCGGGCGCTGCCTTAGTGGTCGCACTGTTATCAAAATAAATCATGCTGAACCCTCTTATCCTTTTCTAATTGGTTCGACTCCAATAGAAATTCCTTTTCATTATAAACACAAACGTTGCTAACCACAAGCCTTTCAGCCAGAAGTACTTCCGTGTAAGCGATACCTTACCACCACCGAATAGGTATTAATCTTAAATTTGCTATTCTCAGCAACACCGGATGGTCTGGCCGCCTGACCGTTCGGCAACGATGAGACTGGATTGCTGTGGGCTGACGGGTCGAGCCACAAAGCGGTCTCCTCGACTGAACTTATAGTTGCCGAACTTTCGGCTACAGAGTGTTTGTCAGTACCAATCTGTTTAGTAATCCGTATTAGCCGACTTCAACATTCACATCAGATCAACAAACTCTTACTAAATTACTATCCATCAATATTAATCAGCCTAAAAACAGAACACTCGCAATTAATTTCAAAGTTATTTGTTTTTTTAAGACACCGCGTAATTCCGCTTTTCTAGCCGCCGTTTCCCGACAAAGCTCCTGGTTAACATCGATCTCGAACGCGAAACAAAAGAAGCACTACCGGATGGGGTCCGAATAGCGCTTCTTCATCTACTAATCTTGTTCAGTTTGCCGGCGTTTGGGTTTTGCCGTGCCTTTACGGTCGTAATAGGCGTCTTCCAATCGTTTGTAGGCGCCGGGTTCGACCTGTTCCAGCGCCGTGGCGATAGTTTCTAACGCCTGGGCGTACTGGTACTTGTGCTCGAACAAATCGGCCGCGGTGCGACTGGCCTCAGCCACGTCCTCGTGACTGGTTTGGTAACGGTTCGCGTATTGCAGGAGTTGTTCTGCCAACTGCGAACTGTCGACCAAGTCATCGGTCTTTTCTTGGAGCGTGTCCAAATCAGTTTGAATAATCAATAGTTGTTTGGTGATCCGTTCCATATCAATCTGGGGTTGGTCCATGTCGGTCGCCAACTGTGCCACCTCGTCACGTACCACGAAGAAGTAATCCAAATATTCTTGGGGAATCCCCGGCAAATTCAGGTTCTCCACTTGCCGCCGTAAACTATGTAGATTGAAATCAAACTGTTGCAGGGTGTCACGGGCTTGTCGTTCTTCATCGGCCAAGCCAGCCACGCTCTTCAAAATATCTGCCTGTTGTTCTTCAATCTGTTTCAGGTCTTTTTCCTGTTGATTTTGGTGGGCCAACACTTGGGAGTACACCGCCTGTTTGCCACTGAGTGCTTGCACGTCTTGTTGGTACGTGCCGTCGATGTGACGCAGCTGCTCATTCAACTCCCGCGCCGTTTCCAACTCTTGGTGGTCCAGCGTGTAGTTTTGACTCAACCGGTCCAGCTCATTTAACAGTGAGTGACTCTGGTTTTGCGCATGGGCAATGAACTTGGCCACGCGGTCCAGATTCTTGTTGACTGGTTCCTTGGCATCCATTTCCGTCTGCATCACGTCATAAATGTGGTCGATCTGCTTGGCGATCCGGTCATTCACGACCGCCGCGTCAGATGGGCGCAATTCCGCCAGCGTGTTGGCGTTGTCCTTGATGTGTTCCTCGACGTCTTGAATCAACCCCGGGACATCTTGGTCACCGAATTGGTAATGGTCCGCGGCCAATTGCTGGTAGCCGCCCTTCAATTCCTTGACTTGATCCGGGTAAACCACCGTCAAGTCTTTATACAATGGTGGAATTGCCGCAATCAAGTCTTCCAGGTTCGTGGTGTCCGTTTGTAATTGGCTTAAAACGTCCGCTGCCCGCTCGTGGTCGCCTTCTTGGGTCAGCCGGGTAAAGGTGTCAAAGTTGCCTTCCAACTGGCCTAACCGTTCCTCTAGGCCGTCAATGCTGGGACCAAACGCAAAGTTCTTGGCCAATAACGTTTTCCGCAAGTCCTGGTATTTCTTTTCCAATTCATGGACGGCCTCACGGTGTTGCTTATCCACTTCTTGCAGGCTTGCTAAATGCGCCTGTACTTCTTGAACCAATGTGTCAGTTTGGTTAACCAATAAGGTAATTTTAGCGAAGCGCTGGCGCAATTGTAGGAGATTGACGCCCCGCGAATCAGCCATGAGTTGGGATAACTCCTGGTCGATGCGCTTGAAGCGGTTCTCCGTAATGTCTTGATAGTCGGCTTGTAGCTGTTGGAACTGCGCCAACGATTGGCCGGTTAGGCTTAGCTTTCCGACCAAGTTGAGCTCATCCGTTAGCGGAATAGCCACCATCGATTCTTTTTTTGTGGTTAACGCCGTGACTTGTTTACGAATACGCTGCTGATATATCAGCACACCCACGTAGACGACAATCGCAAGGATCACGATTCCAATCAACACACCTACCATAATTGACCCCATCCTTCATCAGCATTTCAACGTTTAACGAGTTGCAAAATCGCTCGGTTCATTTTACAATTTAATCTAATTTCGATTATAGCATAAGTCACGCCTAGGCTTCACTAGGTTTTCACGATTCCCTAGTCATTTTTACCTATATCGGAATAATTTAATCTTTAAACTTTGGAGGCCTTTCTATGAGTGAAGCAATAAATTCTTTAATCACCGAACAACTCGATGCCCTCTTGCACGGCGAGACCAACTTGGTCGCTAACCTGGCCAACGCCTCAGCGCTACTGAAGCAGACGCTCGACGATGTGAACTGGGCCGGCTTTTATCTCTACCAACCGGCCACCGACGACCTCATCTTAGGCCCCTTCCAGGGTAACGTGGCTTGTGTCCACATTGAAAACAACCGCGGCGTCTGCGGGACAGCCCTGGCAACACAGACGGTTCAACGGGTTGCCGACGTGCACAAATTTGCCGGTCACATTGCCTGCGACTCCGCCAGCAATTCCGAAGTCGTGGTCCCTTTGATTTTAGCCAATGGTGAGCCCCTAGGCGTCATGGACATTGACTCCCCTAGCTTGGACCGGTTCAGCGCCGAAGACCAAGCCGTTTTGGAAGAATTTGCCCACGTTTTGTTAAAACACGTTGACAAGCAGTAGGCTTTCTGGTTATACTGGTCGTTGTGTAAAATAATGCAGCGATAAGTGGTAAGCTCGTCAACAGATTGTTGCCGTTACATTGGTTCAAGAAGTAACCTGCGGCTGCATAGGGTGAAACTTGCAAAGCAACCTGCACGAATACTAAACTTATAAACAGCTTATTTTACTCCAAATAATATTTTATTGGAGGAACTATCTATGTCTCGTTACACTGGCCCAAGCTGGCGTATTTCCCGTCGTTTAGGGGTATCCCTTTCCGGCACTGGTAAAGAATTAAACCGTCGTCCTTACGCACCTGGTGATCATGGTCAAGGTCGTCGTCAAAAGTTATCTGAATACGGTACGCAATTGCGTGAAAAGCAAAAGCTCCGGTTCACTTACGGCATGACTGAACGTCAATTCTACAACTTGTTCAAGCGTGCCGGCAAGATCTCTGAAGGTACCCATGGTACTAACTTCTTAATCTTGCTCGAACGTCGTCTGGACAACGTGGTTTACCGTTTAGGTTTGGCAACGACTCGTCGTCAAGCTCGTCAATTGGTTAACCATGGTCACATCACTGTTGATGGCAAGCGCGTTGACATCCCTTCATACGAAGTCGAAGTTGGCCAAGTCATCTCCGTTCGTGAAAAGTCCAAGGACATGGCCATCATCAAGGGCGCTGTTGAAGCCGTTGTTGGTCGTCCACAATACGTTCAATTCGACGCTGACAAGCTGGAAGGTTCCCTTACCCGCTTCCCTCAACGTGAAGAATTAGACGCAGAACTTGACGAATCTCTTATCGTTGAATACTACAACCGTTAGAGATTTCGGTCTTTCTTGGTTGCTCTATGGTGCTTTGAACGTTGGTATTGCGGCATTCTTAAAATTTCGCATTCTACTGTTTACTATAGATTTCTCCCCATTTGAGGGGGATTTTGAGGGAACTTTTTAGGACAGCGTCAAGGATTATAGAGGTTATCGCATCTCCTTTTGAGGGAGATGCGATTTTTTTATGCCACTATTTACGATATTCCACGCCTGCGTGGTTTCCGCCCCTGTAACTAATATTAGTAGGTTCACAGCCTGTCACTATTAGGCTAACTAGCACAATTGAAATCATCAATTTCCGTTTCATTTAATTATCGCCCTCCTTCAATTCAAAGATACCATGCATTTAGCCATTCTGCTTAGTATCTGCGAGTCATGGCATGTGAACTCTAACGCTCGAAATAAAAGCCACCCTACCCAATCGGATAGAGTGGCTTCTTTGTTACTTGAGTTTCTTCACGTAATCGGTATTGCTGGTAATGTACAATCCATTTCCCAACTTCAGTCGTGTAATCTTCCCATACCCAACTACACTAGCAATATCAAAGATGGTCCCCGGCTTAAAGGTCAGTTCCTTCTTTTTAAACGCCTTGTCGTGATACCGCGTTACACTAGTCTTAGCCTTAACTTGCTTGGCCGCCTTCAAATAGGTGGCCTTTTTTGCTGGTGTGGAAGCCGAACTACCGACACCATTCTTCAAGTCCTTGGCAAACTGAGCTTTGCTGATACCATGCTTACTAAGATAACCGTAAGGGTCCGTATGATCAGACTGATGCCATTTATTGGACGCCCACCGGTGGGACTTGATTCCAGTACCCTCTGCTGTGTCTAACGTCAACGGAATGCTGTACTTTTTCGCCATATTCCGCAACAACTCAATGGTAGTCGCATAAATTCGCTTGAACTTGGCCGAATCATTAGTTTCTTCCATCTCAATCTGCACAGGGGCCATACCATTCCCTGTTGGACCCACGCCCCAAGCAACGTAACCCGGCTCCCCAACTTGGTAGACTACACCATCGCCAGCAATGAAGTGTACGTAAGCGTTGCGCCAAGTTCGCTTTTCAAAGGCTGCATTATTCTTGGCGCTAGCTCCCACATTGGCGGTAGAGTGAATGAATGCAATCTTTCCGCCGGCACGCTGGCTAGCACCTTCATTAGCTCCTAAAGTGTACGTTTTGTCCAGTTTATAACCCATTATTTATCCTCCTTCACATTAAATCCTTTGAATCCGTCAAACAATCCGGATGTAAAACCACCCACCAGAAGCCCCATAACGGCCCCAGAAAGGTAGTTATGGTCAGCCGTCACAACTACCGACAATAAGCCGACTACCGTTCCTAGCGCCATCGATAACCACGGCATCCACTGATTGGGCGCCTTGGTCTGCTTAACAGCTTGTGTCAAAACAAAAACGACTAAAGTGGTCAATGCCAGTTCGGTCGCCGTTCCTAGATTGAGTTGCTGGATATAGTCCACGCTACTCACCTCGTTTCTTCAATTTTTCTATTTCTGCTCGCAGCCGCGCATTCTCTCGCTTCAATCGCTTTACCTCATCAACCTTCCCCGGGGACTTACCGGAATTAATCCGGGCCACCCATACCGGCACATAGCCGACAGCAATCGCGGTGATAGCTGAGAGGATGGCGGTAAATACCTTCTCATCGATTTTAATCATCCCCCGTAAATGCGTAACTTACAATTCGACAAATCACACCTCCAGTCAGGACGGCCCCAGGACTAATCAGCGCTCCAATCTCCATGTCATGAACTAAAAATCCTAGGAAGAATGACATCCACACAAAAACCAGGCAGCCAATCATAATGGGCCGCGCGTAGAACCAGTGGAAGTCCCAGATTGAATAGACCATCGCAAACGTGCCAATCACCGCAATCAGGAAAATAGATGCTGGATCATCTAAGACACCCAACATAGTTCTCGCTGGAGGTTTCAAATCGAAGAAGTTCACCTGAATGATGAAGACGATTGCAATTGCGTAGGTTTCCACAGCGGACCAGAACCAGAACTGGTTCTTTTTGTAGTGGTCATACAGTTTGTTTTCCATAAGAAAAGCAGAGAGCGTAAAATATCTTGTGTAAATGCATAAAAGATTTCTGAATTGTATAGAAATAGGGAATGCCTTCCCTTATGATATTTAGTAACCACAGAAAACATCACAGGAGGCATTCCCCATGAATGAACTTACCACAGAAATTATCGCTGCACTAGCCCAAAAGCAAGATTTGGACGAAGTTTTTCGTCACCACCTCGAAATTGCGATTAACCAGCTGCTTCAAACCGAATTGGTAGAGTTTTTGGGTTACGAACGCTACTCATACGCTGGGACTAACACTGGTAATAACCGCAACGGCAGTTATGAGCGCTCGTTTGATACGAAGTACGGCCAACTTAACTTAACCATTCCTCGAGATCGCAATGGCCGGTTTAAAAATCATACCTTGCCAGCCTACGGTCGGCACAGTGATAATTTAGAAACAACGGTCATTCAGTTGTATACCAAGGGAATTACCACTGCTGAAATTGCCGAACTCATTGAGAAAATGTACGGTGCTCACTACTCCAAAGCCACGGTTTCCAACATGACTAAAGCCGTCAATGAACAGGTTCAAGCTTTCCAGCAACGTCGACTGGCTTCACAATATGCGGCCATCTTCTTAGATGCCACTTACTTGCCGTTAAAGCGGGATACCGTTCAAAAAGAAGCCGTTCATATTGCGATTGGCATTCGTCCAGATGGTACGAAAGAAGTGCTGAACTACCAAGTGGCGCCAACGGAATCGACTGGAATCTGGACTGAACTGCTGGGAACCTTGATCAAGCAGGGCGTTAAAGATGTGCTGTTGTTTGTGGCCGATGGGTTAGTTGGTTTGGATGAAGGCTTGAATCGGAATTTCCCTAAAGCCAAACGACAACGTTGCCTGGTTCATGTTGGGCGGAATCTGATGAACAAAGTTCGCGTAAAAGACCGCAAGGCCGTGATCAGTGACTTTAAACAAGTTCATCGGGCCGCCAACCGTGAAGCAGCCGAACTGAAACTGAATGAGTTCGCCAACAACTGGCATCAGACCTATCCCAAATTAATCAAAGATCTGCTTAAAATGCCGAATTTACTCACTTTCATGGACTTTCCACCAGCTATCCGGCAATCACTATACTCCACTAACCCGATTGAGAACTTTAATAAGCATCTCAAGCGCACCACCCACCACAAAGAACAATTTCCAACGGAAGATTCACTGGATCGCTTCCTGGTTTCTCAGTTTAATGTTTATAACGAGAAGTCTCTGAAGCGGATCCACCGAGGGTTCAAAGGACTCCAGGACACCTTGGAAGCATCATTTATTTAAGTTAGATACATATTATATGTACGAAGGCATTTCGTTTACACAAGATTCTTGACGCTACCGAAAAGCACCCCCTATGCCTCAGCTGGTTTGTAGTCGGTGCCTGTGATTTCCTTGTACTGTTCGGCTGTGATGGTCCCCAGTGGAACATAGGTTGCCAGAAACTCATCTGTCATAAACATCTTGCCCCAGCTGTATTGCATCTTTAACACTTCAAAGTTTGGATAAGTCATGATAAATTCCTCCTAATTTTTTATTCTGTGGTAGCAGCTTGGCTTTGCGCCATCGCCTGTGACATTTGAACTAACATCATCTTCATCTGTGTTTGCTCAGAAGATGCTTGTGCTTGTGCCTGACTCGCCTGAATCAGCATTTGCTGAATTTGTGGGATAGGCTCGGTAATATCTTCCACCTCACCTACTTTCTCATTCGTCGTGCTGTACAGGCCATTTAGCACATCCATGACATGCAGCAAGTGATCCACACTCAGGTCAGCGAAGTCGTCGCTGGTCCGCTTGAACTGACCGTCGACCACCAAATACTTTTGCCAATTCTCCAACAAATAGTTAAGCATGCCGGGTCGCACCCACATTTCTGTCAGGCCGTCGGCAGCCACTGATTTAGGCTGCTCATTAAGTGTTGAGTTGTCTGTGTTGATACTGACGTAGACTGGTACTGTTTTTGCCATTTAAATCACTCCTCTTAAATAATTTTTACTACATTAAATTGCGTTTCAGCATCAAAGGAAACCACTGAGTTAGATGAAATTTCGCACAAATAAAAGTGGTTTGCATTTATATCGTTATTTCTCAGCTTTACAAAAAGTTTATTTCCATTTGTAGAAATATTATATGAGTTTTTGGAAACACCTAACGAACTATAGTGTTTATAGAATACCGAGCTATCAGCGTTGTCAGCAAATTCATATCCGTTTGGAAGCGTTATAGCCAGTCTTGATATTGGGTCATTCGGTGTATAATTTGACGGCATTACGACAGTAGCACTGCTCTTAAATCTGGCAGTATTAGTCGTGCTGTCCCACTTCATAAGTGTCAAGCCCTTAAAGTCCTGGCCTTCAGTTCCTTCATCCGGACATTCAATCCAGGATGAATCTTGGATACCTCGGTCGTAAAGTACCTGGCCGCCAAGAGTAATTTTTGATACATCATCACCAATAACTAGTCCCATGAGTGTTCGCCTCCTTGCAAAGACGAACCCCAGTTAGTTAGTGAAAGTTTAGAGGGTTGCCCCCCCCCGAACATTTACAGAGATTGTGAATTTATTGTGCATGTTTAGTCCTCCTATTTTCTTTCTACATTAAAGCTCACGATATCTACATTACCCGTCACAGTTTTTTCTGGCACTAGTCTTACTTCTTCTTGGTAATTAGAATCATTGTTAGTTACTGAGATGATGAGGGAATCCCCATCATAGATTGGTGCCTTGCTTCCAATATGCACCTTATCAGTAATATTAAGTGTTGTTGGATTATTGGGACCAAAAACGAAGCCTTCTGGAAGCTGAAGAAGGGTTACATTGGTCAGCGACTGTCGGGGTGGAAGATAATATGGAACTCCAACAATCATTATTTTCCCGGTAGAATCAGCTTCATTAAATTTCAGCAATGCCATACCTGAACGAAGACTCTTTTTACAGGTATACCACGTAGTATCTGGGTCTTGCCGTTCCCACAGAGTCTCACCGCCAAGCGTGATTTTCGCCACATCACTAGTCATAGCAATCTCACTCATGGCGGTCACCGCCAGTCTGGGTAGAACCGGCGGCTAGAGGGCGGTTTCTACCCCCCCCCGACAATTTAAGTGTATTAACTAGTCTCATATTTGTTCATCCTTTCTAATCTGGTGCTACGGTTGTCGTATGCCACACAACCGGTTCAACGGCAGAAGACATTGCAATGTTCCCAAGAGAGATTTCTACCCTATATTCCGGACTAGCACTGTTTAGCAATCTAATCACATCCATCCAGACTGTACGACCATCAAAATGTGACGCTATCCAGTCTCCATTTTTGCCACTTGCAGCGGACCATCCACCAAATGCTATACCCATCGTCGTATCGATACCTGTAAAGTGATAGCCAACAGGGAGCGTTAACATCGCAATTGATAATGGGACCTCATCCGGTTTAATAGTGAATTTTGAGCGTCCTAAAAATGAACTAATCCCTGTCTTTGGTTCATATTTCATTAAAGTAGGAGTCCCTGAAAGTCTATTGTCGCCTGTACATTCTTGCCATACATCCTCAGCATTCAAAAACTCATTCCCCGCTAATGTTAGCCGTGATATCTTGTCTCCACCTACCGTGACTGTCATAGGCCATCACCTCGGTGGGTCAGGCGGGTACTTTTACCCCCCCCCATGATAAATAGGGTTAACTTATCATTCATCTCGCTACCTCCTATACTTTTTCGATTTTAATGATTGCCGGTTCACCCGACGAAGATCTATATACTGTAGAGCTTTTAGTAAAAATTGTCGTTGAAACAAAAGTTGTTGATGAATAGTTAGAACTCACAGCAAGCAAGTTTCCATCTACAATTTTCGTGTTGACCGAATTGGATTGTGACTGCTGACCTGCTAACGCTTGAAACCCCATAATGGATTTACTTACCCCCATGCTTCCATCATTCGCATTCCAATCTACGCTAGTAAATTTATATCCATCGGGAGGAACCAACATAGTTACTGGTGTCCAGCCACTAATTCTTACGAACTTAAAGGTAATGACACCACATAACCCTGCCGTACCATTACCATAATCCTTAAACATTACATTACCTGTCACTCCACTAGGCAATTTCATTGGTACCCACCCATCAGAGTTCTGCCAGATGGTATCACTGCCTAGCGTGACCTTGCTAACGCTATTTGGTACTTCTAAGCTCGCCATTATGCTGCACCTCCCCATGGAGCCACTTCATCAGCTGGCCGCGTGCCATCCTTGTGCACGATAATCGTTGTTGGATGTGCTGCCACATAAGCAGTGACTGAATCTGCATCATCATCAGCGTAGATAATTGCTGCGCCTAGCACGCTGGCCCCATCAACACTCAAATCACCAGGGTCAAAGTCAACTTTGCTACCCTTGCCAGCCTCGCTCACAGTGACCACGTGGCCTTCATCGGCTGGGGTGATAACTTCGTTGCCTAAGGTCATCGTGCCATTGGCGTTATCTCGAACGTAAGCCCCATCGGCCGTCTCTCGGGCAACATACGGACTCCCGCTGGCATTGGTCGGGTCCTTCAAGAACTTCCACAAGGCCGCAATCTCAGCATCTTTATCCGCGTACATCAGTGTAGCCGGTAGGATAACCTTATGGGCCTCAATCGCCTTATCGACGTATTCCTTAGTTGCCATCCCAGCTGGATTGATGGTCACCTCCACGTTCTCAGCCTTACCGACAATCACATACACAATCATCCCGAATTGCATAAGCACTTTGTCTGCAAAGTCCGGAATGAACTCTGGTTTGATAGCTTTAACCACTGCGTACAAAACTTCTGACTTATCATCGCCTGCCTCGGTCGCATACAGACCAACCGCACCGATTGAGTAGCTCTCAGTCAATCCGGAGTTTTCAAACGTGACATCGGCCCCCACAATGGCATTGTTACCATCTGGCGAATTCAGTCGATCGTTGATGATTCCCGTTTGTACTTCATTCGGCAGTGCCGTTAACTCGGTCACATCCACATCCGACAGGTCATCAGCTGTGGAAGCCACCCGGGTAATCGTGAAATTGGTCTTCCCATTGGCCGCCAAGCTAGATAACCGCAGCCCTTCATTCGTCAGTTCTGAAGCGTCATATTTACTCATCGATTCTCATCCCCTCCCTTGATTTTTGTTCTTACATAAATCTGTGGCTTGATACTACCGAAGTATTGCGGTTGCCGTACTACTGCGGTTCGCCGTGTTTGTGGCATAACCGTTTCTTTGGTATAAGTCTGTGTCAAGCTACCAATAAACATGGCCTGGTTGACCGTCACATTCGACTCAGTAGTAATCTGGTACGTCTGGTCGGCTGGTAACATCACATTCAGCAGATAGCGTAGCCGCTTGATTTGTTCTGGCGTAATATCGTCCGCTTCACTCATCGTCGTCACATGGCTGCGAATGGCATCTTGAGCCACTGTGGCTGGGATATCCATCGAAGCGAGCAGCTCCCGGAAGTACCAGATAGTGATTGGCCGTGGGGGCAACAGGCGCACCATGATATCGTAGCGGCGTGACTCTAGCGACTGACTTAAATCCGTGGGCAACCCAAGTTGATTCTCGAAGATACTTAGCCCATCGCTATCAGCCGTACTAACAAACTGGTTCAACAAAATTCGTGTTGCCATATCATCGAAGCCATCAGCCTGTTTCTGCTCGACTTGCATCAACCGTTGCATCTCACGGACGCCTTCGTAATAGTCTGGTAGGTAATCCTTCAGTTTAACCATGGAGCACCACCTCACCAACCACTGGCAACTCGGACACATCGTCGTTGAACGTCATCACCACATCACCCTCGGCCCCGTTCAAAGTCGGGAGAGTGGCGTTGATCACACCTTCAACTCGCATAATCTCAGAAAGAATCTGCGACCGATACACTGTCAGTGAATAGCCCCGGCCGGTCACCTTGTCCACATCGTCCCAGGCTTCACGCCGCTTAGCAAAGTAGGACTCAATACCGGTCTTAATTTGGGCTTCCACACTTGCCATGGACGCCTGAGAGTCGGTTGTGACCGTTGACTCAATCGCAATCTTAACTTCAGTAGGCGCCACCACAGTGACTGCATGGCCGATAGGCGCTAAGCCGTAGCCTTGTCCCACGAATTCAGCTGGGTCAATGGCTTTCTTAACTTGATCAATCAGCGAAGCACTGGCAGCTCGAAGTTCATTGTTCACGATGACTAGTTTGACCGTACCACCGCCCTGCCAAGTCGGGTAGACCTGCCCGGCGCCCACATCGCTAATCTTAGATAGCATATCCAAGTAATCAGCGACGTTTCCGCCATAGGCGTTGTAAGCATCCGGTGATAGCAGCCGCTCCCGTAGGTGGTCGTCAGTCTCGCTATCCTTAGCGGGCACCGTCACAGCGGTAATTTCGGCCCAACTCAGCGAATCATTCGGTGTTACCGGTAGAATCTGGCCTAAATATCCGTTAGCGGCGGTCCCAACCTCATCAGCTGTCAGAATAGCCGTCTGGTCATCGTTGACGCTGGTGACGTGATAGAAGATAGGTTCTTCGCCCACGCTAGCGAACTGGTCACCAACCTCGACGTTACCAATCGCCTCACCGTCACTATTCAAAAACTTCGCCAACACTTGGGCTGTGGTAGCCGCTTGCCGGACTGTCCCACGTTCGGGCGCCCGGTAGTCCAGAAACTCACCAGACGCCGTCTTCGTGTACGCCGCACGGATAACGCCAGCCATTTGTAGCGACTCTTCGGCTAGCTGGGTAGCTGCGGGGCCCAACGCATCATAGATGATAGAGCCCTGCCGCTTATCAACGTCATCGCTCACATCGTCCAACATCGAATCCATAAAATAGTCGAAGTCATGTGACTCTAGCTCTTGTGCTAAAAGTTCAGGATTCACTCAGTGTCACCTCACTTTCAATCGGAATTGTGCCAAAGATGGTCTCGCAGGAGCCGGCGACCTTCAACGTAGTTGCATCAACTCGTTCGGTCTCATCAATTGACACATCAGTGACCCGATCATCGGCCTCCAGAGCTTCGGTAAGCATTCGGTCAACTTCAACCTCGGCGTAATCAAAGTCCTTGCCAATCAATTCTCCCAAGTCGTTGCCATACTGGTCGTCGTAAATCGGATAGACAAAACGTTCCGTTCGGAGAATCTTATCCACAGCCTGTACCATCGCGGCTTGTCCATCCGTCATCGCAATGATTCGGTCGTTCTGCACCCGGTAGGTACGGCTGGGGAGCGTCTCTTCCTCAACTTCGTCTTCGACCTCATCGACTACGTCTTCGGTCTCAACATCTTCCAGTTCATCATCCATCTTCGTCACCTCCCGTCTTTTCTAAAACGTAAAACTGCTGGCCCCCATCTTGGCGGATCATCGTGACCCCGTCGCCCTTCTTCAAGGCACCCAGGATAGTGACCGTTGTTTCCTTGCCATCAATTTTCATTCTCACCTTGTGGTTGGTGACTGACTCACTTAAATTAAGAAACGCTTCCGTCAAAGTCATTTGGTTAGAAATCTGAATGGCCAGCGGTGACTCAGTTACCACCGTACCAAACACAATATCCGAATACTCGCTATCGTGGCCACCACGGTCGGCCCACCAGCCTAGCATAGTTTCTCCTGCCATTAGATTCTCACCTTCATTTCTAGTTCGGCTGTGTGACTGGTCCGGCCAAAGGTATGAGCAGCCTTGGTAATCAAAAGGTACTTACTGCCTAAACCAATGTCTTTCAAACTCTTCACCTTAACCATCGCTTGATTGCCGGGGACCATAGAGAGGGTAGCCAACGTCGTCAGCTTAAGCGTATAGGTCTGTTTATTCTTAGATTTAAGAATATCTTTGGCCTTCTGCTTCATTTGCGCCGCATTGGCTTTATCTTTGGCCTTCTCGACAATCTGTAACTTACCCCAGCGGTCAACCGAATTGCCGGCCGCCGTGACGGTCTTCAGCTTCGTATTGGCCACCTCAGCCGCCTTCTTCTGGGCTGCGGTCTGTTTCTTAGCTTTAGCTGTGGACGAAGACTTCTGCTTCTTCTTTTTGTCCGTCCTGACTACTCGAACGACGTTAGCCGCCTCATCAATACTTTTACTAAAAGAAAAGCCGGTCAGCTGCGACCGGTCACCAATCACATTTTTCAGTTTCTTGTACGGTGACCGTCTTATCTCTACCACACCGTAGTTATCGTGCAGAAAGTACCGGTGACCCGTAGCTAACCGCGTGGACTTAAAGGATGCCTTCAGCATATCGAAATAGCTCTTACTGTCAGCAACCTCAGCAACCAGCTTGTGAGTGGATTTATCCACAACCTTGTGTTTCACTCCAGCCAGCTTGGCTACCTTAGTGAAGCGCTGTGAGATGGTCGACACCGGCCAGATAAGCGAGTCCTGATTCTTGAAGTATCGTAAGCTGTCGTAGGCCGTCACACTAAAAGTTTCGGACTCATCATAGTCCACCTTGAATATTCTCCCCTTGAAGACGTGATCATGGTCCCAATTGAACCAAATCACGTCCCCGTTCTTTGGCGTATAACCTTCGTCGACTTCAACCAAGCCAAAAGTCAGCTGTCCGGCCGAAAAATCAATATCGGTCGTCCACTTGATGTCGGTCTTCAAAATCTCCCGTAGGTCCCACTTGGTCTTCTCACCAGGCGTCTGTGACTGAAAGAAAGTTACCGTCATATCACACCGCCTTTACCGCTGACTTAGACACCCAGCCCCGAGCCCCACCACTAAGCGTAGTGACGTGGTACGGGTACTTGGCACCCTTGGCAATCAATGAAATCTTACGAGTGGCATTACGTTCGGTCAAGCCAGGGCCAGAACCATTCGAACCAGCGTGTAGCCGGCCGTTTACAATCACCTTAGACCCCCGGCCCACCTTACCTGGCGGGGCCGACCGGGATTTACCTTTCTTAGCGACCTTCTTCTTTTTCTTCTTAGAAGTCTTGACCTTCTTGGCCTTGTGGGGCTTGTTTTCAGTCAATTTGAAGGTATAGGTGTACTCGTCGGCGTAGCCTTCAGTCATACCATACTTGAAGTCGGTCATGATTCCCTTGAAACTAATTTTCGTTTTAGTAACTACTAACCGTACTTGCTTCTTAGATTTATAAATCTTTAAAAGCTTATCCAAGTATGTTTGCCCTTTAGCATACGGCTTTGAAATGCTTAGGTAATGGGCCTGCTTGGGCTTGACTGGAATTGTACTGGTAATTTCAATTGTCTTGAGCTTTTCGTCTCCAATAAGATTAATCTGACCTAACTTGATTACAGATACAGTCTTATCATCAGTACCATAATCCAACTGAATTTCTTTGGGGTTAACTGGCAGCGCAAACGTTTTGTTCTTGTTGTTAGTTAACTTAAACTGCATCCCCGCCACTAGCTATCCCCTCCGTTCCTTTAGTCCAATCAGGTAAGTCTCAATCTTTGAAACCATCGTTTCCGCATCGTAGTCCGCATTGCCGGAGCTTTGGAGCACAAATGCTCCCGGCTGAATTGTAACGTTAGTACCGCTTTGTTCGGAACTACTGGTATCTGAGTAATTTGCCACTGTGGAATAGCCACCAGCGTTACTACCAAACAATGTGCTCTGAGGCGCATTCCCAGTGGTACTACTACTCAGATTACCGTTCACATCCACAGACGTGCCGTTGATACCTTGCATGGCAGAAACAAGCCCACCAACCGCCGTGGCCGCGTTATTAAATCCGTTGGCCAGGAGATTACCAGGATTAGCACTAGGCATGTGGTTTAAGGCGTCCATAGCGCCAATCGCTTGCTGAGCCATTGCTCCAGTTGCGCGACTAGCCAACTGAGAACTGCCCGTAATACCGTTTGCAAATCCTTGTACCAAGTAGCCACCAATTTCAGCAAAAACCGTTGACGGTGAATGAATGCCTAAAGCACCCTTTGCTGCACCAACAACCTTACTTGCGACGCTTGCCACGGCGCTAACAGCTGAGCCAATCATCGACTTAATCCCATTGACCAGGCCCTGAATCAGGTTAACCCCAGCACTAAATAACGCCCCAGCAAAACTTTGTGCTGCACTCACAGCTTGTTGCATACCACCGCGCACTGCTGAGACAACACTTGCCATGCCAGAGGTTACACCACTCACAAGTCGGGCAACCCCACTGATAAACGCTGAAACCATCGCCGAAACTGCCGAAGTCACTGATCGTAATCCAGCGGCGACAACCATCAATCCGGCACCAGCAACAGCAAGCCCCGCCCCGAGTGCGATAGAAGCTGCACCCAGTAGCAGAGCACCAGCTGCGGCCACCATCATGAGTGGCGCGGCGATAACCAGTGCCAACGCAAATACCATCATTCCAGCGCCGGCAATCATGGCGACGGCCGCCACAACAACCATAGCGGTACCCATGAGTAACATCCCCACAGCCGCAATCATGGTTGACGCGGCGATTAGTGGCAAGGCAACTGCCAGAATCATCATGCCCACCGCTGCGATAGTCACACCTACGGCAACAACCATCATGGCCACTCCAAATAGAAGCGCCCCGACAGCCACTACCATAAAGCCCGCACCAGCCACGGCAAGACCAACACCTAGTAGTAGCAATCCAGCCGCTGCGACGATGGATAACGCACCAAACACCGCCAGCGCGCCACCCAACAGTACGATGTTAAGAGCTGCCATAGCACCCGATTCGGCAATCGTAGGTAACTGTGTAGCTAACAGGGCAATCCCTGCTGAGGCAATCAGCGTAGCCGCCCCAATGAGAATCAAAGCAGCACCAAAAATCCCGAAACCAATCGCGCCAGCAATCATAGCCGGTCCCAGTGCTGTAACCACAGCTGCTAAGATGCCAATCCCAACAACCATTCCCGCAAATACAGCTACAGCAGGCCAACCAGCACTAACTAGCGACGTGACGGCTTCAGCCATCATCCACAGACCGGCCCCGGCCAAGGCAACCGCAGCACCGACAAGCAACAATGATACGCCTAGCTTAATGAACCCTGAAGCAGCGGCCGTGGATGACTTAGCAGCACTGGCAAGTCCGCCGCCCTTACCAAGACCACCGAGAGAGTGACCGATGCCGCTAATGATGCCACTCACATTTTTAACAGCTTTGAAAGCCAAGACTGCCGTCGCCAGAAGTCCAATCCCCATAGCAATAGCATTTAGAACACCGGGATTCAACTTGCTTAGCGTTGTCAGTGCAACTACAATGCCTGTCAAAACTAGTCCCTTGGTACTCATCTTGAGTGCGATAAACGCCGCGGCCAGAACTTTGATTGCCGTGGGGTCCAAACTCCCAGCTACATCAGCAATCGCCTTTAAGCCGTTAGCCAACCCTTTAATGGCACTGCCACTGATGCTCCCTAGTGTCTTAAACATGGCAAATGGATCTTTGCCACCGCCGCTAGACAACTTGCCCATCACATCCCCAAAAGCTTTACCAATGCTACTTAAGGCTGAGCCAACTGAGCTTAAAGCCCCAGTTTTGCCCAGCGAAGAAAAGAAGGCTCCAACAGCTTGACCAGCGGTCTTAACGGCATTTACAACGCCTTGAACTACCGGAACTAGTTTCGTCCCGATAGCGTCAAAGTTTACATTTCCAAGGCTATCGGTAAAGCCACTAATCGCCTTAATGCCAACCTTACTAACTTGGTCAAAGGCCGGTTGTAGACGGTTAGCGACTGTTTCTTTTAAACCATCCATCGCCTGTCCCACAGTTTTATACTGTGTGGCCATCTTTGAGAACTGTTTGTTTGTCCCCGTCTTGGCGATAGCAGCGAAGAAATCTTGGGTCTTGACTTTTCCGGCTTGAACGTCCTTGACCAATTGACCGGTACTCCGGTGCATAGTCTTAGCGACTTGCGACATCCCAGCTGGCGTTTGTTCAAGCATCAACTTAAAGTCTTGCCACTGAATCTTAGGCTTGGCTGCGGCCTGTGTGGCTTGTTGACTCAGAGTCTTCATCGCCTGTTGTGGATCAGAAGAAGCAGCAGCCAGTCCACCGAACCCCTTGACTAACTTATCAGTTCCTTTGGTCCCTACAGCCGCCAGTTGGCTATATGTGGAAGCCATATCGGATGCTGAATAGATAGTATCTTGGGCGAATTTCTGTAGCCCACCACGCGTCTTAGCAATTTGTGCGGGGCTCTTTCCCATCATGGCCATGTTCCCATTAAAGGTCTGCCAAGCAGTACTAGACTCGTTCAGCTCCGACATCATGCTACCAACGCCACTGGTAATCATCCCAATACCCTTCGTGACGCCAGCGCCAATGATATTGGCACCTAACATTGACTTAAACATGCCGCCAGTCTTCCCGGCCCCAGCCGACAACTGATCCATCGCCGCAGAGCCACGGCCGACCCCTGAACTTAGCTTGCTTAATGCTGCGCTAAACCCATCGTTAATTTTAATCGTCGCACTAACAACTTTGTCCGCCATAGGCTACCTCCTTTCTAACCGACGAAATGGCTAGACCTAATGCTTAGACCTAGCCTTCCGTTCAGCTCGTTTTCTTTCTTGTTCTTCCTCTTTGATGCGAATATCAATGCCCGCAATCACAACAGCCTTTTCCTTCCGTGAAAGTCCAGCCCATTGCTGGGGCGTCCAATGGTATTCATTCATAGAGAAGAAGTAATATTTGAAATCATTGCCGTTGCCGGCCTCAATTAGTTTTTTACTGCTTCCACATCATCATCAACAGAGGTATCAAAGCCATTGATTGCGTTAAACTTCTTAGCCAGCGTCGCGAATTCACTCATCTTTAGCATGGCCTTCAATGTGCCTAGACTATCACCCAAAGTACCATAGGCGGTTTGAAGTTCCTTGTTGTCCAAATCTGGTTGGACAATCCCCGCAACCAGCATCAACTCACCAGCCAAAGATTGGTCAACCGTTGATTCTACCTGACCATTCTTAGGATTACGTTGTTTCTTAGTCGCTTGTTTCCGCAAGCGTTCACCTTCCGAGATACTGAGTTCTCGCAAAACGAATGGCGTTGGAAAACGGTCCAACTTTACCTCAGCCGTTTCTTCCTCGTTCTTTTGAATAAAATCTTGAATACTTACTTGATCAGCCATGCTAAATTCCTCCTAAATTAAATATCGAAGCCAGTGAATGGCTCAACCAGTTCAACATCTTCAAACGTGAAGTCTGATTCCCATTGCATAACATCATCATCGGCTTCAAAGTCAGCAAATGGTACATCATCCAGGTTCACCCCAGAGAAGTGCAGCGTCTGCTTGCCGGCCTTAGAGGTTGAATCCTCAATGGTCAACGTAACTTCAAAATACAAGTCCTTGCCACCACGAATGTAAGGCAATGCGTACTTGGCCCAGTTGGACGTAATCAGGTAGCCGCCCAACGTCCCGGTTCCCTCGACGCTAGTGACTTTCTTGTGCTTCCACCGACTGCCAAGCGTTTGCACGTCTTCCTTGTTCTTTTCCAACTTAGCACTAAACTTGTTTGCTTCAATCATCGGTAATACTTTGCCGTTGATAGTCACAAACACTTTGGCGTCCTTGGTAGAAATGGTATCCCGGCCATTTAAAAATTGGCCAACGGTTGAAAATTGTTCGTTATCCATTTATCGCTCGCCCCTTTCTAGTAAACCGTAATAGTCATATACAGTTTTTCCATCGCATCAACCGGCGTAATCCCCAAGGTAACTAGGATAGAATCCTTTTCATCCCCAGGTTCGACGGTCAAGTCACTTGGATCAAAGCTGCCAATGGCCCCAGACGTTTCCAAAGTCCGTAGGTAAGCTACCCGATTGGCCTTAAACAGGTCTCGGCCGGTCGAATCATTGTTCACCTTGCCAATGAACTGGCCCTCAAACACATCCTGTGTGTCGTTAGCAATTGCATCTAACGTTCGGATGGTCCGATTCTTGTGGAAATCTTTTGGCTTGGCCTCAGTGAAGGTCGTGAGAGTGTTGATGTCTTGTTCAACCACTACCGAACCATCACGCCGGGCCGTAAAGACAATGTAGCCATTCGCGAGATTTCGAATAGTTGCTTCATTCGTCAGCCGTGGGTTGGCATCCACAGCGTCAGGGTAAGCGACGTAGGTCAGCGAGCCGGTAGCTCCAGCAGCAGACGCCACCCCAGCCACATATGCAGCGGCGGTAGTGGCGTCCAACTTCTCACCATCTGACAGTTCGACCCCGTTGATTACAGCCGTAACAGCTTCGTGGTCATAATCCAGGCCTTCGACGCCGGGAACGACAGCCGTGACTTTGTACCCTTCATTGTCACGTAACCCTTCAATTAGTTGGACCAACAGGGCGTGTACGTTGCTCTCAGCCGGATAACCGGCCGTAGTAGCCACGTTAAACGTCTTGGTGGCCAGTGTGTCGCTAAGCACGTCCGTCACGTCCACAGGAGTGGTCACACCACCAGTCAACTTGTAAGTCGTCTTACCGGCCAAAGCCTCCAGCTTAGTTTGTGCATCTGCCGTGTCGGTTAGCTTAACCGTGACAAAGTCATTACTCTTAAGACCGGCCGCCGTAGTCGTATGGATCACCTGTTCATCAACAATTGCAGTGCCATACAAGAACTGTACAGTTAACCGCGTCTCATCGGTAGCGTCCTTTGTGACCGAAACAGTCAGGTCGTTCCCCTTTGCTCCGGCATAGTTAGCAGTGAAGCTCCAAGGCAATGCCTCGTCGGTAATGGTAGCAGCTGTCCCGCCATTCAGATTTAGGTAGAGAACGGTGGCTGCCCCCTTCAAAGCTTCACGAATAGTTGCCAGCTTGTTGTCAGATAACGGTGCCCCTAAGAGTGCTTGAAAGTCGCTGCCACTATCAAGCTCCACAACTCCTTGTGGGCCCCAATCCAATTGAACCCCGTTAACCAGTAAGACCCGGCCTGAAGTCGTGTCTGCTTTAGCTTGCGGCGCCCCGACAGTGTTGATATATGCACCAGGTCGTTCTTTGTTTTGCGTTGTCCAAATTCCACCAGCCATACTAGATACCCCCTTTAAATTTCTTGATTAGATTCTTTGCTTCGTCCAGCGAGTATTCCTGCTCATCAGCTAAAACAATGTTCAGAATTGCTCGTTGGGTAGTAGAAAAGCCGGTACTGTTCACCAGTCCGGCCTTATCATAGGTAGCCTTGGCCACTCGTTGTTTAGTTTTCGTTGCGGTCACTATCCGTCACCCTCTCTTCTTGTTTCATCTTTCGTTGTTTCGGCGTATCATCCACAGGCTGGGCCCACAACACGATATTGAAGTCCAATGTCAGCGCCCCATCTACCCGACTAAAGTTGCGATCCCGAATATGGGCGAATTTGGGAAGCGTCAGAAACTGATAAAAAAGTAGCTCCTCCATTATTTCCATATTCGCATTCGGCTTCTTCGGATTCGGGAAGTAGACCACTTGGTACCCATGAGTCTGTTTTTGCCGCCCAAAGAGTTCCGGTTGGCTGCGACCGCCGATAGCCGACACGTAAAAAGACGGCTCCTTGAAACCGCCAGTTTGATTCTCGCGATAAACGGGCACAGCAGGCGCGATAGTCGTTAAAAGCTGTCCGATACGTTCGATAATTGTCATTTACAGCAGCCCCTCCATTGCACTCATAAATCCTGGCGTCAGCAGTAGTGGTAATTCCCCAGAGATGGCTTCGATAGAGTCGCGTAACATAAAACGTCCCGGAACCCAGCCACCGCCACCGCGAGTACGGTGACCATTCTCAATGAATCCGGCATACTCAACGCCGTTATAGAGTTGGAGTGAGATAACCGCACCACTAATGAAGGGCCCGTCAATATTCCAACCTCGCCGTAGGTTACCAGTATCAACCGGGGTAGAGTTGCTGACACGCCGTTGTGCCTGTACTCCAACCCGTTTAAGCGATTGTTGAAGCTCCGTTTTGAGTTGAGTTGGGTTAGCAGCCTTAGCCTGAACCTCTTTAGCCCACGCCTGAAATTCATCATCATCAACAGTGTAGAATGCCATCTACTCCACCTCCTGACTAGCCTTATCATCACGTACCATCGCCACTTCTTGGTGGCTTACGTACCCGGCATATCCCTTGCTAGCACGCTTGTAATGCGTAGTCTGACCATTTACATCAGTCACATCTACAGTGGCGCCAGCGGGGATTTTAATGCCATTGCGGATGAGTAACTTGGCATCGTATGCATCGGTACCGAAGAACGTTTGCTCACTGGCCTTGAGACCCTTCAAAATAACTTTCGCTGGTTCATCCTCGACAATCGTAACAGGCTCCGTATCAATAAACGGGCCATCCTTGACCGTCTTGACACCGGTAATCGTCACCCGGTCAAACCACAGCTTGGTAAGCTGGTTGCCCATGCGATTAAATGCTGCCTTCATCGCTTCACCACCCGGTATGAGTTCAATTGCGCCACGTAGTTATCGGTCAGCGAGTTCACCGACTGCAACTCCGCATACACCTCGCCCACCGACTTAAAGGTCACGGACGTGTCACCCTCGCTGAGTGTCTTAACGTCCCCATCTCGGTCGGCTACCGGCGTGAGTAGCTGATGAGTTGCTAGAAACTGCTGGCACAAGCTCAACACAACTGTGTCAAGCTCAACAGGGAGTCCGGTGACAGGCAGGTGCGTGTAGTTGGCCATGTCTTGGGCTACTTTATCGAACGCAAACTCCAACATCACCTGATAGCTGGGATTGCTGCCATCATCAGGATTGAGCAGCTTCAATTGCGTTAGTAGTTCATCTCTCCGTGGATGTTTATCCATGTGGATCCCCCCTTCTAGTCAGCCGGTACCAGCGCCAACAGGTCAGCCTTCAAGGTTACCCCGTCATGGCTGATACTATTAGCGTCTAGCCAAGCAGTGATATCCGCTACCGTGCTGACACTAGTCGGCTTGTCGGGGGCTACGCTTTTGGGTCGTCTGTGGAAGCCACCTTATCAGACGTAACGAACTCGATACCCTTACTCTTGGTGTGAAGTAACAGCACATCATCGTAGGATTGTTCGTAGTACAGGTAGTTACCACTGTTGGCAGCACTAGGTGCATCGAATCCAACGAAGCTATACTTTTGTGGTGCAATTTGGACACCGTTGTAAATCAAGAACATCTCGATTTGCTTGGCGTCATCCACAGCCTTAGAGCCCACAGTAAAGTCGAACGCAGTCTGCATCAAGTCAGATGGCACAACCACGATCGTCACATCATCAATGCTGTAGACCGTGCGTTGGACGTTGTTAGGATCCTTCAAGTTAAGCTCACGGTTCATGGCTTCGGCCCGCTTCAAAATAGCGTTATTCTTAGGCGTCAGGTAAAGTACCCGGTTCTGTTGTGGAATCCGGGCTTCATCAAAATTGACCATCATGTCATCAAAAGCAGTCAGGATGTTCTTTTCATCAAGTGTATCGGTGTGCAGACCACCATCGGCCGCTGCTACCTTCTCTTGGTATAGCTTAGAGAACATTTGACGGTCCATTTCTGGCATCTTTTCGTCCAAGTTAAATTGCTTCGTGATGTTGGCGATGGAGACAACCATATTAGATTCGTCAATGTCAGATGGGTCAACTAGGGTACTCCAGTAACGTTCATTGGTGAGTTCATAAGAATCCCAATCGTTGGAGTAGTTGGCGTTTGGTTGCGTGATGGTACGCCGCTTACGGTCCCGACGGCCTTCATCAATCGTCAGACGTGCAACCTTGATATGCTTGGCTCCGTCAAACTTGATAACGCCGTTAGATGGGGAGTTCCACAAATTGGCAGAGAATAAATGTCCATCGTAGAATGCTTGCTGAATGGCTTGTTGGTAAGCTTCAGCATAGTTAATTGTTGGCATAGTTTTTCCTTCTTTCTGTTATTTAAACGCATCGACTAGGGTTTGAACCTGGTCAGAATCATCTGAGCCTTGGCCACCAGCAGGATTGTAATTGGTCTGCTTGCCACCATCGAATAAATAGCCGTCCGACTTCCGAAGTGCGCTGAGTTGGTCATCTAAGCCCTCTAGCTTGCCGTCATCGGTGAGCTTGACCTTATCCATATCGAGTAGCCCCTCCACAGCTTTAGGATTGCGTGCCTTGGCACCCGTAAGTGCCGTAGCCAGCGCCCCGTTCAGTTTGGTCTGACTCAATTGGCTGGTCAGGTTCTCCGTGTCAGTCTTGTACTTATCCTGAAGTTCGGTCAGCTGCTTAGACAAGCCTTCGTTGTCGCCGGCGTCTTTCTTCAGCGACTTGATATCCTTGTCACGATCGGCAATCTGAGTCTTGAGGCTCTCAGTTTCAGTCGTCAATTCGGCCAACTGTGACTTCGAGGCTTCCACGTCCTTACCATGCTCAGCCATAATGGCATCAATCTGATCATCTTCCAGCTTCAAACCTTTTAAAAATTCTCGTTTCATTTCAAACATCCCTCTCTCGCTAGATTTACGTGGAGCGACCACGAATTGAGGCAAAACAAAAAGCAGTTTTACGTCATGCTAAGGACAATCAGAGCACAAAAATAGCACTCAGTGACTCACTGGGTGCTAGTAAATTCTATCTGTTAAGTTAGGCTTATAGGGATTTCCGTTTTTCAAACACTCCTGAATCTTTTCATACTCTTTCTGACCCGAGAGAATCATATTTGGGAAGTATTCCTTGAAACGCTCAAAGTACCGGTCTTCCATCTCAAACAATGTCGGTTTATCCAATTTAAACTCCTCCGTTCGCAATATCGTCAACCATTTTTAGATACACATTATACGCACTGGGGAAATACTCTTTGATTTTCTTCAAAGATGCAGGATTATTTATTGAGGCGCTGGTCATTTCTGCAAATGCTTCGTGTACTTGCCCCACGTCACGCTTATAGTAGTCTTTCCCGTGACCCATAGTGATCCAGACGTCACCACCAGTTGCTGCATTGATCATATCAGAAACATCACCAAATTCGCGATTCTTTTTGAGGCCCTCTTCGCTAAACTCACTTTCCTTGAATTCAAATTCACTCCGTCTTTCCTTCAGTGATTTAATGACCACATTTTTAATATCCGACCCTGTTAGCGCATTGGCTTTACTACTAAACGTAACTCTCTCGCCCTGATAAGTACCAGCTGAGGTAGTTGGGTCAAATTGAAGCTCATGTACATCTTCCAAGTCACTGATAGCAATGTTTTTTACCATCTCATTTTCCAGCTTCTCAAGATAGTTAGCAAAGTCATTGTTTAGAGCACTCTTAAAACCGTACTTAACATTCTCACTTATGTTGATGGAACCGTGTGAAGCTAAATCGTCAATTGCATGACCAAATTCATGAAAATATAAATCATATTTATTTCTGACTTTATCTTTACCTGCGGCGTACAAGGCTCCTTTGTCCAGCTTGACCGATTTTTCCGTAGGCAAATAAAATGATTCACCATCATCATTAATTGTATCAAGTTTCATGTCATTTGAATACTTTTGCCACATTTTCTTGATGTTCTTCGGTGTAGCACTGAGAATATTTTCAAGGTCCGTGACTGCTTCTGCATTGTTCAGCTTATCTTGAATCTGCGTATTGACCAGCGGCCCTAGTGGAATTGTGTTTTGAACAACAAGCTTTTTCCACTCGTCGAACTTAACGTCTTTGACCATCTTTCCTTTACCAGTCTCAGGGTCCCGCGACCAGCGTTCGGTGATATCCGGTAAGTCATCGATGTAAGGAACTGTCGTACACCGACAGTACGGATGAATTAATGGATAATTGATGCCGTCCTTCCGCTCTGCCAGTTTGAATTTCCGACCATCTAGTCGTCCACAGGTGTCACAAGTGTGGGACTCTAGGGTAGCCATGTACTCGTACCGCTCAATTTCGTTCTCTTCGTAGCCCTGAGCCGCCGCTTCTTCAGCTATGTGGCCCATCTCGGAAGTAACCAGCCTGTGTACATTGGACTTCTTAAACCCCCGAAACTTGGCGTGAAACAATTGACTAGCTTTGCGAGGTCCATAGCCCATCAGCGTACTTGTGAGTACCGAATCTCGCAGCATCTTCGGTAAATCCTGCTGGTAGTTCTTCCAGATACGCTTTGAGAAATCCTTGCCATCCTTACCCCATGGATTTGAAACCACCATTTTAAGCTGTGCTTCATTAAAGTGGGCAAAGTTGGCTGTGAAGGCCCCTTTGGACGCCTGAACATTGTAGTTGGTCCGCATATAGGTATCGTCAAACTGCTTGGCCAACCCATTTCGCATCCTGTCAGTCTCTCGACTAGCGTAAGGCTGAGCAACTTGCCGCAACTGCTGTTCTAGGTCTTGAAGGCGGGCGACCCGACTACGGTAGTACTCTTTGTCTAGTCGGTCGGGGTAACGACCCTTCTTAGCATTGCGTTCAAACCGTTCAAGCGTCATCCCCCAGTTCTGAGAATTAACACCTGCCAAGTCGTCAACTGCCTCGTCCCTGGTCATCCCTTGGTTATTAGCGTACTTAACGTACCATTTCTCCATCTCGGCGTGTAACTCACGGTACATGCCATTGAGTTCAGGCTGCAGAGCCTTTTCATAGTCCTCGGCATTCTTGATTTCTCTGGCCTTAACTTGGAGGTGGCGCCGCTCCCAGTACTTCTCGGTGCTAGCTTTCGTCATCGTCCTCACCGCCTAAATCATCAATGGCATCGGGATTAGCATAACCGTCGCGCTTCACAATATCGTCTTGCCGGTCTTGAAGTTCCTGCTGTGGATCATCCACAATCGGATTGGACTTGGCAATCGCTTCGTCACTAGAATATTGAGCAAGTTGGGCCACAATCTGTGCTTGCTCCAAGTCGTTCTGGATAGCAGTTCGCGTCCAAGTCTGATTAATCTTGCGACCGTCAGCGTCAGGTACCTTTAACCACGTCAGAATGGCTCGAACCAGCTCAGTAAGGGCGTCCCGGAAGTAAGATTCAGTGATAGACGCTTTAAGTTCTAAGTGGCCGTATAGGGCCCGAATAGCTGTTCCTGACGCATTGCCAATCTCTTTGAAGTCTACTGGGTTAATCCCTTGAGCTTCAACGAATAGGTCTGACTTGGTGACTTCCAGCAGCGTATTACGGGCTTCCACAGGAATATCAATCGTTAGCTTATCCACACCCGACTTATCGCCGGTACCAACGCTATCCATCTTGATAGCATGGTCTTCTTTCAACGCCTTCATGAAGCCAGATAGTGACTCACCACCATAGTTAGTGAGCACCAGGATAACCTGCTGAATATCGTCAACGTCATTCACAAAACCGTTATAGACGTTATCGTAGACGTCAATCAAGCCCTTGTACTTCAGTAGTTCAGGCCGCTGGTACTTATTCTTGGGAAAGGCAATGAATGGGATTCGGCCTAGCTGATGAGTTAGTACCGCTCCGGTGCCCATCTCATCCCCGCTAGTCACATCATAGAGAGTGAAGCGGTCATCATAGAGTGTTAGGTCACTATAGTCCGGCATTTCAGACTTAAACACCGTCACGTCCTTGTCCGTCCAATATTCATGCACTTTAAAGAACTTGCCGGTCTCGGGATTAAGCTGCTTGTAGCTTCGTCTCAGGGCCAGTAGCTTACGGTCTAAGTCACTTGAATAGATGGGAACCACCTGATCAGGTGGCACGATACCGTATCGGAACTGGCCGCTGTCATCAATCCAGTAGTGTAACCAAGCAATCCCGGCATTTGAGGCGTCCACCACCATCTGATTAAGACGGAGGTTGAAGTTATCGCCTAACGCGTCCTTAATCTTATCGTTAAGTGTCTCATCTTCCACATCAATGGTCGGTGGTACCGTAGCCACGTAGCCAGCTTCCTGGTCAACTAAAAGTTGGTGGAAGTTGCTGCTGACCCGGTTGTCGGCCCGGCGTAGTGGCTCGTCTTTGCCTGATTCATTGAGCTTAGACTCACCGTTGTTACGGTTCGTGATGTCGTTCTTGTTGAAGTAGTACTTAAGCGACTTGTCGAACTGGTTAGCAAACTTAATTCGCCGGCCATCGGTGTTCTTTAGTAGTTGTTTCATCAACTTTACTTCCATGGTCTGAAACCTCCCTTCCTCATCAATGATTCAAGTTCATATCTGGTTTTATCAATTGAGTGGTCGTTGCCGTCAGGGTAGCCCGCCCGGAAGTTGCCGTTGGGGTCCCGCGCTAACTCGTAGCTGGTAAATTCTCTGGCAGTGTTCGGGCACCGTACCGGGTCAATCACAATCTCACGTAAATCCTGTAACCATTTGAATCCATGCTCACGACTACCAGGCCCTTTGCGGGCACCGACTACATTTAGTCCGTAGTCTCGGAACTCAGCAATGGTACGGGGTTCGGCGGAGTCAGCAGTAATAATTTCGTTCATTGGATTAAGCTTCTTGATAGCTGTCACTGCCTCTCTGTTGGTCATGCCGACCTGATAAATTTCATTAAAAAGAAAGACCCGGCGTCTTGCCGCGTCCCAGTATGCATCCCCATAGGCGAGTGGATCGCGGGCGAACCCAAAGTCCATACCGTGATAGATTTTATCGAAGTGAGAGATTTCTTTATCGGTAATTTCGCGGATAGTTAGGTTGTTGAAGACCTCGGCACCCGTCCCAGTGACCTCGCCTAAATATTCGTGAGCGTAAGCCTTGGGATTATCCTTTTTGAGTTGTTCAGCATCGGCTAAGAATTCCTTGCCCAGCCAGCTTCTTGGTACTGACAAGTAATCAGATGTGTGTACCAAAGTATCTTTGCGGCGGCCTTGCTCCTCACGAGCTTGATTGACCCAATTATTAACGCTGGCCGGTGGGTTATAGGAGTAGAAGGTCAGAATATCCGAGCCGCCCCGGTTAAGTGATTGGTTGATATTCCGAATTTCTTTCCAGCCTTTGAAATCTGCCACTTCTTCAAAGTGCTTGTACTTCGTGTACCCATGCCGGAACTTCTGTGACTTAATTTTCTCTGGCTTGTCAGCACCCTTGAACCGTATCTGCTGGCCAGTAGGGATGTAAGTCAGCTGCATCGGGCTCACTGAGTCCGCCCACAGATGAGAGACGCCGAGCGTGTCAATCGCCCATAAGTATTGGTCATAGACTGACTCCCGCAAGTTAGAAGCATACCGCCGCATGACTACCGCGTTGGCGTCCGTGTCTTTCATGATACCTAAGACGATTTCAAGCGAAATAAAAGAGGACTTGGTACTACCCCGTCCCCCAGAAAGCCAGTAATTTGAATGTAAGCGGTGCTTGATATCTTGGTGCAGCTGGTAGAAGCTTGGCGCCATGGAGTGAGCAAGGCTGATTTTAGCCATTGTCATCACTCCCAGCGGGGATGTCGTCAGTAATCTGTACGGGACCAACAGTAGCGGTTACGTCGCGCTTCTCCGTCCACATAGCAAGGCGCTTACCGAGAAGTTCAGCCGCTTTAACCCGATCCTTGGCACCAACTTCCACATCGGTATAAATTCCCTTAGCCGTAGCCACCGACTCGGTCTCCTCACCACGCATGGTTGCGGTGAGGTACTCTAGGATTTCCTGCTGGTCAGCAATCTTTCCGTCAGAAATCTCTTTTAACCGAGATTCGATGTAAGAAGCAATTGCAGGTTTTTGCAAGTTCTCAGCACCAATTGAGTGGGCGCTTCGCTTCGCATAACCCGCTAGTTCAGCGGCCTGCGTTGCATTACCGCTAATAACGTATTCGTCAGCAAATTTCTGTTGCTTTACTGTTAGTTTCTGCATTTTGCAGACCTCCTTTCGACTATTTCCTCTCAAGCTTTCTAAGTAATTCTTTTTCACATGTGTGTTAAAATTAAACTTAAATATATAAATAACAGGTAGGTGTCAATTATCCTTATCGACTATGAAAATGATCCTCAAATCGTTTTAACTGAAATGCTCAGCAAAATTGCATCCGGGGATTTCAAGTACGGTCTAATGTACATGGCTCCCCTCACTAGGGAGAAGGCGAGTGCTCAAATAGATGCTCTGCACACAATTACCGAAGAACAGTTAGTGACTGATGTTGACTTATTGGAGGATGATAACGGAACTAATCTCAGTATATCTCCCAACTCACATCTCACTCCTGCAGGTCAATCAATTTTCAACCCACTAAAGCTACAGGGGAAAATCAGTGACCAAATTATTCAGCTATTAGATGCTGTGGATGAAGAGACGCTTGGAAAAATAACGGGAATTTGCTTCAACTACGCTACTTTTCCGCCAGCACTAGCCACAGTGATTGATGAAGAATACATTTCAGGAATCGACAAGTATCAAGGTAGTAACACTGTCACACTTTTTTTTAAGGCTCGTCCCTCAATAACTGACAAGGGATACAACTTCATAAATATGCAAAAGGAAAGGACTAATTCTGTGACAACTAACATTATCTCAAATTCAAACAACGCTAATTTAATGAGCGGAGACCATCAAGTACAAAAGAACACCAATACTTACAGCTTTGAACAAGCTGCCAAACAGGACCTAGCAGATTTTGAAAAATATATTAACCCCAATTGTCAAATCAAGTGCAACACAGGACAGTAAGGCGTAAGCATAACCGGATGCATGTTCTTGAAGACCTGTGTTTTGAAGACCTGGGCGGCGCTAGCATAGCCCAGGGATTTACGTAAGCGATGGTTAAGTGCGTTTTGAATGGCTTGGATCGTTGGTAGATCAAAGTTCTTGAGAGAGATGCCCTTCGGAATGTACTCACGGATGAGACCGTTGAGATTCTCATTAGACCCTCGTTCAGAGGGCGTATAAGGATGAGCGAAGTAAACTTTGGTTCCTTGGACCTGATCTAGCTCGGCAAATTCACTGCCATTGTCAAATGTGATTGACTGGAAGTTCTTAGGACCATAGGCCGTAATGACCCCTTGAAGTGCCTGGCGGCAAGTGTCAGCGTGGTAGTCAGGAATCTTAACGATGATTTCAAAACGACTGACACGCTCGGTTAATGTCATCAGTGCGGGCTCGCTAGCAACCCGCTTGCCCTTAACTAGGTCTCCTTCCCAGTCACCCACCAAGATGCGTTGGTCGACGATAGCTGGTCGCTCATCGATTGAGCTACCCAATATCTTCTTATTCTTTCGGGAGCGAGTTCGACGAGTGCTCTTTACTCGGCGACGAAGCTTGACTGGTAAATCAGCGTTACAGAGGTCGAGATAACCTAAATCAATGTACCGATAAACCGTGGGGGTCGATGGACACGGCTTGTCCGGATAAAGTTGATGGAATCGGTGGACGAAGCTATCGACACTATCGACTCTAATCTTGGTTTTGAGTGCTTGGACTAACAGCTTGAAGAAGAGCCAGCAACGCTTTAGTAAACCCTTAGAATGGCATTTAAGGCGGTCTTTTTCATAGACAGCCTGTCCTGCTTCAGCAAAATATTGATAGTATGGCAGATAGTCGGAGTTAAGCTGGCGAACCGTGCCACGCTTGATTTCGCGTGAGATAGTACTGGGATTTCGATGAAGATTACGAGCAATTTGGCGAACAGATTGGTGGTCCTTCAAGAACGCTTCAATTTGGCCACGCTCTTCGGCAGAGAGTTGTTGGTAAGTAATGGTAGTGGTATGATTTGACTGGGTCATGGAGATACCTCTTTCTTTTTGGTTTGGTCGCTTAAAAGTATAGGTCTCCATGGCCTATTTGTTTACCCTTAATGTCTTAAGGGGTGTTGCACTTCAATTTTAAATCGGGCAAAAATATATTAAACAACTTTCAGAATCAGATCAAAAAATTGCTAACAAAATCAAAGCAGATATTCAAAACGGTTCGGTGTATCCCAGTAGATGGGAAAAATTTAGAAGTTTCTTTGAGAATAATCCTCAAATTACTGGATTGATTGGAAAACTAATCGTGTCAGCCACCACTATTGGAACTTCTTTCATCAACTAATCTCCTTTGCATCGCAACCTATGCGATGCTTTTTTTATTTCAAAAACCCCAGCATTACTGCTAGGGTCAGTCCGAAGGAGATGTAATAATGGGTACTAACATTGCGGGTGAGGATTTGCACCTCACATACCCTTCTTGGGTTTCCACTGGAACATACCCGCCTCGGGGCCGGACGCGTCTACCTATTTCACCACCGCAATACATGCAATTCAAGTTTATCTCACAATATCATAGTAACTCTTTAAAACAGGACTTTGGGAACGACTATTCGGCGCTACTTGGACAGGTCATTTAATCCGTCAATGCCAAAAATCATCACTGATAACTCGTCAATCGCTCGGCGCTCGTCCCGTCGAATGGTTTTCTCGTCGCAGCTAAACCTCTCAGCCAGCTTAACTCGCGTAATCCCAGGGCCGTTGATATACAGTTCCCGAATGACTAGATAGCGGCGGCGTTGCTCCGGCGTCCCTTCCAGACAAAGATTCTTGTACCGCTCCAGAATCTGATTGACAAACACCAGCATCTCTTTGGAGCGCGCCCGGTAACCCAGCAAGGAAATAAGGGACAATTCATACTGAGATAGTGGCGTGTCATCATCAATCTTTGGTAAGGCCACATCTAAGTGATTTTCCAAAAAGCGATAGTTTTTCAGAAGTTCCTTAGTGTTTCGCAACTCTTTCTCAGATTCCGACTTGGAAAAGCTCTTACTACGCGTGATCAACCCATCCACAATTTTGCCAATAGTGCTGTCAGACAGCTCAATCGCCATTCACAAGCACCTCCCGCACAACCGCGTTGCGTTCTGGGACTGATAGCCGGTGATACGCCACTCGGACAGTGTGGGGCCAGCGTTGGAAGTGATTACTCATCCACATCATGGTTCGAATGATATCGCTGCACTGGTCTTCAAAGACTTTGATCAGGTAGCGACGGAATGTTTTTTGGTCAGTTGTCACGTCCATACCCCCTTCGCATTAGTCCTTCGATTTTTTCCATAGCATCATGTAGTTCTAGGTCTGCCCCAATTATCGCATCATTGAAGTCATCAATGAGCTGCATTTCTTCTTCTGTTGAAGACTTATTGTAGCCAATTCCTTTATTGGCCAGTAACTCTTTAGCCTTGCCAATCGCTTCTCTGAATTGAAGAAGACGTAATTCATTCATGCAGGTCCGCCTCCTTAACAAACACGCCGTCAACTAGCTTACCTTTGCGCCCACTGATTTCTATATAAGCTCGCCCTAAGCAATCTTGAATAGATAGTCCTCGTTGCTGGCAGTAGATGGTCAGGACCACCAGGATGTCACCTACGCTATCCATTTCAGCATTAAGTTGACGCTTGTTGTACGCAGCCGATAGCTCACCAACCTCTTCAACCAGCTTTAGCAATTGCTTGCCTGAATCTTGGAGGTCCAGCTCGCGAGCAACCGACCACTCTTCAATTTTTGGAATTAAATCATCCATTCTCCAATGCCTCCTAAATATGGTTCCGTTTAATAAACGGAGTGCTTGCATAACTCAGAATCACTTGCACAACTTGACTAGGGACGTTTCGCACATCAAAGCAATTGAACGCTTGTGTGTCGACGCTTCCGTACGCGGTTGGGCTGCTACCGTACTTTTCAAAAAGCAAACCATTTTCGGACGGCATCACCTCATAGCCAAGCTTCTTCATGGCTATGATAAATTCTGTTGTTGTCATGACTCTTCACCCACCAATCTGCGTCCACACATGGGACAGTAGCTGATAACCCGCGTATTATCCCAATCACCCTCATAATGTTCAACGAGAATTACTGGATAACCGGGATCACTGGTATCAACAAGTGCCTGAAAATCGCTGTTAGCTGTGTCATTCAGGTCCGCCTTACCGTGGCAGTACGGACAGAGTTGTTTGCTCATCTATAACTCCCTCCCAATCTTGTGCCAAGATATCTCCTGACTCTAAGAGCAATCCTTCATCCTGATGCTCGTCTAAAACCGCTTCGCCATCAGGATCTTGCAGTTCTTCTAAAGTAATGTTGATAATCACACCGTCTATATTCGCAAGGCAGAAGTTCTTCCAGCAGTTTCGCTTAACGGCAAGTCCTTGTCTGAGTGCCTTAAGTGCATCTTCAAATTTCATTTGTCTACCTCCGTCAGCATTCTTAGATATCCGGTTAGAGCTGCTAACCCATTCTTGGTGAATTTCATTGACAGTTCTTGGTCCTTTTTCCGAGTAAACTGCTTAATCGCCGTGATTGTGTATGTCCCATCGTGATTGTCAGTAATAGCTAGCGAACTCTCAATCACTTTTGGCTCTGTTAACGCTACTTGCTGATATTGAAACATTACTCTGCCTCCTTGACTTGGTAACCATCTAGCCATGCACGGGCAAATAATTCTACGTTACCAGCCATAATCCAATTAATTACTTCAGACCCCTGTGAACGCATAGTTTCAAGCTGATAGGCTTGACCTAAAATTTGTTCAAGTCCAGTATATCTTTGCTTCCACACTCGAATTGCATCAGTGACATACTTTGGAATCACCGGTAATTCAGCATAACTCTTCTTAAAAACGTCATCAGCAATCGGCCAGTGCTCACCATTGACACCAGAAACTAGCCAATCTCCCTTTATAACCTGCATTTCACCCTCTAACGTCCAAATTGTCGTCTGGTCAAGCCAAGGCTTTTCATTGTCTCTTCTGTGGCCTAATTCATAGCGGTGAACCATCTCCTCACTGTCATCGAACCGTTCAGCCTTAATGGTCGCCGTTTTACGATACGTCTTGATCATCCTCAATCACCCCCGTTTGCCCTTCTTCACCTTAACCACTTTGTCGTTAGGAATCACGGTTCCAAAGCCATTGTTAAACGTCACCATAACGGCACCCTCACCAACTTGAATGACTTCTCCGCCCATGGTTTCACCATTACGATCATGCCAGTAAACTACATCCCCAATTTTGATATTTTTCATTACAATTCCTCCAATAAGTTTTTGTCCGACTTCAGCTCATAAACAGCCCTAGTTTCTTCTGTCGCAACGCCCGCTCGAACTGCCTTTGCTAGCCGCGTGTCACTAGTCAATTCATAGGCTGATAACCGAGAAAGCGCCTCTTCCACAGTTGCAGCTTCGACCGTTACTGTCCGAGTGTATGGATACAACTCAGGGCGGCGAAATTCATTGACAATTAAATATTTATGCATAGTACCCTCCTACTGGTTATCTACCATTGCATCCATAAACTGACTATCCCGGAATCTCCGCCGGCTCCGGTACGCTCTGATATGGTCACTAATCCACTGCGTCGCATCGCTTTTGGACAAGTCGCTTGGCTCAACAATGTAAAGTTCCATTGCAATCGCCCGAACAAATTTTTTCTGTTTTTCAGTTGCGCTGTCGTCCATCTTTACCCTCCTCATGCTGAATCAATCGATCCAGGTAAGTTCGAGCTTTGTAAAGGTCTTCCAACCCATTCTTACCCTGGTATCTGACAATGTACTTAATGATGTTGCCAACCATGAATCCGACAAATTGTACGTTGGTGAGTACGCCGGTCTCGAAATGGTCAAACAGGTCTTGCCCGCGATTCTGGTAGTAATTCGGTCGAATACTTTTATTGGTCATTCAACTTCCGCCTCATTTCCTTTATCCACAGTAGGTTTCGGTGCATCCGCAAGGCCGCCTCGTAATTCGTATACGTACTTAGTGCTGCTAAAGTAATTAAGTCATCATCCGTATATTCAAATTCGGTGATCACCGGTTTACGGGCACCCGCCCAACCAGCGCTTCGATGTAGCCGTAAAGCTACTGCATCCCTTGTGAATCCACGGCGGTATAGCCACTCAGCTTCTTTGCGCTCGGCGTCCGCTTCTGGCTCGCGGTTGGCTAGTACCTGTATCTCCGTCAGTAAAGCATCCGGCCAATTGTCAGTATGCCCGTATTTAGACTCCGCGCCCTGAATACAAGTTAGTAATTCTTGATTAAGCGCCACCTGAATCGCCCCCAATCAGAGTCCTTTTTAATGCCTCATTTCTAGCCTGAGGTGCTTGATTACATGTCGGACAGGGTTCAAACGTCATAACCCCTGGCATGATTTCAATTTGAATGGCTTTGCTGCCATGACACGTTTCACATTCCATATTTTCACCCACTTTACTTGTGACTCAGTAATTTTCAGACGTTTCTAACCCCATTCATCCCCTCGAACAGCAATTGGTGATCTGCATCGCTAGGAAAGACTCGGTCAATAAACTTTCCCTCATACATCTGTTTTAGCTGCTGCTTGGTGTTATTGGTCGTCATGATTGTAACTCCCCGGGAACAATTGTTCTCAAAGTCCACGCGAGCATTAGACACCTGGTACATGAGGTCTTGTAAATCCTTGTGTACCGGTTTAATGCTGCCCGTCATGCCGCCCTCAGTCCCGAAGTCATCTAGTACTAACACGTCGACCTCCGTCATGGAACGTACAATATCGCGGAGCTTTCTAACAATGCTCGGATCATCATACTTATCTCCCACTAGCCGAAGTAACTCAGCCGTCGAAACAAACATTCCGCTACGGCCGTGATCCATCAGATAATCCATCATTGCCAAAGCTAACGAGGTTTTACCGACCCCACGGTCACCCATCATCGCGATATTGAAGTTTTTCTCTTCCAACTGCTTGGCAAGTATAAAGGCGTGTTTCCCGAGTGCTTTAGCCTTGGCTGGATCCGCTTGCTTAGTAATATCCCAGTTACTAAATGCAAATCTTAGGGGGATGTTCCCCGACCAGACTGAATCACTATAATAACGATGCATCTTTTGCCTAGCCAGCTTTTTATTAGCCGTCTCAATAAACTTCCGGTCAATCTCTTCCTTAGTCGGCAGGTTGTCCATATCAACGTTCTTAGCCTTGGCCAAACGACGGATATATGCCGCATCAAAATTCACAGGTTGCACCTAATCACCTACCCAGTAGTCTCGTCCTTCTTGTGCCTGTGCTGCTGGAGCACTGTTCAAATACCCCTCAAACTTGCTGGCTCGGAAGAGTGTCGATGGTTGCAAGTACTTAGCCATCTTTACATCGGACAGCCAGAGCTTACATTGGTTATCAATCACTTGTCGCATGTCATCAGCTGAAAAGCCGTCCTTATGGCGAGACAGTACCAGGCCCTTGTTCGTATCAATGTGTTTAAAGTGCTTGCCTGTTTTTTCATTGAGATAATCAATCACAGACTGCCAGGGGAAAGATGGTTCGGCTTCAGCCGGACTATGGTTCTTACTACCCTTACCTAACCTATCCTTACCTAACCTAACCTGTGGTGACGACCCGTCCACGGGCCGTCCACGTAACGTATACGCGCCGTTTTTATCTTCATCAAGGCGTTGCTTCTCATTACCATAAATCGTTACGTTATAGGTATCACGCCGAATGTAGTTGTGAACTTTCCAATCTTTGATTACAACAACACCTGATTCAAACGAGAAGATAAATTGCTTAGCAAGCAACAGCTTTAGATCATCCTCACTTGCTCCAATCATTCGACGAATGGTCTTTGCATTCGATACAAAGCCGTCATCATCGGCGTGCATATTCAAGTGGAAATACAATGCCTGTGAAGACAGCGGCATGTCCAAAAAGATATCTGTATCAGTAATCTTCTTACTAAACATTCGACGCTGTGCCATTCTGATCACCTCCGTAGTTTCCTGGTACGCCAATTCTTCTAAGTGTCTCTACATCCAACTTCAGTCCTTCTACTGGTACGTGGTACTTACTACTAAATTTACTAGCGCCTATCATATGAAATTCGCCATGATGTTTCCGACACAATGCCATTACATGTCGCTTGCTGTGATCAACTTGTCTACGGTCCATCCCCATACCTACTGCGTCTAAATGATGAATGTCTGCCGAACGACCACAAATCATGCATCGACGATGTCGGCAGCACTGATAGAGGAAGTACTCTTCATCTCTGGGAAGTAGTTCATAGCCTTCTTTGAAAGGTACATGCCATTCAAACATGAAGTCGATAACTAGGTCGATTAGTTGTTTAGCATCGCTGACAGACGATTCTGTGGCTTCTGCTAGGCTAATTTGTCTTCCGCCTGTATAAATCTGAAATTGGGTATAAAACAACGACTTCAGAAACTCGGCTGGAACCACACAATCAATGGAAATATCATTCAGAAGGGCGAAAAATAATCTTCGTTGCTTACTCCGTGCCTTACGTGTATCAGCTACCTCAAAGTCCACCCAAAAATGATTATGACTTCCGCTGACGGTTTCTAAATGATCACTATTTAACTCATGGTCTAGGTGTAAGATTAAATCACGCCCTTTAAGTTCTGCCGGTACTCGTTTCACCTAATCACCCCTAGAATGGCAAATCCGCATCAGAAATATCAATTCCGCTACCACCGTTATTAGGGCTGTTATAGCCTTGGTTCTGCTGCGTTGGCTGCCGATGCTGATTGTTCTGGGACTGGGATTGTTGTCCTTGAGGCCGTGCTGAGTAACCACTGTTGTATCCATTCTGCTGATTACTGCGGTTCATAGGTTCCAAAAACGCGAAGTCTTCGACCACGACCTCAGTCACATAGATACGCTGTCCTTGTTGATTTTCATAATTCCGCGTCTGGATTCGCCCCTCAACCCCCACAAGGGATCCCTTGTGGAAAAAGTTGGCAAAATTCTCTGCGGACTTACGCCAGACAACACAATTTACGAAATCAGCCTCACGCTCATTATTTTGATTCTTAAAGCGGCGATCCACCGCCAAATTAAACGTAGTTGCGGCTACGCCACTTTGCGTATACCTGAGTTCCGGGTCTTTCGTTAGTCGCCCAGTCATTACTACCCGATTAATCATTAATTTGTACCTCCCATGCTATTCAATTTTTCAATTACCAGTTTGGTTAATTGACTTGCCTGGTCATAATCCAATTGATTCAAACCTTTAATTTTCAGTTGATTGAAGTAGCCGTTTTGAATCGTTGGAAGATCCTTGCCGCTAATCTTGGCAATCGCTTGAAAGAGTGATACTAGCGTTGTAATTTGTTGGTCGGTAACTTTCCCAGACCTTTGTTGACCCTGTCCACTGCCATATCCAACGGACTGGCCTTGTCGCGGGTCACCTTGACTTCTATTCTGTGTGCTGGTTTGCTTGCTTGAATACAAATCACCTTGCTGTTGAGCGCCATCATCGTCATCGTCACTAACAATTCCAAAGATGGCCGATAATTGATACCGTTTCGCATAAGTTATGGTTGAGCCGCCTTCTTGCGCCGCAGTCATCCGTTTGTTCTTTTCAACACTAATCATATAAGGACCGTAATCAATATATTCACCACTAGTATGCAGAAGCAACGTCCCACAACCAATTTGTCCATTAGATGATACTGGGTACTGCGTGACCGCAATTCCATTCTTACTGGTTACTGGCAAAAGTTCCTTGTTAATTGAATCAAGATTCGCATATTTGCTGTGTGTAATTGGGTTGACAATATCTTTAGAAATTGCTGGAAGCTCTTGCTGTACTTTAGTGATAGCAGCCGCAATGTTCTTAATAGATTCACTCATATTCATGATTAGCTGTCCTCCGTCAACCTAATTTTCAGAGACTCAGTCACTTCTTTAGGCAAAGCACCCTCTAGGACCAAGCCATCTTCATTGACGTAACGATTGCCCACAAAGTGAAAATGCTTTGCAATCTCCTTCTTATCTGGCTCCTTCTTAACTCGAATTAAATCCGATAGCCCCTGTTTCTCTAGGCTCTTAACAACCGCCTCATCCGACCACAGAACTCCTTTACGGGACTTCTGTGTAGATACCGTTCCAAACGGTGTATCAATACGTGCTTTGGGATCGTCAATCCGTAGTTTCATCAAATAGTCTGCTAATTTCCCTTCAAAGAAGGCCCTATTCTCGGCATTAGCTTGTAGCTTATTATCAAGCCATTTTTCAACAACCTTAATCTTTTTCTTGATATCTTTGATTTGTTCTTCCGCATCTCGCTTACTGTCCTCATCGTTTGCAACCAACGCTTGATACTTACGCATTACCCAAGTTGCTGAACCAGTGTCAGTAATCTCGAATTTAGGTTTGTCCGCCTCATTACGAGCGTCCTCTAAATCCATTTTTTCTAGTGCATCCATCCCGATTCATCTCCCTCCAACTTGAGATACGTTTCATATTTTTGGAACCGGTAGTAGACTAAATTCTCGTAGCCTACCGGGGTTCTTAGGAACTTTGCGTGCCAATACTCACTTTTTTTCATTGAAAGATTCCTCGCTTTCCGGTATTCTTACCGTAGATAAAAGTTTTTCTTAGGCTCGCTAGCGGTGCAACGCTAACGGGCTTTTTCTTTGGCTGTGGATTAAACGTTCTAAGTGCTACCTTCCATAATTGATGAGTTGTATTGTATTCTTGTGTAATAGCTTATTCCTCCAATGAATGCGTCCATCTATCAGTTCAATCTATGCGATAATATTCAATAGATTGGAGGTGAACTCATGACTAATTTACCCAAGTTTTCAGATTTTCTTGATACACTTGATCACGATACCTTGCTTGAAATAACTAATTCAGCAATTCCAGATTCTAGTAGTAGCTCTTCAATTCCAGTTGGAGAAGTTTCACTCAAGCTTTCTATTTCTCTTCTGGAGAAGTACCATGAATGGCTGATGAAACAGCTTCAACAACAGATTCAGGATTAAACTCCACTTGTGGACGCTCTCGGTTACTTGCGATAACCTTGAGCGTTTTATTTATCTCTCGAAGTTGATGGATCATAGATTGCTGGAACTCATCCATTATTTTCGCCACCTTTCATAACCGATTCTTAACAGGCCACCAACCCCGAAAATTACTACAAAGATTGTTACTGCTGTCACTACGTCATCTCCTTAAAACACTCTGACTGGCGTTAACAAATAATCAATGTTGACCGTGCTAATTAGGAACGGTGTAAGATCAGTATTAATTTTCAGCTCAAACGTCTGAATCCGTGTATCTTTAATCTTCGTCAGCGCCTCAAATGCATCGGCTAAGTAACGAGCATCACAACTTAATTCAATTACCTCACCAGAAAATCTGCTAGGTGTAAAATCCACTGTTTGTACACTCTGAGTGCTTGAATCTGTTCGTGACACTTTGAAGTTCTCCTCAGAAACATTCAATTTAACTACTCGTCGTTTACCAAAATATTCCGTCGCCATTGCTTTCAATGACGGTAGCATTGCGACCACATCAGCTTTGGCCAAAGTAAGTTTTGTTGTAAATTCCTTGGGAATCAGCCGATCTGTATTGGGATAATCGATATCTGGAAAACTAAAATCCGCAAGGTTCAAATCAAGATTCAAGTCTTTCGGCGCAATATCTTTTACCTTAACCAAACGATGACTATCAGTTACGACTGCATTTCCATTTTCAAAGTGAACACATTGTAGTGGCGGTCGTGCTGCTGATACCCGTTTAACTACGTCTTTCAACATCTTTTCGATGTCGCTATTCATTTTCATTGTGTTACCTCCATTTTTGTCCCTATTCATCACTAGGCGCTGTCCACGACTTAAAATTCTGTGATAGATAAGATTGCTCGTTTCAATTCGCTTGGTTCATAGAAAACCTTGTTGGATTCTTTGTACCGGCGTTCAATCAGCTTTACTTGCGGTTTATTCTTGATGTTCTTATCGAAGAATGCGCGTGAAACGCAGAGTTCCTTGAAGGCCGTATCACGATCTAACATAATGTACTCTCGAATGATTGTTTGAAGACGTGGGCCCAAATACTTTTCAACTTCATTGGCCACGGCATTCTCAACGACCGCTTCCAATTCCATACTGGTTCACCTCTAATCGAATAAATTCCAGCCGTAACGGCCAATTGACCAGCCAACTAACAAGGCTAATACGATTGTAGTGGTCATTTGATTACCCCCAATTTAGAAATATCGAATGTGGTAACGATACTGTCTTCAACAGATTCTTCCTTCACATAAACAATGTCATTATCTTCAAGTGCTTGAATCACCGTTTGTGGATAAGCATACTTAGATGTTACTTCTACGATTGTTTTACCCGCGCCAGCTGCTGCCGCCACAGTAAACTCAAGTTGATCATAGTCGCGTTTATACTTAGCCTGAATTGCGCGTGCTGCTACTTCTTGTGCAAAATATTTTGGGTTCATTTGTTTTCCTCCTATGCGGTTCGTTCAACGACCGGAACAATTCCTTTGGCTCTAAGAAAGTCATATAGGAACTTTTGTCCGTTCTGCGTCCATTTCATCGTATTTCTAACCTGTTCCAATCCATGGCTATCCTTATAAGGAAACGGTTCGACGTGTGTATATCCCTTATCTTGATATGCTGCATACAATAGCCACGTCTTGCCTTGCTTATACTGAATGCCCAGCCCGTGCAATAACTTATTGAACTCACGCGTTGAGTAGCCATAGTTCTTAGCGATTACCGAAGTTGCCTCCAAGCCCGGATTAGCAAGCATCTTATCGGTATATTCTGCTTTGGGCTGCATAATGGTGATCTGCTCTGCTTGATCCGCTGCCAATCGTAGTGCCTCTGGTAAAGTTGTTGGCAGTTGGAACTGGCTGACATGTTTCTCCATTAGGTTAAATGCTTGAATATATTGGAGTTTAAAATTATCAGCCTTGCGTCCCGTGAAACCCATTACGATAAAAGTGAATCCGTCACGATTCATGTAATACATTGGATTGGACTTACCACTTCGATCCTTGTACGTGCCCTTAACAAACATTGCACTGTACTGAGCTGAATTTTCAGCTGAGCTAATTTTGTTTTCAATTGACTGAACCACATTCTTGTGTTGCTTGCCAAACGTCTCTGCCACTCGAAGACTACTGGTCACAGCCTGCTGGTCCCTCATAATCACTAAATCATTCATTGCCTTCCCTCCTATTCCTTAATATCTAAGACTCGATATACTTTCTGACGAATCTCTACTGACTTCGGCGACATGTCCGCATGGATTGCACGGTTAAGTTGCACTGGCTTTTCGTTGATTAGACTAGCTAGCTCAACTTGCGTCATGTCTTTTTCAAGTAGACGCATTTTAATTCGATTGGTGATGGCTTTAGCACCATCGACTAAATTCTGTTCTGTCACTTTTGCTCACTTCCTTTTGATATAATTTTGTTGAAAGGTGGTATTGTTCATGGAACTATCCAATTCTGAAACGAAAATTCTCAAATATTTATTAACTACCCCCCAAGGGACGTCGAGTGGTGTAGATGTAAGAATACTACTAGGGCACTTCGATACATCTATCGAAAATCTCTACTCGTCATTGGAACCACTCATCAAAATTGGCTACGTAAACAAACGCAACAACAGCTACACACTTACCCTAACCGGAAGAAATTATTTGGAACGTCGCCGCTCATCTCTAAAGAGAAAAGTTGTATGGAGCATCTGGGTACCATTGTTTGTAGCTATTGTTTCTAGCGTGGTTACTACTTTATTAGTTGAATCGTTAACAAAGTAGTAACCACAGAAACGACTACTGCAAGTACAGTCCCCGTAATACGCCATCTAGTATCTAGCCTCTGCTCTCTAGATTCATGCTCACGGCGCCGATAATCCTCTAGTTCAAAGCGCAGCTGGTCAACTTCTGCCGCCTCATGGCCCAGCTTTATCAAGCTGTCAATGATGACAGTATTTAACGGATCACTCTCCAAAAGTTTACTTAGTCGTCTGACTTCTTTATCCAAAACTTTCTGGTAGTCAAATGTAGTCATTTAATTTCTCCTCACATTACAGGTAACTTGAATTCACCAGTGCTTTATAAAGTTCGGCGATGGCTGCCACCATTGCTGGGCTTTTTAGATTTTCTGGATTACTTACCAAGGCCAGAAAGAAGTCCTTCGCCTGTTCTGATGGTTGTGTTCGAAAATTCTGAGCATCATGCTGTGCCATATTACTTCCCCCCTTTCAGTAATTTATCTATCAAGTTATTGCTGACCGACAACTTATCTGGTATCTTTTCCCTATAGGCTTAATTAAAGGGGTGATGCGCATTGTCACAATTTTTGTTTTGCCTGTACTTCCTACAGATACTTGTTTAACCGTTGAGCTGGTGAGGACTCTAAAACGCTTGTGCGAGCGTAATTGCGCATCTCTTGCCGGAATAGATATGCCTTCGTCGTATGCTATCTATTCAATAAGGAATCCACAATCGACGTAAATTGGAATCCGATTTAAGCAGGACCACACTTTAAAGTTAAACAACTGGGTTGGTTTACAGGTTTGGGCGACGATACCATTTAAGTGCCAGCCGACATTTCAGGTGATGCTTAGGAATAAATCTAATTTCGCAACCGTATTGATACCTGGTCAATGCGGCTTTTTAGTTTCCCCTTTCGGTAATTTATTTTCTTTCCATATGGGCACGTTGCAATCCGGCCTCTGCCTTAATAAACTCAAATATCCTACGCGCCGACTTGGCTTGTTCGTCTGTTATTTCATCAATTCGGTTGACCCGAAGTGCATATCGAATTGGTGTATAAATAGCATTTTGAACTCCGGAATATGCTGGTTCCTCCCACTTTTGACATGTCTGATCACAATACTCAGAAATCTCTTTTCTAAGAACTCTCCAGCCTCTGCTAACTTTAGGTCGTTTTTCCACCTCGAGTCTTGCCTTAACTCCTACCTCAACAAGGCGAATCAGTTCATCTTCATTTACATACATTTCAATTCCTCCTTTCAGTAATTTATTTATCAAGTTATTGCAATTTTTACCACATGTGATAAAATGATGTCATAAACATATAGCAAATAAGCCCTTCTTATCAGCGACAACTCGCCAAAGTCCTTTGCTGATAAGTCATGGTTTCCTATTGCTTAATTACTTGATGAATTCATTATCAACCATTCGTGGTAAAAAGTCAAACGCTTTTCAACCATTTGTGATAATTGCGTTCATTGATACCCTTGGGAGTGTTGATATGACAACGTTAGAAAGAATAAAAAAACTTTCTAAAGAACGTGGATGGTCACTACAAACCTTAGCTGAAAAATCTGGTTTAGGAAAAAACAGTATTTATCGTTGGGATGTAAAAACGCCCAGTACCAATAGCCTTCAAAAGGTGGCAGACATTTTACACGTTTCAGTTGACTATCTTTTAGGACATGAAGATCCACGAAATGGTAAAAAAACGGTAGAACTCAGTGACGAAGATAATTACTATACGTTTGACGGTAAACCAGTCTCTAAGGAAGACATGGACCTATTCAAGCGCTTGATGAGAGGAAAGTAACCATATGGAAAATATCCTGACTGATCTAATGAATTATGCGCTGTGGAAACAACATATAAATGTGATCATGACCGGTGAGGCTTCACTTGGGACACCTTCCGTTGCCTTCCCCGATACGCGGACTATTGTAATCAATACCAACATCAGTGACAAAAATCAACTACCACTTCAGGTTGCTCATGAAATTGGACACTTGGTCAATGGAGACGTACGACAAAAAGCTCTCTACTTTAACCCAACCAACATTGACTATCCCGTAGAACTCGCTGCAAACCGCTTTGCAGTAAAGATGCTCATCCCCTATTACCTCAACGAGCGTGATAGGGACCGTGTAAATGTAAACGAGTTCATGAATTTATTCGTGATTCCTGCTCATCTTGAGAATATTTGCCGGGAAGAATTAATCAAAGTAATTTAAATTTTTGCCCAACCTGCTGACGGCGTTAAAAGCTGCAAATACATATTCGGAGGTCTCATCAATGCTCAATACACTAATAGGCCTGTCTTTCATGGTATCTCTAGTCTTACTGTTTATATGGTACTCAAGTCGTCGTCATCAAAAAACTTCTCGAATCACTGGAAGGTATGTTCTCTATTCTTTTGGAGTGCTAGCTGCCCTACTATTCATCTCAAGTGCTGTTTCCAGTCCAAGTACATCTGATTCTTCAAAAGAAACTGCGTCATCATCAGTCACCTCCAGTTCCAGTTCTTCTTCAAGCGAAAAGGACGAAAATAACGTCTTACAAAATCTATCCACAAAGGAGCTAAAAACGTACAATTCTGGACTCATCGATAGCTTGTCAGAGGAACAGCAATGGGCTTCAGATGGGAAGACAAAATACAACGCTTCTCTTTACGTTGACAATATGAAATATGACAGTAATCGCGGTCTGCTCGTATACGTCACAGATGAATTCCCATCTTTAAGCAAGAATGACAAGACTACCGTAGCCAAGCACGCTCAAAACATGGCGAATGCTCAAGTCGTTATCTTGGGAAAGAATGTGGAAACCGAGTCATCCCCTTCCACTAACGTATACAAGGGCACTAAAAAGATTGGACGTTCCACAATGCTTTCAAACGACACAGAATTTAAATGGTTCAAATCTTAAAAATAAAAAAGCGCATCCCTCCCGCCAAGAAGTAAGATGCGCTTAACACATAAGTTCCAAGGGATAACTACACCCTTTTTACATAATCAATAATACCTGAAAGGAGGCGATGCCACAACCTCTCCTAAAACGGCGCTGTCCACGCATTTAAGGAGAATACAATGAAACTAACAAAAACAGAGTACAAAAACGTTTTTTCTTATGAAACCAAGAAAGGCACTATGTGGATGTTCCGCTATCAGTTTGTGGATGCTTTCGGCAAACGTCACGATAAACAGCAACGAAAATTTAAAACCCCAGAGGCAGCCCACAAAGCTGAACTGGAAGCCGAAATTCTCGTAGCCAATGATGAAGCCCGGCAACTTTTAGATTCTGGTATGACGGTACGCCAGTGGACCCAACAATTTATTAAAATGAAGCAGGCGGAATGGCGGCCCAACTATAAGCAGAATATCACTACGGCCGTCAATCGTTACATTTTGCCATTACTTGGCGACCGGAAACTTAGTAAGCTGACCAAGATGGAATACAACTACCTTTTCATTCAGCCACAGTTGGAACACCTGAAGCCCTCCTCCGTTCAAGCTAACCATCGTTATTTCATGGTCATCATGAACGCTGCAGAAGAAAACGAAGTTATCTCGCGAAATAAGTTGAAGGGGGTGCGTTTCAAGAAATCAGAGCGCCGCAACCCGTTCAGTGAAGATGACTTGGCTCGATTCAATGGCCAGTTAAAACAAGAATCGTTGGAGAAACATCTATTCTTTCAACTGCTCGAAATGACTGGCATGAGATTAAGTGAAGGACTGGGTCTTGAGTGGCGTGATATTAACTTTAAGAAGAAGACCGTATCAATTGAGCGTTCACGCACGCCCTACGGCATCGGCCCAACGAAGACACCGTCTAGCGTTCGAACCATCTTCATTGAAGATGAGATGCTTGCCCTTCTCCATAAGTTCAAAGTGGCCACTAAGGCCACCCTTCTGAGAAGCGGAGGGAGGTTTGACAAGGATGGTCTCATCTTTAGCTTCAACCACACGTCAGCCTACTATTACTTCCAAGATATCATCAAAAATGCCGGCATCGAAGTAGGTAAGTACGTCATCCACAGCCTGCGTCATACCCACGCTACCTTGCTCATGGGCGCTGGCGTCAGTCCTGTGGATGTGGCAAACCGGCTTGGTCATTCTGATCCGGCCATCACCCTAAGAATTTACGCTCATGCGATTAAAGGCAATGATGAAAAAAATGCGGAACTCTTCGCAAAAATTGTCAATCTTTAGTGTGTGAGGGAAGTTTTGAGGGAAGTTTTATTTCACAAAATGCGAAAAGCCTTGGTATCAATGGGTTAGGGCCTACGTTCTAAGCATTATGAATACTACAACCGTTAAGATTAATTCTGACTGGTTTAAAGAATCTCGCCTTTGGGCGGGATTTTTTTGTACCGTTTTTGACTTGATTCCAGCTTAAATACTAACGGTTGTCATATTCAAAAAAACGCCAGACAAAACAGTCCAGCGCTCTATTTTACTCACTTCTGCGTCCCCTGCTCCGAGGTAATCCGGTGCGGCTTCAGCTGAACGTCAAAAACTTCTAGGAAGAACGCCACTAGCGGCACGCCGACAATCAGGCCCCAAGCACCAAAGATGCGTTCGCTGATAATCAGGGTGATGAACGTCACAAAGATGGGCAGGTTGGTGGCGTTGGCCATGAGCCGTGGATGTAAGAAATACGACTCGAACATGTGAATCAAGATTATCAATACCAAAACCGCCACAACGCGAATCAAGCCACCCGTCAAGAAGGCGACAATTGTCAAAGGAATTAAGGAGATCAAGACCCCGGCCACTGGAATCAGGCCCAGGAAGAAAATCATAATTCCCAGGATCAACAGGCTCGGCATCCCAATGATCCACAATCCCAAGACCATCAGAATCGTATTGATGGTGCAGATGATCAGTTGCGTTTCGATAACCGTCCCGAAGATGTGGACGAACTTTAAAATCAACTGGCCCATCGGCACGAATAGACCAGCGAACCGACTTTTCGTGAAGGCGTGGACAAACGTTTTCAACTGATTCTTGGTCAGATTAAAAATAAAGCTGAAGAAGAACGCCAACAGAATCGTTTCGACCCCCGAGCTGAAGCGCGACAACTGGCCCATTCCACTCGTCAAAATGGATTTGCCGTTGCTGATGACGGAAGCATTTTGCGAGAGCTGTTTGATCAGCCGGGTCAGGTCCGTCTGTAGCTGCGGGTAAGTCACAATGATTCTGTCGATCGCATGCGGCAGGTTCGACGCTTCTGAAACCAGTGGTGGAATGATTTGACCGAATGCCGCCACCAAGATACCCAGAAACAAGACGTAGACCAGTAGCGTCGACCACAAATGGTGCACGTGAAAATGGGTCTCGATGCCCATGATTGCCGCATCCCCCAGATAAATAAAAATCACCGTGAACAAGGCCAGCGACAAGAAGGCGTGGGCCTCCCAAGCAATGATGATCAGTAACAATAGGGCAATGTAGGTCATCGTCAGCGGATTTTGCCACACCCGCTTGAATAAGTTACTCACAGAAAAACTCCCTTCACTTCGATCAGATTCGGATCAATTGGTCATACAGCGGCAAGAGCGCCGCTACCGTGTCTTGAATGACCTGAACCTGCTGGGCAGGCGTGCCAGTGAAAAACGCACTGCCGCGGAGAAAATTCCGCCCGACCTGCCATTCGGCGTATCGCTGTGGCTGCTGACGCATCAGTTCTTGATACGTTTCCCGGGTCAACGGTCGCCCACAGTTCTTGTCGGTGTGGTCCCCACCACATTCGAACGTGGCCGGCAGCTGCATGACCAAGTCTTCTGACAGACTGCTTAACAGCGCCTGGCGGTTCTTCGCCTCCTGCAACACGGCCAGCCAAATGAAGAACCGGTCGTCCCAGAAACCGACCTCGATGTGCGGCAACATTTTGTATCCCCGCTTCGACGTGCTAAAAGCCACCCAGGTATCTGGCGGCGGATTTTTAGACCGTCGACGGTGCTGAGAAATGTGGTCGTAGATGGGCACAGCTAATTTGGCAAAGACCGGTTCCAGGTCCGTAACGGTTGCCTGAAACTTCGGGTCAATTTGCGCGCGAATCTTTCCCAATCGCCCGGGTAACGTGGTGTCATCCCAGACGTGAAAGTCTTGATCCCCATACATTTGGTAAAGTCTCCTTCCCTGAAACTCTTCACCATTCCATGGTATACTAGTGGGACTAACTTGAAAAGAGGGAAACGCATGGCTGAGAAGAGTCAAATGGAGCAACACTTACAGAATTCTGTCTACGGCACCCCGAAGATCAATCCGGACGAACAACGCCATTACCTGGGCACCTTCCGGGAACGGGTCTCGCTGGCAATGACGATTGCGGAGGTCACGGACCGAAAAAGCCTGGACGCCTTTATCACGGAAATCACGGCGCACCCGGATTACCAGGTCATCTTAAACGGCCACATTGACCAGGCCGACCTCGCCCCTTACCTCAAGCTGGCGAGCCAACACAATCTCAAATTCACGATTCGCCAAGACACCATCTACGGCGTTAACGACAGCGATTTAGGGCTGATCGTGGCCAGTGACACCGCCATCAACCAAAACCCAATTAGTCTAAGTAAAAAGTACCCTGAAAAGCCGGCAGAGAAACCAACTGCCCCCAAGAAAAGTTGGTTCGATAAATTAATCGGCCACTAGGAAAGGAGTCTCATTTTTGGCACAACATCCCTTAGCTTACCGCATGCGGCCCCAGCGACTGGAAGACATCGTTGGCCAGCAAGACCTGGTCGGGCCAGGCAAAATCATCGCCCGCATGGTCGCGGCCAAGCTACTTTCATCAATGATTTTATACGGGCCACCAGGCACCGGGAAGACCAGCATCGCCAGCGCAATCGCCGGATCTACCAAGTACGCCTTCCGGAAGCTCAACGCGGCCACGGATTCCAAGAAGGACTTGCAAGTCGTGGCCGAAGAAGCCAAAATGAGTGGCACCGTCATCTTACTGTTGGATGAAATTCACCGGTTGGACAAGACCAAGCAAGACTTCTTGTTGCCTCACCTGGAAAGCGGACGCATCATCTTGATCGGCGCGACCACCGAGAATCCCTACATCAACATCAATCCCGCCATTCGTAGCCGGACACAGATTTTTGAGGTCCACCCGCTCTCGCTCGATGACATTAAGACCGCGTTAAACCGCGCCATTACTGACAAAGAACGTGGCCTGGGGAAACTCGACTTGCACGTCGATGACGACGCCTTAGCCTTCATGGCCGGCGCCACTAATGGTGATTTGCGCAGCGCTCTGAATGGTCTGGAATTGGCCGCGCAGTCCACGCCACCAGATGATGCTGGTCAGATTCACGTGACCCTAGCCGTGGCCGAAGCCTGTTTCCAACGTAAGGCGCTGGTCGGCGATAAAAATGGCGACGCCCACTACGACGTGATTTCCGCCTTTCAAAAGTCCATTCGAGGCAGTGACACCGATGCCGCGCTACACTACCTCGCGCAATTGGTAGCGGCGGGCGACCTGCCGTCGATCTGCCGGCGGCTGATGGTCATCGCCTATGAAGACATCGGCATGGCCAACCTTCCCGCAGCGGCACGCACGGTCCAAGCCGTACAGGCGGCCCAACAGTTAGGGCTGCCTGAGGGCCGCATTCCTTTGGCCGATACAGTCATCGAGCTCTGTCTGTCGCCCAAGTCTAATTCTGGTATTGCCGCGGTCGATGCGGCCCTGGCCGACGTCATGAACGGCCACAACGGCGCAGTTCCCGACCAACTCAAGGATGCGCATTACAGTGGCGCCAAGAAACTGGGTCACGGGAACGGTTACCAATTTCCCCATGATTTTCCTGGTGATTGGGTCCAGCAACAATACTTGCCGGACGATCTCAAGTACGCGGAATACTACCATCCCAAGGCTAACGGCCGATTCGAAACGCAATTGGGCGAGCAATATCAGCGGCTTTTACGCGCCAATCGACATCACTAATTGAAATTTTAATATTTATATGCTAATATACAGATGGTTCTAAGGTGTACGCGTTGTCTCACTACAAGTTGCCGATCAAGTAATTTATAAACGGGATTGCAAGACGCTAGAGAACATGACATGCCTTTTCACTTGGAAGTCAGACGCTCTAGCTAGCTTTCCCCCCTGCATTGTCATCGCGGGTCAACATGACTAGACAATTAACGGCACCACTTAGATCATCAAAGCTCTGCTTTGGAGGCCATTCCTTTGAATGGTCTTTTTCTTTTGCCCGTAAATCAGTCACACTGGTCATCTTGGCCGCCTCGTTTGCTAGAGACGCGTCAAAATGCGGTGGGCACTGGGGCCGCGCCATAGAACGGTCTCAGCGCTCAGAAAAAACGCTTAACCATTCTGGCTGTCATATTTCCAAAGAGTATCGCCCAAAACCAATCCGTAGAACGTGTCCGCGGTTCAGTCTTGGGTTCTGGCGCGTAATCGGGTATACTTAATCTCACAGAACCGAATTTTTAAGGAGGAGTCATCCCTTGGCCATTACGATTTTAATGATTTGCTACACCCTCTTAGCCCTTGGCATTGGCTGGTACTTTTACAGCCATCGCAAACGGGCCTTTCTGGTTTTTCATCCCGAAGAATCCGTTGCTCTCAGTAACGTCTTAAGCATTGGTGGCATCCTGATGATGTTGGTTGGTGTCGTTGCCGCCGTCGCCACCCTGATGAACAACACAATCTTCATTTCTGCCGTTTTGCTAGTCGGCGTTATCGTGGTGATTGGCCTGCAATTGATTCTGGTCCGGTGGCTGCCTAAGGGGTAACCGGTTTCAATTTTCTTTCATTTTTTGACCATTTCGCTTTTTATTTCACGTTAAATAACGTATGATAAGAGTATAAAGTAATGAGAGGTGAACAATATGTTACAACAATACAAGCACATTTTAGTCCCAGTTGACGGTTCCTACGAAGCAGAATTAGCTTTCAAGAAAGCGGTCGCTGTGGCTAAGCGTAACGATGCTGATTTACATCTCGTTCACGTTGTTGATACGCGGGCTTTCCAAAACATTTCCAGCTTCGATACCAGCATGGTTGAACAAGTTACGGAAACAGCAAAGAAGACACTCGACAAGTACGTGGCTGATGCGAAGGCTGATGGCCTGGCAAACATTGACTACGCCATCGAATACGGCGCACCGAAGACCATTATCGCACGGGATGTTCCGCGTGATAATGACACGGACCTGATTATGATTGGGGCCACCGGGTTAAACGCCGTGGAACGCCTCTTGATTGGTTCTGTCACTGAATATGTTACCCGGACAGCCGTTTGCGACGTCATCGTGGTACGGACAGACCTCAACAACCAACCGGCCAAGGTTACCCACGCCGAAGCTTAACAAAGATTGCAATTAAAAAACGTCGCTGCTCTGAGCAGTGGCGTTTTTGTTTACCTTCATTTTAAAATTAACTAAAGGTTACAAGCTTGAAAGTGGCTAGATTTATGGTGACACTAGGGTTTACAGGGACAAAATTAGTCTTTGAATGTCATGTGATCCGTGCTGGTCGCCTTACCGTTCGCCAAATTTGGACCGTGACGCTGTGGGAAGGACCGGTCGAAGCCAAAAGTCGGTCTTCAACCTCGCTTCGAGCCGAAAATCACGTCTCGAAGGCGCCAGTTTCCAAGCAAATCACTTGAAAACTCCCACGGCTGAGTCCAAATTTAGCTCGCTCTCGGCTACGTGACAGGTTACCCATTAGTGTGGATGAACGTTGCCATTTCGGTGATTTTCCTGCAAATTTTGCGGGTAATCACTGATGTAATCGGAGGCAGTCAGAGGTGTTCCCCATAGCTACCGGAATCTCTGACAGCCGCAGATGGCGGTATGGACTAATTTAGTGTTCACAATTCTGGTCAGCTGAGTATTATCAGGTGTTTTTGCACTTGCGACCTTTAGTAAATCAATCCGCCAATGCTGAACCAGCCGCTGGTGCCAGCCGTTGTTGTAACGCGATATTGTGGGTCACTAACGCCAATGTCTTGGCAATGGTCAGGCTCCGACGCGCGGCGGCCTTTGCACTCAGGGCGGCTTCCGCCTGGCCACGAATTTCGTAGAGGACGTCGATCAGGTACAGTGATGCCTGTTGTTTGACCGCACGTAAGGCCGACTCGACACTTTCAATCACCAGTTGGGGCTGTTGGAGTTCCAGATACATTTGGGCAATCCGGTACCGGGCCCAGATCAGACGGCGAAAATCGGACTCATCATGCCATTCAAATTCATCGAGGTAACCCACGGCTTCACTCAGGTAGTACCGCGACTTTTCTAATTCTTGACGCCGTAAGTAAGCCGCAGCCATCCCGACGTTGCCAACGATGGCGTACAGGTCCCAGGGCATTTGATACGACCGGCGTAACAACAGGTTGAAGTGGAAAATGGCTTCATCGGGCCGTTCGTGCGCGCCCAATTCGACGAACCCTCGGTAATAGTGATACCGTTCGCGGTCAAAGGCACTCGCTACGTCCGACATTTCGACAGCTGCTAAGAGATCGGCCGCTTCCCGGAAGTTCTCCTGGCGAATCGCCGCAGAGATCTCATCGAATTGCTCATCCATCCCGCTGCCCACACCCGCTAAAATATCATTAAAGGACACATTCAGCCGGCGGCAAACTTGCAGCATGATCTTGATGCTTGGAATCTTGTTTTTCTTTTCCATCAGACTCACCGTGGCTTGGGTACAAATGCCATCAGCCAGTTCCTGCTGTGACATATTTTTTTGTTTCCGATACTGTTTTACCTTATTCCCTAATAAACGCATCTGCTCTCTCTCCCTCACGTATCGCACGTTGGTCAGTTGCCAGTTTCGATAAAGCCGAACATTACTTGATGATTGCGAGTGACGGCACCACGACGGTAATTTCCCATCCAGCGCCTCCGGATTTCCCTAGAAAAGCGATAGCCACGTCCAGCTGTTTATCATTAATACTAATAATAAGGGATTTATCACTGAATACAAGTGTTATGCGAGTTTATTAAGGAACTCTAATTTGTCTAGTCCATTTTATCATCTTAATATAAAAAGAATTATAAACGGCTACTTTTACCGGATATAATTCTTTTAATGATGTTGTTTATTCGTATTTAATCCATTAATTAAATTCCATAGCAATTTATTTAGAAATTAAGCAGAGTACCTTTGATTTCAATCAAAGGATGAATGCGAAATCTTAACCTTTTCCGAAACATATGTTCCCCTTCTTGAACTCTAGCATATGCTATACTTAATCCAATCTTTCGGGGAGGTGAATATATGACGACGCTAGGACGAACACTGAAAGTTAGACTCTATACCAATACAATTCAAGCAACTCAACTTTTAGATATGAGCCGAGAATACCAGCGTTTAGCAAATCTAGTGAGTCAATGGGTCTTTGATCACGATTTTCCATTGAATAGTTTAAAAATCAATCATGCCCTGTACAAAAAATTTCGACAAGGATCTCCATTGAACAGTCAAATGATCCAGTCTGTTTTTAGAACGGTGGTCGCACGGTACAAGACGGTTTTGGAACAGTTGAAGCAACATCCTTATCGTTACCAAGATGAAGATAAAAAGTGGATGCGCGTCGCCAAAGATTTGACCTGGCTGTTTAAGCCGCTTCATTTTTCTCGGCCACAAGCGGATCTGGTCAGGCAAAGCAATTACTCTTTTGGAAATAATTTAACTGAGATTTCCTTAACGACTCTGGGGAAAAGAACTAAAGTGCCCTTTACCATCAAAGGATTTGAACAATGTTTTCAAACCGGCTGGAAACTGGGAACAGCCAGATTAGTACATAGCGGGGGAAAGTGGTACTTGCATATTGGTATCACTAAGGAGGATACAGATTTTGATCCAACTGCTCCAGCTCAAGTTGTGGGTATTGACCGCGGCTTACGCTTCATAGCCACAATCTTTGACCAACAAAGAAAAACCAGATTTTTTGATGGAAAGAAAATTCTCTTAAAACGTCACAAATTCCAAAAAACACGAGCAGAATTACAGCATCGCGGAACCAAGTCTGCGAAGAAAAAGTTGAAGCAGTTACAGCAACGAGAGAACCGCTGGATGACGGATATCAATCATCCGCTATCTAAGACACTCGTTACGACGTATGACCCTCAAACGCTCTTCGTCCTGGAAGATTTGACAAATGTGACGTTCAACACTGATGATCTGCCTAAGTCTTTGAGAAATAGTCACCGCTCCTGGGCTTTCTTTCAGTTGGAAACTTTTCTGACCTACAAGGGCCAGGCTGTTCAAAGTCAGGTGTTAAAGGTAAGTCCGGCCTTCACCTCCCAGCGTTGTCCCAAGTGTGGTCTGATTGAGAAAACCAATCGTCATCACGACATTCACGAATACCATTGTCAACAATGTCGGTATCAATCTAATGACGACCGACTAGGTGCCATGAATATTGCGATGTTAGGTCAAGAATGGTTGGATGGGGTCAAACACCCCAGAATCAAGAAAGTAACAGCTACCGGGTAAACCTGGCAGTTAAACGGGTAGCCGTCAATTACCCGACGATGTTGCCACTACGAGTAGGAGTTCTCCGTGAACGTTGGACTACTGTGTCGAGAGACACGTGAGCGACAAGCTGCCGAATTTATTCGGCGGTAATTGACAAATAGCTATGGATAAAGTTCTGGACTACGGCCCACCAATTTTCACTGGGCGACTGCCGCATGACGCTTTGCAGGCGCGACAACTCGTTGGTGATCTCACCATCCGCCCCCAATGCCCACATCCGACTCATGGCTGCCCGAGAATCTGGGGTCCACACCCAGGCTGGTGCGCCGGCTTGATGCGCGGCCAGAATGAACTGCTGGCTAAGTGAGATGCGCTGAAACGAGTAAAAGTCGGCGGGCACCGCAGCTGGCGAGACCCAGTTGAACGGCGTGATGTACCCCACCCGCAATTGCGGGACCACTTGCTTGAGCTGGGTGACGACCCGGTAATCCAACGAATGGACGGCCGACCCATCCCGCCGAAGCCGCGTGCCGTATTGCCGGGCAAATTGGTGAATTGCATTCGGCGAATCTTGAGGCGTAGTCTTGATTTCGACTAACAAGGGTTGCCGCAGCCGTTCAGCAACTTTCAAGTAGGTTGCCCAGCCCACCAATCGGTCGTGATAGCCATTCTCATGGACTGTCAGCTGTTCCAACTGGGCCAACGTCAATTGGTGTGGGGTGACGTTGCGCCGGGCTAACACGGCCAAATTTTCGTCATGGAGGACGACCCACTGGTGGTCACGGGTTTCGTGGAGATCCATTTCGACGTAGGCCGGGTGTTGGCGACTCACGTGGCGCAAGGCCCCCAACGTATTTTGCACGCCCACCCCGTGATCAACGCCACGATGACTAATGGCTACCATGGGCGCGAACTGCGGCGGACTGAGCAGTGCCTGCCCGCTAACGCAAGCTCCGGCCACCACGAGCACGCCCATTAGCCACCAGCCCTGATGACGCGGCACCGGTCGGCTGACGGTCGGCTGACCACACCAACTCCAGACCAGCGTGATGGCTGCCAAAATGACGGCGACCACGAAGCCCAGAAAGATTAGGAGCAGCGACCCAGCCGCTAACAGCTTGGCCGGTCCTGGCGACAGGTGCGCATCTCCCCACCAGTTCAGGGCAACCAGGCCTTCTGCCAGTCCCCACCAAACCGCCAGCAACCCAGCGCTGACCAGTAACGCTGTGGCCATTTGCCGCCAGGTACCGGGATGCTGAATTTGCGGTGCCAATCGGCGAAAGACCCACGGCCCGCGCAACAAGCAACCACTGGCCACCAGCAGATAAATAATTGCCACAACTATGCCGACCGGCCGCCGATGCAGGCCCACGTAGTTGATGAACCCAGCTGGCAGCGGTACCCGGACCAACAGTCGACTGCTGAGGCCCCCTAGGCCCAGTGGCAACGCTAAAATGGTCAATCCCAGCTCGACCAGAATCCAGGTGCCCTTGTGCCGCCAAAGCAGTTGCCAACTTTGCCAGCCGGCGGGTCGACGCCCAATCAAGGTCAACGCCAGATGAGTCAGTTGCCAGGCGCTCAAGATCATGAGACCGCCAATCAGCACGACCAAGTCAACGTGCCACCCGGGCCGCTGACCTAGTAAACGCAGGCCGGCGAAGAACAGAATGGCCAAACACCACCCCAGTGTCAGCCCAGGCGCAAAGATACCAGTTCGCCAAACCTGCTTCAATTGTCGTCCCCAAGACCGCACGTCCATTCCTCCTCTACACCGTTACCATGAAATTAGTTGTTTCAGCAATACTAGTTGTGCTCCGCTTTACCGTTACGAATATCAAGTTGAAACGCCCTCCTTGTGCAAATGGTGAAACCAGATGACTACGACCGCCCGGGTTCCGCCTATTCTGGAGGACGCCTTGACGACCTCCGGCGAAATTTCACTTTCTCTGAAACGGTGTGTGACCTCTACCTCACCAACGTTGCCAACACAACAGTATCAGCCCTACTTCAGCATGGGTACTACCGCATTGTGTGGCCAATCACCACCGTAGCCGTGAGTTCGCTAGATATGAGTTCAGCCGTGGGAGTTTTCTTAGCGGTGGGCTTTACCGGTTAGAAAACTGACAACTTGGAGACGCGGGTCATCGGCTCCAAGTTGAGGGTCGAGACCGTTTTTTGGCTCGACCCGGCCCCCACCGCGTTCCGACTCATATCTAGCGAACGGTAAGGCGGCCAGCATCCTTGTGTTGCCCAAACAGATGATTAAACAAAAAACCGGCCGGAACGTTTCCGCTCCTGACCGGCTTTTGAACCTTAATTTTTAGGCTTGTAAGTTGACGCTGCCGAGTGGTCATCCAATGGAATAAAGTCATAGGCCAGTTCGTCTTGGTACTTGAACTCGTCTAATCCCAGTTGGATCAACCGGTCAATCAGGTCAGCGTAGTTGATGCCCGTTGCCTGCCACAGTTGTGGGTACAGGCTAATGTTGGTGAACCCTGGCAAGGTGTTGACTTCGCCCACGTAAGGCACATTATCCTTAGAGACCAGATAATCGATGCGGGCCATGCCCTTCAACCCCAGGGCGGCATAAGTCTGCAACCCCATTTGGGTAATTTCCTTGGTCAAGTCTTCTGGTAACTCGACTGGCACCTCAAAGGTCACCCCACTGGCATCCACGAACTTGTTGTTGTAGTCGTAGAACACGTCAGAGTCAGGTACCCGAATCGCACCTAACTTCGACGCAATCGGTTGTTCGTTCCCCAAAATGGAAATTTCGACTTCTTCTGGGCCGTCGATCGTCTGTTCCACCAGCACCTTGTAATCATACCGGAAGGCGTCTTCAATGCCGTCGTTGTATTCTTCGGCGTTGCCCGCCTTGTGAATACCGACTGAAGACCCTTGGTTGGCTGGCTTGATGAAGACGTTCGCGCCCAACTTGGCTTGAACAGTGTCATAGTCATACGCATCGCGGTTCTCTGGCGTCAAGACCAGATACTTGGTGTTGCGAATGCCGTGAGCCGTCAAGACTTGCTTCGTCATATCCTTATCGAAGGACACGGCCGATGCCAAGACGCCACTCCCCACATAAGGCTTTTTCAACAAGCGGAAAAGCCCCTGGATCGTACCGTCTTCACCCAGGTTACCATGAATAATCGGGAAGAAGACATCGATGTCCTTTGCTTGGGATAAATTCCAAATGGGTGCCAATGGGTTAGAAGCGTCTACCTTGGTTTGTTCCGCCGCCGCAACAGTCGCTTCATCTTCGCCATCAAAAACCCGGCGTGAAGCGGCATCACTCAGGACGAAGCCATCGCGCGTCAGTAAGAATAAACTCACTTCGTAGCGAGACTTGTCCATTGCATCGTAAATGTTGTGCGCTGAGCGTTTAGAAACGTCATGCTCAGAAGAATTTCCACCGAATAATAGACCTACGTGAATCTTCGTTTTCTTTTCCATGTTGTCACTCATCCTATCGTATATATTTCGGTTAGCCTTCAGTATACCATTTCTCTAAAAAATTGAGAATAAAATCAGCCTAAAAAATCGATAGTTGAGCTTAAATATCCCTTAAGGGCGGCGGGCAGGTCCTTGCGTAAACGTAAGGCATCCAGCAACCGCTTACGATTGAAGAAACGGTTCCACCCCGCGATGGTGTCCGGCCGGCGGTTCAACGCCACCTGTTGCCGCCAATTTTTCAAGATCAACGTCAGGGCGTCCGCGTACAACCCGCTGCGATTCGTAGTCTCTGCTAAGTAGTTGGCAATGCGGTCATTTTCGCCGTAAATCAGTGGCGTGTTCAACCGCTTTAGACGTTCCATCAGCGCCGTCATCAAGAAGAGCTTGTCAGCCCGCGCCAATTTGTGATTATTGCTCAAAACGGCCAACAGATCCGCAATCGCGGTAAAGGCGTGTGCCCAGCCCGATTGGTTCACAAAGCCCCGCGTGTCCGTTTCCAGGCACAGGTAGCCCGTGGCTAAAATAACGATTCGTTGGAGCTTGTCGACGGCAATGGGTTCAAGCGTCTGGTCCAAGAAATGCAAGACCACGCTCAGCATGGCCACGTGCCCGGCCCGGCCGAAGACGGCATTGTTGGCTGGCTCCAAGATGTGGTCAAATAAAGCTTCGGGCCGGGACAATTCATCCAAGATAAAGGTTAATTGCTGTGAATCGAGGGCATCCTGCTGAAGGGCATCGTAGAACGTAAAATTAATGCCTTGGTAGCGGAGCTGGGCATCGGTCGACGCCAGATGCGCCAGCAACAATTTGATCTTGTCCGTCGTTAACGTCACCGGTACCTGTTGGTCCAATTGATGGCGGAAATCAGCTAATACGTCTTGGACCCCGTCTTGGTCGTCAGGTAACGTCACGGTCGTACGCCGGTGCCGTTTGATACCGTCCATGATGTGGCCTAACCGCGGCCCCAAGGACTGGTACACCTCACCCTGTTTGACCTGTTCATTCAGGGCCGTTAAGTCGCTTAACATTATTTTGAGCTGTTCATCCATCAAGAAACCTCCAGTGTTTGTCTTACTCCGCAATCTTCCCGGTATTGATCACCGGTTGGGAGCCCCGTTCATTAATAATTGAAACCATCATATTGTTGATTAATTGAATCTTTTGATTGTCAGATAAATTCAAGCTTGTCTCTGCCGATAACCGTTCGATAGCGCCTTCGGTAATGGAGACCGCCCCTTCCACGATAATCTTTCGGGCAGAGAGGATGGCTTGTGATTGTTGCCGTTGTAACATGGCCGAAGCAATTTCGGTCGCGTAGGCTAAGTGCGTCAGCCGTGTCTCAATGATTTCGACCCCCGCCACATTCAACCGTTCCTGCAATTCCTCGGTCAAATGATTCGAGACCTCAGTGGGATTACTCCGCAACGTCAGCTCTTTGCCATCGCCAAAGTTATCGTAGGCGTATTCCGACGCCACGTGCCGAATGGCCGATTCACTTTGAATCTCCACAAATTGTTCATAGTCTTCGACGGCAAATAACGCCTTACTGGTGTCCACCACCTTGAACACGATGACGGCAGCGATTTCCACGGGATTCCCCTGTAAATCGTTGACCTTTAAAATAGCGCTATTAAAGTTGCGCACCCGCAAGGACACCGTCGACTTATTGGTCAGCGGCACGGTTAAATACAACCCCGCCTCACGAATCGTCCCGATGTAGCGCCCAAAGAAAGTCAGTACCTTGGATTGATTGGGACTGATGATCGTCAAACTGCTAGCGGCCAAGACTGCCAACACCACCAGAATGGCACCAATCACGGGCGCTGCGGCGATGCTCAAGTAGATACCCCCGGCTAAGACCAATAAGACCAATACCAAGCCGAGATAGCCATTAATGTGAAATACATTTTTTTCCTTCATACGGCTTTCCTCCCATTGCTTTGATACCTTCATTATACCCGACTACCCCGGGAAAACCCAAGGAAGCGCAGAAAATGATGGCCTTGCGTGGTATCTGTTATGTTGTCTGTACTGTCCGCCTTACCGTTACGTGAAACTCTAGGCTGGAACGCTGGGGAAGGACCGGTCCGAGCCTGAGACCCGGTCTCAGCCCTTGCTTTGAGCCGAAACCCACGTCTCAAAGACACCAATTTGTCAGCAAAGGACGCTGCCCAATTCCCCGGCTGAGCCTAGATTTCACTTCACTCACGGCTTTGATTGCTGAGCAACGATCGACACATATTAGACTACTTCGACCATGAACGTTGGCGGTACTGATAGCTGATCGAGTTGTTGCTGACAACCACTACCGTAGCCGAGAGTTCGCTAGATATGAGTTCAGCCGTGGGAGTTCCCTTAGCGGCGCGATTTTTGCCGGTTAGGGAACTGGCAATTTGGAGACGCGGGTTATCGGCTCCAAATTGAGGTCTGAGACCGCACTTTGGCTCGGACCGGCGCCCACCGCGTTCCAACTCATATCTAGCGAACGGTAAGGCGCCCAGCCCCAACCACCCTCCACCCAACGCAGGTCAGTAAAATAGGCCATGGAACGCAACAAGGCCGGGACATATGCCCCGACCTTGTCAGATGACGATAGTTGATTAGTCTTCTTGTACGTCGACAAACCAAGCAGCGTCAGTATCGCTACCGTTTAAAGCATCGAAATCGCTACCTAAAGCTGGGTTAACCGCCGTGACCTTACCGGAAACGGGGCTAGGAATGTCAGAAACCGCTTTGTCAGCTTCAACGCTCAATAGGTTTTCACCCTTCTTCACGTCATCGCCAACAGCTGGTAATTTGGCAAACTTGATGGTCCCTAATTCGTCTTGGCCTTCAGTGGTCAAACCGATCCGTGTCCCATCGTTCACTGCTTTGGTCCAGAAATACTTTACCATTTCACTCATGCTAAATAATCTCCTTCTACTTAAACGATTCGTTACGACTAAACATGTAACTCTTATAATGATACCGCATTGACATGATTAAGCCAATACCTATCAGGTTCCCAATTAAAGCGGACCCCCCTTGACTGACAAACGGCAATGGAATCCCAGTCAATGGTAACAGCCCAATGCTCATCCCAATGTTTTCAAACACGTGGAATAAGATCATCATGATGACCCCGGTCGAAATGTAGGCGTAGAACACGTTTTTCGTGTCGAACGTGACCCGAATCATTTGGTAGATCAATAAGAAATACAGGAAAATCAGGACACATCCGCCGATGAAACCGAAGTTTTCCCCAATAACGGAGAAAATCATATCGGATTCTCGCACGGGTACGTAGACGTGCGATACGTTGAAGCCGGTCCCGAAGATGCCTCCGGACCCAATGGCCTTCATACTTTGCCACAACTGATACCCGGTATCGGACGTATCTTGTGAGGGGTGTAACCAAGTGTCGACCCGGGAGAATTGGTAGGCCTGAAAGCCGACCTTTTCCAAAATCTTCCGCCCGGCATCAGTGGTCACCAGCGCTAACGCGGTCCCCCCAACGACGGCAATGGCACTAAACGCGGGGGCGATGATCTTCCAGGTGATTCCGGAAACCAAAATGACCCCACCCACGATGGCGAAGAACACCAGCATGGTCCCAAAGTCATTTTGCAACTTCAAGAGTAACGCCACTGGCAACGTCCACAAGATCAGCTTGCCGATCAACACCCAGTCGGTCCGAACGGTGTGAATCGGATTGGCGTTGTTGTGTTCGGTCACGACCCGCGCCAGCATCAAAATGAAGGCCGGCTTCATAACTTCTGACGGTTGGAAGGTCAACGAGCCAATCGCAAACCAGCTCCGCGCACCGGTGTTAACGTAGTACGCACGACTGTAGAAGATCAACACGGCCGCTAACAGGAAGATCCCCAAGCCGTATAGCAACGGGGCCACCTTCCACAGTTGTTCCGAATCAAATTGCATGATGATAACGATGGCGACGGTCCCAATGATGTACCATGCCAATTGGGAGACCACGGCCGACGTAATGCTGGTCGCACTACTATCGTGGGTCGCCGCCACGTAGATCGACGCAAGACCAATCAACGCCAACATGAGGACACAAAAGATGATGCCCCAGTCGATTCGTGATTCCGTCTCGCCTCGCCGTTCTGTCGCATTCTTTGCCACAATGATTGCTCCTTAATTCAAACTAAGATTTGTCCTAAGCCTAGTATAAAGGCCGAAGTGAAATTCGACGTTTCGCTCCGGCCAACTTTACTAAAATTTATTAACCGCGATGCAGGTGGTAGTCCTTCAACAGGAGTTCGACCCCTTCGTCAACGGTCTTGACGCGGTACACATCCCCGTCGTTCAGTTGCGCTTCCAACCGGTCTTCAACCGGGGTGACCGTCCCAATGGTTTCGTCACCGATCTTCAGCACGGACATGTTGCCGCCGTCTGGGAGCTTTTGCTCGTCAATGGTTACCTGTACAGATTTTTCTCGTTTGCTCATGCCAACTCTCCTTTATTTGTTAGATGACTCTTCATCTAAGTTCATCGCCTGGCGATAGGCCTTTTCTGCCGCCACGTTACGACGCAAGGTAAAGTGATCCGGAACCGGATCGACCCCACCGTGGACAAATGGCTGACAGCGCAAGATACGGGCAATGCCCATGAGGCCGCCCTTAATCGCGCCATGCTTGGCCAAGGCCTGCAACATGTAATTGGAACAGGTCGGATAGTACCGGCAAGTGGGCGGAAATAACGGTGAGATCCACCGCTGATAACCGCGCACCAGCCAAGTCAACAGTTGCCGCATCGTCAGGCCTCCCTTTCAATGAACCGTCTCAAACGCTTAGTTATTTTCTTTAGCCGTCTTGGTGTCCATGTGTTCCAGCAAGACACCGGCCCCTTTGGCCACGTTGTCCAATGGGTCTTCGGAAATGATGACGGGCACGGTCAACCGTTCGGAGAACAGCTTGTCGATGCCATCGAGCAAGGCGCCCCCACCGGTCAACATGATGCCACGATCAATGATGTCAGCGGCCAATTCTGGCGGTGTCGTTTCCAATACGGCCATGGCAGCGGACACGATTTGTTCCACAGAATCATGAATGGCGACTTCCACTTCGGCGGCGTTGATCGTCGTGGTGGTTGGCATCCCACTAACGGAGTCCCGACCCCGAACTTCCATGGTCTTTTCTTCGTTCCCAGGTTCTGGGTAGGCGGTCCCAATCTTGATCTTGATTGTTTCAGCAGTCCGCTCCCCAATAATCAGGTTGTGGTTATGCTTTAAGTAGTTCACGATTTCAGAGTTCATCCGGTCACCGGCCACCCGAATTGAGCGACTAGAAACGATGTCCCCTAAGGACAGAATGGCGATGTCAGAAGTCCCACCACCCATGTCAATAACCATGTTACCACTAGGCTTGAAGATATCCATGCCGGCACCCAAAGCAGCGACTTTTGGTTCAGCTTCCAAATAAACCTTCGCGCCACCGGACTTTTCAGCGGCCTGAATGATTGCCTTGCGTTCGATTTCAGTAATGTTCGTTGGTGCACAGATCATAATGTTTGGTTTGGATAAGAAGCCCTTTACACTTAATTTATTGATGAAATAGGAGAGCATGGCTTCGGTGATATCGAAATCAGAAATGACCCCATCCTTCAACGGACGAATTGCCCGGATATTACCAGGAGTCCGACCCACCATCCGGTAGGCTTCAGAGCCCACTGCTAATACCTTGTCAGTCTTCGTGTCGATTGCCACGACTGATGGTTCATTTAATACGATTCCTTTGCCGACCACGTAGATTAAAACGTTTGCCGTACCTAGGTCAATGCCAATGTCTTTCGCCATACTTATGCGTCCTCCTGAATTTTAATGCCAATTTTCAACATTTCATTATACCATAAACCGCGTGAACTCTAAACGGTTTCTCCACCGCTCCTGTAAAACTTCTCTTTACGTTGCTAAACTGACTTGTCGTGGCGACACTGATAGGCGCTGGTCGCCTTGCCGTTGCGTGAAATTCTAGGCTGGAACGCTGGGGAAGGCCGGCCCGAGCCAAAACCCGGTCTCGGCCCTTGCTTTGAGCCGAAGAACACGTCTCAAAGTCACCAATTTGCCAGCTGAGCCTAGATTTCACTTCACTCTCGGCTACAACTGGTATGTGTAACCAATCGCTAGTTTAAGCTCTAACGTCTTCTACATCTTTAGTTGCCCCGATACTGAGCGCTAACCACCATTTTCAAAGAAGTTATCCATGACACATTGATAGCTGGCCGCCTGCCGTTCGCTAGATATGAGTCGGAACGCGGTGGGCGCCGGGTCGAGCCACAGAGCGGTCTCGACCCTCAACTCGGAGCCGACAACCCACGTCTCCAAGTTGCCAGTTTTCTAACCGGCCAGAACCACCGCTAAGAAAACTCCCACGGCTGAACTCATATCTAGCGAACTCTCGGCTACGGTGGTGCATGTCAGCAGTATTTGGCTTACCTCATCCATTTCATCTGTCGGAGCCAGCTAGACGTGTAGCCAGCTGTGTCGATCCAGTTAGCTGCCGTTGTTTGCCAGGTTACTGGATGGGACGACTTGAAAGACTGGCGAGCTGTGCCAGGCTTCCAAGCGAGCCGGAAGCCCGCTCCTCGGCTGGAGGCGTTCCCCATAGCAGGCGGAACGTTTAGCTGGCGTAGGCGACCACGAATTTCTTGTGGAGATAAGAAAAAGGCGGCAATTGCTGCCACCTTCCAGTGAGTTAGTTATTTACGTGTGCGTTCTTCAGTACCACGGTGTCATCATCAGCCACGGTGACCCGTTTGACTTCGGCACCCAGGGCCGTTAACTTCTTGTGGAAGTCGTAGTAACCCCGATCCAGGTACTTCAGATTAGTTACTTGGGTGTAACCGTCAGCTACCAAACCTGCCAGCACTAGAGCTGCTGCTGCTCGTAAGTCCGTTGCAGCCACTTCAGCGCCGTTGAAATCAGTTGGACCGTGCATAACGACCGTCCGCCCGTTGACCTGGTACTTGGCGTTCATCCGCCGCAGTTCTTCCAGGTGCATGAAACGGTTTTCAAAGACGGTTTCTGTCATCGTACTGGTGCCTTCAGCAGCCAGCTGCAAAACCGTCATTTGTGGTTGCATATCCGTTGGGAAACCAGGATATGGCAACGTTTTAACGTCGGTTGCCTGTAATTTATCTGGGCCAATGACACGAATACCATTAGGCTCGTCAGTCACTTGGGCACCCATTTCTTGTAATTTGGAGATCAATGGCTTGTTGTGTTCCACGATACCGTCTTGAATCAAGACATTACCGTGCGTCAACGCAGCGCCGACCATGAAAGTACCAGCTTCGATACGGTCTTGAACCACACTGTGTTCCGTCCCGTGCATCTCTGACACACCGTCGATCCGCAACGTTTCCGTCCCGGCACCGCGAACGTGGGCGCCCATCTTGTTGAGGATGTTAGCCAAGTCCACGATTTCCGGTTCACGGGCAACGTTATCGATCACGGTCGTCCCCTTCGCCAGGCAAGCTGCCATCAGGATGTTTTGCGTCGCGCCCACACTTGGGAAATCTAAGTAGATATGGGCCCCTTTGAGCTGGTCAGCGAAAGCTTCAATGTACCCGTCGTGTTGTTCGATACGGGCACCCAGTGCTTCCAGGCCCTTTAAGTGTAAATCAATGGGCCGTGTGCCAATCGCACAGCCACCGGGTAAGGCAACCCGCGCATGGCCTAACCGCGCCAACAGTGGTCCCATGACCACGATGGACGCACGCATCTTAGACACGTACTCAAACGGCGCTTCACTAGAAAGTTGTTTAGTCGCGTCAATCGTGACTTCTCGTTTGGCCTCATCAAAATCAACGGACAAATTCAAGAAGCGTAAGACTTTATTCATCGTATACACATCAGACAAAACCGGAACATTTGCTAAGTGAGTGATGCCCTCTTCGCCCAGAATCGACGCTGCCAGGATTGGCAGGACGGCATTTTTGGCCCCTTCAATATGGACCACACCAGTTAAGCGGTTCCCACCATGAACAATAATTTTTTCCATGGGATACCTCCAAAGATTTTTATGGGTCTAACGTAACAGATAGCCCAGATTACGAACGTTATCGATGAAGTCCAAAAAGAACGAACTGCAAGCGAATCCAACTGCGACCGACAGCATCACGATTAAGACGCGTGATTGCCGCGGATAAAACGTCATCAATCGCTCAATGTGTAACGCAGAGATAGCCCAAAAGGCTAACCCGATGAAGAACAAGTGACTAATGATGGTCAGAATTCCCTGTAATCCAATGAGTGACATTCGCTCAATCCTTTCTAAACATTCTCACTAACTATAGCATAATTTTTCAGCCTTGTCCCCGAGATTCCCATAAAATCGGCGTTTGTAATATTACAAATGCCCTGATTCACTGTTTAAACCACCCAGTGGATTAGTTAAATCACCGTGATAACTGATAAGCCATTTATTTAACATGGGCAAAAACAACTGCTCACCCCGCACCACACCAGGCTTACCTGACGCTCACGGCTTGTCGTCATTTACCCCCTAATGCCGCCGGCAGACTATTAGTGAAGTATCCCAACTAAACCCGAAAATTAATTGATGGCCGTCGCTCGACCAAAAAAGATTGATATTGCGCTAATCCCTTGTCGCTCTAGTCATTTCAACGATTATGTTTAAATTTTCGTCAAATTTAAACATGAATGTCCTTATTTTTGACCCAACGCCCAGTGACACAATTCTTTCGGGTAAACTGGAAGTTCAACTCTGCAATTATAGTTGTATTGCTGGCTGTCGTACCGTCACGTGAGATTCTGGGCCGGAATCCTAGGGAAGGACTGGTCTGGGTTCGAGCCCGGTCTCGGTCCTTGCGTTAGCCGAAAAAGACGTCCCAGATTCCCCGGCTAAGCCTAGATTTCATCTCACTATCGGCTACCGGACATCAATGTCAGCGCAATCCGGTTGTAAACCGTTGGCCCAGCGACACCAATAATTACTGGCGTACCTGCCCTCAGAAAAATCGCTTCTGCCACACGTGCTGACGAATACCCATCGCTAGCCGCCACGGACAACCGACCACCGTAGCCGAGAGTCCGCTAGAGATGCGTTCAGCTGTGGGAGTTCCCTTAGCGGTGCGATTTTCAGCGCTTAGGGAACTGACACCTTGGAGACGCGGGTTGCCGGCCCCAAGGTGAGGTCCAAGACCGCTTTTGGGCTTGGACCGGCGCCCTCAGCGTTCCAACGCATCTCTAGCGGACGGTAAGGCGGCAGCTAGCAGAACCTGGTTTAGGTTTACAATCCTAAAAAAAACGACCGCCCACCCGCAAGGTGAACGGTCGCCAGAAACACGCGAACGTATTTTAAATTTAGTGCTTAGCCACGTTGATCCGGTTGATTGCTCGCCGCAACGCTACCTCAGCCCGTGCAAGGGAATCGGCATCGTGCGCAGCTTGCGCCTTTTCAATCGTTGCTTTGGCACGTTCCCGGGCACTTTCAGCCCGATTGACGTCAATATCGTCTTGACGTTCCGCACTGTCTGCAACAATGGTCGCCACGTTGTCAGAGAATTCCAAGAAACCACCGTTGACGGCGATCTTATCTTCGTTTTCACCTAACTTGACCCGCGTCTCATCGACCTCCAGAGAAGCGATGAGGGGCACGTGGTTATACATAATCCCAAGTTCACCAATGGTCGTCTTCACAACTAATAAGTCGCTCTTACCTTCGTAAACTTGGCCATCAGGGGTAACGATACTAACAGATAACACTGATTGATTATCAGCCAATTAGAATCCCTCCCTAGTTGTTGGCAACGGCGTCATTCATTTGCTTAGCCTTCGCAACGGCATCTTCAATCGCGCCACAGTTCCGGAAAGCGTCTTCTGGAAGGTCATCATACTTACCTTCAAGGATTTCCTTGAAGCTCCGAATGGTGTCTTCCAACTTGACGTACTTCCCATCCATCCCCGTAAACTGAGAAGCCACGGAGAATGGTTGTGACAGGAAGAATTGGATCCGCCGTGCACGGTTAACGATTGTTTGTTCTTCGTCGGATAATTCATCCATCCCTAAGATAGAGATGATATCTTGCAATTCATGGTACCGTTGCAAGACGTGTTGAACTTCCGTCGCCACATCGTAGTGTTCTTGACCAATAATTTCTGGGGCCAAAGCCGTTGAAGTCGAAGCCAAGGGGTCCACGGCTGGGTAAATCCCTTGTTGCGTCAAGGAACGTTCCAAGTTAGTCGTGGCATCCAAATGGGCGAAAGTCGTGGCAGGCGCAGGGTCGGTGTAGTCATCGGCAGGCACGTAAACGGCTTGGATAGAGGTGATTGACCCCTTCTTCGTCGACGTGATCCGTTCCTGTAACTGACCCATTTCAGTAGCCAACGTTGGCTGGTAACCAACGGCTGAAGGAATCCGCCCCAACAGGGCAGAAACTTCAGAACCGGCTTGCGTGAACCGGAAAATGTTATCGATGAATAACAGCACGTCTTGGCCCTTAACATCACGGAAGTATTCCGCAATCGTCAAACCGGTCAAGGCAACCCGCATCCGGGCACCAGGAGGTTCGTTCATTTGACCATAAACCATGGCCGTTTGCTTCAGAACCCCGGACCCCTTCATTTCCCAGTACATATCGTTACCTTCACGAGTCCGTTCACCAACACCGGTGAAGACGGAAATCCCGTTATGGCCTTGGGCAATATTATGAATTAATTCTTGAATTAAAACGGTCTTACCAACACCGGCACCACCGAACAACCCAATCTTCCCACCACGAACATAAGGTTCGAGTAAGTCAATGACCTTGATACCCGTTTCCAGGATTTCAGTCGTAGGGTTTAATTCGTCATACTTTGGTGCATCACGGTGAATTGGCATCCGTTTTGCGTCTGGTCCAAATTCGGCACCGCCGTCAATTGGATTTCCGAGAACGTTGAACACCCGACCCAGTGTGTCGTCACCGACAGGAACAGAAATAGAAGCACCAGTGTTTTCTACTTCCAGTCCCCGACGAAGACCATCGGTACCGTCCATGGCAATGGTCCGCATAACCCCGTCACCTAATTCCAAGGCAACTTCGGTTACAAGGACACTACCATCATCTTTTTTGATGTTCAGGGCGGTGTTGATGTCAGGTAATTCATCATTCAACGGGAATTCAACGTCGACAACAGGTCCGATAACTTGAACAATTTTACCAGCACTCATTATTCGTTAATTCCTCCCGTCATTAATTATTTAAGGCTTCTTGCCCACCAGTAATTTCGGTGATTTCAGTCGTGATCTGTGCTTGACGTGCACGGTTGTAGTGCAGTTGCAACGTCGCGATTAAATCATCAGCATTATCAGTGGCAGACTGCATCGCGTTGGTACTTGATGCATGTTCGGCCGTCTTTGCGTCCAAGATCGCACCGTAGACCAGGCTTTCCGCGTATTGCGGCAAAACGACTTGGAGCACCGCTTCATCAGAAGGCTCCGTGTCGTATTCGGCGGTCAACGGTGTTGCTTGCGTATCCTTTGCCGCGTCAGTCGTCATCGTTTCCTTGTCGACTGGCAACATCTTTTCTGCCCGGAAGCGGGAAGAAATTCGGTTAACAAAATGGTTGTAGCAAACGAAGAGTTCATCGAAGACTTCGTTGTTAAACATCGTGGTGACAGTCTTAACGATTTCCCGAACTTCATTGAATTCAGGCACATCGCTGACCCCACGATATTCGTAAGCCACGTTGACACCCCGGTGCTTGTAGAAATCAGCGCCGGTACCCCCAACGGCTAACACCATGTAGTCGTCTTGGTTTGGTGTCCGTTCGTTAATGAACGCATTTGCATCCCGTAAGACACTGCTATTGTAGCTCCCAACCATTCCGCGATCGGAGGTGATCACTAAATATGCGGTTTTCTTTACTGGACGGTTCGACTGTAGGCTACTTGAGGAATTATCATCCAATAGATGAGACTGCGAAAGATGCATGACGACAGCCTTAACTTTAGAAACATAGTCTTGGTAGCCGACTGCTTGTTTCTGAATCTTATTTAACTTCGCCGTCGAAACCATGTGCATGGCCGCCGTAATTTGGCGGGTCGCTTTCGTGGAATTAATCCGACGTTGAACGTCATGAATTGATTCAGCCATTATTTCTCACCATCCTTCCTTCAAGTATCTTAATCAGCCGCGTTAGCCGAGTCATCGGCCTTGGCAGTTGGTTGGAAAGTCGTGTCGAATTCAGCGATTGCCTTTTCCAGAGAGTCGCCTTCTGGCAAGTTCCCAGTCTTGGTAATCGTGTCTTCGAGGTCTTGGTGACTAGCGTCCATGTAATCAAACAGTTCGTTTTGGTAACGTAAGACGTCAGCCACTTCCAGCTTGTCCAAATGACCATGAGTCAAGGCAAACAAGATGATAACTTCCTTAGCAACGGGAACGGATTCATGCAAGCCTTGCTTTAAGACTTCCACGGTCCGGGCCCCACGTGCTAACCGCGCTTGGGTAGCGGCATCCAAATCAGAGCCAAATTGCGCGAAGGATTCCAGTTCACGGTAGGCAGATAAGTCCAACCGCAATGTCCCGGCAACCTTCTTCATGGCTTTGATCTGAGCGTCCCCACCAACCCGAGATACGGAAGTCCCGGCATCCATGGCTGGCCGAATACCTGAATAGAAGGAATCACTGTTCAGGAAGATTTGACCATCGGTGATGGAAATAACGTTGGTTGGAATGTAGGCAGAAACGTCACCGGCCTTGGTTTCAATGACAGGTAAGGCCGTCATCGAACCGCCACCAAGTTCATCGTTCAACTTAGCTGCCCGTTCCAATAAACGAGAGTGGGTGTAGAAAATATCACCAGGGTAAGCTTCACGACCTGGCGCACGCCGCAGAATCAAGGAAAGTTCACGATAAGCATCGGCTTGCTTGGTTAAATCATCATAGACGATCAACACGTGCTTGCCGTTGAACATGAACTCTTCACCCATCGCTGCACCGGCATAAGGCGCGATGTACAACATTGGGGCTGGTTCGGAAGGACTGGCGGTAACGACGATCGTGTAGTCCATGGCGCCGAATTTCTCCAGCGTTTGAACTTGTGACCGCACCGTTGAAGCCTTCTGACCAATTGCGACGTAGATACAAATCATATCTTGGTCTTTTTGGTTAATGATCGTGTCAATGGCGATTGAGGACTTCCCAGTCTTCCGGTCACCAATGATCAATTCACGTTGGCCACGACCGATTGGAACTAAGGCATCAATGGCCTTGATCCCGGTTTGCAGAGGTTCGCTAACCCCTTGCCGGTCCATAACCCCTGGTGCTTTATGTTCAATTGGCCGCGTCTTGTCCGTGGAAATGTCCCCTTTACCGTCAATTGGTTGACCTAATGGGTTAACAACCCGGCCAATTAATTGATCGCCAACGGGAACTTCCATGATTCGGCCAGTCCGCTTAACTGTATCGCCTTCAGTGATTCCAGTGAAATCACCCAAGATAACGATACCAACATCACTGGCTTCGAGGTTTTGGACCATTCCATAAACCCCGTTGTCAAATAACAGCAACTCACCTTGCAAAGCGTTGTTCAGACCGTGGGCCCGAGCGACACCATCACCAACGTAAGTAACCGTACCAGTTTCTTCAACTGAGATTTCATCCTTGTAGCTTTCTAATTGTTGTTTAATTAGAGCACTGATTTCCTCAGCTTTAATGCTCATGAAAGTTTCACCTCTTTATCACCGAATTCGTTATGCTAGCAGTTGCTGCCGTAAACGATTAATTTTAGTTCGTAGGCTACCATCGAGGACCGTGTCTGCGGCCTTGATAATAACACCACCAATCACAGCAGGGTCAACCTTGCTGCTCAAGATGACCTTCTTTGCCCCAACGCGCTTGGCGTAGACGGTCTCGATCTGTGACTTCTGTTCAGCCGTCAATTCGACTGCCGTCGTCACTTCAGCATAGACCGTGTCGTGGACATCGTCATACAGCTTTTGGAAAGCATCGATAATATCGACAAGGTTTTCCATCCGGCCGTAATCGTAGGTCATTTGAATCAGGTTTTTGATATACGGTGAAGCTTGCTTCAACAAAGGTTGGAGCAAAGCTTCGCGTTCAGCAACCTGCAGGCTAGCGTCTGAGAGCATCGTGCTCAACTGTGGGTTGTCCTGGAAGATACGCCGAAGTTCCACTAACTCTGTGTAGCCTGACTCCAGTTGGTCTTTTTCGGACAACAAATCAAATAATGCTTTGGAGTAGCGCTTTGCTACCGTTGCCCTATTAAGACTCATGTTGCTTCCCCAACCCTTCGATATAAGAATCAATTAATGCCTTTTGGTCGTCACCTTTTAATTCTCGTTGAATGATCTTGGAAGCAATCTCAATAGATAGGTCCGCCACATCGTTACGGGCATTGGACAGCGCGTCTTGACGCTCCTGTTCGATATCCTTTTGGGCATTTTGCTTCATCGTTTGAACATCCGCTTGGGCCTGCGTCACGATTTGTTCGCGTTGTTGTTGACCGTTAGTCTTCGCATCGCTCACAATCGTTTGGGCTTCAGAACGAGAATTTGCCAAAGCTGCTTGGCGCTTTTGCACCAGGTCGGCAGCATCGTTACGGGACTTTTCGGCGGAATCAATATCATTACTGATTTTGTCGGCCCGATCCTGCATCATCTTCGTGACTGGACCCCACGCTACAACCTTAATGATCCACATCAACAGTAAGAACGTGACGATGTAGAACAGAGAATCTCCAAAGTAAAGCGACTGACCAATTACTAAATGTGAGAGCATCTATTGACACCTCCTTTTGCTATCAGATATTTAAAACTAAACCGGTTCATTGTTACTACTTGTTCATAACCATCAAAGCAACAACGAAGGAAATGATAGGCATGGCTTCAACCAGCCCAACACCGATAAACATGTTCGTCCGTAATTGACCTGATAATTCAGGTTGACGAACCATACCTTCTAGCATCTTGGAAATAACGATACCATCACCGATACCCCCACCGACGGCGGCACCAAACATAGCAATACCAGCTGCAATAGCTCCCATAATCTTTGTTTCCTCCTTAAATTAGATAAAACTTATTCCTCGACTTCTAGCTTTTGAGAAATATAAACTGATGACAACGTGACGAAAACGAACGCTTGGATAGCTCCCAAGAACGCTGAGAACCCTTGCCAAGCCATTTCGATTGGCACCGCAACGATCATCGTCGCGATACCGTGTGAAGCTGCCAGATCCCAGATTACCCCTAATAGCATTTCACCAGAGAAGATAACCCCGAAGATACGGAGACCCAACGTCAGAAAGTTCGTGAATTCCTCAAAGATACTGATCGGAAGCCAGAACACGAAAGGTTTCAGGTAGTTTGTGAAGTGACGCTTATACCCTAATTTCCAAACGCCAGCAAACTGAGCAATCATCATGGTCATTAACGAGAACGTTAATGTGGTCATTGGGTCAGACGTTGGACTACGAACGATCGTCGCACCCCCACGCGTGGCCACTTGGATGAATAACCCCAATTCGTTAGACAGAAAGAGAAATAGGAATAACGTGAATCCCCACAAACCAAACTTACCGACATCGCCGGCTGGAATGGACCCCTTCAAAATTCCGTTGGTAAAATCAATCAGCCATTCCAAGAAGTTTTGCCCCTTGGTAGGCTTCATGGCTAATTTCCTGGAAGTGAAAAAAATAACTGCCACCATCAGCACAAATACGACTAGGCCGGATACAACGTTGGCAGTACTAAAAGTCAGTCCCAGAAATTGAAAGGTTGAAACTGGTTCACCATTCACCGAATATCACCTCTTTTCCACACTATATGAACGCATTTTCTCTGTTAAATTCCTCACTTATGTCAGGTATTTCTCAAGAAAAGCGGAATAGTGAACGAAGCGAGCGCTCCATTCAAATACACTGGAAATGATACCACCAATCCAGATAAAAGACAAAACAATTTTTCACAGGATAAACATTCCTGTGAGTAAGATTAAAATCCAGTTTTTAAAAGGATTGTTATCGTTTTCACAGTATATATGCGTGCGCACTCGCTATGATAGAATTTTTAGTCGATCAGGACCAGGTCTTGCCCCAGAAATCATTGACAGATCCACTGAGCAAGCGCTGGTTCTAACCGTCTAAAATGACGCTGAGCAGACGCCCATCGGTCACCTTGCACCATTCACCCAATGCTGAGAACAAAGCGACCAGCGGCGTCTATAACGGGCCTTGATGGCAGCTTAGTTGAGCCTGTTACCTGATAAACTCAACGAACTGATGGTCACCGGGACCAGCGCAGTTAAGTCATCTCACCCACCTGACATGGCGGTGACACAGTCTTTTTCCTAACAAAGAAGAGACTCGACCGCAGTGGCCGAATCTCTTTAACGTTTACTTCGTTCCAAACAACCGGTCACCGGCATCGCCGAGACCTGGCACAATGTACCCGTCTTCGTTCAGGTGATCATCTAACGCTGCCGTGTAAATATCAACGTCAGGTTGGGCTTCACGTAAAGCCTTGACCCCTTCTGGTGCGGAAACTAAACAAACGAACTTCATGTTCTTCGGATCAGCACCACGCTTTTCCAAAGCTTCGATGGCCATCATTGCTGACCCACCGGTGGCCAACATTGGGTCAACGATGAAGATTTGCCGTTGGTCAATGTCAGAAGGCATTTTTACGAAATATTCATGAGGCTGTAAGGTCTTCTCATCACGGTACATCCCGATGTGACCGACTTTAGCAGCTGGGATCAATTCCAAAATACCATCAACCATACCGATACCGGCACGTAAGATTGGTACAATGGCGACCTTTTTACCAGAGAGTTCCTTGGCAGTCATCTTTCCCATTGGTGTTTCGATTTCCTTATCTTTCAAAGGCATATCGCGCGAAACTTCGTAGGCCATTAAGGTCGAGATTTCGTTGACAACCTCCCGAAAACTGCGGGTCCCACAGTCTTTGTTCCGGATAATCGTCAGTTTGTGTTGAATCAACGGGTGGTCAAGTACTTGAAACTTCCCCATGAATGAGCGCTCCTTTATGATTTCTTACAATTGTACCATGAATTTCCGCTACCAAAACGGTTAATTTCAAATGAAAACGTTTTTACAACAAATTTTTTAGTCCAACGCTGATAAAGGGTGGGCACTGGTCAGCTCGTGGACCCGTTGCCGCACGTCTTCCAAGACTTTGTCATCAGTTGGGTTCAGTAACGTCTTAACGATCAAGCGTGCCACTTCGCGGGATTCATCAGCGTTGAAACCACGTGTCGTGATTGCTGGCGTCCCTAAGCGGATTCCTGACGTTTTGAACGGACTCAACGTTTCGTTCGGGATGGCTTCCTTGTTGGTCGTGATCATCACGCTGTCCAACAATTCTTGGGCTTGCTTCCCATTAAGATCGGTGGCTGACAGGTCAAGCGTCATCAAGTGGTTGTCCGTGCCGTCAGAAACGACCCGAACCTTTGGCAACTGGTTGAATTCGTCCGCCATCGCCTGGGCGTTGGCAATAATTTGCTTGCCGTAGTCGGTGAATTCCGGCTGAAGGTCTTCGAAGAATGCGGCGGCCTTACCGGCAATCACGTGTTCCAACGGCCCACCTTGCGTGCCGGGGAAGACCGCTGAGTTGATGCGCTTGGCATTTTCCGCTTGGGATAAGATCATCCCACCCCGCGGTCCACGCAACGTCTTGTGCGTCGTCGTGGTGACCACGTCAGCGATACCCACGGGACTAGGATGCAGACCCGCAGCGACTAAGCCGGCGATGTGCGCCATGTCGACCATCAAGTAAGCGCCAACTTCATCCGCAATGTCGCGGAAGGCATGCCAATCAATGATTCGTGAGTACGCTGATGCCCCAGCCACGATCAGTTGTGGCTTGACTTTAAGCGCCAAGTCACGAATCATGTCGTAGTCCAGGAGTTCCGTGTCCGGATTCAACGCGTAACTGTACGCATTGTACAATTTACCAGAGAAATTAACCTTAGCGCCGTGAGTCAAATGGCCCCCGGCATCCAGGCCCATCCCCAGAATAGTGTCGCCAGGCTTCAAAAATGCCGCATAGACGGCTTGGTTCGCCTGAGAACCGGAGTGTGGTTGGACGTTAGCGTATTCGGCGTTAAACAGCTTCTTAGCGCGGTCAATGGCCAGTTGCTCCACCACGTCGATGTACTGCGTGCCACCGTAGTAGCGTTTTCCCGGATACCCTTCGGCATACTTGTTGGTCAACACGGAGCCCTGAGCCGTGCGCACGGCTTCGCTGACGATGTTTTCCGAAGCAATTAATTCAATCGTTTCTTCCTGACGGTCTTCTTCTTTGGCGATAGCGCCCCATAATTCTGGATCTTTTTCTTTGAAATTCACTGGCAATTCCCCCTGAACTGTAATTGGTCCTATTTTACCAAATTTTTCACCTCAGTGGGACTACTTCGCATTATTTATTATTTTATAAAACGTACGGTGGGCCGTGCTGGCCGCCTACCGTCCACCAAATATGGGTCGTACCGCTGTGGACGGACGGGGTGAGCCAGGGAACGGTCTCGACGCCTCACGGCTACGTGGCAATTCACCTACTCAATGCAGATAAACGCCGTCATTTCAGCGATAATCCTGCTACCTTGTGGGTAATCACTGATGTTACCGACCAGCGACGATCCGAGATGGCTGTTGCGATGACAGCGATGTTAGCTGAGGACAGAAAAAAGAGAGTGGACTAAAAGGCGGTTAGCTGGCGAGCATTAAGGCTGATAAACGAATAATCCCGGGCTTGGATTGTTTATTTATCAGTTTTAAGCGGAACCAGCTGCCTTTTGGCCCAGGTTTCAACACCAGATATTCGGAGACACAAAAGGCCCGAGACTTTTGTCCCAGGCCCCCAAATCAATGCTTATTTTTCAAAATGTTGTTGGCCAGCTGACTTATTCAACCGGTTCATGTAAGCCGCACCTAGGCCTTCTGCCGCGAAGCCTTGGGCCAGGATACCGGTCACGGGTGATTCCAGGTCAAAATGCCGCAACCCAGCAAACAGCCGGTGACTGGCACTGGCCATATCGGCCCCCAGTGAGAAGGCTTCGGCGTTTGCTGGTAAGGTTTCATTGGCCAGCGTGCGGTCCAACGCCATCACACCGATGGTTCCGGACTGCTCGGCTGCCCATGCGAGTGCTGCGGGCCAATCCGCCTCGTCATCGACGATCGTGACCTGGGCGTTGGGCGCGTAATGCTTGTATTTCATCCCTGGTGCCTTAGGAATCTCGCCCTTGCCGACCTTGTGGTGGTTGGACTGAACCTGCCCAATCACGGCGGCCAGTTGTTCTTCAGTCACGCCACCCGGACGCAGAATCGTCGGAATGTCCGTGGACATGTCCAGGACCGTGGATTCAACCCCCACCTTGGTGGGACCATCGTCTAAAATGCCGGCAATCTTACCATTTAAATCATGATAGACGTGCTTGGCCAGCGTTGGGCTGGGCTTGCCTGAGGTGTTGGCGGATGGCCCGACTAACGGAACTCCCGCCGCCTTGATCAGGTCTAACGTGACCTGGTTAGCGGGGTTCCGAAAGGCCGCCGTGTCCAAGCCCCCGGTGACGGCCTTCGAAAAGGCACCCGGTTGGAGCTTGAAAATCAGCGTCAGCGGGCCAGGCCAAAACGCCTTGATCAGCGCTTCGGCCTTGGCGGACAGCGGTTGGGCATATTTCTTGACCGTGTCTTCGCCAGTGACGTGGACGATCAACGGATTGTCGCTGGGGCGACCCTTGGCCAAATAGACCTGCTTGACCGCCGCTTCATTGGTCGCGTCGGCGCCTAAGCCATAGACCGTCTCCGTGGGAAAGGCCACGAGTTGGCCGGCCTGGATAGCCGCGGCCGCCGCAGCGATTTCAGTTGGTTGAAAAATTTTGGTTTCCATATCGATTTCTCTAATCTCCCATCTAAATTCACAATTGCACGCGGACCATGCGATCATGGCCGTTGATGTCCGCCTTGATGGTCACCGTCGCTTGAGGAAAGGCCGTGGCAAATAACTGCCGCACGGCTGGTCCCTGCTGGTACCCAATCTCCGCAAAGAACTGCCCGTGTGTCGTCAGGTAATCCCCCAACAACTGGGCGAAGCGTTGGTAAAACGCCAGACCGTGGTTGGCCGCAAATAAGGCTGTCGCCGGTTCAAAGCGTTTGACCGAATCGTCCATCACCGCCAGTTCACTCCGGTCGATGTAGGGCGGATTGGACACGATGACGTCAAACCGCTGCCCGGCCACCGGTGTCAAGAGGTCACCCACCGCAAAAGTTACGGGGGTGTCGAGTGCCTGGGCATTATCCTGGGCCACCGCAATGGCCGCCGCCGAAATGTCCGTGGCGGTCACGTCCCAAGTCGGTCGCTCCGCCTTTAACGTCAACGCAATCGCTCCACTCCCGGTACCCACGTCTAACACGCGCTGCGACGTTGCCGGCAGCTGTAGCAGCCACTCGACGAGCTCCTCGGTCTCGGGCCGAGGAATCAACGTGGCCGGCGTGACGCGAAACTCGCGACCGTAAAATGGCGCGTGCCCCAAGACGTACTGGGCGGGCTCACCGTCACAGACCCGGTCAATTTGCCGGTGGTACGTCGCCAGTTGGTCACCGGCCAGCGTTTCTCGGTAGTGTTGGACCAGTTGGGTAAAGGACCAGCCTTGCCCTTCCTGCATCAAGTAGGCGGCAACGCTGGTCTCTTGGCCGGCCGCCGTCAGTTGGTGCTCGGCAGCCTTTATCGCCATCAAAATGGTGGTCTTAGCCATTGTTCTTTAAGTCTTCTAGCTTGGCCGCTTGATCGGATAGAATCAGGGCATCAATGATGTCGTCTAATTCCCCGTTCATGACGCGATCCAGCTTGTTCAATGTCAAGCCGATTCGGTGATCCGTTACCCGGTTTTGCGGGTAGTTGTAAGTCCGGATCCGTTCGGAACGATCCCCGGTCCCCACGGCAGACTTCCGTTCGGCGTTGTAGGCGTCTTCTTCTTGTTGTTTATAGTAGTCGTAGACCCGGGCCCGTAAAATGGTCATGGCCTTGGCCCGGTTTTGTTGCTGTGACCGTTCATCTTGCATGGCCACGACGATTCCGGTTGGCAAGTGGGTCATCCGCACGGCCGAAGAGGTCTTGTTGATGTGTTGTCCACCGGCACCAGAGGAACGGTAAACGTCGGTCCGAATGTCCTTGGGATCGATATCAATGTCCACGTCCTCTTCTTCCGGCATCACGCCGACCGTCGCGGTACTGGTGTGGACCCGACCGGCAGATTCCGTCGCTGGCACCCGTTGAACCCGGTGCGCACCGTTTTCGTACTTCAGCTTGGAGTAGACTTTGTCCCCGGTGATCATCAAGACGATTTCCTTGAACCCACCAACTTCAGTGGCGTTTTCATCGACGATTTCGATCTTCCAGCCTTGGCGTTCGGCGTACTTGGAGTACATGCTAAAGAGGTCAGCCGCAAATAAGCTGGCTTCATCCCCACCAGCAGCCCCGTGAATTTCCATGATGATGTTCTTGTCATCGTTGGGGTCTTTCGGCAACAGTAAGACCTTAATGTCGTCTTCGAGCTTTTCCTTTTGGGCCGTTAAGTCCTTGAGCTCTTCTTTGACCATGGCGTCCATGTCATCGTCAAGCTTTTCACGCAGCATTTCGTCGTCATCGGCGATTTGCTTGGTCACGTCTTGGTACTGGTGGTATTTGTCCACCGTTTCGCGCAGCTCCCCTTCTTCTTTGGACAGCTTCATGAATTTCTGCGTGTCCGCGATGACTTCGGGGTCACTGATCAATTCATTGAGCTCGTCGTAGCGGTCGGCCACGGCTTGGAGCTTGTCAAACATTTCATCCATTCGATTTAACCTCGTTTCAAAATTAACTTGCGTCAGGCAAAACGGTTCAACGACCGCCTTGCAAAATGTGTTGTCGCGTTGTCTTATTTTGGCCGCGACTTACCAATCTGGTCCAATGGTGGGTTGAAATAATGGCGCCGGCACACGGGGTAATACGCCTCGTTGCCGCCAATCTGAACCTGTTCACCCTCGTAAACGGGTTGGTTGTCGTGGAACCGCAGATTCATGATGGCCTTCTTGGTGCAAAACCAGCAAATGGTCTTCATTTCTTCGATCTTATCCGCATATAACAGGAGGTACTTGGACCCTTCAAACAGTTCGTTCTTGAAATCATTCTTTAACCCAAAGGTCATGACTGGAATGTGCAGCTCATCGACCACCTTGGCCAATTGGAACACGTGTGCCTTGGTCATGAACTGGGCCTCGTCGATCAACACACAGTTGGCCTGCGCATCAATGCGTTGTACCTCATCGTAGAGATTGGTTTCTTTAAAAATGGGATGAGCCGTCCGCTTCAAGCCAATGCGACTTGAGACGTGGCCGACCCCATCTCTGGTATCCAAGCCACTGGTCATAATGATGACCCGCTTGCCCTGTTCCTCATAGTTATGGGCGACCTTCAAGATTTCAATGGTCTTCCCGCTATTCATTGCGCCGTACCGAAAAAATAGCTGCGCCACGTTGCTCCCACCTTTTTGACAGTTTCTATCTATTATAGCCGATTACGCTGGAAAATTCGACTGTCGCGGCCAATTGGTGATAGATTTTTCTGCGAAACCGTTACCAGTCTGGTAGTGTCCTGATATTGGCAACCATGGCGGTACTGGTCGCCTTGCCGTTCGCAAAATAGGCATCGGAACGCGGTGGGAAGGACCGGTCTGAGCCAAAGGGCGGTCTCAGCCCTCGCTGGGAACCGTAGCCCGCGTTTCCCAGACGCCATTTTCTAAGAAGAACACTTAGAAAATCCCACGGCTGAACGCCTATTTTGCTTCACTCTCGGCTACACTTGTTTTTATCAACAATATTGTTTTAGTACTTGCCCGCCAACAAATCAGGCAGTAGTCGCGATTGCAGGTGGCTGTCAGCATAATCCGTACATGAGACCTACCAAGACAATCAACAAGCTTCGGCACACTTGCAACTACTGTTACCTCAGTGGCTATACTAAATGGCAGGCGCAACGGGCTAGCGGCTAGTCGCTGACAACGACCTATGTAGCCGAGAGTTCGCCAAATATGGGTTCAGCCGTGGGAGTTACCTTGCCAGTGATTTCTGCTGGTTAGGTAACTGGCGTCTTTGAGACGTGGTCTTTCGGCTCAAAGTCGAGGCGTCGAGACCGCCCTTTGGCTCGACCCGTCCGCCCACCGCGTTCCGACCCATATTTGGCGGACGGTAGGTGGTAGATAACCTCCACCTCGTCAGCTGACCAACCCAACTCCTTGCGATTTGGGAAAGTTCAAGCAGAGTCCTCCCCTTAATGCCGAAAAAATGCTAAAATTAGGGCTTGAATATTATGGAACCCGACATTAAAAAATCTTGTCGCGATTAAGGAGCGAATTGCATGTCATTCAGAAGCGGCGTTGCCACCTTCGCGGGGAAATCCTCTTACTGGTTTCTCCACACGTTTCTACACGGGGGAAGTTCTCTCCCCGGAAAAATTACGTTAAAACTCGATCCCAACATTTTGCGGACCTTGGGCGCCAAGTATGACGTCATCGTGATCACGGGAACCAACGGAAAGACGTTGACCACGGCGTTAACGGTCTCCGTGCTCCGTGAAAAGTATCCCGATATCTTGACGAATCCCACTGGTTCCAACATGGAACAGGGAATCGTCACCACTTTCTTGAACGCCAAGAACCCGAAGACTGGCCGGCCACTGGCGGTACTGGAAGTCGATGAGGCCAACGTCATTAAGGTGACCCAATACATTGAACCGAAAGCTTTTGTCTTTACGAATATTTTCCGGGACCAAATGGACCGCTACGGTGAAATTTACACCACTTACCAAAAAATTCTTGACGGGGTGGCCCTGGCGCCTAACGCAACCATTATTGCCAACGGTGACTCCCCAATTTTTCATTCCAAGGAATTGCCAAATCCAATTCAGTACTACGGCTTTGACGACCAGCCCGACGGCGACTTCAAGGCCAAGCCCAACACGGATGGCGTGCTGTGCCCCAACTGTGAGCACATTTTGCACTACCATTCCCTGACCTACAGCAATCAAGGCAAGTATTTCTGCCCGAACTGTGGCTTCTCACGGCCGGAGCTAACTTACCGGTTGACCAAGTTGGGCGAGCAGACGCCAACGTCTTCGAAATTTGAAATCGACGGTCACCCCTTCAAGATTCAGGTCGGTGGGACCTACAACATCTACAACGCCCTAGCTGCTTACGCGGTGGGTCGTTTCATGGACGTGACGCCGGAACAGGTCAGTGACGCCTTCAACGCCAACCAACAAGTCTTTGGTCGCCAAGAGGTCATCAACGTGGACGGCAAGCGGGTCACCATCATCTTGGTCAAGAACCCCGTGGGATTAGACCAGGTGTTGCACATGATTGGCACGGACACGCACCCATTTTCTCTGGTGGGCCTGCTCAACGCCAACTACGCGGACGGTATCGATACCAGTTGGATCTGGGATGGCGACTTTGAACAGTTGGCCGACCGGGACATTCCGACCGTCATCACCGGGGGCGAGCGTTACAAGGACATCACGTTCCGGCTGAAGGTCGCGGGAATTCCCGACGACCGCCACATTGTGGAACCGAACCTGGAAAAGGTCGTGGACGAGATCAAGAAGGTCTCGACCGACCGCGTTTACGTGCTGGCGACCTACACCGCCATGCTGCAGATGCGTAAAATTTTAGCTGATAAAGGCTACGTCAAGGAGGGTCTCGGTCTATGAGTTACGAATTAAACGTCGCCCACCTGTACGGCGACCTGATGAACACTTACGGTGACGTCGGAAATATTCTGGCGTTGAACTACTATGCCAAGCAAATGGACGTTACCTTAAACGTGAAGGTTGTCAGCCTCGAGGAAGACTTCCACGCTGACGACTATGATCTGGCCTTCTTTGGCGGTGGCCAAGACTTTGAACAGACCATCGTCTCCCAAGATATCCAGACCAAAAAGGCTGAGTTGATCAAATTCATCGAATCCGACGGTCCCCTATTGGCCATCTGTGGCGGTTTCCAGCTGTTAGGCCATTACTATATTGGCGCTGACGGCGAAAAATTACCCGGCATCGGTGCATTGGACCACTATACGCTGGCCCAAGACCACAACCGCTTCATCGGTGACATCGTCATCAAGAACCAGGAGACCGGTGAGACCTACCACGGGTTTGAAAACCACCAGGGATTGACTTACCTGGGCAAGAGCGAACGACCACTGGGTAACGTCGTCTCAGGCAAGGGTAATAACGGCGAGGACGGTACGGAAGGGGCAATTTACAAGAACGTTTATTGTTCTTACTTCCACGGCCCAATTCTGACGCGTAACGGCGACATCGCCAAGCACCTGTTAGTGGCCGCTTTGAAGCGGAAATACCCGGACGCCGACTTCAGCCAGCAAGAGGCACTGCCGATTCCGGCAACGTTCTAAATAAGCTGGCATCAGTAGGCATACCAATCTTAAACTTAAAGAAAGTTCCAACCACCTTCGTCTAAATCACTGACGATAGTGATTGGAACTTTTTATTTATTACAAGTTGAACGGCAAAAATCGCCTAAAAATATTGCCGTGATAGAACTAGTTATGTCCAGGGGGATAGCTCAAACTGGCCGCCTACCGTCCGCCAAATATGGGTCGGAACGCTGTGGGCGGACGTGTCGAGCCATAAGGCGGTCTCGACACCTCGCCTTTGAGCCGATGGACCACGTCTCAAAGACGCCAGTTACCTAACCAGCAAATAGCGCTGCTAAGGTAACTCCCACGGCTGAACCCATATTTGGCGGACTCTCGGCTACACGGTGATTGCTAATTAACAATGCGTTTAACCCTTAGTGCCAGCTGATTCTACCATTGGTTTTTAATTAATGCACAGTCACTGACAAGCACCAATCCGCCGGAGTCAGCCAGTAGTGCAGCCGGCTGTGTCGACCCAGTTAGCTGGCGTTTTTGGCCAGGTTACTGGGTGGGACGACTTGAGAGACTGGCGAATTTTGCCAGGCTTTCAAGCGAACCGGAAGACCGCTTCTCAGGCTGGAGGTGTTCCCCAGAGCAGGCGGAACTGCTGGCTGACGGAGGCATTCTGGTTTCACTAGCTTTCATAGTTAGAATGCTATCTGGTTGAGATTTAAGAGCTTAGTCAGTCCTTAAACTTCAGTTCATTACGAAAAATCATGACCAACATACCGGCTTTTCTCGGCCAAATACGTGCCAATCACCGCGTTGCGTTGGTCCAGATACGGTTCGTTGGGGGCCACGGGATGAACGCGGTTGGTCAAGAACACCATCGCCTGCCGGGTCATTGGGTCGATCACCAGATACGTGCCGGTGAACCCCGAATGCCAGATGACCCGGTGCGACTGTGGCCACTGGGTTGCGGTCAACGCCCAGCCGAGTGAACGGCCAGCGTGACCATTGGGTGTCCAATCATGCGTTAGCTGATGAATGAAGGTCGGTGGCAGGACTGCCGGGGCCATTTCCGGCCGACAGTAGGCCTGACAGAACCGTGTCAGGTCAGCGACCGTACTGAATAGGCCCGCAGACCCGCACCGCCGCTGCAACACATAGCCCTTGGGGTCATGGACCTCACCACGAATCAAGCCACGCGTCACGGTCTGAGCCGTTGGGATACATGCCAGTGGCTCCGTGGGGGTAAACGTACTGTGGGTCATCCCCAGTGGCGTCAACACACGCTGTTGCACGGCCACCTGAATGGGGTCGCCTAAAATTTGTTCAACGATCCACCCGAGGAAAATGTAGTTGACGTCGGCATAGACCATTTTCCGGCCAAATGTCGGGCCGACGTGCAGGTGTAACAGCGCGTGGGTCAACGCCACAGCATCCAATTGGTTGCGGTTGGGGATGTAGCCCGTGATGCCCGACGTGTGCGTGAGTAAATGCCGCACAGTCACCCGCGAATCTTGCCACTCCGGCAAGTAGTCGTGCACGTGGTCAGTCAAGTGTAACCGGCCCGCCGCTAGCAGCTGCAGGACCACGCTTAACGTCCCCACGACCTTGGTCAGCGAGGCCACGTCGTACAGCATCCCCGGCCGCAATGGCTCAGTATGGGGCACAATGGCGGCAACACCGTACTGCCCCGTTTCCACGCGGTCGCCATCGATCAGGGCAAAGCTCACCCCTGGGACCACCTTTTCCGCGACCAGCCGTTGAAGGGCCGCTTTCGTTTCTACATACGCCATGGACCGCACCTCTCTCTTTCTCTGGGTCCATTGTACCCATCCCGACTGGCAAATGGCAATTCCAGTTTGTCTTAAACTAGCGGTTACATGCCCTGTAGTGCAAACTAGCCGCCTACCATTGTGGGCAAGACCAAGTCAAAATTGCGCTACGAGTGCGCACGCTAAGCAAACTTAAAATTTCCTAAACCTTTCTGAAAGCTGGTTACAATGCACGGCTGAATTTCGTTAGTAAAGTTAGAGAGAACGCCGTGCTGTATAAGGCGAATGCCACCAACAATCCCGCGTGCACAAAAAAACGCCCTGCCACCACTGGCAAGACGCTTTGTAAATACCCTTGAATTATGCCAAATCGTTACCCGTAAACTGACTATTGTAGAGGTCGGCGTAGAAACCATTGGCCGCTAACAAGCTGGCGTGGTTCCCGGTTTCGACAATGTGGCCGTGATTCATAACCACGATGTTCTCGGCATTTTGAATCGTGGATAACCGGTGGGCGACCACGAAGCTCGTCCGCCCTGCCAGCAAGCTTTGCATGGCGTGTTGAATCAGCATTTCCGTCCGGGTATCGACCGAACTAGTGGCTTCGTCCAAGATCAAGACGTCTGGATCCGCCACGAAGGCCCGCGCAATCGTCAATAATTGCCGTTGCCCTTGGGAAATGTTGGTGGCCGCTTCATTCAAGATGGTATCGTACCCATCTGGTAGTTGGCGAATGAAGGTGTCGGCATGAGCTGCCTTGGCCGCCGCGTACACGTCTGCTTCACTCGCATCCTCGCGACCGTACTTGATGTTGTCGAAGATCGACCCGGTAAATAACCAGGTGTCCTGCAGCACCATCGCGAAGTGCCGGCGTAAATCGGTCCGGCCCACGGCGTGCGTGTCCTGACCACGATACCTGATCTGGCCAGAATCGACATCGTAGAACCGTTCCAACAGATTGATGATAGTGGTCTTCCCGGCCCCAGTTGGCCCGACAATGGCGACCATATCACCCGGTTTGACCTTCAAATTAAAGTCTTCGATCAGTGGATTATTTTCCACATATCTGAAGGCCACGTTGTCAAATTCAATGACATTGCCATTAGTCGCCGTTTCAGCGGGGACCTCCGCCGTCTTGGTCTCAACCATATCGGTTTCATCCAATACGGCAAAGATCCGTTCGGCAGAGGCAATCGTCGCCTGAATCGTGTTGGTCAAGTTGGCCATTTGCGTGATGGGTTGTGAGAATTGGTTGGTGTATTGCAGGAAGGCCTGCACGTTCCCCAAGCTCACGGTCCCGTTGGCAACCTGAATCCCACCGATAACGGCGACAGCCAGATAGTCCAGGTTCTTCACGAAGTTCATCAGCGGGAAAATCAGACTGGAAACAAATTGCGCCTTCCACGCGGATTGGTAATACTTACGGTTGTGTTCTTCGAATTCTTCTTGAGCCGCTTCTTCACGGTTAAACGTCTTGACCACTGTATGGCCAGCGTACGTTTCTTCAACCGTGTTGTTCAACAGCCCCAGGTTCTTCTGTTGACTAGCGAAGAACCGTTGCGATTTTGGCGCCACGATACCGACCACTAAGACACTCAGTGGAACGGAGACCAAGGCAACCAACGTCAGCCAGCCGCTGATGGTCAGCATCATGTACAAGACCCCAAAGAAGGTCAGGACACTGGTCACCATTTGCGACAAGGTCTGTTGTAGCGTGCCCCCGATGTTATCCATATCGTTGGCCATCCGTGACATCAGGTCCCCATTACTGTGGGTATCGTAGTAACTGATCGGCAACCGTTGCATCTTTTCCTTCAGGTCACGCCGCAAACGGTAAACGACCTTTTGGGAGATCCAACTCATGATCAGCTGTTGGACGATACCAAATACCGCCGCTCCGGCATACATGATGCCGACGACCACCAGAATGTGGCCAATCTTGCCAAAGTCAACTGGCAGGCTGTGAATGGCGATACCGGCCTTTAGCTCGGCAGTTCCCTTCATCACACCCTTGAACAGTTCCGTGGTGGCTTCCCCCAAGATCTTCGGCGTCTTGATCTGCAAGACCACCGAGACGATAGCGAAGACTAACACCACGAAGATACCGGGAAGCCAGGCTTTCATGTAGCGGAACAACCGGAGAGTCGTCCCCCAGAATTTTTGTGGCCGTTGTTTGGTAGCGGCACCACGTCCATTACGCATCGACGGTATCCCCCTTCCGCAGTTGTGAGTCGAGAATTTCTTGATAAGTCTTGTTGGTGGCCTTCAATTCGTCGTGTGTCCCTTGGCCCACGATGTTCCCGCCGTCGATCACTAAGATCAAGTCGGCATCGGCAACCGTGGAGACCCGTTGGGCAACGATGACTGTGACACCGGCTTGAACCTGAGCATCTTGCCGCAGATCTTGTCGCAACAGCGCATCGGTCTTGAAGTCCAGTGCAGAGAACGAGTCATCAAAAATGTAGACGCTCGCCCGCTTCAGAATCGTCCGGGCAATGACCAACCGTTGTCGTTGACCACCAGAGAAGTTGTCCCCGTTTTGTTCAACGACACCGTCTAAGCCACCCTCTTCTTTAATGAAGTCGCTGGCTTGGGCAACGTCGAGTGCGTGCCAAATTTGGCTATCACTGGCGTCGGACATCCCGTAAGTCATGTTACTGCGGACCGTTCCGGAGAACAGCACCGCTTTTTGTTGCGTGATGGAAATCGCTTCGTGCAACGCCTTTTGGCTCAAGGCCGTCAGTGGCGTGCCGTTCAGCTTGATTTGGCCACTTTCTGGGTCAAATAACCGTGGAATCAGGTTGACCAGCGTGGATTTCCCAGAACCAGTCCCCCCGATAATGGCGACGGTCTGCCCCGCCGTGGCGGTAAAGTTCACGTCGGTCAAGGCTAATTTTTCTGCCCCCGTATACCGGAAGTTCACGTGATCAAAGGTCAGGCTGGCCGCCGATTGGTCCAACGCAACTGGTTGGTCCGCATCATTGATCTTACTCTTCAAATCCATGACTTCGTTGATCCGTGCCGCAGACGCCTGGGCCCGTGGCAGGAAGACGAAGACCATGGAGACCATCATGAAACTGATCAATAATTGGGTGGCATAAGTCATGAACGCGACCAAATTACCGACCTCCATGGCTTGGCTCCCAATCAGCTTGCCGCCATACCAGACGATCCCGATGTTGGTCCCGCTCACGATCAGCGTGATGACCGGTAACATCAGTGAGACGATCATGAAGACCTTGATCCCAGTTGACGTGTAATCCTTGTTGGCCCCTTCAAAACGGTCTTGTTCGAATTGGTCCTGGTTGAACGCCCGGATGACCCGGACCCCCGTCAGACCTTCACGAAAGACCAGGTTGATGCGGTCAATCTTCTTTTGCAAGCTCTTGAACAATGGCACTGCAAAGTACATGATCAGCCCGGTGAAAAAGGCCAATACAGGCAAAGCAACCAAGAAGACCATCGTCAGCCGCGGACTCTTGACGTAAGCCAAGACGCCAGCCCCCACCAACATGATGGGCGCCATCAGCATCATCCGTAGCATTTGGACCATGACGTTTTGAATCTGTACCACGTCGTTGGTCGTCCGGGTAATCAGTGACGCGTTCCCCACCGTTTCAAATTCTTCGGTGGACGCGTACGTGACTTTCTTAAATAAATCAGTTCGGATTCGTTGGCCCATCCGTTGCGACTGCGTAGACGCATAATACACGTTTCCGGCGGCTCCCAATACCCCAATGAAACTCAAGAGGAGCATCAGGCCACCCGTGCGCCAGATGTAGCCGATATCGTTGTTGGCGATCCCTTTATCGATGATGTTGGAAGTCAACGTCGGTAAGGAGAGATCACAGGCAACTTGAATAATCATAAACCCAACAGCAAGGACTACTGCCCACCAGTCCAAGTGTTTTCGGGCAAGTCGCATCATGAAATTTGGCCTTCTTTCTTCTAAGGTTACTCTGTAAAACATCAAAAATGCATATGCGACAATTATACTCGCTTGAATCGTGTTTGCAATCATGTATTACCGCTTAAATTAATCAGCGGTGACAAAAAATAATGTCCGTAATCATGGTGCTGGACCAGTATCCTGAGTGCAGTAGAACTAGTTGCTTACGGCCACATGGTCCGAACTGGCCGCCTACCGTCCGTCAAATATGGGTCGGAACGCGGTGGGCGGCCGGGGCGAGCCAAGGGGCGGTCTCGACGCCTCCCACGGCTGAACCATATTTGCCGGACTCTCGGCTACAGAAGATGCATCACTATCAGCCGGTTTCAGCCTTGGCATTTGTTTCACTAATTTCGGCAATTGCATTGGCAGAGAAACTAATTGACCTTTTCAGCCAACGGGCAAAGGTTACAAGTAAATAAGGCTCAGCTGACGAGGAGCAAGGCTATTAAATTAGTCCACGCCACCATCTGCGACTATCAGAGATTCCGGTAGTTATGGGAAACGCCGTCAATCTCCAAACACATTTGGCTTCGACCGGTCCTTCCCACAGCGTCACGGTCCAAGTTTGGCGAACGGTAAGGCGGCCAGCACGGACTAAATCACATTCAAAGACTAATTTTGTCCCCGTAAACTCAGACGTCACCATAAATCTAGCTAAGGCTTGCAACCTTCAGCTAGAAGACCAATCGGTGGCAAAACACCGCCATGTAAGCGTTTACGGAACGCTTTTTACCATTCATAAAGCTGGTAATGTTGTCAATATTTGTTACAATGGGGACACTGAAGGGAGTAAGAGCATGGCGAGCAACTCAGATTCAATCTATAACGTCTTAACCTATATTCACCGTCATCAAGATCAGGTTCGCTTTATCCAACAGCGCAATAGCAACGTCATCGCGATTGGCGTCCCCGACTCGGTGCCGGTAGCGAATCAGGAACTCTACTTCCCCGTTGGCCACCTGTTGGTCAACCGGATGGATGATGACTTTTTAGCCAAAAATGGTGAGCTGTTGAACGACTTCTTCGACCGCACGCGTAGTTCTAAAGAAGACTACCGCGAAGTCTGGATCACCACCAGTTACATCCCCACCGAGCACATGTACTTGGTGGAAATTTCTTTTGAATGATGACTTAAAAACGGGCAGCCCAGTAGCGGGTTGCCCGTTTCGTTTGTCTGCGTTTAGTTTGGTCACCTAAAGGTTGCAAGTACAAAAACACCTGATAATACGCAACTGACAAGGATCGTGAACATGAAATGAGTCCATGCCACCACCTGCGGCTGTCAGAGATTCCGGTAGCTATGGGGACCGCCGGCGGCCTAAGGAGCGGTCCGCCGACTCGGTTTGAAGCTTGACGAACCCCGTCAATCTCCAAACACGTCCACGCTGTAAGCTGAGAAAAAACGCTCAGCTAACACCGTTGTCACAGCAACCTACACCTCTGACTGCCTCCGGTCACGTCGGTGATTAACCACAAAATTAGCAGAGAAATCGCTGAAACGGCAACGTTCATCCACACTAGTGGGTAACCTGTCACGTAGCCGTGAGTGAGCTAAATTTGGACTCAGCCGTGGGAGTTTGCAAGTGAACTGCTTGGAAACTGGCGTCTTCGGCTCGAAGCGAGGTTGAAGACCGCCCTTTGGCGTCGACCGGTCCCTCCCACAGCGTCACGGTCCAAATTTGGCGAACGGCAAGGCGGCCAGCACAGAGTAAGGTGCGTTCATTGACCGCAAATATGGGTTAGCTGAAGATGGCGTGAGAAGCCCAGATGCCGCCGCCAATGACCAGTACCGCCACGATAAAGAAACGGAATAGTGCGGCAAAGGCGACCAGCACAATGGCGCCAATGATCAGCGTTCCCACAATCCCCAACAGCCAGCCGGCTAGGCCAAAGACCAACCGCAGTAGTGGAAACAGTAGCAACAATAACAATAGTAATAAGATCACGATGATCGCTCCATTCTACCCGGGGAATTCCCCGGTTAACTTGTATTTTACACGTTTTTTTCGGCGGGCACACGGCTTAACTATTTAAAAATTTGTAAACAAAAGGAACGGTCACCAATCGGCCCCGTTCCCGTCGTTATCATTTATCTAGCTAGCGGTAATGCGGTACCGCCCCGTTTGCTTGGAGTGATACAGGTTGGCATCGACCCGCTTGTAAAAGTCCAGTGGGTTGCGGTCCCGGTCGTGCAGGACGGAGACACCCACGGAAATGGTGACGTTCAAGTCCTCACCATTGTAAGTCGTCGTCAGGTTCTTCACCGCGTCAAATACCTCTTGGGCGATTGGTCGCGCCCGATTTAAGTCGCGGTCAGGTAAGAGAATATTGAACTCCTCGCCCCCCCGTCCGGTACAAGATGATGTCGCTGCCAAATGGCTTCAAACTCGCGGCAACCGCGTTAGCAACCTGCTTAAGCACCTCATCGCCGGCCAAGTGACCATACGTATCGTTGATGTGTTTGAAGTGGTCGATGTCAAACATGATCATCGCCAGGTCCCGTTGGTGCGCGGCGCTCTGGTGGAAATGAAAACCCACGGCGCGGTCATAAGCCGCATAATTTTGCACGTGCGTCAGCGCATCCCAGTTCGCCGACTGGAACAAGCGGTCCTTGATACGGCGGTCCTTATCTTGAATCTTGAAATAGCCGTACATCAAGGTGGCCAAGACCAGGTAGTCGGCAATTTCAATCCAGTAAGTCGTCCACGGCAGTTGGAAACGGAACTTGACAAACATCCAGAGTGCCAGGCCGAACGCCGTCGCTACCGAGATGTAGCGGGTGTATGGTGCCCGCCAGAGGTGTGTGCTTTGCTGGTAAGATAACCAGTAGAACAAGATGAAGATAAAGGTATACCCCCAAGACAAGATGGCCGTCACGTTACCGTTGAGCACCATGAATCCGACCCCGGCTAACAGAATCAGCCAGGTGGGAATCTTGAGTGCCAAGAAATACGCCACAAAGATCAAGAGAAGTAGTTGAAAGTTCGTAAACGTCCAAGACAGGTGGCTGTCGCGGACAATCATCTGCAAGGCGAAGACGGATACCACAGCACAGGTGGTCCCAATGATCACTTGAACATGTTTTAAATTGTATGGTCGCCGACTGGATTCAGCCTTCGCTGTGACCCAAGTAAAAATCGACCAGTACAGGGTGATAACTCCCAAGGTGAAGAAAATACTGGTAATGATGGGCGGTACAAGCCACATAGTCCATGACATGGAATAATCTCCTTGCTCAGTGATTTAATAATTAATCCAGTAATTGGTTCTCCAATCCTGGTACTAGTATAACGCATTAATTTGCTCTAACAACTACTATAAAACAATTCATATAATAAAACCATAACTATTTATATAAAACATTATGTCACGGGATGAACGATTTGCGCTTTTGCTAGTTCCCCCCACTCCTGTTTTTCTGGTCATTTCCCCTATCCGAATTCGTTAAAATAAAGTATGATGGGAGCAGACACTTGAAAGGAGGAACCATTCGACATGTACCGTTATTTTCTACAGCCCCAGTTAGATGTCACCAACAACTCACTGATTGGCTACGAAATGCTCATTCGCCAACAGGTCGACGGCAAATGGGTCTTGCCTCAAGACTTCGAGTCAATTCCTATCGACACCCAGGCCGACCTGATCAAACGCACGGCCCAAAAACTGCGGCTGAAGATTGGCTCAGTCTCCTACAACGTTAACCAGCGGCAATTCGTCGACTGCACGATTGCCCAAGCGATCGTCGACGCTCAGCTACAGATTGCCCCAGTGAATTTGATTCTCGAGGTCACCGAAGAAGAGACCGACACGGCTGTTTCGAACCAGCAAATTATCGATCAGGTTCACTTTTTTGACGACCACGCGATTCAACTTAGTCTAGACGATATCGGGACTGGTATCAATACCTTTGACCACATCAAACCGATTCTGCCCTACGCTAGCGAAATTAAATTTGCCATGCAAAATTTCCGGGCTGAGGGTCGCGCCGCAGAAATTCCGGATAACCTGGTTTTCTGGAAAAAGGTCGCCCAGGACTACAAGTTACGCTTGATTCTGGAAGGTGTGGAAAATGAGGCCGAAGACAAGATGGCCAATGACTTGGAAATCGACCTGCGGCAGGGCTGGTACTACGGGAAGCCCCACCTGTTCAAATTATAATTTTCGCAATACTTTTTATTAATAATATTATTTATTTTTAAGGCTACTAATCGGTTGTGCTAGGTCGCAATCTCTGGTAGTCTTTTACTTATCCCAATTATTTTAAAAATTCAGCTAGACTTGCTAAACACGGGTCTATTTAGGAGGCGTCACCACTGCATCTGCCAGTCAACCGGCACCGCTGCTCCACTTGCGGTCACCGACTTAACCCATTTCTCGCACAATGCCCCACCTGTGGCGCACCCCAGTTGTCACTCATGGCCGCGCTCTTCACGTGCCACGGCCAGCTCACCCGCGGCGCTTACTGGCAACGTATTGGCGTACTCACGGTACTCACCTGTGGTCTACTGATCACGCTCATGAGCACCGTTTTGCAATATCCGGCCTTTCGCCTGCAGCCCGCTTACCTGAACACGGGCAAGGCACTGCTACTACTGGTCACGGCAGCTGGTTTGTTTACCTGCAGCCTCATCACGCTGGCCGCCACCTTGCAGCGCCTGCATGACCGGCACCGTACCGGGCGCTTCTTAGGGTGGTTAGCACTACCCGTCATTGGTTGGGGGCTGGTCCTCGTCCAGCTACTGAGTCCGAGTCGGGGTCCCCGCACGCCCGTCGCCACTAGTTTCACCTGGCGACAACGCGTCCGGACCGGGCGCCTGCTGATCAGCGGTACCCTGCTGTACGCGGTCAGTCTTAACTTCGTGGGTATCGCCGCACTCAGAGGGGCCCACCCCGACCCACTCCCCACGAATTCAGCCGCACCGGCAGCGCCCACTGCGGCCAACCAGCTGATGCTGGGCCGCCACAACATTTCATTGGCGAACCACCGGACTTACCGCGTAGCCTATCGTAATCGCCAGTGGGCCCACACGACATTTGCCATTGACCGCATCACGGTCTACCGCACCTATGGCCCTTACCGCATCCCCAGCAACGACGGGCCCCTCACCATCAACGGTATCATTGGCGTTCACATGAAGATTCACGCGGGAGCTAACATTCAGACCTACCCCGTTGCGAAAACGTTAACCACAAACGACGGTCAGCGTCTCACCGCGGACCGCTCTAACAGCGACGTGTTCGCGGGCGACCTGAATCAGGGCACGCGGACGGCGGGAACGACTTACTATCTCATGCCCCGGCTAAACGAGGTGGCCGACGTGACTCGCATCGACGTGAGTTGGGACGCCGTGCTAAGGAGCCAGCCGCAATTCCCACAGACCTTCCATGCCAGCATCCCGTTGACCGCTAAAAAATAATGGCCCCTCGGTGTTGTCCGAGAACCCATTACTTTGTGACTCTTATCAACTAGGGACGTTCGTCAACTCCCAGTCGATTTCACCGGAGTAGTTGCCTTGCATGGCACTTCCGTTGATCTTCAGCAGAATGCCTTGATCATCAGACCAGTCGGCTGCAATATCAGTCTCCGTATCATCACCAGTTGCCTGTCCGGTGGCAATTAGCGTTGACATGTCATTGGACAAGGGGTGTTGCGTGCCGTCGCTGTCGACATAGATCAACTGGCCGTCTAGGGGCGTCTTCACGGCCGTATTGTCGTTCAAGGTCATGCCCGCCGTCCGCGCAACGAGCTGCCAGCCGGCCTTTTGCCGAGAATCAACGACCGCTAGCGCCCACTTAGCCGACCGCTTAATCACCGTCGCGGACCCACTCAGCACGGTCGGCTGAAACACCAATGGCCCACTGGTGCTACCGAACCCGTAGCCACTGGTTGTGACGTCAACCGAATCCGTATTAGAACGCTCTTCGGACGACTTATTGGTACTGTAAAGCTCGATGGTATTGACGCCCCTCTTTAGCAGACTGTCATCAACAGGATAGCTGAAGACCCATGGATCAACACCGGGCATTGCCAAAATATCAGTTAAGGCCTTGGATCCCTGATCAACGTGATTGACTACTAGATGAACAATGATGTCCTCAGGCTTCATAGCGGCCGCTCCAGCATCAAGTCCATAAGGATATTTGGCTTGACCCACAATTTGGGCAGGTTGACCTGACCCGTCCGCAACGTTTAACGTACTGTCTTCCGGACTAATGGTCATTTTTAAATTGGACGCCTTCACGTTAAAGGCAGGCAGACTTGCGGCGGCCGAGGCGTTAGACCCGTTGAAGTAACTGGTAGCCTCAGCCTCCGTTGCCGCATCGGCACCAACTGTCCCATAAAGGGTAATCTTGGCCTCATCTGAACCGGTCAACGTAAGACCGTTGCCATCACTACCTAGATTAACGGGCAGCGTTGTCCCATCACGTTTAGAAATATCCACCTCGGCTCGGGACCCATCGGGATTCTCAATGCTCCCAGACGTCAGGGTGATACTGTTGGGGATGTTCAGTGCGGCATTAACCTCTTCCCAATCTTTCGAACCACCGCTCCGCTTAAACGTATAAGCCAGTTTGACTGGCATTCCGCCAGAAATCGTCGGCGTAGAACTGGTATCAACCGGTGTATAATCATTCGAATCGTTGTCTTGGATACTGAGGGTGGCTGTGGCACTGTTCACAACGTCACCCGGTACTTGGTCAAAAACTACCAGGTTGTTTTCCGTACTTTCTCCCGTTGACCCCGTAAATCCCCAACGAACTTTGGTGCTTCCGTTTTCCAGCTTAAATTCGTCTAGTTTAAGGGGAACGGTTGCTTCATTGGCTGGTTGCTTCGGCTGGCCAGTATCGGAATTTTTGTCATCGTAAACATATCTCATTTTACCAATATTAGTACCATTAGTTGGGGGCGTATAGGTTAAGGTCACGTGATGCCACCGGTGATCCGTCATCTTATCGGTCGTGGCGTCAGCATTTTTCCCTTCGTCTAGGTAACCTAAATGTGTCATTTTGTAGAAATAATAAGTACCACGATAATCTGAGGAGAACAATGTTGGATACCAAGTAGTTGCCCCTAACAAGTTAGTTGCCCAAATATTCGTTTTCAATCCTGCTGCTCCCACCGCTGTATAGGTACTGGCACTGCCTGGGTAGTTCGAAGCGATATGGTTATTACTACTACTAATCGTTCCCGCCGCCCCCGTTGCATCGCCTGAAGAATCAAATTGATTGTAGTAATTTCCATTGTCAAATGATGACGGGTACGTGTCGTTTAAATCCCACTGGACTAATTTCAATGGATCTTCCTGGTTACGATGCGTATCGAATTCCAGTGCCCAGCTTCTATCAATTGCGTTTTGCCCTAAATCCATTTTCTGCCAACTTTGTGGGTCCATCCCCCAAACACCCATACTCTCCCCAACGCCAGGTGTAATGACAGTATTCTTATCTTTATCAAGCGCTGTCGACTTAGAAAAGGCCTTCACGCCTTGTGTGGAATTCTGCAGAACAAACGCCATGCCATCGCCTAACCCTTGATTGACAAACGCCTGCTCAGTACTGGTATATATCCACATGCCCGTTCTTTCCGGCTTGGCCAGGTCAAATACCGCGTCGCGCGACCAAATGGCTCCCCAGGAATTTTTCTCACCAGCCTGCGAAATCTTGATGGCGGAATTAGTTGTGCTCCCGGCATTAACAATCTCTGCTTTGTTGGTACCATTAGCTTCCACGCCATTATCGCCATTCCAAAAATAACCACTGTACTCGGACGAATTTAAATCGACCCCCTGTGGTGCTCCGGTTAAAGCGTCTTGATAATTATAATAGCGTGGCTCTGCCGCATCCGCGGGTATACTCGACCACAGCCCAAGCCCGGCCGTAGCCAAAGTTATTGCCGCCGTCACGATTCCTTTCTTCATGCACGTAACCCCCTCGTCCAGACGAACTGAACTTCTTTACTTTCCTCAACTTTTTGCCCTGCTTCGTTTATGAAAATTTTTATTTTTTATTGTCCAAGCGAAAACACCCATTAGCGTACTGAGATCTTGTTAAACTTACAAGATGCCGCTGACAAGTGCTTGGTTAAAATATTTAACGTTCCTAATAGATATAGTGTACCATCAACCGCCCGAGATAGTAAGGATAATTATCAATCATTTCTTGCTTGGTTTGTTTTTTATAATTGTTTTAATATCAGCGTTTTAAGCGGATTCACAAATTCAGATAACTTAGATAGCATAAGATTTGGTTTTCATGTGATAACTTCATTTTTCTTCACAAACATCTTATTATGTAACTATAATTTTTAAGCTTAAATGTAAGCTCTCCAATACCCAAGCTGACAAACAACAAATGTATACTATCGGGTTAGCCGAATGTCTATCAGTTTTCTCCAATCCTGTCACTATCAAAAAAATCGTTGCCGTGACAGTACAATCTGTCTCAAGCAACAACCACTAAAGATTGGCCAGCACGTACTACCTGTTTCTCAGAGTTTACCCGCGCCTAAACTGGTCTAGTCCACACAATTTACCCGCAACTAACGCATCCAAATTTTATGATAACGAAAAAGCCCACAAGCGCTGTTTTACCAACGTTTGTGGACCATTTATCACCCGCACGGGGCTCGAACCCGTAACTCCGCCTTGAGAGGGCGACGTCTTAAACCAGTTTGACCAGCGGGCAATGTTATCAACTAGCAGTATCTAATTTACGCTATTCTCCCAATATTGTCAATCCTTGAATGAATAAAATTACACAGAAATGGGAATTCATACAGGAATTCGTCTTTTTTCGGCAAAACTGGTTGACACCAAAAGCGTAACAAGTTACTATTAAATAGTTGTTTACGCAACGTAGATTCTTATTGGGTATTCGCCAAATTGGTAAGGCAGCGGACTCTGAATCCGTAATTTACTGGTTCGAGCCCAGTATACCCAATCATAGATTAATCACAAGTCATCATGGTAGCTGCTCAATCCCGCCATGATGGCTTTTCTTTTACTTCCTATTGTGAATAGCAACTACGAGTTGACTACCAAAGACGTAGTCAACTCGTAGTCAAAAACATCGTTACTTTCTTAGCAACCAGCTTTTCCCATCCGTATACCCATAATCATTAAAAATTTAAATAGTTGGCGAGTTTTTCCGTAGCCTCGTTCCGCTCCTTGTCGGTCACAGCAGTGTAAATGTCTAAGGTCGTCTTGTAGCTGGCGTGTCCCAGTTGGTCTTGCACTGATTTGATCGACGCCCCTGCTTCAAACGCTAGGGTTGCGTAGGTATGCCGGAAAGCATGCACGGTGACGTGCCTCAATCCATACTTCTTGAGTGTATGCTCCAACCACTTTCTGGGCTTCGTCGGCTGGCACATCTCGTTGTTTTCGTTGGCAAAAACCAGATTGTTCCCTCGGTTGCGTCGTCGCTGGTCAAGTTGCCACCGCTGTAGAATACGACACGTCTTCGGGTCAATATAGACGGTTCGATTGCTGCGGATGGTCTTAGGCGATTGGACGAGCAACCGGGCGTTGTCGCCCCGTGATTGCGTCTTAGAGACCGTCACCGTGCCCTTGTTGAAATCAATATCAGACCACAGCAAGCAGAGCATTTCAGACTTGCGCATACCACTGAACGCCGCTAACCGGAAAAACACGTTGGCCTGCGGGTCGTTGGTATCATCATTCAAGCATTCAAAAAAGTGTTCAAGTTCAGCCCGGTTAAAATAGTTTTCCAAATTCTTGCGGGAACGATTATCCTTGTTAACGGGGATGATAACCCGTTTCGCCGGGTTGTCTTTGATGAGTTCCATGTTGATGGCAAAGTCCAAGACACTGGCAGCATAGTCTAACAGCGTATGGTATTTCGTCAATCCCGCTTTGAACCACCCGTTAATAGCATTTTGGCAAACCGCCATACTGATCTGCTTGACCCGGTAGCTACCGAATACGGGGAGGATGTGCAACCGAAATAGCCGCTTAGTGGTCGCCCACGTACTTTCTTTTACCGTGTTCTGATATTGCGGGAACCAACGCTCGTAAACCTCTTTAAAAGTTGTATCGTCCCGTTCATCCGGAAGGCCATTGGTCATTGCGTCACGCCTTAGACGCGAGCTAACCAATTGGGCTTCCCTTTTCGTCTTCAAACCACGACGAGTCGTTCGGCGCGGCTTTCCCGTGAGTGGATCAATTCCCAAGTAAACCTGAACGCGGTAGCGGGTATTTCCGTTCCTGTCCTGATACTTCTGGATGCTAGCCATGATATGACCTCCTATAGACTTTGGCAGGGCAACGACGTTTCCAAATATCCCCCCTATTATCCATCTGAAGGCCCTTTTCTGAAAGTCAGGAGAATCCCCGTGATTTTATTTGAATTGGCGGACACGCCATTTCATTGGGTTTGGCGTCAGCTTATCCGTGACGATTAACCGACTGGTGAAATTTCCACTTGCATTATCGAACACTTGTTCGTATAATAACTGAAGAGGTGATGATCATGAAGCAACTTGCCATCAACGGTAAACTCATTAGCGAGCCTAAAGTGCTCAAACTCAGCCCCCTGCTCATCTTTGCCAAGATCACTGATGACGCAGGCCAACAGCAAAACTGCTTGATTCACCAGCACGGGCTTAATTTTCTTTACCAAGCGACTGCGGGCGCCCACGTGGCGCTGTTTGGCCACTACAACCAGCGCCACCAGTTTGTGATTACCCATTTCACGGTTATCGCTAGCACAACCGCTGCGGCTTCTTAACAATTAAATTGAACGACTAAAAACCACGAGCAACACCCCGCCTAATCAGGCAAGTGTTTGCTCGTGGTTTTGCTTTCCCAAGTGTCAGTCATCTGAGCTTGGGAAAGTGAAATCAGCCGCGGTCAGGGAACTTTTGTGTGGAAAGACCGACCGCCGTCAGATTCCCAATGAATTCAGCTAATTAGCTGCTTTCGGCATTGCCACACCCGCGGGGATGCAGCAATGGACTAACTAGCCCCCATAATTGTCGTTGTAATTGTGACCCTTGGGATTGGTTTGCTTAGCCAGCTTCTTGCTGGTGTAGTAATACTTGGTGTCAACTGGTCTGGACGGCAAAATCGTGTCATGTAAAACTTTGACTTTTTTGCCCTTGACCTTAGTCGTCACAACCTTGTATTGTTCCAACGCCCGCTTGTAACTCATGTTTGGCAGGTAGTCTGTATCCCAACCGCCGATGCGCGTCTTGCCACCAGACTTGTAGGCAAAGTACCAGTTGTCTTTGCCCTGCTGCAGTTTCTTGGCTGGATCATATTGATGCAAAATATACTTGTCCTTGCGAACTTTGCTAGTATCCCAACCGTTCCAGCTGACGTTAACCTTCTTCGCCGTGAACTTCAGTTTACTGTAGACCAGCTTGCCCTTTGCGTTCTTCTCGTAGTGATACCAAGTCCGCCGCAAAGATTTAGGGAAGGTCTTCAACGACTTTTTGGCCTTGGCATCTGCCGTCATGCCGGGTGTGGCGACGGTCACAGCCGCGCCCATGGTAGTCGCCACCATGATGGCGCTAAAGATTTTCATTAGTTTCATGTTTGTTAGCTCCTTTAGTCTAAATTAAATTCACAATAAATCAGTTTAAATCATTTACTGCTGTGCTGAGTGTCTGTGCAAACGTCCCCATGCTCGAAGCAGTCTCATCAGTATTATCAGTGACAGGTTCAAGTTTGTCTAAGGAATTAGCCATTGCATCTAGACTTGCGCGTTGTGAACCAGAAAAGCGGTTCTTAAAAACATTGTAGACGTTAATCAAAGCGTCCCTATCTTTGGCAACAACTTTAGCATTCCCGTCTTCGCCATAGTATCCGTCGGTCCAGGTATACTCGATCGATGTAGCCATGTCCCCATAACTACGGGTGTAAGGTTCAGATTTATCTCCCCCATTGACTGGCATCAATGCCTTCATATAAGCCGTATAAGTATTGTTCAACCGCTTTTGCTTATTGAACGGTGCCTTCCCAGCTGTCAAATACTTCTTGTAGATCCAACCGGCCTTCTTCCCAGACTTGATGTAAGCCAGGGTTGCCTTCTTACCATGGTTCTTGATAACGGCTTTCTTCGTCGCCGTCCAAGTCGTGTAGCGGTACTTGCTCATCTTGTATTTGCGATGGGTCAGCTTGGCACTACTATAAATGTTGCCCTTCTTACCGTGATACGTCTTGTGAGCGAACTTACTGGTTGAGATGACCTTGACCTTGCTCTTAGCGCTCGCCGGCGTAGTCAAGCTTGGTGCGACTAACACGAAACTCAATGCTGCAATGAGACTTACTTTGAATAATTTCTTCATAATTTTCCAGTCCTATCTAGAACGGTATGTTCTTATATAATTTTTTGAGATTCTTCTTGTCATACTTCGTTGGCTTATCAGCCTTAAACGTTGTGTTGTTCATGATACTATCATAATGATTCGTCCAATTTAGGCCTAATGCATCTCCAATCGCCATTCCAGCCCAACCACTTCGCTCAGCCTTATCAAAGTACATATCCTTCATCAGCTTTCGGGACAGTTCTAGCGGATACCCAATATCCTGGGTTTGACTAACGGTGCCATCCTTTTCTTCCGTGATGAAATAACTTCTTCCATACGTATACGGACTTTTTTTCCCAGCACTCTTAGTCGTCGTCAAAACCAGCTCCGCTTCAGAAGCGCGGCTCGTCTTGACCAGCTTCACGACCTTCAGGTTATTCCAGTTTTTGACCGCCTTACGCCACACACTCTGGTAATAGCTTCCCGTAGAACTAATATGATACGAGATTGTTTTTTGGGGAAATCCTGGTTTGGCCTTAGCCTGGGCGCTAACTGACCCTATACCTAGGCAACCAAGTCCGACGATGACCACTAGGCTTAGCAAAACTCTTTTCCTCAGAGATAACATACTTTGCCTCCCAACTACTTCCCAACTACTTCCCAACTACTTCCCAACCTTAAAACTCTTATTCGCCGACAACATCATAAACGCCTTCAATCCGCTCTTACTGGTGTACCCGGCCCGCAGCGTGACCTTCTTGACCTTCTTCGTCTTGAAAGTCTTCTTAAACGTCAGCTTCTTGGTCAGCTTGGCGTACTTGATGCCATTCTTGGTGATGATTCTCACCTGCTTAGCTGGCGTGAAAACACTCAGTGGAATGTTCGTGACGACCAGCTTACCGGACACCTTCAGTGACTTACCCGACTTAGTACGCTTAGCCTTCACGTTGGTCAGCTTGTACGTCCAGCGGTTCTCCTTAACGCCATCTTGCGTGATCAGCCCTAGCTTAGCGGCTTGGTGGGGCGTATACGTCTGGCCCTTGTAGGTCACGATTGTCTTGCCATTGACAACCGTTTCAACGGATGACACCTTCTGTTGCTTTGCTTGAGCCACCGTTCCTGGACTCTCCACGGCGACGGCGCCTAAGGTTACCGTTACCAGCAACCCACTGACGAGTTGTCTCAACCTCATATGTAAGTTCCTCCTTCTACTGCGCAGTGGTCACACCCACTGCCGCCTTGTTGCGGGAGCTACGGACGGCCATCCCCCATCACTGGCGATCAGCCGACCGGTTCCCCCTAAACAATCTAAATCATACACTATGAGGGTGACACACTATGACACTTGAAAAATATTTTTACCCAAAAACGCCTTTTTCGCAAAAAAAATCGCCCATTCAGCCAATTAATCCACTGAATAGACGATTATCACATCATTATTTTATTTTTCGGCGATACCAGGTCCACAGTCCCGCACCCATCAAAATCACGAAACCCAGACCAGTCAGCCAACTACCGAGCCGTAACCCCGGCGTGTGGTAGGTCAACCGCACCCGGTGTCGGCCCGCAGCCAGTCGCGCACCGACAAAACCGACGTTGACCTTTTTCAGCGGCGTTGGCTTGCCGTCAACGGTCAACTGCCAACCCTTGGAATACGGAATCGACGTGGTCAAGACCGTTGGCCGTGTCGCCTCGGCAACACCACTCACCTGATTGTCCGTGACCCGCAAGTGCTGCAGACCGTTTCGTTTAAGCCCCGCCATGCGTTGATGATAGGACTTGCCAAATGGCACGGCAATCAGCTTGGCTGACTTGAACGTCAACTGCTTGACCCCTTTGAACGTCAGACGGATCGTTCGGCGGGGCTTCGTCGTGTACCCCAGGTTCAGTAGGACGCGCCGTTTCGGCTGGTAATCCGACAGGTTGCCCTGCCCCAGCTGACTGAAGCTAGTCACATTTTGCTTACTACCCACGGTCATCGTGTAGGCGCCGTCGCCCACGTTCCACAACGCATTGCGCAGACGGTTCAGGCGGGCGATCCCCGTGAAGGCCTGGTTCTTAAACGCCTGGGTATTCTGCGAGCCACGATACTTGTCAGCCACACTGAAGTCTTGCGCCTGGATGCCCGTCAGCTCCAGATAAAGCTCCGTCTTACGGGTCTGATGGGGTGCCGTGACGTGCAGGTTAACGGTCAGCGGGTGGTTTTGATTATCACTGGTCAGTTGCCGCAGCCCCGCCTGATTACGTGCTTGATTGCGCTGAATTATCCGGCGATTCTCCCGTGCCAACCGCTTTAACCGTGCTTTGTCATTCCGAATATTGACGGAACGGTCCGGGTTGTATTTCCGCAGAGACGGCCGTTGCGGCAGCAAGTCGTCCGGCAGTAGCTGATTGCCTTGTTGCCGGAACTTGACGACCTGCTGCAGGCTATCCAACACCGTCTGCTTATCCGTCGTCGCGGTATAGCCGATTTGCCGTGCCCGACTGTGGTAATGCGCCGTGGGCACGCCCGCAACCCGACCACCAATCAGAGCGCCAGTCGTCAATGCCTGCTCACGGTCGATACCGTTTAGCTGGTTAAATTGGGGGGGCGTCAACCGCTGCCGTTGCAGATATGCCAGCGGTAAGGCGTTGGCCGATTGCAGCACCGTCGTGGCGTAATTATTCCCCAGGCCATGGACCGGGCGATCGCGGAACTTGACCACTTTACTGTGGCGTTTCACCGGGCGATATCCCTCCGGCAGGGCCTGCATCCCCCACTGATTGCTGCGGGCAAAGATCGTGCGCACGCCCAACAGGTTGTTCAGCGTGGTCCGACTGTCGGCCTGGTTGATGGGTTTGTTCATTTTAAATTGCGAATTGTCCACTGCCTGGCTGAAGTCGCCAACTGCCGCGTTTTGCACGGAGAAATAACTCATGATGTCGTGGACGCCCAGGTTCATGCCCATGTTCGTCTTGGCTTCATTCGTGTAATTGTAATACTTGCTGGTGGCGGTCCGACTGAAACCAGACTGCTGCTTCACGTAGGCCTCGGCACCATCGTAAATGTCGCGTTGGTACCGACTAGCGACCCCGCGCGGCAGCAGCTGTTGACTGGCCCCACCAGCGTTTGGATTGAAATACCCGTAGCCGTTGACCACAATATTGAGGGCCAACAGTGGCAGGAGCACGCGGGTCCATTGCCACAGCGTCCATCGACCCCAGGTTCCCCACAACAGGGCGCCTAGCGTCAGTAGGAGTAGCCCATAGATGACGAAATCATGGGGATGGTTATCAAAGACAAAGCCATTGGCCGCCCAAATGGCCACCAGTAAGCCGACCACGCTCCAGCTCAACGTCCGTAGATCTGCGCGCGTCAGACTGGTCAGGTGATCCAAGAAGGCCATCGTGGCCAGGCCAAACGGTAAGGCAGCTAGTAATAACCAGCGCTGTGACGGCGTGGTCCCACCGTTCATCAAAGCCGGTATGGCAGGCAGGAGCGTGCCTACCCCTAGCAGTACCAGACCCACATTTAGCCATAGATACCGCCGGAAGTGCCGCAGCACGTAGACAACGCCTAAGAACGTCAGTCCAGCCACGCCGAGGTTGACCCAAAACCGCATGGGATTACCGGTCGTCACCAGCGCATTGGGGAGCCGCAGGTAATAGCTCACGGGAAACAAGCCGTACCCGTTGGCAAATTGCCCGCCAGCCCGCGTCGACGACAGCACGCCCAGTAGGGACGGGATGAACAAGACGCCAGCCAACAGGAACCCCGTCAGTCCGGCACCAATCAGCCGTCGACTCAGGACTCCTAATGACAGCGACTGGTCACGGTACAAGCGCAAATACCGCAAGACCGCGTATACCAGGCTGCCGATGGCCAGTATGTAAGCAAAGTAGAAGTTTCTGACGAGTGCCAGCCCCGTAAAGGCCGCCAGTGGCACCCATGACCGCCCGCGATAAACGTGGTCGATGCCATAAGCCAGCAGTGGAAATAAAATCATTGGTAACAGGAAAAACGGGTGGCGAATGCTAACGTACAGGCTGTAGCCGGTGAACGTGTACGCTAAGGTTCCTAACAGCACGCTCAGCGGCCGAAATGACCGTTGCCGGGCAAAGAATAGGAATGCCAGTCCACTGGCATACAGCCGCAGTAAAATCAGCAGGTTATAGCCCATTTCCAAATGGTGCTTGGGAAATAAGCCAATCAGGTAGCTGAACGGGTCACCCAACACGTAGTACGAAAACGTCGTCAACTTGTCGGCCCCTAGTCCCAGATCCCAGGACCAGCCCGTCAAGCCACCGTGATGGAGCCACGTATAAAATTTTACTAAAATCGGGTAATGCTGTGCCAGTCCATCACCTTCCCAGATGAATGACTTACCCGTCAACAGAAAAATCCCGTAAACTAGACTCACAAGTAGCAGAAAACAGCCCGTATAAGTCAGATAGATACTCCTCGAGCGTTTCAAAAAAATCTCCCCTTATCTAAAAAGATAGTGGGTCAGCCCCTTACCCCAAGGGACTGACCGCCTACTCCTTCACTATAACGAGCAAATCAGCTACCGACAAGGGGTGACGGTCATTTGTAACCTAGCTTTACAGACTGTAACTTAACTGTAGCAAAACATTAACACTTGAAATCTATCACTGTTGCATAGATGTTGTTATTCCAACAATTGTTTGCCATCATCGTTGCAAGCGTGCAACATAAAACGCCTAACCAGGCGTTCCCAGTTAGGCGTTCAGCGTTTATTTAACTTTTAGAGACGGGCGTTTAATTCCTTACCCAACTTTTCAAAACCAGGCTTGCCTAACAGCGCAAACATGTTGGTCTTGTAAGCTTCGACCCCTGGTTGGTTGAATGGGTTAATGCCGTTCAAGTAACCAGAAATGGCAACGGCTACTTCAAAGAAGTAGATCAGGTAGCCTAACGTGTAAGGTGTTTGGTCAGGGATGTGGACGCTCATGTTTGGCACGCCCCCATCGGTGTGGGCCAGTACAACCCCTTGGTAAGCCTTAGTGTTGACAAAGCTCATTTGCTTGCCTTCCAAGTACTTCAAGCCGTCCAAGTCATCGTCTTCGCTTGGCACGTCAACATCATTTTGTGGCTGGTCAACCGTGATGACCGTTTCCATCAGGTTCCGGCGACCTTCTTGGATGTATTGACCCAAGGAGTGCAGGTCGGTACTGAAGTTCGCGGAGGATGGGTAGATGCCCTTTTGGTCTTTCCCTTCAGATTCACCCATCAATTGCTTCCACCATTCGGCGAAGTATTGCAGGCGTGGTTCGTAGTTTTCCAGCAATTCTGTCGTGTAACCCTTGCGGTATAAAATGTTCCGCAAAGCGGCGTATTGGTAAGCTTCGTTCTTGGTCAAATCAGGGTTGGTGTAGGCGTCTTGAGCGTCGGCAGCCCCCTTCATCAATTCGTCAATATCCGCACCAGAAGCGGCGATCGGCAACAACCCAACGGCAGTTAAGACGGAGTAACGACCACCCACGCCGTCAGGAATGACGAATGTTTCGTAACCAGCAGCGTCGGCTTCGGTCTTCAAAGCCCCGCGTTGCTTGTCGGTCGTGGCGTAGATCCGGCTCTTGGCACCGTCTGCCCCGTACTTCTTGACCAATAGGTCCTTGAAGATCCGGAAGGCAATGGACGGTTCCGTCGTGGTCCCGGACTTCGAAATAATGTTCACGGAGAAGTCGCGGTCGCCGATCAGGTTGATCAGGTCATGCACGTAGTCTGGGCTGATAGAGTTCCCAGCAAAGAAGACTTGAGGTCCCTGACGCTTTTCAGCAGGCAGGTAGTTGAAGAAGGTATCGTGTAAGAAGTCCACGGCCATCTTGGCACCGAGGTAAGAGCCCCCGATACCGATGACGATCAAGACTTCAGAGTCAGAACGAATCTTCTTGGCTGCCGCCTTAATGCGGGCAAATTCAGCTTTATCATAATCGTGGGGCAACGCCAACCAGTCACGGAAGTCGCTACCGGCCCCGGTACCCTGACGTAATTCTGCATCCGCAGCGGTCACGAGTGCTTGCATTTCTCCCAATTCATTGTCATGAATAAACGGATCAAGTTTGGAACGATCAAAGGCGATATGTGCCATATTCAGATAACCTCACTTTTATTGTTATTGACTAGTCCATTATAACGCATTCCCCCCAAATGTAAATGGTCTAGTCCACAATTTTAGAGAAAATAAAAAGGACGACCAACCCACGTTAGCCGTCCATTATAACTATTTCATTAAACCAAGGGTTACCCCACCAACGACCACTAAAAGTGACCCGATGGTGATGTAGACCATTTCGCGTCCAGTCTTCTTTTCACCCAGTAACCAGATGCTCCCGAAGGTGGAAATAACGATTCCACATTGCGCCAGGGAGTAGCTAATGGCCAAGCCGACCGTTGGAATGGACATGAACATGAAGAAGTTCCCAATGCCCCAGACCAAACCGGTCATAATGTTCTTGGCCGTGGCCTTGTGCCACACCTTTTGCCGAGAGAACATCACGAAGATCAAGGCCCCTAAGACCATACCCAAGGATTGTGGGAAGATGATGGTCTTGGAATCCAACCCGGATGCCGTGACGATAACGGTGTAGAGCACGTAACCAATCGTGGAGATCACGATGGCCATGGTCCCCTTGCCGGCTTCGACCGGTTGGCTAGAACCCGCAGCGGCCCGCTTGTCTCGCAAGGACGTCATGGCAGCCCCAATGATCAAAACGATCACGGCAATCGTGCCCAGCGTCACCATCTTCGTGGTCTTCCATTCGTGGAACAGCAACACGCCGGCCAACGCCGTCCCGACCAGTTGTAACCCGGTCGAGATTGGCACGGTCCGTGAGATGCCGATGAACTTCATGGATTGGAACTGTTCAAACTGACCGACAGCCCAGCAGAGTCCTGAAGCGACCCCAACCAACATTGACATACCCGTTAAGGCACTGTGGAAGTAGACCAATGAGAAGAGTCCGAACAAAACGGCCCCCGCGGTCATCCCCAACGTTTGTTGGTAGGAAGTCCCGCCCAAACGACCACTGATCAATCCAATACTACCCCAACATACCGCTGGGATCAAAGCTAATAATATACCCATTATGCAAACCTCAACTCTCGTTTCATTATCTGACAATCTCTCTGTAAGCGCTTTTTAAATTGCAATAGTAAGTTTAAATGTTTCTTTTCTAAAAGTAAACCATTATTGCGCAAAAAAAGACCATTTGGTCAGTGGTCTATCCTACCAAGTGGCCTCTCTTGCATTCGTTTTCACCCGTTTTCATTAATCAACTGACAACAGTAAACCCTTTAATGATTCACTCTGACGGTCTGAAACGTTAGTCAAAAAATCATCCGGTGATAAGAAGTTGTTGAAAGCTGTTACACGACCGGTATAATTTTCGACAGCAGCATTAACTGTTTGCTGCAAGTGCTTCATGGAATAGCTTGGTGCCGTGGTCGTTACCAAAATCTTGGTCCCCGTTTTGGCCACCGCAAAAGCCTGTTCCAACAACCCTGGTAGATCTTGTTCCAGAGTGAAGGCGTGCTTCTTGCCCCGAATAAAGGCTGGTGGATTGATGGCGATCATATCAAAAGTTAAGCCGTGTTTTTGCGCGTAGTCCAAGTAATTGGCCACGTCCATGGTCCGCATTTCCACCGGTGCCTGTTCCAAGTTATTGGCAGCTAACTGTGCCTGTAAGGCCGTCGTCGCCCGGTTGGTTGGATCGACCGTCACCGCTTCCGTTGCGCCACCGACCATGGCTGCCGCAACGATACCCGTTTCTGCACTGAACAAGTTCAAGATTTTCTTTTGCTTGCTGGTCTGCTTAACCCAGTCACGAATCTGCCGGAATTCCAGTGCCAACTGGGAACGGCCCACGGTCAGGTCAACGGGGTAAGTCACGCCATTTTCCAAGACCGGCATCGGTTGATCGGGTAAGGTTCCCGTAATCAGTTGCGCGTTTTCTTGACCCGGCGTGACGGCGACGACTGTCTTGCCCTTGCCCACGGCGCGTTCAAAGCCCGCATAGATCAGGCGCGCTTGTTGCTTCAAGGCCGTGTTCTCCCAGCGGAAGACGTAGATGCCATTGAAGACATCAACGGCTAAGCCACCTAGACCGTCCGCCGTGCCATTGAAGAGGCGATAAGCAGACTGGTCCGCAAACGCCATCCGCCGCCCCACTGCGGACCGGAATTTGGCCGCAAAGAAGCGCTCGTCGATGGGTTCGTTTTCCCGCAAGCTCAGGATGTACCCGATACCGCGGTGTTGCTTGGCAAAGTACGCCGTGGCCGCAAAGTGGCCGTGGTTTTCCAATTGGACCCAGGCGCCATTTTCAAAGTCGTTGCGATTTTCTAAGTCAGTTAAAGACACGATGGGATAGCCGTCCTCGAATTTACGAACGGACTTCCCGATAATTTGTACTCGTTTCAAAAGTTTCCTCCTTAAGTGGTCCTCCCATTGTACCATGTTTGGGGACCAACTTCGCTGTAAAAATAATTCTGCTCAGTTTACGATTGGCTCGTGTGTTGATGGGATTGGTGAGACCCACTACCATAGCCGAGCGTTCGCCAATGACCATCCGTCCCTACTCCACCGGTTTCGCCCGTTGGGAATTGGTTTGGTGTTGGTCGGGAAAGATGACTGTGAAGGTGGTCCCGACCCCTTCCTTACTGGTGACGCTGATTTTACCGTGATGCAGCTCAACCAATTGATGGACGATGGATAAGCCCAGACCGGATTCGCCGTACTTGGTATTCTTCCGCGACGGATCGGCCTTGTAGTAACGTTCCCAAATATTTTGCAGCTGCTCGTCACTCATCCCCATCCCGGTATCCGCGACCTTGACGATGGTCTCTTCATATCCGCGCTGGGCGGACAAGGTGATGTGACCCTGTTGGGTAAATTGAATGGCATTTTGCGTGATATTGAACATGATCTGAACAAACCGGTCGTAGTCGGCGTAAACATCGATTTCCTTGGGGGCTTGTAACTCCAGTGTATCCCCGGAATCATCGGCCTTTTGCTTCAGCTGCTCGACAATGTTGTGCAACGCATCGACCGCGTTAAATTCATGCAGGTTTAGGGTAATCTGGTTGGAACGAATCTTTTCGTAGTCCAGGTTTTCATTGACCAACCGGATCAGCCGACTGGTCTCACTGCGCATCAGGTCGATACTTTCTTCCTTGCTCTCCTCGGGAATCGCGTCGTACGCCAAGCCCTCCAACAGGCCGTTGATGGTCGTCAGTGGCGTCCGCATTTCGTGGGAAGCATTGGCCATGAATTCTCGCCGTCGTTCTTCTTGGCGTTGAATCTCTTCTTGTGATTCTTTTAACGAGTGGGCCATGCCGTTAAAATCGTTGATCAGGTCATCAATTTCATCACGGTCCCGACTGGCCATTTGGATGTCGTAATTACCCTTGGCCACTTGATTGGTCGCCTTCCGCAGCCGGTTGATCCGCGACGTGTAGTACCGCGCCAGGATGTAGCTGGCCACGACCGCCACTAAGAAGGACACCAGCAGCGCCTTCATCAGGTTGTGATTGATCTGGTTCACGTTGGTATTGATATCGGAGACAAAAGCCCCCATCACCACGACCGCCACCAGTTTGTGATTATAAAAATAAGGTTTCATAACCTCGGTCATGGCGGGACTGACCCGACCATTCTTGTTACGAACGCGCCGATCAACGACCTTGTGAATGATTTGGTTCTTCTTTAATTTTTTCCAGTCCGACTGGTCAATGGCTTGTTGATACACGTTGGCCGGGAACACGATCTTGTTGGTCGCGCTATAAATGGTGGTACTGATGGCTTGGTTTTGCAAGAGCTGCTCGCTACTCTCTAGCGAATTTGTATCAAACTGCACCGTATTAGGCTTCTGTGAACTAATGCGCAGCGACTGCTCGATAAGACTATTTGAATATTTTTCCAGGGAATTCCAGGTGTTACTGTACACCATGTGGCGGGTCATCTGTGAATAGGATACCCCCATTATCACCAGAATAATCATAATCGCCGCAAAGAATCCTAACATCTGTTGATACATTAGTTTCATTGCTGATCTGCTCCACTATCATCAAATTTATAACCCACCCCCCAAACGGTCTGAATAATTTGAGGGCCAACTTTTTCAATCTTTTGCCGTAACTTCTTGATGTGGGCGTCCACGGTCCGTTCGTCGCCGTAGTACTCGTAATCCCACACCAGCTGGAGTAATTGCTCCCGTGAGAAGACCTGCCGTGGCTTTTGGGCCAACGTCTTGAGGAGATCAAATTCCTTAGGCGTCAGGTCCTGAATTTGCCGGTCATTCAGATAGGCTTCACGGGTCTTGGTGTTCAACTTGAAGTTCTCCGTGACCACATCAAACGCCTCGGTATCATTCAAGGCATCTTGCTCGTTAGCCTTTGAAATCGGGCCAAGTTCAGCGCGTCGGTGCAAGGCCTTGATCCGGGCAATCAGCGTAATGGGGCTAAATGGCTTGGTGACGTAATCGTCAGCCCCCATTTCCAATCCCAAGACCTGGTCGCTTTCGGAATCTCTGGCCGTCAACATGATAATCGGCACGGTCGGCGACAGCTTGCGGATCTCTGCGCTGACCTGCATGCCATCCATCCCCGGTAGGTTCAAGTCCAGCGTGATCATGTCCCAATCATTGGGGGTCGCCGAAAACATCTCCATGGCTTCGTTGCCGTCATAGGCGAAGTGGGCGTCCCACTTTTCCTTCTTAAAAAACATTGACATCATTTGCGATACAGAATGGTTATCTTCAATCATTAATAACTTCATTGCTACCTCCACAGATTCACGTTTCGTTATTTTCGGAGCCGGCAAAAAGTTTGTAGGTCATAGTTGTCTTAAACCTACCAAGGGAAACAGAACTGGCAGTGACAGAACTATGAAGTTTCTGTAACTTTTCGCTGGCATCCAGTAGTCGTGACAATCGGTCATTTTCAGTCGACACCGCCGCGGTCGCGTGCCCCACAACGGTCAGTAGCCGGAACGTCAACCTTAATTTACCACTAACCTAACAAACTTGCCACGGGGGCGCCCCTTGCGGTGAAGTCCCCGGCACAATTCTGCCAGACAGTCTAGTTCTTATTATACTATATCTACCACCTGCATCCGGCCTTAAAATCTCGGTAGCCAAGCAAATATTTTGCAGAAATCCTGAGGTATGGTACACTATATCAGTAACAATATGGGGCTGTTCTGGATTCGACTGGTATAGGTTGAAGCTTGACTGCGCGTCGTAGCGGCATCTACGTTAAAAGGTCCAGTTCATTATAACTGCAAAAAATGATAAAAATTCTTACGCTTTAGCTGCTTAATAGGCGCTTAACGTAGATCCTCCTAGGCTTGCCCGCGGTCTAGATCTGGGTCCTAACTTTAACGGGCTTACGCTAACGGCTCCCACCTGAAGTACGTTAGAAGAGATAAATCAGGTTAGCTGAGTATGTGGGCCCTGACAGGCGGCAAGTTATTCAGTGAAACTTTAAATAGTCTGCCTATGCGTGTAGACGTTGAGTTGGCAATATGCTAGGACGCGGGTTCGATCCCCGCCAGCTCCATTAGTCAGAAAATCCCATGTTGTAAGCACCGTCTTAACACCGTGGTTATAGGGTTTCAAGTTTCGATGTATCACATAGATAACCATAGAATGGCAGTCAATGGCATTCAAAATGGCATTTACGGAACTACTCAAATAAACCAGCGGTGGTAGGAATTGAACTGTTAGCTTAACGGCTAGCAGTTTTTATTTTGCTTTACTTTTTAGTTACCCTATTCAGCCAATTTCTGTTATACTGATGTTGCGAAAAACGAAGTAATATTGATTACACCAAAGCCCCTGACTATCGCAAGTAGTCAGGGGCTTTTTTATACGTCTATGTAACTAAACGGGTGGGTTAGATGTTGCCTAATACTGTTTTACTTGTGGCGTCTACGGTCTAACCAGTCCGTAAACAGGGCTACTAGGAGTCCAACCGCAAGCGGGGCGAAAAACGAAGCGAACATTTACTACACCTCCCCACTGTTGCTAGTGTGGGTTGGGCAACTCCTCTATTATCCAGTAAGCGTACAATGATTGCAACGCGCAACGATTGCAGTGCAACGGTAACGTTACTTATCAATGGGAGATTCTGACCACGATCATCCCACTTTAAATTTACTAGTCACTTGCCGGGTAGGGCGACACTTTCAATTCAGAAACATCTCTAGCCTCTTTAATGACCTAGCATTTCCAATCATCCGAACGCTCCAAAATGTTGGCAAATGTTGGTATATTCTAACATCAAAAACGTTAACAAATGTTAGCATTTCCTAGGTCCCAAAACCTTATCAATTGTCAGCATTACAACTCACCCAAACCTTGTAAAACCTTAGCAATTAATAGCAATCATTCATTGCACTCTGCTTATCCCGTAGCGACGCCCTTTTTTAAAGACTGCAATATCTGCAAAAATCCTTTTAGGGTGTCAGAAATGTCAGGATAATTCTCTTTTTTAGGGCGTCGCAAATGTCGGGATGGTTATCTTTTTTAGGGCCTCCACAATCTCCACATTTCCCTTTAGGGTGTCCGATATATCCGAATAGCGTTCCTTTTCATTGGTAACGTTCCCTTTGCAAAACAACCCACAAATGCTGCTATATCAATAAATCACTTAGAATTTTGTGTTGTGTTTATTTCCCAAAAAGTTATATCTATTTTAGAACGCTCCGATCCATAACCTTGCTGGCAAGAAAGATGTTAAGTTATGTTAAGCTATGTCAAGTTTTGTCAGGTCGTTCATTCTATGTTCACTGTTTAACTGGCAGGTTTTAGCAGGTAGTAGAATCACGCAACTTTAGCAATTATGATACAATGACTGTGTTAGGTTAATTTGGTGAGAGACTGCTGCCGGGCGGTTTTTTCAAAACAATATAGAAGCCATCTCGTCTAATACTCATGGTATACTTACCAATGAGGGGCGGGGTGGCTTCTTACTTTCGGGCCGTTAAAGCGGCTCTTTTATTTTGGATATTTTTCTACCTGTTGCAACATAGCATACGCTGCCTGTCGTTGTTTCGCCGTACTATCCGGATCATGTAATACTTGGTTAGCAACGCTACGGATTACCTGACCGTCCACTACCCACCCTTCGTTTGTTTTAAGAAAATGCTTGTCGTTGAATCCCTCATACATGGGGTACAACTGCTTCAACTCCGCTACGGTATCCGGATCACAATCATCTTGCGAATCCTCGTTAAGACCGTTAGCAATCCCTGTATCAATTGCTTTTTGAGTTGGGGAGCCATCCTCGTTCAACATCCCCTTTTGAACCATGATCCGGTAAATCTGTGCCTTAACGTCGTTCACTTTATCCGGCTTGATTGTCCCGGCCTGTGCAGCGACCTTATAGGCATCTTCCACTAGCTGTGGGTAAACAATTCTCATCAGCCTCACCTCCACTTAAAACTGCTCCAATACCATAACAACATCATGTTTATCCGGTTTCCACCCCCGCTAACCGGGTTAATTCCGTTAGACACCGGGACCAACGTAACTGATACGCGTAAAATTGCGCACATCACTTGTCGCCAATTAACTCAACCATTAGTTGCCAACCATGTTCATCCATATACTGGGGATGTTGCTTCGCAAAACGTGAAATCCGCTCGCTATTCTTAACCTGGTGCCAACGGATCCGATGTACCCGCCGCCGTAGTAATTTAATCCGCAATTTTAACCACGGTCGCGGTACACTGCCGGTATTGCTTACCCTAGTCAGGCGGTCAATGGCTGCATCCACGGCATTCAACTGCCTAACAACACGCTGCTGGTGTCTAAACATACAGGCAAGTTGCTGGCTTTCTTTAGTTTTAGCTGACACTTTCAGCACCCCCATCCCCATCCATTGGGGCAATCACTGGCTTTAGGTTGGCCTTCCAATTAACTAGGTCGGCCTTCTGAATGGCCGTTAGGCGGATATTCATGCTATTAATCTGGTGTTTATAGCCAGCGATACCAATTTGCCGCTCTTCCTCAGTAGTGGCAATAAATACACCGTTGTTTCGGCCACGCAACGCCACGATAGGGACACCGTACACATTGACCAGATTACTAATAGACTCCCGTACGGCCCGAATGGTTAAACCAGTTAGCTTGCCAATATCATCCGTACTAGCGGGGCTTTCCCCACCAATGGGGATGGCATTCAATACATCATGTTCGATCATACTTGGTTTCATGTTTCGTCACTCGCTTTCTCCCCCTCGGTTAAGCTGAGGGATTTTATTTTTTCTAAGTGTTAACGTAAATACCTGTGTATCCCGTGTTAGTGTGTAGAACGTCGCTATATCAACATTCTTAGCGTTGACTACCTGTGTTAATCCCGTGTACACCCGTGTTATTCCTACACAGGTATACACACGTTGTACACGGGTTAGCTACTCCTAAAAGCCTTTAATACCGGGGCTATACACACCTACACAGGTAACACAGGTATTTTAGAGATTTATTATTTTCGGTGGTAACCTCGTTGCCGCTTTCCAGAAATAACTACATTGGAACGATAGCCCCATCCATCCTCATTATCCATAATCAACTTCAAGCGCTTAGCATCCCGGTTAAGCTGGCCGGAAAAGAAACTGTCCACTTGCTTGTTAAAAACTACGGCAAGTATCTCAGTCGTTGAGGTTTTCTGTAATGGCTCTCGCTTGTCAGTCAGCTTGCCATCAAGCCACTTGGCAACGGCCTCATTACCACCGTCAACCATCCGGGTAAAGTAGCTATGCTTCACGCTGAGACTTAACTCATCCCAATTAGTAGGTACCATCATCCTTAGATAATCCTCTACCGCGTCTTTCATGGGATTAATCGCTTGGGCACCCTGCTGGTACTGCTTGGCTTCACGCAACGTCTCACGGTCAAAATACAAAGGTTCCTCGTTGTCATACCAGCTTTTAGCCTCCAATAATATCTGTTGAATATCAGAGAGCGTAAAATATCTTGTGTAAATGCATAAAAGATTTCTGAATTGTATAGAAATAGGGAATGCCTTCCCTTATGATATTTAGTAACCACAGAAAACATCACAGGAGGCATTCCCCATGAATGAACTTACCACAGAAATTATCGCTGCACTAGCCCAAAAGCAAGATTTGGACGAAATTTTTCGGCAACATTTGGAAACGGCCATCAATGATTTAATGCACGAGGAACTTTCATCGTTCCTCGGTTATGAACCCTACGACCGCCAAGGTTTTAACAGCGGCAATTCACGCAATGGGCATTATCTGCGAACCTTTAAAACTAAGTATGGGGAACTAAACTTGAAGGTTCCACGCGACCGAAATGGCATCTTTAATACGCAAACTATTCCAAGCTATCAACGCCAAACGGATGGTTTAGAAGCCACGGTTGTCCAGCTCTACGAAAAAGGGATTACCACTAGTGAGATCGCGGATTTGATTGAGAAAATGTATGGCGCTCATTACACACCACAAACGGTTTCAAACCTCACGAAGGTCGTTGACCAACAGGTCAACGCCTTCAAGACGCGCCCTCTAGCGAGCCGTTACGCAGTCATTTATGTGGACGCAACATACTTACCTCTGCGCCGGGACTCAGTGGCTAAAGAAGCCGTGCATATCGCCATTGGCATTCGACCAAATGGGATGAAAGAGGTCCTAGCATATCAAGTCGCTCCAACTGAATCCAGTACCGTTTGGGAAGAACTTCTCGTGGACATCCAGCAGCGTGGTGTAAAAGAAGTCCTCTTATTCGTGGCCGATGGCTTAGTCGGCCTTACCAACACAATTGGTGACCACTTCCCTAAGGCTAAGCTCCAGCAGTGCCTGGTCCACGTCAGCCGGAACATTGAAGCTCACGTTCGAACTAAGGACCGACAAGAGGCCCTTAACGACTTCAAACTGATCCATCAAGCAGCTACCATGGACGACGCAAGACAAGCTTTAGCTGACTTCATAGACAAGTGGCAAAAGACGTATCAAAGAGTAACGGGCAAGCTAGAAAATAATCCTCATCTCTTGACCTGTTTCACGTTTCCAGCTGCGATACGCAGTAGCATCTACAGCACAAATCTCATTGAGTCGTTCAACAAGAAGCTAAAACGGCAGACAAAGAAGAAAGAACAATTTCCAAATGAACCAGCACTAGAACGAGTTCTGGTCACAGTTATTCGTGACTACAACGGCCAAAATTTTGAGCGAACGCATCGAGGTTTCAAGCAAATTCAGGATACGTTAGAATCCATGTATTAGAAGCTAGCTAATGGGAGAGGACTTCCATTTACACAAAAAATTTGACACTTCCGAATATCATGATCGTTAGCTTTCCAAGGACTCTTAATAGCTTTTGTCACACCACAGCGAATGGGATAAAACCGGCGTTCACCGGTAGCATCCTTTAAATAGTCCTGCTGATTAGTGGTGCCAATAAAGACGTTCTTACGTGGGTGCCTAGTGGCTACGCGCCCATAACTGTTGCGGTAGTAATCCGAAACGGCACTGGTAAAATTCTTGATACCCTCAATATCCGTTTTCTTCATGGCTGAAAGCTCCGCAATTTCAATCACCCAACTACCAATTAGCTGCTGGTAATCATCCTTGTGTTTACCCATGCCTTTCATTGAGTCATTGAAGTAATCCGGTGCCAGTAACCCCACTGTGGTACTTTTGCCTAACCCTTGCGGCCCTTCCAGTATGGGGATGATCTCAAACTTACAGCCGGGATGATAGACCCTAGCAATTGCCCCGGTTAACCACTTACGCGTAACCATTCGGGTATAGTGATTGTCGGCAGCTCCTAGGTAATCAATAAAGAAACTCTCCGCACGGGGCTTACCATCCCACTTACCGCCTTTCATAATCCGCTCTTTCATAGGATTAACGGTGTGTTTCATGGCCGTGGTAACCAGCGCGTCTAACATATTATCCTTTGAGAAAGTAATGTTATAGGCACGATCCAAGTAAGCTCTTAGTAATGAGTCGTCGGCATCCACCCATGTTCCACGCTTAAAGCCGATTGCCTTACAGTCATGCCGTTTAAAAACTTGGTCGGTAAACTCATCAAATGCCAGCAATCCCTTTAACTTGGGGTCGTTATCTAAATACACACAGATATTAAAGATGCTTTTCTTAATACCGCCATTAGTGGTTAATCTCAGCTCACTCTTCCAGTCGGACTTAGAGGCCGCTTCGATTTTCTTATCCCGATTAGCTGCTAACCGTTTAGCTTCTTCATCCACACTATCACCTCACAATCGCTTCAAAACTGACTTAAATATCTGATTGACCTCACTACTTGGCAGTGGCGTGTCTAAATGGTCGTTGGCAACTTGCAACAACTCATAGGCCGTCGCACTCTGGCAGCCGGTATTAAATATTTTGCCTACCAACGAGGTAAGAAACACGTTGCGGTTGCCCGCCGCCGTTCCTTGTACCAGATCATCTAACCAACGGCCTGTCCACGTTTTACGTGTTGGCGTGGCATTTCCTCGTGACACGTTCACTTTCTTTTTGGACAAGTCACTTAGTAGCCAGTCAGGGGCCGCCACTGCTTGAGTTAGCTGCTGACTACCTACCGGCTGGTACGATCGCCCACCAATCACACTAGGGGCAATCACCACAAAGTCAGTCAGTACATCTACACCCGGCCGCCAATTTACCTTACGTTGGGGATGCTCGTTAGTCCCGGCCACACTCAGAAACAAATGCAGGCCACTACCCGGCGTCTTCTCAATGTAAGTGTCAGTCGGCAACTCATAGCCAGTCCGCTTTAATTCAGCAAGACTAGCCACACCATCACTACCGCTAGTATGCCGGTCAACGTCCACTACCAGCAGATTAGACGTATCTAAACGCAATCCAATGTTAGTGGCTGGTTCTACTTCAAACCAGCCTGAAACGGCCTGTAAATCGCTTGTCGCTGACTTATAACCGTCCATCCCTCTAGGTGGCTTCTTAGTGTTGGCAATCAGTGGGAATAGCTTAAATCCTTGCTTGGCTAGTGCCAGTGCATACGTCTTTCTATCCACCGTGATCACCCCTAATCTACGCGGCCACAACGGGGGATGATGTTAAGTGAGTCCCGCACGCTAGCATTGTTGACTGTTAGCCGATGGATCTGTTGGTTAATAGCTTGTCGGCGCTTATCAGGCATATTTACCCTGCCAATAAGCTCTTGTAAGTGGTCCAATTGAATTAAGGTGCCATTTAAGGCAACGTTAGCTTCATGCAGTGTTTGTGAAAGATGCCGTGTTTTATTCATGGGTAGCTGCCTCGCTTTCGTCTTTGCTGGTTAGATAATCAACTGACTTTTTAAATGCATTCTCGGTATGGCCTAACAGGCTATCCAAGTCCATTGCTTTATCTGCCAGCACCGCGATTACTTGGGCCGCTTGATAGATGATTAAATCGCGATCATCCAACATGCTCCTCAGTTCACTGTCACTGTACTTAAAGTAGTCTTTCCCTTGGGATTTACTAACTAGCGTCGGCTGCACTAACTCGCACATTGCAATAGCAGCACTGTTAGTCTCTTGCCCCTTTGAAACTTGGGATTGTCCTTGTCGCAACGTCTCTAATGCTGCTGTCAGCACGGACGTATCTAATTGTTGTTTCTCCATATAGCATTGCCTCATTTCCTAAAATCCGCTAGAATAGACAATGAAAAAAGCATACAAGTGCTTGAAATCATTGCGTGTACCGGACTCGCCAAAGTTAGGGTACACGCTTTTTGTATGCTCTAATTCCATTACGCTATTCTCCAATCTAAAACTAAGTAGCAAGTTGCGTCCTTCTTACTTAAACCTCCTGTCCACCGTGCCATTTACCAATAACATGATCCAACCACCTTCTTTCATGGCCCGCGTCTTAATTACTGAATACCTACCACCGCTGGTTTTGTCTACAACTTCAACATCCACTCAGTAATTTCTCGCTTATTGCCAACTGCCTTATCTACCTCAGGAAGAAAATGGATTGGAAGGCCGTTGTTAATCAGTATGGTTAGTGTTCCCGGTGACAATTCTAGCCACTTCGCAATGGCCTGCTTAGATGGCAACCAGGGGCTATCTATGGCGGTCTGTCGCCTAGCCTCTTTAATGGCCACCTCAATCGTTGTCATGACTTGCTTCTTTAGTTGTTCATCATATTCAGGCGGTAACATTACCCGCAACGCCTGTTCATCCACAATCTAAGCCCCCTCATTTTGCTGCTGTTGGCAACGCCAACGTAATCTGGAAAATCACCCCCTTAATGTTCAATCCCGGCATACTTTGCAATCACATCCCCGGTGGTAAACGTTTTGGCACCCACCCGCGGGGATGATAAGAAAACTAGGTCGTTCACTAGCTAGGCCTCCTTGACCAATTCTTTTGGCGTGTACTCAATCAACTCTGATAACGGAATTTGCAAGTAATCACAAATAACTCTTAAAGTGGATAACTTAGCATTTTTAGCTCTTTTGTAGTAAATATTTGCTAGAGTTTTTCTCGATATTCCCGTTGCCTCGTGCAAATCCGAAATGCTGATTAGACGTGCTCCAAGAATTGCTGACAGTCGATTTTCGATATTACCACTCCGTTCTTATAGGTATCATATTATCGATTTATGTTAATCCTACTACCCAAATAAGTGTTTTGCAACCTTAACGTCACTTTTATGTTCCTTTTTGGAACCTTTAAGAGTAGAATCGAACTTAAAAGGAGGAGTGGAGCTAATATGATTGAAAGCAATTTAAGAAAAATTCTAGATAAAAATAAAATATCCATCAGTGATTTATCCACTGCAACCCAAATATCAAGAAAAACTTTAACCCAACTAGCTGATAACAAAACAAACGGAATAAAATTCAATACGTTAAATTCCCTAATCAATATACTTGATGTTCCAGTTGAAGAGATTTTACATTTTAGTTCGGACGAGGTATTAAGCATTTCTAAGTTAAAGATCAATGATGATAGAATCAATTTTGTTGCTACCCAAAAGAACAAGACTACTGGACAACACTTTCAAGTATCTGGCAAAGCTACTTTTTCCTTTATAGATGATATTTTTATTTTTTCTTCCCCTCAACCTGATTCTTCGGATAGAAGCATATTCAATAGAATTATTTTTAATGGCAAAAGCCATCCTGGATTTAACCTACCTAGCAATCCTCTTAATGGACAAAGAGACGCAACCAAAAATATTCAAAAAAGTCTTAGCAATTCTTTAGACAACAAGGACACCAATAAAGCCGCAAAAAGCCTAACAGAACTGGTTGATAATTCTTTACAGTCACAAGACATGTTAACTCATGATTTTTCTATTAAATTCTTAATATCATTTTGTCTCGAACTCATGAAAGTAGACGAACAACTAGCTGGAAAAGTATTTACTATCAAGAATTCTGCAGTTCCAATTTTCGTTATCCATTGGAATCTTAAACTTGTTGATTTTCAAGAAAAAGCCGAAAATATTAATTACACCACAGTGATAAAAACACGCCAACTGATGCCTTACTTGATGAAAGCAATTCTTTAATTTCTTAGATTTTCCTACATACCTACCACCGCTGGTATGAAAGGAATAGTGACGTATCTTAAAAAAAGTTATCCACAGGCTCTACACTAAAACTGGTCGATTTCGACCAGTTTAGGAAAGGAAGTACTATTAATGACTCGTGAACACACATCAATTAACGTTAAGGGAACTGACATTGATTTATTTAACGACGGAACTAGCAATAATGATTTTATTAGTCTTACGGGTATCGCCAAATATAAGTCTCCTGATACCCCCGCTGACTTAATTAAGAACTGGCTTAGGAGCAGAAATACATTGGAGTTTCTTGGTATCTGGGAACAAATGAATAACCCCAAATTCGATAACGAAAAGTATGCTGAGATTCTATCTGAAACGGGTGCAAACTCATTTATTATGTCCCCCAAGAAGTGGATCACCCTCACCCAAGCATCAGGTATCACTTCACAGCCCGGTCGTCACGGTGGTACCTACGCACATTCAGATATTGCCTTTGAATTTGCCTCCTGGATTTCTCCTGAATTTCGTCTTTACTTAATCAAGGACTATCAGCAACTGAAACAAAGTTCTGAAAGTCATTTCAACCTGGACTGGACTTTAAACCGCGCTCTCTCCAAAGCTAACTATCGACTACACACCGATGCCATTAAAGAGACGCTAATTCCTCAAAAACTTACTCCACAGGAAGTGAAATTCACTTATGCTAGTGAAGCTGATCGTTTAAACATTGCACTTTTTGGTATCACGGCGGCTAATTGGCGATTACAAAATCCTAATGCCAAGGGAAACATACGTGACAACGCTTCTATGGAACAGCTACTTGTTCTTACAAACCTTGAAAACTTAAACGCACAAATGATTTTAGACAAGGTATCGAATGAAGAACGAACAAAGAAACTTAACAGCGTGGCACGTCGGCAACTTCAAACATTTCTTCAAAACAAAGCTGCAACTAGGAATATTAGACGTATCGAAAAGAAAGACTAGCTTTATCCCTACATACCTACCACCGCTGGTATGAAAGGAATAGAGAACCATGGCAAGCATCAAACAATACACTGACCGTAACGGCCAAAAACGCTACCAGTTTCAACTCTACGTGGGAATCAATCCACAGACTGGTAAGCCCCGTAAAACCTCACGCCGGGGCTTTAAAACGCAAAAAGAAGCCACCCTTGCCGCTTCTAGGTTAGAACTAGAAATCAGTAAGGGTAGCTTCAATGAAAAAGATAATAATATTTTATTTGAACAGGTCTATCAGGAATGGTACGCGTCTTATACCAACACCGTTCGCGAAAGTACGACCGTTCGGGTACCTAAGATATTCGATAACCATATTCTACCAGCTTTTGGTAAGAAGCGTATTAGGACAATCACGTTATCAGACGTCCAACGGGCGCTTAACCAGTGGTTTAAAGAGGTCAAGGTAAACTACAAGCGTTGGTACAACTTTGCCAACAAGGTCTTCCAGTACGCCTTAAAACAAGGCTATATCACTAAGAACCCGGCGGCAATGGTCACCATGCCTCAGCGTCGGGACGGTTGGCAGCGCGACGCCAATAAGTTTTGGACGAAAGAACAGCTCATCCACTTCTTTAGCTTCATTGACCCGGTGGAAGAAGCCGAAAAGTACACGCTGTTTCGGGTGCTGGCTTATACCGGCATTCGGCGCGGGGAGTGTCTGGCCCTGACTTGGCATGATATTAATTTCAAGCAAGGCACACTACAGGTCAACAAGACCATCACGCAAGGTACCGGGGGTAAGCAGATTATTCAGCCGCCTAAAACTAAGAGTGGTCGGCGAACAATTATCTTAGATCCCACTACGGTAAAGTACCTGAAAAAATGGCGGGTTCGGCAACAACGGGTCTACCTCATACTTGGGTACAACACCATGCAGCCAGAACAATTGGTTTTCGCCAGTTCTAAGAACGGGATGAAATCCCTAAACACACCGGGTAAGTGGCTGCACGCTATCGTTGATGATAAACCTGAATTACCCAACATCACGATCCACAAGTTACGTCACACTCACGCAACTATTCTTTTAGAAGCTGGTGCATCCCTCAAGGAAGTACAAGACCGTTTAGGCGATACCGATATTGATACTGTCATGAATGTTTATGCTCACGTCTCAGACCAACAGCGGCAAAATACGACCGATAAATTAATCCGATTCATGGAATCCTAACACCCACGAAACTGCCAAAAAACCGGCTAAAATTGACCGGATGGCAGTTAATATGGCATTTACTGAATTTTGAAAATGGCTTAGAACCCTATTAAACCGCGTCACAGCGGTAGTGTTAAAAATAGCGGTTCGATCCCCGCCAGCTCCATAAAGCACCAGAAACGGATTGTTATAACCCCTTGAAATGCCGGTAATACGGCATTTTTATTTTTCTCCAATTTCATAAATCAACACAATATGGTAACCGATGGTAACCTTTTGGTGACTGGCACACAAGAATCATCATGCACGGGCGGTGGGAACTGTTAGCTTAAATTGGCTAGCAGTTTTTATTTCTCTTTAAATGCTGCTTGTCACTATCACAAATGGAATCTACTACATTTGAGGTATGACACAAGTGTGTTATACTGAAAGCACAAAAGGATTTTGGAACATTGAGTTCACCAAAGGCCCTGACTATGTGGAGTAGTCAGGGCCTTTTTTATACGTCTATGTAAATAAACGGGTGGGTTGGATGTTACCTAAAACTACCTATGCCGTCTACGATCTAACCAGTCCGTGAATAAGGCGACTAGGATGCCAACAACAAGTGGCGCAAAAAGATTTTGAAACATAAGAGTTCACCTCCCCACTGTTGCTAGTGTGGGTTAGGCAACTTCTCTATTATCAAGTATGGCAATTAAGATTGCAATGCTTTGCAGTGAAAGTGGTACAAATGTTCAAGCCATTCTCCCTCCTTTTAACATGAAGAGCACTAAGAATTGTCCTTTTCCTTTTGCTCTTTTCTCTGATCCATTAACTCCTGACCACGTTTAGCAGCGGCTTTAAGGTCTTCATCTGATAACGACATAAACCGGTATTTAAGTAACTCATCCCACCCCATATGTTCAAAATCAATTTTAGGTTCTCTATTTTTTAAATCATCTAGTGTCAATCCCATTACCCATGACCTCCTAAAATTATTTATTTCATAGTCCTTTATTAATAGTACACCTAGACTTCCCTTATAGGGATAGTAAACAGCTGTTAACGATGCCTGTATGCAAGCTCGAATTTCGGACTTCGCTCGGCCCCGAATACACGAATAGGTGTAGGCATTTGCAAGCACCTAAACTAACATTTACTTCTTGAACAGCCATAACCTCAGTTGCACTTGTCGACTGCCTTGCACCTGATCATATAACGATAATCAAGACTGTTTGCATACCCTAAAATAGATGCAACTTTAGGTGCACCCCTAAATTAACGAGTTGCGCCCTTTTCGTGTATCCTAAATGACTTCACCAAGGCTTTGTTTGTCAACAATTGCGAGCATTATACAACGTCCTCAGACTAGTAATCGTTAGTCCCTCATCCCTTGTTAATCCTGTATGAGTTGCACCCTTTACCTACCAATTTATCCGAGCATGTCTAAGGGTGTATCTCATAGTGCAGACTTAACATTTACCAACAAATAATCTGATTAATTCGATTAGGGTTTACAAGGGTGTAATGAGCCGTTTCTTTCTCTAATCGTATTGGGGATGTTGATTAACAGAAAAAGCCCTGACAACTAACGTCAAGGCTACTCATTAAGCTGTTATCAAATTCGGACACGGGTACGAATTCAGGTCGCGTTACTATAATTGACGACGAACGGTTACCGCTAGTCGCCACTCTTATTAGTCAGCCACGTTACCTAATACGACACCGATGTCGTATTTCAAATTATGATACGTATCATAATTTTATGAAAGCAATCCAAATAAAGGTGTGACGTCGCACCGTTTAAAAAGCATCACCAAATGTAGAAACATTTCTACATTAGTTTCCCGCACGGTCATTTCATCAGGCTTCTTAACCTCACCAGATGGTAGTTGCTGTGGCTTGTCACGCTCGGACTCAGGCATGGTAACAATTTCATAAAGTGCCTGCATACCCAAATTATGCGACGTCGCATAATTTGAACTCAGCTCAGACGAAACCTTCATCGCTCTAGTTGCAAACGTCCGATTAATTTCCAAAGAATCGATCCACTTTCCAAATTCTCCATGTGCTAAATCATTTTCCTTAACCCACTTAAGTCGCCGGCCAATTTCGAAGATTGCCTGACCACCGATGAATCACCAAAACGTGCACTTAAGATTATCCAGACTCATCAATTATATGCGCTAAGCCTGATCGCTTAGCTTATCTAATCTTCCCCGTATTTCAGTAGTAATCTGATTTGTTTCGTTCTTTATAGACTCATGTAAATCGAGGTTTCGCTGCATTCCGTTCATACCAACAGCATGAGCTTTCATTTCCGGAATAAACCATTTGTATGTAAACAGGTTATGTAGCTCATTCATATCCTTTGAAATACTTTCTAATTTCTTACTAATATTTTCCGAATAGAAAGGTGCATTTTCACGTCTTACTCGAGAAAAGTCATTAAACGCCTGAACAAAATCTTTCTCTCTATGTTTCATAACTTCTAACTGTTCCTCGGGCTTTTCGGGTAAGCTATCCATAATCGGTTGCAGTAAACTCGAAGAATCATATGCCGCGACTAGGCTTTTAGATAAATCTTTATAAACTTCTAATTCTAAATCAAATCGTTTCTGGCTAATATGGGACTTATCATTTAATTGTTGCTTCACAGACTCCAATTCTTTTTCCGTTTCTTTTCGAGAACGTTCCGCATCATGTTGCTTAACTATAGTCCAGACTCCACCAACAATGGTAGTAAACCATAGAAACGGACTCATCTGACTTAAAATACCCACAACTATTTTCCACATTTTTCTTTTCTCCTTTGAGTATAACTATTCGTAGCATAACAAAGCCCTGGCGTCTCCGCTAGACCAGTCTTCTATTCTGCTTGGTAAACATGTAAGTCATCCAGAAAGTAACAGTCAGCGAACTCTAGCAGCGCTCGTGTTTTATATTCGTGAGAGTAGCTAGACTCGGAACGTTGGAGAGCCATGCAGCACTGCGTATCAGAAGTAGTTCTTGAAATACAGCATGTTCAATATATTCTGGCTTTCCTGATTGCATTGGCTAATAGCCTGTTTGACCTGCTGAACGACCTGTTCGGCATACAGGTGCTGGACTATTCGGCGGTCGCTGTCATTGTCACTATCAGACGCTTTAGGCATGTCATTTAAGCGCTGTGACCGCAGTTCAGTCAATGAATTTGAAGTTATCCGAATCATACGCGGTAACGCTCGAGATAAGAAGCTAGCCACCTTCTGCCGAGCCTTCTTCTCGTCTACTTCTGGAAAGATTTCACTCATACTTACGTTCTTAAAATCAATATCTGCCACCGTTAGCAGCTCCCATCCGTCTAGTTGTCAGTGGTACAATATAGCTATTCGGAGTGATTGGTGAGGGCTGTTAGCGCGGTCTTGGAAGTGTCAAATTTTTTGTGTAAATGGAAGTCCTCTCCCATTAGCTAGCTTCTAATACATGGATTCTAACGTATCCTGAATTTGCTTGAAACCTCGATGCGTTCGCTCAAAATTTTGGCCGTTGTAGTCACGAATAACTGTGACCAGAACTCGTTCTAGTGCTGGTTCATTTGGAAATTGTTCTTTCTTCTTTGTCTGCCGTTTTAGCTTCTTGTTGAACGACTCAATGAGATTTGTGCTGTAGATGCTACTGCGTATCGCAGCTGGAAACGTGAAACAGGTCAAGAGATGAGGATTATTTTCTAGCTTGCCCGTTACTCTTTGATACGTCTTTTGCCACTTGTCTATGAAGTCAGCTAAAGCTTGTCTTGCGTCGTCCATGGTAGCTGCTTGATGGATCAGTTTGAAGTCGTTAAGGGCCTCTTGTCGGTCCTTAGTTCGAACGTGAGCTTCAATGTTCCGGCTGACGTGGACCAGGCACTGCTGGAGCTTAGCCTTAGGGAAGTGGTCACCAATTGTGTTGGTAAGGCCGACTAAGCCATCGGCCACGAATAAGAGGACTTCTTTTACACCACGCTGCTGGATGTCCACGAGAAGTTCTTCCCAAACGGTACTGGATTCAGTTGGAGCGACTTGATATGCTAGGACCTCTTTCATCCCATTTGGTCGAATGCCAATGGCGATATGCACGGCTTCTTTAGCCACTGAGTCCCGGCGCAGAGGTAAGTATGTTGCGTCCACATAAATGACTGCGTAACGGCTCGCTAGAGGGCGCGTCTTGAAGGCGTTGACCTGTTGGTCAACGACCTTCGTGAGGTTTGAAACCGTTTGTGGTGTGTAATGAGCGCCATACATTTTCTCAATCAAATCCGCGATCTCACTAGTGGTAATCCCTTTTTCGTAGAGCTGGACAACCGTGGCTTCTAAACCATCCGTTTGGCGTTGATAGCTTGGAATAGTTTGCGTATTAAAGATGCCATTTCGGTCGCGTGGAACCTTCAAGTTTAGTTCCCCATACTTAGTTTTAAAGGTTCGCAGATAATGCCCATTGCGTGAATTGCCGCTGTTAAAACCTTGGCGGTCGTAGGGTTCATAACCGAGGAACGATGAAAGTTCCTCGTGCATTAAATCATTGATGGCCGTTTCCAAATGTTGCCGAAAAATTTCGTCCAAATCTTGCTTTTGGGCTAGTGCAGCGATAATTTCTGTGGTAAGTTCATTCATGGGGAATGCCTCCTGTGATGTTTTCTGTGGTTACTAAATATCATAAGGGAAGGCATTCCCTATTTCTATACAATTCAGAAATCTTTTATGCATTTACACAAGATATTTTACGCTCTCGCGGTCTTTTTATTTTGGCCTGCTTTTCAGTTCCCTTTATCAACTAATATCCGTGATAATGGTATTGTGAAAGAGGTTAAAATGTTACTATACCAAAGCCCCTGACTATTTGCGGTAGTCAGGGGCTCCTTCGTCTATGAAAATAAACCGGTCCCTAGTTATTTAAAACAGTTAGTGAATTAGCATAGTCATACGAAATCAGCTCAGCATTACCATTGTCAATCCAAGCATTCTCTTTGTGGGAGAAAGCAGAGATTGACGTTGCATTCATATCTTTAAAGCGTTCTAATGTGTCATGCATAACTGCCAATTCTTCTTTTGAGAACAATGCAGCATTAAATTCTGCATTGGGAGCATAGCAACTCCACTCATACTTACTTGAACTATTCTCCTTCTCAACGATAAGATTAGCGCTCTCCATAGATCCGTACAACAAACTATATTGGTCTGGAACCGGGCCATGAGGTAGTCGTGCATAAGAAACACCGCTTATTGAGACCGTGTTACGTGCAAAGTGAGTAAAATCCGCATAAAACAGTAGTTTGTTAAGCTTGGTTTTAGTCAATTCTGGCACATTAATAACGAAGTATAAAACCATATTAGAAAACTTCTTTAAATCGAAAGCATTATACCCCGAAAATTCAGAGTAATTAATATCCGCAAATAGCGTATTAATTCCCTTTTCAATGAATTTCTTAGACTTTTCTACTTTCGATGTTCCAACGTTTTCTTCAAAGGCCGCTTTGCCCCGTTCAGTCATCGCTTCTTTAGAGACGTCATACAACGGTTGCGCCACATCGGGGTCATTTTCTAAAGCTAGTAGTATCTTGTTATTAGCTTTTGAAGGCAATGATCCCGTTTCATAAGTTGCAATAGTCGTCGCACTCCAGCCCAATAGGGTAGCGAAATCTCTTTGACTTAAACCGAACGAATGACGTACTTTTTTAATTCGTTCAGGAGAAATAATTCCATGACTGTCCCGGTATTTATCGAATGCACTTAAAATTGCTTTATTATCAAGTTTTTCATCAAATACTTGTTCACCACTGTCTACGTCAAACCGAGCACTAGTAACAACGTCAACCTTTTCTCCACGAATAGTGTAAGTTTCATCTATCAACTTTACTTCTGTTCTCATCATTACCGCCCCCTCCATTAGTCGTAAATAGTTTCATGAAATGAGATAACCTTGGCATGTCCATCCATGAGTTTTAACTTTATGTATAAGCGCTTTTCAGTTTCACCATTTTTGTAGAAAACCCACAAGTATTCACCGGGTCTGTCTCTATCTAATTCAGGCCCCCTTACATAATCATCGGGGGTAAGCTTCATGAGTACGATTTTAATTGACTCGGGCGTCATTTCAGTTACCTGAGCGTACGCTACTCTGCGCTGAACAATTTCCCAGTCCCCATGACTAAGGGCCTTTTTAAAATCTTGCAAGAATCGGCGAATTGTAGTTTTACTAGCTAAACTCATGGCTATCCTCCACACTCATTTCTACATCTATCATATCATTGCTACAAAATTGTAGCAAGAATTGCAGATCAACAAAATGCTTAAGTTTTGTTGCATTCAATTACTATCAGCCGTGCTTCAAAGTAATTTTTACTTTTCTCTGATTTTCGTATCGGGCCCTCACCTTATCGTTCTTAACGCTCACCGCTTAAATCGTTAATTACAACTACAAACCCAGTACGAACACTAACACTCCCCCCAATATTTACGATAGGCTAAATACGTGGAACTCGTTAAGGTTATCACAAAAAAGGGGGAGAGAGAGGCCTGGATGCACCGGTCCTTTCGTGTAAAATGAAAACTGAATTCCAGAATACCAAATATCTAGCACACGCAATGAAACGGATTGCTGAAAAGTATGGCTTCGAGTTATTTTCCGTTGATCTCATTGCCGCATTCAATGAATCACCCTATCGGCAATGTCGGCCCAAGACGATTATCTTTTTTACACCGAACACCGACCAGCAGCTAATTGCCTTCCTGAGCTTTTGGCAAGGCCACTGGCACCCACTGATTAATCCGCGGAAATACAAGGTTTATTTCAACGTGACGCAGCCCAAGTTCACGCGTGCCATGGCCGTCAAGTTTGCGGATGAATTAAATCGTTTGACCGACACCGATGTCTCACCACTCAGGCCCCATGACTTCATCTCGGATGAAGATTGGCTGGCGATGGCTACTGAGTAATTAAAGCTATGACAACATCTCACCTAGCAAAAAGGCGCTCACCCCACCAGTTTGACTGATGGACGTGAGCGCCAATTTTTGTGTGTCTTTAGAATTCAGCGTTACCTGGTGTCCGTGGGTAAGGGATTACGTCGCGGATGTTTTCCATCCCCGTGACGTACATCAATAACCGTTCGAACCCGATACCGTAACCGGAGTGAGGCGTTTCGCCGTACTTCCGCAGGTCAAGGTACCACTGGTATTCTTCTGGTGGCAAGTTATAATCCTTGATCTTTTGGGCCAATTCGGCTTGACGTTCCTCCCGTTGGCTCCCACCGATCAGTTCCCCAATCCGTGGTACCAGCAAGTCAGCCGCCGCAACCGTCTTGCCATCCGCGTTATCGCGCATGTAGAACGCCTTGATTTCCTTTGGATAGTCCGTCAGGAAGGTTGGCCGCTTGTAAACTTGTTCGCAGAGGTAACGTTCGTGTTCCGCCTGCAGGTCCAGTCCCCAGTATACGGGCACGTCGAAGTCAACCGGGGCCTTCTTCAGCTCCTCGATGGCTTGCGTGTAGGTAATCTGCGCGAACTTCTCGTCACAGGTTTGGTGTAACCGGTTCAACAGGTCGTCGTCCACGGCGCCGTTCAAGAAGTCCAATTCGTCCTTGGCGTGTTCCAACAGGTAGGCCACGACGTACTTCAGGAGTCCTTCGGCTTCGTTGATGGTGTCTTGCAGATCAGCGAACGCCATTTCTGGTTCGATCATCCAGAATTCAGACGCGTGCCGGGCCGTATGGGAGTTTTCAGCCCGGAAAGCGGGCCCGAACGTGTAAACGTCACGTAAGGCTAGCGCAAAGGCCTCAACTGGTAATTGACCACTAACCGTCAAGTTGGTTTCCTTCTTGAAGAAGTCCGCGTGGTCATCGACCTTGCCATCGTCCGTCTTAGGCAGGTTGTTCATGTCTAACGTCGTGACCCGGAACATTTCCCCGGCCCCTTCGCTATCACTACTGGTGATGATAGGCGTGTTGACGTAGGTGAAACCGTGTTCTTGCAGGTATTGGTGAATGGCAAAGGCTGCCAATGACCGAATCCGGAAGACCGCGTAGAACGTGTTGGTCCGGGGCCGCAAGTGAGCCATGGTCCGCAGATATTCATAGGAATGCTTCTTCTTTTGCAGCGGGTAATCGTTGTCAGAAGCCCCTTCCAACACGATTTCCTTGGCGTGAACCTCCAGTGGTTGCTTGGCTTCGGGCGTGTAAACGACCGTGCCGACGACCTTAATGGTTGAGCTCAGTGGCAACTTCGTCCATTCGGCATAGTTGTCGATGTCACTCTTCATGACGATCTGTGCGTTCTTAATAGTCGAACCATCACTTAATTCGATAAAGCCGACCCGCTTGGACCCCCGGACCGTCTTGACCCAGCCGTGTAAGACAATTTCTTCACTTTCGGCAAAATGCGTTTTACCAAATAAATCTCTTACTAAAACTTCTGTCATATCTATTCTCCTTTTCTGAGCACTAAAAAAAGATCCAACATCCCTATCACTAGGGACGAAAGATCTTTCCGCGGTACCACCCAAATTGTCTTTTAATGTGCAAAACCAACTTTAAATAACGTACTAACATACGTTCCGCTGGATAACGTGGCGGGGCACGGCGCAACCTACTCTCGTAATTTCAGTTGGCAACGAAAACGGGGTTATCCTCAATCGGCATGACACTAAGCTCTCACTACCCTTAGCTCGCTTACCCATGGTGCAGATTAGGCGTTGTCCGTTCTTATTGTTTTTAAAGTTATGCAACTGTTGACAGATTATCACAAGTTGCGGCGAGTTACAACTGTTATTTCCCCACCGTGTCGCAAAACGCGATCATATCAGTTGTGCAATTTGTGCTGCCACCGCCTGGCTCGTTGGGGCGCAGGTCACCGTCGCTTGGGTACTTAGATGCGCCAGTTGGGGCTTACTGGTGACCCAAACGCTGTGTTGAGCGCCGGCCAGCATCGCCAAATCATTTTGGTCATTGCCAAAAGCCACGTAATCAGTCACGCCCAACCGCAGGAGGGTCGTGGCCTTATCAATGTGCCGTGCGGTGATATCCAAGTTACCCTCTTCGGCGTTAGCCACGACAGTTAACGTTCGACGTACCTGCAGCGTCTCTTGGAGTTCACGGGTTTGTTGCGCTGGTAGGCCGATCAAAGTGACCTTAATGGCCGCCCTGATTGCGGACAGCGGCACACATTGCGCCAGTTTAGCTGGATCGATGCGTTTGGCCAACGGATGCGTGGCGGCTACTCGCGCGGCGTAGTTCCAACGGGCGTCAACCACATAATCGAGATTTGCTTGTGAGATCACACCCCGTAGTCGCCGTAGATCCGCTGGTGGAATCGTCGCAATCGTCTGCACATCACCATTTTGAGAAATCAAGGCACCATTGGCCCCAATCAGCTGAGACTCGTGAAAACCTGGAATAATCGGCAACAGGTCCCGAATCGGCCGCGCCGATGCAAAAATCACGCGATGGCCGTGATTGACCAACTGCTGAAGCGCCTGCCGCACCTCTTGCGCAATCTCTTGGCCGTCAAAGCTCAGTGTCCCGTCCACATCGAATACAAAAGTTTTCATCCCCAACTGCCCCCAACCTCTGAAGTTTAGAAGTTAATTTTAGCATGAACCCCTGCCGCTGCCTACCGCATTCGTATCGACCCATTTAGCTGCTTAATGGCCTACTGGTCAGTGCACTATGCTGTTTATTTGCCCACTGATTTGCCGGTTAAATCGTCTTGGCAGCGAGACAGATTTATCCCTAAATGTCACTTAATTTATGCATAAGTCATTCACCCCCGCGACTAACTCGTTCATAAATACCGTAAAATCAAGGATAACGCGGTATTCGACCAGTTAACAAACGAACCGTCTGATTGAACGTCTAGCCTATAAACATGTTAATTTATAGGTGTTGAGAGAGAGGGAATCTCGATAGGAGGTATTTATTTATGCGAAGATTTTGGCGTTTTAGTTTAATCGCTGCCGCCAGCCTGATTGGTCTTTGCTTATTTACCCACCCAATCGTCGGTGAAGCAAAGGTCATTGAAGGCCACGGTACAAACGCGACCGATGCGGTAATTGTTGATAAGAAAGGTACGGTTTACAGTCACTCTGCAGTCTTACCTGAAGATCTCACTTACTACGTCAAATACAAGTTGTCCATTGATAATTGGTTGAAGATCGACCCTGGGGATGAAATGTACTTCTACGTTCCAGCTAACGTTCGGATTCCTGCGGACGACACATTCCCAATGTCCGCCGGTTTGGGCCTTTCCTTTGGGCAAGCCACAATCAAGCAGGGATCACATGTTGGGGTAGTCGTCTTTAACAGCGCCTTCTCCAACACGGCCATCCTGCGTGTCGGCTACATTCGTCTTTATGTCAAAGGTGCCGGCGACGTGGATAATCCTGAAGCGCCTGGTACCGAAGAGCCTGAACCTGAAGAACCAGGGATTGAACCTGGCGAACCTGGCACTGAGGAACCCGGAACTGAAGAGCCTGGGACCGAAGAACCTGGCACTGAAGAACCCGGAACTGAAGAGCCTGGCACTGAGGAACCTGGCACTGAAGAACCTGGGACTGAGGAACCCGGAACCGAAGAACCTGGCACTGAAGAACCTGGCACTGAAGAACCTGGCACTGAAGAACCTGGAACCGAAGAGCCCGGAACCGAACAACCTGGCACTGAGTACCCAGAAGCACCTGGCGTTGAAGAACCTGGGACTGAACAACCCGGAACTACAGAACCTGGTACTGAACAACCTGGGACCACGACACCAACTGAACCAGAAAATCCTAGTGAATTCCCTGGCGATGAACAAGTGCCTGGTGTCACCTATCCAGGTCATCCTGGCCAAGTCACCCCTGGAACCAGCCTGCCAGTTATTCCCGGCGGCTCTGGCAGCTATGTAACTGGCAGTACGACTGGTGCCAACACCAGTACTCACCGGCCAACTTACACCACGCAAAAGCCTAATACCACGACCACGATGCACCAGACCGAACAACCAGCAACTTCTGCTAGTCAGTCTAGTGAGCCGGCAACGGCCAGTGAATCTGGTTCCGGTGCAACTGGTCAAGTTGCTGATCAAACCAATAATAGTTCAGCAACCACTGAACAGCCTGCCAAGAAGTTGCCACAAACCAATGAGCAACCTCATGATGGCTTAGTCATTTTAGGCTTAAGCCTCTTGAGCTTCACGCTTGGTTTGGGCTATCTGGATCGCCGTCAGCGTAAGGAAAACTAATCAGAATTAGCTTGAGGACCACCCGCTTACAACGCCTGGCCCTTTCCTTGACCGATTACTTAAGCCCCTTAGCGACCCAGCGGATAAGTCATTAGGTATTTTAAATGTTGGTCGTACCTGACATCTGCCGTTACCGAACTGACTTAATCTGTTAAAACACTGTGACATCCCCGCAACTTTTTACCGGTATACTCAACAGTGTTGTTAGCCCTCAGCAATTCGGCCGGCAACAAATACTTATAATGATGGAGTGACATTTATCAAGACACAGACGCGCTTTTTAATCAGCACCTTAGCTGCGGGGGCTTTATTCCTGGCTGGAACCAGCACCACCGCCTCCGCTCACATGGCAACGAGCCAACAGCCGGCCCAAACACAAACGACAACGACGCCAACGACCAACACGAACTACCAACATACCTCAACCACACCAACGACGAATACGTCTACGTCCACGACGACCACGACCGGTAGCCAAGTTGCTGGTGGTAACGGCGTCGCGACAGCACTGGCAATCGCCAACAGCGGCACCCCGTACGTTTACGGCGGAAATACCACGGCTGGGTTCGACTGCTCCGGCTTGGTTCAATACGCCTTGGGCTTGAGCGCCCGGACGACGACCCAGCAAGCCGCACTGGGCACCCACCACTACGACGTGGCCAACGCACCAGCTGGCGCCATCCTGTTCTGGGGCTCAGAAAGTAACCCTTACCACGACGGTCTGTCCTTAGGAAACGGGTCTTACGTAGCCGCACAAAACCCGACTGACGGCATCGGCGTCTTCAGTCAAACCTACTTCACCCCTAGTTTCTACGTGATTCCTTAACTCCCCCTTCCACTAAAAATAGATTGACTGAAGGTGTACTCACTTTCGGCAAAAAAGCAGTGACGCCAACTGGATTTCCAGCGGGTCACTGCTTTTTCATTTGTCCTTATGTTACGCCTTACTGTCCGCAAAATATGGGCTGGAACGCGGTGGGCGGACGGGTCGAGCCAAAGATCGGTCTCGACGCCTCGCTTTGAGCCGAAGACCACGTCTCAAAGGCGCCAGTTTCCTAAGCGACATGAACCGCGCCGCTAAGGAAACTCCCACGGCTGAGCCCATATTTTGCGGGCTCACGGCTACGGTAGTGATTGGTCGACAACGACTGACTGAAACTACAATCGATTCCACGACCGTACTGGCAACGTGGTCTAAATCTGTGTGAGTATCAGCCGCTACTTTGCCGGAAGCCACTAGGGATGGCGCCAGCTGTGATAACGATGTTTCCTGGCGTTTTTTGCCAGGTTACATCGTGGGGCGACTTCGGAGACTTGCGGGCTTGGCAAGGCTTCGAAGCGAGGTGGAAGCCCGCTTCCCAGGCTGGAGCCAGTCCCCATAGCAGGCAGAATCCCTGGTGGCTGCAGGCACTGGTTTAGGCAACTTTGCGGACGGTAAGGCAACCAGTACCACCATTTATGACTAGCTAAGCTACTTCCAGTAAGCGTAGCGGTATTGGGCGGCGGTACTGAAGGTACTGTACTTGATGCCGCCGACTTTCTTGCTGACCAGGTTGACCTGTGCTTGCTGGTACAGTGGGTTGAAGACGCCCAATTGTGACAGCCGCTGGTTTGCCGTCTTCAGTAATGCGAAACGCTTCTTGGCGTTCGTTTCCGTTTGTGCCGCCAACATCAAGCGGTTGAATTTCTGATCGACGTAATTCGAGAAGTTGATGGAATTTCCCTTCATGAACAGGTCCAGATCAGTTGTCGGGTCCGGTTCATCCCCGGTCCAGCCAAAGGTCGAGACGTCAAAGTTGCCCTTGAACATCTTGTTGATCTGTTGCGTCAGTGGCATTGAGGAGATCGTAACGGTCAGCCCCGGCATGTTCTTTTGCCATTGACTCTGGATGTACTCGGCCACGTTCTTGGAGCCGTCCGAATCGTTGGTCAACAGCGTCAGCTTGAAGTTGCCCCCGCCCAATTCTGCGCGGGCCTTCCGCCACAGCTTGCGGGCCTTGGCCGCGTTGTACGGCGTGTAGTTCCCCGTGCTGACCGCGAAGTCTTGCCCGTTGTTCGGATCCTTGGCCACACCCTGGGCGACCATATTCTTCAACGGTACCGACCCATCTTGATTGACCTTCGACGTCAGTTCCTGGCGATTGATGGCCAGACTGGCCGCCGTCCGGAAGTTTTGATTACCTCCTAATTTTGTATGCGTATTGAAGTACTGGATGGAAACGGCCGTGGTCAACGTCTTGCGCATCTGCTTCTTGAGTTGCGGATTGTTGGCGGTCCCGGTAACCGTGGTCCCGGCAATCTTGGTTTCTTGAACCTTCCCGGCAGCAAATAACTTTTCAGCCGTCGAATCTGTCTTGACCACCTGCACGTTGACCCGGTTGATCTTCACTTGCTTCTTGCCGTAGTAGCGCTGATTCTTGACGTAGACCCAGTTGTCCTTGGTTCCGTTCCACTTCTTCAACACGTACGGACCGTTGGCCACGACGCGACTGGAATTGGTGCCGTACTTGGCGCCATATTTCTTTACCAAATGACGGTTGACCGGCAAGAATTCTGTGGCCGCATCGTAGTTAAATGCTGGATCTTGGCGGCTTAGCGTGACCTGGAGCTTGTATTTGCCCAGTGCCTTGACACCTAAGTCACTCGGCTGTTTCGTACCCTTTTGAATAGCTGCATAATTGGTAAATGTCGCAAATCGGTTGGCATACTGTGCTTTGGTCGTTGGATCGACCTGGCGCCGGAACGACGTGACAAAGTCTTGGGCCGTGACCTGGTCGCCGTTACTCCAACGCGCATCGCGCCGTAGCGTAAAGGTATAAGTCTTCCCGTTGTTCGTGGGTTTGACGACTTTGGTTGCCATCGCCGGCACCACCTTACCGTCATTATTTTGCCGGTACAAGCCCTCCGTGGTCTGCTTCATCATGTAAAAAGAATACGCGTCGGTCGCCTTGTTGGGGTCGGCCGTTTGTAGTTCAGCCGGCATGGTCACGCTCAACGCTTTATTTTGCGTCGTCGCTGACTTGCCTGATTGACAGCCCGCTAACGTGCCCACCACTAACAATCCTAATAATCCTAATCCCATTCGTTTATCCATCGAATCCCTCCAAACCTCAAAATGACAGTCAGTCAGCGAATCGGGGTAAAAAAAGACGCCCTCAGCAGAATTTGACTTCTGCTAAGGGCGCTAAACACGCGGTACCACCTTATTTACGACAAAAAAACTGTCGTCGCTTCGCGGACTGCCGGGGCAATCCGTTTGCACGATAATGGGTGCCACCAACGCGGTTACGAGTTTCTTCACCGTTTCGCTCCGAAGTGATTTTCGATCAGTGGCCTGTCTCCCCTCACACCAAACGGGAGTCGCTAGTCAGGCCGACCCTGATCTAGTCGTCTTCATCAACGCAAATTATTCTGTTGCTTGCTAACTTGTCCATAAGATTAGACTTTGATTAGAGAAATGTCAAGATAATTTCATCATTTTCTTAAAATTTATTTTGGCCGGTCACTATTCGTCATGGCCAAGGGGTCGACCCAAGCCGCAAATTGCTCGGCCGTTACCTTGCCAGACTTCAGCGCCGCCTCCCGCAGCGTCCAGCCGTTGCGGTCCGCTGCCTGGGCAATCAGCGCGCTGTCGTGATACCCAATGTGTGGCGACAGGGCCGTCACGGTCATCAACGACTGATCGACCAGTGCCGCCATGCGGTCGGCATTAACGGTTAGACCGTGAACTAATTTGGTCGTGAACCCCCGCATCGTCCCCGTCAATAAATCGGCAGACTCCAAGAACGTCGCAATCAAAACGGGTTTATACACATTCATTTCAAAATTTCCCTGCGAGGCGGCCACCGTGATGGTCACGTCATTGCCCATGACCCGCGTCGCCGCCATCGTTAAAGCCTCGGCTTGCGTGGGGTTGACCTTGCCGGGCATGATGGAGGAGCCAGGTTCATTGGCGGGAATATTCAGCTCGCCGTAGCCCGCCCGGGGACCACTCGCTAGGAAGCGAATGTCGTTGGCAATCTTCAACAGGTCGCCGGCCAACGTCTTCAGCGCGCCGTGAACCACGTTGAGCCCGGAATGTGCGGCTAAACCGAAGAACTTGTTGGTCTTGGCGGTAAAGGGCTGGCCGTACACCTGAGCCAGCTGGGCCGCTACGGCTTCGGCAAAGCCAGGTGCGGCGTTGAGCCCCGTACCGACCGCGGTCCCGCCAATCGGCAGTTCCAATAGGGTCGGTGCCAACTGGGTCAGGTAGTCCTGATTGTGGCGCAACATGCTGATCCACCCACTGACTTCTTGGCCAAACGTTAGCGGCGTCGCGTCCTGCAAATGGGTCCGGCCAATCTTGACCACCCGCCAATAGGCCTGCTGCTTGGTCGTGAGCTCGTCGATCAGTTGCTGGATGGCGGTCAGCAGTGGTTGCAGGGCTAAGGTCGCCGTAATGGCCATCGCCGTGGGAAACGTGTCGTTGGAACTCTGACCATGATTGACGTCATCGTTGGGCAACACGCCGCTGGTCGGGTCGAATTTCACCGTTTGGTGGGCAATAACTTCGTTGACGTTCATGTTGGTCTGCGTCCCCGACCCCGTTTGGTACACGTGCAAGGGAAAATCACGTTGCAGCTGGTCGTCTGGTAAGGCCAACAGCGCATCGGCCGCGCGGATAATCAGGGTCGCCTTAGCCTCTTGCACCTCGCCCAAGTCCCGGTTAGCCACCGCCGCGGCCCGTTTCAACTGAATCAAGGCGCGAATCAGGACCAATGGCATTAACGGTCCGGTCGTAAAATTGTGGCGGCTCCGCTCAGTCTGCGCCCCCCACAACGCGTCAGCAGGTACTTTCACGGTGCCCAACGCATCCGCTTCTTCTCGATAATCCATGGCACTCTTCCTCTCATAAATGTAAAATTGTCTAACGGTTTGAAAAACGAAAATCGACTGTAACCATTGTTACCATGCACTTCATGGTGTTAAGATCAGTCGTTTACAGCTTCTTGGTGAGAACTGGCCGCCTGCCGTCCGCCAAATATGGGTCGGAACGCGGTGGGCGGACGGGTCGAGCCAAAGAGCGGTCTCGACACCTCGCCTTTGAGCCGAAGATCACGTCTCAAAGACGCCAGTTTCCTAAGCGACATGAACCATGCCGTTTAGGAAACTCCCACGGCTGAACCCATATTTAGCGGACTCTCGGCTACAGAAATGCTTACCAACAATAATTGACTTGACCCTTAGTAACAGCTAGATCGTCAACTGTGTTGGCTGGAGTTTTATCTCAGCCTAAAGCGTGAGACGACTTAAAATTTTGGCAGTTTTTGCCAAGATTTTAAGCAAGCCTGAAGACCACACCCCATAGCAGGCGCCTGGTTCCACTAATTTTAACAGACAAAGCACTGTCATTCCGTGGATCAACACGTTAAGTCTATCATTTCGTAACTATAGCCAGCATACCCAGCCCGCCAGCCGAGCGTCAACACTTTTTTAACAATTTAACCACCAAAAAAGTCGTTCCCCAATGACGGGAACGACCGGTTTTGGCTTCTATTACTTTGCTGGTTAAGTCTGCTGAATTAGCCTTCAGCGGAGGCGTCTAATTGTAAGTTGTCTTTTTTAGCCAGCTTAAGTTCCGCTTCTTTCCGTGCCGCAACGGCATCGTAAAAGTCGGTAAAAGTCTGGTTTAAAATGTAACGGCCGTGGTAAAATAGACGTGCTGCCCACTTACCGGAGCGCTTATCAAAACTGACGCCGATAACACCGGAAATGTTCCGGGAACTAATCTTTGTCAGCGCAGCAACGTTACTCCCATTCACTAATGGCAAGTTCATTGCGTTACCGATCTGCTTCTTCGTCCGGGGATCTTTCGTCAACCGGGCCTTGCTGACGTCGCGCCGGTAGCAACCGCAACTCACCGTGATGCCATGACGTAGCCGATAGCTGTCAACGGTGACCAGGTTGCCACAATTACATTTACATAGCCAAGTGGCATTCCCGTTCTTTGCTGTGCCGTCCCGACGAATAACCGTCAGTCTGCCGAATTGTTGTCCGCTCAAGTCTAGGAGTCTCATGGGTAATTCCTCCATTCATTATTTTCAAAAGCTCGCTATACTGCCATTCTCCCCGTGAATGACTCAAGTTTCTTTGGTAAATTTAATCCTCACTAATTATTCTACACGCCAAACTAAAAATTAGCTTAAAGTTTCAAATGTTTTTGTCCGCAATGGGTAATTGCCCACATTGTCTCCACTAGCTCTACTATACTAACCACTAATAAAGAAGGCAATTATAATGATTATAATTTTAACATTCTTAATTTATTTTGTCGCGATTGAGCACCTGGGTATCATGGCTTTGGAGATCTTTGGTAAGCCCACACAACAAGCCAAAGCGTTCGGTATGCCCCTCAGTTTCGTCCATCAAGCGCCGGCTAAAGCGGCATTAGGGAATATGGGCATTTACAATGGTATGCTCGCCGTAACGATCCTCGTCAGCCAGTGGGTCTTGACCGGCCGCGCCCGGCTGATCACCACGGCGTTGCTGCTGGTTTATATTGTGATTGTTGCCATTTATGGCAGTCTGACGGTAAAAAAGTCTATTTTTTGGCTGCAAGGAATGCCGGCGTTATTGACGTTTCTCGTTTTACTAACCGTCCTAGTTTAAGTGAATCTTTAAATTTGTGGTTTACAGCGGCGGGTGTCAACGTTATAATGAAGTTACATATTCAGGTGAGAGCCTGCCACGGGACTTCAATCGTTGGAGGAGTTAATTGACATTTAGCCATTATTAACACCGTTGAAGCCGTACACATACTTCTATTCTGCTGGTTGCGTCCAAACGTGACTAGCTTTTTTAATACATACTTTCAAAAAAACAAAATCACCAGGCGACGTTGAGAACGTGTTCTCAACCGCCTAGTGATTTTTTCGTCTGTGTTCATGGCTACATGCTGCTAGCGGTAATCCACAACTTGATCATTTGAAAAACGACCACCGCCATTGTCCCGATAAACAAACAACCTGCTAAGTAATAGATGTAATACACCATTGGATGTTTCATCTGCTTACCCCCTAACCCGCCATAGCGTACCACGAATGGCGAGACAGTTGTCCAAATCGTCTTCGGTAGCCCCAGTTGACTAACTAACCGCTGAAGTCTCTTGCCGCCGAGCCGCTGCGACGATTGCCTGTTGCTCAGCCACGGTGTCCGTGAAGCGCTGCATCATTTTCTTCTCAACAACTTGGGCGCCGTGCTGTTTGGCGCGCCAAGTAATCATCTGAAACCGTCTGCGTTCATCTAAAACCTCTTCATTCAACATTTGGCTCCCCCCAAACTTGTTCGCCAGTGTCTATTACCAATTGACTATATTATAAACATAAAACAGGATGTGGTCTACCCCTGATACACAATTATTACAAAATTTTTACATAAAACCGTTTACGCCGATTAACCGTGATTACAGCGTTCTGACAATCTCGCAAGGTTCAAATGTTCTTCCTGGCGGACAATTTAATCTGTAATTGGTATGGTCGTTCCGCGCAACCGCTTGTCACCACGGCTGGCCTATGCTGAGCACAATTGTTCAATTGGTTAACAGTCATTGGTTTAGCTCTAGTGGAGGCCCTTACATTTTTACGGCCTTTTAATTGTTTTTTCCCGGAAAACAGGGTAATCTAAAAGTAAATTGAACGAAAGAAGTTGATGTTTTTTGGCTATTGACCGCAGTAAATTCCCACCACGTTACCGGACCGTTGCCATCAACGACGACGGCTTGGAGAGCCACTCCTATGTTCCGGGCGGTTTAGACGCCCTGACCAGCAGTCCTGAAAATGATCGACCGGGAGCCAACCCCGAACAATTCGTTGGACTGGCGTTGAGTACCTGTCTGAATGCCACGCTGGAAGCTATCGAACAACGGCGCGACCTGCCGCACACGTCTCAGGTCCACACCATCGTGGAAATGGCCCGCGACACCCGCGGCTTACAATTCTACGTCACCGCCCAGGTTCGCATTCCTGGCGTCGACCAAGCCACGGCCGAATCCATGGTCGACCTGGCCGAACGGCGCTGTCCAGTGGCCAAGCTCTTGAGCGGCAGTGACAACGTCCGCGTCGAGCTGGTCAAAGAATTCACCCCCGTTGAACCAATCACTGACTAGCCACTTGGCGGTTACCTAACACCGCGTCCGCCTTACCGTTCGCCAAATATGAGCCGGAACGCGGTGGGCGGCGGGACGAGCCAAAGTGCGGTCTCGTCTCCTCGACTTTGAGCCGAAGACCGCGTCTCAAAGTCGCCAGTTCCCTAACCGGCATGAACCACGCCGCTAAGGGAACTCCCACGGCTGAGCTCATATTTGGCGAACTATCGGCTACTATTGCGAATCGTCAATAAATAATCGTTACGCTAGTCAATCCGTTACCATTCAACAGCGGCACACTCAGTCCAGAGTTCACGCACATGTCCACCTGATATTCCGCACGATGGCAAGGAGGCCAGCAACATAAAAAAGCGGACCACCGACTCAAGTTCAGTCGTGTGGTCCGCTTTTCATTTAGCGCCGGCCAAAGTGCTGGGTCAGCCGTTCCCACCATGATCGTTTCGCCGGTTCCCCGTACACGTACGACCGTGATTGGCGTGGCGACCGCTTGTCATCGTGGCCATCATCCATGAAGACAATCTTGCGCCAGCGCTTTGCCTCTTGGTCACTCATGCGCTTTTTGCTCATTGACTTCAATCTCCTTCTCCCCCAAGAACATTCTCGGGGTTACACCGAAATTTTTACTTTTTCATGCGGGTAACCTGGCTGAAGTCCCGAATGAAATTCAAGATTTCATGGGCCCGGTCATCGCCGTAGACATCGACCCAGCCTTGAAAACGCCGGTTGATGCGATCACGAATCGCGCGTTCAGCCTTGGCCCCCGCTGGCGTTGCTAGCAAGTACAGGCGCCGCCGGTCATTTTCATCGGGCTGTTGCTGCAAGTACCCTTGCTTCAACAGAACCTTGATCTGCCGGGAAATCGCACTACGCGTGACCTGCCGTTTACTGGCAATATCCATCAGGGTCACGTGGTCATTACGCGTGATCTCGCGGAGGATCAGATACTGTTCAAAAGACAAGTGAAACGCCTTGGCTGGTTCGGAAACGAACTCATCCAAATATTTTAATGAACTCATATAAACATCAATAAACGCGTCCAACAGCGGCTCTTCTGCTTCAGCCATGATTACCCACCTACATTTCTCAAAATACGATTTTTATCTTAGCATTTACGACCAGCAAATACCAGTCTTTTTCCTGGGTCATTAAGCGCTAGTTGCCGCCGTCCTATGCTAGAATAGAGGCGTAGCCAGCCACAGGTCCACCCGGTCATTTGCGAATCATTATTTTGCCATGACGGTGTAGTTCTATTGTACCGTCTATTCGCTGGTATTGCGGCAAAAATGCTTGTGGCGTGACCTAATTTTAGCGTTTCTTTACTTCTGGCTACGTATTACTGGTTTTAGGGGGAGTTTTTCATGTCACATCTTAAATTATTGGCCGTCCTGGGCAGCTTACTGATCCTGGGCGGCTGTGGCGCGACGAAGCAGCCCAGTAGCCAACAGGAGCCGCGGCAATCTTCATCGACCGTCGTCAGCAGCAGTCAGTCTAAGCAACGGGCCTCATCCAGTAGTCAAAAGCAAGCGTCGAGCACAACTTTTCACAATCAGACACTGACGGTCGACCACACCACGTTTAAACTGACGGGAACCAAGGTCACGGCCAGTGCGACAGCCAATCGCAACCTGTTCGTGCTGTACTACACCTTTACGAATCATCAAAGCAAGGCCGTCGTGCCAATCGATCTTTGGCAGACTGCCGTCAGCGCTACTCAAAGCGGCAAGACCCTCACGACAGGTAACCTGGCCTTCACCACTAGCCAGACCAGCGACAACAATAAGTTGAACCGCACCGTGATGCCAGTCAAGGCGGGGCAAACGATCAGTGGGCTGGCCACCTTTGAGCCCAAGTCATCCCAACCTGTAACCGTCATTTTCAAGGACACCACTAGCAAGATCATTCATCAGAGTCGTTACTCACTCGACTAAATTATTATTTAGAAAGGACCACCTTATGCCGCGTTTAATTGACCGTATCCATCAGGTGGAGCTGGGCAATCTGACCCAGTTCACCCAACTCTGCCACGACCTGAACCTCCCGTACTTTTTGATGGGCGGTTCCCTCCTGGGGGCAATTCGCCATCAGGGCTTCATCCCCTGGGACGATGACGTCGACGTTGGCCTGTTGCGTGCCGACTATGACCGCTTCATCGACCAGGCGCCAGCCGCCTTAGTTGGCACCCACTATTTCTTACAAACACCCGCCAGCGACAAGAACTATGCGCTGAGCTACGCCAAGCTCCTCGACCGCAACACTTACATTGAAGAGAAAAACAATGTCAACAACGCCCGCAAAGGCATCTTCATTGACATTTTCCCGCTCGACCGCATCCCCACGGATACCGCCGCTCAGCGCGAGCAATTGGGCAAATTCCAGCTACTAAACACCCGCTTGCTCTTGCAACTACGCTATCACTTGGTGGACAATCCCCTCCGGAAGCTACAGAGCCCGTTGAATGGCGAACAACTCGCCGCCGCCACTGAATTGAAGGTGCAACGCGAGGCGCTTATGACGCGCTATCAGGCGGACACGCAGTTGCCTCAGGTCAAAAATCTGGCCTCGCAATACGCCTATGACAAGGAAATTTATGACGTTGCGGAGTTAACAGACCTCATTTCCGTACCGTTTGAGCAGTTAACTGTTCGCGTCCCCCGTAACTATGATAAAATTCTCCAACGGCTTTACGGGGACTACCAAACCCTGCCGCCAGAGAGTCAGCGCACGGAAAAGCACTTGGAACGGGTCATCATGGACAATCAGGTGTTCACGGAATAATGGCGGCAAGTCAAAATTCATCTGCTGCGCTACGAATTTTGACTTTTTGCCCATGGTCCAGACCAATTCTGGTATCATTATGAGTTAGCTAGCTTGCATGTTGGGTCTTGCTGGTCGCCTTGCCGTTCACTAGATTTGGGCCGGAACGTTGTGACAGTCGTATCTTAGGCTTCACTTTGAACCGAAAATGCTCATCTCAAAGCTGTCATTTTGCTAGCGTTGTGATGCGCAAATTCAACAGTGATTGCCAATTCACTGTTTTTCAGTTGGCAGAACGTACTAATTGGAAATGTTCACTGTGGAAAACGTAATGAGCTGGTGAATGTTGCTGATAACAACCAACGTAGCCGAGAGTTCACCAAATATGAGTTCAGCCGTGGGAGTGCCCTTAGCGGCACGGTTCACGCCGGTTAGGGCACTGGCGATTTTGAGACGTGCTCTTCGGCTCAAAGTCGAGGAGACGAGACCGCCCTTTGGCTCGTCCCGCCGCCCACCGCGTTCCAGCTCATATTTGGCGAACGGCAGGCGGTCAGTAAGACCCAACGTACAGTCACACCGTGAACACCAGTTTTGCAGGTTTTAGATAAAATTAGTAGAAAGTAGATGAAGTTTATGGCTGATGATTATTTTGGCGCAATGCTCGTCAATGTTTCTAGCATCGAACTGTCGATTGTGAACTTGAAGACCGGCACCCAAACCGAACGGGTCAAATCGACCGTTGCCATCGGGGAAAATATTTACAACCATGAAGAAATCAGCTTCGAAACTGTGGCCGATGCCGTTGAGGCGCTGCGTGGATTTCTTCAGATTTTGAAGGACTACGGCGTCACGCATTACAAGCTTTGGGGGTCACAGGCCCTGTCATCAGCACCCAACGCGGAATTCATGCGCGACCAGCTTTACGTGCGGACTGGGCTGCACATCGAGTGGCTGTCGCTGGGCGAGGAATCCTTCGTCCGCAACGAGGCTATCGCGTTGAAGCTTGACCGGTATCATCACCTGGTCAAGGAGCACGCAGCCATCATCGGCCTTAATTCCGGGAGCACCACCCTCTCCTTCTTTGCTCACGAGGACCTGGTTGCCTCCCACAACATGAAGCTGGGGCCGATTCGGATCAAAGAAGTCTTGCAAAACTTGCGGGCAACGGCGCCGAATCCGGTCGATGTGCTGGACGATTACATCAATAGTAAGGTCGATGACTTTTACCGGTTTCTTCCCGACGAGATGCAAACGGTTCCCAACCAGGTCATGCTGGTAGGTGCCGCACCGCTCAATACCTACTTCATCCCCAAGGGCGACACCAGTTACAGCCTTTCCATCAAGGATTTCAACAAGTTCTGTTCTGAAGTCGCCGGTGCCTCCAACCAATACCTAATGGAGCGCCTACACCTGACCGAGGAAAACGTGGAGATCGTGTTACCGGTCGTCCTTTTGATCAAAAAGTTACTGACCGTGGTTCACGCCGAAAAGCTCCACCTGGTCAATTTAAACGTGTTAGACGGCTTGACCACCAACCAGGCCATTGAGGCTGGCTACCACAAATATCATTTCGAAAACCAGATCTTAGCCTCCGCCGATGACTTGGCCCGGCGCTACCGGGTGGAACCCAACCACATGAATCTGGTACGGCGCTTCGCCTTACACCTCTTCGACCAACTTAAACCGTTGCACCATTTGACGGCACGCGACCGTTTGTTGCTTCAAGTGGCGGCCATCGTGCACGACATTGGCGGGTTCATCGACACCCATCAGCACTACCTCCACTCCGATTACGTGCTAAAGCAATCCGAAATGTTGGGCTTGTCGACCGAGGAAACGCAGATCATCGCGGCCGTTTCCCGTTACCACAGCACCCGGACGCCGGCCGAGGACCTGGCGCATTTCCGCCAACTCGACAGTGAAAAACGGCTGGTCGTGGCCAAATTATCCGCCATCTTGCGGATTGCGGACGCCTTAGATGATGCCCACCAACAGACGATCCAGCGCATCTCCGTTTCCGTGCGGACCAACAAAGTGATTATTACCGTCTTCAGTGATGACGAACTGTCCCTCATTCGCTGGGCCTTTAACTATAAGGCTGATTTCTTCGCGGACGTCTTCGGCTTACAACCGGTATTGAAACAAAGGAGATTACACAAATGACAGTAGATTTTACAAAGCCCAAGTACTACACCAACCGGGAACTGAGCTGGCTTGACTTTAACGACCGGGTCTTGGAAGAGGCTCGCGACAAGGCCAACCCTTTGCTGGAACGGGTGCGGTTCCTCGGCATCACGCAGAGTAACGTTGATGAATTCTTCATGGTCCGGGTGGCCTCTTTGTCCAAATTAGCCGCGGTCAACTATCCCAAGCCCGATGCTTCCGGCATGACGGCCGAAGACCAACTGTTGGCCGTTAACGCCAAGGCCCACGACCAAGTGATCAAGCAGTATTCCACGTTGAATCGGATGTTGATTCCCGCGCTAAACAACCTGGACATCCACGTCCTGACGCCGGAAGAATTGACGCCGCAACAGACCCGGTTCATCGAAAAGTATTTTAATGACGAAATTTCCCCGGCTCTGACACCCATGGCCGTCGACAGCTCACGGCCGTTTCCATTTATCGGGAACAACACCTTGAACATCGCGCTACGACTGTACAAGAACGGCGACAAGAAGGACAAACGCTTCGCCACCGTCCAAGTTCCCGACATTTTCCCACGAACCGTCCGGCTGCCTGGTGCCGACAACAGCTTTGTCATGCTTGAAGATATCATCAAGACTTTCATCGGCAATCTGTTCATTGGCTACCAGGTCAAGGAAGCTGCCAACTACCGGGTCATTCGGGACATGGACTTGGACGTGGCCGAGGAAGATACATCCGACCTCTTGAAGGAAGTCGAACAACAGCTCAAGAAGCGGGAACACGGGCGCGCCGTCCGCATGGAAGTCGAAGCGGGCATCAGCCAATCGCTGCGGACCCGTCTGATCAACTCCGTAGAAATTGCGGACTACGCCGTTTACGAGATTGGCGGCCCCATTGACCTGACCTACCTCAGCAAGTTAGTCAAGCAGATCAGTGGCCACGATGACGAGAGCTATCCCGCCTTCACCGCTGCCCGGACCCCCGGCCTGCAGCATGACGACGACATTTTTCAGACCATTCGCCAACACGATGTTTTGGTTCACCACCCCTTCGATACCTTCGCTGGGGTCACGGAATTGATTCGGCAAGCGGCTTGTGACGACGGCGTTTTGGCCATCAAGATGACGCTCTACCGGGTCTCCTCGAACTCGCCGATCATCAAGTACCTGGGCAACGCCGCGCAAAATGGCAAGCAGGTCACCGTCTTGGTCGAAGTTAAGGCGCGGTTCGATGAGGAAAACAACGTCCACTGGGCCCAACAACTGGAAAAGATGGGCTGTCACGTAATTTACGGTCTGATTGGCCTGAAGACCCACTGTAAGTTGGCGTTGATCGTGCGTCGGGAACCCGACGGCATCCGTCGCTACATGCACATGGGAACCGGGAACTACAACGACGTCACCGCCCACTTCTACACCGATTTGGGCTTGATGACCACCAACACGGACATGGGGATCGACGCCTCCAACATCTTTAACATGTTGTCCGGCTACTCCGAACCCCCTTACTTCCACCAGCTGCACATGTCGCCCAACGGCATCCGCAACTTCATCGTGTCTAAGATCGACCAGGAAATCACCAACGCCCGCAACGGCCAAGACGCCTGGATCGAAATGAAGATGAACTCACTGTCCGACTCCGCCATGATCGCCAAACTCTACGAAGCGTCACACGCCGGGGTTAAGATCAAATTGATCGTTCGGGGTATCTGCTGTTTAAACGTTGGCATTCCCGAGCTCAGTGAAAACATTGAAGTGCACTCCATCGTCGGCCGCTTCCTGGAACACAGCCGGATCTACGCGTTCGCTAACGCCGGCGACCCGCAGCTGTACCTGTCCAGTGCCGACCTGATGACCCGGAACCTCAATCGGCGGGTCGAACTGCTTTTCCCCATCCTGCAAGACGATTTGCGGCAACGGGTCTTTGACATTTTCGCCACGCTCTGGCATGATAACGTCAAAACACGGGTTCTGCTGGCCGACCGCACCTATGCGCGCGTTGACCGGCGGGGGCTGGAACCGCTGGACGCTCAAGAAACCTTCATGGCGCAGGCAACGGCCAAGATCAAGGCCAACGCCACCCACAAACCGCAAGACAGCAATGCGCCGCGGCAGTTCAAACCCATGTTAAGTCCGAAAAATCAGCCTGAATCCCCAATCGATCGGAGTCTAGAATAAATGGAAAATTTAGTTGTCATTGACTTAGGGTCAAACTCAGTCCGTATGACGATCAGCGAAATCGATGAGGCCGGCAACCACAAGACTGTGGCCGAGGAAAAACGCTACGTGCGCCTCTCCGAAAACATGGGCACCGAGCAGATCTTACAACCGGCCGCCATTGAACGCACCCTAGCAGCTTTGGCCGACTTCAAGACCGTCTACGATAAATTAGATGATGCCAACATCGTCGCCGTCGCCACGGCGGCCGTGCGTCAGGCCACCAACCAGAAGTACTTCTTGAAGCAGGTCAAAGAAAAATTCGACCTAGACTTCGATGTGATCTCTGGGGCGGCTGAGGCCCGCTACGACTACATCGGCGTGGTCCACACCCTCCCCATCATCAACGGCTTGCTGGTCGACACTGGGGGCGGTTCGTCCGAACTGATTCTGGTCCAAAACCGGCAAATGAAGCACGTGGTCTCGATTCCACTGGGATCGGTCACCCTGTCACAAACCTACTTGGAAAGCGACAAGGTCCAAGCAGACTCCCTCTTCGCCGCCATGACGTTCGTCAACAACGTGTTCAACGACGTCTGGTGGCTACGCGAGGCCGCCAACCTCCCCGTGATTGGGCTGGGCGGCGCGAACCGGACGCTGGCCAAGATCAACCGCCGCAACAAGAACTTCTTGAATTTTGAAGACGTCCACGGCTACAAGCTAAACGCCACCGACGTATACAACACTCTGACGCAACTGCTGGGCCTCGACTTGGCAGAACGCAAAAAGGTCCCGGGTCTGTCTAAGGACCGGGCCGACATCATCATCGGTGGGTTGATTCCGGTGGCGCTGTTGATGCGGCTGCTGGATTCCCAACAGATCACGTTCTCCAACGCCGGCTTGCGCGATGGTGTCCTGTTCGACCGCATCGAGCAAATCAAAGCAGCGATTGACTAACCGATTCGTTACGGCCGCTTTGCATCTTACAGTGGTGGTAACTGGCCGCCTACCGTTCGCCAAATATGGGACTGGAACGCGGTGGGCGGACCGATCGAGCCAAAGGGTGGTCTCGCTCTCGCTTTGAGCCGAAATTCACGTCTCAAAGACGCCAGTTTCCTAAGCAGCAAGCTGCTAACGAAACTCCCACGGCTGAGCCCATATTTGGCGAACTCCCGGCTACGGTGGTGGTTGTTGGCGACATTGGGTTGTTAGTCGTTTCTGGTCATTGAGTCGCTCATCGCCGGTCCTGATATAAACGTCGGCCTCGGATCTGAATTGTTTGCCAATGCGTTCAATCCCACCGGCAGGCAGTTTAAGTCACCATCGTTGGCCATAACATCCAAAACACAAAACGCCTGACTACTCGCACCGAATTGGTGTGAATAGTCAGGCGTTTTGTGTTTTAACCATTACAGATTGACTGATGCCTCACAAGACAGGCTACATCAACCTAATCAGTCTATTTAATATCGTAATCCACTGGATTGATCGTCTTTGAAGCTGGCTTCAAGTGGAACATTGCCCGCAAGAAGATCACCCCAATGATGACCACACCGGCCGTGAAGATGAGGTCTGGTACCGACCGGGCAATCGTTAAGCCCTGAATGATCGGTTCCTTGTAGAAGCTCATCTGCCGTGCATGCCAGTAACCGAAGTCCAGCGCATCCTTTAATTGCAGGAAGCCCATTGGCATCAAGGTAATGAAGACCATGCCGGCCAAGCCGATGTTGAATAACCAGCAAGCCCATTTGACCCATTTATCGACCTTGGCCGTCCAGAATTCTGGCTTGGTCAAGTGCCTCATGGCAAAGAGCATGATGGCAATCGAGAAGAAGCCGTAGACTCCGGCCATTGACGCGTGCGCGTGGGCTGACGTCCATTGCGTCCCGTGTTCAAAGAAGTTGATGGCTGGTGCGTTGATCAAGAAGCCTAAGGCCCCGGCACCCAGCGCGTTCCACAACCCGGTTGAAACCAGGAACATGAAGGTCCCCTTGTACGGGAAGTCCAACTGACTGTCACGGTAGACCTTGTAATGCGTGTAGGCCTCCCAAACCAGCAAACACAGCGGAATAACTTCCAGCGCGGAGAAACATGATCCGAGGGCCAACCAAATGGAGTGGTCCCCTTCCCAGAAGTAGTGGTGACCCATCCCAACGACCCCGGTCCCCAGTAACAGAATCAACTGGAAGTACAGGGCTCGAATGGTCGACTTGATCGTCGTTAATTTCATATCGACCAGCAGGTACCCGATCAAAATGACGGCAAAGGACTCGAAGATCCCTTCAACCCACAGATGGACGATCCACCAACGCCAGTAATCGGCGAAGGTCACGTGAGAATTTGGCAAAATGAACAGCGATGCCAGGTAGAAAGCTGGAATGGCGATTGACCCACTCAGCAACAGCTGTAGCAGGCGCGACCGGTCCAGGTTCTTCTTGATCTTGATGGCTGGCAAAAATCCGCGGCAAAGAATGATGACCCACAGAACCATGCCCAAGATAAAGAGAATCTGCCAGAACTTACCCATTTCTGCGTATTCCCAGCCATAGTGACCGAACAGCCACCACTTGCTGTTGATGATACCTAACGTGGAGCCCCATTCACCAAGCATTGAGCCGGCCACCACGATCAGCAGTGCGTAAAATAAGGTATCGACCAAGAAGCCTTGGCGTTTCGGTTCGCGGCCCAAGACCCGCGGCGTGATGTAGATCCCCGTCGCCAGCCAAGCCGTGGCCACCCAGAAGATGACCAGCTGTAAGTGCCAGGTCTTCGCCAGGTTAAATGGCCAGATATTTTGCAGTGGAATTCCGAAGAACCCATTTTCCACATAGTAGTGCGCCAGTAACTCGCCCAACAGGACTTGAATGAAGAACATTCCCATGACGATCAGGAAGTACTTCGCCGCCTTGCGTTGGGATGGCGTGATTGGCTCATCCGTCTTGATAGCGCCAATCTTGTCGTAGTCCAGCGTGTATTCCATGTCGAAGTGGTACCGCTTGTAAAAGTAAATAACCACACCGACACCAGCGACCAATAAGGCCACGGACAAGGCTGTCCAGACCATCGCGTCACTGGTCATGACGTTGCCAGCTTCCAGGTCGTACGGCCAGTTATTGGTGTACGAGTAGGTCTGCCCCGGCCGATTGGTCGATGACAACCAGGCGCCCCAGAAGAAGAAGAACGTCAGCTGGTCGATCTTGTCGCCTCGCTGCATGAAATCATCCGTGTTGTTGCGAATCATATTTTCTGGCATCCCAGCCTGCCGCGGGTTATTACGTAATTGATGCCGATAATAGCTGGTTAAATGATTTAACCCCGCAGTTTGGGCAGTCGTCAGTGTTAATTGATCCGTCTTCGCATCGTAACGGTTTTGGCGAATCTCCTCTTTGACCTTGCCCTTGATGCCGGCCTGTTGCTCAGCAGTCAAGGCTTTAAAGGATTTATCATACTGCTTATTGCTATAGTATTGATACATCCCCTGAATATAAACATGTAACGCCTGGGCCGTGTAGTCGGGACCAAAGTAAGTCCCATTTCCCAGATAGCTCCCGTAATCGGTAAGCCCGTACTTTTCGTAGACCGCTTGGCCGGAAATTAACTGTTGCTTAGTCACTAACGTCGTCCCATTTTGACTGACGATTTTCGTAGGCCGTGGTGCTTCATTCTTAAAAATCAGCAGCCCGCCCGCAATCAGAATCGAAAACGCAATCACCAACACCCACAAAAGTGTTTTGTTAAGCCGTCGATAGGTGCTCATTGACCTTCCCTCCATCACTAAGATTTTAGCCAAATCCAAGTTGACTAACCCCCCAGTTAGCTGAACTGAACTTCGCACGCTTCTAGAATAAAACGCTTTCATTGTTTTGTAAATATAATTTCATACACTATCGTATATAATTTATTATATATTTAGCGACTGATAACCGGCTAAACGCTGGTCTTATCACCTTCACCAACAACTATTTCACCCGATAAAAAATCGCAATTGTTCACCAATCAGGTGATTAATTGCGATTTGCTTGGTTTATTTGGTTTATTTGGTTTGCGTTGATTGGGCGACTTGGGTTGGTGCTGGCCGCCTTACCGCCCGCGCGATATGAGCCGGAACGCTGTAGGCGGACGGGTCGAGCCAAGAAGCGGTCTCGACACCTCGCCTTTGAGCCGAAAACCGCGTCTCAAAGACGCCAGTTTCCTAACCGGCATGAACCCTGCCGCTAAGCAAACTCCTACGGCTGAGCTCATATCGCACGAGCTCACGGCTACGGTAGTGGTGGCCACCCACAAAGCGTGTCAACTGCACCAGCAATCAGCTACCGAATGCCTGCCAACAATGCTGCAAGGCAGTTCAGTTCTTGACCAATTGCTGTGGCAATCCATTACAGTAGCCGAGAGTGGAGCGAAACTAGGCTCAGCCGGGGAATTTGGCAGCGATTTTGGCTGACAAATTGGTATCTTTGAGACGGCGGTTTTCCGGCTCAAAGTAAGCCACGAGACCGCTTCTCAGGCTCGGGGCGGTCCTTCCCCAGCGTTCCAGCCTAGCTTTCGCGGAACGGTAAGGCGGCCAGCCCCAACAACCATACCGGTCCACAACAAAATCACTCAGGAATCTGCACGATGTAAGGGCCGAGCTGGGGGACATCCACGATTTCGATTGGCGTGGCAAAGGCCTGCGCCAATAAAGTGGCGTCCCGCAAGTCCGTCGGCGTGCCGCTAGCCACCAATTTGCCCGCCTGCAGCAACCACAACCAGTCACTCTCGCGAAAGGCCTGGTTGATGTCATGGAGCACCTGAATGACCGTCATCCCCCGCGCCGCCAACTGTCGCAGCTGCGTCATGAGGACCTGCTGGTAGTGCACATCCAGGTAAGTCGTCGGCTCGTCTAGCAACAGAACGCTAGGCTCTTGTGCCAGGGCCGCTGCTAACCAGACGCGTTGCTGCTGACCACCGGAGAGATCTTGCATCACCATATCGGCCAAGTCCGTCAGCCCACTCTGTGCTAGGTAGGGCGTGACCTCGGTCGGCGGTACCGCCTGTAACAACCCGTGATACGGCAACCGGCCCGTCGCCACGACCTCGCGCACCGTCAGCTCATCGTACAGCTGATGGCGCTGCGTGACCATGGCAACCTGCTGGGCCAGCGCCTTGGGTTTCAGCTGCGTCACGGGGTGTTGATCCAACAAGATTTGCCCCGCTTGTATTGGGAGTCGCTGCGCCAATAGATTGAGCAGCGTGGATTTGCCCGCACCATTGGGGCCAATGATGGTGGTGACCTGTCCCGGCGGAAAAGTCCCGGTCAGGTCGTGAAGCCCCTGCGTTTGGTGGGGATACTGATAGCTAACGTGTTGACATTCCATGGAATCCTCGCCCCCGTTGTAGCAAAATAATGACAAATGGTCCGCCGATGACGGCCATCATGGTCGCCGCCGAAATCTCGCTGGGCACGATCACGGTCCGCCCCAACGTGTCCGCGGCCAGCATCAGCCAGGCCCCGGCCAACATGGAGAACGGCACCAGCGTTTGGTAATCGTGGCCAACTAGCCGCCGCGCCACGTTGGGAACCACGATGCCGACAAACGGAATCGCACCGACCACGGCCGTCACGCTCACGGCCAGGTACATCCCCAGCAACAGCAGGCTCCAGCGAATCACGCTAACCGGCACTCCGACGTTCTTTAAGGCACTATCGGTCAGTTTCAGGTAATTGGCCCAGGGTGTCAGTAACAGCGCCCCTATGAGCCCGAGAACGCCAAGAATCAGGACGGTCGTCGTATCGGCCCAGGTCGTTCCATTAAACGTGCTGTGACTGACCTGAGCGGCCCCACTGCTCAAGAGCTGTTGAAGTCCGACGAACGTGGCGTCCAACGCTACCCCAACGATAATTAGGCGATACGGATCTGCGAGGGCTCGGCCGCTGGTCAAGATGATCAGGACCACTAGCCCACCAACCACGGCCATCAGCCAATTGCGGCCCGGAAGCCACGGCAGGAGCAAGGCCCCGCCTAATTTGAAAAAGTCCGCCGCCGAACTGATTCCCAGAATGCTGGGGTCGGCGATAGGGTTGCGGAAGACCGCTTGAAACAAGGCTCCCGCCACGGCCAGACTCCCCCCGCAGATCAAGCTACTCAAGATCCGCGGCAGTCGCAAAGAAAAGGCCGTCACAAAGGCCGTGCTCCCGGGATGCCCCGCGGCTTGGACCAGTTGCGGAAGACCCAGCCATGTGGTCCCGGCCATGAGGGCAATCACGCTGGTGGCTAGTAAGAGCACGATGACGCCACCGTACCACCAGCCGCTATTTTTCGTCATGCGGTCACCCCCTTGGGATACAGCCACTGGCTCACTTGATCCAAGGCTGTCACGACGCGCATGTTGGCGGTCGCGTCAAAGATGGGTTCCTGCAGGTCATAGACGCGATGGTGCTTGACCGCCGACGTCTTGGCCCACATCGCATTGCGTTTGAATTCTTGCTTGAATTGTTGCGTGACCATCTTCGGCATGGCATGCTCCAGGCGCAAAATCACCTGGGGGTTGGCCTTTTGAATGGCCTCATCATTGGGTTGTTGATACTCTTGACTACTGCTGGTAAAGACATTCCGTCCACCCGCTAGTCGGACCAGATCCCCCACGTAGGCGCGATTGGTGGCCACCATGTAGCTGGCGCCAGGTAGGCCCATCAGGACCAATACCCGCGGCCGGGTGCGACCCTGGGCCCGGTTTTTGGCATGGCGCTTGGCCAGATTAATACGGGCATTTTGCTTGGTTGCGGCTGACTGCCGGTCGTAGCGCTTGCCCAGTTGCGTCAAAGTCGTTTGTAAATGAGCCACACTGGTCAGGTCCAAAAAATGGGGCATGACGTGTTGGGCCTTGAAGGCTTTGCCAAACTGGTCATTCAACGTGGTCACGGAATAGACCGCGGTCGGCTTTAACGCCGTGATCTTTTCCACGCTGGGATTCATCGGACTGCCGACCTTGGTGAGGTGCTGGTAGCGCTGCGGCAAGGTGTTCGCCGTCGTCGGCACGCCCACTAGGGGCAAGTTCAGCTTATCCGCAATCTGGACGATGGCATAGGTGGTAGCCACGATCCGCGGTTGCGCTGCTCGCCGTTGGTGCTGGTGCCAAGCGAACCCACCGCCAGCTACCCCCACAATCAGGATGACGGCTAGAGTCACCAACCCGATAGTTCTTGGATTTTTCATTTTCGTCATCCTCCTAATGCCGACCGAAGTACCACCAGCTGCCACCGCCGACTAAGACGATGATGGCCACGGCACCGCCAATCAGGCCGCCCCAGTGGGTCTTTTGTTGGGGAACCTGATCCGCTTCAGCCGTGGTTTGTTGACTGGAACTGCTACTCGTCTGCGTTGCTTGACTGGCCTGACTGCTCGTCTTGTTCGAGCTGGACTGGCTGGTCTGACGACTGTGATGGCGCTTGGATGTCTTCGTGTTTGGCTTAGCTGTGGATGCGCTACTGCTCTTAGCGGCCGCTTGCTGGTGACGACGACTGGTTGCCGCCGGCGTCGACTGCGTTGTCTTCGCAGCGGTTGTGGCCGTCTTAGCCGTCGTCAGAGCTGGCAAATGGGCCGTCTTAAATTTGAACGCAATCAGGTGCTTGGCCTTGTACACGTCCGGGACGTCGATCGCCAATTTGGCAGTGACCTTGCGTTTCAGATCAGTCGTGGTAAACGCGTAGTACAGGTGTGAATTACCGGCGCTGTCCTTGGTCTTGCGCACATTTTCCGGGGCGTGGCCGTCCACCGACAGGACCGTCACCGGCCAGCTCGTCAGCTTCTTGGCCGTCTTAATGTCCATAGTCACCACGTAGGCGTGATTCTTCACGGTCACCTGGGCGGGATGGACGAAATACCCGCTGGCCATGGACGTCTGGTTAGTCCCGTACTTCAGCGCTGCGTAATCCAGCGACTGCGCGTGCCCCACCACTGGTGTCAGACTGGCGAGCACGCCCAGTATCAGGGCGAGGATCACCACTTTAATGCTTTTTAACATAAATGCTGCCTCCTAACCCGATACCGAGAACCACGACGCCAATCAACGACGCCAGGCCGCGATACTCACCGGTTGCCGGTAACTCGGCCTTGCGTTGTGGTTGCTCGCTTGAACTGGTGGCAGCTTGACTCGTCGCCGATGCGGCCGCCACGTTTTTCGTTTGCGGCAACGCACTCACGTTAGCCGCAGCCGCCTGATTCGCTGCCCCGCTACGGGCAAAGCGGAAGCGGACGGGGAAAGTCTGGCTAATGTTCATGGCGGGGACCGTCACGTGGATGCGCCCGGGAATTAGTTTTTGCGTCAATTGACTGGGCCGCTTGATTGTAAAGGCATAGTGCATGGTGTAGGTCTTGCCCTGCTGCCCGTACGTCACGTTTTGCGGCTGCTGACCGTTGATCGATTCAGGCACAACGGCCTTGCTGCCCAGCTTCAACGACTTGGCGTAGGCGACCTTGAGCGTTACCTGATAGCCGCTTCCCTGTGGTGTGACCGTGGCCACGTCCGTATAGTACTGGTCGGCCTCAGATTTGGCCATCTTATTGCCCTGTAAGACCTGGTAGCGCCAGTACTCGGTCTTAGCCGAACGAGTCGTCGCAGCCTTAGACGTCTTGGTACTGGTCGTGGTGCCCGTCGTTTTAGGAACCTTGATGCTCGAAGAACTGCTCGTCGCCGGAATTAATTTAACGGTCTGGGCAATCAGGTCACTGGTCGCCGTACTGGTACTCAACGACTTGGCCTGCCCCCAGCCCAACGTTAGCCGCGCCGTTTCTTTCATGGCGCCCAATGGCGTGGTCAGGCTAAAGGTCGTCGTCAACGGGCTCTTCTGCTTCGTCAGGTTAAACTGATAAATGGCCTGCGACTTGACCGTCTTGACCTTGGTCACGGCTTGATCGGCAACCTTCATCGACTTGATGTACTGCGCCCCGTTGGAGGTGATCAGCACCGTATACTGGTCGTCGTTCACCCGCACGACCGCTGACTTACCAAAGAACTGACTGGCCGTGGAGGTTGCGGAACTGTCGGCTTTTAAAATTTTCAGTGGCACTTGATAAATGCCATTGCTCAAAGTGGCCGCGTGACTGCTCACGGGTTGACCCCAGGCAAAGAGTGCCAGGCCCACCACGAGCCAGCCAATCAGCCGGAATAATTGCTGGATGTGTTTCATGAGTGCTCCCCCATTTCTTTATTTTATTGGTTTTAAATTGGTTGCGTTGTGAAAAACATCCGCCTACCGTCCATCAAAGATGGGTCGGAATGCGGTGGGCGGACGTGTCGAGCCAAAGCCCGGTCTCGACACCTCGTCTTTGAGCCGAAGTTCGCGTCTCAAAGACGCCAGAGCAGACGGAACTGCTGGCTGGCGGAGGTATCCTGGTTTCGCTAGTCTTAGCGTTTACTAGATACCTGCCAACACCTCGTCCACGCTGACTTGTATAACCAAAAAATCACCACCGAAAACCGGTAGTGACTTTACCACTTCACTTACTTAACAGTAACAGTCTTCGTCACGGTCTTGTAGCCCGCCTTGGTTGCGGTGACCTTTAGCTTCCAGCTCTTCTTCACAGCCTTCTTCAGCTTGACCGTGTAAGCCTTCTTCTTGGTCGTGACCTTACCTAAGGTCTTCTTGTTGTGCTTGACCGTCACCTTGGCGCCCTTGGTCGCGGTCCCGCTTAACTTCTTGGCTTTGGCCTTGATCTTCTTGGTGCTCAAAGCAACCTTCTTGGCCTTAGCCTTGCTGGTGGCCTTTAAACTGCTAGTGTTAAATTTCAGGGTCGCAGATTCTTGCATCTTAATGGTTTGGCCGTTCATTGGGACTGCCAAACTAAATCCGATGACTTGGTCCTTCTTCAAGTTAACGTTACTGAAGGTGTATGTATTGCCGCTTGCCGCCTTCGTTACTTGGGCGTCCTTGCCATTTAATGTCAGTGCTTGGATAAATTGGTTACCAGCAGTGGTGCCCTTAATGGTGACCGTTGCCTTCTTACTCTTCACGCTGACCGTTACCTTGCTGTTGAGGTATTGGGCCGCTTCAGAAGCCGTCGTGGTCCCGGTCTTGTAGACGTTGAAGTTGATGCTGTACTTACCATTAGCCAATTTAGCTGCGTTCAAAGCAGCCGCTTGCGCCGTCGACGTTGGGGTAACGACTTGATTCAGGGAAATACCGGCACCCGCACTAGTCAGCATTAATAAAACACTCATCACAGTTAAAGATTTTTTCATAAAATGTCCCTCCAAAACAAAAAATGTGTGTATTAATGAATCCGTTTTCATAGTAGCACGATTACTAGTTGAGTACCACAATTTTGTAACCAATTTAACTAACAATTGGTTTATATACTGATAGATGACTGTCCGCTAATGCCATGAAAAAAGCCCCAACGACGGCATTTACCGCGTTAGAGCTTTCACAGTTTTTGTTAGCGTTATCGGGTCAGTTGGGTTTGACCATTAACTATCGACTACCCAATGTGATTTTCATGTAAAATCGCTGCCACTTCTTCTTGCATTTCCGGCGTGCGTTTCCACTCCTGAAATTCGGTGAAGTCTTCTTCAGGCATCGTGTAATTCTCATTGACATAGTCCTCGTACGCCTGCACGTGCGGCGTGTGGGCAATGTTGAGCTGGAGGATGCGGACCTGCTTGATCAGCTTCCGTTCGACCGCCAACTCCGCCCGGCCGTTTTGGACCATGTCACTGATTTCCATGTACTTGCTCCCATCGAGGCGTGTAATTTCCTCGATCAATGTAAATGTCTCATGACTTTTCATCACAATCACCTCCACACAATATTTCTATTATACCGTGATTTTGGGCAAAACAAAACCACTACCAGGGAATGGCAGTGGTCGGCATAAGAGAGAAAGAGAATTGATTAGAAGGTAATTATTAATACCTTACGAGATATAATATACCGGTTTTTGTAAGCGCTGTCAATGCTTTTCAAAAAATAGTTGGTAATTTTCACTATTTTTTTGTGACATGGCCATGGGGCTTGATGATTTGTGGGCCGTAGTTGCCGATTGGCGGGGCTTTCCACGTTCACCCACGCATCCACCACATTTCCTAAATAAAAAAGAAACAGCCACCTGCGCAGCCGTCTCTTCCGTTAATTTCACGATTTACTTACCTAAAAGTTGCAAGTACAAAAACACCTGATAATACTCAGCTGACAAGGATTTGTGAACACTAAATTAGTCCACACCGCCATCTGCGGCTGTCAGAGATTACCCGCCAAATTTGCAGGGAAATCTCTGAAATGGCAACGTTCATCCACACTAGTGGGTAACCTGTCACGTAGCCGAGAGTGAGCTAAATTTGGACTCAGCCGTGGGAGTTTTCAAGTGACCTGCTTGGAAACTGGCGTCTTCGAGACGTGATTTTCGGCTCGAAGCGAGGTTGAAGACCGACTTTTGGCTTCGACCGGTCCTTCCCACAGCGTCACGGTCCAAATTTGGCGAACGGTAAGGCGACCAGCACCGATCACATGACATTCAAAGACTACTTTTGTCCTTGTGGTATCACCATAAATCTGGCTACTTTCGAGCTTGCAACCTTTAATTACTTATCCCTGATTGCGGGCAACCACGATCAGCATCATTGGCCGCCGCAACTCGTCGCGCATGCCAGGTAGGTCCAGCATGGACACCGGTGGCTGCGGCTCGACGACGTGCTCTAGTACAAAGCCCCGTTGTAGGAGCGTCTCCAAGTAAGTCGTCAATGTCCGGTGGTATTTACGAACTGGTGTATCAAGAAACTCCGTCGTCCGTTCGCCTTCCTCAAAGTACCGGTCGACCGGAAAATCTTGAATCTGCCCTTGACTGTCACGGTGCCACTGCTCGCTACCAGCTGCCGTGAAGACGGGATGCTCCACGGAAAAGATAAATTGCCCGTTCGGTTTCAGGTAGCGCGCCACTTGTTCGACGACCGCAGCAAAGTCTGGTACGTAGTGCAGGGCCAGCGAGCTAAGTACCGTCTCATACTGATCAGCCGGTAAGTCTAACTTGGTCAGGTCGCCTCGCTGATAGGTGATGACCGGACTCGTCGTCTTTTGCCGGGCCACGGCCAGCATCTTTTCAGAAATATCGATGCCCAGTACGGACCGTGCGCCGTGTTCCGCCGCATAACGGGCGTGCCAACCATAGCCACAGCCCAGGTCCAGCACGTCTTGATTCGTGAAGTCTGGCAAGAGTGGTGCTAGTGTCGCCCACTCCCCGGCTCCGGCTAAGCCCTGTTGGCTCCGCGGCATTTGTTGGTAGCGTTCAAAAAATTTTTCATTGTCATAAATTGCTGTCATGATTTTTCCTCCATGTGAATTGACTAAGCGCAACAAGTCACATGGCCCAATACCCGCTTATATGCAATCATGAGACCACCCCTAACGTTTTGGATTGGCCCCAGTATAGCAACTTCTGACAATTCTGACAATTTAAAACCAACATCGCGGTCGAAAGACAAAAAAAGAGGCCGGATTGCTCCAGCCCCACCATTTAGTTTCCACCAAATGAGAGATAAACCTTTATTCAATTCATTGGGAAATTAAATAAAGGGGTAAATAAATGGTAACTTAAAGATACCACGATAAATGATAAAAATCTATCCATTTTATTACCGTGTTCTAATTTATTTAACGTTAGTTGTCTTGTTCTGGTCGTGCAGTACTGTTTCGGGGTGCACGATGTTACTTGGATGCTCGATGACCTCACCCAGCGAATGCCCAGAAATATTGACCAGGCAGGCCACCACAAAGACGATGGCCACGGCACTGGTCAGTAACCGGTTGCCCCAGCTCATCTTTTCGCTGATGACCGACCCATAGAAATCTTTCTTGACCTCAGCCGCTACGTTGCGATCCGTTGGCGCCGCCGCTTGGCGTTCCTCGGTGACCTGCTTTTGGTAAGCGTCGATGTCAAACGACTTCTGGTTGGTCTTCATTTGGCGTTGGAAGTGCTTTTTTTCCTTCTTGGTCTGGCCCTTGAACCACTTGGTGAATTCGCGGTAATGCTTGACCACGTCCTTGGTGGCGCCAAGTTCTTTCAGCGTACCGTAGTGGATCCAAGCAACCCGGTCACACAAGATTTCCACTTGCTTTAAGGAGTGACTGACGAAGACGATGGTCTTGCCCTCATCCTTGAATTCAGAAATCTTGTCCACACATTTTTGGTAGAAAGTATCATCCCCGACGGACAGCGCTTCATCAATGATGAGGATATCCGGGTTGACGTGCACGGCGATGGAGAACCCTAGCCGGGACTTCATCCCTGAGGAGTAACTCTTGACTGGTTGGTACAAGAAATCACCAATATCAGCAAACGACACGATGTCGTCCATCAACGCATCGATCTCGGGATTGGTCAGCCCCTGCATCAAGGCCTTCAACCGGATGTTTTCCAATCCAGTCAGGTTGCCCCGCAGTCCAGCCCCAATCGCAATGATCGAGGTATCGCCGCGAACATCGACCGTCCCCGTCGTTTGGGGAATGATGCCGGAAATGATGTTGGACAAGGTGGACTTTCCAGAGCCGTTGACCCCGATCAAGCCCAGCGTTTCGCCCGGCTTCACTTCCAGGGAAATGCCCATCAGTGACCAGAAGTGCGGCACCGTTGAGTTGCGCAGCGAGAAGAACGACCGCAGCTTTTCAGCCTGGCTCTTGTAAAGATCGTATTCCTTCGTAACGTGTTGTACCTTAATTTTGTAAGAATTATCCATGAATTAAACTTCCTAACTCAGTTTTTGCGTTACCTACGCGCCCGTAAATGGACCGGGCTCAGTCTGTTGTATTATACCAAAAAATACTGCCTTGTGGGTAGTTTACGATGAGCTTTAGAACTTTATTAAAGGACCGAGGTACAAAAAACAAAAGTTCCAGCCATGACGGCTAGAACTTCCAGTGAATTGACTTAAGCTAATGCGCGTGAATCGACCCAGTAATTGGTCTTATCGCCGTTGAATTTGAACCGGTACCACGTTGTGCCATAAGTCGTTTTGACGCCCTTATAGTTCACGGTAACCTTGGTCCCCTTCTTGACCCCCTTCGGCCAATCAAAGGTCTGCTGGTCGAAGTGCGTCTTCTTCACGTGATTGTACAAATGATACTTGCTGTACTTGGCACTCAACCTCTTGGTACCACTGGCATTGGCATAGGTCACGTAATCATACTGTGGGCTGGCCGCCGCTTCGTTGGCCGCGATCCAGTACTTCTTATCGCCGACCTTGATGCGGTACCAGGTCGTTTTGATGCCATCCTGGGTGCGAACGGCTTGATTGTCCGCCGTATAGGACTTGGCGGTCAGTGCCTTTAACTTGCCCATCGACTTGGCCAAGTAGGGTGAATTGTACACGTGGTTGTAGTAATACCCACTCAATGCACTGTTGACCTTCACCTTTGCTGTTCCTTTGCTGTAGGTCACCTTTGGCAACGTCAATGCCTTACTGTAGAGCCAGTATCGCTTTGCGGAGGCGCCATTGCTAAAGGTAATGCGGTACCACGTGGTCTTGTTGCCATTCTTAGTGGTTTTCACGCCCCGCATGTTCAAATAGACCTGTACGTCTTGGCCGGCCTTCACTTTCTTCCAAGCCGTCTTGGTAATGTCAGCTCGCGTGCCCTTCACGTGATTGTACAGCCGATAGCTGGTGTACTTACTGTTCAACCGCGCTGTTTGCCCGCCAGCCGCGCCGTAATACTTGGCCGTCGCGTACGTCGGTTCTGGGGTGGTATCCGTTGAAGACTCGCTGGACGAACTACTGCTAGATGACGAAGAACTACTTGCGCTCCCGTCCAACAACGTGTTCAGACCATACGTCTTAATGATGGAAATCAAGCTGGATCCATACGTCGGTGCCGTCGCATAAGTATTGGTCAAGGCATTGGCCGCATCGCTGTAAGTCGCCGCGTTTTCCCGCCACGTCCCACTATAGAGTGTGGGATTGTAGCTGGTACCACCGCGCAAAAGCGTTGCGTTGTCGGTCATTGAAGCCTTGGCACTTGGATATTTTCGGAAATTGGCGTTCGTGTAATACAGTTGGCCATCACTGTCGTACTCGGCCGTTTGCATCGTCACGGACTGCCCGTTATAACTGCCTTTGATTCCAAAATAATTGTTAGCCGTCGTGGTCAGCGTACTGGTTCCCCAGGCACTTTCCAACGCCGCCTGCGCCATCATGACGGACGGGTACAATTTATACTGGTTCGCCACCGAGGTGACGGGACTTTTCAACGTTGAAATGAAAGATTGAGGATCGGTAGTCGCCGCATGACCCGTTCCCTTACTCATGGTGAGACCGCCGAGACCCACGCCGACAATCAGCGTGGCCAGCAGCCATCTTTTTGTTCGTTTCATCTTACCGGTTTCCCCCTTAAAATCGTTTCCAAGTCAAGAATACCATATCTCGACCGGGTGCAGAAAGGGGAATTTAAGAGAAAACGCCTTTGACACAAAGACTTAATCTAACTGACTTGCAGCGGCTTCATCCAAAATCACGGTCACGTTCGGATGAGTCTGCAAATAGCTGGCCGGCACGTCTGGCGTGACTGGACCTTGAATCATGGCTGCCACTGCGGCTGCCTTGGCTTCACCGTAGGCCACAATCAGAATCTGCTTGGCTTTCAGAATGGATCCAATACCCATGGAGTAAGCGTAACGGGGTACTTTATCGGCGTTGGTAAAGAAACGGGCATTGGCGTCAATCGTTGATTCTGTCAGCGTCACCTTGTGCGTCGTGGATTCGGGATCCGTGCCGGGTTCGTTGAAGCCAATGTGCCCGTTCTTACCTAAGCCCAACAGTTGGAGATCAATCGGGTTGTCCGCGATAATTTGGTCGTATTCGCTGGTAGCGGCCGCTGCGTCTAAGTTAGACCCATCTGGCACGTAGGAATGCGCAAATGGCTTGGCGTTAAATAAGTGTTGTTGCATGAAGTAGTGGTAGCTTTGGGGATGATCCGCATTCAGCCCCACGTATTCGTCCAGGTTGACCGACGTTAACTGACTGAAGTCCAAATCGCTGGCCACGAGTTGTCCATAAATCGTGACTGGCGTGCTCCCAGTGGCCAAGCCTAGAACCTTCGCATCATTTTGTAAGGCATCTTCAAAGACTTTGAACCCCGCTTTGCCGCCTGCTTGCTTGTCACTGACAATTTGTACATTCATATTTGTTAATTGTTCCATATCATTCAGTCTCCCTCTCTTAATGGTATAGCCCAATTATAAATGCTCTAGACCAGTTTTTCAAGCTTTTTGCTCAGGAGTTTGGTAAATTTTCTGTAAACAAAAAGGGCGACCGCCAATGGCTATCGTCCTACTTCCGCCGGATTCCCCGTCGGTTCGCGCTTAAATCGTTTTGCTGCTTACGGAATTTTTCAAAGGTCGCATCCCGTTGCTTCTGGTTCTTGTGACTATCGACTCGCTTCGTATACTTCATGGTCTGCACCTCCGTTCCTCGTTTAGATGATTTGCAATTACTATACAACTAAACCTAAATTTAGGCAAGGAAAACACTTGATCTGTGTCGAACAAAGTCGGTTGTTGGGCAACTCATTTTGAAGGCCGCCTTACCGTTCGTCTATTGTCCAAGCCAGTCGCCTACGGCTGCCAGGGGTTCCGCCTGCTCTGGGGAACGGCTACAGCCAAAGAGCGGGCTTCCACCTCGCTTCAAAGCCTCGCAAGGTCCGCGAGTCTCTGAAGTCGTCCTACCCAGTAACCTGGCACAAGACGCCAGCTAACTGGGTCGACACAGCTGGCTCCACCCCTGGCCTCCTCCGGCAGATTGATTAGGTCAAGTCAACTGACATTGGGTCGGCAACAATGCAATCACCAATTGACCAAAACCAGATACATTGACAACCACCAGTGTAGCCGAGAGTTCGGCTAATATGAGCTCAGCCGTGGGAGTTCCCTTAGCGGTGGGCTTTACCGGTTAGGGAACTGGCGTCTTTGAGACGTGGTCTTCGGCTCAAAGCGAGGTGTCGAGACCGCTCTGTGGCTCGACCCGTCCGCCCACCGCGTTCCAGCTCATATTGGCCGAACGGTAAGGCGGCAAACTATGCCTACATAGTTGCAAAAAACGGCCACCTCTCAGTTTGACCTGAGACGTGACCGCTTCGTTTTGTTTTAAGTTAAACCCTATTCAACAGTGACACTCTTAGCCAAGTTCCGTGGCTTGTCGACATCCAGGCCCTTGTTCAGGCTGGTGTAGTAAGCCAACAGTTGGGCAGGCACGACACTCAGCAATGGCATCAACATTTCGTCAACGTCTGGCAAGATCAGGTCGTCGCCGTCAACGGCTAAGCCTTCACGCACGATGGTCAAGGTCTTGGCCCCACGTGCCATGGTTTCTTGCAAGTTGCTGCGCGTCAAACCGGCCGTCTTCGCCTGGGTGATGAAGCCGATAACCGGCGTACCATCTTCAATCAAGGCAATCGTCCCGTGCTTCAATTCACCTGAAGCGAATCCTTCACATTGGATGTAAGAGATTTCCTTCAGCTTCAAAGCGGCTTCCAAGGAAACGGCGTGGTCGAGTCCCCGACCGATGTAGAAGGCCCGGTTGGTCTTCATCAAGTAGTCGTTGGAGATCTTTTCCAGCTTATCTTTTTCGTCGACGATGGCTTGCATCCCTGTTGCCACCAAACCTAATTGTTGACGAACGTTAAAGTTTTGGGCAATGATTTGTCCCGTCACTTCACCCAACGCCTTGGCCAAGATGGCTTCGAGCGCAATTTGGGCAGTGTACGCCTTGGTTGAGGCCACGGCGATTTCAGGACCGGCATGCAGTAACAGCGTGTAAGTGGCTTCACGAGACAACGTGGAGTTTTGCACGTTGGTGATCGTCAGGCTTGGGTAACCCGCGTCGTTGACGTTGACCAAGACTTCACGGCTATCGGCCGTTTCCCCTGATTGCGTCAGGAAAATGAAGAATGGTTTGTCAGCCAACATCGGTTGTTCGTAGGCAAATTCGGAAGACACGTGGACTTCCGTTGGGATGTGGGCCAGATTTTCAAACAGGCGCTTCCCAATCAAGCCGGCGTGATAACTGGTCCCGGCACCGACGATGTAAAGCCGGTCAGCGGCTTGCATTGCCTTCAACAACTTGTCATCAATTTCGGGCTCGCCGTGTTCTGACAGGTAAGTTTGGGCTAATTTCCGCATCACGTTAGGTTGTTCGTCGACTTCCTTCAACATGTAGAATGGGTAAGTCCCCTTGTCTGCTTCGTCAGGGTTCATGTCGACGTGGAAGGTCTTACGTTCAACGGGTTGGCCGTTGGCGTCTTGGATAGCGACCTTGTCAGGCGTGATGGTCACGACTTCGCCGTCCATCAATTCTAAGAAGTCGTGCGTTTGCCGCAACATAGCCAAAGCATCGGAGCAGACCACGTTGAAGCCGTCACCGACCCCAATCAACAGTGGGCTCTTGTTCTTGGCAACGAATAACGTATCTGGTTGATCGCGGTCCATCATCAAGAAGGCGTAAGAAGACCCCTTCAACAGGCTCAGCGTCTTCAAGAAGGCTTGCTTAGCGTCTAAATTGTCTTCAACGGCAAATTTGTCGATCAATTGCACAACGACTTCCGTATCCGTTTGGCTTCTGAACGGCACGTCACTCAAGTACTGCGCCTTTAATTCTTGGAAGTTGTCGATCACACCATTGTGGACCAAGTAGAACCGGTTGTCATTTGAAAAATGTGGGTGCGCATTGTCCACGCTAACGACCCCATGCGTGGCCCAACGCGTGTGCCCAATCCCCGTGGAACCGTGAACGTCAGGCGTAATCTTTGCCCGTAATTGCGAAATCCGGCCCTTGGTCTTAACCAAGTAGTCCTGACCCTTTTGGTCGTTAACGTAAATACCGGCTGAATCGTAACCCCGGTATTCCAATTTTTGCAAACCGTCAACTAAAATCTTAACGGCGTTGTCGTTCCCCGTAACACCAACAATTCCACACATATTAATATCTTCCTTTGCTCGACACCAATTCCGGTTAACCGGCCGGGTCGGATAGTTTGATTAACGAAATGAATCCCTTTTCTCAGAAATTGGTATAGACTGAAATCTTATGAAAATCATCTCTGAATGACTATACTTTACAGCCTTTGGCCAAGGTTGTCAATCAGAAAAGTCTAAACCGGTCTATCGAAATTTTAATAATAATTTTTCCGTAAATTTTGCCCCCTATTTTCCGGTGAAAACAGGGCAATTGGCCCACCAAAACCGGCCTACGAAGCTTTCTGGCAGCAAAAACGGGATTGGTGGCTCACCTTTGAGTCAGCAATCCCGTTTGATAAATGCTTAATCAATCCCAACTTCGGCACGGACCACATCCGCAATACGATCAACGTAGCCTGCCACCGTTTCTTCGGTTGGCGCTTCCGCCATCACCCGTAGCAGTGGTTCAGTCCCGGAAGGCCGTACTAAGACGCGGCCATCGCCGTTCATTTCCTTTTCCACCGTTGCAATCATTGCTTGGACTTGTGGGTTTTCCAGTGCAGCTTGCTTGTCGGCCACTTTAATGTTGACCAACTTTTGGGGGTACGTCTTGACATCAGCGGCCAGTTCGGACAAGCTCTTGCCCGTGACCTTTAGGATGTGCAGCAGTTGCAGGCTGGTCAACAGGCCATCCCCGGTCGTGTTGAAGTCCAAAAAGACGATGTGGCCAGATTGTTCGCCACCCAGATTGTAGCCGGACTTACGCATTTCTTCCACCACGTAACGGTCCCCGACCTTGGTCTTGACCGACTTCAATTCGTGCGCAGCCATGGCCTTGTACATCCCCAGGTTGCTCATGACGGTCGTCACGATGGTGTCCTTTTTCAGGCGACCATGTTCCGCCATGTATTTTCCGCAAATGTACATGATCTTGTCACCATCGACAATGTTGCCGTTCTCGTCGACCGCGATGCACCGGTCGCCATCACCGTCAAAGGCCAAGCCAATCTCAGCGCCCTTTTCCACGACGAACTTCTGTAATTGTTCAGGATGCGTCGAGCCGACTTGGTCGTTGATGTTCAAGCCGTTCGGTGTCGTCGCAATCGTGTCAAAGTCCAGGTTCAGGTCCGCGTACAGCCGGGAAACCAGTCCACTGGTGGCCCCGTTAGCGGAGTCGACCGCGATATGTAACCCGTCTAAGTCATCGGCAATCGTTTGTTCCAGGAATTGAATGTACTTTTGGCTACCTTCGGAGTAATCTTCGACGGTCCCTAAGCCATCGGTCGTTGGCCGTGGCAGGTCGTCGCTCTTGGCGTCCAGTAAAGCTTCGATTTCTTCTTCCATTTCATCAGACAACTTGTAGCCGTCGTTACCGAAATACTTGATGCCGTTGTATTCTACCGGGTTGTGTGAGGCCGTGATCATAACACCAGCTGCGGCGCCTTGCGTCCGGACCAAATAGGCCACGGCTGGCGTGGTGATGACACCCAAGCGCAGCACCTCAATGCCGACGGACAATAAACCAGCGACCAGCGCGTTTTCCAGCAGTTGGCCAGAAATCCGGGTATCACGGGCAACTAAGACTTGGGGATGCGCGTTATCGCTATCGGCGTGTTGGGTCAACACGTAACCGCCAAAGCGGCCGACCTTAAACGCTAATTCGGGTGACAAATCTTGGTTCGCAACGCCCCGCACACCATCAGTTCCAAAATACTTCATATCAAAATTCCTCATTTCTCAATCTGTTTGTTGGTTTATTTGTTCGACACGTTGACCGTCACTTGAATCGTGGTTGGGTCAATGGCCGTCACATTGTTTTCATCCGCATCTAGGGTGATCGTCTTGGTGGTCTTGCTGGTGATATCACTGAGATCCACCGATGCGGCCACACTGCTACCTAGCTTACTCAACTGGCTCGCACTCCCATACGCCATGACCTTCTTGGGGTTGGCCGTGATCGAATAGGACGAGTCACTACTGCCATTTTTGCCGGAAACATCGACGCTAACCTTTTTGCCCTCACCATCCGAGGTAACGGGCAGGTTCACCGTGGTCGTCGACGGCGTCAAAATGACGTTGACCGTCTTGCCACTACTATCCAACGCCTCAATCACCGCTTGGCTCTTGACCGTCTTCTTGGTATTGGCGGGTACCGTCAACTGGGCCACCACTTGCTTGACACGGGCAATCTCGTTAGCCGCCCCGGTCGCCTTGACTGTGGTGGTGTCTGAGGTCGCCTTGCCAGCACTGTACCCGGCAGCGATGTTTTGACTATTATACCGAACCTTGACCGGGAATGAAACCGTCCGTCGTGGTTCGATGTCCACTGAGATCTTTGCTGGCGAAATCGTCGAGGAGATCTCGTGGTTCAACCCTTCTTGATGCAGCGTGACGGTGTGCTTTCCCACCCCCAGGTCACTCAAGGCGGCGTACACCTTAAAATTTTGGGTGTTGGCCGTCGTGGTCACCAGGGCGAGCGGCCCCTTCAGCTTCACTTTCACTTTAGACGGGTAGCCGGTCACGAAGTATTTATTACTATTCACATTTAGTTGCAGGGGCACCGACACTGTCATGGTCTTGGTCGCCGTCAACGAGGTGTTGTTGCTGCTGGTGCTGGTTGACGACCCATTGCTGGATGACTTGGTGCTGTTGACGTAGAAGAACAACAGGATCGCTAAGATGAGGGCGAGAATGCGGTACAGCCACGTGGTGTAACGTTCGTTTTTCATTAACGCCGCCCCCCTCTAAACCGTTGATCGAACCAGTCCAACGCCTTTAGAAACACGTTGTTGGTCTCTGTGGCCTCATCGTTGACCAGTTCATTGCGCAAGAACTTCAGGTAATCCGTCTGCGTCAACCCGCGCAACAGCTCGTTGTTCTTGGTGATGGAGACTTCCCCGGTTTCTTCGGAAATGACGATGGTCAAAGCATCGGTGACTTCGGAAATGCCGACGGCCGCCCGGTGCCGCGTCCCCAATTCTTTGGGAATCAGATTACTTTCGGACAACGGCAGATAGGCCGCGGCGACGGCGATGCGGTTGTCCCGGATGATGACGGCGCCATCGTGCAACGGGGTATTGGGAATGAAGATATTGATCAGCAATTCACCAGTCAATTCCGCATCCAAATCAATCCCCGTTTCAATGTAGTCCTCCAATCCGGTATCGCGCTGAATCGTCATCAACGCCCCGATTCGCCGTTTGGACATGTACTGGATAGCCTTATCCAGGCCCTCGATCATCTTATTGGCCGCCTCATTTTCATGACGGACCCGGACGAACAAAGACCCCCGGCCGAGGTGCTCCAACCCCCGCCGAATTTCTGGTTGAAAAACAATAATGATGGCAATAACGCCCCAGTTGATCACTTGGTCGACCAGCCACGACACCGTGTTCAGTCCCATGTAGGCACTGACAAAGCGGACGATCAGAATTAAAATGACACCCCGGAACAGCTGAATTGCCTTAGTCCCGCGTAGCATCACGATTAATTCATAGATGACGAACCACACCACAAGAATGTCGAGAACGTTGACCAGATTGCCGATAGTTAGGAGATTTCCCCAATCCAGGTTCATGACTTTCCCTCCAAATTGAATTCAAATTTCATTATAGCACGGCGCCGCTGACATTTCGCCCCGATTCCGCTTGATTCGGCGAAAGTCCCCGTGTCAGCCGTAAAAACTTACAGATTCCTTAAAGTGAACGATTGTCATTATTTATCTGCTAATAATCTGCTAAGATAGAAGTCATATTCTGTTCGTTTCTGACAGAGACGCTGTAAAATAAAGGTAGTAGCTTGTGAAAGGATTGGTGATGGTAATGAAACGGCGAGCAAAGTGGGAAATCCGCGTATTCTTTGTGGCGTGGCTCGTTTTTCTCTTTTTCCGTGCCAAGGATCCCTTCTCCTTCTTAGTGCTCAACACCTTTCTAGGGGCCATCCCCATTGAATTGAGCTTTCACCTGGGCAGCAAACACCCTCGCGGCTGGCTCTTTTGGCCGCTGGTGATCTTGTGGTTGCTCTTCTATCCCAACGCGCCCTACCTGTTAACGGACTTGTTCCACTTGTCGCTCCTGCAGCCATACGCCGTGAGTGGCCTGTTGCGGGTCACGCCGCACTTGTGGATCTACTTCACCTACATGATCATCAGCGCCATCAGCTGCTCGTTTTTGGGCTTCTGGAGCCTCAATCACGTCAGCCAGGCTATCACTCACCGCTTGGCGAAGGATAATGGCATTGCCCACCTGTTCGTCGTGCTGGTGCTCACCTTCTTGACGTCGGTGGGCCTGTACATCGGCCGTTTTCTCCGCATTCACACGGTCTATCTCTTCCTCAATCCCGAGCAGTTCATCCGCCCGTTGATGGACATGTGGACCACGAACATGTGGGTCTTCGTGGGCTTGATGACGCTGATTCAGCTGTTCTGTTACTGGATCTTGTACCTGATCATGGACAATCGCGAAGTAACCGACTAACACCTGAGACATTTGAAAATGACTTACCCAGTTGCGGGCCATCACTGATGGGCCGCAACTTTTTGATTGGTGGACGCATTATTGCCGCCTCCATCCGCCAAATATGGGTCGTGACGCGGTGGGCGGACGGGGCTACACAATCAAGCTGTCCACCGCACAACCTCCGGCTGCCAGGGGTTCCGCCTGCTATGGGGGACACCTCCAGCCAAAGAGCGGGCTTCCGGTTCGCTTGAAAGCCTGGCAAAATCGCCAGTCTCTCAAGTCGCCCCACGCTGTAGGCTGAGAAGAAACCTCAGCCAACACCGTCGACACAGCTGGCTCCACCCCTGGCCTCCTCCGGAACTCTTGTGTATCGAGACAACTTTGTCGCGTCCAAACTCCTCAGTTACCCATGTGATGGTATCTGATTGATTATCCAATCCCAATCTTACACAACCAATTTACCATGGTTTACGCCAGCGCATTCCCATTGTGCCGCTCACGTTCTTAGTTTGCGCCATTAACTAACATCCCCGCTACTCTTACTAACGAAATCCAACCTGATTTTGTCACCCTTTTTCGGTGGTTGGGTCGGTTGCCTTACTAATGGAATTAGTCATTTTCCGTATCAACGATGCTGCTAAACATTTATTCTAGTGAAAAACCACCCATCACCTGTGACCGCTAGTGCTTTCGGTAGTAACGCAGGTTTCTCGGCTCGAAGCGAGGTTGAAGACCGCTCTGTGGCTTCGACTGGCCCTTCCCACAGCGTCACGGCCTAAATTTGACGAACGGTAAGGCAGCCAGTACGAACCACTTGGCGCAAAAAAAGGAGCCTAGGTACATTTAAACCCAAACTCCTTGCATCTATTCGAATTCGCTAAACCAGGAACAACGCGCACTAAGCTTCGTCGTTATTGAGCGACATCACCAGCACATTTTCCGAATAGTTCACGTACTGGCGCAAATGTGACGCCATGTTCCAAGTGATATTGCCGGCCTCTAACAACGACTGAATCCCGGTCCGTTCGGCGCCCAGTGCCCGCACCCGCAACTTGTTGATCTGGTGTTGGTAGAGTTCCTCGTGGTCCGGTGCCGTTTCTGCCTTGGCCCGTTCGATCCGGTTTCGGTATTGGACCAGCAGGTGGTAAACGGCCTGGTTGTCGAATTGCGTTTCGTCCACATCTGAACTGGCGAGGTACTGCGACAAGGACTTAATGGCCGCCTTGGCCGTCTCCCGCTCAATCAGGTTGTTTTCCGCGTGCAACCGGTCGGTATCCTCGGAATGCAGCCAGTAGGCCGCGTTTCTGAACATGTGCTTGAAGAAGACCCGCCAGTACCGTAACACGCTGGGCATGGTGTGGCCGGCCACTTGGGTCAACCGACTTTCCATGTTTTCAATGCGCCGAATGGCCCCGACGTAACTGGTCTGGGTAATCTTTTCGCCCTTCCGCAGCTCCTTCAAGGATGTGCGTTCGCCCTCCAGCGTGACCTCGCGTAACTTGATTTCGTCTTCCAAGACCTTCTGCATCGCTGTATCCGCCCGGTAATTCATTTCCAACCGTCGGATGACGAATTGGTAATCCAAAATCAAGTCGTAGGCCGCCCGCTGATTGTTGGGCCGCCGCAGCTCCTCGATTTTCGAAATAGCCAGTCGCATGATGTAGGCCCGCGCCTCGTCCTCGCTGATTTGCCGCACGGTATCCACGGGAATCTCCTCACCGTCCGCGTCCAAATCAATCTCGTTGGCGCTCTCATCACTGGCACTCGCCCGCGTCTGGAGGGGTTGCCCCGACGTAGAAATCAGTGGCAAGGTCACTGTGGCCGCCACCAGACTAATGATGATAACACCAGACGCCACGAATAGCATCAAAGAACGCGTCGGGAAACCAGCCCCAGAGGCAATCGTCATTGGCACGGATAAGACCCCGGCCATGGTAACGGCGCCCCGGACCCCAGATAGGCCCGACAGAATCGACATTCGCAAGCCAGGCTTATTGGGCTGTTCCTTGTGATTGAGGCGTTCAAATAAGACGTACCCGTAAGTCCAGACCGTCCGAATGACGACAATGATGACCCAGGTCATGAAGGCGAAGAACAGCGCCTGCCAGGTATTGAATTGCCCACCCTTGATGACCTTCGAAGTGGCCACGGGTAGCTCGATTCCTAGAATGACAAACACGATACCGTTTAACGAATAAATAATAATATCCCAAACTTTTTCCGTGACCAATTTCAATTCCGGTGAATCTTCCACAATCCGGTTTTCCCGGGCATGATAGAGCACACCGGCCGTCACCACGGCAATCACGCCGGATGCGTGGGTCACTTCTTCCGTGACCAGGTAGACCACGAACGGCGTGGCAATCTGCAAAACTGTGTTAAAGATCACATCATCAATGCCTTGACGCCGCAAGATATCCATCAACAGCTGAATGGCCGTCATAAAGATCAGTCCGGACAAAAAGCCGACGATACTGATGTAAAAGAAGTCACCCACGGCGGTCCCCATGGAAAAGGCACCGGTAACCGTGGCGGCGATGGCGTATTTGAAGGCAATCAGGCCACTGGCATCGTTGATCAGACTTTCACCACTGACCAAATGCATCAGGCTATCTGGCAGCTTGGCCTGCTTGGAGATCGATTGCACGGCCACGGGGTCGGTCGGCGACAAGATGGCCGCCAGGGCCAACGCCACCGTGAAGGGCATCTTGGGAATCAATTCATAGATCAAGAAGCCACCCAAAATCGTGGTCAAGAAGACCAGCCAGATGGCATTGGCAAAAATCGGTCCCCGCAATCGCCAGAGTTCTCGTCTGGGAAAGCGCCGCCCATCGTTATACAGCAACGGGGCGATGAACAAAAGCAAAAACCAGTCAGTCTCCAGTGGCACTTCAAATCGCCAAACCAAGGCGACAATCAGCCCCAGGGCAATTTGAATCAAACTGACGGGTATAAACGTGAGGTAGTGACTGATAATATTAGAGAACAAAACTAACACGATCAACAGGATCACTGCTTCAACTATAGGCACATAAGGTTCCCCCTTTTAATTTGTTGTGATTATGGGCGCTCCGCTACCGGCGCTTCCCCAATAATCCGGACTTCTGTTTCTAACTTAACGTGATCCTTTTCCCAAATCACTGATTGAATGTGGTGAATCAGGTCTAAGTAATCAGTCGCCGTGGCGTGGTCAATGTTGACGATGAACCCGGCGTGTTTCGTGGACACTTGGGCACCGCCCCACTTGAGGCCTTGTAGCCCGGCTTCTTGAATCAGTTGGCCTGTATAGTGGCCTTCAGGGCGTTTGAACACACTCCCACAAGACGGCAGGTCCAACGGCTGCTTAGCGGCTCGCCGCGCGTTCAGGTCGTCCATTTTGGCTTGAATGGCCTGACCATCCCCCGGCTTCAAGGCAAAAGTCGCGGTCAACACGATGTCGTTGTAATCTTGAATCGAGCTGTGCCGGTAACCAAAGTCAAATTCGTCTTGGTTCAGCGTCCGGATCTCGCCATCAGTCGTCAAGACTTCCGCAGAAAAGGCGACTTCACTGATTTCACCGCCGTAAGCACCGGCGTTCATGAAGACCGCTCCGCCGACACTGCCAGGGATGCCCGCCGCAAATTCCAAGCCGGTTAGCGACTGACTTTGGGCGACTTGCGTGGTCTTGATCAAGGACGCACCCGCCTCAGCCGTTACCGTTTGACCGTCCGTCGTAATCTGATTCATCTTGGTCAAAATCATGACCAGCCCCCGAATACCGCCATCACGCACGATCAGGTTGCTAGCATTGCCAACGACCGTGACGGGTAAGTGGCAGTCATTGGCATATGCCAACAGGGACTTGGTTTCTTGGATATTGGTTGGAAAAGCCAGGTAATCCGCTGGGCCCCCGGTCTTCGTGTGCGTAAAATGCGCTAAGGGTTCATTTTTTAAAATTTCAATTGCCGGGAAAGCCGTTGCGATATCTTCTGCCATCATCATGTTTATCCTCTCGTTCTGCAAAAATTTTAACCGCGTTACGCCAGTAAGTGACTGAACGCGCGACACGTTAACTTATCCTCACGACTGGTCAGTAAAATCGGTCGCGCATCTGCAATCAGACCGCGATGTCGTGAGTGCCGTTGGCTTGACCCGTGAGCCAGGTCTCAGCCTTTTTGGTCAATAGACCTATTTTACCATGAATCCCCTGTCAACCGGGAATGAACGCATCAATCAAAGCAAAATCTAACATTTCTGGTATACTAAAATCAGTTAGTGGAGGTGCGAAAATTGAAATTTATTTCTTGGAACGTGAACGGGCTACGCGCAATTGTGAAAAAGAACTTTGGTGAGACCTTTAAGGATCTGGATGCGGACTTCTTCGGCGTGCAGGAAACCAAGCTGCAAGAAGGCCAGATCGACCTTGACCTGCCCGGCTACTATCAGTACTGGAACTACGCCGAACGCAAGGGTTACTCCGGCACGGCACTCTTTACCAAGCACAAACCGTTAAACGTCATCTACGGTATCGATGCGCCCGACTTCGATCATGAAGGCCGAGCCATTACACTGGAATATCCGGACTTTTATGTGTTAACCTGTTATACACCGAATTCCGGTAGTGGTTTGAAGCGGCTGAACTTTCGGATGGGCTGGGAGGAAGCCTTCTTGGCCTTCATTCAAAAGCTAGACGCCAAGAAGCCCATCATTTTCTGTGGGGACCTAAACGTGGCCCACACGGAGATCGACCTGCGCAATCCCAAAACCAATCACAAGAACGCCGGCTTTACCGACGACGAACGGGAAAAAATGACGCACCTGTTGGCCTCAGGCTTTACGGACACCTTCCGTTACTTCAATCCTGACGCCACCGACCGCTACTCCTGGTGGAGCTACCGGTTCCACGCCCGCGACAATAACGCCGGCTGGCGGATCGACTACTTCATCACCAGCAATCGTCTCCAACCGCAATTACAGAAGGCAGAAATTTTAGACCAAGTCATGGGGTCGGACCACTGTCCCGTTGAATTAGACGTGGACGAACTGACCGTCTAGCCCCGGCATCATCAGAGAGGAAGATTATTCAGTGAACTTTGTTGCCATGGATTTTGAAACCGCGAGTGGCAAACGTTACAGCGCCTGCTCGCTAGCATTGACCATCGTTCGCGACAGCCAAGTCGTCGATGAATTTTATTCGTTGATCAAGCCTGATACGGACTTTTTCTGGCGCAACGTCCAGATTCACGGCATCCACGAACGCGACGTTGCCAACGCCCCGACCTTTCCTGAGGTTTGGGAGCACGTTGCCCCCTTCTTCCAACGCGATCGCCTCGTCATCGCGCACAACGCGCCCTTTGACAACGGGGTCTTACGGAGCAGTCTGGAGCACTACAACCTGCCACCAGCCCGTTATTTGACGTTAGACACCGTCAAAACCAGTCGGAAGTTCTTCCCGGAATTTCCGAACCACAAGTTGGACACGGTCTGTGATGAGTTAAACATCGACCTACACCATCACCACAACGCGCTGGATGACAGCCTGGCCTGCGCCAACATCCTGCTGTACGAAGCCAATCATTTTGGCACCCAGCCGTTGAAGTCATTTGTTAAGGTGACGGCTTAAACCGACAGAGCTAACAGGGTGCCGTAAACTTCTGATTTAGCTAATCTTAGCAGGTAGGCGTTTTCAACCTGTCAATCAACGACACAAAACCCGTAGATCAGTCGCATTCGTCGCGATTGGCCTACGGGTTTTTATTTTGTCCGGCCACCACAGACACCCGGTCAAACCAGCTTGTTCAACAGCACGTTAGGCCTTGGCAGACCAGTCGATTGGGGCTTGAGCCGCCAAGATATTGTCAATGGCTGTGAGCTCTGCTGCACTGAACGTCAGATTCTCTAGCGCCGCCACATTGGCCACCACCTGTTCCGGTCGGCTGGCGCCAATCAGAACGCTGGCGATTGCCGGTTGCCGCAGGTTCCATGCCAGCGCCATTTGCGCCAGGCTCTGTCCCCGGTCCGCCGCCACGGCATTGAGCTGCTTGATGGTTCCCAGCGTTTGTTCGACCTGGGCTGGGTGGAGGAACGGAATCGTGGCCTTCATGGCGCGGGAGTCGGCGGGGATGCCGTGCAAATATTTGTTGGTCAATAATCCCTGGCACAACGAACTGAAGCTGACGGCGCCCTTCTTTTCCGCAGTCAGTTCCGGTAAGACGTCCGTTTCAATCTGCCGGTTCAAGAGGTTGTAGCGCGGCTGGTCGATAATAAATGGCGTATGTAAGTCCTTGAAAATGCCGGCCATCACCTTGATCTGCGCACCACTGTAGTTGGATAAGCCAACGTACAGCGCCTTGCCTGATCGAACCAATTGATCCAGTGCCAACGCCGTTTCTGCCGGATTGGTCTGCGGGTCCGCCCGGTGGCTGTAGAAAATGTCGAAGTAATCCAAACCGGTCCGCCGCAAACTCTGGTCGGCGCTGGCGATGATACTCTTGCGTGACCCCCAGTTACCGTAGGGTCCCGGCCACATTACATAACCCGCCTTGCTGGCAATCACTAGTTCGTCCCGGTATGGCTTCAGGTCCGTTGCCAACATTTTACCGAAATTGGTTTCGGCGCTGCCTGGTTCTGGTCCGTAATTGTTGGCTAGGTCAAAATACGTAATGCCTAAATCAAAGGCCTGCTGGACGATGGCCTTTTGGGTGGCATAGGCATCCACACTGCCAAAGTTATTCCACAGCCCCAACCCAATTGCCGAGAGTTTGAGGCCGCTGTCGCCGACCCGGTTATAAACCATTTTTTGATAACGCTGTTCATCTGCACGATACATCTGACACCCTCCTCAAAGCGAATCGCTTTAAGTTAAGGATACCGCTTTCATGGTCGCAAAAAAAGCCCGGTCTCACCGAGCTAGTCTTGTCCTGTAATTTGGTAGACCATTTCGACTGCCGTGACCTGTTCACCATCATCATCGGTGACCAGCTTGGGCGGCGTCGCGGTCCGGGTGAAACCTAGCTTCTGGTACAACTTCATCGCCGCCACGTTACGGGTCTGCACGATGAGCCCAATCGCCTGAAGCGCGCTGGCTGTATCGGCCCAGTAAAGCGCTTCATCGACCAGGGCCGTGCCAATGCCCATGTGCCAATATTTTTTCTCCACCGCAATGCCTAATTCACCGACATTGCCCTGAGGCGTGGGCGAGATGGAGCAGACACCCAACAGCTGATTCCCCAAGCTCGCCACCAGCAACAAGTGCCGCGGGCTGTGCGTGATTTGGGTCAGCTGGTCGGCCTCTTGGGCGGCACTGATCGGGTCATCAGCGTCGGCGAGGGTAAACGTATCGCTTTCTTGCTGCAGCCGGTCGAGTAGCGTCAACAATTGCTTGGCGTCGGCTGGATTCGGTAAGCGAATAGCGACTTCTTCACTCATTTTTGGCTGTCCTCCAACTGCTGAACTAATTTTTCAAAGCGCGCACCAACCGGTTCAAAGGTCAATTTTCGCTGATTTTCCCCAGCGGCATCGTCACGTTTAAAAATGATGCGCAGATACTGTGCGGGCAGCTCGTCGGCAATAAACTTTGACCATTCGATCACGTTCACGCCATCCCCGTTGAAGTATTCATCGAGCCCCAGTTCATCGCCGCTACCGTCTTCTAGCCGGTAAACATCCATGTGGTACAGCGGGATGCGGCCACTCTGATATTCCCGAATAATCGTAAATGTCGGGCTCTTCACGTTACGCTTGATGCCCAGACCGAGGGCCAATCCCTTGGTAAAGGTCGTCTTGCCCGCCCCTAGATCACCATCGAGCAAGATCACATCTCGCGGTTGCAAGGCGGGAGCCAACGCTTGGCCCAACGCCATGGTTTGTTCCGGACTCGTTACGGTCGTTTCAAACATACTTACTTTCCCCTTTTTAACGAATTTCTATGACGCTTACTTAAATGAACAGCACTATTTATCCCGGTCGGATAGCGTCTTTACCGCTGAAATTTGTGAAACCAGAATGCCTCCACCAGCCAGCAGTTCCGCCTGCTCTGGGGAACGCCTCCAGACTGAGAAACGGTCTTTCGGCTCGCTTCAAAGTCTCGCAAAATCGGCGAGTCTCTGAAGTCGTCCCACCCAGTAACCTGGCAAACAACGCCAGCTAACTGGGTCGACACAGCTGGCTCCACTGCCGGCTGCCTCCGGCGGGGTAGTGCTTATCAATAACACTGGATCAGATTGGATTTGACTGTTGCCCAAACAGTGTCAAGGATTGGACTGACTGGTGGTAAATCACCCCTGTAGCCGGGAGTTCGCCAAATATGAGCTCACCCGTGGGAGTTCCCTTAGCGGCATGATTCACGCCGGTTAGGGAACTGGCGACTTTGAGACGCGGTCTTCCGGCTCAAAGTCGAGGAGTCGAGACCGCCCTTTGGCTCGGCCCGTCCGCCCACCGCGTTCCGGCTCATATTTGGCGGACGGGAGGCGGCTAGTCACCGCCAAATCAAGTGACGCGTTAACCTGGTGATCAGTAACCATTTTCCCATCAGAATAAATAATACCCGGACTGCTGATAAATAGCAATCCGGGTATCTTTTAATTTAGCAATTCATTTGTGTCCAGTAAATAAATGCTAGAGTGATTGGGCTGCGGTGATGATGGCAACCTTGTAAACGTCCTCTTCGTTGCAGCCACGAGACAAGTCAGAAACAGGCTTGTTCAGGCCTTGCAGGATAGGACCGATGGCTTCAAAGCCACCAAAGCGTTGGGCAATCTTGTAGCCGATGTTCCCGGATTGTAATTCTGGGAAGACAAAGACGTTGGCATGACCCGCAACCTTGGAGTCTGGGGCCTTTTGGGCACCGACGCTTGGTACAAAGGCAGCATCGAATTGTAATTCACCGTCTAATGGCAGATCAGGTGCCGTTTCGTGGGCAATCTTCGTGGCTTCTTGAACCTTGGTGACCATATCACCTTTGGCAGAACCCTTGGTGGAGAAGCTTAACAAAGCAACCTTCGGGTCAATGTCAAAGACTTTGGCCGTGTGGGCACTTTCAATGGCAACTTCGGCCATGCCCGGTGCATCCAACTCAATGTTGATGGCGCAATCAGCGAAGACGAAACGTTGGTCGCCCTTTTGCATGATGAAGGCCCCACTGATTCGGTGAACGCCTTCCTTGGTTTTAATGATTTGTAAGGCTGGCCGAACCGTGTCACCGGTTGCGTGAACGGCACCAGAAACCATGCCGTCTGCTTGGTCCATGTAGACCATCATCGTCCCAATGTAGTTGGGATCCTTTAACATTTCAGCAGCTTGTTCTGGCGTGTTCTTGCCCTTCCGCCGTGCAACCAAGGCGTCTAACATGGCCTTGTGTTGGTCAGCAGGAATGGCTTCAGGATCCAGCAAGGTCACTGGACTTAAGTCAATATTGTTGTCCTTGGCAGTCGCTTCAACATCACTTTGCTTGCCTAATACGACGGATTTGATCAGTCCGTCAGCGGCTAACCGACTAGCGGCGCCTAAGACCCGCGCATCTTCTCCTTCAGGGAAAACGATGGTTTTGTTTTGTCCATTAATCTTTTGCTTGAGACTATCAAAAAGTTCCATAGATAATGACCTCCATAAAATATCCCACGAATCAATTCTCTCTCAACTTATGCTTGGTTAGATGCTGAGTGCGGCCCCTCATCGACGGAAACGTGCTCTGGCAGTTGCCAGTCGATCGGTGTTTCACCCAATGATGTCAGTGCGATGTTGGTTTTGGAAAATGGTTTGGACCCAAAGAAGCCGCGGTAAGCGGACAACGGACTTGGATGGGGCGCCTGCAAAACGATATTGGTTTGCGTATCGATCAAACTGATCTTCGACCGCGCGGCGCTACCCCACAGGATAAACACCACAGGTTCCGGCCGTGCCGATAATTTGGCAATGGCCGCATCAGTCAGGCGTTCCCAACCTTTTCCTTGATGAGAAAAGGCCTTGCCGTCGCGCACGGTCAACACGGAGTTCAACAGTAAGACACCCTGCTTGGCCCAGCTTTCTAGATAACCGTGGTGGACGGGCTTGATGCCCAAGTCACTCTCGAGTTCTTTATAGATATTCTGCAATGATGGTGGAATCGGCGTTCCCGGTAGGACCGAGAAGCTACAGCCGTGCGCTTGACCAGGGTTGTGGTACGGGTCTTGACCCAAGATCACCACTTTGACCTGGCTAAACGGCGTCCACTCGAACGCAGTAAAAATGTGATACATGTCCGGGTCGATTCGGTAGTGCTGATACTCTTCGACCAAGAATTGACGCAATTGTTGATAATACGTTTGCTCAAATTCGGGCTCGAGCACCGGCCACCAGTCATTATGAATAAACGGTTTCATTCCCAACACCTCGCTTTTTATTCTATCATAATGGCCGGCTAAATGATATTATTGAACGGCTTCTTGTGAAACATGTTAGAATGAGACTAATAAGATGCTAGTCAAGATTCAAAGGAGGGTCCCCATGCGTACACTGTACCTAAATCAAGCCGCGCTGTCAGCGAAGGCCACCACGGTCATTCGCGATACCACGAATCACTCTCGCTACTTGTTAGTTGGCAAATGGGGGTTGCGTGCGGACGTCTTATCTGTCTACACAATTGCCGGTGCCCTTGAAGCGGAGGTCAAGCAAGAATCATTGGGCCTCCTCCCCCGCTTTCGGCTAATCTACCATCGACAAACGGTCGGCCGCGTCGCCAAAACCTTTGGCGTGATTCGCGAGGTCCTGTTTGTCCGCGGCTTGAACTGGATCATCATGGGCAATCTGAACAGCGGTCACTTTAAAATTTATCACGGTCGCAATCTCATCGCGACTATCGATCAGGTCAGCCAATCTGGCGGGGGCACCACGGCCCTGGCCATCGATCAGCCGGACCACGAGGCGCTGGTCATTTGCCTGGCCGCAATTCTCGACCGTTGGGCCAAACATCAATCCAAGGCGTTTAATCCGTTGCGGAGTCACGCTTGGACGCCTGCAACAGGCAACGTGGCGCAGTTCCGCGCTAAAGATGATCGGCGGCGTTAAGGACGTAACTGGGCTGAAATTGTGTTATCCGCCTGCCGTCCGCCAAATATGGGTTGGAACGCGGTGGGCGGACCGGACCGAGCCAAGGTTCAAACTTTAATTGCAAACAAACAGCCATCCAACGAGACTTGACGTCTGATTGGATGGCTGTTTTATTCGTGCCCGATTACGGGACAATCACTAATTTCTTATTCGCAGAAACGTACTGGCCGTTGGTCAATTGGAACCGTGTGGTCTTGTTGTGGGCGACAATTTTCTTGACCTTGAGTACTTGCCCCTTGCGGTAGTGCTTGACCTTGGTCTTCAACGCCTTTTGCCGGTAACCATTGAGACCGGTTGCCAGGACTTTGATCTTGGCCTGCTTCTTGGCGTAGTACACCGGCGCCACATAGCTGGCTTTGGCGGTGATATAACCAGTCTTGCCTGCTGACTTTGACTGGTGGTTCACGTCACGGACCTTGTAGCGTAAGTTGCCCTGCTTCGACTCGGCAATGCCGGTCACCACAAACATCGGCCGGTTGGTCCGTTTTTGCTTGCTGTACCAGTGTTTGACGGTCTGTTTGCTAAAGTTCTTGCCGCTGTATAGGCCGATTTTCTTGGTGGCATATACCACGCTGGCCACTGGTGCGATGCCAGCCGCATCCCCGCCCGATTGCAGGCTTTGTTGGTAGTGGAAGGTCACGGTCTGGGCTTGATCGGTAAAGGTGCCGTTGGTCTGGCCATCCGTCTTGCTCAGCCGGTAGCCGGCAAAAGACAGCTGGTCTGCTTGATAGGTCTCACCTACGCTACCGGTCAAGACTTGGTTATTTGCCAGTTGTTTGCCTTGTTCGTCCAGATAACGCACCGTCACGGGTTGGGCCTGACTGGTCGTCGGCGGTGTAACTGGTGGTGTCGTCGGCTCAATGACCCGATTTACCGGTTGCCAGACGTAGGTCTCGACGCCAGTGGGATTGTTGTCCCCTTTTCGGTACAGGTCCGTAATGTCGTTGCCTGTCGAGAACTCTTGTCCTAAAGGATTTTTCAGGGTTCCCGATCCAACAGCTTGCCACAGACCGGTGGATTCATCTGGAATTTCCTGAGCATCATTTAAACCTGGATGTGATGCTGGATTCGATCCCCAGTAGCTATTTGGTCCCAGAGTAATTTGCTGGATCTTTCTTGCATAATTGAACATCGCATACCCTGAATAGGTTGCTGGTGGTGCAAACTTTTCCAGATTGATTTTAGTGATACCAGAACCATTCAACATAAAGGGCGCGCTTGATAGTTTGCTGAATGTCCCGTTCTTAAAGTCAATTTCATCCAAGTTTGCTGCTCCAAAAAACATCGAGCTGATGTTCACAACATTATCCGTATTGAAATTAGACACATCTACACTCGTCAATGCTGTATTCTGATAAAACATGTTGTTCATAACGGTCACATGACTCGTGTCAAAGTGAGAGACATCCAGACTGGTCACTGCTGAATCCTGATAGAACATGCTATGCATATCCGTCGCCGCAGAAGTATCCAACTGGTCTAAGTTCACAAATTCCTGGACGTTGGGCAACTCACCAAAGAGCGTGCCGGCATTGGCTGCAGTTTTAATCTTTCCGTCAAGAATGACCCGCTTCACTAATTTTCCGGCCGCGACTGCATCATCATTGGTCGGATTGGTCACGCCTTGTTGCAAGGCAATTTGGGTCGCAAGTTGTCCGGTGTTGCCTGGTATCGCCGGCGTTTCTTCCAGTGTCCCTGCGCCTAAGTGCAGGTCCCCCGCGGTCGTCAAATACCAATGGACCCCATAGTCACCTTGGTACTGAATCTCATCGGCCGTTGCCGCCTTAGCGGTGATGACGGCCGGTTGGTGCGGCGTGATCATCTGACTGACTGGTTGCCCCATCCCAATTGTTAATCCTAATAGTAGTGTTGCTGCTTGCCATTTCATGGTTAGCCCCCCTCAACGTGTAGCGATTTACCTTGCAGCGCCTCACCGTGATAGTAAGCGCTTCTAAAAAAGTGATGGTTCGCAGCGGTGCCGGCCTAGTCAACGTCCGGCAACCGTCTTCTATTCTGCTAGTGCTAGTTCCAAATCATGTTTCGTCCGCCACACGGCCCGTTGGCAGGCACAGCGAAAGTTAATCTGTATACTAGTCACCCTGTTCACCTGTCATATAATAACACGATTTGTTAACAATTCCAATTACTTTTACTCATAATTTTTATCTAGTGATAATATTGTGGTGGACCAGCAGCCTAGACCCGCGTCACTAGCGGCTTTACGTGTTTCTTCAGTCAATTAAAAAAGCGTGCTTGAGAACACTGCCTCAAACGCGCCGATGCCACAAATTCACTTAACTGCCATATACACTGCCACGGCCTTACACATTCAATACTTTATTCAAGAACTCTCGCGTCCGCGGATTTTGCGGATGGTCGAAGACTTCGCTGGGCGTCCCCGCCTCTTGGATAATGCCGTCGTCCATGAAGGCGACCCGGTCGGCCACATTCTTGGCAAACCCCATTTCGTGGGTCACGACCACCATGGTCATCCCCCCTTCGGCCAGATCCTGCATGACCTGCAAGACATCGCCAACCATTTCGGGGTCCAACGCCGACGTGGGTTCGTCGAACAACATGATCTCTGGTTCCATGGCCAGTGCCCGGGCAATGGCAACCCGTTGCTGCTGCCCGCCTGATAGAGAGTGAGGCATTGCGTTAGCTTTGTCCGCCAAGCCCACCTGCTCCAGCAACTTTTCGGCCCGCACCTTAGCGTCCGCCTTGCTTAGTCCCTTCAGTTGAACGGGGCCCAGCGTCACGTTCTGCAACACGGAGAGATGGGGGAACAAGTTAAAATGTTGAAAGACCATGCCAATGTTTTCGCGAATCCGGTTCAAATCGACCTTGGGGTCACCAACCCGTTGGCCTTCGACCAGGACCGTCCCGCTCGTCAATTTTTCCAATCCGTTCAAGCAACGTAAAAAGGTACTCTTCCCAGAACCTGAGGGTCCAATCAAACACAGAACCTCCTGGGCTTGCACGCTAAGATCAATGCCCTTCAACACTTCGTTATCACCAAACGCCTTGTGCAGGTCCGTCACTTGAATCTTTGGTGTCGTTGTCATCCTATTAACCTCCCAAATATACCAATACCTATTTTATGTAAAAAGGGACAGCCGAACCAACCAAGTTCAGCTATCCCCTTTATTTTAACTAGTAACGCTTCATGACCCGCGCAATTTGCCGGTCTTGTTCACGTCGCTTAATGGTCTCACGCTTATCGTACTCACGTTTCCCATGAGCCACGCCGATCAACACCTTGGCAAATCCGTGCTTCAGGTACATCCGCAACGGAATCAGGGTGACCCCTTTATCCATCGTGGCTTGCCCCAGGCGGCGGATTTCTTTCTTGTGTAACAGCAACTTCCGGTTCCGCAGGGGATCGTGATTGAACCGGTTTCCTTGAACGTATTCACTGATGTGGACGTTCATCAACCACGCCTCATTGTTGCGCACCTGGGCGAAGCCGTCTTGCAAGTTCACCCGGCGGGCACGTAACGACTTGATCTCGGTTCCCGTTAAGACGATCCCCGCCTCAATGGTTTCTGTGACCGCGTAATCGTGCCGCGCCTTGCGGTTTTGCGCCAAAACGTTATCTGGTGTTTTCTTGGTCTTTTTCTTCGCCAAGTTCAGTCACCTCGCTTAGTGCCGACCACCTTGTGAATTGTTGCGGTGTTGCCCACCGTTGTTGTTCCGGTGTTGGCTGTTATTGCCACCACGTGAATTCGATGATCGTTGATTCCCGTTGCGGTGATTGCCACCGTTACGGTTGCCCCCACCATGGTTGTTGCCATGGTTATTGTTATTGTTCCGACCGTGGAAATTACCCCCACGTGACCGGTGTTCCCGGTGTGGCAGTAAGTCACTGGTTGGCGCACTTTCAGGGTTTAATAATTCAAAGTCGATTTCACTTTGTTCTTTGTCGACGTGGATGACCTTGACCCGGATCTGTTGACCGATTCGATACGTCCGTCGCGTATTCCGACCGACTAAGGCCAGGTACTTTTCAACGTATTCGTAGTAGTCATCCTGCATCCGACTAATGTGAATCAGGCCTTCGATGGTGTTTGGCAATTCGACAAACATCCCGAACTTCATCACGGAACTAACTACGGCGTCAAATTCTTCGCCGACGTGATCAGCCATGTATTCAGCCATCTTCATGTCGTTGGTATCCCGTTCAGCATCGATGGAGCGCCGTTCCATTTCAGACGTGTGGACCCCGATTTCTTCCAGGATCGGTGCAAATTTTTCTTTGCTAGCCTCACCCGTTCCGTGGTCTTCGTAGTAATGGATCATCCGGTGCACCATGGTATCTGGGTACCGCCGAATCGGTGACGTGAAGTGGGTGTAGAATTCCGCGCCCAACCCAAAGTGACCCAAGGATTGATCGGCGTAACGCGCCTGCTTCAAGCTCCGTAACATCATAACGGAAACCATGGCTTCTTCTGGCTTGCCGGCCACTTGCTTTAAGATGCCTTGTAACATCTTTGGCCGCAGGTGGTTCGGGTCACCCTTAACGTTGATCCCGAAGGCCGTTAAGAATTCGAAGAAGCTCCGGACCCGGTCGCCATCTGGCGTTTCGTGGACCCGGTATAAGAATGGTACCTTGGCACGGAAGTAGTGTTCGGCAACCGTTTCGTTAGCCGCCAGCATGAAGGATTCAATCAAGCGTTCAGCCACACCACGCGTCCGCAATTTTACGTCAATAGCGTGACCCTTGTCGTCGACGATGATTTCAGCTTCGCGGTCATCAAAATCAATGGCCCCACGACGCTTACGGTGCTTAACCAAGATCTTGTGCAGCTCACCCATGGCTTCAAACATAGGTACGAGAGACTTGTAACGGTCCATGGTAACGGGATCATGGGCTTCCAAGATCTGGTTAACGGCCGTATAAGTCATCCGTGCCTTAGAGCGCATCACGGACGGGTGGATCCGGTGCTTAACCACATTCCCGGATTCATCGATTTCCATGTCACAGCTCATGCACAACCGCAATTCGCCCTCATTCAAGGAACAGATCCCGTTGGACAGACGCCGTGGCAACATTGGAATAACCCGGTCAGTCAGGTAGACACTGGTCCCCCGCTTGTAGGCTTCCTTGTCTAAGATGGAGTCTTCCTTGACGTAATGGGAAACGTCGGCGATGTGGACACCCAGATGGTAGTTACCATTAGGCAATTTCCAAACCGTCACAGCATCATCCAAGTCTTTAGACGACTCGCCATCAATGGTGACCAAGTCTTGGTCCGTGATGTCCTCGCGTCCGGCCATTTCTTCTGGTAAGACGTGATCTGGAATCTCGTCAGCGGCCTGCATGACCTCTTCAGGGAATTCAGAAGGAATGTTGTGTTGGTACACGATTTGTAAAATATCGATACCCGGGTCATCCACACTCCCGATGACTTGCTTAGCAATCCCCACCATAGCGTCAGGATGCTCAGCACTTGGATATTCGGTAATTTCAGCGGTGACGACCTCACCTGGCGTTGGGTTCAAGCCGACAGCGGTCACGTAGAACTTGTACTTCATGACCTTCTTATCGGTCAACCGGACTTGACCCAGGTAGCCGTTATCGTCGTCGGTCTTAAAGAATTCCCCAACGACTTGCTCGTAGTGGTGTTCCACGATTTCGGTGACCTTACCTTCAGGACCCTTACCACTGCGCGGATCGCCCGCCCGAATGATTTCAATCTTAACGGTATCGCCATTCAATGCCCGCAACGTGTTGTTGGGTGCAATATAAGCGTCTGGTTCAATCTTGTTTTCATCATATGCCACGAAACCAAAGCCCTTGTCATTGCCGTGAAAAATCCCGGTCAATGTCCGTTGGCTTGGGTCCAATTGAAAATGCCCGTGATCGGTCACTTGGACCAACCCGTCGCGTTCCAATTGCGCAAGCTCCTGCACGATCAGCTTGAAAGCCGCTGACCCGTGGTAATGGAGTGCGTCAGAAATGTCTTCTACTGTGTAGCTTTGTTCCGAATGTGCTCGGAAGAAAGCTGTTAAGTCTGTTTTTAATGTATTATCTTGCACTATCGATTCCTCGTTATTTAAAAGATTGTTTGGAGATAAGCTAAAATGTCCGTTTCTAAGGCATGGTGCGCCGAGTTGACGGTCAACACGTGACCGGCACCGGGGTACTCATGAAAATCAGTTTGATTGGCCGGATAGGCGTCCGCTAACCATTGACCCGAACGGGGATCGATCATCTGATCTTGGTCCCCTTGGGCAATGAAGACGCGCTGCTTGATCCGGTCTAAATGCGTTGCTGTCGTGTCCGTAAACGCTTGGATCGCCGTTAATTGGGCGTTCAAGTGGTCCTTTAACCAGGCCACCCGTTGCGCTTGGTCATCGCCAGTAATGTTTTGCTCCCGGTAAGTCGCCTGCGCCATCTGAATGAACGACGCCGGTACGTTGGTCTGTCCCCGAAAGATGACGGGGGAGGCAATCGTCCCACCACCCAGCAACTCTGGGTATTCCTGGAGCGCGCGGGTCGCAAATAGCCCGCCGAGTGACAAACCAAAGATAGCGATCCGCTGATAGCCGCTCTGCCGTAGCTTGGCAATTGCGTCTTGCGTATCCTGCCACCACTGCTTAGGCGACCCCAGCCGTAAAATATCGGCGGGATCTCCGGTGGCGTGGCCGGTAAAGATCGGTGCCAGCACGGTGTAATTTTCACTCTGTAAACGCCGTGCCAGGATGCGCATATCATTGGAACTTCCGGAATAAGCGTGCAGTAGGATCACTGCTTGAGGCCCCTCTTCAAAGAAGAGCGGGGCTGGTTTTCGAATCATGTAAAACCACCACTTTCCGCAATATTAACATTATTCTGTAAAAAAGCCCCCTGTAACGAAAAACAGGAGGGCCTACATTCTACTCTAGTGTGAAGATAAATAAACTAAAGCCATTGCCAGCCCAAAGAACAGGGCCCCTAAGACGACCGTGACTTTTTGCATGAAGGCTTCAAAGCCACGGGGCTTCGCCTTAGCAAATAAATCATCCGCACCACCAGATAAAGCGGATAATGCGTCGTTGGTCTTAGCTGGTTGCATCATGACTGCGATGATGATCAACACAGCGACAATTAAGATACAGGTCATTAAAAAGTTATACACGAATTTGCCTCCTACCTATCGAATAGGTCTAATAGGTCTAACTATACCTTACCAATTTATCATAGTCGGCCACTTTTTACCAGCCCCCCGCTCGTCTAATCGGGCAATTGTGCCGAAGAATCGTTTAAGTGGGTAAGTTGTTGCCGGACGTAAGCACGATTATTTTGGTAGGTAAAAATCACTAAAATGTCGCCAGCCCGCAAAATCGTATCGCCGTGCGGAATCACTGACCGTTCCCCCCGGCGCACGCTGACCAGCAGCGACCCGGTTGGCCACACAATGTCACGGACCTGTTGTCCAACCAAGTCGGTCCCCTCATCGACCGAAAATTCAATGCGGTCGGTCGGCCCGACATCCTTGGCTTCAGCGGGCTTGACCATCTGTTCCAACATGGCTTCATAGATTGGTGCCCCACCAAGCACATCGACCGTAATGTAGGCCACAATGGCAACCACGGCCAATGGCATCAGGTGATGCAAGGTCCCCACCATTTCGGTAATCAGTAAGATGGCGGTGAACGGTGCTTTCGAGATACCGGCAAAGTAGCCAGCCATGGCGTAGATAATCAAATTGGCCACATAGATGGCTGGTAACCAACCGATGGCCACGAAGATTCGCGCCCCAATGGCCCCTAGCAACGCGCCCAGCGCCAAGATCGGCAGGAAGATTCCCCCGGGTAACCCGGAGCTGTAACTAATCGTCGAGAAGCAGAAGCGCAAGATAAAGTAGCCAATCAGTGGCAGCAGCAATGGCGTGTGTTTGGCAAACAGAACGATCATCCCGTTACCACCACCCAAGGCTACTGGCCACAGCAGGCCAATTGGAATGACCAAGAGAAACGGAATAATGCCGTCTAAATGCCGGGGTAACCAGCGTAACTTAGCATACCAACTGGCCCCGCGTAACGTGACCCATTGATAGGCATACCCCAACAGACCCAACCCCACGCCTAAGAGCAATAGCAGCCCGTAGTAGCGCAGTGGGAGCGCGTGTTGGTAAGTGATGTGTAACACTGGGGTCAGGCCGAAAACTTCGTTAGAAACGAAATTAGCCACCACAGCGCTGGTCAATGAAGTGAGCCATACCAGCGTCGAAAAGTTATGATAGACCTCTTCCAGAATAAAGAGGGTCGACGCAATCGGCGCGTTGAAAGCCGCAGATAACCCGGCAGCGGCCCCACCGGCAATCAGCAGGCGTCGTTGACTACCAGTAAACCGGAAGCCCTCAGCGACCCCTTGTGCCACGGTCCCGCCCAACTGAATCGACGGTCCTTCCCGGCCTAAGAACAGCCCGGAGCCAATACCTAAGATACCACCGAAGAATTTCTTCCACAGGACTGGCCACCAGGCATAATCCATTTCACCGGCCAATTGGCCTTCAACCTGGGGAATCCCAGAACCCTTGATCATGGGTGTTTGCTTGGTCCAATGGCCAATCAATACCGCCACCGCGACCAATAGCAATGCCCAGGGAATCAGCCACAAGGGATTTTGGCCAAACCAGCCATACAGGCTCTGCATGAGTTTAAGTAAATGTTCAATAGCTAACCGAAACGTGCTCACGACGGCCCCGGCCAATAACCCCACGATACTTCCGAAGAAGATGGCGCTGAGTCGGGTAAAATCATGTTGGGTCCGTTGCTTTCGTTTCATTAGGCGATTCCTCCACAGTTTTTAAAGTCTAAATACCAGTTTAGCACAGATTGGCACAGACCTACTGATGAATTCGCCGGTTACGCCAAATTCCGGTAAAACCGAGGAGCAAACTGCCAAGGGCTACGGCTGACCAGTTGGATTGTCCATCCGTTTGAGGCAACCGAGTGTGAGTGGCGGTTTTCGCTGTTGTGTGGCGGGCAAGCGTTTTGTCTGGCTGCGTTGTGGACTGATGGTGCCGGTTAGTAGCCGGCTTATTCTCTACCGTAGTTCCCTGATGCGTAGCTGATGCCGTACTGGTAGCGGATTCCTCCGGGGCAGCTTCCCATAAGTCTAACGCCGAATGGTGCGCCCACGGCCGCGGTTTAGTTGTCGCCGGCAAACTGGTCGCCAGGGACTGATGAACTGGCGGTTGTGGTTTAATTACTGGTGCTGGTTGCGGCTTCATTGTTGGTACTGGCTGCGGCGTGCCTACCGGTGCCACGGGTGGTATTGGTTGAACCAGTTGCGGCGTCGGTTGTGGTTTAGGTGTATTTGGTGTTGGTGTTGGTGTTGGTTCTGGTTCTGGTTCTGGTTCTGGTTCTGGTTCTGGTTCTGGTTCTGGTTCTGGTTCTGGTTCTGTTCTGGTTCTGGTTCTGGCTTCGGTTCTGGCTTCGGTTCTGGCTTCGGTTCTGGCTTCGGTTCTGGCTTCGGTTCTGGCTTCGGTTCTGGCTTCGGTTCTGGCTTCGGTTCTGGCTTCGGTTTCGTTTCCGGTTGGCTACTGCTAGAATCCGGTGGTAACTGTTCCGTTCCATTAATCGCTTTAACCTTAATATGTTGCGTTTCACCATGATGCAGGACAATCCTCGTACGATCACTCGGATCAACTAGTTCAAACTTCTGCGGTGGCGTTAAATCAGCTGCACCACCCAAGGTCAACTTTCCTTTGGCTGTCCGATGACTAATGAGTTTTCCATTTGTATCTTCGAAATAAAGTTCGACAGTGGTTGGTCTCTCACTGCCATAATAATGTGCCTTCTTACCAGCCACTGGCATTTTCTTAGGCGCCTGAAGCCCTGAATATCTAAATGCGACAAATTCTTCCAGTGGCGGTACTTCTTCTCCCGGACGAACCTGTCTAACAGAAAAAAACTGATCTGTAGTCCTCTCATTTCCGTCCTCGTCAATTCCTGAGACAACGTGCTGAATGTGTAGGTTATAAGCATCTACTCGTGTATCTCCTAAAGCCGAAACCGACCCCAACCCCAACGATGCCCCGGTCATCACCAATACAACAATTCGAATATTCCGCAAAATTTTCATCATCCATTCCCCCTCGTTAAAGTTAACTCCGTAAGAAATGGTCGAAAATTTTATTTTGCACAAAAAAAGAAGCAAGCCCATCACTGGACCTGCCTCTTAGATTTCATGTTTAATTACTTGTTGATGATGGCCAAACGCGCATCTTCGCTCAAGTTGTAGAAGGAGTGAATCCCCTTGTATTCGGAAGTCTTACCTAATTGGTCTTCGATCCGCATTAATTGGTTGTACTTAGCGATACGTTCGCCACGGCTCATAGAACCAGTCTTGATTTGGCCAGCGTTTAAGGCCACAACCAAGTCAGCGATAGTCGTATCTTCAGTTTCACCAGAACGGTGAGAGATAACAGCCGTGTAACCAGCTTGCTTAGCCATTTCAACGGCTTCAACAGTTTCAGTCAAAGTCCCGATTTGGTTCAGCTTGATTAAGATAGAGTTGGCAACGCCCATCTTGATACCCTTAGCCAAGTAGTCCGTGTTCGTAACGAATAAGTCGTCACCAACGATTTGAACCTTCTTGCCCAAGCGTTCAGTAGCCATTTGCCAGTCTTCCCATTCGTTTTCGTCCAGAGGATCTTCGATGGAAACAACTGGGTACTTGTCAACGATGCTTTCCAGCAAGCTAACAAATTCTTCAGCAGTGTATTCCTTGCCGTCACCCTTAAGTTCGTACTTCTTGGTGTCAGCATTGTAGAATTCTGATGAGGCACAGTCAAAGGCGATAGCAACGTCCTTACCAGGTACGTAGCCGGCGTTCTTGATGGCTTCAACTAAGATTTCGAATGGTTCTTCGTTGTTCTTCAGGTCAGGTGCAAACCCACCTTCATCACCAACGGCCGTGGAGTAGCCCTTTTCGTTCAACAAGTTCTTCAAGTTGTGGAACGTTTCTGAACCCATCCGGATAGCTTCCTTGACAGTCTTGGCACCAACAGGCATGATCATGAATTCTTGGAAATCAACCTTGTTGTTGGCGTGCTTCCCACCGTTGATAACGTTCATCATTGGCGTAGGAAGAACGTGGCCGTTAAAGCCGCCTAAGTAGTTGTACAGAGGTTGGCCTAATTCGTCAGCAGCAGCCCGGGCAGCAGCTAAGGAAACACCTAAGATAGCGTTAGCACCTAACTTACCCTTGTTTGGCGTACCGTCCAAGTCGATCATGGCTTGGTCAATGGCCCGTTGGTCAGTAACATCGTAGCCAACGATTTCCTTGGCGATGATGTTGTTTACGTTGTCAACAGCCTTAGTAACACCCTTACCCATGAAACGACTCTTGTCGCCATCACGAAGTTCAACGGCTTCGTGTTCACCGGTTGAGGCACCAGAAGGAACGATTCCCCGGCCCATAGCACCGGCTTCAGTGTAAAGTTCAACTTCAACAGTTGGGTTACCACGAGAATCTAAGACTTCGCGTGCGTAAATATCAGAAATAATAGACATTTTTTGTATTCTCTCCTTATGAGTGTTTGGCTTCACGGGAACAAACAACAATCCCATGCTTTATTCTATAAGTTTAACATTGAACTTTCAATTATATTTTGCCCGAATTACAAATTTTGATAGTTCGCTAACTGAATGAAAGAGTTTTCATCCAAACTAGACCCGCCAGCGAGGACCCCATCGACATTATCCTTGGCCATTAGGCCGACAATATTGTCGGGTTTCACGCTGCCACCATACAAAATTCGCACGCCGTTGGCTAAATCATCCGAGTAGATGTCAGCCAACGTCTGGCGGATCAGGTAACACCCTTCTTCGGCTTGGTCAGTCGAAGCTGAGGTGCCACTGCCAATAGCCCAACTCGGCTCGTAAGCAATCACGATCTTGGCAGCATCTTGCGAACTAACGCCCTTGAGCGCCGCCGTGACTTGGTTGACGACCCAGTGAATCTTTTCACCGGATTCGCGCCGCCCCATGGTTTCATCACAACAAACGATGGGCGTCATGTCATTGCGAAAAACCGCTTGGACTTTCCGGTTGATGACATCGTCCGTCTCGTTAAAGTAACGTCGCCGTTCGGAGTGGCCCACGATGGTGTAAGGAATCCCCATCGCGTGTAGGGCCTTGGGGCTCGTTTCGCCCGTGTAGGCACCTTCGTCTTCGTAATAGCAAGTCTCAGCACCAATTCGTAAAATATCTTCCCGATTGGCATCTAACATGGTCTGTAAAAATAACGCTGGTGCGGCAATCGCCGTTTCCACCACGTTTTCAGCCGGTAGCTTGCCCTGCACAGCTTCAACGAAACTGCGCGCTTCAGCAACCGTCTTGTTCATTTTCCAGTTACCAGCAATGAGTGGTATCCGCAACCTAATCCACCCTCTCTAAAAAATAAATTGACTACGCTCATCATCTTACCGAATTCCCGCCGGATTAGCCAGCGAAGACCCTTACCGATTGACGAGTTTAAGCATAAAAAGCTGTGATGACAACCACCACAGCTCTTTACAAATTTACTTATCAGAAATTGCGGCAATTCCTGGTAAGGTCTTCCCTTCGAGGTATTCAAGAGAAGCACCACCACCAGTGGAAATGTGGGACAGCTTATCAGCAACACCGAGTTGTTGAACAGCGGCAGTTGAATCCCCACCACCGACGATCGTCTTGGCATCAGTCAAAGTCCCTAAGAACTTACCGATTTCCAAAGTACCTTCGGCGTAGTTGCTCATTTCAAAGACACCCATTGGGCCGTTCCAAACAACCGTCTTGGCAGACTTCAGAACGTCTTCGAATTCAGCGATAGACTTAGGTCCAATATCCAAGGCCATGTAGCCATCAGGAACGTCGCCTTCGACCGTCTTGTGGGCAGCATCGTTGTCAAACTTTTCAGCAACAACGGAGTCAACTGGGAGAACCAACTTGTCGCCGGCCTTGTCCAAGATTTCCTTGGCTAAGTCGATCTTGTCGGTTTCAACCAGTGAGTTCCCAATCTTCATACCCTTAGCAGCGTAGAACGTGTAAGTCATCCCACCACCGATAAGAATCTTGTCAGCCTTAGCCAACAAGTTGTCGATCACACCGATCTTGTCAGAAACCTTGGCACCACCCAAGATCGCAACGAATGGGTGTTCAGGGTTGTCAACGGCACCCCCGATGAACTTGATTTCCTTTTCCATCAAGAAGCCAGCAGCCGTTTGGGCCATGTTGGCAGCGATCCCGGCGTTAGATGCGTGGGAACGGTGAGCCGTCCCGAAGGCATCGTTAACGAAGACGTCACCCAATGAAGCCCAGTACTTGCCCAATTCAGGGTCGTTACCAGATTCACGCTTAACGTATTCGCCGTCTTTAACATCTTCGTAACGGGTGTTTTCCATTACCAAGACATCGCCGTCGTTCAAGCCATCAATGGCATCTTCAAGCTGTTTGCCTTCAGTGGTTGGGACGAACGTAACTGGCTTGTTTAACAAGTTGGACAGACGTTCTGCGACTGGGCGCATGGACAGGCCTGGCTTGTCGTCTTCCTTCTTGATCCGACCTAAGTGAGATAAGAGGATGGCCTTGCCACCATGTTCGATTACGTACTTGATCGTTGGTAATGCCGCAACGATACGGTTATCGTTACCAATCACACCGTCTTTGATTGGGACGTTAAAGTCGACCCGCATCAGGACTTTTTTGCCCTTTAAGTCTAAATCAGAAACTGTTAATTTAGCCAATTCTGAAATCCTCCTTGAGTAATATCTATTAAAAGATTACTTTCACAATATACAGCACTTACCTCTGAAATTCAAAGGACTTATGCAAATTTTTACAAAAAACGCAGCGAAGAAATTCCTCCCTCCGCCGCGTTCGTGAGTCTATTTAAAAGCTGTTACAACTGTCGGATTAGAGAGTTGCGAAGTGCAATAACGTCCGAACCATGTTGCAAGTGAAGCCCCATTCGTTGTCGTACCAAGCAACAGTCTTGACAAGTTGGGTGTCACCGTTAGTCGTAACTTCAGTTTGGGTTGGGTCAAAGACAGAACCGTGATCATCATCGATGATGTCTGAAGAAACGATTTCGTCGGCGTTGTAACCGAAGGCTTCGTTACCTTCAGTGTGCTTCTTCATAGCGTCGTTGATTTCGTCAGCAGTAACCTTCTTGTCCAGAACAGTGACTAATTCAGTCAAAGAACCGTCAGTCAAAGGAACACGTTGTGCATGGCCTTGTAACTTACCCTTCAAGTCAGGGATAACCAAACCGATAGCCTTAGCGGCACCAGTTGAGTGAGGAATCGTGTTAACACTGGCAGTACGGTTGTTCCGCATCTTCTTGCCACGAGGGCCATCCAAGATTTGTTGGGTAGCAGTGAAGGCATGAATAGTGGTCATCGTACCAGCCTTGATACCGAATTCCTTGTTCATGAAGTAAGCCATTGGTGCCAAGCAGTTCGTGGTGCAAGAACCAGCAGAAACGATCACATCGTCCTTGCTTAAGGCATCCAAGTTAACGCCAGGTACAACCGTCGTAACGGCACCGGCTGGAGCAGATACTAATACCCGCTTAACACCAGCATCGATGTGGGCGTGAGCCTTTTCTTCGGAAGTGTAGAAACCGGTACATTCGAGGACGAAGTCAACACCGTCGTTCTTAACCCAAGGAATGTCTTGAGCCTTTGGTTCAGCGTAAACAGGGTATTCCTTACCGTCAACCACGATGCCCTTGTCCGTAGCGGAAACTTCGCCAGGGAAACGGCCATGAGTTGAGTCATACTTCAACAAGTAAGCTAACATGGAAGGTGTCGTCAAATCGTTGATGGCAACAACTTCGATGTCACTTGAGTGGAGTTCGTGAATCCGCTTGAAAGCCAAACGGCCGATACGTCCGAAACCATTAATACCAATCTTTACAGTCATACTGTGATTTCCTCCTTCAGGAAGCAAACAAAGATAATTTTTTAAAAAGCAATACATGTTCATTGTATCACTTTTTTAAAACAAAGTCAGCAGCACCTTCATCGGTTACTAGCCAAGTCTGTGCTGGCGCTAAACGCATGTAAGCCGCAATTGCGGCCCCCTTCTCGGCACCACCGGCAACGGCGATGACTAATTGTTTAGCGGCTAAGTCGCCAATTTCCAACCCGATACGGGGGAACTTGCTGACGACGTGGCCCTGGTCATCATAGAAATAACCAAAGGCCTCACCCACGGCATGGGCCGCGGATAAATCGGCGATCACGTGCGGATCCATTTTCCGCCGCTCGGCCATGACAAATGCCTGACCGATGCCGTGAATCACCACGTTGCTCTGGGCAATCAACTGTAACACTTCGTGGATTGCTGGCTCCGCGAACAACGATTTATAGGTGGCTGAGTTCAGTTGTTCCGGCACATAGAGCTGTCGAAACGCGCTGTTGGTGTGCTCCGCCATGGCGGCACTCACCGTGTTGGCCTGAATGGCGGGCGACTCACCAACCCCACCACGCGCCGGAACGAATAACAATTCCCGGTTAGTGGCCAGTGCCGGTGTCAACGCATCCGCCACGCTTGCCAACGTGTGACCGCCCATGACGGCAACCGTACTGGGTCCTGCTGGCATCTGCGCCATCAGAACCTGCCCGGCCGCCTGGGCTAAGCCATTGAGCGAACCGTTAGCCGCGGTGCTGTCACCGGGAACGATCGTGCAATGCGCGATGCCCAGCTTTTGCGCCAGTTCGCGTTCTCGCTGTTGGCGGCCCGCCAGGTCGTTCATCACGGGGGTCAACCCCCGCAAGACCCGCTGGCCACCAGCCGTGATCTGCATCCCCCGGACAGACATCTGAATGAATCCCAAGTCTGCCAAGGCGTCCGTGGTCGTTCGTACCGTCCGCTCGGAACACGCGAGCTTGGTCGCTAGCGTCCGCCGCCCCACGGGTTGGAGGCGGGCAACACCCTGCAGAACACGGAAGCGGCTGGTCAGTTTCCCAACCATCTGGGGCATAATCGCATCCACCCACTGCCAATCTTCATGCATCCTGCTTACCTCCTAGTGGGACGATAACCGACCTATGGTGGCTGATAAACGCCCACCCTGGTCAAAAAATTTAAGGCCAACCAGAGCTAACCTTTTACGATTAATAGTATAATCCCATGCTCGCCCTTTAGCAAGTAATTCAGACCGTTAATTTATGTAAGCCCTTACAATAGAAGAAACTGAAACATAAGGTGTACTGGACCAGCCAGAAACTGGCGGCGTACCTCGAATTATAGGCAAAAAAATCGCCGTCCTCCGGCGAACCGGCGACGACGATTTCTTTGCTTTTATTTGATGCGCCCGGAGGGAATCGAACCCCCATTTCAAGAACCGGAATCTTACGTGCGATCCATTACACTACGGGCGCATAAAAATTGTTATGAACAACACCTTGATTACTATAACTGATTTTGAATAAAAATACAAGGCAGTTTTTCATTTTTAGGGGAGAATTCATGCTATAATGACGGCATTAACTTTTTCCTGGAGGTTTCCGCAATGACGCGACATAAGACTTTTCGCCTGGTCGTTGACGCATTATTAATGGCGATCGTTTTGCTACAAAATATTATTCCGTTTCTGGGCTACGTGCCCCTGGGTCCATTCAGTATGACCCTGATTGGCTTGACCGTCATCGTGGCCGGTACGGCTCTGGGTCCCAAAGACGGCCTGGTCATCGGTGGGTTCTGGGGCCTAATCACCTTCGTGCGGACCTTTACCTGGCCATCCAGCCCGGTTGCCCCACTGATCTTTACCAACCCGTTGATTTCCATCCTGCCCCGCTTGCTGATGGGGCTAGCGGCTGGTGGACTCTACACCTGGGGCCGTAACCGTCAGTGGTCTCAGCGTCGCGCCATGCAAGTTGCCGCCGGTTGTGCGGCGTTGGTCAACACCCTTTTGGTCCTAGGCCTGGTCTTTTTCTTCTACCAAACGCCCGCCGTCGCCACGGCGTTCGGCGCCAAGGGTAACCAAACCTTGGGCTACGTGCTGATGATTTCCTTACTGACTAACGGGATTCCAGAGTTTATTTTAGATGTTCTAGTTGCCCCGTTGATTGCCCGGCCCCTACGTAACCGCTGGGATCGGCTCAGAGCCTAATCAGTATTGGTCCTACACGGGTGGCCGGCCGCGATTTATGACTGCTCACCCTGAGTTAATCATTAATTTTCTACGCGTTCACGTTACTTGTGAGCGCGTTTTTTTGGTTTCAAATCCAATAAATTAAAATAATCTAATAGCCTGACTAAACCCTTATCCCAGCTGGTCTAGATACCAGATAGGACGGTATCATCTAGCGGTGTACACGAGTGGTGTATACCGCCTTCAGTCACATTGGTGTACATTTCGGTGTACATTTGTCCACGATTAATCTGCATCAAACAAAAAGAAAAGACCGCAATAGCAACGTTTTCACGTCCTATCACGACCTATCCTAACTATAAGTGCGCCCGGAGGGAATCGAACCCCCATTTCAAGAACCGGAATCTTACGTGCGATCCATTACACTACGGGCGCCTATCAGCATCAGTATTTTTGAGCACCTAATTACTATACCTGATGCTGAATATAAATTCAAGGGGTCGTTGAAAATTTCTTCCGGATTAGATGTAAATCAGCGTGACCCCACCAAAGGACACATTCCCGTGAATCGTGACTTGTGGCGTCGTCCGGTCGGGCGTGGCCGTGCCCTTTTCTTCAACCGCGCCGAAGCCCGTGTTGACGTTATTTTGCACGTTCCAGTTCTTAGGAATGAACAACTCCGTGCCGCCAAATGAATCGTCGACCACGATCTCTGCGCCGTCTGGATTCAGCGCAACGTTGTCGAAGTACACCTTGGCATTACCCATGTAAACCTTGATGACGGCCCGTTTAAAATCCTGTGATTGCAGGTAGCGAATACTGCTACTCATGTTCACGTCAACTAGAATTTCCGCCTCGTCGCTGTTCTGCACGTCCTCTTCTTCCCAGTCGTGGCCATGCCGGTGATGCCAATCCTGACCATTCACGATTACCCGTGGGCCATGGTGATGCCAGCGCCAACGCGGCTTGATGATCAGTGACAGACCCGCCGTTAACAGGACCGCCGCCCCCAGAATCGTCCAGGGTGCCAGGGTCGCAATCCCCAGCGGCTTAGCGAAGATGATGGCCAGAAAGGCTAAGGAAAACACCATCCCCCCTACCGTGACGTGAATCACGCTTTCGACAAACGCCGCGACTAAAAACATCGCCAGCAACAACGTCCAAAATCCAATATGATAGGTGAAAATGCCCAGTTGGCTGGTCACTAAGATACCTGCCGCCAACACTAGGAAAACACCCCAAAACCAATTTCGATGCATCTGCTTTACCCCTCTCGTTCTAGTGCCTCTTTGAGCGCCTTGTAGTAGCGCCGCGACACGTAGAGTTGCTTGTGTGATTTCTGAAATTTAACCAAATTACCCGTGACGGACTTGGTCAACGATAAGATTTGCTCACGGTTGAGGATGGCGGACTTGGAGACCCGCTGGAAAGTTGTGGGCAACGCGTCAGCCAGCTCGTACAAGGGCTGTCGCGTAACGTAGACGTCATCAGCCGTGTGGACCATCACTTGGTGATCCGCCGCTTCCAGGAATAAAATGCTACCGACTCGGACTTGATAATTCTGCCCGCGCTGGCGTAGCGTAAGTCGTTTGGCCGAAGCACTGGCAGCTTCTAGGGCCGCCACCAATTGACTGACGTCCGTATTAGCTGCCGCGCGAATGGTCACATCCGGTTCCGATGCCGTCTCATCAACTTCCACGTGGATTTTCAAATCGCCACCCCCTTTCGTTATTTCAAGTAAACCATATCCACTGGCAAAAATAAATAACGGTAGCGTGACCGGTCAATTAACCAACGCAAGTGGTCGCCTAAGTTCGGTGAGCAAACCTTCTGCCCGCTACGCCGCAAGGACTGGCCCGCCTGCTGGTCGCCGCTGATCACTGGTTCCTGACACAATCGATGGGTGTTTGCAAATTCACTTAAAACCGCCCTTCTGATTGACTTCACAGCGTTGCCACCCCGGTTCACGGCGTTAGCACTCTCCCCATTCGACTGACAGAATACGTGACGTTTGGCCAAACTCTGTTATGATGGTTTTAGTTAATTGGTTCTGGCCGAAATGGTAAGTCATATTGTTTGACCTACTTTGACCATAGCGGTACACTAACAACATGTTAGCGAAACGCTAGCCATTCAATAGTTAATAAGGGAGGCTATCTAGTCATGAATTTAGTACCAACAGTTATTGAACAATCATCCCGTGGCGAACGGGCCTATGATATCTATTCACGACTCTTAAAAGACCGGATCATTATGTTATCTGGCCCAATCGAAGATGACATGGCAAACGCCATCATTGCGCAATTGCTCTTCTTGGACGCCCAAGACTCCACTAAGGACATTTCGTTGTACATCAACTCACCAGGTGGTGTGGTTTCTTCCGGCTTGGCCATTTACGATACCATGAACTTCATCCAATCCGACGTGCAAACCATTACGTTGGGGATGGCAGCTTCCATGGCCAGTGTCTTGGCTTCATCCGGGACTAAGGGCAAGCGTTTTGCATTGCCACATGCCCAAGTCATGATTCACCAACCATCAGGTGGTGCTCAAGGGCAACAAACTGAAATTGAAATTGCTGCACGTGAGATCTTGAAGACCCGTGAATTGATCAACAAGATTTTGGCTGAAAACTCTGGTCAACCCGTTGAACGTCTGAACCAAGATACCGAACGGGACAACTACTTGAGTGCGCAAGAAGCCGTTGATTATGGTTTGATTGACCACATCATGACCAACAGTAGCGAACAAAAGAAGTAATCGACTAATTAAAAATAACACCGGCCCGGCTTGGGTTGGTGTTATTTTTTTTGCACTAAACACTTGAGTCCCACCACTAACGGATCGGTTGAGCTTGTCTTTTCGATTCAGAGATTAAGACTAACCAAAGATTGCAAACGCAAAATACCTGATAATACCTAGCTGACGGGGATTGCAGACATTAAAGTTAGCCCCCCATCACCTGCGGCTGTCAGAGATGTGGGGGCTGGCCGCCTCCCGTCCGCCAAATATGAGCCGGAACGCGGTGGGCGGCGGGACAAGCCAAGAAGCGGTCTCGTCTCCTCGACTTTGAGCCGAAGTTCGCGTCTCAAAATCGCCAGTTCCCTAACCGGCATGAACCATGCCGCTAAGGGAACTCCCACGGCTGAGCTCATATTTAGCGGACTCCCGGCTACAGAGATGTTTCACTAGTCGGTTAGGTTAGTCCTTGGCAACAGGTGAACTACAGTCACATCTAATCCAATTCGGTGGGACTGAGAAGCGCCAATCCGTCGGCGTCAACCGGCAATTCAGCGCCCCCCAGTGGTGTTGGCCCAGTTAGTGGCATCGCTGAAATGGCAAACATTAATGGCAATCTGCCACGTAGCCGTGAGTGAGCTAAATTTGGACTCAGCAGTGGGCGTTTTCAAGTGAACTGCTTGAAAACGGGCGTCTTCGAGACGTGGTTTTCGGCTCGAAGCGAGGTTGAAGACCGCTCTTGGGCTTCGACCGGTCCTTCCCACAGCGTCACGGTCCAAATTTGGCGAACGGTCAGGCGGCCAGCACGAACTATCTTGCGTTCAGAAACTAATTTTCCGTCATGAACTCAAGTGTCACAATGGCCCTGGCTACTTTCAAGCTTGCAATTTTTAAAGACTAACAGAAAAAACGGCCCCCAGCACCATTAGCTGAAAGTCGCTTTCCCCTACGCCGAAGCTTCTTCACGAAGGTGCTTGGCATAGTCATTGATTTTACGTAAGCGGTGATTGATACCGGACTTGGAAATAGGACCGCCGGGAACCAGGTCACCGAGTTCTTTCAAACTGACCTCTTGATGGGCCATCCGCGTTTCAGCAACTTCACGTAACTTGATTGGAAGTTGCCCCAGGCCGACCGTGGCTTCAATAAACTGAATGTTATCGAGCTGTCGGGTCGAGGCGTTGGCCACCTTGTCCATATTGGCGTTTTCACAGTTGACCAACCGATTGACCGAGTTGCGCATGTCCCGCATGATGCGGACGTCTTCGAACCGCAGCATGGCCGTGGTGGCGCCAATCAGGGACAGGAAGTCCGCAATCTTTTCGGCACCCTTCAAGTACGTGATGTACCCACTCCGTCGCACGATGGTCCGAGCATTCAAGTCATAACGGTTCATCATTTCCGCAATCATCTGGTTGTGCTCCTCGTATAGTGAGTAGATTTCCAGGTGGTAGCGACTGGTTTCGGGGTTGTTGACGGACCCGCCCGCCAGAAAGGCACCGCGCAAATAAGAGCGGACCCGCATGTCATCGTTTAAGATTTCATCTGGCACGGACTCCAACAGCTGCATCCCGTCAAAGATACCGAGGTCGGATAAGACTTCCGTGGCTCCCGTTTTGACTCGGACAATGTACAGGTTATTTTTTTTGAGCTTCATTTTACGCCGCACCAGCAATTCACTTTCCAAATCGTAGAATTGCTTGAGCAACTGGTACATCCGCCGGGCAATCGCCGGGTTTTCTGTTTGGACATTCAAGACAAAGTGATGATTGGCGAGCCCAAGGGCGCCGTTCATCCGGATCAAGGCGACTAATTCAGCCTTGGCGTTGTCGCGGTGAACCTCCAGGGTGGTTAATTCTTTTTTGACTTCACTGGCGTATGACACCGTTAAGGCCTCCGTTTCATTCGGTAACGCGGCTGGCCAATTAAGTTCAAGAGTTCATGAACGACCTCTTGCCCGTTGTGGAAAGCCCCATTATCGCGTAATTGTAAAAAGTCGGTCGAAATGACCCGGCACCCCTGATCACGGAGTCCCTGAAAGTCATGCCGCACCGGTTGAGACATTTCGTCCCAGCGTTGGTAATCAATGTATTGGTCAGGCACCTTGCGGGTGTTGACCAACACCGTGTCAATAAAATTTGTGTGTAAATGCTGGTTCAAGACGCGCACGTGATCGGCATCGGTGAAGTTTTCCGTTTCACCCTTTTGCGTCATGATGTTGCAGATGTAAACGACTTCCGCCGACGTCTCCTTGACCGCGTTGCCGACGCTTTCAATCATCAGGTTGGGCAGGATGCTGGTAAATAGGCTCCCGGGCCCCAAGACGATTTGATCAGCGTTCATGATGGCATCGATGACCGGCTGGACGGCTTGCGGCTGCTGGTGATGGTCGCTAGTCTCGACCCACACCCGCTTGATGAGCTTGTGGGCGGCCGTGATTTCCGACTCGCCACTCAGGGTACTGCCATCCGCAAATTGGGCGTGCAACTCCAACGGTTCATCGGCCGCCGGATAAATGTGGCCATTGACACGCATCAGTTGGGACAGTTCCTGAACAGCATCAAAAATACCGCCCTTCATTTCCGACAAGGCGGCAATGATTAGATTTCCGATCGCGTGACCGGCAAAGAAATCATCCGTCGTCTCAAACCGGTACTGGAACAAGTCTTTATAAATGTCTGGCACTTCCGCCAGCGCCACCATGACGTTGCGAATATCACCAGGCGGCACGACGTTCACGTAATGCCGAATGATACCAGAAGAACCCCCGTCATCAGCAACCGTGACCACTGCCGTAATATCGACATCTTGGTCACGCAGGTTGCGTAAGATTACGGGGAGTCCCGTTCCACCGCCAATGACCACGATTTTCGGGCGGCGGCTACTATTTAGCTCTCTCATGATCGATTAGCGGACTCCTTTCGCTTGTTGATGTCGCGGTGGGTCACGTGGACCGGATAGCTGTCCCCCAGTGCCTTGCCGAGGCGTTGGGCTAAGGCAACGGACCGGTGTTGGCCGCCGGTACAACCAATCGCAATGGTCAGACTGGACTTACCCTCTTTTTTGTAGCCCGGCACGATAGTCTGTAGCAGGCCCAAGAACTGTTGATAAAAGTTCTCCGTTTGCGGCTGCGTCATGACGTACTCGTAAACGGGTTGGTCTAAACCAGTCTGTTCCCGGAGTTCTGGCAAGTAGTAAGGATTCGGCAAAAACCGCACGTCCATCACGATATCGGCGTCGATGGGCAAGCCATACTTAAAGCCAAACGACATGACTTCGATGTGAAAGGCATTCGTCGTTTCTGTTTCATAATTGTGGAAAATCTCTTCACGGAGCTTACGGGGACTGAGGTTAGTGGTATCCAGTACCAACTGGGCCGCCTGCCGAATCGGCGCCAGCAATTTCCGTTCACGCTGAATACCTTCCATCACGCGACCGTTACGGGCCAAGGGATGTGAGCGCCGTGTCTCCTTGTAGCGTGAAACCAGTTCCTCATCCGACGCGTCCAGGAACAGAACCTGGGCGTTCATGGTACCGTGGACCGCTACATCATTTAGCATGCGCACGATTTCGTCGTAAAATGCCCGTGAGCGTAAATCGATCACTAACGCAATCTTGGATAATTTACCTGACTCACGCACTAAATCCCAAAACTTGGGCAGCAGCGAAGGTGGCATGTTATCAATACAAAAGTAGCCTAAATCTTCAAAGCTTTGCATGGCGACGGTCTTGCCGGCACCACTCATCCCGGTAATGATCACCAACCGAATATCTTCAGTCATGGCTCTTCTCCGCTCCTTTCGAAAACAATCTTTATGCAGTATAACACACCGGGTGTGTCTTTTCCTAACAATTCTCTTAAATTACGTCAATTTTGGTCGGTTTGGCCACTGAATTTGCTTGCCGCTTCCGCTAGACCTTCGGCGTTACGCTGTGCACTTCCTAAGAAAGTTTAAAGTTCTTGGCAGCGGGGGCCACAAATGGCGGTTGGATTTCGTTGGTATCAGTAAGGACCTAACGATTGAGAGGCGGAGTTGCCTAGAATCATTGATACAAGTTGTTTGTGGCTGCCCGGTCTGTGCTGGCAGACTCTCGGCTACAGGAGTGGTTAACCATCAACTGGCCATTGCCAATAGTCCCGGTACGGCTAAATCTGACCTAATTCAGACTCACCGACAGGTCCTTCCCCGCCGAAGTCAGCTGGCAATTAATGATGCCAACTGTATCGACCTCAAACCAGCCATTTCTGTCTAATCACTGAGCAAAACACCTTTCAGACTGGTGAACTAGGCCAGTTTTCCAAGCAAACCAGAAAACCGCCTCTCCGGCTAATGACATCCCCAGAGTAGGCGGTTCGTATAGACGCATGCTCAGTCATACAACAGTTCGTCAGGGCGAACCGTGTGGTACAGCGAGAAGCCGCCGTCGAGGTTGATCACGTCAAACCCGTGTTGTTTCAAGATCCGTTCTGCCACGTAACTGCGGTGGCCACTTTGGCAACTAACGATGTATGGTTGCTCGCTGGATAATTCGTCTAGTCGTTCCCGTAATTGGTCCAGCGGGATATTGATGGCCCCGGGGAACCGGCCGGCTTGCAATTCGTCTGGGTTGCGGACGTCCAGTAGCTGTCTGCCAGCGACTTCCGCGGCTTTTAACGCTGACCACTGGAGATTGTCGCTGAGACCATCAACAATGTTTAACGCCATGTCGCCCACCAGATTGACCGGATCCTTGGCCGAATTGAATGGCGGCGCGTAACTCAGCTCCAATTCTGGTAAATCGGCGACAGTCAAATGACCCTTGATGGCCGTGGCCAACACGTCGATGCGTTTGTCCACGCCACTGCCGACCCCCTGTGCGCCGTAAAGTTGGCCGGTCTGTGGATTGAATAATAGCTTCAACACCATTGGCTTGCCGCCAGGGAAATAGCTGGCGTGGTCATCCCCACGATAGTGTACCGCCCGATATGGCAACTGTTGCGCCTGCAAGGCCGCCTCATTGAGTCCCGTCACGGCCGCGGCCAGGTCAAAGACCCGGACAATGGCCGTGCCCAGGCTCCCCCGATTTCGCCGTGGCAGTCCGGCTAGGTTATCCGCCACTTGGCGACCCTGTCGATTGGCTGGCGAGGCCAGTGAAATGAGATCCGCCTTGCCGGAAACTTGCTTTTGCACCACGATGGCATCCCCAACCGCAAAGACGTCAGGCACGCTGGTTTGGTAGGTCCCGTCCACTTCAATGCCACCCCGCAGGCCCAATTTGATCCCACTTCCGACGAGAAAGTCCGTGGCTGGCCGCACCCCTACTGCTAGAATTGTCAGATCTGTTTGTAACTGCGTGTGGTCGCTCAGTGTCAGTGTTCGACCAGCGTGCTTAACGGCAGTCACAGCTTGACCGGTGATGACACGGACCCCGTGCTGCGTCAAGGTTTGTTGCACGTAGGCCGCTATTTCTTCGTCTAGTGGTGCCAAAATGTGATCAGCCTGTTCCACGATTGTCACGGCTAAGCCACGTTGACGCAAGGCCTCGGCCATTTCCAGGCTAATGAAGCCCCCACCGACCAACGTGACCGCTCGCGCCGCCGTGTCGTTCAATTGAGCCATGATGCGGTCCAAATCTGGTATGTTGCGCAGAACCATCACGTTTTTCGCCGCGGCTAATCCGGGGAGTTGGGGGACGATCGGTACGGCCCCGGGCGCCAAAATGAGTTTGTCATAATCTTCGGTCACGGTCTTCCCCGCCACAACGACGTCAACTTGATGGCGGTCCGGATGAACTGCCGTGACACGCTGATTGACCCGAACATCAATGCGGAACCGTTGCCGTAGCTTCGTTGGCGTTTGGACGATCAACGCATCTCGATTAGCAATTTCGCCAGCCAAGTGGTACGGCAAGCCACAGTTGGCAAATGAAACGTATGGCCCCTGCTCTAACACCACGATTTCCGCCGTTTCATCCAGCCGCCGCAACCGAGTCGCAGCTGACATACCGCCGGCCACGCCGCCAACAATCAGAACTTTCATAATGACGCTCCTCTCCCCTGTTCCATCAGGGATGTAATAGCTTTCAGTATACCCGGGTCCTAAAGGGACGCAACTATTTTGTTTACAAAAAAACAGCCATGACAGAAGCCATAGCTGCGACAAATTATTTATTAAGACCGACTGCGTGCAATCGCGATCCAAATGGCGTTGACGCCAAAAATCACGAAGAAGAACGCAATCAACACGTTCAATGACAAGGCTGCGGCCACTGGGTGAATGAACAACATGATTCCAATGACCAAGCTGATAACATCCAATACCACGGACAGCCAAAACCACAGGCCACCGAAGTCCCGTAAATGGCTGGCAACCAGCAAGCGTTCGATGGAATCAAAGATGAACCACAGGGCAAATAGGTAGCCCAGCGTCACAATGGCACTGTTCATGTCAAAGAAGAACACGACGGCAATCAGGATATCTAACACCCCGAAGACCACGGCGAAGTTCGCCCGAATACCGGTCACGTCGCGCAGCTTCTTGTAGCCAGCAATCGTGGTCAAGCCACTCAGGAGCGCCATAAACGCAAAAATAATAGCAAGTCCCGTCAAGCCAATCTTGGGAGAACGCAAAAGTCCAGCCGCGGCAACGATAAACAGAATGCCGAGGATGAACTCGCCCCAGTCAAATCCCCAACGGGTACGATTCATATTAAACATTAGCAAAATCTCCTCACAACACCAGCCAAGTGTTGACTGGTTTTCAACCATTGTACTGGTTTTTCAGCCGCGCGACAAGTTCGAGGACCAATCATTGGTGCGCAAAACCGTGAACCATCAACGCTACGACCCATCTGTGACAATTTTGTGACGACTTGTGCTGGTCATTTGGCTGCGAGCATCTCAAAATTACCGTAAAGAACACAAAAACGGCAGTGAACCACAACCCGCAAGTTGTCATTCACCACCGCCATTTTTACACTTACATTACTTTGTCTTGGCTGGCTTCGGTTTTACCGTTGCCTGGTCTTCTTTGGTCCGCGCTGTATCGCGTTCCAAGACTGGCTTGAGGTACTGGCCCGTGTAACTCTCCGTGACCTCCGCCAACTCTTCTGGCGTTCCGGTAGCGACTACGTTTCCGCCAGCTTCTCCACCTTCAGGACCCAAGTCGATCAGGTGATCCGCTGTCTTGATGACATCCAAGTTGTGTTCGATGACCAAGACCGTGTTGCCCTTGTCGACCAACCGGTGGAGCACCGTCAACAGGCGTTTGATATCGTCCGTGTGCAGCCCCGTCGTTGGTTCGTCCAGGATGTAGAAGTTCTTCCCGTTTTGTTGCTTGTGCAGTTCAGACGCCAACTTCATCCGTTGGGCTTCCCCACCGGACAGCGTCGTGGCGGGTTGACCCAACTTCACGTAGCCCAAACCGACGTCTTGAATCGTTTGGAGCTTCCGGGTGATCTTCGGAATGGCATCGAAGAACTTCAGCGCTTCGCTAACAGTCATATTCAACACGTCAGAGATGTTCTTACCCTTGTATTCCACTTCCAACGTTTCGGAATTGTACCGCGTCCCGTGGCAGACTTCACACGGCACGTAAACGTCGGGCAAGAAGTTCATTTCGATCTTCAAAATACCATCCCCATGACAGGCTTCGCACCGGCCACCCTTGGTGTTAAAGCTGAAGCGGCCCTTTTGGTAGCCCCGCAGCTTGGCATCATTGGTCTGGGCAAAGAGCGTCCGCACATCATCGAAGACGCCGGTATAGGTCGCCGGGTTACTCCGTGGTGTCCGTCCGATGGGACTTTGGTCGATATCAACCAGTCGTTCGATGTTCTTAACGCCAGCAATCGACTGATATTTCCCAGGTTTTTCTGAGTTGTGATTCAGCTTTTGTGCCAACGCCCGCTTCAAAATGGTGTTGACCAGCGTTGACTTCCCGGAACCGGAGACCCCGGTCACGACGACAAACTCGCCCAATGGGAAATCAACCGTGATGTCCTTCAGGTTGTTTTCCGCAGCGCCCGTGATCCGAATGGTCTTACCGTTACCGGTCCGCCGTTCGAGTGGCACTGGAATGTATTTTTTCCCAGCCAGGTATTGCCCCGTCAAGGACTTGCGCGACCGCATGACCTGCTTAGGAGTGCCGGCGGCCATCACGTGACCCCCGTTTTCCCCGGCACCCGGGCCGATGTCGACGATGTAGTCGGCCGCCCGCATAGTGTCCTCGTCGTGTTCAACGACGATCAGCGTGTTGCCCAGATCGCGCATTTGTTTCAATGACGCAATCAACCGGTCGTTGTCCCGTTGGTGCAGCCCAATCGACGGTTCATCCAGAATGTACAGGACCCCGGACAAGTTGGAGCCAATTTGCGTGGCCAACCGAATCCGTTGGGCTTCCCCACCGGACAGGGTTCGGGCCGAACGACTCAGCGTCAGGTAATCCAAGCCCACGTTTCGTAAGAATGTCAGTCGATCCCGAATTTCCTTTAAAATGGGTTGGGCGATGACTTGATCTTGTTCGCCAAAACTCAGGTCCTGGAAGAAGGCCAATTCCTTTTCCACGGGCAGATCAGAGACTTCCCCGATGTGTTGGTGGTTGATCTTAACACTCAAAGCCTGCCGGTTCAGCCGGAAGCCGTGGCAGGTTTGGCAAGTCAACTCGGTCATGTATTTACGCATGACGTCGCGGGTGAAGTCACTGTTGGTTTCGTGGTAACGCCGGTTGACGTTGGGAATAACCCCTTCGAATTCAACGTCCACGTCGCGGACCCCACCGAAGTCATTTTCATAATGAAAATGGAATTCCTTGCCCTGAGATCCATAAAGGACCAGTGCTTGGTCGGTCTTGGACAACTGCTCAAATGGCGTGTCCATATCGACGTTAAAGGCGGCACAGGCCTGTTCCAGCAGTGCCGGGTAGTATTGCGAACTGATGGGGTTCCAGGGCGCTAAGGCCCCTTCACGCAGCGTCTTGGTCTTGTCAGGAACGACCAGATCCAAGTCGACTTCCAACTTCACACCTAACCCGTCACAGTCTGGGCAGGCACCAAAGGGCGCGTTAAAGGAGAACAGGCGCGGTTCCAATTCCCCCACCGTGAACCCACAGACGGGACAGGCGTAGTGTTCAGAAAAGATCATTGGCTCGCCATCGATCAAATCGGCGATGGCATAGCCGCCGCTTAACCGCAAGGCCGCTTCAAAGGAATCAAACAGCCGCGAACGAATACCCTTCTTGACCACGACCCGATCGATGACGATTGCGATGTCGTGGTTCTGGTTCTTGTTGAGTTCGGGAACTTCGCTAATATCCATGGTCTCGCCATCGACGCGAACCCGGACGAAGCCCTCTCGTTGAATCTTTTCGAAAATCTTCTTGTGTTGCCCCTTCTTGGCCCGCACGATGGGCGACAAGATCTGCATCTTGGTGCGTTCTGGCAGGGCTAAGACTTGGTCAACCATCTGTTCAACGCTTTGGCTGGTGATCTTGGTCCCATCATTGGGACAGATGGGGGTCCCGACCCGCGCCCATAAGAGCCGCAGGTAGTCGTTGATCTCCGTAACCGTCCCCACGGTCGACCGCGGGTTCTTGGAGGTCGTCTTCTGGTCGATAGAAATGGCCGGGCTTAACCCGTCAATCGAGTCAACGTCCGGTTTATCCATTTGCCCCAAGAACTGGCGCGCGTATGACGATAGACTTTCCACGTAGCGACGTTGCCCTTCCGCGTACAGCGTGTCAAAGGCCAGTGAGCTCTTCCCAGAGCCTGACAGGCCACTGATAACGACCAGCTTGTTCTTGGGAATCGTCACGTCAATATCTTTTAAGTTGTGGGCACGGGCCCCGTGAATCACGATTTTATCGTTTGCCAAATTGAAATCTCCTTACTTCCCTAATCACCGATCTCGGTCTTCATATCCATAATCGTATCGCGCAGTGAAGCGGCCTGTTCAAAGTCTAACTTCTTGGCCGCCGCACGCATCTCATCTTCCAGACGGGCAATCAGCTTTTCTTGATCCGGCTTGTCCATATCCTCGAAGTCACTCGCCACGAAGTCATCCTTCTCATCGGCGTTGTCATTCTTCTTGGTGACCGCAATCAGATCACGAATTGGCTTGATGATGGTGGTTGGCGTAATGCCGTGTTCCTTGTTATAGGCAATCTGGACCTTCCGCCGACGCGCCGTCTCATCCATCGCGGCTTGCATGGATTCTGTCACGGTATCCGCGTACATGATGACGTGACCGTGTGAGTTCCGCGCCGCCCGACCAATCGTCTGAATCAACGACCGCTCGTTACGCAGGAACCCTTCCTTGTCGGCATCCAAGATGGCAATCAAGGACACTTCTGGAATATCGATTCCTTCACGCAACAGGTTGATACCGACCAACACGTCATACTTGCCTAACCGCAAGTCGCGCATGATCTCCGTTCGTTCCAACGTCTTGATGTCCGAGTGTAGATAAGCGACCTTGATGCCCAGATCCTTGAGGTAATCCGTCAAGTCCTCCGCCATCTTCTTGGTCAGCGTCGTGACAAACGTCCGCTCGTTCTTCTCAACGCGGGCATTGATTTCGCCCACCAGGTCATCCATTTGCCCCATGATTGGCCGCACTTCAATGGTGGGATCAAGCAAGCCAGTTGGCCGAATGATCTGTTGTACTACGTGATCCGTTTGGGCCTCTTCGTAAGGTCCGGGCGTGGCTGACATGTAGACCACTTGGTTGATGTGGTCTTCGACTTCGTTTAGCTTGAGTGGCCGGTTATCCAGCGCACTCGGCAACCGGAACCCGTAATCAATCAGCTGTTGCTTCCGCGCCCGGTCACCGTTGTACATCCCCCGAACCTGAGGCATCGTCACGTGAGATTCATCGACGACTAGCAAGAAGTCTTTGGGGAAGAAGTCCAATAACGTGTATGGTGGCTCGCCGGCTTTACGGCCGTCCATCCAGCGCGAATAGTTTTCAATCCCACTGGTATAGCCCATTTCCCGCATCATTTCCAAATCATAGGTGGTCCGTTGCTTGAGACGTTGGGCCTCTAGTAGCTTGCCACCGTTCTCCAGTTCGGCTACCCGGTCCTTTAACTCGCCTTCGATGCCAGCCGTGGCCTTGGCCATGATGTCATCATTGGTCATAAAGTGGGTCGCCGGGAAAATGGCCACGTGTTCGCGGTCGCCCACGATTTCACCAGTCAGCGCGTCGACCTCACGAATCCGGTCGATCTCGTCGCCGAAGAACTCGATCCGCAACGCCCGTTCATCGCGTGACGCGGGGAAGATTTCGACCACATCGCCGTGGACCCGGAACCGGCCCCGCTGGAAGTCATAGTCGTTACGTTCAAATTGAATGTTGACCAATTTGCGCAGTAAGGCATCGCGTTCAATTTCCTGGCCAACCCGCAGTGAGACCACGTGGTTTTTATATTCGGTAGGATCCCCTAATCCGAAGATGGAGGAAACGGAGGCCACGACGATGACGTCGTTACGTTCTAGCAAGGAGCTGGTCGCGGAGTGCCGCAGCTTATCGATTTCATCGTTAATGGACGAGTCCTTTTCGATATAGGTATCGCTCGAAGGCACGTAGGCTTCCGGTTGATAGTAATCATAGTAACTCACAAAGTACTCCACCGCGTTATTGGGGAAGAACTGCTTGAACTCCCCATAAAGTTGGCCCGCCAACGTTTTGTTGTGTGACAGGACCAATGTGGGCTTGTTCACATTCTTAATCACATTAGAAATTGTGAACGTCTTCCCGGTCCCGGTAGCCCCCAACAGGATCTGGGCCTTCTCGCCACTCTCAATGCCATCGGTCAACTGCTTGATGGCTTGTGGCTGGTCGCCGGTAGGCTTGTATTTAGAAACCAGATCAAACTTGCGGTCCGTTTGTCGATCAATCATGCATGGTAACCTCCCTACTGTACCGTTTACACTTAGAATTTTTTTGTGTGCTGAATGCCGGTCTCCCGGCACAAATCAGCGTCAATCGCAAAAAGAGTCTGGACGCAAATCCAAACTCATCACGCTCAAATATTCTACCATACCGAACATACTTTCGCCAGTTTGACGACCTACTTAAAATTTATCTTGGTAAATCGTCACGTTGGCGACCCGTTCGCCGCGTACGACGGCTGTGGTCTGCATTGCGGCCAAGCCTTGGTCGGTCCAAAATTGCTGCATTTGCCGGTCACCCATGAAGACGCTCAGCTGCAGTTGTACGGCTTGGGCTTCCTTCAAGGTCGCCACTAGACTGGCATAAAAGGCGGCGGAATCGGCCGTGCTTAACGACTTAGCAGGCAGCCACATCCCCAACCACACCAGACTTGGCAGCGGGTAGTCAATGATCAGGTCAACCAACACGACCAAGTGGTCATCGCGGAAAATCCCCAGGTAGGCCTTCTGCTCTGGCAACGCGTTCAACGGCACATCGGTCACATCTTGAATGGCTTCCTGCCGAGTCACGGGATGGTCTTGAAAGTGGGCAAAGTATTCCGGATGCGCCGCTTGAAATTGATAGATCAGCTCATCATCTTCGTGCGTCAAGGGCCGCACCGTGGCACCCGTCAGGTGTTGGTTCCACACTTCTGCTAATTTCACTTTTTGGCCTCCAATAACTGGTCTGTTAATTCGGCTAATTTCTGCCGGTCACTAAAGTCTGCGGACAACATTTCCGGTAAGACGGCTGACAGGAAATATTGAACGCAGGCCATCTGTTTGAATTTCAAAATCGTACTGAGGCTTTCGCGGTAGATCTCGGTGAAGACGGGTTCCGGATTACCCTTTTGAATCTCGCCAAAGGATTCGTACAGCAGGTCGACCTTATCGGCAACGGAAAGAATCTGGCCTTCCAGCGTGTCGTCTTTCCCCTCACCCAAACGGCGGGTGTAGGCGGCCTGGAACTGTTCCGGAATTTCATTTTTAATAAAGTTCGCCGTCAAAGACGTTTCCACGTCGGCCAGCATCTGGCGGAGTTGCGGCGTCGCGTACTTGACCGGCGTCTTGATATCCCCGATAAATCGTTCCGTGTAGTCATGATTCAACGCCTTTTCGTAAAGCAACCGCCAGTTGACCTCATGGCCGTCTTGTTCCTCAACGTCCCCTAAGAACTGGGCCACTTCCGCCACCTTAAACGAATGGGCAGCAACGGAGTGTTGTTCGAATTTAAAGTAACCGGGAGCCCGGTCAATCGTTTCCAAGTCACTCAAGCTTTGCAAAAATTGGTTCATTCCCATGGTTCACGTCAGCTCCTTTAGTTTTTGTCTCGTGGTTCAGTGATTGCTTTCAGCTTACCACTTTTCCGTGGTCGAATTCATCTATTCCTACCTGAAATAGTCAGGCATTGGCTGGGCTGACCGCCTCCCGTTCGCCAAATATGAGCTGGAACGCGGTGGGCGGCGGGACGAGCCAAAAAGCGGTCTCGTCTCCTCGTCTTTGAGCCGAAAGACCGCGTCTCAAAGACGCCAGTTCCCTAACCGGCATGAACCGTGCCACTAAGGGAACTCCCACGGCTGAGCTCATATTTGACGAACTCCGGCTACATAACAGATTCACCATTAATGTGGATGAACTTTGCCATTTCAACGACGTTTCTGCTAGTTGCGTATTATCAGTTTTTTACTCGATAAATTCGGCCCAAAATAAATATCGGCCACAAAAAATGACAACCACCAGAAAATACCAGCAATTGCCATTCGTTCATTTCTAATTATTTAGTAGCCGCAGCCTTTAAGTCTTCGATGTAGCTGAAGGCTTGTTGGCCGGCGATACCACCGTCGCCAACAGCCGTGGTGATTTGCCGCAAGTCCTTTTGCCGCACGTCACCGATGGCAAAGATGCCAGCAACAGCCGTCTGCATGTGTTCGTCCGTCTTGATCCAGCCAGCATCATCCGTGATGCCGAGGTCCGTGAAGGCGTCCGTCATTGGGAGATTCCCCACGTAGATGAAGACCCCACTCACAGCCTTTTCACCGGTCTCGCCGGTCTGGTTGTTCTTGATGGCCACACCGGTAACCTTCATGTCGTCGCCCAAGATTTCAGTGACGTTCGTGTTCCAAACGAATTCGATCTTGTCGTTCGCGAAAGCCCGGTCCTGTAAGATCTTTTGGGCCCGTAATTGGTCCCGCCGAACAAAGACTGTGACTTTGGAAGCCAACCCAGCCAAGTAGAGGCTTTCTTCAACAGCGGAGTCCCCGCCACCGATGACTGCGACTTCCCGGTTCTTAAAGAACGCTCCGTCGCAGACCGCGCAGTAGGAAACACCCCGGCCACCGAATTTATCTTCGCCAGGAACGCCGAGCTTCTTGTACTCGGAACCCGTCCCAATGATGACTGCCTTGGCAGCGTAGTCCCCATCGTCGGTCTTAACCACCTTGTGGTCACCATGATCTTCGATAGCTTCGACACTTCCGTAGGCAAATTCAGCGCCAAATTGGGTCGAGCCTTCATACATGTCCTTGGCCAAGTCTGGTCCGAGGACGGACTTGAAGCCTGGGTAGTTTTCAATGGCTGCCGTGTTGTTCATTTGACCACCGTAGATGCCGCGGTCCAACATTAATACTGATAAATTAGCCCGTGAAGCGTACAGTGCGCCCGTCATACCACCGGGGCCGGCACCAATCACGATTACATCATAATTCTTCAAGCGTAACGCTCCCTTCCACTCATGCCTTGATGATACCGTCCACTTTACTATTAAAAAGTAAGTTTGTCACCTATTTTGCCTTGGACGCTTTTTCATCGGCCTTGTTGAGCTTGGCACCAAGTTCTTTAATGTAGGCGCGCAGTTGGTCCTTCGTTTCTGGATGATTCAAGCCGTATTCAATGTTCGTTTGAATCCAGCCAAACTTGTTGCCGACGTCAAAGCGCTTGCCCGTGTATTCGTGGGCAAAGACCCGTTGCGTCTTGTTCAAATTATCAATGGCATCGGTCAATTGCAATTCGTTGCCCAAGCCGACCGGCGTGTTTTCCAGGGCTTCAAAAATCTCTGGGGTAAACAGGTAGCGGCCGATAATGGCCAGATCACTGGGCGCTTCGTCAGGTTGTGGCTTTTCCACAAAGTTCGTAACGTTGTACAGCCCCGGCGCGGTCTCTTCTGAGGGATTGATGACCCCATACTTGGCCGTATCCTTGTGAGGGACCCGCATGACGGCCAGCGTTGAGGCGCCCGTTTGTTCGTAACGGTCCATCAATTGCTTGGTCAGCGGTACCTTGCTGTCGGTCATGTCATCGCCCAACATCACCACGAAGGGTTCGTCGCCGATGAAGGCCTTGGCAGTCAAGACCGCATCCCCCAAGCCGCGGGGGTACGGTTGCCGGATGAAGTAAAGGTTCATGCCCGTGGTCTCTTGGACCTGGCGCAATAGTTCATCCTTGTGCTTGGCTTCCAGGTTGGCTTCCAGTTCGGGGTTGGAGTCGAAATGATCTTCGATTGACCGCTTGGATTTCCCGTCAACGATCACAATGTCTTCGATTCCTGACTTGCGGGCTTCCTCAACGATGAATTGAATCGTTGGCTTGTCGACGATGGGCAGCATTTCCTTGGCAAGCGCCTTGGTGGCTGGCAAGAAACGGGTACCCAAACCTGCGGCTGGAATCACAGCTTTTCTAACTTTTCTCATAAGTAAACTATCCTTCCTCGTATCCCCAGAAAATTTTTAAAACTCAGACCGACCTTCGCGTTGCATCAGCTCAGAAATGGCCGTGCGAATGTCTTTGCCCTCATAAATAACTTGGTAAATAGCTTCCGTGATTGGCATCGAAACGCCACGTTCACGGGAAAGCTCGTAAGCGGCCTTAGTCGTGGCCAAGCCTTCGATCACCATGCCCATGTGGCTGATGACGTCATCCAGCTTTTCACCGCGGCCCAGTTCATCGCCGGCGCGCCAGTTCCGTGAGTTGGCACTGGTAGCCGTCACGATGATGTCACCGACACCAGACAGGCCGATAAAGGTCATAGGATCCGCCCCAAACGAAGTCCCTAACCGTGAAATTTCTGCCAAGCCCCGCGTCATCAATGCGGCCTTGGCGTTGTCGCCGTAACCCAGGCCATGTAAGGCCCCGGCACCCAGCGCGATGATGTTCTTCAAGGCCGCACCAATTTCCACCCCAATGATATCGGGGTTGGTGTAGACCCGGAAGTAAGACGTCATAAATAATTTTTGGGCATATTTTGCCGCATCCGGACTCAAGCTAGCCGCCGTGACCAAGGTGATATCCTTACGGGCCACGTCTTCCGCATGACTGGGACCAGAAACGACCGTGACGGCCTTGCGGTTTTCGGCAGGAATTTCTTCTTCCAAGACCTGTGACAGCCGCTTGTAAGTCTTCTGTTCGATCCCCTTGCTAGCGTGGATCAATTCTGGCTTCAGGTTCTTTTCCTTTAGGATGGCTGCGACTTGTGCTGCCACGGAACGGATGGCCTTGGTTGGCACCACGAACAAGATGGCGTCCACGTTGTCGAGGGCACTCGCCAAATCAGAGTAAGCCACTAACGACGGAGAAAACGTAAAGTCCTTGATGTAATGCGTGTTCGTGTGCTGCGTATTTAATTCCTCAACCTGCTTAGGATTGTACGACCACAAGCGGACGTCATGACCATTTTCGTCCAAAACGCTCGCTAAGATTGATCCCCATGAACCGGCACCGAGTACTGCAATTTTCTCTGACATAGTAATGGATTCTCCTTATTTAGAAAGATTAGATTTTTCTTGGAACGGATTGCCGTCTAGGTAGGCGATTGGTGGCGTAACTGACCGCCGCCGACTGATCCAAATGATCAAGGCCCCGACAAACAAAACGACCGACAACAGCTGTGACACCCGAATAACGTTGAACAACATCAGACTGTCCGTCCGCATCCCCTCGATGAAGAAACGGCCGAACGAATACCACATGACGTAAGCCAAGAAGACCTCGCCTTGTTTGAATAGCCCCGGGTAATGCCGCAGACTCATCAAGACGACGAAGCCCATCAGGCTCCAAGTCGATTCATACAAAAAGGTCGGCTGGCGATAGGCCCCATTGATCAGCATTTGATCAATGACCCACTGGGGTAGATGCAGCCCCTGTAAGAAGGCCAGACTGGTGACCCGCCCGAAGGCTTCTTGATTCATGAAGTTGCCCCAGCGGCCAATGGCTTGGCCCAGGATCACTGTCGGTGCGGCCACATCGAGCATCAACCAGACCGGAATGAACCGCGACCGGCAGAAGAAATACACGACCAGCCCGGCCCCAATCAGCGAGCCGTAGATGGCGATCCCACCGTCCCAAATGGCAATGATCTCGCCTGGATGCTGCTGATAATACGGCCACTGGAAGATGACGTAGTAGGCCCGCGCCGCAATCAAGGCGGCTGGCAAGGCCCACAGAATCATGTCGTAAATGTCGTCGGACTTGATACCACGTCGATTGCCTTCGCGCACAGCCAAGGTCACCGCAATGATGACACCGGTCGCAATAATGACACCGTACCAATGGACCGCAATGGGTCCTAAATGAATGGCAATGGGGTTAAGCGCCGCCACAATAGGTGAAAAGATAACGCCCATCTCCCTTATGATTTATTTCCGTTTTGTTTAATTAAGCGCTTTAAGTTTTCGTCAAAGACTTTGGTAGCGTCATACCCCATCGAGCGGGCCCGGAAGTTCATGGCTGCGGCTTCGATGATGATGGCCAAATTCCGCCCGGTCTTAACCGGAACGCTGATTTTAGGCACGACCACGTCAAAGAATCGTTGGGTTTCGTCGTTGTTGCCCAGCCGATCAAAGTGGTTGTCATCCTTCCACAACTCCAGATGGACGATCAGGTCGATGTCCGTTTCACTGCGGACCGCCCCGGCTCCAAACAAGTTCATGACGTCGATGATCCCGATCCCCCGAATTTCCAGGAGGTGACTCAGAATCGCTGGCGCAGCGCCGACCAAGGTCTGTTCATCTTGCTGGTAAACTTCGACCCGGTCATCCGCAATCAACCGGTGACCCCGTTTGACCAGCTCCAAGGCTGTTTCACTCTTACCGACACCAGAATCGCCGGTAATCATGACACCGACACCGTAGATATCGACCAAGACCCCGTGAACGGATTGGCGTTCCGCAAGCTTGCCTTCCAAGAAATTGGTCATGTTACTGAGGACCCGCGACGTAGTCAACTTGGTCCCTAGGATGGGAATACCCGCCTCATCAGCGGATTGTTTCAATTCCTCTGGCGGATCGAGTTGCGTCGAGATCACAAATGCCGGGGTCTCCGGCTGACACATCTTACGCATCACGTCGAGTAACTTCTTGTGACTCATGCCCTTTGCAAAGGACGTTTCGGTAATTCCCAGCAGTTGAACCCGTTTTGCTGGATAATAGTTAAAATAACCGGTTAATTCCAAACCTGGTCGGGAAATATCACTGGTCGTAATCTGCCGATTCAGATTTTCTTCGCCGGAATACACATCTAAGCGGTTGGCTTTGACGAGCTCGGCCACCGTGACACTTTCTGTCATGGGCGCTCCTCCTTACTGCATAGTAAACTACTCTAATTTTAGCACTTTCACGTGGGAACTCCCACCAAATTAAACCGGTTTTAGTCCCGCGCAAAGTGATCACTGATAATGGCGTTGCACAGAGACATGAGGATGGCGATGATCAGCGTCGTCCCAAATGAACTGAAGCCAAAGTTACTGCCCACAAACCACGAGGTCAATTCCAGCATGATAGCGTTGAGCACCACACTGAACAATCCCAGTGTCAAAATGGTGATGGGCAGGGACAGCACGAACAAAATCGGCTTCACCACGGCATTTAACAACGCCAACACAAAGCTAGCCAGTAGCGCGATCCAGACACTGGAGACGTAGAACGTATTTTGTAGCCCACCCGCTAGTGAACTTTGGAAAAAGCCAGCCAGCGCTAAAAAGATAACCGCGTTCACCAAGATTCTCGGCCAAAAGCGCATGCTACTCACCGTCCTTGTGATGGTCTTTCACATCTTGTTCCGTGACATCGTGAATGACCTTACGATCAGGTTCCTGCGGTGAGGCGGGCCCGCCGCGAAACAAGTCGCGAAAGTTCGGCGTGTTCGGCCGTGAATCATCCAGCGGCATGAAGGTCATGACCACTACGTACACCAACAATCCCAAGACGCCGTGCGTGGGAATCGCCAGGGAAACCAACACATAAATCAAACGCAATAAGTTTGCGTTCCAACCAAAATAGTCTGCAAAGCCGCCCAATACCCCACCGACTAAACGGTTTGTACGGGAACGGACCAGACGTTTTTTCTCTGCCATAGGCGGACAACTCCTTTTAAAGTAAGTTTAAGTGCTTCTATCATATCCGAAAAGCCCGGGGTAAATCCAGTAATCGCCCTAGTTTCGGCGGCGAAATCTGATAAATGGGGGTAGCTAGTGAAATCAGTTGCCAGCCATGGGAGACACCGCCAGCTTAAAACGTGGCCTGCCGGTTCGTTTTGAGGCCTGGCACCCCCACCCCAAGACACTCGCTAGGGCAAGAATACCCAAAGCGGCCACTGAAAGCAAGTCTTCAGTGGCCGTTCGGGTAAATCTTCAATTTAGATTAAACTTCTGCAGGTAAAACCCACAACGCCTATTCGCTAGCGCTATCCTGGCTCGCCGTATTCAGCTCAATAATCTGCCCGGATTTCAGGTAGACGACCCATTCACAGACGTTGGTAACGTAATCCCCGATGCGACTGAGGTCTTGGGCCACGTTCAAGTAGATGGACGCGCCAGTTTCAAATGCTGGGTCCAGCCGCATTTGCTCGTAGCTGTTGGCCCGCACCTGGTGATTCAACTGGTCCAATTCCCGGTCAACTTCTGCCAATTGACGGGCTTGGTGTTCATCCTTGTTGACGTAGGCCGTCAACACGTCCTTGACCATTTGCGTGGTCATCTGCCCCATTTGATTCATGAGCTGCTCGAGCACGGGAATCTTTTGCTTCGTGCCAAATTTAATCGCAGCGTGCGCGATGTTACGGGCGTGGTCCCCGGCGCGCTCCAATTCCGAAACGGCCTTTAAGATCGTCACGATTTCTCGCAGATCTGTCGTCACGGGTTGGTACAACGCAATCATCTCAAACGTCTTCTTTTCCAACGCGATTTCTCGTTCGTTGATTTTATGGTCCTGGTCGATCAATTGTTGGGCAGCAACGGCGTCGCGGTTAGTAAACGCGTTCACGGCTTGCTCGATGGTCTCACTGACCAGCATCCCCATTTCAGTAAAGTCTGCGTCTAAATCCGCTAGCTCATCATCAAATAATCTGCGCATATACTTCCTCCTTACCCAAAGCGACCGCTGATGTAATCTTCAGTTTGCTTGTTGGCTGGGTTCATAAAAATGTTCTTGGTCTGATCCACTTCAATCAGCTCCCCGTTCATAAAGAACGCGGTCCGGTCCGCAATCCGCGAAGCCTGCTGGAGGTTGTGGGTCACAATAATAATCGTATAATCGTGACGTAAATTCAAGAGAGTTGCTTCAATTTGGCTACTGGACACTGGATCCAAGGCACTGGTTGGTTCGTCCAGCAGAATAATTTCGGGTGAAACGGCCAGGACCCGCGCGATGCAGACCCGTTGCTGTTGCCCACCGGACAAGGCCAAGGCACTTTCGTGTAAGTGGTCCTTCACTTCATCCCAAACGGCGGCTTGCCGCAGGGACTTTTCAACGACGGCGTCCAACTTTTCCTTGTCCTTTTCTCCGGCGATTCGGAGTCCATAGATGACATTATCATAGATGGAAAATGGGAAGGGGTTCGGTTGCTGGAAGACCATGCCAATTTCCTTACGAATCTGTACGGTGTCCGCATTGGGCGCGTACAGGTTCTCGCCCTTGAACTTGATGGTCCCGGTGATCGTCACGTTGGGAATCAGGTCGTTCATCCGGTTCAGCGTTCGCAAGTACGTGGACTTGCCACAACCAGAAGGCCCGATCAACGCGGTGATCCCCTTCTCATCAAAATTCAAGTTGATACCTTTTAACGCTTCTTTATCCCCGTAATACAAATGCAGGTCTTGCGTCGTTAAAATTTCTTCTTTCATTAATTCTTCCTCCTCTTAACCAAAGTTCCCCGAAACATAATCACTGGTCACCTGAACCGACGGATTGGTAAAGATATGGCTCGTGGTGTCGTATTCCAACACCCGCCCCTGATTGAAAAATGCCGTATATTCACTGATCCGCGCGGCCTGTTGCATGTTGTGGGTGACAATGATAATCGTGTAATGCTGCTTAAGTGACAACAACGTGTCTTCCAGTTGCCCGGTCGACACCGGATCCAACGCACTGGCTGGTTCGTCTAACAATAAGATATCTGGCTTGATGGCGATGGCCCGAGCGATACACAACCGCTGCGCCTGCCCACCAGACAGCGCGAGCGCACTCTTATTCAGGTCGTCTTTGACCTGATCCCACAGTGCGGCTTGCTTCAACGACGTCTCTACGATTTCATCCAGCTGATGCTTATTCGTGACCCCTCGCAGGCGCAAGGCAAAGGCAATGTTATCGTAGATGGATTTGGCAAATGGGTTGGGCCGTTGAAACACCATCCCCACCCGTCGCCGCATCTCGTAGACGTCGATGTCCGGTTGGTTGATGTCCACGCCGCGGTACATGATTTTCCCGGTTACCGTGGCGATACGGTCATTCATTCGGTTCAACGACCGCAAGTACGTGGACTTACCGGAACCGGATGGACCGATCAGCGCGGTAATTTGATTACTAGCAAATTGCAGGTCACCTTCAAACAACGCTTCCTTCTTGCCGTAATAAACGTGGAGGTCTTCTGTGGATAGAATCACCGGGTGGTCTGGATCATTTAGGGTGATGACGTGCCGGTCTTCCATCGCATTGGCGACATCGTTATTGACAAACATGGACTAACCTCCTCTACGCCGACGTTAGGCGTTTGTACAAGCGCTTGCCCAGATACCGGGCGGCAAAGTTAAACAGCAAGATGGCGATCACTAAGACAGCCGACGACCCTGATGAAATGGCCTTGGCATCCGGCATGATGCCTTCAGAATTAATCTTCCAAATGTGAACCGCCAGTGTTTCGGCTGGCCGCATCGGGTTTAAGGGACTGGAGATATTGAACGGGTTCCAATCAGCAAAGTTCAAGGCTGGGGCGCTTTGGCCGGCCGTGTAGATCAGAGCGGCCGCTTCACCGAAGACCCGCCCCGCACTGAGGATAACCCCCGTTAGGATACTTGGCACGGCGGCAGGTAAGATGACCCGTGAAACGGTCTCCCACCGCGATAATCCCAGCGCCAGGCCCCCTTCGCGTTGCACATCACTGATGGTCCGCAGCGAATCTTCAATGCTCCGCGTCAGTAGCGGCAGGTTGAAGAAGGTCAAGGCAAAGGCACCCGAGAGAATCGAGAAGCCCAGGTGTAACTTGACCACGAAGAACAAGAACCCGAAAAGCCCCACGACCACGGATGGTAGTGAACTCAGGATTTCAATTGCCGTGCGAATCGTGGTGGTTAACCAATTGTCCTTGGCGTATTCGTACAGGTAAATGGCTGCGCCCAAAGCAATCGGAAAGGAAATCAGCATGGCCAAGATCAACAGGTAAAAGGAGTTGAAGAGCTGCACGCCCACACCCCCGCCTTTCAAGAAGGCCTTGCCTGGTGCGGTCAAGAAGTGCCAGCTCAATTGTGGCACCCCACTCACTAAGATGAAGCCGAGCAGGGCCAGCAAGATGAGGACCACGAAACCGGCGATCCCGTAGAGGCCGCCGATGGCCACCTTGTTTTGCGTTTTCGAATTCATTATTGCAAACGCCCCTTTCGACCAATCAAACGAATAATTAAGTTAAAGACTAACGACATCAGTAAGAGCACGAGGGCCAGTGACCACAGGGCATTGTTTTGCAGTGACCCCATGACCGTGTTCCCAATACCCGTGGTCAGCACCGACGTCAGCGTGGACGACGGAGAAACCAGGCTATTTGGCATCAACGCGGCGTTCCCAATCACCATTTGTACGGCTAAGGCTTCACCGAAGGCCCGAGCCATCCCGAAGACCACGGCCGTCATCAGCCCTGGCGTAGCGGCACGCAAGACGACCTTGTAGATGGTCTGCCATTGCGTGGCACCCAGGGCCAGTGAGGCTTCCCGGTAGTAACGCGGTACGGCACGCAACGCATCGGCACTCATTGAGGTGACCGTTGGTAGAATCATGACGAACAGCACGCAGGTCCCGGATAGGATCCCAAAACCACTGCCGCCAAAGAGTGCCCGCGTGGTTGGGACCACGACGGACAGCCCGATGAACCCGTAAACCACGGAGGGAATTCCCACCAGCAGTTCAGTCACGGGTTGTAAGATCTTTGCCCCTTTATTGGGGGAGATTTCATTCATAAAGACCGCCGTACCAATGGCAAATGGCGTTGCCACGATGGCGGATAAGATCGTAATCAGAAAGGACCCGACGATCATCGGCAGCGCGCCGACTTCCGGCTTGCCCTGCGCATCAGTAATACCTGGGTTCCAGCTCTTGCCAGTCAAGAAGTCCCACAGATTGACGTGGTTGCTGGTAAATGTGGCGATTCCTTTAGAGGCAACGAATCCGATGATGCCCACGACCACCGCTACGATTAGTAACAGAGCCGTCAAGCTGACCAGTCGGCCCCAGATTTCTAATTTGGCGGCCTTGGAGCGCCGCTTTAATTGTCGTTCTAGTTGTTGGGTACTCTTCATCCTACGCGCCTCCCGTCTTGGTAATGTGTCCCGTTGCATCGCGTTCCACCGACATTTGATTTGGGGAAAGGTACCCCAGTTGGCGGACCAATGTTTTTTGAATGGCGGGAGACTGGACGTAAGCAATGAATTTCTTGGTTAAGCCCGTGGGCTGACCCTTCGTGTATAAATGTTCATAAGACCAGATTGGCCATTTATTTGTAGTCACGTTATCTTCCGTGGGCGCCACGTGATTCAATGACACATCCTGCACGGTCCGATCCACGTAAGAAAAAGCCACGTAGCTAATAGCTCCCGGCGTGGTCGCCACGATTGAGCGGACCATCCCGGAAGAATCTTGTTCTTGGGCCGTTTTCGACCGGTGTTTCTTCAGTCCAAACTGTTCAAAGGTGGCCCGAGTCCCACTTCCCTGCGCCCGGTTGATTAAAACGATGGGGAGGTCAGCGCCGCCAACTTGTTTCCAGTTGGTCACTTGACCCGTGAAGACTTGAATCAGTTGGTGTGTCGAGAGATTCTGCACGCCTACCCGCTTGTTCACAATCGGGGTAATCCCCACGACCGCGACCCGGTGATCGACCAGCTCGTCTGCTCGAATCCCCTTTTGTTCGGCGGCAAAGAGGTCGGAATTTCCGACTTGCACGGCGCCCTCTTGGATCTGACTGAGACCAGTCCCCGTACCACCACCCTGCACGTTAATGAACGTGCCCAGGTGTTCGCCCGTATACTGCTCACCGGCGGCTTCAACTAAGGGTTGGAGCGCAGTTGAGCCCACCGCGGTAATGGATTCTCCCGCGTGACTGACCTGCCGTGTTTGGTAGGCAAAGACTCCCAATGCCACCAGCACCACCAAGACCAGGCCCTGCACCCAGCGTTTTTTCGACATACCGTAACCTCCTAAATTGGCTGCGCGTCATTGGCCCAACCATTTCAAAATTTAGTATACCGAATCAATGTAAATGTCATGTAGACGTATTGTAAAGGTTGTGTAAATATATCCCGTATCAGGCTAATTTTTGTCGAAATCATGCTGGGTGGCGATCATTTTTAGGTAAATCGGCACCTGGCGCTAACCAAATCACTGCCTGGGGCTGCCGGTTTTTCCGTCTGCCATGAGCAAACACCTCCAACCAAAGAGCGGTCTTCCGCCTCAAAACGAGGCGTCGCGCATGAATTTAATCCGTTTAAGCAAAAGGACGCAACCATCCCCTGGCTACGTCCTGATAGTTTTTTAGTTCGCACATCACCAACTAGGCCACCGGAAAGGTCATCGTGACCTGGGTGCCGACGTCGGGGGTGCTTTGTAAGTCGATCTTGCCATTTAATGATTGGACCAGTTCGCGCACGATGGCTAGGCCTAAACCACTACCACTGACCAACTGGTTGGAATGCGAGACGTCCGCTCGGTAGAAGCGTTCGAACACCCGCAATTGGTCTTGGGGGGCGATACCGATTCCAGTGTCCGCAACCGTGAGGGTCCACGATTTAGGCGTGACTTTGCTCGTCAACGTGACCGTGCCCTGGGGCCGATTGTACTTGATGGCATTGCTCAACACGTTCTTCAAGATCTGGTCGAACTTGTGCTGGTCGGTGACTGCCATTAACGTGGTGGGCACCTGATTGACTAGCGTCACGGCATTGACCGCTGCTAGTGGCGTCAACAAGGCCACCTGACTAGCAATCACCTGGCCGACCGGTACTTCGGCGACTTCGACGGCATTGCCCGACTCGATGTGTGAAATCGTCAAGACGTCGTTGATCAATTCCACCAGCCGTTCACTCTGCTGGTCAATGATCTTTAAGAACTCGACTGATTTCTCGGGGTCATCCTTAGCCCCCGCCAACAACGTCTTGGCAAAGCCCGAGATAGCCGTGACCGGTGTCTTTAACTCATGTGAGGCATTAGACACGAAGTCCATCTGCATCTGTTCGACGGCGTACACCTCCGTGACGTCATAGAGCAAGACCAATACTTGGAAATAGTCCTGAGAAGTTGCCGTGTAGATGGCGCGCGCGTCAACCGTTCGCTCCTTGACTACACCTGGTAGCTTCAACGTCTTGTGCTGCGTCTGTCGATCATTTAGCGCTGCGTTGATCAGACTCGCCAGCTCAAACTGCTGCACGTCTTGGGTAAACGGGTGCCGCCGCGGTGAAATCTGGCGTTGCAAGAATTGTTCCATCGCGGGATTGGCCAACTCAACTTTGCGGTAACGGTCAATGACCATCACGCCAATCGGTAGGTAATCCAACAACGTCGCAAATTCCTGATTCTGACTGGCCATGTCCCGCCGCGCCTTACGTTGTTGTGTCTGCAGATAATTGATCTGCAAGGCCAACTGCTGGAACGGATCATGTGGCGACAACAACACGTGGGCCGGCGTTTCTTCGTGGCGAATCCCCTCGACTTTCTTGGTCAAAATGGCGATCCGTTGTGTCAACCACCGGTAACCATAGCCGAGCACCACCGTTTCCAGCAACGCGACTGACCACGCCACCAGCGTTGCCAACGCCACGTGAGGTGCGCGTACCCCCCACACCAGCAACGTGTTCACTGCACCGAGCCCGACAAATGCCACGGCCAGTTGCCGGATCATGGCTGGGCCTCAAACGTGTAACCGAAGCCACGGACCGTCTTCAGTAAAACGGGATGCTTGGGGTCGCGTTCGATTTTTTCTCGCAAATGTGAAACGTGAATATCGACCATCCGTGTCTGACCACTATAGTCAAAGCCCCAAACGCCTTCCAACAGTTGCTCACGACTCCAGACCTTGCCGGGACGCTTGGCGAAGAATAGCAGTAATTCAAATTCCTTGGGCGTCAATTCGATCGGTTTGTCGCCGCGTTTGACCTGAAATTTGTCCTGATCGATGGTCAGATCCCCGACCTGCAGGCGATGGTCCACCTTACTAGGGGCCTGCTCTTGCGGTTCATCGTCGTGCGTTCGCCGCATGACCGCCTTTATCCGGGCAATCACCTCTCGTGGGCTAAATGGCTTGGTGATGTAATCATCCGCGCCGAGTTCCAGGCCAAAGACTGTATCGAATTCCCCAGTCTTAGCCGTCACCATGATGATTGGGGTCTTAATTTTCTCTTGGCGGAGACGCTTGGTCACCTCCACCCCATCCAATTTGGGCAACATTAAATCCAACAGAATAACATCAAACTTTTCGTGTAACGCTAAATTTAACGCCTGCTCACCGTCAATTGCGGTGACAACTTGAAAATCCGCTTGCTCCAAGTTGTACTGCAACAACGTCACAATTGCGGGCTCGTCATCGACGACTAGGACTCGACTCATAGATTTACCCCTCCTGATCTCTGAATAAAACGATTCCGATTTCGTGCGGTGCCCCAGAATAAATAGCTGTTTCCGTCATCTTTAACTCGCCATTCATATCCCGCACGCGCAAATGACAATACGCAGGGTTGGCGAGGAGGGCCTCATAAAAACTCGTTTCGCTGTTCACGGGACGATGGTTACACTCTAAAATAATATCGCCGGCCGCCAGATCCATTTTTACAGCTGGCGTCTGCGGGCGAATCGCTAGGACACGTACACCATCATCGACCTGAGAATACCAGAATTGTTGGCGTTCATCATAGCGTTTAGCTCGCCATAGGATAACCGCATAACCAACTAACAGGACGATTAATAGGTAAGGTGAATCGGCCGGGCGCGCCATGGTCCAGCCACAGAAGGCTGCCGCGGCCACGCCTAACCACATGAACTGCTTGGATAAATGCCGATACACGGCTCGTGGCGCCTGCCGAAAGACCGTCCAGCGCAGGCCTAAGATCAGTGGAATCACTAAAATGGCAAAACTTTTTCCTTGAAAATGAAAGACTGGCCAAAAGGCCCATTGACTGGTCAACCAGTCCCCTGGCACCAGCGTGACCATCGGCAGCACTAAGAACTCACGCCACGGATAACCCGCAATCCGTTTACCCCGCTGCTTGGCATAGATCTTGGGACTCGCAAAGCGGCCGCCATAATGCGCCACCCAGTGCCCCAACAAGAGGAAGAATACGACGGCCAGCCACAAATAGTTGGCACCCGCGACCGTTGACCAATTGAGGCCGATTGCCGACAGGTCCGGTTTCCCCGTTATGTAAGGCCCCCCCAAGACCGTCAACGCCGTGGTGACTACGATCAGCGTCAACGGCAAAATCGTCGTTGGTAACACCACCAACGTGAGAATCGACAGGCCTTCGTAGATGATGACCCAGAGTAACGGCAGGCTGAAGCCCATCACCAGGTTGATCACTGATAGACCCAGGCCCAACACGACCCCCTGAGTCAGCATATGACGCAGTTCGAAGTGGTCGCTGTAAACGGCACTTCCAAAATCATGACGCTCGGACTTGATCCGCGCGCGACTGGTCAGCCAAACGCGTAAAATCGCCAGCCAAACCAGCGGCTGCAGCAGGTAAGTGCTACAAGCAATAAATGTCCGCATGAAATCGACACCTTTCCTGAAAAGATAGCTGTTCCCAGTATATCATGAAATAAAAATGGGTAACACGACATTCGCGTTACCCATACAATCATTATTTTAATCATCAATTGGCAGTAATAGGTGTTTCACCCCGCATTAGTCCGGGTTCTTTTGACTTAACTGCCACTGCAGGTAAGCGTCAATGAACGGATCAAGGTCGCCATCCATGACGGCTTGGCCGTTCCCCGTTTCGTAGTTGGTCCGATGGTCCTTGACCATGGTGTACGGATGGAAGACGTAGGAGCGAATCTGTGAGCCCCAGCCAATATCCATCTGGTCGCCCTCCAGCTTGGCCTTTTCAGCGGCCTTTTTCTCTTCTTCACGTTCGTACAATTTGGCCCGCAACATCCCCAACGCCGTCTGTCGGTTTTGTAACTGCGACCGTTGGGCCTGACTTTGGGTCACGATACCCGTTGGCAAGTGGGTGATTCGCACGGCCGATGACGTCTTGTTGACATGTTGGCCCCCAGCCCCGGAAGCCCGATAAACGTCGACCTTCAAGTCAGCTGGATTGATCTCAACGTCCACGGAATCATCCAGTTCGGGTAAGACATCCACTGATGCAAACGACGTGTGCCGCCGCCCAGCCGAATCGAACGGCGAAATCCGCACGAGCCGGTGGACCCCCTTCTCAGAGCGCAAGTAACCATAAGCGTTGTGCCCCGCAATCAGCAACGTGGCACTGCTCAGGCCAGCCACATCCCCCGCCTGGTAATCCAGCACGGTGACCTTGAACTGGTGCTGTTCCGCCCAGCGTGTGTACATCCGCATGAGCATCTCGCCCCAGTCCTGGGATTCAGTCCCCCCAGCGCCCGGATGGATTTCCAAAATGGCGTTGTTCCGATCGTATTTTTGGTTGAGCAACATGTTTAAACTGTACTGCTGTAAGGCTTTCTTGGCCGCCGCGAAGTCGGTTTCAAACTCGGCTTGCATATCGGCGTCCGGCTCGGCCTGCAATAATTCCAAGGCGACTTCTAGGTCATCCACCTGGTCAGACAGTTTTTGATATTCCTCAACTTTTTTCTTCATTTCGTTGGTCTCGTCGATCAACTTCTGGGCGGCCTGGGCGTTATCCCAAAAGCCGGGTTGGGCCATTTGACCCTCATTGACACTGATGCTTTCGTTCAGGGCATCAAAGTCAAAGTGACCCCCTAAAGCCGGTGAGTTGTTCTTTCATGGCAGTGATTTCGCGTTTCGCATCGCTTAGTTCCATGTTTGTTGGCTCCTTTTTAAGTTATTTTTTAATCCGACACAGTGTGTGCTGGCCGCCTTGCCGTTCGCTAGATATGAGTCGGGACGCTGTGGGCGGACGGGCCGAGCCAAAGGACGGCCTCGACCCTCAGTTCGGAGCCGAAAATCACGTCTCCAAACTGCCAGTTCTCCAACCGGCAAACTTCACCGCTTGGAGGACTCCCACGGCTGAACGCACATCTAGCGAACTATCGGTTACGGTAGTGCTTATCATCTAGAATTGATTAGCCCCAGCGCTACCAAATTACGGGACTTTCTCGACCATAATCGGTCACCGATTGACTCCGGCGAGCTTGTTATTCTCCTGAGCATTACCTTAATTCGAAGACTAACAACAACTATATTATTCCCACGACCAATGGTGTATGTCCAGTGAGACGAATCGTTGCTGTTCGCCAATTAAACCAGTTTTGTTTTTGCTTAGCCGACCGGGCGTAAAGGCATTAAATCAATCTACGCCATCACCTATGGCTGTCAGAAATCACCCACAAAGTTAGCCGAAACTTCCCTGAAATGGCAATGTTCATCTACAGTAATGGGTTATCTACCACGTAGCCGTGAGTGAGCTAAATTTGGACTCAGCCGTGGGAGTTTGCAAGTGGTCTGCTTGGAAACTGGCGTCTTCGAGACGCGACTTTCGGCTCGAAGCGAGGTTGAAGACCGCCCTTTGGCTTCGACCGGTCCTTCCCACAGCGTCACGGTCCAAATTTGGCGAACGGTAAGGCGGACAGCACGGACTACCTTCCGTTCAAGCTCGCAACCTTTAGTTAAGAAGCTGGCGCCCTTGGTCCCACTCTTTTCACAAAAACGAGGCGAAAGAATCTCTTCCGCCTCGTCCGTTCCCGTTTATCGGGTAATATTTTGTCGAATTTCAGACTTCATGAACAGGCGCGTGGCGTCGTAGTCGATGTCAGAGATCATTTCCCCAAACATCCGGAATCCGTCTTGTTGGTATTCAACCAACGGGTTCAACTGACCATAACCCCGTAACCCAATTGATTGTCGTAATTGGTCCATGGCATCAATGTGGTCGGTCCAATGAGAGTCCACGCAACGCAAGAGCACAACCTTTTCGAATTCTAGCATTTGTGCTGGATCGTACAGTTGCTTTTGCTTTTCAGCGTAAACGTCTTCGGCTAAGCCCATGAAGAAGGCCTTGATCTCGTCTGCGGTCTTGCCCTTCAAGTCATCCAAACTAATCTTGTCTGGGGAAACCATCGCGGAAATCCCGAAGTCCAGTAAGGTATCCAAGTCCCAATCGGATTGGTCACCCTGCGTATGCAAGTTAACCACCCGGTCAACGGTCCGTTTGATCATTGGCATTAAGACCCACTTCAATGACTTGTCTTGGTTAATGACTTGGTTCCGTTCGCCATAAATGACGTCCCGTTGTTGGCGCATCACATCATCGTATTGCAAGACGTTCTTCCGGGAATCATAGTTGTTCCCTTCAACCCGCTTTTGGGCGGATTCCACTTGCTTGGTGATCATGCGACTCCGGATAACGGCATCTTCGCCATCCACGTTCATCCGTTCCAAGAAGGCTTTGACTCGGTCAGAACCGAATCGCCGCATCAAATCATCTTCCAAGGACAGGTAGAATTGCGTCATACCAGGGTCCCCTTGACGACCGGAACGTCCACGAAGCTGGTTATCGATCCGCCGTGATTCGTGACGTTCAGTCCCGATAACGGCCAATCCACCAATTTCAACCACGCCGGGTCCCAATTTGATATCGGTCCCACGCCCAGCCATGTTGGTGGCGATGGTAACAGCACCCTTTTGACCGGCATTTTGAATGATGTCGGCTTCCTTGGCGTGGTTCTTCGCGTTCAAGACCACGTGAGGGATGTTTTCCTGATCCAACCGTTGTGACAGGTATTCGGACGTTTCCACGGCCACGGTCCCGATCAACATCGGTTGCCCCTTGGCGTGCAGCGTCTTGATTTCCTTAACGACCGCGTTGAACTTGGATTCCAGAGTTGGGTACAGCAAGTCAGGTTGATCGACCCGGACGACCGGTTTGTTGGTCGGCACAGTGATAACTTCCATGTTGTAGATTTCCCGGAATTCTTCAGCTTCGGTCTTGGCCGTCCCAGTCATCCCGGAGAGCTTCTTGTACATCCGAAATAAGTTTTGGTACGTAATGTTGGCCATGGTCTTGGTTTCTTCTTGAATCTCGACGCCTTCCTTGGCTTCAATGGCCTGGTGCAGGCCGTCAGAGTAACGACGACCGTCCATGACCCGCCCAGTGAAGGAATCAACGATCAAGACTTCACCATCTTGTACCACATAATCCTTATCGCGTAGCATGATAAAGTTGGCCCGCAGCGCTTGGTCCATGTGGTGGGTCAAGGCCGTGTTGTCCGTGTCATATAAGTTCTTCAAGTTGAAGTACTTTTCGGCCTTTTCAATCCCGGTGTCGGTCAACGCCACCGTCTTGGATTCCAGGTCGATCTTAAAGTCGTCTTTTTCGTGCAGCGTCTTTGCGAAACGGTCAACCCGTTGATACAGGGCACTTGTCCCTTCGGATTGGCCAGAAATAATCAATGGCGTCCGGGCTTCATCAATTAAGATGGAGTCAACTTCATCGACAATCGCAAAGTTCAATGGTCGTTGAACCATATCTTCTTTGTACACCACCATGTTATCCCGCAGGTAATCGAACCCGATTTCCCCGTTGGTTGAATAAGTGATGTCCGCATTGTAGGCTTCGCGCTTTTCTTCAGGAGACTTTTCAGCGGAGTTTAACCCCACCGTCAAGCCCATCCAAGTGTACAGTTCACCCATTTCAGTTGCGTCCCGCGCAGACAGGTATTCGTTAACCGTAACCACGTGAACCCCTTTACCCGCTAAGGCATTCAGGTACACGGGCATCGTGGCGGTCAAGGTTTTCCCTTCACCGGTCTTCATTTCGGAAATGTTCCCTTCATGAAGCACAATTCCCCCCATGATCTGCACGTGGAAAGGATAGAGACCGAGGACCCGCTTGGCACCTTCACGGATAGCCGCAAAAGCCTCAGGCAGTAAATCGTCCAACGTTTCGCCGTCTTGATAACGCTTCTTAAATTCAGGCGTTTTTGCTTTCAAATCGTCGTCTGAAAGTTCTGCGTACTCGTCAGCGTAAGCACCAACTTGGTCCGCTAATTTACTGAGGCGTCGTAAAGTCCGGCGATCACTTTCGACCCATCGTTTCAAAATATTTGCCATGTGAGAATTCCCTTCAGTACATTTAGTAAGTCTATTTAAAGTTACCCATTTATTTGCAATAAATCAACCTACATTTTACCACTATCCGGGCCAAGATGAAACAAATCTCCACAGCCGCCGCACAGTGAAGCGGTTTCTTTGGCGTGATAGCAACTACAAATGGGGTTAACAAAATTAGTTTAAACCTTTATCTGTTTCGCCATTTTTCAGAAAATGACCTTCCGACTAGCATACCAGTTCGAGATTAGCCCCTGATTGCGTGCAGATTAAATCTAGATGTCACCTGCCTGTAGCCTACCACAGGCCATAAAAAAAGCACCGCAGGCACGCGGCGCTTCGTAAATTAAACTTACTTAATCTTGATTATCGGCTTCGATCAAACCATACCGACCGTCATTGCGGCGGTAGACGATGCTGATACCATTGGTTTCAGCATCTTCATAGATAAAGAAGTCATGGCCTAGCATGTCCATTTGTAAGACGGCCTCTTCGTTATCCATTGGCTTCAACGAAACGCGCTTGGTGCGGACAACTTCTAATTCGTTACTGTCAGCTGATTTGTCACTGTCAGTATCTGGTGAGAAGTCGAGATTCTTGTATCCCTTCTCCCGTGACTTACGGTTGACTTTGGTCTTGTACTTGCGAATTTGACGTTCCAGCTTGTCCGTAACCAAGTCAACACTTGCATATAAGTCCGGAGAGGTTTCCTCTGCCCGTAATGTCAAGTATGGGAGTGGGATTGTTACTTCAACCTTCGCTGTCTTGTTTTGGTAGACCTTCAGGTTGACATGCGCAATTGCCTCAACATTGTTGTCGAAATATTTCTCCAACTTGCTGATACGCTTTTCAACGTAATCCCGTATTGCGTCAGTAACTTCGATGTTTTCACCACGAATATTAAATGTGAGCATAAAACTTCTCTCCCTTCAGCCAAGAGATCACTTGGCTTGCTCAGCATTAGAAGGACCACTCTTCTAATATGCTTTGCTTACACTTATTATAATAGAAAGCCCTACCAGAAACAATTAATCTAATTATTTTTTCGGGGCAACTAACGCGCTAATGTCAGGCTGGTAACCGCTTTCGCCCCACCCAAATAAATTTGATCGGCGGCATGGCGCAACGTCCGCCCCGTCGTATAGACGTCATCTAGCAGTAAAACCCGGCGATTTGTCAGGAGTGACGCGGCATTGGGCGCCAAGGTAAAGGGCTGGGCTGTCCGCAACCGTGCCGCCCGGTCCTTAGCCGATTGCGGCTGTGCCTTGCGCGTGGCTTGGACCAACAACGCCTGTTGAAAGGGTTGGGTCTGTAGCCAGCCGGTGACCTGATTGAAGCCCCGCTGCTGCCAGGTCGCCTGATCCACCGGAATTGGCACCAACACGTCGTAGGTCTCTTTGGCCAGAGCCAAGCGCAACGGTTCCTGTAAGACCCGACGCAGCGTATAATCCCCCTGAAATTTGTACTGCTGCATGTACGCCTTCATCGCCGCGTCATAGACGTATACCGCGTGATTGACCAGTGGCCGCCCCGACCAGCGCTGACAATCCCGACAGACGGTCTCATCCGTTTGCTGGCGGCCACACTGCGGACAGTGCTGACTGGAAATGGGTGTCAGGCGCGTTTGACACGCTCGACAGACCGCCGACCTGATCAACGGGCCCCAGCGCCAGAGCTGGCTGACTGTCACCACGCCCCCGAGACGGCGGCCACACCAGACACACGCATTCATGGTCGGCCCCCTTGACGCCGGCCCTGCAGATTCAGACGGGCAATCATCCCCCGGGCCAACCGCACCCGTCGCGTATAGCTGTGGCAGTAGCTGGTCACCTCGCCCGTGGGAAATTGGGCGCTTCGACCGACCCGGCCGGCAATTTGCACCAACGCGGCCGTGGAAAAGACCGGGTCGTCCCCACCTAAGATCACGACCGCCACGTTGGGAAAGGTCACACCGCGCTCCAAAATCGTTGTCGTCACTAGAAATGAGACCTGACGATCACGCATGGCTTGGACCTTTTCCTGGCGGGACTCATCAGCCGCATGAACCGTCACCCCGCCAGCAATGCCGGCCCGGTGTAACGCTCGATCCACCAGCGCCAAATCGGCCACGTGTGGCACGAACAACAAGAAGCGCTGACCGGCCTGTTGATACGCCCGCAATTGCCGAATCAGCCGCAACGGTAATCTGCCATGCCCCAGCTGCTCACGCCACCGCCAGGCAATCTGCAAATCGATTTGCGGCAACAAATGGCCGTGATAGCGCAACGGCACGTAGGTCACCGCCAACGTCTTTCGGGCCACGCGTTTTTGCAAGCCCTCACCAGGCGTTGCCGTTAGTAGCAAGTGACAACCCGTGGGCTTCTGGGCATGATCGATGGCGCGTTTTAACATGGGACTGGTGGCCAGCGGAAAGGCGTCGACCTCATCAACCACGATCAGGTCAAAGGCCGCTTGAAACCGCAGCAGCTGATGTGTCGTGCAAATGGTCAGTGGACAATACCGGTAAGGCTGCGGCTGATTCCCATACAACACGGTCTGTGGCACGTCCGCAAAGGCTGACTGAAGTCGGGGCGCCAGTTCCAGACACACATCGACTCGCGGCGAGGTCCAAGCGACCCGCCAGCCCTGACCCAACGCCCACGCCAGCGCCGGGTACACGATTTCCGTCTTCCCCGCGCCGGTGACTGCCCACAACAAGTGATTCGTCTGCGACTGGACGTGGGCCAATACGGACTGGGCCGCCACCTGCTGCTGGGCGCTCAGTTCACCATCCCAGGTCAGCCCACCATTGGCCAACTTTGGTAACTGATTCGGCTCAGGAATAGTGTATAATTTATGCTGAGAGGTCAAGCGCCCCAACTGTAGGCATTGCCGGCAATACCAGGCCTGATTGGCCAACCGATCCGTGGGCCCTAACCAGTGGCCACAGCGCTGACATTGCAACCGGGACCCCAGCGCCTTGAGCGCAGGCGTGGCCGTGAGATCAGGGGCAGGCGCCGCACGAAACGGGAGTTGCCGACCAAAAAACGCTTCCTTGTCTGTCATCCATCTTCCTCCTCTAGGTGTCTCTATAGATAACTCCGTAATAACGAGCCGATATTTTTTTGAAAGGTGTTTTTAAATGGAAACTGATTACTTAACCATTCAAGCCAGCGGCAACCACGAGCTGGAAATCAAAAAATCACGCTTCATTGGCGATCTGGGCCGCGTGACGTCTGAGGATGAGGCCAAGGCTTTCATCGCCGCCGTCACTGCCCGAGAACCTAAGGCGACCCACCACTGCTGGGCCTACCTGATTGGTGAACACGACGAGATCCAACGGGAAAGTGACAACGGTGAACCCTCTGGGACCGCGGGCGTCCCCATTCTGACGGTGCTACAGCGTAATCACCTGCACAACGTCATTGCAGTCGTCACCCGGTACTTCGGGGGCATCAAGCTGGGCGCCGGCGGGTTGATCCGCGCCTACAGCAATAGCACCTCCACGGCAATCGAAGCGGTCGGCGTGGTCAAATTGGTCCGCCAACAAGCCATGACGCTGACCGTGGACTACCCCCACTTTGACCGGCTCAACCATTACCTGACGGAAAATAACATCGCCATCTTGGACACCAGTTATACCGATCAGGTCGCCATCACGATTGCCGTGGACCTCGCGGACGTCGCGGCAACGCAAACGGCCATTACCAATTTGCTGAGTGACCGGCTGACTCTCAAGCTCGGCGACATCGCCTACAACGAGGTTCCGGTCGAAATCAACGCCAGCAGCCGGAGCGATGACTGATATTGCCACAACTAAAGATTGAAATCGACATGAACCATTGTCACCACACGGTTCATGCCGTTAAACTTAGTCGTTTACAGCCCCGTAGTGGGGACTGGTCGCCTACCGTCCGCCAAATATGGGTCGGAACGCGGTGGGCGGACCGGACCGAGCCTGAAAAGCGGTCTCGGCCTCGCTTTGAGCCGATGGCCCACGTCTCCAAGACGCCAGTCTCCTAAGCGGCATGAAACGCGCCGCTAAGGAGACTCCCACGGCTGAACCCATATTTGGCGAACTCTCGGCTACAAGAGTACGTGCTACTAGCAGTCGGCTTAGTCCCAGATAGCAGGCAGAATCTCTGGCTGACACAAGCACTTGCTTTCACTAACATATTAGTAGACAGAACACTGTCGTTCCAGAAATCAGTCCGTTAACGCTACTTACAACCTGTTCACAATTGTCCATATATGAAAGGCGCCAACCTGCTCTCTCCAGCAGATTGGCGCCTTTTGCATTGTCTCAATCTAAAGGTTGCAAGTACAAAAACACCTGATAATACTCAGCTGACAAGGATTGTGAACATGAAATTAGTCCACACCGCCATCTGTAGCAGTCAGAGATTACCCGCAAAATTTGCAAGGAAATTTCTGAAATGGCAACGTTCATCCACATTAGTAGGCAACCTGTCACGTAGCCGTGAGTGAGCTAAATTTGGACTCAGCCGCGAGGTTGAAGACCGCCTTTTGGCTTCGACCGGTCCTTCCCACAGCGTCACGGTCCAAATTTGGCGAACGGTAAGGTGGCCAGCACAGAGCAAGGTGCGTTCAAAGACTAAATTTATCCCTGTAAACCCTGGTGTCACCATAAATTTAGCTACTTTTAAACTTGCAACCTTTAGACCTTGATACTGATTACCGCCAGCCCATTCAATCCGCAAAGTCCACTTGCAGCTGCTTCACAAAGCTTTCAGCGATTGGCGTGAAGACCTGGTATTTCTTCCAAATGATATACATCTTCGTCTTCAGTTCTGGTGCCAAGGGGCGGAAGGTCAGCCCACTCTCAGCGCTGGTATCGCAGAGGCCTTTAAAGGTCAGCTCGACACCTAACCCGCTACGCACGAAGACGGAGCCGTTGAACGATAGATTCGTCGTCCCAATCAAATTCAAATCCAAAGTCTCATCCCCCGCCCACCGTGGAATGTCATTTTGAATCGACTGTTCCGAGCAAATCACGGCTTGTCCCCGCAAATCGGCTGGTGTGATGACAGCCTTTTGCGCTAGTGGATCCTGTTGGCGCATGACTACGCCCCAGGTGTCCGCTCCGGGCACTTCTAAATACGTGTACCGTTCCAGACTAGGTGGCTCCACGATAACCGCCAGATCGACCAATCCCCGGTCCAACCGGTCAGTTACCAATTCCGTATCTCCGCTGACTAGATGGAACCGTAAGTCCGGATATTGCTGGCGAAACCGACTGATGGCTTCCGCCAGATAATGGATCAGCTGGGATTCCGCACAGCCAATGTAGATGTCACCACCCGTCAGCGTCGTCAGGGCCGCAAACTCAGCGCTAGTCTTATCCACCATCGCCAGAATATCTTCCGCCCGTTTGCGCATCAAGTTTCCAGCTTCCGTTAGCTTGATGCCGTAATTATCGCGCCGAAATAACTGTTTGCCTATTTCATCCTCTAATCCCTTTAATTGTTTGGACAGCGTAGGCTGCGACACGTGCAACGCTTCGGCCGCCCGGGTGATGCTTGCCTGCCTGGCCGCCTCAACAAAGTACCGGAGCACCCTGATTTCCATTTACTCACCTCTCTAGTTATTCTGAAAAAGCATAACTGGTTATCGTTATTAAGTATTATACATAATCGTGTCGTGCAGGTAAACTGTAATCACAGTCAAGAAAGGAGCCCCCATGACTAATGCCAATGACCGCTTAGGACTGATTCAGCAAAACCTCATCGACGCCGGCTGTAGCACCGCCACGACCCAGGCCTTCCTCGCCTCGCTTAATCGTGACGACCAGGTTGGTCTACAACGCCTTCTCCAACAACACCGCCGTCAGCTACTGAAAACCTTACGTCAAACCGAGCAGCAAATCGACTGTCTCGACTTTCTTGCCAATCAATTTCACCAATAGAAAAGGAGTTAGATGATATGATTAACGAAAAATTAACCCTCACCACTGACTGGGATAAGGTTTTTCCAAAAAGCAATTTAGTTAACCACCAAAAGGTTACCTTTACCAACCGCTACGGCATTACCTTGGCCGCCGACATGTATACCCCCAAGAACGCTACCGGTAAACTGGCTGCGCTCGCCGTCAGTGGTCCCTTTGGCGCGGTCAAGGAACAATCTTCCGGCCTCTACGCACAGACCATGGCCGAAAAAGGCTTCTTGACGATTGCCTTTGACCCGTCGTTTACCGGCGAAAGTGCCGGTCAGCCCCGCTTCATGGCGTCTCCTGACATCAACACCGAAGATTTCCAAGCGGCCGTTGATTTTCTCTCGGTGCACCCAACGTTGATCCCGAAAAAATCGGTATGATTGGTATCTGCGGTATGGGTGGCATGGCCCTGAACGCTGCCGCGCTGGACACTCGCGTCAAGGCAACTGCCACTATGACCATGTACAATATGAGTCGGGTCAACGCCAACGGCTATTTTGACGCCGACGACAACGAAGCGGCACGGCACAAGATGAAGGTTGCCTTGAACCAGCAACGCACCGCTGACTACCAGAGTGGTCGCTACCAACGCGTTGGTGGTGTGGTGGACCCCGTGCCAGACGATGCCCCCCAATTTATCCGTGATTACAACGCTTATTATAAGACCGACCGCGGCTACCACGCCCGTTCCGTCAACTCTAATGATGGCTGGAACACCATTGGCACAATGTCCTTCATCAACCAACCCATCAACCAGTACTCGAACGAAATCCGCAGCGCTGTCCTGATGGTCCACGGCGATAAGGCTCACTCCTACTACTTCAGCAAGGATGAATTTAAAAAGATGACGACCGATTCAAAGTATACGGCTAATAAGGAATTTATGACTATCCCTGGTGCCGTACACACGGACCTGTACGACGGTGGCGTCAACCATGATCTGATTCCATTCACGAAGCTGACTAGCTTCTTTAACCAGTACCTGAACTAGACGGATTACCGCCTTCAATCTCAACCCAAAAAACGCCTGTCGAATTGCGCTAAGCAACCCGACAGGCGTTTTTGATGCGTCTAAATAAACGACGCCAGTTAATCTGAATTTTTTGATGTCAATTTTTGTACGATACGATTGATCCAGTGCAGTAGCGGCTGGCGGTTGGACCCGACCAAGCCGATGGCCTCAACGAACAGCTCCAGCCCAATCAAGATGGCAATCGTCAGTAGGACGGATCCCCAAATGGTTGACAGCGGGTACAGTAAGGAAATGAACGAGAAGATCAAGGCAATTCCGTAGATGACCAGTACCGTTTGCCGGTGAGTCAATCCCAGCTGCATCAAGCGGTGATGCAAGTGATGCTTATCCGCGTGGGAAATCGGTTGGCGATTTAAAATTCGCCGAATCATGGCGTAGACCGTATCCGTGATGGGTACTCCCAAGATAATCACGGGAATGATCACGGAAATAAAGGTGACGTTCTTCAGTCCATAAAGGGAGAAACAAGCAATCATGAAGCCGATGAACTGTGCGCCGGTGTCTCCCAAATAAATACGCGCTGGGAAGAAGTTATACGGCAGGAAGCCGACCATGGCGGCCACCAGCGCAAAGATCATGATGGCCACCCAAGTGTTGGCCACGTTCAAGAAGAACAAGCCCGTAATCCCGGTCGTGGTCAACGCGATGATCGACACCCCGGTCGCCAGGCCATCCAGCCCGTCGATCAGGTTGATTGCGTTGACGATGGCCACGATCCATAGCAGCGTGATGGGCAACGCTAACCAACCAAAGTGCCAGACACCCACGAATGGTAGCGTTAGGTAACGCATCCGCACGCCAGCCACAAAGTAGACTTCCAGGGCGGCCAGCAGCTGTCCCAGAATCTTTTGTCTCGGCTTTAACTCAAAGACGTCATCGATCATCCCTTCTGCCACGATGATACACTCGCCACCGAACAGCCCCCACAGCTGTTGGGTCGGCATTTGGTCGCGCAGTAAGAACATCGTCGAAAACGTAAACGCAATAAAAATAGCTAGGCCACCCAGCGTCGGCATCGGAACTTTGTTGACTCGCCGCTGATTAGGTTTATCCACCGCACCAATTTGAAACGCAAAGCGGCGTACAAACGGGGTTAGGACCGCGGAGATAATCATGGTAGCAAATAAGCTAACAATAATCTCAAATTTCATTGAAGTGTCCTCTTTCTTTCATTACAGCTCTTTTGCTAATTATACAAATCTCTGAAATCAAACACAACCGCGATTTCGGAGTCGTTAGCGAAAATCAATCTTTCACGCGCATCCTCTGACAATTCACAAGCGGTTATTCCCAACCCTTGTGAATAAAGAAATAATTCATAAAGTTCATGTAAGCGTTTCCTTTCTATCCAATCAGGTGATTTCGTGCACAAGTATACAGACAAAAGCCTAAAATCCAAAGATTTATCTTGTGCAAATCGCGCAAAAGCCATATAATGGATTTGTGCCATTGAGAAAGGTTTCACATTTCATTTGTGTCCAAGCTATTTATCCTATTTCCTTGTGAAACCTTTCCAGTCGTCCGTCACTTTGGTTTGTATTTCGAAAGGAGATTTTTCTATTGGCTGCTAATGATAAAGCAACAAAGACAGAAACGGCTAAAGAAGAACAAGCTTCACCCATCTTAATTCAAATGGGGATCTTCGCCGCAATCCTGTTTGTTTCCAGCCTAATTTCCCCGTTGTTCCCAGCAACATTCCCAGTTCCAACGCCTGTTATCGGTTTGGTAATCCTTTACATTTTATTGGCTTCCCACATCGTTAAGTTACGCAACGTTGAAAAATTTGGGGACTTCATGATCAGTTTAATTGCCTTCCTGTTCGTTCCTTCAGGTATCCAATTAGCTGCTAGCCTGGACATCTTAAAGGCGCAAGGGGTTCAACTGGTTGTTGTTATTTTAATTGCAACGATTGTCCTGCTGGTTGTTGTGGCTTACACGACTGCCGGATTCATCTGGCTTCGGAAGAACGTCTTCCATCGTGACGTTAACGTCGAAGAATAATTTCGTCGGCTGCTACTACTTTCACTAGAAAAGGATGAAAATTTATGATTACATTAACTGGAACCGCCCATATGGCAGTTTGGGGCAAATGGCTCGGTGATGCGTTAGGGACTAACGCCGCTGGTGCTTCTGCCGGTAACGCTTTATTTGGTATTTTTCTATCATTAGTTGTTTACTTATTCGGTCAATGGTTGTTCAAGATCGGTAAAGGTTTCTTCTTATTCCAACCTCTGTTCGTTGGGATGGTCTTAGGGATCTTCATTCTGTTCCTGTTTGCTAAGGCATTCGGTACAGACACGGCTACTTTCTATAAGTCCGCATACTTACCAGGTGGTAACATTATCTTCTGGTTCTTGAACCCAGCTACTATCGCCTTCGCTATTCCACTGTACCGTCGGAATGACGTTGTTAAGAAGTTCTGGTTGGAAATCGTTCTTTCCCTGATCGTTGGGTTGATCATTTCCCTGTTCGTTATCTACTACGTTTCAAAGCTTATCGGCTTGGACAACGTTGGTATTGCTTCCATGATGCCACAAGCTGCCACGACCGCGATCGCGATGCCTATTGCGACTGCTATCGGTGGTAACTCAGCCGTTACTGCGATGGCCTGCATCCTCAACGCCGTTATCATTTACGCCTTGGGTGACTGGCTCGTTAAGTTCTTCCGTGTTAACAGCGACCCAATCGGTGCCGGTCTTGGTTTAGGTACTGCAGGGCACACGGTTGGTTCAGCTAAGGCCTTACAACTTGGTTCTATCCAGGGGTCCATGGCTTCTATCGCCGTTGTTGTTATCTCAATCGTTGTTGATATCGTTGTACCACCATTTGCTTCTATGATGGGCTTGATCTAAATCTGATATTAACTAAAAAACACCGAGTCCGTTGTGGGTTCGGTGTTTTTTTGCGCGCAAATGTTAGTGGCAACGTGGCCAGTATTGCCTACCCCGACCACTCGTTATTTGCCTGTCTGCACGTCTTGACAGGCATTTTCCCAGTGCCACAGGTAAGTTTACCCGTAACCCGTGGATTGGCTAAAAGCGGCCAAAACATGGTGAATTTCACCTAGTCTAGCGTACTCCCCTGTTCCGGGATGTTACCAGGCTATCAAACACATCTCCTTAGGCTAAAGGCATTCCCTAGTACAGGCAAAATTCCGCCCGGTGCAAGTGTTTGCGCGTGGACCAATCTAGTGTCCAGAATCCCTGTCAATTAGGTGCTGTCAGCTGCTTTTGCACTGGCAGCCCCTTTAAGACCTAAAAAGGCGGCTCTCCATCAAAGGAAAGCCGCCCTGTTTAATTTATTTCTTCAAATGATAGTTATACGTAGAAACAATAATGTTTTCCCGTGAATTTAAAATCGTCCGTAAGCGCAACGCCGTTTGGTTATGCAAGACGTTTTGCCAGGGGTGTCGTGGCACGAACTGTGGGACCAGCACGGTCGTCGTAAAGTTACGTTCCGCCGCCCGTTTGGCAATGACATCACAGAACCGCAACGTTGGCGTGGCGATAGACCGGTAAGACGAGTGGATATCCACGAACCGAATGTCCGGGAACTCTTCTTTGAATTCCTGCGCCGTCTTGTGCTCCTTCTCCGGATTCTCATCGAAGGACACGTGCATTGCGATGACGTAATCCCCAATCGACCGGGCGTAGTTGATCGCCCCAGATGTCACGCGGGTAATGTTGCTGACTAGCACAATGACCGTCGCCCCATCGTACTCGTGGATGTCGGCCCGTTCTTTTTCCGCGACCCGCAATTGCTTCGCAACGTTGTGGTAATGGCCGTTGATGCGGTAGAACAGCAACAGAATCAGTGGCATGATGATCAGGTAAGGCCAAACATTCGGGAAGCGTAGCAGCATCAGTGAAACCACCAGGACCAGTGACATCACGGCTCCCAGTAAGTTGATCAATGACTTGCCGATCCACCAGCCCTCACGTACCCGGAACCAATGAATGATCATCCCGGATTGTGACAGCGTAAATGGTACGAAGACCCCGACCGCATACAGCGGAATCAGTAAGGTCGTTTGCCCGTGGAAGATGAAGATCAGCACGATAGCCCCGACCGCTAAGGAAATGATCCCGTTGGAATACCCCAGCCGGTCGCCCCGGTCCAGGTACGCGTGCGGTAAGAATTTATCCTTAGCCAAGTTGTAGGCCAAAATTGGAAAGGCCGAGAACCCGGTGTTGGCAGCTACGGCTAAAATCAAGGCCGTTGATAGTTGTAACAAATAGTAGAGCACACCGTGACCAAATACGCCGACCCCGATTTGAGACAGGACGGTTTGGCTACTTTGTGGCCGAATCCCCATGTAGTAACTCAGGTAGGTGATGCCGGCAAAGAAGACAGCCAAGATGCAGGCCATGATGGCCAAGGTAGCCGCCGCGTTGTGTCGCTTCGGTTCCTTGAAGTTTGGCACCGCATTACTGATGGCTTCAACCCCGGTCAGTGAAGATGACCCGGATGAGAATGCCCGGAAGAACAGCAACAGGGTCATGCCCTTAACGGGTTCTCCTAGCGATGCTGAGGCATGGTAGGTAATGTTCCCGCTCATGATGTTGTAGAGCCCAACCCCCACCATCAAGATAATCATGACAATGAAGAGGTAGACGGGCACCGTCAGAAAGGCTGCAGATTCGCGCATCCCCCGTAAATTTAGCAACATAATGCCAATGACGATCAAAACCGACACCAATACAGAGTACGGATACAGCGCCGGAATCGCCGAGGTAATCGCCTCGGTCCCGGAAGTCGTTGAAACCGCCACGGTCAGCATATAATCAACCAGCAAGGAGCCACCCGCTACTAACCCGGCCGACTGGCCCCAGTTGGTGCTGGCAACCACGTACGCGCCACCCCCAGAAGGATAGGCGTGAATGATTTGCTGGTATGAAAGCGTGATCGCAAATAACAGAACTAAGACCAAAGCCGCTGCCCACATTTGATACATCAAGGCGGCTGCTGATAAGGTAATCAGGACTGTCGTAATTTGCTCAGTACCATAAGCCACGGAGGATAACGCATCAGACGATAGTAAGGCTAATGCTTTAAACTTGGTTAGCGCCTGACCGCCCTCGTCCATGGTCTTGAGGGGTTTCCCAATTAAAACCCGCTTTAAATAACGCCACATGACTATTTACTCCTTATCTCCAGAAATAATGAAAACGGGACTAGGCCCGTTAAATAATAGCTTGTTTCTGTCAAAGCTCAACGTGCAGCAAGTCTACTACAACTAGCTCCACATTACCACAATTCCAGCAGTTAGCAACCGTAGAATTGCTTAGCGAACTTATCCATTATCCGGCAAAGTCTGACAGAAATAAAGACTTTCTTTTTGCTAAATTTTGTTGCTACCCTCTTGCGTGGGTTCTAAGCCAGTCTTTGGCAGTTACATAGCCGATACTGGCCGCCTCGCCGTCGAAGTCTGGTTCTCCCTGTTTCAGCGACAATGCCTGATTCTAACGCTAAGTCACCACACTTTCAAGCTAAAGTGGAACTTTTACTGTCAATTAAAGAGGCTGAATAACGAAAATCGGCTAGAAGCGAGGTTGAAGACCGACTTTTGGCTTCGACCGGTCCTTCCCACAGCGTCACGGTCCAAATTTGGCGAACGGTAAGGCGACCAGCACCAATCACATGACATTCAAAGACTAATTTTGTCCCTGTAAACCCTAGTGTCACCATAAATCCGACTGCATTCCAACTTGCAATCTTTAGCCGATAATCAAAAAAAGAAGCCTGAACCCGAAAGTCCAGACTTCTCGTCAATCATTTTTAATTGGATGCAGCTTACATCATGCCGCCCATACCTGGGTTAGCAGCTGGGGCTGCAGGTGCTGGGTTGTCTTCTGGCTTTTCAGCGACAACGGCTTCCGTCGTCAACAGTAAAGCAGAAACAGAAGCAGCGTTTTGCAGAGCAGAACGGGTAACCTTGGTTGGGTCGGTGATACCAGCCTTAACCATGTCTTCGTACTTGTCGTCTGCAGCGTTGTAACCAACACCTGGCTTTTCGCTCTTCAAGTGTTCAACCACAACAGAGCCTTCAACACCGGCGTTTTGTGCGATTTGACGAACTGGTTCTTCCAAAGCACGGAGCACGATGTTAACACCAGTTTGTTCATCGCCTTCAGCGTCAACCTTGGCAACGTCACCAATGACGTTGATCAAGGCAGTCCCACCACCAGCAACGAAGCCTTCTTCAACGGCCGCACGGGTCGCGTTCAAGGCATCTTCAATCCGGTATTTACGTTCCTTCAGTTCAGTTTCCGTAGCGGCACCGACACGAACGACGGCAACCCCACCGGCTAACTTAGCCAAACGTTCCTTCAGCTTGTCACGATCAAAGTCAGAAGTCGTTTCGTCGATCTGACCCTTGATTTCAGCAACCCGAGCAGCGATTTGGTCCTTAGCACCAGCACCTTCAACGATGGTGGTGTCATCCTTCGTCACGTTGACCTTTTGGGCTTGACCTAATTGATCAATGGTCGTGTCCTTCAAGTTCAGGCCTAAGTCATCGGTAATCACAGTCCCACCAGTTAAGGTAGCAATGTCAGCCAATTGGGCCTTACGACGGTCACCAAAGCCAGGCGCCTTAACAGCAACCACGTTGAAGGTCCCACGCATCTTGTTCAAGACCAAGGTAGGTAAGGCTTCACCGGTGATGTCATCAGCGATGATCAACAGGGAACGGCTTTGTTCAACAACGGATTGCAGCAATGGCAAGATGTCTTGGATGTTACCGATCTTCTTGTCAGTGATCAAGATGTATGGGTTGTCGAGGTTAGCTTCCATCTTATCGTTGTCGGTAACCATGTATTGAGACATGTACCCACGATCGAATTGCATCCCTTCAACAACGTCCAAGCTGGTATCAACCCCACGGGATTCTTCAATCGTGATGACCCCGTCGTTACCAACCTTTTCCATGGCGTCAGCAATTAACTTACCAGTTTCCTTGCTAGCGGATGAAATGGAAGCGATTTGGGCGATATCGTCCTTCGTCTTGACGTCAATCGACATCTTGTGTAAGGCATCAACAGCGGCGTCAGTCGCCTTTTCGATCCCGCGACGGATACCAACAGGGTTGGCACCGGCAGTAACGTTCTTCATACCTTCGTTAACGATGGCTTGGGTCAGAACCGTTGCGGTCGTGGTCCCATCACCAGCGATGTCGTTGGTCTTGGAAGCAACTTCGGAAACCAACTTGGCACCCATGTTTTCGAAATGGTCATCGAGCTCGATGGCCTTGGCAATCGTAACCCCATCATTCGTGATGGTTGGGTTGCCATAGCTTTGTTCCAAAACAACGTTACGACCCTTAGGCCCTAAGGTCGTCTTGACCGTATCAGCTAACTTGTCAACACCAGCCAGCATCTTGCTGCGTGCATCTTCAGAGAACTTTAATTCTTTAGCCATTTTCTACATTCACCTCATACTAAATTTTTTAAATAGTCTCTCGTATCAGTGGGAAAGCAATTAGTCAACGACAGCGACTAAATCCTTTTCGTGTAAAACAAGGTAAGTCTTGCCGTCATACTTAACTTCTGTACCGGCGTACTTGTCGAACAATACCTTGTCGCCAACCTTAACAGCTGGGGCTACCTTATCGCCATTGTCTAACACACGGCCATCACTCACAGCAACAACATTGGCCGTTGAAGGCTTTTCCTGCGCATTACTTGCTAAAACAATGCCGCCAACCGTAGTTTCTTCTTCTTGTGGTTGATCCAAAATGACGCGGTCTCCTAATGGTTTTAACACTTGAATCCCTCCAATAAACTTACTTTTTAGCACTGTTAGCACTTGACTAACATAAGTGCTAATCACAATATCTAATATATGGTTTTTCGCGCTAAAAATCAAGGAATTTGGCAAACAATTTGCCGAGTGCTAACGGCCCAGTTCGCCTAGCCCTTGTGGCTCTAAGCGAAATCCTTCATTGTATGATTTTTCTAATAACGTTGGCGAAACCAGAATGCCTCCGTCAGCCAGCAATTCCGCCTGCTCTGGGGAACACCTCCAGCCTGAGAAACGGTCTTCCGGTTCGCTTGAAAGCCTGGCAAAGTTCACCAGTCTCTCAAGTCGTCCCACCCAGTAACCTGGTAAGAAACACCAGCTAACTGGGTCGACACAGCTGGCTCCATTGCTGGCTGACTCCGGCGGGTTAGGGCTTGTCAACGACTCCGATATCAATTAGAGACGACTATGGGCTTTCGTTACTAAGGGTTAACACCATTAGTAGTTAATCATCCGTGTCGCCGAGAGTCCACCAAATATGGGTTCAGCCGTGGGAGTTACCTAAACGGCATGACTTTTCATGCCGCTTAGGTAACTGGCGTCTTTGAGACGCGGTCTTTCGGCTCAAAGGCGAGGTGTCGAGACCGACCTTTGGCTCGACCCGTCCGCCCACCGCGTTCCGACCCATATTTGGTGGACGGTAGGCGGCCAGCCCGGACCGTGTGTCTGCAAATAACTAGTTTTATCTTGTTATTTTTGGAAGTTTGTCAAATGGTGTTGAAGGATAGTTTCTATCCTTCAACACCATTTGACAAACTTCCGGCAATGGAACCAGATGCACCAAGAATTAAAACTTTTTTCATGTGATATATCCTCCTAGAATGTAACGACTTTAACGGTTAAGACACCAACGAACATAATAACTAAACCGATTATTTTGGAACGCGTAATACGATTTACTTGAGAGCCAAACAACCCAAAATTTTCAACTAAAGCACTGAATACTAATTGGCCAAATAGGGCGAGAACTACGACCTGTCCCGTTCCAATCAGTGGTACCAGCCAGGAGCTGCACAGGATGTATAGGGCCCCAATTACCCCGCCAATCCAGACCCACCAGTACCGGCGACCTTGGGCAAATGCCCGCCGAAGACTGGTCAGGTGGGAGTGGGTGAATAGGTTAACTAAGATGAGGCAGAGCACACCAATGCTGAATGAGATAAAAGCAGCGTGAATTGGTGAATGTAGCGTTGTCCCTAGGTAGCCGTTGATGGCCGTCTGCATGGCCATGAGCATTCCGGCAAGTACTGCAAATATCTGATAGAGAAGTTGGGACCCACGGTGGGCGCGTTGCTCGGTGGCTTTTAATAAGGGGTCGCGGGGGTCGAATAGACCCAGTGAGAGAATGACACCCCCAATGATGAGTAGCAATCCAGTTACTTTGGCGAGAGTTAAGGGATTTGTAGGTGACTGGAAGAGACCAAATTGATCGATCAGAGTGCTCATCATGATCTGCCCCATGATGGGCAACACGGTTGTTTGGAGACTCCCAATTTTTTGAAAGAGCACCACGTTACCAGTTAGGAAAATAGCACCAAACAGGCCGCCCAGCCAGAGCCAACCGGGATGCTGGGTGATAAAACTACTGCTGATGACGAGTGGCTGGTGGGTGGTCCAACTGAGCAGTAAGAGAAACAGCCAAGCTATTAAAAATGAAACGCCAGATGAGAGGTACGGGGAACCGACAAAGCCACGCAGCTTGGCGTTGACCGCCGTTTGTATCGCTAGACCGACGCCCATAGCAACTGGAAACATTAAGAGTAACACGCAATCACTTCCTTTAATATAAAATAGGCAGAATTCCCTTGCTTTCAAGCAAGGGATGAATGCCACTATGCCTTTCGTTGATTAGCAATGTATTTTTCCACGGTCGTCTTGCTCATGTCACCCAGGGTGCTCATAAAGTAATTAGGGGACCAAAGATGTCCACCCCAGAATTTTTGAGCTTTTATTTCTGGATGTAGTTCGAAAAATAAGCGAGCCGAACCGCCCTTAAAGGCTTTGACAATATTAGTTGGTGCATACTTGGGCTTAAAGCTTAGTAGTAAGTGGATATGGTCAGGCATTACTTCTATTTTCTCAATGGTCACCTCGTTCAGTCGAGCTATCTTCATTAGAATATCGGTCATCTCAGCGACTAGCTTTGGTGTTGTAAATGCTTCATGCCGGTATTTAGTGACCCAGACTAAGTGAAAATGAAAGTTGTAAACATAACCTCGTTCGTGAATTACTCCTCCAACATCTTTGCTCATACGTTGCCTCCATAAATATTATTATAAGGCACTTTACTATGGATACAGTATACTCATATGGTACGCTTGTTATCAAGCAAAGGGAGGTGGCAGGTTATGACGAAAACGATGGCCCAATTACCTTATCATTATGGTGTTAAGGTGGAAGTTTGTCAAATGGTGTTGAAGGATAGAAACTATCCTTCAACACCATTTGACAAACTTCCTAGTAATGGCATTGAAACCCCAACACCCACGGCTTGAATGAGCCGGCCAATGAGTAACATGGGAAAGCTCACGGCAGACCAACAGAGAATCGTTCCTAAGAGGAAGGTCGACATCGCGCCGATGTACAACCACTTGGAGCTGATGGTCGTTAATAACCAGGCACTAATGGGAATCATGATCCCGTTGACTAACAAGAAACCAGTCGTCAACCATTGTACGGTGGAGGTCGACACGTCAAAGGCCTTCATCAAGGTTGGGTAGGCGGTACTTAAAATGGTTTGGTTCAGAACCGTACAGAAAGTCCCCACCAGCAGTAAAACGACGAGTAGCGTTCTGCTGTAGGACTTTCCGTTGGTATCAATTGCAGTTCCCAATGTATATTCCCTCTTTATCCATAAAATTAATGCTGTGACTACTATACGCAGATTTGTCGTTTGTGTCAACTAGCTTGACAATCTTTTTAGAATATCTATACTAGTTGGAGAAAAGGAAACATTGATGATAGAAGAACTCATAAATTTCATAACCGCTTTCATTTATACGATACCGGGATTTCCCGCAATGGAATAGAAAGGTGGGCGTTGCTCATTATGGACGAAGATGCATCAAATTTATTAAAAAGAATGCCGATTGAGAAGCTAATCTTGGGAATCGGGGATGTGGCCGCAGCGACTGGGGTCTCACAGAGTCAGATTCGTTACTGGGAAAGCAAAGGCTACATTCACAGTGAGGCGTCAACCGACGGCAAGAACCGCAAATTTTCCTATAAGACGGTGCTCAAGGTCCAACAGATCAAGACGTACCTGGATGACGGCTACACCTTGGTGGGCGCGGCTAAGCAGTCGCAACGGCGGTCCAGTTATTTTGACACACTGCGGTCATTTTTTGAGGGGCGCTTCGTGAACATGGACGTGAGTGCCGAGTCGGCTAGCATCGACCTGGGCCACTTTGATCCAGAACCCGGTAAGGACTTGGTCGCGCAAAGATCTGGCGACCAGTGGCAGTTTAAGCTGATTGATACCAAGAATTAGGGCCATTTGATTGTTTATCGTTGGTAACAATGGTAATCTGAAGGCACGGGAACATTTCTCGTAGGTGGCAGAAAAAACTTTCGATACCAATCGATCTTCTGGCTGGATTGGTGGTCAATCATGTTGTTGACGTGTTGTGAAACCAGGCGAATAACCATTAGTAATAGCGCGTTTATCTTGCGCATGGACTACGTTGGCAATATGTCAGCGTAAGCGATCGTGAAACTAAAACGACGTGTTTTCTGGAAAATTAATTGTGATTTTTCTCTCGCCGCCTACCGTTCTCGTGAGGCCCACTCAAGTTTAGAAAGTTCTTGGGTGGGTTTTTGTGTGGGCTGAAAAAGTGAAAACTTCTTGAGAAAATGTCAAAAAACTGTGAAAATGATCCGCGCTAAAATGCCGGTGTGACGGGTTTTCATGCTGTTACTGAAAAATTGTTAGCAAAAATCGCTTCTCTTTGGTTGTAATCTCTGGCGAACGTGTTAATATTACAAAATCGCTTTAAACCAAAAACAAGAAGGATGGTGTTAACACATGCTGTTACGACAAGCTACTATGGCTGACTTACCTCAAATTGAATCGATTATCCGTGATGGCCGAGAGTTACTCGCGGCCCAAGACATTGATCAATGGCAAGGATCATACCCCAACACGGCTGTCTTAGTCGACGACATTCACCAAGGATGGACCGTCGTGCTCGAGGAAGACAATGAAATTTTGGGAACCGCCGCATTGATTCCCGGAGAGGACCCAACCTATAAACAGATTGAAGGTCAGTGGCTGACCAAACAAGCCCCATACTTGGCCATCCATCGGGTAGCTGTGTCGAGCCACCATCACGGCCGCGGTCTGGCGGGCGAATTGTTCCAACGGTTATTCACGCAAATTGATCACGCGGCTTCGATCGAAAGCATCCGGATCGATACGCATCCCCACAACATGGCGATGCAACACGTCATCAAGAAGAACGGTTTCACAGAAACTGGTCAGATTGATCTGGCGGCTGCGGGCATGCCGGGCACCAAGGACTTCGCCTACGAACGGTTAACGGTCAACGTTAAGCCGGCTCATGTGACGGCCACGCAAACCATTAAGTAATTAAAATCTACTATAATATATGGGAATTGGTTTCGCTTTCAAGCGAGCTGATTCCCATTTTTTGTTGGGTCATTTTGGACGACACGCTGACTCAATCTAGCCAGCCGTCAGCCAAGTGACTATGCAAACTCACCGTCATCACAACAAATTTTAATGAGGTTTACCGAAAACCGGCTTTTCATTGACCCTAAATTCTGCGATAATAGAGGTTAAAGCAATGGGGGCGAGACAATTGGAGAAGAGTCTCTCTGGGGGCCGGTTTCTACTGGTAACTATCTTGAACGTGGTCATCACGATTTTTGAATTGTTGGGTGGCCTGTTGTCAGGCAGTCTGTCGTTACTGTCAGATGCCTTCCACAATCTGGGGGATGCATTATCAATTGTTCTGAGCTACGTGGCGCACCGCATTGGTGGGCGTCGCCAGACCCGGAGCAACACGTATGGCTACCGGCGAGCGGAAATTTTGGCCGCACTGTTAAATGCCGGTGTTTTGATTCTGATTTCACTGATTCTGGCGGTCGAGGCCGTACGACGGTTATTGCATCCGGAACCGGTGAAAGGCGACGTGATGTTAGTTGTCGCCGTCGTTAGTTTTTTGGCAAATTTGTTTTCAACCGTCCTGTTAAATCACGGGGCCAAGCACAATCTGAATATCCGCGCGACGTATCTGCACTTACTGAGTGACGCACTGGCCTCTGTCGGTGTGATCATCGGGGCCATCCTGATCACGGTCTGGCAGGTCAGCTGGGTCGACCCGGTCATTACGATCCTGGTCGCGGGCTATATCAGTTATGAATCCTGGCCCATTATCAAGCAGACCTTTGGCATCTTGATGGAGGCCTCACCGAAGCTGGACTACGAGGCCATTGCGCATGACCTGTGCCAACTGCCTAAGGTCGAGGGCGTCCATCACATTCACGCCTGGCTGATTGACGAGAACAACATTGCCTTTTCCGTCCATGTGAACATGGACAACCTGCCGTTGAGCGAGATTGAACCGATTTACCGGCAGATTGAAACGTTGCTGTGCCACAAGTACGGCATCAATCACGTGACGATTCAGGCGGAATGTCGCCGCGGCAAGGACGAGGATTTATTTTTCAAGCAAAACGACTGGCGCCACGATTAGACTTGCACTACGGCGCGATTCGCGGTATAAATGAGGCACTATCTAGATGAGGTGAACAGTGATGACTCCGATGAAGGAGGATTATTTAAAAATTATTTTTGAGCTGGGCGGGAAGCAGAAAAAGGTTTCCAATAAGCAGATCGCCATCAGCTTGAACATTGCGGCGGGTTCCGTGACCGAAATGGTGAATAAAATGGCGGCGGAAGGATTGGCGGAACACACGCCTTACGCCGGTATTTCGTTGACCAATAAGGGTATTCGCCTGGCCGAGGATCTGGTCCGCAAGCACCGGATCTGGGAAGATTTCTTGGTGGAGAAGCTCGACTATGATCTGCCAGACGTCCACGATGAAGCTGAGGTCTTGGAACACGTGACGAGTGCCAAATTGGTCAACGCCCTGGACGACATGCTGGGCAATCCCACGCACTGTCCTCATGGTGGGGTGATTCCAGACCGTTACGGCCATTATCATGAAGACTCACATACGGAGCTTGTGTCCGTTAGGGTGCAACGTATTGTATCCACAGCTGGGACAGCGCCTGAGTGTGTAGGTAAGCTCTGCCTGGATGACCAAATACTTTTTGCGACCCGAGCCCCGACCATGAAATTCCTCACGAGTACCGAACACCTGAATGTTTGTGTCTGTAATTCCCAGTAATTTAAGTGTATTATCCAGTTGAGACATCTATTCCTACCCCGCTTATCTTGAGTTTCGTCGCTTAAAGCATAGCACTAGGGAGGCTTAGATGCCTTTTTTTGTTATCAAAAAGGGCCTAGTACTTTTGGAATGGAAATACTTTCCAACACCAAAAATTCTAGACCCTTATTTTTCAGTTCTTCCGTAATCCCCCAATTAATTCAGGCCGTTGTCTATAATTGCACAATCACAAGGCTATTTTGTGAAGGGCTTTTTGCCGATAGATTGGCAATTTTTCCGGCGATGGCTTCACAAAGCGTAAACAAAAAGTCGTAATCCCCCAAAAGATTACGACCCCGTTCTATTCTTTGCTGTTGTAGTGTTCCAAGAAGTAGATCAACGTTTGTAATTCGTTGGTCAAGTCCACGTTTTGGACCCGGACATCCTTAGGAACGGTGACCCGTAATGGTGTGAAGTTCAAAATTCCCTTCACCCCGCCGGCAACGGCATCGTCCGTGACGGATTGGGCCACGTCAGATGGGACCGTTAAGATGGCCACTTGAATCTGTTGTTCTTCCAACTGTGTCCGCAACTCCGTCATTGGATAAATCGGCACGCCGCTTTGAATCGTGTTGGCAATGTCTGCGTTCACGTCAAAGGCCGCACTGATACGGACGTTGCCGTCTTGGTGGAAGTTGAAGTTCAACAGGGCATGGCCCAAATTCCCAACCCCGATCAAGGCCACGTTGGTCAGCCGATCTTGGTTCAGAATTTTCTTAAAGAACTTAATTAAACTTTCAACGTCGTAGCCGTACCCCCGCTTACCCAGGGCACCGAAGTATGAAAAGTCTCGGCGAATGGTGGCAGAGTCAACTTTAACTGCCTCAGATAATTCAGTCGAGGAAACACGCGTCTTATCCGCGTCCAACAGGATGTTTAAGTAGCGGTAGTAAATGGGGAGCCGCTTCGCTGTGGCGCGGGGAATCTTTTGTTCTGTCAAAAACGAGACCTCCTAATCAATCTTGCTGATCACTGCCAAACCGGCAATAACCATTTCTCTAGATGATAACCTGATTGTGAAATTTACTTTCTTACAAATTATAGCATAACCGCCCGCCTTGTGAAAGAAATTGCAAGTATTTTTCACAATTATTTAGGAATTTCGGTCTAATTGCAGAATATGCTAAAATAGACATACTGAGGTTTCGGCCAAACTGCCGCACAAACCCAAGACTTTCAGAACGGACAGTGACTTACCATTGCCCGCTGAAATATACCTTAAAAATAACTTTAACCCCATCAAGGAGGTCATACCGTGATTCTTTTACAAGTCCAACAGGTTACCCGGCGTTTCGGGGCGACCGTCTTATTTGAAAATGTCACCATGGACGTCCCCGAGCATGGCCGCGTGGCACTGGTTGGCCGCAACGGTGCTGGGAAATCCACTTTACTTAAAATGATTGCTGGCGAAACCACCCCGGACGTCGGCCAGATTACCACAAAACGGGGATTGACCATGGGCTACCAAGCCCAAAATGCCGGACTCGCCTCATCGAAGACCGTCTGGAACGAAATGCTTGACGTCTTTGCCGAGGTTCGCGCCACAGAAAAACGGATCCATGAGTTGGAACAGCAGATGAGCGACCCGGCCGTCATTGCCGATGCCGAACAGTTCCAACAGGTCAGCGCGACTTACGACCAGCTCCAACAAGACTTTAGCGACCACAACGGCTACGGCTACCAAGCCGAAATTCGGGGTGTGCTCCACGGATTTGAATTTGGCGAAGAATACTACGACAAGCCCATCAACGAGCTTTCCGGTGGGCAACGGACCCAACTGGCCTTAGCCAAGCTGTTGCTGGAAAAGCCCGACCTCTTGATTTTGGACGAACCGACCAACCACTTGGACGTCGAAACACTCACCTGGTTGGAAGGCTATCTGCAAGGTTACTCCGGCGCCATTTTAGTCGTTTCCCATGACCGGTACTTCCTGGATCACGTGGTCAACGACGTCTATGACATGGCACACGGCGGGCTGGACCATTATCCTGGCAACTATTCACACTACATCGATGCCAAGGCTGAGCGGCTCAAGCGGGAATGGAAGGAATACGACAAGCAGCAGACCGAGATCAGTAAGCTCGAAGACTTCGTGAATAAAAATATCGTGCGGGCCTCGACCACCAAACGGGCCCAGGCTCGGCGGAAACAATTGGAAAAGATGGACCGCATGGCCAAGCCTGAAGGCGATGAAAAGGTCGCCCGTTTCACCTTCAAACCCCACCGACAAAGCGGTAACGTGGTCTTGGACGTGGTCAACGGGGCGGTTGGCTATGACGATCAGATACTCTGCGCACCGGTCAACCTGGACATCAAAAAACACCAGGCTGTGGCCATCGTCGGCCCCAACGGCATTGGTAAGTCCACCCTATTGAAGACGATTCTCGGGCGGATTCCTGCTATTCAAGGCCAGATCATCTTCGGTACCGGCGTTGACACCGGCTACTACGATCAGGACCAAGCCACGCTGCACGAGAAGAAAACGGTGCTCCACGAACTGTGGGACGACCATCCGACAACTCCCGAGGGCGATATTCGCTCGATTCTGGGCAGCTTTCTCTTTACCGGTAGTGATGTCGACAAGACCGTCCACAGCCTCAGCGGGGGTGAACGGGCCCGCCTGTTGCTGACTAAATTAGCGCTACGCCATGACAACTTCTTAATGCTGGACGAACCAACCAACCACTTGGACATCGACAGCCGGGAAGTCTTGGAAAACGCGCTCAACGAGTTCGATGGCACGATTTTGTTCGTTTCCCATGACCGGTACTTCATCAACCAAGTGGCCACACAAGTCGTGGAGCTGGCGCCAACCGGGACGACCCGCTACCTGGGGAACTACGATTATTATGTAGAAAAGAAAGCCGAGCAAGACGCCTACGCCGCCAAGGAAGCCGCCGAAGCTGAAGCCGCTCACCCGACCGTTGACGCACCCAAGCAGACCCAGGTCGACTATCAACAGCAAAAGGAACAGGCCAAGGCCAAACGGAAACTGAGTCGTCAGGTCGATGCCCTAGAAACCAAGCTGGGCGAGTTGGAAACGCAGAAGACGACGGTCGAGACGGCCATGAGTTCTCCCGAGAACTTCAACGATGCCGAAAAGCTGGCCGACCTGCAGGAGCAGCTCACGTCAGTCACCGATGAACTGGCCGCGACCGAGGAGGACTGGACCGAAAAGAGCCTGGCCCTGGAAGATTTCGCGGATTAATCACCACACAAAGCGACGCAAAGACGCCCGCTCTAGCAGCACGATTCAGCTGTTAAAGTGAGCGCCTTTTTCATGCATATTTTTACTCGACTAAAGGGCCGTGTAGCCACCGTCGACGTTGATCGTGGCCCCGGTGACAAAGGATGCCTCATCGCTAGCGATAAAGGCAATGACGTTAGCAATTTCCGCCGGTTGGGCTAAACGACCAATTGGCATCTTGCTGACCATGGGCCCGGTCACTTCTGGTGGTAGCGTTTTCAAAAGCGGGGTTGCCACGTAGCCCGGAGCGACCGCATTGAAGCGGATCCCCTGCGCCGCATAGGTGACGGCTTGCGACTTGGTGTAGTTGGCTACGCCGGCCTTGGCTGCCGAGTAGGCTTGCGATTTAGCCGCGCCCACGACCCCCAGAATCGAGCTCATGTTGATGACGCTACCGCTCCCTTGCTTGACCATCTGGGCAACAGCAACCTTGTTGGTCAACATGACCCCCGTCAAATCAATGGCGATGACCTGATTCCAGTTGGCCACGTCGATGTCCGCGACGCCGGCCTTCTTCTCAGCAACGCCGGCGTTAGCGACCAGGATGTCCAAATGACCGTACTGGCTGACGACCTGCTCCACCATGCCCTGCAGCGACTGTTCGTCCGTCACATCCGTTTTGATGAAGGCCACGCTGGTGTCATCCGGTGCACTAACATCGGCCGAAATCGCCACGGCTCCCTCAGCGACGAATTTTTGCACGGTTGCCAGACCAATGCCTGACGAGCCACCTGTAACAACGGCAACCTTGTTCTCTAGTCTACCCATAAAGCTCACTCCTTTTGGGGTCAGTATACAGCAAAAGACCGGTGGCAAATAAGTCACTGCCGACCGGTCTAAAAATACTGTTTCGTTTGACTGCTTTTACTTCACGGGATCGGCAACCCAGTCGAATTCCAAACTGGGATCAGCGTTCAACGTGGCATCCGCAAAGACGCCGTGTTGGTAGGCCACGTAGGCGAAGGCACCGATCATGGCGGCGTTATCCCCGCACAGGTTCAGCGGTGCCTTGACCAAGTGGGTAACCGGATTACTTGCCAAATCACGTTCCAAACGTTCGCGCAGACCATGGTTAGCGGCCACCCCACCAGCCAAGATCAGTTGATGAACCGGGTAATCTGCCAGGGCCCGTTGCGTCTTTTCAGCTAAGACATCAACGACCGCTTGTTGGAAACTGGCAGCCAGGTCCTGCTTGTTTAGGGTCTCACCGATTTGGTCCGCGTGATGGGTCGTGTTGATGAAGGCACTCTTCAAGCCGCTAAAGCTAAAGTCGAAGTTATCGTCCTTCTCCATTGCCCGCGGGAAGTTAAACGTATCGTGTCCCTGGTGCGCCCATTCGTCGACGGTCTTACCGGCAGGATAGTTGACCCCCATGACCCGCCCGACCTTGTCGTAAGCTTCCCCAGCAGCATCGTCACGGGTCTCACCGATGATTTCAAATTCATTTTCGGCGGGCATGTACACCAGCTCCGTGTGGCCCCCAGATACCAGCAAGGCCATCGCTGGAAATTCAATGGGTTCCACGTAGCGGGCCGCATAGATGTGCCCGGCCATGTGGTTGACCGGAATCAGTGGCAGGTTGTGGGCAAAGGCCACCGTCTTGGCGGCCGTCACGCCGATCAACAAGGCGCCGACCAGACCAGGACCATAGGTAACCGCCACGGCGTCTAGGTCGTCGTAAGTCACCTGTGCCTCATCCAAGGCATCCTTGATGCACAGCGTGACCTCTTCGATGTGATGACGGCTGGCAACTTCGGGTACGACCCCACCAAACCGTTGGTGACTCTTGATCTGCGTGGCCACGATGTTGGACAAGATCTTATGGCCGTCTTCAATAACCGCCACACTCGTTTCGTCACAACTCGACTCAAACGCTAAGATTAAATTTCGCTTTTCCGTTGGACTCACTCCCTCTAAAATTCACGATAACTTGAAATTGTACATACCATTTGCCTCCGCCAGCCAGGGGTTCCGCCTGCTATGGGGAACGCCTCCAGCCTGAGGAACGGGCTTCCGGTTCGCTTCAAAGCCTCGCAAAATCCGCGAGTCTCTGAAGTCGTCCCACCCAGTAACCTGGCAAAAGACGCCAGCTAACTGGGTCGACACAGCTGGCTACACCCCTGGCTGTCTCCGGCGGGACTGATCAGTTCTGATCATTAATCAGCAAACCAGGATGCTGGTATCACTAGGAGACAACCGGTGAACTGACCACCAACTGCTGCTACCAACCACTACCGTAGCCGAGAGTTCGCTAGATATGAGTTCAGCCGTGGGAGTTTTCTAACCAGCAACGTTCCTTGCTGGTTAGAAAACTGGCAGCTTGGAGACGCGATTCACCGGCTCCAAGCTGAGGGTCGAGACCGCACTTTGGCTCGGCCCGTCCGCCCACAGCGTTCCGACTCATATCTAGCGAACGGTAGGCGGCCAGTACGACTCGTGTTGTCTATCTCTACCAGCTGCAGTTGGTGTCATTAAAAAAACGAGCGGCGAAGCGCCTACTCGTCATCCGCAGCTGATTCGTCAGCTAAATACAGCGTCATGTCCGCTGCGTCTTCGTGGTCACCGAAGTAGTAACCCCGCTTGATGCCCGTCTGTTCAAAGTCCAAGTCGCGGTAGAGCTTCTGGGCGTTTTGATTGGATACCCGGACCTCTAGACTAACTGACTTGTAATTCAACTTACGGGCCTTTTTGATCATGGTTTCTAACAGGAACCGGCCCAGACCACGGTTTTGATAGTCCGGCAACACCGCAATATTGGTGATGTGGGCGTCACGGGTCCGTTCGTCGAAGGTGCTGCCGATAAAAGCTAACAACTTGTCTTCCTTACGAATAACCAGGTACAGCCGGTCCTTTTCACGGCGCAGTTCGTTGGCAAAGGCCGTCGAATCCCACGGCGCCTTGCCGGCATAGACCGCCCGTTCGATCTCGATCATTTCCGGGATATCGGTAAAGAGCGCTTTGGCGACGAAGTACGTGACCTCCCGGATATCGACCCGGTGGTTCTTCACGTCCATGGCCTCCTCGCGCACCAGTTCTCGGCGGCTGCCAAAGATATTTTTATACCAGACTTTAAATTTTTTCAACATATGATTCGGTATCCTTCTTATTTGGGTTCTTAGCCTGCCATTCGGCCTCGGCTTGGGTCAGACGTAAATAATTTGGCACGAACCGGTCCACGTCAGCGACAGGGTCTAACTGTTGCCCCAGCAACCCGATTGTTGCGACTTGTGGCAGGTTCAGCCAGGAACTGATGCGTGGCGTGGCGGCCGAAACGGTCGTGTTGATCAGGTCCGTAAAGTGACTGGCATCCCCTAGGAACCAAACTGGTTCGGCGTACTCGGTGACGGCTTTTAGAAAATCCGTAATGTTGGTATGCGCATCCGCAATCACGGGCGTTGGCACGCCACCGGCAATCCGGTACAGTCCCGCAAAAACGTTTTGGTTGCGGGCATCAAACAACGGTGCCACCAGGGCGCCTTCGACAGGGACGTTGGCCGCTAACGTTTCAAGGCTCGATACCGCCACGAGATCAATGTCCAATGTGGTCGCAAGGGTCTTGGCCGTTGTCACGGCGATCCGAATTCCCGTGTATGAGCCGGGGCCGGCTGCCACGACAACGCGGTCTAAATCAGTGGGTTTGAGGTCGGCCATCGCGAGCAACCGTTCAATCTCGGGTAAGAGGTATTCCGCGTGCTTTTGGTGGACGGTGACCGTAATGGCCGCGAGAACCGTGTCGTCATCTAAGACGGCCACGCTCAACGGTCGATTCGATGTATCAATTGCTAAAATCTTCATATTTGCTTGCGTTCCCCTTCACTTTACGTCACCAGATTGGACTCGGCGTCAACTGATGACCGTACTGGCAGCTTCGGTCATCGTGGCCGTTTACTGCCTTTATCAGTTTACTATACTACCACAAAAGACTCGTGGCGACACCTGACCTGCTTAATCTGTTACAAAATCACTTAACGCGCCTGCCACTGAATGGTGGCCTTGGCTGCAATCACGTCGTCACGTTGGACTAAATGTTGTGAGGTCAACGTTTCAGCGGGTAATTGATACCCACTCGTCACTGGTTCGCCATAGGTTACTTCGTTTTCGAACCGAATCCGCACGTCGGCCGGTTGGTGCGTCCGCAAGAAGTCCGCGGGGAGCACGTCCAACATCCAGTCAAAGTAGTGGGCATTGTTCACGTGGCCGTTGCCATCGATATCAAAGTAGCGCACCGTGTACGGCTTAGCAGGTAAGTCCGTCGTCACGCGGTCCGGTCGGGGTAACCGCGGTAACCGCACCGACTGGGTGGACTGATACGGCGCCATGACCTCGGCCGGAATCGTCGCAATCTTGCGCGTCGCATAACTCATCGTGACCCAGATGCCTTCACCATAGGCCAATTGCTGGCCATCGGCGTCAAAGAGCCAGTATTCCCGGTACGCGAAGTATTTGTTATAGGACGTGGCCCGCGTCTTGAGTTGCACCTGGTCGCCCGTCTTGGGTAACGCCGTGAGTTGCAGGTGGTATTGGGTCACGACCCAACCGACCCCGTGAGACTGCACAAATTCAGTGGTCAACCCCAGCGCCGCATTCTGGTCCTCGGAGACCAGTACGAACAGGTTGATCAGCATCGCAAGAGTTAAATGGCCAGTATCATCCGCTTCGTAGTAGACGATCCGGTGTGGTTCAGAAAATTCATTGGCAGCCACCTGGGTCACTCCTTGTCTAAATGATGATACGTGTTGTAAATTGCTTGTTTCTTAACGCCGCGCAGGTTAGCGACTTCCTTGATGGCCGCGTTGGGTTTCTCACCCGCCGCAATCAACCGGTCGACCTGAACTTCAACGGGTTCGCTGAGGTCAACGGCCGTTGTCGCCGTCGTGGTGGGTGCGGGATTGCCGCCAACCAACACCACGAACTCGCCGCGCACGGTATCTGTTGCGGCCCATTCGGCCAACTCCGCCAACGTGCCACGCAAGAATTCCTCGTAGCGTTTTGTCAGTTCCCGGCACAATACTGCGGGTCGGTCATCACCGAACCCCGTGGCCAGGTTCTGTAAGGTCTTCTTCAGCCGGTGTGGCGCCTCGTAGAAGATCAAGGTCTCTGGTCGTTGCGCCAAGCCTTCGATTTCGGCCCGTTGATCTTTGGGCTTCCGGTCTAAGAAGCCATAAAAGTAAAATGGCTGGGGCGCTAACCCAGACGCAATCAACGCCGTCAATCCGGCATTGGCACCGGGTAACGGCACGACCGGAATGTGTGCAGCGATGCAGGCGTTGACCAACTCGTGGCCGGGATCCGAAATGGACGGCATCCCCGCATCACTGACCTGAGCAATGTCTAGTCCCTGTTGTAGCTTGGCCACTAACTGGGGGATTCGTTCCTGCGTGTTGTGCTCGTGAAAGCTAATTTGTTTGGTAGTAATTTCAAAATGGTTTAATAATTTCTGCGTGTTACGGGTGTCCTCGGCGGCAATCAAGTCGGCGTCCTGCAAGGTCTTCACCGCCCGAAAAGTCATGTCATCTAAGTTGCCGATGGGCGTGGGGACCAAATACAAGTGGCCCTGTGCCTCGGTCTTAAAACTGCGTGTTCGTTCCATTAAGTTGTGTCCTCCTACTGATCGCGATAAATAACTTCCAGGCAAAAGGCACACTCTTCATCTTGCTTGCGCCGGGTGCCGTAAAATTCCCGACACACGTGAAAGCCTTCTTCGTAGAGTTTCTCCAGAATCTGCCGGGACTTTGAGAGGCCTTGGGGGGTCTCCGGGTCTTCCGGCAACGTCTTTTGTAATTCCCGAACCAACTCGCGCAAGTGTTGATTCTCGATCTCAAGCTCGGCGTTTTGTTCAAACACCTGCGTCATCTGCGCTTGTAAGTCAGAGAATTGGGCAAGCATCTGCTGTAGCTGGCCCTCAAGACTTTTGAACTGATCATACACTTCTTCTTTATCCAAAGTTGCCACCCCTCCAATGCTGACTAGTCTTAGCGCATCTGCGCCAGAATCTGTAACGTTAAGGCTTCTAAGATTGCTTGAAAATTCAGGTTACCCGCCAATTGGCCGCGGGTCGCCAACGTTTCGGTCATGATGTTGACCAGCCGGTCGATCGACAACTGATGGGCAACGCGCTGACTGACCTGAGCTACCTGCGGATAGGCCAAATCAGCGGGATCCACCGTATTGGCCTGTTGGCGCAAGGCGTCGTGCCAGACCTGAACGACCATGTCTAAGACCACGCCTTGGCGGTCCCGATTGCTGCCCAGGGGCACGAGTTCAGTCTGCACCCGCACAAAGGCCCGCTCATCACGGTCGCAGCAAGCCGCGAACCATTGGCCCACCGCCGTCTGTGCATTTTGTAACCAGTCATCGGCCACCAACTCTTGTGCCGCACTGACACTTTCCGTCAGGGTGGTCAGCAAGTAGCGCTGACTGGGCACGATACCTGCCTGCGCCAGTGCCGTCGTCAACGCCTGGGGCGCGACCCGGATGAAATCAACAATCTGGGTCCGCGACAAAATCGTTGGTAAAATCAAATTTTTATTGGCCGTCAATAACAAAGCGACCGTGTTACCTACGGGTTCTTCAATGAATTTCAGTAAGCTGTTGGCCGCACCGGTCGTCATCCGGTCGACTTGATCAACGATGAAGATCTTTTGATTGCCCTCCACCGCGCTCTTGGTAAATTCCGCCTTGAGATAGCGGACCTGGTCGACCTTAATACGTTGCCCATCGGGAACGACGCTGACCACATCCGGGTGGTCGCCCGCCATGATGCGCCGGCACTCCGCGCACTGGCCACACGGCAAGCCGTCTGCAGTCACGTTTTGGCAAAATAAGCGCATGGCCACGGTCCGGGCAACTTCTTGCCGGCCGGTCCCATCCGCGCCGTTAAACAGGTACGCGTGAGCCAAATGATTCGATTGAATTAACTGCATGAAGTGGCTCACGAGTTGCGGCTGCAGCCGTTGGGCCGTGGCCACCACGGATTCTTCGCTCATCACTGCCTCCTAAAACCGGTGAAACTGCTCTACTGGCATGACAAACACCGTGGCACCGCCGACTTGGACCTCGACGGGATAAGCAGACGTACTGTCCAACTGCGCGTCCAGGTTAACCGGTGGCGTCATAAATTGTTGCCGCGTGTGGCTAGCTTCCTTGATCATGTTCAAGACCTCGTCGACCCGTTCGTCTTCGAGACCAATCATAAATGTCGTGTTCCCGGACTTTAAAAAGCCGCCGGTCGTCGACAACCGGGTCGCCCGAATGTCGTGGTCGATAAATTGATTACTCAAGCGATTGGCGTCTTTATCCTGAACAATGGCGATTAATAATTTCATACTGGGTTCCTCCCTTTATGCCGATGTTAAAAGTAAGCGTGTGCGGTCTGCTTGATCAACGCCAGCGATTGGGCGACCACGGTGGCCGGGTCCTGCGTGGCGTCGATCAACTTGATGCGGTCGGGATGAGCGGCCTGTAGCTTCAGGTAAGCCGCGCGGACCCGGTCGTGGAAGGCCGTTTGCTCGACATCGAGCCGGTCGACCTTTTGGGGATCACGATGCGCCTGAATGCGGCGCAACCCCACTTCAGCGGGGACATCGAAGTAAATCGTCAGCTCCGGCAGTAAGCCGTCCGTCGCAAATTCATTCATCTGGGCGACCGCGGCTTCCCCGATCTCTCGGCCGGCACCTTGATAGGCTACCGAGCTGTCCACGTAACGGTCACACAGCACTAATTTATCCGCTGCTAACGCGGGGAGAATCGTCTGGGCCAAGTGCTGCCGGCGCGCTGCCGCATACAGGAGCGCTTCCGTTCGGTAATCCATAGCCGTATTGGCCCGGTCTAAAATGATCGACCGGATACTTTCAGAAATCGGATTGCCACCGGGCTCTCTCGTGATCGTCAACCGGTCCCCTAAAGCGGGCGCAATTTCCGCGGTAATGGCCTGCAACGCGCTGGTTTTCCCGGCGCCGTCGGGTCCTTCAAAACTAATAAACGTTCCTGACAACATACTCGACCCCATTTTTGTTTGATAGTTATATTGTACTTGAATTCAGAATTGATGTCTATTGCATCGCTGGTTTCCCGCTAGTTTTGTCGCCACGGCTACCAGCCAAGCCACCACAAGCAAAAGGCGCACCAGAAAACACTCCTAGTCCGCCCCATCCTTGGTATTTAGCTAGTCTCGAAACACCGCCGCGGAAATGTGCTTGCCCTTGACCTGACGTCGCCGTGCTTCGCGGTACAAGAAAAGGTACGTTTGGCGCGCCAACGCCGTATTGGCCGTCATTTGATTATCGGCGTCCGCAATGGCTTCCTCCGTTTGCTTGGCGTGGTCCCAACGGTCTTTGGCATTGTCAATGGTCACCAACAATTGCTCGTCGTAAGCCGCTTTCAAGCGCGGGAGTTGTCGTTTCTTTCGTCCAAACATGCAAAGCCCCTCCTTACATTTCTGTCCGGCCTTCAACCGCCTTGAACAGGGTCATCTCATCCGCGTACTCAATGTCACTCCCCACGGACAGGCCGTGCGCCAGACGTGTTACCTTGATGCCCGCCGGCTTGATCAGTCGGGACAGGTACATCGCCGTGGCTTCCCCTTCTGGCGTCGCGTTGGTGGCGATGATGACTTCCTTGATGGCTGGATTACTCTGTAGCCGATTGATCAGACTGGTGATGTTCAGGTCTTCCGGCCCCTTGCCCTCAATGGGTGACATCACCCCATGCAAGACGTGGTACAGGCCGTGATACTCCTTCATCTTTTCCATGACCATAATGTCCTTGGCCTGTTCGACCACTAACACGTGCGTTTGGTCACGCGTCTTGTCGGCACAAATGGTGCACGGGTCGCTCTCCGTGATATTGCCACAGATCGAGCAAAAATGCAGGTCTTTCTTAGCTGAGACCAGCGCTTTAGAAAACGCCTTAACGTCATCTTCTTGCATATCAATCGTGAAGAAAGCCAGCCGCGTCGCTGACTTTTGGCCGATGCCTGGCAGCTTCATGTAGCTGTCGATCAGCTGCGCAATCGGTTCTGGATACTGCATGGTCCCAACGTCCTTTCTAAATTACATCCCCGGAATGTTCATGCCTTGCGTGTACTTTCCTAAGGATTGCTTCGTTGCCGCTTCAACTTGGTCCAGTGCGTCGTTAACGGCGGCCAAGACTAAGTCAGCCAACATGTCGGGGTCGTCAGGGTCAATGGCTTCTGGCTTGATCGTCAAGTCGGTCATCTTCCGTTCCCCAGTAAATGTTGCTTGGACCATGCTATCCGGTGAAACGCCCGTAAAGGTTTGGGCGTTCAAATTGGCTTGGTCCTCCGCCATCTTCTTTTGCATTTGCCGCATTTGTTTCATCATATTTCCCATATTACCCATGTTCCGCATTGTTCGTCATCCTTTCAAGGTTTTAATCGTTTTTAACATCCACAACATCTTTGCCAAATAGTTCTTCGGCCTTGGTAACGACCGGATTGGCTGCCGGTTTCACGGGTTGTTCCGCGCCCCCGGCGTTATTATTCTGCAGCTCATCCTTGTGGGCTGTCAAATAATTCTTCCGGATCACTGGCCAATCATCCTTCGGCACGAACACGACGGGTAACGCCGTGCCAATCATCCGATCTAAGCCGTTTTCCAGAGCATCCGTCAATTCATGGTCGGACGTTGCCCGTTGATACAAGAACGCATAATCAAAGGCCACAATCACCCCAGAATCAGCCGCGGCGACCGGTTGCGACACCTTCATGACCGCGCGTTGCGTGATCGACAGGCTATCCAACACATCTGGCCAGACCTCTTGTAGCTGATTAAGCTTCTCACGCGTGGCCGACCCCAGCACCGGATAAATCTTCGCCAGATTGACTTCCTTGGCAGGCGCCTGCTTCGTCATCCGCGGTTTGGCGGCTGGCTTGGCCGCAACCGGCGTTTGTTCCAGCTGCTTGACCGTGCTCTTCAGCTGATCGACCTCATGTTGTAAGGCCGTCAGTGCCGATGAGCTGGCCGCCGGTGCACTAGGCGTTGCCGCCGCGGCGGTTGGTGCCGCGCTTGCCGTGGCCTGGGGCGCCCCATTTTGCCGCCCAATTTCAGCCAACTTAATGGTCAGAATTTCCAGGTAAACGTCGGGGTGCGTGGTGAACCGCATCTGTTGTTGAATGGCGTTTAACTCGTTGATCATGGCGTACATCGTTTGGGCTGGCGTCTGCTTGGCCAATTGCTGAAAGTCCTCACTGACGCTACCCATTTCCGCTTCTTCAACCAGCTGTGGTGCCTGCTGGTATAACAGAAGGTCGCGGGCATAGCTGATCAGATCTTCGGTAAAGCGCTCGGCGTCCTTGCCGGCTTCGAGCACCGATTGTAGCGTTGCTAGCGCGGCCTTGGTATCGCCAGCCAATACCTGTTGAACGTAGGTGGCCAACAGCTTGTGGGTCACACTCCCGGTCACCAGCAACGCGTTGTCGAGGGTGATCTCGTTATCACCAAAGGATAACGCTTGATCCAGGATACTCAGCGCATCCCGCATGCCCCCTTCGGCCGCCTTGGCAATCACCTTCACGGCTTGGTCATCGTAGGTCACGCCCTTTTGATCCAAAATGTAGATCATCCGGTTGTAGCTGTCGTTGGCCACGATGCGTTTGAAATCAAATCGCTGGGTCCGTGAAATAATCGTGGCCGGAATCTTGTGGGGTTCCGTGGTGGCCAGGATAAAGATCACGTTAGCCGGTGGCTCTTCCAAGGTCTTCAGTAAGGCGTTGAACGCCCCCGTTGACAGCATGTGCACTTCGTCAATGATGTAGACCTTGTAGTCGGCTACCGTGGGCGCGTACTTGACCTTGTCCCGAATGTCCCGAATTTCTTCGACCCCGTTGTTCGACGCGGCATCAATTTCAATGACGTCGTTTAACGTGCCGGCCGTAATGGCTTTGCAGGTGTCACATTCGTTGCAGGGTTCACCGTCTTGTTGGTGATGACAGTTGATGGCCTTGGCAAAAATTTTAGCAGCCGAGGTCTTCCCGGTTCCCCGTGGCCCCGCAAACAGATAGGCGTGGCTGATCTGATTCGTCGTAATGGCGTTCTTCAAGGTCCGGGTAATGACTTCTTGCCCAATCATATCCTCAAATCGTTGGGGCCGCCAAACCCGGTAAAGTGCTTGATAAGCCATGCAATCCGTTCCTTTCATTCACAATTCTTTTCGGCGTAGCTACTGGACTGACAGCTACGCAATCGTCTGTTCTCTAACTAAATTCGCTGATTAACATTATAGCCTTTTTCAGTGGTCGCTGTCACGGATTGACTAGTAGATTTACGCAAAATTAATCCAGTTGACTAGCAACATTGGTTAGCCTGGCCGCCTTACGTTGCGCGAAAGCTAGGCTGGAACGCTGGGGAAGGACGCCCCGAGCCAAAAATCGGTCTCGGCGCTTGCTTTGAGCCAGTAGGTCGCTGTCTCAAAGTCACCAATTTGCCAGCAAAGACCGCTGACAAATTCCCCGGCTGAGCCTAGTTTCGCTCCACTCCGGCTGACACGTGACGGAAATCCATCAGCCAACTCATATCGTCCGTTCACTAGGATTTGTCAAACCCGTTGCCTGCGACTGCCAGGGGTTCCGCCTGCTCTGGGGGACACCTCCAGCCAAAGAGCGGGCTTCCGGTTCGCTTAAAAGCCTGGCAAAAATCGCCAATCTCTCAAGTCGCCCCACGCTGTAGGCTGAGAAAAACCCCCAGCCAACACCGTCGACACAGCTGGCTACACCCCTGGCAGCCTCCGGCAATGATAGTGTGCCCACAGTTGAGATTGCGTTAACCCAGCCGTGTCATGACTGAATTGTTCGTTTGATGCTTTCTTCTATAGTAAATGGTCAAAATCATGAATGACACACAGTGACTGATTAAATGCTGCCATAATCATTGTCGTATACCATCGTTCACCTACATATTAATCAGTTACATAGCACATCTGTAAATATATCATCAGCACGATGGAACCCTCTTTCAGACCAGGGGGCGGTCTACTGGCCGATTCCAATTAACAAGTACCTGTTCAGTGATTGTACGTTTGTCCAAATTCGATGCTAGAACCAGCTGGAACTGAAGGCTAAATCTATTGTCGATTAGAGTCACCCTGTAGCCGAGAGTTCGCCAAATATGGGTTCAGTCGTGGGAGTTCCCTTAGCAGCGGGTTGGGCTGGTTAGGGAACTGGCAACTTGGAGACGTGGGTTACCGGCTTCAAGTTGAGGGGCGAGACCGCTCTTCGGCTCGCCCCGGCGCCCACAACGTTCCGACCCATATTTGGCGAACGGCAGGCGGCCAGCTCGGATTGTGTCGCTGCAAACACCTAGCCTTACCACACGCTTAGTCGCATGCCATAAAAAAAGTTTGGGACAAAACGCCCAAACTCTTTGGTATCTCTGAGCTTATATTGCTGAAACCTGGGTCAAAAGGCAGCTGGTTCCGCTTAAAACTGATAAGCAAACAATCCAAGCCCAGGATTATTCGCTTATCAGTCTTAATGCTCGCCAGCTAATCGCCTTCTGTCCCACTCTCATAAAAAAACTCCCAGTCAATCGACTAGGAGTTGTTGATATCTCATAAACTTGAAGCACAAAGCGAAACAAACTTAGTGCTGCTTCCTTCCGGACCTGACACGATTCGTAAGCCCACCCTTGCTTCAAGGCCTTAACGGCAAGTACTAGTGTATCATGCTTTTTTCTGGTTGTCTAGCGTCTTCTCATTTTCGGCCTGGGCCGCTGCCCGACGCGCTTTTTTACGGGCCTTTTGCCGGACCCGAGCCGCCCGGAAGAACCGGACCATGCGCTCACCCGCGTCCTTGGCCAACAAGCCCTCGTGCACCGTGACCGTGTGATTCAACCGGCTGTCAGTGAGGGTTTCGTACAGGCTATCGACCGCACCGGCCTTGGGGTCGCGCGCGCCGTAGAAAACCTCAGGAATCCGTGAGTTGATGATGGCCCCACTACACATGAGGCACGGTTCGATCGTCACGTACAGCTGGCAATCTTCCAACCGCCAGCTTTTCAGGGTGCCACAGGCCTCTTCAATGGCCCGGACCTCCGCGTGCATCGTGGCGTCGTTGCCGTGTTCCCGCAGGTTGTGGCCCCGGCCCACGATTTGATTGTCGTGGACGATGACCGCACCGATTGGAACCTCGCCAATCAGGGCCGCCTGGTCTGCTTCGAAGAGGGCTTCTTCCATATAGTGGCGTTGCCGCCCCGTATAATGCTGATCTCGCATCCAGACCCCTTCCTTTCTGGTTCGTTAGGCAAGCGTACTCTCCAAAATATAATAGCCCTTATCCTTTTTAATGTTGGTACAGTTCCCAAACGTTGCTTGCATGGTCTTTTCCGCCGACGGTGCCCCTTGCTTCTTCTGCAAGACAACTGTCAACGTGCCGCCAGGAAGCAAATGATCTTTCGCCCCCGTCAACATGGCTGTGACAACTTGCTTACCAGCCCGTACCGGCGGATTCGTTACGATAGCCGCGTAACGCTCCGTGACGTTGGCATAGACGTCCGATGTCTTGATGTCGACATTGTCGATCTGGTTTGCCACCGCATTTTGCCGGGCTAGACTCAGTGCCAACTCGTTAACATCAACCATCGTGACCTGCCGTTCAGGCCATTTCTTAGCCAGTGCCAAGCCGATTGGCCCGTACCCGGTACCCAGGTCCAACCAAGGGCCAGCTGGGGTCTTGTCCGCATTAAATGCATTGAGCAATGCCCGGGAACCATAGTCCACCCTGTTTTTGGAAAAAACACCGTTGTCGGTGGTAAACAACAATTCGTTGCCTAAGAGGGTAAACGGCCAATGATGTTCCTCGTGTAAAACGTCTGGATTTTGTGTATAATAGTGATTAGTCAATTTCTCCGCCACCTTTATCTCTTATTTTACCGTAGATACCCACCGGTGGCCAATAAAAAAAGTTTATTCGCTGAGACACCATATTTGGTAGTTATTGTATGCTTCAACTACCAAATATGGTGTCTTTTTTGATTGTAATTTTCTCTGACTGGTGTAAACTGTACTCATTGATATTGAAATTGATGAGGAAGTGGCAACAATGAAAGTAACTGTTTATTCCAAGAACAATTGTATGCAGTGTAAGATGACAAAGCGTTTTCTGAGCGAACACAACGTGGAATTTGAAGAACGTAATATTAACCAGAATCCTGAATATGTGACATACCTCAAGGAGAAGGGTTTCCAAGCCGTTCCCGTTGTTGAAGCATCCGGTCACCCAGCCTTTTATGGTTTCCGGCCGGACCAATTAACGCAAATCGCGGGTTAGCCTCTTTTTGAGTTGGCCCAGAGTTGTTTTTGGCGATGTCGTGTTTTGCACGGTGGCGCCATTTTTATTTTGATACTTGCGCATTCTAACCTAGAAAGAGTTGACTAGTATGAGTTTGAAAGACCTAACCGATGTCACGTATTATGATTTGAACAATGAAATTAACATCCCCGTGAACGGTCAGATTCCGTTGAACAAGGACCAGGAAGCTTTACAGGCTTTCCTCAAGGAAAATGTGATTCCTAACACCAAAAAATTTGCGTCCTTACAGGAACGCTTTGACTTCTTGATTGCGCACAACTACGTCGAAAAGCATATCATCGACGCCTACCCGATGAGCTTCATCGAAGACCTCTACGACTACCTGCGCGCCCAAAATTTTCATTTTAAATCCTTCATGGCCGCGTACAAATTCTACGCCCAATACGCCTTGAAGACCGACGACAACGACTACTACCTAGAAAACTTCATTGACCGCGTGGCGATGAACGCGCTGGACTTTGCGGATGGCGACCAACAGTTGGCCCACGACCTGGCCGATGAGATCATTCATCAGCGTTACCAACCTGCAACACCTAGCTTCTTGAATGCCGGGCGTTCGCGGCGTGGTGAACTGGTCTCGTGTTTTCTGATCCAATCGACCGATGACATGAACACCATTGGCCGGACCATCAACTCCGCGCTGCAATTATCCCGTATCGGTGGTGGGGTCGGTATCAGCCTGTCTAACCTGCGGGGGGCCGGTGATCCCATCAAGCACATTGAGGGCGCTGCTTCTGGCGTCGTGCCCGTCATGAAATTACTGGAAGACAGCTTTTCGTACTCCAACCAATTAGGCCAACGGCAAGGCGCCGGTGTGGTCTACCTCAGCGTGTTCCATCCCGACATCGTGGCCTTTTTGAGTGCCAAGAAGGAAAACGCCGACGAAAAGATTCGGCTGAAGACGCTGTCGCTCGGGGTCACGGTTCCCGACAAGTTTTACGAGCTGTGTGCAGCCGACGCGGACATGTACTTATTTAGCCCCTACGACGTCGAACGCATCTACGGTAAGCCGTTCTCCTACGTGGACATCACCCAGGAATACGACAACATGGTCGCTAACCCGGATATTCGCAAGAAGAAGCTAAATGCCCGCGACCTGGAAACGGACATCGGCAAGCTCCAACAAGAATCCGGTTATCCGTACATCGTCAACATCGACACGGCCAACCGCGAGAACCCGATCGACGGGCGTATCGTGATGAGTAATTTGTGCTCTGAAATCATGCAGGTTCAAACGCCATCGACCGTCAACAACCAACAAGAATACATTCAAAAAGGCACCGACATCTCTTGTAACCTCGGCTCCACAAACATCGTGAACCTGATGGCAGCACCTGATTTCGGCCACTCCGTCGAAACCATGGTTCGCGCCCTGACCTTTGTCACGGACCACTCCGATATCGATGTGGTCCCTTCGATCCAAAAAGGAAACCGACTGGCTCACACGATTGGATTGGGCGCCATGGGTCTGCACAGTTACTTTGCCAAGAACCACATGATGTACGGCTCCAAGGACAGCATCGCCTTCACCAGTGTCTACTTCATGTTGCTGAACTACTGGACGCTCAAGGCTTCCAATCAAATCGCCAAGGAACGCCACGAAACCTTCCACAACTTTGAGAAGAGCACCTACGCATCCGGCACTTATTTCGACCGGTACACCGAGACCGACTGGCGGCCTAGCAGCGAAAAGGTTCAAGACCTCTTTGCCAACATTTGGCTACCGGCTCCCGAAGACTGGGTTGCCTTGAAAGCCGACGTCATGCGCGATGGCTTGTACCACCAAAACCGGATGGCCGTGGCACCCAACGGTTCGATCTCTTACATCAACGACACGACGGCCAGCTTACACCCGATCATCAACCGGATCGAAGAACGCCAAGAAAAGACGATTGGGAAGATCTACTACCCAGCACCTTACCTGGACAACGACACCATGCCTTACTACAAGTCCGCTTACGACACCGACATGCGCCGGGTCATCGACGTGTATGCCGCTGCGCAAAAGCACGTGGATCAAGGGATGAGCCTGACGCTGTTCATGCGCTCGACGATTCCCGCCGGCCTATACGAATGGAAGAACGGACGGACGGATAAGATGACGACCCGTGACCTCAGCATTTTGCGCAACTACGCTTATCGCAAGGGTATCAAGTCGTTGTATTACGTCCGGACCTTCACCGACGACAACAACGAAGTCGGCGCCAACCAGTGTGAAAGCTGTGTCATTTAGCATGTCCGTGTCAGGAAACGAAAAAGGAGTGGTTGTCATTGGCAAGAACTGAAAATTATAACGCAATTAATTGGAACCAAGTCTCAGATGAAATCGATAAGGCGACGTGGGAAAAGCTCACCGAGCAATTTTGGCTGGACACCCGAATCCCCGTCTCCAACGACTTGGATGACTGGCGGACGCTGGATACCGACCATCAATGGGTCGTGGGTCACGTCTTCGGCGGATTGACTTTGCTGGATACACTCCAGTCACAAGACGGCATGGCAGCGTTGCGGCGTGATGTACGGACGCCCCACGAAACGGCGGTGCTCAACAACATCCAATTCATGGAATCCGTTCACGCCAAGAGTTACTCCACGATTTTCTCCACGCTGAACACACCGGATGAGATCGACGAAATTTTCCAATGGAGCGACTCTGAGGAATTTCTGCAAAACAAGACCAAGCGCATCTACGACCTCTACCATGACGACGAGCATCCCCTGAAGAAGAAGATCTCCAGTGTCTTTCTGGAAACCTTCCTGTTCTACTCCGGCTTCTTCACACCGCTGTACTACCTGGGGCACAACAAGCTCAACAACGTGGCGGAAATCATCAAGCTGATCTTGCGTGACGAGTCTGTCCACGGCACCTACATCGGCTACAAGTTCCAGTTGGGCATGAAGGAACTCACCGACAACGAGCAACAACAGATGAAAGACTGGATGTATGACTTCTTGTATCAACTCTACGACAACGAAGAAAAGTACACCCACACGTTGTACGACCAAATTGGCTGGTCAGATAAGGTATTGACGTTTATCCGCTACAACGCCAACAAGGCTTTAATGAACCTGGGGCAAGATCCCCTCTTCCCCGATACGGCCGAAGACGTCGACCCCGTGGTCATGAACGGTATTTCCACCTCCACGGCGAACCATGACTTCTTCTCGCAGGTCGGTAACGGCTACCTGTTGGGGAACGTGGAAGCCATGAGCAGCGACGACTACAACATCGGTGAGCCCGCTGATCCGGACGACCCTAATAAATAACCGTCGTGGCGATCTTCGCACGATGACGACAAGTCAATGTGCAATCGAAAAGGATTTGGGTGTGTCTGCCCAAATCCTTTTTTGGCTTGATTATTAATTTATTTGTAATTAACTGGATAAGTCACTTATGATAATCCCCCAGTTTAATTTATACCGACCGTTTGCTTGAAATCGGCTGGCATCGGCGCATGATTCAACTTAACGCGAGCCGTCACCTCGCCGTGAGAAACTCGGCTGAAGTAAAAGCGGGCATGGGATAGCTGTAGAACCCCTGTTGGCTTTCCTGGCCAAACTTCTGCTGGTCCAATAGCTCGTGCTTGAGCTTATGGGCCACGTCCACCAGGTAGCCCTTCCCCGGTTCACGACTCGTGGCCAGCAACGTGTGATACACCTGTCGCAGGCCAATCTCATCGAGGATGCCAAATGGGCCCATGGACGCGCCGGTCGCCATCATCCAGGCACGGTCAATGGCCTGAGGGTCCGCAATGTCGTGCGCCCACAGCGTCAGCGCCGTCGTCACGAATGGCCAGAGCATGGCCGATAGGACGTAGCCCGGATGTTTTTTTTTGACCGTGATCGGCACCAGGCCAATCTGGCGAATGAAGTGGCAAACGTGCTGCACGACCGCGGCATCCGTCCCGGCATGCCCCATGACCTCGACCAGCTCATTTTCCCAGATGTGCGTCATGAAGTGGATGGCCAAAAATTGGGTCGGCCGTCCCGTGACCGTGGCGAATTGGCTGGGCACCATCGTCGCGGCGCTCGTCGCAAAAATCGCCCGTGTCGGTGCCACCTTAGCCAGGTCCGCGTAGAAGGCCGCTTTAACAGCAACCACCTCGGGGAGCGCTTCGATGATCAGGTCGGCGTCCTCCACGGCTGTCTCCAGGTCCGTTGCAAAGCTGATCCGTTCGTTGGTATCAAAGATAACCGCCGGCGTCGCATTCTTCTCCTGCGCATAGATCTGGTCGCAAGTGGCTAATCGCTGTTTCACCGCAGCGATGGCTGTCGCATTGACATCCTCTATCACGACTTCCAACCCACTGTAGGCAATCTGATAGGCGATTTGACTCCCAAGCGACCCGCCGCCGGCCACCACAATTTTTTTGAACTTCATGTGTGTCATCCTTTCTCCATGCTCTTCAGCATACTCAGTTAGCAATCACACCACCATGCCTACCACCCGGTTAAGCGAAATACCTAACTAAGGATCAGAACCAAATCGTCACGTTGTTATTTTGCGGTATACTAATTTTAAACAAAAAACTTTGGGGGTCTTGATATGCCAACGATTAAAAATGTCTGTGTCTTCTGTGGGTCCAACCACGGCTATGATCCACAATTTCTCGCGCAAACCAATGCACTAGGAAAATACTTAGCCGAAAACAATCATCCACTGGTCTACGGTGGTGGCAAGGAAGGCTTGATGGGAGCTGTTGCCAGCGCGACCATGGCTGCCGGTGGTAAAGTGATTGGGATCATTCCCACCTTTCTCAGCGAACTCGGCCTGGCCAAGACCGACATCACCACTTTGCTGGAGACCAGTACCATGGATGAACGCAAGGACGAAATGCTCCGCCAGTCCGACGCCTTTATCGTGCTCCCCGGGGGCTTTGGGACCTTCGAAGAGTTCACGACCATGCTCTCTTGGAGCCAAATTAATGTCCACCAGAAACCAATCGCACTCTTTAACATCGACCACTATTACGATCCCCTCGTGACGATGATGCAAAACAGCTGTGACGCGGGCTTTGCACCGCAGGAAAATATGAACCTGTTCATCGACGCCGCCACTATCGACGAGATCTTTAGCGGCTTCGCCAACTTCCACCACCAGCTGCCATTCAAGTACACCAATTAGATATCCGCTAGAATCCTTGTGCGCTAGGACTGGTTATTTGCAATCCTAGCGCACAAACTGACCGCCTGCCGTCCGCCAAATATGGGTCGGATTGCTGTGGGCGGACGGGTCGAGCCAAAGTGCGGTCTCGACGCCTCGCCTTTGAGCCGAAAGTTCACGTCTCAAAGACGCCAGTCACCTAACCAGCCCAGACCGCTGGCAAGGTAACTCCCACGGCTGAGCTCATATTTGGCGAACTCCCGGCTACAGGGATGGTCTACCAGCAATCAGTTGGACCGTAACAACAGCTGAAGACAATCAAGTCTGGCCCAATTGCAGTGTCACTGACAAGCACCAATCCGCCGGAGTCAGCCAGTAGTGTAGCCAGCTGTGTCGACCCAGTTAGCTGGCGTTTTTAGCCAGGTTACTGGGTGGGACGACTTGAGAGACTGGCGGGCTGTGCCAGGCTTTCAAGCGAGCCGGAAGACCGCTCCCCAGGCTGGAGGCGTTCCCCATAGCAGGCGGAACTGCTGGCTGACGGAGGCATTCTGGTTTCGCTAGCGTTCCAACCCATATTTGGCGGACGGTAGGCGGCCAGCTCGGACTAGGTAGCTGTAAATAACTAAGCAAATAGCGCATCGACCAACAATTGCTGTTAGCCGATGCGCTATTTCGCTAATCATGATTTTGCCAGCGTACCTCGTCCGTGACCCAGTGGCCGAACCACTTGGGTGCCACGTGCATCCCTACCGGCGACCATTGATTGATGACTGACATCAGCTGTAACATGCTGAAGATCAGTGATTGTCGGCGTCGGTACGCCAGATACTTGGGTTCCCAGCTGGTGACGTACTTTTCCTTATACGCCCGCAAGCCTTGGAAACTGTAAAAATTCGAGCCATACTGGTAGATCAGATGGGCTGCCCGCTCCTCAATGAAACTGAACTCGGAGACCCCGACGTTTGCCAAGGGTGCCATCCCCAGGTTAAAGCTCAGATAGCCCGTTTCGCGGCAAGTCTCGAACAGGTAAACGAACAGGCCGTCCATGATGCCAGACGGGGCGTCGCGACTGGCCCGCATCAGGTCGATGGACGTCATGCGGTGATCCCCCGTTGGCATCAGATTGGCAAAGGCCACCAGTTCACCAGCCGCATTCTTCATGACCGCCACCGGGGCCTCATTCAGGTAATCCCGGTCGAAGAAGCCCATGGAAAAGCCCTTTTCCGTTTCGTCATGAAGCCACGAATCCGAAATCTCCTTGAGCGCGTGAAATTGCGCGTCACTCAAGGGTGGCTGGAGCAGGTCGAACTGGTACCCCTCGCGTTTAAACTTATTGATCAACGCTCGCTCTCCGCGATGGGCCTTGCCGGCGAGGCTGAAGGTCGCTAGATCGACGTGACCTTCCTCCCCCACCTTGATGAAATCAAAGCCCATTTCGTGGAGCCGCAACGTCAGCGATTCACTGATCTCATAGAAAACGGGCCGCAAGCCAGCCTGGTTAGCGTCGTGCATGAAGGCTTGTAACGCCGGGGTCAGATAGTCTTGATTGCCGATGGGTTCGCCCATGACCAACAGTTTGTCGGCCTTTTGCCGGAACAACAAGAATAGCTGGTCGGCCCCGTCGGCTTGATAGAAGTACGCCCGTTTATCCCGTAAGAAGGCCAAATGACTGACCTCGTTGCCGCCAAACTGTGCGATAATGGCCCGCATTCTGGGGGCGTCATAAGGGGCGTGGAGCCATTTAGGCTGATGTGCGGACAAGTACCGGTAAATGCCGATCAAAATCAACAGCGCGGCCAACAGACTCCCCAGCCCGGTCAACCAGACCTGCGTCGATGGCAGAAGCCAGGCGTGCGGGAGAAATGGCCGGTGATGGCCCCCCTGAAAACTGGAAATTCCCAGAATGGTGTACAACACGAAGGTGCCCACGTAAATCAGACCATCCACCAACAACCCGCCCCACGAATAGTGAAAGCCGGTCCGGTAGAGTTCCGGCCGCGCAAACAGCAGGCAAGCCAAGACCAGGCCTAACAAGATGGCCAGACTGACGGGAAAGTTCTCCCGCCACAGCGTCACGCCAATCGCCACGACCAGAACCACCAGCGTCGGCCAGTACGCGCGTTTCACCCGTGCGCCCACTCCCCGTGCGAGGCCAATCAGAAGAAAGGCCATCACGATATTGGTGATTTGGCTCAGGAAGTAAAACATGTAGGGCACCAACCGCAAGTAGAACCGGTTGGACAAGACCACGTCCGGAATCGTGGCGAATAGCAGCATCATCACGCCGGAGAAGTACATAAAGATGGTCACGAATAAATGCGCCGCCCGCCGTAGCGTGGCCACCGGCAGGCCATTTAAGAAACCGTTCACCCGCCGACCAACGTCGTGAATGAAGAAGCCCACCCCCACGCCAAACGGCAAGAGGTAATAAAACAGCCGGTACAGCAGCAGCCAGCCCGTGGCGTCTGCCCGACTGACCCCCAAAAAGCCCAGCCCAATGATCATGAAGACGTCAAAGGACCCCAAGCCACCGGGAATCATCGAGACGACGCCGGCTACAGACGCCACCACAAACATTGGAAAGACCGCCGCTAACGGAATCGGTAACCGTAACGCCCACCCGATCAGGAGGAAAAACAGGGCACAACTCCCCCACTCCAAGCTAGAACCGAGAATCAGGATGCCTTCTCGCCGCCACGTGAGGTCGCGGAAAAATTCACTGTCGCTAATACGGGTGAAGATAAAGACGACCGGGAAGTATAACCCGCCGCCTAACAACCAAAACCAGTAGCCGCGGAAAGGCGCCCCGATATCGAAGCCAAACAAGAAGACCAGCGCCACCCAACAGGATAGGGATAACCCCGCCAGCAAAAACAGCGCAATCTTCGAAATGGCGTAAACCACCTGCTTTTTAGTAGCCGCTTTCGCGTAAAAATTGGCCCGGAGACTGGCTCCCAACAGGCCGCCCATTCCGGCCAGGTTGGTAAAGGTATTGGTCGTCCACCCACTACGAATGATGTATCCGCGCGAGAATTTACCCGGTAGGAATTGCACGATAGAAAAATCATAGATTAGCATCGGCAAGACGGCCACGAACCCGCAAGCCAGCAGTAAGATAAACGTCCCCGTATCCAGTGAGGCCAGTTCGGCTTGAAGCTGCTCGCCGCTGACCTCGTGGGCGATGCGCCCAATCATTTGAATCACAAAAATTAAAATTGAAAAGATAAAAATGCCTTTGATTAGCGTTAAGTGTTTCTGTATACGCCCCCATACTCTTTTCCCCATAATGATTGACCCCTCCCCGTAGTTCTTCATTATCGCAAGCTGCTTGGTAAAGAACAATCTTAACCCCGTTCAACGACGCGGTTAATTTGTCTACTTTACAGCTCTCTCACCTATCAGCATACCAAAAAGGCGTAAAGCCGCCTACAACTTTAGGTGGCCTTACGCGAATTTTAAAGCTTCGGCTAATTTTTAACGGGGTAAATCATTACGACCTAGTCGGCCACACGCCGGTACGGGTGGTCCTTAGTGAGCTGCGCGTAATGCCGTAACTCATTGGCGGCCTCGGCTAAGCGCTGGGCGAAATGGTCGCTGTTGGCCGCATCCGGGACCAGATCGCCGGCCGCCGTAAAGTTGGGTTCAGCATTCCACAACAGGACTGGCGTCGGCAAGACCAGCATTTTAAGCATTTGCAAGATTCCCACAAAGGAGGCCGCCGCCAGCATCCCGCCGTCACTGTACTTGGAGTAGGTCACAATCTGGACGGGCTTGGCCGCCACTTCGGGGCCCACAAAGTCCAGCGCATTTTTTAGACTGCCGGGAATGGCGTGGTCATACTCGGGACTCAAGATGATGTAGCCATCTTGTTCCGCCAGCACGTCCAACCACCGTTTCTCCGGTGCGGCCAACTGCTGAATGGGTTCTGACAACGGTGTCTCCGCGTGGTCATACAACGGCAGCGGATAGTCTTGTAGGGCGATCCACGTGTACGTGACGCCGGTCGTCGGCAGGGCCCGTTGTAGATACTGGAAGAGCCGCTTCCCTAATGAATGTGTCCGCGTCGTGCCTAAAATTACACCAATTTTTACTGTCATGTTCATGGCCTCCTGTTTTGATTGACAAGGCTAACTATATCACGCAGGTTAACTGATTACAATAAAAACTAATTAATCATTTGATAACTAAAAGTAAGTAGATTGGCTTGTTGGTGGTCAATTGTCTGCCGCAATAGATTCGAACCCATCATCCCAAAAAATCTGCCAAGCGCCGAAAAACCACTTGATAGATTTGAAATGATACACAGCAACTAAAAATTATATAGACGTGGGCCCGTTCTTTTCGTTACGAGCGGCGCCACGTCCGCATCCATCCTACGAGGGCCGGTATCAAGGACACCACAATGATTCCCAGCACGACTGCAGAAAAGTGGGCCTTCACAAAAGCAATATTCCCGAAGAAATAGCCGCCCCCACAACAGAGTGTCACCCAAGCAACTGCCGCGCCCACATTGTACTTGAGGAACCGCCGATAGGCAAACTGCGAACCCGCAGCAACAAACGGGACGAAGGTACGGATGATTGGCAGGAACCGCCCCAAGAAGATAGCGATGGGCCCATGCTTCTTGAAGAAGGCCGTCGATTGTGCCAAGCGTTCCTGATTGATCAACCGACTAAACCAGGACCGTTTGCCAAGTAGGACACCTGCCCGTCGTCCCAAGTAAAAATTCAAAGAGTCTCCAGCGATGGCTGCCATCAGAAAAACAGGCACGAATACCCAGATGTGTAAACCGTACGCTGGGTTCGCAGCCAACGCCGCAGCCGCGAAAAGCAACGAGTCACCGGGGAGAAAGGGCAAAATCACTGCCCCGGTCTCCACAAAGATGATGGCAAATAAGATGAGATAGGTGGAACCGCCAAACGTATTGACGATGTTGACTAAATGACTATCAATGTGTAACACGAAATCGACTAGATATCCCATTTACGCGCCTCCTTTTCTGTTTTAAGATTTTTTCGCATGCTTCTTTTGTCGTGAATGTTGTCGCGTCCGCATCCCATCGACGAGACCAAAGCCAATCAGGCTCATCGCACTGACACCGAGGCCTAAGCGTCCACCTGGCACCCGGTAGGTTAGGGTCACTTGGTTATTCCCAGCTTGGATTGGGAGTCCCATTAACCCATTTAGCAATCGGTGAGGTTGGACCCGTTTGCCATTGACCGTGGCTTGCCACCCCGTATCGTAGGGAATGCTCAGGAACAACTCGGATTTTTGTTGCGAACCTTTAACTTGGCCCGTCAACTTCGTTTGAAAATGACTAGGAACCGTGTGGATGGTGAGCTTTTGTTGCCGCAGATCAGCCAATAACTGATTAAAAGCGGCCTGGCGCAGAACCATGACTTGCGTCTTGTACAGGGCCACAGGATAGGTCGCCGCAAAATGACAGGTGATGGTCTGCCCTTTCTTAAAGTCGCCCAAATTAATCAGTGTCGCCCGGCCATTGGCATTCATGCTGGGCTTAATTTTAGTGCCATTCACCACCATCGTCGTATACTTGGTACCGCCGCCGACAGACCACAGATAGGCTGGTCCAGTTGCCGTCGCACGTAACGTCATGATGTGATGATAGGCATAGGTCGTTGGCACCCCATGCACGCTGTTGACCCGTTTGACTGTATCCTTTAACAACTTAGTTTGCGCGAAGTAGTGCTGTGCTTGTGGCCGCAAAGCCTGCATGATACTCTCCTGATTTCGCAGCGCATTTGTTCCCAATTGCACTTGACTCAGCGCTGAAGCGACCGCAAAGCCCATACCGTTATAACTCTTAGCTGGCGTGGTAATCGCCCCGGAACTGGTCAGGTGAACAGAATCTTTTACGCCCAACAGTAGTTCACTCAGTGGTGTCAGTCCCAGTGCCCCAATCCGCCGAACGTTGTCACTGTACAACCCTAGCTTTTGCAAGGTCGTCCGCGTCTGCTCGTTCAACGTCGAATTGTAAGCCGTCACCCCGTGAAAGTTAAAGAGTAGACTATCATTGTAGTTGTTGTAGTGTTCCGCGTAGGCCCGATTGATTAACGTATTATCATTTTGAACGCGATAAAGTTGCCCATCAGGATCGTTAACCTGCGCCATCTGCTGATTCTCTTGCCGGTAGGCCGTCGCGTAAGCCGTTTGGTTGCCAAAGGGGGTGGACCGCATCGCTAAAATAAAATTGCCCCCCACTTCGGTTAGCACTAGCAACCCAACCAGCCATTTTCGCCAGTAACGTTGGGTCCCAAAAATAACGGCTCCGGTCAAAACCATGTAGATTGCCGCGATGCCAATGCTTGGCCAATGCGCTTGGCCGATACTGGCATAGTACTTTTCGAGTTTAACTGACCGTCCCTTCATGAGTCTCACCATGAATGGAATGAATTGCACCCCAACGACCATACTAACAACTTGAATCGTCGGGAGTCCCCATTGCCAATAACGGTTAATCCGCCGCGGCTCAGCTTGCCAAACCGCAAAGGCCAGCACGACCATGACAAAGCTCAAGAAAAATACGTTACGAAACGGAAATCCCGCTGGTGCCTGAAGCATATGCCAAATCGTATTAAACGTGCGAATCCACATCGCCAGGAATAGGAACCCTAAGAATATCCCCGCTGACCATTTCTGCCGCCGAGAAAAATGTGGATGCACAAAGTAGCTCAGTGTTAATAAGACGATTGCACTCGATACAAATACGGTTGGTGCATGGCCCAGGCGCTGCGTGTAGTTCGTCGCTCCCACCCCAAATTGCGCAAAAAATTCCAGCCCAAATTCTGGCAAAAAACGTAAATTCAGCGCGTTACTAGTCGTTTTAGCCGTCTGTAACATGCCCAAGGCCGTTGGCAACAAAACCACTGCCGCACTTAGCCCACTCAGTACGGAGGTGAGTGCAAACTGGCCTAATCGACCGCGCCATTCACTTGCCATCGCGTGATGCTCGTATGTCCAGTTAAACAATACGTAACTAAAATAGCCGACTGCAAACAAGCAGGTCATGTATCCCAAATAATAATTCGTCACAATGCTGGCCAACAACCAGCCGAAGAACATCCCCGGCCGATGGTCAATGACCAACCGATCGATGCCGGCCGCAACCAGTGGCAAAATAATTAAGGAATCTAACCACATGAAGTCAAAGTAGTTCAGTGCCACAAACCCACAGAAACTAAAGGCTAAGGCAAATACCACGGTTAATCGTTGGGTGGTCCGAAAATGCCGTTGGAGGTACCAAGTCATGGTTGCCGCAATCGTGGCAATCTTTGCCATGACAATGATGCTGGCCGCTACCGGTACCTGTGCCGCACTGAAGAAAATGACAATCAGGTTAAATGGACTGAGTAAATAATAGGCAACCGTGGGGACCACGACACTCCCCAGTGACTGCGAGAACGAATAGAGATGAAAGACCTGATATTTCAGCGCATGTTGCAGTGCCGTCAGCAAGGGAATGTACTGCGTTCCCATGTCACTGATCAACAGGTTATGATTGCCAAACGGACTCACCCGCCAATAACCAAAGACTCCTATGACGATGATTAAGGCAATCAGCCAGGCGAGCCCCACATTTTGCCAAAACTTTTTCTTTACCAACATTGCTTCCCCCTACTCTTGGGCCTGAATCTTTCGCCACCGCTGAACGACCCGTTCATAGACGCTTACGACTTGTAACCACCAGCCACTGGCCAGTAGGACGCTCCCCAAGACATCACTTGGAAAATGATTGCGTAACCCCAATCGAGCCAGCATGATGGCAATGACCCCCATGACAATGACGGCCGTCACACTCCAAAACACGGCATTGCCCTTTAAAAACTGATACAGTAACGTAATCACAATGCCAGCCACCAATGCCGTGCTAAAGACATGGCCGCTGGGAAAGCTGAAGCCACTATCGGCCACAACGGGCTGTAATGGTCGTACCCGCCCTACCAAATCCTTCAAAGCGAGTAGTAGGCCGTCCCCACCGATAATGCCTACCAAAGTCGCGACTGACCAGCCAACTTGACGAATTCGCCAGAGAAATAGGGCCAGAACCACGGCAAGGCCACCGGTAACCAAGGGACTGCCCAGCAATGTCAACCATTCCCAGACCCGGATGTGTTGTCCCAAACTACTGCCACTGAAAGCCGTCAGCCACTGATGATCCAGACTGATCAGGGGCTCAAATTGCATCTTAATCAAAATTGCTAAAATACCAAATAGGCCAAAGAATCCCAAAGCCAATTGCTGATTACGTTGTGTTAATGTCATGATAGCCTCCTACCGCTTGTCCTTGATCAAATATTGTGGTCGGTGTTTCGTCTCTAAGTAGATCCGCCCAATATACTTTCCTAAAATACCCAGGCACAGTAGCTGCAGGCCACCTAGCATGAGAACGATGGCGACCAATGACGGCCACCCGGCAGTTGCATTCCCAAATAACAGTGCACGAATCACAATCCAGATCATTCCCAGAATTGCGGTAACAAACGATAAACCGCCCAGCCAGGAGGCAATCGCCAGCGGAACTTCAGAAAAGTCCACGATGCCGTCTAACGAGTAATCTAGTAACTGACGCATCGACCAGTGCGTTTCACCAGCAACCCGATCCTGGTGGGAAAAGGTGAGGTACTTGGTCTTAAAGCCGACCCAACTAAAGAGTCCCTTGGAAAAGCGGTTTGACTCCGGCAAATCAACGATAGCCGTCACCACGGAGCGCCGCATTAACCGGTAATCACGTGCACCCGGAACAATCTTTACCTGTGAGATCCAGTTGATGACGTGGTAAAATGCCGCGGATAATTTGGAACGCAACCAGGGTTCGCCTTGACGGTCTGACCGCTTCGTTGCGACCACGTCATAGTCCGTTTCCATCAGCATCTGAATCATGGTGGGCAACAACTCTGGTGGGTCCTGCAGATCCGCATCCATCACTGCGACAAAATCTCCCTGTGCCGCCTTCAGTCCGGCTAGTAACGCCGCTTCCTTACCGAAATTACGGGAAAAATCAACGTAATGCACGCCGTCTGGATTAGCGGCGTGCAAATACTGCAGTTGCTGTAACGTTTCATCACTTGATCCGTCATTTACGAACCAATATTCCCATTGAAATTGTTCCCGATGGTGGTTAAAATCAGTTAAAATTTGTTCAACGCGTTTATAAAATAATGGCAAACTCTCTTGCTCGTTGTAACACGGGACAACGATGGAAATAACTTGCATGACACACCCTCCTCACCCACAAAAAAAGTACCTAACACACATGGATTTTTGACTATCTCCATGATAGTTAAGTACACGATTTGCTAAAACAGTTAGAAAAAGAGATTAATCTGAGAGTTTATCAGAATTCTCAGCTACTGGGAATTTCAAGATAAACTGGGACCCCCGGGGCAGATTGTCGCTCACACGAATCGTCGCGTGGTTTAATCCCACTAATTGGGCAACGATGGCCAACCCCAGACCCGTGCCGCCGATTTGCCGAGTGCGGGCCGAATCGACCCGATAAAACCGCTCAAAAACATGGGCCTTATCTCCATCAGCAATGCCCAAGCCCAAATCCTGAACTGCGAGTTGCACGTGCTGGGCCGTCTGGATCAGTGACAGGGTAATGGGTTGATCCGCGGCCGAATATTTACCGGCGTTATCGAGTAAAGCGACCAGTATCTGATGCATGCTTTCTGCGTTGCCGTAAATGATGGCCGTTGTCTCCCCAGTGACACGAATGGGTTGACTGAGGACGGTTTGTTCTTCTTCAACCGTTTCATTGATGGTCTCCGCTAAGTCAAAATAAGCCAACGTCAGGGTTCCCCTGTCCGCCCGAGAAAGTGTCAGCAAGCTATTGACCAATTTTTGCATTCGCTGCGATTCATCGTCAATAAATTGAACTGACCGCGGCACAATCTCGGGATGCTCTTGACCGCGTCGTTCAATCAGACGGACGTGACCCCGAATCGCCGCAATCGGTGTTCGCAGTTCATGTGCAGCGTTAGAAATGAATTCACGTTCCTGACTAGCGTGCTGATTGATGGTCGTCAAGAGTTCATTGATGCTGTTCGCCAGCTGGGTGACCTCACTGGGCTGATTAGGCACCGGCAAAGTTGCTTTGGTCGTGCGGACGTGTGATTGCTCTTGCGCCGCCACATTCAGGCTGGACAACGGCTGGGTGATTTGTCTGGCCGTAAACCGAATATAACCCCACCCGACACCTATCGTCACCAACATAATGAGTAGGACCACCAACACGACCGACAACAAGACTGTGGTGATTGGCCGCAGACTCAACCAGATCTGCGAGTGAATGCCTAAGCGAACACCCGCACGATAGTAGGTAAACCCATATCCGGGTGTATAAGCAACGGCCGAAAAGATTGGCATTTGATAATGTTTGGCCTTTAAAAACTTTTGCGTATTCGGTGAGTAAAAGGTCGCCGGGGCTTCACCAATCTTGCTGTTATAGACACGCACCATGGTATTTTTCGTATTGATCGAACTACTCTTCCGCCAGCGATTCCAATCTGGCTTATCATCGATGATTGAACGGTTAAGACTCGCCATCAGTTCTACTGACGATTGCTCACTCTGCTTGACCAATTGATAGCCGACCGTGAGAACCACGGCACCACCCATCACCAGGGTCAGCAGTACCAGCATCCACACGAAGCGGTGCTGAATCTCCTGGGCGGTCGACAAGGCACGTTTATTTTTCGCCATTCCGCTCACCCCTGATAGTCTGCCGACAACACGTACCCGACACCACGGACCGTGTGAATCAGCGGCTGGCTCTGTTCGTCCCTTAACTTATGCCGTAAATAACGGACGTAAACGTCGACCACGTTGGGTTGGCCTTCAAAATCCACGCCCCAAACTGCATCAAGTAGCTCGTCACGGGTCATGGTTTGACCAGCATTCTTCATCAAACATAGCAGGAGTTCATACTCTCGTTGTGTCAGCTGCACCAGCCGGTCATTGCGTCGTACCTGACGGGCACGCATATCCAACGTGACATCCGCCACGTGAAGCTGACTGTTGGCGCTGGCTCGATGATGTTGATGTCGTAGAATAACCCGAATCCGCGCCAACAACTCTTCGATTTCAAACGGTTTGGTAATGTAGTCATCCGCCCCGGTGTCCAAGCCGGCTACCTTGTCACCGACGTAATCGCGGGCAGTCATCATAATCACGGGTAAATCATCATGCTTCCGAATGCGCCGCAGGACCCCCAGCCCATCCAACTCAGGCAGCATCCAATCCAAAATGATCAAATCCAAATTGCCACGATTAGATTCATAGACGGCCAATGCCGTTTTGCCATCCATCGCATTCAAGACGGTATAATCCTCAAACTGTAATTCTGTTGTCAATGAGGCAAGCAACGCTTCGTCGTCTTCCACAATTAAAATTGTTCCGGCCATATTTTCACTCCGTTCATCTTACTTACCTTTCAGCTTAATCATTTTATTGGTGAAAAGCTATTGGGGAGACTTAATCACAAGTTAAAATTAAACAACTAAAGGTTGCAAGATTGAAATCAGCTAGCTTTATGGTGACACCAGGGTTTACAGGGACAAAATTAGTCTTTGAATGTCATGTGATCGGTGCTGGTCGCCTTACCGTTCGCCAAATTTGGACCGTGACGCTGTGGGAAGGACCGGTCGAAGCCAAAAGGCGGTCTTCAACCTCGCTTCGAGCCGAAAATCACGTCTCGAAGACGCCAGTTTCCAAGAAAATCACTTGAAAACTCCCACGGCTGAGTCCAAATTTAGCTCACTCTCGGCTACGTGACAAGTTACCCACTAGTGTGGATGAACGTTGCCAGTTCAGTGATTTTCCTGCAAATTTTGCAGGTAATCACTGATGTAATCGGAGGCAGTCAGAAGTGTAGGTTGCTGTGACAACGGTGTTAGCTGAGCGCTTTTCCTCAGCTTACTGCGTGGGACGCGTTTGGAGATTGACGGTATTTGTCAAGCTTCAAACCGAGTCGGCGGACCGCTCCATAGGCCGCCGGCGTTCCCCATAGCTACCGGAATCTCTGACAGCCGCAGATGGCGGTGTGGACTAATTTCATGTTCACAATCCTGGTCAGCTGAGTATTATCAGGTGTTTTTGTACTTGCAACCTTTAGTTAAACAACCGCTACGTTTAGCCGCCACGATCCAAATCAAGCCACAAAAAAACCGCCACCCGAAGGCAGCGGCTCATTTTTTGTAAGTGAAGGTGACTACTTAAGCGTAACCACACCACCAACGGCTTCAAGCTTTTCCTTGATGTCGTTAGCTTCGTCTTCAGAAACGCCTTCCTTGATGACAGATGGTACGTTGTCAACAAGACCCTTAGCGTCCTTCAAACCTAAACCAGTGATTTCACGGACAGCCTTGATGGCCTTAACCTTGGCGTCACCAGATTCAGTTAATTCAACGTCGAATGAATCCTTGGCAGCAGCGTCGCCACCAGCAGCACCGGCTGCAGCAACTGGGGCAGCAGCGGATACGCCGAATTCGTCTTCGATACCCTTAACTAAGTCGTTAAGGTCAGTAATGGATGCTTCTTTAAGAGAAGCGATGATAGCATCTTTATCAAAAGCCATGTTATTTTCCTCCAATAATTGGGTTTTAGTTTTTAGTTCAAATCTGAAACAGTAACTTAGGCTGCGTCGCCTTCGTCACCCTTTTCAGCAATTGCCTTAACGGCGTAAGCCACGTTCCGTACTGGTGCTTGTAAGACATTAGCCAGCATAGAGAGCAGGTCTTCACGACTAGGCAAGGTAGCGTAAGTGTTGATTTCGTCGATAGACATGATCTTGTCTTCGATGTAACCACCCTTGATTTCAAGGGCATCAACATTGTCAGCAAAGTTCTTCAAGACCTTAGCAGGTGCGATTGGGTCCTCGTCAGAGAAAGCAACGGCAGTAGGACCAGCGAAGAGTTCGTTTAAGCCTTCGTAGCCAGCCTTTTCTGCAGCACGTACCAAAATCTTGTTCTTGATGACGTTCAGTTGAACGCCAGCATCACGCAATTGCTTCCGTAAGTCAGTAACTTGTTCAACAGTCAGGCCACGGTAGTCAACGACGATAGCACTGGTGGCGTTGTTGAACTTCTCAACAACCTCATCAACCTTTTTAGCTTTAATTGCAATAGCTTGTTCACTCAAATTGTTCACCTCCCGGAGTAGTTTGGTGGGATAAAAAAATCCCTATGCCACCAAGACATAAGGAGTCAAAAGTTTAAGTAAACTTCTGCCTCGGCAGGAAATTAAGACCATTAGGCCACCTGAGTCTTAGGTAGATCTATTAAATACAACTTCAATAGCATACAATACTTCGACATTGCTGTCAATGCATTGTTAGGGATTTTTTCATTTCGAATTAACTTAGGCTAATAAAGAAGCCAAGTCAACGTCGACACTAGGGCCGAACGTTGAAGAAATTGAAACGTGTTGTACGTAAGTCCCACGCACAGCGGCTGGGCGAATACGTACGATCGTTTCAGCAATGGTCTTCAAGTTGCCGGCAAGCTTGTCAGCATCAAAGGAAACCTTACCAAAAGGAACAGCGACGTTACCGTCACGGTCAGTCCGGTAGGTAACTTGACCATTCTTAGCATCGGAAACGGCCTTTTCGACGTTCATCGTAACCGTACCCGTCTTAGGGTTAGGCATTAAGCCCTTAGGACCTAAGACCCGACCTAAACGACCAACTTGGGCCATCATGTCTGGCGTTGCAATGGCAACGTCAAAGTCTAACCAGCCGTCTTGGATACGTTCAACTAAGTCTTGGTCGCCAACAACGTCAGCACCGGCAGCTTGTGCAGCCTTAGCTTGATCACCCTTAGCGAATACGATTACCGTGGTTTCCTTACCGGTACCATTTGGCAATACTAATGCGCCACGGAGTTGTTGGTCCGCTTGCTTCGTATCAACGTTAAGCTTGAAAGCAACTTCAACAGTTGCATCGAACTTAGCGAAATCCATCTTCTTAACTAAATCAACAGCGTCGCCCATAGTGTAGACCTTGTCAGCCTCGACCATTTTGGCAGCGTCTTGATACTTTTTACCTCGTTTGTGAGCCATTTTTGTGTATTCCTCCTTGCAAATGTGGTTGTAACGGATAAACCTCCCACTTGACACATTTCATTTTCGTGAAGTGTCCGACTATCCGAAAACTGAGCTTAACCTTCGACCGTGAAGCCCATGCTCCGGGCAGTACCTTCAATCATGCGCATAGCTGCTTCAACATCAGCTGCGTTTAGATCTTGCATTTTAGTTTCAGCGATTTGCTTAACTTGATCTTTGGTTACAGTAGCAACCTTCTTCGTGTTAGGTTCGCCGGAACCACTTTCAACACCAGCAGCCTTCTTCAACAGAGTTGCTGCTGGAGGGGTCTTGGTGATGAAATCAAAGGAACGATCTTCATAGACACTGATCACAACAGGAATGATCATACCAGCTTGGTCAGCGGTACGAGCGTTGAATTCCTTAGTGAAGCCCATGATGTTGATACCTGCTTGACCTAAAGCTGGTCCAACTGGGGGAGCTGGGGTTGCTTTACCCGCAGGAATTTGTAATTTAACGACATTAGCTACTTTTTTAGCCACGAGACAATACCTCCTTGAGTCCGTGTGTGGTAAGTGGGGCTGTTAGTTTGCCCCTCCCACTTTGTGCATATGCGTCACGCATACCTGAGAATCATACCACACTTTACTAACCGCAACAAGTTCTTTTCTGAAAACTATGCGAAAACTGTGGGGCCAGTCCTACTTCAGAATCGGGTCGACTTGGTCGAAGTTCAGTTCAGTACTGGTTTCACGACCGAACATATCGATGTTGACCTTCAACTTCATCTTTTCGTTGTCGACTTCGGTAATCTTACCAACCAAACCGCTGAAGGCACCGTCCACAATCGTCACGGAATCGCCAGGAGCGACGTCCAGATCGGCGTGCCGTGCAGAAATACCGACACGACGCAAGATCCGTTCAACTTCGTCAGGTAACAGTGGCGTTGGCTTACTCCCTTGCCCATGAGACCCTAAGAACCCAGTTACACCAGGCGTGTTCCGCACGATGTACCAAGCTTGGTCACTCATGACCATTTCCACTAAAACGTAGCCGGGGAAGGTCTTTTCCATGGTGACCTTGTCCTTACCGTTCTTAACTTCGTGTTCCTCTTCTTCCGGAACAACCACGCGGAAGATGTTGTCTTGCATCCCCATTGATTCGGCCCGGGATTCCAAGTTTGCCATAACCTTGTTCTCGTAACCCGCATAGGTGTGAAGAACGTACCATTGCTTTTCAGCTGACTCAACCATGTTTGGTGCACTCCTTTTAATATCATTGACTTTTCGAGCAAAATAAAAAAACTCCGTGTACACGAAGTTTCCTGTTACCAACTAATATAGCATATTTTACGTGATTTGACTACCGACAATTCCACTAGGAGAGGAACTTTAAGCCATATTGAACGACCCAGTCGACGACCGCAAAGAAGATTGCGAACAGAACCGAGATGCCAATCACAGTGCCGGTATCGTGCCGGGTCTGCTTAACGCCGGGCCAAGAAACTTGTTTCATTTCGGCTCCGACCGATTTGAAGAAACGGATTAAACGCATGGTGTTGCCTCCCTAAAATTAGTGTTTGTCATGAACGTCAAATTAACGGGTTTCACGGTGTAATGTGTGTTTACCACAGTATTTACAAAATTTCATAACCTCTAGTCGCTTCGTGCGGGTCGCACTCGCGGTGATGGTGTAATTCCGCGACCCGCAAACTGAACAAGCCAGGGCAATTTTCCGTTGAGCCATCTTGCCACCACCTTTTATTAAAACCTAGCGTCACTCATACTGTAGTAGCTTACCATCGTTTGCCCTCGCCGTCAATCATTCCGCGAGCAGTTCGTGCAACTTCGCCTGGCTGCGGTGCAGCGCCGCCTGAACTTGGGACACGGTCAAATTATGTTCCTGGCCGATGGTTCGAAGTGATTGCCCCGTTAACAAGCCATGGAAAACGTTGTGCTCAACGGCCGACAATCGGGGCAAGACCTGGTACACGGCTTCCTTGGCCTCTAATTGTTCCCGCAAGATCCACCGCTGGTCCGGTAGCGTGTCTGCAAAATATTCCGCCTCAGCCTCCAAGGACAGCGACTGGCGCAGTAACTGCCGCTTCAACGCCTGACTTTGCCGGATCAAGTCAAAGACCCGGTGGCGTAACCGCAGTCGGTAAAACGCCCCGAAGCTCCGCGACAAGCCGCTCTGATAGCGTTGGACCGTGCTACACAAGATGAGCAAGGCTTCCTGGTCCCAATCGGCCTGTTCAAAGCCGGGGATAAAATACTGCTTCTGGATGCGTTGGAGCACGGGATGGTACCGCTCAAACAAAATGAGGAGCGCGGGCGAATCAAGGTCTTGGCGGAGCAAATCAATCAGGTCATCATCGGACAAATCAAACACGGGTAACGCCTCCCTTAACGTAGTCTTTTCAGTCTACGGGAGGCCCGCGTCATGCCATAGCGAACGCTCGTTTAATGGGCAATTTATTTTTTCATAAGTAGCTCGCTAGATAGCGAAGACCAGTGCCTACGGCTGCCAAGGGTTCCTCACAGCAGGCAGAGCCCTGGCAGCCGCAGGCAACTGGATGACGCATGTTGCCCACGAAAAAAAGCCGCGACTATGCGCGACTTAGTGTTTCGCTTTCTTTTGCTTGGACCGTTTCGGTGTCTTCTCCGGTTGCGCCATCATCTGGTCACGCAACTTTTCCAGCTTGTAAAGCTGCTGATCGTTCCACGGTGACTTGCGTACGATGCCGCGGTCCGCAAACTCACGGGCCGTTTGCTTCACCTCGTTTTGGGCGCGCTCGATGTCCGTCAGGAGTTCTCCCGCCGGAATCCGCAACGCCCCTTCCGAGAAGATGGTCCACTGCTCGGCTTGGTCACTAGTAGCGACCGTCACCTGCGTGAAGCGCGTTTGCCGTTCCTTGGCGAGCTTTTCAATATAGCTATCCGCCGTCTCGTCACGATTGGTCCAGACGACCTCCAAGTCGAATTGCTTATAACTCTTGGAGATACCCGGCACGTACATCGCGTCGAAGACCACCGTGATCTTGGCATCCCGTAATTTTTTATAATTGGCCAACATGTTTAGCAACTCGTCACGGGCCTCGGGTAACCGGTCCGTTAGCTTGAGCCGGTTAAGTTTGGGCCAGTTGCCAATCATGTTATAGGCATCAACAATTAAAATGTCTTCTTTCATTGACTTGCTCCCTCGCTCATGCCGTGTGCTCAGTGCTGGACTGGGTGCCGGGAACTAAAGCCTTGATACATCAACAAGCCAGCGGCAACACTGGCATTGAGGCTTTGGACCTCACCGACCATTGGAATCGTCAGCATCTCGTCGACCGTTTCCTTTAGTAACCGGGAAATGCCCTTGCCTTCATTGCCGATGATCAGTGCGCTGGCGCCCTTGGCGTTCCAGTCACGGTAATCCGTTCCGGCCATGTCGGTCCCAAAGACCCACAGCCCCCGGTCCTTTAGTTCCTTGACGGTGTTCACCAAATTGGTGACCCGGGCCACTGGGACCCGTTCAATGGCCCCAGTGGAGGTCTTTGCCACCACGGAGGTCAAGCCGACTGCTCGCCGCTTGGGGATAATGATCCCGTGAACGCCACTGGCGTCGGCCGTCCGCAAGATGGACCCCAGGTTGTGGGGATCTTCGACGCCGTCTAGGATCAAGAAGAATGGCGCTTCGCCGGCCTTGTCGGCGTTAGCGAAGAGGTCATCGATGGTGGCGTAGGCAAAGGCCGCCACCCCCAGCGCCACGCCTTGGTGGTTTTGATGATCCGTCAACAGGTCTAATTTTTGCTTGGGGACCTCTGAGATGACCAAATGCCGTTTCTTCGCCAATTGCCGAATCTCGTCAATGGCTTCGGCCTTCAGCCCACTCTGCAAGAAGACCTTGTTGATGGTCTGTTGGCTGCGCAGTGCGGCGACGGCTGGGTGCCGGCCGATCACAAAGTCGCTGCTGGTTTCCGTGTTTGCTTGATTTTCTGTCATTATTCAGTCCGCCCCGCTTCTACTTGTTCAATGCACCACTGGCCGAGTTCATCCACCCGGTCCTGTTGTCCGCTCAATGCCAGGTAGCCCATCAAGGCTTCAAACCCGGTGGAAATGCGGTAGGTCACGACGTCCGTGTTCTTGGCGTGGGTGTAGCTCTTGGCGTTGCGCCCGCGTTTGAACATGGTCCATTCGTCTTCACTCAAGATCTTGTCCTGTTCCATCAGGTCGATTAGCGCCGCTTGGGCCTTGGCCGACACGTAATGGGTGGCTTTCTTCTGTAAATGGTTGGGCTTGGCCAGGCCAGCCGCAATCAGGTGCCGACGGATGATGACCTCATAGGCCGCATCCCCCATGTAGGCCAGCGCCACACCATTGAGTTGTTGATAATCTACTTCAGTTGTCATTAATTTCCCTTTCGCCAACGCGTCCCTTGGGGCGTGTCTTCCAAAATAATCCCTTGGTTCTTTAATTGTTCACGGATTTCATCACTGCGTTCAAAGTTCCGGGCCTTGCGCGCGGCTAACCGTTCGTCGATGAGGCCTTGAATCCGGTCATCATCTAACTTGGCGGCCGCCGTTAGCTTCACGCCAAAGACGCTCAGCAGCTCAGCCAGTGTCTGCCGCATGAACTTCAGCGTGCCAGCAAAGACCACTGGCCGTTCCGCGTAAACGTTGCCCAGCCGCGAGAGTTCAAAGACCTCGGCGACCCCATTTTGCACGTTAAAATCATCGTCCATGGCGTCAATGTAGTCCGCCACGATTTGCCGCGTTTCCTGTTCGATCTTAGGATCATTGCCGTCTTCGGCATCCTTGAGCCGGTAGCCCATGTTGTCGTAGGCCGTCTGTAGGCGTTCTAGGTTGCGTTCCGCCGTAGCCAAGTTCTGTTGCGTGTACTGAATCGGCCGCCGGTATTGCGTCGTGGCCATGAAGAAGCGCAGCGTCTGGGGGTCGACGGTCTTCAAGATATCGTGGACCGTGACAAAGTTCCCCAGCGACTTGCTCATCTTCTCATCATCTTCACCTACCGTGACGAAGCCATTGTGCAACCAGTAGTGGACAAACGTCTTGCCGGTCTTGGCTTCACTCTGTGCGATTTCGTTTTGGTGGTGCGGGAAGATCAGGTCTTCGCCACCGCCGTGGATATCAAAGGTATCGCCCAGGTAGTGCGTGGACATGACCGAGCACTCGATGTGCCAGCCCGGCCGGCCAGCGCCCCAAGGAGATGGCCAGGAGATTTCGCCCGGCTTGGCGCCCTTCCACAACGCGAAGTCAACGGGATCTTCCTTACGCGCCGTTTCCTCGTCATTGGTGTGTTGTGAGGCCCCCTCTTCCAGGTCGTCGAGGTTCAAGTGGGCCAGCTCACCGTAATGGGCAAACTTGTGGGCCCGGTAGTACACATCCCCATCGACTGGGTAGGCGTACCCCTTGTCGATCAGGTCCTGGACAAAGGTCACGATTTCAGGAATATGGTCCGTGGCCCGCGGGTTGACCGTAGCGGGCTCAATGTTTAAGGCCGCCGTGTCTTCCTTGAAAGCAGCAATGAACTTGTCGCCTAATTCTGGCACCGTGATGCCTTCCTTACGCGCTTCATTAATCATTTTATCATCAACGTCTGTGAAATTTGAAACGTACTTCACCTGGTAGCCGCGGTATTCAAAGTACCGGCGAATGGTGTCAAAAGCAATGGCACTCCGCGCGTTCCCAATATGAATGTAGTTGTAAACGGTCGGGCCACACACGTACATGTTGACCACTCCCGGAGTAATGGGTTCGAATGTTTCTTTTTGGCGAGTCATGGTATTAAAAACTCTGAGCATGCCGAAGCTCCTTTCGCATCATTAGTTAAATTCAGCCTAGGCCTATCACCCGGCCGCCGACTAAATGAGTTAGGTCCATTGTAGCATATTCCGGCGATAACAAAGAAGCCGAATGAAGCGCCAATTGGCCCTCATCCGGCTTCTTTACCAAATCGTTAGCCTTCTAACTGTGCTAAGGTCTGGTGAATGTGTTGTAAGGCGGTCTCCCGTCCCACTAATTCAATGGATTCTGGTAATTCTGGCCCGTGCATTTCGTGGGTCACCGCGATTCGAATCGGCATCCATAATTGCCGACCCTTGATGCCCGTCTTAGCTTGAACGGCCTTGATGACGTGGAAGATCTCCACAGAATCAAAGAGGTCGAGCTTTTCGATTTGCGCAGCGAATTCCTTCAAAACGACGGGTGCCGTTTCGTTATTGATTTCATCAAAGGCTTCACCACTGACTTGGTCGGGTTCTTCAAAGAAGACCGAGGCCATGTCATTGATCTGCGCCATGTAGCTCATTTGGCGCTTGTACAGGTTGATCAATTGCCGTGCCCATTCAATCTTTTGGTTGTCTGGGTTAGCAGGAATGTTGCCAGCCTTGATCAATTGCTTCAAGGCCAGGTCCATGATCGTACTGTCGTCAGCGTCCTTGACGTAACGGTTGTTCAACCATTCCAGCTTGTCACTGTCAAACGTGGCTGGTGAGGAACTCAACCGCGTTTCGTCGTACATCTTGATAAATTGCTTACGGTTGAAGATTTCGTCTTCGCCCACTGGTGACCAGCCCAACAACAGAATGAAGTTGAACATGGCTTCTGGCAGGTAACCCAATTCACGGTATTGTTCGATGAATTGTAAGACGGATTCGTCACGCTTGGATAACTTCTTCCCGGTATCCTTGCTGATGATCAAGCTCATGTGCCCAAACTTAGGGGCTTCCCAGCCGAATGCTTGGTAGATCATCAATTGCTTAGGCGTGTTGGCAACGTGGTCGTCACCCCGGAAGACGTGGCTAATGGCCATCTTGTGGTCATCCACGACAACGGCGAAGTTGTAGGTTGGCATGCCATCGCGCTTGGCAATGACAAAGTCCCCACCGATAGTATCGGAGTTGAAGGACACGTGGCCCTTGACCATGTCATCCCAGGCAAAGATTTCATCCTTAGGGACGCGGAAACGAATGACTGGCTTCAAGCCCTTGGCCTTGGCGTCAGCGATGGCCGCAGCCTTTTCGTCTTCCGTCATCCCAGCATATTCGTATTCATAGTGTGGCATTTCCTTACGCGCCTTTTGGGCTTCCCGGTCGGCTTGTAATTCTTCTTCCGTCCGGTAAGATTCGTAAGCTTTGCCTTCGTCCAACAGTTGTTGGATCAATGGGGTGTAAATGTCACGGCGTTCAGACTGACGGTAAGGACCGTAGTCGCCACCGACGTCAGGACCTTCGTCCCAATCCAAACCAAGCCACTTTAAGTTTTCTAATTGGCTCCGTTCACCGTCAGCAATGTTCCGTTTCGTATCTGTATCCTCGATCCGAATGATGAACTTACCCTTGTTGTGACGGGCAAATAAATAGTTAAAAATGGCTGTCCGGGCATTACCAATGTGTAAATGACCGGTTGGGCTCGGAGCGTACCGAACCCGAATTGAATTTTTCGCCAAAACGTTTGCGCCTCTTTCTAAAAGTTTTATTCATAATCAATAGTCAATTATGACAGAATGTCTTAATTTTACAATGCTCAGCCGGAAAAAGAAAGGACTGGCACCCAATCCTTCTCAAAAATCTGAAATTGGTGGATTACTGGCGGCGACAAAGCCGTGGCTGGCCGTCTGTCGTTATCGGAGTTCGAGAGGCTCAGAGACCCAGTTGGCGATGGACTGCCTGGAACCTAAAACCTTTAACCAAAAGGGCGGTTGAAAGTGGACCCAACGCGTTAAGCCCGGGAGCAACAATGTTCCGCCCGTTAAAATTAGTGAAACCGGGAACCTGAGTCGGCCTGGGTCCCGCCTGCTCTGGGGAACATGGCCAGTCTGAAGAATGGTCTTCAGGTTTACTTGAAAGCCTGGCAAAGTTCGCCAGGCTCTCAAGTCGCCCCACATTGTAGGTTGAGAAAGAATCTCAGCCAACACCGCTGATCCAGATAGGGCCACCCCTGGCTACCTCCGATAAGTTGGCATCTATCAATAACACTGTGTTGACTGGAACTTAGTTGACAAGTCACCTGCTACCAAGGGCTAAGTCGATTGTGTTTGATAGGCACTCCAGTAGCCGGGAGTCCGCCAAATATGGGTTCAGCCGCTGAAAAAGAGTGTGACAACAGGCGGCTAACTGGCGAGCATTAACGGTGCTAGGCGGATAATCCTGCTTCTGGATTATTTGCCTAGCAGTGTTAAGCGGAACCAGTTGCCTGTTGGCGCACGTTTCGGCTGTGAGGCAATTTGAGACTCGACCCGTCCGCCCACAGCGACACGACCCATATTTGGCGGACGGTAGGCGGCCAGCCCCCTGAATCTAGGCCGACCAAACAAAAAGAGCCTAGGCACTCAGTCCCGGACTCTCCTGTGGTCTAGCGGGTCGACTTCGAATGCTTGCCAGTTGAGACGCTACCTTTAGAACTATTCTTTTCTTGATCTTCAATGTTCTTGGTCGAATGCAATGGCTTGGCGAAGATCATCCGCCCTGCATCCGTTTGAATGGCACTGGTGACGACCACATCCAATTGCTTGTTGATGAAGTAGCGACCGTCTTCGACCACGACCATGGTGCCGTCGTCGAGGTAAGCCACCCCTTGTTGCCGTTCCGTCCCGTTTTTCACGACCATCACGTGGAGATTTTCTCCCGGAATGACTCGCGGTTTCAAGGCGTTGGCCAAGGAATTGATGTTTAAGACCTGAACATTTTGGAACTGAATGACTTTGTTCAAGTTGTAATCATTGGTCACGATGACTCCGCCATTTTGCTTGGCCAAGGCAATCAACTTGCTATCAACCTCGGGGATGTCTTCGAAGTCGCCTTCGTACATCTCGATCGGCATGATGTGTTCATTTTGCAACTTGTTCAAAATATCCAATCCACGCCGGCCCCGGACCCGTTTGATGGAGTCACTGGAATCCGCGATGTACTGCAATTCATACAGGACAAAGTTGGGGACCAACAGCGTTCCTTCTAAGAACCCGGTCTTGGCCAAATCGTAAATCCGCCCATCGATTAAGATGTTCGTATCCAAAATCTTATAGTGGTGGAAATTTGGTTCGGTCTCCTTGTCCAAGACCTTTTTGTCAGCCTCTTCTTCGGCCTTCTTGCCCCGCGGCTGGAACAGCTTACGCCACTCCTCTAGCCGAATCTTACTCAGCCGAGCCCCGATTCGGAACCCAAAGTAACCGAAGAGCAACATCAAGATCCACGGAATCACGGTGCCGATGAAGAAGGATGGCACGTGAAAGAGGAATTGCGAAATCAATAAGGCTAATGCCAATCCCACAATCGTTAACAGACTCCCGAAGATGATGGTCATCGGGTTTTGCTTATTCAAGTAGGCTTCGACACGATTGATCAGCCGCAAGATCACGCCCGCGAAGAGTAATCCGAGAATGAGGAAAATAATGGCTCCAAGCAAAATATTCACGAAGACGTTGTTGATCAAGCGGTTGGTCACGCCAAGTAACAGCCAGGCCCGGGAGAAGTACGCGGCTCCCATGACCCCACCTAAGATGGCGAAGATAATTAAAACAACCGTTTTTTTACGCATATTTGTTCACCTCCCTTCAAGGTCCCTGACGCCTAAACGCCGAGGGCTAATTTTAATGTCTGCCGTAACGTGGAAACACCGACGACTTCAATGCCCTTCGGTGCGGTCCACCCTTGCAGATTATTTTTAGGAACAAAGATCCGTTTGAAACCCAGCTTCTTGGCTTCGGCGACCCGAGATTCGACCCGGTTGACCCGCCGAATTTCACCAGTCAGGCCAACTTCGCCCACGAAACAATCGGTCGGTGCCGTCGCCGTATCCCGGTAACTGGAGGCAATCGCCAGTGCAATCGCCAAGTCGATGGCAGGTTCGTCCAGCTTGACGCCACCGGCCGCCTTGAGAAAGGCATCTTGGTTTTGCAACATTAAATTGGCACGCTTTTCCAACACCGCCATCAGTAACGAGACCCGGTTGCGGTCCAACCCACTGGAGGTTCGTTGGGCGTTACCGAAGACCGACGGCGTAATCAAGGCCTGAACTTCGACCAAGATTGGCCGGGTTCCTTCCATTGACACCACGATGGCCGAACCAGTCGCGTCCTTGAGCCGTTCCTCCAGGAAAATCTCCGACGGATTGGCCACCTCATACAGGCCACCCTCGCGCATTTCAAAGATCCCTAACTCGTTGGTCGAGCCAAACCGGTTCTTGACCGCGCGTAAGATTCGGTAGGTGTGGTGCAAGTCGCCTTCAAAGTACAGCACGGTATCCACCATGTGTTCCAAGATTTTTGGCCCAGCGATGGCACCGCCCTTGGTCACGTGGCCGACGACAAAGATGGTGATGCCGTTGGTCTTGGCAATCTGCATCAATTCACCGGTCACGGCCCGAATCTGGGAGACGGACCCGATGGCCGACTCGATACCAGGCGCCTGCATGGTCTGAACGGAGTCAATGACCACGTAGTCCGGCTGCATTTGTTCGATATTGGCACGAATACTAGCCATGTCCGTTTCGGGATACAGGTACAGGTTGTCGCTGTTCACGACCAACCGGTCCGCACGCATCTTAATCTGCGAGGCACTTTCTTCCCCGGAAACGTAGAGCACCTTGCCGCCGGTCTCACTTAATTGCCCGGAGACCTGCAGAAGCAACGTGGATTTCCCAATCCCGGGATCCCCACCAATCAGAATCAAGGAACCGGCAACGATACCGCCACCCAAGACCCGGTTGAGTTCCTCCATTTTCGTCTTGGTCCGCGTTTCCGTGGAATGCTTAATGTCTTTCATTAATTGGGGGTGGGACTGTGCACTGCCAACTGCGGTCCGCGTGGATTGCGGCTTGGCCTTGGCAGCGGTGGGCGTCACGACCTCTTCGACCATGGTGTTCCACTCGCCGCAATTTGGACAACGTCCCAGATAACGCGGTGAACTGTAATCACAATTTTGACAAACATAAGTTGTTCTTGGTTTAGCCACGAAGATCCCCCTTTTTCTTAGTCTGAATACCTTTATTTTAGCATATCTAGCGGTCAATCCCCCACTAGTCTATCAAGCACAATTGTAAAGATTTAGTTACGGTCCGACGAGCCAAATCCACCGGTCCGCTGCTGTTGGGGTGCCTGCTCATCATCGGCCAGTAAATAAGGCATGAACAGCCCTTGCGCGATACGCTGACCTTTTTTAATAACCTGATCTTTTAGTCCCACGTTAATTAATTGGACAAAAATTTCACCCTCATTTTTTTCATTGTTGTAGTAATCCGCGTCGATCACCCCAATGCCGTTGGGCAAAATCAGACTGTGTTTGAGCGGACTGCTGGACCGGTTGGCCAAGACCAGCACTTCTCCTGGCTGCATGTAGGCCTTGATGCCCGTTGGTACCAGCCAAGGCTTCAGGTCGCTTTGCCCCGCCAGCAGTTCTTCTGCGGTCAGTTCATCCTGGTGTCGTAACCGCTTGAAGGCGTGCAACAGATCATGGTGCCAAATGGACGGCAACGTGAAGTCCGCTGCGCACTCAAAGTCATAGCCAGCGGCCTGTTTCGTGGTTCGATAAGGGAGTTTGATCCCCTGGTTGGCATACTTACTAACAATTTCAAATCCGCGTTGCATTACAAGCACTCCCTCGCTAATCTTTTATCCTGTTATTTATTCATCCGAACATCAATGGTACGGCCAAATCACTAGTCGGGTCAACGACTGGTCTAGGCACTAACCGTGAGTGTTTCATTTTACCATGAATCTGGCCTGACGCAATCCTTTTATTATCCCGACAGACGGGCATTTCCCGTGACGACCACTGCTGGCCCATTTTCGCCAAATATTTTCGACGAAAACCACCGCCATTTCCCGATTGGCCTAGGTCGCCCGCACCCTCGCTGTCACTAACTCCTCTAAGCATAAGCAACCTGCCCCCAGATTACCAGCAAAAGTATGTTCGACCACCACATTTTTTCTTCGCTAAAAGGAGTTGACAATGACCGACGGATAGACCAGAATTAGAAACGAGACTGGTCATGAAAGGAGTCTACCCATGACGATTACGGAACAGCCTGGCCAATTACAAGTGGTGCAAGACGAACAGCTGTTGGCAAGCCTGCATTATTTGTGCCTAAGTGACACCAGCTGGGTGCTGGAGCAAATCTTCGTCCGGCCCTCACAGTCTGCCACCACGTTAGCTAACCAGCTGATAAAACGTTTTACTGAACTGGCAACCGCTGCACAGGTCACGGTCACCTTGCTGGATCCGTACGCCAAACGGTACTTCAGCCAGCATCCCGCCGATCAGGCAATCCTGGCCGCAAACCAGTTGCACGTTACCGGTGACGCGGCGGTCAAACCAGTCGCCTTACACCTAGAACACACAGAAGAGGAGTAGTTAAGATGGATCAAAACGCATTGAAAGCTTTAGTGGGTCAAGAAGCCGTTAAGTACGTCCAAGATGGCATGATTTTAGGAATCGGGACCGGGTCGACCGTTCGCTACATGATCGACGCTCTCGGTGAACGCGTCAAGAATGAGGGCTTGAACATCGTTGGGGTCGCCACTTCCGACCGTTCCGCTAAGCAAGCCGCCGACCTGGGCATCACCATCAAACAATTGGACGAAGTCGACCACCTCGACTTGACCATTGATGGCGCTGATGAAATCGACGACAACTTCCAAGGCATCAAGGGTGGCGGGGCCGCTCACCTCTGGGAAAAGATCGTCGCCATCAACTCCACGAAAAATATGTGGATCGTGGACGAAAGCAAGATGGTCCACCACCTTGGCAAGTTCCCATTGCCACTGGAGGTCATCCCCTTCGGTTCCAGCCACGTCCTAGAAAAATTAGACAAAATGGGCTTCAACCCTAGCTTCCGGATGCAAGAAGACGGTAGCCACGTGCTGACCGACTCCAAGAACTACATCATCGACCTGCACCTGGGCCGCATCGACCATCCGCACGAACTCGCCAACACCTTGAATGGCATCGTCGGCGTCGTGGAACACGGTTTGTTCTTAGACACGGTCAACACGGTCATCGTTGGCCGTCAAGACGGTCCAGAAGTCTTGAACGCCCGCGACTAACCTAACCTTTAACCTGGCACCGCTGCTTTCTACTTAGAAAGTTGGCGGTGCTTTTTTGTGGCCGATTATATTTTCGGGTTCAATTATATTATTGGTATGAGCTGGCCGCCTTACCGTTCACTAGATATGAGTCGGAACGCTGAGGGCGCCGGTCCAAGCCAAAGAGCGGTCTTGGACCTCACCTTGGAGCCGATGACCCGCGTCTCCAAGGTGCCAGTTCCCTAAGCGCCGTAAACCGTGCCGCTAAGGGAACTCCCACAGCTGAACTCATATCTAGCGAACTCTCGGCTACGGTAGTGGTTGTCAAAATAACTGGCTGAGACCGGCTAACGACTGGTGAATGCCACCCTTTGATAAGGTTAGCCACTCATGATGCATCCAGTGAATTGGGGACGGCTACCATTAGCTCAGTTTGAACTGATAGATGATAGGTTCTGGTTATCTTGAGCTATCGGCAGAAGGAAAACTCGACTAGCTAGGCTACTTGTTACAGTCAGGACCGGTTCAACACGATGTCGCTGACAAGCTACAATCTTGCCGGAGGAGGTCAGGGGTGGAGCCAGCTGTGTCGACGGTGTTGGCTGAGGTTGTTTCTCAGCCTACAGCGTGGGGCGACTTGAGAGACTCGCGTTTTTTGCGAGGCTTTCAAGCGAACTGGAAGCCCGCTTTTTGGCTGGAAGTGTCTCCCATAGCAGGCGGAACCCTTGGCAGCCGCAGGCATCTGGTTTGTCCAGTCTTCAAAAGAACGCACGTCAACACCTATCTAGTGAACGGTAAGGCGGTCAGCATAGCTTAACCAGCAACTAACAAGCGGCAACCGTGAAACCATTCGCACAGTAGTGTATCATGCTTATATAAGTGGTTTTAAAATCTTAAACGAGCGAGGTAATTTCATGGAAACGACACAGTTAAGTAACGGCGTCACCATCCCCATGTTAGGATTCGGCACCTACTTAATCGACAGCAAGGATGTCCCAGCCGCCATCAAGACGGCGCTGGACGCGGGTTATCGGCATTTAGATTGCGCCCACATTTACGGCAATGAACCAGCTGTGGGTGCGGCTATCAAGGCTTCTGGCGTTGACCGGTCCGACCTGTTTATCACATCTAAGGTCTGGAACGCCGACCAAGGCTACGACAAGACGTTGGCTGCCTTTGACAAGACGCTGAGCGACTTACAACTGGACTACCTGGACCTTTACTTGATCCACTGGCCAAATGAAAAGAACTTCGACCTGACGTTAGACACCTGGCGCGCACTGGAAAACTTATACGAACAAAAGAAGGTCCGGGCCATCGGGGTCTCCAACTTCTCTGAAGACCAACTGGAAAAGGTCTTCGCCATGGCTACCGTTAAGCCAATGGTCAACCAGATTGAACGCCACCCTTATAAGGTACAGGCTGAACTGGGCAAATTTGACACGGACAACGGCATCGTCAATGAAGGCTACTCCCCAATTGGCCACGGCCATTTGATCCTCGAAGACCCAGTTATCACCAAGCTGGCCGACAAATACGGCAAGTCCCCCGCCCAAATCGTCTTGCGTTGGCAAGTTGACACCGGCTTTGTGGTCTTCCCGAAGTCATCCAAGCCAGCCCGGGTACGGGAAAACTTTGAAATTTCTGGTTTCAACCTGACCGCAGCAGAAATCGCTGAGATCAATGCGTTGGATCAAGATAAGCATTTGAACTACGACTAACCTAAAGAAAGAGATTGCAACCGGATCTAAACTGGCTAGCAATCTCTTTTGCTTAGGAAGAGGTGATGGCAATGAATCCGAAGTCAACACTAGCTGAGCAGCTGAACTTCCCAGAGATTTGGAATGACGCCCCACAAGACATCGCCCGCTTTAATCAGTGCATCGGACGCGCCGATGACGGGCGTAATTGTGGCAAGGAATCCTCAGCATAACCCCAATCGGTTTCCCGTAAAACTTCCCAACTTTTCGTTTCCTATACAAAAAATGAGAAAATTGGAGTACAATGAGAGAATAAGATAGGAGAGTGACGTCATTGAGTAAAGAAATCACGGCGGATCAAACCGCCCGTTATCAACAAACTTTAGCTGCTGACCCCACCGCAAAGGTTTTGGAGCGCGCCGTCAGCCACCAAGGTATCTTAGCAACCTCTGCCGATTACGCTTCCGAGACCGACATGACTCCCGTGTTCTCCATTGATTTGGACACTGGGAAAGTTGCTAACCAAAAGCAAAGTGGCCGTTGCTGGATGTTTGCCGCATTGAACACGATGCGTCATCACTTAGCCGACCTGTTTCACCTGAGCGATTTTGAATTATCTCAGAACTACACGAACTTCTGGGATAAATTTGAAAAAGCCAACTACTTCTATGAAAATGTCTTGGCAACCGCTGACCAACCCACGTCTAGCCGTAAGGTGGCCTTCTTAATGGCAACCCCCCAACAAGACGGTGGCCAATGGGACATGCTGTGTGCCATCATTCAAAAATACGGGATCGTGCCGAAGTCGGTCATGCCCGAAACCTACAACAGCTCCAAGTCCAACGAGTTAAACAGCACGCTGAACTTAAAGCTGCGCAAGGACGCCGTTACGTTGCGGAAATTAGTCGCTGACAAGGCTAGCGATGCTGATATCGCCGCTGCCAAGGACAAGATGCTCGGCGAAGTTTACCGCTTACTGAGCTTCTCCTTAGGCCAACCTGTCGATAAGTTTGACTTCGAATACCGCGACGATGACAAGAACTACCACATCGACAAGGGCTTGACGCCAAAGTCATTCTTCGACAAGTACGTTGACTGGGACTTGAACGATTACGTTTCCATCATCAACGCCCCAACCGATGACAAGCCATACAACCACACCTACACGGTTGAAATGCTGGGTAACGTGGTCAACGGCCGCCAAGTCAAGCACTTGAACGTTTCCATGAAGGACTTCAAGCAACTGGCTATCAAGCAGCTGCAAGCCGGTCAATCCGTTTGGTTCGGCTGTGATGTCGGCCAATCTTCCGAACGGCAAAAGGGGATCATGGACACCAAGTTCTACGACAAGGATGCCCTCTTCAACATTGATTTCTCCACGACTAAGGCAGAACGCCTGGACTACGGGGAAAGCATGATGACCCACGCCATGGTCTTGACTGGTGTCGACCTGGTCGACGGCCAACCAACCAAGTGGAAGGTTGAAAACTCATGGGGCGAAAAGGTCGGTACCAAGGGCTACTTCGTCATGAGCGACGCCTGGATGGACGAATACTGCTACCAAGTCGTTGTCAACAAGCAATTCTTGCCTGACGACTTGAAGCACGTCCAAGAAACTGAAGAACCAACGGTCTTGGCCCCTTGGGATCCAATGGGTGCTTTGGCTTAATTGATTTAAACGTAAACGAAAAGGTATCGGAATCCTTGTGAGGTTCCGGTACCTTTTTACTTACCCATTTTTATGGTGATGCCGGTGCAACCGTGCCTGTTGACGCTGATACCCATCCAAGATCAGCATCAAATCGATCAATAGAAACAGGCCACCCAGAAACAAATTGAAGGTCACATAGGCCATCTGCACAGCTGAAAACGCCAGAATGGGCGTCAGTTGCCACCACATGCTTTCCAGCACCGGATAGCGGTCGTGCCAGCGCTTTTGCACCAGCGGGACGACGATGACCGACAAGACCACCATCAGGGCCAGGCTAATCTGGTAGAGGTCCGTCAGACTGTGATTAATGCGAATGTCCAGCATAGATTCATCTCCCTACGAAATCGTCGACGCGGTGACCACCTGTTTAAACGTTGCCTTGGCAATATCTTCGGTCGACCAAGTGGGCCACATGGTCTTCTTGTAGAAATTATTCGACATGAAGATCACACCGGTCCGGCCATCGGTACTGACCAGGAAAGTGTCTTCATAGAAGTTGCCGACCCCATGACCGTAGTAGCCCTGGTCCGCGAAATGATACATGCCACCGGTATACTTCGGCGTCGCAACACCCGGTTCCAGTAGCGTCTTGGCGCTGGTTGCGTGGTTAAACCGCTTGCCTTGGACAATAGCCTGAACCGTCTTGAACACGTTGCTGGGACTCATGGCAACGTTCCCGGTCCCTAGCCGCGAGCTAACATCCTTGGCTGCTGGGACTTCGGGGTCCGAATATGTGCCCGGTGTCTGGCCTTTATAGCCCACGGATAGCGCTGAATTTTGCTGGCGCAACTGAACAAAGCTGGTCTCGTTTAAGTTCAGCGGTGTGACGATTTGCTGGTAAAATTGGTGATAGTACGACTGGTCAGTCACCTGATTTAAAATAGCCGCCAACATCACGTAGCAAATTGGTTGGTAGTTAAATTGATTCAGCTGTGTCGTATCAACTCGGACGTGTTGGGCGGCGTAGCGGTAAATCTGGCGCTCACCCAGGTCTTTGTCCGGCTTCATGTCACCCAGCAAGCCGCCTTCCATGTTCAACATTTGGCGAATCGTGACCCGGCGACTATTTTTGACCTGGGGATAGAACTGATGGAGCGTGTCCGTCATCTTGAGCTTGCCCTGCTCGATAGCCCGCATGACCAGTAACCCCGTCATCGATTTCTGCAGTGAATTGATCAGGTATTGCGTCTTGGGCGTGTTGCGCCGCTTCTTAGCCGCGTTGGCCCAGCCAAAGGATTTCTGGTAAATGACCTGGTCGTTTTTCACTACCAGTGCGGTGCCGGAAAATTTTTTCGCCGTCAATTGTTTCGTCAAATTGGCCGTAAAATCGGGATTGGCGCTCCCAGCGGTCCGGTCTAACGCCGTGGTTTGGCTGTGGCGTTGTTGCTGGCTGACCTGTGCATTGCGCTGAATCAGGCGGTTGGTCTGCTTGACCGTTGTCGGCGTCGCGGTCAGCTTGCGTTGCTGATCGACGTGGTACCACTGGACGGCGCCGTAACCAGCCAAGCCCAGTAGAACCACCAGTAACAGCCATCTGCCCCAATGGGGATGGGCGTGCGCGGCGTGCCGTTGTTTTCGTGTTTCCTGTCTCATTTTGTCAAAGCCCCTGTCTTTTCAAACTTACTCTTCTGATTATACGAGAGTCACGGCGAAATACCAACCGTCAGTCAACGTTCTTCGGTGCCATGGCCGCCGTTCCGCCTGCTATGGGGTAGCCGACTGCACATGACTATTCGTAATTCAATCTTGTCTTTCACTGTCATTGCCCCACGCAAAAAGCCACCAACCACTCGCCGTGACGAGTCGTTAGTGACTTTTATTATTGACAATCATCTCATACTATCAGTTGACGACAGGCTGAACAAATTGCTGTCGCAGCCTAGCGATTCACATAACGGCGACCGGTACAACAGCTTACCGCAACACCTTCGTCCGGTTGATTTGCTTAAACGTTTGAATGGCCAAGTCTTCCGTGGACCAATCCGGGTACATCGTCTTCTTCACGAAGTTGTTGGACAACAGGACGACACCGTTGCGGCCGTTCTTACTGATGACAAAGGTACTCTCGTAGTCGTCGCCCATGCCGTGGCCGTAGTAACCCAATTTATCGAGGTGATACATCCCCCCGGCATAGTGGATCTGGTCATTTTGCGTCTCGTGTAAGACTTGGGCGCCCGCCGGTGTAGACAGAAGCGAACCCTGGACGATGGCCCGCTCGGCCTGGTAGACGTCGCCCGTGCTCATCGTCGCGTTACCAGTCGCAATTTGGACCGCCATGCTGGCCGCCGATGGCTTGTGGGGCTCGCTGTAGTCGCCCGGCATGTTGCCCGCGTAGCCCGTGGTCATGCCTTTAGTGGTCGACCGTAACTGAGCAAAGCTGGTGTGGTTCAGATTCAACGGCGTGACGAATTGTTGATAGAACAGATCGTAATACGAATCATGCGTGACTTGATGCAAAATGCCCGCCAGCAACGTGAAGCAGATCTGCTGGTAATCGAATTCGCCAATTTTACTGGTGTCGATCTGTGCATTTTGACTGACGTACTGATAAACCTCATTTTCCGTCAAGGTGCGGCCGGGCTTCAGTTCACCAGTGATGCCGGCCTCCATGTTCAGCATCTGGCGAATCGTGACCCGCCCGCTATGCCGAATGTTGGGATAATACTGGCTTAGTCGGTCCGTCAGCTGTAGTTGGCCGGCTTGGACCGCCTTCATGACCAGCAGTCCCGTCATGGACTTTTGAACCGAGTTGATCAAATACTGCGATGTGACCTTGTTCTTACGCTGTTTCTTAGCGTTAGCCTTCCCGAATGCCCGCTGGTAAACGACCTGATCATTCTTCACGACCAGCGCCGTGCCGACAAATTTCTTGTCCTTCAGCTCACGGGTGAAGCGCTTGCTAAACTTCGGTGTGGCCTGCCCCCGGTTGGTCCGATCAAATGCCGTCTTCCCTGGGTCACGTTGCCGCTTACTAGCAGCGGCGTCCTTGGCAATCGTCGCGTGTGTTTGTTGGGCATGCTGATGATTGCTGGTCGCGACTTCTTGTTGGTCTCGTTGGTCGATCTCATGCATGCCCCAGATGACGCCACCAATCCCCAGAATGATGACGAACAGTACCGCCCAATGGCGTAGGTTTCGTGTATTCACTTTTCTCTCCCCCAATTAGCTAACTGGTTAACCCCTTACACTTTAAAACTGACTAGCCAGCTTCCCCAGCTGTGACCAGTCCTTCATTTCTGATTATACGAAAAAGCCGGCCAAAGACAATAAAAGTCTTCGTCGGCTGGGTGAACTTATTATTTACTTTAAAAACTCACAGGGTTTGCTTGCGCAAGACGTTTAGCCGGTCATCAAAGTCGTAGCGAATTGGTTCGCCATTCGCAACTTCCACCTGGCTAATATCCGCGTCCGCCACATGGTCCAGGTACTTGATTAACGCCCGTAACGTACTGCCGTGAGCCACGACCAGCTGATTGTGGCCATCCAACAAACGCGGGGCAATCTGGTCGGTCCAGTAGGGCATCAACCGGTGATAAGCCATTTCCAAACTCTCGCCTAATGGCTCAACGTGCGGGCCAAATTTATCGTAACGACGATCCTGACTGACGTGGTCCAACAGTGGTGGCACGGTCTTAAAGCTCCGCCGCCAAATCTTGATCTGCTTTTCCCCCACGCGGGCTTTGACCGCCGCTTTATTTTGCCCCCGCAGTGCACCGTAATGCCGCTCATTCAGGCGCCAGGACTTGTATTCTGGAATGTACAGTTGGTCGATGGCCTCTAAGACAATGTTCGACGTCACGATGGCGCGCTGGAGCATGGATGTGTGCAGGGCCCCAAACTGCAGGCCCGCAGCCGCAACCAATTTGCCAGCCGCGACCGCTTATTCACGCCCCTTGGCCGTCAGCGGCACATCACTCCACCCAGTAAAAATATTATCTCGGTTCGCGACACTTTCCCCGTGCCGTAAAATGACCAGCGTTGCCATTGATCATGCTCCCTTTCTCTCTTAGCAATTCTCACTGACCATCATACCATAGGTTTTGGCCGGGTCCGTGTGATTTGTGTCAGTTTTCACTTAATTTCTGGTGGAACAACAGCTTGAAAATAGACTTAACGCGTTGCTTCTTAGAAGGACAGTATTCTCTGTTCGTTAAAATTAGTGAAACCAGGCGCCTACCAAATATGGGGTCAGCCATGGGAGTTTCTAAACGGCACGATTCATACCGCTTAGAAAGCTGGCGTCTTTGAGACGTGACCTTTGCCTCAAAGACGAGGTGTCGAGACCGCTCCTTAGCTCGACCCGTCCGCCCACCGCGTTCCGTCCCATATTTGACAGACGGTAGGCGGCCAGCCTTCACTATGAAAGCTGTAACGACTAACCTTAACGTCATAAATCGCCTAGTGATAATGGTTCTAGCCGTAATTAAAAAGTACGCTACCGGCATGGTGGCGTACCTTTACAATCATTTGAATTAATCCACAGAAGATTCCGAATGGGCAGCAAGCTTGTGCGCAGCCACAGCATCGTCTGCTTCTTGGAACTCGCTGGCGTCTTCTTCTGCCAATGCAGATTCGCGCGCCTTGACCCGGTTCCCCATGAAGGTGATGACCGACCCAATCAAGATGATGACGATTCCGACGATGGTGTTGGTCAGAATCTTTTCGTGAATCAGCACGGCCGCCATGATGGGTGCCAGCCCTGGCTTAATGAAGAAGACCAATGAGGCCGTCGACACGTCGGAGCGTTCCATCGCCAAGAAGTAAAAGGCGAACCCCCCACCAGTCACACAGACCCCGATGAAGAACAGGATCCAGAAGTACTGGAGGCTGACATTTTGCAAGATCGGCATCGCCGCAAATTGACGGGTCCAGCTAACCTGACGCAAGCCCCCGGCAACGGCCGGCACGTGGGTCAGCAACATGATGGCGAGTAGCTCAGCTGACCCGGCCAGGAAGGTAAAGCAGGTCATGATGATTCCGTTGAAATGGTGCCGGACAGACCCCCACCGTGACACGATACTGTACAAGCCAAAGGTTAACGCGGAACCAATTGCCAGCGCTAAGCCGACTGGATTGGTCAAATGCGCGGGGTTGACGATGACCACTAACCCGACGATCGATACGACCACGGCAATCAAGTTGGCCCGGCCAAGCCGTTCGTGCAAGATCAGGTAAGAGAAGATCAAGGCAAAGACAGGGTTGCAGCTGAACAGTACAGCGACCGTCGATGCTTCGTCGACACTGATTGCCAGTTGATACAGCGTCATACTGATGATGACACAAACCAGCCCGGTCAGCGCAAATAGCGCCCAATCGCGCCCGGTCAACCGGTGACTTTGCTTATGTAAGGCCCGCAAGGCAATTGGCAAGAGAATCAATCCACCAATGAAGAAGCGGATCAGATTCAATTGAATGGGATTAAACGCGTTCCCTGCAGACTTCAGAGCGATTTCCATGGAACTGAACATTAACGTTGAAAATGCGATATACAACAGTGTTTTTCTCAAAACGAAAAATTGTTCCTCCTTAAAAGTAACGACCAGATCAATTAGGCAACGTGCTGGACGATGACCATCAGAATCGGAATCACCACTAAACTTAGGAGGGTCGTTTCGGTTACCATGATGGCCGCATAATCCGCATCGGCGCGGTACAATTTAGCCACGACAGGTGCGTTGGTCATAACGGGCATCGCTGCTTGTAAAATAAAGACTTGTTTCATTAGAATCGGCATGCTGGTGGGCAACACCAACAGCCCCATCAACACGGGCGCCACGATGAAACGGCCCAGCAAGATGCCGAGACTGTCGCGGTCCACGTGGATATTTTGCAACCCCGCACCGGCAATCGCCGTCCCGATAAAGATCATGGACAACGGAATCGTGAGGCCCCCAATATATTGGAAGTCTTTCATGATCCAACCCGGCAATTGGATGTCGAGAAGAACCAAGATGACCCCCACGATAAAGCCCAGGAGCGGTGGTGAAAAGATTTTTTGTAACGTTTGTTTCAGGTCGAACTTGGCGCCTCCCTGGCCGTCACGCTGGATCAAGTAGACCCCCAACGTCCAGAAAAAGGTCGTGTTGGCCATGTAATAAACCAACACGAACGGCAAGCTCTTCGGGCCAAACAGCGCTTCGTTGACTGGTAAGCCCACAAAAACGGTGTTTGAATTCAGAAACATGGATTCAAACAGCCCGCGGTGCCCCGGCTTGATGCGAAACGCATGAAAGGCCACGATGGAGAGGCCGAACATGATCAACATGGAAACGATTGGAAACCGGAGATCCGGCAACGTGCGTTTCAACGTCTCCGCTGAAAATTTCGCGGTGATCGTACTGATCATGTAGGCCGGCAACGCAATCTGCGTGACGAGGCGCGCAATTAACTTCGGTGCCTGGTCATCAAACCAGCCCCGGCGAGACAGCACGTAACCGAGACCAATCATGACTAAAATGATTAAGACACCCGAAACACTTCGAATAAAAACGGCCATCTGCCGACCTCCCCTCGAAACATTACCCAAAATTAGATTTTCTTAAGCAACGCTTCTTATTATAGCACGCACCCACCAGTTTCTGCAGCCGCAACCGGTTACAAACAGCGGTGTTAGCCACTTTTACTTACCTTGACAACTTGTGAAATCCGCTTTTATCCGGTCTAGACAACCAAACAAAATACCGAAAATGTCCGGGGGAAACATTTACGAATGGCCGTTTTTATGGTCTAATGAATTAATTGAGTCTACAGATAAGATTCCAGGGGAATTGCCAAATCTGTGTGTAGCTGAGGCCCCGCGATAACATCGTGGTGCGGCCCCGAAACGAAATTGGTCAAGATTTTAATGAGGATGAGGAAATAATTATGCCAAACGATAATGAACCAAGACGGCAGCGGACACCTGAGGATTTCGAACAGGTCTATGACCGCCGTTCCGACCGTAACTCCCACTTCAAGACCCCCGCGGTTCACCCCCACCGGCCGGTCATGTGGACGATTGTCATTGCGATGTTGGTCTTACTGGGCGGCGGCCTTGCTTACGGGTACCAGGCGTGGAATTCGGCAAAGAAGACGTTTAGCCAGACCTATGAAGCCTCGAACGCCGCCAAGAGCCGCAACGTGTCCGCTGTCTTGAAGTCCAATAAGCCCTTCTCGATTCTGTTGATGGGAACAGATACCGGGGCACTGGGCCGTTCAGACGTGGGCCGGACCGACACCATGATGGTCGCCACCATCAACCCGACCAAGGAAACGGCCTACCTGACCAGTATTCCCCGGGATACGCGAGTCACTGTTGGTTCTGGCGTCAACGCCTCAATTCAAAAGATCAACGCCGCCTACACGATTGGTGGGCCCAAGACCGCGGTCAAGACCGTGGAGAACCTGCTGGACGTGCCCATTGATTTCTACGCCATCGTAAACATGGGTGGACTGGAAAAGATGGTCAACGCGGTCGGCGGGGTCGACGTGAAACCAACGCTGACCTTCCAATATGGTGCGGCCAACGTCGTCAAGGGCAAGAAGACCCATTTGAACGGGAAACAAGCGCTTGACTACTCCCGGATGCGTCACGAAGATCCGCTGGGTGATTACGGCCGACAAAAACGGCAACGCGAAGTCCTACAGAAGCTAGTCGTCAAGGCGGCGGGGTTGTCCTCCATCACCCGTTACCAAACGATTCTGAAGTCACTAAACGGGAACTTGAAGACCGACTTGACCTTTGATGACCTGATGCAGATTCGGGCGAAATACGGGGATGCTTCTCACCACATCAAGTCAGAGACATTGCAAGGACAAGACGCCATGATCGACGGCCTCTCCTATCAAGTACCAACCATGACCGAGCTGAAACGTGTCTCGAACCACATCAGAAAGACGCTGGGCTTGGCCAACACCAAGAAATTCACGACGGACGCCGATACCAGCACCACGGGTAACGGCTACGCCACTGACAGCACTGGCAACAGCGGCTACGGGTATTAATCAAACATGCACTGAGCGCCACTCACGGGTCTACTGGACTTGCGGGTGGCGCTTTTTTTACCGCCTTACCGTCCGTCAAATATGGGCCGTGACGCTGTGGGCGGACGGGCCGAGCCAAAAGACGGTCTCGACACCTCGCCTTTGAGCCGAAGTCCACGTCTCAAAGACGCCAGTTTTCTAACCAGCCAAGACCGCTGCTAAGAAAACTCCCACGGCTGAGCCCATATTTGACGGACTCACGGCTACGATTCCGATGGGCAATGACGACTGTATTTGGCAGTGGGAGTCGTTGCCCTTGCATTAACACCAATTCTGTTGACAAGAAACGTTCTTACCGCGAAAATTCAGGAGTTGTTGGGGCTGGTAAATGGTCTCAACAAGAAAGCCAGACGTTCACCACACTTCAAATCGCTGATTGATTCGTGAGTCCCTAAGATTCTTCCATCCAGTAGCTTGGCATAAATCACTAATAGACCAGCTAACTCCCCTCTTGGCAAGGGCTATCGTGGAAGTAGGTGCCAGAACGCTATGTCAAAACTTGTTATCCGAACGGTTGGCTGACTCGCGCAATACACCGATTGTCGCTGAAAGGTGCTATTGTAGCCGAGAGTCCGCTAGATATGAGTTCAGCCGTGGGAGTTCCCTTGGCGGCGCGATTCATGCCGTTTAGGGAACTGGCAACTTGGAGACGCGGGCTACCGGCTCCAAGTTGAGGGCCGAGACCGCCCTGTGGCTCGGTCCGACGCCCACCGCGTTCCAACTCATATCTAGCGGACGGTAAGGCGGCCAGCCCCCACCTGCGTAACTGCACTCGACCAGGTCTCGCCCAAACAAAAAACAAGTTTTGCTTGCTTTTTTCTGGCAAATACAGTAAGGTTGGCGGAGCTAGTTCGACTTAAATGGAACGATAACATCTGACTTATCAATCGTTAACCAACTCACACTTTTAAGAATATGCCTAATTTACCCACTTCCAGAACTCGTGACAATCACGAAAATAATCATGGTTTGGAAGCGAGGTCAGCGACTAAATCAACTTATTTTTCAAGCGGCTTATTCGGTGATAAACAGTGACCTGAGCCGGTTATAGGTTACCGCCGTTATCACACTGAACGATATATGGCGTTGCACTTTTTAAGAAATGCGGTAGAATGAAACTAAACTCACGTGTAGAGAGGCAAAAGGAGTGGATCGGTTATGTATCGTTTCTTTGTACAACCACAAATCAATCAAGATGACCACCGTGTCTTTGGCTACGAAGTTCTGTTGCGTAAACAGGAAGACGATAATTGGGTTCTCCCCCACCACTTCACGGATATTTCCGTAGCCGATCAAGCGAAACTTCTTGAAGAGACGGCCGCTTCATTGAAGACCGCCGTCAACAATCAGGTACTCGCGTTCAATCTCAACAATCAGCAGTTGCGACATCCCCTAACCCTAGGGACCGTGATTGCGCTCAAGAAGCGCATCACACCAGCCGCCTTAACGATTGAGTTAACAGAAGCCCCGACGCTAGACGAAATGAAGCAGTTCAGTCTGGCCGTACACCAATATGGCATCGGCCTGGTGCTCGATGACGTTGGTACGGGATCGAACACCTACCAAAACATTCGCGACTTATTACCATTTGTCGACGAGATCAAATTCGCCATGCAAAACTTACGAATGAGCGGTGAAAATGACTTGATTCCTGCCAGTCTGGCCTTCTGGGCACAAATCGCTCGCGAATATCGGTTGCGGTTGATTCTGGAAGGCGTCGAGGACGCTGACGACCAAGCTTTGGCCAAGCAATTCGGTATTACGTTGCATCAAGGCTACTTATACGGTAAACCAAGTTTAGTTTAACTTAACTGGACGTCCCTGCTAACTTTTAGCAGCTGAACGCCCAGTTTTTTTGTCCAAATTGGCGTAACTGTTATATTTTAATGTAATAATAATTATATAGAGTTAACATATACTGTAAGAAAGTGTCGGCTTTTAGCTGATACAATAGATGGGAAGGCGTTTAGCAATGACCTGGTCTCAATGGTTTGTCACTCCTGCAATCACCAGCCTGTTCTTCCTGCTGGGCGTGTTGACCCTTTATTGGTTTCTCACTAACCAAATCATTCGGTTCCTCAAAAAACGCGGTCGCCACGCAGACACTGTCAAGATTCGCACCAACGTGGGGGTCGTCTACATGGTGCTGTTAAACCTAGGTGTTCAGCTGGCCGTCAACGGGACCACTAACAGCTGGGTGTTTATTAACTTTCAAATATTTGCGATTGTCTTCGTCAGTTACTTCTTACAACTGAATGTTCGTCTCTGGGAATTGGTTGTCGCCGTACTCATGTTCATGGGCCTCAACGGGACCTTTACCTACTTACTCTCATGGCTGTACGCCATCGTACTGGTCGGCCTCTTCTACGTGATGAACATCGTCCGCAAACACCGTCACCACAGTTGGGTGGATTACCTGGACTATACGGTTGCTTCACTGGTGGGGTCAACCCTGCTCTGGGGCATCGTGGGTAGACGACTCAGTCTCTCTACCCCACTAGTCCTGTGGGAACTACTCTTTAGCTTCTTTATTTTGTCAATCATGTACGTCTACGTGGATTCCCTGATGAGTGGCGCGGCTACCCTGGCGCAACTGACGTATACCACTAACTATGATGAATTAACGAAGGTCAAGAACTATTTCTCCTTTAAAAATGACTTCAGTGAACTGTTCCAGCGTAGTAAGATCACCGCACAACCATTGACCTTGATGCTATTCGATATCGACCACTTCAAACGGGTCAACGATACCTATGGTCACTTGACGGGTGACTACGTATTGAGTCACACGGCTGCGCTGATCAGTATGCAGCTACAAGAAATCGACCCCCACCTACACCTCTACCGGACGGGTGGCGAGGAGTTCACGATTCTCTTCAACAATTACACGACTGACCAAGCCAAGGTCCACGTCCAAGCAATTGCCGACAGTGTTCGTGAAGCTGAGTTCCAACACAATGGTAATAACATCCACGTCAGCATTTCCGTTGGCGTCACGCAGTTACAAACGGCAGACGAAGGCCAACTCGACGTCTACCGGCGCGCGGACCAGAGCCTGTACTTCTCAAAACGCAATGGTCGTGATCAGGTCACATTTGGCTAAAACAATAGCTTTTAACTGAATACCAAAAACGCTTGTCCCCTGCCTGATTGGCGGTGGGACAAGCGTTTTTCGTTTATAAAAAAGATTATAAGATTAATAGGGTGAATTACCCGGACGGTTATGGTAAAGTAGGCTTACCAAAAAAGATGGGTGGTGGCACCATGAATTTGTTTGGACAATCGCCAATACACGCGCAACGCCTCGCCATTTTATCAACCGTCGTCTTGAGTCGGTCGCTTCCTGTGAAACGCCCACCTAACGTAAAATACCGAAACTGTAGCCCACTAAACCTAGAATGAAGACGCCGAGCAGCAGCCATAGTGGCTTGACGTGCCGGCGCAGTAACCAGACACAGCCCAGTGTCAGCAGTAAGGGAATCAGTCCTGGTAACAACTGATCCATCAGCGACTGTAGGGACAGTTCAGCGTGGTGGCTGGTGGCCACGATGGGGGCTAGTTTGACCCGCGTCCAGCGCGGAATAATGGCCCCCATGACAAACATCCCCACGATGGAAGCCCCTAACGTCAGCTTTTGTAGCACCCCGCTACTAAGAAAAGTTACGACCTTAAGTCCCTGACGATACCCCCATCGCTGCGCACACCAGCGAAAGGTCAGCCGCGCCAGGTTCCAACCAATAAAGAAGACTAACGGACCGACGATGCCAAAGCCGCTCAACGCCAGACTCGCCGCAAACGCACTGAGAATTGGCCGCCACGTGCCCCACCAAACGGGGTCGGCCACGCCCGCCAGTGAGCCCATCATGCCCACTTTGACGGCACCGATGTCATCCGCCGACACGGGCTTACCGTTGGCCCGGTCTTCTTCTAGCGATAACGTGACCCCGGTAATCAGTGACTGCATGTAAGGCATGGTATTGAAGAGTGCCAAATGCCGTTCGGCAGCTTGTCCGGCCTCAGTTTTGTCCGGATACAGTCGCCGAATCGCCGGAATCATTAAGTAACAGAAACCTAGATTTTGTAACCGCGGATAGTTCCACGCCGCCTGTTCCCAACCCGACCGGCCAAAGACCCACAACTGATCCGTCAGCGTCAATTGCCGCGGTGTCGTATTTTTTGTCGTCATCAACGCATCCTCCTAAAGATCATCTAATTCCCGGTCTAAGTCGTCCTCGGCACTCGGTGGCGTCGGTCCGTTTCCTGACTGCGAATCGTGTGGTGCTTGCAAGCGCAGATACAAAATGGCTAGTGCAACGCCGATCAGTCCCAGGGCCACTAGGCTGAGGTGACTGTCCGTGCCCAACGCAAAGCCAATGCAGAAAAACGGCCACAGTTGCCGTGTCGCCATCATATTGATGACGATGGCAAAGCTGACGATGACTAACAGGCCGGCCGCCACGTGTAGGCCACCCCGAATCGTCGCCGGTAACGCCTGAAAACTCAGCTGAATCCACGCCGTTGGCAGAGCCATCAAGACCGCCGTGGGAATCATGACTCGCAAGCCTTGCAAAACCACACTACTGCGGTGTAACCAGTCAATTTTATGTAAGTTTCCCGCCGCGGCCGCCACATCAGCTTGGGCCACTAACGGAATGATCAAGTGCCGTAAGCCCCGCGTTAAGCCCTGCCCAATCAAGGCCAGAGGAATGGCTAGAATCACACCTGCGGCCACGGGCAGGTGCGCCGGGCCACTGACCCACCAAGCGGCAACAACGGCTGCTAGGGCCGGATCAGGCGCCACAGCCGCCCCGATGTTCATCCACCCCAGCGTCACCAGCTGTAGTGAGGCCCCCAGGGCGATGCCACTCACGAGATTGCCCGTCGCCAGGCCGACCAAGGTACAGGCCACGATGGGTTGGTGGAATTCCCACTCATCGACGACCCCCTCAATTCCTGCCAAAAAGGCAATGATTAAAATTCCCCAGATGCTCATCCGTTGCTGACTTCCTTTCTCATCAATATGAGTCACCGCAAAAACACCCCGCTCAGGTGGGGGTGACCACCGAGTGAGGTGTTACGACAAACCCTTTTTAGCTGCTAACTTTAAAAACGCTTGTTTCCGATCTGTTGGTACCGTCTGGGCATAGACTTCGACGCCAGCCGCTTCGAGTTGCTTGGCCGCCGCAACGTCATTGGCATCAGCCGCAACGCTTGGTGTGAGCATGACCTTGCCAGCGGTATACGCCAGATTGCCGACGTTAACGCCGGTCGTGGTCAAATCAACACCCTGCGCGGCCAACGCCGCCATCTCTGCCAACGTTTCCGTCAAAATAATAGGTTGAAACCCGTCAAAGCGCGCGTCTTGATAGATCTGAGCCATCTTGGCCAACGTAATTACATTGGCCTTGGCTTCGGCCGGCGCGGCTTGGGTAATCAGCACCTTACGCAATTGGTCTTGGGCCACGGCATCCGAGACGACCAAGATGCGATTAGGCTGGACCGTCTTCGTCCACACCGTCGCAATCTGGCCGTGTAACAACCGGTTGTCGACTCTGGCCAATTTGATTGTCATCGTCATAGTAAGTCATCATCTCCCGTATCCGTATGCAAGTCCAAATGCCGAATGCCACCCTGCGCGGCCCGTTCCAAGTGTGGAATCACTTCGGCCAGCGTCTGGCTCTGAATCGACAGGGCTTCGATCAACATCGGTAAGTTGAGCCCGGCTACCAAACCGTACCGGTCGGGATGCTGGGCCACGACCCGGCTGGCAGCGTTAAATGGTGAGCCACCCCACAGGTCCACTAAGAATAGGAGCTCCGTAACGGGTTGCATATCGTCGATGGCGGCCTGATAATGATTCGCCAAGTCTTCGACACTTTCATCGGCTGCTAAGGTCACAGCCATCACTTTTGCTGTTTTACCGAAAATCATTTCGGCACTCTGTAAGATACCACGGGCAAATTCACCGTGGCTCGTGACGATTATGGCGAGCATTCTGCCACCCCTTCATCAATTCCGCGAATTTTAAACTCTAAATTGCGTCTGCATTTAATATAGCATAAAAAAGCGGTTCCAGCTAGCACTCCCGAAAAACGGTGAGTCCGGCTGGCAGCTTACAGCAATTCCAGCATCGCGCTGGGCGTGATGAAGCTTACGTCCGGCTTGAAATCAGTTGGCGTCCGGCCGTTCCACGCCGCGAACCCAAAGGTGACATGCGCTGCGGCGGAGGCATCGGCGTCATACACCGTATCGCCCACGTACACGGTATTTTCCGGTTGTGCGCCCAGCCGTTTCATCGCCAGCAAAATGCCGTCCGGCGCTGGCTTGCCATGCGCAATGTCTTCAGCGACAACGGCTTGGCTAAAGTAGCCGTCGAGTCCGGCACTGACCACATCGCGGTCGTATTCATACCGTTGCTTGGAGGTCATGATGGCCAACCCCGCACCCGCAGCCCGTAAATCGGCCAACGCTTGCTTGACCCCCGCATAGACGGCAACGGTATCCCGGTATTCTTTCGTCCGCGGCCCCCACTCCGCTAAAATGCCATCAACATCTGCCAATTTCAGCCGAATCAAGGCATCACGACTGGGAATGCCAAATGTCTTGGCCAGCTCCGCGTACTCCCGGTCGATTCCCCGGTCATGTAAAACGGCTTGCAGGGACTTCATGTACATGGCTTCGGTGTCTAAGAGGGTCCCATCAATATCAAAGATAAAATTTTTCATGTAGACTGGTCTCCTTAGTTTTCAATCATTTCAATTTTCAAAGAAAAAAGGTGCGGCCATCGCTGACCACACCCTAGTTTATCATGCTTTACCAGCGGACTCTAATTTTGGAGACGCTGAAACCGAATTAATCGGTACCAGGTCATTATCAGCTGCTGCAAGTGCTTCTGGATCTTTGCCCGCAGCCACGTCTTCAGCCCGTTGCAGGTTGCGTAGTTGCTTGACCGCCCGAATCCAAGAAGGAATCAGGATAGCACAAGAACCCAACCAGGCTAACGGTTCCGCCGAAACGGCCCCCGCATAACCTAAGGCTTCGACCATGAACAGGGCCGCGAAAACCCGCATGGTCAACTCGCCCACTCCGGCTAAGGTCGGCAATACCCGGCGTCCCAACCCTTGGAGTGTGTTCCGAATGATAAATAGGACACTTAACAAAAGGTAGGTGCTCCCAATAATGTTGAAGTAAGTCTGAGATAACTGGATCACGTGCTCGTCGGCTGTCCCGATGATCAGTGTGACGATCGGCTTGCCGAGGAGAATGACCAACCCGCCCGCAAAGACGGCGAAGCTCCCGGATAACCAGAGGGTCTTCTTGACCCCTTCCATGATACGACCGTACTTACCGGCACCAAAGTTCTGCGCCGCGAAGGTTGCCATGGTCACCCCGAAGGAAGACATCGGCAGTGAACACAGTTGGTCGACCTTGGAGGCCGCCGTGGAAGCAGCCACGGAGTCCGTCCCCAAGGAGTTCAAAGCGGCCTGCATGACCATCGTCCCAATCGCGATGATGGACAGCTGAAAGCCCATGGGCATCCCCGTGGAGAAATGTTGCCACAGCTCGTCGAAACCGAATTTAAAATCTTCCCGCGAAATATGCAGCAGCGGGATGGAACGAACAATGTAGCCCACACACAACAGTGAGGCCACAACTTGAGAAATCACCGTTGCCCACCCGGCACCGGCAACTCCCATGTGGAAGACCAAAATGAATAATAATTCTAAAATCACGTTCACGACGGTCCCAATCACCAGGAAGATTAGCGGCGTCCGAGAATCACCCAGTGCCCGAATGATGTTAGATAACAGGTTAAAGGCCATCGACGCAAAAATCCCGGCAAAGATGGTACTGATGAAGATACGTGCGTTCGCAAAGATTGAAGCGGGCGTTTGCATTAACTTTAAGATAGGATCGACAAAGGTTAGTGACAGGACCGTCAGGACGATCGTCATTAAAATAGAGATAATGATGCTCGCCGCAAATGACCGCCGCACACCCTTGTAGTCGCGGGCGCCAAAGCGTGTGGCCGTAATAATGGCCAGCCCCGCGGTCAGTCCCTGTGCAAATCCAATGATTAAGAAGTTGATCGAGCCAGTAGCCCCGACCGCGGCCAGCGCTTTAACACCAAGGGTTTGCCCCACGACCACTGTATCAGAGACGTTATATAATTGCTGGAATAAATTACCAATCAATAATGGAATCGTGAAAAAGAAAATAAGTTTCAGGGAATTGCCCTTGGTTAAGTCGCTCGTATGCCGACCTCCTTCAGAATTTTTGGTCACTCAAAATGACACAAGATAACAACTATAACGCGTTCACTGGTGCTTGTCACCAATTTTGTTTGCAAATGCCAGTAGTCGTCGATTTAATTTCCAATCTTACGCTTCTCTTAAGGATTTTTGAAGACCCATTTTCAATGAAAACGATTGCGTGGTGAAAATGTTATCTGTTTGTCATGTTTCAGGCTAGATGGTCTTTGCCATCCCCCACCCGTTTTTTCCGAGAACAGTGTAATTTCAATTTTTTCTGAATAACTCGCAACTACTTTCAAATAAACATTATCAGCACGAGTAACCCGGATGCAACATAGAAAAAAAGAAACTAGGCCATTATAATCAGCTTCTTTGGCTTATATCATACGAGGAGGATTAACGATGTTAGTAACTTATCCTGCACTTTTTTACTATGACGATTCTGTAGATACAAAATATTCAATTTACTTCCCAGATTTCAAGAACTCCAGTACACTAGGCACCGATATTTCAGATGCAATGTATATGGCTTCTGATTGGCTAGGCGTGACACTTGCCGGAAACCTTGAAGATGGTCTTGCTATTCCAAATCCATCAAATATAAACCGTCTCTCTTTAGACGGCGATGACCCTTTCAAAGATGATCATGACTTTGATCTAGTCTACGACAAAGAAAAATCATTCATATCTATGGTTACCGTCAACGTTTCCAATTACCTAGACAATCAAAAACTGATTAAGAAAACGCTAACGATTCCCCGCTGGGCTGATACATTAGGTAAAGATATGAATTTAAATTTTTCAGAAACTTTGACTGATGCAATTGCTGCAAAGAAATTCATTGAATAGGCATTCTTCTAAATAATAGCGCCTTAAAAGAATTGTGCCCTCCCTAATCATCTGAACAAATGACTAGGGAGGGGCTTTTACTTTCCCGACTAACAAAAAAGCCTCAACCAAAATGGTCAAGACTTTCCGTAAACCTCTGATGCGGCCAAGAAGATTCGAACTTCCACCCGGATTACCCGGACAAGATCCTTAATCTTGCGCGTCTGCCAATTCCGCCATGGCCGCATTAACTCACAAGAAATAGTATACCAAATGATTCCGCACCTGACAATATTTTTTGCAAGTTAATTCAAAAAAGTTTTCTTTATGCATCGGTGAGGACGGTCGCGCCGTCCGGATCGAGGTCGATGATGCGCAGGCTACCAGCCAAGTCGCGTTTTTCCAGCTTGGCACGCAATAGCGTTAGCTGCGCCGCCGTGCCAAAGGTGACGACGGTTGGCCCCGCCCCACTCAGGTATGTGCCGGTGATGCCCAACTCGTGGGCTACGTCGCGAATCTGGTTCAGTTCAGGTACCAGTTGTGAACGGGCCTGTTCATGGAACTCGTCGCGCTCAATCATCTTTGAAGCCAATTCCCAATCCTTAGTCAGCAGCGCTGCCACCAAGACGTTGGCCACACTGCTGGCGTGGACCGCCGTGGCTAACGGTAAATCCTTGGGCAGTGCTTCGCGACTCTTGCGGGCGAGGAGCTTTTGACCAGGGATGAAGACCAAGACTCGCAAGTCGGGTAATGGTAGCTTGATAGCCTTGGCCGTGTCGCCATCGGTGGCGGCCACTGCGGCTTGGCCCATCAAGGCAGGCGCCACGTTGTCCACGGCACCACCGAGTTTGACCGCCCAATTTAACTGTTCGGGGATGGTCAAATCCATTTCGCCCAATTCGTTAGCAATCTTGATTCCAGCGATAATGGCGCTGGTCGAACTGCCCAAGCCTCGGGATACCGGGATATCTGACATCACCGTCAATTGGTGTGCCGGCAAATCCGGGTTGACCTTCAACGCCGTTTGGACCATCAGGTTATTTTCGTCACGGGGAATCTCCGTGCCCAGCGCGTGGTTGACCCGCCATTTTTCCGTTTTTTCTTCAATAATCACCGTTAAATACAGATGCAATGCCGCCCCGATTGAATCAATGCCGGGGCCTAAGTTCGCCGCCGTTGCGGGAACCCGAATAATTGTTTTACCCATCCTATCAACCTCCTATGCTTGCGGCCGGGTGACCGCAATCACCGTTTTTTGCCATTGGAGCCGCCCGTGACACCGACCGCAGACCATCTTGGTGACGTCGATGCGGCGCGCGCGATAATATTTCTGCTGGCACCGGGCGCACACGTAAAGCTGCCAACGTCGCGGACGCGGTTGGGCGTTCGGCGGTGCTGGGGCGAAACGCAAGCCACCCACCTGCTGTAGCAATTGCTTGAAGGCCGCCGTGCGGTGCTGCCCGGACTGGCCCGCCAAGTTCAAATGATAATGACACAGTTCATGTTTGATGACGCCAATCAACACAGCCGCATCGTGTTCCGTGTACATTTTTGGATTGATTTCCAAGTTGTGATCACGCAACCGGTAGCGGCCGCCCGTCGTTCTCAAGCGGGCGTTAAACATGGCGTGGTGGCGAAACGGTTTGCCAAAACTTTCCAGCGAAATGCGCTCGACCAGCCGCTGTAACTCTTGATTAGTCATGTTGCTCAGCTCGCATTGTTAATTGAATTCGGTGACGATTCTCGTCGACGCTCAGGACCCAAACCGTCACGACATCGCCAATCGTGACGACCGTGCTGGGGTCACTAACGTAGTGGTCAGCCAGCTGAGAAATGTGGACCAGGCCGTCTTGCTTGACGCCAATGTCCACGAAAGCCCCAAAGTCGACCACGTTGCGGACGGTACCTTGTAACTCCATCCCTGGTTTCAGGTCTGCCATGGTCAAGACGTCTTGCCGCAGCAAGGGGGCTGGCATGCTGTCGCGCAAATCACGACCGGGCTTGCCCAAGCCAGCAATGATGTCGGCCAACGTTGCCGCGCCAATCCCCAACTGTTCCGCCCATTGTGCCTGATTCAACTGGGCCAACTGTTGCTGGAGCTTGGGCGTACCAATCTGCCCGTCCGGTGCCAGTTGCGTCAAAAGCTGATGGGCCGCCGTATAGCTTTCCGGATGAATATCCGTATTGTCTAGCGGTTCGCGACCACCGATGATACGGAGGAAGCCCACGGCCTGCTGATACGCCTTGGGTCCCAGGCGCGGCACCTTCTTCAACTCCTGCCGCGCGGCAAACGCACCATTTTCATTGCGGTAGGCCACGATGTTTTGCGCTGTCGTTGCCGTTAGGCCAGAAATGTGCGTCAGTAACTCCGGACTAGCCGTGTTGACGTTGACCCCCACCTGGTTGACCGCCGTCTCCACGACCCGGTCCAGTTGGGCATCCAACGCCTTTTCGGGCACATCATGCTGGTACTGCCCCACACCAACCGCTTTAGGGTCGATCTTGATCAGCTCGGCCAGCGGATCTTGAAGACGCCGCCCAATGCTCACGGCCGACCGTTCCTCAACGTGAAAGTCGGCGAACTCGGCACGGGCATTGGCGCTGGCGGAATAGACCGACGCCCCGGCTTCATTGACCAGGACGTAATAGACTGGGTGATCCAGCGTCTTCAAAATGTTGCTGACAAACTCCTCGGATTCCCGGCTAGCGGTCCCGTTGCCAATCGCAATCATTTCAACGTGATATTTCTCCAGCAATTGCTTAAACGCCGGCCCCGCGGCTGCCCGGTCTTTGGCCTTCGCCGGCTTATGCGGGTAAATGACCTGCTTGGCCAGGAAACGGCCGTTAGCATCCATGATGGCTAACTTGCACCCCGTCCGGTACGCCGGGTCAAAACCCATCACGACCTTGCCCTTCAGCGGTGCCTGCATCAACAGGTGGTACAGATTGTTGCCGAACACCTGAATGGCGTGTTCATCGGCTTTTTCCGTCAGTTGTCGGCGCAGTTCCCGCGCAATGGCTGGACCCAAGAAGCGCTTGTAGGCATCCGCAAATGCCGCCGTCACCTTGACCACCGCTGGGCCGTGGTGTTGCCCGACTAATCGGAAATGTCCATACTGCAAAATGGACGCCGGATCAACGGTAACACCGACCGACAGAACTTTCTCGCGCTCGCCCCGGTTGATAGCCAACACCCGGTAAGGCGGAATCTGCTTGAGTGACTGACTAAAATCGTAGTATGTGGCGTAAACTTGTTGCTCATCATCGTCGGCCGCCCCACGTTTGCGTTTGCTGGTCAGCTCACCATGTTGCCAGGTGTACTGCCGAATCCATTCCCGAAACGCCGCCTGCTCGCTAAACGTCTCCGCAAGGATCTCGTGAACGCCGGCCCAAACTGCCGCGAGGTCCGGCAAATCCTTAGCCGGGTCGACAAACTGTTGCGCCTTGGCATCCAATCCCGTGGCTGGAAAGCTCAGCAGCCATTGCGTTAGCGGCGTTAACCCCGCTTCTCGGGCAACGGTCGCCTTGGTCCGTCGTTTTTGTTTGTAAGGCAAATACAAGTCCTCGACCTGTTGGAGCACCGTGGCATGGGCCAAATTTTGCCGCAACGCCGGGGTTAATTTACCCTGCTCATCAATAATCTTCAAAACTTCTTGGCGCCGTTGATTTAATTTCATCAGCCGGCGCGCCTCATCTTCGATATCACGAATGGCGACTTCATCCAAAGACCCCGTCCGTTCCTTCCGATACCGGGCAATGAATGGCACCGTGTTGCCTTCGTCTAATAGGGACAGCACGGCTTGAATCTGCTGCACCCGGTACTGCGTCAATTGTTGCTGCACCGGCTTGGCGAGCTCACTAAGCGCCGTTTCTGTTTGTTTCGTTGCCATGCAACCCCTCCGTTACTTTTTCTAAACGATATACCTGCATTATACCATGCCAGCGGGTCTCTCCGTCCGTTTGCGCCCAAACAAAAAGGTCACCCCACAAGTTGTGAAGCGACCCCGTTATTTTACGACTTAGTCACTAAACCCAAAATCACATAGTGCAACCTGCCCGCCTACCGTTCGCTAAATATGGGCCGGGACGCGGTGGGCGGACGGGTCGAGCCAAAGATCGGTCTCGACACCTCGCCTTTGAGCCGAAGGTCGCGTCTCAAAGACGCCAGTTTCCTAATCAGCACGAACCGTGCCGCTTAGGAAACTCCCACGGCTGAACCCATATTTAACGAACTCTCGGCTACGATAGCTGTAATCAATTCTAACGTAGTTTACTGTCCAGCCGTCCAATCACGTTCGTGTTGCCCGAGTGACTTGTTGCTTCGGCCTCCTTGGACTCGACGGCGATTCTTTCCAAACTTGGACTATCACCCGTAGTGTGCCACCAACTTGCAGATTCAATCAACTGTTGCTGACCAATCGCCAATGTCAGCCGTGAGTGGTACGAAATCTAGGCTCAGCCGGGGAATTTAGTAGCGACTTGTGCTGCTAAATTGGTGTATTTGAGACAGTGATTTTCTGGCTCAAATCAAGGTCCGAGACCGCACTTCGGCTCGGACCGTCCTCCCCCAGCGTTCCAGCCTAGATTTCGTGCCACGGTAAGGCGGCCAGTCCCCACCAGAGTTGTCTACATTGGGCTGGTCATGATCCGCTGGGTAGCGGCCGTGACCTTTTCCATGGCATTTTCTTGCGTCTTTTCGGCTTCGTCAAAAGCGGCGTTGTCGACGGCTTGGTGCTCCACGTCGATGCTGTCGGTCATGGCTTGGCATGCCTGCGTGTAGGTCCGGTAAGCGGCGACCAGTGACTTGTGCTTACCCAGCACACGCACCGGTACGTTGGCCTGTTGGAGCTTGTTTAGATTGTCTTCGTAGCTGTCCGTGCCCCGTTGGAAATTGTCAGCCACCTTTTGCAGATCAACTTGCGACAGGTCACTGACCGTGTCGTTGTCGATAGCGCCACGCATCTTTTCAAAGTCGGCATTCATTTGTTCCGCGCCGTCTTCGGTGGTCTTCAAGACCCCAGAGAGCACTTGGATGTAGCCATTCATATTATTCTTCTGTAAATTGTTTCTTGCCATAGGTACTCCGCCTCCGTAAATTAATCCTGCCAGAACGTATCGTAGACGTTCACTGGCAAATGACGCTTGTGCGCGGTCTTGCGGTACCAGCCCTCGATGCGTTCCGCCGCGGCCGTAGCCACCGGCTTGCCTTCCAGGTAGTCATCAATATCTTGATAGCGAACGCCCAAGGCCGCTTCATCGGGCAGTGCTGGCCGGTCTTCTTCCAAATCAGCCGTAGGCACCTTTTGATACAGGTGTTCCGGCGCGCCCAGGTAGCGGAGCATGGCCGCACCTTGGCGCTTGTTCAGCCGCCAGATTGGGCAAATGTCCGAGGCACCATCCCCGTACTTCGTGTAGAAACCCGTGACCGCTTCGGCCGCGTGGTCGGTTCCCACGACGGCCCCGTTGCGTGCCCCGGCAATCGCGTACTGGGCGATCATCCGCTGACGGGCCTTGATGTTGCCCTTGTTAAAGTCACTCACAGTCTCGTGGTTGGCCGCCACTGCCGCCACCGTGGCATCCGTGGCCGGCTGAATGTTGACCCGTTCCACTTCATCCGCGTTCATGAAGTCGATGGCCATCATGGCGTCATCTTCATCGGCTTGCTCACCGTATGGCAGGCGCACCGCAATGAAGCGGTAGTCGTTGTCGCCCGTTTCCTGGCGCAATTCCGTGACGGCTTGTTCGCACAGTAATCCGGTCAACGTCGAATCCTGACCGCCGGAAATGCCCAGGACCAACGTTTTCATGAAATCATAGTGCTTGAGATACGCCTTTAAGAAGTCCACGCTCCGCCGTACCTCCGTTGCCGGATCGATTGACGGTTGGACCTTCAACGCTTCAATAATTTCTTTTTGCATAGCACGCATAATACTGCCCCCTAGATTTGGGCGATGCTATTCTGGCATCGTCTGAACGTACGTGTGAATATCCTTGATGATGGCCATCTTGTGGTCCCAGCAATCCTGTGATAAATCGACGGGATACTTTTGCGGGTTCAAGTCCCGTTTGTATTCTGGCCACAGGTTCGCTAAGGCACCGCGACACCGGTCACGCACGGCCGACAGCGTTGGTAATTTGTAGACCAACTCACCTTGATCAAAAATGTTTTGTAAGATGGGCCGGGCATTGAAGTCGTTGACGGTCTTGTTGATGTAGGTGTAGCTGGGGTGGAACATGAACAGTGAGTCCTCATTGCGCGGATCCTCATCGATCAAGGCCACGTAATCCCCTTCCGTCTTACCGTCCGCCTTCTTGGTGATGCGCCAAACTTGTTTCTTGCCAGGCGTCGTCACCTTCTCGGCGTTGTTGGACAGTTTGATGGTGCCCTTCATCTTACCCTGATTGTCTTCAATGGCAACCATCTTGTAGACAGCTCCCAGAGCGGGTTGGTCAAAGGCCGTGATCAGCTTGGTCCCAATGCCCCAAACGTCGATCTTGGCGTCTTGCATCTTGAGACTTTGAATCGTCTTTTCATCCAGGTCATTGGATGCGTAAATTTTAGCGTTCGGGAAACCAGCCTCGTCTAGCTTTTGCCGTACCCGTTTGGATAGATAGGCCATATCGCCAGAGTCGATGCGGACCCCTTGGAAATTGATCTGGTCGCCGAGTTCTTGGGCCACCTTGATGGCGTTCGGCACCCCGCTCCGCAGCGTATCGTAGGTGTCGACTAAGAACACACAATCATGGTGCGTCTTGGCATAGGCCATGAAGGCGTCGTAGTCGTTGCCATAGGTTTGGACCAAGGCGTGGGCGTGGGTCCCACTGATGGGGATACCGAAGATCTTACCGGCCCGGACGTTAGACGTCGCGTCAAAACCGCCGATAAAGGCTGCCCGGGTGCCCCAGATAGCCGCGTCAAACTCCTGCGCACGCCGCGTTCCGAATTCCATCAATGCGTCATCCCCGGCCACGGAACGAATCCGCGCGGCCTTGGTGGCAATCAAGGTTTGGTAATTGATGATGTTCAAGATGGCCGTTTCCACCAATTGGCAGTCAGCCAGCGGTCCCTCCACCTGTAACAGTGGTTCGTGCGCGTAGACCAACTCGCCTTCCACGGCCGAGCGAATCGACCCGCGGAATTTGAAATTCGCCAAGTAGTTTAAAAAGTCTTCGGAATAATCTTCAGCTTCTCGTAAGTAATCAATATCCGTTTGGGAAAAATGCAGATTTTGGATATAATGAACAATGTGTTCCAAACCAGCGAAGACCGCGTAACCGTTTTTAAACGGCATTTCCCGGAAAAAGACTTCAAAGACCGCGTGTTTGTCCGCGATTCCTTGTTCGAAGTAAGTTTGAATCATATTGATCTGGTAGGCATCCGTGTGCAGAGTCATACTGTCGTCAGGATACAAATTCGTCATAATGAGCTACTCCCTTAGCTGGTTTTTGAGCCGGATTTAATGGTCTTAAATTTAATTTCAATAGCTTTATTTTAGCATGAAACAAACAGAGCGTCATACAATTTAATGCGGCACCGGGGGCTTAATTCGTTCTCGTGCCAATCTTGAGAGGAGTCCCCCTATGCAAACCACATTTCCGACCGTCACCGTGCTTGACTTACCCTTCGTCAAAACCACGGCAGCAGCCTTATTGCCTGTCTTACAACAACGGATCACCGACCATCAAAACACCTTCGTGGTGACCGCCAATCCGGAGATCGTCATGTACGCGCATGAACACGCTGAGTACCGCGACCTCCTGTTGGGCGCCGACTTCATCACACCGGATGGGGTCGGTATCTTGGATGGGGCGAAGATTCTCAAACAGCCCTTGCCCGAACGCATCACCGGGTTCGATACCTTACAGGCGCTGTTGGCCTGGGGCAGTGACCAGCATCGCTCGGCTTACTTTCTCGGTGCCAAGCCAGAAGTGATTGCCCAGCTGAAACCCATTTTGGCCCGCGACTATCCCGGGTTGGTCATCGCCGGCATTCACGACGGCTACTTCCAGGATGAAGCGCCCATCGTGGCCGACATTCAGGCCAAGCAACCCGACATGGTGTTTGCCGCGCTAGGCTTTCCCAAGCAAGAACAATTCATTCACCGCTACCGTCACGTGACCAAGGGCTTGTGGATGGGCGTCGGTGGTAGCTTCGACGTGCTAGCTGGTGCGGTCGTCCGCGCCCCCAAGTTCTGGCAAGACCACCATTTGGAATGGTTCTACCGGACAGTGACGGACCCCAAGCGGCTGAAACGCATCGCGGTCATTCCCCACTACCTGCATCTCGTGCGGCAGCAGGCCAAGCACCAGCGGTAACGTCGGCGTTTGACCGCCTACCGTCCGCCAAATATGGGTTGGAACGCGGTGGGCGGACCGGGCCGAGCCTGAGAAGCGGTCTCGGCCTCGCTTTGAGCCGAAGGTCGCGTCTCAAAGGCGCCAGTTCCCTAAGCGGCCTGAAACATACCGCTAAGGGAACTCCCACGGCTGAACCCATATTTGGCGAACTCTCGGCTACTGCGGTGTTATCAGTGGCAGGTTTACCAGCACAATTAATATTTCATCTAGGCTAGCGTGACTTGGCGCTGGCTTTTTTGTTTTCGAATAATCTTCACATGGCAAGCACCCTCAGCATAGGCTGCGCTCCGGCAAATTTTCACTGCAGCCAGATGACTTGATTTCACCAGGGCAACTTGCCAAAAAAGGAGCCGAACCACCGTCCAGCCCCTCATATTTACTTTTCCAAATAAAATTCAAACCGCTCGCCCACGTACTGGGTCCGCACATATTCAAACGGCGTGCCGTCTTGCAAATACGTCACCTGGCGCAGCCGCAAGATGGCGTCGCCGCGCTTGATGTTCAGGTATTCGGCGATGCGTTCCGACGCTGACATGGCCGAAACCGTTTGTTGGGCCTTGCCCGGGTTCAGTTGCTTCTTGTCCTCCAATGCTCGGTACAGTGAACTGGTGACTTCCTTTTTATTCAGGCCGTCCACCAGCTTTTCGGGTACCGTGGCCACTTCAAAACAGATCGGCACGTCATCGCCGTAGCGAATCCGTTCCATCCGTAACACCTGGTCGTCCTCATTGAGCTTTAGCTTTTCAGCCTCGCTCAAAGACGGATTCATGACGTGATACGAAATCGTCTTGCTGGTCGGCTGCTTGCCTTGGGTCAACATTAAATCAGTAAAACTAGTGACCCCAGACATTTTTTCCTGGACCTTTTGGTTGGCGACGTAGGTCCCAGAACCCACTTGGCGCTCCAAGATGCCTTCGTCGACCAGCGTTTGAATGGCCTGGCGAAGCGTCATCCGACTCACATCAAAATCACGAGACAACTCTCGTTCAGACGGAATTCGATCGCCAACCGCCCATTTTCCGGCTTCAATTGCACGTTTAATGTCATTATGAATTTGAATATAAATCGGTGAACTCACAGCACCCAACGTCCCTTCTCAAATATCTACAATTGGTTTATTTGATGAGCTCCTGCATGTTGCGGCCCAAACTATAGGTCGTGTCCACGTGGAGATCACGTGTTAACAAGTTTAAATCGGCGTCGCGGCCGGGAAGTAACTTGCCCTTTTGGGTCAGGCCAAATTCCTCGGCTTGGTTGACAGCGCTCATTTGCACGGCGTCGTTGACGTCACAGCCGGTAAAGGCGATGACGTTGCGGAAGGCCTCGTCGAACCGTAAGACGGAACCCGCTAAGTTGCCGCTTTCCAAGCGAGCTTGCCGGTCCTTGACGATGACCTTTTGGCCACCCAATTCACTAACGCCCTCGGGCATCCCCTTGGCACGCATGGAATCGGTGACTAATTCTAGCCGGTGTTGACCCTTTTGTTCGTAGGCCAACTTGATCATGTCCGGCACGATGTGGAACCCATCGCAAATTAATTCACAAAATAGATTGTCTTCCAACATTGCGTGGCCCGTCACACCGGGTTCACGGTGCCGCAACCCCCGTTGTGCATTGTACAAGTGGGTCACGTGCGTTGCGCGACTTTCCAGTAATTGTTCTCGCGTGGCGTTGGAGTGACCGACAGATGGCACGATGCCGTTAGCTAAACAATAGGCTTCAAACTGCTTGGCCCCGGCGTCTTCTGGCGCGTAGGTAATCAATTTGACCCGGTTGCCAGACAACTGGTTCCACCGGTCCAATAGGTCAACGTCGGGATCCTTGATGTACTTCTCCGGCTGTGCACCCTTGAAGATGGCCGCGATGAATGGCCCTTCCAAATGAACGCCTTGAATCAACGGATTCCGTTCGGCAGCCACCGCAATCCCTTGCATGGCGTGGTCGATGGCGTCATTGGACTGCGTCATCGTGGTCGGGAAAATCGAGGTAATGCCTTCTAACGACATGAGATTAACCATCTTATCAATTTGGTCAGGGTCCCCATCCATACTATCATATCCATAGCCCCCATGGCTATGCACGTCAATAAATCCGGGAACAATCGTCTTGCCAGTCACCACGTGAATCTCATCGGCAGGCAATGGCCGGAAATCAGCAACGGGGCCGACCGCTTCAATCTCTTGGTCGAAACGAATAAACCCATCGGGAATGACCGCATCACCGGTGTAAATCTTCGCGTGTTTTAAAACAATACTCATGAGTCTCCTCCTCATCAATTATAACCTTCAGTCAACACTGTTATTATAATCGGTATAGACCAAAAAGGCAACTCACGCGACTGGTAATTTTTTATTTTTTCTTGCGGGATTGTGAACATTAAATCAGTCCACGCCACCACCTGCGGCTGTCAGAGATTCCGGTAGCTATGGGGAACACGCTGTAAGCTGAGAAAAAAAGCTCAGCTAACACCGTTGTCACAGCAACCTACATCTCTGACCTCCTCCGATTACGTCGATGATTACCCACAAAATTAGCAGAGAAATCGCTGAAATGGCAACGTACATCCACATTAGTGGACAACCTACCACGTAGCCGTGAGTGAGCTAAATTTGGACTCAGTCGTGGGCGTTTGCAAGTGGTCTGCTTGGAAACTGGCGTCTTCGAGACGCGACTTTCGGCTCGAAGCGAGGTTGAAGACCGCCCTTTGGCTTCGACCGGTCCTTCCCACAGCGTCACGGTCCAAATTTGGCGAACGGTAAGGCGGCCAGCCCCCGCTACAATTAATTCTACGCCGGACCACCCGCATCGCGTTTGATGGTCGCGTCGATGCCCTTGACCACGGCCGTCATGAAGCCAGCCTCTTCCATCGCCAGCAACCCCGCCACGGTACTGCCACCGGGAGACGCCACTTGGTCGATCAGGGCAAACGGAATCTTGTCGCTGGCCAGGACCATTTTAGCTGACCCTAACGTTGCCTGGGCCGCAATCTGCGTCGCCTGGTCCTTACTAAGGCCGTGCTTGACCCCAGCGCGACTGAGGCTGTCGATGAAGAAGTCGATGTAGGCCGGTGAACTTCCCGCCAGCGCGCTGAACACGCCAAATTGGTCTTCGGCCAGCGCGGTCGTCGAGCCAATCGTGTTGAAGACCCGCAGCGCAGCAGTCAGATTATCCCCGGTCAGTTGGTCATTGGCGGCCACGGCGGTCATCCCCGCCCCGACCTCGACATTGACGTTGGGCAGCGTCCGTAAAATCGGGACGTTTTCGCCCGCCACGTTTGCCAGTTGTTCCAAGCTCAGCCCAGCCACGATGGAGATCAGGACCTTGTCACCGTCGGCCAGTTGCGGTTCAACTTCTTGCAAGACGTCGACAGCCACGTTGGGCGTCACGGCTAGCACCACGAGGTCACTGGCCGTCACCACGTCGGCGTTACTGGCAACCGGGGTCAACCCGTGCGCCGCGGCATAGGGACCGTAGCTTTCTTGCCGGTGGCTATGGACCACGATGTCCGCTGGGGCAAAGGTCTTGGCCTGCAGCAAGCCGCCGATAATGGCCTGAGCCATACCACCGACGCCGATAAATCCAATCTTCATTTTGCTTCCTCCTTGGATAAGTGGTCCTTGAACCACTGGTTGATGCGGTTTAAACGTTCAATTCTTAAATTCGGTAACCCGGAGCGCGACAATTCGTGGTTCGACTTCGGAAAGAGTACCAGTTGCGTGTCCACGCCGGCTTCCTTCAACCCCACGAAGAACTCTTCGCCCTGCGTCGTTGGACAACGTAGATCCTCTTCGCCGTGCAAGACCAGGATTGGTGTCTTGGCTTGGCGAACGTAGGCCAACGGCGAGAAATGCCATAGCCGATCGATGTCGCGCATGTCTTGTTTCAACTCCCACGGCGTGAAGAAATAGCCGATGTCACTGGTGCCATAAAAGCTGATCCAATTGGCGATCGACCGTTGCGTCACGGCGGCTGCGAACCGATCCGTGTGCGTTTCGATCCAGTTGGTCATGAACCCGCCGTACGACCCGCCAGTCACGCAAAGTTGGGCGGAATTAATCGTCGGGTCAAGCTTGAGCGCCGCGTCGACGCCGAGCATCAGGTCTTCGAAGTCGCCTTCGCCGTAATGGCCAATGACGGCCGTTTCAAAGTCCTGGCCATAACTGTTACCGCCGCGCGGGTTGATGGTGATGACGCCGTAGCCCTGGCCGGCCAAGAACTGTAGCTCGTGATAGAAGCCGTAGCCAAAGTCGACCTGGGGGCCACCATGTACGTACAGAACCGCCGGATGCCGAGGTGCTGGGGTGACCGGTGGGAAATACCAGCCTTCAATCTCCCAGTCGGCCGCACCCTTAAATGTAAAGCGTTGTCCGGCCACCAGTGCATGTCTAGCCTCATAGGTGGCATTGGGGTTCACCAGTCCCCACTCATCACCTGTGGCCACGTTAAGGGCCTTTAAACGGCTCACGCTGGTCATGGTGGTCTCGGTGAAGACGATGGTGTTGGCATCCACCACACTGAAGTCGGTGATGGCCCGGTCGCCACCCAGCAAGGTCTGGGGCTGCGCGTTATCTGCGAGCTGTTGACTGACCAGGCTGAGGCGCCCGTGGGCATTTTCCAAGGTCACAAAAGTCTGGTCATCTAGCCAGGCGACAAATTGGCCGGACTGGCGCTGTTGGCTGTCGACCGCCAGCATATCGCCGACCTCGACGTCGCGGGGCGCGGTCAGATCCGTTAGGGTGTCCGTCCGCAAGTCGCTGAGCCAGGCGTGGAACTGCGACACGTTAGGGATGTGATTGTCCTGGCCCCACATCAAGACGCGATGGCCATCCGCCGCCAACTGGCCCTGACCAAAGGACCCGGCTGCCAGTTGCGCGTTTAACAGGCGCTCAGCGGTGCCATCAAAGGGATGCCAGTACTCGCCAGTGCTAAAATCATGCTCGTCGTCCGGCAAGCGTTTGGCATCAAATAATAAGCCGTCTGGGTTGGCCGCCGTCACGGTAAAGGGATGCTGCCGTTCTAACACCACGGATTGGTCCCGGCTGGCACACTGGTAGCGAATACATTGATACGTGAGGCCTTGAGGCAATAGGCCCTGGCCGTTTTGTTTGTATTGTAATTTGTCGACCACCCGCACGCTTGGGAGCTTGGTGGGTTTGGCCGCGCCCGTCGTGGTCTGAAAGTAAAGGACGTCAGCGTCAGCTTCCCAGATCAGCTGACTGATGTCGGCATCCCCACGGGTAATCTGTTCAGGTGCGCCGCCGCTTAACGGAACCAAAAACAATTGGCTGTGGTCCGCCACGGTCCCAGTAAAGGCCAAATACCGCCGACTGGGGCTCAACGCCAGCTCACTGACGGTAATGCCGGCCGGACTCCACCGCCGCCGGTCACTGCCGTCAGCCAGTTGGACGCTGTAAATGGCCGCTTGACTGGCATTTTCCTGCTGGTCTAGTTGACTCTCCACGTAATACACCCGTTGGCCATCACTGACTGGTTGTGCCAGTGGTCGCAAGGCAAACAGGTCTTCCGGTTGCACAATCGTTGCCATGATAAGACCCCCACTTTCTTTGACAAATCCACAAATGGTCTGGAGCAATTATTAATTTGACTTTAGCGAAGTTCCGCGGGATTGTCAATTTTTTCGTGGTGTTTGGCTCGTCACCCTCATCGATTGGTCCAAAAAGCAAAGAAAAACAGACCGGCACTAGGGTCAGTCTGTCGATTTGTTCCTATTCATGACGTCGGTGCAAGCCTCCGCTTAGCCAGCCGAGACCGGCAAGTAGAGCCAGACCAACGGCTTGCCACGGTGTCGTCGTGCCGTTGGTTTGTGGCAGAGTTGGTGCCGGATTAGTATTGACCTTGGCGCCGACTTGGCCGGTGCGAACCGAACGGCCGTGTTCAGGTTGGATTGGCTGCGTGTCTGCCGTTACCAGTGACCGACGCACGGTTGGCTGAACGGTCGACCAGGTCCACTCGTCCTGAGCAGCCTGCCGTACGGTGGCGACTGGCGTTGGATTGCGGTGCCGCTTGAACTGATCCACGATTTGATTAGCCATGCGCTCCCCAGTATACGGGTCATGTGACCAGTTGACACTTGGCACGGGAACTACCGCTGGCGCTTCATCCCCGGTCTGGGTATCCGTTGACGGTTGCGTCGGTGTCGGTACGGTCGGGATTTCCTCGGGGAGCGGCTCCGTCTCTTTACCGGGTAATGGCTCCGTCTCTTTAGACGGCTGGTCATCCGGTTCACTTGCCAGGGGTGGCAGCATGATCGTCAGCTGATCAATCCCAAATTGGCCAGTGAATTCACCGTTAGAAGTGAAAACGACTGTCAGTTTCGCTGATTGATCGGTTGGCAGACCAGCTGGCAAGGTCAGCGTGTCGCTGGCCTCATCGTAGGCTAGCAGCTGGCCTTGGTACAAGAAGGTCAACTTCCGCAGCGCGTCGCCGTTAATGGCCAGCCACCCTGTTAGTGTTGTCCGCACCCCGGACACGGTGGTTGCCGTTCGCTGCTTGACCGCAATTTGCAAACTCTCTTGATGACTGAAGGCATTCTGGTCATTCGTCCAGGGTTTATTTTCGGCATCCAAGCTCTGCAAGTTATTGTAAGCAAAGGCTTCTTGTCTCAGGATAATGTGGTCGTTCATAATTTTAATGAAATTCAATTGGTTATGGGCAAATGCCGACTCGCCCACCTGTGTAATCGTTTCTGGTAGCGTTACATACACTAGCTGATTATTTTCGAACGCTGTATGTTCAATCAACTTTAGCCCACTACCAATTTTCAAATAGGTCAGCTGGTTATTCCGAAAGGCCCCTTCGCCCATATTGGTGAGGCTATCTGGCAATACCACATCACCAGATAGCTGATTATTCTCAAACGCCGCTGTCCCGATTGTCTCCAGCTGATCATTCAAAATCACGCGTCCGAGTTGATTGTTCATGAAGGCCCTATCACCCAAGTCGGTCAGTGCCACTGGCATTATCACGTCACCAGTCAGATGATTATTCTCAAACGCCGATGTCCCAATCTTTTCCAGCCGATCATTCAACGTAACATGACTCAGCTGATTATTCACGAAAGCTCTATCGCCCAGGTCGGTTAGTGCCACTGGCATTATCACGTCACCAGTCAGTTGATTATTTGCGAACGCCGATGTCCCAATTGTCTCCAGCCGATCATTCAACGTGACGTGACCCAGCTGATTATTCTCAAACGCCCTTTCTCCCAGACTGATCAGCGCCACTGGCATTATCACGTCACCAGTCAGATGATTATTCTCAAACGCCGCTGTGCCAATCTTTTCCAACCAGTCATTCAAAATCACGTGTCCGAGTTGATTGTCAGAAAAAGCCGCATCACCTAAGTTCGCCAGCATTTGTGGCAACGTTAAGTCCCCCGCTAATTGGTTATGACTGAAGGCGCCCGTCTCAATGTTGGTCACACTATCTGGCAATACCAGCGTCGTCAATTGATTGCTGGCAAAGGCTTGGATGCCAACCCGGTTGAGCTTGGCTTGGTCAGCAAAGACTAAACCAGTCAAATGCGCACCAACGAACGCTAAATCCCCAATATCTTGAACACTAGCAGGAATGGTCAGCTGACCGGCTAACGGATTGCCCTGAAAGGCTTGCTTACCAATGGTCTCAACCCGTTGGCCTAAGGTGAGCGCGGTTAACTGATTGCCATCAAAAGCGCGCTCCCCAATACCGGTGACTTCATCCGGAATCACCAGTGGCCCTTGGAGCTGATTATCAGCAAAAGCCGCTGTCCCAATCGTTTCCACTTGTCGGCCCAAGGTCACCCCCGTCAGCTGATTACCACTAAAAGCCTGATCACCGATACTGGTTAAGTTATCCGGAATCGTCAGCGCGCCTTGAATCGCGTTATTCGCAAAGGCTGCCGTCCCGACCGACACCAATTTATCATCCAAATGCAACTGCCCAATCTGGCAATTGGCAAAGGCCTCGTCACCAATCAGTTCAACCGTCTCCGGTAACGTCAATTTTGACAGCGGATTGTTGCTAAACGCTGCTCGCCAAATCTGAACGACGCCGGTTAGATCGATATCCGCCAGCTGATTATTTTTAAACGCCTCATCGTGAATGTACACCCAGTTACCAGAAAAGGTCACGGCCGTTAACATGTTGTCAGCGAAGGCATCTGCTTCGATCAAGTGCACATTCTTGCCGATCGTAATCTTGGTTAATTTGGGCAACCCCGCTGCTTGTAACGCCGTCCCGCTAAAGGCATTTTGGCCGACTGTCGAGATATCCTTACCTTGATAAGCATCCGGAATCACAATTTCCGTGGCATAGCCATCCGCTGGAGCGGACCCGTCTGGCTGACGCTGCGTTGCGCCGGTATACCCGGTCACGGTCAGCGTGCCGTCAGCGTTCGCGGCATAGGAAAAATCATCTGCTGAAACCGTCGGCCGTTTAGGTGTCTTGGCATCTGCCGGTTGCTGTGGTGCAGCGACGTCGGCTGCTGGCGCGGTTTTCTCAGGCGTCGCTGCGGCTGCCGGGGCCGCTTCAGTGTCATCCCCATTGGCCTGATCTGCGTCGTCGGTATCATCCGCATCTACTGGGGCGTCAGGTGTCTCGGCTGGGTCACCCGCGGAATTCTGATCATCGGCTGCCCCCTCTTCAGGTGAGCCCGCCTGGTTATCAGTCGCCTGCGACCCTTCAGCTGCACTAGTGTTCTCCCCGTCGTTGACTTGCTCGGATACCGCGGGGGTGGCCGCCCAAGCGGTCGGTTCACTCACTGCCAATCCGGTACTCAACGCAGCGACAGTCAATCCCGCGTAAAACCATTTACGTTGGACGCGTTTTTGGCCATCTCTTTGTCTCCCATCGTTGCTACGCATGACTCAACTCGTCCCTTCACTGTTAATGATCAATTTACTATAATTTTCATGTTATCATACCCTAACTAAAATACTAGTCTTAGAAAAATACAAAGGGAGAGAACTATCACCGCTATAATTAAATTCCATTGGCCTGCATTACACATTCACTTATCGCTAGATTGGTTGTCGTTTAGCAGTTATGTTGGGCACAACCAAGTTTCTATTACTTTCTTAGGTAACAGTTAAGTCTATATGTGGTACAAAAAAGTTTTTTCTTATCTTGTGATAAAACATCGTTCACCGGGTAGCCGACCACCAAAAAACGAGTCTCACTCCGCAGAAATTTACGGTGCAAAACTCGTTAACGTTATCGATTATTGACTTCTGTGTTGCTTACTTACCAGTCCTAACCAACTTAGCCCCGCTAACAGTGCCAGGCCGAGCCATTGCCAAACCGATTGCTGTTCATTGGTCTGTGGCAGACGTTGGGCCGCTGGTTGTGTCTCCTTCGTTACTGAAGTTACCTGCGACCGCGGTAAGCTGTCTGTCTGTTTTTCGGTGAAACTACCAACTGGCGTGGCAGCCTGCCCCCACCGGGTTGCCGGCGTCAATCGGGTGTGGGGCACCCTTGTTGGCACGAGCAGCTGCGACGGCGTTGTCGGCCGCGGTGTCACAGCTCGGTGTGAGTCGATTCGATTGGCAGCCCCGCTTGGTAGCAGCGGCAACGACTTATGTGTCCCGTTAGTCGTTGGCGTCAGTGTGCTGGAACTAGGGATATCTGAAATATCATCGTCAGAAGCGTTGGTCGTTGGCGTTTCTGGCTCTGAATCAGCTGGCGTAGTAGGTGTGGTGAACGTATCAGTCTCATTACCAGTCGGCTCGGTGGGGTCATCCGTACTTGGATCTGTGGTCGGATCCGTGCTTGGGTCCGTACTTGGATCTGTACCTGGGTCCGTGCTTGGATCTGTACTTGGGTCTGTACTTGGGTCTGTACTTGGGTCTGTACTTGGATCCGTAGTTGGATCACTGCCGCCACCCCCGGGTCCAGGTCCTAGATTGGGCTCATAGTCAACCTTTTCCAGTGCGGTAATGGTCCCGTCTGCATTGACCAATGCCGGAATCGTGTCTTTGTCCTTGGTATAGCCCCCTACTTCAGGGACCACTACCGTCTGGACAGTGCCAACTTGGCCTTCGCTCAGAACTTTATCGGCCTTCATGCCAATCAGCATGTCCAGCATGCCCTCGTCTCGCAGATTACTAGGAATCGCCACGTTAGCTTTCACGTACCGTTTCAATGCGAACGTTAAATTTTTCACGCTGTAGCGACCGGTATCCGTGCCACCCGTCACCAGACTGACCGTGACCATTGCGTCGGTGACATTAGGCGGTAGCGTCAGTGTATCCGTGACCCCGTCATAAGTGACAGTCGCTTTCTGAGAATCCGTCAACTTGAATTGCAGGCCATCGACGTCCAAATAACTCAGGCCCAATTTGGCTGCAATGGCCTGTTTCACATCATGAATGGTCATCACGCCAGCCCCAGTGACGTTAACGATCCAAGCCGTCGCGGCGACATTGTCCAAATCCTGTTGCCCGGCAAAGGCGTAATCGCCAATCGTGTTAATCGGACCAGCAGCGTTGATGGTCCTCAAATTGTTATCTGCAAAGGAATAGTCCGCCAAACTGTTGACGTTGTTCTGTAGCTCAAGGCCAGTCAGCTGATTATTTTCAAACGCATAGGCTCCCACGTCAGTCAGTGGATTGCTCAGCGTTAGCGTACCGCTCAGTTGATTGTTCTGGAAGGCGTGATCGTTGATCGTAATCACGCCGGCCCCACCAGTCAGCTGCTGCAAGCCGTTGTTGGCAAAAGCGTAAGCGCCAATGCTGGTCAAGCTGTCCGCTAGTTTCAGTGTCCCGCTCAGTTGATTGTTCTGGAAGGCGTGATCGTTGATCGTAACCATGTCGGCCCCGCCAGTCAACTGCTGCAAGTCGTTATCCGCAAAGGCGTAGGCGCCAATGCTGGTCAAGCTGTCCGCTAGATTCAGTGTCCCAGTTAAGGCATTGTGGTAAAATGCCCGTGCTTCAATGGTTTCGATGTTCTTGCCGCCAGTCAACCCGGTCAGCTGATTGTTGGTAAAGGCGTCCGTCCCAACGTTGACAATGTTGTCTGGCAGGTCAAGCGTCCCGGTCAGCTGATTATCGGCAAACGTCCGGATACCAACACGCGTAATTTTATCGTTCAAGGTGACGTGGGTCAGCCGGTTGGTCGCAAACGCGCCATCCCCCAGCTCGGTCAGATTAACCGGTAAGGTCAGTGAATTTTCTAACTTATTTTCAGCAAACGCCGCCGTCCCAATCGACGTTAAGGCATCATTCAAGACCAAGCCAGTCAATTGGTTGTTGGTAAAGGCCTGATCCCCTACGCTGGTGATGCTGGCCGGCAGGGTTAACGTGCCTGTCAGCCGGTTATTGGCAAAGACGCCCGTATTGAGGACCGTGAGTTGCGCCAGCCCATGAACGGCCGTCAATTGGTTGGTGTTAAAGGCGTCGACGCCGAGCGCGGTCAATTTTGCCGGCAAGGTCAACTCCCCTTGAATCTGATTGTTCGCAAAGGCCGCTGTCCCAATCGTTTCAACGTTCGGACCCATCGTCAGCTGCTGAATCGCGTTGTCTTCAAAGGCGTTGTCTGCGATTCCTGTGACGCCGTCTGGAATCACGAGACTAGTGATGGCATTATGGGCAAAGGCCCCCGTGTTGATGGCCACCACGTGATTCAGGTCGACACTGGTCAACGCGTTATTACTGAAGGCGTTATCGCCGACTGACCAGATACCATCCGTCATTTTAACTGTTTTTAATTTATTATTGGCAAAGGCATCCGCTTCGATCCACTGCAGATTTCCCCCTAGCGTGACCGCGGTCAGGCCGGCGTTTTTGAAGGCCCCGGCACCAATCACGGCGACTGGCTTGCCCAAATAGTAGTCAGGAATCGTGATGGCCGTTGGCGTAGTGGCCGCTGGCTGCAGACCAGTGACAATGTACCCACTGGCCGCGTCATTCAATTGATAAGTCAAAGAATCGGTCACGGTCGGCGTCACAGGTTCTGCTGGGGTGACTGGGGTGACGGCCGGCGGCGTCGTTGGCGTGGCTGGTGTCACAGGCTCAGTTGTCGCGTCAGGAGTCACGGCCGTATGGTTAATCGTAGCGGTCGATTGCCGCAAAAACTGGTGACGCAAGGCGTAGGTCGGCGTCTTGCGTGTTTGACGTGTCTGTGCTGAACCACCGACTGCCAATTTATCTGGCTGAACGGCCGTGGTCACCGTTGGCTTAGGCGCCTGCTGCGATGAAGCCTGCGCGGTAGTCGGGGAGGTAGCGGTGGACGAGCGCGTTGTGGTTGCTGTCACTGATGGCGCTGTCTGGGTAGTCGTGGCGGTCACCGTTGCCGTGGCGGCATCACTTTCACTGCCACTGGTCGATTGCGTGTCTGCGTAGACCGGTTGGGCCACTAATAGGGCCCCGACCAAGGTCATGCTAGCGTAAAACCACTTGCAGCGTGTTGTATTCACTTGTTGTCTCTGCTTATCCATGATATCAGCCTCCTAGCCCCCCCCAGTCAGCCCCCAGCTCACAACGGGTTACTCTTAATTTTATCCTAACACTTGCCTTATCAATTGTCAGCCTAGATTAATTAAAAATACTAATAACCATTTTATGGGTAATATATAATGACCATCCGCCAAGCTGTCCGCTGACGGCTTTAGGTCCCCGGACATGGCACCTAAATTGGCATTTAGAAAAAAAGTGCATAAAAAAACCGACCACACACCGTGATCGGTCTTTTAGTTGGGCTAGCTGGGTTCGAACCAGCGCATCACGGGATCAAAACCCGTTGCCTTACCACTTGGCTATAGCCCAATAATAAAAATGGTGGGGAGTGGATTCGAACCACCGAACCCGAAGGAGCGGATTTACAGTCCGCCGCGTTTAGCCAGACTTCGCTACCCCACCAAAAACTGAAACGTCGTAACGAATCAACTTCACTATCATACAAAATTCTGCATAAACCGTCAAGACTTTTTTGCAGATTTTTTTATTTTAAGTCCAAAATTTTTAAACGCCGTTGCCATTCCGTGAAATAATCCGGCTGAGACCACTCATTAATTCGGCGATTGTGGTACCCCAGCGCCTGGTTAACGTACAGGGTCTCACCAAAGGTTGCGGGCGCGAACCGTTGATGGCTGTGGCCGAATAAAACAACGGGAACTGAATATTTTTCCATTAGGGCCCCAGTCTGCGGACTCCCCATCAGTGCGTTAGCCATGTTCCAGAAGCGGTCATCGTCCGTGTAGCGGATGTAGTCACGCCGGGGAACAAAATGGGTCATCGCCAGTACACGTTTGTGCGCCGCACGGGCATCGTCTAACTGCGCCGTCAGTTGGTCCAGACTCGTTGCCAGTCGCGCTGGGTCGCTCATGGGCTGGGTGATCGCGCTGTCGACCCAGTACGCGCGTTTCCAGACCGCAAAATCGCGATCCACCAGGTTGTCCGCAAACCGATAGTCGTACCAGCCGTTATTGCCGATTATCCGCCAGTTGGTCCCCGTCACGTCTAAATACCCACGATGAAGGTAAACGGGCGCTAACGGCGATTCTAGGCCCGCATACGTGATGTCATGTAACATGTCATGGTTGCCAGCGATGAACCGGACCTGGGCCGGCGCTACCAATTTCTGTAATTGCGTGACAAACGCCAGCGACTGGTCAAAGTAATTCGTGATGTCACCAGCAATCAGGTAGACCCCCACGCGCTGTTGCGTCAGATAAGCCGCCTGTTGGCGCAGCACCGTGGCCACATCCTGCTGGTTAACGTCTAAATGTAGGTCACTGATCAAAGCAACTCGAACCATGTTGCGCCTCCTTAAAAATCATCCTGTTACCTGACTAAGCTAACCGTACTGGCCGCCTACCGCCCGCCAAATATGGGCTGGAACGCTGTGGGCGGCGGGCCGAGCCAAAGAGCGGTCTCGACACCTCGTCTTTGAGCCGGCAACCCGCGTTTCAAAGACGCCAGTTCCCTAACCAGCAAGAAGCGCTGCTAAGGGAACTCCCACGGCTAAGCCCATATTTGGCAAGCTCTCGGCTACATTGATGATCGTCAGCAACAGTTGGCTGATGACTCACACACAGCTCACCCAATAGCCAGTGTCAGTTTAACACGACGTCACCATTAAGCACCAATGCCGCTGACAACGACCAAGCAGTTATCCCAGGCAAGTCATTTTGTGGCCTAGTAGATATGTCATCCCTGCCGCTTGCTGTAGTAGCTGACACCAATTCTTGCAAAGACAAAAAAAGTACCACTCCGAATAAGAGTAGCACTTTTTCGCCAGAAACAAATTTATTTGATACCGGCCATTAAATTCTTAATTGGTTTAACCAGAGCGAACATGATGACCCCAGCGACGATAGCCACGATGGCCACGCCCATGAAGTAAGCTGCTTCGTTTTCTGGTGTGTATAACTTAACGATCTGCGCGTTAACGGCTTGCCCAGCGGCATCGGCCAAGAACCACATACTCATCATTTGTGATTGGAAGGCCTTTGGCGCTAACTTGGTCGTCACGGATAACCCGATTGGGGAAATCAGCAGTTCGGCAATTTCGACAACGGCCCAGCTACCCACTAACCAAAGTGGACTAACTCGTGTGTCGGTCCCAAACATAACCACAGGAATCACCATGATCAGGTATGAAGCCCCGGCAAACAGCATCCCAGTTGCGAATTTAGCAGGTGAACTTGGTTGCTTCTTGCCCCAACGGTTCCACAATGCGGCGAAGAATGGCGTGTAGATCAAGATGAACAGTGGGTTTAACATCTGGTACCAAGCTGGCAAGATGTGTAAGCCTAAGAAATGGTTATTCGTCTGGTTAGCGGCGAACAGGGCTAAGACGGATGACCCTTGTTCTTCGATTGCCCAGAAGATCATGGCAGCGATGAACAGGCCCAGGTAAGCCCACACGTGTTTGCGTTCAACGGGTGTGACTTTCTTACTGGTCAAGAAGATCACGAAGTAGACCACTGGTGCGGCAATCGCGATGATCGACAGTAACAGCACGAAGTTGTTTAAGTTCAATGAACCCAAGAGGTACATCAAGACAACGATCAACCCAAAGGCAACCAAACCAATCGTCCCACGAACCGTTAACTTCTTCATGTCACCAGGTTCGAGCGGATCAGTTGGGTACAGGCTGTCCTTGCTCAGGTATTTCTTACCACCGATCCAGTATTGAACCAGACCCAAGAACATCCCGATAGCGGCTAAGGAGAACCCTAAGTGGAAGTTGTAGCTCAGACCTAACCAACCAACTAAGATTGGCGCTACCAAGGAACCTAAGTTAATCCCAAAGACGAAGATGGTAAACCCGGCATCACGACGGGTATCCCCAGCATCGTAGAGGCCCCCAACCATTTCAGAAACGTTTGGCTTCAAGAGCCCGGTCCCTAAGACGATCAAGAGAATTGAGATAAACAAGGCCATTGAGCCGGCAGGAACGGACAACGCAATGTGCCCAAACATAATCAAGACCCCACCGATGAAGACGGTCTTCCGACTCCCCCAGACACGGTCACTCATGTAACCCCCTAAGACTGAGGATAAGTAGACCATGGAACCGTAAATGGACATCACGGAAGCCGCAGTTGCTTGGCTAAAGCCTAACCCACCCTTAGTAACAGAGTAGTACATGTAGTAGATCAGGATGGCCCGCATCCCGTAGTAACTGAACCGTTCCCACATTTCGGTGAAGAACAGCGTCGATAACCCGCGCGGTTGACCGAAGAAGGTTCGATCTTGGCTGGTTGTTTCCGGTTTGTTATTCAAAACGATAATACCTCCATTGCAATTCTAAAAATGAATAATTTTATTTTTCGCAGGACCAATCGCAAAAGCCGATGGCCACGGTGTCTCATAGACCTCTAATAAAACATAGTAGTAATTATACTGCACAAACTCCTGTTACGCAACGGTTTTCCTAATAAAAACGTCTTCATTCCCCGCCACACCGCTGAAAAATAATGATGAAACTATTAGCCATCTCATGCAATCTTCTTATTTTTTATTCATTTTACCCGTTAACCCATTATTAGTTTTTTTATGCATAAAATACGGTTTTTTCCAGTCAATTATGCCCCAATTTATGAGACGGCACTAAATTGGGTAAAACTGTTTACTTATCACCTAGTAGCCGCGGCCTGCGCTGGCAGCTGGCTGTGCGCAACGCAACCCAAATAACTGGGGTTAGAACAACGCAAAAAAGGACCCGCACTCAGGCGAGTCCCCATTATATTGCTTGATCTGCTTTAAAATGCACCCACGACACCCAGGTCCAGTTGCCGGCAAGCAAACTTTACCAGTGCTTGTCCGTTCAACCAGCCGTAAATATCATTAGGAATGTCTACGGTTGGGACTTGCGTGTTCATTGCGGCCGTATCAGCTGCGCTAGCTGTTTGTGGGGCTAACAGGACGAGATCCTGTTCCGCTAGCAGTTCTGGCGTTAATTCAGCCATCACCGTTGCCTTAAAATTCAAAGGAACTTGCCGAGTTTCAGCGGTCCGCTTAGCTTCCCCTAAAAATAAGTGACTTGAATTTTCGTTCCCTGATAATAATAAGACGTTTTTCATGATGTCCGCTCCCTTTTTCTTATCTCTATTCGATATGTTAAGAATATCACTTTCAGAAGTAGACCACAATAGTTATTCCAAATAAATCAATATTTAATATATTATCCTAATCAGCTTTAAACGGGCGTTTTTAGTTCTATACCAATTATATTATAGTGACCTATACCAATTTTGATATTGGTCCATTGGTCGTTAACCGCTTTCATACACACGTTATAAAATGAAAGCACAAAAAAAGCCATTGATCAACAGACCAATGACTATCTTGATGCCGGCTGAGGAATTCGAATCCCCGACCCTCGGTTTACGATACCGATGCTCTACCAGCTGAGCTAAGCCGGCATATCAATTGGTTAACCAGGTTAACCCGACTCCGGCAGGCGGGCTCGAACCGTCGACAACCTGATTAACAGTCAGGTGCTCTACCAACTGAGCTATGCCGGAATAATCGCGTGGCAACGTCCTATCCTCACAGGGGGCGATCCCCCAACTACTATCGGCGTGCTAAAGCTTAACTTCCGTGTTCGGCATGGGAACGGGTGTATCCTTTAGGCTATCGCCACCACACTATAAGAGAACTTATTCCCTCAAAACTAGATATCATCAATTCATTTTCCTTGAGAACACCAACTCTACTTGGTTAAGTCCTCGACCGATTAGTACTGGTCCGCTTCACGTCTCACAACGCTGCCACTTCCAGCCTATCTACCTGATCATCTCTCAGGGGTCTTACTTCCATATAGGAATGGGAAATCTCATCTCGAGGCGAGTTTCACACTTAGATGCTTTCAGCGTTTATCTCATCCATACATAGCTACCCAGCGATGCGCCTGGCGGCACAACTGGTACACCAGCGGTATGTCCATCCCGGTCCTCTCGTACTAAGGACAGCTCCTCTCAAATTTCCTACGCCCGCGACGGATAGGGACCGAACTGTCTCACGACGTTCTGAACCCAGCTCTGTCCTCAGGGGTCAGAGTATGTTAAATGGTCGCGGGGGTCGACCTGAGAGATGGCAGTTTACCCGCAACACCGCCGTCATAGCCGTTTCACTCGGTCGCAGTCCGCCCGCCATCGGGTCTGTCTTCGTCTGCCACCTTAATTTTTGCACAAAAAAAGGAACCCTCACAGGGTTCCTTCACTCGCGTGGCAACGTCCTATCCTCGCAGGGGGCGATCCCCCAACTACTATCGGCGTGCTAAAGCTTAACTTCCGTGTTCGGCATGGGAACGGGTGTATCCTTTAGGCTATCGCCACCACACTATAAGAGAACTTATTCCCTCAAAACTAGATATCATCAATTTATTTTCTTTGAGAACACCAACTCTACTTGGTTAAGTCCTCGACCGATTAGTACTGGTCCGCTTCACGTCTCACAACGCTGCCACTTCCAGCCTATCTACCTGATCATCTCTCAGGGGTCTTACTTCCATATAGGAATGGGAAATCTCATCTCGAGGCGAGTTTCACACTTAGATGCTTTCAGCGTTTATCTCATCCATACATAGCTACCCAGCGATGCGCCTGGCGGCACAACTGGTACACCAGCGGTATGTCCATCCCGGTCCTCTCGTACTAAGGACAGCTCCTCTCAAATTTCCTACGCCCGCGACGGATAGGGACCGAACTGTCTCACGACGTTCTGAACCCAGCTCGCGTACCGCTTTAATGGGCGAACAGCCCAACCCTTGGGACCGACTACAGCCCCAGGATGCGATGAGCCGACATCGAGGTGCCAAACCTCCCCGTCGATGTGGACTCTTGGGGGAGATAAGCCTGTTATCCCCAGGGTAGCTTTTATCCGTTGAGCGATGGCCCTTCCATACGGTACCACCGGATCACTAAGCCCGACTTTCGTCCCTGCTCGACCTGTCTGTCTCGCAGTCAAGCTCTCTTCTGCCTTTACACTCAATGAATGATTTCCAACCATTCTGAGAGAACCTTTGGGCGCCTCCGTTACTTTTTAGGAGGCGACCGCCCCAGTCAAACTGCCTACCTGACACTGTCTCCCACCACGATAAGTGGTGCGGGTTAGAGTGTTCACACAGCGAGGGTCGTATCCCACCAGCGCCTCACTCGAAACTAGCGTTCCGAGTTCTACGGCTCCGACCTATCCTGTACAAGCTGTGTCAACACCCAATATCAAGCTACAGTAAAGCTCCATGGGGTCTTTCCGTCCTGTCGCGGGTAACCTGCATCTTCACAGGTAATATAATTTCACCGAGTCTCTCGTTGAGACAGTGCCCAGATCGTTACGCCTTTCGTGCGGGTCGGAACTTACCCGACAAGGAATTTCGCTACCTTAGGACCGTTATAGTTACGGCCGCCGTTTACTGGGGCTTCATTTCTGGGCTTCGCCGAAGCTAACTCATCCACTTAACCTTCCAGCACCGGGCAGGCGTCAGCCCCTATACGTCATCTTACGATTTTGCAGAAACCTGTGTTTTTGATAAACAGTCGCCTGGGCCTTTTCACTGCGGCTACACTTGCGTGTAGCACCCCTTCTCCCGAAGTTACGGGGTCATTTTGCCGAGTTCCTTAACGAGAGTTCACTCGCTCACCTTAGGATACTCTCCTCGACTACCTGTGTCGGTTTGCGGTACGGGTAATTAATTACTAACTAGAAGCTTTTCTCGGCAGTGTGACATCTGGCACTTCCCTACTAAAATTCGGTCCTCGTCACGCCTTGTCCTTAGCGATAAGCATTTGACTCATCACCAGACTTGACGCTTGAACGCACATTTCCAATCGTGCGCATACCGTAGCCTACTGCGTCCCTCCATCGTTCAAACATAATTAACTAGTACAGGAATATCAACCTGTTATCCATCGCCTACGCTTCTCAGCCTCGGCTTAGGTCCCGACTAACCCTGGGAGGACGAGCCTTCCCCAGGAAACCTTAGTCATTCGGTGGATCAGATTCTCACTGATCTTTCGCTACTCATACCGGCATTCTCACTTCTAAGCGCTCCACCAGTCCTTACGATCTGGCTTCATTGCCCTTAGAACGCTCTCCTATCACGTGACCTAATGGTCACATCCACAATTTCGGTAACATGCTTAGCCCCGGTATATTTTCGGCGCAGGATCACTCGGCTAGTGAGCTATTACGCACTCTTTAAATGGTGGCTGCTTCTGAGCCAACATCCTAGCTGTCTATGCAACTCCACATCCTTTTCCACTCAGCATGTATTTAGGGACCTTAATTGGTGGTCTGGGCTGTTCCCCTTTCGACGGTGGATCTTATCACTCATCGTCTGACTCCCGGATATAAATCAGTGGCATTCGGAGTTTATCTGAATTCAGTAACCCATGACGGGCCCCTAGTCCAAACAGTGGCTCTACCTCCACGATTCTTTACTCCGAGGCTAACCCTAAAGCTATTTCGGAGAGAACCAGCTATCTCCAAGTTCGTTTGGAATTTCACCGCTATCCACACCTCATCCCAGCATTTTTCAACATACACGGGTTCGGTCCTCCAGTGCGCTTTACCGCACCTTCAACCTGGACATGGATAGGTCACCTGGTTTCGGGTCTACGTCAACTTACTGAAACGCCCGTTTCAGACTCGCTTTCGCTACGGCTCCGATCTTTACATCTTAACCTTGCAAATTAACGTAACTCGCCGGTTCATTCTACAAAAGGCACGCTATCACCCATTAACGGGCTCTAACTAATTGTAGGCACATGGTTTCAGGAACTATTTCACTCCGCTTCCGCGGTGCTTTTCACCTTTCCCTCACGGTACTGGTTCACTATCGGTCACTAGGGAGTATTTAGCCTTGGGAGATGGTCCTCCCGGATTCCGACCACGTTTCACGTGTGTGGCCGTACTCAGGATCCTGAACTGAGGGCCAACGATTTCATCTACGGGGGTATCACCCGCTATGCCACGCCTTCCCAGACGTTTCGATTATCATTGACTTTGGTAACTCAAATGTTCAGTCCTACAACCCCAACGAGCAAGCTCGTTGGTTTGGGCTGTTCCCCGTTCGCTCGCCGCTACTTAGGGAATCGATTTTTCTTTCTCTTCCTGTGGGTACTTAGATGTTTCAGTTCCCCACGTCTGCCTCAACTCAAGTATGTATTCCCTGAGTTGTAATAGTCGGTTAAAACTATTGGGTTTCCCCATTCGGAAATCTCCGGATCAAAGCTTACGTACAGCTCCCCGAAGCATATCGGTGTTAGTCCCGTCCTTCATCGGCTCCTAGTACCAAGGCATCCACCATGCGCCCTTCATAACTTAACCTAACGATTACGTCGTAATCGCTGATTAATTGAGTATTTAGCGATATAAACTAATTAAAAAACTCAAAATTACGCGGTGTTCTCGGTTTAATTATTTTTAATAAAAACAATTAATAAGAAAATTATTGATAATATCTAGTTTTCAAAGAACAAGTTTGAGAGGTAAGCCCCTCAAAACTGACCATTGTTTCGACAAAGTATGTGTAGCCTCCGTATATTCCTTAGAAAGGAGGTGATCCAGCCGCAGGTTCTCCTACGGCTACCTTGTTACGACTTCACCCTAATCATCTGTCCCACCTTAGACGGCTGACTCCCGAAGGTTATCTCACCGGCTTTGGGTGTTACAAACTCTCATGGTGTGACGGGCGGTGTGTACAAGGCCCGGGAACGTATTCACCGCGGCATGCTGATCCGCGATTACTAGCGATTCCAACTTCATGTAGGCGAGTTGCAGCCTACAATCCGAACTGAGAACGGCTTTAAGAGATTAGCTTAGCCTCACGACTTCGCAACTCGTTGTACCGTCCATTGTAGCACGTGTGTAGCCCAGGTCATAAGGGGCATGATGATTTGACGTCATCCCCACCTTCCTCCGGTTTGTCACCGGCAGTCTCACCAGAGTGCCCAACTGAATGCTGGCAACTGATAATAAGGGTTGCGCTCGTTGCGGGACTTAACCCAACATCTCACGACACGAGCTGACGACAACCATGCACCACCTGTATCCATGTCCCCGAAGGGAACGCCTAATCTCTTAGGTTTGCATAGTATGTCAAGACCTGGTAAGGTTCTTCGCGTAGCTTCGAATTAAACCACATGCTCCACCGCTTGTGCGGGCCCCCGTCAATTCCTTTGAGTTTCAACCTTGCGGTCGTACTCCCCAGGCGGAGTGCTTAATGCGTTAGCTGCGGCACTGAAGGGCGGAAACCCTCCAACACCTAGCACTCATCGTTTACGGCATGGACTACCAGGGTATCTAATCCTGTTCGCTACCCATGCTTTCGAGCCTCAGCGTCAGTTACAGACTAGACAGCCGCCTTCGCCACTGGTGTTCTTCCATATATCTACGCATTCCACCGCTACACATGGAGTTCCACTGTCCTCTTCTGCACTCAAGTTACCCAGTTTCCGATGCACTTCTCCGGTTAAGCCGAAGGCTTTCACATCAGACTTAAGAAACCGCCTGCGCTCGCTTTACGCCCAATAAATCCGGACAACGCTTGCCACCTACGTATTACCGCGGCTGCTGGCACGTAGTTAGCCGTGGCTTTCTGGTTAAATACCGTCAACCCCTGAACAGTTACTCTCAGAGGTGTTCTTCTTTAACAACAGAGTTTTACGAGCCGAAACCCTTCTTCACTCACGCGGCATTGCTCCATCAGACTTTCGTCCATTGTGGAAGATTCCCTACTGCTGCCTCCCGTAGGAGTTTGGGCCGTGTCTCAGTCCCAATGTGGCCGATTACCCTCTCAGGTCGGCTACGTATCATTGTCTTGGTGGGCCTTTACCTCACCAACTAACTAATACGCCGCGGGATCATCCAGAAGTGATAGCCGAAGCCACCTTTCAAACAAGAACCATGCGGTTCTTGTTGTTATACGGTATTAGCACCTGTTTCCAAGTGTTATCCCCTGCTTCTGGGCAGATTTCCCACGTGTTACTCACCAGTTCGCCACTCGCTTCATGGTTGAAATCAGTGCAAGCACGTCAATCAACGGAAGCTCGTTCGACTTGCATGTATTAGGCATGCCGCCAACGTTCGTCCTGAGCCAGGATCAAACTCTCATCTTATAGATGATGTGCTTGAATAGCTCATCGATTGTTGTTACATTTTTTAAAAGCGAATTGACTTCGCAAATATTGTTTGGGTTTGACACCAAGTATCAAACCGCCCTACACATATTTGGTTTGTCGAAACAATGTTCAGTTTTCAAAGGTCTACCAAGTTATCAGAGAAGCAACCGCTCCGTGACAACTTTTAAAGTATATCATGTTGTTTAAAACGTGTCAACATCTTTTTAAATTATTTTGAATATTTATTCAACATTCAAATTCTTAAATCAAGTCGTTTCGCGTTACGACAACATAAATCATTGTATCAGTTACCTTTTAACTCGTCAAGCACAATTTTCAATTTGTATGACTATTCATAAAATTGTTCTTTATGCATGAGTTGCGTTAATCAGCAACAGGTAATATCTTATCAATTATCTGTACCCCGGTCAAGGGAAAATTCATAATAATTCAAAAAAGGTGAGATCACGTGACCTCACCTTCTGACTATCTATTGATCTGTAAACCGCTGAACCGGTGCACGTTGGCTGCGTAACGCCATTTTGGCTAGAAACTCATCGAGAATTTCTACCATCAGCGTCTCCTCCGTCGCATCTGTTAGTGCAACCTTAGTTCGGGCTGCATGGGAAATGCCCTTTAAGTAGTAAGCCACTTGATTACGGAAATCACGTGGCCCCTCTACTGGCCCCTTGGCCTCGCAGAGCCGGTGCAAATGTTCCTTGGCAATCGTAATTTTCTCCACTGGCGTGGGCTCCGGCAGAAGTTCCCCCGTCGCTAGGTAGTGGTTGATGCGTTGGAGCAGCCACGGGTTACCCATGACCGCTCGACCGACCATAACTGCATCGGCGCCGACCTCATCTAACATGCGTTTGGCATCTTGCGGCGTACGCACATCCCCATTTCCCATAAACGGAATTGTCAGGTGTTGGGCGACTTGCGCCAGAATGTCCCAATCTGCCTGCCCCTGATACATCTGTTTACGCGTCCGGCCATGCATGGCAATCGCACTGGCACCGGCACTCTCCGCAGCTAAGGCATTTTCCACCGCTAAGATGTGATGGGCATCCCACCCCGTACGCATCTTCACCGTGACCGGCTTATCAACTGCCGCCACGACCGCTGCGACCATGTCATGAACCTTCTGTGGGTCCAGTAGCCATTTGGCCCCAGCATCCGTATTCACGACCTTATTGACCGGGCACCCCATGTTGATGTCGATAATGTCTGCATTGGTCTGCTGATCCACGTATTGCGCCGCTTGGACCAGTGTCTCCTGCGTACCGCCAAAGATCTGAATACTCATCGGGTGCTCATGCGCGTCTACTGCCATCATCTTCAATGTTCGCTGATTATGGTAGTGAATCCCCTGCCCCGAGATCATTTCACAGGTCACCAGTCCCGCGCCGAACGCTTTACAAATCCGACGAAAGGCCACGTTGGTGACGCCGGCCATGGGCGCCACGACGACCCGATTGGCGATCTCGACATTACCGATTTTCCAAGACATGCGGACCCTCCTTACTTCGCTTGGGCCTTGGCGAGAATCTGCCGCAACTCATCTTCTGAATATTCATACTTCGTGCCACAGAAATGACAAACGGCCTCGGCACCGTGGTCTTGGTCAATCATTTCTTGGAGTGCCGCCGGTTGAATGGCTGCCAACGACTTGGCGAACCGTTCCTTAGAGCAGTCACACTTGAAGGATACTGGCATCTTCTGCAAGATTTTAATCTTTTCATCCTTGAACAGCAGTTGCAAGATCTCTTCAGGGGTCTGCCCATCTAAGAGGAGTTCTGACACCATTGGCATTTCCTTTAGCCGCTGTTCTAGCCGGGAAATGGCCTCGTCAGATGCACCAGGCATCGTTTGAATCATGAAACCACCAGCGACCTTGACCGTGTTATTGGGCTGCACGAAGACGGACACGCCGACCGCACTGGGAATTTGTTCAGACTTCGCCAAGTAATAGGTAAAGTCTTCGCCCAGTTCACCGGAGATCAGTGGGACTTGGCCGGTGTATGGCTGGCCCAAGCCTTGATCCTTGGTGACCGTCAACATGCCGTTGACCCCAACGGCCTTCTTAACGTCGATCTTGTGCTTCTCGTTCAACGGGAGGCTTACATGGGGGTATTGCAGGTAACCCTTGACCGTTCCGTTGGCATTACCGTCTGCCACGATGGCGCCCACGGGTCCGTGACCATTGACCTTAACGGTTAAATTCTCTTCGCCCTTCAAGAGAGACGTCGACAACAGCATCGTACCAATCAGCGTCCGGCCCAAAGCGGCGGTTGCCGCACTCCAGGTATCGTGCCGCTGCTGTGCCTCGGCCACGGTTTGCGTTGCGTCGACCACATAGGCCCGGAACATCCCATCATCAATCAAACTTTTTACTAAATAATCTGCCATTCTTGTAAACGTCCTTTCGTGTCTTTTCACCATGCCCTACCTTACCAGAAACCACGGCTTTTGCAAATAGTAACGACTGCGGGGGCTGGCCGCCGACAGGCCACTAGCACTGAAGGGCCGGTCTGAGTCATAGAGCGGCCTCGACACTCGCCCAGCACCATTCCCGCCCAAATGCCAAACAAAAAGAGCGAGATGCAGGTCTCGCCCTTCGTGTGACTATTCAGAATGATCGGTGTCATCGTGTGAATCGTCTGCTGCCGAACTTGCTGCAGAATCAGCCGTTGAGGACTGGTTTTGAGCTGCGGACGAAGCTAACTTGGCTTCCGTAGAAGCTTGTCGTTGGGCCTCGCGCCGTTCTAATTCGCGCTTAGATTCCTCAAACGTTGCCGCCTTTTCGCTTGGAAATTCGTCATTGCCGTCCTTTTCAGGCATCTTCCCAGTGTTAAATAAGCTGAGAATTTGCTTTTCGTCCAGCGTTTCGTATTTCAGCAAGGCATCCGCAATAATCTTGTGTTCTGCTTTGTGTTCTTCCAGAATCTTCCGGGCAGTATCGTGCGCTTCCCCGATGATTCGGCGAACTTCGCTATCAATTAAGTTAGCCGTATGTTCTGAGTAACTTGGTTGGCCTGGATAACCGGCACCAGCGAATGGCTGGCCGCCAGCACTTTCCAGTGCCACTGTCCCTAAGGCGTCACTCATCCCATATTGGGTGACCATGGAACGGGCAATTTGGGTTGCCTGTTCAAAGTCATTGGAAGCCCCGGATGATTCGGAGTGGAAGATTAACTCTTCGGCCGTCCGACCACCCATTAAGCCGGCAATCTGTTCCATGGCATCCTTCTTGGACATCAGCATTTGGTCTTCCCGTGGGAGCATGATTGCGTACCCACCGGCGCGGCCACGAGGGACGATCGTTACCTTGTGGACCACGCGGGCGTCGTTTAAGACTAACCCCACGATGGTATGCCCAGCTTCGTGGTACGCCACCGTCTTGCGTTCCTCGGGACTGATGACCCGGTCCTTCTTGGCTGGCCCAGCGATGACCCGGTCTTCAGCTTCGTCTAAGTCGGAAGCATCGATCTGCGTCTTATTCCGCCGTGCCGCCAACAAGGCAGCTTCGTTCAAGAGGTTTTCCAAATCGGCCCCCACGAAACCAGGGGTTTGCTTGGAAATTTCCTTTAAATCAACGTCATTAGCTAATGGCTTGTTCTTGGCGTGAACCTTAAGAATCGCTTCACGACCCTTAACGTCTGGCCGACCAACTAAGATCTTCCGGTCAAACCGACCTGGCCGCAGCAAGGCAGGGTCCAACACGTCTGATCGGTTGGTTGCAGCCATCACGATGACGCCTTCGCTCCCAGTAAACCCGTCCATTTCGACCAGCAATTGGTTCAACGTTTGTTCACGTTCATCGTGGCCACCGCCCATGCCGGCACCCCGTTGACGACCAACCGCATCAATTTCATCAATAAAGATGATCGACGGTGCGGCCTTTTTGGCCTGTTCAAACAGATCCCGGACACGACTGGCCCCGACACCAACGAACATTTCCACGAAATCTGAACCAGAAATCGAGAAGAATGGTACAGCGGCTTCACCAGCCACCGCCTTCGCCAGCAACGTTTTACCAGTACCAGGCGGGCCCTCAAGTAAGACCCCAGATGGGATCCGGGCACCTAATGAAACAAACTTACGCGGATTCTTCAAGAACTCGACAACTTCGACCAGTTCTTGCTTTTCCTCCTCCTCACCAGCAACGTCAGCGAAGCGAACCTTGTTCTCTTTGCTATCGGCTGGCTTGGCCTTGCTCTTCCCAAAGTTCATGACTCGGCCGTTACCGCCGCCTTGGCCGGCTTGACCCATCATCATGTAGAAGAAGAAGAAGAAAATGACTAGTGGTGCAACGTAGACTAACAAGTTAATCCAGAAGCCACTCGACTCTTCAGCTTTGGTGTTGACCTTTACATTATGACTCTTGGCGGTCTTGTCAATCTCGGAAACCGTCGAGTTATTCGTCAAGACTTGCGTGGTGAAGCTGGTCACAGCGGTGCTTTGTGAACCGCCGAGACTAAAGCCAGTATTGGTCGTCCGCTTTTGGGCGTTCCGATACTCACCGGTAATCTTGTAAACTCCCCCGGAAGGTTGAATGGAGAAATTCTTGATCTTGTTCGCATTTAAATCTTTAACGAACTGACTCGATTGGATTTCTTGGGATTGTGAGCTGCTGTTATTTCCGTTAAATAAGTAAATAACACCAATGACCAACAAGAAGATCACAATGTAAAATAGACTATTACGAAACAGCCCATTTCGTCGATTATTCATGTCGTGCCTCCTTACCCACAGTTCCCAGCATTAAGATAGGAACAGAATTTAGGGCAAATGCCCCTTAACTAAATAAGATGTTATCACAATTGACTATCATTGACTAATTATTTATCTGAATAGACTGAGGGCTTCAGAACACCAACGTACGGAAGGTTCCGGTACTTTTCTTCGTAGTCCAGACCATAGCCCACCACGAACTCACTTGGCACGTTGAACCCAACGTAGTCCGCCTTGGCTTCAACCACGCGGCCACTGGGTTTGTCCATCAATGTGCAGACCTTGATGGACTTCGCCTGACGGTCCTTCAACAGGTCCTCCAGGTACTTCAACGTCCGCCCCGTGTCGATAATGTCTTCAACTAACAAAATATCACGACCAGCAACGTCGGTGTCCAGGTCCTTGAGTAACTTGATGGTCCCAGAAGAAGCCGTCCCGCCGTTATAACTGGAAACGTCAATAAAGTCAATCGTTGCGTAAATATCCATGTCGCGGATCACGTCGGTCATAAACAAGATGGCCCCCTTTAATACACAGATGATCAAGGGCGTCTTGTCTTTGTAATCCTCGGCGAGTTGCGTGCCTAACCGTTTGCAGGCTGCGGCAATGTCTTCCTCACTGTAAAGGACCTTTAAAATATCGTTATTCATGCTGTTCCCCTTTCGCCTATTCATGCTTCCAAACAATATGATAGTTTTTTGTGTGCGGCCGTGGTGGGTAGACCGACCACTTCACGCCCAACAGCGCGAGCACTTCTCCCGTCGCCGTGACCAAGACGACCTGCTGTTGCCGGTCGCTTTGGGGCACCTTGGCATTGATCAGCGCGCGACGCACCGATTGATGGTGCCCCGTCGCCAGTCGTAACCGGTCGGCCGCTTGCCACGGACGAACCATTAAGGGCAACTGGTCGGCGGTCAAGGCCACCGTTTCGTGAGGAGAAAGTGTTGGTTGCTGTTCAGTCGTGAAGCAGCCAATCTGCCAGCCGTTACCAACCGACCGCCATTGGTTTAAGTCTACCATAAATCTAAAATGTTCCACGGATTTTTCCTTGAAATTTTTCTGTTGTAAAAATTGAAAGTGGTCATACGTTTTAATGAATGCCCAATCTTGACCGAACGCCACAGTTCCCGTGGGTCGTTGGCCATTGGCCAGTAGCTGCAGACATTCCGTCAAATGGGCCTCGCTGACACTGGTGCCGGGCGCACTGCGACTGATCAGTCGTGCCAACAATAACCGTTGCTCCGCTACCGGTGCTGCCAATAGCAACGCGGTTTGCCCGGTCACCGACGTTTGGTCGGTCACGATGTGAGCCAACTGCTGATCCAACGCGCGGTTCGCCACCGTCAACGTCGCCTGTAACTGCTGGGCGTATGCGTTCACGTGGGCCACAACCTGCGGATTTTCCGCCTGGAGCTGTGGTAAAATCTCGTGACGAACGCGGTTACGACTCGCCACCAACGCCTGATTCGTCGCATCCTCATACCAGGGAATCTGGTGCGCGCGGGCGTAAGCAATCAGCTGGGCCTTGGTAAACGGCAACAATGGGTGAATCACCCGTCCCGGTGCCAGTGGTCGGCTGGGAGCCATGCCGGTCAATTGATCCAGCTGCCCCCCACGCATCAGCTTCAGCAGTACCGTTTCGGCCTGTTCGTCGGCCTGATGGGCGGTTGCCACCCACGCTGCGTGGTGTTGCTGTAGTTGCGTTTGAAAGAACTGGTAGCGAAATGCGCGCGCGGCCGCCTCAACGCCGTGTGTGGGGTGCGCGTCGCTTGGCCAGACCGCCACCTCTAGTGGCAACTGCCGGTCAGCGCACCACCGCCGCAAAAACGCCGCTTCGGTCTGACTCTGTTGGCGTAACTGGTGATTGACGTGCACGACCGTGATGGCTGGCCGTTGAGCGGCCGGTAACCGCAAAATCAGCTGAAGCAACACCATGGAGTCGACCCCCGTCGAAACGGCAACGAGCACCCGCTGCTGAGGATCATCCCAGCCGTTTGCGCGCCAATTTTGCTGAAAAGCCGTCTCTAACGTCACCTGTCACACCCCCACTCTCGTTACCAAAAAGGGCCGCACGAATGCGGTCCTGATTAAAGGCAGATTAACTGCGCCGGCCACCACGGCCACCACGCTTACCTTCAGTGTTACGTTTAATCGTTGCCAAACGGTCCTCACTTTGCTTCAAGAACCCTGACATCAAGTCGTCGAAGCTTTCTTCATGTTTAGCCGAGTGATGGCTTGAGAAGCGACCATTCGCTGAACTGTGATGTGGCCGAGACCCGTTGTTTTCAAACCGGCGGCCACCATGACCGTGGTTCTCACCACCGCGATTGCCACCATTACCGTGGAATTCATGATTTCCACCATGATTGTTCTCACGATGTTCATTGTGGCTATGATGTGGCCGTTCTGACGCCGGATGGTCCGTCGCCTTACGAATCGACAGCCCAATCTTTCCATCATTGCCGACAGTTAATACCTTAACCGTTACCTCGTCACCAACGGATAACACGTCATGGATGTCCTTAACGTACCCGTCAGAAATTTCACTAATGTGCACCAGCCCGGTCTTGTGGTCACCTAAATCAACAAATGCACCAAAGTTCGTAATTCCGGAGACCTTTCCGGTAACTTTAGCTCCAACCTCGATTGCCATAAACAAGAAGTTCCTCCTTAAAATAAGTGCTTTCAGTATAACACAATTCTTCCCAATGCCACACGTCCAAACGAAAAAAATACAGCCCCTTGACCAAGTTTTTGACAGCCGGTAAACCTTGTTAAATTAACTTTCAACCGAATTAATCGTCGCGCTGAACGGTTTCGTGAGCGGTGCAAAACCGGTTGCTTTTGACACGGTTTGAACTGGCCACCGACTATGGATCGGGTGAACAGGAGCGAGCCTGGCGTCGAACCACCGTCTCAAAGATGCCGGTTTCCAGAATGCCAGACCCTTCGTTCGTTAGACGCATCTATCAAAAAGAGTCCAGGACGCTAATCCCAGACTCTCGCGAAATCGTTATTTAGCCGTCACGTCGCTAGCGTGATCACCAGGGAGACTGTAAATCGTCTCACCGGTCTTGGAGTAATAGTACTTAGACCGAATCAACTGGCCCAAGTAGTCTTTGTCGTTCAGCTGCTTGATCTCAAGCTTCAGATCCGCATTCTTCGCCTGGGTCTTCGCCAAGTGTTGTTTGCTGGTCGTCACCTGCTGATTGACCTGATGAAGACTCGCATTGCTGCGAATCAACTGGACCCCCAGGATGATGGCAAATACGGCAAACACCACGAGGATTCGTGTCGCCCGCCGCACGCGCCGGTGGCCCAGCCAACGGGTATGGTGCACAACCGCCTGCTGGTGATCTAATTTCCGCGTATAATCGTTTTCCAGTCGTTCAATCTTTGCCGTCGGTTTCGCGTCCGCCATGGCCCTCACTCCTCAGTTTTCACCAAATAGTTTAACTTGAGTATAGCAAGTTTCAAATACCACGTCTAGGCACCTACGCACATTGTAAAACATTCGTCACATTCCGTGGCGGCGGGGCCACTCACTGGCAACACTTGTGGCACTGGCCGCCTACCGTTCGCCAAATATGGGCCGGAACGCTGTGGGCGGACGGTGAAAGCCTGAGAAGCGGTCTTTCACCTCGCTTTGAACCACCACAGACCGGTGTTTCAAAGGCGCCAGTCCCCTAACCGGCTAACACCGCTAAGGGGACTCCCACGGCTGAGCCCATATTTGGCTTCACTTCCGGCTACAACGGTGGGTGTCAGCAGCACGATGTTTGTTAAGTCAATGAACTCCTGTAGTCAGCTGATACGCTATGGCCGAACGATTATCAACGAAATGGACAGCGGCAACCAGTCCCATCTCTCCCAGCATACGCAAAGAAGCCGTTCAACCAATCGCTAAGATTGAAGGACGGCTTCTATATTTTAGAGGCTTACCGAACGATCGGTAAGGTGTTCGCTAACTGATAAGCCATCCGCAATCGGGCGACCTCAGTTAGTGTGCTTGTTAGTCACTATCAGAGCCGAGAGTGAAGCGAAATCTAGGCTCAGCCGGGGAATTTAGCAGCGTTCTTTGCTGATAAATTGGTGACTTTGAGACGTGGTCTTCGGCTCAAAGCAAGGGCCGAGACCGGGCTTTGGCTCGGACCGTCCTCCCCCAGCGTTCCAGCCTAGAGGTTCGCGCAACGGTAGGCGGCCAGCCAAAACCACTGTCGCCCACCAAAGAACCGTTAGTTTTGGCGGAAGTCTTGTGCGTACTCTTCCTTGACGATGGTGTACATCCGTTCAGCATCGTCTTTTTTCGTGGTCTCTAAGAGTTCGTCGACTTGGACGGTCAGCGTCTTGTTCCCGAACTTGATGACCAATTCATCCTTCGGTGCTACTTCCGTTGAGGACTTGGCGACCTTCCCGTTGATTTCGATCCGGCCCTTGTCCGCAATTTCCTTAGCAACTGAGCGCCGTTTGATGATCCGTGAGACTTTTAAATATTTATCTAATCGCATATTATTTTCCTCCGTGTTGGCTAAGTTTCTGCCATAATCTTAACACTATTTCTGCGTGGGGAATCGCCAGCCATTCGCGCACGGTCAATAACCGCCAGCTCAGGGCTAAGCTGAAGAAAATGACGACCCCAACCGGAATCGTGATCAATAATCCAACGCCGGCGGCCAACCGGCCCGTTGCCAGCACCGGCCACCAAGCTTCCAGGAGCATGACCACGAGCCGCACGCCAGCGACCATGAGAATGGTACAGCCCAGCAAAGTCCGAATGAACGCCTGTGACCAGACGCCGGCCCGTAGCTCCTGTGCCGAGCCGTACCAGATCACGAGGAACATGACTGCCAGACTCAGCACCGTCAGCCAGCTGGCCCCGCCCGCACCGAAATGCAGGACGGCCCAGCGATTGGCGACGCATTTAACGACTAGTCCTGTCACCAGCGCCACCACGGTCAGCCGGTAGCTGTCCTGACTTTGCAGCACGCTGTTGTACGTTTGAATCAATGTGGCCAAGATGATGCCCAGCATGTAGACTGCCAGCATCCCCGACCCCTGGGTATCGCCAAAGAGTAACCGATTGATCCAGGGCATCAGGCTGATCAGTCCCGCCGTGGCCGCACTGGCAATCACCAGCGCGATCCGCATCATCGTGGTCGTCAGCCGTTTGAACGCCTGCGGACGGTCCTGATGTTGGGCCTCACTCAGAGCCGGCAAGAGTGACGTCGCAAAGGCGACCGCCACCACCAAGCCCAGTTGGACTAGCGGTTGGGCCCGGTCGTAGACGCCCTTTAGACTCTTGGCAGCCAGGTCACTCATCCCCCCAGCTACCAAGCCATTCTTGACCGTGAACGAATCGACCAGCTGGAGTAAGACCATCATGGCCGTCAGAAGACACAGGGTGCCCCCCTCGACCAACAATCGTCGGCCCAAATGGGGAACACGCCAACCGGTCGGCTGTTGGGGTTGCCGCCAACGTGGCAGAACCATTAAGGCCGCCACCGCCGCAATAGTGCCACCACTGAGCGCCCACGTGCCCATCCGGTAAACGGACCAGTCGTGGCTAGTCGCCCAACCGGCCGCCACCAAGATGACGACGACCCGGACCAACTGCTCGACCACTTGCGACCGTGCCGTGGGCAACATGTGAAACCGCCCTTGGTGATACCCCCGACCCACGGATAATGCCGGCATCAGGAGAAACATCCAGGCCACCATCTGAATCAATGGTGCCAACTGGCTGTCCCCCATCCCCCGCGCAATAGCGGGCGCCCCGAGCATCAGGCCACCAAAGATGACCCCAGCAAGGCCCCAGACCCACCGGGAAACTTGGCGGGCCACTGCCTGTTGACTGGGTAGGTCGGGCGCTTCGGCAATTAATTTGGAAATAAAGACGGGCAACCCGCTCAGCGCAAAGGTCATCCCGATGCCGTAGAGCGGATAGACCTGTTGGTACACGTAAAAGCCGGTGTTGCCGACCATATTTTGAAAGGGTACCCGGTAGACCGCACTCAATAACTTGGCGATAAACGCTGCGATTGAGAGGATCAGGGCTCCCTGCAAGGTCGTATTTACGTTGCGGTTGCCCATTGGCACCCTCCTCACTGATAGATGCGTTTCCTGGTCGCCCGCTAAACACGAGCGTTTCTCTGGCAACTACCCAAGTAGCCAGCGTTTCCGCCAAGCCTACTTCGTCGTTGCCGTATCGTCGTCCTTGGGCTTGGTGGTCACTTCCACGATATCACGCAGCGCTGCCAGGAACTGTTGGACCTGCGGCAACCAGTCGTTGACCGTCATCTTCGGTTGAATGACCAACTTGATGTGCAGCCGATCATCATTGATGCTGACGGTCGCCTTGAGATCAGTGGCAGCCAGCGCCTTGAAGACGTCCTCGCCACCTAGGATGTCGGTCCCCTGCTTGGAAATCGTGACAAAGACATCCCCGTTGACCCGGCGAATCTTGTCGACCAGCGCCAAATCAGCGGCCAGCTTCAATTGGCCAATCGTGAGCAGTTGACTCACGGCCTCAGGATACTCGCCAAACCGGTCGATCAGGTCTGCTTGAATCTCGCTGACCTCAGCGTCATTTTCCAGTTGCCGAATCCGTTTGTACATTTCAATCTTCTGTTGTTCATCTTCAATGTAATCGCTCGGCAGGTACGCCTCGACGCCCAGTTCGACCGTGGTGTCGGTCTTCGGTTGCGTCTTCTTGCCCCGTTTCTTGGCAACGGCTTCATTTAACATTTGCGTGTATAAGTCATACCCCACGGAATTGATGAACCCGTGTTGTTGTTTTCCGAGCAAATTACCGGCTCCCCGAATCGACAGGTCACGCATGGCAATCTTAAAGCCAGATCCCAGTTCGGTGAAGTCCTTGATGGCCTCCAACCGCTTTTCACTGACCTCAGTCAGCACCTTGTTCGGCTTGTACGTGAAATATGCGTACGCCACCCGGTTACTCCGGCCGATCCGTCCCCGCAATTGATACAGCTGGGACAGCCCCATCCGGTCCGCATTTTCCACAAACAACGTGTTGGCATTGGGGATATCGATCCCGGTCTCAATGATGGTCGTGGTGACCAGCACATCGTACTCGCCACGCAAAAAGTCAAAGAGCACACCTTCCAATTGCGCTTCCGTCATCTTCCCGTGAATGAATCCGACACGGGCTTCTGGGACCAGAGATTGGACCTGGCCCACGGTCTTTTCGATGTCTTCAACCCGGTTGTGCAAGTAGAAGACTTGGCCGCCCCGTTGCATTTCACGACGAATCCCATCCTGAATGGCCCCGGCATTTTGTTCCATGACGTAGGTCTGAATGGGGAACCGGTTGGCCGGTGGCGTCTCAATGACAGACAGGTCCCGGACCCCCAGCATCGACATGTGTAGGGTCCGCGGAATCGGTGTCGCGGTCAACGTCAGCACGTCCACGTTGGCCTTCAATTCCTTGAGCCGTTCCTTATGCTTGACCCCGAAGCGTTGTTCCTCATCGACCAGCACCAGTCCCAGGTTTTTAAATTTCACGTCCTGTGACAACAACCGGTGCGTGCCGACCACGATATCCAACTGGCCGCTCTCCAGATCCTTGATGGACTGGTGAATCTGCTTGGTCGTCCGGAACCGCGAGAACATCTCCACGTTAATGGGATATCCCTCAAACCGATTGACCATGGTGTCGTAGTGTTGTTGCGCCAAAATGGTCGTTGGCACCAAAAAAGCGACTTGCTTGCCTGCTTCAACGGCCTTAAAAGCCGCCCGCAAGGCTACTTCAGTCTTTCCGTAACCCACGTCACCGACCAACAGCCGGTCCATCGGCCGTGGCTTTTCCATGTCGTGTTTGACCTCTTCGATCGTTCGCAACTGGTCCGGCGTCTCGGCATACGGAAAGTCGTTTTCAAAATCTGTCTGTAGTGAGTCATCCGGTGGGAAGGCATAGCCCTTTTCTGCAGCCCGCTTGGCGTACAGGTCGACCAATTCGTCGGCGATGTCCTCAATCTTTGCGGCAACCTTCCGCTTGGTCTTCGCCCACTCAGAGCCGCCCAGTTTGTTGATCTTGGGCTTCTTATCCTCGGAGGACACGTACTTTTGAATCAGGTTCAATTGGGTGACCGGGATAAAGAGTTGCGCATTGTCCTGGTAGTCGATGGTCATGTAATCTTGATGCACGCCATCGACCGTCAGCGTCTGCATCCCAATGAACTTCCCGATCCCGTGATTGACGTGGACCACGTAATCGCCAGGCTTCAGGTCGGTATAACTCTTCAACCGTTCGGCGTTGGCCATGGTCTGGCGCCGCGGCCGCTTCTTCGTGATCTTCTGGAACATTTCGGCTTCTGTGATGATCACCAGATTGGCCTCGGGCAGTTCAAACCCGGTGTGCAGCCGTTCTGGCACTAGCTGGGTCAGTCCGGCTTCGAGGTTAGCTGACTTGGTCAAAATGGCCTTGATTTCAAAATCATCCAGCGTCTGCTCGATCTTTTCCAAACGCTCCTCGTCTTGAACCAGGAGTACCACCGTCTGCTTCTGCTTTTGCCACCGGTCGATCTCGGTCTTCATCACGGGCAGTTGCCCGAAGAATTGTTGCATCGCCCGGGTGGTCACGTTGGTGATGGCTTGGAACCGTAAGCTGCCCATCCCCTTTTGGAACAGGGCTAGCATGATCTGCGCGTGGTCGTCGGCCTTCACGATAGGCCGCAGCTCACCGCCAAAGACCTGTTGTTCAAAGATCTGGTGGTGACTCAGCTTATCGGTTGCCCAGTTGGCTTCGTCTTCCAACAATTGCCGTTCGGCATCCTGGAGACGCGAATAATCCCCGAACAAGGCCAGTCCATCTGCGGGTAAGTAGTTCAGCAGTTGGTGGTGTTCTGGGAATAAATAATCGGCAAACTCCATTAATTGCGGATCAACGGACCCCTTCTTCAGGCCGTCGATCAGGGGTTGGACCTGATCCGTCAACATTTGTGCGGCGTCCTGGTCCAATTTGCCAGCTTGGTCGCGTAGTGCGGCGCTCAATGCCGTCGCACCAGCCGTCCGTTCAGCGGCCGTTAAAATAAAGTCGGTCGCGGGTAGGACTTCCACCTGCTCGGCATTTTCAATGCTCCGCTGCGTGGCGGGGTCGAAGTACCGTAAGGAGTCGACCTCGGTATCAAAGAAGTCCAGTCGCACTGGGTAGTCCGCTGCCAACGGGTAAATGTCCACGATGGACCCCCGCACGGCAAAGTCTCCAGGTGCTGCGACCAATTTCTGATGGGCGTACCCCATGGCAAAGAGCTTCTGTTGCAGGCCTTCGAGGTCAAACTCATCACCGACCTTGACCGTGAACCGGGCGGCCGCAAAGTTATCTGGCGCTGGCAAGAACCGCCGGAGTCCCGACAGCGCCGTTACGATCACGACGGACCGGTCACTTTGCAAGGCACGCAAGGCGTCGATTCGCGCCGACCGATATTCTGGCGAACTCGTCGCCACCTCCGCCGCCAGCAATTCTTCTACCGGGAACTCAAAGAGCTCATCGTCTCGCAAGAGGTTCGCGAGGTCATCGACGAGCTGACCGGCGTGATATAAGGTATCCGTCACATAGACGATCGACCGTTGTTGGTCATGGAGCAGGCTGGCAATGAACAGCGTTTCGGCAGAACCATTGAGGCCGGTCACCAGTTGTCGCTGGCCCGGCGCCAAGGTCCGCTTAATCGCTTGAAATTGCGCGGTCTGCGTCATAAATTCTTCTAAATTCACGCGATAACTTCCTATCCTAGTTGTACTGGTTCATCAACTGCGTAAACTCACTGCCCGCTAACCAGTCATCCAGTGCGGCAACGGCTTGATCCGTGGCCTGGTTGAAGAGTGGTTGTTGCTCAGTGGTAAATTTGCCCAACACGTAATCGACGACGGTGTGTTGCTGGGGATGGGCGATGCCGACCCGCAGCCGCTTGAACTTTTCCGTCGAAACGTGGGCGATGATGCTCTTGATACCGTTGTGACCACCGGCTGACCCGTGATCCCGCAAACGAATCCGCCCCACTGGCAGGTCCATGTCGTCGTGGACAACCATGATGTCATCCACGTCGATCTTGAAGTAATTCATGATGGGATGCACGGCACGGCCTGATTCGTTCATAAACGTGGTTGGCTTGACCAACAAGACCTTTTCGCCGTTGACCATGCCGCTGCCGAAGCGGGCATCCATCTTGCGGGTGTTCAATGAGATATTGTGTTCCTTAGCAAAGGCGTCCACGACCATAAAGCCGGTGTTGTGCCGCGTGCCGTCGTACTGGGGGCCGATGTTTCCTAAACCAACGATCATTTTCATTTTAACCATATTCTCCCTTAGAACTGTTGTTCCTGAGCTAGCGACAAAAGAGCTGGACGGAAGCCATGACTCACCGTTCAGCCGCTCAGATTATCTTTTCGATTCAAAATTACCACCCCTGAGTATAGCATAGTCCCTGCTGAACTTCACGAAACCTGCCTGGCATTTGGGGTGAAATCGCCACAGTCGTCCTTACCGCCAATTTTCACAAATTCGGCCAATTTTAGACCATGTGAAAAATAATTAAATTTATTTCAGTCAGCGCGGTCATGTGGGCCATTTTACTTGTGAAAAATAAACGATTTTTTCCATGAAAAGCCCCGTTAACGGCTATTTTTTGTTAGCTTGTGAAAGTCCGGTAGCACTGGTGAAATTGCCAGCCACTTGCCGCTTAACTGGGCGTTTTGACTCGCAACATGTGAATTTCACAGGCCGTTTGTGGCTTGAATTTATCGTGAAAAAGCGCGGTAAACTGGCTATCAGGTGACGCATTTACCGCCATGACGTGTTTTCGTCGAGATAACTGACCCTTGAAAAAATAAATGATATTTTTCACAAAATTTGAGTCCAGGCGATAGCTTTCATGCTTTTAACATGGTATACTAACTCACGGGTATTATTGCGTACCTTGATGTCAAAATACTTATTTGGAGATGAAGAATTTGACTACTAAGACTCATCAAAAAGTTGTTTTAGTTGGGGACGGCGCTGTTGGTTCAGCTTTCGCCTACTCAATGGTAAACCAAGGATTAGCAGAAGAATTAGCTATTGTGGACGTTGTTAAGGAACGGACTGAAGGGGACGCCCTTGACCTCGAAGATGCACAAGTCTTCACCGCACCTAAAAAGGTATACTCCGGCGATTACTCCGACTGCAAGGATGCAGACGTTGTCGTGATCACTGCTGGTGCTGCCCAAAAGCCAGGCGAAACTCGTTTGGACTTGGTCAACAAGAACTTGAAGATTATCAAGGCTGTTGTTAAGCCAGTTGTTGATTCCGGTTTCGACGGTATCTTCGTTATCGCTGCTAACCCAGTTGACATTTTAACTTACGCTACTTGGAAGTTCTCTGGCTTCCCTAAGGAAAAGGTTATTGGTTCTGGGACTTCATTGGATACTTCTCGTCTGCGTGTTGCGCTGGCTAACAAGCTGGACGTTGACCCACGGAACGTTGAAGCTTACATCATGGGTGAACATGGTGATTCAGAATTCGCCGCTTACGACGAAGCTACCATCGGTTCAAAGCCATTGAAGACCATCGCTAAGGAACACGGCATCACTGATGACGACTTAGCTAAGATCGAAGATGACACCCGTAACAAGGCTTACCAAATCATTAACCGTAAGGGCGCAACCTTCTATGGTGTTGCAACCTGCTTGATGCGGATCACTAAGGCTATCTTGCGTGACGAAAACGCGGTATTGCCTGTCGGTGCCCCACTGAACGGCGAATACGGCTTGAACGATATCTTCATCGGTACCCCAGCAATCATCAACGCTAAGGGTATTGAAAAGGTTATCGAAGTCCCACTTTCTGACAAGGAAAAGGACTTAATGGCTAAGTCAGCTGAAACTTTGAAGAAGGTTACTGCTGACGGTTTAGCTGCACTTGAAGGCTAAGCTTCAGTCACTGGAAACGTCACTCCTCTTGGGGAGCGGCGTTTTTTGTTTACAATCTGAAATGTGGACCCGGGGTTATAGCTACAAACTTAGTCGTTGAATGCCAGGTAGCCCGTGCTGGCTGCCTTACCGTTCGCCAAATTTGGACCGTGAAGCTGTGGGAAGGACCGGTCGAAGCCAAAGTGCGGTCTTCAACCTCGCTTCGAGCCGAAAACCACGTCTCGAAGACGCCCGTTTCCAAGTAGGTCACTTGAAAACGCCCACGGCTGAGTCCAAATTTAGCTCACTCTCGGCTACGTAGCAGTTTATCCACTAATGTAGACAAACGTTGCCATTTCAGCGATGTCCCTGCTAACGTGACGGTTGATCACTGACGTAGCCTAGGTGCTTTCCTCAAGTAGACTTAACGCGTTGATTCCCGAAACGATAGCGTTCTGCCTGCTAGAATTAGCGAAACCAGGCGCCTGCGTCAGCCAAGGTTCCGCCTGCTCTGGGGAACACCTCCAGCCTGAGGAGCGGTCTTCCGGTTCGCTTGAAAGACTGGCCAAGTTCACCAGTCTCCCAAGTCGTCCCACGCTGTAGGCTCCACCCTGGATGCCTCCGGCAAGTTGGTGTCTATCAGCATTACTGTGTCGATCAGGAGTTAGTCGCCAAGTTAACTTTATAATTATGGCTGACAAGCAATCCTGCAGCCGAGAGTTCGACAAATATGGGTTCAGCCGCTGAAAAAGCATGTGCCAACAGGCAGTTAACTGCCGAACATCAACGATGCTAGGCGGAACCAGTTGACTGTTGGCACACGTTTCGGCTGTGAGGCCACTTTGAGACGTGACCTTCGGCTCAAAGACGAGGTGTCGAGACCGCACTTTGGCTCGACCCGTCCGCCCACAGCGACCCGACCCATATTTGGCAGACGGTAGGCGACCAGTCTCTGCTACGAGGCTGTAATGACTAATCTTAACGCCATGAATCTCAGATACCCATCGCATTAAAACTATAACCTCGGAAAGTTGGGGATAACGATTTTTTTCGTCTAAATCAGGGGTTGCGTACAGCTTCCCTATTTTAGGCGAAGGTTACCAGACTAGTTTTCCTTGCCAGGCTTTCGTTCAGCTAGTCTGTAACCTTAGGTGTCGCAAGACAGTCGTGCGACACCAGGTTCGACTCGTGTTACCGACAACTCGCGTCGTTTATCACTAGATAGGCAAACAATTAAGATGAGCGAATACTTGCAGTCATAATTTTTTTGAATTTCTGTAATAGTTGCCCTGAAAGTAATGTAACCGTTAACATAAATGCGTTCGCATTGCCATTTAAGGTTGTTTGAAGTAAGCTTGGGGTATGCTAATACATGGTAGTTAAGCATGACGACTTTTCCTCCACTGGCTATTTTAGGAGGTTATACCTATGAAAAAAAGAAAAGGTCTGGTCATTGGCCTAGTCACCGCAGCAGTTGCGGTCGGGGCCATTTATGTTGGCCAAGCGCTTCACTACTCTTCAGCACAAGTGTTCTTCAAGGACACGGAGATTGCCGGCGTTAACGTCGGTGGCAATACGGCTAGCCAAGCGGCAGCCAAGCTTAAAACCGCGCTGAAGGACCAGCAATACACGTTAAAAGACGGGAGTCAGACCGTCACCACCATCAAAACCAAGCAAGTTGACTTGAAAGTGACCTCCGAGGCCGCCCTCAAGCAATTAATCGGTAAGCAAAACGTCTGGAGCTGGCCAGCTCACGTGACGACCGCCACCGCCGACAGCCTCGAGCTGAACGCCAGTGACGAGAATCAGGAGAGTGTCCAATCCCTCGCCAAGTCCATTGCGACTAAGGCGAACAAGACGCGGACCGCTGCCAAAGATGCGACGTTTAGCTATCAAGACGGCAAGTGGGTCGTTACCAAGGAACAAAAGGGTAACCAACTCGACGCTGACAAGTTAGCGAAGACCATTACGTCAGCCATCGAAAAAGGCTCAAGTACCGTTGATGTGGCTGGTGACTATCGGCAACCACAAGTTACAACGACTTCAGCGGCCTTCAAGACGGCCCAAGCCAAGGCAGAAGCCATCACCAAGCAAACTTACCTCTACAAACTGAGTGGTCACAAGATCACGATTCCAGCAGACACCTTAGCCAGCTGGATCACGTTTAAGAACGGGAAGTTGGCGACCGATTCGTCTGCCATCAAGACCTATTTGACCAAGCTTAGTCACAAGTACGGGACCATCAACAAGACCCGGACATTCAAGTCGACGAAGCGTGGCACGGTCAAGGTTAAGGCTGGTCTGTATGGCTGGAGCATCAAAGTTAAATCCGAGACGCCGGCCCTCAGCAAGGTTATTCTTGCGGGTAAGGGCATGGACCGGACCCCAGTCATTCAAGGGAGCGGTTACCACAGCGACGGCACGGATATTGGTAAATCGTACGTCGAAGTTGATAAAGTTAACCAGCACATGTGGGTCTACAAGAATGGAAAAGTCGTCGTTTCAACCGACGTTGTGACTGGATTACCAACGACTGCGCACCATACGCCAACCGGTGTTTGGGTTATTTGGAGCAAACAACGAAACGCCACATTGCGTGGTCAAAACGACAACGGCTCCAGTTACGCTTCCCCAGTGAAGTACTGGATGCCAGTCGATGACACCGGTGTTGGGATCCATGATTCGTCATGGCAACCACAATACGGTGGCACTTGGTACGTCAAGCACGGGTCTCACGGTTGCGTGAACACCCCACCTTCGAAGATTGCGGCCGTCTACGCCAATGTTAAGGTTGGGACGCCTGTGATTATCTTCTAATTGAATTTTAAAAAAGTTGCACGACCAAAAACGGCGGTGCAACTTTTTTGATTAGCAATTCCGAACGTTAAAAAATCATGCCAATTGCTAATAAAATTAAAATTGCCACGAAGGCAGCCAAGGTCCAGTACAACCATTTTTTGGTAATAATCGGCTTGTCTTCGGGATCATTGGAATTCTTCACAGGGTCTCCCCTCCTTAACTTGCTTTCTTTTATTTTAACACGAATTTCCCGCGAAATAGCTACCCGTTGGTGGGGAAAATATGGTATTATTAGAAGAGATTATTAGAAGTTTCTAATTTTTTAGGAGGTCATCTGCTATGCTGCTTAAATCCCTAGTGAAGCCGAAGGAACGTTTGGTTACGGTTCGCGAGGACGTCACCTTGGAACAGGCCTTGAAGGTCTTAGAAGACTCAGGTTATCGGTGTGTGCCAATTCTAGATGAAACGGGGCAAATTTTCCGAGGAAACATCTACAAGATGCATATCTATCGTCATAAATCCCGGGGCGGCGACATGCAGCTCCCGGTGACATCATTGCTGAAGAACGCGACCAAGTTCATTTCCGTTAACGCGGCCTTCTTCAATGTTTTCTTCTCCATCAAGGATCTGCCTTACATCGCGGTCTTGGACGACAAGAACGCCTTCTATGGCATCCTCACGCATACGCGGTTGATGGACATGTTATCTCAGTCGTGGAACGTCAATATCGGCAGTTACGTGATCACCGTGGTCTCGGCTGGCGAACGTGGCGACCTGGCTGGGATGGCCAAGATCATCACTAAGTATACGTCCATTGCCAGTGTCATTAGCTTGGACGCTCAGGAAGGCGAATTGGTTCACCGGACCATGTTCACCCTGCCCGCCGAAGTGGACGAGGAAAAGCTCGACCGTATCGTCAAGGCATTGGAACGCAAGGAATTCCACGTTCCAGAAATTGAAGATCTCCGGCACGAAAACTAAATTACGTTGTGAAGGTCAATCGCTGCGGCGGTTGGCCTTTTTTGGTTTGCTTTGAAATGTGGCTGGCGATACTTGCCCTGACTACCACCCTACCGTAATACACCACTCACCTGTGAAGCCGTTAGTGATTGCTGACTTAGATCTATCGTGCGCATCGTCAGCCCACCATGCACTGAGAAAGTACCGCTGGAAGTCACCACTTTGCCGGAGGAGGTCAGGGGTGGAGCCAGCTGTGTCGACGGTGTTGGCTGAGGTCCTTTCTCAGCCTACAGCGTGGGGCGACTTTGAAGACTGGTGGGTTTTGCCAGACTTCAAAGCGAGGTGGAAGCCCGCCCTTTGGCTGGAGCCGTTCCCCATAGCAGGTGGAACCCCTGACAGCCGCAGGCACCGGTCTAGTCACATATTTGGTAATAGCCACAATCTCGATAGCAACCAGAACCAACCTCATCATCAAACTCTCAGGGTAGCGGTAGACAAAAAGCCGGCGACCCACCAAAATAAGGTGAATCACCAGCTTAATTTTGCCGCAATGCTATGTACGAAATCTATCTTGCTTTTCTCTTACGCGCCTTGTCCACCAAGCCGATACTGGTTGCAAGGGCAGCATCGACCGCTGCCATCGTTTTTACGTCCAAGTGGGTAACCTGATCCTTCAATCGTTGCTTATCAATGGTCCGAATTTGCTCAAGCAAAATGACGGAATCCCGCTCAATTCCGGTCCGAGCTGCGGAAATGCCGACATGTGTCGGCATTTTTGGCTTCTCGATCCGAGCGGTGATTGCCGCCACGATTACGGTCGGACTATAGTGGTTCCCCACGTTGTTTTGGATGATTAACACGGGGCGCATGCCACCTTGCTCCGAACCAACGACTGGTGATAGGTCGGCGAAGAATACGTCACCGCGTTTGACTTCAACACGGGCCATGGGCCGCCATCCCCTAACTGTATTAATTTTTAAACTTAACTCTTGATCTCGGTTCTACGAAACTGGGTTAACCGGCGTTCGGCTTCCTCTTCACAAGGCGTGAAGGCCCGCGCCAAATCACGGTTGATGAGCGCCATTGCTTGATAACCAACAATTAAAGCTAGCTTGTGTGCCGCTGCTGAATGCAGTGGGATCAACGATTGATGCCGTGCTGTCCGGGTGATATGCAGCCGTAACTGCGGCCGATTCAATTGTTGTAACTGAGCCATGAATTGCCCCTCCTCAAGTTAATCCTTCGTCTCATCTAGTTTACCACGAAACGATGAATCAGGACACTAGAAGCCCATAATTTAATTTTCGTAAACACGCGGTAACCGCGTCGTAAAACCACAAGCAATTTCATAGTGAATTGTGCCACAATAGTCAGCAACGTCTTGGAGACTAATGTTTTCGTCACCATCACGACCAACCAGCGTCACCCGGGTGCCACGGGCAAATTCATGCGGTAACCGCACCATTAATTGGTCCATGCAGACCCGCCCAATGATTTCACAAGGTTGGCCATCAATTAGGACGTGGAAGCCTTGTAATCGCCGTTCGTACCCGTCTGCATAGCCGATTGGCACCGTGCCGACCCACTCTGGTTGTTGCGCGGTGTACGTGGCGCCATAACCCACGGATTCACCGGCCACGACCCGCTTTACGTGTACTAATTCACTAATTAAGCGCATTGCGGGATGTAACGTATACGGGGCAGCTACTTCAGTCCCTGAAGGGTTTAATCCATATCCCGCCACGCCAAACCGAACCATGTTGTCATTGCATTCCGCGTGCCATAGACTGGTCGCCGAGTTGGAAACGTGGACGTAACGTGGTAAATGCGCCAATTTTCCCGTCAGTGCCCGCCAAGTCGCCACCTGTTGCTTGAAGTAATGGTCGTCTTGACTGTCTGCGGTCGAGAAGTGTGTGAAGATACCTTCAAAATTCAGGTCGGCATGGGCGTTGAGGTACGCCACCGCCGTTTGCAAGGTCGAGCTGGTCTTAAAGCCGATGCGGCCCATTCCCGTGTCCAAGCCCAAGTGAACTTGCAGGGGGGCAGTCACGTGTGCCAGGGCCAAATATTGATGCGCTTCCGTTAACCAGTCCTGCGCCGCCACCGTGGCCGAGATGCGTTGTTCCGCCATCAACGGCGCGTCGGCCGGTTCACTGACCCCTAACACTAAAATGGGTTCGTTGAATCCCGCGGCCCGCAGCTCCAAGGCTTCGTCCAAAATGGCCACACAAAATCCCGTGGCCCCAGCGTCTTTAGCGGCCTGCGCCACCTGAATTGCCCCGTGGCCGTAGCCGTTAGCCTTAACCACCATAAATAATTCACAGCCCGGTGCCAAACGTGACACCGCCGTGTGAATATTTTCCCGTAATGCTTGTCGATCAATCACCAACTTGGTTGGCCGATGAACCCCAACTACCATACTTATTTCCCTCTTTCTAGGATAACCTGCGTCATTACTAACGTTGCCGTATGTGAAATGGAAACGTGCGCAATGCCCCCAAACGGTTGGCGGATGACGATGGGCCGGCCAGCGTCATTATCGCGAATCTCAATATCCTGAAAGCCCACGGTGGCCCCAATTCCAGTACCCATGGCTTTGCTGTAAGATTCTTTGGCTGACCAGCGACCGGCGATAAACTCGACTGCCCGTTGTCCTTGTAACTGCTGATAATCATGCAGTTCGTTGGGCGTCAGCACCTTGCTTAAAAATCGCGGCTGCTTCGCCACGACGGCTTGAACACGCGCCAGATCAGTAATATCAATGCCGGTTCCGTAAATCATCGCGCCATACCTCCTATTAATGTCTACGTTATATTTTAGCACAGCCCTTTGCGATTGACCCCCTCAACTTGCCGAGTTAAGTCGAATCTTAAACTTAATTATCTAACGAGCTGAACCGCCGCCCGTCCACCAAATGCTGTGGGGGCTGGCGGCCCTGGTTCTGTTAATTTCAGCAGACCATTAGCCTGAACGGTTTATCTATAACGACTGGCCGAGCAGCACACCTTAAGTAAAAAAGACCAGCGTCTCGCAGTCCGCCGATCTTCATGAATTATGTTATGTCAATTTTAGTGTAACATCGCCGCACGTAGCTGGAGTTGCGCTGCTACGGGGCTCCGGGTCGGCATCGCTTCTGCCGGTAAGACCTCAACTTGTCCACCCAGGCGACTCACCAGGAGAGCCAGGTCGTTGTAAAGGTTATTTTGCCGGCTGAGGGCCGTGGTCGTCATCACTTCTCCTTTATCGCTCAGATGGCCAGGTTGCGTCGCATCGGCGCGAATCCAGAGCTTGGTGATCTGCCCCTGAACCGCCGCCGTGGCGAGAGCACCGAGGTCTTGGACTACCTGTTGCCCCTGACGTGCCTTGGCGTAAACATCGTGCCGCACCTGAGTGGCCTGTTGGTGGCGCTGCTCAGACACCTTGAAGGTCACTGCCGCCAGTGTCTGATTGGCCGCCGCCAAATCGGGATTTTGAACCAACTGCACGACCGGGTCCAGGTACGCGTTTTGGGAGGCCTTGCGGAAATTCCCCTGGTTGCTGGCACTGGCCACTAGAATCAGCGGTACCTGGTTGACGTTTGAGTAGTGTTGGCTGACGTAGCTGTCGACCATGCGGAAATAGTTCCGTTGGTCGGCCGTCTGCGCTGTATCCAGCGACCCGGTCCCACTGTAATGGGTCTGGTCACCAGCCGACCGTTGCCAGCGGCCCCGGCCCCGTTGCTCACTCCCTAGCGCCTGCGTCAAAGTAGCTGGCGCATCAACTGGTAAGTTGACCAGTTCTGGTCGCCCGCTGCGGACCTGTGCCAGTTCGAAAGCGTCCTGGCTTAGAAGCAGTAGGTCAAAATCACTGGTTTGATCACGCGCCTGTAAAATGGGTAACACGTTAGGTTGGTAAGTGACCGTCACCGTGGCGGCTACTGGCGTGTGTAACCAGTAGTGATAACTATCCGTGGGCCCCGCCATGATCAACAGGCCGGCCGCACTGCCGTTGGTGAGCGGTCCCTGACTAAATGGGCTAAAGGCCTCATCATAAGCTGACCACGCTCTGTCAGGTGCCACTTTTTCTAAGCGTTCTTTTCCTTGTTTGAGAAGACTTTTGAATTGGGTCCGGTCGGTCGCCGGAATCCCCGTTATCGGTAGGGTCATGGTCATGAATGGCCCCGGCTGAGTGGCGAGCGTCAGTGCAGCGTGTAAGTCAAAATGATTTGCCATGTTAGAATCCTCCGTTATTGTATATAAGTTATCTCGTATCAATTCGATAAGGTAATAATATCATGGCTATTTCCAGATTGCAACTAATATTTTTATCCAAAATCCATTTATAGGGTAAATCTATTTTACAAGCCCCGTCCCTATCGTATTTTTGACGGTAAAAAAAACTCGCCCCGTATGCCACGAGGCGAGTTTCATCTAATCAATTTTTAGTGACGCAAATTAGTCTTTCTTCCGAATGGTGAAGCCGCGGCTCCCACCTTCGTTACGCCGACCACCGTTGCCGCCGTTACTCCGACGATTCCGGTTGTCACCATGATTGCGAGAATCATGGTTCCGTGAGTCATGACCGCGCGAGCCACCACGACCGCCACGGGAATCATTCCCGCGGTGACCACGATAACCGCCGCCATTACCACCACGACGATTGCCGCCACCATGATGGTAGCCGCCACCGCCGTGACGTTTGCCACCGCGCTTAGGCAATGGCCGTTCTGGCGTGATCTTAACGGGTACTTGACTACTGTCATCCTTGGTCAAGTCGTTCAACAGAGCGGCAACCAAGTCTTCAGCATCGTATTCGTTCAGTAAAGCTTCCGCAGTCTTGGCGAATTTTTCGGTATCCGTCTTGTTAACCAATTCAGAGACCTTGTCCTTGGCAGCGCCTAATTGGCTGACCAAAGCTTCTTCATCCGAAGGCGGCTTCAAAGGCAGCATACGCACCTTCGTCAGCTTTTCGATTTCACGCAGGTAATCCATTTCGTTTGGCGTCACAAACGTCATGGAAACCCCATGCTTCCCGGCACGGCCAGTCCGGCCGACACGGTGAACATAACTGTCAGGGTCTTGTGGAATATCATAGTTGTACACGTGGGTCACATCATTGATGTCGATCCCCCGGGCAGCCACGTCGGTTGCGACTAAGATATCCAATTGCCCATGACGGAATTGGTTCATGATCTGCGTCCGGCGCTTTTGAGTCAAGTCCCCATGAATCCCGGCAGCGTTGTAACCACGTGCCTGTAACCCATTAGAGATTTCATCGACCCGGCGCTTCGTCCGCGTGAAGACGATGGTTAAGTCTGGTGATTGGACGTCGAAGAAACGCGTCATAATATCAAACTTTTCAAAATCACGTGAACGGACGTAGAATTGATCGATCAAGTCGGTCGTTAATTCCTTGGCCTTAATCTTCACGTGCTTAGGATCTTGCATGAATTGGACACCGACCCGCTTGATTTCGGGTGGCATCGTTGCGGAGAAGAGCATCGTTTGACGCTTTTCTGGCAATTGCTTGATGATGTCTTCAATGTCATCCAAGAAACCCATGTTTAACATTTCATCGGCTTCGTCCAAGACCAACATTTGAACATGGTCTAACTTCAACGTGTGCCGACGAATGTGGTCCAATAACCGACCCGGGGTCCCAACAACCACTTGCGGGTGGTTCTTCAGGGACTTGATTTGCCGACGAATGTCTGCCCCACCGTAAACGACTTGGACGTTGGCCCGTTCGTTACGGCCTAATTTATAAATTTCTTCTTGGGTTTGGATTGCCAGTTCCCGCGTTGGTGAAACCACTAACGCCTGAACATTTTCATTGCTCTTATCAATCTTTTCCAAGATAGGTAAGGCGAAGGCCGCAGTCTTCCCGGTACCGGTTTGGGCTTGTCCAATCACATCTTGACCCGCCAAAACCATGGGGATTGTCTCGGCTTGAATTGGGGTCGCTTCTTCGTAACCTGCTGTCGTAACTGCGTTCAGTAGGTCCTCGGAAAGACCCAGTTCTTTAAACTTCAAAAATAATTTCCTCCTAAGTGGGTACGTCGCCCTAGTGCCTCAAGGTTCTTGGAAAAAATCCGTTTTCCGTGTTGCGGACCATGATTGGCTAGGGCGGGGTAAGTTCGTTTCTTAAATACAACTAAGCCATCATACAACGCTGAAACAAAATAAGCAACTCCCACGACTTGTGGAAATTGCTTAAGGTTCACATTAATTTTCTGTAGAATCCTGTAACGCCGCCAATACTTGCTCCAAATGAATCCCGTGAGATCCCTTCAATAAAATCTGATCGGCGGGAGTCAAAATAGCTTGCAAATCGGCTGAAAGCGTTGCCAGGTCGGCACTTTCGTAATGGCTGACGGCCAGGTCCGGTGCCTGTTTGGCCAGTGCCTGTTGGAGTGCCACCATGTGGGGACCTACTAAGTACACGTGGCTGATAGCCGCCGGATCGATGGCAGTGGCTAACCCAGCGTGCATCGCGTCGGCCTGATCGCCCAATTCCAGCATGTCGCCCAGAACGACGTAGCGTTTGCCGGTAACCGGCGTCTTCGAGAAGGCCGCTAAGACCTCCTTGACGGCCGTAGGATTGGAGTTGTAAACGTCACTCAAGATCGCCGCACCAGTCGTACTCTTCAGCCATTCAGCCCGGTTCTCAGTCAAATTGACCGTCTGCAACGCCCTCTGTGCGTTCTCGGGACGAATCCGGTAGACGTTCCCCACTGCCAAGGCAGCCAGCGCATTATTCACGTTGTACGTCCCAATCATGGGAATCGTAAAGGTCAGGTCCGGCCACTGATTCGTGGTAAACGTCGTGGCGGTCGCGGTGCCCTGAATGGCAGTCGCCGCCAGGTCGTTGTCGTCATTTTGACCAAACGTGACCTGGCGTTGTGTCAGGTCAGCGGCCCGTTCCTGCAGCAACGGTTCATCGCCGTTGTACACGAAGATGCCATCATCACTGAGGCCGTGGGTAATTTCCATCTTAGCATCAGCGATCCGATCACGGGTACCGAAGAACTCGATGTGAGCTTCCCCAATCATCGTGATTACGGCTAGGTCCGGTGAGACCAGCTTGCTCAAGAAGTCCAGTTGACCCGGCCGGTCCATCCCCATTTCCACGACCAACATCTCAGTGTTGGGTTCTATGGACAACACGGTCATCGGCACACCAATCTCATTGTTGAAGTTGGCGTGTGTCTTGGTCACATTGAACTGCGTGCTCAAGATAGCCGCAATCATGTCCTTGGTCGTCGTCTTCCCGTTACTCCCGGTAATGGCCACCACCCGTGGGTTGATTTTAGACAGGTAGTACTGCGCCAGGTCCTGCAAGGCCTTCAGTGAATCAGCAACCTGAATCACTGGAAAGCCTGCGGGTGCCGTCGCCAGATCGCGGGCCCACAATGTCGCCACGGCCCCGTGGTCGATGGCGGACTGGATGAATTTGTGTCCATCCTGTTCACCCGTCAATGGAATAAAGAGTCCCCCTGGTTGTAAATGCCGGCTGTCAAAGGCCACACTGGTGACACTGACACTCCGCCATTTTTCAAAATCATTGATTGCGCCCACAGCATGAGCAATTTCGGCAAGCTGCATTTTCATGTTTTCTGCTCCTAATTTAACGAAACAATCCCCTCGATTGCTCCGGTTTCAATTGCAAGCTACGCGGCCTCAAAGTCCGCTTAGTTCGTTCCGCATTAGATTCTGAGTCACATTATACCATGGATTACCGGTCGCTAACTTAAAACACGGTCAAAAAATCCATTGGCAGGTGACCCAAAAGGGAGCCAGACGCCGGTCCAACTCCCTTCATTTTAATTCAAATTAAATCCGCGACGTCACTAAAAACTTGATTATCATGGATGCTCAACGCCCATTCACGGGTCGCCAGATCATACCGCAAACTGGCCACCTCTCGCGAATCAGCGTAGACCTCTTCTTGGGTGTACCACGTGTTTTGCCGTTCGGGATGGGTGATGGCCCGCACCGGAATCACGTAGATTCGGTGCCGCTCAACCAATTGGTCAAATGCCACGATCATCCCATCCAGCAGGCCTTGAATCAGCTGTAGGAGAATCTCGTGAGGCACGTCACTGATAGCTAACGGTCGGGCGAAGACCCAGCGATTATTGTGCATTGCCCGCAGATGACGCTTGATACTGACTTCTAGCACGTGATCAAAATCTGCCAAGTGCCGGTAATACGTCTTGTAAAAGCCATCACGCAGGGTCAAAAAGGCGTATTCATTCTGGAGCTTCGCGTAAAACGGCGTCCGCAAATGCGTCTCCATGTGTGCCAAGTACAACAGCTCTGCGATTTCGCTAGGCAACAGGAAATCGAGATCGTCGCTATGCGTATAGTCTAGCCACTTGACGGGTCGGTCGTGTTTGGCCAACAGGTAGCGCCGAATCTGCGCTTGTCCCGTGACTGTTTGCAGGCGTGTGTGAGGATTGATCTCCACGTCGGCGCCAGATTCTTCGTTCAGCAAAAGCAGCTGATTCGGTATGGCCGGTACGCCGTTCAAAAAATCAGCTGGTGAAATGCCCAACGAATAAATCATATTCGTCACGGGTTCTAGACTTAAATAAATAAAATTTCCGCGCATGGTTGCACACTCTTTCCCCTAGTCTCAATCACACTTAATTGTACTACGAAACACCCCCAAAACGCCCACAATTTTTACATTTTTTCGAGTCGCGCAATGCGGTCCGCAATTGGTGGGTGAGTCGCAAATAATTCTGCGAATTTCTTCTGGTGCTTAAAGGGGTCGCTAATGTACAAGGCGGCACTGTTCGGGTCAGCTTCTTTCATCGGCTCGCTATCATCGATCTTGCGTAGCGCACTGATCAACCCTTGGGGATTACGCGTTAGTTCAACACTGGCGGCATCGGCCAGATACTCCCGGTTTCGGGACAAGGCCATTTGCGCGATGCTAGCCGCTAGCGGTGCCAAAATCACCAGGAAAATCGAGATGACAATTCCAATGACATTGCCGCCCGAGTCACGGTCATCTCGCCGACGACTGCCACCCCACCAGAACCAGTTGCTGGCAAAGTTCACCAGCAGACTAATTGCGGCGGACAGTGCCAACGCAATGGTCTGTAGGCGAATGTCATAGTTCCGAACGTGAGACATCTCGTGGCCAATCACGCCTTCCATCTCTTCACGGTTCAAGCGTTCCAAGATACCGGTCGTGGCGGCCACTGCCGCGTGTTGCGGGTCATTCCCCGTCGCAAACGCATTGGGACTGGGGTCGTCAATAATGAAGACCCGTGGCATCGGCACTTGCGCGACCAAGGCCATGTCCTCCACCAGGTGCCACAGCTGCGGCGCCTGACTGACGTCTGTGATCTCTCGGGCGTGATTCATGCTCATGACGACGTTGGTCGACTGACTGATCATGATCAGCATGTAGACGACCGCCACCACTGCTGCAATCACCGTTCCAGAAATCCAGTTGTTCCAGAACAAGTAGCCTAACGCCGCTCCCAAGGCGAGGACCAACACGCCAAACCCAAACATGACATAGCCGGTTCGCCGTTTGTTCATGGCAATTTGGTCATATAACATGTTATCGCCTACTTATCTGAATTAAAGTCATCGAAGTTAACCTTCGGCGCGGTCTTTTCCTCTTCAGGGACCTGCAGGTAGTCGCTTTCTTGGAAATGATGTACCTTGGCGACGATATTGCTTGGGAAAGACTGAATTTTCATCGTCAGGTTAGCCACTGAACTGTTGTACAGTTGCCGCGAGTAGGCAATCTTGTTTTCCGTGTTGGTCAACTCTTCCATCAGTTGGGTGAACTGCGTGTTGGCCTTCAGATCAGGATAGTTTTCAGACAAGGCAAACAACGACCGCAACGTCGTGGACAGTTGGTTAGACACTTCCATGGTTTGTTGGTGATCACCGGCGGGAACTGCTGTCAATTGATTCCGTAAGGCGACGACCTTTTTTAACGTCGATTGTTCAAAGTTGGCGTATCCCTTTGTCGTTGAGACCAAGTTCGGAATTAAATCATTCCGCCGTTTTAATTGCACGTCAATTTGACTCCATGATTCTTGCACGTGGGTCCGGGTCCGAATCAAGCTGTTGTAAGCACTAATGTACCAGGCCGCCAACAGGACCACAACCACGATGATAATAATAGTTGCTACCATATGCTCACTCCTCCTATTTTTCTGGTACACTCATCATAACAAACGGTGAAGCCGGACTCCAGCAACTCTGCCCGTCTTAACCATTAATTAGGAGGTATCCCATGCAACACGTACTTTTTGTTTGTCTTGGCAACATTTGTCGTTCTCCCATGGCCGAAGCCATCTTCAATCAGCTGATCAAGGAACGTCATCTGACGGACCAATTCACAGCGGCTTCGGTCGCTACTAGTCCGGAAGAAGAAGGTAACCATCCCCACCCCGGCGCACTCAAAACCATGCGGGCTCACGGACTAGACGCCAGCCAGCACCGTTCACGCCCCATTACCGCGGCCGACTTTGCTTGGGCGGACGTGATCATCACCATGGATCACAGTAACGTTTATAACCTACAGCGGCTAGCACCCACAGATGCCGACCGTGAAAAGATCAAGCTGTGTCTGGACATTTTACCCGGTCGTGCCGGTGAGGCCATTGACGACCCCTGGTACACGCACAAGTTTGAGCTGACTTATCAGGAATTGGCCGAAGCCCTTCCCGTATGGTTGGACCAGCTCGAGCAAGCAGCCCAGTGATAGGGTTCTATCAGGCGGTTTAGATATAAACTCCCTGCTGAGGACCCAACGATTGCCAATTCTAGTAAATATCGGCTACTTCCTTGCGTGTTCACAGCAATATAAGTTCAGAGATATCAAAGAGTTTGGGTGCTTGGCCCAAGCTCTTTTTGCCATGACGATTATGGCCCTAATAATCACTCCGAAATTATCGTTGTCATTGCTGATCTCAAGTCACCGCATTCGCTAACACCCAGGTAATTTTCTCCGAATAGATTCCAGCGACGGCGTCAGAACGAACGTGTAACGCAACATGGCCATCATCATCTTGTTCCCCGGCAAGCACTGTCACATTGTTGACGGCCTTCTTAGGGGGCGTGATAAGCACAGCCTCCTGTGACAGATCAGTCTGTTGGCCGCCAGGAGTACTGTAGACCAGCTTTCCTGCCAAATCTGGTTGCCCTTCTTTTTTCAAGCTATCAACCTTTGCCATCACTCGCCATTGCGCTGCAGTTCGTCGCGTATCCGCAACCGTGAGATGTAACGGCTGGTTGGGGTGAACCCATTGCGCTTGCCCGGTTAAATTAGTTTTAAAGTCTAGATTTTTTGAAACAGTCCCAAAGTCAAGTTGGCCAACGAAGATGTTGACCGTCACGGGTTTGGCTGCGTGACCTGTTTCGCTCACAGCTGTGACGGTCAACTGATTGGGTCCTGGTTGCAAATTCTCAGTTGGCACTTTGAGTGTCACTTGCTGGTTTTCTCCCTTTGGTACCACGGTCCATGCCATGGAGATTCCTTTTCCCTTTAACCGAATTTCCACGTTTTTATCAATCAAAGCCTTTGTCGCTGAAATCGTTCCTTTAAGGCTCAGCGCTTGTTGCGATGAAATGGCCAAATCGGTTTGATTTAATTTGAGTTGTAGTCGTTCTGGTTCTTCCACTGTAAAGTCGGGCGTTGAAGCTTCAGTCACTGCTTCGGTCCCGTAAAAGTGACTGGTAAATGCCGCAACTGTTGCCTGCCCTTCATTAACTCTACCTAGTAACGTGATATTGGCGGTCGACTGACTCTGATTCAATTGCTCAGCAATAGATTGGTCTACCTCATGTTGGGCTAATTTTTCTGGGGAAATGTTCCGGACACTGCCGTTAGTTGATGTGATGAATCCTTTTTCAAATGAGATGTTGGGTGGCAATCTTAACTTGGCCTTTACATCATGCCAGCCTGACCGCCCTTTAAGGTATTCTACCTGATAATTCAACTGTACCCGGTCGCCTGCAGCAACGCGGTCCTTTGCTCCAGAAATCTGTGTCTGTTGCGTAAGATCTTTTAAGGTAGCGTTTGCCGTCGCTTCCACGAGATCAGGCATTTGGTCAAAGACCACAATATTATCTTCCCATTTTTTCCCAGTAGAGCCCGTGAATCCCCAGTAAGTGAATCCACGATTTTCAGGGTCAATTTTATGTTTGTCGATTTCTACTTTGGCACTGATTCCTGGCTGGCTAGCCCCTGTCTTGGCATCCTTATCGTTGAAAGTATAGGTCATCCGCCCACCTTTTTTGGTTGGTTGATAATGCAATGTAATGTGGTGCCATTCACCGTTTGACAAGAAAGAAAATCCCTCTTGCAAGATACCTTGATGATGGAGAGTCACGTAATTCCCCACCTCTGCTGATTTCGGCAAGTTAGAAACCTGGTGTGTGGCGTAACTATTTTCCTCACCCGGATAATTTGACGCAATATGGGCACGTGACAGCAAATGCTTACCAGCTGCATCTTGTTCCTGATGGTCTGCGTCAAACGCATTCCCCTTCCCAATATCCTCAAAGGCTACGCTGTCATTCTGATACGTATCAAATTCCAATGCCCAACTGTGTTGAATCGCCGACGCCGCAACTTTTTTTGGATTCCCTTGATTGCTTTGATCATCACTCCCCCATACGCCCAACGACTCCCCAAATGGTAAAATATTCGGTTGCTGAATTGTTGCGTCCTGACCTAACGCATCATTTTGCAAAACGAAAGCCATACCATCCCCTGCGCTAATATTTTTGTTCCCAAAATACAGCCACATTGACACGGTTTGCTCCTTTGTCAGATCAAAGTAATTTTGATCGTTCGACCAAATACTGCCAATCTGATTCGTGCCATTGGTTAATTGTACTGCCTCTGTATCCTTAATCTGGGGATTCGGCGCCGGAATAATTTGAACTTGCTTCCCCGTTCCCGCAGCAAAGTATTTTGACAAGAGAATGCCTTGCGGTGCATGTTTCAATGCAGCCGCTGCATCCCCATAGGCCTGATTAGCCAATGCCTGAATGGGGTGAAAATTAATTCCCCAAATCATCCCCAGCAGTAATCCCCCGCCTAACGCGATGAGTCCCTTAATCATATTTTTCCTCCACTCATGTACAAGATATTTTTACTGGTCCCTGTTTAGATAGCAGTATTAAGAAGCCAGGTTACGTTGCCTTTTCTTCCGTTCGTCAAAGTTAATTTTTACCATCCTTTAGCTGAATTATAAGTAAAATAATAACCACTCATAACGCCACTCCTTAGCCCTGAACCACATATGTCTAGCTCACGCCGCTATAACACGCGCCTTGGACAGCATCCGCGTTCACCTTTAACAATAGCCCTTGATTTTACAATGCTGACGTACTAGCCTCATCGCTAGTCGCAGCTTGTGCCACCACCTGATTACCTGTAATAGGGCTAGCATAATCAGCCCTGTTGCTAATTCTCTTCCCCACATCTCCGTCGCCCCATCACGATATTTATCTGATGTCATCCTTACAATCTGCGGCACCTCAAGCGTTTAACGGCACCGATGTCCCTCACCAATAATTTTCATTGGCAGTGATCTATCAGTATTTTTATATTCTCTCCCATACAATAGTAACACTACGTACTAGTTTCATTTAGTATACCACATCAACCAGATTAGTCTAGCCCAATTGTTGATATAACAATATTTATAAACGATTTTCGCTATTTTTATAGACCATTCTTTAGCTGTTTTATCATTAGCTTGCAGTAAAAAAACTACCGGCACAATCAGCCAGTAGTTCATTTTGCCTATATCTCAATTGTGCGTTTAGCTCGGTGCATTCGCCAAATTCCAAGTAATCTCACCGGTGTAGGTCCCGCTCGTCGCGCTACTATTCACGTGCAACAGCATCCCTGCACCCGCATCCCAGCCGGTGGCGTTGGTCGTTTCGTCGTCGCTGGTCGTGGTGTGCGTGGCAACGGGAACCGCCGTCGTCCCAATTGTGACTGGAGTTGCCGTATCACTGGCGCGGTACTGCAGGCTACCATCCAGTTGCGTGGCTGGCTTTGTCGTGGCCGTCATCGGCTTTGTTAGTTGTGCGGTCAGCTGCCATTTTGACCCACTGCCTCGCGCATCGTTGACCAGCAGATTCCAGTCGCCTTCTCGCGAAATCAGTTGGCTAGCCCCCGTCAGTTGCGTGTCGGTGAAGGTCACGGTCTGCGGCACATTGGCGTAGCTCAGGATGCCGGCCACATTGATGGTCACCGTCACATCCGGCGACGAGTTGCCCATGGCATCTGATACGTACAGGGTCAGCGTGTTCAGTCCCAAATGGAGGTCACTAACCAACGGCTGATAACTGAACTGCCCCGTAAAGCTGCCATCACTTTGTTTCTGGGAACTGAAGGTCGCTGGCGCCAGGTCTTGGCCATTCAGCGTTGGGTGCAGGGTAAATTGGGCATTGCTAGTGGCTCCCTGCAACGTAGCTGTCCCCGTCACCGTTGTGGTCTTACCGGGGAGTACATTTACCGTCTCGCCACTCGTCACTTTGGCTGCCAGATCAACGGTTGAGTGCACAATGCCAAAGCCGCTCAAATCAGCGGTCGCAATGCCAAGAGGTGAGCTAAATTTGCTGGTCGTCATGTCAACCGTGGCCCCAGCCGTCGGATTTTCCGCTGTGGCGTACAGCGAGATTGATGCGGTCTTATTGGCCGTCGACAACCCCTTTTGTAACGTGTACATCAGCTGCTTGTCGCCCGGCTGATAGCCACTCAGATCGACCGTTTCTTGCGTCCCATCAGCGTAGGTCACCTTGCCAGAAGTCACGTTCAGGTTGTCTGGAATCGCCAGCGCTGCCTGCACGTTGTCCCAGGCTTTGCGACCCGAATTATAAGTCAGATCATATTTCAACAACAGTCTGTCGCCACCCATGATCATCCCGTTGGCTGGGACCTGCACGTCGTCTTCGGTACGGTCATACATGCTGGCCACGGCACTCGCGTCCACCAGCCCGGGAATCTGTTCGAACACGACCTGATTCGTCTCAAAATGCTGGCCGGTTGAACCGGTGAACCCCCACATGGCCTTGCCCGTATTCTCGGGATCGACGATGCTGGTATTGATATCGACCGTCGTCGTTGCCGTCGTAGCGGTCGCCAACCCGGTCGCGGCATCCTTGTCGTCAAAGGTGTACGTCATTTTCCCGGTACCAGGATAGGTGCTGGGAGCCGTGTATTTCAACGTGACGTGATGCCAAGCCCCATTGGAAAGTGCCGGATTCAAAATTCCCTTGTGGAGCATGACGGTGTAGTACTGATTTTCCGCATAATAACGTTTGTTATAAGTCGCCGATTGCGCCGGATAATTTGACGCAATGTGAGGCTTCTTCGTATTTTCATCAGTCACATAATTAATATAGCTATCAAAGGTCGTGGACTTTCCCAGCGCGTCTGGAATTGGCTGGGTGTTCGGAAATGTATCGAATTCCAGTGCCCAACTGTTCTGAATCGCCTGACTGGCGACATTGTTAGTCCCACTCACCGTATAGTTATCTGGACTCCCCCAAACACCCAAAGTTTCACCGGCCGCTGGCACATTGGTCAGTGCGGTCCGGGAAACGGCAGCCGTTCCGTTGGGATCGTTTTGCAGGACAAATGCCATCCCATCCCCGGCGCTACTGCCTTTGTTGTCAAAGTACATCCACATCGAGGCCTTCTGGTCGTGGTTCAACTCAAAATAATAATTATCCTTATCCGCCCAAATTGTTCCCAACTGGTTGGCGGCATCGGTCAATTGTACCGTTTCCTTTTGCCCCGCGGCATTAGCGACCAGCGTAGCCGAATTGCTAGCGCCGGTAAAATTCCCCGTCTTGAAATATGGCGTAATTGGCAACCCATCAGGCGTGTCTGCGTGCGCAATCGCCATCCCACTCAGCATGCAAGCAAGCGCGACTAAAATACTCAACCAAATTCGTTGCCATTTCATCACTGACACTCCCCTCAATGTCAAACTAGTCATGGCCTCAACCTTTTTCATTCACCTTGGTAATGATGCTAGCGAACCGTTACTGCGTTAAATATCTAACCCAATTATACGATGTATTCTCGAACTCTTGTGCCGTATTAGCCTTCTATAGTCGCGAATCTGGTCAGAAAAAACGTTATCACTGTTAAGTGAACTAACTTTCTGCAGCAAAAAGCCGTCACGCCCGAATCCTCAGGAAACGGCGTGACGGCTATCGTTATTTTTATTTAGTTGAATCTGTCTTGTCAGAAGCGCTGTCGTCATCACGACGCCGGTTCTTCATCAACAAGTAGATAATGACGATCAGCAAGAGGAGAATCAAAATCCCACCAGCCACGAACCACCAGAGGTAGTTGTTCTGTTGTGGCGTGTTGATCTTGTTCTTCAACTGGTTAATCTGGGCTTGGGTCACATTAAAGTTCTTAACGAAGTGCCAGTGATACCCGCCCTTGGCGTAAGCATCCAGTGTCAGCGTGTATTCGCCCGCCTTCAACTGCGTGCCACCCCACGGAATAGAGTAGTTAAAGTTGGAATTAGGCGCCATGGACATGTTGCTCTTCTCATTACTTAGAACTGTCTTAGTCTCGTTGGCCTTAGTGACCTTGGACTTGATTTTGAGTTCACTCATCAGACCTGGCCGTGGGTTTTGTAAGTTGGCTTGAATCTGGTTGTAGGAGTTGATCTGCCCTGCTTTGACCGTGTGTAGGCGCATGTCAGGGGCAACATCGACACTGCTTTCACGGAGCCGGACCCCAATGACATAGGCAAAAGCGTTCTTGATCGTGACACCTTTTTTAGCGCTGGAATTGTCGCTGTCGGTCAACTGCTTCACGTAGACCCCACCTAAAATCATCCCGTCGATCTTCTCGGCTGGCATGGTGTAGGAGACGGAGACCCGCTTGCTACTCTTGGCTGGCACGTTGACCTTCTGGGTACTGTCCTTACTGAAGACGTCCTTGATGCCAACCTTCAGCGAGCTATCCAATGTGGGATTAGCCTTACTGTAGTCAATAACCCCGTTATCGTTGGTGATGGCCTGGTTGACCCCCACTTGGAACCGTTTCATTGATTTACTGGTATTGCGAATAACAATCGTTAATTTTTGCTGTTGCTTTGGTTTAACACGCAAAGCAAAATACGTGACCTTTTTATCATCCTGGTTCTTCGGCAAAACCGCACTCACCGAATAGCCAACACTCTCAGCGTGAACAGTCTGTTGAACCCAACCGAACGCCATTAGTAACGTCCCTAATGTTACCAAAATCTTTAGCCAACGTTTCATGATTCTCCCAACCTCCATAAAAACTCAACTTTAAACTCATTGTAACAAAGAATGCGGTGACTGTCGCCACCGCATTCCGAAACTTTTACATTTTTAATGTAAGGAATCAGTTAAGGTCCAATTCAACATGCCCGTATAAGTCTGGGTCTCGGCAACCGCACTCCCATTGACCAACAACTTGGTTGGTGCCGTGGTATCGTAATTTAACCGATAGATCCAAGTCCCGAGGCCGGTGCCGTAATCGGCTTGACCGACCTTGGCCATCTCTCCCAGCGGTAATCGCGTGGTACTCGTCGTGGTGACGTGCGGATACTTGCTGACAGTCGTTCCGGACGCGAGAAATTTGGTCACGCCCAATTCGATCGACGCATCACTGCCGCCAATCGTCGATGCACGCGATTGACCCACCAAAATACTGGGGGTCAGCATCAATTGCCAACCATCCCCAGTGTATCGGCGATCACTCACCTGAACGAAGGCCTGATGATTCGTCGCCGTCGCGGTAATGACACCATTGTCATAACTATTTTCATCAAACACCAGGTTCGACGCATAGTCAATCGTCAAAGCCCCAGTGGACCCGGTCCCGTGATTATTCGCATCCAAGTCATCGCCAGGAAATGCGCTCCCGGAGCCATCTGGATTCTGCGGATTGACGGCACCAGAAGTATCGCCGCCCTTTAATGTGACCTTAGCCGTGGTCGTCTGATCATCATTGGGAGTCCGAGTACTAGCATCTGCGGCAGTTGACCCACTCAAGGCTAAAGCCGTGAGGGCCAACGAAGTCACGAATAACGATGTCCATCTAGTCACGACGCAGCCCTCCCTTTTCGTTCTTGACTGCGGTTAATTATTCTGGTGAGTTGGTTAACGTCCAAGTTAAGTCGGCTGAGTACGAACCAGCAGCGTTACCAGCTGGGATCGTCATTGAAGCACTTTTGTAAGTGTTTGTCCAAGTTCCAACACCACTACCAGTAGCAGCATGGTAAACATTTTGATTATCCGTACCTTCACTGTTAAATTTCAAGGACGTGGCATCTTGTGTAGCCGGATTTTCTACGACTTCGGTTTTGGTATTAGTAACACCACCAGCAACAACCCCGTTATCATAAGTGAACGTTCCACCTAAGATGGCAGCGGCAGCACCAGTCCCACCAATCGTTGACGTAAGTGGTTTGCTGCTAACTTGAACCCGCCAACCACTAGCAGTACCAGGATCGACAACGGTAACGGCACCAGCAGCAGCGGCCTTATCATGCGACTCTTCACCTTGGCTCAATGCTTTATCCTTTAAGATTGTCGCAGTTTTACCATCAATAGTTCCTGTCCCAAAGTCAACGTCCGGTGCAGAAGTAATTGCCAATGACCCAGCCACGTTACCGCCGTCGCCATCACCATTGTCGCCAGCGCCATTACTATCCAACTGGACTTTTGCAGTAGTGCCAACAGAACCAGAACTTGTGGTACCAGCCGCATTCGCCGTAACTGTTGTCATGCCTAAGCCTGCAACCAAAGCAACAGAAGCTAATAATTGTAAAGTTTTCTTAGTCATAATAAAAATCTCCCTCAACTAATTTTGTTGTTTTCTTCTCTTAAATAGAATCCCTATCCAAACTAGCAACAACATGATGACTCCCGTCATGGTCCCCAGTCCGAACCAAGTTTCAGAAGTCTGTGGCAATCTTCCCGTTGTGCTACGCGTGGCGACCAAGGCCGCCTGACCACTTTGCTTGCTGTGTGCCGGACTAACTGTAGCCCCTTGACCACCGTTAGCTCCGGTCGGTGATGTTGCCCCCGCTGAATGAGTGTGGCCATTCACTGGATTGCCGTTTACCGTATCCCCATCTTCACCGTCAATGAGTGCCCCGCCACCGCCATTAATGACCGGTGAAGGACTCGTTTTCGGTTTGGTGAGGGTCACTGAATACTGTGATTGCTGAACATCATCTGCACGAGCTGCGGTTGGGATACCCCAACCGACGATCAGCAGGCTCAGCACCAGCAAACCTATATCTCGTAATCGCATCGCTGTCCCATCCTCACGTCCTGTTCCGCTTACCTAAAATTTAATTAACAATATCCATTACAAAGAATCTGATGAATTCATCTGATTACATTGGTTATAATAACACCATTTTTAGTTTTTGTCCACAATTAGTCATGTGTGGTGAAAAATATTTTTACCAACATCTTTATAGTAGGTTCACGACTATTTATTATGATTTCTTACATTTACTCAAGGCACTGATTTGTTGGTATTTAAGTGTAAAAGGTAAGGATTATTCAGTTTGCAATATCTGTTGTTTACAAAAACAAATTGTAAAAAGCAGCCAGCTATTTTTCGTTTATACGGTTACTTAATAGATACAAAAAAAGGCGAACAAGTTCGCCTTTTTTCTCATTTAGTTCTGATTAAGCTGGCGCATTGTTTAACGCCCAAGTCAAGGTAGATGTGTATGATCCTTCAATAGCGGAAGCAGGCACAGTCAAGTCTGAAGCTTTCACGCCACCATTCCAAGTACCAACACCGTCACCAGCAGCAGCAGTTAAAATAGTTGTACCACTTCCGGTTGTGTCATCCCCAGTGTCAATCTTTGCATCAGTACTACTTGGTACGGTCGACTTGTTTGTATCATCAGCACTAGTGTCAGTTGTACTCTTGATGGCGCTCGGTGCAAAGCTCAGAGTGTAAGCCCCACCTTTCAAGGTGCTGACCTTATTAGTTGTTGCATTAGTTGCTTTCATTGGTGAAGCAGATACAGTCACGCCCCAACCGTCTGCTCCCCCGGCGTTATTAACAATCAAATTGCCAGTCAAGGTAGCCGCTGCCGTTGCAGCAGACCCATTTAATGTTGAATCTTTAAAACTAATGCTTGGAGCTGAAACCAGCGTTACACTCCCATCAGTACCAGTCCCAGCGGTCAAATTAACCGTCGCATTAGTCGTCGTTGGATCCGTTGAGTCCGCGTTGGCAGTCGTAGTTGAAGCTAAACCCAAACCAGTTAATGCAGCAGCAACAGCAACGAAACCTAAAGTCTTCTTAAACATATTAATTATCCCCTTTAAGCCTTTTGGCTAAATATGAATTTCTGTCAACCCTGGCTGATCGATGTCACTGCCTCACGGGATTACCCTAGTTAATCGTGCTCCCCAACGCTTGGCGGTTATCTCTGTATCAACCTTACAAACATATAATACCCCATTTCTTCGTTTTTGTCCACTCTTAATCATCTGTGGGGAGAATAAATAATCGGAAAACACTTTTATAACTGTTATAAGCGTTTATATTATAAACATAATTACAATTAAAACGCCTATATGACGGCATTTGTATCCGTTTCAAATTGATGGTCCAGCCAAACTTTTATGTTCCCTAATCGTCAAATTAACGAATTTTTTAAAATGTTTCATACAGGCTACTAGCTAACTATATTGCTAATACATCGTATACACTATCGTGCCAAATCCCTTGATACATCTACGTTTCTTGTCATTCCCATGGCAGTGGGAATGCGCTACCAAAAAATAAAAAATTTTTTCAAAAAAAATAAAAAAATCAGCATTTTTTGCCTTCTGGACAGAAAAATACGAGAGCGTAAAATATCTTGTGTAAATGCATAAAAGATTTCTGAATTGTATAGAAATAGGGAATGCCTTCCCTTATGATATTTAGTAACCACAGAAAACATCACAGGAGGCATTCCCCATGAATGAACTTACCACAGAAATTATCGCTGCACTAGCCCAAAAGCAAGATTTGGACGAAGTTTTTCGTCACCACCTCGAAATTGCGATTAACCAGCTGCTTCAAACCGAATTGGTAGAGTTTTTGGGTTACGAACGCTACTCATACGCTGGGACTAACACTGGTAATAACCGCAACGGCAGTTATGAGCGCTCGTTTGATACGAAGTACGGCCAACTTAACTTAACCATTCCTCGAGATCGCAATGGCCGGTTTAAAAATCATACCTTGCCAGCCTACGGTCGGCACAGTGATAATTTAGAAACAACGGTCATTCAGTTGTATACCAAGGGAATTACCACTGCTGAAATTGCCGAACTCATTGAGAAAATGTACGGTGCTCACTACTCCAAAGCCACGGTTTCCAACATGACTAAAGCCGTCAATGAACAGGTTCAAGCTTTCCAGCAACGTCGACTGGCTTCACAATATGCGGCCATCTTCTTAGATGCCACTTACTTGCCGTTAAAGCGGGATACCGTTCAAAAAGAAGCCGTTCATATTGCGATTGGCATTCGTCCAGATGGTACGAAAGAAGTGCTGAACTACCAAGTGGCGCCAACGGAATCGACTGGAATCTGGACTGAACTGCTGGGAACCTTGATCAAGCAGGGCGTTAAAGATGTGCTGTTGTTTGTGGCCGATGGGTTAGTTGGTTTGGATGAAGGCTTGAATCGGAATTTCCCTAAAGCCAAACGACAACGTTGCCTGGTTCATGTTGGGCGGAATCTGATGAACAAAGTTCGCGTAAAAGACCGCAAGGCCGTGATCAGTGACTTTAAACAAGTTCATCGGGCCGCCAACCGTGAAGCAGCCGAACTGAAACTGAATGAGTTCGCCAACAACTGGCATCAGACCTATCCCAAATTAATCAAAGATCTGCTTAAAATGCCGAATTTACTCACTTTCATGGACTTTCCACCAGCTATCCGGCAATCACTATACTCCACTAACCCGATTGAGAACTTTAATAAGCATCTCAAGCGCACCACCCACCACAAAGAACAATTTCCAACGGAAGATTCACTGGATCGCTTCCTGGTTTCTCAGTTTAATGTTTATAACGAGAAGTCTCTGAAGCGGATCCACCGAGGGTTCAAAGGACTCCAGGACACCTTGGAAGCATCATTTATTTAAGTTAGATACATATTATATGTACGAAGGCATTTCGTTTACACAAGATTCTTGACGCTACCAAAAATACTGATTCTTACGCTTATTTATTGTTGAATCCACTGTGGAAGCCTTTTTGAACGGACGTTGGTGCATTCTTATAGGCCATTTGCTTCACGTATTTACCACGAATCATCAATCGGTTGGCCCCAGTCGCGTCACAAGTGATCAGTGTGACCAGCTTTTGCTTCGTCTGCGCCACGACCCCCACGTCTGTGGCCGGAATGAATTTCCGAACACTGACCTTGTAAACGAAGACCTGCTTGGCGTTGGTCAGGTAGATGGTCTGACCGACCCGCGTCTTCCAGTACAACGGACTAAATAAGATCGTCTGTGAGGACATATGGTGGCCTGCCAACGGATAGTTGCCTTGGCCCATCTTCTGGTCTGGGCGCATGGTCCCCGCCGTCAGTGCCAACACCTCATTGCTGACGCCCTTGGCAATCGGCAAATGAATCTTAGACTGCGGCATCAGGATTTCCCCCACCACATGAATGTCTGCCGAATTCCAGCGGGCATTGGCCACCGTTGAGAAGTCCAACGACTTGACCTTACTGAAGTCATACGACGCCTTCTTCTTTTCATTCTTTTGCACTGTTTTCCGGGAAATCTTCGGCTGATAAGACGAAATCAGCCAATTCTTGATTTGTTCATTAAAAATCAACCCCAGTGAAATGATGATCAGGAGGACAAACACCGTACTCCACAACCACCGCCACCGACGCTTCGGTTGTCGCTGTTTTTTGTCTGCCATTTTGCTTACTCCAATCCCCAAATAATTCGGTCTCTACGCTTTTGCATTCTACCCTATTTCCCAGCAAAAACAAAGCTTTCAGACCGGCTGCTGTCAAAAACTTAACGAAATACCACCGTGACTGACCGATATTCCGCCGTCAGTTGGTCCAAACGGTCGTCTCCAGCGACCACCCCCTGACTAGACCACGGAGCGTTAGGCTGTCATTTTAGGCTTTTATCGGGCAACAAAAAACCGGCCACGAGAAAATCCCGCGAACCGGTAAAGACAAATCATAAATTTTATAATTAGTCGTTGGATAAACCGTACTTCTTGTTGAAACGATCCACAGCACCATCGGCTTGAGTAAACTTTTGCTTACCCGTGTAGAATGGGTGGGAATCAGAAGTAACTTCGACACGGATCAATGGGTAAGTGTTACCATCTTCCCATTCAACCGTTTCGTCAGAAGTAGCCGTTGAACCAGACAAGAACTGGAAACCAGTACTTGAGTCTTGGAACACAACTTCGCGGTAATCTGGATGAATTCCTTGCTTCATAATGTTATACGCTCCTTTTGCCCTGATTCATTTACTGAACCAGAGATTGATTTTATCGTCAACCGTTGAATTATACCATGAAACGCGCTAAGCAGCAATGGCTAATCGCGACCATTTTCCACCAAACTGTCGTCAACGATTTCCACGTCGGCGTTTAGCGCCGTTAATTTATCGACGATGCGGTCATAGCCACGCAAAATATTGTCCGCCTGGCTAATCTCCGTATCACCCTCGGCCATCAAGCCCGCGATAACCAAAGACGCGCCGGCACGAATCTCGCCTGCTTGCACTTGGCCACCAATTAAGTCGTCACTCGGGTCGATCACAATCGTGCCCTCTTCGGAGCGAATGTGTGCGCCCATCTTGCGTAACTCCGCGATGTGTTTGATGCGCTTGGGATAAATGGTGTCAATAACCACGCTACTGCCATCCGCCTTGAATAACAGCGGCGTTAATGGCTGTTGCAGGTCGGTGGCGAAGCCTGGAAATGGCATCGTCTTGATCTGAATCGGCTTCAAGTTCTCCGAGCGTGGCACGTAAATGCTATCCTCGTTGATGTCGAGTTGCACGCCCATTTCAATCATCTTGGCGGTAAAGGCCTCCAAGTGTTCAGGAATCACGTTTTTAACCACGATGCCATCCCCTACGGCTGCGGCCATGGACAAATAAGTCCCGGCTTCGATCCGATCGGGAATAATGGTATGCGTGTTCATCGCCCGCAGCGTTGGCACGCCTTCGATCCGAATCACATCGGTCCCCGCGCCACGGACGTGTGCGCCCATGTTGTTCAGGAAAGTCGCAATATCAATGATTTCAGGCTCCTTGGCCGCATTTTCAATCACCGTCGTCCCCACAGCCTTAACCGCTGCGAGGATGGAGTTGATCGTTGCGCCCACCGAGACCATATCCAAGAAGATCCGCGCACCGTGTAAGCCTTCGGGACCTGTCGTGATCCGCACCGTGCCCTCGTGCTCATCGACGGATGCACCCAGCGCCTTGAACGCTTTGATGTGTTGGTCGATGGGCCGTGGCCCGATGTTGTCGCCGCCCGGAAAACTCAGCGTGGCCCGTTGGAACCGCCCCAACAAGGACCCCATAAAATAGTACGATGCCCGCAAGCTCTTGATGGCCTTACTTGGCAGTGGCGCCTCTACGATTTCCGTGGGATCAATGGTCAAGACCCCATCTTCAAATGTGGAATGCACGTTCATTGATTTTAAAATTAACATTAGGTTGTGCACATCAAGGATATCCGGAACCATGTCGAACCGGACCGGCGTGTCAGCCAAAATCGCTGCCGGAATTAAAGCTACTGTGCTGTTTTTAGCGCCGCCGATGGTCACTTCTCCAGAAAGTGGTCGGCCGCCGTGAATAATCATTTTCTTCATTGTGATGTGTTCCTCACTTAATTTTCTTCCATTATAATTCCATACAGTCAGATACCATGATAAATAAACCCAGCCAAAAAGACAACTGTTTCCCGGTATTTCGAGTAAAATGTAATATTCGAGCTGATAATTTGCAATTTCATCAAATCAGTTTACGGCATGTGCCGGGTCACTTATTGGCTGAGCTTTCGCAGGTCATCTAAGTTCCTGGCCAATATGGTGTCGACAATAATCTGTGTTAGTTGGTGAGGTGTCTCGGGCATCCCGTCTTTCACCCACTTCTTCAGGATGCTCTGCAGGCCCGCACCAATGTACATCCCCTGGTAATCATCGATCAACGGTGGCTCCGGGTCGCTTTGCTGCATCAATTTTTGCATGCGCTCCAGCAACTTGGTTTTCCCCTCGACAAAGACCAGATTACTGAGCTTCTTGTCGTGGTAAAATGCCGTCAATAGGCGCTCCAAGGCCTGGGTCGGCGTGCCACTCTCAAATGGGTGCAGCTCGTTGACAAAGGTCTTTTCAATGCTGGCTACGCAATCGTAAATGTCCGTGTAGTACCGGTAAAAGGTCGTGCGGTTCACATCAGCCTGGGCACAAACGGCCGTGACCGATATGGCGTTGATCGGTTTACTTTCCAGTAAAGATAACACCGTTTCCTGAATAACGCGTTGGGTGTACTGGGCCCGCCGGTTATTTTTCACACCAACCATCACACTTCACTCCTATTACCTATCATTTTCATTGACCGCGTTGCCAAGCAACATTACGTGCCGTTGCCGCGCTGATATGGTAAAGTTAACCCACAAAAGTGTTCGCTGGCCATTGATGCAACAGGTCAACCAACATTGTTGCGTTCACAACAGTTCTGTTGACATTGGCGGTTGCCAAAATTCCGAATCTTTTTTACGATATAAGACACGGTGTTGCAATAATGTTCATTTTATCAGAAAAGCACCGCCAACAACAGCCGAAATCAAAAAACGGAAGGATTATTTTAAAATGCTGGAACTCAAACATATCAAGAAATATTACCACGTCGGTGATTCCGTCACCAAGGCACTCGATGATGTTTCCGTTGCGTTCCGTTCACAGGAATTCGTTGCCATCCTGGGCCCCAGTGGTTCCGGGAAGACGACCATGCTGAACGGCATCGGCGGCTTAGACATTTACGACTCCGGTGACCTCGCCATTGAGGGCAAGTCGACCAAGGACTTCTCTGAAGCCGACTGGGACGCCTACCGGAACAATTCAGTGGGCTTCATCTTTCAAAGTTACAATATCATTAGCCATTTAAGTATTCTCGACAACGTGGAAATGGGCATGACCCTGAGCGGCGTCAGCAACGCCGAGAAAAAGGAAAAGGCACTCAAGGCCCTGGACCGCGTGGGCTTGACCGACCACATCAACAAGAAGCCCAACCAGTTATCTGGGGGCCAACTGCAACGGGTCGCCATTGCCCGGGCTATCGCCAACGAACCTGAAATTCTGTTGTGTGACGAACCGACCGGCGCCCTAGATACCGAGACCAGCGATGAGATCATGCAGCTGATCAAGGAACTTTCCGCCGAACGACTGGTCATCATGGTGACCCATAACCCTGAGCTGGCCCGGCAATACGCCGACCGGATTATCGAGTTCGCTGACGGGAAGATTCAAAACGACTCGAACCCTTACAACGAACACGCCGACGCCGAACAATTTCAACTGAAGAAGACCCGGATGACCTTCTGGACCGCCCTGAAGCTGTCCTTCAACAACATTCGGACGAAGAAGGGCCGGACCGCGTTGACCGCCTTTGCTTCCAGTATCGGGATCATCGGCATTGCAGTCGTCTTAGCGTTGTCCAACGGCTTTCAAACGCAGATCAACAAGACGCAGGCCAACACCTTGGCGCAGTTCCCCGTCACCATTGCCCAGACGGCGACCAGTACGACCGGTGCGCAGTCCAATGACAAGGTGAAGGCCAACAATAAAAAGCAGGTCACGGCCAAGATCAGCGAACAGGACAAGGCAACTCATACCAACAAGCTTACCAAATCTTACTTAAACTATGTTAAAAATCTGGATCCAAAATTAAGTAAGAACGTTACCTACACCTACTCCACGGGGATGAACCTCTTGCGTCAGGTCAACGGCAAGACCAAGACGGTATCCTTCTCTAACGCCGACAGCAATAGCTCCAGCAGTTCTAGCGCCATGCAGTCCGCCATGGCCGCATCGACCGGGGTGGGCGGTTCCGTTTACCCAAGCGCCAATGACGGTGGGGTTAATTTCCTAAAGAAACACTACAAGCTGGTCTCTGGGAGCTATCCTAAGAATGCCAACGACGTGATTCTTATCGTCGACCGCGATGGTTCCACCAACATCAACGCGTTGAAGAACCTGGGATACACGGTCAAGAACAATCAGAAATTCAGCTACGGCAAAATCGTGGGCACGACCATTAAAGTCGTGAACAACAACGACTACTACCAAAGCTTACCGACTGGCAATTACGTGCCAAACAAGGCCACGAATTCCCTGTACAACAACACACACAACACCACGTTAAAGGTCGCCGGTATCGTCAAGGTCAAGTCTAAGTCATCCGAAAATGTCTTGGCCTCCGGTATTGCTTACAGCGATAAGTTAACGCAAAACATCATTCAAAAGAACAAAAATTCTGACATCGTTAAGGCCCAAAAGAAGGCCGATGATAACGTGATGACGGGTCAAAGCGTGGACAGCACGACCAAGAAGTCCCTGGTCAGCTACCTCGGCGGCTCCACCACGCCTGCCAGCATCCTGATCTACCCCAACACCTTCAAGAATAAGGATAAGGTGTTGACGTATCTGGATAAATACAACCACGGTAAGAAGAAGGCAGACAAGGTCATCTACACCGATATGGCGGGGACCGTCTCCAGCCTGACCGGTGGGTTGATGGACGCCATTACCTACGTGCTGGTTGCCTTTGCCGGGATCTCCCTGGTCACCAGTATGATCATGATTGCCATCATCACCTACACGTCTGTTCTGGAACGGACCAAGGAAATCGGAATCTTGAAGGCCTTAGGAGCCCGGAAGAAAGATATTACCCGGGTCTTTGATGCCGAAACCTTTATTCTGGGTGTCGGTTCCGGGGCGCTCGGGGTCGTCATTGCTTGGCTCCTGACATTCCCAATCAACGTGGTCCTGAAGAGTATTACGGACCTCAGCAACGTCGCCCACCTGAACCCAGTTCACGGCATCGTGCTGATTGTCATCAGTACGGTCCTGACCATGCTGGGTGGTCACGTACCAGCTCGGATGGCAGCGAAGAAGGACGCGGCTACCGCCTTGCGTTCTGAATAAAATTCACCTGAGGTTGAAGGACAATCAAGTAAAATGAGTGCTGTACAGCCACATAGATTGAACTGGCCGCCTACCGTCCGCCAAATATGGGTCGGAACGCGGTGGGCGGACGGGTCGAGCCAAAGGTCGGTCTCGACACCTCGGCTTTGAGCCGGAAAATCGCGTCTCAAAACCGCCAGTTACCTAACCAGCAAAGACCGCTAGCAAGGTAACTCCCACGGCTGAACCCATATTTGGTGGACTCTCGGCTACAAGGGTGATGGCTAATCGACAATTGCTTTACCCCACAGTATTAATTGCGTTTACCAGCGACCTTGGGTTAATGCACAGACACTGGTAGCCGCTGACACTAGCTGTGGCAAAGCAGCGGACCGCTCAGAATTTAATGATTGCCTTAGTTTTTCAAGCTTCAGAAACTCACTTGTAACTGTAAAACAGGCACGACCCTCAGCTGGGCCGTGCCTGTTTTTTGATACGACAATTTTTGTCTGATTACTCTTCTCGCTACGAAACGGCATTGCTCAGTGTCCAGATGATCTTACCTTGGTAACTGCCGCTCATCGCGTCGCTGTTGGTCTGGAGCATGACGCCTGAGTCGTTGTTCCAGTCGTCCACGATGTCAGTCGTCTGACTGGCCGCAGTATTGGTCCCGCTGGCAACGACCTGTGCTTGCGCTAGCGAGTGGGTGTTGCCCGTCGTGTCGACCCAAACGGCCTCACCCGCTAGTTTGGCGTTCGTGTCTGGATCGGTGAAATCGCTCGCCTGTGCTGTCACCGACCACGTCGACCCCTTGCCCATGCCGTTCAGCACGGAAACGTTCCAATCGGCATTTCGACCGATCATCGTCGCGGTTCCCGGCAACTGCGTGGTCACGAAGGAACTTTTCGGGTTCACGGTCGCAAACGTTAGCGTCCCCGTCACCGTAATCGTCACGACCGCGACGTTGGACTTGTTGCCGCGGTCATCGGTCGTGTACAGGGTCAATTTGTTGGTGCCCGTCACCAATTTATCTGCGGGAATCGTCAGGTTAAAGGCCCCCGCCGCATCGGGATCACTGGTACTGCCATTGAGGGTGAAGTCATCAATCGTGTTGCCGTTATCCAGACTGGCGTGCACCGTGACGTGGTCGTTGGCAACGGTCTCTTCGGTCGCGCTGCTATCCACGCCAACACCCCCGGTGATTTTCACATCCTGGCCAGGTTGCGTGGTCATGGTGTACCCAGATGTCACCAGCAATGCCCACTGCCGCGCGGGGTAAATGGTGTAGCTCGGCGTGGTCACTGAATTGATTTCGTTACTCCCGTTGAAGTAGTCAGTGCCACTGGCCACGGTCGTATCGCTGGTCACAGCATTAGCTTGGCCGTTCAACGTGATGGTCGCGCTGGCATTAGTTGTCGACAAATTCTTCCCCAGCGTGTGGGCGATGGTGCTTGACGACAGTTCCGAACTACTCAGAGATTCTGAACTGCCATCCGCATAGGTGATGGTCCCAGATGAGAAGCTCACGCCAGCGGGTTTGGTCAGCTTGGTCGCGATGTTTTGCCAGCTCTGATTACCGCCGCCATAATTTAACGTGTACGTGTAGGTCAGCGCATCGTTGCCGTTGACTGAACCGCCATCGCTGATATCCTCGCCAGTCGTCTTGTCGGTCACCGTCACGGCCGAAGTGGCATTGACCAATCCGGGGATGTGCTCGAAGGCCACGATATTGTTGGCGGTCTTCGTGGTGGACGTCCCGGTGAAGCCCCAATAGACCTGCTTCGTGGTATCGGTGGCATTGATGCCCAGCTTGGTCAGATCCACGTCGACCGTCTTCGAATTCGTTGGTGTCTGACTGGCGCCCGTGGTTGGGTTCTTATCGCCTAGCGTGTAGGTCATGGTCCCGATATCGCTGGTCCCAGTGGGTGCTGTCCAATCTAGCGTGACGTGATGCCAGGCGCCGTCGGACAGGGTCGTTTCAAACGCGCCCTTATGGTTCATGTAGTAGAAGTAGTACGCGCTACTTCCCTGTGTCCCGTTGCGCTTGTAGGTCGTGGCATCCCCCGGGTAATTGGACCCCACGTGCTGCAGGTCATCATACATGTAGTTGTAGTCGAAGCCGTCATTGTCACCGCCAGTCCGACTCTGGTTGATCTGCTCATCGAACTCCAACGCCCAACTCTTTTGAATAGCCGAAGCGGCAATCGTCTGGGCATCCGTAGCCGTGTTGTCATAGTCGGACCCCCAGACACCCAGCGCTTGGCCAGCCGGTTTAGTGGCACTCGGAAATGTGGTGAACCCCGTGGTCGCAGCGTTTTGCATCACAAATGCCATCCCCTGGCCGGAGTTGGTGGCCCCATTCTTACCGAAGTACATCCACATCGAAAAACGACCGTTCTTACTGAGATCAAACTTGTTGTCGCTGGTCGACCAGGCCGCCCCGTTCTGGTTGGTAGCACCAGAGGTCAGTTGGAGGCCGTGATTGCTCGAAACCAGCGTCGCGTTGTTCGTGACCTTAGGAATCGTGCTCGTCGTGTTGAAAATGCCATCGAGGGCAAAACTGGTTGGCAGACTATCAAGCGCTGCGGTGTCACTGGCCTGGCTCACGACACTGCCAGTCCACAAGCCCCACACCGCCGCTAAACCACCTAACCATAACCATCTCTTCTTCACGTCACAGCCCTCCCCACGGTTGTTTGATAAGTTAACTTATATTAATTATCAATCTATTTTTACATTTCAGGATACCATGAATAATGGTTCAGGTCCACAAACATGTTTATATTAAAAGTTTCTTAATACAGCATAATAAATTGTTATTAAATCATCTCTACTATCCCCGGTATAATAGGGATTTCGTTATTTTAACGATTGAAAACAATCGCACAACTTTTCCTGAAAATAACCACAAAAAAAGGCAGTAGGTTCGCCCTACTACCTTCGCGTATCAGTTTAGCTTAATCTTGAACTTCCTTGCTGGCCGCCGCGATGAAATCACGGAATAACCCTTCTGGCCGTTCTGGCCGTGACAGGAATTCTGGGTGGTATTGCGCTGCAACGAAGAACTTCTTCTTTGGCAGTTCGATCACTTCAACCAGGTGGTCATCAGGTGACGTTCCGGAGAAGACCAGGCCCTTAGCGGCCATTTCTTCACGGTACTGGTTGTTAAATTCATAACGGTGACGGTGGCGTTCCTCAACCATTGGCTGGTTGTCGTAAGCGGCCGCAGCCACACTACCCGGCTTCAACTTGCAAGGGTACAGGCCCAACCGTTGGGTCCCACCCATTTCTTGCACGTCGGCTTGGTCAGCCATCAGATCAATGATCTTGTGCGTCGTGCTAGGGTCCATTTCAGTGGAGTTCGCATCCTTGTAGCCCAGAATATCACGGGCGAATTCGATGCTAGCCACTTGCATCCCCAGGCAAATTCCCAGGAATGGCACGTCTTCTTCCCGCGCATACTTGATGGCGGTGATCATGCCTTCAATTCCTCGGTCGCCGAAGCCACCAGGCACGATGATGCCATCTGCGTCGCCCAACATGTCTTGCACGTTGGCGTCCGTAATCTTTTCGGCATCGATCATCTTCAGGTCAATGTTGGCGTCGACTGGGTACCCGGCGTGTTGTAAGGCTTCGTCCACGGAAATGTAGGCATCGTGCAAGGCCACGTACTTCCCAACCAACGCAATCTTGATGGTCCGGGACAGGTTTTGCATGTGATCGACCATGGCAGCCCACTTGGTCATGTCGGCCTTGGGTGCCTTGACTTGGAAGTGATCCAAGACGATTTGGTCTAAGCCTTGGTCTTGTAACCGCAGCGGAATCGAATAGATGGTTGGGACGTCCATGGATTCGATGACGGAGCTAGGCTTGACGTCACAGAACAGGGCAATCTTGTTGCGCATCTCATCGGTAATTGGTGCTTCGGTCCGAACGACCAGGATATTGGGCTGAATCCCAATGCTCCGCAGTTCTCGTACAGAGTGTTGCGTTGGCTTGGTCTTCATTTCGTGGGCCGCGTGCAGCGTTGGCACCAACGTGGTGTGAATGTAGACCACGTTTTCATCGCCAACTTCTGCCTTCATCTGCCGAATGGCTTCCAGGAAAGGTTGGGATTCAATATCCCCCACGGTCCCACCAATTTCGGTGATCACGAAGTCTGCGCCCAGCGTCTTACCGGCCCGCATGATTTTTTCTTTGATCATCCCCGTGATGTGTGGGATGACTTGTACCGTGGCACCCAGGTAATCCCCGTGCCGTTCTTTTTCCAATACTTCTGAATAAATCTTACCAGTTGTGACGTTGGAATACTTGTTCAAATTGTTGTCAATGAACCGTTCGTAATGGCCTAAGTCCAAATCTGTTTCGGTCCCATCGTCGGTGACGAAGACTTCCCCGTGTTGGTAGGGGTTCATCGTACCGGGATCCACGTTGATGTACGGATCGAATTTTTGAATGGTCACGTTCAAGCCACGGTTCTTCAGCAACCGCCCTAGGGAAGCGGCCACAATCCCCTTACCTAGTGATGAAACCACGCCGCCAGTCACAAAAATATATTTGGTCATGTGCAAACTCCTCGTAAGATTATTTAGGGTCGGAAATTATAAAAAAAGCTCCCTATCCATTGCGAATAGGGAGCTTACCGTCCAGTTGTCCTCGCTACAAGTAGCAAGGAGCCCAAAAAACATAATACCTGGTTTTTGGCAGGAGGTCAAGCGAAGAACGAAAATTTATTTTTGTTCTTCGTCGTCATCTTCATCATCATCGTCAGCTTCATCGTCGTCGGCGGAGAAATCAAGATTCTCATCATCGTCGTCCGGGGCTTCCATTTGGGAAAGCTGGTCTTCGATACCATCCGGAATATCTTCCGAATCGTCTTCTTCGTCATCGTCGTCGATGCCTAACCCGTTCTGGAGCTTGCCCAGATCAGGGGTGCCGCCGTTACCGGTCGTATCATCGTCATCATCATCGGATGCATACGTGGTGGTGTCATCATCTTCCGGATCGTCGTCATCGTAATCGATCACGTCATCGTCGTCGGTCGTGTCAGCCAAGAAGGCGTTAACCTTCTTACGCTTCTTACGCTTAGGTTGATCTTCATCTTCCTCGGCGTGAACGGTCGCTTCATCGATGGATTCAAACGGATACCAAGTTCGCAGTCCCCAAAGGTTATCACCCAGAGAAATGAAACTACCATCGACATTTAAATCCGTATAGAATTGGGACAGCCGGTCACGAACTTCTGCGTCGCTATCGCCTAAATAGGCTTGGACGGCGTTTGCTAAGTCAGCAAATGCCATCACATCGCCATGTTGCGATAAAATGGCGTGAGCAACTTCGATCATTGATAATTCCTTTTTGTTCTGGCCCTCAAAGACTTTTAATTCCAAACTGGTGCACGTCCTTTCCACAGTCTACGAAATATGATACTCGTTTATGCGGTAAATTGCAATCTAATCTTGTAGTTTCCGACCAGATCTTCGTTCGCATAGAGTAGGTAGTCAATCTTAACGTTGCCACTAAACGGTCTTTCCTTGAAGCTGGTCTCTAAATAAGGGGTCACGGTCTCGATGGGCATGATGCCATACGGCGTGTTGTAACGGGCCGTCACGCGTTTGCCACTCACGAAGTGCAGCCGTAACTCGGCTTCAGCGTTGCGGGTCAGATGGACTTCACCTTCTGGCGTAAACTTCATGGTGACCGGCGTCTGTTCACCCGTTTCCTTATTCGGTTCCAAATACCGCAAGTACAGGGTCCGACCCATCTGAACCAGTTGGCCATCCACATCCAAGCGGTAATCCGAAACGTCTTGGTCCTGCTTGATGTGCGTTTCCAAGTGAATCATGACGGGCACCCCCGTAGATAATCGATCCATTTGCACACTTCCTTTCCGCGAATTGTCTGCGTTAATTATAGTTCATTTCCCGGGGAAAGCCTACCAATTATCCTCTTTTTTCTGGGCTGGTCACTTCCGGTACGACCCGCTTCTCGTCTGGTTAGCGCTGGCAGGGTGCTCCAACGTTCAGACGCCAGAACCAATTGTCACTGTCCGCCCTGACAATGCCGATCTTTCTTCGGCTAACACTGTGGTCCAGACCATGACGGCGCAAGCGTTTTCTAGTATAATGAGTGGTTGAAGAAACTTTACGAAAGAAGGTAGGTTTCATGTTTCCGTTTAACCTCCCCACAGATTCTATTCAAACTGTGACCACGCCCATTCCGGCTGATCAGAAAAATCAAGCCTTTGGCTACACCAACGCCCTCCTCGACCTCGTTGTGGACCTTCAGCAGCCCATACTGCACTTCTGGACCATGCAGCCTACCGTCATCATGGGTCTGAAGGATAAACGCCTACCGGACCTGACAGCGGCTGTTAAGGCTGTTTCCCGGCACGGCTATGATTATGTCCTGCGTAATTCTGGTGGTCTGGCCGTCGTCAGTGATGCCGGCGTGTTGAACGTTTCTTTGTTTGCGCCGCTCACCACACCACCGATCAGTGTCGAAGCCGCCTACGCGCAGATGACGACGCTAGTCGATGCCGCGTGGCCGGAATTGGCCCTTGAACACTATGAGATCACCCGGTCCTATTGTCCCGGTGATTATGATCTCAGCGTGGCGGGAAAGAAAATCGCCGGCATTGCGCAACGGCGCAGTCCCCATGCGCTGGTCACCATGTTGTACCTCGGCGTGAACGGCGACCAGCCGGCCCGGGGAGAAATGATTCGTGACTTTTACCAAGCGGGGCTTGGGACGGCCGAGAACAAATGGGGCTTCCCGGACGTTGACCCCAACGTCATGACGACCACTGCCGACCTCCTTCACCAGGACTTAACGGTGGCGGATGTGCAACAACGTTTCGTGACTGCCGCTACCAGCGCTGGTCTGCATGTGGGCCACGAGAAACTGGCCACCTTGATGGCGACCCCCAAGTTTCAAGCAAACCTGGACCACGCCACCGCGCAAATGGCTCGGCGACAACCGCGATTAACCAAAGAACCTTAAAGGAGGAATCAGTGTGACCTATGCCCAACAACGACTGCCGCGGGAGAAAGTCTTCCGTGATCCGGTCCACAATTATATTTATGTTCAACATCAAATCATTCTTGACCTGATCAATACCCGGGAATTTCAACGGCTCCGGCGCATCAAACAACTTGGGACGGCCTCGCTGATTTTCCACGGCGCAGAGCATTCACGCTTCACCCATTCGCTGGGAGTCTACGAAATTGCCCGCCAGATCTGTGACAATTTTCAACGCAACTATCCGTCGCAAACACCTGGGGATGGCGGCTGGGACGACCGGGAACGCCTAACTGCCCTGTGTGCGGCGCTTCTACACGATATCGGCCACGGTCCCTACTCGCACACCTTTGAACACATCTTCCACACCGACCACGAGGCCATTACCGCGGAGATCTTGACCTCCCCGGAAACGGAAGTCAACCAAGTGCTACGGCGCGTTAGCCCGACCTTCCCCGCTGAGGTGGCCAGCGTGATTCAAAAGACCTACCCGAACCCGCAAGTCGTCCAAATGATTTCCAGTCAAATCGACGCCGATCGGATGGACTACCTGTTACGCGATGCTTACTTCACGGGTACCGAATACGGGACCTTTGACCTCACGCGGATTCTGCGGGTCATGCGGCCTTACACCGGTGGGATTGCCTTTGCCATGAACGGGATGCACGCGGTCGAAGACTATATCATCAGCCGCTTCCAAATGTACCAACAGGTCTACTTCCATCCAGTCTCCCGTTCCATGGAGGTCATCTTAGATCGCCTGTTGGGCCGTGCCAACGAGCTTTACCAGGCACACCAAACCGATGAGAGTTTCATCCCCCACCTGCTGTTGCCGTTCTTCAATCATCAATTCGACTTAAACGACTACCTCAATCTCGATGACGGCGTGCTGACCACTTACTTCATTCACTGGCGCGATTCTCCCGACGATATTCTCGCCGACTTGGCGCACCGGTTCTTAGACCGCAAGCCACTCAAGAGCGCCGAATTTACCGCGGCGACCGAATCCTTACTGCCTAAACTACGCGACATGATTCAGTCAGTCGGCTTCAACACGGATTACTACACCGCCACGGACAACAGCTATGACTTGCCCTATGACGATGCCTACGACCCGAAAGTCACCTACCCGTTGACGCAAATTGAGCTGCAAGAACCCGACGGCAGCCTATTGGAATTGTCGACCGTGTCCGATCTGGTCAACGCCATGCGGGGAAAATTCTCCGGGGATCAACGGTTCTTCTTCCCCAAGGAAATGCTCAATCCTGGCAACGACGCGCCCGAATTATTCCAGCCAATCTATGACCAATTCGGCGCCTACATTCAAAACAACCAACTGGTTCAACCCAAGGAGTCCTAACCATGACGGTGAAACTAATTGCAATCGATATTGACGGTACCTTACTGACCCCCAATAATAAATTGGCTCTGTCGACCATTGACGCCATCAAGGCAGCCACCGCATCCGGCATCAAGGTCGTGCTCTGCAGTGGTCGTCCCTTAGCCGGCGTGCGGCCTTACCTGGAAATGCTGGACCTCATTGGCGACGACCAGTACGTGATCGCCCACAACGGTGCGGCGGTCCAAACCACCAACGGTCAGGCATTGATCACGCACTCGCTGAGCCTAAACGATACCCAACGTCTGGTTGACCTGGCAGACCAGACGCCGATTCACTATCACATGATCACGCCGCAGGCCATTTACACACCTAACCGGCCCGCCAGTGCTTATTCCATTCGGGAAAGCCACCTGGTCAACCTGCCGATCAAGTACTTACCAGCAACGGAAATTCCGCAAGACGAGGCGTTGTTGACGTTCGTCTTCATTGACGAAACGGACTTGGTCACGCAATTTGACGCCACGATTCCACCGGCCCTGCGTCAGCAATTCTACGTAGTACACACCGATGAACATTTCATCGAGGTGCTCAACCGCCATGTCAGCAAGGCCAACGCCTTACAGGAACTGGCCCAACAGCTGCACATCGATGATAGCGACGTCATGGCCATCGGTGATGGTCCCAACGACCTGCCCATGTTGCGGGCGGCCGGTCTCGGGGTCGCCATGGGCAACGCCGACGCCACGGTCCAAGCCGCAGCCGACGCCGTTACCGACAGCAATGCCAACGACGGTGTGGCCAATGCCATTTTAACGTATGCTTTAACACTCTAACTCATTTAAAGGAGACGCCTTCATGACTAGCACTATCAAATTAATCGCCATCGACATCGACGGCACCCTGCTCAACGAAAAAAACGAACTGGCTCAGGAGACCATCGACGCGGTCCAAGCCGCGAAGGCCCAAGGTATCAAGGTCGTGTTGTGTACCGGTCGGCCGTTGACGGGGGTCCAACCCTACCTGGACGCCATGGGTATCAGTGGCGACGACCACCTGAATTATTCATACCTTTCAAAAAAGTCGTCAGTTTTCATGTTTTTCAAAAACTGACGGCTTTTGATCTTGCTTACTATGTATTGAGACTCTAAATTTTGATGGTATCACCTAACGGTGAGTCATTTTTGAATTTTTGGGTGCACTTATCCCTTGATCGTACAGAATTTTTTTTAATTGGGGCTATTTAATAGCCTGAATACGCTGTAATACCTGATAAAAGAGTCGATGATAAACGTGATGAGAACTCAGTCGTAACTGGATTCGTCGACCGGTAAACACAACGCGGGCAGCGACTTTGAATAAACGGATTCGTAATGTACTAACACGCAATCCGGTCTCTGTTTTAGGTAGGGCTATTTGCTTCATAAAATTGATAATATTGTACGCTAATACACTAACCATCATACGGGCAGCGTTGGCGGTAAACGTTGAACTATCAGTCTTATCAAAGAAGAAGCCCTCTTTGGCTTCCTTGATATAATTCTCCATCTGACCACGCTTATGATACAGTTCAAATGCTGCTTCTACGGTTAAATTTGTCAGATTAGTCACAATAAATTCATGTGAAAAGATCAATTCGCCAGCTACACGAGTTGACTTAACGTATACTTGACGCGGTTTAGGCCACGAAGTGGCCTGATAAGTTGCTGAGTAATAGTGAGTTTCGGTTTCATGCCACTCAGTTGTGTCGCTTATCTGTACAAACTCTTCTGCCAAGTTGTGTAGTCGCTTATTACGTTTGAGGCGAATAATGTAAAAGACATCATCGGCCTCGCAGGTATCATAAACAGCTGGTGTGGCGAACCCGCTATCACCGCGAACCAGAATATCAGTTTCTGGCAATTGGTCTTGATAATGTTTTAATAACGGTTCTAAAAAGGCTTTTATATCTGTGCTGGTATAGGCATTACCAGGCCGTAGGATGGCTTTCATGAGATTACCATCATTATCGATAGCTAGTAATGGATGATACCCCTCCGAGCCATAATGGGCGTTATAGTCAGTAGCTTCTTGATTGCCATAAGTGTCAGAATGGGTTGAATCAATATCAATAATGGTGGTCGTCTGATTAGTTAGCAGTCGAGCTTGATCAATAAGAGCTTGATTTAAAGTCTGGAAGGCGTCCACACCTGCGGAATCGATACGTTGCCAGAAACGGGATATCGTCGCTTGTGAAGCTAAGGCTGGTTTGTCCAATAAAAGTTTAAACAATGGTTCTGCAACCAATGAGGTTGCAGCAGAATCTGTATTATAACCGGCAATGATCTGCAGAACCAACTGCATTAAGATACTTGAATTACTATGTCGGCAGTATTGTCGATGGTCGTTGAACTTCAATAGATTGTCAGCTAAGTTCGTGAACTGAAACTTTGCCATCAGTTCAACACACAAGGTTAGGCCACCATCAGAAGATAATTGACCGCCGGTATGCGATGCTAGAATGTTTTTATTGAAACTAAATGCCATTTCCTGTACAGTTTTCATTATAGAGTCCTCTTCTCTTTATAGTGTCTTTTGGTCGAGTTAACTATACCAGAGCTGAGGCTCTTTTTCTGCACTTAAAAGGTGAAAACGTAAAATTCCCATCAAGCACTTGAATCATGTGTTTGATGGGGATTTTGGAGTTTCTGGTGAATAATTCAGGGACCAGTATGCCATCACCTTTAATGGCTCCGTCGCCCAGACCATTTCGGGTAAGGTCCTGACCAACCATTCATTGACCTACGACGACTATATCGACCTGGAGAGCCTCTCCCGCAAGCTCCAGTCCCACTTTCAAATTGAAACGCCCGAACACATCTACACGGCCAACAAGAACATCAGCGCCTACACGATTGCGGAAAGCTACCTGGTCCGCATGCTGATTCGGTACCGCGAAGTCAGTGAAACGCCACGTGACCTCACGATTTCCAAGGCCATGTTCGTGGATGACCCTAAGGTGATCGATCACGTGAAGGCCAACATGCCGCAAAGCTTCAAGGACCGCTTCAGCGTGGTTCAAAGCGCGCCTTACTTCATCGAAGTCATGAACAGCCATGCCAGCAAGGGGGGCACCCTAGGTGAATTGGCCACCCAACTTGGCCTCACCGCAGATAACGTCATGGCCTTGGGCGACCAGGGAAACGACCTGTCCATGATCACGTACGCCGGTATGGGCGTAGCCATGGGCAATGCGATTGCTGAAATTAAGGACGCCGCCCAAGCCGTCACACTGACCAACGCTGAAAACGGCGTGGCTGCGGCCATTCGCAAGTATGCGCTGCGTTAGTCCTTTAAGGCACCGTCATTCACACTGATTACCAGTGAATAGGTAGCGCCCATGTTAATGAATCAACCCATTATCGACTTACCCCAAAAGCGGATAAGTCGATTTTTTAATTAACTCATCGAACCTCGGTTAATTTCCGACCTGTAGTCGTTAATTTTAACCCTATGGTTGGCTCCAGTGTTAACCTAGTCATGACCAGAGGAGATGGTTGTTTTATGAATATTAAGGAGTTTGCGACACGGGTCAATTGTAGTCCGGATACGCTGCGCTTTTACGAGAAAATGGGGATGATCGTGCCGAAACGCACGACGACCGGCAATTATCGGCAATATACGGTAACGGACCTCACGACATACCGAATCATCCACAGTTTAAAACGCGCCGGCTTGTCACTGGAAGAGATTTATAAAGTTTTAAAATTGCGTGATGCCAAGGTCAGTGCCATTCACTGTGCGGACACATTGCGGTTCATCACGGGGAAGCACGCACAGTTTGCTGATGATCAGGGCTTCTACGCCAAGTTGACCAAGCTCACAGCCAAAATGACTCAGGCGCTGTCAAAATCAACACTGTCGCACAATGAACTAGCCACCATGATCGAGCAGATCGGTGAATTGGACGACCAAGTCGTTTAGACGGCGGTCGTGACCACGCGGAGATAGGCCAATGATACTCACCTAAAGATCGGGGATTGCCTAACTGGGATTCCCGATTATTTATGTCCCCTCATTTTTTGACTGCCCAAATCATGTAGCTAGGCATCCATGGCCCACTCCACCAGCCGTCGATTCCTAATCCTCGCGCCTGAACGATGCAACAGTCCATCGCAGTCAATACTTGTTGATATTCTTTTCGGTTATGACCCGTATCCACAATGAGCAATTTGCCACCGGGTTTCAAGACCCGCACGGCCTCACGGAGGGCCTGTTCTCGCCGCTTAGTCGGCTTAACGTTATGTAGGGCAAAGCTCGCGGTGACCAGGTCATACTTAGCTGGCGGTAACGGGAGCGTCGCCATATCCGCCGTAATCAGGTTAGTTCGATCCGAGATGCCCCACCTATTCAGATTAGTCTGGGTCGCGGCCAGAGAATTTTTCGATTGGTCCCGCGAATGCCAAAGATCGACGCCGGTTACGGTCCCAGGTAATGTTAGCCGTTCGGCCACCCGGTACAGAATCGCGCCATGACCACATCCCAGATCTAGTGCCTGGTCCGTGGGCAATACGCCGGCCTCATCCAATAGTTTTGTCCAAATCAAGGCTTTGCCAATCAACGACGTTCGCAAAAAGAGTCCGCAACCGATGACAAAGCTGATACCTACCACAATTAGCCCAATCCGCCCATAATTTGCCGGTGTCAGCGCTGCCTCAACTAAAAATATCAGGCCGACCAGTCCGTAACTAATTGGCACGGCTGGCGCATCGATCCCCGTTTTGATTTTTTGCATATGCCTGTCCTCCCTCAACAAAATAGCATGATCACGCTTCCCTACCAACAATCTAACCCAGAGAATACGCCGCTAAAAATCGCGTAAATTCTAATCAGAACATCCGATTATTAAGGTGCTTATAAACGCTGTCATATCAACAGTTGACAGCTTCTTAGGGGTACGTTTAACTATACAGAAATCCACCGCCATTTTCTAGCGGAAAATGCACAATCGTACTGCCCCATTAATCTATTCAGAAACTTAACGACAAAACAAATGGACACCTTCGCTAGAAAAGTGTCCGTAGTTTAAATCATTATTACTCAACCGCCATCAAGCTATGTGCTTGAACGAACTGCTGGAATGTTTGGAAGCATTGGGTTAGAAAGCCCAATTCCGTTCTTCCTCACACCGTCAACAGATTTCCCCTGTCGGTGCCGTGGTACCCGCATCCCGGCTGGGAACGATAGGTTCGCGTTCAGCATTGGTCGTGGTTCGACTGTGTTGGCCAATTGGTTCCACAGAATAACGCTGATTTTCTAATGGCGCCGGTTGGGCTTCTCGCGCTGTGACTCTCGTCATTCGTGGTGCGGCCGCCGCACTGACACGATCTTCTGGGTGGCCCCCACTCACAGCAATGACCACACCGCCGATCAACACAACACCCACTAAGGCACTAATATTCTTAACTGTCATCAATACCTAGCTCCCTTCTAAGCGGGATGTGACCAGGCACCCCGTCTATTCACCACCCACTATAGGCCCTGAGCGCCGATCTGAATACTATTTGCATGGCGCAGACCCGGCTTCGTAAAATTTTGGGCGCTAACCATTTGCTAATGACGTCATTCAAAAAGGCCGGGCACTGTCGCACCCCGCCTCATACTGATCTACTAAATTGTAAACACGATACCCAAAATGATGTAGCAGGCTCCACTGACCAATCCGAAGCGCGCAAACGTGTTCACCACGATTGGTGAGTTTTTCACGCTGGCCACATGCTTGACCGGAACCTTTTCACCGGGTAGTGGCTCGACCTTGTCCTTGCGGTGCCACAGATGCCGCCAGCCCGTGAATAGGTGGCCCTTTAACAGGACACAGATAGCCCCGAACACGATTAGCGCCAGGCCGACCATGAATAGTAAGTTGCCAATCGTCATAAATGACTGACCCAATATTTTCATCACTAATGCAACCAGCAGGCCCGCCGCTACGGTACCTGTTGCTGCCCGTTTCCAGTTTTTCATTCGCTTCAATCCCTTGTTTTAATCTTATCTCGTTTCCAAAAAAGAGTTTGGGCCAAAACGCCCAAACTCTTTGGTATCTCTGAACTTATATTGCCGAAACCTGGGCCAAAAGGTAGCTGGTTCCACTCTCTTTTTCAAGTCCAAATTTTTATTGTTCGTGACTCCGGAAACGGTTCTTGAACAATGGGCTGACTGGCCGGTTTTCGTTGATACGCTTGATGGCTTGACCAATCAGCGGACCAACTGAGATTTGTTCGATCTTGTCGATTTGCTTGTCGGCCGTTAATTGAATGGAGTCCGTCACGACTAATTTCTTAATCGGTGAGTTCTTGATCCGTTCAATCGCAGGACCTGACAAGACAGGATGCGTACAGCTAGCGTAAACTTCCTTGGCACCGGCATCCATCAGGGCTTGTGACCCCAATGTGATCGTACCGGCCGTATCGATCATATCATCGATCATGATGCAACGTTTGCCTTTGACATCCCCGATGATATTCATGATTTCAGCCACATTAGCCTTAGGCCGCCGCTTGTCGATGATGGCAATCGGTGCCTTCAAGAATTCGGCCAAAGCCCGGGCCCGGGTCACGCCACCGTGATCGGGTGAGACCACCACGGCGTCTTCAGCTAAGCCACTGTTGATGAAGTAGTCCGCTAACAGCGGTGCGCCCATCAAATGGTCAACTGGCACGTCGAAGAAGCCTTGGATCTGGGCCGCATGCAGGTCTAATGCCAAGACCCGAGTTACACCGGCCGTTTGTAGCATGTTTGCGACTAACTTTGCCGTAATTGGTTCGCGGGAACGCGCTTTACGGTCTTGACGCGCATAGCCGTAGTACGGAATGACCACGTTGATGGTGGCCGCACTTGCCCGTCGTAACGCATCAATCATGATCAGCAGTTCCATCAAATTGTCGTTTACGGGTGCCGACGTTGATTGAATCACGTACACGTGGCTGCCCCGCACACTTTGTTCGATGTTAATCCGAATTTCGCCGTCACTGAACCGGTCCACCGAAGTTTTCCCTAATTCGACACCAACTTCGTTAGCGATTTTTTCCGCCAACGGTTTGTTGGAGTTCAACGCAAAAATCTTTAATTTAGGGTCAAAATATTGCGTAGCCATAATTTCCTCCAATTGCGTATAGTCTGTCTGAATTTCCTACAACAATTTTATGCTATCGCGTTAGGAAACACAAGGCCTTCACCTTAATCTTCACCACGATAAGGTAATTTTTGGTAATAATTGGGTTTATTCGTCTGCCGTGACCGGGCAATGGCCATGTCGTACTTGGCCACACCGTCGGTAATCGTCGAGCCCGCTGCGATAAAGCTGTGGTCGGCCACTTCAAGTGGGGCCACTAAGTTCGAGTTCGAACCGATGAAGGCGTCGTCGCCCACGGTCGTTTCGTGCTTGTGCTTGCCGTCGTAATTGACGAAGACGACCCCACAGCCAACGTTGATGTTCTTGCCCAGCTTGGCGTTACCCACGTAGGTCAAATGACCAACCTTGGTATCTTCACCAATCGTGGCCTTCTTCACTTCAACAAAATTGCCGAGGTGAACCTTTGGCCCGATGTGTGATTCTGGCCGCAAATGACTGTTAGGACCAATGTTTGAGCCACTGGCCATGTCGGAGTCTTCCAGCAAGGAGGACGTGACCGTCACGTGGTCGGCTAATTTGGCATTACGCAACTCGGAGTGCGACCCGATGTAACAGTCCTCACCAATGACCGTGTCGCCCTTCAGGAGCACGCCGGGTTCGATGATGGTGTCGGCCCCAATCTTGACGCCGGCATCAATGTAGGTCGTGGCAGGGTCGATCAACGTGACCCCGTCGCGCATGTGTTGTTCATTGATGCGCTGACGCATGATTTTGGTCGCCGCGGACAAGGCCACGCGGTCGTTGACCCCCATGGATTCATCGAAGTCAGCCATTTGATAAGCCGCCACGATGTCGCCTTGGTGCTTCAAGATTTCAATGACGTCGGTCAGGTAGTATTCCCCCTGCGCATTGTCGTTAGACGTTTCGTGCAACGCCTTGAACAACTTTTGGTTGTCGAAAACGTACACCCCGGTGTTAATTTCATGAATCTCTTGTTCCTCGGAGCTGGCATCCTTTTGTTCCACGATCTTTTCTACGATGCCGATGTTGTTACGGACGATTCGGCCATAACCAGTCGGGTCCGGCGCAATTGAGGTCAAAATGGTGGCCGCTGCGTGCTTCGCTTCATGATAGGCAAAGAGATCGTCAAACGTTTCTGCGCGGAACAGTGGCGTGTCACCACTAACAATCAGCGTGGTCCCCTCTTCATCTTTTAAAATGGGTTCCGTTTGGAGCACGGCATGGCCGGTTCCCATCTGCTTGGCCTGTAAGGCGTACTGCGTCCGGTCACCCAACGTGGCCTTAACGTCGTCGGCACCGTAGCCCACGACCGTCACGATTTTATCCATATTGGTCTGTTCGACCTGGCTCAACACGTGGTCGACCATGGCCTTGCCACAAACCTGATGTAACACTTTGTAAAGTTTTGATTTCATCCGGGTGCCCTTGCCGGCAGCGAGGATAATGGTATTTCTAGTCGTCATACGCAATGTCTCCTAGCTATTTTGATTGGGAATCGTCGTCGCCAAAAATTTGGGTCAGGTAGTTCCCGGGTGATACGCGAATCTGTTCGTCGGCTGTCTGAATCTTCAACAGCGACGTGTACTTGCTGACGGTCCGTTGCCCGGCAAAATCGCCTTCAGCAAACACGGCCACGCCAGCTAATTGGGAATCGAATTCATCGACTAAGGAACGCAGGCCACCCACGGTCCCACCGCCCTTCATGTAATCATCGACGATCAAGACCCGTGAATTAGGCTTGACGCTACGCTTGGACAGCGCCATGCGTTCGATGCGCTTGGTCGAGCCGGAGACGTAGTTCACACTGACGGTCGAACCTTCAGTGATCTGTGAATCATGCCGCACGATGACAAATGGCACCCCGAGATAGCTGGCCACACTTTGCGCCAACGGAATCCCCTTGGTGGCCACGGTCACTACAACGTCCACGTTTTGATTTAAGTACTGCGTGGCTAAGATACGCCCAATCTGCCGTAAAGCCGAGGGCCGGCCCAAGATGTCGGACATGTACACGTAACCACCGGGCAAATACCGGTCGGCTTCGGACAGTTCGGTGATCATGTCGTCCACAAATTGTTCCGCCTCTTCACGTAACACGTACGGAATGAACCGCGCGCCACCAGCAGCGCCAGGGACCGTCTCTAACAGACCCGTTCCCCGCGTCTGGAAGGTACGTTTCAGAATCGTCAAGTCTTCACTGATCGAAGACTTTGCTGATTCATAACGCGCCGCAAAAAAGGTTAATGAAACCAATTGATGCGGCCGTTCCAACAAATACCGGGTCATATCAACCAATCGGTCACTTCTTCTGACTTTCAACTTCTTCACCTCAACGATTTCTTTAGAGTTAATTGTAAGCCCAATTTTAGCATAAATGTTCGGGTTTTTCGTTACATTTTCGTGAGAATTCCCAAAACTTGTGCAAACTTAAGAAATTACAGGCCAAATTCCCGGGATTTTGACGAATTTGTTGGCAATTGGTCTACCCCAGGCGCTGGCACCAGACCTAGGATACAACACTTTTCCTAACTTTGCCGGGACCACACCTCTAATTTTACGTAAGTTGGTCCTGGCCGCCTTACCGTTCGCCAAATTTGGACCGTGACGCTGTGGGAAGGACCGGTCGAAGCCAAAGAGCGGTCTTCAACCTCGCTTCGAGCCGAAAACCACGTCTCGAAGACGCCAGTTTCCAAGCAGATCACTTGAAAACTCCCACGGCTGAGTCCAAATTTAGCTCACTCACGGCTACGTGGTAGATTAACCATTAATGTGGATGAACACCACCACCGTTTCAGCGACGTCTTTATTAACTTTATAGTTGATCACTAGTAGGTAGTCAGAGATGGTTGCTGCTGTGACAACGAATCGCTCTTCAAGCCGCAGGCGTTCCCCATAGCTACCGAAATCTCTGGTGATTTAACGTTCACAATCCTTGTCAGCTGAGTATTATCAGGTGTTTTTGTACTGCATAGTTGCTCAGAAAAACAGGCCGCCTCCCGAATTCACGAGAAGCTGACCTGTTAACTTTAACGCATTTTTTGTACTAGCATTTTTGACTGACTCAGGCACTTGCTTCAGCCAACTACTAACCGTCAGCGCTACTCCGCCGTCTGTAGCTTCTGCCAGCCCAATGCCAGGAAGTAGAAGACCGCCTCGATGGCCGCGATGAAGAAGGAAACCGGGTAGTTGGTGACGTAGCTTAACGTTAAGCCCGCCCAGACGCCGACCAGTGCGAGGCCGACTGCCAGAGTCATCATGCCGCCAACCGTGTGGGCGAAGTACTTGGCCGTCGCCGCTGGTAAGGTCAACAGGATGAAGATCAACAGGGACCCGACAATCTGCGCCGCAACACTCACGCTTAGGGCCACTAGAACCAGAAATGTGATGGACAGTGTATTGGTCCACAGCCCCTTGACCCGGGCACCCGTGTGGTCGAACGAATCGAATTTCAGGAACCGGTAGATCACGAAGACGACCAACAACACCAGAATAGACAGCCACAACATTTGCCGAACGTCGCTGGCACTAATGCCGATAACGCTCCCGAACAAGATACTGGTAGCATAGCTGGCATTTTTATTGGCCAGCGATAGGAACAAGATGCCCAAACCAATGAACAGCGCGGAAATGGCACTGGTAGCCGCTTCACGACGTTCACTACGGGCACTCAGCTGACCTACGATGACCGAGCTGATGACCGTAAACAGCAGCATCCCGTTAAGCGGCGCCCAGCCGGCAAAGACGCCAAAGGCCGCCCCGGAGAAACCAATTTCAGATAAGGTGTGCGTTAAAAAGGACATGTTACGGGCAATCACGAAGACGCCCATGATGCCACAGATAATGGCGATAATGGTCCCGGCCGCGAAGGCGTTGCGCATAAATTCATAACTAAACATTCTTCTCGCCCTCCCAGACCTTGGCTTGGGTCAACCCGCTGATAGGGCCCTGTTCGACCCCGTCCGGCGTTAACATCAGATATTGTGAACTGTACTTGCGGGCCATCGGAATGTCATGGGTCACGAAAAGTACCGTCAGATGGAGCCGCTGATTCAATTCAATCACCAGGTCCAGCAATTCCGTCTTGGTGACCGGATCCAGACTGGCCGTCGATTCGTCTAAAATTAATAAATTCGGTGATTCGACTAGCGCCTGGGCCAAATAGGCCTTCTGTCGTTCTCCACCGGAAGCCTGACCAATCGGCCGTTTTGCCAGCTTGGTCAGGCCAGTTTCCGCTAAAATGTGGTCGATTTCCGCGTGCTCTTTGCGTGACAGCCACGGCCATTTCCAGCCGGTCAGGTTCAACCCAACAAAGTCTTTGATGGTCAGTGGATAATCGCTGTCGATGTTCCGAAATTGCGGCACGTAGCCGATCTTGACGCTATTGGCATTGGGCAGGTAGGTCACCTTGCCCGTGGTCGGCCGTAGCTGATGCAAGATGGCGCGCATCAGCGTGGTCTTACCCACCCCATTTTTCCCGACAATGCTCCAGAACTCGCCTTGACGAATCGTCAAATTAAGGTCGGCAAAGACCGGATGATTGGGAAAGGTCACGCCCAAATTTTCAAGTTTTAAAATTGCTGGTTCACTCATGAACGTTCCTCCTGAATCCGCTGGACCTGACGATACTGTGCAAGCATCCAGGCCCGGTACGTTTGGTTAGTCGGCATGGTCTCGGTCACCTTGACCACCGGCACGTGGTACTGACGGGCCAATTCAACCATAGCGGTAACATTTTTGCTTGAGTTCTGCGTGTTCTCCACAAAAAAGGCAATTTCGTGGTGCTTGATCTGCTTTTGCAGTTTGGTAATGTCGGCCGGTGTCGGGTCGCTGTCTTCCTCAATGGATTGGGCAAAATGCCCGTCACTGATACGATAGCCCATTGCCGTGAGGGCCATGTCAAAGACCGGCTCACTCACCGCAACTTGTTGGCCATGAGCATGGCGCTTGATCTGCCGAGCCGTCTTGGCCAAGACCGCCAGTTGGCGCTCATAGACGGCCCCGCGACGTTTGAACTCAGCGGCATGACGGGGTTCGATGCGACTAAATTGTTGAACCAACCGCCGCGTGACCTGCGTCATCACGGTTGGATCTGACCACAAGTGCGGATTGTCGCCAGTGGTCTTGCCCATCAGCTTACCAATCGTGAGGGTCTTGGTGCCGGACCCTTCATTGGCCGCAACGACCCGGTCCATCCAACTGTCATAGCCCAGGCCGTTTTCGACCACCACATTGGCCTTGGCGACCAGTTTGGCCGTCTTCACATCTGGCTCATAGCTCTCGGCGTCGATGCTAGGACTATTGATGATAGTCTGCACGTTGCCGCGATTACCCAAAATCGCTTGCGCCGCTTCGCCGTAGAAACCCAGCGTGGCAACCACGTTGATCTTGCCGGACTGCTTGGGTTGGGTCGTGGGTTGGCAACCCGCCAGCGTCAAGAGCGCGACGACTGCGGCCACCACCGTCAACCAGCGCGTTTGCCGCCACCAATTTTGTTTTTGCAAGTCCGTCATCCCCATCTTCAATAAAATATTTCACTACTAGTTTTTTCGCTTTTGATATGTAAACAGTAATGATTACCGTTTAGTAGTTTACCAGAAATTGAAAACTTGTCAATGAATTTTCGCGGTTGTGCCTGGAATCTTTGCACAAATGTAAAAAAGACTATATCTTCTTCTATATTTATGTGAATTAAATATCCAATTAAGACCAAGCACCTAAAATGACTAGCATGCTTGGCCTTAAATTTTCTCTTAAAAGAGACAATTTCAATTTATTTGTTACAAAAAATTCACGATTTTTCCAGCCACGAAATATACCAGCCTAGGGATGGTGTTCATCCCGAATTGCTTGGTACCGTTCTCGCGTCAACGTCATCAAGTCCGGTAGTTGATACTTAGCCAATGCTGCGGGTAAGGCTGAAGCGATATCACGACAAGCACAAGGATTACCATAGGTCGCCGCCCCCACTTGCACAGCGTTGGCTCCAGCGAGAAAGAACTCTAAGGCATCTTCTGCACTACTGGCGCCACCGACCCCCATAATAGGCACATCGGTCACCGACCGCACGGCGCGAATCATACGCACGGCCAAGGGATGAATAGCCGCTCCAGACAAACCACCGGTGCCATGACTGAGGGTGGGCTGACGGGTGGCTAAATCCAGCTGTAACCCAGCCAGTGTGTTAATCAGCGTCAAGCCTGCCGCCCCGCCAGCCACGGCCGCCTGAGCGACCACAGTGATATCCGTTACATTCGGCGTTAATTTCACATAGACCGGTTTGGTTGCCACCACAGAAATCTGGGACACTAGGTCATGGACCACTTCTGGATCTGTACCAAAAGCTAGACCACCATTTGACACATTGGGACACGAGATGTTGACCTCCAGTGCACAGACATTGGGTGCTTGCGTCAGTTGCCTGGCAACAGCCACGTATTCACTAAAGGTGCTGCCAGCTACACTACCGATAATGGGTAGGTCCGGATAGTGTGCGGCCAGCCACGGCAACCGCTGCGTCATCACCACGTCAATGCCGGGGTTAGTCAACCCGATAGCGTTCATCCAGCCACCCACGGTCTTGGTCACATTGGGCCGTGGGTTACCTTTGCGCGGTGCTAAGGTCGTAGACTTGATCACTAATGCCCCCAATGCATTTAAATCGAAGTATTGTGCGAGTTCTTGGCCGTAAGCGGCGGTTCCACTGGCCGGTATGATGGGATTCTTGAGTGACAATCCTGGCAAAGTAACATGAAGTAGTGACATAATTTCCTCCCGTGAAATATATTGTCTCGGCGCACAAAAAAACGCTGGGTAGAAACTCCCAGCGCCATTTATCGGTCGAATTTTAGGTTTAGCAAGACCGTTTTGCTCCTCGCTGGAAGCAATTAAAGGGTAAGTGCGTTGCATTTAAAATGGACTCTCAAGATTCGTCGTTGGGTTCCGTGCTTCGTGCGGCCTCTCTGGGCACGTCAACAAAAGCAATTCGACGAATTAGAAACTAATATACAGTACTAGAACCTAATTGTCAACTAAAATATAATCCACCCCCACACCTGTGGGGAATACTTAATTTCAGCCGGAAAACTTTGTTCGACCCAAGGATCACCCCCACACCTGTGGGGAATACTTTTTGTTCATTCTAGTTGTGGAAGTCGGGACAGGATCACCCCCACACCTGTGGGGAATACTACCGTCTCCCCAATCTTTTCGACGCATATGCAGGATCACCCCCACACCTGTGGGGAATACTTTGCACATCATTTTTTACAGCCTGTAAATCCGGGATCACCCCCACACCTGTGGGGAATACTGTGATTACCTGGAAAGTTAACGAGCAGTTCGAGGATCACCCCCACACCTGTGGGGAATACACTAAACAAACGCCGTCACACCGGGATTCTATTTTTCCAAATAGTCACTTTTCCTTTAACTTGCGTCTTCGCTCGACGCCTTCACGTACGGTGCCAAGAAATCTGCCACCAACCGATCATACCGCTCTGGATTTTCCTCGCGCGTGGCGATGTGGGCGGCGATTGGGTCGCGATATTTTTGCTTAGGACCTGCGGCGGCTTGGTACAGGAGGTCTAAATTCTCGACCGGTACTGTTTCGTCATTGGCCCCCTGAATCAGTAACAGTGGAATGTGGCTCTTCCGCAGCTGATTGGCAATGTCGCCGTCCGCCAAGCGGTAGTCGCCTAGCCGCGAATATTGGTCCGCAATCGCTAGTGTTGGTTGGGTCGGTACGTGAAATTCGTGGCGCATCCGGAAGCGCGCCTCACCCAATACGGACGCGTAGCCCGAATCGGCAATGATGGCCTTGACGTTAGCCGGCAACTTTTCACCAGCCGTGGCCATGACCGTGGCGGCACCCATGGAGATACCTAACATAACGATCTGACTTTGGTCGCCATTCTTCGCCACGACCTGATTGACCCATTGCTGGTAGTCGTGACGGTCGGTCCAACCGTAGCCAATCGTATGCCCATCACTCTCACCGTGGGCCCGGGCGTCGGGCATCAGGACTGCGTAACCCCAGTCATGAAAGACACGTGCCCACGGAATCATTTGCTCGCGGGCGTGGCCCAGGCCGTGCGCCAAAATGGCAACCTTGTCCGTGGGTTGTGCCGCCGCTAACCAACTGGCCCGCAAGCACAGGCCGTCTTGACTGATCTGGGTCCATTCAACTGGGTGGTGGCGCAAGTACCAGGCGTTGTCCGCCGCCGTATTCTCGCTAATCGCCCGTTCCTTGGACTGCCGGCGACTCCGCGCGTAAGACCGCGTGGCGGATAAATACAACCCTGCCGCGGCCCCAAAAACGCTCACGGCACCTATAGCAGATAGCGCTGCCACACCGCCAACTACCTTTTGCCAAGTCTTCATCAGTAACGACCCCATTTCTGTTTTTTATCTACCTCCACTGTACCGAAATTTAGCGGTGGTTGCCACTAATTCACCTGGAAAACGTCCTGGATCATATCAGGTACACACCGTTGCTAGGCGCTAGCCACGCTAACAGCAACGTCATCGCCATTTTCCAAGTAAAACTGGTATACCGCACCGATCAAGTTCGCAGCATTGTGGTACTTGCAGGCCATGATGTCCGCGGTAAGCGGTGCCCCGTGCTGGCTCATCAGCGCTTGTACCCGCCGTTTCAGCTCAGCTACAAAGCCTGGTCGCCCAGAAATGCCGCCGCCAATCAACAGCCGCTGCGGGTTCAGACTGACGAACAGATTGAACGCCGCGCAGCTCAGCCAGTCAAGCATCTCGTCGATACAGAATTGGGCGAGGTCATCCCCTTGCTCCGCTGCCAGATACACGGCTTTTGCTGAAATTGGCGCCGTTAATTTTGCCAAACGACTATAGCGTTCGGCCATCCGGACGGGACTGCCCAATTCACTCAGCGTTTCGCCTTGCGCGGTCATCACTTGATAGCCAAATTCACCCGTAAAATTTTGCCGGCCAGCGACCAGTTGATGGTCCCAGACCACCGCACCACCCACACCGGTTCCCAACACCAGCAGCGCCACGTCCGTTACATCGCGCGCGTTGCCCTGCCAAATTTCGGCCAGAGCAGCACAATTGGCATCATTTTGAATGCTGACGGGTAGGTCTAACGCCTGCCGCAGCGCCTCTTTTATTGGAAAACCATTGAGGTAGTCCACGGCACTGGTGCCCGATATTTTGCCGGCCACAGTGTCGACGCTTCCTGGTAAACTGATGGCCACGCCAATAAATGGAAGCGCCAGTTCTTGGCGAATCTGCACGATGGCAGCCAACAATTCCGGCCAGGTCCGCGGCGTGGCCAGGCGGTCCTGCTGACTCAAGTGTTGGTGCGCCCAGACGCCGTATTTCACGGTCGTCCCACCAATGTCGATCACGAGTAAAGGCTCAGGCTGGGCTGTCATTGGCGTCACCCACCTTCATGTCAAGATCAGCGCCGTTGGTGGCGATTACGTGCTGGTACCAGTAGAAAGAATCCTTGCGATAACGTGCCAGGCTCCCGCTCCCATCATCGTTTCTGTCCACGTAAATGAACCCATAGCGCTTCGACAACTGACCGGTGCTGGCTGACACGATGTCGATGGCACTCCACGGCGTATAACCCATAACGTCCACGCCATCTTCGCTCACGGCCAAGGTCATTTGCGCGATGTGGTCCCGCAGATAGTCGATGCGGTACTGGTCGTGAATGGCATGGTCCGTCTCCAACTGATCGATGGCCCCGATACCGTTTTCCACGATAAATAGTGGCAAATGATAGCGGTCGTTCATCCAGTTCAGGGCATAGCGCAAGCCCTGCGGATCCACCTGCCAGCCCCACTCAGACTGCGGCACGAACTGATTGGTCACCAGGTCGTGCGCTTCATTATAAGAAAATTGGTCATCCTCGTGGTCGCTGGCCTGGGTGGCAAACGACATGTAATAGCTGAAGCCCAGGTAGTCGACGGTCCCCCGCTTCAGGTTGGCCAGGTCAGCCGCCGTGATGTCGAGGTCAAATTGTTTTTCCACAAAATAGCGCGTCAACCAAGCCGGATACTGCCCTTCGACCTGAACATCGGAGAACCAGAAGCGCGCCTGCATGGCCCGTTGCGCCTTGAACACGTCGCGCGGCTGGTCACTGGCCGGGTAGACCGGCGAGAAGGCCACCATCGCCCCAATCTGAAAATCGGGATTGATGCTATGGCCAATCTGAACGGCCAGCGAACTGGCAACCACCTCGTAGTGGGCGGCTTGATACATCACTGCCTCGGCGTTTTCCCCCGCATGAACCTGAATTCCGGAGTTGGTAAACAGCGTGAAGGCGCGGTCATAATTCGTTTGATTATTAATTTCGTTAAACGTCAGCCAGTATTTGACCTTGTCCTGGAACCGCGTGAAGACGGCGCGAGCAAAGCGTGTGAAGAACGTGATCGTTTGCCGGCTACGAAAGCCGCCGTACTCGGTGACCAGGTGGTAAGGCATTTCAAAATGGGAAAGCGTCACGACCGGTTCGATACCGTACTTCAGGCATTCGTCAAATAGGCGGTCGTAAAATGCCAGTCCGTCTTCATTGGGTTCCAGCTCATCGCCCTGCGGAAAAATCCGCGACCAGGCAATCGAGGTCCGAAAACACTTGAACCCCATCTCAGCCAATAGCTTAATGTCTTCGGGATAACGGTGGTAAAAGTCCACGGCCTCATGGTTCGGGTAAAATTCATCGGGCTGGACGCCAGCGGTAATCCGCCGCTCCTCCCGGTTCCCCGCAGCGGTCATCACGTCAGCGACGCTCAACCCCTTGCCACCAACATTGTATGCGCCTTCAACTTGGTGGGCAGCAACGGCGCCACCCCACAAAAATCCGGCTGGTAAAGTCTTTTTAGTCACAATCGTTTCCTCCTAAATTAATTTATCAGATCATGTAATGTCATTGCAGCCAGACGCTTACACTGGCAAACAATAAAATAACTAAAGGTTGCAAGCTTGAAAGTAGCTAGATTCATGGTGATAGCTGAGTCTGCAGCGGCAAAATTAGTCTTTGAACATCATGTAGTCCGTGCTGGCCGCCTTGCCGTTCGCCAAATATGAGCTCAGCCGTGGGAGTTTCCTTAGCGGCACGGTTCACGCCGGTTAGGGAACTGGCGACTTTGAGACGCGCTCTTCGGCTCAAAGTCGAGGAGACGAGACCGCACTTTGGCTCGTCCCGCCGCCCACCGCGTTCCGGCTCATATTTGGCGGACGGGAGGCGGCCAGCCCCCATATCTCTGACAGCCGCAGGTGGCGGGCGTGGACTAATTTCATGTTCACTGTCCTTGTCAGCTGCGTACTATCAGGCGTTTTTGTACTTGCAACCTTTAGTAAAATAAAATGCGGCACACACAGCCAACAATGAGCTGTGCATCCCGCATTCGGTGAGACTAATGATGAAAAATCAAACGCGTGCCCGGCATATCCAACACCTGATGAATGGCCAGCGAAGCCCCACCCAGCAAGGTGGCGTACTTCACGTCCTTAGACATCACCAGTGGTGGCACCAATGGCATAAAGCTCAGTTTCATCTGAATGTTTTTCAAAAGTTCTGGTAGCTGTTCGACTAGGGGTGAGTTAAAGAAAATCATCTGCGGATCGTAGGCCACAATCAGGTCGCTGGTCACGATAGCCAGGTGGTAACACAGATTCTCCAGCAGGCCGGCAATCTCCGGGTCCCCCTGAGCTTCGGCTTGAACCAGTTGCACCAGCGAGTAGTGATCGACGCCCTTGAGCCGCGCCGCCTTCTTTAGCAGCGCCGCCTCGGACCATTCCCGGTCAAAACTAGGGAGCTTGGCCAAGCGCTGTTTGCCAGCACCCGGAATCATGATCTGCCCAATCTCACCAGCCCGACCGTAATTGCCGCGGTAGAGCTGTTTGTTCAACAGGATACCGGCCCCGATGCCCTCATGAATACTGACGGTCACGATGCTTTGAAGTTCCTGTTTACTGAAATCCTGTTCGAACACCGCCGCCAAGTTGGCCTCATTTTCCATGATGACCGGCACGTGGTAACGGTCCTGAAAGTAGCTGACCAGGTCGAAATCACCGAAGTCCACGAACGGCGACGTGACGATTTCATTTTGGTAGACCACGCCGAAGATGGCAATGGAGATGGCCTGTAGCCCGTTTTCGACTTCGAATGCCGGCAGTTGGCCAATCATGTCTGTCATCTTGGTGGTGATCTCACTAACAGTGGGCTGATTCAACGGACTTTCGCTGTAACTCAAGGCCCGGCCGTCTAGCTGGGTCACCAACATCTCTAAGATCTCCCCGGAAATACTGAAGTTGATCACGTACCCGTACGTGGCGTTGAACGCGACCAATTCGGCGCGGCGCCCGCTACCGGGACTGGAGGCCTTTTCGCCTTGGCTCGAGACCAACTTGCGGTCAATAAAGGTCCCCACGATGTCAGACACCGTGACCTTGTTCAATCCCAGGAGTTTAGAAATTTCGTTACGCGCGATGGGACCGTGGTTCACAATGGCCTGCAGTACTGAGCGCTCATTGTGGTCACGCATCACGTCCTTATTGATAATCATGCCGTTCACTCACTTCATTTATTATTCGTCATCCGCCGCATTTTCCCGGGCATGCTTTTCTGCCAGGTCGCTTTGCATTTGCTTTTCAATGCCATCGACGTGGTAGAACATCAGGGCAATACCGGAGAGTGCGAACCCTAACAGCGGTACCCAAATGTAGTTCAATTCAATCCCGTGAAGCGCGGAAGCCGTTTGCGTGTGATTGGCAACGTAGCCAGTCCCGGTCAGAATCCAACCGGTGATGACCCCACCAATCCCCATTCCTAATTTAGCACTAAAACTAGAGAATGAGGTAACAATTCCTTCAGCGCGGACACCGTTCTTCCATTCACCGTAGTCCACGGCGTCGGCTAACATCACGGCAATCAAGCCGGAAACGTACCCGGTTCCCAGGTAACCAACAACGGTAGCGAAGATGATCATCGGCACACTGAGGTGCGTGGCGCCCAGGCTCAACAGAAGCTGACCCACGACGGCTAGGATCATCCCGCCTAACATGGTGTTACGCTTACCAATCATCTTGGAAGTCCAAGGCGTTAAGACCACGGCCACCAGCGCAACCATTTGGAGACTCAGCACGAAGGAAGCCAGCTTGGCGTCGTGCATGTTGTACTTGAAGAAGTACACCGTAACTTGTGAACGCGTTTGCATCCCCATCCAGTAGATGAAGTTAATGAAGATGATGATTGCCCAAGGCCAGTTTTTCTTCAAAGCCTTCAAGGATTGCTTGATTGGAATCGATTGACGTGAGCTCTTGGTTTGAACCCGTTCAGTCGTGTATTTGAAGACAAACCCAAAGATGATGACCACGATGATTCCGACGATCAGGGCCCAGATGAACCACCCGCGGGCACTGGTCGTGGAGCCGTTACCGAAGAAGGCAACCATCGTTAAGGTGATCCCGGTAATGATGGTCGCACCGGCCGTTCCCATGAATTGGCGAATCGTTGACAAGGTGACCCGCTCTTGGGGGTTACTGGTCAATGATGGCAAAATTGATGTGATGGGAATGTTCACGGCCGAATACAAGACGTCGACCCCAATATAGGTCACGTAAGCCCAGACCAATTTTCCGGTCAGACTCATGTTTGGCGTCGTAAAGACCAGGACACAGAACACGGCAAATGGAATCGCGAACCACAACCAGTACGGTCGGCTCTTCCCCCACTTGGTATGCGTGTGGTCGATCATGATTCCCCAGAACGGACCATCAAATGCATCCACGATCCGGGCAACCAGGAACAAGGTCCCCACGGCTGCGGCACTGATACCAAACGTATCGGTGTAGAAAATCATTAAGTAAGTCCCCACCATTTGGAAGGACAGGTTGCAGGCAAAGTCGCTAAAGCTATAGGCAATTCGTTCGTTCCACGGCACCATATTTTTCTCGGCGACCGCCACTTTAGGAGCATTTTCACTCATACGTACACACCTCTATAATTTATGAATCTAAATGTTGAAGCCTGAATCATGGCTGAACCGTCGACGTTCAAGGAAATTCAATTTTCAAAACATAGCATACTGTAACCGTTTCCAATTGTCAACGCGTTTTTTTGCGGTTGGTTGGCTGACCCAACTATTTTCTCAAACGGGCACGCGACTGGCGCTTAGAGCCCCGCGCATTTACCGTTATTTATCGACTAGCAAAGCGCCCAACAGAAAATTTTTCGCATAACTGGTCTAACCGCTAGTTGCCGACTAACCCCGTGCTAACAGTCTTAACCATTAAGTGATTTGCGCAACCGTTTGTCAAAATAGGTTCGCCAACATCTCTTCATTTATGGGTCCCTATCGCGTAAACGAGACCGGCCACTTTGTCAGAAATTTTCTTGATGAAAGCGTTGACATTCAGCCGTGACCCACGTAAACTGTGTTTGTCGATTAAGAAATTCAATTTTTTAAAAATTCTAAGAGGTGTTTATCCATGAAGTTTACGAATGGCTACTGGTTAGACCGGCCACAATATCAGATTGAATCTCCCCGGGAAGTCTTTGACTACCGGCAGAGCGATAAGCAATTGACCCTGTACGCACCGTTTAAGTTCATTCACGAACGCGGCGACGAACTGAACCTGGGGATGAGTACGATTGACCTGACCTCCCCCGTCGAAGGCGTGATTGGCGTGAAGCTGACCCACTTTGATCAGGATACCCACGGCCCTTCCTACCACATTAACAACCAGAATCCAGACGTCACCATCACCACGAACGATGATGAACTGACCTTCACGTCTGGCGAATTGACCGCACGGATCCCGTTCCAAACGGCCTTCCAGCTGGACTTCCTGCACGGTGACCACCTGCTGACCCAGTCCTTGGACAAGGCTCAAGGGGTTATCCATGACAAGTCCACCAACACCGACTACATGCGCGAACAGCTGAACGTCGGCGTCGAGGACAAGGTTTACGGCCTGGGCGAACGCTTCGGTAACTTCATCAAGAACGGCCAAGAGGTCCGCATCGACAACCAAGATGGTGGGACTGCTTCCGAACAATCTTACAAGAACATTCCGTTCTACCTGACGGATGCCGGCTATGGTGTCTTCGTCGATCAACCGCAACCCGTAGACTTTGAAATCACATCGGAAAACGTTGACCGGGTCCAATTTAGTACCGAAGGCCAATCCCTCCAGTACTACGTGATCTACGGCCCAACGCCTCAAGAGATTCTTCACCGCTACACGGAACTGACGGGCAAGACCCAGTTGCCACCCGCATGGTCATTTGGCCTGTGGCTAACGACGTCCTTCACCACTGATTACAGTGAAGCCACCGTCATGAAGTTCATCGACGGCATGAAGGACCACGATATTCCGTTGGACGTCTTCCACTTTGACTGCTTCTGGCAAAAGGGTTTTGAATGGTCCAACATGGAATGGGACCGCGACGAATTCCCCGACCCAGAAGGTTTGATCAAGAAGATTCACGACCGCGGCATCAAAGTCTGTGTCTGGATCAACCCGTACATCGCCCAAAAAGGTAAGATGTTTGCGGAAGGCAAGGAAAAGGGTTACTTCGTGAAACGCGAAGACGGCAACATCTGGCAGTGGGACCTCTGGCAAGCCGGAAACGCCTTTGTTGACTTCACCAACCCCGACGCCGTGAAATGGTACCAAGGTAAGCTCCAAGCCCTGATCGACATGGGTGTGGACTGCTTCAAGACCGACTTTGGTGAACGGATTCCGGTAGACGATGCGGTCTTCTTCGATGGCTCCGACCCTAAGCGCGAACACAACTACTACACCCTGCAATACAACCAAGCGGTCTTTGACACACTGGCTGCTGCTAAGGGTGTAGATGAAGCGGTCGTGTTTGCCCGTTCCGCTACGGTCGGTTCCCAGAAGTTCCCTGTTCACTGGGGTGGCGACGCACTGTCGACCTTCAAGAACATGGCCGACACGCTCCATGGTGGGCTGTCCTTCCTGAGCTCCGGCTTTGCCTTTTGGAGCCACGATATCGGTGGTTTCGAAGATGGTCCGGATACGCCAACGGCCGACCTGTACAAGCGTTGGACCCAATTTGGCCTGCTTTCTTCCCACAGTCGTTACCACGGGAGCAACGTTTACCGGGTGCCATGGAACTTTGATGACGAAGCCGTTGAAAACACGCGGAAATTCGTTAACCTGAAGCTTTCCCTGATGCCTTACCTTTACACCCAAGCCGCCCACAACACGGCTTACGGTAACCCGCTGATGCGGCCAATGTGGTTCGACTTTACGGCCGACCGTACCGCCCACACTCTGGATAACCAATACATGCTGGGAAGTCAGATTCTGGTGGCACCTGTCTTCAACCACGAAGGCCATGTCAACCTCTACCTGCCAGCCGGCAAGTGGACCAGCATCATCAACGACGATGAAGTCCACGATATCCAAGATGGCAAATGGCTCAGCCTGGACTACGGTGAACTCGACCTGCCTGTCCTGGCCCGGGAAAACACGATTCTCTTGCGGAACCCACAGGCCGTACACGCGGACTACGACTTCACCAAAGATCTCGACATCCACCTGTACGATATGCATGAAGGCACAACTACGGTCGCCGTCGTGAACCAACAAGGTCAAGACGCTGGGACCGTCACCGTGACCCGACATGGTAATGAACTGGACGTCACCACGACCGGCTTGTCCGGCAACGCCACCGTCTTGGTTCATGAAAATGGCCAAGTCACGAAGGCAGCCCTGGCTGGCGATGCGGTCACGATCACCCTGTAATTCTGAATTTTGGATAAATTAAAAACCGGTTCCACTAGCGACCTGAGAGTCGTTGGTAGAACCGTTTTTTCGTATCTGCTTAAATTGGTAAGCCGTGTTACTGATCAGCCATAATCCCCGCCACGCGGGTCTGGAGTTCTGGCACCACCGTTTCCGTGAACCATGGGTGCTGGTGCATCCAGCCGTAATTTAACGGCGAGGGATGGACCAGTGGAAAGTAATCCGGCAGGTAGTCCGCGTAATGCGCGACCGTAGCCGTCAACGTTTTCTCACGGTGTGGCAAGTAGTATTTCTGCGCGTACTGTCCGATCAGCAAGGTCAGCTTGATTTGTGGCATCAGTTCCAGCAATGGCGCGTGCCATTTTTCCGCAAATCCTTTACGTGGTGGCAAATCGCCGCCATGCGCGTGTTTGCCGGGATAGTAGAAATCCAGCGGCAAGACCGCCAATTTACCTGAATGATAAAACTGGTCTTTGGTCACGCCCATCCAATCCCGGAGCCGGTTCCCACTGGCGTCGTCCCAGAAGGTCATCGACGCCTGCGCCTGCCGACTCGGCGCTTGACTGACCAGCAAAATCTCCGCGTGCGGATCCACGTGATACAGCGGCAACATCCCCTGTTGCGTGAAGGCCTGATTCATGGGATCCGCTTGGATGGCTTGGTAAATTTCGTCTGCTTTAACTGTTCTTCACCTCTTACTGATTTAATTTTTCTCTCGACTCAATATTTTTATCCTGTAAATACGTGATGTACTTGTCAAAATCTGGAAAAAGGTTTTTCTCCAGATAAAAATATTCACGCAATTTTTGACTAATGTCCCGACTAAGCAAGTAGCTGAGTCTCCCTTTCATCAGGTTTGGACTTTGCTCCAACAGTTCATCAATTTCTTTGATGTTGTCTGCCAACTGTCTATTCATTGGAACCTTGGCGTTTGTCTTAGGGATAGCTACTTCTGAATTTTCCCAAAAGGTCAATAGCTCTTGAAAATCTTGCTGCTGCTTTTTTAAAACCCTCTCAGTATCAGACACGTCAAATACTACCCTAATCTTCAATCGCGGAATTCGCTCAATTTTGGTTTGCTTGATATCGCTTAAATAATCGTAGTCAAAAAAGGCACCCTTTTGCGCTTTTATTCGTTTATTACGGTCATTTTTGACGACGGCAACGAAAATATTGTTTTCTGCATGACGTTCTTCATCAATGCAATACATATCTAGCGAACTAGTATGTGCACGTTCATACTTAGAAAAACCTAAACCATAAATTGAAGCGCAATGAAGGGATTTTGAGTAATATCAAGTAAACTGGTGCGCATCCCATAATGTTGCAGCATAGCCAACTGCTCAGCACGTGCCTCCGCATGTTCTTTTTTGTAAGGCACATAGCTCAAAACATCTGGATATTCTTTGGCAATATCACTATAGATACGATCATAAGTTTCAATGAAACTATTCTTGGTATTCTCGCGAAAGAGACTAGGAACCAATGGCCAATCATCAAACTGCCCTCGAAAATAATTAAAGAAGCCATCGCTCCTATCTTTAACTAGTCGTTGAATCAGTTCTTTATACAAGTAAAAGATATTCCAGTTATGAATATCGTTATCTTTTAACATTTTGTTGATTGCTTCGACCGCACTACCGACACGAATGAATGCCGGATCAGCCTGTGCATTTTCATAGGTCAGCTTCTCAATATGATACTCATTAAAATCACCAAATTGCGCCAAATTACCTAGGTCCATCTGACCTTCGTCTTGCTTCAAACATGGTTTTACCACAATATTAATTTTCGCATCAAAAAACAATTTCACACTTGGCAGCCGCGTTTGAACCTCACTGTAGATTTCATTAGTCATCTTTTTTTACAAACATCCTAACATTTTGAAATCGGTAAGTCATGGATTCCTGGGAGACCGCCAGCTCTCTAGCAACATCTGCCGTTATCTGATCGACTTCACGTGGCGTCAATCCCGAAGCATTAAGCGCCAAATGCGCGATGGCACCCTTAACAAGTTTCACCAATAAGTTTCTTGGCATCAATAGGGTCGCCGCAAAGTTATTGGCAGCCATCTCATTACTTTTTTCTAAAATACTCTTATAGGCACCCAAATCACTTGAGCGCTGTGAGAAACCATGGTGTCCTAAAACATCATGACCAATTTCATGCGCAATCGTAAACCGCTGTCGCGTCTGGGAATCTCTACGATTGATTGCAATTGTATGAGCTACTTCATCGAAGTTTCCCGACTCGTTGCTTTTTAAATTCTCATAATGGAGCTGGAGTCCAAGTAAATCGGCGATTCCATTTAAGTCAACGTATGGAGATTTGTTTAGCAGCTGCAAGTCACCAAATTGCCGCTGCTGATCGCCAAATTGCGCGATGAACTCAGGTGAGTATATTTCATTCAGCCGCATAACATCTTCTCCTCTCTTTAGACTTAAAATATACCATACTGGTAAAGATTCACCTAAATAAAATAGCCCGCACTAAATCACTGTCAATTCACCAACCCGCTAAACATTTACTAGTTCTAAGGCAACGGCCGCACCAAATACACCTCGCGGCAGAAGCCCTTCATGCCGTTGAAGACCCGTTGTGCCCGTGACTGCTTGCTGCAGAGGCCAAACACGGTGGGCCCGGTGCCGCTCATTTGTGCCGCGTCGGCGCCGAATTTCATCATCTGTTGCTTGAGTTGCGTGATTTCTGGGTACCGGTGGGCCGTCAATGGCTCCAACGCATTGCCCATCACGGCGCACATTCCCGCAATATCTTGTTCCCGCACGGCGCGCAATAACGCGTCGATGTCGGGATGGGCCAGCTGATCGTAACGAATCTGCTGGAGGATGCTGGGGGTGGACACACTGACCTTGGGTTTGGCCAACACGACCCAGGCCGCGGGCAACTTGGACAGTGGCGTAATACGCTCACCACGACCGCGGACGTGGGCGGTGCGCCCGTACACGCAGTACGGCACATCGGAATCAATCTGTAGGCCCAGTTCGGCCAGTTCCTGCCAGCTCAAGCCCAACGACCAGGCCTGATTCAAGCCGCGTAACACGGCGGCGGCATCCGATGAGCCACCACCTAAACCGGCCGCTACCGGAATATTTTTCTTAATGCGAATGTTGACGCCCTCGTCAATATGGTAATTGGTCTGCAACAAATTTGCCGCCTGAAAAGCCAAGTTTCGCTGATCATTCGGTAAAAAGCCGCTGTCGGAAGCGACTCGGATTCGTTTGTGTTTCGTTAACGTCTGAATTTCCACGTAGTCCGCCAAGTCGACGGAGGTCATGACCATGTTCCACTCTTCCGCGCCATCCTGATGGTGGTACGGTGTGTCGAGGCCGAGGTTAATCTTGGCTGGTGCCTTTTCAATCAGTTGCATGCGCTCACCTGAATTCTCTTCGGTAGGGCACCCTACCCTTATCGTAAGTATGATTAAGCCTATTATACTATGGTTTTGGGCAAAATAAAAAGGCCTTATCAGGCCCAATTATTTATTCATCAAAGTCAACTTCGATGTTTTTGGTTAAAATATCGGTATAGCTGTATGAAACCCGTTCGAACGAATTTTCGTTTTGGTCTAAATCCACTACGAAAACGGCTGGATAGGTTTCCCGAAGAATTCCATGCCGCTCTGTCGTTTTCTTACGACCGGCCTGGGCAATCACCATCAGCTTTTCGCCGATCCGATCATCCAGTTTGTTCTTAATGTTCGCTAAACTTGTTGGCATGCACTTCACCTCTGTGAAACAATTATACCATCGTTTCACATGAATTGCAAATTATACCACAACCCGCGTCAATCCGCAAGAATCCTCAATTGGTAAGGGTTACATAAGTCCTTCATTGTGGAAAGCGTTGGTTAATTCGATGAAATTTATCAAGGTTAGCCGTTCTGGCCGTAGTTGTCGGGAAATACCCGTTTGATTTAAAACTGTTTCGATTCGTTCGCGTACTTCTGGTTGCTTGCCAAAGATCCCCTGAAGATTGTTCCACAGGGACTTCCGCCGGTGGGCAAAGCATCCCTTAACAAAACCAAACAGGGCTTTGTCTTCGTACGGATTAACTGGCAGCGCCTCCCGTGGCGTCAAGCGGATGATGGCCGAATCCACGTTGGGTTGGGGAATGAAGGCCGTCCGCGGCACGTTGAAGGCCACCTCTACGTGCGCACGGTATTGCATGACCACAGACAGCGACCCGTACGCCTTGGTGCCTGGTTCAGCGACTAAGCGGTCGGCAACTTCCGCCTGCATCATGACCACGATGGCATCAAAATCCACCGTGCTCTGGAGCACACCCATGAGAATTGGCGTCGTGATGTAGTATGGCAGGTTGGCAATCAGCTTGATGGGATGGCCGGGTTCGAACTCGTTTTTTACCACGTCCGGTAAGTTGGCCTGCAAAATGTCTTCGTTGATGACTTTGACATTGTCGTAGTCCATCAGCGTTTCATCCAGCACGGGTAGCAGGTTTTCGTCGATTTCAAAAGCCACGACCTTGTGGGCCCGCTTGGCAATTTGTTCCGTCAGAGCACCGATCCCGGGGCCGATTTCAATGACGTTGTCTTGGTCGGTCACATCCCCTGCGGCCACGATATTCCGGAGAATATTCAGGTCGGACAGGAAGTTTTGGCCCAGACTCTTTTTCGCCACCAAATGGTACCGGTTCAGAATCGCTTTCGTTCGGGCTGGTGAACCAATTTCAGGGACTTCATTCTTCATTAATTTTCCTCCTTTGCCCGCACCTGCTTGAGGGCGGCAGCAAAATCAGCCGGCTGAATGCCAAACATCCGAAGCCGCTTTTCCAATTGCTTCCCGTTGACGTAGCCAATCTGAAGCAGCTCACCTAATTGTTCACGCCGTTCCTTGGCCCCGGGACCACCGATCAAGCCGGCCGCCATGAGGTCTTCGTGCGTGATCAAGGTCGGTGCAGCGGTCGTTTCCGTGTAAACGTGGTCAAGGGCCGCGCGAATAGCTTCAGGACTGGCGTGCTCGACACCCAATGACCCACCGGCCTTGTCCGGGCGCCCTTCCGCCTTGGGCAAAAAAGCATGCTTGGCGTTGGGGACGGCCTCGGCCACAATCTTACGAATCTTTTCACCGGAAAAGTCCGGATCCGTGAAAATGATGATACCACGTTGATCCGCTAATTTTTCAATCAGGGCCAACGTGTCGTCGTCAATCGCGGAACCGCGGGTCTCAATCGTATCGGCATTGACGGCGCGGTTGATCTGCTTGGTGTCATCCTTGCCCTCAACCACGAGGACTTCTTTAATCTTCTTCATTTATCTTGTAAAACTCCTCTGCGTTTTTAAACGTGGCGGCCGCGATGGCTTCCGGTGTGGTCTCGCGTTCCTTGGCAATCGCTTCGACCGTGTAGCGGGTAAAGCCGGGTTCATTTTGCTCGCCACGGTGGGGTTCCGGCGTCAAATACGGCGCGTCGGTCTCGACCATCATCACGTCAAGCGGCGTTGCGCGCACGGAATCGTGGACCTCATGCGCGTTCTTAAAGCTGGCCACGCCCGAATAGGAAATGTGCATGCCCAGGTCCAAGAACTTCTTCAGCCATTCGGGGTCGCCGTTAAAGCTGTGCATCACGCCCCCGATGTCGCGGATATCGGCGTCTTTGATGATGCGATAGGTATCCTCAAACGCATCCCGGTTGTGCACGGCAATGGGCTTGCCGACTTCCTTGGCAATGGCGATTTGTCGGGCAAAGACCTTGCGTTGGACGTCTTGGGGCGACGTATCCCAATGATAGTCCAGGCCAATCTCCCCCAACGCCACGACCCGATCATCGGCCAGTTGTTCTTCCAACAGCTTCTCGGCCGCGGCGTCGTAGTTCTTTGAGTCTTCCGGATGCCAACCGACCGCGGCATAGAGCTGCGGATACTGGTGGGCCAACTTAATGGCGTCGGCATTCAGCTGTGTGTTCGAGCCGATGTTGGTCATCTTGACCACGCCCAAGTCGGCCGCCCGCTTGAGGTAGCCGGGCACATCGTTGATGAACTCTTCGCTGTTCAAATGCGTATGCGAATCAAAGATTTTCATCTTGTTCTCCTTTTTTACTTTTTCTCTACTGTCTTGACTGGCCGCCTTGCCGTCCGCCAAATATGGGTCGTGTCGCTGTGGGCGGACCGGACCGAGCCTGAGAGGCGGTCTCGGCCTCGCTTTGAGCCGAAGAACACGTCTCAAAGACGCCAGTTTCCTAAGCGGGCAAAGACCACCCGCTAAGGGAACTCCCACGGCTGAACCCATATTTGGCGGACTATCGGCTACAGAAGTGCTTGCCAGTAACAACTTGCTTAGCCCCCTGCAGCAGCTACTTTACCAACCAACTCCACTAGGCCCAACACAGCGTTACTGATAAGCACTAGCTTGCCGGAGGCAGCCAGGGTGGAGCCAGCTGTGTCGACGGTGTTGGCTGAGGTCTTTTCTCAGCCTACACCGTGGGACGACTTGGAAGACTGGCGAACTTTGCCAGACTTTCAAGCGAACCGGAAGACCGCCCCTCAGGCTGGAGGTGTTCCCCAGAGCAGGTGGAACCCTGGCAGCCGCAGGCATCTGGGCTCGCCAGCCTAGATTTTCGCGGAACGGTAAGGCGGACAGCACCTGTGTTCGTCAGCACCAAGGCATTTACAACAAAACGCGGTCGGCGTCTCATCGATCCGCCGCCCACGTTTTGGTTATGGTTTCTTCAATTACTAGCTAACGTCTGAGCCGTTAACCATGCTGTCTGGCAGCGTCAAGAGTTGGACTTGACCGTCGTGTTCGGCGGACAATAACATCCCTTGGCTGACCTGACCGCGCATCTTCCGCGGCTTCAAGTTGGCCACGATAACGACCTTCTTGCCAACCAGTTCTTGTGGTTCTGGATACCATTGGGCGATTCCGGACAGAATTTGCCGGGTACCTTGATCACCAGCGTCCAATTGGAACTTCAACAGTTTGTCGGCCCCTTCAACGTGGTCGACCGCCTTGACTTCAGCGACTCGCAGTTCGATCTTTTCGAATTTATCGAACCGAATCTCGGGCTTGTTCAGCGTCAAGTCGCCGGCTTCGTCAGCTGCGGCAGCCTGTTGGGCTTCGGCCTTCGCCGCCATGGCAGCGCGGCCCTTGGTCTTTTCAGACTTGGTCATTTGTCCCTGGATGAAGTCGACTTCTTCTTGCACGTCGATCCGAGGGAAGATTGGCGTCCCTTTGGCCACAACCTGTTTGCCAGCTGGTAAATCAGCCAACTTCAAGTCGGTCATGCGTAGCGTAGCTGGGTCCAGACCCAATTGGTCAAAGATTTCCTTTGGCGCATGGGTCATGACTGGACTGATCAGCGTCGCAATGACCCGCAGACTAGCGGCCAAATGCGCCATGACTGCAGATAGGTCGGCAGCCTTACTGTCGTCTTTAGCCAAGTTCCACGGTTCCGTTTCGTCGATGTACTTGTTGGTCCGCGAAACCAGCTTCCAAATTTCGGCCAGCGCGTCAGCAAAGTGCATCTTGTCCATCAACTCACGATAGTTGGCGATAACCGTTTCTGCCGTGGCTTCGAGGTCGGCGTCAAAGGCCGTGACCCCTGCCTTGAATTCAGGTAACTTGCCGTCTTCGTACTTGTTGATCATAGCAACAGTCCGGTTCAACAGGTTCCCCAAGTCGTTGGCCAAGTCGTAGTTCAAGCGGTCAACGAAGTCTTCGGGCGTAAACGTCCCATCGTTGCCATAAGGCATGGCGCGCATCAGGTAGTACCGCAGCGCGTCCAAGCCGTAGCGGTCAACCAGCGTTTCAGGGTAAATGACGTTCCCTTTAGACTTGGACATCTTGCCGTCCTTCATCAATAACCAGCCGTGCGCAAACAATTCGTCTGGGGCTTCGATACCCAAGGCGTGCAGCACGATTGGCCAGTAAATGGAGTGGAACCGGACGATTTCCTTACCGACCATTTGGACATTAGCGGGCCAGAACTTCTTGAAGAGGCTCTCGTCGTCGCTGGTGTAGCCCAAGGCCGTGATATAGTTGAGCAACGCGTCGATCCACACGTAGACCACGTGCTTGGGGTTGCTCTTGACCGGCACACCCCAGGTAAAGGTGGTCCGGGATACGGCGAGGTCTTCCAAGCCAGGCTTGATGAAGTTGTTGATCATTTCGGTCATCCGTGATTCTGGTTGGATGAAGTGGGGATGGCTGTGGTAGAAGTCCAGCAGCCAATCGGCGTACTTACTCATCTTGAAGAAGTACGACTGTTCCTTGACCAATGAGACTTCGTGGCCAGAAGGTGCCTTCCCACCAATGACCTTACCGTTGTCATCACGGTAGACTTCGGCCAATTGCGTTTCGGTAAAGTACTCTTCGTCGTCCTCGGAGTACCAACCTTCGTATTCACCCAGGTAAATGTCGCCCTGCTTCAACAGGCGTTCGAAAACTTCTTGAACGGCCGCCACGTGTTGCTTGTCGGTGGTCCGAATGAATTTATCATTAGAAATTTCCAACGTCTTCCACAGTTGCTTGATGCCCTTGGCCATGCCATCCACGTATTCTTGGGGCGTTTGACCTTGTGATTGGGCCTTGTCTTCGATCTTCAGACCGTGTTCATCGGTCCCGGTCAAGAAGAAAACGTCATAACCGTTGCTGCGCTTGTAACGTGCGACCACGTCACAGGCAATCGTGGTGTAAGAGTTACCGATATGTAGCCGCCCAGACGGGTAGTAGATCGGCGTCGTAATGTAAAAACTTGGTTTGTCTGCCATAAAATAAAAGCCTTCCCTCGCTCTAAATTGTTCCGTGATTATCGGGTTAATTTTCATTGTAAATTCTAATCAAGTATAGCATAAACCCTGGGCGAGCCATAGCGCTAACCCGGGATTTTTGTCTAAGAAATCGTGTGTAGAAAAGCGAAAAGTACCCAACCAGTCTCCCGGCTGCGCACTTGGTTTTCGGGTGCCACCCGACCATCTATTCCGTCAGCAAGCTCCTGGCACAGTTACCTACCTGAAGATTGACAGATAGAAATCAGCTATAATCATTGTCATAACGCGACTTATAGCATTAAAACTGGTTGTTTATAGCTTCGTAGCGAGAACTTGCCGGACGCAGGCTTCAATTCAGCTAATCTTAGTCCCTAAAACAAATCCAACTGCTGCGGGGCCAGGTTCTGCCAGTGGAGGCCGAGAATCTCGCGGAGGCGTAACGCGTTGGGTGCCGCGTCCCGACCGGAATTGTTGTTGAAGATGACACAAACGTCCTTCGCCTGTGCATCCAACCGCTTGGCCAACGCCGCAAGCTCCTGTAGTTCTGCTTCCGAATAGCGGTACAAGGTCCGCGTCTTGCGCCAATCCTGCCCCTGGTTGAACCAGCCCTTGGCATTGCGTCCGTGAAGCCGGACCACCGCCAATTCTGGTGTCGTGACCATTTCCACCAACGGAATACCATCGTTTAAGTTGTGGGGCTCATCCGTCGTGACGTTAGTAAAGTGCAGCGACTTCAGGTAGGCCATGACGTCGGCCGTCATCCCCGGCGTGGCGAACCAGCTGGGGCTACGAAACTCCACGGCCACCGGCAAATCACCCATCAAGACCCGCACGTTGCGCAGATACTCGATGTTTGCCGTAGTCCGGTTGAAGAACGGCGGAAATTGGAACAGCACCGTCAATAATTTATGCGCCTTGATCAACGGCCAAATCGCCGAACGGAACTCCGTGAAGGCGGTATTACGGGCCACCTCATCATCGGCGTTCTGCCGGTCGTGACGCGTCATCACCTGGTTAGCCTTCAAAATATATTGAAAGCCATCCGGTACGGCCGCCTGCCATTTCTCAACCGTACTCTGGCGCGGAATACCGTAAAACGGCGTGTCCAACTCAACCACGGGCAGGTGCCCCGCGTATTCGCTGAGTGTTACCGGCCGCGTCTCACCGCCAATCAAGGCTGGATGTTCCGTCCAGGTAGTTAAACCAATCGTAATCATCCAATGCCCCCTTATCTTACGTGCAACTCAGTTAGCGTCTCATGTCAATCGCGCTGGCCGCCTGACCGTTCGCCCAATTTGGACCGTGACGCTGTGGGAAGGACCAACCCGACTAGCTGTGATATATCTCCGTAGCCGGAGTCCGTCAAATATGAGCTCAGCCGTGGGAGTTCCCTTAGCGGCACGATTCACGCCGGTTAGGGAACTGGCGACTTTGAGACGCGGTCTTTCGGCTCAAAGTCGAGGTGTCGAGACCGCCCTTCGGCTCGACCCGTCCGCCCACAGCGTTCCGGCTCATATTTGACGGATGGGAGGCGGCCAGCTTAGTCAGCACTTCACTTAAACCGTTCAAACTGCTTGATCAGCTCAGCTTCCGGCGTGGACAGCCGCCCACTGAGCTGGCCAATCAGACGTTTGCCGGTCAAGCGGTCATTGTAGCGAATCCCCGTCACACACAGGTCGATCAACGCAAAGAGTGCCGTGACCAACACCGCTTGGCTGCGGGCAAAGCTGGCGTTGAAGAGCGTCACGATTTGCCCGCTGAAGGCCAGTTGGAGAATCCCATAAATGACCAGCGTATCCGGAATCAGCTGGAGCACGCTCAGCAAGCGCAGCCGGCGAACCAGGTTGCGCAGTTGACGAATGACTTCTTGATGGCTCATCAGCGTTACCCCCGAACTTGCAGGTCGTTGAAGAACGTGGTGGCTTCGGCCTGCACCATGTCGTAGTCAAAGCCCAGATCTAACTTTTCTTGATTGACGACCACGACTTTGGCCGCCGAATTGCGGTAATCCAACAGCCCAGCGAACGGATAGACCCGCATGGAGGTACCGACGATGACGACCAAATCTGCTTGATTCATCGCCGCCACGGACCGTTGAATATTTAACTCGTTGAGTCCCTCATCATACAACACGACATCCGGCCGTAACCAGCCGCCGTCCACGTCATGGTGCGGGTCCTTCAAATAGTCTTGCCACGGGACCTGTGCGCCGCAGACCTGACAGTAGACACGATACATGTTGCCGTGAAATTCGACCAAATGCTTGGTGTCGGCCACGTTGTACAGGTTATCGATATTTTGCGTGATGACCGTCGCGCGGTCTTGACGGGTCAACGCCGCTTGCTTTTCATGAATGACATTGGGCTTGGCGTCCGGATGGTACAGGTTTTGCTTCACGTAGTCGTAAAAGACTTCTGGTTCCTGTGCCAGACAGGCGTGACTCAAATAATACTCGGCGTTGCGGTGCCCGGTGTACAGGCCGTTTTTCGACCGGTAATCCGGAATCCCCGACGGCGTCGAAACGCCCGCACCCGTAAGAAATACGATGTGCTTGGCTTGGTCAAAGGTTGCTTGTAAGCTCGCTTCCATCCCCATCATCCCTTCTGTGAATGCTAACTGTTAACGTAAAATATAAGGCATCTTCAATTGCTTAAATAAATCTTCCACGGTCATACTGTAGATCTTGGTGTAGTACTCTGGCGTATCATCCTTAGGCGCTGGTGACGGCAACACGAAGGCGTTTTGTTCATCCGCCTTGTTAAAACCGACGTACCCCCGCCGTTGCGTGGTCTTCTCGTGCATATCGGAATGGTACAGTTCAAAGATCTGCTTGACCTGTAAGCCCAGTTGTCGTTTGGACAAGACACTGGTCAGCGTGGTGAACTCGGTGTTGTGTAAAGCGGGCAGGCTCCAGGCTTCCAGTTGTTCGTCGAAGGCCTTGAAGAGCTTGACCACGTTACGTCGCAGGCTAAATGGCGAGTCGACCGGCTTGGCCGTGATTACTGCGTACAGCTTTTGCGCAGCGGCAAAGCTGATTGGGTAGTCGCGCGTGAACTGGTCCATGATGGCCTGGTCGTCGGTCCCAAAGAAGACCAGCGCATCCAACAGCGTCAAGGTCCGCAACGTCATTTCATCATCGACTGGCGTTGGTTCTGGCTTGATGGTGGCCGTGACTCCCTTCAAGTATAGGTCCTTGATGTGGTCGTCGATCAAATGATGCTTGCGTTGTTCGCTGACCACCACAATGTGACTCACGATGTCGTAGAGCTCGGTGCCCATGATCATTAGTTGTTCATCCAATGCAGGTTGGCCCGTGGTCAATGAGAAGAAGACTTGGGGGAAGCCGGACAGAATCATCAATAAATGTAGCAGTTCGTGGGACGCCGTGTAGTTGGGCGCCGTCAGATCAGCTACCTGAATGGCAATGTCCTTGCCCATTTGCATCTGTTGGGCTTGGTCATGCCGCACGAAGCCGGCTTGAAGTTCGCCGATCATTTGGACGGTGACCTTGCCGGGATACAGGGCATTGACTTGGTCTAATAAATCTTGTACTGTGTCGTTCAATTCAACATCTTTTGCTTGCATGCGCGTTCAATTCCCCTATTTCTTTAAATTTGCTTGACGGACCGCCTGAAGCGCCGCCGTTGCCTGGGCCATCGTCGGTTGCGTGATGGTTGCCAGGCGTTGGACCACTGCCGGTAATTCGGCCGGAGTCGCGCCCACGGACAGGGCCAGCGACTTGCGCTGAAGTGACATGTGGCCGCGCTGAATCCCGTCGGTCACGAGTGCACGCAGAGCCGCCACGTTTTGGGCTAACCCTACGGCCGCCGTGACACCCATAAGTTGCCGGGCGCTGGTGACCTGGGCCAATTGTTGGTTGACCTTGACTAGCGGCAAGACCCGCGTGGCCCCACCGACGAAGCCTAACGCCAGTGGTACCGTCAGCTCGCCGTGGAGCTGGTCATCACGGACCCACCAGCGACTCAGGCCTTGATACTGGCCATTTCGGCTGGCATAGGCGTGGACACCGCTTTCCACGGCACGCCAATCATTGCCCATGGCCAAGACCACGGCGTCGATGCCATTCATGATGCCCTTGTTGTGGGTCACCGCGCGGTACGGGTCGACCTGGGCAAAGTCACTGGCCGCCGCAATCCGTTGGGCGACCGTGGCCCCGGCAGTGGTCTTGGTCTGCAATTGCGCCACCGGTACGCAACAGCTGGCCGTGACCAGACTGTGCGTGGCGTAATTGCTTAAAATACTCATTAAAATATCGTTGTCGCGGTGCAGCTTGATGTCGGCCGCCACCGCTTCGGTCAGCGTATTGACCAGGTTGGCCCCCATGGCCTCGCCCACGTCAATGAACAGGTCCAGGGATACCCAATCCGGCGGCAATTGCCGAATCCGTAACGACCGAGTGCCCCCACCGTGCGTCAATAGACTGGGATGGGCCGCGTCAGCCACCTGGCGTAACCGTTGCTGGTTGGCCGTTAACCAGGCCACCAAATCAGCGGGGTTCGCTACGTGATCAAAGACGATCTGGCCCATCAGCTCACGCCGCGTAATCGTCGTGGTGATGCCGGTGTCACTCGTCAACAGGCGCCCACCATTACTAGCCGCCGCAATCACCGAGGGCTCCTCGGTCACCATCGGCACAGTCAGGTCGTGGCCATCCACTCGCAGGTTGACCGCCACGCCCTCGGGTAAGCCGTAGGTCGTTAAATAGTTTTCAATCAAGTCCTCATCAGCCGTTGCCCGATGTGCCGCCAGCGTATCCAGTTGTGCTGGGGTCAGGTGACTGTGCGTCGCCAAACGCTGGCGGCGCGCCTCATAGGGCAGACGGTAAAAAGGTTGTGGACGCATAGGTCAGCCTCCTTAACGTTGGCTCAGGTATTCAGAAATGATGCCTTCGCGCACGCCACTCTCGGAAAAGACGACCCGATCGGAATCGAGCATCTGGAGTAGCGTGACTAGGGGCAACATCCCCCCGATAATAATATCAGCTCGTTCGCTCTCCAGGCCAGAGATTCGCTTGCGCTCGTTGAGTGGTACGCGTAACAAGCGTTCGAAGGTCTTCATGACCTGGCCGGTGGTCAACCGGTAGCCGTGGATATTTTCCACGTGCAAGATCTTTTGCTGCTGGCGGTTCATCCGGGCCAACGTCCGGTTAGCGCCGCCCAGCAGGACCAGCGGTAGATGTTTGGCATCATTGAGCCACCAAATATCTTGGAGCCGCTCGCGCAAGAAGACCTGCGCGGAGAAGAGGTCGACCGCGGTGACCCGGTCATCCAGCCGGAATTGTTCCGACAGGTTGACCGCGCCAAAGGGGACACTGATCAGATTGGCGTCGCGCCCGTCCTTGACGTGGACCAGCTCACAGCTGGCACCACCGGTATCGAGTAGCAGACAGTCCTTGATCTTCAGCCGATTCACGGCTCCCAGGTAGTCGTAGTAGGCCTCCTGGTCGCCGGACAACACTTCTAACTCAATGTTTGTCGCGGCCGCAACACGTTTTAGAAACTCATCGCGGTTTCGCGCCTGCCGGACCGCCGCCGTGGCAATTCCACGGACAATCAGGTGTGGCAACTGCTCGTAGTACGGTCGAAACGACTTGAGGGCCGCAATCGTCCGGTCCATGGCCTTGGGTTGGAGAATCTTCTCCGGCCCCATGCCTTCGGACAACCGGCTATCTGCCTTGACCCGGTTCACCTCGCGATACGTCCCGTCATCATGCAGTTCGTTGACGGCCATCCGCACTGAATTTGAGCCTAAATCAACAATTGCTAGATTTTGCATGGTGCATCCCCCATTTCAGCTTAGCCGAAGTAGTCGATGCCAATCGCGTGCCGGACTTCGTGTAACGTCTGTGCGGCCACTTGGTTAGCCTTTTCACTACCTTGCTTTAAGATGTCATAAACAGCGCCTTCGTCAGCCGCAAAAGCCTCGCGCCGTTCACGGATCGGTTGGAGCTTGGCTTGTAAGACTTCGTTTAAATACCGCTTAATCTTAACATCCCCGAGGCCACCGTGCTGGTATTGTGCCTTGAGTTCTTCGACGTGGTCGCGGTCTTCGGCGAAGATGTCCAGGTACGTGAAGACGGTGTTGCCTTCGATGTGGCCTGGATCTTCGATGTGCACGTGCTCTGGGTCGGTGTACATGGACATGACCTTCTTTTGAATCGTGTCGGCACTGTCGCCCAGGTAAATGGCGTTGTCCAAGGACTTGCTCATCTTGGCGTTGCCATCGAGGCCAGGAATCCGGCCTTGGCCCTTAGGTGGGAAGTAGCCTTCGGGTTCGACCAGAATTTCTTGTTGGTAAATACTGTTGAAGCTCCGCACGATTTCGCGGGTCTGTTCCAGCATAGGCTCTTGGTCTTCGCCCACGGGCACCGTGTCGGCCTTGAATGCCGTGATATCAGCGGCTTGGCTGACGGGGTAGATGAAGAAGCCAGCGGGCACACTTTCACCAAAGGCCTTTTGCTTGATCTCGTTCTTGACCGTTGGGTTCCGGTTCAACCGGGAAACGGAGACCAGGTTCAAGTAAGCCATCGTCAGTTCGTTCAATGCTGGAATCTGGGATTGAACCAGAATCGTTGACTTGGCAGGGTCAATGCCCACGGCCAGGTAGTCCAAAGCCACTTGTAACAGACTGTGGCGAATCTTTTCGGGATCGCGTGCGTTGTCGGTCAAAGCCTGCATGTCGGCAATCATGATGTAGGTATCGTAATCGCCGGTGTTCTGCAGTGCCACCCGGTTCTTCAATGACCCCACGTAATGCCCAATATGGAGCTTACCCGTTGGTCGGTCACCAGTTAAAATCACGTGTTTTTTACTCATTAAACGTATTCTCCTTTTCTAAAAAGGCGCCCCATTGGCCAATGCCAATAGGACGCTCCTGCGCGGTACCACCTAATTTGTGGCCATCTATGACCACCACTTTTGTCAATAACGGTGACGCCGCGATAAGTATTTATCGATTTGGTTAAAAATTGCTTGACCCACTTCGACCGTAAAACCGTTTCAGCTCGGGCGGTTTTTCTCTGGGATTGGCCTACTTTTATCAAGTTCCATTCCCTTATTTTAGTGGTTTTCCAGCGTAAAGTAAACTGGTATCTGCCACAAAGATTTTTATCGTTCAGGGCTCACAACACGCGTCCCCCTGAACGCCCACCGTTGTGCGAAAGCTGGGGCTGATTGGGTCTTGCCCAACTAGTCTTGCGTCGCAATCAACCGACCAGTGACGCCCCCCTGACGTAGCCTTTCCAAGCCTTGGTCGATCTGACTGAAGTCGATGGTCGTGAGCGTGGGTTTAACTTGGCCCTTGGACAGCGCGTCGTAACAAAAGGCAATGTCCGAGTTGTCGCCGCCCATGCTGCCGACGAGTTGGGCACGCTTCATGATCAAGTCCCAGGTACTGATAGTCGAATGGAGAATGCCCATCCCCACCACAACGACCTTGCCACCAGGCGCCACAACGGACAACGCGTGGGCCGTCGTCGTGTCAAAGCCCGCGAAATCAACGATCAGATCAGGCGCGATGTCTTTCATTTCGCTAACATCGTCAAAGATACCCTTGCAGCCCATGGCCTGGGCCATCTGCTTGGCTTCAGGTTTGGGGTCTGCGGCGTAAACCTCACAGCCGGCCGCAATCGCCAGTTGTGCGCCAAAGTCGCCGATACCACCAATCCCGATGATGCCGACCTTCATGCCCGCCTGCGCGCCACCGACGCCAAAGATGGCCCGATGAGACGTCATGCCGGCATCCGTTGCCGCAGCACCGTCAATGAATGACACGTTGTCGGGCAGTGGAATCAATTCCGTTTGTGGGACGACCAGTTTGTTGGCGTAAGCGCCGTCAACCACACCACCGATGGAGACCTGCGTATCTGGGTCAATCGGGCACACCCCAACGCGGTCACCCGGCTTGAACTTGCTCACGCCGGCGCCGACCGATTCGATAACCCCGGCGCATTCGTGACCCAGAATCACGGGCGGCTGAACCAAGTCCATCCAGCCCGGATCATCCATGATGGTCACATCCGTGTGACAGAGTCCAGACGCCTTGATGTCAACGACGACCTGACCCGCTGCCGCCTCGGGATCGGCGACCTCAACCAGTTGCAGTGGTGCGTGTGTCTTCGTAAATTGCCAGCCTTGCATAGCGTTCATCCTTTCACGTGCTGATTGCGGTGGCGTGGCTCCTGTTCTATGTAAATGATGCGTGGTTTTCACAGGACGCCAGCTACCTTACACTTAGCCTAACATAAATCGGCATCTTTATGTAAGCGTTTTCCTATTTAATTGTACAAAATTTTTCTTTCGTTGGCTCGCGTAATAATGGCGCCTTTTGCTCATTTCCCAGATTTATTCTGCTATCCCTGAAGCTAGAATGGCAGTTTCCTTAGATATTGGCAGTCTCTGCTATTTACCTGGGAGTCGTGTGAATTTTAACGTTTAAGTCTAACGCATTATCTTTTAGTCTCATGAGGTACGGTAAAAGAATAAACTACGCGAAAAATATGAAATCCCTTTAACAATGGCAACCTGCGTCGATCTGGACGTCTGCTTACGGCTAGCGTCAGTGACTGCTGGTGACGGCGGTTGACTGCCGAAATGTCCGACCACTGCCCATCCCCGAGAATACTGCGGAAACATTACGGATGCCTGCCGAAAACTTAGGATTGCTGACGACCGAATACACCCAATTTAGTTTGCCACTCAACCTTAACTGTCATTAGTTGAATCACTGGGTAACATGATGGTTGTTTTAACTATCAGTTTTAAAGACATCAGGTTCGCTCGCTGTAACTGCCACAACCCTCAGCTAATCCTGTGATGATCTGCCGTTTTGGCACGATTGCTGAATTTTCCGGGACAACTGGGTAACTTGATAATCATTTCGACAGTTAATTCCGAAACTATTAGGGTCACCCGCCATAACTAACACAACCTTCGGCTAATTCCATGATGACCTGCCATTCCAGCACAATGACTTAGTTTTCTGGAATCTTTGATCACCCCGTCCCCAATCAATCATGATCAATTGAAGTAATCCTTGAATTTTATCTTCAAATTTTTGAGAATCTCCCAGGAAAGTTGGGGGACCGCTTCCGGAATTCCGGACTGTCCATGGGTTTAGACTTAATGGATAACTGGTTAAATGACATGACTCCTGACTGAATTGACTGAATACATTGCCTACTAGATGAGAGTCCCTTCTCAATCGAGATTTGGACATCCCGGGTTTCCGGGTCTACCACTACTCCTGATGACCCAACAACTTCTCACGAACCCACGATTGAAGATGTGGTTATCTAGGTAATTCTGACCAGTCCCTGACCTGTACCTCCGAGCCTCAACCAATCAGGGGTATTAACACTATCAGTACCATCACACGTCTCACACCAACACGACTCCCCACTCACCGACACGTTCATCAACTAAGTATGTTCCAACACGATTAACAACATGATTAACAACTTAATTATCACAAATTATGAACAAGGGGTTTGCAAACCAGGTAACACGGGGTATAGTTATCATGTTGGTCAATGAGGACGACCCAAGAATAACAAACAAAACTAAACTTAAACAACAAGAAACTTGAATTTGAAAGGAAGATAACAATGATTAAAAACAAAGTAATGACTTCAATCATGGTTGCCTCAGCAACCTTAGGCTTAGCTCTAGTAATCCCAACATTTACCGGGTCTAACCAAGTGTCAGCTCAAGCCTCTGGTGGGTATACTTACGAAGGGAAGACTTATAAAACTGAAAAAGAAGTAGAAGCTGCGGTAAATAAAACACTGACCTCATCTCAAAAGAAAGCAATTGCTCAAGATAAAAAGGAAGACTCAGCAGATAATAAGGCAGCAGTGGCAAGCATTCCTAAGGGTAAGTTACGTAAAGTATCAACCAAGAAGTCAACCACAAAGAAAACAACTAAGAAGAAAGCCACAAAGAAATATGCTTACAAAGTATCAAAGTTAACTTCAAAGAAAACTAAGTCAAATAAGTATGTTAAGGTCAATGGAACTATCAAGGTAAGTACCAAGTCATTAGCTGCTAAGCACCATGCAAAATGGGCTCGGATTACCACATACAAGGGGTATAAGTATGTTCGGTTAAGTAAGAAAGGTACTTTCAAGAAGACCATTAAGGCGCCTAAAGCTAAACACACTTGGGCTAAAGCTGGGTACTACACTAAGAAAGTTAAGAATGGTAAAGTTGTCAAGAAACATGGTAAGATTGTTTACACCTTCCACCTACTTTCATCATCAAAGAAAGTTACTGTGAAAGCATACAAGTAACAAATCAAACATTACATCATCAAATATTGAATTACCTAAGAGTCCGTGATTATTTGCGGACTCTTTTTTGCATAGTCTGAGTAACATCAGGATTACATAGTGGACATTGATGGGTTTTCATATCGAACCAGTTGGGGTATTAGACCGATGGCTTCGAGTACTGAGGGTTACCATCAAAATTTTCATAATAAAACAAAAGAAAGAAGAGAGGTTTTAAGTATGTCATATAAAATACCACTGCTAACGGCAACTTTAATGACGTTAGGTACTGTTGGTCTAACGATGACTCAACCTACCCAAGCAAATGCTAGTAGCTTTTCTAATGCAACCAAAGGTGGTCCAAACTATACTACGTATTATACTGAATTAACAAAAAGTGGATATGCCTATAGAACTAAACGGGGTAAAATTGATTTTTCTTCAAGTCCTTCACCGTATTTCACACCCCTGTGGTCCAAAAGTACCAAAGCTAAAATGATTAGGGGAACCAAAGGAACCAATACATACGGCGGTGGTCCACAGTTCTCAGCTAACAAGAACTCAGGATACTTTTACAAATTAAGTAGTAATCCAGCTATTCGTTATACTAATGTTGGGAAATTTGATGGTAAACAAACTGATATGATTATTCAAATGAAGGGGTATTCTGGTCAAAAGTTAAAAGAGACTATAGGTGGTGCTGGAACATCTTATGCTAAGCAAACCGTTGTCTTCATGACTAACAAATTTGGGGTAGCCACTCCAAAAAAGTACGTAGGCGGGGCAAAAGCTCGTGTTGGAAAATCATATAAAAATGCCCCTGGTATGAACGCCCATGCTTCCCACGCCGATTTTACAATCCGCATAGTAAAACATGGTACTAACACCAATGTAAAGGCAGATGCCGACCATACTATTGGACTTGGATTTATGGAAATTGAACCAGCATATATGAAGTCTGGGGGAAAACGTCATTATAGTTTGGGTCAACGAGTTATGACTTACGATACTCCAGTTCAAGTAGGTAACTACACAACTAAGGCTGGTAAATCAAACATTGACCGAGAGTTCGGTTCTTATGGGGTATTAAAACTTAAGGATGATTCTTCATTTCCATCAACATATTTCACTAAAAAGGGAACTGGTAGAGATTATACTGATTTCGGTGGACCTCAAGTCAAAAACTCGGCATTAGCTGTTTATAAAACTTCATCAATTGGGATTAGTTGGCGTGGTCATGCACCATATACCGATTTACTCGATATAAACGGTATGAAACTTCCTAAGTCTCCTCAACCTCAACCCTCCCCCAAGAAATATGTTGGTCCCCAATCAGCCAAGCCGTCAACCTATTCTGCAACCAAGTCAGCATTAGTTGATTACACCAAGACTTTCAGTTGGAAGATTCAACAAAAAACGAAGAAGGCTTCCTACTCTGGTAAGGGGTATACCATTACTGACAAACTCCCGGCAGGCACGACAATTGATTCGGTTACGGCTCCTAAGGGGTGGTCCAAGTCAGTTTCTGGGAATAACGTCACATTCAAAGCCACTACCAACGTCTACAAAGCGGCCAAGACTTACAATTTCTATGTTGTCTCCAAAACCACTAAGGCTCAAGCGCTGAAACGCACCAGTTTCAACAACCATGTCACTTCCAAACGAAAGGTATCCTCAAGTAAGTGGCAATCCAAAAATTCCAACACTGCCAAATGGACATTGAAGAACCAGTCAATCAAGGGGTATTTCATTGATTTCGATCACCATGACCACGCTGTCGCCAAGGCCGCTACCTGCCGCAAGTGAGTTAAGTTTTTTTCAGGCCGGGGTGTCAGAGGGGTATTGCACTTCCCCCATTCACAGATTTTGCGATTGTGGTGTAACCCTACAAAAATCATGTTTGCTAGTCCTCCCAGTCAAGTAAGATTGATTGACACGGCCCCCAATAATGACTAAACTTGTTAGGCACTTTAGTCTACCCAAAGGAGGCGGTCATTTTGACCACCAGCGAAGAAGCTCAGGAACAACAGCGCGTCGACCGCGTGAGTGATGAGATTGGCAAGCGCATCGATAAGACCGCTGCCGACTACGACGCGGCGCATCAAGAGCTGCGTAACGTGTTGAAGAACTATAGCGAAAACACCTCGGTCAACTGGTTTGAAGTCGATGACCGAATCGAAACCAGTGCCGAACTTCAGCAGCAACGGGCCTTAGTCTCGCGACTGACTGAAAATCAAAATATTATTCAAGGACAACTCGATACCTTTAAAGAACTCCAGAAGTCGCCCTACTTCGGGCGCATCGACATTCAAGACCCAGACGAGACGCAACCGGAATCGCTGTACATCGGGACCGCCTCATTTGTTAACGACGACCAAGAATTTCTGGTCTACGACTGGCGCGCGCCCATTTCCAGTGTCTACTACAACGGTGTGCTGGGCAAAGTTGCCTACGACACCCCGGCCGGCCCGCAACAGACCGACCTCTTGAAGAAGCGGCAATTTCTGATCCAGGACGGCAAAATCGAGAGCATGTTTGACACCAACGAGACTGTCGGCGACGAAATGCTCCAGCACGCGCTGGGCGAGCAGAACGACGCCACCATGCAAAATATCGTGGCCACCATTCAGCGCGAGCAAAATGACATCATCCGCGATACCAAGAGCGACCTACTGGTGGTTCAAGGTGTGGCTGGTTCCGGCAAGACGTCCGCCATTTTACAGCGCATTGCCTTTCTGCTCTACCACAGCCGCCGCGACCTCGAAGCCGACCAAATCGTGCTGTTCTCGCCCAACCGCCTGTTCAGCCACTACATCAGCGACGTGCTCCCCAGTCTGGGTGAGCGCAACATGCGCCAAGTCACCCTGGCCGAATTTCTCACGCAACGCTTCCAGGGACTCAACGTTCAGACGCAGTTCGAGCGCTACGAAGCCGACCAACAAACGCCGGTCAACCTACCGTTGCGCCGATTCCGGGAAAGTGCCGCGATGATGACGGCCGTGCGCGATTACTGCCTAGGCTGCGATGCCGACGACCTGAAGTTCACGGACATCCGGTTCAAGAGCCGCGTCTTCTTCAGTAAAGAAGAGATTCGCGACATCTACCGCCAGATTCCACTGGCTGCGGCCCCTGCTGACCGGTTGTTACGGACCAAGAACGTGTTGGAGAAGCGGCTCAAGCACCGCATCGCCGAGGAAGCCAAGGCCGACTGGGTTCGCGATACCATCGACCAACTCAGCGATGAAGATTACCACAACCTGCTGGGCGAAAAGCACCTGGGGCAATTCGAACAGCTCGATGACGAGATTGACTTCATCGCCCGGCAAATCGTGCGGCGCCGGCTGCGGTCCGTGGACGATGCCATTTACAACGGCTACTTTCTGGACGCCTACAGTCAGTTCACCGCCTTTCTCCAGCAGTGTCCGTTGCCCGATGACGTGACGGCGGCCGACTGGCAAACGGTGATCGACGCCTACCAACACGACATTGAATTTCACCGTTTGGCGTTGACCGACGCAGCGCCCCTCTTATACCTGCGCGATATTTTAGCCGGTGGCGGGGCCAACCATCGCATGCAGCACCTGTTCGTCGACGAGATGCAGGACTACTCGATGGCTCAACTGATCTACCTGCAACACGCCTTTCCGCGGGCCAAGCTCACGTTGTTAGGCGACAGTGAACAGGCCCTCTTCAAGGCCGTGGAAGCTCCCGAAGCCATTTTGAAAAAATTGGACGCTGCGCTGAACGTTAAACGCTCGCGGCTGATCACGTTACGGCGGTCTTACCGCTCGACGCTACCGATCACGACGTTTGCCAAGGCACTCCTGCCCGATGGCGACCAGATTGAAGCCTTCAACCGGCCCGGCGACCTGCCCAAGGTCATCATCCGTTACGACACGGCGGCCGCCTTCAAGGCGCTGGCTCACGAGCTGAACGTCGAGCTGGCCACCAACGGGACCGTGGCGATTCTGACCAAGAGCACGGCCGAGGCCAAATACGTGTATCAAGAACTGCACCGCGACTTTGATCTGACCCGCCTGACCGACACCGACCGCTCCCTGCCCAAGGGCGTGGTGGTCCTGCCAATCTATCTGGCCAAGGGGTTGGAGTTCGACAGCGTGATTGCCTACAACGTTTCCGCCGACAACTACCCGGATGACCAGCTGACCGGGACGCTCTACACGATTGCGTCGCGGGCGATGCACCACTTGACGTTGCTATCGATTGGCCCGGCATCCCCACTGATTGCCTCCGACAAGATTCCGGCGGCTGACCTAACGATCGAACATGAATTCCAAAATTAACTGATATGCCAAGTGTCTGGGAAAAAATAGGTACAAAAATAGCACTCAACGTTTTCTTGTCGGGTGCTTGTTTAATCATGTATAAATGTTTTTGCATTCCTAATAATATCTTTAAGTCTATTCAACCAATCATTACGCTTATTTAAATCAAAACCTTCCGTAAATTCAGGGATTATATCATTTAAATAGTCCTCCATCTCAGGATTATCTAGAGCCAATTGATCAGTTTCATCGGCATAGTAATCTTGAATGACAAAAACGTATGATTCTAAGTCGCTATCTGTAAAAGCATTTTCCAATACTTCAATTGCCTTAGCTTCACTCTTTTTCAATTTGTTTCCACCTCTTTCCTACTTTTCTTTGTCTGATAATGGTAACTACTTCCCCAGTATCAGGTTCTTTAATCACTGCAAGTTTACCATAATAATGCACCATTCTTGAATTTCTAGTATCAATATAATTAGCAGGTTTTAAACTATTGGTTTTCACCGTATTGAAATTAAATAGAATTCGACCTGTTTTCTTTCTCTGCATTCTAACAGCATATTGAAGCGCAGCATGACCAGATATATTAATTTCATCTCTCTTGAATGAGAAATAAGCCTTTTCCGCAATCTCACGTCTGTTAAATGATTCCGTCTCACTTGTCGAATTACGAATATACTTTACCGTCTTAATATCATGTGTCAGTTTTTGCTCTGCGACACTTCCTGATCTAATTGCATCATATTCTAACCGGGTAGGCGCATTCTTTCCTAACAGCTCATAAGTCTCGGCGTACTTTCGCTCGTGTAATGGTAAGTCAACATATTGCCGCTTCCACTCACTGAACTTAACATTCTTAATCATCTTACCCTTACCAGTTTCAGGATCACGCATCCACTGCTCAAATGTGCCAGGTATGCCTTCAATATATGGAACCGTAGTACAGCGACAACGTGCATGAATAAGCGGATAGTTAATACCAACAATTCGCTTATCCGTTCTGAACATCTGACCATCTAAGCGCCCACAAGTATCACAGGTATGGCTTTCGAGAGTTGCCATGTACTCATATTGCTCAATCTCATTTTCTTCGTAGCTTTGAAAAGCAGCTTCTTCAGCAACGTGCCCCATCTCAGAAACGACTAGTCGATGAATATCATTTCGTTTAACGTCCTGAAATCGAGCATGAAACATCTGCGTGACCTTCTGTGGGCTCCAGTCAAGCACTGTACCACGAAGAACTGTATCCATTAGATAGCTTGGCAGTCCTTGACGGTAGTCCTTCCAGATACGCTGGGAAAAATCCTTGCCATCCTTCCCCCACGGTTGAGAAGAGAGTGGGAAAGGCGGTTAGCTGGCGAGCATTAAGGCTGATAAGCGAATAATCCCGGGTTTGGATTGTTTGCTTATCAGTTTTAAGCGGAACCAGCTGCCTTTTGGCCCAGGTTTCAACACCAGATATTCGGAGACACAAAGGGCCTGAGACTTTTGTCCCAGACCCTTTTTCATTGGTGTGAACCTAATTGCTATTTCAACGCGCTAGGCGTCTTGATCGTCGCGAAGCTGGCCTTGCGCACGTAGTTATGGTAGCCCTTGTAGAAGTGCAGCTGCTTTTTGGTGGCCTTGACCTTGTACGTCATGCGTTGCCCGTCGAATTGGACCGTACTGCCTTTGGGGGAATACTGGATGCCGGACACCCGGTAAACGTGCTTGCCCAGTGACTGGTATTTCAGCTTTTTCAAGCCATAGCCCGGTAGCCGGTAGTAGCTCCCGCTGTCCGTATCGTAGCCGAACAGATTGCCAATACTCTTGGTTTTGTTGTATGTGATGTAGGCCTTGTTGTCCGCCTTACCGTTGTAATACCAGGTGTGGCGCATGACCTTGGGCGTGCCTTTGTGCCACGTGGCGGCCTGGGCATTCGTCAGGCTGGTCGCTGCCAGGCCGAAGCTGACCGCGGCTAGACCGATCAGAAAATAGGGTTTACTCATACTGCTCCTCCTTGAAAATCCGTGTACCGTTCATCTTGCATTAAATTTACGCGTCTTCCGCCTAGAAAGCAAGTCTGATTATTAACTAATCGAACAAATTTTACAAACCCTGTCAGCTAGTCGATTGGGTTAAGAATGCATCAGTCGTTGTCGCCAACCATTTCTTCATTAAAACGAAAATCGTTGACGGTGGCGGCTAACTTCGGTAAGGTAGGGGTAACCAATCTAGAACCCGCAAATTGGAAAAGGCGTCCGGGAGGCATCCCAGGCGCCTTTTCTAACCCAACTATCGCAGACTATCCACCAGACAGTCCCCGATGAGGGCGATACCAATCAAGATTTCAACAATGGTTAGCCACCAACTCATGGTAAATGCTTGGCCCATCAACAGAAAGACCAACCCCGCCAGCACTAACATCACACCAAACCAAAACTCAATCTGGCGATAAAATAATCGATTAAACCGCATGTTGCTCCCCTACCCCTTTGACAAAATTTTTAAGTGTTCCCCAACACTGTCAGACGGCCTCTTCTGGTCGCCCGGCCGGCATGCGTTTGAGCGCCTGTTTCAATAGCAATGGTGCTAAAATAGTTGCTAAAATAATCACTAAAATCATGGCGGAGTAATCGCTACCGCCCAACAGACCAGCCTCGTGACCAATCTGGGCGGTGATCAATCCCATTTCGCCACGGGCAATCATCCCGGTGCCGATGACGGTACTACTGTTGGCATTAAAGCCACTTAGCCGTGCGCCCAGGCCACACCCAATCAGCTTCGTCACGCAGGCGAGAATCGTTAAGATCACGATGATGCCAAGATTTTCAACCAAGTGATTCAGCGTCATGTTCAGCCCCACGCTGACGAAAAATACGGGAATGAAAATCGCATTTCCCAACGGCTCCACGTGGTCGGCCAAGACGGCGCGGTACGGCGTGTGGGCTACGGCGATACCGGCGAAGAATGCGCCAATCGCACCGCTCAGCCCAACGATATCCGCAATCCAGGCCATCCCCAGACAGATCACCATCGACATGATGGTCACGCTGGACGCCATGACCAGGCGCTCGCTCAAGTGCATGAGGTACGGCGCAATCCATTTGACCAAGGCGTACGTCCCAACAAAGAAGATGACCTGTTCCAACAATACCAGGGCCAGCGCCGGATGATTTCCCGCCGTCTGAATCCCCTGGCTCGCTAACAAGCTGATCATCAAGGACAACAAAATCACACCAATGATGTCATCGGCCACTGCTGCGCCCAGGATCGTGGCACCCTCACGCGTGGTCAGTGCGTGATATTCCTTTAACACGGCCACCGAAATCGAGACCGAGGTCGCCGAGAAAATCACCCCAATAAAGAGCGACTCCAGCGGGGTAAAGCCCCACCACCAGGACGTCAGCCCCATCAAGGTCACCGGAAAAATCACGCCGGAGGTTGCCACCACGATAGCTGGGCGCAAATACTTCATCAGTAACTGCAGATTACTCTCCAGCCCCCCGAGAAACATCAAAATCACTACCCCGATATCGGCGAATAAGCTGACTAAACTATTTAACTGTACCCAGTTCAGTAGCGCCGGTCCCAGAACAATTCCTACTAGTAACTCACCGATGACTGCTGGCACGCCCAAGCGGTTGGACAAGTTGCCCGCTAAGGTCGTCAGAATCAAAATCAAACATAACGTTCCTAGAAATGCCACGCGGATTCCTCCTTCTTTAGTCTCGCTAATCGTTGCGGTCGGATGGTTCAGTGCTGCGACGTTGTATGTACTGGCCGCCAGCCGTGGCGCGCAATATGAGTCGTGACGCTGTGGGCGGACGGGCCGAGCCACAGAGCGGTCTCGCCCCTCACCTTGGAGCCAAAGAACACGTCTCCAAGGTGCCAGTGTTCTAACCAGCAAGCTGCTAAGAACACTCCCGCGGCTGAACTCATATCTAGCGAACTCTCGGCTAAACTTGCGGTTGTCAGCAACCGACCGCAACCGCCAACACGACAATCTTGCACCATTGTTTTTAAACAGTAACGGCCATGCCACTGCACAACATATCATTACATATACGCCTACACCATACCGGTAGCGGTCACTGGTTCGCTCGTCGATCAACACTGACCACAACAACTAATAAATTCCATCATACGCCAAAATTGGCCAACACAAAAGCACCTCCTGCTGATTTTCGGAGGTGCTTGTTTTGACTCCTGTCTTAATCGCAGTTTTATGCCGCTACCAGTCAATCGGCTTGGTTAAGCGGCTGGCCCAATTCGTTTTTCAGAGAACATCGTACGGGAAAGTGGTCAGATTCAACCGCAGTTCAACTGCTGCCAAAGACTAGACCAACTGGCAGTGAAACATCTTCGTAGCCGGGAGTCCGCCAAATATGAGCTCAGCCGTGGGAGTTCCTTTAGCGGCACGGTTCACGCCGGTTAGGGAACTGGCGACTTTGAGACGCGGTCTTTCGGCTCAAAGTCGCGGAGACGAGACCGCTCCTTGGCTCGTCCCGCCGCCCACCGCGTTCCGGCTCATATTTGGCGGACGGGAGGCGGATACTATCGTGTGTTTTCACACCCGCAACCTTGAGTAATTAATTAAAGTACGTCAAGTCAGAGGCCAGCGTTGGGTAAGCCAGAATCGTCTGGTTGATGTCGGCCGTGCTCATGTGGTTTTGAATCACGAAGTCCAAGTAGTTGATGACCTGTTCGGCTTCACTGCTTAGCACTGCCGCACCGACGATATTGCCGCTGGTTTGATCGACGACCACTTTGATTCTAGCCGCTGGGTCGGCCGTCCGCTGATAGCTGTACCAGTGGGTCAAGTCCAGGTCGTTGACGTGGTATTTTTCCGGTGCCGCTACAGCTTCAGCCGGCGTCACGCCCAACTGAGCCAGTTGCGTTTTACCGTAGACGACTGACGGGATGACCGGGTAGCTGATGGGGTCAGCATCCCCGTTGGTCAGCGTATCCGTCAGGTAACGGCCCTCATAGCCGGCCACCGGCGTTAATTTTGGCTGCGGCCGATCGACCACGTCGCCTAACGCAAAGACGTGGTGGTTGGTCGTCTGCAAACGGCCATTGACCGTAATACCGTGGGACGTCGTGACCACATTGATGCGGTCCAAATGCAGGTCGGCAATCACCGGCGTCCGACCAGCCGTGGCAAAGACCAGATCAGACGTCCAGGCCTCGCCGCTCGCCGTTGCCAGTTGATACTGATCGTCAACGGCAGAAACGGCGGTGACGTCCGTGTCTAATTTCACATCGACCCCCTCAGCCGTCAACCGTTCCATCAAGTCGTGGACTAGGTCGCCGTCAAAAGCCCGGAGTGGTCGGTCATTGTGGTGAACCAAATGCACACGACTACCGGCGGCGTTAGCAATCGCTGCCAGCTCGACGCCGACGTACCCGGCACCAATCAACGTGATGTCGGCGGGTAATTGGTCCAGGTCCAAGAAGTCGTTGCTGGTGCGCAGAAATTCCTTGCCCGGAATGTTGAGTAACCGGGGTTCTTGCCCCGTGGCAATGATCCAATTGGCCGCGTTCAACCGGGTATCACCCACGGACAGCGTGCCATCTGTGTTGAAGCTGGCGTTGCCCTCAAAGGTCGCGATATCCGCCGCCTGCAGGCCACTCTTGGTGCCACTCGGAATCTTAGCCGTGTAGGCCCGTTTCTTCGCCATCAGGGCGGTCCAGTCGATCTGTGGCACACTGGTCAATCCGTGGCCCTGTAAGGCCTCACTGCGACCTTGCGCTTCCACGGCGGCCATCAGAATCTTCTTAGGATCACACCCGCGGTTGGGGCAGGTGCCACCCCACAGGTCTTTTTCCACCACCGCCACGCTCATGTCGTTGGCGTGCAGACCATACGCCGCAGCCAGGCCACCGGGGCCGCCGCCGATAATCACGATATCAAACTCTTGCATAGTTGGAACCCTCCATTTCGTCTCATCTACGCCTTCGAGTTTAGCACGAAACGTCCTCAACCTCGCTTAATTTGCTCCGCGGCATCGTGACGGCGAACTAAAATGAGGTTAAAGCCAATGTACACCATGATGACGATGCCCGTTACCAGGTAAACCGGACCGGCGGGAAATTTCTGGAAGAACAAGCCGTAAGCGGCGGTCCCGAGGGGCAGGGCCAGTTGCATCAGCGTGCTAAACGTCGACCCGACGCGCCCCAGCAATTTGGTGGGTACCGTCATCTGCATATACACGGACATCGGCGTGTTGACGAAGGCCAAGACGATGCCAGAGATCAGTGCTAGCCCAATCAGCCAGCCAATCAGCGTCATCCCCTGCAATGGCGCAATGAAGCAGATACCAATGACGGCGATGACGCCACCGAGGCTCAAGGACAACCGCAAGACCGCCATCAAGACATTTTTAAATCTCGGTAGCGCAGTCAGCACGATATTTCCCAATAACACGCCACCGGCAAAGGCACTCAGCACCCAGCTCAGCCGATTATTGCCTAGATGACGCGTCTGTACCAGCGCATACGGCAAGCCGACGTCGATGGAGGCCAGCAGGAAGTTGAGAAACACCCCCATGGTAACCACGGCCTGTAAGGTGAAATGGGTCCGGATGAAGTCGAGGCCGACCCGAAATTGGGCCCACGGCGACTTGGACGTTTCGGTCGGATTCTCCTCATCGACCAACGGATGGAATCGCATGCTTAGCGCAATCAGCCAGGTCGTGATCTCCACCACCATTTCGGCCCGGACGATGCCCTCGAACCCAATCCAGGAATACAGCATGGCTGCTAAGACGGGCGAAACTAACTGGATGCCAGCCGTCGCCGCTTGTTCAATGGTTGCCAGGGTCTTGACGTGTTCGTCGTTGACCAGTTCGTGAACGGACGCCATGTAGGTCGTGGTCGTCACCTTGTCCGCACAGGCAATGACCGTCAAAACGATGACCGCCAGCACCATGACGTTACTGACGTGCGGTGCCACCAGGGCGTACACCCCAAAACTAACGACGACCACGCCCCGACTGGTCAACAGCAACGGTTTGTGCCGCCGGTGGTCGACCAGATTACCAACTGGCACGACCAGCAGGAGACCGACTAACGGATAAATGATCGACCCCAGGCCAAAACTAATGGCTGAATGTGTGGCGTGCAACAGCATCAACCCCAAGGCAAAACTGAACACGTCACCACCCAATGTGCCAATGATATCGCTACTAGCCGCCTTCACAATTTGAATGATCGACTGGCGATTTGTAATCTGAATGCCCACGGCGACACCCCCTTTTAATAAATATTCTAATTATACTCTCATTGTTTTTTTAATTAAAAGGTCATTCGCGTCATTTCCCCCATCGGCCAAATTTCGTGATAAACTTATCCCTAGCAATCATTGAAGGGAGTACACGATGACATTCTATACTTATGGCTATCTCACCACGCATCACAATAGCTGGCAGTACCTGCGAATCGGGCTGATTATCGCGCTTTTAGCGGTCTTCATCGGCTTATTCGTTTACTACCTCCGACACCGGTGGAACGTCAAATACAAAGATATGAGTATTATAACCGGCACATTAGTTTTACTGGTTTTAGGCTTTCAAATCAACGGTCTGGTCTCGTTGCGTTCGGCAACCGAACAGACTGGTGAAATCACAGCGACCGTGCAAAACGTGGCCAAGCAACTCGATGTGCACCCCAGTAAGCTGGCCGTCAACGCGACCACGACCAATACCAACCTCTTGATCAAGGCCCCCAGCGGCTACTACCGTTTGGATTACAACGCTGACGGGTCCGCTTACGTGTTGGAGCGCGTCCAGCTACACCGGCCCAAAGTCACCATCGTAAAGGAGTAAACTATGTTCGTCTATTCAGATGTCTTTATTAAATTACTAGTTGGTTTCGTGTTTATGACGCTGCTGATCAACTTCTCTGGCAAAGGCAATTTGGCGCCCACTTCGGCCATCGACCAGGTGCAAAACTACGTGTTAGGGGGCATCGTCGGTGGGGTCATTTACAATTCCGCCGTCACGCTGATTCAGTTCGTCATCGTCCTGCTGATCTGGTCACTGCTGATTCTGGTGACCCGCTACCTGAAGATTCACGTGCGCGCCATTGGTAAATTCATCGACGGCGGCCCCATCACCGTGATTCGTAACGGCCAACTGCTGGTCCACAATTGTCTGAAAGCCAACCTCTCCGCTAAAGAAATCGACTTCAAGCTGCGGACCGCGGGCGTCTATCAAATCAACGACGTGAAGCGGGCCATCGTCGAACAAAACGGGAGTCTCACGGTATTGCGGCAGGGCGACGGCTCGATTCGCTACCCGGTCATCGTTGACGGTCAGATTGACTACGACGTCTTAGAGCTGATGAGCCACGACGAAGACTGGTTACTGGCCCAGCTCAAGCAACACGGCGTGCAAAATATTCGCGACGTGTACATGGCGAAATACGAAAATCACCAGTTCGAAATTACCCGTTACGACGCTGACTAACCCGATTATTTAATTTGTGGGTCAACCTTTAGCCTTAAAAGTGGTACGCTAGGATTAGAGGTAAGGAGATGACCGACATGGCCGCAGATCGTTTAACTGAATATTGGGACGTGTACAACCAGCGTCTCCAACGCGTCGGCCAGCAACAGCGCCAAGACCCCGTTCGTCCGGGCTGTTTTCACTTGGTGGTCGATGCCTTTATTTTTAATACCGCGGGTGAGGTGCTCTTGCAGCAACGGTCGCCCAACAAGCTGAACTTTCCCAGCTGCTGGGACTGTTCCGTTGGCGGCTCCGTTGTGGCCGGCGAGACCATCACGGCCGCCATGCACCGCGAAATCACGGAGGAACTGGGTGTGGACATTCCCGTCAGTCCGGCCGACAACTTTTTGTTGCAGCCGCACACTCACTGGATCGAAGCCTGGTTTGCCTTTCAAACAGACCACGCCTTGACGGATTTCACGATTCAACGTGAGGAGCTCCAACGCGTGGCCTACTTTGACCGGACTACTGCCCATGACCACCTCAATCAGGTGGGATTCAACGCCTACACGACTGAGCTGAGTCGTGCTTGGGACCACCTCGACCAGCGTCAACGCGCAGAGGCTTAATTGCTATTGCTATGTAAAAAGGACCGGGATAGCCATTTTCCCGGTCCTTTTGTGTTCAGTTAGCGATGCTGCTTGGGTTCGTAACTTTCCTCACGAAACGCCGCCAGCAAGCTTCCCAACCAGTGTAATGGGGTAAACGTTACGGGAACGTTTTCCGTTTTACCACGCATTGTTTTCCTCCTCGTTTCTTTGGCCAAATCTGCTAACAACGGGCTAAGCCGTCACGCTTACATGTCGCTGTTCTATTCTGCTGCTTATTCGTGGTCACGTCGTTTCTTCCAGCCACTCAGCGTGAAGGCTGCCAGTAACGCGCCGAACCAAGCGAGCTTGGACTGCTGTTCATCCGTTTGCGGTAAGAAGCCGGAGCCACCACCGCTAGTACCGCCGCTAGAATGGCCATAGCTACCGGAACCAGAACCTGACCCGCTCCCACCGGAGTAGCCAGAGGACCCGGAACCGCCGTAGCTCATCCCGCTTGGCGAACTACTGCCACCACCGTAACTACCACCTGTGCTCCCCGTCAAATCATCGGCGTCGGAACCAGTGATTTCTTGATCTTCGGCGTCGTCTTCAACGCCCGTTTGACCTGTAGAACTCCCAGTTGAGCCACTGCCATTACCGGTCGTGTTGCCAGTACCAGTGCCGGAACCGTTGGTGTTGTCGTTGCCTTGGTTGTTACCGGTGTTGTTGCCATTGCCGGTACCAGTGTTGTTGTTGCCAGCGTCAGAGCCGTTGGTGTTCCCGGAGCCGCTCCCGTTGTTGCCATTACCAGTACCACTACCGGAGCCGCCACCGTTGTTACCACTGCCGTTGCCAGTACCAGAGCCACCTCCATTGTTACCGTTACCGTTGCCGTTGCCAGTACCAGTGCCGCCACCGTTGTTACCATTACCGGTACCACTGCCGGAGCCACCACCGTTGCCGGTATCGTTTTGGTCGCCCTCGTCAGTGCCGTTGCCGTCGCCGGACCCGCTGCCACCAGAGCCGTTACCGCCTCCATTGCCATCAGAGCCATTACCGCCTCCGTTGCCATCAGAACCGCTGCCGTCTCCGTTGCCATCAGAGCCGTTACCGCCGCCGTTGCCATCAGAACCGTTGCCGCCGTTGCCATCAGAGCCGCTGCCGTCTCCGTTGCCATCAGAACCGCTGCCGTCTCCGTTGCCATCAGAACCGCTGCCGTCTCCGTTGCCATCAGAACCGCTGCCGTCTCCGTCACCATCGCCGTCGCCATCTCCGTTACCAGAGCCGTCTCCACCTTCGGAACCACCAGAGCCTGATCCGCCGCCAGAGCCGTTGCCGCCGTTACCGCCTCCTGGTCCGGTCACATTACCGTCTCCACCGTTGCCGTCAGAACCATTATTGTCCCCGTCGTTGCCGTCAGAGTCGTCACCATCGCCGTTACCAGAGCCGTCTCCGCCATCGGAACCACCAGAACCCGATCCGCCACCAGAGCCATTACCGCCTCCGTTGCCACCGCCTCCCGGTCCAGTCACGTTACCGTCTCCGCCGTTGCCGTCAGAACCGTTATTGTCCCCGTCGTTGCCGCCAGAGTTGTTATCATCCCCATCACCGTCAGAGCCGTTATTGTCTCCGTCGTTGCCGCCAGAACCTGCATCACCTCCACCGTTGCCGTCAGAGCCGTTATTGTCTCCGTCGTTACCGCCAGAACCTGCATCGCCGCCTCCGTTGCCGTCAGAGCCATTGTTGTCTCCGTCATTACCACCAGAGCCTTCATCGCCTCCGCCATTGCCATCAGAGCCGCTGTTGTTTCCGTCGTTACCGCCAGAACCTGCATTACCTCCACCGTTGCCGCCAGAGCCGTTGTTGTTTCCGTCGTCACCGCCAGAACCTGCATCGCCGCCTCCGTTGCCGTCAGAGCCGTTATTGTCTCCGTCGTCACCGCCAGAACCTGCATCGCCGCCACCGTTACCGTCAGAGCCGTTGTTGTCTCCGTCGTTACCGTTGTTGTTCCCATCGCTGCCTGACCCATCACCATCATCATCGCCGTCATCGACATCAGTCGCGGCGACATCAAAGACGTGGGTAATTTCCTGTTCAGTTTGGGTAAAGCTCCCGGTCAACGATCCTTTAGTCTCCTTGTACGTGAAACCTTCAATGTCTTTAGGTTGCGCGTCATAGGCTTCACCGATACCGCCTTCTAAGACATCATCTTCGGCAATCGTTTTGCCCGTCGTATCTACGTAATGCACTTTAACCGGCGCGGATTCATCCTTGGGCCGATACTGCTGAACGAACGTCCACAGCACCCGGTCAGGTTTCTTAGGATCCCGGATTTCCCCCATCATCGCATACCGTTGCTTGGAAACCGTATTGGTCACCTCGCCGTCCGTAAAGTTATCGCTAGGCTTCAACTGTTCTTGGTAGTGCAGCTTGTCAAATTGCAAACCATCTTGGCCATCAGGCTTGGCCTCTCCACCGCTAAAGTGCACACGGTAGAATGGCTTCGTTGAGATCAAATCGCCGTTATCCTTATGACGCGTTTCTTCCGTAAACATTAACAGCGCGTATTTATCTAATGACTTGATTTGATAACGCTGATTATCCCGCGTCCGCGTCTTGTTGGGTAAGCTTCCCACTAATTTGTTGTCGTTTAGCAGGACCGACCGCGTAATGATTTGGTTATCGCTCTTGAAACTATCAAACTGACCTTGACTCAAAATACTAAAATCTTCAATTTGGCAGCCGCTGAGATCCACGTCGCGCAGACTGGTGACACCAGCTAAAACGCGGATATCTGACAGTCGGTTGTTCGGTAATTTCAGCGTGCGCAGATTCGTTAAGGCACTCAGGGGTCTTAAATTGGTCACGTTCCCGCGCGGCGCGGTCGTTGGATGCTCACCGTAGACGGTGTTTCCTTCGTGATCATAATTGGTGACGCCACCATCTAAAATCAACGTGTGGAGCTTGGTGGCTAATTCCAGGCCTTCCAAGCTGACCGGCAAACGGCTTTGGACCCCGCTACCAATGACGTTGGTCTCATCCACAATGATTTCCGTAATTTCTTTCATGTAGGATGGTTTAATTTCTTCTTCCGTTTTGATGCGCTTCCCCATCTGTTGAAGCGTTTTCAACACAATCTTACGCAATTCCGGACTGGGCATCCACGACGTAATCGGCACGCGCTTACGGGTGAGTTCGCCATACCTGTCGCTATCTGTCGTGTCTGCGCTAGCCTTCGGTGATTCAATCAGCATCCCCGTCCCCACGAGGGCTGCTGCGGCAGTGAGCCAAAGAGTTGTTCGTACGTTTTGTGCCATGTTATTCTCCTCCAAAAATTATCATGTCTATAAGTGCTGTAGTTCTTTCTCCGATAATCAATATCCTATCAGGTTCATAGACAGAAGAGAATAAGTTCTTTACTGAACAATCAAAAAAGGAACCACCGCCTTTGAACGGTGACTCCCAGTAGCGGCTTAACGCACCGCAATCGCCCGCGAATGGCGGGATTGGTACACTTTCATAAAATTACGTGTGCCGGTCCAATAAGTTTTATTTGGCCAGCTCTTTTTCATGTATGGATCAGCGACTAAAAACTGACCGCGGCGATACCCAACCAGGGTCAAAACGTGATACGGTCGGGACCCTTGCATCCGCCAAGCCCCCGCAAAAATGACAGCATTCCCACGTTTGATTTCACGAATCAATTGCTTTTTCGTAGCGCCAGTAATGTTGGTAGCCCGGGCATCATACGTATTGGTATAGGCCGTTAGTGGCTTGGGATAAATGGTGCGTGTTTCTCCCGGTCGACTCTCCGTGTAAGGGTTGCCAACGAAGCCCTTACTAGGTGTTTTGGCCTTAGGCATCTTGCTGATGATCGTTTTGAGTGACGTCTTGGTCGCAATGCCTTTGACCGACAACGCCATTTTCAAGCTCGCTGCTTCACAGCCGTTGGGCGCATATAACGGGTACAGCTGACTGGTGTAGGTATATGGCAAAACAAATTTCTTTGTCGTCCGCAACCCCTTTTGATTCAGCCAACCGTACACGTGTCCCCGCCGACTGATCTGCATATAGGTTGCTTGCCCCACGTGCGCTACCCGGTCAATTTGGACCAGCTTGCCGGTCAGGTTGCCCGTCTTGCGGACAGCCTGTTTGGTCGCCGCTGTGCGCCACAACCGCCAACCAGCACTACGGACGACGCGTGAATTGTAAGTCCGGCCAGATTTGGTTACGACCTGTTGGGCCTGAGCAGTGACGCCCACGCTCAAGAGCCCCAGGCCCACAATCACGCTACTTAGATATTTTACCCACTGCTTCATTCAGTTATCTCCCTTCGACAGCGACGGCGAAGTGCTTGTAGTTGTAGCTACGCGCAAATTTAGCCGCACTGACCCAGTACTTGCCGTGGTTCGGATCCGCCACGTGATAGCCACCCTTGCGATAACCGTCCAGCAACATGACGTGACTGTTGTTGATCCCGGTCCCCCAGAAGTAATGGCCATACTGGGCTTTGGCAAAGTGCAATGTCACGTAGACCACGACGGGATTGTGCCGCCGTAACTGTGACCGCAACTGGCTGAGCTTAGCCCCACTAATATTCTTCACGGGCGTGTAGGTGTTGCCCCACTTGGCTAATGGCCGCGGGAAAATCGATTGAAAGACACCCGGTGTTACTTTGTAAGGACTCCCCGCAAACCCATTATTAGGATTATTATTTTTACTGCGTGGCAAATGCTTCATGAAGGCGACGAGGCCCGTCGACTTCAACACGCCCTTATAGTGCAGGCCCTCCAGTAGGCTGGCCGACTCACACCCCATCCAGGCTTTGACGGCCTGTTGGCTAACGTAAGGGACCCCCAATTTAACGGTCGTTGGTGTCTTCAAATAACGGTGCCACACCCAACCACGCGCCGTCTGCTTGGCACCCAGCGCCTTCACGTAGTAGTAACGATACGTTTTGCCATTGGCCTTTTGGATCAGCGCCGACTTGCTGATTTCCCAAGCTGTATGCTTAAAATTCTTCAACTGATGCGTGGCGGTCAGCGTCAACGCCCCATCAGTGGTACGAAACGCGTACAGACTACCGGCCGCGTTGCCGGTGACCTTACCAAATTTGGCTACTGACTTTTGCGATACGATTTTCTGCGTGGTACTAGCCTGCGCCGTCAGTGGTGCGGCCCCTAACCCCAACGCACCCAGCGTGGCCAGGCCCAACACCATCATTTTAACCTTCATTTTTCCGTCTCCATTCCTCAAATTAACCTTTGACATATACTTAAAGTATACAGCGGGAAACCTTCGGAAAACAAGGATAGTTATGATATTAACGGCTTCGATGCCGAGTTATTGATGGTGTTGTTTAGCCGGCAGAAGGACCTGTCCCCGTGCCAAATAACTGGGTGACTACTTACCATCTCTTCCTTGCTTTTAAACTGCTTCTGGCACAACGGCGTATCAACGTTGAACGCTAGCCCGTCACCATAAGTCCGGTGTTTTTAAAAAAAGGCCACGCCGGATATTCTTATCCAACGTGGCGCTTCCCTTTAAACATGACCTTTCACATATTACCCATAAGCCGCTTATTGGATTTGAACCAACGACCTCTTCCTTACCATGGAAACGCTCTACCTCCTGAGCTAAAGCGGCATACTCCTATTATCACCGATTTTAAACGCAATGACAATACAAAAAAAGAACCCAATCACTGGGTCCTTTCAGTCGCGTAGCGACGTCCTATCCTCGCAGGGGGCGATCCCCCAACTACTATCGGCGTGCTAAAGCTTAACTTCCGTGTTCGGCATGGGAACGGGTGTATCCTTTAGGCTATCGCCACCACACTATAAGAGAACTTATTCCCTCAAAACTAGATATCATCAATTAATTTTCCTTGAGAACACCAATTCTACTTGGTTAAGTCCTCGACCAATTAGTACTGGTCCGCTTCACGTCTCACAACGCTGCCACTTCCAGCCTATCTACCTGATCATCTCTCAGGGGTCTTACTTCCATATAGGAATGGGAAATCTCATCTCGAGGCGAGTTTCACACTTAGATGCTTTCAGCGTTTATCTCATCCATACATAGCTACCCAGCGATGCGCCTGGCGGCACAACTGGTACACCAGCGGTATGTCCATCCCGGTCCTCTCGTACTAAGGACAGCTCCTCTCAAATTTCCTACGCCCGCGACGGATAGGGACCGAACTGTCTCACGACGTTCTGAACCCAGCTCGCGTACCGCTTTAATGGGCGAACAGCCCAACCCTTGGGACCGACTACAGCCCCAGGATGCGATGAGCCGACATCGAGGTGCCAAACCTCCCCGTCGATGTGGACTCTTGGGGGAGATAAGCCTGTTATCCCCAGGGTAGCTTTTATCCGTTGAGCGATGGCCCTTCCATACGGTACCACCGGATCACTAAGCCCGACTTTCGTCCCTGCTCGACCTGTCTGTCTCGCAGTCAAGCTCTCTTCTGCCTTTACACTCAATGAATGATTTCCAACCATTCTGAGAGAACCTTTGGGCGCCTCCGTTACTTTTTAGGAGGCGACCGCCCCAGTCAAACTGCCTACCTGACACTGTCTCCCACCACGATAAGTGGTGCGGGTTAGAGTGTTCACACAGCGAGGGTCGTATCCCACCAGCGCCTCACTCGAAACTAGCGTTCCGAGTTCTACGGCTCCGACCTATCCTGTACAAGCTGTGTCAACACCCAATATCAAGCTACAGTAAAGCTCCATGGGGTCTTTCCGTCCTGTCGCGGGTAACCTGCATCTTCACAGGTAATATAATTTCACCGAGTCTCTCGTTGAGACAGTGCCCAGATCGTTACGCCTTTCGTGCGGGTCGGAACTTACCCGACAAGGAATTTCGCTACCTTAGGACCGTTATAGTTACGGCCGCCGTTTACTGGGGCTTCATTTCTGGGCTTCGCCGAAGCTAACTCATCCACTTAACCTTCCAGCACCGGGCAGGCGTCAGCCCCTATACGTCATCTTACGATTTTGCAGAAACCTGTGTTTTTGATAAACAGTCGCCTGGGCCTTTTCACTGCGGCTACACTTGTGTGTAGCACCCCATCTCCCGAAGTTACGGGGTCATTTTGCCGAGATCCTTAACGAGAGTTCACTCGCTCACCTTAGGATACTCTCCTCGACTACCAGTGTCGGTTTGCGGTACGGGTAATTAATTACTAACTAGAAGCTTTTCTCGGCAGTGTGACATCTCGCACTTCCCTACTAAAATTCGGTCCTCGTCACGCCTTGTCCTTAGCGATAAGCATTTGACTCATCACCAGACTTGACGCTTGAACGCACATTTCCAATCGTGCGCATACCGTAGCCTACTGCGTCCCTCCATCGTTCAAACATAATTAACTAGTACAGGCATATCAACCTGTTATCCATCGCCTACGCTTCTCAGCCTCGGCTTAGATCCCGACTAACCCTGGGAGGACGAGCCTTCCCCAGGAAACCTTAGTCATTCGGTGGATCAGATTCTCACTGATCTTTCGCTACTCATACCGGCATTCTCACTTCTAAGCGCTCCACCAGTCCTTACGATCTGGCTTCATTGCCCTTAGAACGCTCTCCTATCACGTGACCTAATGGTCACATCCACAATTTCGGTAACATGCTTAGCCCCGGTATATTTTCGGCGCAGGATCACTCGGCTAGTGAGCTATTACGCACTCTTTAAATGGTGGCTGCTTCTGAGCCAACATCCTAGCTGTCTATGCAACTCCACATCCTTTTCCACTCAGCATGTATTTAGGGACCTTAATTGGTGGTCTGGGCTGTTCCCCTTTCGACGGTGGATCTTATCACTCATCGTCTGACTCCCGGATATAAATCAGTGGCATTCGGAGTTTATCTGAATTCAGTAACCCATGACGGGCCCCTAGTCCAAACAGTGGCTCTACCTCCACGATTCTTTACTCCGAGGCTAACCCTAAAGCTATTTCGGAGAGAACCAGCTATCTCCAAGTTCGTTTGGAATTTCACCGCTATCCACACCTCATCCCAGCATTTTTCAACATACACGGGTTCGGTCCTCCAGTGCGCTTTACCGCACCTTCAACCTGGACATGGATAGGTCACCTGGTTTCGGGTCTACGTCAACTTACTGAAACGCCCGTTTCAGACTCGCTTTCGCTACGGCTCCGATCTTTACATCTTAACCTTGCAAATTAACGTAACTCGCCGGTTCATTCTACAAAAGGCACGCTATCACCCATTAACGGGCTCTAACTAATTGTAGGCACATGGTTTCAGGAACTATTTCACTCCGCTTCCGCGGTGCTTTTCACCTTTCCCTCACGGTACTGGTTCACTATCGGTCACTAGGGAGTATTTAGCCTTGGGAGATGGTCCTCCCGGATTCCGACCACGTTTCACGTGTGTGGCCGTACTCAGGATCCTGAACTGAGGGTCAACGATTTCATCTACGGGGGTATCACCCGCTATGCCACGCCTTCCCAGACGTTTCGATTATCATTGACTTTGGTAACTCAAATGTTCAATCCTACAACCCCAACGAGCAAGCTCGTTGGTTTGGGCTGTTCCCCGTTCGCTCGCCGCTACTTAGGGAATCGATTTTTCTTTCTCTTCCTGTGGGTACTTAGATGTTTCAGTTCCCCACGTCTGCCTCAACTCAAGTATGTATTCCCTGAGTTGTAATAGTCGGTTAAAACTATTGGGTTTCCCCATTCGGAAATCTCCGGATCAAAGCTTACGTACAGCTCCCCGAAGCATATCGGTGTTAGTCCCGTCCTTCATCGGCTCCTAGTACCAAGGCATCCACCATGCGCCCTTCATAACTTAACCTAACGATTACGTCGTAATCGCTGATTAATTGAGTATTTAGCGATATAAACTAATTAAAAAACTCAAAATTACGCGGTGTTCTCGGTTTAATTATTTTTAATAAAAACAATTAATAAGAAAATTATTGATAATATCTAGTTTTCAAAGAACAAGTTTGAGAGGTAAGCCCCTCAAAACTGACCATTGTTTCGACAAAGTATGTGTAGCCTCCGTATATTCCTTAGAAAGGAGGTGATCCAGCCGCAGGTTCTCCTACGGCTACCTTGTTACGACTTCACCCTAATCATCTGTCCCACCTTAGACGGCTGACTCCCGAAGGTTATCTCACCGGCTTTGGGTGTTACAAACTCTCATGGTGTGACGGGCGGTGTGTACAAGGCCCGGGAACGTATTCACCGCGGCATGCTGATCCGCGATTACTAGCGATTCCAACTTCATGTAGGCGAGTTGCAGCCTACAATCCGAACTGAGAACGGCTTTAAGAGATTAGCTTAGCCTCACGACTTCGCAACTCGTTGTACCGTCCATTGTAGCACGTGTGTAGCCCAGGTCATAAGGGGCATGATGATTTGACGTCATCCCCACCTTCCTCCGGTTTGTCACCGGCAGTCTCACCAGAGTGCCCAACTGAATGCTGGCAACTGATAATAAGGGTTGCGCTCGTTGCGGGACTTAACCCAACATCTCACGACACGAGCTGACGACAACCATGCACCACCTGTATCCATGTCCCCGAAGGGAACGCCTAATCTCTTAGGTTTGCATAGTATGTCAAGACCTGGTAAGGTTCTTCGCGTAGCTTCGAATTAAACCACATGCTCCACCGCTTGTGCGGGCCCCCGTCAATTCCTTTGAGTTTCAACCTTGCGGTCGTACTCCCCAGGCGGAGTGCTTAATGCGTTAGCTGCGGCACTGAAGGGCGGAAACCCTCCAACACCTAGCACTCATCGTTTACGGCATGGACTACCAGGGTATCTAATCCTGTTCGCTACCCATGCTTTCGAGCCTCAGCGTCAGTTACAGACTAGACAGCCGCCTTCGCCACTGGTGTTCTTCCATATATCTACGCATTCCACCGCTACACATGGAGTTCCACTGTCCTCTTCTGCACTCAAGTTACCCAGTTTCCGATGCACTTCTCCGGTTAAGCCGAAGGCTTTCACATCAGACTTAAGAAACCGCCTGCGCTCGCTTTACGCCCAATAAATCCGGACAACGCTTGCCACCTACGTATTACCGCGGCTGCTGGCACGTAGTTAGCCGTGGCTTTCTGGTTAAATACCGTCAACCCCTGAACAGTTACTCTCAGAGGTGTTCTTCTTTAACAACAGAGTTTTACGAGCCGAAACCCTTCTTCACTCACGCGGCATTGCTCCATCAGACTTTCGTCCATTGTGGAAGATTCCCTACTGCTGCCTCCCGTAGGAGTTTGGGCCGTGTCTCAGTCCCAATGTGGCCGATTACCCTCTCAGGTCGGCTACGTATCATTGTCTTGGTGGGCCTTTACCTCACCAACTAACTAATACGCCGCGGGATCATCCAGAAGTGATAGCCGAAACCACCTTTCAAACAAGAACCATGCGGTTCTTGTTGTTATACGGTATTAGCACCTGTTTCCAAGTGTTATCCCCTGCTTCTGGGCAGATTTCCCACGTGTTACTCACCAGTTCGCCACTCGCTTCATGGTTGAAATCAGTGCAAGCACGTCAATCAACGGAAGCTCGTTCGACTTGCATGTATTAGGCATGCCGCCAGCGTTCGTCCTGAGCCAGGATCAAACTCTCCACCTTTCAAACAAGAACCATGCGGTTCTTGTTGTTATACGGTATTAGCACCTGTTTCCAAGTGTTATCCCCTGCTTCTGGGCAGATTTCCCACGTGTTACTCACCAGTTCGCCACTCGCTTCATGGTTGAAATCAGTGCAAGCACGTCAATCAACGGAAGCTCGTTCGACTTGCATGTATTAGGCATGCCGCCAGCGTTCGTCCTGAGCCAGGATCAAACTCTCATCTTATAGATGATGTGCTTGAATAGCTCATCGATTGTTGTTACATTTTTAAAAGCGAATTGACTTCGCAAATATTGTTTGGGTTTGATACCAAGTATCAAACCGCCCTACACATATTTGGTTTGTCGAAACAATGTTCAGTTTTCAAAGGTCTACCAATCATCTGCTCTCGCAGACAACTTAATTATCATACCATCTAACTGATATGATGTCAACAAGAAGTTTGATTTAACAACGTTTCTCGTTGATGCGTCATCAAGAAGCGACAACTTAAATAATATAACATTTTGTCATCATCTTTGTCAACAACTAATTTCAATTCACTGAATTGGTCTAGCTGGTGAATCTCCGTGACAACATATATAACTATACCAACCACAACCCTCACCGTCAACTAAAAAACGCAGAAAATGAAAATTATTTTCAAAACCGAATGGTCATTATGAAAATACAAAAAAACGACCGAGTTCACCGGCCGTTTTACCAGGGCACGCCTGGAGATAGTTCGCATCACATATTATCCTTTTTGTAATCCAGGGACCACGCCCACTAGAAAACTAATGGCAATCAGCCCATCGACCACCGCACACAGCCAAAATAAGGCCGGAAAAGAATTGGCTTGTGCGATTACCACGCCACCAACAACTGGCCCCAATGCCTTTCCTAATGAAGAAAACGCATTGACCAGCCCCTGATACTTGCCCTCATTTCCCACTGTATAGGTGTTGATCAGTGCCGGGACCCCCGGAACGTAAACGGCCTCTCCAATTGTCAGTAAGGTCATTGCCACAAATAAGATAGCAACGCCTGAGTGATTACTTAATTGAAGAAACGAGCTACCGATAGCCACCAAACCACCCAGAATTTGCCAAGGCAATACCTTGCTACGACTGAATTTGGCCATCGCTGCTTGGACTGCAATGAGTAGCACCCCATTGTAGACCCACAGGTAACTGTAGAGTTTGATCCCCAGCCCCTCATTTTGGATGTACACCGATACATTGCTCATCCATTGGGCATACGTGACCCACATGAAGACTAAGCTCAATAAAATGATGATCAGTTGGACGTGAGATAACCGACTCGTGCTGGCCGTGACCGGCGCTGTCTTCCCCCTGCTCACAGGTGCTTGACGACTGGCTTGGCGCTCAAAGTGCCGGGCACTGGCCGCCCACAATCCGGCAGCCAACACGTAACACCCCAGTAGCAACGCAAAGATGGGCTTTAAGCTGCCGTGATACAGGATTCCGATGCTGGCCGTCCCCACGACTAAGCCGACATTAATGAAGATATATAAGAGATTAAATAACCGGCCGTCTAAATGGCTCAGCTGTGCCGTCATCGCCGTGATCAGGGTTAACATGCCTCCCGTCAGTAGACCAAAGATCACCAGGACGATTGGATAGCCCACCAAGCCGTTCCAGAAGAACCCACCCCCGGCATCCACTATCAGGCCGATCAGCATCCCGACACCTACCCGGCGCGCCGAGTACCGATCGGTCAAGACACCACCCAGGTAGCCTCCCAACACGTTGCACCCGGAGTAGGCCGCTAAGATCAGGCCACTTTGGACCAGGTTCAAATGCAAGTCGCCGTGCAGATAGATCGTCGTCAGCGGCCACATCACGCTATAGGCTGTATTCACCAAGAATCCCAGCACCAATAATGGCCACATCTTTCGAATCAGTTTTAACATGCCGTTGTTGCCGCCTCCCACCTGAAGATATTGTGCTAAGTCTATCATGACTGCCGGGGGCTTCGAAAGGGAAAATCAAAAACTCGTTAGACAAATTACTAATTTTGTCGGTCAGCTTCCCTGCTTTTGTTGGTCAACTTTACTGTCGAAATCTGTTGTAAACGCCTTCATTCGGTTGTTTCCGCTTTATGGCTTGCTTATTCCGCCAAAATCAACTAAATTTAAGGGAGGTCTGGATTCATTGTCATTTTGAATCAATACTTAATAGGAGGACACAACATGGGTAACAGCAAAAATAATAATGCCGCGCCGGCCGATCTGAACGATCAGATGCAGGTCCGTCGGGATAAAATGAATAATTTACGAGAACAGGGCATCGCGCCTTTCGGTCATCGCTTCGACAGAACTGACGACAGTAAGTCACTTATCGAGAAATACGACAAGTACGACAAAGAAGAGTTGATGGAAGACAAACATTATGTTGCTGTTGCGGGTCGGATTACCGGTAAGCGTGGCAGTGGCAAGGCCGGCTTTATCGATTTGCTCGACAGAACTGGTGTGGTCCAAGGGTACGCGCGTCAAGATGAACTGGGCGAAGACAAGTACGCTCTGTACAAGACCCTCGACTTAGGTGACTTCATTGGGGCCAAGGGTTACGTCATCAAGACGAACACCGGCGCACTCACCCTGCGTTTCACTGATTTCGAATTCTTATCTAAGGCTTTACGGCCATTACCTGACAAATACCACGGGTTAACGAACCCCGAAACGATCTACCGTCAACGGTACTTGGACTTAATTGCGAACAAGGACAGCTTTGACCGCTTCGTCAAGGTTACCCAGGTCAAGAAGGCCATTCGTGAATATTTGGATGAACAAGGCTACCTGGAAGTTGACACCCCTGTGCTCCAAACGGAAGCCGGCGGTGCGGAAGCCCGGCCATTCGTGACGCACTCCAACGCCTTTGATATTCCATTGTACTTGCGGATCGCTACGGAACTTTACCTAAAGCGCCTGATCGTGGGTGGCATGGAAAAGGTCTACGAACTGGGCAAGGACTTCCGGAACGAAGGGACCGACTTACGGCACAACCCTGAATTCAACATGGTCGAAGTCTATACGGCTTACGCGGACTACACCGACGTCATGGACTTAACGGAAAACATCTTCCGGTTCGTGGCCAACAAGGTCAACGGTTCTGGCCAAGTGAGTTACCAGGGCAAGGACATCGACTTGGATTCCGAATTCAAGCGGGTTCACATGGTCGACGCCGTCAAGGAAGCAACTGGCATCGATTTCTGGCAACCAATGTCTGACGACGACGCTAAGAAATTAGCCGCCGACAACGGCATCCACGTGGAACCTTACTGGAAGGTCGGTCACATCATCAACGCCTTCTTCGAAGAAAAGGTCCAAGACACGTTGGTTAACCCAACCTTCATTTACGGCCACCCGGTTGAAATCTCACCATTGGCTAAGAAGAACCCTAAGGATCCGCGGTTCACTGACCGGTTCGAACTGTACATCGACGGCAACGAATACGGTAACGCCTTTACCGAATTAAACGACCCAATCGACCAAAAGCAACGGTTCGAAGCCCAAGACGCTGAACGTGAAGCCGGTAACGAAGAAGCTCATGGCATCGACACGGACTACGTCGAAGCCATGGAATACGGTATGCCGCCTACTGGTGGTCTGGGTATCGGTATCGATCGGATGACGATGCTCTTAACGGACGCCGCTTCAATCCGCGACGTCATGCTGTTCCCTACCATGCGGCCTAACGCCTAAGCACGAAAAGAGGCAACGGAATGAAGGCAACTCAATTGATCGCGTTACTCCAGGAACATGATTTGTTCTTGCGCACAACGCTACCATCAGACGACACAGACTTTGCGTCTCTAGCCTACGATTCCCGTCAGGTCAGCGCCAACGGTCTCTTCGTCTGCAAAGGCTTTAATTTCTCAGTCGACTATTTAACTTCAGCGATTCAAAACGGCGCGATCTGCTATCTGGCTGAACAGGATTACCACGTGGACACGCCCGTCATTTTGGTCAAGGATGTGCGCAAAGCCCTGTCGCTGGCCGCACAACTGTACTTTGGCTTCCCACAAAATGACCTCTTCATCATTGGCTACACCGGGACCAAGGGGAAAACGACCTCGACGTACTTGACCACGAACATCTTGGCCCACGCCTTTCCGAAGCAGGTCGCGATGTTCTCAACGATCAATCACATCATCGGCCCTAAGCCGGAAGATCAGTTCAAGGCCCACCTCACCACGGCGGAATCTTTCGACATCTTCCACGAAATGCGGCAGGCCGTCGATAACGGTGCCAAGGTCCTGGTCATGGAAGTGGCCTCGCAGGCCTACCTGCTGTATCGGGTATACGGGTTGAAATTTGACGTGGGACTCTTCCTCAATATTTCGCCCGACCACATTGGGGTCAACGAGCACCCGAACTTTGCCAACTACCTCTTCTGCAAAATGCAGTTGATGATCAATTCGCGAAATTGTATCATCGATGCCGACATGGATCATTTCGATGAAGTGTATTCGGCAGCCAAGGTCTCGACCGACCCGGCACACATCTTCACGTACGGCTTTAACCAGCCTAAGGCAACCTTGTCGATTGGCAACAGTACGGCTACGCTGACAGACAGTGAGTTCGATCTCACAGTTCATTCCAGCAACCCGGCGCTGCAGGACTTGGCGGACCACTACCACGTGTCCGTACCCGGCGACTTTAACCAAAGTAACGCCACGGCGGCCATCCTGGCCAGTCGTTTAGCGGGTGCCCAGGTGGCTGACATGCAGTACGGCTTGGCTAACACCACAATTCCCGGGCGGATGGAATCGATCACCACCAAGCATCACGGGACGATCTACATCGACTACGCCCACGATTGGGGCAGCATGAACGCGCTGTTGCGCTTCTTGCACACGCAATTCCCCGACCACCATGTGACCGCCGTTCTCGGTAGCACGGGTGACAAGGGTGAAGATCGGCGCGAAGGCTTTGCCAAAGCGCTCAACCAATTTGCAGATACGGCATTTCTCACCACGGACGATCCGGGTCATGAAGATCCTGTCGCCATCGCCAAGGAGATTGACAGTCACATTGACCATGACAAGGTCACGACGACCATCATTCCTAAACGTGAGGACGCGATTCGCCACGCCATCACCACCGCCACGAACGACGACTTGGTTGTCCTCGCTGGTAAGGGTGAAGACGCCTATCAGAAGATCAACGGGGTCGATACCCCTTACGCCACTGACCCAGTTGTGGCCGAAGATGTGATCGCTGATTTGGCGGATGAAAAATGAGTAACTGAAAAGGAGATTGGCTATTCCGATTGGAATGGTCAGTCTCCTTTTTGCTTACACTCTGAAAAAAATGCAATTAGCCAGATTCATTATGACACCAAGGTTTACGGCTATAAAATTAGTCGTTGAGAGCAAGGTAGTCCGTGCTGGCCGCCTTACCGTTCGCCAAATTTGGACCGTGACGCTGTGGGAAGGACCGGTCGAAGCCAAAAGTCGGTCTTCAACCTCGCTTCGAGCCGAAAATCACGTCTCGAAGACGCCAGTTTCCAAGAAAATCACTTGAAAACTCCCACGGCTGAGTCCAAATTTAGCTCACTCACAGCTACATGACAGATTACCCACTAATGTTGTCCAGCAACTTTCCTACTAACTGGTACCGACACCACTGGATGTACCGAATGCTAGCTAACGCCGGCGGGTTGGCACTTGTCAGTAATACCGAATTGGGTCAGATTTGGCCACAATTCGCCTGTTCAAGGACTAAACTGATTGGCAGTGAAACATCTCTGTAGCCGGGAGTCCGCCAAATATGAGCTCAGCCGTGGGAGTTCCCTTAGCGGCACGGTTTACGCCGGTTAGGGAACTGGCGACTTTGAGACGTGAACTTCGGCTCGAAGTCGAGGAGACGAGACCGCTCTTCGGCTCGTCCCGCCGCCCACCGCGTTCCGGCTCATATTTGGCAGACGGAAGGCGGCCAGCCCCCATTGCAAGCGGAACCTTTGACAGCCACATGTCTTCAGTGACATCTATTTGCGACGCCGTTTCCGCCGCTTCTTTTGGCTGTACTTGATTTGTTTGATGTGTTTCTTATGGGTCAATTGCCGGTCGGTCGTGAACAGTTCGCGGCTGGTCGTGGGATGGGCCCGCAAGTAGGCCTGCGTGAAGGCGTCCACGGCTTTAGTATCGGTGGTATCAATATTTTCATTTTGCATGGCCGTGGTCAGGTCTTCAAAGAAGCTTTCCAACTTGGGGTCGTACATCGTAACCAACGCCGTGTGGTGCTCGCTGACCCACTTTTCTAGGTCAGCGGCTGCGGGTAGCTTGTGTTGATCGGCTAAGTAACCGAACAGCGTCGTCAGCGCAAATGGCACCAGGTTGAACAGCGTCGGTACCCGGTCGGCCTCATCCAACAGGTGGGTGAACGGGCCAAACATGATTTCACTCAGCGTTGGCACGTCCCAGTCTTGAGGCTGCTTGCCCTTACCCGTGATCATGAGTTCTGCGGTCGTGTGCACGATGGTCACGAAGTTTTGCAGATCACCCTGTGACAGGTTGGCCACGTCGGCCTGCGCCGTCATGGCTTGGACCCACCGTTCTACTTGGGCGACGACACCCTCATAGGCGGTCTGCTCGCTGGCAGCGTCGGCATGCTTTTCCACCAACGTGGGCCGTGCCTGCTTTAAAGCGGCATCCAGGGCCGACAAATTAGGGAGCTGTTGGGCCTTGAAATAAGCCGTCAGCACCGGAACAACCGCCACAAAATACAGGTGCGGCTGATCAACCATCGTTGGTAAGGCGGCCAAGGTCGCAGCCACCTGTTGCGGCGTCCAGTCGCCCTGCGCCATGTTCACCGTTTCCCGAACGTGCAACACATCCGTCAAAATGTCAGCGGCATACTTTTGCTGATTAGCTGATAATGAAGCCAACCGTTGCGGCGTCAGGAATTCTGCCGGCGTCAACGATTTGGCAGTTGAATCTGATTGTTCCATTACTTTCATACCCCTATCTTGAAGCGCTTAGGTCTATTATAGGGAAATTCCTTAAGAAAAAGCAAATCCGAGCAAAAAAGAGCCTGGAATATTCGATCCCAGACTCATATTTCTATACTGTTAGCGAGGAGAGCGTCACCCTACTCTTCACGCCGCTGAAAATGAAAGTCGCGGCCACCGTAATCCTCAACATATTGATACAGAATTAGTTCCATCACCGAAATCGTCGAAATCCGTGAACTAATGTCGGTGTCATTGATGGTGACACCGTCCGTAAAGATGTAAAAGTTAATATCACTCAAATTTTGAATCGTGTTGTTGTCCGGTTCAGTAATTGAGACCAGCAACGGCTTGGGTTGCATGTCGACCAGCCGGCTCATGATATCCAGCATCTCGCCATCAGATCCCGCGTAGGTCAAGATAAAGACCAGCGCATCCCCGTCAATTTGGCTCAAAGCCTGGCGGCGAAAGTCGTGGTCCCGGGGATAGTGGGTCTTGAACCCCGCCATGGTGTACAAGTAGTCAATGTACTCGACTGCATGTTTACTGACTCCCTTGGCAAAGAAGAAGACGTCCGGATGGGCCGCCAACCGCTCAACGACTTGGTGTAACCGATCCGGTTGCATGACCCGCACCGACTCACTGATGTTTTTCAAATACTCTTCGCGGTAATCCGTCTGCTTAACCACAAACGGGGTCGCCTGGTCGGACTCCTTGCGATTGATCAGGGTAAACTTAATTACGGTGGTGAACTCGCTAAAGCCCGAGAATCCCAGCTTCTTCACGAACCGTAAAAATGTTGCCGTAGACACGAACGTAGCCGAGGCAACTTCCCGGATACTTTGGTTCTTGATCTGATCCATATTTTTCACGACATAATCGAACAGTTTTTGTTCATTAGCTGTCAGACCACTGAGATGTGCATTGACGATTTCAAAAAAGTTCATCGCTACTTGCCTCCCGTCTGCCGTCCTGGAACGCCGGCCGCAATCGTGTGGATGTTCCCCCCACCGGTTAAGATCTCCGTTGCGGGTACGGGTACGACTTGCCGGTCCGGATACAGCTTCGCCAATTGTTGCTGAGCGACGGCGTCTTGTGGGTCATCGAAGGTCGGCATCAAAATGGCCTGGTTGGTCGTGATGTAGCTGACGTAACTCGCCGTCAACCGCTGGCCGGCCACTCGTGGCAACATCCCGTTGATGGGGTCCACGCCATTGGCTTCTTCTTCACTCAGCTTCAAGATGCGGGGCGTCTGTAACTTGTGAATCTTGAAATGCCGGTCCCGTGCATCCGTAGCGGCCGCCAAGATTGCGTAGGCTTCCTCACTGATTTCGTGCTGCGGGTCCGTCTCATCGTCCGTCCAGGTCAGGACCAACTCACCCGGCGCCACAAAATTCAGCATGTTATCAATGTCACCATTGGTCTCATCCATGAAATAGCCCTCTGGTAGCCAAATCGTCTTGGTTACCCCCAGATAGTCATGGAAAATCTGTTCCGCGTCGGCCTTGGTCAAGCCACCCGGGTTACGTCCTTCAGATAAAACCACACTTTCAGTTGCAATCAACGTGCCCTGTCCATCTACGTGAATGGCACAGCCTTCAAGGACTTTATCCACTTGATAGACTGGGAATTCTTGCAGGTCCGCGACCTTCTTGCCAATTTGGTTGTCCTTATCCCATGGGAAATACAGGCCATCAAGTAGGCCGCCCCAGGCGTTGAACTGAAAGTCGACCGCCCGAATCTCCCCGGCATCATTGACCACGTAAAAGGGGCCACAGTCTTTCATCCACGAGTCGTTGCTACTCATCTCTACCACGCGTACAGCCGGTGAAAGTTGCGCCCGAGCATGGGCATACTGATCCTGATTGACCAACATGGTCACGGGTTCAAACTGGGCAATGGTCTCAGCTAATCGGGCAAAGGCCTTCTGCGCGGGTTTGCCGCCCTCTCGCCAGTTGTCTGGCCGTTCAGGCCAAATCATATAACTGGCCGCTTGATCTTCAAATTCTCCTGGCATCCGGAACCCGTCCGCCGCCGGTGTTTGTGCTAATCTCATTCTACTCACTCCGCTTATTTCATCATTTTTGATCGGTTCAGCAATCGCTGGAACGCCCCTATAAATTGTTCATCCTTCACGTCTTTCACAATTCTACACTAGTTTGCCTACGCATACCCGATCATTTTCTATGTACAACTGGCGACACCAACCTGAGTCGATGTCGCCAGTTCACCTATTCACTTTACTTCCGAATAATAGTCCCGGAACCATTTTCCAAGAAACCAGCGACATTGGCCAACGAGGTAATAACCACCTTGCCATCTGGCTGGTTGTTCACGAAGTCCAAGGCTGCTTGAATCTTTGGCAACATACTGCCCTTGGCAAATTGATTCTCTTGAATGTACTGCGTCAATTCTGCTGAGGTCACGTCAGTCAGCTGCTTTTGATCAGGCTGATTGAAGTTCACGAAGACATGGTCGACCGCCGTCAAAATGATCAACAGGTCGGCGTGGACCAATTCGGCCAATTTTTCAGAGGCGAAGTCCTTGTCGATCACGGCTTCGCGACCCACTAACTGATTACCCTCACGTACAACGGGCACACCGCCACCCCCAACGGAAACGGGAATGACATCGGCATCAACTAACGCGTTGACGACTGCAGATTCCTTCACGTTGATTGGCTTGGGGGAAGCTACCACACGCCGGTATCCCCGACCCGCATCTTCCACGTAGACATTGTCTGGATGAGCTTGCTTTTCCGTAGCGACTTCGGCTTCTGTATAGAATGGCCCGATCGGCTTGCTAGGATCCGTAAAGGCTGGGTCATCGGGTGCCACTTCAACTTGGGTGACTACTGTGGCAACATCCTTCGTTAGGCCTTCATCAGCCAAGGCTTTATCCATGGCGTTTTCCAACCAGTAGCCAATGCTCCCTTGCGTCATGGCCACAGCCGTATCCAATGGCATGGCCGGGTTCTTAGCCGTACTGCCAGCGGCCTGTTGTAACAGCAGGTTGCCGACTTGCGGCCCGTTCCCGTGAGAAATGATCAGCTGGTCGCCTTGCTTGACGAACTGGACCAGTGACTTCGCTGTGTCAGCCAGAGCGGCCTGTTGGGCAGCGGCCGAAGCATCGTCAGCTAAAATGGCGTTTCCGCCTAATGCAACTACAATTTTACGTTTTGTCATGATGGATTCACTCCTTATTTTTAACAGAAAAGGCCAGGCTCTTCACCTGACCTTTCACATTTCCCGATTAAGCTTCAGGAACTTGTTGCGTAATGCAGTGGATATTACCGCCACCGAGTAAGACTTCACGAGCGGGAACGCCCACAACTTTGCGGTCTGGGTAAAGTTCTTCCAGTGTTGCTTTGGCCTTCTCATCGGCTGGGTCGCCGAACAGTGGGAAGACAATGCCGCCATTAGCCGTGTAGTAGTTCACGTAGCTAGCAGCTAAGCGTTCGCCTTCGGTCCGTGGTAAGGTCCCATCAACAGCGTCAACGCCTTCGCTTTCTTCCTTGGTAATGGTGATTGGCTTTGGCAAGTAGAGCTTAACGACCTTGATCTTACGGCCCTTAGCATCCGTTGCGTTTTCCAAAATATCCAAGTTTTCTTTTGAAATTTCGTATTGTGGATCGTTCTTGTCATCGGTCCAAGCCAAGGCAACGACGCCGGGCTTAACGAAGTTGGCGATGTTGTCCACGTGGCCGTTGGTTTCGTCCAAGTAGATCCCGCGCTTCAACCAGATGACCTTCTTCAGGTTCAGGTGTTCCTTCAAGACTTCTTCGATTTGTTCCTTGGACAGTTGTGAATTCCGACCATCAGACAAGAGGCATTCTTCAGTCGTGATCAAGGTGCCTTCACCATCGACGTGGATGGAGCCGCCTTCCAAAATGAAGTCGTCTAAACGGTACCGATCAACGTGTTCCAGCTCAGTCATCTTTTGGGCAACACGGTCGTCCTTGTCCCAAGGGAAGTAGAGGCCATCGACTAAGCCACCCCATGAGTTGAACGTCCAGTCAACACCGCGCAAGTCGCCTTTGTCGTTCTTAACAAAGGTTGCGCCACAGTCGCGGATCCAGGAATCGTCATTAGACATTTCGACGACCTCGACATTGTCAGGCAGCATGTTACGGGCGTTGGCAAATTGGTCATCGTTCACACCAACCGTGACGTGTTCGAATTGTGAAATAGCCTTGGCTACTTCAACGAAAGTCTTTTGGGCTGGCTTACCACCATTACGCCAGTTATCTGGACGTTGTGGCCATAAGATGTAAACACCTTTGTGTTGTTCAAATTCGCCGGGCATCCGGTAACCGTCTTGTTTAGGGGTACTATCTAAAGTCTTCATAATTTAGTTCAGCTCCTTATTCTAAGTTCGTATTTTCTTTAACAGCAGTATTAGCGTCTTCTTTGGGTGCGTGGTGTTCAGCGTACCGCACCACGATTTCACCAATCACTAAGGTCAAGACCGTCCCAATCAGAACAGGCATCTTAGCGGAAACTTCCGCGGCTGATGAGTTCATTGGGAATACTGAGAAGATGACGGTCAAGATCAACAGGACTTCGGGAATCCAGGTCATTAAGTTGATCATGACCCGGCCACCAGGAATCTTAAATGGCCGATCAGCATCTGGATCCTTACGCCGTAATTCCCAGAAAGCCGGGAACATCATTGTGTAGGATAACAGTAAAGCCACAACGTTCAGTGAGAAGAAGGCCCAGAAGATATCTTGGTTAGGAATAAATGGACTGGCAATAACCAATACTGAAGCGACGATACCATTCAGGTACCCCGTCCCAACAGGCATGCCCTTTGCGTCTTCCTTCCCAAAGATCTTTGGTAAGACGTGATCTTTACCAGCGTAATCGGCAACGTAGTTCACACCTAACGCCCAGGAGATCATTTCAGAAACCAAGATGTATAGGAAGAAGATCCCAATCAAAATGACAAACCAATTCATGTGACCAATCAACAGAACGAAGCTGTCGATCAAGCCGCTGGATGCAGACAACTTGTCCGTTGGAATCGCGGCCCCCATCCCAAAGGCTCCTAACAGGTAGGAAACGGCAATCAAGATACCACCAATAATGATGGCTTGAGGAATCTGCTTCTTGGGGTTGTCCATGTCATCAGCCATAGTGGCCACAACTTCAAACCCTAAGAAGTTGAAGATAATAACGGATAAATTGCTTAAACCGGAGAGATTCATTTGTGGTAATAAACTGTGAACGGTGAAACTGTTTGCGACACCGCGCGTTGCGGCGACGTAGATACCCAAGCCACCTAAGGCCAGGATCGTGACGATCTTGGCAAATGCCGCCAGGTTCATGATCCATTTACTCTCAGAAACTGGCTTATTGCCAACTAACACGACAAACCAAACGAATGCGAGTTGAATGAGGATCGAGCCCCAGGTGTTCACCTTAAATTTAAAGATTTGCTCGGCAATTTGGACGAATAGTACCGCCAAACTGGCCATCCACAATGGATAGTTGATCCAGTACAACCAAGCCAGCCGACCGCCCCAGCGGGGACCAAATGCCTTTTTGACCCAATCGTACAGGCCCCCATCACCAGTGTAGGTTGTCCCTAGCTCGGAAGAAATCAAGCCATATGGGATAAAGAACAAAATCAGTAAGAAGAACCACCAGAAGAACTGGGAGGGTCCAATGGCAGCTGCGGGCGCAACTGACTCGACGACCATTACGACGACGACCGCCATCAGGACGGCATCGAATAATTTAAATTTTTTCTTGTTAGTGTCCATGATCCTATCTCCTCTAGTCCGCGAACGTTTGATGCCGTGCGGATCTCAAACTGAAAAACGGGTTATTTCGCATTCCGTTCATCAACGGCGTTCCGTAGCATCAGTTCAAATTCAGCATCGTACTTGTCAGCAACGGCCTTAGAAGCATACTTTAAATCTGGATTCAACAGGTAAACGAAGATTGCGCGCATCGCCGTCTTACGGTTTTCAGCTTCATCCCAAACAATGGAGTAATCGGAATCGATGACTTCATCGGTCACTTCTTCGCCACGGGTAGCTGGCAAGCAGTGCATGAACTTCACGTGATCGGAGGCCTTGGCAACTAAGTCAGCATTGACTTGGTACTTCGGGTAGAAGATCTTCATCCGGTCATCCTTGGATAATTCGGCTTCGTACAGACCGTACCAAACATCGGTGTAGATAAAGTCGGCATCCTTCAAGGCTTCGTCAGCGTCTTCCGTAACTAAGACAGAACCGCCAGAAACTTCGGCGTTCTTCTTACCAATTTCCAGGGTTTCAGGCTTGATTTGGAAGCCTTTAGGGCCAAATTGTACGAAGTCCATCCCCATCTTGGTAGCCATGAACATAGTGGAAACACAAACTTGAGTCGCATCACCGACGAAGACAATCTTGCAATCGCTAAGCTTCTTGCCCTTTGGTAAATGTTCCGTCATGGTAATGATGTCGCCAAGCTCTTGGGTTGGGTGGTTGTAATCACTCATGAAGTTAACGACTGGCACCTTGGCAAATTTACCAACTTCGGCAACGGTGTGGTGACGTTCAACCCGGGCACCGATGATGTCTAAGATCCGGCCGAGGACTTGTGAGGTGTCTTCGATGGATTCATGACCACCTAATTGGATTTGGCCGGGAGCTAAGTATTGGGCATGGCCACCTAATTCGGTCATGGCTGCTTCAGCAGAAGTCCGAGTCCGCGTGGAAGATTGTTCAAAGATCATGCCCAGTGTCTTGTTCTTCAACAGTGGTGGGTAGTAACCATTCTTGATGGATTCCTTAATCTTGATCCCCAAGTCGATCATGTATTGGATTTCGTCTTTCGTGTAAGTGTTGGTGTCAATAAAATCACGTTTAGTCATTTCAATTACCCCTCTGTAAGTTTATTTGTGTAGTTCGTATCAATTGATTACGTGCTTAGCATAAAGGAAATATGCACTCTTGGGAAGCGTTTTCAACGAAGCTGACACCCACTATACTGGGGTGTTTCTCGTTTCATTTGGTGAAACATGTTTCATCGGTTGGGGCGCTAAGGCCCACGCTGACTGGACTTATTGATTTGGTGCCAACACGTCTTTATTACATATCGTGAAATATGAAACAAGATAGCACAATACCGATGTACCGGCTCTGCTGCCGCGTTTTTATGCACAGGTCGGTATTTTATTCATCAGATTCACTCACCCACTAGACGAAAAAGCCCGCTAATCCGCTGACCACGGATTAACGAGCTTTATTGCATTCTATCTATTCTTCTTGGTCAAAATTCTTTACCCAGTTGTGTAGATCAATGCTGGCCTGGTGTCGGTTCACTTCCGCCCAGGTATAGGGAAAATAGTTTTTCCAAATATCATCTGTAAAAGCCGCTTCGTAAGGTTCCAATTGTGGGACCACCGTCCGATCTGGCTTTAGCAGGTTAGCAATGATTTCAAGACCAACTGTTAAGAAACAAGTAGTCACAATCTTGCCAGATTCATTGGTGACAAACCCATTTTCATCACCGTTCAGGAAAGAAAAGACATCTCGTTCGACTTCTTCTAGCTTCCGTTTTTGTTGGACCTTGTAGATATTCCATTCATTCAGCGTTGGGTAATACAGCCAGAAGTAATAGTCTTGGAGAAACAGCGCATAGTTACCAGAAAATTTCGTTGCGGGTTGAATGTCTGGACCCGATGCCCGTGAAAATACCGAAGTCGTATCCAACAGATTTTCAATCGTCCCAAACGGATTTCCTTGCTTGATGAACATCGACAGGTACCGCATTTGGCGGCGATATAGCGCAATGGCTTCTTCAGGAGTCATTGCCCGGACCGTCGTCAACGCTAAGGACAAATCGACCTTGTCAATATAGCGAATTAAATCGTCAGACAATTGCCCTGTTTCTCGCAAATGCATGACATTATTTTTGAATTTAGCCAAGAGTTTTTGCCGTTGATGATCATTGGGCAATTCGTCCTTGGGAAACGATCTAGCGTAGACATACGTGTCTCCAATTGAGGAATTCCAAGGAAGCTTCGAATGCAAGTAACACTTCATAGCTTCGGCTTGTGTCAACGGGTAGCTGGGAAAACTCTCAGTAGCATCGTCGTTCTTTTGCTGCTGCATTCTGTCCACTCCTTTATACACAAATAGGTAGTAACCTAATCCTGCCGCTAATAGTACACTGCTATACATATTCAAAGCTCCCTTCTATAATTTGTTATCTAATACGATACACCAAACTGTCCAAAAATAAAGTAAAGCCCGTTATTTTTTTAAAGTTCAATCGTAATTTTACTTAAGTATCCGCTTATTTGCCCAGCACAAAAAAGGGTAATCCCGTCAAAAAATCTAACGGCATTACCCTTTTTTATTCTTCCTGAAAGAAGCTGAAGCTTACAATGCTGAAATTGCTTTATTCAGCAAGGCAATAATCGTGCTAGTTGAGTAGAGTTGAAGAATTTCATTGATTTGCGGTGCCGATTGCGACCCCGTAAATGAAACGTTCAATGGGAAGTAGAGGTTCCGGCCCTTAACCCCCGTATCTACGCTAACATCTTTGATGATTTGGTTAAAATCACGAGCAACCACATCTTCTTGTAACGCTTGAACATGGCTCCTGAAGCTCTTCAATACTGCTAGTGTTTCGTCTCTGTCAAATTGATTGAGTTGACTGTAATCAATCTCTTCGTCCAGAATATTCGAGTACCAAACAATCTTCTTCATAATTTGACTCAGTTGATAAACTTCTGATTGATAGATCTTGCAAATTTGCTTTGTAAATCCACGTAAGTCAGGCAACTGTAAGCCTTGAACTTGCTTAGCAATATCTGTTTGACCTTCATCTACCAGGTTCAACACCCGATCCGTCATATCATCTAAATCAAGTTTCTTAATGTACTCCGCGTTTGTCCAATCCAATTTGTTTTGATCAAAGTAAGCTGGCGACTTCGACATCCGACTAGGATCATACAATTTAATTAACTCTTCCCGTGAGAAGATTTCCTTTTCACCAACTGGTGACCAACCTAAGAAAGCAATAAAGTTAAAGATTGCTTCGCTCAAGTAGCCTTGGTTCTTGTATTGGCTAATAAATTGCAGGGTTTCCTTGTCTCGCTTACTTAACTTCTTTCGCGTCTTTGGATTGTAAATCAACGTAATGTGGCCAAAGTTAGGCGGTGTGATTCCCAAAGCTTCGTATACGGCGATTTGCTTAGGCGTGTTCGCAATGTGGTCATCCCCACGTAAGACATCCGTGATATCCATCAAGTAGTCGTCAATAACAACAGCAAAGTTGTAGGTCGGCATCCCATTACTCTTTTCAATAATGAAGTCACCACCCATGTTGTCAGAGTTAAATGACACATGTCCCTTGATGATATCGTCCCACGCGTATTCATGATTGGCAGGCATGTGCAGGCGAACACTTGGCTTCAGTCCTTGTGCTTCTGCAGCTTGTTGTTCGGCTTCACTCTTGCCATACCAACGGCCATCATAATGCGGTGCTTCGCCTTTGGCGCGTTGTGCGTCCCGCATTTCCGTTAATTCTTCTTCGGTTGCGTAGTCCTTGTAAGCCAGTCCCTGATCCAATAGCTGTTTAATGTAACGGTGATAGAGGTCTTTTCTCTCGGTTTGGTGATAAGGCGCATACTTAGGATTAGGCTTATCTGGCCCTTCATCCCAGTCGATCCCTAGCCAATGCAAGTTTTCAATTTGGCTATCTTCACCATGTGGTACATTCCGCTTAACATCAGTATCTTCAATCCGTAGCACCATCGTTCCGTTGTAGTGACGCGCAAACAAATAGTTAAACAAGGCGGATTGGGCGTTACCGATATGCAGGAAACCAGTTGGACTGGGGGCATATCTCACCCGTACGTTCTTTCTCAATCCTGAATTTTCACTCACACTAATTCCTCCTCTATGCTCTTACATTTACTAACTATTATTCAAGTGCTGGCTTAGCTTAAAACTTAGTTGTGAACTGTCGTCTTGTTATCAGTATCCGCATTAGCGGCATCTTCTGTACCAAAACTGTGATTCAACCCATCAATAGCTAACTTCAAGTCATCCAAGAAATCATCCGCAATCGTCATGGTCATTGAAGGCCGTACAACGATCCGACTGATGGTAACATCGTCACGGTTCTTTGGTAGTGGGTAGGCAGGTACTTGCCAACCGTACTTAGCTAATTCAGATTCCAAATCATACAACGTCCACTTAACATTAGCGTCATCAGCTAATTTCCAGCAATTGATTGGTAATTGTGAACCGTCGACTAAAATGTCAAAGATCCCGAATTTCTTTAAAGCATCGGTCAGTTTCAGAGAAACCTTCCGAACATTTTGCATAATAGCCTTGTACCCATCTTTACCGAACCGGATAAAGTTGTAGTATTGTGCACTAATATGCGCCCCACTGTGGGAGAAGTTAATGGCAATGGAGTCAACCGTCTTGCCTAAGTATGGAACTTGGAAACGCATTTCTTCTGGCAGCGTATCAGCATTGTTGTGACGCCATACGATCCACCCTAAACCAGGGTAAACCATGCCGTACTTGTGACCAGAAACGTTGATTGAAACAACGTTCTTCAGACGGAAGTCCCAAGGCTTGAACCCGTCAACGAATGGGGCAAATAACCCACCGAAGGCAGCATCCACGTGAATGTGTACAGGCATTACGGCAGTCTTGTTGTACTCAGTAACTAATTGATCCAAGGTTTGGATATCATCAACTGAGCCAGTGTACGTAATCCCTTCAATACCGATAATACCAATAGTATTTTCATCAACATAACCCATAACACTATCCATATCCAAAGATACTTGATCACCGTTGATTGGCACTTGACGCATTTCAACGTTCCAGTACGTGCAGAACTTTTCCCAAACAACTTGGTAACCAGACATGATAACCAAGTTTGGCTTGTGGGTGTGTAAGTCATCAATGTCAAAGCCTAAGTCCTTGGCACGGTGCTTCCAACTGTGTAGTAAGGCCAAGCCACCTAACATGCAACCTTCAGAAGACCCAACTGTCGAAGTCCCGATAAAGTCATCGTAGATCTTTTCGCTTTCAGGAATGCCCCAAAGGTGAGCAATCATGCTAACACAGTAGTTTTCCATGGCCGCCGTCTTAGGGTACTCGGACTTGTCAATCGCGTTCGTGTTCAACGCGTTCTTCATTAATTCATCTGCTTGTGGTTCCATTTGCGTGGTGCAGAACGTTGCCAAGTTTTGGTTGGCTTTTGCTTCGTTCAACCGGTAGTGTTCTACCAATTGTGCGGCAACATCCGGTGCCATTGGGTGCTCTGGCAACGTGTTCGTTGGCAATGACTTGCCGGCTTCAACGCTACCTAAGAACGTCTTTTCTAAATCAACATCACTGATAATCTGCTGCGTTTCCTGATCCTGTTTAGTCATAATGTGTTGTCATACCTAGCATGCAGGTATGGCTTACCTCCTTAATAAATATATTTAGCTTACTTAGTTTCCTTTTCCAATGATTCATCCGCTGCGACACCTGGTACTTCATCAACATTGATACCCAATTGATTAGCCCACCGTTCATGGAACCGATACAGAATAAATGGTAAGACCAGCATAACCACGAACGCACTAATCAAGAGAATTGAGTACGTATGCTTGGACGCTAGTGACAAATCAGCTGGTGGGAAGAAAGTAACGACAAATCCAAAGGCTGACAAAATAAATCCTAAACCACCGTAAACGATCCGTAAGGTACTTGACTTAGAAGCCACAAAGCTTCGGTGAAGATCCTTGTAACGGAACTGTAAGACTAAGTAACTGATGAACATCAGCATGTACATCAAGGTGTACAGTGCCACCGTCAGACTCATAGCGATTTGGAAGGAAAGGCTCGACTTATTCCCCCCAGCACCAAAGGTCAACAGTGCACCAACGATAGAAACAATTACCCCTTGAAGAATCATGACATTGGTTTCAATGCCATACTTATTGGCCTTAGAGAACCGTGGTGGTAAGTAACCCGCCTTAGCGGCTTCAAACATCCCGGAGTTTGGACCAACTACCCAGCTGCTAATTTCACCAAGAACACCAACAGCCAGTAAGAATCCAGTTAATTTTTCAACAAAGACGACGCTGACGCCGTAATCTTTAACCAATGCACCGTACGCGTAAACGATCCCGTTGCTCAATTGAATTTGATCGTTAGGAATCGTCATGGCAATTGCCATACTACCGATAATATCGGAGCAAATAGCGGCGATTGCCAAGGCCATCATAACCTTCGGGTAGACGCTAGGCTTGTCCAAGTCCTTAACGTGAGGTGCAGAACCTTCTGCCCCCGCAAACGCTAGGATGAATGGCACAAACCCAACTAACACACTACCGCTCCAATTCTTAGGCAGAATCGTGTGTACGTTAACATCGATCATGGTTGGATTGCCTTTAACTAAATACATAATGAATAAGAAGAGCAAGAAGAAAACAGGAATAATAACGCCCAACGTGAAGCACCATTGTGCAATCTTACCAGTAACACTTGTCCCTCTTTGTTGCAGAGCAATCAATCCCCAGAGAATAACCATCATCAAAATAAATTTGACGAGCGGATTATCTGTGATGATTGGCAACCCAAACGTTACGGAGAAACAACCGATAATGAAGTACATCATCGTGTTCATACCCACCGTAATGTGAATCCATTGATAGAACAATGCCGACCAACCAGCGCGTTCACCTAACATATTCCGTGACCAAGTAAAGATACCACCTTTACTCCAGCCATCGATAGAGGCCATTTCCCCTGAAGTTCTCGTTACTGGTAAAAACCAGAGAATCCCAGCTAGGAAGAGGTAAAAGAACGCTGTCGGTCCTTGCTTAGCAAATGCCGCAAATCCGTAAACCGTCATGACCATGGAGGTAGTCATTGAAAATAACTGGAACCCAGTTATCCGGTTAGCTTTTTGCGTATCAATCTGCTGTCCAGACTTATTTTCATCCACTTTGTACAATCCCTTCGCATCAAATTGAAACGATTGACCGTCTCGCCATTGAAACGATTGTTAGCGTTTTCAATTTGAATATTGAATACTCGGCCGAGTATCGAAGATTACCCACAAAACCAGTTTGCAGATAGTTATTTTGTTAACAAGTTCAGGGTAATCCCCCGGCCCAAAATAGAGAATAGACAGTGAATGTGTTATGTATAAGAGTTAGACAGATAATACTTGTTGTTTAAATAATGTCAGTGCTTCATCGCTTATGCCATCAAACAGTGTACCCATTTGTTGCCTACTGACTTTACTGACACTTTCAACCAATATTGCTGGATTCTCTCGTAACCCATCGCGAAACCAGTTGCGGACTATACCTTGTAGCCCATATTCAAATAACAACAACCCAGACTGATCCTTAATTCTCAGCTGGGGACACACCTGCTGCAACGATTTTGTTAATTTAGTAACAATCAAATCGATGACTTGCAAGATAAAATCGTCCCCATACGAATACGCATGCGATTCACTAATGTGCTGAAAGAAGTTCTGATGCGTATCAATGTAGCGGAACAAACTTAGATATAACTCTAACCAATTAGCAGCCGTAACTTCTCCCACTAAGCGATTGGCATCCTGATACAGCTGATACTGCAAGCAGTCATACTTATCTTGAAAGTGGTAATAAAAAGTTTGCCGATTTACATGACTTTCTAAAACCAATCGTTTAACTGTGATTGCGTCAAATTGTTCATCTGAAGCCATTTTTTGTAGCGTCGCCCCCAGAATGTCCTTCGTTCTTGATTCCATACCCTCATCTCCATTTCCATAGGTTGCTCCAAGGTCAATTTTGCCCCGTGGCTATTCAATTTAGTATAGACACATTTGATGATTTGTATAGGATACTGGCTAAAATGAATTAACTCGGATAATTTTCACATTTTTTAGTAGTTTTTGGAAAAACTATCACCCCATAACGTCATCTCAGTTGTTAGCCAACCGTAAACCTGCGTAAAAAGCCGGTTTGCTTTCAAATGATTCTTGAAAACTAACCGGCTTTTTAAACTAAAATATGTCGAATTTTATAAATTAATCAACTAATGACTCACTAAATTGTTTTTGATGAACATTAGTGTTTAACCGTTCATAGGCGAAATTGTTTGTATGTGGTTTCCCAATTGCTGTCAAATTGACCGTTCCAATTTGGGTGAAGCCACACTTCTTAATGATGTGTTGCATCGCCTTATTTTGTGGATGGGTATCAATCCGCACACTCGCAAAGTGATCTGACTTTTCAATTTCCTTCAATATTTGACGGATCAAATTTTCAGCCACGCCCTCGCCATGATGCTCAGTCGACACCATCACGCGATGAATCGCTAAATACGCCGAGCCATCTGTCAGCCATTGTCCTGTCATAATTTGCTGATAGGTTGGATCAAGGCCTGGAACGACTGCCGCTGCACCTAAAATCTGATTTGCTTGTACCAACACGTAGGTGTGCTGGTGCTGTATGTCGGCGACTAATGTTGCGGTCTTAGGATAGACTCCTTGCCATTGATCAATTCCTTGCGCCGCTAAAAATTGCCTACCATCCCCAACCATCTTTAAAATTTGTGGTAAGTCGTTCATTTGTGCTTGTCTTAACAGCATGCCAGCACCACCTTCTAATTTATTTTAAAAGGAGGTATCTGCACAATCCCTGACGCTTCGCAGATACCTCCTTTTGATTGGGCTAGCTGGATTCGAACCAACGCATGACGGGATCAAAACCCGTTGCCTTACCGCTTGGCTATAGCCCAAATATAAAAATGACCCGTACGGGATTCGAACCCATGTTACCGCCGTGAAAGGGCGGTGTCTTAAACCACTTGACCAACGGGTCATACAAGTTTGTCAGCTAAGTTGTTCTTGCTTAACTCAACAAATACATTATGCGCCCGCTACTGCATTTCGTCATTATACAGAACGCTTGATTTGTCAAAAGAACCACTCCTTTTGACAATACTGCTGAGTTGTCTAAGTCAATTTATCCCGGCCTCACCTACAATTAACTTATTCCCTTAGAAGAAAGGAAGCGCATAATGGCACCCAATCAACTCTATTTATCTTTCAAAATCAGTCAGATTCGTCAACGCCGTTTTGCTGATAACTATTCACGCTTTACGCAGGAAATCATGACACTTACTGGAAAAAGTGTCGGTCGGGGTACGCTCATTCGTTGGGAAAGAGGGCAGTCCATTCCCCGACTTCCCTTCCTTATCGCTATTGCAGAATTAGGGGCGACTAGCTTGGACAACATGCTGAAACCTAGTTACGACCTCTCAACCACTGACGTTCCCCCGGAACTGTTGACACAACTGTCAATGGAGGGACTACAGGATGTTCCAGCGAAATTTTTTCAAATCCAAAATTATCCGCAAAAGCGTAGTGTTACTAAATTTTCTCGAGATATTTTTAATCAGTTTGGCTATCAGATTAGTACGACCAAACTGGCCTATTGGATCAGTGGGGACCATCGCCCCAACCCGCTTTACCTCTATCCATTAGCCCACATGGCAGATATTTCCGTCGACGAACTACTTGTTCACCCTTATCCTTTGGACTTAAATCGATGAGGCATCTTTAAGTATTGGAGGTCTAAACTCTTGGAAAATGTCCTAACAATTGCTGGTTCTGATAACTTGGCTGGTGGAGGGATTCAGGCAGACTTGAAAACATTTGAAGAACTCGATGTCTTCGGTGTTAGTGCATTAACTAGTGTGGTCAACGTTGTTCCTGGTGAGATTCATCCCCATACATTATCCTCGGAACTTTTAGCTGAACAGCTGGACGCCACACTATCTCAGCTCCCGATTCACTTTGCTAAAATTGGGTTAATTGGTAGTTTTTCTAATTTATTAGTTATTATTAAAAAACTAATGAATACTGATATTAAATTAATAGTTGATCCTGTTTTATTCTTCAAAGAAGGCACGCATCACTTTCAAAAACTCTACGCGGATGCCATGAAATCATTGCTCCTCCCCATTGCCTACCTGGTGACGCCCAACCTAGAAGAAGCTGCCTACCTTAGCGATACCAGTAAGCTTGAAACTCAGTCTGACATCCAACAAGCCGCCCAAAAGATCCAGGCCTTGGGCTGTCCCAACGTCGTCATTAAGTTCGGCAGTCGCTTTCCTGGCGACACCGCCTACAATTACTTGCTGACCGAATCTGGTGATTACTGGTTCGACACACCAAAATTAGCTGTTACTACGACTGACGGTGCTGGCTGTACTTTTTCCGCAGCCATTACGGCCTTGCTAGCGCGTGATTACTCCCTGGTGGAAGCTGTTCGCCTGGCCACACGCTTTGTTTACCTGGGCATTCAGGCAGGCATCCCCATCAGTCCACGCCTCGGTAGCGTTTGGCAGGGCGCCTACCGTCAACAAAAGGAGGTCCACCCATGACTCATGCACATCTCAAGCAAGACATTCTCGCCGCAATTCTGACCGCGATGACCGTCGCACTTTCAATCCTAGTCGTGATTCCCGTTCCTGCTACCAATGGCTTCGTTACCCTTTGCGAAGTGGGTATCTACACCAGTGCGATTCTCTTTGGCCCCAAGGTTGGCGCCATCGTGGGCGGCGGTAGCGGTTTTCTAATCGACATTATCACGGGCTATCCCGTTTGGTGTCTTTTTTCGCTAGTCATCCATGGTACTCAAGGATTTACCGTCGGCTACCTTACCTCCCAGCAGCAACCAAGGCTCAAAACCTATCTGGTGCCGCTCCTAATTGGAAGCGCCATCATGGTAGCTGGTTATTTCTTCGCGACAGCTTTACTCTTCGGCTGGCCTGCTGGCTTAGCCTCTGTATTTGGCAATTGCCTACAAGTCGCTTTCGGCATGGCAGTCACGACCGCAATGGTTGGCAGTCTGCGCAAACTTGTACCTCATTCAATTTAAGAAAGGATTTTCATTATGATTTCAATTGACACTGTTGAATTTACCAAGCAACTTACCACTGACATTCAAAATATTCTCACCACCGCGCAACTTCACCGCGGCGACATCTTTGTTTTGGGCTGCTCGACCAGCGAAATCGTTGGTGGTCATATCGGTAAAAATTCCGATTTGACCGTGGGTGAACTGGTCATCAAAACCTTGAAGCACCAACTTGATCCATTGGGCATCAACTTAGCCGTTCAGGGTTGCGAGCACATCAATCGTAGCCTGGTCGTCGAACGTGCTGTCGCCCAGCAGCGTAACTTAGAAATCGTGACCGTGGTCCCTGCCCTCCACGCGGGTGGCGCCTGCTCCATCGCTGCCTTCAAGCAGTTCACTGATCCCGTCGAAGTCGAACACGTCACCGCTACGGCGGGCCTAGACATTGGCGATACAGCAATCGGCATGCACGTTAAATTCGTTCAGGTCCCCGTTCGACCAACCTATACCGAACTGGGCGGGGCTCACGTCACCGCACTCCGGTCACGGCCAAAATACGTTGGCGGACCACGTGCTAACTATGATCTATCAAAAATTTAACACGTTACTTGGGAATCAGTGTTTACCCGCACTGATTCTTTTTATTTGCCGTCGATTCCTTAAGAAAAAGCAAATCCCCCCAATTTAAGCCCAAAATTCAAGACAAATCCGGAAAAGTCAGTTATATTTGAGGTTCGGAGACTATCGAAAAGGAGAATCACCATGGCAGATGAAGTTGTGATTGTAAGTGCGGTGCGGACCCCCATTGGCAAATTTGGGCGGAGCTTGCGGGGGCTTTCGGCCGTTGAACTGGGCACCATTGCGGCCCAGGCTGCCGTTACGCGGAGTGGGCTCGCCCCTACCGCGATTCAACAAACGATTTTTGGCACGGTCCTTCAAGCCGGGCTAGGGCAAAATGTAGCGCGACAAATCGAACTCAATGCCGGTCTACCGGTCACGAGCACCGCAATGACCATCAATCAGGTCTGTGGCTCGAGCCTGAAGGCCATTCGGTTAGGCCAAAGCGCCATTCTCATGGGCGACGCCGACGCTGTACTCGTGGGCGGCACCGAAAGCATGAGTAACGCCCCCTTTTTAAACAACGACATTCGTTGGGGACAGAAATTAGGCCACACCACGCTGGTCGACAGCCTGGCCAATGACGGCTTGACCGACGCTTTTGGTGGCGAGGCCATGGGCATTACCGCGGAAAACGTGGCCGCCAAATACCACGTCACCCGCGCCGAACAGGACGCCTTTGCCCTACGTTCCCAGCAAAAAGCCACCCAAGCCCAAGCCGCGGATCGTTTTACTGACGAAATTATCCCCGTGACCGTTGGTGACACGACCATCACTGCCGACGAGGCCGTGCGGACGACCACATCTCTGGACCAACTGGCTCATTTGAAACCAGCCTTCAAGGCCGATGGTACGGTCACAGCCGGCAATGCCGCGGGTCTAAACGACGGCGCGGCAGCCATGGTGTTGATGCGCAAATCAGCGGCCCAAGCGGCGCACATTCCTTATTTGGCCACGTTGCGCGGCTACCGAGAAGTGGGCATCGACCCTGCCATAATGGGCTACGCACCGGTAACGGCCATCCAAGGTGCACTGGGACAAGACGACCTGACTATTGCGGACATTGACCGTTTCGAGATCAACGAGGCCTTTGCCGCTCAGTCCGTTGCCATTGCCCGCGACCTGGCCATCCCCGCCGACAAGCTCAACGTCAACGGCGGCAGCATTGCCCTCGGCCACCCATTAGGCGCCTCGGGGACCCGCATCGTCGTCACCCTCTTGCACGAGCTGATCCGCGCTGATCTACATCGCGGTCTCGCATCCATGTGCATCGGTGGCGGTATGGGCATTGCCCTAACACTCGAACGCGATTAGGCGCTGCCGACCAACAAGTCTGGTATAATGGCGTTAAATAGCTATGGTAAGGGGCGCATGCGATGTTAACCACAGACTTCGATGTTAAATTAAAACTGATCATCATGCTGGTCGTTGGCCTAATCGTTCTGGCCAGCATCATCGGTTGGCTGTTCCACCGCGACCACCACTACACGCGGTATTTTACTGGCGTACTGGTCGTCATGGTCGTTCAAGTCTTTATCTTGATTTCGCTATTCTTGATTCATCAATAATTCAAAAAAACGAGGACGGATCGTCATTGCGACGGTACGTCCTCGTTTGTTGTTAGTCTGGTAAATTCTGAATTTTCTTCACCGGTACTGCCAACAGGTCACCACTCGCCAACAAGTAGAGGTACTGGGCGACTACAGGTTTGCCCGTCATCTGCTTTAAAGCCGCCGCGTATAAATTGACCTGGCCGCCATACCGGTCCAGCAATTTGGCCTCACTCTGCGCTTTAGCCGCCACGTTGACGTGGTCCGTCTTGTAGTCAAACAGGACCACACCGGTGGGCGTCTCCAAATAGCCGTCCACGATCCCATGGACCAGCACCTGTGAGTCGGCTTCTTTAAAGTTTCGAAACAGGCTACGGGCCGGCATCAACAGGGAAAACGGCACTTCACGATGGAGTTCATCCGGCGCCGCCAAAATTTGTTGGCCCAGCTCACTGTCATAGAAGCGCAGGATGGCCGCCGGTTGAATGCGTTGCGCGACTGCGGCCGTTAACACTTGGTCGGCCACCAGTTGGTCAATGACCGCCTGCACACTCGCCGCAGTGGGTGCTGCGTGCACATCCAGCTTTTGCAAGACCAAATGCGTGGCGCTCCCAATTTCGGTCGGCAAGGGCTCACGCACGGTCTGGAGAAATTCCGGTCGGGCGAAGTCGTGTGTCACGAACCGGTGTCCCGTTTGTCCCGTAGCGCTGGCTTGATATTCGCCAATCGTGGCGTTGTCGGGGTCCTCGAATAGCCGCTTGGCTTCTGACACGGACTGGTACGCCGTGGTCACGGTCGCCGCCTGGTGCGGGTAATGGAAGTCCATGATGTGTTGGAACTGTTCACCGTCGACCGCCGTTGCCGGCACCTGTGCAGCGGACGCGCTGTTGGTCTTTAGCCAATCCACGGCCGCCGCATTAACGCTTTCTGTCGGCGCCAGCTCACTGGCCGTCGCAAAGGTCACGCTAAAGTTGGCGGGATCACCAGCCAGCCCAGAGAACGTCGCCGTCCCCTGGCGCAAATCGTCGGGGAATTTGCCATCCCGGACTAAGCACATGCCGATCCAATCCAAATAATTGGCCACCGTGCTCTTCTCCCGCAAGGTCGCATTCAAGACCAAGTCCGGACTCTGGTAGGCCTGTTCCCAAGCCGTGATTGCTTCAGCCTGCGTCTTGTGTGACCCCACGATGTACAACCGCGATTCGGCCCGGGTCAACGCCACGTACAATTTCCGCATTTCCTCGGCAAGACTGGCCCGAGAAATGGCTTGGGCGGTGACTAGTTTTTGCAGACTAGGTGTCTTGACACGACTCTCCGGATCCAGGTAGTCAATGCCAATGCCGCGTCGGCCACTCATGACGTAATTGCCCTGCTGGTCTTGTTTATTGAATTCCCGCGAGGCATCCATGATGAAGACGACCGGAAATTCCAGTCCCTTACTGCCATGAATGGTCATAACGGACACGGCGTCTTCAGCCGACTGAACCGGTGCACCGGCCAAATCGGCCTCGCGTTCCTGGAGTCGTTCCACGAACCGGACGAACTGAAAGAGGCCTTTGAAGCTACTCTTCTCATAGCTCTGCGCCCGTTCATACAAGGCGTGAAGGTTGGCCTGACGCTGTTCACCAGCCGGCATCCCCCCGACATAGTCCAAGAAGCCGGTATCCTGATAGATTCGCCAGATCAGCGTAACCAATTCGTTTTGCTGAGCCACGTCGCGGAAGGTCTGGAGCTGTTCCAGAAAATGACTGAGCTTGTTATAGACGTTCAGCTGAAAATCACTGGCCGTCGTGGCCGCAAAGGTCCGTTGGTAGTGCAACAATGCCTGATAGTAGTCGCCGGTCTTTTGGTTGATCCGCAGTTGGGCGAGTTCATTTTCATTTAAGCCCACGATGGGTGACCGCAAGACCGCGGCCAACGGAATATCCTGGTAGGGGTTATCGATAATTTTTAACATCGCCATCATGATTTGAATCTCGGTGGTCTTAAAGTAATTTTGCGCATCATTGACCACGACAGGGATTCCCAGACGGCGCAGTTCATCCGTAATGATTAGGTTATTGGTCCTCGTTGGTGTCAACAGCGTAATGTCGCCGTAAGAGATCGGCCGAACCTTTTTTTGGTCGCGGTCATAAAATGGCGTCTTGGTAGCCACCAACTCCTGAATCTTCTTCCCCACCAGGAGCACTTCCCCTTGATGCTTGTTGTCCACCTGAAATGTCGCATCAAGGGGTTCACCGTCCGTATCCGCAGCCGAATCGCCCTCGGTCAAATAGACCAACAGCTCGGCCGTACTGGTCACGTCCGGCGCCTGGTCATCGTAGTAGGTGGCGCCATACTTCAGCTGTGCCGACCCAGTATAGGCGATTTCGCCTAGTTCTCGGTCCATTAGCTGCTTAAAAATCAGATTGGTAAAGTCGTCCACATTTTTCATCGACCGGAAGTTCTCGGCCAGGACGATCAGCTGGCCATCGTCACCATCCGTGGCGTACCGGTCCGTCTTGTCCATGAACAAGGTGGGGTCGGCCTGCCGGAAGCGGTAGATTGACTGCTTGACGTCCCCCACCATAAATAAGTTGCCGTGTGGGGCTGGTTGAGCGATGGCCGTCAAAATGGCTTCTTGCAGACCATTGGTGTCTTGGTATTCATCAATCATAATTTCCTGATACTGGTCGCGCAATTGTGCCGCGACCTGTCGCGACTGGTCGGTGTCACTGGTCAAGATCTCCAGCGCGGCGTGTTCAATGTCGGCGAAGTCCAAGACGTGACGCCGCTGTTTTTCTTGACGATAGGCATCCCGAAAGGCCGTCACCACCCGGGCCAACTCCCCAACTAGTTCACCGGACTTGGTGATAGTCGTCAGGACCTGTTCTTCCGTCTGCAGCAGATAGGATTTCTGGAGCGCCGCCAACTGCTTACGGGCCGGGTCGTAGTAGGTACTCTTCAGCTCGTTATAGACCGGATAATCTTCATTATTTTTTCGGATATAGGGCATTTTCCCCCAGGCAAAGTTTTGAATCGCCGCGCGCAACGCATTCCAACTATCACCATCCACTAGATCTTGAATCTCTTGTACCTGGCCAAGTAGCGGGGTCAGATGCGCCTCTTGTTTGGTCAAATCCGCCTGCACGGCCAGCTGTTGTGCGCTGGTCAGGTCGGCCTTGACCTGCTGGAGTTGCTCAGTGAACAATGGCTTGACCCGCTGCTGATAAAAGGTCGTGCCGGTCAAATGGTCACTGTCCAACTGGTACGGTTGTGGTAACGCCGCCAGCCAGGCCGCTGGGTCCGGGGTCGCGTTGGCAAACGTATAGGTCTGTTGCACCAAGTCGGCTAGCCCCTGATCATTCCGGTCCCCCGAAAAGTTCTCGGTCAGCCGGGCAAACACCCCCGATTCATCATCGGCGTAGAGCTGTTCGCGCAGATCGGCCCAGACCTCATCCCGCAGTAGCGTGTTTTCCGTTTCGTCCGCTAGCAAGCGGAACACGGGGTCCTGGTCGATCACGTAGTAGTAATGCTGCAGAATGCGCAGACAAAAGGCATCCAGCGTACTGATGTCAGCGACCGGTAACTGGTTCAATTGGCGCAGATAAAATTGTTGCTGCTCACTATTGCCTTGATTGGCAGCCAATTCCTTGCGCATCTCGGTTTGAATCCGGTCGCGCATTTCCGCGGCGGCCGCCTTGGTAAAGGTCACGATCAAGATGTGGTCGATACCCATCCCGGCCTTGAGGTGCTCGATCACCCGCTGGACCAGCACCCGGGTCTTCCCAGAACCGGCCGAAGCCGAGACTAACAGGTTATTGCCCGTCTGGAAAATGGCTTGGTGTTGGCTTTTAGTATAGTTAAATTTTGTGCTCATCGGGGCCCTCCTGTCCTTGTTCTGCCTTGATTTTCGCCATGACGTCGGCTTTCTTTAACGCCGCGAGATCCCGGTAATTATTTTCCTTTAGTAAGGGGTCAAACTGCATGATCGACTTGTACGGCGAATACTGTAGGGCCGTGCGACTCTGTTGCCGGAACGGCGCCAGGTCCACGTGGCCCTCAAAGATTTCCGTGGCCGCGCGTTTGATCAGGCGTTCCGTGTGGGCTAGCAGTAATTTCAACTCCTCGGGATTCACAAGCAACTTGCCATAAGAGCTGATGCCCTTCTTGGTCTTGCGCAGCCCGCGGAAGAGTAAGGAACTCCCGGTGAAGTCAGGGTCCGCGAACAGCGTGTCCAAATTGGTCAACAGGTCTGGGTCATCGAGTAACAGGCCCTGATACTGCTCCGCTTTCAACAAGGCATCCCCCAGGTCCGTCCCCAATACGTCGGCGGCCTTTAAAATCGGGTTTTGCAGGTGCAAGTACACCGCTCCCGCCAATTCGGCATCCTTAGCCGTCACGTTATCCAAAAGATCTGGCATATTCTTCTGGACGGCATCCAGATACGTCAGCATTTGCATGGCCTGACCGTAGTAGGCATCTTGGTAGCTGAACTTGTGCTCGGAGCTCTTGTAGTCCACGATGCCCAGGTAGGTCTTATCGTTGACCTGCATGGCATCCAGCCGGTCGATCCGGCCGCGGACTGTGACCTGGCGTTGCTTACCAACGTCAAAGGACAGCGCCGCTAAGCCTTGCTCGTCCCCCAGGCCAAATTGCACCTCGGTCCGCTTGGGCCGGAATTTGGTGCGTTTACTCTGTTCCTGCAGGGTCGACGCCATCCGCCGCATCGTCTTGATCAATTGCTCGCGAATGTAGGTCATCCGGTGGGAACTCTCCAGAATGGCGAATTGCGGGTTGGCCGTTGTGTCGAGAATCTTGGCAATGACCTCGTCCGTCATTTCGCGCAATTGCTGGTCGTCCATCTCGGCTAGATCAAGGTGCTGGCGGTTAACCAGCTTCATCAGGCCATCTAAGGTCGCGTGGAAGAACTCCCCGGTACTTGCCGGTGAAAGCTCAAAGACGTCGCGTTCCTGCAGTTTTAGGCCGTATTTCAGGTAATAGGCGTACGGGTTGGCATAGTATTCCTCCAACTTGGAAATGGAAGTATTGATCTTATTGCCATACAGTTGGGTCACGATGTCTGGCGTCAGTGACGTCGGCACGTTGCGGTAGCTGAGACTGCCCAGTAATTTGGTCGTTAGCTCACCATAATTGGGGTCCGCGCGCAACAGTTGTAGCACGTACAGCCAGGCATTAGACAGCGGCTTTTCACGGAGTTGACTGTCATGGCCGGCTTGGACCAGATGTCGTAGCGTGGTCCGCCGCGTCCCGATGAACGGTAAAATGTCGTCGTCCTCGGCTTGAGGAGTCGCCGCCGCAATTTGAGTGGGCAGTTGGAAATAATCGCGAATCCGCGCCACGTACGGCGAAATCTGCAAGCCATTGTGGTCCGCATCGCTGGTGACTGGATAGCTGAAAATCAGCTGTTCGCTACCACTCAAATAAGCCAGGTAGTTTAAATATGGCTCACCGGCCAATTGCGTTGCGGCATCGTCGCGGAGATAGCTATTTTCATCGACCTGCTGGAGCTGTTCACTCAGGTCTTGTCGATCGTTATCCGCCAGCAATGTCGTTGGCACCTGGTCGTCCGGCATGGCATCGGCCGTGGCCCCCATCAAGAAGGTAATCTTACGGTTATTGGCTTGGACGATCCCGCTTTCAGAAATCGTGACCTGATCTAAGGTCGACGGAATCTGATTGAATTTAGCCCCCGCAAACCCGGCCTGTAGCAATGCCTGGAAATCCGCTTGGACAAACGGGGTGTCGCCCAAAATCGTGTGGAACTCGTCTAAAATTTGGCAGAAGGTGCCCCAGGTCTGTTCGGGTTGCCCAGCCTTGACCAGGTCCCCCGCGTCAATGGCTTGGTCCCGCCAGGCCATCAAGCGGTCGGGCACCCCGGCATTGGCCAGAAATTGGTAGAGCACGGCCACGGCATCGGTGTAGGTCGCTGCCGCCTTGAGCCGGGCAAAGAATGGCGGCAAGGTTTGCTTGACGAAACGGCGGATCACGTTGATCTGCGTCGTCGTTTGCGCATCCTTAGTGGTTTGTACTCCGCCATCCCCCGCGGCGAAGCGGTTGAAGACCCAGTCCGCTTCCTGCGTCCAGCGGTGTTGGCCCTCGTAACCAGTCTTCAAGACCAAGTTCTCGGTCAGTGCCAGCGCTTGGCGGTAGGCTGTCAATGACATCGGCTTGCCATCCGCGGCTGTGGGCAACAATAATTCTGATTTCAAGACCCGAAAGACGTCGGCGTAGCGGTAGTTCTTACGCTGCACGTCAAACAAACCATTGAGCAACTCAACAAAGGGGTGGTCGGCCATTTGGACGTCGGCGTCATCAAAGTACGGAATCGCCTGTGCCTGAAAGATGGGGTCGATCACCGTTTGGTAGGCGTCCAAATGTCGTGCCAGCACGAGAAAGTCTTGGTAGCGGTACTTACCCGTCGCCACCAATTGGCGAATCTGCGTGGCGACGCGCGAGACCTCCACGTAGCGGTTGTCGGCTTGGACGATCTGAATGTTGGTCGGCGTCACGGCTGCGTGGGCAGGCAAGGGCGCCAAGGTGTTACTGGCCTGCCAGTAGTCATCAAGTGCCTGTAGGTCGGCAGAGACCCGGGCTGATTTCGCCCGCTGGTCCACCAGCACGCGGACGTGATTGGCCTGGGCCACCGTGTAAAGTTGATGATAGGTTTTAGCTGATTGAAAGAATAGATTGGTGGTGTCTGGCAAGTCTTGCGGATACGGCTTATCCAGGTTCAAGGCCACTGTCACGCTGGCGGCTTGTTGAATCAAAACCGCCACCAACTGCCGCTCCTGAGCGCTCAGTTGCGAGAAACCTTCCAGATAGAAATGCGCATGGCTCAGGTCAACGCGGTGCGTGAGGTAATCGGCCAGCTGATTGAGCAGGTCGGTGTTTTCAATGTATTTGCCCAGCATCTGGGTCTCAAATGCGTCATAGATAATCATCAGGTCGTGCAGCTTGGCCTGCAGGTCGGCGTTGGTGCCCGGCAGTTGATCGATAGCGCTCATGAGGTCGGCGGCCGTGACCTGACCCACCTTGAATTCGGCCAATTGTGTCGTCAGTTGGCTGACGAAGCCGGGACGGTCAACCTCACCCCTGAAGATGGTCAGCTCATCGGCGTGGCTCTGGATAATCTGGTAGATCAGCATGTTGAGTCCGGCCGTAGAGATTCGGGGCAACTGATAGACCGGTTCATTTTTCATGAAAAACCAGGCCAATCGCGTAAACGAAAAGACCTGGACCTGCGTCTGGGCAAACAGCGGTTGGTCCGGCGCAATCTTGGCCTTTAACGCCGCCAAGACATCGACTTCCGTTTCAAACTTGATATGGTTCGGCACCAAATAATAGCCCTGATCAGTGGGCTGGTCCGTCACCTGTTGTGCCAGTGCCGCGACCATCGGCGCCCGGTGGTCCTGCCCGGCGCTTCCCAAAATAAATTGTAAACTCATCAGCCAACCTCCATTTTCGTTCTCGTCTTAGTTGATTATATTCTAGCATATCCGTCAGCAAAAGCGAACAAATGTTTGCCATAAATTTTGTGATATTCAGCAACTTTACGGGCCATTTTTCTGAAAGCGTGCTACACTGAATTATAATATTAAAAAATGGTGAGAAAGTGGGCTGGTATTATATGAAAGACAGTGCAGCAGTGCAGATTTTACAGGACTTGGTCAGCATTAATTCCGTCAACGGTAACGAGGAAGCCGTCGCGACCTATATTCAGCAGCTCTTCGCGGAGCACGGGATCGCCGCCAAACTAATTTCTTACGCTCCCGGCCGTAGCAACGTGGTAGCCGAAATCGGTGACCCCGCCAGCGATAACGTTTTCGCGCTGGCTGGTCACCTAGACACCGTGGCCACGGGCGATTTGGCCGATTGGCAGTTCGACCCATTTAGCGCGCATATTGCCGACAATACGCTTTACGGCCGTGGTGCCGCAGACATGAAGAGTGGCCTGGCAGGCATGCTGATCACCTTCATCAACCTTGCCGACGCTCAGGTCAAGCTCAACGGCCGGTTGCGGTTCATCGGGACCGTCGGCGAGGAAAACGGGGCCATGGGCTCACGGATGCTGACTGAACAAGGCCTCGCTGACGATCTGACTGGCATGGTCATCGGCGAACCGACCGGCGGCAACTTAGTCTACGCCCACAACGGATCACTGAACTATCACGTCTATTCTCGCGGGGTCGGCGCCCACAGTTCGATGCCAGAAAAAGGTGTCAACGCCATTACCAATTTGATCAAATACGTGACCGCCGAAGCTACCGAATTTGACGACACCCCGGTCAGTCCAGAACTCGGGCCGCTAGTCCACAGCGTGACCGTCTTCAACGGTGGCGAACAAGTTAACAGCATCCCCGCCAAGGCCGAGCTTCAAGGCAACATCCGGCCGATTCCGGAATTCGACAACGCCGCCGTCATTAAGCGGTTGAACGAGACCGTCGACCGCCTCAACCAAGAAGACGGCGTGGACCTGACCTTGCACGTGGACTACAGCTTCAAACCAATCATCAGCGCACAGGATTCCCCGCTCGTCAAAACGACTAAGGCCATCGCGGACGCCGAATTTGGCCACCCCATCGACCTGCAAGTCATCCATGGCGCCACTGACGCATCGGAGTTCACCAAGTCAGCCAACACCTTCCCCGTCATCGTTTACGGCGCGGGCAAATGGTATGACGCCCACTCGCTGAACGAATCCGTCGACCTCGACGAATTCCGCCACGTCCAACACGTTTATGAACAACTGGTCAAGCAATTGTTGGCCTAATCTATCGCTACAGCAAAAAACGATCAGTCTCACGGGAAAATGTTCCACGTGAAACTAATCGTTTTTTTATTTGCCAACGACTCGCGAATCGTGCGCGCCAAAGTATTGTAACCCCGGCAGCGCCTGATTGTTCAGCAGTTCGCTGACCGTGACCAATTTGTACCCCTTGGCCTTGAGGCGCTTGATGATCGTTGGTACCGCGGCGACGGATTGCTTGTGAACATCGTGCATCAAGATGATGTCGCCACCCCGCGTGTCTTTCATGACTTCTTTAATATCCTTCTTGCTATTCAAATATGCCCAATCGCGTGAATCCACCGACCAGCGAATGATCGGCTGCTGGAGCTTGCGGCCTTCCGCAGCGGTAATGCTCCCGTATGGCGGCCGAACGTATTGCGGCAAGGTCTTCGTCGCTTGATAAATGGCTTGATTGGTCCGCAAGACCTGTTGCGCCGTCTTCTTGGTCCCAATGCTACCAAAGTTCGGGTGGTTCCAGGAATGGTTCGCCAACTCGTTGCCCCCTGCTAAAACGGCCCGGGCAATCTGCGGATAGCGTTTCACACTTTGACCAACCTCAAAGAACGTGGCGTGCACGTGGGCCTTCTTCAGCGTCTTGAGCAGGCGCGGCGTCAAGGTCTTATCCGGTCCATCGTCAAAGGTCAAGGCCACCATCTTGTTGGCGTTGATCTTCTGGGTGCGGTTAGCCTTGGGTAAGTAACGATTGGCAATCTTGCCCGTTAACGCGCTGTAAGGCACCGTGACGTGTGACAGCTTAAAACTGTTCTTCAGTAGCGGCATCTGTAGCCCCTTCTCGGCCAGTCCCGCCTTCTTCGTCATGTGGGTCGGCAACTTCACTTGATATACCGCTGGCACCCGCTTACTCTTAGACTTGGTCGTCTGTAAAATCGCCTGACGCGCCGCTTCCCGAACAGCTGCCAGTCGATGTGGATTTTTGTTGGTCAACTGCCCGTACGTCACCATTTTCATCGTTGCTTTAGCCTTCGCTGGGGCCACAACTGGTGCGGACCCCCAACCCAGGGTCAATGCGAACAGCGCCGTACCCAAAAGTAATTGCCAATACTTCTTCATGAGATCTCTCCTCCAAAAAAGATTTCTTCTCCCCTATCGGTATCTCCATCTTACCAGTTTTACGTGCGCAATAGCGGCTTGACGCGAAAATGTCACAAAAAAATACCAGTTCGCTTAGTCGCCGACATTTGGTGACTTTGCTGGCATTTTCCATGTATCGTTTAATGCTGTTTGCCATTAATCTTTTCCGTATAACTTGGTCAAATCACCTGTTGATTATGGCGGCCCCATTTCAACGCCTAACAAAAAGGCGACCAACCTAAGCTAGTCGTCTGAATCAGTCGCGTCTTCTGGCGGATTGATGGTTTGATGATTTTCTTGCAACACCGCATTCGTGTAGTGCTCCAGATCGGCCAAGACCGCCGCACTGTCACCCTGTTGTTGGGCCGCCATATTTTCGGCAACTGCCCAGCGCGCTAACGTGGCCGTGATGGGCACGATGTCTTGGATAATCGTCATGTCGGAGTCGTCTTGATGCTGGTCGCGAATCGTTCGGAAACTTTCGATATCCGTGATGAGGCGCAGGACTTTACCAGTCGCCCGTTCCACGGACTTAAAAATTACGAAGTGGGCGCGTTGATTGGCCTCATCCATACGCTCGCGAATCGCTTCTAATTGGTCTTGATCAATATTAATTGCCACTGCTTTCACCCCACTAGCTCTATTTTAACAAACATTTCGGCAACCCACGACTGAATTCCTCAGGTTTTGGCAAACTTTAATCAGTTAGCACAAACAAGATGGTCCGTGCTGGCCGCCTTACCGTTCGCCAAATGTGGACCGTGACGCTGTGGGAAGGACCGGTCGAAGCCCAAGAACGGTCTTCAACCTCGGCTGAGTCCAAATTCAGCTCACTCACGGCTACGTGGAGAATCACCCACCAATGTAGCTGAACGTTGCTATTTCAGCAATGTTCCTGCCAATTTTGTGACCGAGCACTGCTGTAACTGTGGATGTCGGGTGTGACCCAATTTAATAGTCATAATTTCTGTCACCAGCTTCACTGCTGGTTGGCGTTTATCAGCAGCATTGTCTGCCCTTCAACGCTGCCAAGAAACACTCCGACTGGTGATAAATCATCCCCGTAGCTGAGAGTTCGCCAAATATGAGCTCAGCCGTGGGAGATTCCTTAGCGGCACGATTCACGCCGGTTAGGGATCTGGCGACTTCGAGACGCGGTCCTTCGGCTCAAAGTCGAGGCGTCGAGACCGCTTCTTGGCTCAACCCGTCCGCCCACCGCGTTCCGGCTCATATTTGGCGAACGGAAAGCGGACAGCTCAGACTGTGTAGTTGTACGCACCTAATTTTCCTGCCAGCTTTAATCAGTTAGCAGATCGCCAACGACTGATAATCTGCGCCACCGTCAGTCATCAGCTGGACAGCGACCTGAGCGACTGTTTCACGTGGAACAGTCCCAGCCGGTACAGCCGCGCCCTCTTTGATGATCCGAGGGTCGCGTTTGGCATCGTCATTCAACGTTACCGGCCGCAAGATGGTGTACGGGAATTCCGCCTCGTCCACCAATTTGGCCGCATACCGTTGCTGGTTCAGGTATTCCTTGACGTCGGTGATGCCCGAGTAATGCAAGTCGCCCGTGACCTCCTGATCGACGCCGGCCGTACTCAACATCACGAACCGCGTCAACGTCAGGCGCTGGTGGTATTGCGCATCGAATAACGCCTCAAACGCCAGGTCCACGTCCATGCCGCTCAATGCCGAGAAAATAATGGGTTGGTCTTGCAGGGCCGGACCGTAAGTTGCCTCTTGCGTCAGGTCCCCTGTCAAAACCGTGACCTGTTGGGCTAATGCGGGCGCCACCACCTCGTCAGGCGCGCTTAAGAGTCGCACCGTCGCGTCGGCTTGCGTTGCCAGTTGTTGGGCGACCGACTGCCCGAGAGCACTCGCCCCCACGATTAAGTAAGTTGTCATTTTTCACCGCTCCTTTTCCTTGCCTTCCAGTGTACCAGAAAGTGGCGCTGGCTAACACCAGACCAAGTTATTTTTCACGCTCGGTGAAATCCGCTATAATAGGAAATGTATTTGAATCCGGTTTCACAACTTCATTAGGAGGGTCATGTATGACACACAAACAAGTTACGATTGGTAAATCTGATGTGCAGGCCACGCCACTCGGTCTCGGGACTAACGCGGTCGGCGGCTACAACCTCTTCCCCAATTTAAAAGATGAAGACGGCTTGAACCTGGTCAAGGCCGGGCTGAACAACGGTATCAAATTGCTCGATACCGCCTACGTTTACGGCCTGGGTCACTCCGAAGAACTGGTCGGCCAAGCCATGCACGACTTCGACCGGCACAGCTTTGCGCTCGCCACCAAGGGCGCCCAGGACTTTTCGAGCGGCGAACAGGTCATCAATAACGACCCCAAGTTCCTGACCGCCCAAGTCGAGGCCAGCCTGAAACGGCTCAACACCGACTACCTGGATATTTACTACATTCACTTCCCCGACAAGCAAACACCTAAGGCCGAAGCAGTCGGCGCCTTACAACGCTTGCGAGAACAAGGCAAGATTCGCGCGATTGGGCTGTCCAACTTCAGTCTGGACCAAGTCAAAGAAGCCAATGCCGACGGGTATGTCGACGTGGTCGAAGACGAATTCAGCCTGCTCCACCGCGATCACGAGGCTGATTTGATGCCATATCTCAAGGACCACCAAATTAGTTTCGTCCCATACTTTCCGCTGGCTTCCGGCCTGTTAACTGGGAAATACGATCAAGACGTCACCTTCCCGGCCGACGATATCCGCAGCCAGATCAGTGATTTTCAAGAACCACGGTACAGCCAAGCTCTCAAGGCCATCGACGCCATCCGGCCGATTGCGGACGCGCACAACGCCACGGTCGCCCAAACCGTCTTAGCCTGGTACATGCAAGATCCACTGGTCAGCGTCGTCATCCCCGGTGCCAAGCGCGCTGCCCAAGTCGAGGCCAACGCCCAAGCCCTGGACGTCACGCTCAGCGACGCGGAATACCAAACGATCGACACGGCCTTTTCTGGCTTTAAGTCCATCACCAGCGGCAAGTCCCTGGCTGATCCGGATTAACCTGCATCAAAACATGACTGAGTCTGGGAAATTTCCCAGGCTTTTTTTATTTTTCGAGATAATCACGAACTAGTCCATTATAAAATTATTTATAATTCGTGATTGCTTTTATTTTTAGAACGTGATAAGCTTTATAAGGATTGATTAAGAATAAAAACACGAACGATAGCAATAAACGTTCGGATTTTACATAAATTTGCCTTAAAGGAGCAATCATTCATGCAAAGAATCGCTGACTTTTTCCATTTTGAAGAATTGGGCACAAACTACAAGAAAGAAACGCTGGCCGGTTTAACGACCTTCGTTTCCATGGCGTACATCTTGTTCGTGAACCCGCAAGTGCTGGGGGCTTCCGGCATTAGCCAAGGGGCCGTGTTTACCGCGACCGCCTTTGCCTCAGCCTTTGGGTGCATGTTGATGGGGATTCTGGCCAACTACCCGATCGCCATCTCCGCCAGCCTGGGGATCAACGCCTTCTTCGCTTACTCCGTAGTCATCGGAATGAAGGTGCCTTGGGAAACGGCGCTGGCTGGTGTCTTCGTGGCCTCCATCCTGTTCATGATCCTGACGGCCTTCAAGCTGCGGGAAAAGGTCGTCGATGCCATTCCACGGGATTTGAAAATGGCTATTAGCGCCGGGATCGGCCTGTTCATCGCCTTTATTGGGTTGAGCCAAGGTGGCTTGATCGTCGCCGACAAGTCCACGGTCGTGACCCTCGGCTCCCTGCAAGTTGGAAGCACGTGGTTGACCATCTTCGGGTTAATCGTGACGTTAGTGCTGATGAGTGCGCGCGTTCCTGGGGCCATCTTCATTGGGATGGTGGCCAACTCCATTTTGGGACTGTCAACCGGCTTGATCGCTATGCCTAAGCAATTGGTCTCCGGTGTCCCAAGCATCAGCTCCACCTTCATGGTCGGGCTGACCCACGTTACTAGCATCAACTCCTTACAGCTGGTGGTCGTCGTCTTGACCTTCTTGCTGGTCACCTTCTTTGATACCACCGGGACCTTAGTTGGCCTGGCCGAACAAGCCGGTCTGGTCAAGAACAACAAGCTGCCACGGATCGGTAAGGCTCTGATGGCCGATTCCAGCACTATGGTCGTCGGTTCGCTGTTAGGGACGTCGCCGATGGGGGCCTTCGTCGAATCCTCTGCCGGTATCGCAGTCGGTGGTCGGAGCGGTTTCACTGCCATTGTTACTGGGATTCTCTTCATCTTTGGGGCCTTCTTCTCCCCACTGCTCGCGGTCGTGACCAACCAAGTCACTGCCCCAGCCCTGATTATCGTGGGTGTGCTGATGGCCCAATCCCTAAAGAACATTCACTGGGAAAAATTCGAAGTGGCTGCCCCAGCTTTCCTGATCGTCTTGGGCATGCCGTTGACCTACAGTATTTCTGACGGTATCGCCTTGGGCTTCATCACCTACCCGCTGACCATGATTGCGGCCAAGCGCGGTAAGGAAGTCGGCGCCATGATGTACGGGTTAGCCGTCGTCTTCGTCTTGTTCCTGTGGATCTTAAACGCTGATTAAGCTTCATTAACTGAAATCCCGCCGTTGGGCTAACTGCCTGAACGACGGGATTTTTTGTGCTATGCTGAGCCTTAAAGGAGCCCTGCCCATGACCCATTACGACCCACTCAAGCGGACGCTATTAATGTCCCTCCACCCGGAAAATGTGGCTGCTATCGTAAACCAAACAAAGATTATCGAGTACCGCCGGCGTTTCTTTAAGGCGGCCTTTCAAGCCTTCGTCTGTACGACCGGCCCGCACGGCGGCATCGCCCTATTTCTCGACTGCGACACGCCCATCGCCGCGGATGCCGACCACCTGGCGCAGCTAGGCCAACGCCTTCAGGGTGATACTTATTCGGAAATTTTTGACTACTTTCAACCCCGTAACACGGGCGTCATCATTCCCATCAAGACGGCCATTTCCTTACAATCACTGGACCGTCATTGGCTGCAACAGACCTTTCCCGGTTTCAGTGTCCCACAGGCCTATCTATTCCTGGACACCCCGGCCAAACAGCCTTTGCTAGATTGCCTACTGCATACACCAACGACGCAGCAGTGGACCCTGGATTGGACCAGTCGCTACGCCCAAATTGCACAACTCCTGACCGACTAAAACGAGAGTGGGACAAAAGGCGGTTAGCTGGCGAGCATTAAGGCTGGTAAGCGAATAATCCCGGGTTGGGATTGTTTGCTTATCAGTTTTAAGCGGAACCAGTTGCCTTTTGGCCCAGGTTTCAACACCAGATATTCGGAGACACAAAGGGCCTGAGACTTTTGTCCCAGACCCGTTTTTTCTGATCAACGGTCCGCCAACCACGACTGGTAAGCTGCCGGTCGCAAGACAGCCCCCATGATCATGGTGGTCAAATCCGTCAAGTTCTGCGGGGTATCGGCGTAAAGCCCCGACTGGACCCCGGCCGCTAAATGAAAGACTGGTCGCGCCAAAAAATAGCGGCTCAGGTTCAGATCAGCATTGCGCAAAACTTGCTGCGCGACTCCCGTTTGCAACAGCTGTTGGATCTGCTGATTGGCCTGGTCGTCGGCTTTCAATCGTAACTGGTGCTTTAGCTCCGGATCATCGAGTAAGACTTGCAGTGCCGCCACCGTTTCCGGATGATTGCGGGCAAAGTGGTACAGCGCGGTGATACTAGCCGCCAGCTGCGTCACCACTGACGTCGTTGCATCTAACGCTGTCACGACGGCCACACTCTGCTGATGGACAGTGTCTTGATAGATGGCCTCAAGTAATCCCTGTTTGTTGGCAAAATAAATATAGACGTTAGACTGCGGAATTCCCGCCAATTTAGCTACCTTGGTCGTGGAAAAATTAGCGAGTCCCCCCTGTGCCAAGACCGTGATTCCTGCTTGAATCAGGCGGCTATGCTTCTCTTCATCTTTAAGCTTCATTGGTAAGCCCTCACTTTTAGCATTTTCTTTAGTTTACCAGTTGACAAAAGATAAATCTATCTCTTATAATGGGGCCAAGTTAAAAGATAGACCTATATTTTAAGAAAGAAGTCTTCTCAATGAAATTCACCCTAACTGGTTCCCTTGGCCACATCAGTCGGCCCCTCGCCCAACAGCTACTGGCTGCTGGACACGACGTCACCATCATCAGTCACAGTTCCGACCGTGCCGCTGAAATCACTGCGCTAGGCGCCACCCCAGCAATCGGCAGTATTGCCGATGCGCACTTTCTGGCTCAGGCATTCGCTAGGGCCGATGCTGTTTACCTAATGATCACGGCCGCTCAAGGTGATGCTGACCTCTTTGAAGCCGGTCGGCAACAGGCCATCACTTATGCCACTGCCGTCAAAGCTGCCGGTGTCAAACGGGTGGTCAATCTGAGTAGTGTTGGGGCCAACCTAGGGCCCGAAGTCGGGGCACTACACATCTACAACGTGATCGAACATCAGCTGACGCACGACCTCCCTGGCATCAGTTTAACTTTCCTCCGACCTACCGCTATGTTTTACAACTTGTTCAGCAGTTTACCCAGCATTAAACGGGATCACACCATCTATACCAACAGTAGTCTGACCAAGAAGAACTCATGGGTCGCACCGGCTGACATCGCACCCATTGCGGCCCAAGCCTTGGTTGCGCCCCAGCCTGGCATCACGAGTCAATATATCGCTAGCGATGAACAAAGCTACAGCGACGTCGCCACTATCCTCGCCACCGCATGTCATCTCCCCGACTTGAAAGCCGTACAGATCAGCGACGAGGCCATGTTGCAAAATCTTTTGGCTAGCGGTGCGCCCGCAACCTTTGCCCGTCAGTACATCAAGATGACAGCCTTTGAGCGTGACCACGACTTCTACGCTGATTATCGCGCACATCATCCCCTCCTGGGACCAACGAAGCTGACTGACTTTGCCACCACCGACTTTGCCCAAGCCTATACCCGCTAGCTAAAAGAGAGTGGGCCAAAAGGCGGTTAGCTGGCGAGCATTAAGGCTGGTAAGCGAATAATCCCGGGCTTGGATTGTTTGCTTACCAGCTTTAAGCGGAACCAGCTGCCTTTTGGCCCAGGTTTCAACACCAGATATTCGGAGACACAAAGGGCCCGAGACTTTTGTCCCAGGCCCCCTTTAGTTGGTCCGCCGATGCTTACGCCAACGGGCCGCTAGCCAGTAACCGATCGTCAGGACGGCAAAAGCCAGCGTCACGTAATTTACACCATTGGCCACCTGCCACAAGTAGACCGACCACCCGTGCATTGTGGAACTGGTCCCCATGAATAAGTAGAGTAGATCTAGCAGAATGATGCCACCTAACTCTATACCGGGCCGAATATTCCCATGCCGCAATTCATGAGTATGCTGGGACCAAAAAATCAGACTCGCATTAAAGAGGACTAAGAAGACCCCCAGATGGGTGAAGCGCAGCCACCACGGTCCCGCTAAGGTCAGCGCCGTATAGCCAGTGGCCAAGTTTCCCACCAATCCTATGAGTAGTAGCCACCCGCGTTTACGCATACGTTTCTCTCCCCTTACTTAATGCTGGTAACGAATCAACCAGCGTAAAATATTAAACCCCAAAATACCCACCACGCAGACCAGACTGTCCAGCCCGAGAAATAACAGGGCCGTGGGCGGCAGGGTCAACACACCATCCAGCAGACTGACGCCCGCCATCAAGAGGACTAACCCCAAGATCACGCCCCGCGACCAGGTCCACCAGTTACGGGTAGGATTGGCGTCGTGTTCATTTAGCAAATATAGCCAATGCGTCGTCGTATCTACCGGCTGACTGTGGCCGCTGCCGCGGTAGTGATACCAGGCGTTACTGCCAATCAGACCGGCTAGTATGATGAATAGGATTCCCAAGACAGTCACGCGCCACGGCCAAAGCTGGTCCCAGTCTAATAGTGACAAGGCCAGTTGTCCCGTGATGAGGATCTGGAAAATATCGCCAAAAAACAATTGCCAGTAATCACGTTGTTGTTTTGTCATGCCTGACCTCCCCGTACTCGTGTGTAATGGCGCCACCAGCGCACCGCCCAAAGGCCAATCGTTCCCAACACGAAGCCGAAAACCACGATAGCCACCGTAAGTTTCACGGAGAGCTGCAGGTTGGCCGACCAGCCCAGTGCCGAGCCAAACTGTGTTATCACCAAATTAAAGAGGGCAGCGCCACACCAAAAACCCTTCGTCCAGTTCAGCTGGCGAAAGTCACCCTGCGGTTCATTGGCCAGGTACAGCCAGTGGGCCGTCTGCGACCAGGTAAAGTCGCGGGCATCTGGCCGCGGTCGCCAAAGACCCACGACCAGTAGCGCCAACACCGCCAGTAAATAGCCCCCAAATAGTAGCGACGATCCCCACTGATAGTACCACGCGCTCAGCCGCGGCTGACCCAACGGCACACTGTTGCCTAAGACCAGCAAGATAAACCCATTACTAATCTGCTGCAGTAAATAATCCCGTACATGTTTTGTCACTTGATTTCCTCCCCTGGAAATACCGACTGCCAACATTTTATAACCCGGGTTAACTCGGGCTATTTCCCCTAACTGTTCCCAAATTGATGCCGATGCTCAGTGGTAATCGTAACGGCTCTTTTGCAGGCATAGCCGTTTACTTAATCTCCAACACCAATGGGTATACCCCTACGATACCGTATTTCGGTGCGCTTGCAAAGGGAGAATTTTTTCATCGGAACGCGTAGAACGGTTTACGCCGCTATTTAAATATAACCCGGGTTAACCTGGCGTCTTTGTTCCGTTTTTTTTGCGCAAGGACGCTATTACCGCCACAGCAAAAAGGACGGCTAACACAGCCGTCCATCCCATTTTTCAGTAACGCCCAGCGTAGATTTCAAATATAACCCGGGTTAACCCGCCCTCACAACCAGGTCCCCAGCGCAAACAACAGCGGGTAGGCCACAAAGAACAGTGAGGCGCTTTTCACCATCGTCATGAACGTCCGGTGCTTGTCTTGGACCGCAAAGAAGGGCCGCATTCCCCGCCACATCACGGGCAATAACAGCACCGCCAACGCCGTCCAAACCGGCGCAATGCCCAGTGCCACGTTCACCAGCGGCCACAGACTGCCCACCACCACGACCACTTGGATCAGCCGCACGGACCCAGGCTGGCCCAGGTAATACGCCAGTGTGTAGCGGTGATTGGCGATGTCTTCATCCCGGTCGGCCGTATCATTGGCCATCTGGAGTGTAAAGAAGATCAGCGTGAGTGGCAGGCACAACAGGAAGGTCACGCCCACCATCGACCAGGTCAGCGGTCGTTCCCCGTAAATGGACACGTAGACACAGGTCAGCTGGATCAAAAAGGCAATCGCTAAGGCCACCACGATGGCTGAAACCGGCGTCGCGTTGATTGGTCGCGGTCCCGCGGTGTAAAAGATACCAATCAGATAGCCGACGGCACCAAACACCGCCACCGGCCAACCGGTCCGTAAAACCAAGACCACGCCGGGCACAGCGGCCAGCGCATACAAGCTCCACGCCAGCCGGGCCACCCCGGTTGCTGGCAACGCAAGTCGGCCGACCGGATTGGTCTTTTGCGCGTACCCCGCCCGGTCATGGGCGTGTTGATAATCATAATAGTTGTCCGCCACATTGACGGCCAAATCAAAGATGAAGACGACCAGCAGACACAACCCGACATTTAACCAGTTCACCGTTCCCGCATAGTACTGGGCAATCGCTGCCCCCAAGATGAACCACATCACATTGAGTGGCGCCGTGTAGATCTCCGTCAATTCGTAGAACACGGGCCACGTTAACCACCGTGACATTGTAATCACTCCCCTAAAAGTTTTACTGCTTCTCTAGTGTACCAAACCACAGACAAAATGGCGGCCCTCAAGTCTTGAGAGTCGCCATTTTATCTGGTTTACGGTCGCCGCCAATACCGCCAACCGACCTCGCTCAGTAATACCAAACTACCGAGCGCCGTCAGCACCCAACCGAGCTTGAGGCCGGGCGTCTGATAGGTCAGTTGAATACGGTGGGTCCCGCTGGTCAGCCGAGCCCCAACAAAGCCGTCGTTGACCACCAGCGTGGGTGTTGTCCGGCCATCGACCGTCAAGCGCCAGCCGGTAGAGTACGGGATCGACGTGGTCAGCACACTGGTCTGGGCCGTTGTCAGGTCACCGGTCACCTGGTTGTTGGTGACCCGCTCGTGCTGCAGGCCGCGGCGCTGTACGCGGTGGACCTGCTGATCATAGGTCTTGCCAAATGGTACGGCGATCAACCGGGCAGATTTGAAATTGATCTGCCGGGTCGCGTTGAAGGTCACATCTACCGTTTTACGCAACTGCTTCGAGTAGCCCAAGTTGAGCAAGACGTGTTGCTTGGGCTCGTAGTCGGACAGGTTATCGATGCCAAATTGGGAGAAGGTCTTGGCCGCATTGCGCGTCTTGGCCGTGACCCAGTAGTCGCCCAAATCCGGATTGCGCGTCGCCGTCCGCCAGGCATTTAGCTTGGTCAAATCCGAACGTGGCGTGGCCCCTAGGACGCTGGTATTGTCCTGAGCTTGCAGCTGCCCACGAGTGGTCAATTGATCCGATGTGATGCCGTCTAAGGCCAAGTACAGTTCCGTGCCCTGAGCGCGCTTGGGGTGCTTGAGCGTCAGCGTGTAGCTGATGGGCTGCCCCTGCGCGTCGCTAGCCAATTGACGCAGGCCGTTCGCGTTAGCTTGGGTGGTCCGTTTTAAGATGGTTTGGTTCTGCGTCAAGACGTTTTCTAAGGCTTGACGATGGCGCTGTAGCCCCACCATTGGACCGTATTGCTGGACGTCGCGGCGACTGATCAGGCCGTTCTTATCGACCGTCAGCTGGGGCGCCTTGATCGTTGCCCCATACGTTGCTAGTTGTTTGTCATTGAGCCCCGTCTTTTGGCCCGCGACCGCCTGCTTTAAGCGGTACTGAATGACCTTGTTGGTGCTGTCGATCACGGGGAGCGCATCTGGGGTTACCGTGTAATCCAGCTGACGCTTGGGTGAGCGGTAGCCAGCTGACTTCACCCCGGTCACAGTCGTGGGGGTTACCGCCGCTTGGGTCAGACTGCGTTCACGGTCCACCCCACTGAGCTGCCGCCAGGCCGTCGTCGTGAGGGCTTGTGGTTGCGTATAGACCAGCGGAAAGGCCAGGTTGGTGCGTAACACCTGGGTCCCTACCCCGTTAGATAGCGCGTACACGGGCTTTTCCGTGAAGACCTTTCCCGCAGCATGGTAGCCGTACGGGAGGGCCTGATGCGTCGCCACTTGATCTTCCCGGGCGAACAGCGTCTTGACGCCGAGCAGTTGATTCAGCGTGGTACGGCTATCACCTTGGCCAATGGGCGCGTTCATCGCGTACTCAGAGTTCTGCAGGTCACGACTGAACTGCCCCACGTAACCATTTTGCACGGAGAAGTACGACATGACCCCGTTCAAGCCGTGGGTCATGGTCATATTGTTGCCGACCGTGCGAAATAAATTAAAGTTCCGCGTGGCGTCGACCCGGCTAAAGGTGCGGTCGCGCTTAGCCACAGTCTGGGCGCCGTCAAAGTAATCTTGGATGTAGCGCGTCGCATCCCCGCGGCGCAGCTCTTGGGTCGCCTGTACCCCGGCGTTGGGATCGTAGTACCCCCAGGCGTTGCTGACCAAATTTAGCCCGACCACGACACCCACCAGTTCCAGCGTGAGCCGGCGAGGCGCTTGAATCATCAGGATCGCCGTTAACGCCAGCAGTAGGCCGTAGGTGATGAGGTCCCGGGCGGCATTACTGAAGATGAGCCCGTTACTCAGGTAGACGACGGCGAGGAGTCCGGCCGCACTACCAGCCAACCACCAACGGTCACGGGGCGTCAATTTCCCCAGTTGGTCGGCCAAAGTCATGGTCGCCAGGCCAAACGGCACCGCCGCCAGTAAGATCCAGCGATTCGATGGCGTTGAAAAGACGTTGAAGACCGCAGCTACCGCCGGGATGCCCAGGGCCACCACAATGGCGACCAAGGTACCGGCCAACCAGCGATGACGCCGCCAGTGAACCAACGTGTAGACACACCCGAAGAAGGTCAGCCCACTCAATCCCAGCACCGACCAGTAGTTCAGCGTGTTCCCCGTGGTCAAGATGGCGTTGCCCAACGTCAGGTAATAGCCCAGCGGATAGGTCACCAGGCCGTTGGCAAAGATGGCCCCGGTCCGCGTGGATTTCAGCATCATCAATAATGAAGGCACCAGCAAAACGCCAGAGACCAGCATACCGGTCGCGGCCGCGGCGAGAAAGCGCCCAATCACGACAGGGAGCCGAATGGCCAGCGTCCCCTGCTGTTTCACGTGCAGGTAGTGGATCACGGCATAAATCAGGCTGCCCAAGCCGAGAATGTAGGCGAAGTAAAAATTACTCAGAATCGTGAGCCCGGTCATCAGTGCCAGCAGCCCCCACCCTTTGCCGTGGAGAATCCGGTCAATGCCCACGAATAACAGTGGCAGCCAGATCATCGGCAACAAGAAGAACGGGTGATGGACCCCAACCATCAGCGAGTAGCCGGTAAACGCGTACGTCAGCGCCCCCAACAACCGACTGCTGGGCCGAAAGCTGTAGCGTTTAGCCAGCGCCAGGAACGCCAGCCCACTGGCATACAGCCGCAACACGATGCCCCAACCGTAGCCAACTTCTAGCAAACGCGTGGGCAGCAGCGCGACCAGGTAGGCAAACGGATCGCCCAACACGTAATAGGCCAAAGTCGTGAGTTTGTCCGCCCCTAATCCCAGCGTCCACGACCAGCCGGCCAAACCGCCGAGGCCTTCTTTGACCAGTAGGCGGTGGAGCTCTAAAATCAGCGGATAATGCTGCGTGACACCATCCATATACCAAATCATGGTCCGATTAGCCAGGCCAAACACGCCAAAACCCAATGCCGCGATCACCGTAAACGCTAGGGTGTACAGCCCCCACAGCGGCCACTGGCGGTGTGCGATTTTCATGATGACGCCTCCAATTTTTTAAATGATTTCAGTTAAGTTAGTCTTAACTTACACAACCACCCGGCTTCGTGTCAATGCTTCTTCCCAGACAATACCGGATTGTAATGTTTCACATGGAACATTTTGCCAAATCCCGTGGTTTGCGGTACCCTTATGTATGCATCAAAAAATTGAATAACTAGCAAAGGAAGGAATTTCTCGTGAATTCTAAGAAAAGTTTTCTGGGCATCGACGACACCCGTAGTATGGTCCTCGCTGCCCTGGTAGCTGCACTCTACGTTGTTTTAACAACGGTCTTGTCAGCCCTGAGCTTCGGCCCCTTTCAGGTCCGCCTGTCGGAAATGTTTAACCACTTAGTCGTCTTTAACAAGCGCTACATTGTCGCAGTCACCTTGGGGGTCTTCATCTCAAATATCATCGCCTCGCCGTTTGGTTTCCTGGACATCGTGACCGGGACCGTCCAAACGCTACTGGCCTTGCTGGTCATGTACTGGCTCAGCAAGTTCGTCCACAACCGCATCGCCCAAATGGCGGTCAACACGGTAGTCGCTGTCTTCTTCATGTGCATGATTGCCTGGGAGATCGCCATCGTGGGGAGCGCCGCCTTCTGGCCAACTTTTTGGGCCAACTGGCTGTCCATCGGCTGGGGCGAACTCGTCAGCATGGTCGTTGGTGGGGTCGTGGTCTACTTCTTGAGTCTCGCCATTGATTTTACGAAATAGGTGACGCGATACAACTAGGATTTCACCAATCAAATAAGTCCTTAAAATGCCCCGCAGTCGGTCGACCGCGGGGCATTTACTTTACTGTCTGTCTATCCCAGCGGCTTAGAGGGCACTCCCATTTCTCATGTCAAATCAGGAAGAACCCCCTCGTTCAGTAAGACGGATTGCCCCCTTACTGAGCAAGCGACTTAACCAATCGTTCCTTAACGCGATTGTTAAGCCATTTCATTGTGTTTGCCGCCTTGCTCAGTTAATATAACACTTGTGGATGGGGGCGGTTGTCCGGTCTCATCTATGGATTGCATTGGCACCCCTAACTAGTCAAACCAATTCAGCAAAGAACCATTTAACCAAGCATTTGCCACTGCCCCAGCAACGCTTTCGCTGGGGTATTTTGGTCTAAAAAAGAAGCCTGGGCACTTCACCCAGACTCCAGCGACTCAGACTTTTACGACACTAAAGGGCGTCACTGCCGCCCGACCGGGATTCCGGCCTCAATCCGGGCCACCAGCGTCCACCACTTTAGCGGCTCCATCATAACATCTGGTGTGACCCGGACCAACCAATCTGCTTCGTGCGAAACCTGACCCGCACTATTTTCCCATGCCACACAGATTAGGCGCTACAAGATTGGGGACAACAACCGTGAAGCCGTCTGTTTGAATTTCAAATAAGTTGATTGCGCCTTGAACTTTTCCGGTGTGATCAGCTCGCTGTAGCGCATGTCCGCCTCGTAGATTTCCTCCAGTTGCGTGGCCACTTGCGGGTCGTAAATAAAGGCGTTGATCTCGAAATTCAACTTGAAACTCCGATAATCCATATTTGCTGAACCCACCGAGGCGATGCGGCCATCAACGACCATCGTCTTGGCGTGAATGAACCCGTTGTGATAGAAGTAAATCTTGACCCCATCATCGGCCAACTGCCGGGCGTAGTACTGCGTGGCCCGGTACACGAAGGCGTGATCCGGCTTGTCTGGAATCATGATGCGCACATCGACGCCAGCCATGGCCGCGATCCGCAGGGAGTCCAAGACGCTATCATCTGGAATCAGGTATGGCGTCTGGATCCACAAGCGCTTTTCGGCCGTCTGAATCAGCCGCATGTAGCCCATTTTGATCTGTTGCAGGTCGGAATCCGGCCCACTGGACACGATCTGCAGGCTGGTCGCGCCCTTGACCTTGGTCAGCGGGAAGTATTTATGCTCGATCCGGTCATCCTTGAAGGGATGGTCGCGGTCGGTGGCGTTCCAATCCAACATGAAGCGCGCCTGCAAGGAGAAGACCCCGGACCCCACGATGCGTAAATGGGTGTCGCGCCAGTAGCCGAATTTTTCCTTACGGCCCAGGTACTGATCGCCGATATTAAAGCCACCGACGTAACCAATCTGCCCGTCAATCGTCACAATCTTACGGTGATCACGGAAGTTCAGCCGAAAATCGATCACGGCTGAACGCGTACCCAGGAAGGCCTCGACGTGCCCACCGGCAGCAATCAAAGGCTTGAAGAAACTCTTCCAGGTCCCCATCGACCCCCACGGATCATAGATGACCCGGACCTCGACGCCAGCGCGCGCCTTTTTAATCAGGAGATCCAAGACGTCATTCCCAATCCGATCGTTATAAAAGGTGTAAAATTCAATATGAATGCTGGAATGGGCCCGCTCGATGTCTTCTAACATCAGATGGAACAGGTCGTGGCCATCCGTGATGACCCGCACCCGGTTCTTCCGCGCAAGAAAAGCGTGGTCGGTTTCCATAAACATATTTACCATATTAATGACCGAGTGACTAATTTGGTCAGACGGCATAATTTCATCGCCAATTTCTTCGCGTTGCTGGTTCAGCCGTTCCTCTAATTGAACGGCGACCTGCCGCTGCAGGCGAAACATCCGGCCCTTCGGCAGTTTCCGGCCGATGAAGGCGTACGCAATGAAGCCGACGACGGGCAGGAGTACCAACACCAGCATCCAAGCCCAAGTTGCCGCAATATCGCGTTTTTCCCGGAAGACCGTCACGAAGGCCAACGCCGCGTTGACCACCACAATGATTTCCAGGATGAGCATGTAATTCACGTTCACGTGTAATACCCTCCTCTAGGTCTCTGTGGTTTTCATCATACGCTAAATCGCTGAAAAGTCTTTACTTTTCCTTAATTTTTTCAGATAATTTTTAAAAAATTTCATCGGGAGATGGTTACATGCTGCTTCACCTCACCACCTTAATTGGCGGCTTACACGGCACCAGTCCACTACGCGTCGTCCACTGGCTCTTTCGCGACAATCCGGCAATCGGCCTCATTGTGCTGGCCGGAATTATTTTGTATAGCATCTACCGCTACATGAATCGGCGGTAACTTTAAAGGAGAGTGGGCCAAAAGGCGGTTAGCTGGCGAGCATTAAGGCTGATAAGCGAATAATCCCGGGCTTGGATTGTTTGCTTATCAGTTTTAAGCGGAACCAGCTGCCTTTTGGCCCAGGTTTCAACACCAGATATTCGGAGACACAAAAGGCCCGAAACTTTTGTCCCAGGCCCCTAATTTTCACCCCTTAAAAGCTGCTAGCGGGATTGCCATACTGACTGGTCCCCGTACTATAGTTGATTTTGACGCCGGCTTGGATATTAAAAATATAGACGTTATAAGAAATACCGGTATTCTTCACAGATTTGGCCTGCATGTGAACACCCCGTGCGACCAGCTCATTGCCCCGAAAGACGGGCTGCACCTGGTAACGCACGTAATCATTGGGGTGGCTCTTCAGGTAACTGGCTACCGGATTTTCATACGCCGTCATGCCAGGGTCGTTCAGCGACCGGGTCCCGGTCATCAAGTTTTTCAAATTGTTGTTTTGCCCGGTCAACTGATAGCCAATCAAATGACTACGGTTATATAGGTAGCCCTTCTTGCCGTTGACCGTGTAGGCCTTGTTCTTCCAACCAGTGGGACTGACGTACAGCGGCTGCCGTTTAGCCGTGGGCATGGTACTCTTGCTCAACAGCGCATTGGCCGTGGTCACCCGATTCAGGCTGTCCAGGTCGCCATACGTGGCCCAGGCGCCCTTCTTGGTCGACAGCTCGGCCGTGGTGAAGGTCGGCTTGTTGTGGTTGACCGCCACGATTTGGGTCCCGGTGTATTTCTGGTCAGCCAACGCCTTGGTGGCCACAGACTGCTTAGGCGTGGTCGTCGCTGAGCCCGCGTTCTGACTACTACTGGAACTGCCCACCAGGCTAGTCGCAACGTCCGTAATCTTACGGGCAGTCGGATTGCCCTGGCTGCTCAATGCCCCCACAGCCCCAATCAAAATTACCGCAATCGCTGTATAGATGGAGACTTTCCCTCGACGACGCCCCCGATATCGTTTGCTCATTTTCCTCTTCCTCTCATCTCTTCTAAAGTGATAGCTCTAGTTTACCAAAAGAACATACGTTTGTCTTCTTTTATTAGTTATTAATTATTGATTTTTAATAACTAATAATGATTATTAACGACTGTCACCGCAACTTAACACTTTTTTAACTGGGTACAACCGATTTTACCAGTAACCCCATGCTATACTAGTCATATAGAAGTAGGCGGTTTGTGTGTCGCGCACAAAACTGTTATTATTTTGGATGAGGTGATTGAGATATGAAGAAATCCCGTATTTTTGCCGCCGCTCTGAGTCTCGTGGCCATCATGGCTGTGGGCTTAGCCGGTTGCAGCTCAAGCAGTCAGTCCGGGAGCAATCAACAAGCTAGTTTTAAAAACAAAACGACGAAAAAGTCAGACGTGAAGTCCACGTTAACTAGTTCTAAGCAACTCTGGTACGTCACGGGTTCCGTGAACGCCAAGAGCAACTCCGGCCTAGAAGCCTACCGTTTCAACAGCAATGGTAAGGCCACGGTCTACAACGTCAACAAGATCTACAAGTCTTACAGCGCCGCTAAGAAGGACAATGCCTTGAGCAAGGTGGGCACGCTCAACACCACCTTCAAGACCAAGGGTGACAACACTGTCATTAAATTCAAAGGGAAGCTGTCTGACATTCCAATGACGCAAAAGTTTACGGTCAAGCAGACGTTGACGGGTAAAAATAACGCCGCTAAATTAAAGGTCGCCGGTTATCACATTAACCGCGACGTTGACAATGACGTGACGAAAGCCGTCTTGGTTAAGGTTGCTGAATAATCTATCCGCAAACGGTGCCGAACTTTTCGGTGCCGTTTTTTTCTTGGGAGGAACCCTATGATCAACAAATTTATCCCGTGGGGCGGCGGCCTGCTAGTGCTCGGCGGCGTCTTACTTTACCAACAGTATCGTCATCTCAGTGGCATCGTTATCTTGGAGACCGGTCTACTGGGCATCGCCGTCATTTTGGGGCTCTTGCATCTTTGGAGCCTGTGGCGGAATCGCCGTTAGAAAAAATGGTCCATTAACTGACAGCGCTTTCTCTTTGGGGTATGATAGGGCCAAAGGAGCGTGACGATATGTTTAAAGACAAGTTAGCGGCCCCACAAGTGTCGGCCGAAGAAATGAAGGAACACCGCGACCGTTTTTCTGCATTGATTGCCGAGTATCCGTGGCTGATTCCCGCCACCGTTTCGCTGGAAATCATTCCAGTCACCGTAATGATTCATGGCTTCTGGAAGAACCGGCAACTCAAGAAGCAACTCCTGATTGAAAAGGAACATACCAAACAACGCCAGCTCGGTGGCGGCTGTCACCACGGCCACGGCGGCCATTGCCATCACCATCCGGACGGTAAGCCCCAACTGTTGGCTGGTCCCCATCACGGCCATCATCGGGACTAAGGGCTCTGTGTCAAAAAATCAGATTAAATCTAAATGGACTGGGCAATTGACCGCTCAGTCTATTTTTCTTAATAAAATCTTAATATTTAAACCAATATTCTAAAACTTATCAATAACATCAGAAATATAAATTTATCTCGATGACAATGACTTAATATCTCTGATTTTATATAAAAATATGCCTTAAACGATTAGAAAAAAGTAATCCAACCCCCGTTCAATTGCCGGAATCATCGAAAAACGATAGTCATTAAGATGATTCTAATGATAAGCATTATCAGACTATAAATTTTCTTCACAATTTCTTCACAATTGCCAGCTAGGATACAAGCATACCAATAAAAACCTATTAACCAACCTTTTTTCATTTTATTCACCAAATAAAATGAACGGCTTGCCCTAACCAAGCGAGTCGACGCCGTCCTCTAACCAGGGACGGTTTTTTTTCGTCAAAAAAAGTTTGGGAAAAACCACCCAAACTTCGCTCACGAGCTTAACTAGCCGAAACCCGCGCCTAATTCTCTATTGCCAATCTATCTAAAAATCATCAGTAATGCCGCTGGCGTCCGTAACAGGTACGTCGGCTTTTCGGCTTTCACGGAAGCCGGATCTGCGGCTCCCCACATCGCTGCGGCTGTCGCGATTCCCGCGTTATTGCCCATCTGCATGTCGTATTTGGCATCGCCGATCATGACGCTTTGTGCGGGATTCAAGTTGAAACGGTCCAGCAGGCTCAAGATGCCGTCCGGCGCTGGCTTATAGTGCGCCACGGTGTCTGACCCACTGATGGCCTCAAAGGTCTGACCCAGGCCAATTTGGTCCAAATTTCGCTGCAAGGGAACCGAATGCTTGCTTGAAACAACAAACAGCCGCGCGCCCCGCTTCTTGAGGGCGTCCAAGGTCGCTGCCATGCCGTCAAACAAGGTGATGCCCAACTTCTCAGCCTCGTGGTACTGCGCACGAAACTCCGTGTACAGCTCTTCTAAGGCGGCGTCACTCAAAGACTCCGTTGCCATTTTGGCAAAGGAGACTTCAATCGGCACGCCCATGTAACTCACGACGGCATCACGACTAGGAACCGTTAATCCCTTGGCCGCGTATGCTTTTTGGGTCGCCAATACGGCTACATCGCGGGTATCCGCGAGGGTACTATCAAAATCAAATAAAAAGTTGTGCATCCTATCACCTCATCAGTTTGTCTCGTCAGCGTCTGCTTTAATTCTACGCGTTATGTAGCGGTGATTACCAGTCCTAACCCATTTTTTACTGAAATTTCTGCCGAGATGTTTCACATGAAACATTGCCTAAAAAATAGCGTGGGACGAAAGGCAGTTAGTTGGCCCAGGCTTCAACACCAGCTACTTGGAGATAACAAAGGGTCTGAGACTTTTGCCTCAGACCCTTTGTTATCTCTGAACTTCTATTGCTGAAATCTGATTAAGCTAAGGAATCCCACGGTGCCAAAACGTGTGGCTCCGCGTTCAAGAGTGCTTGTTGGGCCGACGTCAAGAAACGCTTGTGGACGACAACTTCATAAACGAAGTCATCGAGCCATTCATCGGTCATCACGAAGTACCCTTTGTCACCATTCTTTTCGCCCCAGCTGTTTTCAACTTTCCAACGGTTAGGCGCGTCATCCACCAAATTGACACCGGTCAGCGTCATCGCGTGTGACACGTTGGCTTCACCCGTGGCAAGACGTTGGGCCTTGGTCAGGCTCAGGTCCACGCCAAACAGGTCGCTGATCTGGAACAAGTGGCTATCCAAGAAGCCGCGTTCTCTGCTCATCTGTTGAAGCACATCATTGCCAAACCAGACCGCTTCACCGCTTTGTAATTGGGCGACAGCGGCGCGTTTCATCTCCGCCAGCGGCAGGTTCAAGAAGGTAATGTGCTTGCCACCGACGATATTTTCCTGACTCGGCAGGCGGTATAGCTGATCAAAGGCCTTGTCTGGTGAGTTGGAAATGACGACATAATCATCCAGGTCAATGTCAAAGTAATCCTGGAAGAAGCCCTGTGGCGTCAATCCCGCGGCCCGGTGGAGCTTATGGTCGTCGTCCTTGAATTCCAGGTCAAACGTTGCGGGCGGTTCGCCAAACGCGTAGACCGCCATCCGGTAGATTTCCTTTAGGGCTTGAGCCCGCGTTGCCGCAATCTTTTCTTCGCTGGCACCGTCTGCGACCAACTGCCGCAACGCCAAAGCATCCTTACGTAATTTCAAATTCATCGCCGCACCAATTCCGGTGGTATCGTTGCTGTTAAAGGATTCTGGCATGGCGCTGGTCGGCACGACCCCGTACTTTTGCACGAGCGCCGCCCCCATCGCCCATTGCCCACCATCATTGTCGGGACTCTCCAAAATACTGGCCACTTCGCGGTCATCCAAGGGCTGGTCGGCCGTACGCAAAATGCGGTCATAGAAGATGTTAGCCCGTTCGACCCGGTCCCAGAAGAACAGATAACTCTGAGACAACTCAAAATCTTTGACGTGGTACTTGGCCGCAAACTGATGACGAATCACATTCAGCGTGGCAAAGAGCCAGCAACGTCCGGAATGCTTTTGGTTGGCCACTTTACCCGTGGGTAGTTCGACAGAGAAGGTCCGGTTCAACCGAACAGCGGCTTGGGGATCTTCAGACGCCGCCAACACCCCATTTTTAATGGTAGCGCGGCTGATGACTTGATGTGCTGGCTGGGCCTGTAGATCGGCCTGCAGGGCCGCAATCTCGGTAGTGGTTAGTTCATGATCTAATTTTGTTTCTGGCATAAAACGAACTCCTTTCCGGTACCCTCATGAGAATTCTCATTATAATCTCATAATTTAGTTGTTTTCATTCTAGCGCTTTCGTTTGGCAAAGGCAATTAAATTCTGACCTAACGCATCAATTTCACCGGTGTCCGGCCAAACCTGGTGAAGCCAAAACGGCAGCGGTTAGCTGGTTTCAACACCAGATATTCGGAGACAGAAAAGGCCTGAGACGCTTATCCCAGACCCTACCAATCCTTATTTAGGGGCCAAGCCCTTTTCCAAGAAATCAATCATGAGCGGGCCCGCCGTCGTGACCGGTTCAGCGGCCAGATTGCTGCGGACAAACTGGCTGACCATGGTCCCAATCATGAACTGGGCGATGCGGTCGTTGGGCCAATCCACTAGCTCCCCGTCGGCCTTGAGCCGCTCCAACAAAGGATACAGGTTACGCTGCACCAGCGGCACCGCGCGCTTCAGAAATTGTTCTCGCAAGTCCGCCCGCACCATGATTTCCGTCGCCAGCACCCGCATGACCTGCCCGTTGTCCTGCAAAAATTGCAGCCGATCCGTGACGACCGCCGTGATCAGGTCGTGGCGCGTCATGTATTCTTGTCGGATCACCTTGGCCGCAAATTCCTCGACCAACCGCGGCAAGACCTCCGTGGTAAACGGCGCCAGCACGGCCGCCAGCAGCTCATTTTTCGTCTTATAGCGCCGGTAAACGGTGCCCTCAGCCACGTCGGCGCGCGCAGCAATTTCCTTGGTGGTAGTGTTGGCAAACCCGTGGGCCGCGAACAGCTCGAGGCTCGCCGCCAACACCCGTTTCTGTTTTGGGGGAATGTCCCCGCTGGCCGCCATCACGTCTTGAAAGGCGGTTTGAATATTCATTTCCTGTGTCATGTTAGACCCTCCGATAGCGTTTCATCCCAACGACATTGAGTACCGTAAACAGTGCGGTGAAGCCCACTAGAATTGCCAGCTCACCAGCAACGCCACTGAAGGTCATCCCCCGTGTCGCCACATTCATCAGCGCATTGCCGCCGTAGTATAGCGGGAAGATGTGGGCGATCCACTGCAGCCAGTGGGCCATCTGGTCGACCGGGATCAGGCCGGAGAAGAAGACCTGCGGCACGATGAGGATGGGAATAAACTGCATCATCTGGAATTCTGAATTGGCAAACGTCGACACGAAGATTCCCATCGACAGCGCCACCAACGCCAGCAAGAAGTTGATCAGTAAAATCAGCCAGACGCTCCCTAACATGTGAATCTTAAAGACCGTCAACGCAAATGTCACGGTAATCAGCGTTTGGACCAGGGCAAATAGCCCGTAACCCAACAGGTAGCCGCTGATGATCTCGCCGCGGCGAATTGGCGTGGCTAACAACCGCGTCAGTGTGCCCGTCGTCCGCTCATTCAGTAGGGAAATTCCCGAAATCAGGAAGACAAAGAAGAAGACGAAGAATCCCAGCAGAATCGGTAAGAACGTATCGAAGAAGGTCGAGTCCGCGCTACCGTACAGGTAATGGCTGGTCACCGTGTAGGTCTTGGGGGCCTGAAGCTGGGTCTTAGCGGTCGCCGTCGCTGACGGCCGCTTGCCTTGTGACGCAGCCATTTGTTGTTGCTGGGCCATGACCGCCTTTAACGCCTTGGCCTGCGTGGTCAGCGCCTGCTTTTGTGCCTTGGTCGCTGCCACCAATGCCTGAACCCGCAGCTTGGTCAACCCGCCCTGCAAGGCCTGCCGTACCAGCGCCGAATCACTGGGCTGGCTGTTTTGGTAGGTCACCGTTAGCTTGCCTGACTTTTGCTGAATGAAAGCTGCCAAATTATCTTCTCGCACCGCCGTCTTAGCGGTCGTCGTTTTGGTGTAGTGATGGAGCTTAACGTGCTTGTTCTTGACGGCCTTGACCAGACTGGTATCGACATTGCTGACACCGATCTTGGCCACCGAATCTGAGTTGGTATTAAATAAGAAATACATCAAAGATAAAATAAATAATGGCGCAATGAACATCAATGCTAACGTTCGCTTATCCCGCAGCATTTCTCGAATGACCCGTTTAAATATCGCGATGACTCTCATCTTGTAGCCGCCCCGCTTTCAAAAAGACTTGTTCGATCGTTGATACCGCATATTCGTGCTCCAGGTTCTGTGGTGTGCCCTGAGCCAACGCGATGCCCTCACGAATCAGCATCAGGTAATCACACCGCTCGGCCTCGTCCATGACGTGGGTCGTCACCAGAATCGACTTGCCGGCATCCCGCAGCTGGTTAAGTTCCGCCCAGATCTGTTGCCGCAACTCGGGGTCGATTCCCACCGTCGGCTCATCTAAGATCAAGAGGTCAGGGTCTTGCACCAACGCGATTGCCAGTGATAACCGCCGTTTCATCCCCCCAGAATAAGCGGACACGCGGCGGTCTAACGCATCCGTCAAATTGACCACCGTTGCCGCATGCGTAATGGCCGCGGTTAATTTGGCCTTCGGCACGCTCATCAGTTCCGCAAAGAACCGAATATTTTCGCGCGCCGTCAGGTCTTCGTAAAGGGCATCGCTCTGGGCCATGTAGCCGATGCGCTGCATGATCTTACGGTTAGGCATCGTGACACCCAGCACCGTGGTCGTGCCGGCATCGACCTTCTCCATCCCCAAGATTGCCTTCACCAGCGTGGTCTTACCCGCCCCAGACGGGCCGATCAACCCCATGATTTGGCCCGCGGGTAACCGTAGACTGATTTGCTTCAACACCGGATTATCGCCAAAGGACTTGGCCACATCCGTGACTTCAATGGTATTGGTGCGCATGAAAACCCCTCCTTTGCAATAATGAGTGGACACTCACTCATTTCTGTCTTTATCATAGAGCGTCTACCCGGGAAAGTCAACGCTTATTTGTTAGCGGTTTTATTACGGGACTACGACCAGTTCTAAAGTGGTGAGCCTACGCGGTAGAACCTAGCCGTGACAAGCTAAGGCTTCGTATTGCCATCTGCCCTCCACCTCATTTCTAGACGTAAACCTTTCGCTTCTTTAATTGCTCCTACAATTACCAGTATGCTGAGATCGTTCCAAAATTAAGAGGCGGAAACATGTTATGAAGACTATGGTTAAGAAAACATCGCGATTGCTTGCGGGGATAATGTTGTGTACACTAGAGGCACAGACTGAATTTAGCGCTGAAGTCTGCTCTCAAAAAAGCTGGTTTTAACAATTACTGGACCGGCGTTTTAGCAAAGACTAGCGCCTTCCTATCCTTCTAAAAGGGACGCGAATTTTAATGAAGAATTTATACAAGCGATACCGGGTACAACTCACCAATTACTTTGACAGCATCGAACTGATGGCATTCATTATCTTGTTGATTGTCTTCGCCATAAAGGGACCAATAGATTTGTTTACCAATGGTCACTACCACTTACTTAGCTATATCGGCCTTTCAATCAAGGCAATTATTAGTGTCGCCGTGTCATTTATCATCGTCTTCATCATTGATTGTATCAATGCCAATCGTAAATCTTAATCTGTATGCTAAAATAACCAGCAAGATAACACGCTTGTCTTTGCTGGTTATTTTTGTTCTTTGTCAGTTGCTGGGAAGCATTCGAGAGGTTCAATTCATTCTGCAAATTGGGCCTCTTTTTTGACTCGACTTTTAAAATCGATTGGCCAATCACAATAACTGTCGGCAGGCGGCTCAGGCCAGGCCATGTGGCTAGTCATCTTTTACCGGTCACTTTGACTTACTGATTTTTCGGTGCGGTCTTTCCCGGCGTCTCGTTGGCCACGGCGCGCAAGGCCACCTGGCGAATCTGGGCGACCAGCGCATCGTGGTCTGCGGCCGGCACGTCGGTCAGCAATTGGTCAGCGACCTCTTGGCGCAGCTTCACGATTTCTGGGTACAGGGCCTCACCGCGTTTGGTCAACGATAACTCATAGACCCGCTTATCGGCCTTGGACTGGCGTTTGCGGACATACCCCAGATTCACCAGCTGATTGACCGCGCGGGTCACATTGCTGGGGTTCAGATACGTCAGGGCAATCAGTCGGTCTTGCGTCAACCGCGGCTGCTCATGAATCCGCAAGATGTAGTAGTACATGCTGGCGTTGAGCCGGTATGGCTGCAGGCGCCGGTCCAACGCAATTCGGGTATAGCGATTGGCGATCGACAACCATTTTAAAATGTCAGGATCATTGCTACTGGTGACCATAGGCACCCTTCTCTCCTAAAATTACGTGCGCAAGCATATACTAAATTGGATTTGTTGTCAAGCAAAGGCCGCAGTGACGGCTGCCATCAAAAAAAGAGCTCGGCAGCAATGCCCCTAGCTCTTCTCTTCAGCCCGATTAACGTTCAGGCCACATTTTTAAATTAGTAGGCCAGCGAATTGATATTTGCCCGCCGCGTCTTGTTGGAAGCCCAGAATGGCACCTTGACGACGCCCAAGACCTTGTCCTTATCAACGAAGCCCCAGTAACGGCTATCGTTAGACACGCTCCGATGGTCGCCCAACACGAAGTACTTGCCCTTAGGGACGACCGTGGTAATGGCCTTGCCATCATTCCATTTCTGCGTCTTTTGGAGGCTGGCTAACGTCCAGTTACCGGTCCCCGAAGTCCGTTCACTCTTAGAAATGAAGCTTTGCTTGATCTTTTTGTGGTTAACGTAGATGTACCCATTCTTGCTGGTTACGGAATCGCCCGGCAAGCCAATGACCCGCTTGACGTAATTGGTATTGGCCTTGGCAGAAGGATCTTCACCGTGAGCATCGAATACGATCACGCTTAAATGCTTGACCTTCGCTTGCTTCCAGGCAAAAACCTTTTCGTTGTTTTGCAGGTTCGGTTCCATAGATGGCCCGTCAACCCGCACCCGGGTAAAGACAAATGACTTAATCGCAAAGGCGATGGCCAACCCGATGATCACCGGAATGATCCAACTCATAACTTCCTTGATTGCTTTCATGCTGCCGCTCCTTAATATTCAAATATTCATATACTGTTATCATACACCCCCGCCGTGGCCAGGAAAACTTTTCGCCATCTAAGGGGGTCGAGTTTAATCTTACCATTTACTGACCAAAACGCCCACGTTTTCGCTAAAATTAATCCGAGAGAATTCTCATCATCGGATTTTTCCCGGTCTAACAGCGTTTAGCACCGTTTACACCAACCTTACGATTTCATTACGAGCACCAACAGTGCTTGCAAATTTTGGGGATTCCAGCAATAATTAGAAAAAACAATGAGAGCCAGCCTGATGTCCCACTGACTCGCGCAATCATTTTAATTTTATTTATGAAAGGCTGACTGCTTTTGAATCCTACACTGACACGGCGCCGGCAAATTTGGCTGACGCTGTTACTGGGGACCGTGAGTGCGACCGGCCCCCTGGCCATTGACCTGTACCTCCCGGCGCTACCGCAAATGAAGGTCCAATTTGCCACCAACGCCTCGCTAATGCAGCTGAGCATCACCGCCTGCCTGATTGGGCTCGCGTTGGGCCAGCTGATTGCCGGGCCGTTATCTGACCAATATGGCCGCCACAAGCCTCTGATTACGGGCTTTGTCATCTTCGGGTTGGTTTCGCTGGCCATGGCCTTTATCCATTCGATCACCCTGCTGATCATTTTACGCTTTATCCAAGGCCTCGCCGGTGCCACCGGTCAAGTCCTGGCCCGGGCCGTGGCGCGCGACCTCTTTTCCGGCAAACGCCTGACACGCTTCTATGCGCTGCTTAATACGGTCAATGGCGTCTTTCCCATCATCGCGCCGATTATTGGGGGCGTCATGATCCACTACGTCGACTGGCAAGCCATTTTCATCTTACTGGCCATCATCGGCTGGGTCATCGCTTTGGCCGTGGCATTTGGCCTTCACGAATCCCTGCCCGCTGACCAACGCCAGACTGGCGGCTTTACCACTTCGCTGGCAGCCATGGGCAAGCTGGTCGTTCAACCCGCCTTTTGGCCCTTGATTCTAGCCACTGGCTTGGTTTACGGCGGCCTGTTCAGCTACATTTCCGCATCGACCTTCGTCTTTCAAACGGGCTTTGGCCTAGCGCCGCAAACGTTTAGCCTGCTATACGCCTTTAATGGGCTGGGCATCGTGGTCGGTAGTAACTTGCCCGGCCAACTGGCAAGTCGCTTCACCAACCGCCAACAAGTCACCAGTCTATTGACCCTAGCGGCCGGCGTCAGTGCGATTTTGCTGGCAACGCTGTTATTCCCGGCTAACGTCTGGGTCGTGAGCGTCTTGATTCTGGCGCTGGTCATCTTGATTGGCGCGCTGCTCACGCTGACGGTCACCATCATCATGGACCAAGCCACCAGTAATGCCGGCGGGGCCTCCGCGGTAATTGGTCTGGCACAAAATGCCTGTGGCGGCCTGGCATCACCGCTAGTTGGTCTGTCCGGTAGCTCATACGCGGCCATGGCCACGATGCTGTTGATCTGCAATGTCGGTGCACTCGGCTTGGTACGGTTCCAGGGACACACCGCGCGACAATAAGCGATTGACAACGCTGTGTTGGTTAAGTGAATTCCTCCAACTCCCAGTGTTTTTAGCCATTTCGCGGTGACTGGGCGACTTTCAAATCGTCTAACCCCCTGGTTTGTGAAAAACATGCTACACTACACGTACAGACAACGTTAAGGATACCGCCTCCTTCTTAGCACTCCCCCACGGCGCGGTAAACTTATCAGCTTAAACTTAAAAACGTCCGGTGCACTTCGGTGTCCGGGCGTTTTGTCTATCGTATTTAACAACGTTGCGTGGTGCTCGCCGACTTACGGTTGATCAAACCAGTTACCTGCGGCTGTCAGGCATTCCGCCTGCTATGGGGGACACCTCCAGCCTGAAAAGCGGGCTTCCGGTTCGCTTGAAAGCCTCGCCAAAATCGCGAGTCTTCCAAGTCGCCCCACGCTGTAACCTGGCCCAAAACGCCAGGTAACACCGTCGACACAGCTGGCTACACGCCTGACCGCCTCCGGTATGTTTGCCACTCGCGCGGACATGGCAGTGGTCCACCCCTCAGAACTCAGTGTTCTGGGTCCAATGATTCACGCCGGACGACCACGACAACTCTGTGAGTGGAACGCCTGACAGCCACAGGTGAATGCCATCCGGGTAACCGCTAGTTGCCGCGGCCCCACTGGGTCAGTTGGGCGACGACATTTTTCAAGATTTTGATGCCCAGCTGGTAGTCCGGCTCCGAGCCCAACATTCGAAAGGCCAGCGTCCACGCGTCGTGGTACACGCTGACGGTCAGTTGGAAATGCGGCATCGTGCGGTAGGCCCCGGCAAAGTAGATCTGACTGACCGCGGCCCCGGCAAATTGCAAGCGGGTATGGTCGATATGACCGAAGTTGGCAAAGGAAATAGCCGCTTGCGGCCGGTGTTTACCCGCTAAGCGCCGGACCAATTGTGGTGGTAACGCACGGCTCATGCGGTTGAGCTCGACTAACGGCGGCAGGTAGGCCAATTCGGCGCGCAACTGACTGATGGTCGCCTGCGTGCGCTGAACCACGTCCGCCAGTTGGTCGCCGGCTTCTACCGTAATGGGAATCGGCATTTCGCTGGTCAGGTTCGCGACTTGGACCACGTTGGTTGCCACGACCGGACCGTGCAACCGCAGATCCACTTGATACGGGATCACCAGCCGATTTTCACCGGTCAGGGCAAAGAGGGCCAGTGCGTACGCCGATAACAAGACGGCGTTCATGGTCACATTTTCCGCCTGCGTGCGTTGGCGCAACCGCCGACTGACGACGCGCGGAATCGTGGCCTCACCGCGGTGGTGGTGGACATCCCCCCGTAACCGCGGGAAGGTCTCATCCGAGTTGCCGTTCAACGTCGGCAAGGCGCGATGGGGATGGCGCAGGTGGGCCAAAATTTTCCGCACGCTGCGCTCATTGGTAAAGTTCGCCAGGTCCTGCCCATCGTAGGCCGCCGCCAACAAGTAGAGGTAGTGTTTGAACCCCTCACCGTCCGTCAACAGGCGGCTCATCGACAACCGCAACGCATCATAGTCGGGATGATGGAGGACTTGGATCTTCAGTTGCGGACCGGCTAAAACGTCTAAGGCCGCACGTCCCGGGTCATGGGCGGCCGTAAATTCTTCGATCACCTGGTCCAAGACGTCGGTCTCAACTTCGAACCGATTCCAACGTAAATTGTAGCGGCCCAACACCTGTGGGACCACCGTTTGTGTCGTGGCAATCGCGGTCTTCAACCGGTCCACGTCAATGGGGTGCGTCAAACTCAGTGTACACTCGAGCAACGGATACGTTTCCGCCAAATCTAGCGTTGGCATCAAGTCCAACGGTTCACCATGATAGAACATGCTAACACCCCTCCTTGCTGATTTACCCACAGTATAGCAAAGCTCCTCGCGTTGACCGCAGCATTTTACTCAGATATTGCGAAAAATTAATAAACCCGTAACCTACCGTCAGTGTCGCCGTTTCTCAGGGACTCTGTTAAAATGGGGGCAGCAAAAATAATGAGGTGACTCTTTTGACCAATAAACCAGCTCCCGTTTCCTGTAACGCCACGCTCATCGTGACCAGCCACCGGGTGTTTCAACCCGATCTCAACGAGCACGACTCCGTTTTCGGCGGTAAGATCCTGTCACTGGTCGACGACAGTGCGTCCGTGGCGGCCGTGCGGTTGACCCACAAGACTGTGGTGACGGCTTCTTTTGACCACGTCAGCTTTCTGCGGCCATTTCATCTGGACGATTCCATGTTCTTGGAAGCCTACGTGACTGGTACCGGGACGCGGTCGCTAGAGGTCTTCGTCAAAATTATTGGCGAAAACCTGACGACCGGCGAGCGTTTCGTCGGCTACACCTGCTTCATTACCTATGTCATTGAAGACCCAACGGCCAGCGACCCACTGCCAGACGTGGCGCCCGTCACCGCTGAGCAGCGCTACATTTGTGCCGGCTATGACAAACGAACCGCACAACGTAAGGAACGCCGGATCGAACAGCGCGGATTGAACGCCCACGTCACGGTCTCCTCACCGTGGCCGATGTAATGTTTCATGTGAAACATCCAGAAGTTACCTTAAACTAGCGCGGAACTGGGACTTACCTGGCACCGCGCTAGTTGTGTCTAAACTTCCGATTGTCCTCCCCGGTCGCAACCCGTATACTGAGGTGGTACCGACTATTCTAGGGGGAATTTAACATGAAAAAGATGGTTTGTCTCACGTTGCTCGCCGCCACGATCGGTCTCAGTGGCCTCATCTCGGCACAGGCGACAATCAAAACAAATTTTACCAATATTCATTACAGCGAAGACCTTTTTGAGCACGGCAAGTTCACCGACGTTGCCTATCATGCCAAGAGTCGGACCAAAAATACTTACATTTGGAACGATACACATACCAAAAAGCTCTACAACCTCAAATCATATCCAAACTACACTTGGTTCAAGCTGGGGACGGCGACATACAAGGGCAATTCTCACTGGATGAAAGTCGTCAACGCGGTCAATAGTAAGACCGGCTGGGTTTACAGTCCGCGTTTGACGAAGGGCTTCAATCCCAAGGGGTATCAAATCACCCGCCGCAGCTACGCGCAACCCAAGTACGCCGGCAAGACCTACCACGTGACCAGCGCCAAGAAAAACGCCTATTTGTGGAATTGGACCCACACCAAGAAACTTCTGAACTTGAAGCACTATACGAACCAAAATCTCTCCCAGATTCATTCTGTTCTGGTGTCCCATCAAGGGAAAACGATGTGGTACTACTACACGAGCGTTAACACGAAGAAGGGCGACATTCGGGGCTACGTTCGCAGTGATCAGGTCACCCTGGGCAAAACCACGGATCACCAGGGCCAAAATATTTTGTATCCCGACGCCTTTGTGACGACCAAGGATTACCTGCAATACATCAACCAAAGCAAGTACCAGAAGCTGGCCCGAGCAATTGTGAAATTGTTCCCGAATACGCCAGTCGACCTGGGCTTATCGCGAATCGCCGCATTTAACTACGCCACCAATGATACGTGGGATGAAGACCCGGATGAACCGGTCGCAACGACTGGCTACACCGACATCGTGCCCTTTAAGACCGTCGCCGCCTATCTGATGACCCACAAGAGTCAAACGAACGCCCAAAAGCTGGCGGGCGTTGAGAAGGCCCTCAACAAGGCCGGCTATACTAAGGCCAAACGCGCTAAGTTGACCAACTACCGCTTAGGAATTTACATCCTAAACAATGTGATGGGCGGTAAATACGACGAAGCCGGTGACGCCCACAAGGGGAACTGGTACGGCCTAATCATTGGCAAGACGGATTAATCTTTTGCTCACAAAAAATGAGAGACTACCGTGATTTACGGTTGGCCTCTCGTTTTTATTTGCCGAACTTTTAAAGGTAAAAATCGACCAGAGTCATTGTCGTAGTACGCCCTGGCACGATAAACCGGCTTGCGTGTAGCGACACAGCCTGAGTTAGCAGGCTCTCGGCTACAAGGTGATTGTTAATCCAGCACCTGAGCGCTCTGCCACTCGCGGTCCAAGATGCCGTAGCTGTACAGATCCAGCCAGCGGCCGTCCTGGAACACGCCTTCGCGGTTGACCCCCTCGCGGACGAACCCGACCGCCTCGTAGGCGTGGATGGCCGCCAGATTGTTGGCATTGACCTCCAAAACGACCTTGTGCAGGCCCAGCTCGTTGAAGGCAAACGATAGAATCGTGTTCAGCGCATCCTCGCCAAAGCCCTGGCCGCGGTCACTGACGACGGGCAAAGCGATACCTAATGTGGCCCGGCGATTTTTAAAATAAACATCGTCGAGCACGACCCACCCCAGCAGCCCGTCATCGGCGTTGGCCCGGATCATGAAGAAGAACCGCTCATTGTTGTCGGGGTCCGCCGCGAGTTCGCTATAATCCGTGGCTGTCCACGGGTGAAAGGCATCCGCCGCCAAGTTGCGCAACAGCCCGTCTTCCCACTGCGTATCCTGTAGCCACTCGGCATCCCCATCACGCATTTCCGTCAAATGAACCAAATTTCCTTGAACAACATCCTTCATCGTACCCGACCCCCTGTGTGTTTTGTTCCTACTCTACCACAGGTTGTGACCGAGCCAAAATAGTTGGCGGCCACCACCATCTAGCCTATACTGAACCCAGCTCTTAAAGGAGGAATTCCATTTATGAAAATTATGGTAATCGGCGCCACCGGGATGGCCGGCTCGGCCGTGGTCGCCGAGGCTTTGCGGCGGGGACATCAAGTCGTGGCCGTTGCGCGTTCCGCAGAAAAATTAGCTGCGCTGGGCACTAACGCTAACCTCACCACCCAGGTGACTGATGCCTTTGCCCTGACGCGTTCAGACCTAACGGCGGTCGATGCCGTGGTTGACGCCTTTGCGACGGCTCCCGCGCAGGCTTACTTACACGTGGATCTGGCCGCGCACCTGGTAGCCCAACTGCGCGAGACGACGACACCGCGGCTAGCCTTTATCCTGGGCGCCGGAAGCCTCTATACCGGGGCGGACCATCACCTGTTCGTGCGTGATCTGGAAAAAGACCCACACGCCGCCGACTTCATCCAAGTCCCGCAAAACCAGCTCAAGGAACTGAACTTCCTGCGTGACGTCGACAACGTCAACTGGGTCGGCGTATCGCCAGCCGCTGATTTTCATGCAGGAGCCGCCGTGCCCGCCCTGTTAGGGACCAACGACTTACTGGTCAACGCGGCCAAGCAATCTGGCACCAGCGCCGGTACCATGGCCGTCACCATTTTAGACGAGCTGGAACGCCCGCAACACCACCAGACGCGCTTCACTGTCGCCGATAAATAATCATCCCCGAGTGCCTGAGACTAAATTGCTCAGACACTTTTTGAATAGTCGGATTTGAAAGCGGAAATAACGTGTTGCTCCCTGGAACGAAAGTATTTTGTCCGCTAAAATTAGTTAAACTAGGGGGTTTGCGTCAACCAGGGGGTGGTACTTATCCGTAACACTGTGTTGGCTAGGGACAAGATTAAGTCGATTGTTACTGACCAGCACACTTGTAGCCGAGAGTTCACCAAATATGGGCTCAGCCGTGGGAGTTCCCTTGACGGTGGGTCTTGGCCGTTTAGGGAACTGGCGTCTTTGAGACGTGTTCTTCGGCTCAAAGCGAGGCCGAGACCGCTTCTCAGGCTCGGTCCGGTCCGCCCACCGCGTTCCAGCCCATATTTGGTGAACGGTAGGCGGCCAGTTTCCGCTACGCCGCCGTATCATCGCGCGGCGTTTTTTCTACCATTAGTCAAGTACTAATCCCGGTTTAATCCCGTTTCTTTTATGTGTCATTGGGGCTATCGGGTAAGAAGAGTGCCAATTGAAGTGATGTGGTACTTGGTTTTTGAGCTTGAGGGTAACTCAAATAGACCTTGGGTATTTCTATTTTTTGCCCAAGGAGGTACACTATACACATAGTCAGATTGATTGGCGCTTGACGCCGTACTTATACAACTGACTTGTTGTCACGAGATGGTAAATCGTTCTTAGGAGACGACCCATCGCGGCGATCGCAACTTTCTTTGTGCCGACGGCTTTACCGTTGACCACTGGAAGTTGCTTTTTTCTTCTCTGATAGAAATCGTTAACGTGATTGGGGTGCCACCTTGCTGCACTGGCAATGTTTGTGATCGCACGATAAAGAATTGCTCTGGCAATGTGATTACCTCGCTTACTGATATGATCAGTGGCGATAAAGTTTCCCGATTCGTAGTGCCTCAGATCAATTCCGACAAAAGCGTTGAGTTTGTTACTGCTACCGAAACGGCGAATATCACCCAGCTCACCAATCAATCGGACAACTGTCTTCTCCGCAAATCCAGGAATACTCAAGAGAATGTTGAATTCCGGTAACGGCTTAGCTAACTGGACCATCTGTTTGATGATTTGATCTTTATGTGCCGAAAGCTCGGCCACTTGGCCAGCGTTATATTGTGTTTGTATAACCACTGGAGAGCTACTGGCATCGCCTGGGTAGGAGCCTCGTGCGAGTTTCAAAAGCTTAATAGCTGTACTTTTTGCTTTGGCTTTAGAGACATGGTCACCGAATCCAAATAACTTTTTGCTGACCACTTCTGGCGTTAAGTCAAGCAAGCAATCAGGGTGTGGGTAGGTTTGCACAATATTCCAATAGAAATTTCCTGTTGGTTTTCCCATAATAGTTTCCACTTCTGGAAAGCTCAGCTGTAAGCTGCGATGTAGTCGGTTCTTCATGCGCACTAGGTCCGAGTTGATTTCTGAGTAGAAACGACTAAGGTTCATCAAATCGCGATAGACCGGCTCTTGATAGTAAGTCAGTCGTCGTTTGAAGATCAACTGTGTCTGTGCCAAATGAAGCGCATCGTTCTTATCGGTCTTACGAGTGCGTAAGCCGTCTAACTGCTTCTTGGCGGCCAATGGGTTGAGCTGCGTATACCGATAGCGTTGTTCGTCTAAGAAGCGTCTGAGACGTTGTGAGTATACACCAGTTGCTTCAAAGATAATCTGCGGTTCGCGGTAATCTTGTAAGTGCTTGAGAAGTTCTTGAAAACCAAACCAGTCGTTTTTGATGACGGATTGCCAAACAGTAGTCTCATCATTAATTACGGCCACACTTGAGGTGGCTTTACTAACATCGATACCGAATACAATTGCCATTGCGAACACCATCCTTTAGGTTTTTTACGTAAACATACCATCATTCTAATTTTCAATACCCGACCTTTAGGCCAACAGACTACGAACAGATTATTTGATGGTACAGTGAAGTTGCCATTTTTAGTTACGGCGTCAAGCGCCAAAAAAGCCTGCGACATGTCAACCTCACTACCACTTTACGCCAAAACGAAAGTGGTGAGAAAAGATTCCGTCGAATCATTTCTCACCACTAAGGTTAGTCTGTTTTGGTATGCTAGTCACCAGAAAAACTTAAATAGAAAGTTGCGATGACTTTGAAAACAAAATTAACTTGGCGTCAGATGCTCTTCATTGGTATGATGCTCTTCGGCCTGTTCTTTGGGGCCGGCAACCTGATTTTCCCCGTCTACCTGGGTCAACAAGCCGGTAGCCACGTGGGAGCGGCGGTCGTGGGGCTCTTACTGACGGGGATCGGCCTGCCCTTACTGGGGGTCGCCGGTATCGGCCTGACGCGCAGTGAAGGCGTCTTTGACCTGGCGACGAAAGTCAATCGGCCCTTTGCCTACACCTTCACGATTCTGCTCTACCTCACCGTGGGGCCGTTCTTTGCCCTACCACGGTTGGCCACGACGTCCTTTCAGATTGGCTTAGCGCCGTTCGTGCCTACCACACAACAGGGGTGGGTCCTCGCCGGTTTTTCCATCGTGTTTTTCGCGTTGGCCTGGTGGCTGGCTCGTAATCCCGGCAAGCTGATGACCTACATTGGCAAATGGCTGACGCCGCTGTTCTTGATTCTCCTGGGCCTACTGATGCTCGCGGCCTTTCTCAAACCGATGGGCGGCTTTGGGGCTGCGGCGCGGGGCGCGTACGTGGCCAGTCCGGTGGCGACCGGCTTCACCGAGGGCTATAACACCTTGGATGCCTTGGCCTCACTGGCCTTTGGCATCGTGGTCATCGACAGTATTCGCGCGCTGGGTGTGACCGAACCCGGCCAGATTGCCAAGGACGTGATCAAGGCCGGCATCATCTGCGTGGCCTTGATGGGCGTGATCTACACGCTACTGGCCCTAATGGGGACGATGAGCCTCGGCAAATTCAGCCTGGCCGAAAACGGCGGGATCACGCTGGCCCAGATTGCCAACCACTACTTCGGGACCTTTGGTAATCTCCTGTTAGCCCTGCTGGTGATCGTGGCCTGCCTGAAAACGGCGATTGGCCTGATCTCAGCCTTTGGCGATACGCTGCACGGCATGTTTCCGCGCATTTCCTACGCCTGGCTGATTGCGGTAGCCAGCGTCTTGCCCTGTTTATTCGCCAACGTGGGGCTGACCAAACTGATCAGCTACTCGACGCCCGTGTTGATGTTCCTCTACCCGCTAGCCATCGTTTTGATTGCCTTAGCGGTCCTCTCCCCACTGTTGGGGACCAGTCGTTGGTTGTTTGGCCTGGGGATGCTATTTACGCTGATTCCGGCCATTTTTTCCGCTGTCGCCGCTTTACCGACCGCCTGGCAACACGCCGGCTGGGTCCAAGCGATTTTGACCGTCAATGCTAAACTCCCGCTGGCCGCACAGGGCTTCAGTTGGGTCGTTCCTGCCTTGATTGGTTGCCTTTGTGGCTGGCTGATGAGCAAACTATTAGACGCCAAAACCAGTTAAACTAACAATTACTGTCATTTATCATTTCATTTTATGAGAACATCTGGTAAAATATAATTAAATTATCATATTCTCAGACGATTGTCAGATGAAATGAGGTGAACCGGATGACTCAAGCACGTTACCCCACAACCCCGCTAAAAATTGGCGTGACGATTCTCACGTTGGTGATGTTACTAGCCATGTTGCTAGTTCCAGATCCCGTAGTCGTGGCCTTTCTGTGTTTTAGCTCGCTGATCACAGCGATGATCCATTTCAACGTCTTCGAAAGCAGCGCGGACAAGAACCCGCTCAACCGTATCGACCTCGCAATTCAGGTCGTCTATCTCGTGGCCTCGGTCGCCAAGGCCTTCATCATTGGTGGCCAGGCTTAATCGCCAACCTAAAAAGCCCCAACTAAACCCAGCACATTTCCGTGCATGGCTTAGTTGGGGCTTTTTCATTTTGCTTATTCTGCTAGCCTTGTGCTAAACTCAGGAAAACATTTCTGAAAGGTGACCCGCATGAAAAAATACGCAATCTTTGACTTAGACGATACCCTCCTGGACTTCAGCCGGGGCGAAACGGAAGGCATCACCCAGATCTTCCAAGAAAATGGCGTGACCGACATTGCCCCACTGATGCAGACCTACCTGACGATCAACCATGACATTTGGCATCAGATCGAACAGGGTGCCGACCGGGGGCCTCTGCTAGACACGCGGTTCGCCCGGACATTTGCGACCGTGGGGCTAACCGTGGACAGCATCGCACTGGAGCGCGAGTATAAGGCCATGCTGGCGCACAACTACTACACCCTGCCTGGCGCCAGCGACCTGCTGAGCCACCTCAAACAAGCGGGGCTGACCATCATCGTGGCCACCAACGGCACCAAGTCCGTTCAGGAAAGCCGGCTAGCTGGGGCCGGCATCACGCCCTTCTTTGATCAAATCTTCATTTCCGAAGACGTGGGCTATGATAAGCCCGATCAACGGTTCTTCGCCCCCATTTTTCAAGCGTATCCCGCGCTCACCCGGGCCAATTCCCTAATGATCGGTGACAGTCTGCGCTCAGACATTTTGGGCGCGCGCAATGCTGGGCTGGACAACGTGTGGTACAATCCACGACACACCACCAATACCAGTGCCGTCGTGCCGACCTATGAGGCCCACGCCTTCACTGACCTGGCCCAGTTCTTATTAGCCTAGCCCCACTCCATGCGATCCATCGTCGTGCGCTCGAAGCGCCGCGGCGTCGGTGTCAGGTGTGGTGGCAGCGGCTGTTCCAAGAATGCCAGTTGTGACAAAGCCTCCCACTCGCTTTTGGGCAGGATGACTGCGGCTTTAGCGTCGTCGCCGTCGGTCGGTGTGATCACCACAGTTTCTTGAAGCCGGTGAACGGCAGCCAGGATCAACTCCAGATCCTGTTGCGCGGCTAGCGGCGTATAGTGTTTCAAATGAACTCCCCCTTAAAATCCCCCGTTACCCGCTCAGGTGCCGGGTATCCTGTCATGGCCCGGCTCAGCGCAACGCGCCCACCAGGACCAGACCTACTCGTCATTGATGCTTCTCTCTTGCACTTGGCGGTAACTCCCAGTCGACCAGCATTGTGGCTGGCCCATAGCGGCTCCGTCAGCAGCGCATAACTGCTCTTGAGTCTACCGGTTTTATATGTTATTTCTGCAAAGAACAGGTAAAGGTTTTGTATAATCAAATTTAATTACTAATAATAGTTATTAAGTATTATTAGTAATTAAAAAGAGGTTCTCGGACGACGTCGTCCGGGAACCTCTTTTTTCTAATACTTATTTAGTCAACCTTGGCAATCTTTCCTTGCTCGATGTACACGCTCAAAATCGCGATATCGGCGGGATTGACCCCACTGATCCGGCTGGCCTGGGCCAGCGTTTCGGGTTGAATCTTCTTTAACTTCTGGTGGGCTTCCGTTGCCAGGCCGTCGATCGCATCGTAGTCGATCTTGGCGGGAATGGCTTTGGCTTCCATCCGCTTTAACTTGGCTACGTTGTCCTCGGCCTTCTTGATGTAGCCGGCATACTTCAGGGAAATCTCAATTTCCTCGATGATGTGGCGGTCTAATGGCTGTTCTGGGGCGGGGATGAACTGCGCCAACGTTTGGTAATCCACGTAAGGCCGACGCAAGAAGACAGCGGCTAAGACGCCATCTTGCAAGGGCTTGTCCCCGTGGCTTTCGATAAACGCGTTGATCTCAGCACTTGGCTTGATGCGAATGCTGTTCAGCCGGTCAATTTCGGCCTGCAGCGCCGCCTTCTTAGCCAAGAAAGCTGCGTAGCGTTCGTCACTGATCAAGCCCAGTTCATGGCCCTTAGCCGTCAACCGCAAGTCGGCGTTGTCGTGACGCAAGATCAAACGGTATTCGGCCCGACTGGTCAACAGCCGGTAAGGTTCGTTAGTCCCCTTGGTAACCAGGTCATCGACCATGACACCAATGTAGGCATCGGAACGCTTCAGGGTGAAACCTGGCTTGCCTTGGGCTCGTAGACCGGCGTTGATTCCAGCCAGCAGACCTTGGCCAGCAGCTTCTTCGTACCCGGACGTCCCGTTCGTTTGGCCCGCCGTGAAGAGGTTCTTCAGCGGCTTGGTCTCTAACGTTGGCCGCAATTGGTAAGGCGAGACCACGTCGTATTCAATGGCGTAACCGGGCCGCATCATTTGCGCGTCTTCCAGGCCCTTGATGGAGTGCAAGATCTTTTGCTGCACTTCTTCTGGCATGGAGGTCGACAAGCCCTGTACGTACCATTCGTCCGTCTTCCGGCCTTCTGGCTCTAAGAAGAGTTGGTGGCGTGGCTTGTCAGCGAAACGCACGATCTTGTCCTCAATAGATGGGCAATACCGGGGGCCGACCCCTTCAATCACACCCGTAAACATTGGGGCGCGGTCCAAGTTGGCCTTGATGATCTCGTGGGTCTTTTGGTTGGTGTACGTTAACCAGCAAGACAACTGGTTCTTCAAGTCTAGGTAGGCACTGTCGGGCGTGGTGAAACTAAAGTGGTTCGGTTCCACATCCCCAGGCTGTTCCTCGGTCTCGTCGTAGTGGATCGTATTACCGTCGACCCGTGGTGGCGTCCCGGTCTTGAACCGTTCTAGGTCAAACCCGTACTTGGGTAAGTTGGCCGTCAGCTTGGTGGCTGGCTGCGAGTTGTTGGGACCAGAAGAATACATCAGTTCCCCGATGATGATCTTGCCCCGTGCCGCAGTCCCGGCCGCGATAACCACGGACTTGGCGCTGTAGTGGGCACCGGTATTGGTGATGACACCCTTGCAGACGCCATCTTCTACGATCAAATCGTCCACGATTCCCTGACGCAGGGTCAAATTGGGTTCGCGTTCGATGGTGTGCTTCATTTCGGCGTGGTAGGCGTGCTTATCGGCCTGGGCCCGCAAAGCGCGGACGGCCGGGCCTTTCCCGGTGTTAAGCATCCGCATCTGAACGTAGGTCTTGTCAATGTTGCGGCCCATTTCACCACCCAGCGCGTCGATTTCTCTCACAACGATTCCCTTAGCAGGGCCCCCAACGGATGGGTTACATGGCATAAATGCCACCATATCCAGGTTGATCGTCATTAACAGCGTCTTGTTGCCCATCCGTGCGGCAGCCAAGGCAGCCTCGCTTCCGGCATGACCGGCACCAACGACGATGACGTCGTAGTCCTGGCCGGGGTATGCAATTACTTCAGTCATGGTTCTTTCCCTCCATGTCTAGCCGCTAACACGGTTAAACGATCTCTTTTCAAAAAAATATTATCTATCTATTATCAAATACTAACCAGCTCGCCAGTTGCCTGCGGCTACCAGGGGTTCCGCCTGCTATGGGGGACACCTCCAGCCTAAGAACGGGCTTCCGGTTCGCTTGAAAGCCTGGCAAGAATCGCCAGTCTCTCAAGTCGCCCCACGCTGTAGGTTGAGACAAAACCTCAGCCAACACCGTCGACACAGCTGGCTACACCCCTGGCGACCTCCGGCAAGGGTATCGTTTCAACTAAAACCGGTCTATTTTGACCATGGCCATCATTTAACGACACTCGCTATCAGAGCCGAGAGTGAAGTGAAATATGGGCTCAGCCGTGGGAGTTCCCTTAGCGGCAAGGCGGCCAGTTCATAGCCACGTTGCCGTTGAAATTATTTGCCCAGGCAGAATTGGCTGAAGAGTTGGTCGAGCAGCTCATCTTGGTAGCTGTCGCCGGTGATCTCGCCTAGGAGATCCCAGGCGCGGGTCATGTCGATTTGGACCAAGTCGACCGGCATCCCCGCCGCGATACCACTTTGGACGTCCGTCAAGGCGTCGCTGGCCTGGTGTAACAGGCCAATGTGGCGAGCGTTGGTGACCATCACCGTGTTTTGACTGGACTCGATACCCTCGTCAAAGAACAGGTGGGCAATCGTCGACTCCAGTTGGTCCATCCCCGTGCTTTGCAGAATGGACGTCTCAATAATCGGGCTGTCCTTGGCCTCGGCCTTGACCGCTGCCATGTCTAGTTGATTTGGTAAATCGGTCTTGTTTAAAATAAGGATTCGTTGGGTGTCTTGCGTGGCCTGCAGGAGCTCAGTGTCTTCCGCCGTCAAAGGCTCGCTGGCGTTTAAGACCAGCATGACGAGGTCCGCTGTGTTGATGGCCTTGCGGGAACGTTCCACCCCGATCTTTTCGACCTTGTCTTGGGTGTCGCGAATTCCGGCAGTATCGATCAGCTTCAACGGAACGCCCTTGACGTTCACGTATTCTTCGATCACATCACGGGTGGTTCCGGCCACGTCGGTCACGATGGCCTTGTCTTCGTGGAGCAAATGGTTCAACAGGCTACTCTTACCGACGTTGGGCCGCCCAACGATTGCTGTGGCCAAGCCTTCGCGCAAGACCTTGCCTTGCTTGGCCGTGGCCAGTAAGACCTTGATCTGCTTTTGAACCTCTTGGGCCTTTTCCAGCAGCATTTTGGTGGTCATGGTCTCCACATCATCGTATTCGGGGTAGTCAATGTTGACCTCTACTTGTGCCAGCGCATCGAGGATGTCTTGGCGTAAATTTCGAATCAATTTAGACAAATCACCGTCTAACTGGTCTAAAGCTACTTTCATGGACTTGTCCGTTTTGGCCCGAATCAGGTCCATGACCGACTCGGCTTGTGTCAAGTCAATCCGGCCATTTAAGAAGGCCCGCTTGGTGTATTCACCGGGTTCTGCCAGCCGGGCGCCGTAACTCAAGCACAGCTGCAAGATCCGGTTGGTGGCCACGATACCACCATGACAGTTGATCTCAATGATGTCTTCTTTGGTGTAGGTCTTAGGTGCCCGCATGACGGTCACCATGACCTCATCCACCTCTTCGTTGGTTTCTGGGTCGACGATGTGGCCGTAATGAATCGTGTGACTGGCCACTTGGGTCAGGTCAGCCCCCTTAAACAACTTCCCGGCAACGGCAAAGACTTCTTCACCGCTCAACCGAATGATGGCAATGCCGCCCTCACCAGGTGGGGTCGAAATTGCCGCAATCGTATCAAATTCTGTGGTCGTGACTGCCATGAGCCATCCTCCTTTTAACGTTTATCCCCGTTTACGCGGCCCGAACAAACGGACCGGGCGTATCATTTAACGCCATAAAAAAAAGCACCTACTCCACGCCACCTAACTGTGCGTGGATAAAGTACTTTCACTACTTTATCGTAAACTTTATAAGAATGATTGTCTTCACTATAAGGGCTAACGGCGCATTTGTCAAACCCAAACTATGCTGGTTCGATCACAACCGCGCGGTGTGGCTCTTTGCCAGCCGAATAAGTGCTGACATACCGGTTCTTGGCCAGGACCGCGTGAATTTGTTTGCGCTCAAATGATGGCATCGGGTCCAAATAAATTGGCTTACCAGTCGCCACGACCTCGCGGGCCGTCGTCTCTGCCAAGCGCGTCAACGTGGCCGTCCGCCGTTCGCGGTAGCCCGCCACATCCAACACGACGTCTACGTGTGCGGCCCCATGATGGTTCAAATACAACTGGGCCAAACTTTGCAAGGCGTTAATTGTCCGTCCATGCTTGCCGATCAACAGGCCCTCCTTGTCGGTCGTAAAGGCCAGGTGGATCTGCCGGTGGGCCTGGTTCTCGACGTCTAACGTGGCGTCGATGCCCAGTTGCTCGACGATGGTTGCCAAGTAATCCTGGACGCCGTCAATGGCCGCCTGACGTTGCTGACGGCGTTTGGCCGGGTCAACGGTTGATTGGACCGGTTCGGGTGTTGCCGGAGCCGTTTGGGCCTTCACGGGCGTCTGCGGTGCTGGTTGGACTGGTTCTTTTGGTTTTGCTGGTGCAGACGCCGTTGTCGGTTGCGCCAGTTCCTTGGCGACCGGTTTGAGCGTGACGTCGACCATGGCATCGCGTTTACCAATCCCAAACAGGCCCTTACGCGGGGCAGCAACCACCTTCGTAATCACTTGGTCGCGGCTGGTGTTTAGTGCCGCCACGCCTGCAGCAATCGCTGCTGCTTCCGTTTTCCCCGTGTAGATCGTCATCGTCCATTCCTCCATGTCTTTTTCGCTAAAATTCAGTATACCATACGTGGCCACCGACCAGTTGAGATTTCCCGGTGTGATTGTCGCTCATGGATTCCAAGTGGGAACTGGCCGCCTTACCGTTCGCTAGAGATGAGTTGGAACGCTGAGGGCGCCGGGCCAAGCCAAAGAACGGTCTTGACCCTCACCTTGGAGCCGATAGCCCGCGTCTCCAAGGTGTCAGTTCCCTAAGCGCCATGAACCGTGCCGCTAAGGGAACTCCCACAGCTGAACTCATCTCTAGCGAACTCCCGGCTACGGTGGTTGTTGCTGGCGACAATCAGTTCAGTCCTCAACTACACGTCCCTTGTCCGTTGAACCTAGCTCATCCAACATCATCCAAAATGGCCCCATGCTATGCTATCATCAGCTAGGGCTCGTACCAACCAGGATCTCCAATTAGCTAACTTACGAAATGCCAATCTCCCTCAACACCGTCGTAACGGAGCCACTGGTTTAATGTTGCCGCCGAGAAAAAACTAAGAAATCCTTAAGTTCCGGTGCGGATGGGTAACAAAAATCGATTTCATTTCGTTAGTAACAGTATACCCACCTGAAAGGAGGTGAGCACCGCAAACAACTCATTTACCAAAGATAGTCTGTTACTGCCTACACTGGGGGGGAATTCTGGCTGACACCAGCGTTCCGACCTGGCATTTTACGTAACAGCAAGACGATCAGAATCGCCACAAAAAAGCCGCCCAGCGCTTAGCCAGACGACTTGAGAAATGCATTTTTTAAGTAATTACTTGCGTTTGCTTTGCTTGGCCCGCCGAATAGCTTTCTTCACGGCGCGGTCATGCTTGGATTTTTCCCGTTGCTTCTCATCACGTTCCGCTTGAATCTTCCACGGATTTTGGATGAGCAGGGTTTGACCCACTTGGAAAATGTAGGAAATCGTCCAGTACAACGACAGTGATGATGGGACGTTTAGGGCGGTAAAGAAGACCACCACTGGCATCCCAATGACCATCATCGTGTTCATGGAATTGGTTTCCGGCGCTGACTTAGTCGTTAACCACGAACTTGCGAACGTGGCCAGGGCGGCTAGGATCGGCAAGATGAAGTACGGGTCCTTGTGGCCCAATTGTAACCACAAGAAAGTCCCGGACCGCAGAACGGCCGTCCGCCAAATGGCCTGGTACAAAGCCCAGATGATTGGCAGTTGGACCAACGCTGGCAAGCATCCCATTAAGGGATTGATGCCGGCTTCCGAATACAGCTTTTGCTGCTCGGATTGCAGCTTGGCCATCGTTTCGCGGTCTTTAGACGAATATTTCTTTTGCAGAGCCTTGAGTTGGGGTTGAACCTCTTGGGTCTTCCGCATGCTGCGCGTTTGGAAGATCATCAGTGGCATCAAGATCACCCGAATAATAATGGTGAACACGATGATTCCGACACCATAACTGCCGCCGAACAAGTTAGCCAACCAGATAATCGCCCGCGAGAAGTTTAAGACGATCAGGCCGTCCCAAATCCCGGTACTTTGATTGGTGATTGGTTTGTTGCTACAAGCGGAGAGGATAAACACCAGACTCACAATGCCCAGCATCAGTAGGGTACGTTTGTACTTTTTCACGTTTTTCACGTTTATTCCTCGCTATAATTGGAATCCAGCAACTTAGCTAACTTCAACACGTGGACCATACTGCTTTTCGCGTCGGTCATGCTAATGCCATCTGCGCGGGGCCGAGCGATCACGAGAAAGTCCACATCTTGTTTCAAATGGGGCTTCAACTCGAGAAGACTCTGGCGAATCCGGCGCTTCACCCAGTTACGGTGAACGGCGTTACCAATCTTTTTACCGACGGAAATGCCGACCCGAAAGTGTTTCTGGTTAGGCTTCTCCATTGAGTAGACCACGAATTGCCGGTTTGCGACTGAATTCCTGGTTTCAAAGACCTGCTGAAATTCCGCTTCTTTCTTAATGCGGTAAGATTTTCGCATGTGCATCTCCAAAATTCTCGATTTACAGTCCGCGCGGGATTGGTGATCCAGTCTCCCCGCAGATAAAATAAAAAGACCACTGAACCATCAGCGGCCTATGCAGACAATACTTTACGTCCCTTTTGACGGCGACGTGCTAATACTTGACGGCCATTGCTAGTGCTCATGCGCTTGCGGAAGCCGTGGACACGTGAACGGTGACGTTTCTTTGGTTGGAAAGTACGTTTCATGGGTAAGTTCTCCTCTCTTAACGATGACTATTTATTTTTTATCTGGAAAAGTCCAGACAAATACTAAATGCATTTCCTGAACATATTAGCATAAAATCTCAAAGAATGAAACCTTAACTTGGGATTTCACGAAAAAAATTGTGGGGACAAAAATTTGTTTCATGCACTTTGCTTGTGGATAAGTCGATATTTCAGAAAAAGTTATTCGGGAGTTGCCAACCGAGTTATCCACCGTTCCACAGCCTGTGCGCTTTTTGAAATTAGGAATTGTGATTTCTGTGGATAACTTGTGAAACACTTGGTGTTGTCGCATTTGCAATCCACATCGGGCTGTGTATAACTGTTCCGGTCAAAGATTATCCACAGTTTCTCACACCCCTGTGGATAACTCAATTAACTTCCTGTGAAACAATTATGCACAGACCCAAATACCCTGTGGAAAACTTTTTTTCTTCATGCTACACTGGACTTACGTTTTCTTTTGGGCGAGCTACGTCCAAAAGTTCAATGAGCTTTTTAAACTAAAATAGGGGGATACCTCAGTGCCAGATATGTTAACTTTGTGGACTGATATCAAAGCGTTGTTTGAAGAAAACAACTCGAAG
>CP032932.1:0-2542 GCA_003666485.1 Levilactobacillus brevis
TTGTTTCTTATAATCGGCAATGCTACCGCTGGTACTATAGCTGGATTTTGAACCCGTTGTTCCTGAGATTGAGTCCGTCTTTAAAGTTTTTCCAGTCGTATCATCAACGTAGCTGACACTACCTTTTTGCTGATCTGCTGTATAGGTGATCGTTGTATCTTTCGTTGGATCACTTGGCTGATAACTGCTACCGGGTGTCAAAACATGACCTTCTGGATCATGTGCTGTATAACCTGGTACCGTCGGTACACCGGCTGGTGTAACCTTTGTCGCATCACTTGGGTCATTTGGATAGACTACTTTTGATGCTCCAGGGAAGTTCACATCACTTGAGCTTGGTACCAATGATCCGACTTTCGTGTATGTCACGGTCTCATTAACATCTGCTGAATCGGCATTCAGGTCAGTTACGGCAGCTGTCTGCGCTTTATCAGCTACAGATCCTGGCACCACTGGGCTAACAACGGCATCAAAGGTTGTATCACCATTTGTCGCTGTCCAGGCGGTTGTCCCAGCACCACTTGTAATAACTTCACCAGTAACGTTATCGACAACGACTGTTCGTGTGAAGTTGACAGAATCAGTGTGTTGCTTGGCCACTACGTGTCCATTCTGATCAACATAGCTGACGGTCTCGTTGACCGTCTTATCATAGTTGGTGCTACTTGGCCACTTTGGTCCATCTGGTTCATCTGGATTGATTGGCGCTCCCGGTGTCTGTGGATCCGTTGGATTCACTGGCGTCAACTGATGCTTCAAGTGAACCGTGAAATTCTGATCAGTTGTGTCATCATTGTCGAATGTCAAATCTGCTGGATAGCCATCGGTGACCAACTCATACCCTTGTTTCTTATAATCGGCAATGCTACCGCTGGTACTATAGCTGGATTTTGAACCCGTTGTTCCTGAGATTGAGTCCGTCTTTAAAGTTTTTCCAGTCGTATCATCAACGTAACTGACACTACCTTTTTGATTATCTGCTGTATAGGTGATCGTTGTATCTTTCGTTGGATTACTTGGCTGATAACTGCTACCGGGTGTCAAAACATGACCTTCTGGATCATGTGCTGTATAACCTGGTACCGTTGGTACACCGGCTGGTGTAACCTTTGTCGCATCACTTGGGTCATTTGGATAGACTACTTTTGATGCTCCAGGGAAGTTCATATCACTTGAGCTTGGTACCAATGATCCGACTTTCGTGTATGTCACGGTCTCATTAACATCTGCTGAATCGGCATTCAGGTCAGTTACGGCAGCTGTCTGCGCTTTATCAGCTACAGATCCTGGCACCACTGGGCTAACAACGGCATCAAAGCTTGTCTTACCATTTTTGGCTGTCCAACCGTCATCCTTAACAACCTCACCAGTGACCTTATCAATTTCAACTTGATGCTCAAAGGTCGTGGAATCAGTTTTATCAGGAGCTGCCTGTGAACCATCACCATATTGATAATGGATCGTCTGGTGAATATCAGTTGTCAGTGAATCCTTATCAGTCCCAACTGGCCACTTTGGACTATCTGGATCATCTGGATTAATTGGTGTACCTGGTGTTTGTGGATTCGTTGGATTTACTGGGACCACGGCGTGGTCATAGTAAACATTAACTGTGTCATCCTGATCACCTGGGTTAACTTTCTGTTGAGCAACTGTGGCCAAATCTGGTGCCAGGTAGCCCTTAGAACTCAAGTCAGGAGAAGTCACGGCTGTAAAGTTACTATTTCCAATAACATACCATGCATCAGCACGATGTTGAATCGTTGGTTTATCAGGAAATGTACCATTCGTATTTGGTGTCATATATCCTAAAATTTCGCCAGTAACTAAATCCATCACAAACGCAACTCCATAATGAACCTTTTGAACAACTGGAGTTACACCGGTAATTAGCTCTCCTGTTGATTTGTCACGGTATTCAATTGTTCGAGTAATGAATCGATTCATTGATGCGTAGTCAGATCCTACTGGCCAGACTGCTGCGCTCCCAGATCCTGGCCAAATTGGGCTCCCTGGACCACCTGAGGCTGGCTTCGAATCAGATACTTGATAACCTACTCCGTACCAAGTATCCCAGTATTTCATTAGAGCCCCCCACCGATTATCACTCGGATCAGCGCCACGTTCAGGATGGAGTGGAATATAGTGATGAATTCCGTTCATATCAACACTTTGGTCATCATCTCCAGAACTAGCGGTATTATTAGTACTTGATGTGGTGTTTTCTGAGGTACCCGATGATTCTGACGCATCGACATTAGTTGATTTGGTGGCACTACTACTTGCAGTATTTGCTGTATCCGACTTGGCAGCACTACTACTTGCAGTACTTGCTGTATCCGACTTGGCAGCACTACTACTTGCAGTACTTGCTGTATCCGACTTGGCAGCACTACTACTTGCAGTACTTGCTGTATCCGACTTGGCAGCACTACTACTTGCAGTACTTGCTGTATCCGACTTGGCAGCACTGCTACTACTTGCACTTGTTGAATCGGACTTCGTATCACTAGTACTGCTAGCTATTGTTGCAGCTGACGAG
>CP032932.1:2553-36151 GCA_003666485.1 Levilactobacillus brevis
ACTACTTGCAGTACTTGCTGTATCCGACTTGGCAGCACTACTACTTGCAGTACTTGCTGTATCCGACTTGGCAGCACTACTACTTGCAGTACTTGCTGTATCCGACTTGGCAGCACTACTACTTGCAGTACTTGCTGTATCCGACTTGGCAGCACTACTACTTGCAGTACTTGCTGTATCCGACTTGGCAGCACCACTACTTGCAGTACTTGCTGTATCCGACTTGGCAGCACTACTACTTGCAGTACTTGCTGTATCCGACTTGGCAGCACTACTACTTACAGTACTTGCTGTATCCGACTTCACTGCACTGCTACTGCTGGCACTAGTCGTTTCAGCCTTCCCTGCACTGCTACTACTTGCACTGGTCGTTTCAGCCTTCCCTGCACTGCTACTACTTGCACTGGTTGAATCGGCCTTCGTATCACTGGCACTGCTTGCTACAGTAGCTGCTGATGAACCAGCGCTCTTCGTATCACTGGCACTGCTTGCTACAGTAGCTGCTGATGAACCAGCGCTCTTCGTATCACTGGCACTGCTTGCTACAGTAGCTGCTGATGAACCAGCGCTCTTCGTATCACTAGTACTGTTTACAGTGGCGGCAGTTAAGTTCCCTGAGGTGGTATCAGCATGAACTGCTACCGTTGATACCCCACCGAAGACAAAAAAAGACAGTGTAGCAATTGCGGCAAAAACGAATTTTTTGCCATCTTTATACATTTTATAATGTAATTTCTTTTCTCCCATTATAAACTTCCTTCCCGCTCCATTATATTGAGCCAACCTATTTTAATTATATACTTGTAGAATAAGAATGACAGGGTACAGTACCTGCAAAATAAAGCACTTTTTTGTAAATAGTCAGGGAGGTATCATGAATCAGTCAACTTTTCAGCTACTTGGTAATGTTGCTTCAGCAGATTTCTACCTTTGTGGAGGCAGTGATATTACTTTAATATCTGATAATAATGCCTATAATATGAAAGCTTTAGCCCAAGAAGCGCTTAAACTGCGTGTTCCTAATTCTTTGACCGTTATTGATTTAAACAACTTCTACGTTGGTATGATCCCTATTGATCATAATCAGATATTGACCATGATTTCTCATATTAACACCACCATTATCTCATTCAATTATCAGGAAATCACTAATTTTATCGGGTCTATAATTTTTGGTGTTGGAAAGTATTTCCATTCCCAAAGTACTAGGCCCTGATTTAAAAAGCCATTGATAATGGATCAAAAACGGCCATTAGGGTATACCCTAGTGGCCGTTTTTATTTCTGTGCTATACTAGGAAATACAGATGTTCATTAGAACTGTCCAAAAAGGAGAGCTAGAAATGGCTAAAATCGGTTATGCGCGTGTGAGTTCCAAGGAGCAACATTTAGATCGACAGTTAGCGGCTTTAAAAGACGTTGATAAATTATTTACGGATAAATTAAGTGGGGCTAACACTAATCGGCCAGAACTGCAAAAAATGCTGGCCTATATTCGTGAGGGTGATATTGTAATGGTCACTGAATTAGATCGCTTAGGCAGAAACAACCAGGATTTAACTAAGATCATGAACACCATTCAAAATAAGGGTGCCACCCTAGATGTGTTAAATTTGCCGTCCATGACTGGGATTACTGACCCTAATTTGCGTCAACTTATGACTAACCTCATCATTGAATTGTATAAGTACCAGGCGGAAAGTGAACGTAAGCGGATCATTGAGCGACAGCAACAAGGCATTGCGCTTGCCAAACAGCAAGGTAAATATCATGGGCGCAAACCCCAATACACCCAAGACGATCCCCGCTTGCAACATGCTTTTAAGCTTTACGAGGCAGGCATGAGTGATGTCGATGTTGCCCGTAATACCGGCATTAAACGAACGACCTTTATCAGGTATCGAAAGAAATACAAGATTAAACGAAAATGACATGCAAAGCGGTACTTTTTGTAATGCAACTTAATTTAGTTGCATTTTTTGTGATTCTATTTATTTACAAATAGCATGTAATGTGGTATATTGTATATACATAATATAATGCAAACAAAGGAGAATGCTTTATGGATATTTTTAGCTTAGATTTAGGAAACAAACAGACCAAATTAAAAAGTAGCAAAGCTGAATATGTACTGCCTTCAAGATATTTAAACCAAGCAGACATGCCGATGTCAGTTGGCAATTCTACAACGAATAATGACCTACACACTTATTCAGTCCCTTTTAGCGACGATAAGTACGTATGGGGTCGAGATATTGACGGACTTCACCTTGACGAATATTTAGCGGATACAATCATGTATGGTGCTCGATACGATAGTGAAGCATTTAAATTACTAGCCAATTTTGCGCTGGGATTACTAGCAAGTGATTTCAAAGCGGCTAAAGATCAAGTTTTAGAAGTAGTCGTCACTGCTGGACTTCCAACTGGAGATTATGCTGACCAAGGACAATTAAAAGCTTTATTAAAAGTCTTAGAGGGCCAACACCAAGTTACTATTGACGATAAAATCGTGACGGTAAGAGTTCGTAAAGTTTATATTTTGCCACAACCAATCGGCACCTTATATAACGAATTACTAGATGATGAAGGCTTTATCCAGAATAAAGATCTATTAGACGAAAAAGTCGGCATAGTTGATGTGGGTGGTGGCACAATTCTAATTGATACGATTTTAAACTTTGAGCTAAGTGGCAAAAACCGCCATCAATTTAATACCGGCGTAAATGATCTATATGAAGCCATTGCCAACGGGATTAATGGTGATACTAGCCTTTATCAATTAGAAAAAGATTTACGAAAGGGAAACCAGCAACATCATTGGAGTTACCGATTTTCTAAAAATCGTCAAGATGATATTACTGATTTGGTTTGCAAGGAAATTGACCGGTTTACCCGTCGCTTAGTTGCCAATGTGACTTCAACCTTAAAAAACCTTGATAGCATTGATACTTTGTTCTTTACCGGTGGTGGAGCCAATTTGCTTAACCAAAAAATCTTGAATACTACTTTCACTAACGCAGTTATTGTTAAAAATACAGAAGTTGCTAATGTTAACGGCTTTTATAAGTACGGATTAAGTCAACAAGCTCAAAACGAAGGGAGCAAGTAATCATGGGAAAAGTTAAAACCTTGAACGTCCGACTAAATCCCGAGAAAATTGTCGACAAAGAAATCCTTGATTACTTTGATAAATCATTAATTCCTAAAACCACACTTGTTAAAACCGCTTTAATTCACGAAATTGAACGGTTAAAGGCTCAAGGTGATCCTTATGTTAAAGATGAACTAAAAGCTCCAGAAGCACCTAAAAATAGCACAGAATCACCATCTGATTCCAAAGAACGCTTGCAAGGAGGATTTAATGCCTTTTCAGACAATGATATTTAGAAAAAAGCTGGCAAAATATACAAAACCAGATAAAGTTGCCGCTAGGTAAGCGCTATGCTAGACTAAGATTAATTTAACAACCGAATAAAGAGATCAAGCTAAACAGAAAAATCCCCGATTCACGAGGAATCAGGGATTTTTGGTTTAGCAAGTAGCTACACAACAGCTACTTAGATTCAGTCGATTTAGACCTGCAAGTTAAAATCGACTGAACATTGTTCTTAATTTGTAGGTTAATTATACCGCAAACCAGTCCCAAAGGACAAGTTAAGGATAGTTAAAAAACAAATTAAATCCAATGGACTAAGTAGCCAACAGAAGCTACCTAGTCCATTTTTTGTTGTTAGAAATTAAAAAAGTTGCCGACTGGGCAACTCACACACAGACACATGCTGATGAATTACAAAGCCGTCACAGCAAATGAATGCTTTGTAATTCAGTTAGAGCATATCAGATTTGTATTTTAAAGCAAATCAAATGTTTTAGCAACTCTCTTTTGAGACAGCGTGTGTCAGTCAAGAAAGGGAGTTTTTATTATGACACAATTTAATTTTATTCAATCACAAAATGCTTATGGAACTAAGTTTTTTCAACTACCACAGGTATTATTATATGGCGAAAAATATAAAGAACTAAGTGACAGTGCGAAATTAGGTTATGTAGTTTTGCGTGATCGTTTGGAATACTCATTGCAAAATAATTGGATAGATGATGAAAATAGAGTGTACTTTATTTTTACCAATCATGAATTACAAAATTTATTTGGTTGGAGTGACCGAAAAATATCAAAAGTAAAAAAGGAGTTGGAAGAAGCAGGACTGTTATTCCAAATCAATCAAGGATTTGATCCCAAGAAAAAGAAAAATTTACCCAATCGACTTTACCTTGCTGATTTGGAAGTTACAGCAAAAGACGTGTATATTAAACAGGATTTTGCTAATAAAACGGCTGGAACCCTTGATACAAGCGGACTAGCACAAATGCAAGCTCGACAAGAAAAAATCAAAACGGCTGGAACCCTTGATACAAGCGGACTAGCACAAATGCAAGCTCGACAAAAAACGGCTGGAACCCTTGATACAAGCGGACTAGCACAAATGAGACACAATCTATACAATACTAATAACTTAGATACTAATAGATACAATATAGATACTCAAAAGTTGGACTTTTCCACAGCCCATTTTTCACCAGCAGAACTAGAAAAGCAAAACCAGGATTTGGTGCACCATGCTAATGACTTCTTAACTGATGAAGACAGTGGCTTACCGGTTTTCTTAGAACCCGAAGCCGTGCAATTACTAAGTTTCTGGTGCCACACTCCGCAACAAATGCGGCGCTTCATTGGCATTATCTTAAATGCTAAGTACCGAGTTGAGAAAGATCACAAAGATATTGGTGTCATAATCCCACTTGATGATGAGGAACTGAAACCTTTGATGACTAAAGCCTTGAGACGCTACTTTAACGCCCTGAGAAGCAATGAGAAGCACATCAAGAATGTTGAGAACTACTTATACGGCACCATGCAAAACCTATTTGGCGTTTGGTGGAATAAACAAGCGGCTAGAGAATATGCAGCCAAACACCCCGAAGAACAGAACACTGACAATGAGCCTTATTGAAATTAAACGCCGTATAAGCTCATTTAAGCCGTTTTAAGTATTACATGCATAATTATATTAAAATCGCTTTAAAATCGCTTAGAAGCAAAAATAGACACCTTGAGTGGCTTAATTGGCGTTTGGTGGAATAAACAAGCGGCTAGAGAATATGCGGCCAAACACCCTAACGATGAGTGTGCTTAAAACTAAAAAGCTATATAAGGCCATTTAAGCTGTTTTAAACAGATAGAGCATAATTATATTAAACGAGTTTTAAAATGCGCTTACGGGCACTTTAGGAACGTTGTATAAGTGCCATTGCGGAAAGGACAGCAAACTTAAATTCACAACTTTTAAAGAAGCAGGCTAATTGAGATGGTACTCAAAGATTAGTATAATGTGAGTATTAATAAAGGGGGGCGAGAAAATCATGGCAGTTAAGGAAAAGAAACGCGTACAAGTCCAGATTGACAAAGAATTGGCAGATAATACCGAAGCCGTTTTAAGCCAGTTAGGTCTAAACCCAACTACCGCGATCAATATGTTTTATAAGCGGATTGTTGCTAATGGTGCCTTACCTTTTAATGTGTCTTTAAGCGAAGAAGAAAGAGCTAATTTACGCTTTTTAAAGGCTACCAAAGAGACACCAGTAACAGAGTTCAAAGACGCTAAAGAAGTCGCTGATTGGCTCAATGATCCAGATGAGGACTAATGGCTTATCAGATTAAATAAATTAATAACTTGGAAGTGTGATGAACATGAAAGATACAATCACAATTAATGACTTTTTTGAAATTGTCAAAGAAACTGATTTAAAAGATTTACTTGATAAGTCATTACATGAGCCAGATCCAGAAAAGCGCAAAGTATATGACGCTTTATATACCTACTTTTTAGATAAAAGGCAAGATGAGGTTATTAAGCGAAAGGACTTTGTCCGTTGATAGATAAACCCCAATTTTGCAGATCAAAACCCAGAAGTAAAGCCTAAAAATGATCCAGAAAATAAAAACGATCGGCCTAGTTATTAGGTTGATCGTTTTTTAATTTATCCGGTTTATGGGCGTTAACATAGTCAGCAAATATTTTTAAAAGATCTTCGGTTTGTTCAACCGACAGATTATCAGCTTGAAAGTATTTTTCGAGCAAAGCCCCTTTTTGAATTAATCGGCGAGAACGGGCTTTGCGGGCTTGCCGATTTTCATAGTATTTAGATTGCCGTAATTTAAAATCTTCCCGCTCAATTTTTTGTTTTAAACGCGCTTGTTGCTCGACTAGTTTTTCATATTGATTAGACATGGAATTTCCCCATCTCGTATGGCTAATGATCTACGGACTTTACCTTTAAAAATTCAGAAAATTGCTTAGCTAAAAGCTTAATCTGATCGTTAGACAAATTAGCATAATCTAAATTGGCTTGACTGATGATCTGTTTACCTAGCCGTTGTTCAATCTTATTTTTTTCGTCCTTAATTTTTTGATTAAGGGCTTTTAATTTAGCTTCTTGTTTTTCTAAGTTACTTTGAGACATAATGATCCCTCCAACCATATTAGAAATTATCATCGACACTATATCATAAGGGAAACGTTAAGTCAAAGTATAAAAGTTGAAATAGCGAAGCGGAAGGCATACACTAAGTTAAAGTTAAGAGAATCAGAAGACCGAGTGAAACGAGGTCAATGCGCACTTACACTCCAACTAAATTGGAGTTGTGCTAAAACACTTAAACCTGTATCAGAAGTCGCCTATGGCGACAACAAAAACCAAAAACAAAACCCTAAAAGAAAGGAGACAACAGCATGGCAATTTTTCATATGAGTTTTCAAAATATAAGCGCAGGAAAAATGCGTAGTGCGGTTGCTAGTGCGAGTTATCGCAGTGGCGATAAGTTGTTTTCTGATAAAGAGGGTAAGACCTATTCTTATGCAAGAGATGTTAAACCAGAAGCATTTATTTTAACACCAAAAAATGCCCCTGATTGGGCAAAAGATAGGCAAAAATTATGGAATGAAGTTGAGAAGGAAGACCGTAAAGCTAATTCACGTTATGCAAAGGAATTTAATGTTGCTTTACCGATTGAATTATCAGAACAAGATCAGAAAGAATTACTGACAAAATATGTGCAAGAAAATTTTGTCGATCAAGGTATGGTAGCTGACGTAGCAATTCATCGCGATCACCCAGACAATCCGCATGCACATGTGATGTTAACCAATCGCCCATTTAATCCTGACGGAACATGGGGAATTAAAAGTAGAAAAGAATATATATTAGATGAAAAAGGGAACAAAACATATACAAAGAGTGGGTATGCAAGAAATAGAAAAATATGGCTAACTGATTGGGATAAAAAAGAAAAAATAACTGAATGGCGTCACAATTGGGCTACCGCTGTTAATCAAGTTTTAGAAGCTAAAAATTTACCAGACCGTATTAGTGAAAAATCATATGAAGAACAAGGAATTGATGAGGTGTCAACACAACACGAGGGTATCAATTCACAGAAAGAAAAACGCCAAGAATTTAATCAAAATGTTAAGCAACAACGACAAGCAAAAGCAGAAGCAAAAAATGCTAATGAAAAAATCCATAATGAACGCCGTATGCAAACCTTACAGCGCCATTATTCATTTGATGAAAAACGACTGGTTGCACAGTTAAGTAATCGACTAAAAACATTTGTTAGCTTAGAGAACCTAGATGAGAAGCAACGTATGCTATTTAATTGGAAAAATAGTGCCATGATTAAGCAAGCAGTAGGGGAAGATGTGACTAAACAATTAGTTACAATTACACAACAAGAAAAGTCACTATCAGAAGCCAATCAATTATTGGATAAAGTCGTTAATCGAACCGTTTCAAAACTTTATCCTGACGTTGATTTTGAGCAAATAACAATGGCAGAAAAACGGGAGTTAGTTAAGGAGACGGACAGCGAACAAAGGGTATTTACAGGAGATGAACTAAAAGACCGTTTAGCCATGATAAGAACAAACATTATCAATCAACAGGTTCTGACGTTTACAAAGCGCCCATTTGCTAGTTGGTTAATGCTTGAAAAACAAGAACAGCGAGCTAAGGAAACTATTAGTGATATTTTGGCTAATAAAGGTTACCAACTAGCAGATATTAAGCGTACAAAGGGTACATTGTTAAGTGACTTTGATGAGAAACAACAAGCTGTTTTAAAGAAGAATATCAAAGAACTTTCAGCAATAAATGAGACTAAACAAGTGGTTGATACGCAATATAACAACGTATTAAGTAAGACTTTCCCTGATATGAGCCTTGATCAAGTCAAAATGACTGAAAAAGAACGCCTATATACAGCAGTTGTTTATTATAATCCTGAACTTAAATCACTAGAAAAGCGTGATTTAGACCAGTTGAGAAATAATCCGCCTGTTCAATTCACGACCCAGGAACATGCCCAGGGACTTGCTTATCTAAGCGGACAGGTTAAATCTGATGAGATTCAAAACGCTAATTTGTTACGTGTATTGAAGAATAGGGGGACACAACAACTATTTATTGGCGAAGCAGGACAAGATAAAACGATTTCTGCTAAGCAACTTGAACAGGCTAAGCAGACAGTAAAGCAACATAATCAAAAGAATGATGATTTCCGAAAAGAGAATATGCCTGATTATCGAGCCGTTAATTATAACGAAAATACCCAAGCAAACTATATGAACAAATTATTGTCAGATACCTTAATGAGCTTACTTTACGAGAATGGACAAGACCACGAACTTAACAGACAAAAGAAAGCACAAAAAGAATTAGAATACGAACTGGATAAAAAGAAGCGTCAACATCAGAAGCACAGTCGCCACAGTGGTACAATCCATAGATAGGCTAGGTGTAAGATAGCTGTAATGAAAAAGAAAAAATAAATGGTGACAACGTAACCATTTTTGTGATATAATTTATTCATACAAATAAAGAAAGGGGGGATAGCATTTGAAAAACAGCAACGAGTGGCACACATTAGCGGAGGCTAGCCGAATTTTAGGAAAAAATGACCGCTATGTGAGTAATTGGATAAAGCGTCATGATGATTTCCCCAAGCCAATGCTAATGGATATTTCAGGTAAGAAAATCATTCATGATAAAGGTATTCAATGGATTTCTGAACACACAAAAAAAGAGGGCGTCCTCAAAAGCAAGGTTAGTGCTATTGAGGATAAATTCCTAAAAATGACCGTTTTAGGAAAACACCCTAACATACCATTTTACATGAGTATGAGTGGATAGGCTAGATATACTTAATAACCATTTAAAGGGGGTGGCGCAATGAAGATAGAGAACTGGCAAGATGTGGACGAACATTTGGTAGTTGATAATGACAAAGCAATTATTGTCAAGGATTCAAAACTACTGGATAATCCCGAAGCGTTAAAAACCGAAATGCAAAGAAGCGGTAAGCCAGTCAGAGAAGTTAGAAGTAAGTTAGTTCAGAAGTCAGTCAAAAGTAGGGTCAAAACCGATCCACTAAAAATCAGTGGTTGGTTTGACCGTAAACATGAGAGTGACAATGCTCAAAAAGCCGAAAAGTTGGTAAGTAATAAGCCAACTCATCAATATAAGCAAATCAAAAATGAAATGACCTTTTTTGGTGAGAGCTTCTTGGAAGGCTTCTTAGGCTTCTATGGCTTAGAAGTTGATAACGCCTTAGGACGTTACGAACATAATTTGCATGTCTTAGAGACACAAGAGTTAGGCCAGTCAGAAAAAGAGTATTACTTAGCCACGAGTGAAAACGGCCGCGTCAAATTAGCCACCGATCCATTACCAAGCCAGCAAATTGCCGAGGAACAAATGAACAAGTTCTATCAGCGTGAGCCAGAAGAAACGCAGGCAGAACAAATTCAATTACGAACATCAGAAGACGATAGAAAGGAGGGATAACATGAAGTTCAGCAAAATGAAAGCGCTAACAACAGCTGGAGCTACTGCGATCTATTTGGGTTTGATGAACGCCCAGGTTGTTTTGGCGGCGGACGGTGGCGAAGTTAAAAGCAAGCTAACCAGCGCTGGTAAGACGATTCAAGGTATTTTAACTGGGTTGGTCGTTTTAGTTGGGATTTGTGTGGCGTTATTTATTATTATCAAAAGAATGCCTGACGCAGACGATCCGCGGGAAAAGTCCGAAGTTTACCACGCGGTTGGTCGAGTAGCTGGCTTAGTTGCCTTGGCGGCGGCCATTATCTGGATCTTACCTTGGGTTTACAGTCTATTTACCTAATTTAAAAAGGAGCCTGCCAAATGAAGAAAGGAAAAGAATTTATCTTCCCAGAGAACGTAGATAAAGATTACGGGATCTGGAAAGACTACACCTTGAAGGATTTTGGCTATGCGGCGCTGGCAGGACTAGTGGGTTTAATTTTTATTGCGATCCCACCCTATGGTCTGATTTTAGTCCTGATAAAAATAGTGATTGTTGTCTTAGCCATGACGATTGTCATGGCTATTTTAACAATTCGGCCAGTTGCGGCGCGGAAGAATATTAAAGTGCGGGATAACTTTAACTTGAAACGCCGCTATGCCAATAGCCAAAAGTTGTTTTATTTAAAACCGAAGAAGCGAGGTGAACTAAATGCGTTTGAAGAAGAGCAAAACCGCCAATAAATCAGCGAAACTAGATTGGGATTACCAACCACCGAAGATCAACGGCGGTAAACAAACCATTGATGATATGAGCTTGGTCGTAGGTATGTACGGTAATTATGAAGTTACCAAAACTGGTAATCTGGTCGGTATTTTGGAAGTTAGTGGGATCAATCTTGATCTACTTAATGAAACCGAACAACAGGACGTTTTTGAGGACTATGGCGCCTTTCTCATGAGTACGTTAGGTGAAGGGGTTGATGACACCTTACAGTTCTTAGAGCCGACAATTCCCGTCAATATGACAGCTTATCTCAATGGTCTCAAACGGCGGTATCTCGCTTTACAAAAAGATCACCCCGAGCAACAGTTCAAAATCCAGCTCATAGCCAGTTATTTGGATCACTTTACTAAAGTCCAAGAATCCAAAAACATGACAACTAAGCAACATCTGCTAATCGTTAAGGTGCCAATTAAAGACAAAAGTGTTAAGAGCTTAAACCTAGCGGTCACTCATATAGACGAAAAGATCGAACAGGTTAAACGGGATATTGAAAATGCGTTAACGGATTTTGATGTGACGGCCAAAGTTTTGACTAGTCAAGAAGTCCAGGAGATCTTAAAGAACTTAATCAATTTCAATGGATAGGGGGAAACAAAATGAATTTTGGTGATAAGGTCATTGATTTGTTCATGCCAACCAAGAAAGAAAGTCAGCAAAATAGTGAACCAGCGGTTAATGAACAAAAACCGGAGGTTGAAGACTTTACCAAGCTGATTGATCGCGATAGCTTGCATTCACTATTCCCGTTTAGCTGGGAACAGTACCCCACCTACGTCCAGTCGGGTGAGAATTTTATTCGGGTGTTAGCGATCGCTGACTATCCTAAGCGGGTGTATGGCAATTGGTTATCAGAATTGAAGCGCAAAAAAGGCGTTATCGATATTGTGCAGTATATCGAGAGCGCCAGTAACAATTCAATGATTACCTATTACAAGAAGACGATTCAAAATAAGGAAGCACAGAAGTTAAATACGTTCGACCCGTATAAAAAGAAGATTCTGCAAAATTATATTGATTCAGCCAACATGCAACTAGATAAATACCTCGATAATTCTACCACATTTGTGTACCAACATATGCTAATTTATCTGCGGGCCAACAGTTTAGCAGAACTAGATGACTTAACCGAAAACGTTAAGAATACGTTGATTAAGTTGCAAATGAAACCTTTAGTACCAGTTAAAGCAACTTTCCAAGCTTTTTGGTCAACAATGCCGATTAATGAAAACTTAATGAGTGATTATACGTATAAGGAAAGCAATACCGAGGTTGCTAGCTCAATGTTTCCATTTGACGACGCAGAAATTCTAGACCTGAAACCAAGAAGTGATATTGAGGGTGTCAACAAGGACACAAATAGTTTAATTGCAGTTGATATGTTGGATCGTAACAAGACCTTGAACCAGAATATGGTTGTTATTGGTACTTCCGGTGTGGGTAAAACAACCTACATGATCCAGAAGATTTTAAGATATGCCATTCAAGACTATCAAATTTATATCATTGATCCAGAAAATGAATATACCAAAATTGTCGAATCCCTAGGTGGGGCAGTCCTGCACCTAACTTCTAATGCTAAGTACAAAATTAATCCAATGCAAATCTTTTCCGAGGAAATTTTGAGTGCTGATGAAGCCGTGACAAATCTTGATGAATTGGTAAAAGATAAAATTCAACGTCTGAAAGGTTTCTTTGAAGTCCTTAAAACCGGGATTACCCAAGTTGAGCTGGCAATCCTTGATGATGTCGTTAAACAAGCTTACGTCAACAGTGGCATTTTAAAATATAGCCGCTTAAAAGAAATTAAAGACGATCAGTGGCCGACCTTATCCAATGTGTATGACGAATTGGAAAAACTGGCTGATAAGGACGCCGACAAATTCAATCGGGTTAAAGACTTCTACTACATCTTAGGTAGTTATACCCATGGTTCTAACAGCCTATTTGACGGGCACACCAACGTCAACCTAAAGGGAAAGATCATTTCTTTTGATCTAAAACCCCTACAAAGTGAACAGGAAGTCCAATCAGCGGCTTATCTGAATACCTTCCAGTATTTGTGGGACGAAATCACCAAAGATCGGCATAGCCGCAAAAAGTTATTTGTTGATGAATTTCACTTTTTGACCTTGCACAAAGCGGCCGCCACCTTTTTCCACCAAGCATACAAGCGGTTTAGAAAGTACAATGCCGGAGCGATTGCCGGAACACAGCAAATTCAAGATGTGATCGAAGGCACGACAGATACCGGGCAGAACATTGGTGAAGCCATTATTGGGAACTCCTATACTAAAGTATTCTTTGGTCTTGACGGAAAAGGCGTTGATGATGTGATTACTAAGTTGAGAATGACGTTCTCGGATAAAGAAAAGAAGCTACTAGAACGTCGTAGACAAGGCGAAGCCCTGATGATTTATGGTAGCCAACGTGCCTTTATGAAAGTCGAGTTGACCGAAGAAGAATTGCGGTTAATTGATCCCGAAGCTTACCAAGAAAAATACAACCGTGAGACAGCCGAACAACCGGTTTATCAAAAGCGCGTGGTCTTAACACCTAGTGAGATTGACGCCTTGACCACCACCGAAGAGGAAGGAGGGACTTTAAATGAGTAAACCAAACCAGTTATTGAATATCGAGGTTGGCACCTTCAAGCGACAAGGGAACCAGTTAATCCTCGAACTCAATCACAATCAGTTTCGATATGACCAGTTGAGTGAGCTAAACGAATTAAAACAAACTGATTCCAAGTTCTTGCAGTTAGTCAACGTGGTTGAGCAAGGCCAGAAGGTCGTTTTAACTTATACCTTGCCGGATAAGGTCAGATCATTAAAGGAATTACCGCAGGAAAATAAGGCGATCCGGTCAGCGATTGCCAAGGAAATTATGGCGCAAAAGGTGGTTGCTGATAGCCAGTATCATATTGCCTTAAACCCAGCTAATCTGTGGTATTACCCCATGCAACATGTTTGGTACGCTTACCGGGCCAATGAACTTATGCCTTATGATGACAAACATAGCAATTTAGCTAAATACAAAGCGCTGATTCTATTTTGTTTGACGGGGACACCCTATGAACGGCTACTAAGCAATCCTAAAGAAGCCCTAGCTAAACACCCGGACGACTATTTACAACAAGTAGCTAAAGCTACGTCGTTAAATGAGTTAACGGAAGTGGTTAACGGCATTGAGGACTTTGTGAGCTATCACGAATGGCAGGAAGTTGAAACGGCCCAGCAGAAAACCAAACAACGTTTATGGTTGAGCGTGGCCGGAGTGGCGATTGTGGCCGTTTTGGCCGTCGGCTTAGTCCATAAAAGTGACGAAAGAAAGTATCAAAGCTTAGCTAACCAGAACCAAGCCCAGGTCACGCGGTTAAAATACAGTAACCAAATTCAAATGGCCTTAAACAATCATCAATGGTCAAAAGCCAAGAAAGCTATGCAAAAAGCCAATTATAGTGAGACCCGTCAGGCTCAAACATTCTTGAAATACAAACAATACCAGCAAGCCTTGAATGTTGACCCAAGTCAGTTGAACAAAATTATAAACACTGCTTACGACAACAAAGATAGCAGTCAAGTGGCCGATTGGCAGTTACCAACTAAGGCGACGAGTAAGCAAAAAGATCAATTGAAACTCGAAAAAGCGATTGTTAATTATGATACCAATACGCTTAATAACCAATTATCCTTTACGACGAACGCTGATGTTTTATTGAGAATGGGACAAGCATTCCTAGCCCATAACGATACGCAAGACGCCCAGACCGTCCAAACCAAATTAGCCGGTGTGAATAGTCCTAAAGCTAAGTATTTGAAAGCCCTGTTAAGTCTCAATGCCGCTAAGAAAGAAGTTAGCGACGCCCAAAAGAAGTTAGATGACGCCAACAAGATTGATGGCAAAGATAAGGACAAAGACAAGAAGGTGGATTCGGCTAAGTCGGACTTAAAGAACGCGCAGAGTGACCAATCAGCAGCGCAAGATAAAGTTGATAAGGCAAAGCAAAAAGTAGGTGCTTAACATGGGACTAGCCTATGAATTTCAAAAGAAAAAAGTCAAATTCATATTATATGGTATCGTAGGCTTTTTCATAGCAATTATATTGATAATTGCAGGATTAACAGGAGATTTAGAAGAAAATTGTGGAGATGATACCACATCAAGCCAAGTTACCAATGTAGACGATAAAGGTATGGAAGAAAATGCGAAAAACATTGCTAAGCATTGGAAGCAAAAGTATGGTGCCACCCCACAAGCGGCCGCCGGTATCTTGGGGGTCTTACAACTAGAAAGTCGCCTTGATCCCAAGTCTGTTAATTCCAGTTCCGGGGCCACGGGCTTAGCCCAGTGGTTAGGTGGTCGAAAAGATAAACTGGAAGATTTAGCCCATAAAGAAAATAAACCAGCGACCAATCTCGGGGTACAGTTGGATTATCTCGACCAAGAATTGAACAGTAGTTACTATGCGTCAAACAAGCAGATTTTTAAATATACGGACGTGCATAAAGCGACCAAAGCCTGGTTAATGGATTACGAGGGTATGTCTAAAAACCCTGAACAATGGTTTTTGTCAAAGCGTTATGCCTTTGCAGATCACTGGTATTCAGTAGTTGGTACAAAAGATCCAGTTGCAGGGGATAGCTTAAAAAATGCTAGCCAAGATGAGGAAGCCAACGCTAATCTAGATTGCGCTAGTGATACCGATACAGGCAAGGCAGACGGCAATATAATTAAAACAGCCAAGAGTATGAAAGGTTATTTCAAGTATGGGCAATCGCACCCTAGCGCTGATTTAGGAACTAACTTAAAAAATCCTAACAAATCAGGAACAACTGATTGTTCAGGATTTATCTGGCTTACCTTGAACAAGGCAGGCTACAAAGTTCCCGCAAATATGGGCTGGTTTACTGGAACAATGGCAAGTGACGCTAAAGGATCACACCAATACTTGAAACAAATTAGTGAAAATGACGCCAAAGCAGGCGATATTGTCATTGTCAATCAGGGTGCGGGTGCAGGAAATAACGGACACACCGCTTTTATTACCGAAAATTGGCATGGTAAAAACACAAAGATTATTGAAGAGGGTGGAGATACCACAGGACATGTAAACGAAAGCACCTTTGGCACCGCCTTTTATAGCTTACTAAATGGTGGTGATGTAACGTTAGCCCGGCCAATCAAGAAGTAAGGAGGAACCAACAAATGAAGCGTAGCGTGGTTTTAAGTATTGCACTTGGTAGTTTGATCTTAATTATGTCATTAGGAACGAATGCCTATCAACATAGCCAAGTTAAGCAGGCGCAACAACAGATCAGTCGCTTACAACAGCAGAAGCGACAAGTTAGTCAGCAATTGACTAAAACCAACCAACAAAAGCAGTTATTGAGCACCCAAATTGACAGTTATAAGACCTACCAAAATAATAAAGACAAAAGTACCGCAGAAATTGACTTTAACAACACCACAAACGAGTTTTTAAAGTATATGTTTACATTTGAACCTGATTCATACAAAACCCGCAAGGAACATGTTAAAGGTTTAATTTCAAATGATTTATATCACCAATATTTCCCAAGTAATCAAAATTTTGGTGATAGTAATAACGTTTCTTCAAAGCTAGACCAAGCCAAGGTTTATACCCGAGCCAAGCAAGACCAAAATATTGACGGATTAGCCGTCATTACATTTGAAAGTAAAACAGGTAGCAACGACTTTAAAAAACAAACTGTTTTGTATCAATTAAGTTATGATACGACCGCCAAACAGTTGACTAAGGTCAAAAGTTTAGGAGATAGCTTTGAAGCGTCAGACATTCAATAAAATTATCAAAACACTTGCTATCTTGGCGGTATTAGCAATTATGGTAATTTTTATCGGACATAACTACATCAATACGATTGAGAAAAGACGAGAAGTAGTGCAGATACCAAAAGATACTAAGCAAACTTTGTTTTTCTATCGGGACGATTGTTCAGATTGTCAGTCAATTTTTCATCAGATTTATTGGCACAACGCAATCAATCACAATATCGTCTTGATTAACATGAACCAACCGCGGAATCGGCATTACATTCAAAAATATCAATTAACGTCAGTACCAACCTTGATCCATGGCAAGCAACAATACTCCGGTACCAACCAACAAAGGATTAAACAGATAGTAGGTGATTAGATGAAAGACAAATTATTAAACAGCGTTAAAGTCAGTTGGCCATATCTACTAACGCTAATCATTGGCTTGTATTTAGCGGAGATTTTAGCTGGATCAGTCATGGCCTTGTCGCACTATAAGCTAACTTTTGCGGATCATATGCCAACCGTATTAAAACAATTAGCCTTGCACCCCTGGCACTATTACAACTTGTATTTGGGTCAAAAGAACCCGGTACTAATTATCGTCAGTATCGCTGTGGTCCTATACACCATTTATTTTGCTTTGAAACGCAATAGCAAGCACAAAGCGTGGGAAACAGCAGATACGGACACCCATGGTAGTGCGACATGGGGAAACGTAAAAGATTTATTAACACAATATTTTACGATAAGTTCCAAAGATTTAAGCAGTCAGTTTAATGAAAGCCTGAATTCAGACGTTATTAAGCAGTTGCAGGATAAGGGGGAGCAGAAATGAACGGTACAATTCTAGGTATGGTTGATAAGCAAATTATTTACCAAAATAACAGCACCAAGCCCAACCGAAACGTGTTCGTTGTCGGGGGCCCAGGTTCTTACAAAACGCAATCGGTTGTTATTACAAATCTTTTTAACGAAACACAAAACAGTATTGTCGTAACCGACCCAAAGGGAGAACTTTACGAAAAGACAGCAGGTATTAAAGTCGCTCAGGGCTATCAAGTCCATGTTGTAAATTTTGCGAACATGATACATTCTGATCGGTATAATCCGTTTGATTATATCGAACGAGATATTCAAGCTGAAACCGTGGCAACAAAGATCGTGCAAAGTGAAAATGCCGAGGGCAAAAAAGATGTGTGGTTCAGTACCCAACGTCAGTTGCTGAAAGCCTTAATCTTATTTGTAATGAACCACAGAGAGCCAAAAGAACGCAACTTAGCAGGAGTTACCAACATTTTACAAAAGTTTGATGTTGAACCAGACAAAGATGAAACTGATAGCCCCCTAGATTCACTTTTCTTAGACTTAACCATGACTGATCCAGCTAGACGAGCTTATGAACTAGGTTTCAAAAAAGCCAAAGGAGAGATGAAAGCCAGTATCATTGAAAGCTTGTTAGCAACCGTCAGCAAGTTTGTTGACGCCGAAGTTGCCGACTTTACAGGATTTTCAGATTTCGATTTAAAAGATATTGGCAACGCCAAAGTTGTGCTATATGTAATTATCCCCGTCATGGATAACACTTATGAAAGCTTCATCAATCTGTTTTTCTCACAATTGTTTGATGAATTATACAAATTAGCGTCCGATAACGGAGCAAAATTACCTAATCCAGTAGACTTTATCCTTGATGAATTTGTCAATTTGGGGAAGTTTCCCAAGTATGAGGAGTTCCTAGCGACGTGTCGAGGGTACGGCATTGGCGTCACCACCATTTGTCAAACCTTAACCCAGCTCCAAGCTTTGTATGGCAAGGATAAGGCCGAGAGTATCTTAGGTAATCATGCGGTTAAAATTTGCTTGAATGCCGCTAATGACGTGACCGCTAAATACTTTAGTGATTTGTTAGGTAAATCGACCGTAAAAGTGGAAACCGGTAGTGAGAGTACCAGTCATAGCAAGGAAGAAAGTCACAGCAAAAGTGATAGTTACAGCTATACTAGCCGTTCACTCATGACGCCTGACGAGATCATGCGAATGCCAGATACACAAAGTATATTAATTTTCTCAAATCAACGACCAATTAAAGCAACAAAGGCTTTTCAATTTAAGTTGTTCCCTGGTGCTGATCATTTAGTTGAATTGAAACAAAACGACTACACCAGTGAACCTTCAGGAAGTCAGGTTACAAAGTTTAACGAAGCAAACAAAAAGTGGGAAGCGGAGTTAGCAAAAGCCAAAGCTACAAGAGCAAAGAATGATGTAAAACCCGAAGAAGAAGAAGATATGCAAGACGAATTAGACCAGGCAACGAAACAACAAGAAAGCGTTCAAAACGAAAACGAAGATGTGAACTTTTAGGAGGCTATATTGATGAGTAATAAGAAAATCACAATTGCTAGTATTGTTCTAGTATTTTTAGCAGTCCTACTAGGTATTGCTTTTATATTTGGACATAAAACCACCGCAGAAAAGTTACAAGCACAAGAATGGATTTTAACAAGCCAAGAAGAAAGCAATACCGTTAATTTTAAAAAAGATAACACCATGATTTTAGGGAAAGAACCAATGACCGAGAATTTTAAATACTCAATCAAAAAGCAAGGTAATGTTGAATATTTGAAACTTACACACCACGAAGATTTAGGAAGTGACGGTAAATATTACTTCAAAATCAAAAAAACAGATAGTGGCTACTCATTGATTTTGGATCGAGGTAAAACTAATCAACCAGCTAAAAATGCAATGTATGGTATGACAGATAAAAACAACTTAGTCTCAAAGTAAGGAGGAAAGCGTATGTACTCACAAAATTTTGTTGTTGGGTCAATTATTGGAGATAAAATAAACGACTGGTTGAAAGATGTATTTAAAGCAATCATGAACTTTGCTGTATCAGGTGTAAAAGCAATTTTAGACCAATTAAGTACATCTCTACCAATCATTGATACATGGTACGGTATATTTCTTGCTTTTGCGACATCAATGGTTGTCGTGGTTGTCCTAGCAAGAATTATCATTACACTTATTGGCGAGGCGGACGAAAGTACAGATGTAACGTGGGCGAACATTATTATAGACGCTGTTAGATCCGCAATTGCAATTCCGGTCATGGTCTTTTTACAAGCATTTTTGCAAACAAGAATCATCTTACCACTTGCAAAAGGCATGTTTGATATGAGTGGTAAATTTTCCGCAGACGCTGTTTATTCAACATCACAAGTCACGAAAAGCATTAAAATTACAGGATTTATGCAAATACTATTTCTAGCCTTTTTTGCAATCGTAACCGTAGCATTTTTTCTTAAAATGTGTATCTACTTTGCAGATATGGCATTTTATAACTTATCAATCCCGATTGTTGCTATGTCGATTGCCAGTGAAAGTTTTGATTATAGCTCAACCTGGTGGAAAAAATTAGTCTATTACAATGTTTCCATGTTGTCCCAAGTGTTATCACTAACCTTATCAATTTGGTGTTTCACACATATTGGCTCAAAATGGAGCTTTGTTGCCTTTATGGGAACTATTGGTTTTGGCTGGTTAGTACTACACACACCACATGTAATTCAAGACTTTTGGGCTTCAACAGGGATTACCAAAGGTGCTGGACGGTCAGTTATGCGTGGTATGGGTAATATTGGACGAAACATGCTTAGAGGACAGTAAAGGGGGAAACATTAAAATGTCAAACACAGTAATCTTAGCTGAAAAACCGAGCCAAGCAAGGTCATACGTTGAGGCATTTCAAAAAAGCACAAAAAAACAGGGTTACTACACGGTTAGCGACCCTGTTTTGCCCGAAAATACGCTTGTCACGTATGGTCTCGGACATTTAGTTGAACTAGCCACACCGGATAAATATGATCAGAAATATCAGCAATGGGCCCTATCTAATTTACCGATTTTCCCCGACAAATACAAGTTTGAAGTGTCAGCTAGTAAAAAAGATCAATTCAAGGTCGTCAAAGACCTGTTAACGAAGGCCGATACCATTATTGTTGCCACCGATAGTGGTCGGGAAGGCTCCAATATTGCCTGGTCAATCATGAACCAAGCCCAGATTGACGTTAAAAAGAAGACTATTAAGCGGCTATGGTTGAATAGCCTAGAAAAAGACGCCATTATTACCGGCTTCAAAAATCTTGGTGATTGGCACAAAGATTATTTAGCGTATAAAGAAGCCCAAACTCGTCAAATTAGCGATTGGCTGATCGGTATGAATGGTAGTCCCTTATATACTTTATTGTTGAGACAAAATGGGGTGCGCGGGGTGTATTCAATTGGCCGAGTGCAGACGCCAACCTTGTATATGGTCTATCAAAGAGACCAGGCAATCAAAAACTTTAAGCCGGAACCCTATTTTGAACTAAATGCGGAAATTTTAGCCAATCAGCAAAAATTCGTCGCAAAATTAGACCCCTATCAGCGGTTTAAAGATGAAACAGGGCTAATGACATTCATGCAAGCTAAACACGTTCAGAAAGGCTCACAAGACGGTTTAATCAAGGACGTGCAAAAGCAGGCTAAAAAGAGTGCCAGTCCCCAACTATTTTCGCTATCCAGTCTGCAAAGTGCGATGAATAAACGGTATCATGCCAGTGCCAGCCAAACCTTAGCGGCTATTCAAAGTTTATATGAAGCCAAGTTGTTGAGTTATCCCCGAACTGATTGTGCTTATATCACTGATGAAGAATTTGACTATTTAGTGGCTAATCTGACGAAGTATCTGGGTTTGGTAACTAAGCAAGTCGCTTTAACCAATACCACCCCAAATAAACGTTACGTCAATGGGAAAAAGGTTGAAGAACATTACGCCATTATCATGACTAAAGTTGTGCCGACGAAAGAGAAACTAGCCAGCTTGCCTAAATTACAGCAACAAGTCTATGACTTGGTTTTAAGAACCACATTAGCCATGTTTGCTGATCCTTACGAATATGAAGAAACCACCATTATTACCCAAGTTGGTGACGCCAATTTTAAAGCAACCGGTAAGGTCCCAACTAAGCAAGGCTGGCAAGCTTTATTTGATGATCACAAAGCCGACCAGCAAGAAGTAGCAACTTTACCGCTCGTTCACCAAGGCGATCAAGTCCAAGCAAATCTGCAAACACCACAAAAAGAAACGACACCACCGGTCCCCTTTACCGAAGGTACCCTGATTACGGCCATGAAGACCGCCGGCAAAACGCTTGATGATAAAGAAGCCCAAGCGATTCTTAAAGATGTGCAAGGCATTGGGACAAGTGCAACCCGGGCCAATGTGCTGGAAGTGTTAAAGAAACGCGGCTATCTCGTCACTGAAAAGAACAAGCTACACGTCAGTGAAGCCGGAATTACTTTATGTAAAGCGGTTGAACTCGAACCCTTGTTAACTAGCCCAGAGATGACAGCAAAATGGGAGCAAGCGTTACAACAAATTAGTATCGAAGAACGCACCCCGGATAACTTTTTAGAACAAATTAAAAAGTTTGTATCAAAATTGATTGCTGATGTTCCCACGCAATTGACTGGCAGTGCAGCCATTAAGCAACAAATCGATCACCAACAGCAAGCGCAAAAAGCCGCCGAAGTATTCTTAGAAACACCGCAAGCGACCGTTTTAAATAAACAGAATTTTTACATTGTAAAGCCTAAGCAAGGCGAAAGCTTTACCCTGCCCAAGAAATGGAGTAGCAAGACGCTCGGGAAGACCGCAATTAAAGCGCTGGTCACCAAAGGAGAAACCAGCAAATTAAAGGGTTTCAAGAGTAAAAAAGGAAAGTCGTTTGACGCCAAGTTAAAGCTTGACGGCCATAAATTAAGTTTTGATTTTGAATAGAACCTGCCTACCGCCCTGCACTACGTTCCGGTTGGTGAACTCGTCATTTAGGTTTACTTTTCAAAAACCAAAAAGTGAACCTAACCAACGAGTGTAATTGTAAAAGAAGGAGGATATATCATGAAAAATGAACTGGAAGCATTAGCAAGCGAATTACCTATTTTGACGGATAAAAGCAGTTATAAGTACCTATCAGAAGTCGCGGGTAATGGCAAATATATTCAAGTTGCGTGGCAAAAAAAGAATGCTGAATATTTAGCACTTTACGGCACACAATCTATCAAGTTACCGCAAATTGATAATTCTGTAGAGTTTGTAGACGCCGAGGAGGTTTAAATATGCCAACTAAAGAAGAAGCAGAAGAATGGAAGAAACAACTTGTAGATAATGCAGAACAACAAATTTTGAACTTAACTGATAGTGACAAGTTCAAGAACTATCTTAATACTGTGGCAAAATTTCATCATTATAGCGCTAGAAATATTGATTTAATCTACTCTCAAAACCCAGAAGCTACTCAAATAGCAGGTTTTAAACAATGGAAAAATGATTTTAACAGATCAGTTAATAAGGGAGAAAAAGGGATCAGGATTGCGGCCCCTATTATCAAAAAACTAACTCCAGAGGATCAGAAAAGGCTTGATACGACCAAAGAAAAAGCCATAGTCGGTTATCGCTATATTCCAGTATTTGATGTGTCACAAACTAGCGGTGAACCAGTCCTAAGTGCTAAAGATTTTGTCAAAGAAAATTTAGCGGATCATCAGAATGTGACAAGCTTATATAACGCGTTCAAAGATTGTTTAAACCAGCAAACCAACCTTAAAGTCAGTGAAGTGCCTTTAGCAACGCTAAATGGGGCTAAAGGGTATTTTCAACCCAGCACTAATGAAATCGTCATTGGTGGCGATGAGCCCGACAATGCTTTGAAACTAAAGACGTTATACCACGAATATGCGCATAGCCAGTTACACGGCTTAAAATCAGCCTTTAAAGATCGGCCACGAGCCTATCAGGAAACCCAAGCCGAAGCGGTTGCGTATGTTGCCATGCAAAATATTGGTGTTGATACCAGTAACTACTCACTCGGGTATGTGGCTACCTGGGCTAAAGATAAAGCCGTGATCCATAGCGCTTTAAGTGAAATCCAGCAAGTTAGTAACAAAGTGATTGAGCTTAGCGACGGGTTAACCAAACAATTAGGCTTACAAGAAGCCCCAAAAGAACCTGAGCATGATCTAAAAAAGCTATCAGCTCAGGAACTTAATAAGTCCTATCAAGGCTTGCAACAACAAATTCAACAGGCAACTAATCCCCATAAAAAATCAAAACTACAAAATAAATTAAATGATGTACACCATGAAATCAGTAATCGAACGCAAAAACAACTCACAACATTTTCTGAACAGAATCCAGGAATCAAACAACCCGAATCCGAACTTGATCAAAGTTTAAAACGGTAGCTGGTTTTTATATTCGCCATAATTATTAAGACATGACTTCTTTTCTTCTATGATTATTAGAGCGTGCCTATTGTAAGTCTTACAACTTATTGCTGCCTATCACAGACTCATTGAGATACTTCAAGTAATGATTATATTTCTGGATCATCTTGTTTTTAACGTATTGTTCCATATAGTCATAATCTGGTTGGCCTTGAGCATCAATAGGTAATAGAACTCGATCACGTTTAATGCCATCACTAGTAGCCATATGTCCATATTGATATTTCGACGTAGTATTGTTGATAGCTCTAGCCATGAAAATTCCATTATATTTATTCAAACGTTGTGATCTCAACATAATAATCGAAGAACCACCACCACCACGGCCTAAAAATTCCGTTGATTGATAAAAAGAACTTCCATCTACCGGACTGACAGTTATACAGTTACTAGCATCTGGTACTTCATTCTCATGAGGCCGACAAAACTTTACAGAACCGTTAAGACTCGCCCCCGACGCTATGAATGGTATATCACCCTCATCATACTTGTTTTTAGAACGAGCAGGCGGTCGTGTAACACTCTCAAACAGGTCGTCAATTCTAAAAGTTCTCCATTGAAGATTAGATAATGGCTGGACTTTAACATATTCCAACTTTGCCAAAACTGAGTGAACATACTTCAAATAATAATTTTTCTTTTTCTCAAGTAATTCTTGCTCATAATCAGACATAAAATCATAATCAGGCTGACCATTATCATTAATTGGTAGCATTAAACGAAGCCGTTTTAATCGAGCTTCGTTTACTTCTCGATTAAAGCCAAAATTATGTTTCTGTTCTTCTAAGCACGTTGCCATAAATAAATACACTAATTTAGAGCCATTCTTTAAATGAAAGCTAGTTATATGATCACTTGCCACATACTCAAAAGGTTCATAAAAAGCTGTTCCAACTGACCCACTATTGGCAAGGCTAATACTCTCGCCAAACACGCGACTATTATCCGTAGATTGAATCCAATCAGCAACTCCATTATTTAACCCACTTGATGAAACATAAGGCCAATTCCCTGGAATATGGTCAGCATTTTTAAGCCTTTTCCCACGTTGAATATGATCAAATATATCAGTAACATTAAATGCTCGCCATTTTCGATCAGTTAGCTTCATCAGTTCCACCAACCTTCTTATCATTGAACAAGCATTCACGGCCAGCCATAACCATCGAAAACTCAAAATCTAGATAATCACTAATTGATTTATCAAAGTCCATATTGGTCGGTATTGCATCGTTAAAATAATAGAAACTATGCAGCCATTCGTCTGTTGATTTAACCGTTGATTTAACACAGAATTTTGTAGGTGCTTCAACATTATCATGCCAAACATCTAGTAAGTATTGTTTACGATCTTTAACACGCGATGTTGTAACTAAGCCAATGTGCGGCCGTACTTCAAAACCATCATCACGGAAATCAATAAACTTAACCTGTTTATTCGTAGGGTGAGGCACATGAGCAGTAAATACAGCAATCACAGGGTTAGTACCGACACCATAGAAAGTGTTAGGATTGCACGTTATAACACCTTCTAAGGTATGTTCTTTCAGAATAGCTTCTTTGTATTGTTTTTCAGCTTTCGACTTGCCAACCATTGTGGATTGTGGAACGATCACAACTACACGGCCATCAGGAAGGACACTATCCAACAAATGCTTAATGAAGTTGATTTCATATTGCTCAGGATCTTTCTTTGAGCCCTGACTGTATGGTGGGTTCATCATACCAACAGTGGCCATTGTTTCGGTTTGGAGTTTTGTTGCTGGTTGTTGCAGAAAATCTTCATTTTTTAGATTTGATTTTCCATCTCCGCGTAAAATCATGTTGGTTGTTGCAATGGTGAACATATAATCTTGTAGCTCGATTCCATATAGCTGATTACGACGAATATCACGTCGCTGCTGCTCACCAGAGGCCTGTTTAAGCATGTTATGCATCGCAGCTATTAAGAAGCCAGCAGTCCCACACGTGGGGTCAAATACATGGTCAGTAGATTTTAGGTCTACAAGGTCACAAAATAGCTCTGTGATATGCTTGGGCGTCAAAATAATACCTAAACTTTGACCGTCACCACCTGAATAACTCATAAACTCACCATAGAAGCGTCCCAAATAGTCCTCTGCGGAGTTCGTGTAACGAATGTCTTGGTAAATAGTACGATTGATAAACTCAGTATAGTAGCGTAATGGTGTCATACCCAGTCGAGCATCTTTAGTATTCAACTTAGCTGAATCTTTGATAATACTAAACTGACTCAGTAACTTATCCAACTTGGTCTGTGGTTGGACGTTAGAACGCCGTAAATTAGACTTAATGGCGTCCATTAGCTTATCTCCATCGGTAGTAACCGTATCGCCAGTTAATGAATCAATACTAAAGTTGCGAGCTTCTCCTTCACGCAAAGCTAAAAGAATACCAGATACGACCAGCGGTTTATCAACATCTTTTAACTGACCGTATGTTCTCAAATCCTCGTGGAGTTGAGCAGCATCTTTAAGAATATCAGCAGTAGTCTTTTCCTCGTTAGTGTCCTCATGAAGCACTTCTTTTAAATAATATTCATCAATGTTTTTCTCGTTAAAACTAATAAAAGACTCAACATCTGGCAGTACATCATAGTCACCACGCTCGTTAATGAACATTGGGGTGATTTTATGCAACTTCTCATTACCTGAAACCCCAAAGGCAAAACACTTCTTATACGAAGTCCGTTTCAGAATATGCCGAGCATAATGTAATGCCCCATTCAACGCATATTTAGGAACGACCATCGGATCATCAGTCGTGATAACATCGTGATCAGTATAAACATGATTGGAAATATCAGCCTTATCTTCAATCACCAGCAAATAGTCCTTTACGACCCCAACATACTCGGGATAACCAGACTTCCCATTTAATTTTTTGCTAGCAGTATGAAGTGCATCATCAATACTTTTTATGTGAGAGCTTTGATAGTCCAAATCAATCTTAGAATCATTTAACAGGTGATCCACCCATAAATCCGTAGACCCTTCAACTCGTGCCATTTAATCAATCCTTTCCGTGAAGCCATCTCCAAATAGCTCCATGTTCCTGTTTTTCTATAAGTTTGTCAAATGGTGTTGAAGGATAGAAACTATCCTTCAACACCATTTGACAAACTTCCGAAATGAATCAATCTGAAATTGGAAGCATACTGCATGACTCCTGGGAGAGCTGCGCAAAAGTATCAATCCAGTTGAATCAAGTAAACGAGAACAATGTGCCTATCGAACTTTATGGATACATTAATGGGTATCAAGAAGAAAAAATATGTATCTCTGTTAAGAAGCTGTCTAAAATCTCTTAAGTAATAGTGCTAAAAACGCTAAAACGACCATTTGCAGACTGGTGGTTAATTGACGCTCACAATTTTTCCAAAGTCGCCGACAATTCTCTAGCCAACTAAAAGATCGTTCGACTACCCAACGTTGGGGCATAACTTCGAATCGATGCAACTCATTGCGCTTCGCAACCTGCACGGTTGCGTTTAAATTACTGGCTACATCGAGCTGAAAATTAACGCCTGAATAACCACCATTAACTAAGACATTTTGAACCTGGCGTAAATGCATGGCATGTAAAGCTTGTTTTCAGCAGTAGCGGTGTTTTTGACGCTCTGAGCGTCCACGATAATAAACGAAGTTAAAGCTGAACGTCCTTGGTAAGTTCGCCGAGCAATGACAATTTTTTTAAAACTTGTTCCAATAAAGAATCAGCCGTAGGCTCAGCTTTAGTTGACCAAATTTTGTAATAGTTGTAAACTGACCGCCATTCTGGGAAATCACCGGGGACTTGACGCCATTGGCAGCCGGTTTTCAAGACATATAGGACCGCACAGAAGACCTCGTAGAGGTCATATTTTCGAGGCTTAGTTCGCTTACGAAAATTTTCTAAAGCTGGTCGAATTAATTCAAATTGTTGCCGAGTAATATTGCTGGGATAATTTTTCATAGCTTAAACTCGCTTTTTACATAGAAAGATATCAAAAAGCATAGATCTTGGACAGTTTCTAAGAAAAAGACGGAAAGCTAGTTTTTATAGTTTCTCCGTCTTTTTGTATGCCACATTGCGAATTTCTTGTAGTGGGATAAACCGATCAGCGTCAATCACAATATCATTGGCATTGTAGCCATGGATCAAGGTGGTGATATCTGGCCAATGACGGTTGTTTTGGTCAACCGTTTTTAATTGAATGGTCACTGGTTGCTGACGCTGATATGCGTCCGCCAATACCTCGGTAATTACTGCTAAGGATTGTTGCGGTCGTGGAACGTATATTTCATTCAACTGCTGGTTCTGCTGGTTTAAAGCGGCAGTATGATCGGATAAATAGAAGCCCTGCCATTTCATCATGCCCCGGTCATGATAATCATGTTCAAAAAAATGCTTAACCGTGTCTAAATCAAATTCTTGGTTATTCAAGTGGCACCCGCTTCCGTTGAATCAGCTTTTGACTTGCCGGCCACCGTTCTCCTGTAAAGCCGACAAATTCGATCGTTAGCTTTATATCTTGTCGTAATGCTTTTAACAGCTTTTCTAAATCAGCTAAATCATAGTGTGCTAATTTATGTAAGGGAACGGATTGTAAGCGCTCATTAGCCCGTTGACTGTTAAAAAACAGATTATAGGTCTGATCGTAGGTATCATTAGTCAACATTAACCAATAGCGGGTTTGGGGACGCCGCTTAAACAATAGGGTTAACCGCCCCTTAACAATCTCGATATCGCTATTCATAGCTATTGCCTCCATTATGTCCGCCCACTAGTGAAGCCCGCTTGATAGCGGTGCCTCCCTTTAATAAACTGGTCGCGTAAACTAGTTTGGTGAACCCAAATTGCCGGTGAATTTCATCAATCACCTGGTTTAACCGGCTATGGCGAATTTGGTTGCGCGGGGTTTCAAATAAATTAAGTTGTTGGCCGGAGTTGTCACTTAGTTTACTGCTATAAACACCAATATTCCGGACCGCTTGGCCGTCCCAATTCTGACGGAATAACCACAATAACTGTTGCGTCAAAACTTGATTATCGTTAGTCGGGTCAATTTTTAAAGCTTGGTGAAAGCCACCGCGGCCATCTGCTTCGGCTGCGGCATAGGAAAACCCAATGCTTAGCGATAGACACCCCGCCAGTTTATGGTGGTGCCGAAGCCGTGCCGCCACCTGTTCCCCAATTTCTTTAATGACCGTTTCAATTTCGGCTTGGTTAAAATAGTCCCGTGGCAATACTTGCGAATTACCCAGGCTAGCTTCTTTAACCTTAGTTGGTTCCGTAACTTGCGTGCGATCAATTCCCCAGGCCGTAGCAAATAATTGGCTACCAATGACGCCAAGTTGCTGTTTGAGTAAATAAGGGTTGGTATGGGCTAGTTCATACATATTGTGAATTTGAAGGCGGTTCAAACGTTTAGCCATATGGGGACCAATCCCCCAAACGTCCGTTAATTCGTTGATTGACCAAATCTTATCCGGCACAGTTTCGTAATGAATTTCACCGATCAATTCATGATTATGTTTAGCGTAAAGGTCTAAGGCTAATTTAGCTTGCACCGGATTGTCACCAATTCCCACGGTGGTATACAAGCCTAGCCTTTGCCGAACTGTCTTTTGAATCAAGCGTGCCACTTCGCGAACGGAATTGCCAAATAGCCGCCAAGTATGGGTCATATCAAGAATGCTTTCATCAATTGAATACGGCCAAACCTCTTTTTCAGTAGTAAATTGATGAAAGATCTGATTGATCTGCAAATTACGTTGAATATAAAGGTTCATGCGCGGTGGCACGACCCACAACCTGGGGTCATTGGGTAAGTCACGTTTACGGGAGACGTTGGCTTTAAGATGAAATAAGTGCTTAGCTTCGGGTGACGTGGCTAAAATGAGTCCGCCATTGGTATTTTCAGCTTCACTAAGGACCACTAATGGGACTTTTAAGGGATTTAGCCCCCGGGAAACGGCTTCACAACTAGCATAAAAGGACTTGTTATCGATTAAGAAGAACACGCCATGCGGTTCATCATCAAAAAACATTTAGATCACTTCCGTTAGCTTTTACCTGTATTGTAGCATATAAAGCAAACATGTGTTCCCTAAAAACTGCTAGAAAGCTGATTAAAAATAGTCGAAAGTCCATTATAGTCATGCTATAATGTAAACAGAAAAAGGAAGCCCTGCTAGAACAGGACTTCCCATGTAGAACCGTTTAAGACGGTGGCAAACTTAATAGATTAGATCAAAAATAATCCATCTGCTCGCCAAAGCTAAGACGGATTATTTTTTTTGCTGGCTTTTGATCAGCTCAACAATTAATGCAATTAAGGCTACGATAAAGGTACCGAAAGCCAGCATTAATTGTAAAGCGTCCGCAACGGACACTTAGGCTACTCCTTTCGTTAGGATTTATGGGCTTTAAAGGTTTAACACCATAAGCACCACCTCCGATTGGAAATAGCCACCGTCTTAACTTTTCTACAAGCTCAATTATACAAGAAGAGAGATGGACTAGGCAATGAACGATAATAATTGTGAAAAAACCAAGTATTTACAATATCTATTAGACAAGCAATTAGATTGGATACAAAAATCAGATACAAAAGCTTCAGTCTTATTATCAGCAATTGGGGTGTTATTTACTTTATTGATAAACTCTCGCTTCTATGGTGTCGTAGTAAATTGTATCCACTATCTTTTTATCAAAGATAAAATTTTTTTAACGGTACTTATTTTTTTGCTAGTATTTGGATTAATATTAGTCTTTATTGGTGGATTCTATTTATTTTTTACCCTTATACCTAGATTGAAAAACATTTCCCATCAACAATCCCACATTTTTTTTGGCGATATATCTCAAAATGGGCTAAACGAAATGAAAAATTACTTCTGCAAAGATTTTAATCCCAATGATGACCTAGTTAATCAAATATTTGTTAATGCCAATATTGCTGATACAAAAATGAAAAACTGCAATATTGGTATCAAATTTATATGTTTAGGCTTTGGGACAATTTTTCTAGTCACACTGATAGCATCTATTGGACTATCTATCAATTAATATGGAAGGACATGGAAAATAAAATGGGAAATAGTACAATTAATTTCAAGTCTTTTAATCTAAGTACAGCTGAAGATGTAATAAAAGAGATTCTAACAGATACAAATAAATTTGATCATCTGGATTACTTGCCTAGTTTAGATAACGCATTAAGTTACACTAATGGTGCTTACGTCAAAAATACCGCTTTTTTTATTGATATACGAAACTCTTCTAAACTGATTACAAAAGAGGGATATGACAGAAGAATAATAGCCAGATTTTATAGATCCTATATTAGCGAAATAATTGCAGTTTTAAGAAGTCATGAGTGTTGTAAGGAAATAAATATTGTTGGTGACTGTGTTTCAGCAATATTTGTTGAAAACAAAGATAAATCAGGTGAATATAAAGACAGATCTGATGTTATAGAAGCTTTAGAATCAGCCTCTATGTTCAATCCTCTATTAGGAATAATAAATAATCTCTTTTCTAAGCACTATAAACGAAGAATTGACATTAAAGCGGGCGTGGGTATTGCTACGGGCGAAGCACTGGTTATACAAGCTGGAGATAAAGGTAGCGGTATAAATAAGCCTATCTTTCTTGGTGACAACGTAAATACCGCTGCACACCTATGTGATAAAGCCAATAATGAAAATTATCCATATTTTACTTTGACCGATCAAAACGTTAAAGACAATTGTAAAAGGTACATTGCTAATCCTGATAATCAAACGTTTGCCGATTTTTTAGCTAAACAATTTCCAACTGACGAAGGAAAATGCTTCTATGGGGGAAACTTTGTGAGAACTCCATTTAACGATAGACTCAAAGAATTGCAAAATGATTGTAATTTTTAAATTAACCCCAAACGGCCACTAGGGTATACCCTATTGGCCTTTTTTGATCCATTATCAATGGCTTTTTAAATTAGGGCCTAGTACTTTTGGAATGGAAATACTTTCCAACACCAAAAATTCTAGACCCAGAGCGCCTGAGTAACCTCATCAAGACCTACAGGTCGTGCGGTGAGCCAATGGACATCGCCATTGCCACACTGAGGAAAAACCTCAGAGGCGTTTTGAATGCTTCTCAAACCAAGCTTTCAAATGGCCCACTAGAAGGCATTAACCGTAAGATCAAAGAGCTAAAGCGCAGCTGTTATGGATTTGCCAATCAAGAGCGCATGTTTGAACGGATCTACCAACTGATTGCCTAGAAAAGTCAGTGTACGACACCCCGGGGAGGAGTGTGCCCAAAAACAGGGCTACAGAGCATAATTGCGGCCATCTGACTTCTCAAACGGAGTTTTTCGGTTCAATAACAAAAAGCCCACTCCGAAGAGTGGACCTTTCAAAAGATAAAAACTATTAATCAACACCATTTGACACAGAGCCAGAATAATAATATTCTTCAGGGCCCTCTTTAAATAATCTATATTCACTACAGATATATTTATTTAATGGTTAATCATTACGACGTTTCTTGATACCAAGAAAACCGAGTAGAGAGCGTAAAATATCTTGTGTAAATGCATAAAAGATTTCTGAATTGTATAGAAATAGGGAATGCCTTCCCTTATGATATTTAGTAACCACAGAAAACATCACAGGAGGCATTCCCCATGAATGAACTTACCACAGAAATTATCGCTGCACTAGCCCAAAAGCAAGATTTGGACGAAGTTTTTCGTCACCACCTCGAAATTGCGATTAACCAGCTGCTTCAAACCGAATTGGTAGAGTTTTTGGGTTACGAACGCTACTCATACGCTGGGACTAACACTGGTAATAACCGCAACGGCAGTTATGAGCGCTCGTTTGATACGAAGTACGGCCAACTTAACTTAACCATTCCTCGAGATCGCAATGGCCGGTTTAAAAATCATACCTTGCCAGCCTACGGTCGGCACAGTGATAATTTAGAAACAACGGTCATTCAGTTGTATACCAAGGGAATTACCACTGCTGAAATTGCCGAACTCATTGAGAAAATGTACGGTGCTCACTACTCCAAAGCCACGGTTTCCAACATGACTAAAGCCGTCAATGAACAGGTTCAAGCTTTCCAGCAACGTCGACTGGCTTCACAATATGCGGCCATCTTCTTAGATGCCACTTACTTGCCGTTAAAGCGGGATACCGTTCAAAAAGAAGCCGTTCATATTGCGATTGGCATTCGTCCAGATGGTACGAAAGAAGTGCTGAACTACCAAGTGGCGCCAACGGAATCGACTGGAATCTGGACTGAACTGCTGGGAACCTTGATCAAGCAGGGCGTTAAAGATGTGCTGTTGTTTGTGGCCGATGGGTTAGTTGGTTTGGATGAAGGCTTGAATCGGAATTTCCCTAAAGCCAAACGACAACGTTGCCTGGTTCATGTTGGGCGGAATCTGATGAACAAAGTTCGCGTAAAAGACCGCAAGGCCGTGATCAGTGACTTTAAACAAGTTCATCGGGCCGCCAACCGTGAAGCAGCCGAACTGAAACTGAATGAGTTCGCCAACAACTGGCATCAGACCTATCCCAAATTAATCAAAGATCTGCTTAAAATGCCGAATTTACTCACTTTCATGGACTTTCCACCAGCTATCCGGCAATCACTATACTCCACTAACCCGATTGAGAACTTTAATAAGCATCTCAAGCGCACCACCCACCACAAAGAACAATTTCCAACGGAAGATTCACTGGATCGCTTCCTGGTTTCTCAGTTTAATGTTTATAACGAGAAGTCTCTGAAGCGG
>CP032932.1:36161-37310 GCA_003666485.1 Levilactobacillus brevis
ACGGCAGACAAAGAAGAAAGAACAATTTCCAAATGAACCAGCACTAGAACGAGTTCTGGTCACAGTTATTCGTGACTACAACGGCCAAAATTTTGAGCGAACGCATCGAGGTTTCAAGCAAATTCAGGATACGTTAGAATCCATGTATTAGAAGCTAGCTAATGGGAGAGGACTTCCATTTACACAAAAAATTTGACACTTCCACCGAGTAAACTTCCAAACATTGCCAACAAAATACCAATAAATGACATTGTTTGACTTTGACTATTGTTTTCACCAGTTTGAGGTAATTCTGGTGAATTAACAGCACCGTTGTTAACTTTAGATCCTGTATTAGTCGACGTATTGATTACTCCATTGTTAGTAGCGTTACTTGGCTGGGAAGGATTCCCTGGTTGGTTAGAACTGGAATTTCCTGTGTCCGTACCATTACCTGGCTTCCCCGGTTGATTGAGCCCAGTGCCGCCATTGTTATCTGTTGCGGGGTTCTTCGTGTAAACATAGGTAACAGTCTGATCCTGATCCGTAAAGCTCCCCGTAGGGTTCCCTTGGACTTCTTTGAAGGTGTAGCCTGGCACATCCTTTTGGGTCATTGAATATGGATCGCCTACATTACCAGAAGCAATAACGTCGTCAGCGATTGGATTGCCGTTTTCATCAACATACTTAGCTGTGACGTTACCGCCAGCAACTGGAGTCTTGGTATAGGTAACCGTGAATTCTAAGTCCTTTGAGTCCCCATTAACTGTTTGCTTGTCAATTTGCGCCTTGTCAGCTGTATAACCCTTAATAACTGGGCTAGTCACTGCCGCAAAGCTTTGATCAGCTGACCAAGACCCATAGGTCTTTTCACCTGTAACCGCATCAGTTGAGACTTGACGCGTAAAGGTCACTTGAGCGGTGTTATCAGCAGGAGTTTGATTACCAGCGCCTTGATAATGAATAGTTTCTGTAACGGTTTTGGCCTCTGTAGACTGAATGTTTTGATGCTTCAAGTGAACCGTGAAATTCTGATCAGTTGTGTCATCATTGTCGAACGTCAAATCTGCTGGATAGCCATCGGTGACCAACTCATACCCTTGTTTCTTATAATCGGCAATGCTACCGCTGGTACTATAGCTGGATTTTGAACCCGTTGTTCCTGAGATT
>CP032933.1:0-30761 GCA_003666485.1 Levilactobacillus brevis
CCTCCTGTGATGTTTTCTGTGGTTACTAAATATCATAAGGGAAGGCATTCCCTATTTCTATACAATTCAGAAATCTTTTATGCATTTACACAAGATATTTTACGCTCTCTCAGACGCAGTTAGTGATGTAAAATCAGATATTATTTTGATAATTGGTAGGTGCAAAATATATATTAAAATAATATATATAAATCCCCACCAAAGATAGGTGCCAAGAGGTGGTAGAATATCAACCATTATAAATTTCTTTAAGTCTTTTGACATTTTTACATCGCATTTCCTAATCATTTAGGATGAATTCCATTTCCAAACCAATTTTTTGTTATTAAAAATAGTTCGTAAAAATAAAGCCATTCACAGGTCCAAGGAAGAATATTGGCTGTTAATAATTTATCACTGTCATATTCATGATAATTTGGCATATAAAGACATAACTTAACCTTATCTTCCTTTACATTTTTATGATAAATGTGTGGAGGTACTATTCCATTTCCCTTTTGAAGTAACCCTTTTACCCACACATCTATTTTTCCTCCTATAAAGTAACAAAAACAAACAGTATAAGTATCACTGTTTATGGTTGGTTTAATCTGTGCCGTTATCTTAAAAAATTTTTTGCGAACGTTTATAGTTCCTTGCCCCTTTATCGCATCTTTCAAATCGTAATATTTAACGATAAAAAAAGCAAGTGACTCCGGCTTACGTTTTATCATCTTTGAGCACTAGTTCTCCCCAAAAAAGTTATTTTGGGGAATGGATGTATGTTCTTTACTTCCAATGACAAATCCAGATTCTTTATCAAAAGACATATTTCCTAACTTTTGGTCGCTCTGATTTATTTGACCGATATGCTCATAAGCAGATACTACCGGTTGCCCTAATACATCGCCCAGACGTTGAGAAAACTGAATACGGCTTTCGCATAGGCTTGCTTTCACTAGATCTTGATAAACTGCATTTCCCCACTTTATAAATGCTTCTTTACGTTCTGGATGATCTATCCATTTATCGGTAAACTCTTCTGATGTTTCAATTGGATTATAGATATGGTAATTTCCGTCTAATCCTTTGCTGTTTTCCATAAATTGTGGAATGGCAGCACTTATATTTGAAACGGATTGAAACAGATCACTTTCTCCATTGTACAGAGTGGCCGCTATAGTTGTAATCAACATGGAAATTGGTTTCTCTTTCTCTGGCCTTGTTTGGAAAAATTTATTTCTGTGATATTTCAAAATTTGAACCGTTTTCTGCAATATAGTTCTTCTTTGATAAGAATGAATAGGTTCAATAGATTCTGTAATTTTTTCATGAACCGTTTTATCGATAATTCCTTGATTTTGAAACCATTTTTTAAATGCTTTAGGATTGCTTTTGATGAAAAAGTATCCCTGATCATTTTTGTCTGTTATATAAAGATCTTCAGCGCTATTTATTTTTGCTGGAACAATATCGATATGTGAATTATTATAATTAACAGTCCATGCTCTTCCCTTTTCCGAAAATTTGTCTTTGTATCGATTACTGTTGCTTAATACATCACCAATGTTTTCTTTTACATCAGATGGACCTATATCATCGTCCATAAAGGCAATAACAAAATCTACATCAAAATCGTCCCTATCTGCGTTTAATGGTCGTATGGTAGTCCCTAAACTATATGATCCTTGAGGGAACATTTTTACGTTATCATACTCATTATCAAATAAAGATGTTAATGAATTGAATTCTCTTTCGGCTGTACTACATGCTGTCTGAGACAATTGGATTTCTTTCGCTAATTGATCATAAAACAAAGATAACTCCTGTGATTCTGGCATATTAAATACCTCCTATGCATGTGCTGTTATGTATTTTAAGATGATAATCGTCTTAAAATGCTTTCTAAATGTCATACTAAGCACAATTCCAACTAATAATTGATATTAATCAACGAGACTTACAATAAAAAGCACTACGTAACTTTGATAAAATTACAAGGCGATAATTAAGTTGTTCTTATAATTGTTGTAGTCTTGAAGCAGTTTGTGCGGGAAATCCGATTATATGAGGCCTATTTTCTATTTAATTGTAACATGACCTTTAATAACTGGCTAACGTTTCAGACTTTGATCAGAGTCAGGATTAGGTTGTTTAATTTCTGGATTCTTTTTAGCAAATGCTTGCAGTTGTTTTTGAGTTCGCTTACTGATTTCTTCGTGTATCTCATGTAACTGGTTTTTAAATTGTGCTTTTTGTTGTGAATTAGTCGTTTGCTGAACTTGTTGTTGCAAGCTTTGATAGGACTTATTCAGTGACTGAGCTGATAGCTTTTTTAAATCATGCTCGGGCTCTTTTTGTGCTTCTTGTAAGCCTAATTGTTTGGTTAACCCGTCACTAAGCCCAATCACTTTGTTGCTAACTTGCTGGATTTCACTTAAAGCACTATGGATCACGGCTTTATCTTTGGCCCAGGTAGCTACATACCCGAGGGAGTAATTGCCTGTATCAACCCCAATGTTTTGCATGGCAACATATGCAACCGCTTCGGCTTGGGTTTCCTGATAAGCTCGTGGCCGATCTTTAAAGGCTGATTTTAATCCGTGTAGCTGGCTATGCGCATATTCATGATATAACGTCTTCAATTTTAAAGCATTATTGGGCTCATCGCCACCAATGACGATTTCATTAGTGCTGGGTTGAAAATACCCCTTAGCCCCATTTAGCGTCGCTAAAGGCACTTCACTGACTTTAAGGTCAGGTTGCTGGTTTAAATAATCCTTGAACGCGTTATACAAGCTCGTTACATTCTGGTGATTAGTCAAATTTTCTTTGACAAAGTCTTTAGCACTTAATACTGGTTCACCGCTAGTCTGTGACACATCAAAGACGGGTAGATAACGATAACTGACAATGGCGCGCTCATCGCTTCCAAAAATTCGGATTAAATTTGCAATCTACCAGCGTGAAACTTTTTCGGCTAATTTTCCATTGCTCGCCACTGCTTCGTTATTGGTTTCGGCATAGGTTCTAAAAGCCATTAACATTTTTAACTCCGCTTCTCGCTGATCCTGCATCGATTTTTCTAACGGTGCCGCATAGCTTTCAACATATTCTTGTTGTAATGCGTCACGCAACAATTGTCGACAATACGCTGACCGATCTGCATACCCCCGTTCCTTCGCAAAACTTTGAAGATCCGCTAACTCTTTTTCTGTTAATCCGCGAATGTAAAGTGGTGTTTGCTGACTCATTTAACCCGCTCCTTTCGATATGAAATGTGCCGCTATTTTAAGCTGGCAAACGACTCAATTTTTAATCCAACTTTCTACATCTGTCAGAACCCACTCAACCCCCGGTTCAAAAAGACAACAGGATAAGGGGAGCTGCTAGCACCTACGGTACTAGGCCGACAGTGTCGGCGCTCAGCGGGCTTGCTGCGATTGCTCATTATTGGAAACTAAATATGCTTTTTGTTCTTAAATTGGAAACTGACTAACAAAAAAGTCACCTAAATTGGAAACTGACTAACACCGACAAATCAAAAAATCACCCGACAAAATTAAAAAAAGAGGCACTTACTTCTGATAAATCTGAGTCTTTCCGGGTTTTGGTAGCTGGTAACGACCGTCATTAATTGCGGTTTGTTTCTTCTGCATATAGGCAATTTCAGTTTGCCGTTTTTCAATATCTTTTTGGGCTTCACTAATATTCGTCCGTTGCGTATCCTGGTCACTACGAATATCTGAAATGCCGCTCAACGTGTCTTGCCGCTGTGAATCTGTTTCATATTTTAAGTCCTTTTGTCGCATGGTGATCTTTTGATTATCGGTTTTAATGGCGGCTTGAGCGACTTGAATCACTTGTTTATTTTGCTTGATTTTTTGTTGTTGCTTTTCAATTTCTTTGTTGATTGCCGTTATCGCATACTGCTTAGCGCTCAACTTCTCTAAGTTATGATTGTCCAAACTTGGATGATTTTTTAGCTCTAACTGAGCTGATCCACCCTTGGTGATCTTACCATTAGCGCCCACCGTTTTATCTCGATTCTCCACCGTAATTTGAATGGCACCGAAGTTATCATCCAGATGGTCGACAATCAAAACATAATGATTCGTGGTCGTTGGCACCACTTGATAACTGGCACTTTCTTGTCCCACCGTTTTAATATACCAATCTAAATCACTAGGTAATATTGAAGCCTCTGTGGCATCGTCATTGTCCCCCGTAATATGAAATTGCATCACTAAGCGCTGCGTTTTCGAACTATATTGACGCGCTGTCAGTGCAACACCAGGGCCACTACTATCATCATCACTATCATCCGTATTTGAAGTCGAAAAACTAACTGCGGAATTCAATGGTGTCTCATCAACATTGGCAAAGGTTGGTGCAAACTTGATACTGCCGAGTAACCCCCCACAGATCAATATAAAAAGGCCCAAACCAATAATCCTGCGACGACGTGCTGATTCACGCCACCAGAACCACAGCTCTTTTAGTCGCCTCATTTAGCGTCACCTCTTAACATCAATTGATCAATTTTGGCTGGATTAGTGCCGCTATATTGCTTTAAAGCTTGCCCGTTTTTTATCACCATAAAGGTTGGTGTTGATTCAACCTGGTATCGATCTAATACTCGGGTATTGGCTGGATTGGTCGTTCGAACTTTCAAAAAAACACCCGTTTTTTTCTGCCTACTTGACTTCACTTGGGCCTCATTGCGGTTTACCTGACGCTTAATTTGCTGACAATAACGACAACCCGGCCGATAAAATAACAACACAATTCTTCGACTGGTCTTACGCGATAACGTGCGTTGAATGGTAACGGGTGATGATTCAACATACTCTTTATTCTCCACTCGATTTTTCACCAAAATCCCCGTCAAAAATCCCATCACGATTACACTACCTGCAATCCACGTCACGACTTGCCAGCGCTTTAATCTGCTTTTTTTCATGCTCACTTCTCCATCACTGTATGCACCGCTTCCACCAGCACCATTAGAATAATTAAAATCAAAACTTGATTAGCCACTCCGTCCCAAAACAAACCAAAGTGCTTCCGGGTTTGATCGAATGTGGTTGTAGAGGGTAATTTTCTCGTTGTTCGTCCCCCCCCGTCGCCGTTGAAAATGAGATCGATCTGGTAGCTTTTCGAGGGTAACAAACTTGTCCCCTGACTGATTAACTGCCATTAGTCCACCTCCGAGGTTAGCCCCGTCGCTAACACATCCAACTGCGAAATCACCACTACCAGACTGCCTTGATGACTACCAAGATGACCCGTTATGCCTACCGTCTGCCCAGATTCAAGGGCGTCAACTGTCCGATAGAGCGGCTCATTTAATTGGCCGTGAATCAAACAAACGACCTGTTTTTGAGTCCCAATCTGTAAGTCAAATCTGGCCGTAAATCGGGATTTATTCTTAGGTTCAAAAATTGGTTTTGTGACCACCGTTCCGGTTAATTCCAGTCGATTGACCTGACGGTCAACGTGGGGAACTGTTCCCACGTCTCGAATCAAATACCGTAACCCTTCAGCTACCCGTAACCGAACTTTTGATAAAGCCAATGGAATTCGCTGCACAATAATGGGTAACTCAGTTGCCTTAATTTGTCCTTTCACCTTGTTAATTTGGTCATTAGAGGCACTATCAATCACCACCCCTGCCAAGAGCACGGGGACACCCGGAACAGCTACCAACACCCCATCACGTGACAATAAATGATCTGATCGATCTAACACCACGCGACAAACCATTGGATCGTCCGCCTGATCTAAACTAAACAGCTGCACAACCAGCCAAGTTGCCGGCTTATTTTCCAAATCACTCATGCCAATGCCTCCAATAATTGTGGTGAAATACTCGTCACTTGCCCTTTCAAACTCACGATGCGATAAGTATCTTGATCTCCGGTTTCCAGTTTGTGCTGACGCAACCACTGAAAAGCCAACCCCTCAGTCACAAATAATTGACCAACAAGAGTCCCCGCATCAATATCAATTAAGCCGTATGTCATGTTCTTTTTCTCCTCCACTGATTTCTGAATTAAGCCCTTAACCACGGTATGGATGAGCCAAATCATCATGTAAAACTTGCCCATTTTCAATCAACTTATCGGCCATTTCGGTCAGCCCTTGAACCAACGAACTCTCATCGGGCAACATTGTCGTATCAAGGCGGTTCCGCAGCACCGCAAAATTATCTAGGAGTTCATTAATCGACTTGACCATCTTCTGAACTTCGCGTATTTGTGCATTCTGTTTCAACATATTTTGCCGTTTGACCTCAAGATCGTTTAGATCAGCCTTAATTTCTTCCTGATCAGCCTTAGCTTTTTCCAATTCCAATTCATAAGCCAACCGTTGATTGTGATCATCCACAGCGTCATCAACCAACTTTTGTAAATCCGCAATCTTCTCATTAGCGGCTTTCAAATCAGCCTTCGTATCTTGATAATCAGCTGGTTCAACCTCAACTTGTTTAATATCTGGATCACGTTGTTGTAACTTCGTCACTTGAGCTTGCAGTTTTTGAGCTTTCTTATCCGCTTGCGTTAGCAACGTCTGATTCGCCATATTCTCAGAGTAAGCCGCGGCCAATTTACGCTTCGTTTCCCGTAACTCGCGAACCGTCATCTCATCTGGCTTCTTAGTTTCACCCGAATCAAGTTGTTGGGGGTTGTCGCGCTCTTCAGGCGGCATAGTCGCAATCTCATAAAGAGCTTTCCAACCCAAATCAGTACTCGAGTACCGATTTGGAAGCTCAGATGCTATCTTTACAAAACGTTGTGCTGTAGTCGGATTCATATTGACTGATTCTTTAAGCCATTTCATGTACTCTCCATGTGCCAAATCATTCTCTTTCACCCACTTCAAACGCCGACCAATTTCAAAAATTGCCTGGCCCCCAATTGATTGATACGCCTTAATCTCCGTCGTCACAGTGGTCAAATTATGGCTCAACTCAACTGCACTCGTTTCCTCAGCTTGTGACGTAATATCACGCCTTCCCGCATTCTCCATGTCCTTTACCTCCTTGAACTAGTCAACAACCACAAACATTTATCTAAGCGCCGTTGATTTACTTGTCAGGACACAAAAAGAGGGGCCCCACGCGCTAGCGTGAGACCCCCCGACTTAAGTACAGCGTCAGTATTGTCTTGTTCTGATTGAACCCACCAAACCCACTTAACCCGTTAATCACGCGTTAAAACTAACCATCAACCAGTATTCTCTCGAATTCGTAAATAAGAGTATCGTAAGAACGACCTAGCAATGATACAATGGTTTTGGCATGGCCTATCGTTTCCAAGACGTGCTAGGCTGTGTCAGGAGGGCAACGGTCGCTAACGTGTCTGATCACGTTATGCGGCACCAACTTCGCCATCTTGTCAAGAATTGGCGTTCTTGACAAGACTTTGGGAGCTGGTCCCTCTTTTTTTGTGCCCTGATAAATAAATCAACAGGCACTGTGCTATTTACTTTACAACTTTAAAATAGCACAGTCAGACAATACTGACACAAAAAATAATAAAACTATTAAGTTTGCCATATCGAGAACATACGTTCCCTTTTGGCTGACTATAGTTTACCGCACTTCCTAAAATTTGCCAAGCTATTTTTGTGAGTCCCCACACAAGACCCCTAAGTAGCAATACCCTCACACAGCAACAAGCCTATTCTAGATATATACCTATGGCAATTGATAGCAGCACTTTTCACCCCGTTCTTCTCCTCGTCTCCATTACCCACGGTGGCGCTGAATCACCACTCACCGCTTGCATCTCAGTTAAAGTGCCAACTGTTGGCTCATACCCATTTGGTCCTACAGTAGGAACTAGGGTGGTTAAATACCCAGTCCACGCTTGACTTTGAGCCTGACGGCTCACCATAGCCGACTTAAATAACATGGTCACCGTCGTTAATAAAGTCGGCTGGTTACCACGCTGCACCCGCTTCAATTGCGAAGTTGCTTGTAATTGCTTCATAACCCGATTCAAACTCGCCGGAGAAATCCCTAATTCAGCTTGAATTTGACGCGTTGACATGGCAACCGAAGCGGCAGAACCACCCATTCGATTAATCAATGCAAGCACATCGTTACGCCATTCGTGGGCATGACTGTATTGTCGTTCGGCACGCGGCTTAGCAAATTTATGCCAGCCAATCCCAGCAACAACTTTACCTGAAAAATTAGGCACCCATTGATCCAATAGTCCTTGAACATAACTCAGTGCGGCCCCTCGATAGTCACCTGAATAAGCGTCTCTGACGCACTGTACAACTTCGCGATCGACCAATGGGTCATGTAAATTTGAATTAAAGACGTCAAGCACGTCTCTCGCACGCTGCTGAGAAATTTTAGACTGATACATCGCTAAAGCTAACGTCAAAACCGTGTTGTGACGGGCTAAACCTTGACCTGATTTGACTGTTGTCACTTTCAATAAGGCTTTAAACCAAGCTTGGTCAACCTGCCGACCTTCATCTGGGGCTAGAGAAATCACCTGTCGTTTATCCGGCTTCGTAACCGGAACTTGGGCAGCATAATATTGTGACCACTTCATCAGAGCGCTCACCTGGACCAACATATGTGCATCAAAAAAGACTAGATTGTCTTGCCGGGGAATTCGAAAAATTCCAAAGTTATTGCAGCCAACATCGACCCTGGCCACCCGTTTCTGAATCCACTGACGCACAAAACTCGACATTTTTTGCGCCGCTTTTAATACGAGAAACTGTCCCCGCTTTTTTCGTAGAAACATAGGGTGATCAAAAACGTAGTACACGTGATAACCCTTGGCTGTTCGCAAGATCATCGTAGGAATGAATAAGTCGGCAACAGTGACCGCACCCAAGACTTCCTGCTCCCGGGCATCTCGTTCTTGCGCATCAGCAAAATCAATGTCAACGACCAGGGTATTAATTTGCGCGAGGTTATCTTCCCGGTGTCCACGAACGTTCGCTCGATTTTGCGTATAGCCAAGCCAGTTGAATGTATTGGGCGTCCAGTGAGTCATATGATCAGCAATAGCGCTAAGTGCTTCAAATGAGGTGACCACAACACCATGTGCTTTTTGCATCGAATCCTTACTGCTGAAGAGCGCAATGGCCCCCTTCTTTGTAGGAGTTTCCATCACTTGTCCGGCAATATTAGAACGACTATTTTTAACTTTATAGGTATGTAATGAATCGTGTAATACCAGCTTTTGTGCAGTCTGAACCGTCTTTAAATCGTACATGGTGATCTCACCTCCTTTCAAAATAAACACCTAAGTTAGCTTAATAGAAATGACATAGAAACCGAAAAAGCGCAGACAAAAAAGCAACTTAGCGTTATGCCAAGTTGCTTAAGGTGGACGTAGTCCGACTACCCCCGAATAAACTTTTAAATTTTTAAATTACCGCCTACGGATCTAATTAACTAGATCCAGTGAATTTGCACAGAAGTCGCTCACCACACGTGTCCCCTTTGTTTTTACCCGGCAGCTTGTCCCCTACCGTTTTGAAATCACACCATTCTCGACATCTTACCATTTTGCTGGTATAATCTCTTTAGTTGAATGAAACAGATTTTTTTGTCGAGTGCTTCCCAATTGCCGTTGGGTGGCGCTTTTCTTTTATTTAAGGTAACCATACACCATAACAAAGAAAATGTAAACAAAAACATCAAAAGTATACTTTTGATGTTTTTTAGTATATTAATCCACAAATCCACGAGTATACTAATGTAAAAGTATAAGAGTATATTAGTATACTTTTACATTAGTATACTTTTGATAAAAAATCTTGATTTCAGGTTTCAATATGGTATACTATATTTATAGCAGAAGTATACTTATGAGAGGAGTGTTATCAATGACGTACGTAATCGCTTTAAGCAACCAAAAAGGGGGCGTTGGCAAGACGACCAATAATGTGATGTTCGCAATCACTCTTGCCACCGTTTTCCATAAAAAGGTTTTACATATTGATATGGATCTCCAAGCAAACAGTACATTCATGCTCGGTATGACCTTTAATAAATCAAATTGGCCCGCTTCTATAACAAGATGCTTAAATGATAAGGATCTAAGTAAGGGAATCACGCATCTAACAGAAAATCTAGATGCCATTGCAGGAGATTCTGATTTTCGAAACTGGGGCACATGGGTAGCCGACCATATAAAGGGTGTCCACGAACGAACCTTTTACTTCAAAAAATTACTAGATAAAATCAAAGACGACTATGACTTTATTTTTATAGACACTCCACCAGCAACAGATATAAAAGTCGACAACATAATGGTTGCAACTGACTATGTAATTGTTGTGCAAGAAACCAAGAGATTCGCATTTGAGGGTTCAAAGGAACTAACCAACACTTATCTTCAAACTCTATACGATGACTTCAGCGACGAGATTAATGTTCAGGTCGCGGGAATACTGTTAGTCATGCTTGACAAAACTCACACGGTTGAACAGCTCATTGTTGATAAGACCGTTAAATATTTTGGTAAACAGAATATATTCAATGCCATTATCAAAAGTCACTTACGCCTTGAAAATTATGGTGAATACGGAGTTCAGTTTGAAGACTACCACGATCGTGCTATGTTCGCACTCTTTTCCGATCTTTACGCGGAATTAATGGAAAGAATAGACCAATTCGAAAGTAAAGGAGATATTGCTGACGATTATGTCTACACGCCAAAATATCTCAATGGCAAAAAACTAACACCACTTGGAAAGGAGATAAGTGCTGATGGCCTTGATTAAAAAAGATGCTGATCACTTCGAAGTGAACATAAAAAAAACAGTCGATGATTCCAGAGATGAACAAAAAACTACTAAATACTCCGCAGCGGACAGAAAAAGCCTAAGGGTCGATCCACCTGTTTTTGACACGATAAAGAGTCTAGCTTACATTAAAGACGTGAAAATGTATGAACTTGTAGAAAGCGCTGTTGAGGCATATAAGCAAAACACGCTTTCAGATAGAGAGAGAGAAATCTTCGACAGCATTTATCAGAGAAAACAGTCATAAGTATACTAGTGAAAAAGTATACTTATGATAATTGGCCTATAATCACTGATAAACAAGCATTTTAAAAAGTATACTAGTCGCTAAATATACTTTTCCACTAGTATACTTTTTCTGATTTCATAGATTAAACTATAGGTAGATTGCAAATTTAATCCAAATTTTTGGACAAATTGGTCAGCATAAGCTGATACAGTTTTATCTGGAAAACGTAAAGGTCAAGCATTAGCTACGTTTGTCGAGTGTAAGAGTCGGCTTACCATCGTTAAACGGCTTAATGGACGAGATAGTACTTCAATGACCAAGGCTATTTTAGAATTGGCTAACCAGTTAGGAGATAATCTCAAGACCCTTACTGTGGACCATGGGAAAGAATTCGCCAACTACAATTTGATTGAAGAACAGACCGGTGTTCCGCTGTACTTTGCGCACGCTTATTCGCCACATGAACGAGGCAGTAATGAAAATCGCAACCGAGTACTACGCCGCTTCATTCCCAAAGGTCAACCGATTGATGAGATTACCGATGATGAATTGATTCAAATTAACTGGTATTTGAATTCCCGACCACTCAAATGTTTAAATTGGCGAACAACGATTGAGATCTTTTTGCGTGATCTGCGTTACTAAATTTGTTCAAGTTATTTCTTGCAATCTGCCAAAATAAAAAGCTCATCCAAAATATGACCAGTAGTACACTTTCCAACGGTCCCATTGAAGGCGTCAATCGAAAGATTAAACAGATTAAGCGGACAGCATACGGATACCGGAATTGGAAAAACTTTGTTTTTCGTATTCAAATTGAATTTAAAATCAGATTAAAGAAAAGGAACCCCGTTCGCAAGTGAACGAAGTTCCACATAAACCCTCCATCAACACCCGTTGACAAAGAGCCACAAAAAATTGGTACGGTTAGGCGCTATCCTACGGTGCACCAATTTTAAGAAAAAACGTGGAATTAAGGTGAGCCTACTTGTGGAATGGCTTCTAACAACGGTCTTTTCTCGCTATTCGATGCCTCGAGTTGATGACCCATTTGGCTTTTCAACGCGAACAGTCCGCAATTGTCTTAACGAAGCTCAAACTAATTGGCAACGTTTTGTCGTACTCATTGCGATTAAGCTGATTCAATACATTCAGCGCTTTACCGAATCAAATTTATTTTTTATAATACTTTGCTTGTTCCGTGTACAAGCGCCAATATAGACGTTTCTCGCACATTAGCTTTTTATGGTTACCTTCTTCGACAATTTTTCCGGAATCAAAGACCAATATTCGCGAACTAAACCGTGTGGAGCTCATTCTGTGCGAAATGTAGACAGCAGTTTTAGAGCCAACAAGACTATCAAATTTGGCGTATATTTCAGACTCTGAAATTGGATCCAGTGCTGCAGTTGGTTCATCTAATACGATAATTGGTGCATCCTTATACCAAGCTCTGGCAATTGCAATTTTTTGTAACTCACCACCAGAAAAATGGACCCCTTCTTTGTCTAGTTGTGTACCAACGCTGGTATTTCCACCCTGAGGCAATGTAGAAATTTTTTTCCAAATCCCTGCTAGTTTCATCGCCCCGACAGAACGATTCTTATCTATAATCGACGCCGATGATACGTTATCATTAACAGAAAATCCCGACAGAGAAAAGTCTTGGAACACTACTGAGAATAATGACTTATAGCCTTGCGTACTAAATTCGTTAATGTTTATACCGTTTATGCTAATCGTACCACTGGTGGGCATTATTAACCTCGTTAGTAGTTTTACTAGAGTTGTCTTACCACTACCGTTTAAGCCAACTATTGCTAATCGTTCACCAGAACGGATGGTCAAATTAACGTTATCTAAAGCTAAGGATGTGTTTCCCGGATACTTGTAACTAACATTTTTAAATTCAATATTAAAGCCGTTTGTTAAATCAGAAATATCTTTGTCCCCATATTGGGTCTTTTGATCGCTGAATTTCATAAATTGTATATATTCATCCATAGTTTCAAAAGAAGCTTCCCGATTACCCCAAGCCCCAAAAACCGCGGATAATGTTGCCATTACCTGCTGAAGATATCCGACATAGATAACTACACTACCTACACTAATCGCTTGAGACGCACTTTTCATTGAAATTAATAAATATAATATCCCCACTATCCCATAAGTTATCAAGGTATTCATACTTGCAATATGGGTCGCTTTTATTTGGAATCTAGAATCTTTCTTGAGCTGATGATACATATTTTCCCTGGCTTCAGAAATCGTATTCTCTTCCGTGTCATATAGTCTGAGAGTCTTTCCGAAAATCGGATTTCGAAAAAGTACATCGCTGTAATAGTCAATTACCCGGTTGAACTGAATATTAAACGCAAAGAATTTCTGCATTACCTTCCCTTCCAAGCGAGCAATTGGAAAAGAACTCAATAATGGAATTAGTACTAATCCGATTACTACAATTAAAAAATAGGGAGAATTAACAAAGGCTGAACCCTTACTGCTAATTGGGGCTCTGGCACTAATCATGACCAGTAATGATCCTCCTGCAAGAATACATGTGGTTGCAAAGGAAATAATCCCGTTTAAAATATCTGAAATAAATATCGTGAAACCACCCGTATACATAAAACCTGTTTTGACTGAACTATAGAGTTTCCTGAATTCAGGATTTATAAAAGTTGGGTAATCAGTTGCCAACATTTTCTCAGCTAAGTTTTTGTTAGCTTTTTTAATCATCATATGTGAGCCTGAGTTTGCAAGGATTCCCAGATATTCGCTTAAAAAATTCAAAATTAATAAAATAACCAAGAAAACCACGGTTATCCCTATCGGGTACCTGTTATTTCGATTATTATCAATCAAGATGTTAATAATTTGACCGATAAAGAAGATATTGACGAAGATACCAATTGTCGAAATGACGGATGATAAAAATTGAATAACAATGACATGTGGGTAGAGCTCATTTGAAAATTTGAGATAAACGCGTAGTTTGCTAATTGTCGATCCGTCGTTATTCTCCATTACCAAGTTCATCTCCTTCGACATAATATTTGCTTTGAACATGATAGAGGTTTGCGTATTCCTCATTCGATTTTAACAATGCAGCATGCGTACCAGAATCAACCAAACGTCCGTTTTTAATAAAAAAGACCACATCCGCGAACTGAGTAGAAGCTAATCTATGAGAAATAAAAATCGAAATTTTGTTCCTGGATAATTCATGGTATTGTCTATACAGATTACTTTCCGCTAACGGATCTAACGCGGAAGTTGGTTCATCAAGAATCAATACCTGGCCATCTTTGTATAATGCCCGCGCCATCATTAACTTTTGTGATTGTCCTCCAGATAAACTAATCCCTTTGTCATCTATATATTGTGTTAGAGCAGTGTTTTCTCCATTTTTCAAGTGCATCACATCGGAAGCCAATCCAGAAACGTTCAGCACATCAGTGGTGGAAAACTTTGATTTGTTATGAAACGTGATGTTTTTTTCGATAGTATCTGCAAACGTAGCCCCTGACTGAAAGATTGGTGAAAACAAACGGGAGTATTCATGCATATTGATATTTTTACTTGAGATCCCATTAATCAGAATTTCCCCCGCAGTGGGTTTCAGTAGGCCCATCATTAGCGAAATCAATGTTGTTTTTCCGGCACCATTCAACCCTACCAAGGCCACAGACGCATCTTTTTTTATGGTGAAGCTAATATCGCGAATAATATCCTTCTCATCATTTGGATAATGGTAACTAACATTTCTAAACTCTATTTCATTGACATGGTTAATTCTCTCCGCCCCAGCATGAACTTTTTCCTTTTTTTGAAGCTTATCGACATAATCTAAGTATTCACGACCAATTGTTACATCTTCATTAGCCATTATTAACTTTGAAAATTCAGTTGCTCCCTTTCTAACTAATGTACTTAGAGTACCCAGTAATGTTAAGAAAAAAGTAAAAACTGGTAACGACATACTATGCTCGCTAACTCTTATGATCAACGGGACATACATGAAGAAAAGCTGTATCGTATCAAGTAAACATATGAGCCCAATTGACTTGATTTTTTGTAAGTTGATTTTTCTCTGAGTTTCAGTCATTTGTCGAAAAGCCGCTTCAATTTTTTCCTGATATTGATTACGTAAGCTATACATTCTGATGTCCTTACCGGATTCGAGTTTAAACGCTTCTTGGTATAGATACTTTTGGTAAAAGTTCGTACCATCCACGCTGGCTTTCAATAGTCTTTGAGAATCATTGAATTTTATTAAAAATCGCGCTGAAATCAGTGAAAACATTAAGATAACAACTGGACTCCACCATTCGATTACCACAGTAGCCACGGCAATTACCAATACAGAAACCAGAGTCGCTCCAAGACTTACAAAACTTGGCCACAACACGTCGACTCCACTATCGTCGTCTTCGTAGCCATGTTTTGAACTCGTTACTCGTATTTTTTGAATTTCCGTATCGATTGATTCTTCAAATGGAGAAATCAAGAAGCCCATGCCATCGTCAACGGTCAATTGCAAGCGAAAATTTGCATTTTCCCATTGCAACCACGTTTTATACACAGACTGCCCCCAAAGCAGGCAACCCAATCCGATACAGACAGATAGAATCATGACAGAAAGTCTTGAAAAATTAAAGCTTCTTTGCAAACCCCAAATTATTAATGTAGGGACACCGCTTGTTGCCACCAAGATACTAAGACTAGTGATTCCCTGAACCAATAATCCGTATTTTAATTTTGGAAATTTCTTGGATGTTTTTTTCAAATACCAGTTAATATTTTGAAAAATCGTGTACTTTTCTTGTTTTGTTTGCATCCTCAACCCTCCTTGATTTTAGCTGACTAATAGGATCCGTTCCCAATCAAGGCGCTGCTTACTCTGTAATGACATTAAAGTCAAAACAATCCCACCTGAACCGTTTAACAAACCAATATCGTTAAAATAACCAGGTGTATCATATCTCTTTCCTCGGAAAACCATATCGTATTCCATAAATACTAGTTTTTTTCAAAATCAGCTACAGATAGTAACCTCGCCAAAATTCTTTGTTTAATTAATCCAATCTCTCTTAATCCGGTATCTCGCTCCATTGCATTTAAAATTAAGAGAAGTCCGGAGATTCCGTGACAGGCTTACTCGAACAATAGCATCATTGATAGCTACCAGGCTATCAATGATGCTATTGTTCGTCATATTCAAATTGCTGTAGATCAACACCACCTTAATTACTCGAAGCTTGCAGCGTCTTGGAAAAGAGAGAACTCCACTATAAAAAGCGAAAGTGTTCTCAGAATGCGCCTATTTAACATCTAATTTAAAAATGTGGTAGATTGCAAATTTAATCCGAATTTTTGGACAAATTTGTCAGCATAACCTGATACGGTGTTTGCCAGTCGAGTATTTTAAGCGGTCGCTGGTTAATTTGGAGTAACGTCGTCGTTAAATCTTGAGCACTAATGTGCTCAAAACGAGTCCCTTTAGGATAAAAATAACGTAAATTCCGATTAAAGCGTTCATTACTACCACGTTCAGCTGGCGTATAAGCATGGCAGTAATAGGTCTTAATACCATATTGTGATTCAAGTGATACTAGCCCACTAAACTCAGTGCCACGGTCCACAGTAAAGCTGTGCACCGGACCATTAAAAGTGGTTAGGAACTTAGTTAGTGCTTCATTAACAGTCGCTGTCGTCCGATCTTTTAACCGGTATGCCCAAAGGAACCGTGATTTGCGATCGATTAAAGTTAATAAAACTGCCTTACTATGCCCACGAGGACCAACGACTGTATCTAGTTCAAAATCGCCGATGCGATTACGTTGATTAATCATCATGGGACGCTGTTCAATTGATCGCCCCAAAGATTGATTATATTTGGATCGTTGGTCAACGTTACGCCGTTGGCGTACGCCATGTTCAGGTAGATCATTCAAGGAGAAATCAATTCTCCCCTGATTTAGCCAATTATAAATAGATTTAGTAGCTAGTTTAAATTCGTGAGCAATCATTCCTGGTGACCAGCTTAGACGTAAATGGTTGAGAATTTTTTGCTTTAACTCATCGCTCAGCTTAGTTTTCCGACCACATCGTGATCGCTTGTATTCGGCATCTGTTTGTGCTAATTCAGCCTGATAAGGTTGACATCGAGATAATTCATAAGAAATTGTTGACGGTGATCGGTTCAGCCGAACGCCCATTTGGATATTGGACAGCCCTAGTTCACAAAAGGTTTCGATTTTAATTCGTTCGGAATAGGTTATACTAGACAAAAGATCAGCTCCTAAAAGATGGGTTTGTGGTAAACACCATTTTAAAGGAAGCTGATCTTTTTTGTCCGAACAGCGTTCGGATTAATTTTACAATCTACCATGTACCCTTCTACTTGTTGAAAAGTATGCTGAAATTACGTGAGGCGCTGCAATTAATGCATAGTAGGTTAAAAAATCTACACTGCTATCTTTAATTATCAATATAATAAGTAACATCGCAGTAGATAAGACGACAAGTGTGGTATGTAACCACGGTACTGTTGTCACATGATTGTTTTCTTTGAAACACGGATGCCTACGCTCAAAAAGTTTTAATAGCGTGGCAAATTCTATAATTAATCCGAACAGAAATTAAAAAGCCCAAAGCAATCACTTAAAATGGTAGTAGCTAATTCCAACCAATATAGGGAGTGATTACTTTGGGTACATCTACTTTATCACGTTTTCAACGTGGCGCACTAGCACAACTGGTCAATGAGGGGAATAAATCTTACCAAGTAATGGCTGACGCCTTAGGCGTCGCCAAAGCTACGATTAGCTATGAGTTGGACCGGGTTAAACCTTATGATCCAGAATTAGCTCAGCAAGATGCAGATCGCAAAAGGCGGAATTGCGGTCGTCGTTCGATGCTGACGGCAGCATTAGCGACTTTAATTACCAATCACTTACGATTAACCTGGTCACCAGAAACCATTGCGGCCGCTTATAACTTGAGCACTGCGTCAATTTATAATTGGCTTAATCGTGGCTGGCTCCCCTTCAAATTGACTGATCTACCCAATCGGAATGTCCGCCAGCACCGAGTGAGCGAAAATCGTGGGAAATTTACAAGTGGGACTTCCATCGAACAACGGCCAACAACTGTTAATCAACGGTTAGCTTTTGGTCATTGGGAAGTAGATACGGTGCTTTCTAGTCGAAGTGAGTCACGATCATGTCTGGTTACATTCGTAGAACGTAAGACCCGACTTCTATGGGCCATCAAAGCCCCTAATAGAACGGCTAAGGCTCTAAACACCGCCTTTGGCAAGTTTATGGGGGCCTTCGGTCCCCAAGTAAAATCCATTACTGTTGATCATGGTAAAGAGTTTGCCAATTATCAGGCCTTAGAACAGGATTATCAGATCAAAGTTTATTTTTGCCATCCATATTCACCATGGGAGCGAGGTTCCAATGAATATTTTAATAGACGGTTACGCTGTTTCTTCCCGAAAAAGACCAATTTTAGCCAAGTAACGACTGATGAGATCCTAGCAGCACTTGAACTAATTAATCAACGACCATTAAAAATACATCATCAACAGACTGCCATTGAAAGATTCCGGGCTTGTTCGGATTAAACTTGTAATTTGCCTGGGGAAAGAAATTTTGTGAAATTTACTGGTATTACTCCTAGACCATTCCCTTAAATTCAACTGTCTCATTCTTTGTATTAACCAAAAATTTGCCAACACTTCCCCGATACTTCACTGATACTTTAAATGAATACTTGTAATTTACCCGAGTGTATCGAATACTACTAATTCTTCCCTGATACCCTTGACTACGCAAAACTCTCTTCACTTGGTTCCTTTGTCGCTCAGTAATTCTTGCAGAACTCCGGTAGATTGTCTTCTTAATGATCACATCTGGATTCAATGGAACAATGTAATCCTTACATTCCAACAATTCCACCAACTTTCTTTTTTTCTTTGGAATTTGACTTGACGGGTATGGTTTTTCATTCAGTTTAGAGGGAGTGACGTTTTGAGCGCAGAATTGTTCCCTGGAAACAGCTATTTTGAATAACTGAACCAGAGTGCAATTCTACGATAAGGTTTCCCCCTAGTTCGTCAGTCGTTAACGCCCGTCGCTTGTCTGTACAATTGCGGTATTGCTACCACCACTCATTATAAACCTACGTTTTCGGTTTAACCTACTAAAAAACGCCCTAGTAGGCGTTGACGATACGTATTTATGTTTGTTCGATCACCAACTAATCAATGGCACCAAGCCGAAGCTTCGTTTTACCACCCGCGCCGTTAATGGTCGCGCTCACCATTCACCACCCAGCCGTACAGATAACCTTGTTGTGGTATAGCCAGACTTATTGAAGTCGCACTGGCAAACGTGTCCCCTTGGATTTAGACCCCAGCTTGTCCCCTAGGGCTTTAAAAATCGCACCGGCCATGATATAATAGTCATTAAACAACGATGACTTTTATGTGGCGCTCACCGATTCCCGTCGGTGGGTGTTTTTTTGTATTCACTTACAAGTACAATTGTATTTCTCTCAATAAAAGAAATCAACACTTTTTTAAAAAATGTATACATTTTTACATTAGTACAAATACTAATGTAAAAATTAGTATTTGTATACTCATTCAAAACGCCTCTATTGCAGTCTACATAGAGATCATGTATACATTTTTACTTTTACACACTTGTATTTGTATACATGTACTAATTTTTGTGCTATGCTTTAAGAGCATTACACTACATATTTATGAGGTGATATTTTGGATAGCAAAGTCATAACATTTTCAAACTTTAAAGGCGGGACTGGCAAGACAACTAATAGTACAATGACTGGTATCGAGTTGGCACGTCGTGGGTATAAAACACTATTAATAGATTTGGATCCTCAAGCTAACGCCACTAATTTATATTTAAAAACTAAAAATAACGTCGGCGGTGAAGTAACTTCTTTTGATGAAACCTTGATGACCGCAATTAAAAACAAAAACCTCAAACCAGCTATCATCAACGTAATCCAAAATTTAGATATTCTTCCATCCTCAGCTGACTTTTCTTTATATCCTAGATATATGGAGAATATAATTTCTGACTACACCGATCGTGTAAAATACTTGTCTACCTTAATAAATCCGTGGAAAGATGACTATGACTACTTGTTGGTAGACGTTCCACCTACAATTAGCCTAATCACAGATACCGCATTATATATGACAGACTACGCGATTGTCGTTCTTCAAACTCAGGAAAGATCGCTTCAGGGTGCCCAGGCATTCATCAAATACATGCAAGATCAAATTATCAATGAATTCCACGCTCCGACGTTAGATTTACTAGGAATATTGCCGGTTTTGCTGAAAAATGGTGCCCCTGTCGATAAGAGCACCTTAGCTAAAGCAATTGATATATTTGGTAAAGAAAATATTTTTGACATAACAATTAAAAATATGGAACGCTTAAAACGATATGATGTAACCGGGGTGACATTTAAAGATCAGTTTGATAAAGCAGTTCAAGACGTATACTCCAACGTTACTGATGAAATATTTAGCAGAATGGCTGGTGAATAGGAATGAGCGGATTATTAAACAATCCCAATCTAAAAAAACAACCAAAGACGGACCCACTTGATCGTGGACAAGATATCAAACCCAAAAACACCTTTACTACAGATGATCTTAAAAGTAATAATGGCAACCCATCAAAACCGGGAAAAAGCGTTGCAGATTCTGTTACTTTTTATGCTAACGTTAGAATCAACAACCATATTAAGAACAAAGCGGAAGCTTTATCTGGAATTGGTCTATATAAATCTCAAAAAGATGCCATTGATAACGCATTAGACTATCTCATTGATTCTTTAGACGCTGAAGACAAGCGAAAATTTACTTTTCAATTAGATATTCTGGAGAGTAGAGACGCCCGAACTAGGGGAAAATAATATCGCGCTCTCAGACAACACGTTCAGCTTTTAGACGTATAACTTGTCCGTTTAAATTAAGCAGAATGCACACAAAAAAGTCCTCTATTATGCGGAATAGAGGGCTTTTCTGAAATCAGTACATACAGGCTTTGCTTAGGAGCGTTGCTTGTGTCCATTTAGGACATACACAATCATAGCACGTATTTGACAACTATATACACGTATAAGCAAACAATGCACGAGAATGCGTTTATATGGTAGATTGTAAAGAAAGTGGCTCATCAACAATTGAACAGCCTATTTTCCACTACTGGATCAGCCAAATTAACAACTAAAAACAAACAGACGAACCTAAGACGTGCCCTTAAACAAGCGGCCAAATCTCAAGTTGATTTACCATAGCCCCAAAAGGGAACCGATCTTCACCAGGTCTACCAAGCCCAGAAGAAGTTAGCACTAGCTACTGACAACTTAAAGGCGGGTAACCAGCAACTAGCACTTACCTTAACCAAGTTAGAAAATCAAAATACCGCTATATCTAAACTGTCAATAGCTTCTCAAAAAATTAATTTGGGTAATCAGAAAATAGGCCAGGGTCAGAAAAAATTGTTAGTAAGTCTCAAACAATTGGCACAAAAAGAAGATTTAACGACAGCTTTGAGAAAAATTAAGCATACTAAGAATCGACAGACCAGCCAGGCCTTCAGTCATACCTACTTAGTAGGAGCGGTGATTGTTTTGATTCTGTCACCAATTGATTTGTTGACAGATCGTAAGCCATTAAAAAGTTGAACTGGGAGCTAGCCAGTAACTTTAATACGGATTACTAGCTAAATCTAAAAGGGGCCTCGTATTCGAAGCCCCTTTTGGTATGGTGTAAACAGTTTTAAAATATATTGTTTTTAACTAATTTAAATCGTCGCTGTTGCGTGCGTTTACTAATCCCCGTCTTTCGTTCAATCATTTTATAGGTCATGCCTTGTTTTCGTAACTCGTAGGCAAATCTGATTTGTTCCTCAGAATACGTTTTCGGTCGCCCTTCCCGAAACAACGGATCATGTTGCTTGGCATACACTTTACCTTCTTGTGTGCGCATGACAATCATATCGCGTTCAAACTGCGCAAAGGCGCTAAATATTGTAAAGACTAGTTGGCCAGTCGGCGTATTGTCAATTAAGCCCATATTCAAAATGTTAACTTTGACATTTTCTTTAAACAACTCTTGGATAATGGCTAAGGCCTCGCGTGTGTTCCGCGCAAACCGATCCAACTTAGTGACAATCAAAGTATCGCCTGTTTTTAGAACGCGCAACAGTTTTTGAAACTCCGGCCGTTCGGTAGTTGTGCCGGTAAACTTTTCTTGAAAGATTTTTTCTGCTCCTGCCAATTTTAGTAACTCAATTTGATTTGCTAATTTTTGATCAGTGGTACTGACCCGCGCATAGCCATATTTCATCTTTTTATCTCCTTACTTATGTCATTAAGTAATGACACGGTTCTAACCCTTTAATTATACAGTATCAAAAAAGAGGCCACAACTGTTAAGTTGTGGCCTGTCTAGTTCTATTAATTATAAAATTTGTTAAGCAAATTCTATAATTAATCCGAACAGAAATTAAAAATTCCAAAGTAATCTCTTACAGTTGAAAATATCTTTCACATTCTTAAAGTTGGCACGGTTCACAATTATCAATACAAGAACTATGAAGAGCTAGAATCTGCCATTACAAACTACGTAGGTTATTACAATCAGCGTCGTATCAAAACAAAATTGGATGGTATGTCCCCGGTAAAATACCGGGAATATACCAGCCAATTAGCAGCTTAGAAATTCACTCCAATTTATGGGATTCACTTCAAATAGATTTGTGGTAAACACTATTTTAATCAGAATAACAGATTAACATGGGATCAAGCCCTGATATGGAGATGTAGTCTCTGTTTACAACATGCTTATCAGCTTTATTAATCTTGCTTGATTAATGTAGACATTCCTTGTATTGCCGGCATTAAAAGGTAATCTTATTAAACATCGAAAATGAATTTGAGTACAAAAATGGTATAATAGACTAGATTTTCTGTGAAAAAGTGCAAGATTAAGATTGAAAAGTGAAATTGTTAAATCTAGCGACACAATCGAAATATATAAGTAAGGTCAGCAATAAGTGCTGACACTTTTATGATTAAACATAAAGAATGGAGTGAACTCAGATTACACTAATTGGTATTATCATTCCCGCGCTAAATCCGGATCAAGCCTTGATTCGCTTAACCCAAGACATTTTAACGGCAAACTTTACGCTGAGCCAGCTCGTCATCGTGGACGATGGTAGTGACCCGGCCCACCAACCCGTTTTCGATCAATTAAACCGACTCAAGAACGCCCCAATTACCGTCCTGCACCACGCGCACAACCAGGGTAAGGGGGCCGCGCTTAAAACTGGCTTTCAATATTTTGCCGATCATTTTCCGACTACGACCGGCGTGGCCACCTTAGACGCTGACGGCCAACATACGGTTGGCGCGTTAAGTCACTGTCTGCACGCGTTTGCCACGCACCCCGACCGTCTAGTTTTAGGCGTGCGGCGTTTCACGAACAACGTGCCGTTTCGTAGCCAGTTCGGTAACCGTCTGACCAGTCAACTGGTTCGGCTAATCGCCCATCAGCAGATCAGTGATACCCAGACTGGATTACGGGTCATCCCGATGTCGTACGTCCATCAATTACGGCAATTTACCGGTGACCGTTTCGAGTTTGAATTTGAAATGCTGTTGGCCGCCCAACGGTACCACGTTAAAATTTTTGAGCAACCGATCCCAACCATCTACATTGACGGCAACCAGTCGTCGCATTTTCGCATCATCCGTGACTCGTTGGCCATTTACGCCCAATTTTTCAAATTTGCGGCGAGCAGCGTCGCCTCATTTGCGGTCGACATCGTTTTATTCGCGGTTTGTCTGCTATTATTGCGCAACTCACAGCTCCACAGTATTTTAATTGCCACCGTAATTTCCCGCTGTCTTTCCGCCGTGGTGAACTACGGTCTTAACCGCCGCCTCGTCTTTAACCGTACCGGTCACCAAACGTTCGTTAAATACGCAACGTTGTTTTTAGTTCAAATGCTGGCTTCCGGTTATCTGACCGGGGGCTTAGCGCACTTATTGGCCGGATTTCAAAGTCCAACGGTTCCCTTACTAGCCAAGATGATTGTTGATAGCTTGTTATTCTTAATCAGTTACCGCATTCAGCGGGACGTTATTTTTCGCGAGGTGCCATCCAATGCCGACCACTAAAAAGATCACGTACGTATTAGCAATCGTCCTATCCGTCATTTATTTGATTTGGCGAGTGGGCTTTACCATTCCGTGGCATGCTAACTGGTTTGCTCTGATTTTCGCACTGTTATTAGTGGGCAGCGAACTCTTATCCAATTTTACGGCCTTCATCCTGATCTTTTTTCGGATGCTGGCCAAGAAAAACGCTGCGCAACTCGTCGTCCCGCCGTTGGATCCCGCCGATCCGTTACCAGCGGTTGATTTGATTATCGTCACTCACAACGAGGACGTGGCGCTTTTACGTAAGACGGTCAACGCGGCCACCTTTATTGACTATCCGGACCAACAAAAACTCAACATCGTGATTGCCGACGACCAAAACCGGCCCGAGGTGCACGCGTTAGCCCGTGAATACGGCGTTCAGTGGATTGGAATGACCGACAACCATCACGCCAAGTCGGGTAATATCAACCACGCCTTAGCGCAACTGCATGCCCCCCTATTCGCCATTTTTGATACCGACATGATTCCGTTCAGTGGCTTTCTGACCGATACCGTGCCACTCTTCACTCAAAATTTTCGCGACCGTGCGAATCAGGACCATGCCGTGAAACCACTCGGGTTCGTTCAAACCCCGCAGAGTTTCTATAACGCCGATATTTTTCAATTTAATCTTTTTTCCGAAAAGATTATTCCGAACGAACAGGACTTCTTTTCCCGGGACGTCAACGTGCTGAACGGTAGCAACGAAACCGCCCTGTTTACCGGTTCCAACGCCCTCTTTTTACGCGAAGCGGTCGACCAAGTTGGTGGGTTTCCAACCAACACGTTAACCGAGGACTTTCAGCTCGGCGCCGAAATCAACATCGCCGGTTACACTAGTCTGGCCACGTCCAAGCCCCAGTCGAGCGGCATCACGCCGATTGACCTCAAGGGCGTGATCAAGCAGCGCACCCGCTGGGCTCGGGGCGTGATTCGGAGTTGTCGCAATTTACACATCTTTTTAAACCCGAAGCTTTCGTTTAAAAACAAGCTGATTTTGATCAATTCTTACCTCTACTGGTGGTCGTTTGCCCGCCGCATGATCTACATCATCGCGCCGATTCTTTACGCCTTGTTTCAGATTCAGGTGGTCAAGGCTAATTTCTGGGTGTTAATGATCATCTGGGCACCGGGATACTTTCTACTGCACTACGTTCTAAAAGATACGTCCGATGCGATTCGTAACGAACGTTGGGGCGAAATTCAGGAGACTTTTTTTGCGCCCTACCTCTTCATTCCGGTGATTCTGGAAACCCTGGGCATTCGCGCTAAAAAATTTAAGGTGACCGATAAAAATACGTCGTTCTCGTTCCGTGATAAACTCTACATTTTACCGTACCTCGCCCTGTGGCTAATCACCCTGGTGGCGATTATCAAATTTAATTATGGTAAGTTCGGTTCCGAAATTTTGATTGGTAGCGTCATTACCTTTTGGCTTTTGATGCACTTCATCAACCTAAGTTTCTGCCTCTTTCTGGCAATGGGGCGGCCTGTTTATCGTAAAACCGAGCGTTTCGCTCGTCAGGTGAACGGTCTGGTTCAAAACCGGAACACTTGGCTACCACTAACCACCATCGATACGTCGGAAGGTGGGCTTTCATTTACCCTTACCACTCCTGATTGCAATGCCTTTCACCTGGGACAACGGATACACCTACGCTTAACACCGGCCAATCAGCCCGCGATTAATTTAATTGGGACCGTACGCCGAATTAGCGACGACCGCGACACCGTTTACAGCGTGCAGTTAAATGCCCCTATCGGAAAGACTCGCAACCAGTATTTACAACTAATTTACAACGGCTTCAACGCTGCCCTACCGCAACAGCAAGATACCTGGATCACACTGTTTGACGAGCTTTACATCAACATCATGGTGCGAGTAAAGGAGTTGAAACGACGGCTTAGCCGTTTGACCCGTTCATAAAAACTCTTTGAAGCACCACTACTTATCATTAACGAGGTTTTAAAACATGGCATGGTTCGGTTTATTAATTTTCATACTCGCCCTGATCGGCTATAGTGACGCGGTCCGCTACCTGGGCGTTAGTCCGTATTTATCCTGGATCACGGCCATCCTACTGCAGATTGTTATCGATTACCTGTTCGCAATGGTGGGACTGCTCCGATTAGGCCTCACCATCGTGACCCTTACTGGGGTCCTACTGTTAGTGATCCGCTTAATCGACGGCTTCTTCGGTAAGGGCCGCCTTCCGTTTGAAGGACTACACTTATTCGATTTTTGGATGCTCGGCCTTGGCTTTTCGATGGCCAATGTGTTGCGCCACAGCCCGCTGATCCACTATGATAACTTTTCACACTGGGCATTGATCGTTAAATTTTTAACGTTTGAAGGTCGCTTGCCTGGGGCACACGATTCGATTATTCAATTCACATCTTATCCACCGGCAACCGCCTTATGGTTGACTCAGTTCGTCACCTGGGTCGGTTTCAGTGACGGCACCATGTTAGTCGCCCAATTCATCCTAATTTGGGCGGCCACCTACGCCATTTTTGGCATTCTCCGGGACTGTTCGCGGGGACTACTGTCACTTATCTTGTGCTTCACGATTGCCTTATCGTACGTTTTTAACATCGCCATCCGGTTAAACAACTTATTGGTCGATTACGTCTTACCAATTATCACGGTTGCCGCACTAGTTGGCATCTACCTCTACCGGCAGCGCCCTCGTTTATTACTCGCGCACAGTGCCGTCTTTATTTCGGCGCTGATGCTGGTCAAAAACTCGGCCACCTTCTTCGTAATGATCATTGCGACGGCCCTGCTCGTCGTCTTGATTCAGCAGACACGAGGACACTGGTTGCAGCGAAGCTGGCAAGTCGGCTGGCGCTGGCTATTAACCGTGGGGGGGGGACTACTGCCCTTCCTGTGGTGGCAGCAACACGTGCATCAAAACTTTACCGTCTCCAAACACGAAATTAGTGCGCACGCTTATGCTGATCAGATAGCCACTGAAAGCACGACGACCCTGGTTAAAATTGGACATCGACTGTTGGCGCAGCTCAACTTCAGCTCGTTATCCTTTCAAGGGATCCTACTGATCAACGCCACCTTGATCATCGCCGCCCTTCTAATACGGTGGTGCACGCACCGCCGGACGCACCTGCTGTGGGTGCTGCTGGGATTGGACCTCATTTTCGTGCTGTACTTCGTCAGCCTCTACGGCATGTACGCCCTCTCAATGCCATACCGTGAGGCCATCGTATTGGATGGTTACGAGCGTTACATGTCGAGCGTTGTCATTTTGAACCTTTTCATTGCGGCGATGGCGCTAGTCCGGGCGATGGATGGCGCGTTATTCGAACAGCGGGTTGAAAAACGGGACCTGCGTAGTTTTGCGTCGGTCTTCACGAAAAAATTATACCAAATGTCAACGTTCATCCTGCTGATTTTTGCCATTATCATGATGTTGTCCGAAATTAACGGCACCCAGTTCACCAATCGCTATAACCGTAATACGGTGCCGCGTCAATTGAGCCGAATCGCACGGCCGTGGACCCATTACAACCACACCAAAATTTTGGTCGTTGATCCCCACGCGGGTGACGTGGCGGACTATTACGTGGGCTTTGTCGCTCGTTACTACTTTTTCACCGACCAAGCCGTCGGACGCGAGAACTTCATGGAAACCCCACGGCAATTCGGTAAAACCATTCGGCAGTATCAATACGTTGCAATTCCTGAGTATCACCACACTTTCACGGTGATGATGCGTCACGTTTATCATCAAGCCAACGTTCGGACCGGTTTCTTTAAGGTCACGCCGACCGGGCTACAAAGAATTAAAAATTATAATAAAGACTAACCGTTGGTTGATTTGTAGGCGTTAGATAGATTGTACTCTTCATCAGTAAGTTAAAATCCATTCATTGGACTTTTGTAGAAGCAATGCATAAATTTAGGTAATATATAGCAAATAGAAGCCCTTAAGCAAAGTTCAGTGTTTTTGTTTAAGGGCCTCTGCTTGCTAATTGATAAATATCGTCTAATTTGGACAATGCTATTGAACCCTTACAGGTGGCATCAGTTCCTATAGCCAAGCAAAGCCACTAGGGTATACCCTAGTGGCCTTTTTTGTTTGAGCTTAGTTTGTTTTACATTGCTCTTGAGCAGCAAGCGTGTTTACTAGAGCTTCTATATCTAAATCTTCTCCCAAAGCGTCTTGATAATCAGTTTCAAGGACAAATTCCTTTACTGTGCCACTCATAGTTTGATATATGAAATAAATATAAACAGGCTTTTTATTAACAAATCGCTTTAGTGCTTTGTGATTACACATAAGGCGATTCCTAACTGCGTCTAAAAAGTGGTCTTTGGGAATAACGATAGTTCTCATTTCGTGGCTCTTGATGGGAATAAAACCTGTCTCTGTGATTTCATCACCATTTTGGATATTCACCATTTCAGGGTAAGGGTATATCCCTTTATCTTCATCTTGATTTTTAAAGTTCTTGGAAAGTATATGGTATACCCAAGACTTTGTTGTGTGTATAGTCTTACTATTATTGTCCTTGTAAAACCTAAGCTTCGTTCTAATGATGTATGGTAATAACTTGCGATATAGATAGAACTTCCTGTTTGTAACCATTATCCCTAGCAGTTGCGAAGCCTCTGTTCCTACACTATCATTATATACAACAATAGCCGTCTCAAAATCATTACTTCCTGAGGAGTATTCAAAAGATTGCCTTAGTTTCTTGTGACTATTTCTTAGAAATGTTATCAGTGTTAATCCGAATGCTAACCAACCTACCGATATATGAATGCTAATCCATTGGATTATATTTAAAATGAAGTCCCATGATTGACCTATAAACAATTGTATAACTTTCAACATTATAAAATCTTCTTTCTTATTTGTTTGCATTTGCATTATTATTTTGGGAATTATCAGGTGCCTTACTGTTCTACGTCACCAAGTTTTAAAACCTTCCTTCAAATTTCGTCCGTGTCCTACTAGCAATATAAGGATTAACCTGAAAATTAATCTTTTTAAATTGGTTCTCACTAGTAATATAGCAATCAAGTGAATTTGTTTTAAAGCTTGGATAATGATACAGATTCCCTGTATAATGGTTCCTTGTAGAGAAGTTAAGGCGGTGGCTATTTCCGATCGGAGGTGGTGCTTATGGTGTAAAACCTTTAAAGCTCATAAATCCCAATGAAAGGAGTAGCCTAAGTGTCCGTTGCGGACGCTTTACAATTAATGCTGGCTTTCGGTACCTTTACCGTGGCCTTAATTGCATTGATTGTTGAGCTGATCAAAAGTCAGCAAAAAAAATAACCGCCTTAGCTCTGGCAAGCTAGCGGTTATTTAATAACGTTAAATTATGCCACCGTCTTAAACGGCTCTACATGGGAAGTCCTGTTCACGCAGGGCTCCTTTTTTCTATCTATATTATAGCATGACTATAACTGAATTTCGACTATTTTAAGTTAGATACAACCACTTCTCGTGAATTACGGCGTTGTACCCTACGGCGGTCAATATTTCTTGTCGCTACTGAACGGCTGTATCACCAGTGCAAGCATACCTGTGGTTGATTCTGGTTGACTAATCCCATTACAAGAAATTCACAAACTGGTATTTAAAAAGACAAAGAAGCTATAAAGCAATAGATCTCCGTTATTTGCCTATTTAGCATTGGATTTAAGCATTTCGAATTAGTTTTTAAACAATCTCTGCCTAATACTATATTTTATGTGCCTCCATATATACATGCTTAGGACCAATCGATTGATACACTATAACACTAATTTTTCTAGTTCTAACATCCATACGGAAATTTTCTTTAACAATTTTTGAATTATGCATCGGATTAGTTGACGCAAATATATTTATCGTTTTGTACCCTCTTTTGGACATATCTTGAATAGCTTTTGTAGACTTTTTTATAAAATCTTCATTGTATGAGCGTTCCCCATGGTTGCTTCGCTCTATGACCCAAGTATCATAACAATTAAATTTCTGTGGAATTTTACCTGATAGTGGATATGTGTCAACTAATTGTAAATTTGCTACCTCTCCACCATGTAGTTTTCCGTGTGTTAAAGACACTTTATCATCCCTGGAAGGAAGGTTATCATATTCTGGAGTCCAAAAAGCTGATTTATAAACTTTAAATTGGATCCATATAGGGAGATTAATCACATTAATATGACTGTATCCAAAAATAAACCCGAAAAATGTTAATAGCCCATATGAAAAATTGACATACCCCAAACCATTAGCATGGAAAATACTATTTTCATTATCTTTTTTAACCTTTCTAAAAGCTAAATAAAGGAATACAAACAACAAGAAAATATTTGTCGCCAATTTAAATCTAGTCAATATGTCACTAACTATGCTCAAGTCAGACGCGGAAGTGTCAAATTTTTTGTGTAAATGGAAGTCCTCTCCCATTAGCTAGCTTCTAATACATGGATTCTAACGTATCCTGAATTTGCTTGAAACCTCGATGCGTTCGCTCA
>CP032934.1:0-8345 GCA_003666485.1 Levilactobacillus brevis
ACCGAGGGTTCAAAGGACTCCAGGACACCTTGGAAGCATCATTTATTTAAGTTAGATACATATTATATGTACGAAGGCATTTCGTTTACACAAGATTCTTGACGCTACCCGGGAATATTTTTTTGCTCTAAAACCTGATTTACACTTGCCGCCCAATTGTGCCGCCATTCAGTTATTTTTTCTTTTTTATCCCAATCGACCATCAGTATCTTCCTACTCTTAGGGTACTTGCTAGTTCCGGTATATGTTTTGTTGCCATTATCATCTAAAATATATTGCTTTTTGCTCTTAATTCCCCATGTTCCATCTGAATTAAACGGCCGATTAGTTAACATCACATGAGCATGTGGATTATCTGGGTGGTCACGATGAATTGCCACATCAGCTACCATACCTTGATTGACAAAATTTTCTTGCACATATTTTGTCAGTAATTCTTTCTGTTCGGATTCACTTAATTCTATCGGTAAAGCCACGTTAAATTCTTTTGCATACCGTGAGTTTGATTTACGATCTTTCTTTTCAACTTCATTCCATAACTGCTCTCTATCACTGGCCCATTCTGGTGCATTTTTGGGGGTTAAAATAAAGCTTTCTGGCATAACCGAGCGGGCATAAAAATATCGGCGACCTTCCTTATCATCAAATAGCTTTTCACCACTTCGATAAGCGGCACTGGCAATCGCACTTCTTCCTTTACCAGCACTAATATTACTAAAGCTCATGTGAAAAATTGCCATGTCGGTCACCACCTTTCTTTGGGTTTATGGGTTTGACTTTGTTGTCGCCATCGGCGACTTATAATACAGGATTTTATCACGATTTACCCCACAATAATTTAGTGGGGTGTAAGTGCGCATTGACCTCGTTTCACTCGGTCTGCTGATTCTCTCAACTTTAACTTAGTGTATGCCTTCCGCTTCGCTATTTCAACTTTTATACTTTGACTTAACGTTTCCCTTATGATATAGTGTCGATGATAATTTCTAATATGATTGGAGGGATCATTATGTCTCAAAGTAACTTAGAAAAACAAGAAGCTAAATTAAAAGCCCTTAATCAAAAAATTAAGGACGAAAAAAATAAGATTGAACAACGGCTAGGTAAACAAATCATCAGTCAAGCCAATTTAGATTATGCTAATTTGTCTAACGATCAGATTAAGCTTTTAGCCAAGCAATTTTCTGAATTTTTAAAGGTAAAGTCCGTAGATCATTAGCCATACGAGATGGAGAAATTCCATGTCTAATCAATATGAAAAACTAGTCGAGCAACAAGCGCGTTTAAAACAAAAAATTGAGCGGGAAGATTTTAAATTACGACAATCTAAATACTATGAAAATCGGCAAGCCCGCAAAGCCCGTTCTCGCCGATTAATTCAAAAAGGGGCTTTATTAGAAAAGTACTTCCAAGCTAATAACCTCTCGGTCGAACAAACCGAAGAGCTTTTAAAAACATTTGCCGATTACGTTAATGCCCATAAGCCGAATAAGCTCAAAAACGATCAACCTAATAACTAGGCCGATCGTTTTTATTTTCTGGATCATTTTTTGGCTTAATTTCTGGGTTTTGATCCGCAAAATCTTTTAATTGTTCTTGGATTCTTTTACCAATTTCGTCTTCAACTGATTTAAGCTCTAAGTTTGCTCTAATTTGTAATCCTTGAATGCCATTGTCATATGTCCACCGTTTAATTTTAGCCATGTCATTAGTTCGATAATAATTGGCAATTAGTTCGTTCCATTGATCCCACTTATCTAACGGCACATTGATTAAGCCTGCACCACCGTCAATCATAATTTTATTAGCACTTAAAGTCGCCGTCCTTTTGTTCCCGTCCCAAAAGATTTGTTGGCGCATATTATGATACATAACAGTCAATGCTTTATCAGTGGTCGTTGTTTGCGGATCAGCCAAAATTTTTTGTAAAAAGGATTGTTCTTGTTTTTCGTTAATTAAGGGTGGTTCAAAAAAGTCTTCACTGCCTAAATCAACTCCTCCTTTTCCTTGCCGTAATTCTCCTGGTACTAAGGCGTCTTCCGCGGCCACAATCTTGTTAATTTGTTTTTCCATGGTTAACGTTAAGGAGGAATTTTGATCAGTGATATATTGCCACCCACGCTTTAAGCTAACAATTGTCAAAATATCTTCAACAGGAACGCCTGCCACACTCATGCCGTCCATAATGGTTTGTGTTTGCGGCAAAGTGGTATTTACGCCTTCAAAGCGGGCACTAGTGTGTACTAGCTTGGTAAAATTTGTTCGAGCAAACCGTTTGTTTTCTGCAACTGTAAATTGATACTTGTCCATATATGCTTGTGTCTTAGTCATATTTTGTGCCTCCTTTTCATTCCAACCACTGATTCTTTGACTCGTCCATGTTAAATCACGAAATGCTTTTCGTTGATAATTTTTTTCTTGCCGTTTATCTAAGAGGTAAGTGTGTAACGCGTCAAACAACTTGCGCTTATCAGGGTCTGGATTATGTGCCGCTTGTTCCCAAATGCCTTAAATATTGACTGTCCAGGGGTCAGCCAACAATTGCTCTATTTTTTCGACTTCTTTGCTTGGTTTGGTCATTTAAAAAACTCCTTTCCCATCTTTCTAGATTAGTTATCGCCTATTCAGCTATTTAAGGCGCCTATTTTAGCTTCTAAACGGTTCTAAAGCGGTTTTAATATAATTATGTGCCGAACACTTAAAACGGCTTAGATGAGCTTATATGCCGTTTAATTCTAAAAGCGCTCATTGTCAGCGTTTTGCTCTTCGGGGTGTTTGGCCGCGTATTCTCTAGCCGCTTGTTTATTCCACCAAACACCAAATAGATTTTGCATGGTGCCGTACAGGTAGTTTTCCACGTTCTTGATGTGCTTCTCATTGCTTCTTAGGGCGTTAAAGTAACGTCTCAAGGCTTTAGTCATTAAAAATTTAAGTTCTTCGTCGTCCAGTGGGATTATGACGCCAATATCTTTATGATCCTTCTCAACTCGGTACTTAGCATTTAAGATAATACCAACGAAGCGACGCATCTGTTGCGGGGTACGGCACCAAAAACTAAGCAGTATTCATCATGTTACAGCACCCAAGTAAAAGCTACGAAGATAAAAACATTCATCCTCAAAATATGTAACCTAGAAAAAAGGCCTCCAGTGTTAAACCGGGAGCCTTTTTTAGTATACCAATTTCTAATTCACATAAGGCGGCTTATCCCAAGTAACCCACATTCACCGCGGTACTTCCACATTCCGTTATTTTTTGATTGTGAACTTGTCCAAAAAGGAAGTGGTATAGGTCGCAGATTGGCTTTAATTGGGGAAAGAAATTTTGTGAAATTTACTGGTATTACTCCTAGACCATTCCCTTAAATTCAACTGTCTCATTCTTTGTATTAACCAAAAACTTACCAACGCTCCCCTGATACTTCACGGATACTTTAAAAGAATACTTGTAATTTACCCGAGTATATCGAATACTACTAATTCTCCCCTGATACCCTTGCTTATGCAAAACTCTTTTTACTTGATCTCTCTGCTGATTTGTAATTCTTGCAGAACTCCGATAGATTGTCTTCTTAATGATCACATCTGGATTCAATGGAACAATGTAATCCTTACATTCCAACAATTCCACCAACTTTCTTTTTTTCTTTGGAATCTGACTTGACGGGTTACGGTTTTCCATTCAGTTTAGAGGGAGTGACGTTTTGAGCGCAGAATTGTTCCCTGGAATCAGCTATTTGGAATAACTGAACCAGAGTACAATTCTACTACTAAAAGTTTCCCCTTAGTTCGTCGGTCGTTAACGCCCGTCGCTTGTCTGTACAATTGCGGTATTGCTACCACCACTCATTATAAACCTACGTTTTCGGTTTAACCTACTAAAAAACGCCCTAGTAGGCGTTGGCAATACGTATTTATGTTTGTTCGATCACCAACTAATCAGTGGCACCAAGCCGAAGCTTCGTTTTACCACCCGCGCCGTTAATGGTCGCGCTCACCATTCACCACCCAGCCGTACAGATAGCCTTGTTGTGGTATAGCCAGACTTATTGAAGTCGCCCTGGCAAACGTGTCCCCTTGGATTTAGACCCCAGCTTGTCCCCTAGGGCTTTAAAAATCGCACCGGCCATGATATAATAGTCATTAAACAAGTTGACTTTTATGTGGCGCTCACCGATTCCCGTCGGTGGGTGTTTTTTTATGTTCTATTTTATGTAACCAATATTACTCGTTGTTTGGTGATAAATCAACATTTCTTTTTATGTATCCTTGTATCCTTGTATCCTTGTATATTCATATCCTTGTATCTAAGTATCCTTGTATCCTTGTATCTAAGTATATTAGGATACTTGCAGTCAATCTTAATTTAACGGCTTTTGAGAAGAAAAGTATCCTTGTATCCTTGTATCTTTGTATGTTTGTATGTTATCATCCTTGTATCCAAGTATCCTTGTATATTAGGATACTTAATTGGAGGTCAGTATAATGGGTGAAGTAATTACTTTTGGAAATTTTAAAGGTGGCACCGGTAAAACAACAAATGCCACGCTTGCATGCCTGGCACTAGCTCGTGCTGGTAAAAAAACGCTATTAATTGATTTCGATCCTCAAGCAAACGCTACAGATATTTACTTTAAAACCGCGACTAATTTAGGCCACGATGATATTAAATTTAATCAAACCTTGCTTGCATCAATCCAAGAAGAGGACTTATCAAGATCGTTGGTTACTTTGGATAAAAACATTGACTTTATTCCATCAAGCGCAGATTTTTCATTGTACCCACGGATTATGGAAAAAAAGTTTAAAAATAATTATAAAGATAGAGTTACATATTTTAGCAAGCTACTTGCTTCACTAAAAGAAAAATATGATTTTGTGGTATTTGATTTGCCACCGACTATTTCCTTAATTTCTGATAGCGCCTTATACGCTTCAGATTGGGTTCTGATTATCCTTCAAACTCAAGAGCACAGTCTTCAGGGTGCCGAATCGTTTCTAAAATATATACAGGAACAGGTAATCGATGAATACGAAGCACCTAGTTTGAATTTACTCGGTATACTTCCTGTGCTATTAAAGAATGGGGCGCCTGTTGATCACAGCACATTAGAAGTAGCAGAAGAAGAATTTGGGAAAGAAAACATGTTAAAAACCCTAATTCGTAATATGGAAAGAATCAAAAGATATTCAATCAGAGGTGTATTTCTAAAAGATCAGTTCGATAAAAAAATAATTAGATTATACGATTCTGTGGCACAAGAAATTATTGAAAGGGCGGACTAGCATGGTGGAACTTTTACACAATCCTAACTCAAATAAAAGCAAAATAATTCCTAGAAAATCGGCGCCCCAGCCCCAAAAAGAAATTTCCATATCTTCTCTAAACGAATCAAACAAAACGAAGTCTAAACAAATAGATGGTGTTACTTTTGATACTACGCTCAGAATTGACAATCATCTAAAAAACTTTATGAAAGCTATGGTAATTTTAGGGTATAGCTCAACTCAACAAAACGGATTAGCCCAATTACAAAAAACTTTTTTTGAATCGTTAACTGAGTCTGAACAAAATACGCTTACGACTCAAATACAGACTTTGGAAACCGGCGATGCTAACAAAGTAAAAAGTAAATAATCACGTGCTCTCAGACGACACGTTCACCTTTTAGATGTATACTTGTCCGTTTAAATTAAGAAGAATGCACACAAAAAAGTCCTCTATTATGCGGAATAGAGGGCTTTTCTGAAATCATTACATACAGGCTTTGCTTAGGAGCGTTGCTTGTGTCCATTTAGGACATACAATCTACCATAATTATTATAATGGAGAATTGACGATCAACTTTGATTCACAAACGGTCAAAGTAAACCAAAATGAAATCCATTTAACACCAACCGAATATAAGGTTTTGATTATTCTTGCTGAAAACACTTCCCGCGTGTTGACACATCGCTATCTGTTGAAAGAGGTCTGGGGGACATAATCGGTTGAAGATACATCTTCTCTTCGAGTGACCATTGCAACTTTGCGAAAAAAGATTGAAGTTAACACTCAGAATCAGTATATTAAAACACATATTGGAGTCGGTTATCAGATGGTTCAACTAGATAGTTAAGAATAGAATGCCCATCATTTATGGTTTCAATCAGTATATCGTAAATTATGAGCTTCTTTAAAGTGATTTCATTATGATGTATATGGCATAGTTGCTTTTCTTCGTGTTTAGGCTTACTATTTTGCAGTGCTATATTTCAATAATTAGCGTTGGGGGCAAGCAAATATGAATAAGCAACTAGAACGTGTTTCTTTTGCGGGGGCACTTGTTACTTTAGGAATTGTGTACGGTGATATTGGCACTTCACCATTGTATGTTATGAATGCATTGATTGGTGACGCCGGTAAAATGGGAAATATTTCTCCCAATTACGTGATTGGATCGATCTCGTTGATTTTTTGGACATTAATGATCATTACAACGTTGAAGTATGTTGTCATTGCAATGCAAGCCGATAATAAGCGTGAGGGCGGAATTTTTGCTTTATATGCATTGGTTCGAAAAAATTCAAAATGGTTAATTTGGCCAGCCTTGATTGGTGGGGCGGCCATTTTGGCCGATGGAACATTAACTCCTGCAGTAACTGTGACTTCAGCCATTGAGGGATTAAAAAAACAACACCTTGGCCCTGTGGTGTTTAGTAATTCTCAACATAACGTCTTGATTATCACAACAGTTGTTCTACTCGTATTATTTATGATTCAACGTTTTGGAACAGGTGTGATTGGGAAATCCTTTGGACCAGTGATGGTTTTATGGTTTGGCTTTTTGGCTGTCTTTGGAATCGTTAATCTAATCAATTATCCAATGATATTGAAGGCTATTTCTCCTTATTATGCAATTAGGATACTATTCAGTCCAGTTAATAAAGTGGGAATCTTTATACTTGGAAGTATCTTTTTGGCAACCACAGGAGCAGAGGCTTTATATTCCGATATGGGTCACGTTGGCAAGCAGAATATTTATGTAACATGGCCACTAGTATATAGTACCCTATTTTTAAATTACTTAGGTCAGGGTGCTTGGATAATTAGACATGCAGGTGATACTGCTTACAGGAACTTATCGAACTTAAATCCCTTTTATGAAATGCTCCCCGGAACTTGGCGCCTAGTTGGCATTTTGCTAGCCACACTCGCTGCAATTATTGCCTCTCAAGCGTTGATTACGGGTTCTTACACTCTAGTCGGAAGTGTCAAATTTTTTGTGTAAATGGAAGTCCTCTCCCATTAGCTAGCTTCTAATACATGGATTCTAACGTATCCTGAATTTGCTTGAAACCTCGATGCGTTCGCTCAAAATTTTGGCCGTTGTAGTCACGAATAACTGTGACCAGAACTCGTTCTAGTGCTGGTTCATTTGGAAATTGTTCTTTCTTCTTTGTCTGCCGTTTTAGCTTCTTGTTGAACGACTCAATGAGATTTGTGCTGTAGATGCTACTGCGTATCGCAGCTGGAAACGTGAAACAGGTCAAGAGATGAGGATTATTTTCTAGCTTGCCCGTTACTCTTTGATACGTCTTTTGCCACTTGTCTATGAAGTCAGCTAAAGCTTGTCTTGCGTCGTCCATGGTAGCTGCTTGATGGATCAGTTTGAAGTCGTTAAGGGCCTCTTGTCGGTCCTTAGTTCGAACGTGAGCTTCAATGTTCCGGCTGACGTGGACCAGGCACTGCTGGAGCTTAGCCTTAGGGAAGTGGTCACCAATTGTGTTGGTAAGGCCGACTAAGCCATCGGCCACGAATAAGAGGACTTCTTTTACACCACGCTGCTGGATGTCCACGAGAAGTTCTTCCCAAACGGTACTGGATTCAGTTGGAGCGACTTGATATGCTAGGACCTCTTTCATCCCATTTGGTCGAATGCCAATGGCGATATGCACGGCTTCTTTAGCCACTGAGTCCCGGCGCAGAGGTAAGTATGTTGCGTCCACATAAATGACTGCGTAACGGCTCGCTAGAGGGCGCGTCTTGAAGGCGTTGACCTGTTGGTCAACGACCTTCGTGAGGTTTGAAACCGTTTGTGGTGTGTAATGAGCGCCATACATTTTCTCAATCAAATCCGCGATCTCACTAGTGGTAATCCCTTTTTCGTAGAGCTGGACAACCGTGGCTTCTAAACCATCCGTTTGGCGTTGATAGCTTGGAATAGTTTGCGTATTAAAGATGCCATTTCGGTCGCGTGGAACCTTCAAGTTTAGTTCCCCATACTTAGTTTTAAAGGTTCGCAGATAATGCCCATTGCGTGAATTGCCGCTGTTAAAACCTTGGCGGTCGTAGGGTTCATAACC
>CP032934.1:8355-26298 GCA_003666485.1 Levilactobacillus brevis
CATTCATGGGGAATGCCTCCTGTGATGTTTTCTGTGGTTACTAAATATCATAAGGGAAGGCATTCCCTATTTCTATACAATTCAGAAATCTTTTATGCATTTACACAAGATATTTTACGCTCTCTATGAAAGTAATTATACAGTTGATTTACTTGAGACGCATAATGTTGTTAACGTTCAATTTTACTTAGGGTTTAGGAAATCTCAATCCGTTAGTGTCTATTTACATCAAGTTGTAAATCATCTAGTGGAACAAGGTATTTTAGAACCACAAATACCCACGTATTCAACAGAGCGACAACGGAAAGTCGGCGACTTTAAGTTTGTTATTATAAAGGAACAACCAGCAGATTTAATTGTCAATGATAAGTTAAGCTCGTTAGATAGAAGATTGATTGGCGGGCGCATCTATTTGCAGAAAATTACGGCCTCACCTATTTCATGGTATGGTTTGGAGTTTAGCAATGTCATAGAAGAAAGTTCTCCGTTATTTATTACTCAAGATCAGGATCAATACTTAATCCAAAAGAAAATTTATCATCGAGGCAGATTAAGTAAGACTGAAAAATGAGTATGCAGTAGTTTAAGTGCAACAACTAAGTTAGAAAAATTATATTTAGTTTTAATTAATGGTCTGATCTCAGTACTTTACTGAGATCAGACCATTTTTATTCATCGAAATGCGTTTAGTGTTTTACTATAACACGTATTTAGAAGCAACTTGAACGAATTTAATGACGTAAATTAAGCAAGAAGATCTCGATTGGTGTATGCCAATTAAGACATTTAAGTGGCCGTGAATTCAAATACCAATTAATTTGAACCAATTGGTGATCACTTAGTTCTTCAATGGCTTGGCCTTTGGGAATAAAGCGCCGCAAAACTCGGTTACGGTTCTCATTACTGCCTCTTTCATGCGGTGAATAGGCATGGGCAAAATAAACCTGTGTACCAGTTCGCCGTTCAATTGTCTGATAGTTAGCGAACTCTTTACCATGATCTACGGTAAGCGTCTTGAGCTTGTCTTGAAGTTGACTAGCTAGTTCAAGTACGGCTTGAGTCATGGACTGACTGTCGCGACCATGGAGCCGTTTAACAATTGTCAGGCGACTCTTACGCTCTACAAAAGTAGCCACAGCTTGACCTTTACGTTTACCAGAAAGTACGGTATCAGCTTCAAAGTGGCCGAATTCCTGGCGAGTTTCGACTTTATGAGGACGCTCCTCAATGGAGCGGCCGTGATTGAACGTACCACGCTTTTCTTTAGCACGATGACGACGAATTCCATGATCAGGCAAATCGGGCAACTGTATATCAAGCCATCCTTGATCAATCCAGTTATAGACCGTCTTGTAGGCAATCACCACCACATGGGCAACTTGTTCAGGGGACCACTTCTGGACTTGAATCTTTTCCTCGATCAAGTGTTTAAGGTTTTTAGTGAGCGAAGACTTCCGCCCCCGTTGACTAACCTTTCGTTCAAAGTCAGTTTGCGCTAGCCCAGCCTGGTACTCACTATTTAGCCGGTGAAGTTCGTTAAAGATGGTGGTCTTACTAAAGCCTAAGTAGTTAGCGATGTATCGCAAGGAACGTCCTTCATTATGAAGCGTTTCAATGACAACACGGTTCTGGAATGATAAAATAGTGGTGCTCATCAAGGTCCTTCTTTCTAATGGATTGTGTGGTAACACCATTAAAGACCTTGATGGGTTTTTCTGTCCACTTAAATGTTCAACTTAAATTTTACAATCTGCCTTATTTAAAAAGCGTCAAATTGTCTGTTCAGAAAGATCTGAAGATAGACAATTTGACGCTTTTTGGTTATAGGCTCAAAAATGAATTGTTGCTATAAATTATACTGACTATTCTTTTACCGTATCATTTAGTTCCTTGGCCTGATAAAAGTCCGGGAAGACGTGAGCACTCTTGATTCCCCAATAATAAAAACCAAGGGATGCAATAATAATCACGACAAAGTCCCAAGGATATGGGATCCAATTGATACCGTTAAATTGGTGACTGCCAATGTAGGACATGATTGAAATGAAAATGAGATAAAAAATCATCCACATACTTGACCAAAATGCTTTCCGGGTATTCACATAACCAGCTCGGTACTCGTAATAAAAGTAGAATGGTAATCCTAGTAAAATAACCAAAATAACTTCAACGGTTGTTGGCCACATTGCCCAATATACGGCAAGTGAAGCCAAGACAAACGAAAGTGGTGCCATCCAATTTAAATGCTTTAACTTAACAGGACGTTTAAAATCTGGTGCCAATTTTCGAAAGGCAACCGCTGTTACCGGCCCGGTTAAGTACGCAATTAAGGTTGACGTACAGATAACCGTTGCCAAGGTTGCCCATGATCTAAATACAGAAACCATCAGCATACTTAGAACCAGGTTAACAATCATCGCAACACGGGGAATCCCATATTTTTGATTGATCTTACCTACGAAACTCGGAATACGCTGGTTACTTTCCATCGCGTAAAGTGCTCGGCCAGTTGATGCGGCAAACGAGACACCGGTTCCGACGGGTGAAACAAAGGCATCCATGTAAAGCAGAACGGATAACCAGCGGATTCCCAACATAATTGCCAAGTCGGCAAATGGGGAATTGAAGTTAATACCACTCCATCCGTGTGCTGCAACCGCGGATGGCTTAATTGCCGTTATAAAGACACTTTGAAGGACAATGTAGATAATCCCACTAATCAAAAGTGAAATAAAAATGCCATGACCGATATTTTTATTTGGGTTTTCGATTTCACTTCCCATATTAATAACCGTTTGAAAGGCATTGAACGAGAAAATAATACCGGCTGATGAAGTAGCCGCAAAAATCGGTGCTGACCCGTATGGCATAAATTCGTGGAGTGAATGGCCATAGTTTTCGGGATGAAAACTGGCAATTGTCAGCATAATAATGGTTAGCGTTGGTACCCCGATCTTAAAAACTGAGATTAAACTGGTAAAACTGGTTAGAATTTTAACTGACCAGAAGTTCAAAAGAGTGAAAACCAACATGAATAAGAAAACCACCATTAATCCTGCTGTGGTAATGGTGCCATTTTTCAAGAACTGATGGGTCCAGTTTGCCCACGACCACGGCCATGAACTCATATATTGAACGGCAGCAACAGCCTCTATTGGAATTAACGTAATTAACGAAATCCAATTGGCCCATGAAGAAATAAATCCCAGAAGCGGTCCGTGGGAATATTGTGCGTATCGGCTCATCCCGCCGGCTTCCGGAAACATTGCGCCAAGTTCAACATAATCGTAAGCAATTGCGGCAATGACCGCACCCCCGATGACCCATGAAATAATAGCAGCGGGGCCTGCTATTTTCGAGGCTTCCCAAGAACCGAAAAGCCAGCCTGATCCAATTAAGGAACCAAGCGTTAACATTACAAGTTGAAATAATCCAATCTTAGTCGTTTTGTCAGAATCCATTTGTACCTCCTATTTGCAGTGACAACCAGTGTAACAAATGAGAAAATTATTGCAAATGAAGTAAAATGAAAAAAGTCGACTGGTGACTATCATGATAGTCAGGAGAAGATTTTATACTTTTTTAGGAATAGTACCGAAATTGTATTTTTTGAGATAAGGCAAGGAAACACGTTCTTTTAAGGACGTGATGAATTGCCCCATTTTTATGTGCAATGAAAGTTTAGCGTCATTACCTGCCAATAAATTTCCTCAATTGTCAAGTTAAGTGCAACACTTGATAACTAGACCAATTAGACTAGCTTAAAAGGCCATGAAGGCCTATTCTTATTATTAACGACAAAATCAACAGATAAGGATAGGTGTCTTCATGACCCAAACTAAGAATATCATGCCTAAGCATTACCAACAACTCCAATCTTTTGAACGCGGTCAAATTGAGTCCCTGACTCGATTAGGATTTGGCGTTCGTCAGATCGCCAGCCGGCTTCACCGGAGTCCCAGCACCATTTCTCGCGAATTAAAACGCGGGTTAACCACCCAGATTGATTCCCAGAAACATCGGTCATATCAGGGCTACTTTGCCGAGCGCGGGGCGGCTTACTATCGAGAACAGCGGGCCAAGTGTCACCCCAAAGGTTTACTGCAGCGGGCTGCCGTGTTCTTCAAGTCCCTGCCGAAAGCTTTAAAAGCTAAGCCACGAGTTTTCAGTGTCGATACGTATGTCCACTATTTTAAAGCTCATTACCCGGGCTTTCCCTGCCCATCAACGGCTACGGTCTATCGGTATATCGAGGCTGGCAAGCTCCCGGAGCTTCACAACTATGATTTACCCATGAAGCTACGTCGCCGCGCTAAACGCCCGAATCACCGACATGCCCGCCTGAATAAAAAACGGCTTGGACAGTCCATTGAAGACCGGCCCGCAGTGGTTCGGAAACGTCAGGAGTTGGGCCATTGGGAAGGCGACTTAGTGAAAGCCAAACGGGTTGAGTCCGAACCAGCTTTAATGACGTTAACCGAGCGAGTTATCCGGATGGAAATTATCGTTAAATTGCCTGATTACCGGGCAGAGACTTGCCGGCAAGCCCTCCAAGATACGATTGATGATTACGGTGCAGAAAACTTTCGGACGATCACGTTTGACAACGGCTCGGAATTCGCTAGTTTAAATCAGGTTCAAGGAACGGGAATCTACTTTGCCCATCCATATTCTCCCTGGGAACGGGGCACTAATGAGAATGTGAATGGTCAATTAAGAGAGTTATTCCCAAAGGGGCATTCCTTTAAAAACCTCTCATTAGTGGATCTGCAGTTGATTCAAGACACGCTGAATCACCTTCCCCGCCGCTGCTTAAGCTATAGTTGTCCAGCGGATGTTATGCCACAACTGGTTTAACTTTCTAGACCAATTATAAGAATAGGCCATTAGTGTTGCACTTAACTTGACAATTGAGGAAAGAAAATAGGGACCCTTTCAGTTAACATGTGCTAACCAAAAGGGGGGGCCCTATTTTCTTTTAATACCGTATTTCACACGGTATCGAATAAAGGTCGTCCGTTTAATACCTGTATTTCGCGACACATCAATGTCACTCATGCCTGCTCGATAAAGCTTAAAAGCATGTTGCAAGCGGGGATCATCTTGGGTGTATTGGGGTTTGCGCCCATGATATTTCCCCTGCTGTTTGGCTAGGGAAATCCCTTGTTGCTGACGCTCAATGATCCGCTTACGTTCACTTTCAGCTTGGTATTTATAAAGTTCAATAATGAGGTTGGTCATGAGTTGACGTAAATTGGGGTCAGCAATCCCTGTCATGGACGGTAAATTCAACACATCTAGGGTGGCACCCTTATTTTGAATGGAGTTCATGATCTTAGTTAAATCCTGGTTGTTTCTGCCTAAGCGATCTAATTCAGTGACCATTACAATATCACCCTCACGAATATAGGCCAGCATTTTTTGCAGTTCTGGCCGATTAGTGTTAGCCCCACTTAATTTATCCGTAAATAATTTATCAACGTCTTTTAAAGCCGCTAACTGTCGATCTAAATGTTGCTCCTTGGAACTCACACGCGCATAACCGATTTTAGCCATTTCTAGCTCTCCTTTTTGGACAGTTCTAATGAACATCTGTATTTCCTAGTATAGCACAGAAATAAAAACGGCCACTAGGGTATACCCTATTGGTCGATTTTGATCCATTATCAATGGCTTTTTAAATTAGGGCCTAGTACTTTTGGAATGGAAATACTTTCCAACACCAAAAATTCTAGACCCAAATAATTTTACAATCTACCATGGCTAAAATGTTAAGCATGCGCGATTTCGACTACTCCAAGATCGGCAACATCTTTGAACTAGACGAAGTCACCCCTAAAATGGCAACTGAAGAACGCCTTGATGATTCTGGCAACAAAATCATGGGCAATGATGGTATACCGCGGAAATTCAACACGGATGAAATTGTCGGCTATAAGTATTCCGTCACGATTCTGGAAGGTGAACATCGTAAGAAGTCCACTCAGATCACCGTTTCTGGTCTCGACTGTCCAATCAACAACGCGGAAATCATGAAACGTGACAGCGTGAAATGCCGCTTTACCGGTTTAGAACCAAGCATGGTCGGCAACCCAATCTACTACAAGGCTGAAAAGATTGAATTAGTGGCCCCGCAGGCCAAATAGAAACACTCTGGGCTACCCAATCTAAACGGGTAGTCCTTTTTCTCGCAATTCTACTTGGTCAGTTGCCGATAACGTTCAAACAGCATGGCGACGGTATCACTCTCGGTGGTGCCTTTAATTGTCAGCCCATATGCCCGCATAACGGCTCGATCATTATCTTGGTGGGCTTTGCGCAGTTCAGGAACTGTCGCCAACGGATCATAGAGATCAGCTAAGCTACTATCCGGGTAAAGTTTACGGGCATCGAGAATCCCCTGGGCTGTTTGTTCAATCTGCGCCTTTTGCTTATCATCAACTTCTGGCCACGGGAAATTTGCATAGACGGTTGGCGAGTAACTGTAATCGCTCTTCATTCTACCAGCAACCGCACGCATCCACGCCATATGCACATTAGAAGTCATCACACCGAACATATACAGGCTGGCATTCGGAACGAGATACAGCTTGTTGCTGGCAATAACCGCTGGAGACATCCACCCCATCGGCACATAACGGCGGTTTTCGCTCGAAACCTCAGGGACCGCTAGATAGTTTGAATCCGGTTGACGAATTTCAGTGAATAACATAGGCATTTGCGCCAATGCTTTAACTGACCGTGTAGGACTTTTCAATCTTGCTTCGGTGACGGCCGCTAACCGTTCCATAATCGGTGGAACAGAACGAAATTGACTTGGTGATACACCCTTTAACCAAATGCAGTACCGCTCAACATTATTGATAAAGTCTCTGGAGCCAACATAACGTCGAATATAACTTTCTGTTTGCGGGTATTGCTTAATTAAGGCCGCCCGTTCTGCTGGAGAAAGAATCAAGTTACCCCCATCAACTGGTTTACTACCCTGCGACATCATTGGAAACTGAGAACCAGACACGCTAATCTTTCGCCGAGGTTGTGGGTAAACATTCGCCCCCTCGGTAAGGTACGCATTGATGTGGTCAACCAACTTCATCTGGCCGCCTTCAAACAGACGCTTCTTCTCCTTGCGCGGGTGGCCGGTGAACCCAATGATAACCACATGGACTTGCGCTTTCTCCTTGGCCTCACTGCTCCATCGGAATGTCCGGTACGCGAATTGAATCTCAATCCCTTTTTCGAATAGCTTTGGCCAAAGTGTTGGCGCTTGCTCACCCTGGGTGATCGAGTTAGTCGAAACAAAGGCGACTTCGGTCGTTTTACCTTGAATGAAGTCTGCCGCTTTGTTGTACCACGCCGCGACATAATCCAGCTTGCCGTACTTGCTAAAATCATGGAAGGCAATATCCATATCTGCAGCTTGCACTCGTGTCCGCTTCTCGTGACCATAAAATGGTGGATTGCCAATGATATAAGTAATCTGTTCACCGCCAACTACCGTTTCCCAATCGAGACGGATGGCATTGCCTTCTGTGATGTTGGTATATGTCTTCAGTGGTAAGAAGTTCATATTCGCGTAGACAATCGCCGCCGTTTCTTCCATCATCTGCGATTCAGCAATCCACAGCGCTGTCTTGCCGACGGACACCGCAAAGTCATTGATTTCAATACCATAAAACTGTTGAATGGACACCTTGATCAAATCGTCATCAACTGCCAACATGCTTTCATTCCCGTAAATCAAGCTGATAACCTGGTTTTCGAGCTTCCGCAATGACAAATAGGTTTCAGTCAGAAAGTTACCTGACCCACACGCTGGATCAAAGAAACGCAACTTACCGAGCCGGGCTTGAAAATCTGTCGCGCGCTGAATCATGGTCTTACGTTGCTTAATTTTCCTGATTTCAGTCAGCTCATTTCGGAGACCGTCTAGGAACATTGGATCAATGACTTTATGAATATTTGCAATCGAGGTATAGTGCATGCCACCTTCACGTCGCGTGTCTGGGTTCAAGGTACTCTCAAACACCGCACCAAAAATTGTTGGGCTGATCTCAGACCAGTCAAACTCCTTGCTGGCTTGATCTAGAATCAAAGCGCGCAACGAATCGGTGAATTGTGGAATCTCAACTTCCTCATTAGTAAACATTCCGCCATTCACATACGGAAACTCAGCCAACTTTTCTTCCAGATATGGGTCGCGTTTATCGATTGGCGTATCCAGCACACGAAACAGGTCTATCAAGGCCGTACGCAGATGCCGCGTCTCAAATTCATTGAGATAGTCGTGAAACATACCATGACGGCCAAAAATGCCAGCATCTTCAGCGTACAAGCAAAACACTAGACGTACAGACAACTCGTTAATACTACGCTGACTGCTGGCATTAGTAGGATCACGATACTGCGTGAACAGTTCATCGTAAATCTTGCCGACCAACTCACCAGCTTGCATTGAAACTTCCATCTCTTTGTCGAGATGCGGATTCAACTGATCGACGATAAAGTCCAAACGGTAATACTCAGTCGGTAAGTCCTTAAGCTGGATCACTGCCGGCTCGCCATTAGGTTGCTCCATATCATACACGAAGAACTGGGTAAAGTTGCTCGTGATAATCCAGCGCGGCCGCTTAGAGTACGGTAAATTGGCGGAATATCGTTTTGCTTGCTCAAATGGAGACAGCAAACTGCCGTCAGACTGCCGTATGCCGTCAAACAAGCTCTTATTTCGGCCTTTCTGTTCAATCAACACCTTGGTTGTGTCAATGAAACCGTCAATAAAGCTGGTGTGATCCAGCATTACTCGGTCTTCAAAACTGATGTACTCACCAGGATTAGGAATATCATAGACAGTCTCCAGCAAGTCCAACCAGAAGGTCTGACTATCCTGTCGTTCATTACCACGATCTTGCCAACGCTTGACAAAGGCCGTGGCGGCTCGTTTTTGATCTGCTTCCTTCATGAAACAGCCTCGATTCGTCAGTATTATGTTTCAAGTATCACGCATCAATCATATAAAGAAAAGCGCCAGTCTCGAAGTTCCGAAAACTGACGCTCACAAACATGGGGACATCGCTATATTCTAAGTGAATTCAACCTTGAGCTTCTTTCCCAGTGCAAAGGCAATCTTGCTCATGGTATCAAAGCTAGTGTTCTGGCCATGCTCGACGCGCGCAATCGTTGATTGCGGCACATCTGCCCGCTCGGCTAGTTCCCGTTGGGTCAAACCGGCGCGTTCGCGCTCGCTCATCAACGCCACTGCGCTCTCAAGTTTGGCAGATTCGGCATCAAAGCCTGCCTTGAATTCAGGGTCCTTAAGTTGTTCAGCGAGATAATCGTCAAAAGAAATGTTCTTTGCCATGTTACTTACCTCCCAAATTATCGTAGTATTCTGTCCTGAGTTCTTTGGCATGATTAAGTTCAGACACCGGCGTCTTCTGGGTCTTCTTCGTGAAGCCATGCGTAATCACATAACGCGGACCTTCAACGTGAAAGTACAAGCCCCGCTGGATATTCGATCCTGTTGTCCGAAGCTCAAAGATGCCATCTGAGATTTTTCTGATCCACATTTGGCGCGCCGCCACTTGCAAACCAAATTTCTGTGTCTTGGCAATGACGGTGACCAGCTTCTGCTTTTCCACCGGTTTCAAACTATCTAAGAATTCTTGGAATTCATTGTGTCCACTTGGACGCGTGTAAAACTCGAACTTAGGATTTTCCATGAGTTCAGTATACACCCAACGAACTGTAATATCAATATATGCTATCAAGACGATACTGAGTTCTAAGTCCTCCGACCATCGCCAACAACCCCGAACTTAAATGTGGGAATCAATACTTAACACATTCAATTTCAGCGGTCTAATTTTGATTTCCTAATTTTGATGGCTCAGTATTCGAATCATTTGCTTCAAATACATCTGATTCGGTATCTTATTCCTGCTAATAGCATAGTGATGGCATACCTTAAGCGTAATTTCGATTAAGAACGCTCTCAGTAAGCTAACGGTACCTTGTTCATCATGTCCAGCTTGCAATACCACCTCTGCTACATTCCGACCGGGATCAGTAATATTGTCAAATACCAAATTTACGGGTGAATCAACTCCGTGTACATTCATGGACAGCGGGCCATAAAAACCGAAATATAAATCATCTAATCCCAGCTTACGACATAAGTCTCTGAAATTATTCGTGCCATCAGCTGCGACGTTATACCAGATACGCTTTATTTTCTTGTCAGGAGGGACACTCAATCCTTTTCTACGTTTTTGCTCGTTCCGTAAAAGCGCTGGTTTAAATAAATTCTCAAATTCCCCAGAAAAGTATGATAAGCCATCGGCGAACGTCTGTCGATCTGTTCTGTCAGCTTTGATGATACCATCGATTGATGCTTTTAATTCGCGCACTTGTTTCTCGTCAGACAGATTATCCAAAAGACGTTTTGTTTGACGATATGATTCATAACGTTGATTTATCAGATAGGCACGACCACGCTCCTTTGTATGCTTGTCTAAAATGAATAGCAAATATACATATTGCTCTATAAAGCTACGCTCAATCAAATTTACTTCTGTCGTAACCCGCTGATCTTGCAAAATGTTCACTGTCTTATACTTGTCGATTAGTGACGAGTACAAGGTAAGTATTGCAGTATCAAAAACCTCTAAAGGATGCTTGTGGTCAAACTTGGAATCAAAAATAATCCCGATAACCTCGTCACAGTCTCTCACCAACGAATCCATGCCTAATTCCTCGCATTCTTCTGTTGCCACCTACCAATAACGCTTGTCACATCATATCCACTTCGATACTCAAGTAAACATTCGTTCATAAACCTTCCTAAAGTATGTTGAAGAAGCATGTACCGAATATTACTAGGTTGGACTTCCTGATCCGAGCTATTAAAATCCATCGCCATTCGACCGGCTAAACCAGCGATTTCATGCTCTTCCGGCTCAATTAGTTTTCTTATTTCATCAGTCTGCCCGTCTAACAGAAATTCGAGTTGTTCTTTCTCTTCCTCAGAATGAAATAAAACTACGCCATTATAAAACTCATCTAACGAATGGGCATTTGCCAATAACGGTAATCCTGTTGAAAAAAGGTTTTGCACTCGGCCAGCAACGGTATTTTCAATTAAGCAGTAGTACGCTAAAGAATCACTACCGCCCTTACGTATAAATCCAAAATTTGGAGTAACAACCATCAATCTTCCACCGTCTAACCAGACTACTAACAAGGTCTCGATTGTACTCTGACGATACTTTATTTTTAAGTACTGCCAACTCATCTTGGTTCGAAATTGATCCAGTGAATATGCTTCCGCTTTATAACGGCTTTGATCGTCCTCACAAAGAACCATGTAGAAATCAGGGTTCAGATTGTATTGAAACACGAATCCATCAGCTTCCGTATACCGCCAATTTGAAGTATCCGTCAAAACATACTTGTACCTTTCCTCGATTGATACGTCCAGTCGTAAATGCTTTTTAAACAACTTTTCCACTTGATGGTAGTCGGCAGTTGAATCTCTGGCGGTATTTACATCCTGCTCTCTCGTGAAGATTTGTCCAGGTAATATAAGATTACCTGGAAGTCCTTTCTCATTCCACTTCTTACCAAGAAATATAGGTACGTTTTCCGAGTTAAAAATTCGAATGACGTCAACTTCATGTTCTTCAGCATACACAGTACTAACTTCAAGGCGTGGAATGAACTCTCCCGAAATTGGAAGCTTTCTTACAAAGTCAATTAACTGTTGCTGGTTAAGACGGCCGTTCTCATCATTCTCAACTCCAGTAATTTTATGCTGATCATTCACGCCAATAATTAGTAAACAATCTTCATGATGTGCTGTGTTAACAAAGCTAAAAATATCTTTTACCAATTCTGGCTTTTGACCTTTATGGTACCAGTGCTCCTTAAAGTCATGATGATCGTCTTCTGGCTTGCTCAACCAGCTTTTTAACTCCTCAATATCCATCTTCGCTTTATCTCCTCGTCCGGACAGTGTCTCATCCACCTTGACCAGCACTGTACATAGTTTCCTTTTAGTATATCATTATTTTGTCTGGGGATATTTGCTTTATTACAAACACGTTTCGATCAGTTAACTACTACTATCTTTTTCACTAAGACACATAAAAACCAGCCCAGATTTCTCTGAACTGGCTCTAAAGTTTGGCAGGATTTTGGCAGGGAACCAAGTAAATTCTACTCATTTCAGCCCGTTTCACTTCGTCTGAAATGCCGTTAAATCAAGCTTTTCACTTCAAGTGATACCTGCATTTTATTCCCTAAAAATGGTAGCAAGTTCCCACAATTAAGATTTGCAGGGTTTGCTGACGCTTGAGAAGAGCGTAAGTTGGGGGAGATATTTAACTATGAGCAACCAACAAAATATATTGTCAAATCTACAGAGTATGATGACAATTTTAATACTCCTGTTTTAACAGCAGGTAAGAGTTTCTTATTGGGCTATACAGATGAAATTAGTGGGATTAAAAATGCTACCGTAGAGAATCCAGTTGTTATATTTGATGATTTTACAACTGGCTCTCATTATGTAGATTTCCCTTTTAAGATTAAGAGCTCCGCAATGAAATTACTTAGTTTGAATGATAATTCTGACAATTTCTATTTTATGTTTAATACATTGAAGAATATAAAATATGTACCTCAAAGTCATGAACCTCATTGGATTTCTAAATTTTCATCATTTGAAATCTATAAACCTAGTCAGGAAGAACAACAAAAGATCGGTTCATTCTTCAAACAGTTAGATGCCACTATCGCTCTTCATCAGCGTAAGCTTGAAAAACTCCAAGAACTTAAAAAAGGGTATCTACAAAAGATGTTTTGCTGAGCTTAATTTGATCAAATTTAGGATCCTATGAAACCCCATGACTTAATTTTTATTGTGCTTGGTCAACACTTAATTCACCTGTATAATGGATTACGCAGGAAGTTTTAAGGGCGGTGGCTGTCTTTTCCCTTGTGAGGTGAGGCCCATGGGAACATGGAATAATCTTCAGGAAGGTTTCACAGTCAATGAGCGTCTTCCAGACACTCTCGTTGATGTTGCTGTTTGGCACGTTTTTAATCGCGCTCCTCAGCTACATCGACAAGCACCACAAATAAAAAAGCCGCCCTGTGTAACTTTGGTAGAGGTCACAGGACGAGCTAAAATCGTTTATTAAATTTCTGCCACCGCCTTTGAAGCGGCTTGCATGGGAAGTCTTGTTAGCGCAAGGCTTCCCTTTTCTATTACATTATAGCATGCCCTTTAAAAACTGGCTAACGTTTTAAACTTTGATCAAGTTTGGATTCGGGTTGTTTGATTTCCGGATTCTGTTCAGTAAATGCTTGCAGTTGCTTTTGTGTTCGCTCACTGATTTCATGGTGTACATCATTTAATTTATTTTTTAGTTCTGATTTTTGTTGTGGATTAGTTGCTTGCTGAACTTGTTGTTGCAAGCTTTGATAGGACTGATTAAGATCCTGAGCTGATAGCTTTTTTAGATCATGCTCAGGCTCTTTTTGGGCTTCTTGTAAGCCTAATTATTTGGTTAACCCGTCACTAAGCTCAATCACTTTGTTGCTCACTTGCTGGATCTCACTTAAAGCACTATGGATCACGGCTTTATCTTTGGCCCAGGTGGCCACATACCCGAGTGAGTAGTTACTGGTATCAACACCAATATTTTGCATGGCAACATACGCAACCGCTTCGGCTTGGGTTTCCTGATAGGCTCGTGGCCGATCTTTAAAGGCTGATTTTAATCCGTGTAGCTGGCTATGCGCATATTCATGATATAACGTCTTTAGTTTCAAAGCGTTGTCGGGCTCATCGCCACCAATGACGATTTCATTAGTGCTGGGTTGAAAATACCCCTTAGCCCCATTTAGCGACGCTAAAGGCACTTCGCTGACTTTAAGGTCGGTTTGTTGGTTTAAATAATCTTTGAACGCGTTATATAAGCTTGTCACATTCTGATGATCGGCTAAATTTTCTTTGACAAAGTCTTTAGCACTTAACACTGGTTCACCGCTAGTTTGTGCCACATCAAAGACGGGTAGATAGCGATAACCGACGATGGCGCGCTCATCGGTGGTATCAAGATGCTTCTGCTCAGCAGGTGTTAATTTCTTAATAATAGGTGCCGCAATTCGAATGGATTTAGCACCCTTATTGACGGTGCGGTTAAAAGCCGTCTGCCATTGCTTAAAGCCCGCGACTTGAGTGGCTTGCGGATTTTGCGCATAAATCAAATCAATGTTTCTGGCGCTACAATGATGAAATTTAGCCAGGGTATTAAGATACTGTTTAAATCGGTCACTATCAGTTAATTTTAGGATTTGCTGTTCGGCTTGGGCGACTAATTGTGCTTTCCAGGCTTTAACGTCTGCTTTACTCGGCATTGTCTACCCCTCCTCATCTTCAAAAATATCATTCAATATAGGGGCTACGTTGATTTGAATCGGGGTCGTGCCATAAAGGGCGATGTAGCCATCAGCTAATTTTTGCCAGGCTACTTGATAATAAGCGCCGTTACCAGTGATTTCTTTTAAATACTTGTAGGTTCCTTTAGCTTGCAAAACGGGTAATTCACTGGCTAAAACTGCTAATTCGTTGTTCATTCTATGATCTCCTTTGCTTTGCTAATCTCACCCGTTGTTTGGGTTTACTTTTAGGGTTGTAAAAGTGAACCTAAATGACGGGTTCACCAACCGGAACGTAGTGCAGGGCGGTAGGCAGGTTCTAATCAAAATCAAAACTTAATTTATGGCCGTCAAGCTTTAGCTTGGCGTCAAACGACTTTCCCTTTTTGCTCTTGAAACCCTTTAATTTGCTGGTTTCACCCTTGGTAACTAACGCTTTAATTGCGGTCTTCCCGAGCGTCTTGCTACTCCATTTCTTAGGTAAGGTAAAATCTTCACCTTGCTTGGGCTTCACAATGTAAAACTTCTGTTTATTTAAAACGGTCGCTTGCGGTGTTTCTAAGAATACTTCGGCGGCTTTTTGCGCTTGCTGTTGGTGATCGATTTGTTGCTTAATGGCTGCACTGCCAGTCAATTGCGTGGGAACATCAGCAATCAATTTCGCCACAAACTTCTTAATTGGGCTCAAAAAGTTATCCGGAGTGCGTTCTTCGGTACTGATTTGCTGAACGCTTGCTCCCATTTAGCTGTCATTTCTGGGCTAGTTAACAAGGGTTCGAGTTCAACCGCTTTACATAAAGTAATCCCCGCTTCACTGACGTGGAGCCTGTTCTTTTCAGTGACGAGATAGCCGCGCTTCTTTAACACTTCCAGCACATTGGCCCGGGTTGCACTCGTTCCAATGCCTTGCACATCTTTGAGAATTGCTTGGGCTTCTTCATCATCAAGCGTTTTGCCAGCGGTCTTCATGGCCGTAATTAAGGTACCTTCGGTAAAGGGTACCGGCGGGGTCGTTTCTTTTTGCGGTGTTTGCAGATTCGCTGGAACTTGGTCGCCTTGGTGAACAATCGGTAGGGTGGCTGCTTCTTGCTGGTCGGCTTTGTGATCATCAAATAAAACTTGCCAGCCTTGCTTAGTTGGGGCCTTACCGGTTGCTTTAAAATTGGCGTCGCCAACCTGGGTGATAATGGTGGTTTCTTCGTACTCGTACGGATCAGCAAACATGGCTAATGTGGTTCTTAAAACCAAGTCATAGACTTGTTGCTGTAATTTAGGTAAGGCAGCTAATTGATCTTTCGTCGGCACAACTTTAGTCATGATAATGGCGTAATGTTCGTCAACCTTTTTTCCATTAACATAGCGCTTATTTGGGGTGGTATTGGTTAAAGCGACTTGCTTAGAGACTAACCCCAGATACTTCGTCAGATTAGCCACTAAGTACTCAAATTCTTCATCAGTGATATAAGCACAATCGGTGCGGGGATAACTCAACAACTTGGCTTCATATAAACTTTGAATAGCTGCTAAGGTTTGGCTTGCGCTGGCGTGATAACGTTTATTCATGGCACTTTGCAGACTGGATAGTGAGAATAGTTGGGGACTAGCACGCTTTTTAGCCTGTTTTTGGACGTCCTTGATTAAACCGCCCTGTGAGCCTTTCTGAACGTGTTTAGCTTGCATGAATGTCATTAGCCCTGTTTCATCTTTAAACCGCTGATAGGGGTCTAATTTTGCGACGAATTTTTGCTGATTGGCTAAAATTTCCGCATTTAGTTCAAAATAAGGTTTCGGCTTAAAGGTTTTGTTTACCTGATCTCTTTGATAGACCATACACAAGGCTGGCAGTTATACGTAACTAATCGAGCACGCTCTACGTACCAAATTTTTCTCAATATAAAATACATTATGGGCTACCATTCATACCAATTAACCAGTCGCTAATTTTGTGATTACAAGTGCATGCCCCCATCTTCATGCCGGTTTCGAGTTTGATGTTGCCGTTGCTTTTTCGTCATTTCCCACTCAGTCTTCTTTAAACCTTGCGCCTGTCTTTGTCGTTGGTAATCTTCATCACGAGCATATAGAACAGTCATGATCGCATCACTAAAGGCCGTCTTTAAGTAATAGTCTGGACTAACTGGCTTGTAATTTAGCGGTTGATAATGTCCGATATTTTCTTTTCTGTACTGGTCGTCCTTGGCTTGTTGCCCTTTTAACTGCTTTTGGATTTTCTCGATCTGACTGTTCTTAATCGTCGGATCGGCTTTGCATTCACCCAAAAAGAGTTGTTTAGTGCCATCATGCTTTAAAACCCGTTGTAAGTGATGATTTTCTAACTGATCTAAGCTCAGCTGTCCCGATAAATAAGCTAGTCCTTGTTGATGTTCTTGGGGACTGAACACCTGTGGTGGATTTACTTGCCACTGTTCAATTGTTTCAGCCTGACATGGCTTTAAAACAGGATCATAGTACATCACGGCTGTATAGGCTTGTTCCTGTTTAATCAATGGCAATCCATCTAAATCGCCTTTGGGAAAGGCCCTTTTCAATACTTCATGGTATTGCGTTTTAATGACTTGTTTAACGGCCATGATTGCCCGTAGGTCTTTGACTGCGCGAGTAATCTTTTGCTGCTCGGTTGGTGAATATTTTTCTAGTAAACCTTGATCAACGTGTTCTAGACTTTCTAAGCTATCATCATGAATCATCAGCGTATATTTGAGATTGATTTTGACTTCCTTTTCTTGTTGCATTAATAACTTCCAGCCAACGTATGGCCGTTTGGTAAAGGTCAATAGTTGTCGGGTCAATAAATCATCACGAATATTCATTAAACGTTCGTTTAATTCACTGCCTTTGAAAATCGTTTGTTCACTATTAGTTTCTTTAATCAATTCCCGTCGTTCAGCCGCGGTTGTCTGTTCATAATCAAGCTCTGGATAAAGTTTTTTAGTCGTGCGATCAACTACTTTATTTAAGAGTTCATCTGCTTTTTTTAGTGAACTTTCTTGTTGGTTAATCGTCAATAATTGCTTAGTGACATCTTCACCAACAGCGTGCTTAATTAAGGTACTGTTTTTCCAATTAAATAGCATGCGCCGCTTATCATCTAAGTTCTCCAAACTGATATAAGTTTTCAGTTCATGGCTTAACTCTTTAACTACCCGTTTTTCATTAAACGAGAAGTGTTTACTTAGGCTATCTAAATGACCTCTATTGATTACTTTTTCTTGGTTGTTTTTATAACTGGATTTGGCCTTGCGATAGTTCTTAACTTGTTGGTTAAATTCTTTTCTTTCATGCCGCTTACTATTGATTCCCTCATGTTGCATTGGGGTATCATCTATTCCCTCCTCGATAAATGATTTTTCGCTGATCCGATCGGGAATAGAGAGCGTAAAATATCTTGTGTAAATGCATAAAAGATTTCTGAATTGTATAGAAATAGGGAATGCCTTCCCTTATGATATTTAGTAACCACAGAAAACATCACAGGAG
>CP032935.1:0-11935 GCA_003666485.1 Levilactobacillus brevis
CATTGTTTGCGGGATTCTGGCGGCGCTGCTGGTTGTTATGGCGGGGCTGTATGCACGCGAGAGAAAGGCAGCGGGGCGCGAGATATGGGCGGCGCATAAACGGTACAGGGAGAGCTTGAAGGCGGCGGAGTATCACGGCGAGCGGAAAGCGGAGGAGGTCGCAATCAACCGAATGCGCGAGACCCTGGGCGGGCTGGAAATCCGCGCATATTTTCAGGGGCAGCCGGTGGCAGCGCGCACGCTGCTAAACCTTGTCTACCGGATGCGCGAGGCGCAGCAGGTGGCGCAGATTAGCGGGGAGCCGTTGAGGCCGGTAAAGGCGGTGGAAATTGGTTGCACCAGTGGTTATGAAATTTTGATAGTGGATACTGCAGCAGAGCAAGCCGGGGAGGTGGTGAATGGATGATATCCGCAAGCTGGCCCGAATTTACGTTTGGTCCGGGGCCGTGTCGCGTGTCCTGCTGGCCGTCACTCCGCTGGCGATCTGCGCCAGTGTGGTGATGGGCGGGGCATCAATTTCTATTCAGGGGGCGTAAAGGTGGCGAACGAGATAATTGGTTATATGCCTTGCACCGGGGCCGGGTGCGATCAGCGGGCCGCAATCATGCAGGCAACCCGCAAGGGTGCGCACCTGTACACCCGCTGTACTGATTGCGGGCTGGATCAGCGCACCGGCAAGCGGGTGCAACTGGCGATCTGGCGGGCCGCCACATGGAAAGGCGAGCCGCCAACACCGCCAGCAAACATCGAGGGCGAACTGGTGGCCGGTGAGAAACCGAAACCGAAACCAACCGCGATTGAACCGGATTGGTCACCAGAGCAGGAAACCGCAAAGCCAGCAGCGGCGCAGGAAGCGGAACCGAACCGCAAGCCGGGCGCGGGCGTCTTTTTGGCCGGGGCTGGCCTTGTGGCCGGTCTCGGTTTGATTATCAGAAGCGCAATTTAACAGGGGGCGCACATGGAAAACGCACAGCAAGGGCCGCAGGGCGATAACGTGGCCGATATTGAGGCCGTACTGGCCGGGGCCGAAGGTGGCGAGCAGGAGCCGGGCGCGGAATTGCCACCGGCACCGGTGCCGGTGGAGGTCGATCCGCTGGAAACCGCCCGCACCAAAGCGCGCAACATCGTTGGGTTTCTGCAGGGGGTATTCAAGATCGCAGACAAACGCATTGAGTACCCCGACAAGGTGTATACCGATGCGGAACAGCGACTGGCGCCAGCGTTGGCCAAACATCAGCTGCAGGAGTCGGCGGTGCTGAAGTATTCCGAAGAAGCCGATGCGGCTGCTTTTCTCGGTTCGCTGATTTGGAAGTCTGCCGCCGATGTGGTGGGCCTGAAACAGCAGGACGCCGCCAGGGCAGAGGCCGAAGCGCAGGCGGCACAGGATACGGTACAGCAGGGAGTGCGACCCAATGGCGACCAACCCTGACCCCTCGCTGCCAAACCGCAACACCATATACCTTGCGCGATCCGGCCAGGGTAAATCGCAGGCGGTGAAGCAAAACCCGGAAATCCCGAAGCAGGGCGCCCGCGTCCTGATTTTCGATCCCAACTATGACCACAAGGCGCACCGCTACACCACACAAAAGGCGGTGGCGGCAGCGGTACTGCGTGCGGTGCAGTCGGGCCGGGGCTTTCGTATTGCCTACAGTCCAGCGTTTCAGAATGAGGACGAGCATGAATTTTTTTGCCGTCTGGTGTGGGCGGTGCTGGATGGACGCAAAATCACCTATTTCATTGACGAGGAACTGACCGGCAGCGGCACCCGCTCCGGGGCCGCCGCCCCGGAACATATGCGCCTGCTGAATCAGGGCCGCAAGTTTGGCTTGCGCTATCATGCGGTGGCGCAGAAACCGGAGGAAACCAGCAAAACCGTGATGAACGCCTGTGAGGTCGCCATTATCGGTTCCGTGCTGGGAGATCCAGCGCAGAAGCTGGGCAAGCGCTACGGGATACCGGGGCCAGCCATTGCCGATTGCCAGCCGCTCCAGTTCTGGCGATTCGACCCGGCAAACCACCGCGAGCCGCAGCAATTCCAGCTCAAATATCAAAAAAATTAACCGAATCCCAACCGAAACCAGACCTTTAGATTAACCGGCCATTGTGCCGGTTTTTTTATGCCTGGCGCCCGCCGACTGTGGAAGCTCCAAAAACCGACTAACCCGACAAGGGCAATTTTTGAGGGCTTCCAACCATGGATGCAGTGAGCAAGGCGAAATCCGCCGTTAGTAACAATTTCAACACCAGCATCGCGTTTTCCGCTGCCGCTGGCGTTGCCGCGCTGGGCGCTGTCGCGTTCCTGCTGAAGAAAACCGGTGTGGGTCCGCTGGCCACCGCCGCCAATGTCGCCACCAAAGGGAGCAAAAAATAATGCGTCAGACAATTCGCCTTGCACCCGCTGAGGGTGTCGCACCCGGTCAAACCGCGACGATCAAGCTGCCCAAACCGCGCCTGTATCACGCATTTGTACTGGCCACCAATATTCCCGTGGCGCAGATCAATGAGATCCGCATCATGGCAAACGCCAAAGCGATGCAGTCCTTCAGCGGTGAAGCGCTGGACGTGATGAATCAGTTTGACGGCCTGCAGGCCGGTGACGGTTCGTTTATTCGCATCAATCTGGATCAATCCGGATTGAAACAGCGCATCCACGAAGAACTGACCGCAGTGAACGTGGGCAGCCTGAATCCGAATACTGGCCAAATCATCGATAACCTGTCGCTGGAAATCGACATCGATGCCGCCGCCACCACGCCCGCGATCACCAATTCCTATGCGGTACAGTCACCGGTGCGCGAGGGTGGTCCAGGTGCGATCCGCTCCATCCGCCGCCTGTATGCGCAAGGTCTCAACGGTCGCTGGGATTTCGACAAGCTGCCCAAAGGCACCCGCTCCCACCAGTGGATTAGCCGCATCTTTATCAAGGCCGCCGCGATCACTGATCTGGAAATCGAGCGCGATGGTCGCACCGTGTGGGAGCGCTCCGCCGCGCTGAATGATTTCATGCTGGCGGATTCTGAGCGCGCACCGCAGAGCGGCTGGGTGGTGGTGGATTTCAGCGAGGAAGGCTACGGCGAGAACAAACTCGACGTGCGCACCGCGCAAGACTTGCGCCTAAAAATCACCAGCAGCAGCGCAGAGACCGTCGAAATCCTCGCGGAGTACCTGGGCGAGCTGGAAGTCTAAAGGGGGTGCGTTATGTCACCGACTAACAGTTTCGGGGATTTTCTCAACTGGGCGGGTGATGTGTATGTGGGCAAGGTGGCAGCGGAAAATCCGGTGCCACAAGTCACGCAAGCCGCACCGCAGCCCGATAACGCCGCCGCCTATGTGGACGCCAGCAATTCACCCGCCGCTTATGCGGGCGCGGATGCAAAGCAGGTGAACACCGGGCAAACCGCCGTGGCAAAAAACACTGTCACTTTTGGCGGTGTGGTTTTCGATAAGCGGGTGCTGACCGTCACCGGCGTATTGCTGGCGGGAATGGCTACCGTAAAACTGGCGAAGGGGTAACACCGTGATACCAGGTATCGGAGATATTGCCACCGGGGGCGGTGGAATCGATCTGGGCGGCGGTGGCCCGTCGTCCGCTGGCGGTGGCACTGCAGGCGGTGCCACCAGCGGCGGTAAATCGTTTGTATTTAACAATGCAGGCGGCAGCGGCGGGCTATCCACGCAAACAGTATTGATCGGCGGCGCGGTGCTGCTGGGGGCCGTGTTCCTGTGGAAGCGATAGCCCGGCTACCGTGGCCGCATGAGGCCGCCGCGCTCGCGTTTGACAGCGCGCCCGGCGTCCTGTCGCCAGCGGTGGAGCGGGAACTGGAAACCGGGCACGCGCAGCTGTATGCAATCAGCGGCGCGGCGTCCGGTTTTTTTGTCACCCGCATCGAGGGCGATGAACTGGTGCTGTGCGCGTGCGTGGGTTCCGGTCTGGTGCGGGCATTGCGGGCGATCAAAAACGGCGCCCTGGGCAAATTCAAGTCGATTCGATGCCATACCAGTGATTGGCGCGTCGAGTCTTTATATCAGCGTGTCGGCCTTGGCTATGTCGGCAGCGTCTACAGGATGGAACTGTAATGGGTGGAGATTCCAAGAGCAGCAGCTCACAACGATCAACGCAAGTGGATCAGACGTTCAATTTTGTTGAAGGCACCGGCGACGGTGACCGCACCAATATTGCGTTATCCGAAGGCGCCAGCATTGGCAGCATTACCACCACCGATTACGGCGCGGTAGATGCCGCCATAAAGGCGAATCAGGGCGCGTTGGATTTGGGCCTGACCGCCACCGAGGAAGCATTTTCGACCGCAAATAATTTTGCCGGGCTGACCTTTGCCGCGCTCGAGGAAAACAATGATCTGGCCCGCGATTTAAACAGTGATTCGTTGGATTTTGCCGGGAGTACCTTGTCACAGGCCATTGGCGCGATCACCAAAAGCAGTGAATTTCAGGCGCAGCAGAATGTGTCCAGCATCGAGCGCGCCTACGAACTGGCGCAGCTGAATAGCCGCAGCGAGGGCGAAGCGGTTACCACCGAGGGCATCAAGGCAATCACCATTGTGGGCGGTTTGGCCGCTGCCGGGTTTGTGGTGGCGTCACTGGTAAAAAAACGGGGGTAGACCGTGCGCGATTATCGAACTGAGAGCAATAACCAGTGGACGCACATCAGCGCCAGCGGCAATTTTGTGCGCAACCAAAGCGCGCAGCCGGTGCGCCTTAAATTCAATTCGTCGGAACTGGTATTGCAGGACGGCGAGCGCCTCAAGGTGTCGCGCCCGTTTAACGAAATTGCGGTCAAATGCACCGGCGTTGCCGTGCTGACCATTGGCGAAGGGTGGATCGAATGAGCGGTAACCGCCAGCAGCAGACGCACAAACGCGAGTTGAAAGCCGGTGTGCCAATGCACATTGATCAGCCGTGTGAGTTTGTATTCATCGACCAGGGCGCCGACTTGGATTTCACCGTGGGCGAGTCGCGCCTGTCGGGCCGCAAGGCGGGCGACTTTGCCCGCTTTGATCGGCCCGTGCAAGGTGTGCGCGTCGTGTCGCCCTACGATCAGATTGTTGAGCTTGTGCTGGGCTTTGGCGAGTTTTCGCGGCTGATTGTTTCCGGTGAATTGAATGTATCCGCGTTTGTAAATACGCAGGGGATCGGGCAGGCAAAGTCTTTGCCGATGGAGTTAGTGCGCACCGTGGGCGTGCAGAATATCGGTAAGGTACAAATCAGCGCGGGAACTGATATTGTCGGAGCGGGCGCGTTGGATTCTGGCGGCAAAACGCCGGGCAATTTTTGGTTTAATGGGGATGCCTGGACGGTATTAAACGATAGTCTGGTGCGCTTAAGTAGAGCGGGTGCAGGTGGTGCGCCCGATGACACTTACACGATAGATACAACGATTGCAGGCATAGGTTGGCAGGCGGCATCGAGGGTAAGAGCTGCGGACATAGCGCCAGACGGCACGATATATATGCTGCAATACCGTTCACTGTTCAAGATGGGCATTGGTGAGCGGATTGTGCAGCAGATAGCGCTTAATGTGGCGCCGGGTGGGCAGGCACAAGGCGGTTTCATTGACGGTGAATGGTTCTACTTTATTGAAGAAGCAAGCGATGAGATACAGCGGCTAAACATTGTAACCAATCAGATTGAATCGTTTTTCCCTACCCTTGTAACGGGGATGTATAAGATCGGCAATAAGCTCTATTTGCATTCCAGTGGGTCAAGCACGCACGAGGTGTATGCGTGGCCGTCTATGGATAGATTGCCCGATGAAAATAGACCGGCGTGGTCTACGGGTGTCAGTGGGTCGCCCGATGGGCGATATGTGGCAACCACCGGCGCGGGCAATAATTCGTTAGTGATAGAGCACGCTTATGATAAAACGGTTTATGGTGAGTTCTACGCACAAGAGGGGGCCGACCTTTCGACGCGGCAGATCGTAGAAATAACACAGCCTTTTGGTTACTACGAGGTGGCCGCAGGTAAGGTAATTTTTGGCGGCGTGCTTACGGCGTTGTGTGGTGTGCTGAATCCGGGCCTGTCGAATCCGTTGGATTTTGTAACCGCTTTTAGGTTTAAGGATGGGCGCTATGTGCGCGAGGTAAGCAGCGGAACGCAGTCGTTTGCTTTGCGTAGGATTGAGGATGATTTTCCGGTGTTGGTAGAGTCTGAGGTCACGCTGACCGTGCTGCCGGAGATTTTCGACCAGTGAGCGCCACCGGCTACGCAATCGCCACTGGTGCCGGTCTCTTGATTGTGGGGGCCGGTGCCTGGGCATTATCGCAACGCACAAGCGCGGGCAGCGATCCGCAGCAGCAAAGCATTTTGGAGGTGCTAGGCGTGGAAGATATAACCGCACCGCTCGCCGGTGAATCGCAGGCCGATACCCGGCCGCGAGGCATTCGCAACAATAACCCGTTGAACATCGAAAGCGGTGCGCCGTGGCAAGGGCTGGCACCCGACCAGACCGACCCGCGCTTCGCCGTGTTTATCGATCCGCGCTACGGTTACCGGGCGGCGGCGCGCATCCTGCAGAGTTACGCCAAACGCGGCATAACCACATTGACCGGCATTCTCGGCACCTGGGCGCCTGCTGGCGAAAACGATCTGCAAGCCTACATTGGCCACATTGCCAAACGCACCGGCATCGCGCCCATGCAGCATGTGCAGCCGGGCCAATACCCGGTGCTGTTCGAGGCAATGACGCTACACGAAAACGGCGAGCAGCCGTATGACCTGGCATTGATCCGCGAGGGGGTATCGTGGGCGTAACTACGCGCATTGACGGCTTGATGGTGCTGACCGGCGCGGCGGTGGTGGGCGCGGGTGTGGTGTATGCCAAATGGGATGATATAAAAAACTATTTCAACCCGGCGCATGAAGATAATTTTGTGAACCAGACTGCGAAGGCGGTAGTGGGTGAGGAGCGGCTGACCGGCTTTTTTGACCATTATTTTTCCGCTGCAGAACTGGGCATTGAATGGTTTACGCCGTTTGGCGATGGTGATACGGAATACGCAAAAAGCGTTTGGGGCATAGGGGAACCGTTACCGTGAAACACTATTTAATTACCGTAGCGGCGGGCGTCACCGTCGCACTGATTGCCAACCACATTAACAAGCGGGTCACCCGGTGAAGTGGTTGCCCATCATTGGGGATTTGTTCGGACTGGTGGAAAAGGCCGTACCGGACAAAGACAAACAAACCGAGATGATCGGCAAGTTGAACCAGTTGCAGTCGGATATTTATCTGGCGGAGCTCAACACAAAAACCCACCCGCTGATTGATGGTTTGCACAAGATGGGCCGCCAGTTGCTGGGCTACTACACGGCGGGCCTGTCCGCCTATCTGCTGGCAACCCAGCCGGGCATTGACCCAATGAGTCTGGCCGTACTGGCCGGGCCTGCAGGGGCATACACAATAATGAAAGGGCGCGGGAGATAGGGCGCGCAATGGTGGAAATCATGGAACTTGATCCGAATGTTTTAGTGACCGCTGCCGCCAGTGGTTTCGGGGTGTGGGCGGCGATCCGCACCGAGATCGCGGCATTGCGCCGCGATGTGGATCGGATTATGAAAAAGGTTTTCCCGTGATTAGCATCCGGTGGCGCGGTGCTTTTCTCGCTGCCTTAATCGCCATTCCCGTGCTATATGGTCGCGGCTGCGCAATTCCACCAGACGGGCGCGGTGATCCGCTATTGTTTCCCGCTGTGCTTCCGTCAGCAGCGGCAACAGCGCATTGATCTGCTTTTCCGTGCGCTGAATCAGTCCGATACTTTCATACCAGCTATTTTTCACCCAGTGATAGGCGGCCACATCCTGCCGCCGTATCGCATCCACGCCAATGCCGGTACACAGCCGGTCGCCTTTAAATTGCCAGCCTTCCGGCCAACTGTCCGGCATAACCCGGCCGCCGTGTACCAGCCGCACCAGCCGCACCGCCGATGGTGGCGGCGTACTTTCGCGGCTCCACCAACGCTGTGCGGTGCGCAGGCTGACGCCGCAGATTTCCGCCACCGTGTGGGCATCGAGGGGGAGATAAAAAGAACCAAAAACCGGATGGGAATTGCTGAGGGTTTGCATTGGTTTTATTTTCCTTAGCCGTTCGGCGCTGTTACATCAAGTAAAACCGCGCGGAACTATGTCACAGCCTGGGCAAGTGGGCATTGATTTTTCACAGACGATCGTACTTTTTTTCATTGTTTTTTTTTATCGGTCGGGCGGTTTTGGTGGGGTTTTTAGCGGGAAGTCGGCGCGGGTATTGACAAACGCCCGGCGCCGTATTCATTTAACATAATCTATACTGCAGCCTGTGCGGTTCCCCTTTAAAATCAATAACTTAGGGGTGTCAGGTTGTCACGCAAAGGGCAGCGCGGACAGTGCATCCGTGACGGTTTGCGATTTGGCCAGAATGCCCACCACCAGCACGCTTGCGGCGGCCAGAATCTTAGGTGTGTGGTCTTCCGCAACCTGGCGCAAAAGGTCAAATGCGGGCGAATTGAGCGAGCGTTCCGCAGCCAGTGATAAAACGATAGCTTCAGGCGGAAATCCTAAAAAATCAGCTGCTTTTAGTCCTTGCTCGTCGGTCATAATGCCGCCGCGGTGCCGTAGTTGGTTGATGCGGTTTGGATGCACATCCAGTACTTGGGCCACTTTATAGTAGCTGCCGAGCTTCTCTTTCATCATGTCCAGAATGTCCACGGTGTAAAGCATCGGGCCTTTACCTTTATCCATTGATTTTCCCTATTGTAGTTGCTATCCATGCGGCCAGTTAGCCAAGTGGCGGCTTGTATGTATAAGCGGCTAATTGTAGTCTGTTCCCGCCTGCTTGTTAGGTAGCCCCCCTCGGGGGGCAGTCGAGCGGGCCGACTTAATAACAAGCAAGGGACAAGCCAATGACAATGCAGCCCGCAGTATCAACCAGCTTTATTGAATCGGAACTGAACCGAATCAATCAAAAACCGCTATCACAATATTTAGACCATAACGCGCACGAGTTGGAAAAACTTTTGTGCAGCACTGAGCGTGAGGGTCTGGCCAATCAATTTCCTTGCCCGTGCTGTACCGGCGCGGGTTTCCTGTATATCGCGGGCGATCTGTTCGCATTCAATATGGAAAAGCGGGCGCTAAAGCCTGTGCAAACTTCCGCAGGTTCCAATATCCGCACCGGTCACGTTATACGCTGCCCGCGCTGTGACGGTTCACAGTTCGACATGCTCGCCTGGGTGCAATCGCAGTTGGAAGCGGTGCGGGGGGTGGCGGCATGAGAGTTTTAGTCGGCTGTGAAACGTCCGGGGCCGTGCGCGAAGCGTTTAGGGCTTGTGGTTTTGATGCGTGGAGTTGTGATGTGTTGGAGTCGGAGGACAGCAGTCCGCATCACTTGCAGTGTGATTTGTTTTTTGCGATTGAGCAGTGCGGGCCGTGGGATGTGCTGATTGCACATCCGCCGTGTACGTTTTTGTGTAGTTCGGGGCTGCACTGGAACAAGCGAACACCGGGGCGGGCCGAAAAAACAGAGGAGGCGCTGGATTTTGTTAGGCGGGTGATGAGCGCTGATATTCGATATAAGGCGATAGAGAACCCGGTAGGGTGTATTTCCACGCGAATTAAAAAGGCGACCCAGTACATACAGCCATACCAGTTTGGGCATAGTGCCAGCAAAAAAACCGGGCTATGGCTTCAGGGGTTGCCGCCGCTGTATGGCACAAAGAGGGTTGCCGGGCGTTGGGTGCAGTACCGGGGAAAGTGGGTGGAGCGCTGGCAGAATCAAACCGATAGTGGCCAGAATGCGGTGCCGCCAAGTGCTGACCGCTGGAAGGAGCGCAGCAAAACATATCCAGGTATAGCGGGCGCAATGGCGGCGCAGTGGGGCGCGTTCCTGCTGTGGGGCGAAAGCGTTGCAGCGTAGTTTGTCAGCCATTGCCCGCCGTGCGCGGGCTTTTTTATTCAGCGGGGGCGCAGTGAAAAATAAGCCAATAGACGGAATTTTTCTGGCATTAATTTTCGTTTTGGTGGTGGCCCTGCCCGGCATTGAAGATTTTATCAATGGAAAAAATTACAGCGTTGGAGAAATTCAACCGGCTTATGCCTTCCGAAATTTGGCGGTGGCGGGATGCGCTTATAAATGAATTTGTGCCAGTGCGCGGCGATCTGGTGGCGCAGTATGCGCGGGACTGCAGGGCCAGCGGCTACAAAAAAGCAAACGAGAATTTGCGGGCCATTACCGATGCGCTGAGTGCGCCAGTTATCCGATACGGAAAAATAAGAATGAAACCGGCCACCATGGATGATGAGGAATTAAAGGAAGCCGCAGCGGTGGCAGCGGAAAAGGCGGGGGATATTGTGGCCCTGTCCGATGATATGCAAACGATGATAGAAAAAGTGTGTGATTTTGTCGGGCTGTTTGATGTGGATTGGCCGGTGACGATTCGCAAAAGCGATACCGCCGAAAAAATCCGCGATAAGCAGCTGGCCGCCGTTGCCAGGGCGCAGTGTGCGCGCTGGTGGCGTCGTCAGTTACGCGCCCGCAACGGTCGCAAGGTTGAGCATGTACTGCGAACGCTGGGCCGGGTGCAGAAAACAAAACAACCGTATGTAAGCAACTGGGCGCTGAACCGCTGGCAGAAATCGCAGCACAGTGCAAAGCAGTTATTGGAAAACATGGAAGCCGTAAACGAGAGCGGCGAAGTGGTGAGCCTGGCGGACGCCGCCGCCGCTAGTGTTTCCAACCCGGTAAACCGCCGTAACGAATTGATGGTGCGCCTTCGCGGGTATGAGGAAATCGCGCAGGAAATGAAACTGCAGGGCGTATTCCTGACCCTGACCGCGCCCAGTAAATACCACGCACGCCACCACTACGGGCCGCGCAATGAAAAGTACAACGGATCAACCCCTGCCGCCGTGCAGTCCTACTTGTCCGAAGTGTGGGCGCATATTCGAGCTAGATGGGCAAAGCACGGAATTAAGGCGTTTGGTTTTCGAGTGGTTGAGCCGCATCACGACGGAACCCCGCACTGGCACATGCTGTTATTTTTTGCGGGTGGAGATATTGAACCGGCATGGGAAATTTTTAAGCAGGAAGCCACCAAAGCCGACGCGCACGAAGTAGAGGAGGACGGGAGTCCGCGAGTGGATCGGGAAGATATAGACCCGGAGCGCAGCGCAACTGGCTACATTGCAAAATATATTTCAAAAAACATCGACGCCCATGCGGTGGAGTTGGACGAGGAGGCGGGCCGCACCGGATCAGACGGCGCACTCCGTGCCCGTGCCTGGGCGAGTATGTGGGGGGTTCGCCAGTTTCAGCAGATCGGGGCAATATCGGTGACCGTGTGGCGGGAACTGCGCCGCCGTGGGGATTTTGCAGCCGGTGGTATTGATGGGCTTGGCGATGTGCCGCTATTCGAGGAGATCCGCGAGGCCGCCGATTCTGCCGACTGGCGGCGGTTTGTCGAATTGATGGGCGGGCCGCAGTGCAAGCGCAAAGAGCAGGCAATCAGGCCGCAGCAGTTGCCGCAGCGCAAGGCCAACGCTTACGGCGAGGAGGTGGATCGATTGCGCGGGGTAATCATGCGCGGCGCGGCGCGGTTTATTCGCACCCGCCTGCATGAGTGGGAGGTCCGCCGCAAGGCCGCGCAGGATCAGGCGGAGATTGTGCCGGGCGATTATGCGGTGCTGGCACCTGTGGAAAAATTGGGCGTGCCAGTGGTGGCGCTGCCCAGTAGGAGCGAAATGGCGCACGCCGAATGGCGGGCGCGAAAGGGCCGGCGCAGCCGGGCCACTCGGAGTACTGTCAATAACTGTAACCACTGAGGGTTGATGAATTGAATTGGGAAATCATTGTTTGCGGGATTCTGGCGGCGCTGCTGGTTGTTATGGCGGGGCTGTATGCACGCGAGAGAAAGGCAGCGGGGCGCGAGATATGGGCGGCGCATAAA